>CAWARV010000001.1:0-1248601 GCA_963784625.1 uncultured Actinomycetota bacterium
GAGGGCCTCGCGCAGCGACAGCTCCAGCACCTTCTTGGCGCGGGGGGTGAACGGGATGTGGCCGCTCGGGGCCTGCTGGCCCTGGCCGATGATCTCCTCGACCTGCGCCCGCACTGCCTCCAGCGAGATGCCGAGGCTCTCCAGAGCCTTGGCCGCGACACCCTCACCCTCGTGGATCAGACCCAGGAGGATGTGCTCGGTGCCGATGTAGTTGTGGCTGAGCATCCGGGCTTCCTCCTGCGCCAGGACGACCACCCTGCGGGCTCGGTCTGTGAACCGCTCGAACATGTATCGCTCCTTGCCGTGCCTCCGACCGACCTGACGCGTAGCCAGGTGCGGCGGGGATTGACTGACTGACCACCCTAGTCCCGCTGAACCACACGGGATCCGCGCTCCGGTCCCGAAGATCTGACCGGTCACGTGGGACTCAACCCCTGCCGCCAGCCTACGTGTTCCCCCGCAACACGGTTAAAGCATTCGCCGACAGCGAACAGGGCATCCCGCTCGCTGCCGGCGACCGACCGCAGACCGCTGGTCAGTGAGCGGCGTCGTAGGCCTCCCGCACGTCGGCGCTGACGCGCCCGCGCTCGGGGACCTCCCAGCCGTTGTCCCGCGCCCACGACCGGATCTCGGCCGCCGTGGCGGACTCCGGGCCGGCCGCGGCGGACGCAGCCGCCGCCCGCTTGCCGCCCTTGCGCCGGCCGCCTGTACGGCGACCGTGGCCGACGTACAGGGAGAGCGCGGTGCGCAGCTCCGACGCGTGCTGGTCTGACAGGTCGATCTCGTAGTCCACGCCGTCGAGGGCGAAGCTCACCGTCTCCACCGCGTCGCTGCCGTCGAGATCGTCGACGAGGACGACGTTCACCCGCTGTGCCATCAAAGACCTTCCGTGTTCCAAAGGGTTATCCCCGTACGGCGAAGGTATTGCATCCGCATTACCGGAGGCAAACTCGGCAGGCGCCCGCCTTCGCCACGGCTCGCCATTCCCGGAATACCCGTCCCTAATCGGGCCGGGGCGAGCCGCAAATCAGCGAAGTCGTCGTATCACGACGCTAGACCAGCGCCGCCGGGTGCACATGCAGACCCCGCAGGAACTTCCTCCGCGTCGCCAACCAGCCGATGACCTGCTCCTCCGGCATCGGCCTGGCCAGGCCGTAGCCCTGGAACAGGTCGCAGCCCATCTCGGCGACCCGTGCTCGGGTGACCTCGTTCTCGACCCCTTCAGCCACCACTCGCAGCCCGAGCTGATGTGCCAGCGAAACAGCAGCCCGCACAATAGTGGTGTCGGCGGTCTCCCTTTCCAGCCGGAATACGAAGGACTGGTCGATCTTCAGCTCGTGGACCGGCAGCCGGTCCAGGTAGGCCAGGCTCGAGTATCCGGTGCCGAAGTCGTCCACCGAGAGCCGCACGCCGCGGGCCGCGAGGTCCTCCAGCACACCGAGCACCCGGTCGAGGTCGCCGAGCTCGTCGCTCTCGGTGATCTCCAGGACCAGCGCCCCCGGTGGTGTCTGCGCGGCGACCAGCGACGCGTCGACCCGGGCCGGCAGGGCCTTGTCCCCCACGTCGCGCGGGGTGACGTTGACCGAGACGTCTAGGTCGTGGCCCTGCTCCGACCAGCGTTGCCTGGCCCGCAGCGCCTGGTCGATGATGTCTGCGGTCAGCGTGGGCATCAGACCGGTGCGCGTGGCCACCGCGACGATCTCGGGCGGCGGCACCATGCCGAACTCCGGGTGGTTCCACCGCAGCAGCGCCTCGAACCCGGTGACCTCGCCGGTCTCCGAGCGCGCCTGCGGCTGGAACCACAGCTCCCAGGTGCGGTCTGCCACCGCCGCGGGCAGGTCGGCGGCCAGCCGCAGCCGTCGCGCCGTCGAGTCGCCGTCCTCGGGACGGAACAGCTCGACCCCGGACCGGGCCGCCTTGGCGGCGTACATCGCCACATCCGCTCGACCGAGCAGCTCCTCGCCCGAGCAGGACCGACCGACGAACCCGGCCACCCCGATGCTGGCCGACGTGGCCAGCCGCACGTCGGCGAGCGGCACCGGCTCGGCGACCAGCTGCTGGATCAGACAGGCCTGCTCCCGGGCCTGCGGAAGGTCGCAGCCGACGAGCAGCACCGCGAACTCGTCCCCGCCGAGCCGGGCGGCCAGTCCGGCGCCGTCGTTCAGCAGCCGGTCCCCGACGACCCCCAGCAGCCCGTCACCGACGCTGTGCCCGAGGGTGTCGTTGACGTCCTTGAAGTCGTCGAGATCGAGCAGTAGCACCGCTCCGGTCTCACCGCGGGCCATCGCCGTCTCGAGCGCCTCGTGGAAGGCGCGCCGGTTGGGCAGGTCGGTGAGCTGGTCGTGCAGTGCCTCGTGCTCGCGCTCCGCCACCAACGTCTCCAGACGCTGCACCACGCGGGCGCGGGCCAGCGCGACCGATGCGTGCGCGGCGAGCGCCTCGAAGAGCCGCAGGTCCTCCGCCGAGAAGGTCTCCTCCTCGAACGTGCGGTCCGTGACCAGCAGCACCGCCACCACCTCGCCGTCCTCGTGGACCGGGACGGCCAGACCGTCACGCGGGTCGGTGCCCGCCTGGTCCCGCCGGACGCCCGGCTCGCTCCGGAGCAGCACGGACTCGCCACGCAGGGCTGGTCGCCACCACGCGTCGGCCGCGTCCAGCGAGCTGCTGGTCTCGGTGAGCCGGTCGTCCTGCCAGCTGCAGACCCAGGCGTGGGCGGTGTCGGCGAACGGCGCCACCAGGTCTGCCCGCGCGGCTCGCAGCAGCTCGGCCGCCTCCGCCAGGACGGTCGGCACGGTCTGGTCCATCTGCGTGGTGCGACCCGTCGTGCCCACGAACCGGTAGAGCAGCTGCATCTGCGCGTGCCGGCGGGCCAGCACCATGTAGGCGCGATAGCCGACCAGCAGGATCACCACGATGACGCCCAGCAACGGCAGCGCCGACGGGCGGACCACGAGCAGCGTGACCAGCAGCAGCGCCACGCACGTGTTGACCATCGCGGCGGGGATGCCCGAGCGAAGCGCCTCGCGCATCACCTGGGTGTCCAGCCTGCCCTCGGTGAGGCTGATGGCGGACGTGACCGCGGCGGCGGCGACGAGGTCGGTGGCCAGGACGGCCGCGGCGGCCGCTGCCCAGGCCCGCGGCTCGAGGACGCTCTCGGTCCCGAGCACCGCGTGGTAGACCAGCAGGCCCAGCGCGGCCTCGAGGCTGTACAGGGCCAGGTTGAAGACCAGCTTGATCCCGCGCTGGTGGAAGCACAGCAGCAGCGCCAGGCCGGCCCCCACGACGTACGCCGTGACGTACTGCTGCGGGGCCAGGAACGTCAGCCCCGCCACCGCCGGGATCTCGCGCAGCGTGTGGCTGTGCGAGCTGCCCTGCGAGGGCAGGTGGATGACGAGCACCTCCGCGACGGCGAACAGCGCCGCCAGCACCCCCCACGGCACGCCCGGGAGCGCCGCCAGCGGGTCCGCGACGAACCAGGTCGCACAAGCCGCTGCCGCCAGCGCGACGAGCAGCATCGAGAGCTGCCAGACGCGCCGTTCCGGCGCTCTCGGAGCGGATGCGGTGGAGGTACTCATCGGCTAGGGGAGACTGCGCCAGCTGCGCGCAGACCAGGACTCCGAGCGCCAGCTGCGCGCCTTCCAGGAGTTGTTGCGCCACGACCGAGCGGACCACTGCGCCTCCGACCACGTGTGCCGGCTCCACGGGACCCCGTTCCAGGCGTTGCCCGACCAGGGAGCGGTGCGTGCGCGGTCGCCGTCGAACTTGTCGCCGGCCCAGGTGCGACCGTTCCAGGCACCCTTGTCCCAGGCGTCGCCGACAGTGGAGGCCGCCACCCAGGCGCGGGAGTCCCACGGGGCACCCAGGGCGTCCACCTCGCCGGAGAGCTCGGACCCGTCGCTGGGGTCGACCACGTGCTCTCCGCCGCGGGACGCCTCGAGGGTGCCGGTCCCGCTGCTGGCCGGGTAGATGCGTCCCAGGCCGGGCAGCGGCCCCTTCAGGTCCAGACGGGCCAGGGCTGCGGCGACGTTCGTGACACCCGCTCCCATGGCCGGGTCGGGGTGCTCGGTGAGCGGCTGGGCGGTGCTCATCAGCAGCGCCTTGACCTCATCGGGGGTGAGGGAGGGCTTCTTGGACAGCAGCAGCGCCACCTCACCGGAGACCACGGCCGAGGCCTGCGACGTCCCGCTGCCACGGAAGAACCGGCCGCTGGCGTCGCCGGCGACCAGACCCTCCGGGTGTTGGGTGTCGGCGTACGAGCCGGGGACGCGCAGTGAGACCACCGACTTGCCGGGGGCGAGCACGTCGGGACGGCGCGTGGCACTGCCCCCGTTGGTGAAGGCCGCGACGATGTCGTCACTCGTGGTGGTGGTGCCCTGGTGGTCCACCGCACCGACCGCGATCACGTGCGGGTCTACGGCCGGCATCAGCAAGCTGGAGGCCTCGAGCCCCTCGTTGCCCGCCGCGGCCACGACCACGATGCCGGCGTTCCAGGCGTTCTCCACCGCCCGGGCCAGCGGGTCGACCTGCCAGGGCTGGACGGACTCGGTGCCGTAGGCGAGGTTGATCACCCGCACGTGCATCGCGTGGTCGCCGCGGTGCTCCACGACCCAGTCCAGGGCGGCGATGATCTGCGAGACGTCCGCCCCGCCGTCGCCGGCACCGACCTTCATGTTCAGGAGCTGAGCCTCGGGCGCGACCCCGGCGAACAGCGCGTCGGAGGGCCGCTTGGGGTCGAACCCGGCGTCCTGGCCGGTGATGATGCCGGCCAGGTGGGTGCCGTGACCGAAGCCGTCGACGTACGCCGTTCCGGCGGCCTGACCGTCGTAGGACAGGTCGGGGCCGTCGATGACCTTGCCCTTGCCGTCCAGACCGGCGACCGGGGCGACGCCGGTGTCGACGAGGGCGACCGTGACGTCCTTGCCGGTCACACCCGCCGCCCAGGCCGCCCGGGCGCCGACGCGGCCGGTCAGCGAGACCAGCGAACCGCGGTCGTCGGCTGCCGACCAGGAGCCGTCGGCGCGCGTGGCACTCGCTCCCTCGCCGGACGCGTCGTCGCCCCACAGAGCGTCGACCCCGTGCTGGACGTCCACGTTCGCCCTCTTCTTGGCGGCCTTGGCGGCGGCCTTGGCGGCGTCGTCCGCGGCCTTCTTGACCGCCTTGGCGGCGTCCTCCGCGGCCTTCGCGGCGGCCTTCTGCGCGTCCGCCTCGTCCTTGGCGGCCTTCTTCGGGTCCATCGTCGCGGTCGTGGCCCTGTCGTCGCTCGCCGTCGGCTTGGGCTCCCCGGCGTTCGCAGGCCCCACGGGTCCCGCCAAGCCGATGCACACCACAGCCGCCGTCACGACGGTGGTCGCCCACCCGATCCGTCCCCGTCCTGCCCCCAGAATGTTCATAGGAGCAGACTGCCCGGCTATGTGGGCGAAAGCGGGGGAATGTCCGTTTCTTTGCGGAGTCCTTACTCAGGTCGCAGCAACGGGAACAGGATCGTCTCCCGGATCCCGGCCCCGGTCAGCAGCATCACCAACCGGTCCACCCCCAGGCCCATGCCGCCTGCCGGCGGCATCCCGAACTCCATCGCCTTGAGGAAGGCCTCGTCGAGGTCCATCGCCTCCGGGTCCCCGGCCGCCGCGAGCAGCGACTGCGCCTCCAGACGCTCGCGCTGGATGACCGGGTCGTTGAGCTCGGAGTACGCCGGGGCGAGCTCGATCCCGTTGATGATCAGGTCCCACGCCTCGTTCAGTCCCGATTTGCTGCGGTGCGGCTTGGCCAGCGGCTTGACCGCGGCCGGGTAGTCCATCACGAACGTCGGCGTCACCAGGCTGTCCTCGACGAGCTGCTCGTAGAGCTCCACGACGATCTCGGCCGGCCCCCACGCGGGCTGGAGCTCGATCCCGCGCCGGGCGGCGTGCTTGCGCAGGGTCGGCTCGTCGGTCTCGGCGGTGACCTCCTCGCCGAGCGCGTCGGAGACCAGGTCGAGGATCGGGGCCTGCCGCCACTCCCCCTCGAGGTCGATCTCGCTGCCGTCCTTCGCCGGCACCACCGTCCGCCCGACCGCCCGGGCGGCGTCGAGCACCAGCGAGCGAGTGAGGTCCATCATCGTGAACTGGTCGCCGTAGGCCTCGTAGGCCTCCAGCATCGAGAACTCCGCGGCGTGCGTGGAGTCCAGCCCCTCGTTGCGGAAGGTCCGGCCGATCTCGTAGACCCGGTCGACCCCGCCGATCATCGCCTTCTTCAGGTCCAGCTCGAGCGCGATCCGCAGCAGCATGTCCTGGTCGAGGGCGTTCAGGTGGGTGCGGAACGGCCGGGCGGCGGCCCCGCCGTTGGTGAGCTGGAGGATCGGGGTCTCCACCTCGACGAAGTCGCGCGCGTCCAGCGTGGACCGCAGGCTGCGCAGCACGGCGGCCTTCGTGCGCACCATGTCCCGCGGCTCCCGGCGCACCATCATGTCCACGTAGCGGAGCCGGATCCGGGCCTCGTCCGAGAGCGGCCGGTGCTCGTTGGGCAGCGGCCGCAGGGTCTTCGTGGCAAGCGACCAGGCCGTCGCCTGGACCGACAGCTCGCCCCGGCGGCTGGTGACCACCTCACCCCGCACCGCGAGCAGGTCGCCGAGGTCGACCAGCGCCTTGAACTCCGCCAGCGCCTCGTCGCCGACGTCGGCCAGCGACAGCATCACCTGCAGCTCGCTACCGTCCCCTTCGCGCAGCCGCACGAAGCACAGCTTGCCGGTGTTGCGCAGGAACATCACCCGGCCGGTGACCGCGACCTGCTCGCCCGTGTGCGTGTCCGGCTCGAGCTCGCGACCGTCGTACGTCGCGCGGATCTGCGCGAGGGTGTGGGTCCGCTCGACGGTCACGGGGTAGGGAGCGACGCCGTCGGCGACCAGCCGCGCCCGCTTGTCCCGGCGGACCCGCATCTGCTCGGGGAGGTCGTCGCCCTCCGCCTCGGGCCGGGTGCTGTCGGGCTGGTCCGTCATACCACCCAGCCTATCCGCCGGGTCCGTCCGCCGGTCCGTCCGGCGCCGACGGCCACAGCCGACGAGCCGGCTAGGGCTGGTTGCGGTCGAAGGCGATCTCCAGGCCCAGCAGGGTCAGCCAGGGCTGGTGCTCGGTGAACACCGCGCACTCGTCGACCACCACCGGGGCGAGGCCGCCGGTCGCGACCACCGCCAGCTCACCGGCCCGCAGCCCCAGCTCCGCCATCATCCGGCCGACGATCCCGTCGACCTGCGACGCGAAGCCGTAGAGGATCCCGCTCTGCAACGCCTCGACGGTGTTCTTGGCGATCACCGAGCGGGGCCGCAGCAGCTCGACCTTGCGCAGCTGCGCGCCCCGGCGACCCAGCGCCTCGAGCGAGATGTCGATGCCGGGCGCGATGGCGCCCCCGACGTACTCCCCGCGGGCGCTGACCACGTCGAAGGTGGTGGCGGTGCCGAAGTCCACCACGATCACCGGGCCTCCGATCAGCTGCGAGGCGGCCAGCGCGTTCACGATCCGATCGGTGCCGACCTCCCGGGGGTTGTCCATCAGCACCGGGACGCCGGTGCGCACCCCCGGCTCGACGATCACCTGCGGGACGTCGCCGTGGTAGGTCCGCAGCATCTCGCGCCACTCGTGCAGCACGGCCGGCACGGTGGCGCAGACCGAGACGCCCCGCAGCTCCCCGTCGACTGCCGTGGAGTCGTGGAGCAACCCTCGCAGCAGCACGCCCCACTCGTCGGCGGTCCGGCGCTCGTCGGTGGCCAGCCGCCAGTGGTCGACCACGGCGCCGTCGTGCAACAGCCCGATCGTGGTGTGCGTGTTGCCGATGTCGGCGCACAGCAGCGGGGTCACGCCACGCTCCCCGCCCGGAGGTCCATCGCGACGTCCAGCACCGGGGCCGAGTGCGTGATCGCCCCGACCGCGATCAGGTCGACCCCGGTGACGGCGACCTCCCGGGCTCGCTCCAGGGTGAGCCCGCCGGAGGCCTCCAGCCGGGCCCGGCCGGCGGTCGTCCGGACCGCCTCGGCCATCTGCTCGGTGGTCATGTTGTCCAGCAGGATGTCGGGGGCGCCCACCTCCAGCAGCTCCGCGAGCTGCGCCAGCGTGGTCACCTCGACCTGCACCGGCAGGTCCGGGTAGCGGGCCCGGACCGCCTGGTAGGCGGCGACCACGCCACCGGCAGCGAGGACGTGGTTGTCCTTGACCAGTGCCTGGTCGGAGAGGGTGGCCCGGTGGTTCACGCCGCCTCCGCAACGCACTGCGTACTTCTCGAGCGCCCGGAACCCGGGCGTGGTCTTGCGCGTGTCCCGGACTCGCGCCCCGGTGCCGCCGAGCGCGTCCACCCAATGGGCGGTCGCGGTGGCCACCCCGGAGAGGTGGCAGAGGAAGTTCAGGGCGGTGCGCTCCGCGGTCAGCAGCGCCGGGACCGGTCCCCGCACCGACAGCAGCGCGTCCCCTCGGCGGACCCTGTCGCCGTCCGCGACCCGGCGCACCACCTCGGCGCCGGGGACCACGACCCGGAAGACCAGCTCGGCCACGTCCAGTCCGGCGACCACGCCGGGGGCGCGGGCGACCAGGTCCGCCCAGGCGGTCTCCAGGGGATCGAGCGTGGCCGCACTGGTGACGTCCTCGCCGGGCAGGTCCTCGGCCACCGCCGCCGCCACCGCGGCACGGACCCGCTCCGGGTCCAGCCCGGCAGCCGCGAGCCGTCCGGCCAGCTCCGCGGGCAGGGCGGAGCCCGGGTCGACGGGCCCGGTCACGCGAGGGCTCCGGTCAGCACCGGCTGCACGTCGAGCAGGGGCACGCCGTCGACCAGGGTGAGGTCGACGTGCCGGGCCCAGGCGGTGTCGTCGCGGTCGGGGAAGTCCTCGCGCCAGTGCGACCCGCGGGTCTCCTCGCGCGCGCTCGCCGCTGCCAGCAGCGCGCTGCTGATCGTGTGCAGGTTCGTGGTCTCCCAGGCGTCGACCCCGGGGACGTCCGGGGTGGGCGCCGCGAGCGCAGCGAGCTCCTCGGCACCCTGGGACAGCCCGTCCCGGGAGCGCAGCACGCCGGCACGCTCGGTCATCACCCGCTGCAGGCGGCCCCGGACCGAGCCGGACAGCAACCCCACCGGTCGGTCGTCGGTGGCCTGCTGCCGCCGGGCCGGCAGGTCGGTCGAGAGCCGGGCGGCGATGCGCCGTGAGAACACCAGGCCCTCGAGCAGCGAGTTCGAGGCGAGCCGGTTCGCGCCGTGCACCCCCGAGCAGGCCACCTCCCCGCACGCGAACAGCCCCGGCACGGACGACTGGCCGTGCAGGTCGGTCGCCACCCCTCCGCTGACGTAGTGGCAGGCGGGTGCCACCGGGATCAGCTCGGTGACCGGGTCGATGCCGTGCGAGCGGCAGACCGCCAGGATGGTGGGGAACCGGCGCTCCCACGTGGCGGCGCCGAACCCCCGGGCGTCGAGCCAGACGTGCTCGGCTCCGCTCTCGCGCATCCGGCGCATGATCGCCTTGGCGACCACGTCGCGCGGCGCCAGGTCGGCCAGCTCGTGCTGCCCCTGCATGAACCGCGCGCCGCTGTCGTCGACGAGTACGGCGCCCTCGCCCCGCAGCGCCTCGGAGATCAGCGGCTGCTGTCCCTCCGACCCGCTCCCCAGGTACATGACAGTGGGGTGGAACTGCACGAACTCCAGGTCCCGGAGCACGGCGCCGGCACGCAGCGCGAGCGCCATCCCGTCACCGGTGGCGACCGACGGGTTGGTGGTCGCCGCGAAGACCTGACCCAGGCCGCCGCTGGCCAGGACCACGGCGCGGCAGAGCACCGCGCCGACGCCGTCCCGCTGCCCCTCGCCCATGACGTGCAGCGTGACCCCGGCGACGCCACCCCCGATGCCGGGGATCAGGTCGAGCACCAGCGCGTGCTCGGTGACCTCGATGTCGGGCGCGGCCGCCACGGCCGCGACCAGGGCGCGCTGGATCTCCGCACCCGTCGCGTCGCCGCCGGCGTGCGCGATGCGGTCGCGGTGGTGGCCGCCCTCCCGGGTCAGGGACAGCTCGCCGGCCGAGGTCTGGTCGAAGACGGTGCCCAGGGCGATCAGCTCGTGCACGGCGTCCGGCCCCTCGGTGACCAGGGCGCGGACCGCCGGCTCGTCGCAGATCCCGGCTCCGGCGACCAGCGTGTCGTGCAGGTGCTGGTCGGGAGTGTCCCCCGGGCCGAGTGCCGCCGCGATGCCGCCCTGGGCCCACTGCGTCGAGCCGGCGCTGAGGATGTCCTTGGTCACCACCATGACCGACCCCACCGTGGGGGAGGCCCGCAGCTGCAGCGCCGCGGTCAGACCGGCGATGCCCGAGCCGATGACGACGACGTCGGCGTAGGTCGTCCAGCCCGGGGCGGGTGCGGCGAGGCGCTGCGGGAGGCTCACGACCGAAGGCTACCCATCGCACTGGGGCGGCTGGACCGTGCCGGGGAGACCGGGACCGCGCCGTGCGGCACTGGCCCGAGGTGGACCGGCACGTTGTCGATCAGCCGGGTGCCGCCGACGCGGGCCGCCACCAGCAGCCGTGCGGGACCCGACCGGGGCGTCTCCACCAGGAGCGGGTCGCGCAACGCCAGGTAGTCGACCTGCACGCCGGTCTCCCCCGCCAGCACGCCGTGTGCGGCGTCCAGCACCGTCACCGGCCCCTCGGGGCCTGCCTCGGCGCCGGCGAACAGGGCCCGGGACAGGGCCAGCGCCGCGGCCCGCTGCGACCGGTCGAGATAGGCGTTGCGGGAGGAGAGGGCCAGCCCGCCCGGCTCGCGCACGGTCTCGGCGCCGAGCACCTCCACGCCGAGGCACAGGTCAGCCGACATCCGGCGGACCAGAACCAGCTGCTGGTAGTCCTTCTCACCGAAGACGGCCGCGTCCGGCCGGACCAGTCCGAGCAGCTTGGCCACCACGGTGAGGACCCCGCGGTAGTGACCCGGCCGCGTCGCTCCCTCCAGCACCGCGCCGAGCGGCCCGGGCTCCACGGTGACCTGCGGATCCCCGTCGGGGTAGACCTCCTCGACGGCCGGGGCGAAGACCACGTCCGCTCCGTGCCCCGCGCAGACCGCGAGGTCCGCCTCGAACGTGCGCGGGTAGCGGCCCAGGTCCTCCTCGGGCCCGAACTGCAGCGGGTTCACGAAGATCGAGACGACCACCGCGTCGTCCGCGCAGCCTGTCGTCCGCGCCCCCGCGACCAGGGCGGCGTGACCCGCGTGCAGGGCGCCCATGGTCGGCACCAGCACCACCCGGCCGCCCCGGCCCCGGGCCGCGGCCAGCGCGGCCGCGAGCTCGGCGCGCGTGCGGGCGACCACCGGGAGCGGCCGGCCGCCCACCTCTGCCCCGGAGCTCACCGCGTCCGGCCGGGGCCACGTGGCGTGGACGGGACGGCGAGGGCGTCGTCGAGCACGCCGACCAGCGCAGCGGCCCGGACCGGCAGCAGCCGTCCGTCGACGACCGACCTGCTCGCGGTCGCCCGGGCCATCGCGACGTACGACGCGAGGCTCTCGGGCGACGACTCGGCGATGTCGGCGAGGTGCGCGCGGACGGTCTCCACGTCCCCGCGGACGACCGGACCGGTCAGCGCGGCATCCCCGAGGGACAGCGCGTTGTCCAGGGCCGCGGTGAGCAGCGGCCGCAGCGTGCCGGCGGGGTCCTCGGCACCGGAGTCGCGCAGCAGGTCCATGGCCTGCGCGACCAGGGTCACCAGGTGGTTCGCGCCGTGCGCGAGGCCCGCGTGGTAGAGGCTGCGCCGCTCCTCGGCCACCCAGACCGGGCGTCCACCGAGGTCCGAGACGAGGTCCTCGGCGAGCTGCCGGGTGCGCGGGACCGCGGTGACGCCGAAGACGCAGCCGGCCAGACGGGCCAGGTCCACCTCCGTGCCGGTGAAGGTCATCACCGGATGCATCGCCAGCACGTGCGCGCCGACGCCCGCCGCGGGGTCGAGCACGGTGACGCCGTGCTTGCCGGAGGTGTGCACGACGTACTGCCCGGGCCGGATCGCCCCGGACGCCGACAGCATCGTGACGACGTTCCCGAGCATGTCGTCGGGCACGGTGAGGAGCAGCAGGTCGCAGGCCCGCGCGACCGCGGTCGGCTTGACGACCGGCACCCCCGGCAGCAGCGCCTCGGCGCGGGCCCGCGAAGCGGCGGACTCACCGGCCACCGCGGAGACCTTGTGTCCCGCGGACCTCAACGCGGCCGCCAGGACGACGCCGACACGGCCGGCGCCGACAACCCCGATCCGGGTCATAGCTCATCGCCTTTCGTTCCAGTCCCAGCGAGCGGGTACCGGACGGTGTGCTGATGTGATGCGTCGAGCGTACGCGCGCCCGCCCACCGCCGGTCACGAGACCGGGAGTGGCCTCGGTCACAGGTCACGTCCTCGCTCCGGGCGGCCTCGGTCCCCGGCACCACCCCGCCTAGCCTGGGGTGATGACCAGCCTCACCTCGCTCGGGATCCCCGCGGTGCCGCCGCCGACCTCGGCCCCCACCTGGAAGCAGGCGTGGGACGCGGCCCTGTACGGACCCGACGGGTTCTTCCGACGGGAGTCGCCGGCGGCGCACTTCCGCACCTCCGTGCACGCCTCCCCGCTGTTCGCCTCGGCCCTGGTCACGATGGCCCGCCGCTCGGGCCTCGACACGGTCGTGGACATCGGCGCCGGGCGCGGCGAGCTGCTGAGCGCCATGCACGCGCTCGACCCGGGGCTGGACCTGCTCGGGGTCGAGGTCGCCACCCGCCCAGCGGACCTGCACCCGGCCATCGCCTGGACCACCGCCCTTCCCGAGTCGGTCGAGGGCCTGGTCGTCGCGAACGAGTGGCTCGACAACATCCCCTGCCAGGTCGTCGAGGTGGACGCCGACGGGGTGCTGCGGATGGTGCACGTGGACCCGGCGACCGGCGTGGAGTCGCTCGGCCGCCCGCTCACGCACGCCTCGGTGCCGCGGTCCCTGCACGACTGGGTGGAACGCTGGTGGCCCCTGGGCGGTGCCGACCCCGGCGCGCGGGCCGAGGTCGGCACCTCCCGGGACGCGGCCTGGGCCGACGTCGCGGGCCGGGTCACATCGGGTATCGCCGTCGCGGTCGACTACGGCCACACCCGCGCGGACCGGCCCCGGCTCGGGTCGCTTCGCTCCTACCTCGCCGGGCACCAGGTCCCGGTCCGGCCGGACGGCTCCCGCGACGTCACCGCGCACGTCGCAGTCGACGCCGTCGCGGACCGGGTCGGGGCCGTCGTACGACGCCAGCGCGACGTGCTGCACGAGCTCGGCGTCAGCGCCGAGCGGCCACCGCGCGACCTGGCGAGCGCCGATCCCACCGGCTATGTGCGGGCGCTGGCTTCCGCCGGCGAGGCCGCCGAGCTGACCGCGGTCGACGGGCTCGGTGACTTCGTCTGGGTCGTGTCGACGCGGGGCTGAGCATCGGACTCGAACAACTCGATGCGCGCCCAGAGGTCGTCCAGGAACGTGCCGAAGTGGACCCGCTCCTTGGCCAGGTCGAAGGGCTCGACGGTGGCTTGTGCTGAGTGCCGGACGAGCCGGGTCTGCTCCACAGACCACCTGGCGATCTCACGCAGGGCCTCCAGGGACTGCTCAGCGTCCTCGAAGCCCACCAGGACGCAGTTCTCACCGGGCCTGCAGTAGGCCATGTTGCCTCCCACGTCAGGCGTGACCACGACGCATCCTGCCTCCATCGCCTCGAGTCCCGGGAGGTAGAAGCCCTCCTCCGGACCGGGAGAGCACAGGAACACGTCCGCCCACTGGTACAGCTCTCGCAGCTCGGCCCAGGAGGCGGAGTGGCTGATCGCCCTGAACTCGAACGGGTCGTCCTGAGCCGCTGCCTCGACACGGAACCCGAGGTCGGACTTCCACGAGGTGTGCGCGACACGCAGAGGTCGGGAGAAGCCGTCCTGCCGGGTCAGCCGGAAGTAGCCGAGCTGATGTCCGATGGGGATGATCCGATGGAAGGCTCGCTCGTCGAGCCAGGGCGCGACGGTCCGGGCGACGATGTCGTTGATGGAGATGCGCGCCGCGGGGCGCGTGAGGAGCCGCAGCGGATACCCCTGACCCCAGGTCGGCGTCACGTGCCTGACGTTCTGGATGATGTGGATGATCCGCTCGGGCGACATGCCGACGGGTAGGGATCTGTAGGCCGGCTCGAAGTTCTGCGGCAGCGACAGGAAGACCAGGTCACGCGCCCCGATCGCCAGCCGATCGCGAGCGTGGAACTCGATGTCGGCCTCGCCCGCGACCAGGTGGGCGAAACGCTCGATGTCGAACAGCGGGAGACCCTCGTCCCGCGCCTCGGGGCACCAGACGGAGACGCGGTAGCCCAGCGCCATCGCATGAGTGACGTAGTCGAAGATCTTCACGACACCCCCGGCAGGTCGGAACGTGGGTGTCAGGACGTGCAGCGTCGGCGCCTGGCTCATCTCAGCCTCTCGATCAGGTCACTCAACGGGAGGGTCGCCACCTCGTGCTCGAGGACCCCCTCGGCAAGCGCGCGGGCGCCGGAGCGCTTCCGGGTCAGCGTGTCACGGTCCAGGACGGCCGACTCCAGGGCTCTGGTGATCTCTTCACCGTCGTTGCTGTCCACCAGCCAGCCAGCGTCGTACTCACGGATCAGCTCGCTGGTCTCCGTGAACGGGACGTGGACCACCGCGAGCCCGGAGGCCAGCGACACGGCCGTACGGGTGACCATCGCGAGCTCCCGCTCGGCTCCGCGCTCGAAGAGGTCGATGCTGACGTGACAGCCTGCGAGAAACCGTTGGAAGTCCTCGAACTCGAGCACGCCGTGCTGACGGACCCCGGGCATCCGCTCGAGTGACGCAAAGGTCTCCGGCAGCGTGGCTTCGTGCCCTCGACCGCCCCAGTGCGTCCCGACCAGCATATGAAGCACCAGCTCGCCCCGGCGCAGGAAGGGCTCGACCACCTGGGACCACGCGCCGGGCTGCGACCATGGCTGGATGTAGCCGGAGAGCACGGCATGGACAGGACCGTCCGGTGCCGGAGCGGAGCCGACGACGGGCAGCGGCATGACGACGATCTCGGTCGGGACGACGTCCGGGTCACGTCCCGCCAGACGGATCCACTCACGCACGTAGCCGATCTTCTTGGCGCCGTTGACGATCACCGCGTCGCTCTTCGCCAGAGCCATCAGCTTGCGGCGACGCAGCTCCTGAAGCGCGACGTGCTCTGTGTCGCCGCCGACCTGGCTCTGCATCTCGAGCATCTTGGGCGCGAAGAAGTCGAAGATGAGCTGTGCTCCCGCGAGATCCCTGAGGACGTCTATGTGGTTCGAGTTCGTGATGACCACGAACTCCGGACGCAGCGACGCGAGCAGGGCCTCGAAGTCCGAGGGGCGTACGACCAGCACGCCGCGCGGTGTGGGCCAGGGCAGATCGCGTCCCCAAGCGCGGCGTACCACGTTCGCGTCGACGGCGAGGGTGACGTCGTACCCGTGGAGGCGCAGCCCGCGGGCGATGCCCCAGGCACGCAGTCCGGGCGCCGCGACGGGCACCCCCATCCCGGGGATGACGTCGTTGGAGATCACCAGGACGCTCGCGCGCTGCTTCATGGTCACCAGCTCTCGGACACGGCCAACGATGCGGCTGTCAGCACGACGCCCCGGACGATCGGCTCCCGGGTCCAGCGGACGGATCGCAGCTCCTCGATGTGCAGTCCGCCCCCGGTCGCCGCCTGCAGCTCCTCCGTCAGCTCTGCCATCGAGGGATACCTGGAACGACCTGTCCGTGACTCTCCGACGACGGTCGCCGCGAGCACCAGGGAGCCTGCGGGACGCAGCAGCTGATACGCCCTGCGGAGGACACCCAGGCGCTCGCCGGCGGACTGTCCCACGCCAAGGATCGCGATGACAAGGTGACTCATCTCCCCGGGTGGTCCTGCCGGGTCGTCCCGCCGGACGTCGACCCCGAGGTCCCGGCTCAACGCGCCCGCAAGGACCGAGTCCACACCGCAGCACGTCACGACGGGGTTTGCGACCAGGGCATGCCCCAGAGCCTCGAGGGCCGCTTGTCCCGTTGCTCGTCGAACCTGCCGCCAGACCGTCTTCTGGTGGCGGGTGGAGGAGTCGGGATGGTCGAGGAACCAGGCTTCGGCCATCGTCATATCGACCCCTTGAGGACAAGATCGGGCAGCAAGGTCGACTCTTCCGGAACCGCGAGGACGTCGAAGAGGTCGTCGCTGCAGTCGGCCAGTCGTGGCAGAGGCACCAGCTCCCAGTCGTCGTCGCGGTGCTGGCGACGGCCGCTGATGAGGAAGGTGCGGTAGCCCGAGGCCTGGAACCAGCCGTTCATCTCCTCGACGCTGTCGCCGTGTTGCTGCAGCTGCGACCGGCCCACCTCGATGAGCAGCAGCGGCCTCGCTCGCTCGATCAGGGCTTGCGCCCCCTCGAGGACCGCGAGCTCTGCTCCCTCCACGTCGATCTTGACTGCGGCGGGACGCTGGAACACCTCGGCCAGATCCGCAAGCACAGAGTCCAGGCTCTCGGAGGGGGTCCCTTCGTGCCGTCCCCAGTCCCCGGTGACGAAGCTCGAGCCACCGCTGTTGCCGGGCGTCCTGACGGTGACCATCTCGGGGCCGCGGGCCCGTCCGAGGACCGCGTGCTTGGTCGTGACCTGCTCGTCCAACCGGTTGTCGCAGACGTTGCGCGCCAGCAGGGCCGCAGTCACCGGATGCCCCTCGATGGCCAGCAGGCGCCCCTGCTCGCCGAGTCGGCGCGCCAGAGGCACGGCGAACGTGCCGATGTGGGCACCGACGTCGATCACGACGTCGGAGGGTCCGACCAGCGAGAGCAGCACGTTCAGCGCGCCCTTCTGATGCGACCCGTACTCCCGCAGGTGCTCGGTGATGAGGTCGTCCTGCTGAGCGTGGAAGACACCCAGGCTGGTCTCGACCTGGGTCAGCCTGCCTTCGCTCCTGGCCCGGAGCAGAGCTGAGACGGTCGTGTCCGTGTTGCTGTCGCCGAGCCACATGCCGTCACCGACGCACCAGTCAGCCGCAAGGGCGGCCCTGACGTCTGCTCGGTTCTCGACGAGCCGGTCGTGCGGTGTCAGGTGGTCGAGGAGGACTCGGCCCAGGACGGCGTTGATCGTGGCCGCGTCACAGGAGTCGGGCAGAACGACGACGAGCGGGACATCGCGGTCGCCGGCGCCGAGGGACTCCCAGGGAAAGCTCAGCGCATCAAGAATCACCAGCTCGCTGGCGTGCTCCAGCGCGGCCAGCAGACGGGTCCGCCCACAGTTCCATCCGTGGAGCGCACCGGTCGGCTGGTCCGTCCCACGCCCGCCCCAGACGACCCGGTCACCTGCGGAGCGGTCGACGAGGAGTGGATGAGCGATCACTCCGCCGGTCCTCCCAGATAGCGCTCGACCAACACGCGGTACCCGCGCTTGCGTCGCAGCACAGGACGCAGCGGGGATGACTCCAGACGCGTGAGGAGCGAGCGGATGTCGCCGGACGCCTGCTCGTTCCTCTGTCGTGCCCGCTCCAGAGCGCGCTCGGTCTTGCGGACTCGCTTGAGCAGAGCCTGCCTCCGCTCCACCTCGAGGTCACGCGCAGCGCGGACCCTGGCAATCGTCTTGTGCGCCTGGGTCAGCTGCTCGGCACGCTTCTTCAGCGCCGGACCGGCTGCGGCTCGCTCCGCCGCCGCTAGCCGAGCTCTGAGATGCCGGACCTCGAAGATCAGCAGCTGGTTCTCCATCTGCAGCATGGAGTGGTCGGAGTCCCTCAGGACATGGGCGGGCTTCATACGGACGCTCCCGTGAGTGCGGTCAGGGACTCGAGCCGACGCCACGTGTTGGTGGCCCGAGCCAGTGCGTGCCGGTCGTGGACCCATAGCGCGTGGTCGCGACTCGACGTCGCCTGGGCGTCGAATACGGCTTCCGTGGGGACCTCTTCGAGACTCGATCCGAAACGCTGGTTGATCCGCGAGACGACTGGATAGCCGTTCGACAGGTGGGTGAAGGGGACGACGAGGCAGTCATCGACGTGCTGAGCCGCGAAGTGCAGGATCGCCCGGTTGTAGGTGTCCCAGAGCTTGAGACCGTGATCAGGCTCCCGGAAGAAGCGGAGATGGTCCTCGAGCGGGCCAGACCTGTTGAAGTAGTCGGTCGCCTGGCGACTCGTCATCGACCGCACGCACTCGCTCGGGTCGCGATAGACGATCACGAACTTCGCGTCGGGAGCCACATACTTCCAGGCGCCGAGGAACAGGCAGGCTCGAGGTTCCTTGAACCCCCAGTCCCTGTGCTCGCGGTCACGACGCCCGACGAAGTCCTGCATCCACCGCCAGTTCTCGCGGCTGAGATGGAAGTCGACGGGATGGTCGACCTGCCAGCCGAGGCCGTGGTCGGAGAGGATCTGCCGGTGCAGCTCCAGGACCCCGCGATCCTCGAAGTGGCCGTAGGGGTTCGACGGCATAGCACCCAGCAGGTCGTCACCGACGAAGAGGCCGGCGGCGTGCAGCAGCTGCGTGAGCAAGGACGTACCGCTGCGATGGAACCCCACCACGATCAGCTGCAAGACTCACTTCTCTCGTTCATGGGGCCCTGACGACGGTTCTAGATCGTAGACGTTCCACGACGTCCACGGTCGGCCGGCGGAGCGGGCCGGGTGCGTGTCGCAACTCGAGCGCCACCTCGACCAGCCGGGCTGCGCGCATCTCGAACGAGTGCTCTCGATGGACCCGTCGGGCCACCTCACAGCGCTCCTCGTAGGTGCCGAAGACACGCTCACGAGACCCTGGAGCAGCCAGGTCGGCCAGCCTGCGAGCGTCCGTGGCCACCTGCACTGACCTCCCGAAGAGTGCGCCGAGGCCCTGCACGTCGTCGGTGATCACACGCGCGCCACTCGCTGCCGCGTCGAAGAGCCGGTTGGACAGGAATCCCTCTCGTCGCATGTCGTCCCAGTGGTCGTTGAGGACCACACCCGCAGAGGCGTAGAGGGCGCCCACCTCGTCGTTCGGCACCGACAGTGCCTTGATCAGCCGAGGCGGGATGTACCGCTCCCAATCGGTGCCGTACACGGCGATCGGCAGACCGGACTCGACGGAGTGACGCACGATGACCCGGTACTGCTTGCGAGAGCCTCCGACAAAGACGATCTCCTCTCCCACGTCGGGCGTCGCGCGTCCCGGGTGGAACCGCACCGGGTCGGTGGCCTGCAGCAACGGGTCGATGCGAACGCCCCAGGTCCGGGACGTCCTCGCCGCCCATGCTGTGCTGGCTGCCAGCACCCTGTCGTAGGTCGCTGCCTCCGCTGCTGTGAACAGCTCCGGATGCGAGATCACCCAGGCCAGGTTGACCTGACCGGGCAGCGGCTTGTAGGCCTCAAGCCCCCGAAGCACAAGCACCACGTCGTCGTGACGTCCTGAAGGACGCGCGTGGTTCTCCCTGTGGTCGACGACCACCTGCTGCCCGATCCCGCGCAGCGCCGCTGCGAGACTGCGGGCGAAATGCGTGTCGCCCCAGCGCTCGCCGTAGTCGCCGACCGGGGACGCCACCTTGATCGCCCACCGAAGTCGCGGGGACTGCTCGTCGACCTCGACCCGGGTCCGTGACAGCACCGGACGTGGCACCAGGTGGTGTCGACCGATCGGCGTGATGCTGGACTCGTGGTAGCCCACCACGGTGAAGCCGGCCTCCGCGCTCACCCGCCGGTCGTCTCGCGGCTGTCGTGCGGACCAGCGATCCAACCAGAGCTGGCGTTTCTGCGGCAGGATCTCACGGGGCCCGTCCCGACGGGGTCGCCGGCGTCGCACCTGCGAGGCCGGGACGACCTCGAACCTTCCAGGCCGCGCCGCCGCGATCCTCAAGCACAGGTCGACATCCTCGAGCCCGCCGCGGAACTGCGGGTCGAGCCCGCGAGCCTGCACAAGGTCGTCCCGGCGGATCGCCACGGCTGCTCGACCCAACGCCGCGAGTGGCACGTGCACGAGGTTGTCGGCGTCCTCCCGAGGCATGCCCTCCAGCAGCGAGTAGGGCACGTCCCGGGTCTGCGGGAACACATACCCGGCCGACTCGACCAGGCCGTCACTGTCCAGGACCAGCGGTTGGACGCCGAGCACCTGCTCGTTGGCCAGCCGCGCCACGAGCGGATCTAGCCAGCCGTCCGTGGGATGGACGTCACGCTCGAGCAGGACGACCACCTCTCCGGCCACGTGCGGCAGGGCGAGGTTGACGCTGAGTGAGGAACCGAACGTCGTGGGGAGGTGGACCACGTGCGTGCCGGGGAAGCGCTGCTCGAGCGACGACAGGACCGTGGCGGCCAGCTCGTCCGAACCGTCGTCGACCACGACGCACTGCAGGGACCAGCCTGCCGGTGCCCCGGCGCGGTGGACGCGCGCCACCGATCCAGCGACGAGGCGCCAGCTGTTGCGGGTCGAGATGATCACCGTGACCGTACGGTCTGACTGCGTCGAGGACGCAAGCCCTTCCCAGTCCACTGCCACGTTGTTGAACGCGGCTTCGTTGTACGCCGACGCGGTCGGCATGTCCGTCCCCGTTCGCGCCTCCCCGAGTGCTGGGTCGAGACCACTGACCCCGGCCGGCCTGTCGACTCCGGTCCGGACGTGGTGCGCCGCCTCGACCTCGGCCAGGAGCCGGAAGGTCAGGTCCGCCTCCCAGCCGCCCTCGAGGGTCTCGTCGAAGGAACCGAGTCGCAGCAGGACCTCCTTCGCGACCAGCAGTCGGCTCAGTGCGACCGGCTCAGTGGTAAGAGGCGCTCCGCTGGTGACGGACGTGGCGCTGAGTAGGTGAGGCCGGTCGGCTCGTCGCAGCAGCAGGTTGTCGTAGGCAGCGAGCCGTCCGGCAGCCACACACGTGCTGAGGAGACCTCGGAGTCGGTCCGGCCCCCAGGTCTCACCGGCGAGCACCCAGGCACAGAAGACACCTGAAGCCCCTGCCAAGGCGTCGTTGAGGGCCGGGACCGCTCCCTGCGAACGACACTCGACCACCCGAGAGGCGAGCGCCGGAGCCAGCTCGCGAAGCAGTGCGAGCACCTCGCGCGGCTCGTCGGAGGTGACGACGACCAGCTCGACAGGTTGGAGGTCCTGTGCGCAGAGCGACCGGACCGTGGTCACGAGGTGCTCCGAGCACCCCGTCGCCTGAACCACGACGCTCACCGTCGCGGCTGCCAGCGCGTCGGCGTCGAGCGTCTCGGGGCCCGGGATCTCCGTTGGCTCCGGGGCTGTCCCCGCCACCCGACGCTGCCGCCACGCGCTGCGACGCTGCAGCACCCAGTCGACGAGTCCACGGGGCTCCTCGTCACGGATGCGGTACCAGTCGTTCGGCGCCAGCTCGAGTGCGGCACCGACCCTGATGTAATGCCCGACAGGCCCGTCGGGGTGCGTCGCTGCGGAAGGGCACGCCCGCAGGTAGCTTTCCATGTCGAACAGCGGGTGGGTCGGGACTGAGAACGCCTGCTGGTCCAGGTAGGCAACCAGCGGGCTGGCTCCGTCCAGGGCTGCCGACAGCCGAGGGACCAACCACTGGGAGCAGAACAGCGGGTGCGGGTCGGCGCCCTGCGAGGCTCCTCGGCTGAGGTAGTGCCTTGCGGCGTCGAGGGGGTGCGGATCGCACCCGACCAGCCCGGCGTACCAGCCGGCGTCGAAGAGCGCCGACGAGGCGACTCGGCGCGCTTCCACGTCCAGCCGGCTCCCCCACGGGGCACCGTCGGGGACGGCGGACGAGGCGTCCGCGACGCCTCTGCGTCGCGCGCTTGTAATCACGTCGCGGATGCCCATGTGAGTCCCAAGAAGAAAAAGGCGTATCGAACAACGGTGGCGGTCCGGCCGCCCAACCACCGGAAACCCTGTCACACGTGCACCGGTTTCATCGCTTCTTGCAAAGATTCGGCAAAGAATCGGGCGTGTCGACTGGACAGGGACATCGCCGGCATGCCCGGCAACGTGCTGGCTCGGTGACTAGCCTCGCAGCGCCTGCGGCAGCACGGCGTCGAGCAGCCGCTGGGTGGCCGACCCGTCGTCCCAGGGTGCGTAGACGTCACGCAGCTGCTTGCGAGCGACCGCGAACAGGTCGTCCTGCAGTGCGTCCAGGACCGCGGCCGTGCTGCTGACCACCGGCCCAGGGGCGATGTCCGCCAGGTCGAGATACAGGCCCCTGATCCGGTCGCGGTAGCTCTCCAGGTCGGGGGCCAGCAGGATCATCGGCTTGTCCGTGAGGGCGAAGTCGAACATCGCCGCCGCGTAGTCGGTCACCAGCACGTCGGCGGCCAGGTACAGGGGCGCCACGTCCGGGTACGCCGTCACGTCGATGACCCGGTCGGTCCGAGGGACGTGCGCCCGACCCGTGGTGTTGGCGTGGCCGCGGACGAGCACGGTGACGTCCTGCCGGGTCGCCGTCACCTGGTCCGTGTCCAGGTGCAGCACCTTCTCCCAGCCGCCACCGGACCAGGCGTTGTCGCGCCAGGTGGGCGCGTACAGCAGCACCGTCTGGTCCTCAGGGATGCCCAGACTCGCACGCACCCGGCGGCGCACCTGCCGGGCGTCGTCCCGCAGCAGCAGGTCGTTGCTGGGTCGCCCGATCTCGAGCACCTGTCCATCGAAGTCGAACGCCCGACGGAAGGTCTTCGTGCAGTAGGGGCTCGATGACACCAGGTAGTCCCAGCGGTTCGCCTCCTGGAGGAGCAGCCGCAGGTAGTGGTCGGTGGACATCCGCTGGTGCGCGATGTCCGTGCCGATGCGCTTCAGCGGCGTGCCGTGCCAGGTCTGCACGTGGATCTGCCCGGGCGCCTTTCGCACCGTCCCGGGCAGGGTGTTGTTCGTGACCAGCAGCCGCGCCGACCCCACCGCCTCGAACCACTCCGCGCTGTGACGTATCACCGCACGGGTGCCGGGCACCGGGGCGACGCTGGCGTCGTCGACGCTCCAGACCAGGTCGAGCCCGGCGCCCTCGGCCAGGAGCGCGTCGCAGACTGCGCGGGGTCCGTCCCCGGTCCCGGTCCCGCCGAAGCACTCGAGGAACACCAGGTCCCGGCGCGCGCCTGCCACGGCGCCGGCGTAGACGTTCGAGCGAAGTCGCTCCTGGACCAGCCGGCTGGGGGCCTCGCGGTCCACGTGCCGGCTGCGCCGCAGCTGCAGCCGCTCGTCGGCGGTGGTCTCGACCGACCACCCGGCGCGGGTCTCCCAGGGCTGGGGGCCCTGGAACAGGCGCCCCGACAGCACCCGCAGTCGCTCGCCGTCGTGCTCGGCGACCACCGAGTAGAGGTTGGCGGGCAGGACGGTCCGGTCCTGGCCCGGCGGCAGGTGCTCGAGCCCGACATCGACGGAGAAGGTGCCGTCCACGACGTCGATCCCGTACGGCGCGGACTGGGCCCGAGGTCCCCGCAGCGCCAGTGTCCCGCCACTGACCGCGTGCACGCGGCCGGTGAGCCGGGCGGTGCGGCCGTCGATCTCGACGTTGTCGACCATCAGCGCCGGCAGGTCGCGCGCCAGCGTCAGCAGCCCGTCCACCGTGGCTCGCAGGCAGGAGCGGCCGTCGCTGACCGACACCGGGTCCAGGTCGCCGGCGACCACCAGCAGGTGCTGCTCGAGGCCGTCCGCGGTCACCCGCACGCGCCCCGACAGGTCGGCCGGGATCCCCGCTGAGGCGATCCGGACCGCCCAGACGTCGGGCCGGGCGGTCGCACGGATCGTCGCAGGAACGGCGGTGGGGCCGACGTGCACCTGGCTGGCCCGGGACAGCCCGGGAGCGTGCACCTCCAGCTCGAAGCAGCCGTCCCGGTAGGTCACGCCGGCTGCGGCGACGTACTCCCGACGGACCTCCAGCAACAGGCCCCGGCGCTCCGACCAGCGGCTGGACACCAGCGCGCCGTCCACCAGGGCGGCGCGAGCCAGGACGGCGCTGCCGGACTCGCGGCGGTCGTCGAGCGCACCCTCGGCGGACATCGCGTCGGCGGACGCCCTACCGCGCAGCTCCCACCTCACCACCGGACGCTCCTCACCGGCGCGGACCAGGGCCGCGAGATCGATGTCCGCGACCACCGTGGAGCGGGAGTGGTCCTCGTAGGCGCGCCGGGCCGTCAGGTTGCCGAGCGGGTCCGGGGCCACTCGCGCCGGCAGGTCGGGGAACGACGTCCCCTCCGGCCCCACCAGCCGGAGGACGGTCTCGACCTCGTGCCGCTCGGGGTCGACGTACGACAGGGCGGCCAGGAACCGCACGCTCAGGACCGGTCGGTCGTGCCACCCCAACGCCTCGAGCCGGGTGGTCAGGCGCAGGTCCACCTCGTGGATCCGCAGCAGCCGGTCCGGCGGCTGCTCGGGGTGTCCTTCGAGGCAGCGGATCTGCGCGTGCAGGTGGCCGTCCCGCGCGACGACCGGGAAGTTCGAGGTGAGGAAGCCCGGCTCTCGGACGAAGGCACGCAGGGCACGGCGATGACCGTGGCGGCCCAGCCAGACCGCGAGCCGGACCCGCAGCTCCACGTCGTCGTCGAGGTCGGCAGGCGCCTGCTGGGCGATCGAGACGATCCGCTCCTGCAGCAGGCCCCAGTACTCGTCGTCGGCGTCGGCGGCGACCCGCAGGTAGGCGAAGAAGTCGTGCCGGAAGGTCTTGACGTACCAGCTGCGCAGCACGGGTCCCGAGGCCGACACCTGCAACAGGTCCGCGACCTGCTGCTGGGCCGCCAACCGGTCCAGCAGGTCGCGGATCTCGCCCTTCTGCTGGCTGATCGAGCTCTTGTCGTCGCGCTTGCGCCACGTGTAGACGACGTCGGGCAGGACGTCGAACGAGCGGGCCTCCAGATAGGCCCGGGTGATCGGCACCTGGTCCTCGTAGCGGACGCCCTCGGGGAATCCCAGGGCGATCCGGTCCAGGAAGTCGCGCCGGAACACCTTCGTACAGGCCACCACGTTGGCAAGGACGCCGGGAACGTCGTCGAGCGTGACCCCCAGGCGCCGGCGAGCGTGCACCCGCTTGACCCAGGGGCGCATCCGCTCCACCCCTCCCTCGTGACGCACCAGGGCGCCGACCACGAAGTCCGAGCCGGAGCGCTGCAGCGAGCTCACCATGCGGCGGTACGCCTGCGGCGGCACGGTGTCGTCGGAGTCGGCGAAGGTGACGAGCTCCCCTGTCGCGTGCGCCAGCCCGGTGTTCCGAGCGGCACCGAGACCGGCGTTGGGCTGCGCGACCACGACGACCCGCGGGTCCCGCTCGGCGTACGCTCTCGCGATCGCTCCGGTGCGGTCCGTCGACCCGTCGTCCACCAGGACGATCTCGAGTCGGTGGTAGGACTGCGCGAGCAGCGAGTCCAGGCACTCCGCGAGATAGTCCTCGACCTGATAGGCAGCCAGCACCACGCTGAGCAGCGGGTCCGGCGGCGGCGCCAGCTCACCCGTCAGCGAGATCTTCGCGGGGACCGACAGGTGCGGAGGGCGCCGTACCAGGCGCCGCACCCGGTGCCCGAGACCGATGCTTGAACTCCCCATAGACGTCGAATGTAACGTAAAGAGATCGATCGGACCGCAGCTTCCGGCAAAGGCCGGGCTGTCGGCGAAACGGCAACGACCATCGAATCGGTCTGCTTTACTTTCTCGCCATGGCCCGCGCACCTTTCGTCGTGAAGACGATCTCTCTCTCCGTCCTGCTCGTCGTGGGAGGCTGTGTGACGACCACCACGTCCTCCCAGGCAGCCGTCCGCACCAAGACCACGCTGAGCGTCTCCACCACCAAGCCGATCACCGGCGAGAGGTACGTCGCCTCCGGGCGGGTGTCCACGCGGTTCAAGCGCCCTGTGGTGCTCCGGTCCTCCATCAACGGGGCCTGGCGGACGGTTCGCAGGTCCTCGACGTCGGCCACGGGCACGTTCCGCTTCCCCGGCCTGTCCAGCACGTCGGCGACCCGCTACACCGTGCTGGTGCCCAGCACCCGGCGTGCGGGCCGCAGCTACACGAAGGTCGTCTCGTCGTCGCGATCGGTGCGGCCGGTCAGGCAGAGCGCCTCCCTCGACGTACTGCCCCGGATCGTCCAGCAGGGCCGGGTCCCGGCGCCCGCGGGGAAGGCTCGCAGCGCTGTGATCGCCCGGTTCAGTCCCGTGCGGCCCGGCCGGAAGGTGACCATCCAGCGCCGCCTGCCCAGTGGCAGCTGGCAGGTGGTCCGCGCCACGACCCAGGCCGCTGACGGGACCGCGTCGTACAGCGGGTCCACAAGCACCGGCACCTGGAGCTACCCGTTCCGGGCCAGGGTCGCCGCGCGGACCGGCGCGGCCTCCCTCACCACCACGGCCGTCCAGGACACCTGGGGCTCGCCTGCCTTCAGCGACGAGTTCACCGGGACGAAGCTCGACGAGACCAAGTGGTCCTACCGACGCGGGGCGACGCCGTCCCGCACCCGGTCGACCAACGACGTCAGGTCGGTCTCGGTCGGCGGTGGGACGCTGCGCATGCGCGTCCTCCGGGACCCCGCTGCACCGTCGCGGAAGTTCCTCAACGGACAGATCTCGACGGCTGGCGGCAAGTTCGCCTTCACCTACGGCACGGCATCGGCCCGGATCAAGTTCCCGAAGGGACGCGGCCAGCACGGTTCGTTCTGGCTGCAGTCGCCGATGTACAGCCAGTTCCCCGGCAACCCGAGCAGGAGCGGTGCCGAGATCGACGCCGTGGAGTTCTTCGGCAGCGGCTACCCCAAGGGTGGCCTGGCGACCTTCCTGTACTACCAGGACAAGAAGTCCCAGAACGTCAAGATCGGCGACGTCTGGTCCCGCGCGGCCAAGCTGCTGCCCAAGAACGACACGTGGTGGAGCAGCTACCACGTCTTCTCGGTCAACTGGACCCCGAAGCGCTACACCTTCTACGTCGACGGCCGGGTGCTCTTCACCACGACGCGCGGCATCTCGAAGACCGACGAGTACCTCATCCTGAGCCTGCTCACGTCCGACTGGGAGATCCCGGACCTCAACCTGCGGACCCGCCCCAACACCATGTCGGTCGACTGGGCCCGGGTGTGGCAGAGCCGGCCCGCGGTCGGGTGATCGACGGACCGAGCGGTCTCGCGGCCCCGCTCGCGAGGGTCGGCCGGCTCGCGGTCCTGCACGGCCCGTCGGTGCGACCGGATGAACCGGCCGTCTGGCTCGACCACCCCCGCTGGTCCGCCTTCGCGCTGGACGGCCCACCCGAGCACCCCCCGGTCGGCGACAGCACCGACGGTCTGCTGCTCGTGGTCCGGGACCGTCTCGAGCTCCGCCAGGTCGTGGGAGCGTGCCGAGGCTGGTCGAGCAGCGCGTGGCTGGGCTGCGTCCTCCTGGACAGCGAGCAGGCCCCGCTGACCGCCGGGCAGCCGCACTGGCCGGGGATCAGGTCGCTGACCGCTCAGGCGGGTCCGCCCAGCTACGTGGTGGCCGAGCTGGACGGGCCGCTCGACCTCGGCACCTTCGTGGCCGACCTGGCGCGCCGCTGCCTGCCCCGGCACCTGATGTCCGAGGGTTGGCCGGTCCTCGGGTTCGAGCAGACCTCACCGCAGCTGTGGACCTCCGGTGACCCCACGTCGGTGGTCGGGCACCCGGACCAGGTCCACGACGTGCAGGGGGACTACCCACCGGACATCGTGGTCGTCGAGGGCACCGACCTCGACGCCTCCCGCACCGGGCACGAGCACCACGTGCTCGGCCCCCTCAGCGGCGTGCTGGGGCTGCCGGCTCCGCTGGCGTGGGCGGACTACCACCGCGAGGGAGACGCCGCCGACGCGATCCTCGCCGCCCGCGGCGCGCTGGCACTCGGTCCCGTCGACGCGCAGCTGCTGAACCCGCAGGGATTCCGGCGCCGGGTCTCCGGCCCCCTCTCCCCGCTCACCGAGGACCCGGAGCACGCCCACCTTCTGCGCGTCGACACGGCCGACTCGACCGCCGTCCTCGATGCCAGGGCCGGCCTCCGCGAGGCGCAGGTCGCCCGGCTGCGTGGGCTCCGTGGCGTGCATCTGACCTGGGCGGGCGCGCCGGGACCCCGCGAGTACTGCCGCGTGGTCGTCGGCCTGGCCATGAGTGGCATCCCGCTCACCTGCACGACCGTGCCCGGGTGGGCACGCGTCCTGCTGCGCCCGGCGCTCACCGAGGCGCTCGAGGCCGCTCCCGACCTCCACGACGCCCTGGACCGCGAGGTGCACAGCATCCGCCTCCGCCGGGCGGCCTTCGCCCAGCACAGCGGGTCCGCGTGGCGATCCCGGGTGGCGGTGGAGACCGGCAGCGCACCCCCCCGGACCCCGCGGGTCAGCATCCTGCTCCCGACCCGGCGTCCGGACCAGCTGGGGTTCGCGCTCCAGCAGGTCGGCCGCCAGCGGGGCGCCGAGCTGGAGCTGGTGCTGGCCACGCACGGGCACGAGCCCGACCGGCGGCTGCTCGCCGAGCTGCACCGGACCTCGACCGTGACCGTCACCTGGGTGGTCTCGCCCGCCGAGGAGCCCTTCGGGGCGATGCTGAACCGGGCGGCCGACCGCGCGACCGGGGACGTCCTGCTGAAGATGGACGACGACGACTGGTACGGACCCGACTTCGTCACCGACCTGCTGATGGCCCGCGAGCAGAGCGGCGCGGACGTGGTGGGCACTCCCCCCGAGTTCGCCTACGTCGAGCCGTTGGACGTCACCGTCCGGCGGAAGGACGCCACCGAGTGCTTCCGCCCGGTCGTCGCCGGCGGGACGATGATGGTGTCTCGCGACGCCTTCACCGCGGTGGGAGGGTTCCGGCCGATGCGCCGCTACGTCGACGCGGGCCTGCTGCAGGGGATCCTCGCGGCCGGCGGATCGGTCTACCGCACCCACGGCCACGGCTACCTGCTGCGGCGCGGCTCCTCGGGCCACACCTGGGACCCGGGACTCGGGTACTTCGTGAGCCGGTCGAGGGTCGGTGAGCAGTGGCGAGGCTTCCGGCCCAGCCCGCTGCTCGAGGCCGACCCCGGTCTCGTCCCCACCCGCACTCCGAAGGAGAACCGATGAGCCCCGATCCCGGCTTCCGTGCCCAGCCGCGCGTCCGGGGCAACGACTGGCCCAGCCTCGCCGTACCGGCGCTCGGCGGCTGGGAGCCCGCGCGCACCGTGAGCGTGGTGATCCCGGCCTACCGGGCGGCGGCCACCCTGCCGCTGACGCTGGCCGCGCTGACGGCGCAGACCTACCCGGCACACCTGCTCGAGGTCGTGGTCGTCGACGACGGCAGCGAGCCCGCGGTCGTGATGCCGTCCGTGCGCCCGGGGAACACCACGGTGGTGCGGACCACGTCGTCGTGGGGTCGGGCCCACGCCTGCCACGTCGGAGCCGAGGCCGCCAGCGGTGAGGTCATCCACTGGCTGGACGCCGACATGCTGCCCGAGGCGGAGGAGGTGGAGGCCCAGATGCGGTGGCACCACCTGCTGAGCTATGCGGTCGTGCTGGGCAGCAAGACGTTCGTCGACACCGGGTCCGGGCTCCCCGGGGTCGACGAGGCGGCACGTCACGTCCGCGAGCGGAGCTGCGCGGACCTGTTCGCCGGACGGTGGACCGCTTCGCACGACTGGGTCGAGGAGCACGTCGAGCGGACCCACGGTCTGACCGACAACCCGACGATGAGCTTCCTGGTGCACGTCGGAGCGAGCGCGTCCGTCGGGCGGGAGCTCTACCTCGACAGCGGCGGCATGGACGCGGAGCTCAAGCTGGGCGAGGACATCGAGCTCGGCTACCGCCTGGCCCAGCAGGGAGCCGTCTTCGTCCCGGACGCCGCGGCTCGGTCCTGGCACCTCGGACGCTCGACGCTGATGGGTCAGCAGGAGGCGGTCAACGCCTACAACCGCCCCTTCGTCACCGGCCGGGTGCCGAGCCTCCGGCACTGGCGCACCAAGGGCCGCTCCTACCTCGTGCCATGGGTCGAGGTCCTGCTCGACACGACCGGTCGCACGCACGCCGAGGTCCGGCACTCGGTCGACGGCGTCCTCGAGGGCAGCGTCGCCGACGTGCAGGTGGTCCTGCTGGGTCCCTGGTCCGCGCTGGACGACACGCGCCGCTCGCCGCTCGCGGACCCGGACCAGCAGGCGCGCCTGGTCCGCGCCGAGTACGCCGGAGAGCCGCGGGTGCGCTTCGCCGAGGCTGCGACCGGCAGCGCGTTCCCGACCACGTACCGGCTGCTGCTCCCCGCAGGCTGGCGGCCGGGTCCGGACACGCTGCGACGGCTGGCGCGTGAGGCCACCCGCAAGGACCGCGGGCTGGTCTCGCTGCTGATGCCGGACGGCGAGGTTGCCCGCCTCGAGCGCACGTCGGCCTTCCGCCGGGCGAGCCGGATCGCCGGAGACGACGAGCTCGACGGGGTCGTGGACGAGATCTCCGGCAGCTGGTGGTTCGACGGGGTCGAGGAAGGCTTCACGCACGTCTCCGAGGCCGCCCGGAAGCCGGGACAGGACGACCGACCCGCGGCGGGACCGGCCCGCCGGGCGTCCCGGGGCGCCGCCGACCCGGCCGGGCTGGACCGGACGACGACTCCGAACGATCGCGCCGAGCCGGCCCCGAGGCCCCGTCTCCGGCAGCGGCTCGCGCGCGGCCTCCGCCGGGACTAGCTGCCGCTGGGTGATCGGGACGAGCGGCCCCGGCCGCTCGGCGGTCCCTGAGCCGGGCGAGCGACGTCGCCGGGCGGGGCAGCCACGCCCGGCTCAGCCCAGGAGCGCGGCGAACGCCTCGTAGACGAGGAACGCCGGCCACACGAGCGCCTTGAGCACCGCCAGGACGTGCTGACCGCCCGAGTCGGCCTGCTGCCAGAAGAAGACCAGCGCGCCGACCAGTCCGAGCACGTAGACCGCGTTGCCGCCGCCGGACGTGGCCTGGCTGCTCTGCCGACCCGTGGGCTCGGCACTCCCTGACATGCCTGCCTCCTCTGCCGGTCGGGGCCCCCATGCTCACCCGGGAACCGGGCCGAGGGCAGGGGCCGAAGGGCCCTGGTGGGCCGTCCCCGGTGGGCCGGTCCTGGTCACCGCGTGGGATCAGCCGGCGAACCGCGGGTCCAGGCCGTACCCGAGACGGTCGAAGTCCTCGCGGTAGATCTCCCGCACCAGGGCCACGGCGTCGGCGTCGAAGTACGCGGCGATCTTGTCCCGCGCGTTCGTGGTGTGCGGGCTGACCGTGGTCAGCAGGCCGTCGGGCGCGCTCAGACCGAGATGCTCGACGACCGCGACCAGGTCGTCGTGGAACGACTCGAACCTGCCGAGGAAGCCGTAGCGGACCTTGTCCAGCGACAGCAGGTGGTGCTGGGGGGCCCAGTGGATGTCCATGTCCCGGGGAGCCTGCTCGGCGACGCGACGCAGGAACGCCACGAACGACACGTCCTGGTCGGCCCGGAAGCCGAGCTTCGGCAACCGCAGGTCCCGCAGCCACTGAGCGCCGGCGATCTTCTCCAGGTAGCCGGAGAGCGCGCGCGAGTACGGGTTGCGGACGAAACCGAACCGGAAGTACGCACCGTCGGCACCGAAGACCTCGTCGAGGTCGAAGCCGTCGCGGATCGGCGCACCCAGTGGCGAGGTGGCGCGGTCGTGGACGGAGGCGGGCCTCTCGTACGGCTCACCGCCGTGCTCGCTGTGCTGCATCACCCGCTTCACCACCGTGCAGCCCGCTTTTGGCACCTCCACGAACACGGCGTGGTGCCGCCGCGAGATGTGCGTCAGGTAGTTGACCCGGCCACGGGTGTAGTCGAAGTACTGCGAGGTGGGGGCCACCGTCGCAGGCTAGTGCAGGGCCCGGGGCCGGCCGGGCACCCGGTCAGCGCTCGGTCGGGCGCAGCCGGGCTCGGGCCGGCCTGGTGGCGGCGTTCTCGAGGTCCAGCAGGTGCCGGGCCTCTCGGGCGTCCCGGTGCCGGAGCCGCACCTTGACCGGACCGGGAGGGCTGTCCACCCGCACGTCGGCCAGTCCCAGCAGGTGCTGCCAGGGACCCTGGTGCAGCTGGAGCGACTGCACGCGCGCGTGCGGCACGACGTGGGTACGACGGGTCAGCACGCCCTCCCTGCTGACCACGAGGTGGTCCCCCACCCCGCCGGCCATGAACCGCCGGCCGACCGGGGCCACCCACCGGGACCGGGCCGGCGGCGGCGTGAGCACGACCTCGTCGGGGTCGGGGTAGCCCGACTGGACCAGCAGGGTGCGGGCGAGCGCGATCACCTGGGCGCGGGGGGCCACCGGCATCACCGTCGAGCCGGACAGCCGGTCCTCGCTGTCCCCGTGACCCGACCCTGCCACCGAGACGTCGAGCCGGGCCCAACCCAACCGGCGCCACAGCAAGGGCTCGGTGACCACGACGCCCTGGACCCGCGACAGCGTCACGGTCTGGGTGTTCAGCTCGAACAGGCCACGTCGTACGTGCACCGCGGGCGACTGCGTGGAGAGCGAGGTGCTGACGGTGAAGCGGTAGTAGGCGGAGAGCTTGCGGATCTGGGTGAGCGCGAACCCCCCGACCAGGGGGATCACGGCGATCCCCCCGAACTGCCCGAAGGTCAGGAAGGTGACGCCCACTGCCACCGTCAGGAGCACGAACAGCACGGTCTCCGGCGAGAGCAGCAGGCTGACCAGCAGGGTGCCGAGGTCGAGCCGGCCGACGACCCGCTCCGGCTCCGCCGGCGGGGGGCTGCCCTCCCCCGGCGCCTCACCCTCCGGTCGCTCACCGCGCGGTCCGGCGGCCTGCGTGCCGGGGGCGGATCCGCCGGTCCGCTCGGCGCGGACCGCGTCTCGTCGAGCCAGCAGCATGGCCCGCAGGTCCTCGGCCTCGCGCAGCGGCAGGAAGGCGAGCTTGCCCTCGCTGGATCCCCCGCCCGCGACGTCCATCCTCAGCTCCGCCAGGCCGAACAGCCTGGCCACGAACGGCTGGACGATGTCGATGCCCTGCAGCCGGTCGACCCGGATCCGCCGGGACTGGCGCATCACCACGCCGGTGTCCACGCGCAGCTCGTCCGACTCCACCCAGTACCGGGTGCGCAGCCACGAGGCGGTGCCGTAGATCGCGCCGGCGACCAGCAGCGTCAGCAGCAGCCAGGCGAAGAAGCCGAGCTCGCCGCGCAGCAGGTCGTCCCAGGTGGACGCGAGCAGCGCCACCACGAGGACGAAGCTGCGCACCAGCGGCGTCAGTGGCGAGAGCCGCTTCGCCGGGCGCTCGACCAGGGGAGGCGCGGTCACAGCCCGGCTGCCTGGGACTCCCCGAGGGACGTGAGCCGGTCCCGGAGTCGCGCGGCCTCGACGGCAGGCAGCCCCGGGATGCGCGCACTCGTGCCCGGGCTGGCCGTGTGCAGGTGCACCGTGGCCATGTGGAAGGCCCGCTCCAGGGGACCGGACTGGACGTCGACGTACTGCATCCGCCCGTACGGGACGACGACCAGCCGGCGGAACAGGGCGCCGTGCTTGACGTACAGGTCCTCGTCGCGCTCGGCGTACCCCCACCAGCTCGCGTTCCGCCCGACCAGCACCCAGCCGGCCACGTCCAGCACCAGGAACAGCGCGACGACCAGCGGGTAGACCCAGCCGGGCAGGGACAGCACCAGCCCGGCCGCCACGAGCGCGCCGAGCAACAGCGACGACACGACGAGCAGCAGGAGCCTGCGCAGCGTCGCCAGGGCGGGTGACACCGGACGCCAGGGGGTCTCGGGTGGCGCGAAGGGGTCGGTCACACCTCCGAGGCTACGTGCGACCATGGTGCGGTGGCACAGGACCGGATCACCGTCGGGGTCGGGGCCGGCGTCTCGGGACTGTCCGAGCAGGACCTGGTGCTCACCCTCAACCCCCAGCACCCCTCCACCCACGGCGCGCTGCGACTGCGGCTGACCCTGGACGGGGACCGCATCGCCGGCTGCGAGCCCGTGGTGGGCTACCTGCACCGGGGCGTCGAGAAGCTCTTCGAGGTGCGCGACTACCGGCAGATCCTGGTGCTCGCGAACCGGCACGACTGGCTCTCGGCGTTCTCCTCCGAGCTGGGGGTGGTCCTCGCCGTCGAGCGGATGCTGGGCCTGGAGGTGCCGGTGCGCGCCACCTGGATCCGCACCCTGCTGGCGGAGCTGAACCGGGTGCTGAGCCACCTGATGTTCCTGGGCGCGTACCCCGTCGAGCTCGGCACGGTCAGCGCCACTGCTCACGTGTTCCGGCACCGCGAGCGCGTGCAGGCGGCGATGGAGGAGGTCTCGGGCGGTCGGATGCACTACATGTTCAACCGGGTCGGCGGTCTCAAGGAGGACCTGCCCGACGGCTGGCTGGGCCGGGTCGGCGAGGTGGTCGCGGAGGTGCGCACGGGGCTGCCGGCGCTGGCCGAGGGGCTGCTCGGCAACGAGACCTTCCGCTCGCGCACCCGGGGCGTCGGGGTGCTCCCGGCGGACCAGGTGGACGCGTACGGCGTCAGCGGACCGCTGGCCCGGGCGTCCGGCGTCGACCTCGACCTGCGTCGGGACGAGCCGTACCTGGCCTACGGCGACCTGCTGCGGGACGGCGTGCTGCGGGTGCCGACCCGGGCCGAGGGCGACTGCTTCGCGAGGTTCGGGGTGCTGCTGGACCAGGTGGCGGTCAGCCTGGACCTGGTGGACGCGTGCGTGCAGCGGCTGCTGAGCGCCGACCGGGGGCCGGTGAACGTCCGGCTCCCGAAGATCGTCAAGCCGCCGGAGGGCTCGACGTACGCGTGGACGGAGAACCCGCTCGGCGTCAACGGCTACTACCTGGTCTCGCGCGGGGAGAAGACGCCGTGGCGGATGAAGCTGCGCAGCGCGTCGTTCAACAACGTCGCGGTGCTGCCCGAGGTGCTGGCCGGCTGCCGGGTCGAGGACCTGGTCGCCGTCCTCGGATCGATGTTCTACGTGGTCGGCGACATCGACAAGTAGCCGTCGGGGTCAGGCCTGGGTGGCTGGTTCGGCCGGCCGCGGCAGGCACGCCCGCACCTGCTGGGCCAGCTCCGGGTCCTCCGCGGCCAGGCGCTCGGCGAGTCGACCGAGACCGGCGACCTTGGCGAACTTCTTGTCCAGCGGCCTCAGGTGGCGCTTGTCGAGGGTGGTCAGCGCGGCCAGCCACCGCTCCATCGGGGCCCGCTGGTCGTCGGTCAGCGGCGTCGGGACGTGTCGGTCGTCGGCCGCGGCGTGCCGCACCAGCAGGCCGAGCGCGAGCAGCGTCTCGACGTCGTCCTGGAAGGACCGCTCGTAGAGCCGCCTGGCCACTGCCTCGCGCTCGGTCGCGTCGAGCCCGGGGAGCGCGAACAGCGCCCGCACCGCCGCGGTCTGCTGCTCCCGGCGGGCCCGGGTCTTCACCTTGGGCACCGTCGCCGGGCCCGTCGACCACTTGCGCATGAACTCCTCACCCGAGTACGTCTCGTAGTGGCGCAGTCGCAGCCACGTGTCGCGCAGGAACTCGACCGGCTCGGCGTCGGACGACCACGCGTCGTGCACGCGCATGTCGAGCGCGACGTCCGGCCGGATCCCGGTCTTGCCGATGACGTGCCCCCGGTAGTAGGCGCGGTTCTCGGGCTCGGCGATCACCCCGAGCTGGTGCAGCAGGTAGAGCGCGCCCTTGTCGAGCGGGCGCTTGAAGAGGTCGACCTCCCCCTCCCAGTGCCAGCGGCTGACCGCCTCCAGCGGCTCGAGCCTGACCACCCGCTGGTCGTCCCCGAGGGCCAGCAGCCGCGCGCGGTCCACGTCCAGGACCTCGTCGCCGTCGATGTGGAACAGCCAGCCGGCCCAGTCGAAGGGGGCCAGCAGGCAGTTCACCAGGTTGGCGTTGACGATCTGCCGGACGTTGAGGTTCTGCGGGAACCGCTTGCCCCAGTACGACGCGTCGGTGGTCACCACGGTCACCTCGGGGCGGCTCTCGAGCCAGGTCCGCACCTCGGGCTGCTCGCCGTCGAGGAAGACGAACATGTGGTCGGCGCCGGCCGCGAGGTTGCCCTCCACGAACCGCCTGACATTGCCGAGGGAGTCCTTCACCGTGCTGACGGTGACCAGCAGGCGGGCACCGGGAGGTGGGCTGCCGGGACCGCCCTGCTCCTCCTCGCTCGCCCCTCGGCCGCGCAGTCTCACCGGCTGGCTCTCACGGGCACTGCTTCCCAAGACACGCGGACACCCTACCTCCGGAGCCTGGGCCGACCTTGACGGCGACTCCGGACATTTTGCCTTTCGAACTCTCAAGGCTCGTCCGATTTGCGACGAATCTTCCTCTGAACCACGCGGCACGACGCACCCGACCGGACGACCGGTCCCGGCCGCTGGCGTCGGGGAGGACCACCGTCATGTCAGAGCGCACCACCTTGCGAGCCACGTTCACCACGGTGGTCGCCGTGCTGGCGGCCGTGCTGGCCACCCAGACCGCCTCCTCACTCTGGTCACCCGCCTCCGCGTCGCACTACCAGCTCTCCACGCCGCGGCCCATGGTCGCCGCCAAGGTCACCACCTCGACGGTGGCGCTCAGCTGGCGGCCGATCCCGGGGGCCCGGCTCTACCGGGTGGCCACCTCCCGGACGCCACGGTTCGCGCACCCGGCGTACCAGCGCACCCGCCGCCCCGCTGTCACGGTCCGGGGGCTGGCCGCGGCGACCACCTACTACTTCCGGGTGCGCGCCATCCGGCCCAACGGCTCGGCGCTCAGCGCCAACGGGCCGCGCTTCACCCGGATCACCCGCCCCGCCGCCGTCCAGCAACCGGCCCCGGTCCCGACCCCCGCGCCGGCCCCTCAGCCGGCCCCCGCGCCGTCCCCCGCGCCGACCCCTCAGCCGGCCCCCGCGCCGTCCCCCCAGCCGTCGCCCGCGCCGTCCCCCCAGCCGGTGCCGCGGCCGACCGTGTCCGGTCCGGTCGACGTGCGGGTGGGCAGCTACAACGTGCTCAGCGTCAGCCTGGACGACAGGGCCACCGGGGAGCAGCGCCCGTGGCGCGAGCGCCGCGAGGGCGTGCTGGCCGGCATCCTCGGTGAGCGCCTCGACGTGCTGGGCCTCCAGGAGGTCAACCAGAGCGTCACCTTCGCGTCGCGGCTCGTCGAGGGCGAGAACCAGTACCTGGACGTCCGCAACGGGCTGAACAGCCGCGGCGCGCACTTCGCCCTCACCAACGAGTGGGCCAACAACTGCGTGAGGTCCTTCACGATGAGCAACTGCCAGTACCAGTACCGCGGGGCGTCCGGCGACAACCGGATCCTCTACAACACCGACACCCTCTCGCTGGTCTCCGAGGGCGCGTACGAGTTCCCGACCCAGGTCAGCAACGGCCACCGGAGCCTGGCCTGGGCGGTCCTGCGCCTGAACGCGAGCGGCGAGCGCTTCCTGTTCGTCGACACCCACCTCGAGGTGGCCAGCGCGTCGGTCCGCGAGCAGCAGTGGCGCGAGCTGATCGCCGAGGTCAGGCAGCTGCGCGGTGACCTGCCGGTGATCGCCGTCGGCGACTACAACGTGCAGAAGTTCGACCCGATCTCGGCGCGGATGCTGCCGGCGATGAAGGCCGCGGGCTTCGGGGACGTGCTCAACCAGCAGTTCGAGGTCAACCCGAGCGTCAACGTGCGGGCCCGGCGCCTGGTCAACGGCTGGATCAACTCCAACAACCACATGAGCCGCGACGTGTCGTCGTACTCCTACTCGACCCGGCACGACAAGACCGGTAACAACATCGACTGGATCTTCGCCAGCAACACGCTGGCGGTGCCGGAGTGGAAGACCGTGCTGGCCTACGACCCGAGCACCCTGCGCGTGCAAGGCGTGCTGCCCTCGGACCACAACCTGGTGCGCGCCACCATCACCATCCCCTGAGCATCACGGGCGGGCCTCCGGGGCCCGGCCGACCCGAGTGGGAGGCGGGGCCGGAGCCGGTCGTCGTTGTAGGGTTCCGGTCGAAGAGACCACCCTGGACCGATCCTGCCCCGCCCCACGCTCGGAGCCCGCATGCCGCTGACCAACCCCGCCCCGGACGCACCCCGACTGGTCGTCGTGACCGGGTCGGGCCGCAGCGGGACCAGCACGGTGGCCGGCGCCCTCAAGATGCTCGGCAGCTACGTGCCGCAGCCCGAGATCCCGCCGAACGACGCCAACCCCCGCGGCTACTTCGAGCCGAAGTGGGCGGTGGAGTACCACAAGCGGGTGCTCGCCCTGGCCGGGGTGCGCACGCTCGACGGGCGCCCCGAGGCGGTCGACCTGATGGCGGAGGTCACCACGGACCCGGCGCTGCGGACCGAGCTCCGCGAGTGGTTCGGCACCCAGCTCCTCGGCTCCCAGATCGTCGTCAAGGACCCGCGCACGTTCTGGCTGCGGGACCTGTGGACGCAGGCCGCGGCCGACCTCCAGGTCGAGACCAGCTGGCTGACCATGCTGCGGCACCCGGCCGAGGTCGTCGGCTCCCGCGACATGCACTACCTCAAGGGCGCCGACGCCGACCGGCGCCTGGCGCGCGAGACCGGCAACCTCGCCGGCTGGGTCAACGTGGCCCTCACCAACGAGCGCACCTCGCGTGGCAGCAGCCGCGCCTTCGTGCACTACACCGACCTGATCGGCGACTGGCGCTCGACCATGCAGACGGTCGCGGGCCGGCTCGGGCTCCGCTACGACGCGGACCTGGCCTCCGGCGAGCACCACCAGGTCGACGACTTCATCGACGCGAACCTGCGCCGCTCGCAGCTCACCCTGGACGACCTGGACGTCCCGGCGCAGCTGCGCGCCCTGGCCGAGTCGGTCTGGCAGTCGCTCGACGCGCTGTCGCAGGACCCGGCGGACGCCGAGGCCATGGCCGGGCTCGACGCGCTGCGGACGGAGTACGACCAGCTCTACACGCACGCCGTCGCGCTGGCCCAGGACCACACCGGCTCGGCCGTCGAGACCGCCCGCGCGCGGACCCGGCGCCGGGTGACCAAGGAGCTGCGTGAGGAGCACGCCCGCCAGAGAGCGCACACCCCTCCGCCGGCGGTCGCCTCGCTGACCCGCCGCATCGTCCGTCGAGTCCGGGCCGCCCGGTCCGCGCCCGGTCCGCCAAGTGAGCATGGACGGACGCGCACTGCTCGGCGGAGCCCGCCGGCGCCTCGCGCTCGGCACCCGCTACCGCACGGTCCAGGAGTCCGTGGTCCAGGCCCGCTACGCGCACTGGCGCACCCTGCCCGTGCAGGACCACGTGGTGCTGTACGAGTCGTTCTCCGGCAACGGCATGCTCGACAACCCCGAGGCGATCTTCCGCCACCTGCTCGACCAGCCCGACATGGGCCGACCTCGACGCACGTCTGGGTGCTCAACGACCTCGAGGGACACCCGGAGGTGACAGCGGAGTTCGCCGGCCACCCCCGGGTCCGCTTCGTGGAGATCCTTTCTCCGCGAGTACTGCGGGCGCTGGCCACCGCGAAGTACCTCGTCAACAACGCCACCTTCCCGCAGCAGTTCGCCAAGCGGTCCGGGGCAGGTCTACGTCAACACCTGGCACGGCGTGCCGCTCAAGCACATGGGCTTCGACATGCCCGAGGGCGGCGCGCTGTCGCGCAACATCACCCGCAACTTCCTCAACGCCGACTACCTGCTCTCCGCGAACCCGTTCATGACCGACACGATGTACCGGCAGGCCTACCGGCTGCAGGGCCTCTTCCGGGGCGCGGTGATCGAGGAGGGCCAGCCCCGCACCGACCGGCAGGTCGAGGCCCTCGCCGACCCGGCCCCGGTGCGCCGGCTGCTCGAGTCCCGCGGGGTGGCGCTCGGCGACCGGAGGATCGTGCTGTACGCCCCCACCTGGCGGGGCAGCTCCTTCCAGGACCCGCATGTGAACGCCGCGCAGCTGCTGGCGACCGTGCGCGAGATGCAGGCCTCGCTCGACAGCTCCCGCTACGTCGTGCTGCTCAAGGTGCACCAGGTGATCTACCAGGCCGTGCGGGAGCGAGCCGGGGCGTGCGACTTCCTGGTCCCCAACAGCGTGCCGACCAACCTGACTCTCGGCGTCACCGACCTGCTGGTCACCGACTACTCGAGCATCTTCTTCGACTACCTGTCCACCGGGCGCCCGGTGCTGCACTTCGTCCCGGACCTCGAGGACTACCGCTCGGGCCGCGGCCTCTACCTCACCGAGGACCAGCTGCCGGGTCCGGTCTCGGCGTCGGTCCCGGCGCTGCTCGAGGACCTGCACGCGGCGCTGTCCGGCCCGGAGCGGTCGCCGCGCACTGAGACCGCCGCCGCCGGCTACGCCCCGCGCGACGACGGGTCCGTCTGCGCCCGGGTCGTCGACGTGGTCTTCCGCGGCGCCGACGAGTCGTCGTACGCCGTGCGCCGCGACTTCGGCACCGACAAGGAGCGGCTGCTGATCTACCTGGGCGCCATGAAGTCGATGGGCATCACCACGTCCGCGCTGAACCTGCTGCGCAACATCGACTACGACCGCTACGACGTCACCGCCTTCTACGTCCACAGCCGCGGCCGCGACCGCGCGAAGAACATCGCACTCATCGACCCCCGGGTGCGCGTCATCCCGCGGGCGCCGATCTACAACGCGTCCGGGCGCCGGGTGAAGCAGGAGACCCGCCGGCTCCTGGTCGAGGGTCTCGGGGACACCCTCGACCAGCGGCACCGGGAGTTCTGGGCCGCCGAGTGGCAGCGGATGTTCGGCGACGCCGAGTTCGACCACCTGATCGACTTCAGCGGCTACGGCTGCTTCGCACCGTTCCTGTTCTCGGTGGCGCCGGCGCGCAGCCGCAGCATCTGGTTGCACAACGACATGATGGCGGACATGCAGCGGGAGACGATCGGGGAGAAGCACCTCGAGGAGCGACTCACCGCGGTCTTCAGCACCTACAAGCACTTCGACCACCTGGTCTCGGTCTCGGCCGACCTCGAGCGCCTCAACCGCGAGCGGTTGAGCGCCTACGCCCGGCCGGAGCAGTTCACCCATGCCGCGAACACCATCGACGGCGACCGGGTGCTGCACCTGGCGGGGCTCAGCAAGGCCGAGGCCCGCGCGAAGGCGGAGGGCCAGGACGTCTCGACGCACGCGGCCGGCCTCGCCCACGGCACCGCGCTCATCGACACCGAGAACCTCGCCTCGACGATGTCCACCCTGCTCGAGCACTTCTCCGCGCAGGACATCATCCAGGAGGCCCGCAGCCGCGCCGCGGCTCGGCCCCGACCGGCCACCGGGCACGACCACCTTCGTGACCGTGGGCCGGCTCTCCCCCGAGAAGAACCACACGCGCCTGATCAAGGCGTTCAGCCAGGTCCACGAGGAGCACCCGGCGACCCGGCTGATCATGCTCGGCGGCGGCAAGCTCGAGACCACCCTGCGCGAGCTGGTGCAGTCGCCTCGGGCTCGAGTCCGCGGTGACCCTCGCGGGGCAGGTCGACAACCCGTTCGCGATCCTGGCCGAGTGTGACTGCTTCGTGCTCTCCAGCGACTACGAGGGACAGCCGATGGTGATCCTGGAGGCTCGTACCCTCGGCCTGCCGGTCGTCACCACCGCGTTCTCCTCGGTCGGCGACTCCGTTCCCGAGGACGCCGGACTGGTGGTGCCGCAGACCGTCGAGGGCGTCGCGCAGGGGATGACCCGGTTCCTGGCCGGCGAGGTCCCCGCCCACGAGCTCGACACCGACGAGTACAACCGGCAGGCGATGGCGGACTTCGACCGGGTCATCGCGTCCTCACCAACGCGCCAGCAGGTCGTCCACGACGCGAGCTGACGCGCGGCCGTCGTCCCACGGGCAGAACGCGTCCCGGAAGGCGGCCCGGTCCGCGGCGTGCTCATCGGCGCCGCGCAGCACGTCCACGACCCCGTCCGTGCTGGTCACCAGCGGGCCGGGCGAGCGCGTCTCGATGTCGAAGTAGAAGCCGCGCTCCACGTCGCGGTACTGGTCCAGGTCGGGCACCAGCAGAACCACCGGCCGGTCGGTGAGCACGAAGTCGAACATCACCGACGAGTAGTCGGTGACCAGCGCGTCGGCGGCCAGGAACAGGTCGGCCACGTCCGGGTAGCGGGTGACGTCGTGGATCCGGGGATGGGACTGGAACAGGTCCCGCTGGCCGGTGCTGTTGTAGTGCCCGCGCACCAGCAGCACGGTGTCCGGCATCGCGCCGGTCAGCCGCTCCGGGTCGACGTACAGCGGCTTGCTGGTGCGGACCCCGAGGTACTCGCGCCACGTCGGGGCGTAGAGCACCACCCGGTCCCCGGCGCCGAGGCCGAGCCGCTCCCGCACCCGCTGCCGCCGTCCGCCCCGGTCGGCGACACAGCACGTCGTTACGCGGGTAGCCGGTCTCCAGCATCGGGCCGCTGTAGCCGAAGGCGCTGCGGAGGATCTGCGAGCAGTACGGGCTCGGGGAGACCATCGCGTCCCAGTCGGCCGCCTGGGCGGCCATCCGGCGCCGGTGCCGCCAGGTCGAGAAGTCCCCCGGGCCGCGGTCCTCCCCGATCCGCTTGAGCGGGGTGCCGTGCCAGGTCTGCAGGTGGAACTGCCCCGCCGGCTTGGTGAACCAGTACGGCGCTCCCGCGTTGCCCACGTAGCCGCGAGCGTGCCCGAGCAGGTGGTACCAGGCGGTGCTGCGGCGGTGCACGGCGCGGGTACCGGCGGGCACCGGCACGGACGGGTCGTCGACGACCCACACCAGGTCCAGGTCCAGGTCCCGGCTGAGCAGCTCCACCGCGATCGCACCGGGGTTGTCCCCCACGCTCCGGCCGCGGAAGGTCTCCAGCAGCACGGTGTCGTCGAGCCGGGGGGCCGGGGCGGCGTAGGCCCGGGTGCGCAGCAGCTGCTGCGCGTACGCCCCCCGCTCGTCACGACGCAGGGGCGGATGCACCAGGACCCCGGGCCCCGCGTCGTCCTGCGCCGGCTCGACGCGCTGCCGGTCGTCGACCAGCTCGACCGGGTCGCGCAGCAGCGCCGGGGCCCAGGCGGCCGAGCCGAGCCCCAGCCCGTACCGACCCACCGGCAGCCGGACCGTCTCCCCGAAGGCGCTGGTCCGCAGCGGCAGCTCGGCCGACACCCGGCCGCCGGTCACGCGCAGCGCCACCGCGCCGGCGTCCCCCCGCGGACCGGACAGGTGGCCGTGCAGGTCGGCGGAGGCACGGCTGCGACCGGTCACTGCGAGCGTCCCCCGGTCGAAGGCCACCGCGTCCAGCTCGGTGTCGAGGGATGCTCCGCGCTCGTCGGCGAGCCGCACCTCCGCGGTCAGCACGTCCTTCCCGGTCCGCACCTCCACGGTCCAGCGTCGCTCGCCCACCGCCGGGATCGGGTCCACGTCACCGGAGGCCTCCCAGCCCGCGTCTGTGCGGTCCTCCCACGCCCGGTCCGCCCACTCGTTGGCGGCCGGATCGGCTCGCCGCGCCACCTCGAGCTCGTGCCGGCTGCCCTCGGAGGAGCGCAGTGCGACCACCGGCAGCGGCGCCGCGTCGACGTACTCGGTGAAGCTGACGCCGCGGACCAGCAGCCGGCCGTCCGTCAGCCGCAACCACGGGTCCACCCGGGACCGCGGCCGCCGGTCCGCCCGCGTGATTGCCCGCCAGGGGTCCGGGACCCGGTCGCGCAGCGCGTCCGGCAGGAGCACCAGCCCGTCCGCGACCGGCAACCCGTGCGGGTGGTCGGCCAGCAGGTCCTGCACGAGGGCCACGGCGTGCCAGTCGCCGTGCAGCGCGCTCCAGGCGCCGAGCCGTGCGCCGACCGGCACCCCGGCCAGGTCCAGCCCGTCGAGCAGGTCCGGCAGCCGGTGCCGGAGCACCTCCAGGTAGCCCTCCCCGGCACCGACCGCGTCCACGTACAGACCGGGCAGCACGTGGGTCGCCACCAGCTCGCGCCAGCCCGGCGGGGCGACCGGAAGCGCAGCGCTCAGCGCGGCCAACCGGGCAGAAGCCCGCTCGGGCCGGAACCGGGGCAGCTCCGCGACCGGAACGCCTGTGGCACCGGGCAGCCGCTCGCTGACCAGCAGCGGCAGCACGTCGAAGCTCCGGCCGCCCAGCAGCATGGCGAGCACGGCCGGGGTCGTCCCGGCCTCCGGGTCCAGCCGGGCACCCGCGGCGCGCCAGGCGGCGAGCCGGAACAGCTTGCCGGCCGGGTCGAGGTCCACGGTCGCCAGCGGCAGCCCGCTGATGCTCTGCCGCAGCCGCTGACCGGCGGTCAGCTCCGCCGACCAGGCCCGGGGCTCCTCGGGGTCGTGCACGGCGCCCAGGGCCACGTCGGAGCCGGTCCGCTCGAGGGTCGAGACCAGTGCCGCCCAGGCGTCCCTGCGGACCCGCTCACCGGGTGAGACCAGCGTCAGGTAGCGACCGCCGGCAGCCGCGATCGCTGCGTCGACGGAGGCGCCGGGCAGGTGCCGCAGTCGCGGCGCCGGAGCGGGCGGGGCGCCGCCCACCACCAGCACCTCCAGCGCCGGGTGGGTCGCGTCGAGGACCGCGGTCAGGCAGTCCGCGAGCGCTCCCGGCTCCGGCTCGGGTCCGTCGGCACCCGTCACGACCACCGAGAGCAGCGGTGCCGGAGCCGCGACCAGGGCCCGCAGCCGGCGCCGCGCCGCCCCCGCCAGCCGCCTCACCGGGTGGGTCGCGTGACCGGCACGTCACGGTGCCACGACTCGGTGACGTACCGGGTCTGCCAGCCCATAGAGACGTAGAGACCGTCGGCACCGGTGGGCGAGTCGGCGTCCACCTCGAGTCCGACCCGGTCGCGGCCCCGGTCGGCCGCGTCGGCGATCACCGTCCGCAGCAGCGACTTGGCCACGCCCCGGCCACGGGCGTTCTGCAGCACGCCGATGTACTCGACGTAGCTGCCGTCCGGCCGGCCGTCGGAGCCCTCGGACACGGCCGCGACCAGCGCGCCCGCGGGCTCGGGGCTGGCACCGTCGGTGAGCTCGGCGATCCACCAGTGGTCCCAGCGGTGACCGGGGTCCTCCCGGAGCCGGGACAGGAACTCGTCGAAGGTCTCGCTGTGGGAGTTGAAGTGGTCGGCGAAGGCGCTCTCCAGCACGTCGTGGACGGTGCGCAGGTCCTCCTCGTCGGGCATCCCGGTGCCCTGCCGTCCGACCGCGCGGATCCGGACGCCCGCTCCCGGCTCGGCGCCCAGCTCCGCCTCGTCTGCGGTGACCGGCCGGGACATCTGCCACCAGGTGCGGACCTTCTCGAACCCGCCCCGCTCCAGCCACCGGTGCTGGCGCTCGTCGTCGGCGAAGGTGCCACTGTCGATCTGCTGCACCTCCAGGCCGCGCTCGCCACCGATCCGGCGGGCCGCCTCGTCGGCCCAGGCCAGCAGCACGCCGGCCACCCGGTCCGCGAGGTCCGCGGCCAGCTCCCAGTCGACGACCAGGGTGAGCAGCATCCGGCCGGCGGCGCGGTCGTGCGCGCCGGCCCAGCCACGGATCCGGCCGTCCGGGTCCCGCAGCACCAGGTTCTCCCGGGTGAGGTAGCCGCGGGGCGACACCTCCACCAGGAGGTCCTCCTCGGAGGCGGCCGCCCAGCCCCGGCCCCGCTCCTCGTGCCGGCGCAGCAGCGCCGTCAGCTCGACCGCGTCTCCCTCGTCCGGGGCGGCCGCGGCCCACCCGGGGGGCAGAGCCGCAGCTGCGGCCGGCGGCAGGCTCGTGGTGGGGTCGTTGCCGGTGGAGGTCACCGGGTCATTCTCCCGCACCCCACCCCGGCCCAACCGGCAGGGCGCACCGGCTGGGACTCAGGCTCGCCGGGCCGTCGTCCGGGGCGCCGCCGTGGCGGTTGCCGTGACCCGCTCCTCCCAGGCGAGCAGCTGCAGCACCGCGTCCGGGACCGTCGGGTCACCGGCGGCCGGTCCGCGCAGGCGCTCGGAGAGCTCCTGCAGCCGCGCCTGGGCCTCCGCCGCCCGCAGCGACTCCCGCCGCTCCCGTGCCTCGGCCTCGATGGCGCGTCGCTGGCTGCGTCCCAGCGCCGCGGCCAGCGCGGCCAGGGCCCGGTCACGGCGTCCGACCCGCACCCGCATGGCCTCACTCACCGCGCGGTGGACGAGGCCGGCAGCGGCCCAGCCGCAGGCGAGGGCTGCCAGCGACGCGGCCAGCAGCACCGACCGGGACCCGGTCGCCGCGGTCGCCGGCACCAGCACGGTGACCACGGTCAGCAGCGCCACGGCAGCGCGCTCCCGGCGGCGTCCCGTCACGGGGCCGGTCACGGGGCCGGTCACTGGACCGGTCACTGGGCCGGCGACGCGGGACACGAGCGGGGCATGGACCAAGGCTAGGGCGCTAGTCCCGGTCCCGGCCGACCCGACACGCACGCTCCAGGAGCAACGAGCCGACGACCAGCAGCGCCGCTGCGGCAGCCGCCAGCAGCGAGTGCAGCACCCGCTCCCGAGCCAGGGCCGCGTCGGTCAGCCCGACCCAGCTCAGCGCGTACCCGACGTACCCGCCGGCGAAGAAGGAGCCGACCAGCGCGCACGCCTTGGCGAGCACGAGACGGTTCACCGCGTGCTGCGGCTCCAGCCGTTGCCGCCGCCGGTGCAGGGTCCGGTACGTCGACCAGGCCACCGCAGCGACCACCACGGCCACGAAGGCCAGCGCGACCACCGGCAGCCAGCTCACCGTAGGCGCCGAGCCACTGAGCCGCACCGAACCCGGCCGCACCAGCCAGCCCAGGACCAGCCCGGCGAGCGCGAAGCCGATCACGGCCCCCGGACGGGTGCTCCCGACCCGCCCCGAGTGCCGGGGGTCCTCAGGCTCCGAGGGTCCGCCCGCGGTCACCGGCGGGTCACTGGACGGTCAGGCTCAGGTCGTCGCGCCGGGTCAGCGTCTGGTCTCCGGTCCTGCCCAGCAGGTCCGCTACCGAGCCCATCTCCGGCAGCTCCGCGTCCGGCTCGAGGTCGTGCCAGGGGGCGAGCACGAACGCGCGCTCGTGCGCCTTGGGATGCGGCAGCACGAGGTCCTCGTCGTTGGCCCGGCGGTCGCCGACCACGATCAGGTCCACGTCGAGGGTGCGCGGCGCCCCCTGCTCGGTGGTCCGCTCCCGCCCGTAGGCGTCCTCGACGGCGAGCGCGCGCTCCAGCAGCGTCCGGGCGGACAGCGTGGTGTCGGCCAGCACGATCGCGTTGAGGAAGTCCTCGGAGCCCGCCGGCGCGTCGAGGGGGGAGGTCTCGTAGACCGGGGACACGGCGGTCAGCCAGACCTCGGGCGTGTCGGCGAGGGAGTTCACCGCGCCCTGGAGGTTGTTCAGCCGCTCGCCGAGGTTCGAGCCGATCGCCAGCACGCACCGGCGGATCGGATGCATCTCGCCGGTCAGCGTGTCGGTATCGACGATGTTCGGGTTCGGGGTCTCAGTCACGTGGGGCTCCGGTGCTCGTTCGGGTGCGGGTGATCGTCAGCGTGACGTCGGCGAACGTCGACTCGATGGGCGCGTCTGGCTTGTGCACGGTCACCTCGGTCGACTGGACCCGACGGTCCTGGAGGCAGATGTCGGCGATCCTCGCCGCCAGGGTCTCGATCAGGTCGACGGGGTCGGACTCGATCGCCGTCTTCACCCTCGCCACGAGGCTCCCGTAGTCGACCGTGTCCTGCAAGTCGTCGCTGTCGGCCGCCGTCCGGGTGTCCAGGCAGAGCACCAGGTCGACCACGAAGGTCTGCCCGTCCCTGCGCTCGAAGTCGAAGACCCCGTGGTGGCCGAAGGCCTCGACACCCGTCACCGCGAGCCGGTCCAGTGCCTGGTGCTCGGCCGCGGGCAACGGCTCGTCAGTCATCTGTGGCGCCTTCCGAGGAGAGCACCGGTGACGCGTGATGGATCCACAGCCGCCAGCCCTCGTCGGTGGCCACGAAGACGTTCGTGGCCACCGCGGTGGCGCCCCCGAACGTGTCCGTGCCGGTGCGCGCGTCGCCGGTCAGCACGTTCTCCGTGCAGGTCACCGCGGCGATCCCGTCCCGAAGGCTGACCTCGACGTCGGTGAGCACGAACTGGATGTACGGCGTGTTCGCCATCACCAGCGCCCAGGACCGGTTGATCGGACCGCTGCCGCGCACCGGCGGTGCCCCGGGGTGCACGCACAGGCTGTCCGCGGCCTCGACCCAGAGGTCCTGCATGGTGTCCAGGTCGGCGCTCTCGAAGGCCTCGTAGAAGGAGGTGTTGACCCGCTCCACCTCTCGCACGGTGGCGGCGCGCTCGGCGCTGGACGGTTCGGTCACAGTGCGGATCCTACGGGCGGCGCGCTAGCGACCCGTCGTCAGCCGGTTGCCGGCGACCCGGCGGTCCTGCCACACGCGGACCCAGTCGACGGACATCGAGGGCCGCGTGGCGAGCTCGGGGTCGGGCATCGAGGCCATCTCGTAGTCGGAGGTGAGCAGGCTCAGCACCAGGAACTCGCTGCGGTCCGAGAGCCCCTCCGTCGTCGACCAGATCGCGCGGCCGTCGACTCGGAACACGTAGCGGGTGGGCGTCCACTCCACCGAGAAGACGTGGTAGCGCGACCACCAGCTGTCCCCGTCGCGCAGCCACGGGAGCACCCGGGGCTGCAGGCGGCCGTAGCGCCTGTCCGCGTGCACGAAGGTCCCCAGACCGCCCTGCGCCCGGCCCTTGTACCCCTCCCCGAAGAACTCGACGGCGTCGATCTCGCTGCGACCACCCGGCTCGGCGACCTGCAGCCAGAACGACCCGTGCATGCCCTGAGGCCGCTGGAACCGGACCCGGGCCGCCGCGACGCCGTACCGGAAGGAGAAGCGGCCCTGGGTGCCGACGTGACCGTTGAGGTAGGAGTGCGCCGCGGTGCCGGAGGTGCCGATGTCCACGTTCTGCCACGGGCACGGCGGCGTCCGGTCCACCGCGGCGCTCAGCGCGAGCGTCCCCGAGCCCGGGTCCACCGAGGCCATCGAGGCGTCCGCCCGCGAGCACATCCGGTGCGACGACGCCGACGGCGCGGTGCCGCGGGTGTGCCAGCGCGCGTCGCTGCCGCCATCGACCTGCGTGGCGTCGGTGAACGGCTCGTCGAACCCCGGCCGCTCCCAGCTCGTCCGCGTGCTGCCGCTGGTCTTGCCCGACGCGCCCCGGAAGGTCAGCGCCCGTGCCCGGTACGGGCGTGTCCCCGCCGCCCCGGGGAAGCTGAACTCCGCGACCCCGTCCGCGTTCTCGGCCCCGGTCGCGACCTTGGTCCACCGGCTGCCGACCCGGCGCTCGACCACGACGACGCGGCCCAGACGCACCGGGCTGAAGGTGGCGTACCCACCCGTCCGCGCGCGGCTCGCGCTCGCCGGGACGGCCGAGCCCTGCACGATCTGCGGGAGCAGCGCCACGGCAGCCCGCTGGGCGACCACGGTCACGGTGCGTCGTGGCGTCCGGGTCCAGACGTAGCGCTTGCTGCCTCGCCGCACGCTGGGCGCGACGACCTGGTAGGTCCGTCCGGTGCTGGTGCGGACCCCGCGGAAGGTGAACCTGCCGCCGCTGCCGGTCCGCTGGGAGGTCACGGTCACCCACCGCGAGCCGGTGCGGTACTGCAGCCGGACGGTCCGCGCGAAGCCGGTCGGGAGCCGCCCGGTCAGGCTGAACGCCTCGCGGGCCATGGCGCGGTCGTCGCGGGTGGTGGCGCGCAGCTCCGCGACCGAGGGCGCCGCGGCCGCCCCGGAGGCACCGCCGGGCACCAGGCCCAGCAGCCCGGCGGTCACCAGCGTGGTCAGCAGCAGTCGAGCCGTCTTCATGTGTGGGACCCCGTCGTCGTGTGCTCCCCCGCGGGGGCTGTGCCGCTGTCGAGTGTAGAGAAGGTAAAGGGACCTCGACGCCGGTTCAGCCGGACTGCCCCTGGCCCCACCGGGCGGCCACCCGCACCGCGTCCACGGAGGCGAGCCCGGCGTGGGAGCGCACGCACCAGGCGCCCGCCGCGGCCGCCAGCGCGGACACGGCGGTGCTGGCGTCCTCGCGGCCCTCCGCGGGGCGCAGGTCGCCGGCGGCGTCGGACAGCAGCGTGCCCAGGAACCGCTTGCGGCTGGCCGCGACCAGCACCGGGTGGCCCAGCTCGTGCAGCCGCTCCATCCCGGCCAGCACGTCCCAGTTCTGCTCCGCGGTCTTGGAGAAGCCGATCCCGGGATCCAGCGCGATCCGGGCCGGGTCGATCCCGGCGGCCACCGCCGCGTCGCGCTGCTCCGCCAGCTCGGCCATCACGTCGCCGACCACGTCGCCGTAGCGGGCGTGCTGCTCCATCTCCCGTGAGTGGGCACGCCAGTGCATGAGCACGTACGGCGTGCCGAGCCGGGCCATCACCGCGAACATCTGGTCGTCCGCGCGCCCGCCGGAGACGTCGTTGACGAGCACCGCCCCGGCCAGGACCGCCGCCTGCGCGACGGAGGCACGCATGGTGTCCACGGAGACCAGGACCCCCTCGGCGGCCAGCGCGGCGACCACCGGCAGCACCCGGTCGGCCTCCTCCTCCGCGCTCGGCCGTGCGGCTCCGGGTCGGGTGGACTCCCCACCCACGTCGACCAGGTCCACGCCCTCGGCGGCCAGCCGCCGGCCGTGCTCGATGGCGCGAGCCGGGTCGAGGAAGCGGCCGCCGTCGGAGAACGAGTCGGGAGTCACGTTGAGCACGCCCATCACGAGGCAGCGCGGCGGGCTGGGCAGCCCGTCGACGTACCGGGGAGGGCGGCTGAGCATGCCGCGACCCTACCGGTCGGCACCGCCGGCGGCGCCGGCTAGCGTCGGCCGGTGATCAGGCTCATCGCCTCCGCGCGGGTGGCGGCGTTGTGCATCGAGCCGCGCACTGCCGAGGTGACGGTCTTCGAGCCGCCCTTGCGCACCCCGCGCATGGTCATGCACAGGTGCTCGGCCTCGATCACCACGATCGCGCCGCGGGCCTCGAGGATCTCCATCATCGCGTCGGCGACCTGGGTGGTCAGCCGCTCCTGGACCTGCGGCCGCTTGGCGTAGAGGTCGACCAGCCGGGCGAGCTTGGACAGCCCGGTGATCCGGCCGTTCTCGTTCGGGATGTACCCGACGTGGGCCACCCCGGTGAACGGCACCAGGTGGTGCTCGCACATCGACCACAGCTCGATGTCCCGCACCAGGATCATCTCCTCGTGACCGGCGTCGAACGTGGTGGTGAGCACCTCCTCGGCGGACATCCGCATCCCGGAGAGCAGCTCCTTGTACGCGCGGGCCACCCGGGCGGGGGTGTCCAGCAGACCCTCGCGATCCGGGTCCTCGCCGACCGCGATCAGCAGCTCCCGGACGGCGGCCTCGGCCCGGAGCTGGTCGAACTCCGGGACCGGCACCGGGATCTCGTGGCTGATCCGGTTGACCGTCATCTCAGTCCGCGTTCCGCGTCGGCATCCCGGCATCGCCGTGCACGTCCCCACCGCTGCCGGGCGGGGTGAGGACCACCGCCGCCTCGGGCTCGGGCGCGGAGCCGTTCGCGGAAGAACGCGGCACGTCCACGGGTGGGATGCTGGACGGCTCGCGGGTCGGGGACCCGGTCCAGGCCGGACGCGCCGGGCGACGGCGCAGCGGCCGGAACACCTCGGCGATCTGGGCCTTGTCCAGCGTCTCCTTCTCCAGGAGCGCGGTCACCAGCGAGTCCAGGACGTCGCGGTTCTCGACCAGGATGTCGAAGGCCTCCTGGTGGGCGTTGGCCAGCAGCAGCTTGGTCTCGGAGTCCACCATCGCCGCCACGTCCTCGGAGTAGTTGCGCTGGTGGCCCATGTCCCGGCCCAGGAACGGCTCAGAGCTGTTGTCGCCGAGCTTGATCGCGCCGAGCCGCTCGGTCATGCCGTACTCGGTGACCATCGCCCGCGCCACCGAGGTGGCCTTGTCGATGTCGTTGCCGGCGCCGGTGGTGGGGTCGTGGAACACCATCTCCTCGGCGGCCCGGCCGCCGAGCATGTAGGCGAGCTTGTCCAGCAGCTCCGAGCGCGTCTGGGAGTACTTGTCCTCGTCGGGCAGCACCATCGTGTAGCCCAGCGCTCGCCCTCGCGGCAGGATCGTCACCTTGTGCACCGGGTCGGTGCCGGGCAGCGCCGCGGCCACCAGGGCGTGCCCGCCCTCGTGGTAGGCGGTGATGAGCTTCTCCTTCTCGCTCATCAGCCGGCTGCTGCGCTGCGGACCGGCGATCACGCGGTCGATCGCCTCGTCCATCACGTCGTTGTCGACCATCTTCAGGTTCTTGCGGGCGGTCAGCAGGGCTGCCTCGTTGAGCACGTTGGCCAGGTCTGCGCCGGTGAAGCCGGGGGTACGGCGGGCCACGCTGAGCAGGTCCACGCCCGGCGCCATCGGCTTGCCGCGCGAGTGCACCTGGAGGATCTGGTGCCGTCCGGCGAGGTCGGGGGCGTCCACGCCGATCTGCCGGTCGAAGCGGCCGGGTCGCAGCAGGGCCGGGTCGAGGATGTCGGGACGGTTGGTCGCCGCGATCAGGATGACCCCGCCGCGGACGTCGAAGCCGTCCATCTCGACCAGCAGCTGGTTCAGGGTCTGCTCGCGCTCGTCGTGACCGCCGCCCATGCCGGCGCCGCGGTGCCGGCCGACCGCGTCGATCTCGTCGATGAACACGATGGCGGGGGCGTTCTCCTTGGCCTGCTCGAAGAGGTCACGCACCCGGGAGGCGCCGACCCCGACGAACATCTCGACGAAGTCCGAGCCGGAGATCGAGTAGAAGGGCACCCCGGCCTCGCCGGCGACCGCGCGGGCCAGCAGCGTCTTGCCGGTGCCGGGCGGCCCGTAGAGCAGCACCCCCTTGGGGATCTTCGCGCCGACGGCCTGGAACTTCGCGGGCTCCTGGAGGAACTCCTTGATCTCGCCGAGCTCCTCGATGGCCTCCTGGCAGCCGGCCACGTCCGAGAACGTGGTCTTCGGCATGTCCTTGCTGATCAGCTTGGCCTTGGACTTGGCGAACTGCATCACCCGGCCGCCGCCGCCCTGCACCTGGTTCATCAGGAACAGGAAGATCACCACGATGAAGATGATCGGCAGCAGCGTCACCAGCAGCTGGCCGAGGAAGCTGGGCTTGGCGACCTTGACGTTGTAGTCGTCGATCTGGCCGCTCTTGACGCCCTTCTGGGCGGCGCTGACCAGCCCGACCTGCTGTCCGGCGACCCAGGACGCGGTCACCTTCTTGCCGTCGTCGAGGGTGGCCTGGATGACCTGGTCACGGTCGATGAAGGTGACCGTCTTGACCTCACCGGTGGTGATGTAGTCACTCATCTCGGAGGTGTCGACCTCGTTGTAGCCGCCGTTGGGCGCGAGGAACTGCAGCGCGAGGAGAACGCCCACCACCGCCACGACGATCCACACCACCGGGCCGCGCAACAAACGCTTAACGTCCATGTTCCGGGGACAACGCCCCGCCCTCCTGCCAGCTCAGACCAACGACAAATCGACGGTACACGCGAAGTCCAACGATCGGACCGGCGTTCCCGGTTCCTGTCATTGTCCCTCGCGGGGTGTGAGACGCGTCTCCGGGTCCGGGTGTCAGACGGTGCGGGAACGGCGGGACGGGCGCGGGGATCAGGAGTAGACGTGCGGCGCCAGCGTGCCGATGCACCGCAGGTTGCGGTAGCGCTCGGCGTAGTCGAGTCCGTAGCCCACCACGAACTCGTTGGGGATGTCGTGACCGACGTACTTGACGTCGACGGACATCTGCAGCGCCTCCGGCTTGCGGAGCAGGGTGCAGATCTCGACCGAGGCCGGGCCGCGGGAGGTCAGGTTGGAGACCAGCCAGGACAGCGTCAGTCCGGTGTCGATGATGTCCTCGACGATCAGCACGTGCCGGCCGCTGATGTCGGTGTCGAGGTCCTTGAGGATGCGCACCACCCCGGAGGACTTCGTGCCCGACCCGTACGACGAGACCGCCATCCAGTCCATCTCGAGATGCCGCCCGAAGTGCCGCGCGAGGTCGGCCATCACCATCACCGCGCCGCGGAGCACGCCGACGAGCAGCAGGTCCTTGCCCTGGTAGTCGCGCTCCACGGCCGCTGCCAGCTCGCCGAGCCGGGCCTGGATCTGCTCCTCGGTGAAGAGCACGTTGACCAGGTCGCCGTCGATGTGCGCTTCGTCCATGGCGTCAGCCTGCCACAGCGGCTAGCCGCCTCGGCGGTCGGGACGACCGAACCGGAGCCGGCCGTGCTGCCGGAGCAGGTGCAGGTGTCCGGGCAGGTCGACCTGCCCCTGGCCGCGCCAGTCGGAGACCAGCCGGTCCATGGCCAGCACGTGCACGCGGAACAGCTCGGCGGGCGGCGACCCGGCCGCGACGGCGGCGATCCGGAGCACCCGGTGCCGCACCCCGGTGGGGAGTCCCTCGAGCACCGCCGCCTCCAGCCCGGTGGCGTCGTGCACCCGGTCGAAGGCTTGTGCGGCGAGCAGATCGAGGGTCTCCGCGTCCTCGCGCAGCGCGTCCGCGGTCCGGGCCAGCGCGGCGGCGACCCCGGGTCCCAGCTCCTCCTCGAGCACCGGCAGCACCCGGCGCCGCAGCCGCGCGCGGGTGAACCTGTCGTCGGTGTTATGCGGGTCCTCCCAGTAGTCGACGCCCTCGGCGCGGCAGGCGCTCTCGGTCTGGGCCCGGGTGACCGCGAGCAGCGGACGGCGGAACACCTCGAAAGCCGGCCGCATCCCCGCGAGGGAGCGGGCACCGCTGCCGCGGGTGAGCCCCAGCAGCACGGTCTCGGCCTGGTCGTCCAGGGTGTGCCCGAGCAGCACCGTCGCCCCGAACCGCTCGGCGACCTCCCCCAGCACGGCGTACCTGGCCTCCCGGGCGGCCGCCTCCGGGCCCTGGCCGCGCGCCTCGACGGTGACCCGCACCGAGACCGTCTCGTCGACCCCCAGTGCGGACATCTGTGCGACCACCCGGGCCGCGTGGGCCGCGGAGCCGTCCTGCAGCCCGTGGTCCACGGTCACCCCGACCACCCGGACCCGGGTCCGGCGTGCCTCGAAGACGGTGGCGGCCAGCAGGGCCAGCGAGTCCGCACCCCCCGAGCAGGCCACCAGCACCTCGCCCGCGACGTGGCTCAGGTCCCGGCGGACGGCGAGCCGGACCGCGGCGACGGAGGGGTCGGGAGCCATCTGGTCGGCGGTCTGCTCGGCGGCGGGACGGTCGGTCCGGCGGCTCAGCCGTGCACGCGACGGACCCACGCCTGCGGGTCGCCGATCTCGGCCTTGGACGGCAGCTGCTCGGGGCCGGACCAGACCGCGTTGAAGTCACTCATCCCGACCCGGTCGACGACTCCGCGCACGAACGCGGCACCGTCGCGGTACTGCGCCATCTTGGCGTCCAGGCCGAGCAGCCGGCGCAGCACCCGGTCCAGGTAGCCGGCGCCCTGCCGGCGCTTGTTGAAGCGGGTGCGGATCGCGTCCACGGACGGGATCACGCTCGGGCCGACCCCGTCCATGACCACGTCGGCGTGCCCCTCCAGCAGCGACATCACCCCGGTGAGCCGGTCCATCACGGTCCGCTGCTCGGGGGTCGCGAACACCTCCATCAGGCTGACGTCGTCGACACCCCGCACCACGTCGCCGAGCCGTCGTACGCCCTCGCCGACCATCGCGGCCACCCGGGCCGGGTCGAGGTCGACCCCGCCGACGAGGTGCTCGACCTCGCCCTGGATGTGCTCGCGCATCCAGGGCACCGCCGTGAACTGCACCCGGTGCGTCTCCTCGTGCAGGCACACCCACAGCCGGAAGTCGGTCGGGTCGACCCCGAGCTCGTTCTCGACGTGCACGATGTTCGGCGCCACCAGCAGCAGCCGACCAGCGGACGGGCCGGTCTCGGCGCCCAGGCCGGGGCCCGCATAGAACGGGTCGAACTGGCCCAGCACCTTCGAGGACATGAAGCCGAGCAGGCCGCCGACCTCGAGGCCGGTCACCTTGGAGCCGACCGCCTCGGTCACCGCGTTCGGCGCGCCCCGCCGGGCCTGGAGCCGCTCGATCAGCGGGCCGATCAGGTCGGCGAACCCGTCCGCGTTGGCCTGGATCCAGCCCGGCCGGTCCACGACCAGCACCGGGGCGGTGCGGTCGTGCGCGACCAGGCCGGTGAACTCGCGGACCAGGCCCGTGGAGCGGTCGGCGCCGGCCCGGAGCTCGGCGACCACCGCCTCCGCGGCCGATCGGCTGATCTCGGGCCCGGGACCGGCGATCCGCGCGGCGGTGGACACGGCGAGGTCCCAGTCGACCATGGTGCGTGCGGGCATGCGTCGACCCTACGGGGTGGCGGCGCAGGTGCACCCGGCCAGTGCGGCGGCCAGCTCGTCGAGGTCCTGGCGCGCGTCGAGAGTGTCCTCCGGCCGCACCCGGTCGGCGACCGCGACGAAGCTCATCACCACGCCGTCGACCGAGGTCACGGTCCCGGCCAGGGCGTGCACCCCGGTCAGCGTGCCGGTCTTCGCCCGGACCCTGCCGAGACCCGCGGGGTCGCCGGTGTCGAACCGCCGGGTCAGGGAGCCGGTGAAGCCCGCCACCGGCAGGTCGGTCACCGCGCTGCGCAGCCCCGGGTGCCGCTCGGAGGCGGCCGCGCCGAGCACGGCGAGCAGGGTGGCCGGCGCGAGCCGGTTGTCGCGGGACAGCCCGCTGCCGTCGTAGACGCGGTCGCCGTCGGTGCGCACGCCCAGTCCGCGCAGCACCGCGCGGACCGCCTGGGCCGCACCGGAGAACGACGCGGGACGGCCCCGCGCCACGGCGACCTGCCGGGCCAGCACCTCGGCGCCCTCGTTGTCGCTGACCTCGACGACGTGCTGGACGATCGCGGCGAGCGGGGCGCTGCGGACGGCGGCGATGTCCTGGCCGCCCTGCTCGGCGTCCGGCGCGACGGCCCTGGTGACCGGTCCCTGCACGGTGATGCCGCGCCGGTCCAACGCGGTCGCGAACTCCCGCGCCGCGACCGCCGCCGGGTCGCCGCTGCGCTCGTCGCCGCCGCGTCGCTCGCGGCCCTCGTCCACCCAGAGCGGCGAGATCGGGCTGACCACGTCGTCGGGCACGTACGACGCGCCCCAGCGCGGGCTGACCGCCGGCCCGGAGAACAGGGAGGTGTCGTAGCCGAGCCGGACCCTGCCGCGGCCGACCGCCCGGAGCGCGCGGGCGGTGCTGCGGGCCAGCGTGTCGAGGTCGGCCCGGGCCGGGTAGGCACCGGGGACCGGCGACCGGGCGAGCAGCGGGTCGCCGCCACCGACGAGCACGATCCGCGGGGACTGGGGGGTGGCCACCACCGAGGTGGTGAAGCGGTGCTCCGGGCCGAGCTCCTCGAGAGCCGCCACGGTCGTCAGCAGCTTCATGGTGGAGGCCGGGGTGACCGGGCCGCTGCCGTGCCGGTACACGCCGGCACCGTCCGCGAGCTGGGAGACGCGCACCACCACGTGCGGTCCGAGGTCGGCCCGGCCGACGATCCGGGTGACGGCCCGCCGGACCGCCGCCCGGTCGACGGCGCCCTCCTCGGCCGCGGGGGCCACCGCCGCGGGAGCCGCCGCGGCGGGCAGCGTCAACCCGGCCGGGGGCGGCACCTGCGCGGGGCGGGTGGCGGGGTCGGGTCGCTCGGGGCCGGTCCAGCGGCCGCCGAGGTCGAGGAGGTAGGCCGCGCCCGCCGCCACGACGGCCAGCACCACGAGCACCGCGGTCGCCGACCACAGCCGCCGGTGGCCGCGCCGCAGGACCGGGGTGGGCTCGCCCTCGGGCACGTTCTCCCCTCCCGGATGCAGCCGACGAACAGACGTGCGCGAGACTAGCCGAAGCACCGTACGGTGAGCCCGTCGATGAGGTCGGGTGACCCGCAGCCGCGAATCGGAGGAAGCACAGTGGAGTTCGACGTACTGGTAGAGATCCCCAAGGGACAGCGCAACAAGTACGAGGTCGACCACCACACCGGTCGGATCCGGCTCGACCGGACGCTGTTCACCTCCACCCAGTACCCGGCCGACTACGGCTACATCGAGAACACCCTGGGCCTGGACGGCGACCCGCTCGACGCGCTCGTGCTGCTGCAGGAGCCCACCTTCCCCGGCTGCCTGATCAAGTGCCGCGCCATCGGGATGTTCCGGATGACCGACGAGGCCGGCGGCGACGACAAGGTGCTGTGCGTCCCGGCCACCGACCCGCGCCAGGAGCACCTGCGCGACATCCACCACGTGTCGAAGTTCGACCGGCTGGAGATCCAGCACTTCTTCGAGGTCTACAAGGACCTGGAGCCCGGCAAGTCCGTCGAGGGCGCCGAGTGGGTCGGACACGCCGAGGCCGAGGCCGAGGTGCACGCGTCGTTCGCGCGGGCCAAGGACGACGGGCACGTCGAGCACGCCTGACCCGGCCGTCCGGTCCGGGTCCGGTCGGGGCCGCTGGTGACAGGTGGCGACCTGCGGACGGGGTCGGCATCCGCCACCCCCCGCGCGCCGCGCCGGCATCGGCCACGACCGGGCCGCGGTGACGCCCCGGGCTAGACCCTGGCGAACAGGGTCGGCGGGATCCAGTAGTACATCGAGTCGATCTCGACCGGACGGCCGGTCCGCGGCGCGTGGATGATCTGCCCGTTGCCGAGGTACATCGCGACGTGGTGGATGCCGCTGGCCCGGCCGTTCGTGGTCCAGAAGACCAGGTCGCCGGCCCGCAGCTGCGACGCCGAGATCGGGGTGCTGGCCTCGTACTGCGCCACAGAGTAGTGCGGCAGCGACCTTCCGGCCGCGGCCCAGGCACCCATCGTCAGACCGGAGCAGTCCCAGGCGTTGGGCCCGGCGGCCGCCCACACGTAGGGGTCCCCGAGCTGCGCCTCGGCGAAGGCGACCGCGCGCTCGGCGCCGCCGGCCGGCGCGGGCGCCGGCGGGGTGGGAGCCGGCGCGGGCGCCGGTGGGGCGGGAGCCCGCGGGGCGGGCGCCGGGCCGGGGTGCGTCGCCCGGCCACCCCGCGAGGCAGCCGGACGGCTGGACGCTGCCGGCGCGGACCGGCGAGCGACCGCCTTCGGCTTCGCAGCCGCCGTCGCGGCCGCGTCGGCAGCCGCCCTCGCCCGGGCGGCCTGCGCCGCCTGCTCGGCCTGGGCGGCGGCCAGCGCCACGCGGCGGGCCCGCTCCTCGGCCCGCTTGCGGGCGATCTCCTCCAGCGCGGCCTGCCGGGTGCGGGCCAGGGTCACCGAGATGTGCTGCACCCGGGCCAGCTCGCGCACCAGCCGGTTCTTCTCGGCGGCGACGGCGCCGGCCTGGCCCTGGGCGGTGACCTCGGCCGCGGCGGCCTGCTGCTGGGCGGTGTGCGCCAGCTCGGCGCGGCGACCCTGCTCGGCCTGGGCCTGTCGGGCCCTGCGCTCGAACACGGTGGCCAGGGCGTCGGAGGCGGCGTAGCGCTGGTAGTCGGCCTGCAGGGACGTCGAGGCGCCCTGGAACGCCGCGTACTGGTCGAGCACCCCCTCGGGACCGTCCGCGGAGACCACCGCGGTCAGCGCCGAGAGGTCTCCGCCCTGCTGGTAGGACTGGGCGACCAGCGCGCCGATCCGGTCCCGCTGGCCGACCACGGTACGACGGGAGCGGGCCGCCTCGGCGCGGGCCGTGCGGTAGGCCTGTCCGGCCTGCTGCAGCCGCCACCGGGCGCCGTTGTAGGCCTCGGCGGCCTGCTCCGCGCGCACCGACGCCTGCTCGAGCCGCTGGGTGGCGAGCAGCAGCCGGGCCTTGATCGCGCTGACCTCACCGGCGGTCCGGGTGGCCCGTTCCCGCGCCCGCCGTACGTCGCCGTGGCTCGGCACGGCAGGGTCGGCGAGGGCACTTCCGGTGCCGGAGGTGGCCCCGGCACCGGGGTCACCCACCGCCGGGGGCACCGCCGAGAGCCCCAGGGACAGGCAGACCGTCAGCGTGGCCAGCGGTGCTGCAGCGCGGTGGAGACGTCGCACGGGGACCCTTCCGTCTGCTCCGCGGGCCGCTTCCTCTCGGCCCGCGGAGCGGATGTCGGCACCGGTCCCGTGGTCACTGCGCCCTCCCAGAGAGCGGCGTCCGCTTGGACCGGCTGCGTCCTGGTGAATCCGGAACGCGAGTGAACGCTAAACCCCATCAGCCTCAAAGGGAACAGAATCCCCAAAAGAAACTCACGTCACACGGCGTGTCCGGTTGACAAACTACAAGGTTGTCATTCTCGCAGGAGGCGTCGCGGCGGTCCGCAGAGGGAGTCGGCCCGTTAAGAGCAAGCGGTCCCGCCCCATTGGGAGGTTGGGGCGGGACCGGTGACCGCGGCCCACTGGGAGGTTGGGACGCGAGCACCTCAAGAGCGACGACCCCGAGCCGCGCGAGGCCCCCCCGGACCTCTTCTCTTGCCCGGTCAGACTACGACACCCGCACCCGCCAGGGCAGCGTGGAGCATGACTAAATCCCCTATGACCCGCATGGGCCACCTGCCGCTCCCGGCGCCCCGCCCGAGTCAGGACCGGGCCGCCCCGGAGGAGGCCGTCTCGGCCTCGTCGAGCGGCACCCGGTCCGTCGAGGTGGTCGGGTGCGAGGACCGGCCGTGCTTCTCGAACCTCTGGCCGGTGGCCTTGCCGCCCAGCCAGACGGAGACGATCGCGATCGTCGCGCCGGCCACGTCGTCGGCGATGTAGTGCCAGCCGAAGTACAGCGTGGACACCACCGTGAGTGCGAAGTACACCCACATCGACCGGCGGATCCAGGCGTGCCGGACCGTGTAGTGGGTGATCAGCGTGAGCGTGAGGATGATGCCCACGTGCAGCGACGCGAAGCCGGCCACGCTCTGGATCGAGTCGGTGGTGAACGGCGAGTAGAGCACGTCGATCCGGGAGTAGTTCAGGGACCGTTGCATGTCCGCGACGCTGGTCTGGTCGAGGCCGGCGTACAGCCACACGAAGGCGAAGTTCGGGCCCAGGGTCGGGAGCGCGTAGTAGCTGGCGGTGCCGAGGGCCCAGGCCAGGCACTGCGCGGTGGCGAACCAGTAGCCGTAGCTGATGTTGCGCGACCAGACCAGGTACACGATCAGTGAGAGCGGCGAGATCGGCAGGAACAGCAGGTAGACGGTGGCCAGCACGTGCGCCGCCGTGGTCTCGCCGAGCAGCTGGTGCAGCAGCACAGCGGGCTCGTGCCCGAACATCAGGGTCCGGTCGATGGAGTGCAGCAGCGAGTCGTGCAGGGTGTCGTTCACCCGCGGCAGGAAGTTCTTGAGGTTGCGGTAGCTCACGTAGGTGACGTAGAACGACACCAGGCCGACCACCACGAGCTTGATCCGCTCCCGCGTCCAGTGCTCGGCGACGATCGCGCGGGCCTCGCGGGCGAAGGACCGGGGCCGGCGCCGGGCCCGCCACAGCGAGCGAGGGACGACGTCGACCACGAAGGCACCCAGCACCATGGACGGCAGCCGGACCCAGGACGGACCGAGCGAGCCATCGGGGTCGCGGAGCCCCTCCCCCAGGATCAGGCTGGTCACGACAGCCGTCACCCCCATGAGGAGGGCCACCCCGACGAGGAGGCCGTAAGCGCGCCGGTTCACAGCCGGAGTCTATGGCGTCGGCGGCCTCGCCTCCGACTCACGCCAGGCGTGCGGTCCGGGTGAGATCCACCACCAGGCGCACCTCCGAGCCGACGCCCGGTGCCCGTCCCGCGTCGCCACCGGCACCCGCCCCCGATCCGGCGTCCGCCACCGCGTGCACCTCGCCGACCCCCGGAACGTCGACCAGCAGCCGGACCTGCTCGGGGGTCGCGCGGGCCGAGACCACCCGGCCGGCCAGCCGGCCGGCGGCGTGCAGCCGCAACGCCGAACGGCGCAAAGCCAGCGCCCCCGAGGAGGTGGGGACGCCGGCGGCCTCGAGCACGGTGCGGGCCGCGGCACCCTGCACCACGGTGGCGTAGCCGAGGAAGCGGGCGGCCTCGGCGTCGACCGGAGCGTTCCACACCTCGTCCACGGTGCCGGCCTGGACCACCCGGCCCGCACGCATCAGCGCCATCCGGTCCGCGACCGCGAACGCCTCCTCCTGGTCGTGGGTGACCAGCAGTGCGGTGGTCCCGGCCGCGACCAGGATGTCGCGCAGGTCGTGGGCGAGGCGCTCCCGCAGGCCCCGGTCGAGCGCCGAGAGCGGCTCGTCGAGCAGCAACAGCCGCGGCTCGACCGCCAGCGCGCGCGCCAGCGCCACGCGTTGCCGCTCACCACCGGAGAGCCCGGCGATCCGGCGCTCGCCCATCCCGTGCAGGCCGACGAGCTCGAGCAGGTCGCGCACCCGGGCCTCGACCCGGGCCCGCGGCGTACGGCGCAGCCGCAACGGGTAGCCGACGTTGCCGGCCACCGTCTGGTGCGGGAACAGCTGGCCGTCCTGGAACATCAGCGCGAAGCCCCGCCGGTGGGTGGGCACCGCGGCCAGGTCCTGCCCGTCGAAGCGCACCGACCCGCTGTCGAGCGCCTCGAGCCCGGCCACCGCTCGCAGCAGGGTGGACTTGCCGGAGCCCGAGGCGCCGAGCACCGCCAGCACCTCCCCGCGGGGCAGGTCGAGGCTCACCTCGGCGACGGCGGCCACCTCGTCGAAGCGGACGGTGACATCACGGATCTCGAGCACCTCAGAACGCTCCCACGGACCCGAGCCGCAGCCGCTCCACGAGCGCCATCACCGCGACGGTGACCAGGCCGAGGACCACGGACGCCGCCAGTGCCATGCCGAGGTTCTGCTCGCCGGGCCGGGAGATCAGCTGGTAGATGACCACCGGCAGCGTCGGCCGGTCCGGCCGGGCCAGGAAGCTCGTGGCCCCGAACTCGCCGAGGGAGACCGCGAACGCGAAGCCGGTCGCGGCCAGGAGCGGCCGCCACAGCGCCGGCAGGTCGACGGTGAGCAGCACCCGCAGCGGCGACGCCCCCAGCGAGGCGGCCGCCTGCCGCTGCCGGGGGTCGACGGACCGGAGCACCGGGGCCAGGGTGCGCACCACCAGCGGCAGCGCGACCATCGCCTGCGCGACCGGCACCAGGACCGCCGAGCTGCGCAGGTCGAGCGGCGGCCGGTCCAGGGTGATCAGGAAGCCGAACCCGAGGGTCACCGCCGAGACCCCCAGCGGCAGCATGAACAGGGCGTCCAGCACCGCGAGCCCACGCCGCTCGAGCCGCGCCCGCGGCCGTCGCGACACCACCACCGAGACGAGCACGCCCAGCACCAGCGCCAGCAGCGTGGCGTCGACCGCGACCCGCCAGGAGTTCGCCAGCGCCTCCCACACCGGCACCAGCAGCGCCCCGCCGGCGCCGGTGGTCGCCAGGTCACGGTAGTTCTGCACGCTCCAGGCGCCGCCGACCTGCAGCGAGCGCGTCACCAGGGTCAGCAGCGGCGCTGTGACGAACGCGAGCACCCCGACCGTCACCGCCAGGACCGCGCCGTCCCGCGGGGCCGGGGGGCGGGTGGTGTCCCGCTCCCCGGCGCGGTCCAGGACCTGCTCGCGGGCCGTCCGGGTGCGCTGGGCCAGGTAGAGCAGCAGCCCGACCACCAGCAGCTGGAGCACCGACAGCGCGGAGGCGGCACGCAGGTCCAGGAACTGGGTGGTGAGCAGGTAGATCTCGGTCTCCACGGTCGCGTACCGCAGCCCGCCCAGGGTCAGCACCACCCCGAACGCGGTGGCGCAGAACAGGAACACCACGCTGGCGGCGGACACGATGCCCGGCAGCAGCGCCGGCAGGGTGACGGTGCGCAGCACCTGCAGCGGCGACGCGCCCAGCGCCGCGGCGGCCTCCTCGCGCCGGCGGTCCAGGCCCTCCCAGAGCGCGCCGACGGTGCGCACCACGACGGCCAGGTTGAAGAACACCATCGCCGCCACGATCGCCGCCGGGGTGCCGTCCAGGCGCAGCCCCCCGAGCGGCCCGGAGGAGGTGAGCAGGGTCCGGAACGCGACCCCGACCACGACCGTGGGCATCACGAACGGCATCAGCACGAACGCCCGCAGCAGCCGGCGCCCGGGGAACCGCAGCCGGTGCAGCACGAAGGCCACGGGCAGGCCCAGCAGGACGGTGACGAGCGTCGCCAGGGCTGCGGACCAGAGCGTGAACCACAGCACCCGGTGCACCCGCCCGCGACCGAGGACCTCCAGGACGCCGGCGGGGTCGAAGCTCCCGTCGGCGAAGAAGCCACGTCCGACCATGCCCGCGACCGGCAGCACGAAGAACACCGCGAGCACGGCCAGCGGCAGCGCGGCCAGCGCGGCGACCGCGGCCCCGGAGCGCAGCCGGCCGGACCTCATCGGCCGGACCTCATCGGCCGGACCTCATCGGCCGGACCTCATCGGCCGGGCCTCATCGGGTGGTCAGGTCGCCCCACTCGCGCAGCCAGGCGTCGCGGTTCCGGGCGATCTCGGCCGGGGGCACGGTGAAGGGCTCGGGCGCCACCTCGGCGTACTTGGCCCAGGTCGCGGGCAGCGCCGCAGCCGAGTCGACCGGGAAGACGTACATGTTCTCCGGTAGCGCCTCCTGGAAGGCCCGCTGCTCCATGAAGGCAAGGAAGGCCTTCGCGCCGTCCGGGTTGGCGGCGCCCTTCAGCACACCGGCGTACTCGACCTGCCGGAAGCAGGTGTCGAGCAGGCTGCTGGTGGTGGGCTTGTCGCCGCCCTTCGGGATCGTGAACGGCGGCGAGGAGGCGTAGGACAGCACGATCGGGCGGTCCCCGTCGCCGCCGCCCGCGGTGAAGTCCACCTCGTAGGCGTCCGACCACCCCGCGGTCAGCTTCACGTCGTTGGCCATCAGCTTCTTCCAGTACGACGGCCAGGCGTCGCCGTACCGGGCGACGGTGGCGAGCAGGAACGCCAGGCCCGGGGACGACGTGGTCGCGCCGGGGGTCACGAACAGTCCCTTGTAGGCCGGCTTCGCGAGGTCGTCGAGCGTCCGCGGGGGCGTCTTGCCGCGCTTGCGGAACCATCCGTCGTCGATGTTCACGCACACGTCGCCGTAGTCGACCGGCGTCAGCTGGCGGGCCGCGGCGGGGTCGGCGAGCGCGTAGGACGAGGCGGAGGCCGGCAGGTCACGTGGGGTGTAGTCGACCAGCACCCCCTCGTCGACGGCGCGGGAGGCGAACGTGTTGTCGATGCCGTAGGTCAGGTCGGCGATCGGCGACCCCTTGGTCAGGACCAGCTTGTTCGTGAGCTGGCCCACGTCCCCGTTGGGCTCCACCTTCACCCGGTAGCCGGTCTTGCGGGTGAACTCCGCCAGCACCGCCTTCGACATCGCCCACGAGTCGTGGCTGGCCACCACGACGGTCGTCGCCGCCGCCTTGTCGCTCTGCTTCGAGGCCGCTCCGCCCACCGAGCAGGCGGCCAGCGAGGCTGCGGAGAGGGTGAGGGCGGTGGCCGCGGCAACCGCTCGTAGCCTGGTCATGATGCATGCTCCCGTTCGTCCTGGGAGGGGACCGCGGGTAGCGGTCGAGACTCGACTTCCTTCGGCGGTGCTAGCCGCATCAGGTTCGAGGGTCTGCGGTCCGTTCCCGCACTCTCAGCGCCCGTGGCGCTCCCCTGTCGTGATGTCCCGACCCTACACGCGCGGCTCGCGTCACGTCGGTACGGATCGGGGCTTCCCAGTCGGTAGCCTCGACCGGGTGCCCGGTCCCCGACATCGGCCGCCCACCCGGCTGACCGCCCGCTCCACCGACCACAGGAAGGCGTCCCACTGATGGCGAACCGCGTCTGGGACGCGCTGCGTACCCCTTTCTGGGTGGGCCGGATCGTGGGGCTGGTCGGGGCGGTGACGCTGCTGAGCGCCGTCCTGCCGAGCTTCCGGGACCGCACGATGCTGGTCAACCAGCTGGTGCCGGCCGTGTTCCCCACGGCCGCGACCACCGGCTCGGCCGCGGTCGGCCTGATCCTGATCGTGCTGTCACGGGCGCTGCGGCGCGGCAAGCGTCGCGCCTGGCTGCTGGCGACCGTGCTTGCGGCGCTGGCCTCGGTGCTGCACCTGCTGAAGGGGCTCGACATCGAGGAGGCGGTGATGGCCCTCGCCGTGGTCGTGCTGCTGCTCGCGTCCCGCTCCCGGTTCACCGCCAAGCCCGACCCGCGCTCGCTCAGCCGGCTGGTGGCGGTCCTGGTGGTCGGTCCGGTGCTGGCCACCGTGCTCGGCTGGCTGTGGCTGGCCATCGACGGCGACGGCCAGCAACCGGGCACCACCACCCCGCAGCGGTTCCTGCACGCGTTCGTCGGGCTGGTCGGCATCCCCGGTCCTGTCCAGTTCCTCGATCCCAGCGACCGGACCCGAGCCGCCGTCGCGCTGGTGGTGCTCGGGGCGTCGGTGCTGCTGATCGCGTTCCTGGTGGCGCTGCAGCCCGCCGACGGCCCGCACGGCCTCGACGACCAGGACCGGGCCCGGCTGCACACGGTCCTCGACCGGTGGGGGTCCATCGACTCGCTGTCCTACTTCGCGATGCGCGACGACCGGTCGGTGATCTTCTCCCCCACCGGCAAGGCGGCGATCACCTACCGGGTGGTCGGCACCGTCTCGCTCGCAGCCGGGGACCCGCTCGGCGACCCCGAGGCGTGGCCGGGGGCGATCGCGGCCTGGCAGGCCGAGGCGCGCTCCTTCGGCTGGGTACCGGCGGTGCTGGCCGCCAGCGAACGGGGCGCCGAGGCCTTCCACCGGGCCGGCCTGGACGCGCTCGAGCTCGGCGACGAGGCGATCCTGCACGTCGCGGACTTCTCCCTCGACGGGCGAAGCATGCGGGGCGTCCGGCAGGCGGTGTCGCGGTGCGTCCGGGCCGGGCTCACCGTGGAGTGCCACCGGGTGGCCGATCTCGACGACGAGACCCTCGAGCTGGTGCGCGCCCGCGCCGACGAGTGGCGCGACGGCGAGGTGGAGCGGGGGTTCTCGATGGCGCTGGGCCGCTTCGGTGACCGTGCGGACGCCGGCGCGGTGATGGTGCTGTGCCGCGACGCCGAGCGGCAGCTGCATGGGCTGCTGCACTTCGTGCCGTGGGGCGTGGACGGGCTGTCGCTGGACCTGATGCGCCGCGACCGTGAGTCGGAGAACGGCATCGTCGAGCAGATGGTCGCCACGCTGATGTCGGCCGCTTCCGAGCTCGGCGTCAGGCGGGTGTCGCTGAACTTCGCGGTGTTCCGCAGCGTGTTCGCACGCGGCGAGCGGCTGGGCGCCGGGCCGGTGCTGCGGGTGTGGCGGTCGGTGCTGCTGTCGGCCTCCCGCTTCTGGCAGATCGAGTCGCTCTACCGGGCGAACGCGAAGTACCAGCCGGAGTGGGTGCCGCGCTTCATCTGCTTCCGCTCCTCCGCCGACCTTCCCCGGGTCGGGGTGGCCGCCCTGCGCGCGGAGGCGTTCCTGGTCGCGCCCCGGTGGGTGCAGCGCTTCGTCCGCTCGTAGCGGCGGCGCCGGGCCGCGGCGCTAGGGCGACCAGCCGTAGGCCCGCTCGACGGCGCGACCCCACTGCCGGGTCTCGCGGGCCCGCACGGCGGGCTCCATCCGGGGGGTCCAGCGGGCCGCGAGGTGCCAGTTCTTGCGCAGCGTCTCCAGGTCCGCCCAGAAGCCGACCGCCAGCCCCGCGACGTAGGCGGCGCCCAGGGAGACGGTCTCGGTCATCATCGGCCGCTCCACCGGTACGTCGAGCACGTCGGCGAGGAACTGCATGAGGAGGTAGTTGGCGGTCATGCCGCCGTCCACCTTCAGCCGGGTCAGCCGCTGACCGGAGCCGGCGTCCATCGCCCGCACCACGTCGAGGGTCTGGAACCCGGTCGCCTCGAGCACCGCCCGCGCCAGGTGCCCCTTGTCGACGTACGAGGTCAGCCCCACGATGACGCCCCGCGCGTCGGTCCGCCAGCGGGGGGCGAACAGCCCGGAGAACGCCGGGACCACGTAGCAGCCGCCGTTGTCGTCGACCGATCCGGCCAGCGTCTCGACCTCCGGGGCGGACGGGATCAGCTCCAGCGAGTCGCGCAGCCACTGCACCAGCGAGCCGGCCATCGCGATCGACCCCTCCAGGGCGTAGCTGACCGGCCGACCGGGCAGCTGGTGCGCCACCGTCGGGAACAGCCCCGCGTCGGACTCGACCACCTCCTCCCCGACGTTCATCAGCAGGAACGCCCCCGTGCCGTAGGTGCACTTGGCCTCGCCGGCGTCGAAGCAGGTCTGCCCGAACAGCGCGGCCTGCTGGTCGCCCAGCGAGCCAGCGATCCGGACCCCGGGCAGCAGCGTGCTGCAGACGGCGTCCACCTCGGCGTTCCCCCGGATCTCCGGCAGCACCGCGGCGGGCACGTCGAGCGCGTCGAGGAGCCGCTGGTCCCAGGCGAGCCTGCGCAGGTCCATCAGCATGGTGCGGCTGGCGTTGGTGACGTCGGTGACGTGGACGCCGCCGACCGGGCCGCCGGTGAGGTTCCAGATCAGCCAGGTCTCCATGGTGCCGAAGAGCACGTGGCCCTGCTCGGCGTGCTCGCGCAGGTCGGGCACGTGGTCGAGCAGCCAGCGCAGCCGGGGGCCGGCGAAGTAGGGCTCCGGGGTGAGCCCACTGACCGTGGTGAACAGCTCGGCGTGCGGTCCGGCCTTCAGGTCGGCGGCGAGAGCGGTGGTGCGGGTGTCCTGCCAGGTGATCGCCCGGCCGTAGGGCCGCCCGGTGCGCGGGTCCCAGACCACCGTGGTCTCCCGCTGGTTCGCGATCCCGAGGGCGGCCACCTGCTCGACCCCCACCCCGGCCTGCTCGAGCGCGCGCGGCACCACGTCGCAGGTGTGCCGCCAGACCTCGGTCGCGTCGTGCTCCACCCAGCCCGGGCCGAGGGTAGTGGTGGTGGTGCTCGCGCTGTGCCATCGACACCATCCGGCCGGCGCGGTCGAACAGCAGGCACCGGGTCGAGGTGGTGCCCTGGTCGACGGCCGCGACGTACGACGCGCTCATCGCGGCTGCTCCAGCTGCTCGGAGACGGCGTGCGCCGCGGCGACCACGCCCTCGACGACCTCGGGCCGCGCCCGTCGCTCGTCGAGGAGCAGCCGGTGCACGGGGCCGACGACGCCGAGCGCGCCCACCCCCAGGCCACCGAAGGCCCGGATCGGTGCGGCGACCCCCGCCACCTCCGGCTGGTGCTCGGCCACCTCGAGCGCGTGCCCGGCCCTGCGGACCTCCGTCGACGTGCAGCCGGAGCAGCTCGGGGTCGACGATGGTGCGAACGGTGTAGCGCTCGGGGAGCTGCCCGCGGCGTGCCTGCCGCAGCCGCTGCTCCCACCAGACGGCGCTTGCCAGCAGCACCTTGCCGAGCGCGGTGGCGTGCGCCGGCAGCCGCTCGCCGTACAGCAGCGTCTGCGGCGGAGCCGTCCGGGCAGAACACGTGGTGGACGACCTCCACGTCGCTGCTCGCGGGGCACGCCCAGCAGCACCGCCGCGCCGGTGGTGGCGGCCAGCGTGTCGGCCCAGTTCATCGCGTGGGAGCGCAGCAGGTGCGGGTCCAGGCCGCCCCGAGGCACCCCGGTCCCCGACCGCGCGAGGCGGTAGCGACCGGTGCGCCGGTCCTGGTCGACCATGCCGACGTGCCGGAGCGTGGCCAGGATGCCGTGCACGGTGGGCTTGGCCAGACCGAGCGACTCCGCCACTTCCTGCAGCGCCAGGTCGTGCGGCGCGGCGCCGAGCACACGCAGCACCGCCGCCGCGCGCTCGATGGACTGGATGTAGCGGGTCACGGCTCGTGTCTACCGCACCGCGTTCGCCATGGTCGAACGGGGTGTGTTGACGGTCACACCCCTGGTACCTAGCGTTCCCCGACGTCCCACCTTCCTTTGCCCGGCACGTTTCGGGAACGTCGCAGCAAGAAGGAGAACCATGCGCCGCAAGACCCTCATCGGGGAGCTGCTGCGCCGAGCTCGCCGGCACGATGATCCTCATCCTGTTCGGCACGGCCGTGGTCGCTCAGGTGGTCACCACCGCCGGCACCTCCGCCCCCGCCGGCGCTCACGACTCCATCGCCTGGGCCTGGGGCATCGGCGTCACGCTCGGCATCTACGTCGCTGCGCGGCTCTCCGGCGCGCACATCAACCCGGCCGTGACCCTGGCCCTGGCCGTCTTCAAGGGCTTCCCCTGGCCCAAGGTCGGCCCGTACATGCTCGCCCAGCTGGTGGGGGCCTTCCTCGGGGCGATCGTGGTCCGCTTCACCTACTCCGACCTGATCGCCTCGGTCGACCCGGGCCACACGATCAAGACCCAGGGCATCTTCTCCACCCTGCCCGGCAACGGTACCTACGACGTCAGCGTCACCAACGCGTTCTTCGACCAGGTGGTCGGCACCGCGATCCTGGTCTTCGTCGTCTTCGCGCTCACCACGGCGTCCAACAACCCGCCGCTGGCCAACCTCGGCCCGGTGGTGGTCGGGCTGGTCGTCGTGGGGATCGGGATGGCCTGGGGCGCGAACGCCGGCTACGCCATCAACCCGGCCCGCGACCTCGGTCCCCGGCTGGCCACCCTGGTGACCGGCTACGGCGAGGCCCTGCGGGACCAGAACGGCTACCTCTACTTCTGGGTGCCGATCGTCGGTCCCCTGCTCGGCGGCCTGATCGGCGGCGGCGCGTTCAAGCTCCTGATCGAGTCGAGCCTGCCCGAGGAGGAGGAAGAGGAGGAGACCCCCCCTGTGTCGGAGCCCACCAGCTCCACCGTCTGACCACCCCGTCCCCACGCCCAGCACCGTCCAGCCAGCACGTCCAGCCAGCACCCCGCCCAGCCCAGACAGAAGGAGACACCCATGCCGGACTTCGTCGGCTCCGTCGACCAGGGCACGACCAGCACCCGCTTCATGATCTTCGACCACGGCGGCAACGAGGTCGCCCGGCACCAGCTCGAGCACGAGCAGGTGATGCCGCAGGCCGGCTGGGTCGAGCACAACCCCGTCGAGATCTGGGACCGCACGACGAGCGTGATCGCCTCCGGGCTCGGCAAGGCGAACCTGCAGGTCTCCGACCTGTCCTCGCTGGGGATCACCAACCAGCGCGAGACCACGGTGGTGTGGAACCGGAAGACCGGACGGCCCTACTACAACGCCATCGTGTGGCAGGACACCCGGACGGACCGGATCGCCTCGGCCCTCGAGCGCGAGGGCCACGGCGACACCATCCGGCACAAGGCCGGGATCCCGCCGGCGACGTACTTCTCCGGCGGCAAGATCAAGTGGATCCTCGACAACGTCGACGGGGTCCGCGAGGCGGCCGAGAAGGGCGACGCGATCTTCGGCAACACCGACGCGTGGGTGCTGTGGCACCTCACCGGCGGCAAGGACGGCGGCGTGCACGTCACCGACCCGACCAACGCCAGCCGCACCATGCTGATGGACCTCGAGACGCTGCAGTGGGACGACGAGCTGCTCTCGATCTTCGACATCCCGCGGTCGATGCTGCCCGAGATCAAGCCGTCGTCGTGCCCGGAGAGCTACGGCACCACCCTCGAGAACGGGCCGTTCGCCGGAGAGCTGCCGATCACCGGCATCCTCGGCGACCAGCAGGCCGCCACCGTGGGGCAGGTCTGCTTCGCGGCCGGCGAGGCCAAGAACACCTACGGCACCGGCAACTTCATGCTGCTCAACACCGGGACCGAGATGATCCGCTCGAAGTCCGGGCTGTTGACCACCATCGGCTACCAGTTCGGCGACGACGCGCCCGTCTACTGCCTCGAGGGCTCGATCGCGGTCACCGGTTCGGCGGTGCAGTGGCTGCGCGACCAGCTGGGCATCATCAGCGGCGCCTCGCAGTCGGAGTCGCTCGCCCGGCAGGTCGACGACAACGGGGGCGTCTACTTCGTGCCGGCGTTCTCCGGCCTGTTCGCGCCGTACTGGCGCTCGGACGCCCGCGGCGCGATCGTCGGGCTGTCCCGCTACAACACCAACGCCCACGTGGCGCGCGCCACCCTGGAGGCGATCTGCTACCAGAGCCGTGACGTCGCCGATGCCATGGAGAAGGACTCCGGGGTCAAGCTCGAGGTGCTCAAGGTCGACGGCGGCGTGACCGCCAACGAGCTGTGCATGCAGATCCAGGCCGATGTCCTCGGCGTGCCGGTCAGCCGGCCGGTGGTGGCCGAGACCACCGCCCTGGGCGCGGCGTACGCCGCCGGGCTGGCCACCGGCTTCTGGAAGGACACCGACGAGCTGCGCGAGAACTGGAACGAGGACAAGCGCTGGGAGCCGACCTGGGACGAGGACAAGCGCGCCGCCGGCTATGCGCAGTGGCAGAAGGCGGTGTCCAAGACGCTGGACTGGGTAGACGTGGACTGATCCCGCGACGCGCCCAGGCCTCCCCGCAGCACAGACGTCAGCACCGCCCCACCCGCACCTGAAGGAGTCGGATGACCCCCGCCCCCCTGTCCCCCCAGCAGCGCGAGAACGCCCTCGACGCCATGGCCGCCACCGAGCTCGACATCCTCGTCGTGGGGGGCGGGGTGGTCGGCGGCGGGGCCGCCCTGGACGCCGCCACCCGCGGTCTCAACGTCGGGCTCGTGGAGGCTCGCGACTTCGCCTCTGGGACGTCGAGCCGCTCCAGCAAGCTGATCCACGGCGGCCTGCGCTACCTGGAGATGCTCGACTTCGGACTGGTTGCCGAGGCGCTCCAGGAGCGGGGGCTGCTGATCGACAAGCTCGCCCCGCACCTGATCCGCCCGGTGCCCTTCGTCTACCCGCTCAAGGGACGCGTCTGGGAGCGGGTGTATGCCGGCGCGGGGGTCGCCCTCTACGACACCCTCGGCCTGCTCTCCGGCAACGCCCGCGGGGTGCCCCACCACCGGCACCTGTCCCGTCGCAAGGCGCTGCGCATCGTGCCGGGCATGCGCAAGGACGCGCTGATCGGCGCACTGCAGTACTACGACGCCCAGGTCGACGACGCGCGGCACACCATGTTCCTGTCCCGGACCGCCGCCGCCTACGGCGCGCACGTGGCCAGCCGGGCCCGGGTGACGGAGTTCCTCAAGGAGGGCGAGCGCGTCTGCGGCGCGGTCGTCCAAGACCTGGAGAGCGGCCGCACCATCAGGGTCCTGGCCAAGCAGGTGGTGAACGCCACCGGGGTGTGGACCGACGACACCCAGTCGCTGGTCGGCGAGCGCGGCCAGTTCCACGTGCAGGCCAGCAAGGGCGTGCACCTGGTCGTCCCCCGGGACCGGATCCGCTCGGACTCCGGGCTGATCCTGCGCACCGAGAAGTCCGTGCTCTTCGTGATCCCGTGGGGCCGGCACTGGGTGGTCGGCACCACCGACACCGAGTGGTCGCTGGACAAGGCGCACCCCGCTGCCAGCTCCAGCGACATCGACTACGTCCTCGAGCACGTCAACAGCGTCCTGGAGATCCCTCTCACCCGCGAGGACGTCGAGGGCGTGTACGCCGGCCTCCGGCCGCTGCTCAAGGGCGAGACCGAGGCCACCTCGCAGCTCTCCCGCGAGCACGCCGTCGCGCACACCGTGCCGGGGCTGGTCGTGGTCGCCGGTGGGAAGTACACCACCTACCGGGTGATGGCCAAGGACGCCATCGACGAGGCGGTGCACGCCCTCGAGTCCACGCTGGACCGGCGCATCCCCGCCTCGGTCACCCAGGACGTACCGCTGCTGGGGGCGGAGGGCTACTCGGCGCTGTGGAACCAGCGGCATCTGTTGGCCCAGCGCAGCGGCCTGCACGTCGTACGGATCGAGCACCTGCTGCACCGCTATGGGACGCTGGCCGAGGAGCTGCTGGCGCTGATCGCCGAGCAGCCGGAGCTCGGGGAGACGCTGGCCGGCACGGAGGACTACCTCCGGGCCGAGATCGTCTACGCGGTCACCCACGAGGGCGCCCGGCACCTCGACGACGTGCTCACCCGGCGGACCCGGATCTCGATCGAGACCTTCCACCGGGGCACCTCCTCGGCCGAGGAGACCGCCGACCTGATGGGCGGTCCGCTGGGCTGGAGCGAGGAGCAGCGCTCACGCGAGGTCGAGCACTACCTGCAGCGGGTCGCCGCAGAGCGGGAGAGCCAGCAGATGCCCGACGACCAGACCGCGGACGCGGCACGGCTGGGCGCTCCGGACGTGGTCCCGCTGGCATGAGCGGCTACGACGTCAGGGTCGCCGGGTTCGGCGACCTGGACGCCCGCACCGGCTACCTGCTGTGGCAGCTGCGGGAGTCGGTGTTCGTGGTGGAGCAGCAGTGCCCCTACCTCGAGCTCGACGGCCGCGACCTCGAGCCGGGCACCCGGCACGTGTGGGCGACCGCGGACGGCGACCAGCCGGTCGGCTACCTGCGCGTCCTCGACGACGGCGACCTGGCCCGCCTGGGCCGGGTCGTCGTCGCCACGACGCACCGCGGCGGGGGGCTGTCGGGGCTGCTCATGCGGGCCGCCCTGGACGTCGTCGGTGACCGCCCGTCGCGGCTCGACGCGCAGTCACCGCTGGCCGGGTGGTACGCCACGTTCGGCTACGCAGCGTGCGGCCCGGAGTTCGTCGAGGACGGCATCCCGCACGTGCCGATGCGGCGCGGCTGACGGCCTCCGGTCCCGGTGCGCGCGGCGGCTGCGTCCGGGACGCGGCGGCTGAGCAGCGGATGCCCGGCCTCGCCAGGTGCCACGTCGCTCGCCGGCCGACATACTGGGCTGATGGCGTACGACGAGGTGCTGGCGGACCGGATCCGGGACATCGTCCTCGACGAGCCGGGCCTGAGCGAGAAGAAGATGTTCGGCGGCCTGGCGTTCCTCGTGCACGGCCACATGGCGGTCGCGGCGAGCGGCCAGGGCGGGCTGATGCTGCGCATCGACCCGGCCGACGCGGACAGCCTGACCAGCGGACCGCACGTGCAGCGGTTCGAGATGCACGGCCGGGCGATGGACGGCTGGCTGCGCGTGGACGAGCCGGCGCTCGAGAGCGACACCGACCTCGCGGGATGGGTCGCCACCGGGCTGGCCTACGCGCGGTCGCTGCCACCCAAGTAGCCGGCGACCGGCGCCACGCCTCAGTGGTGCGCGTCGGTGGGCACCGGCAGCCGCGGGACACCACCGAGCCGGCGGTGGAAGCGGACGTGCTCGGCGTAGGTGTCCAGCAGCCGCCACAGCACCGCGTGCGCCGCCCAGGGCAGCGGCTCGTCGCCGTCGCGCCAGCTGGCCCCGAAGCCGATCCACACGGGTGTCCAGTCGGCGGCCACGTCCCACTCGCCGCGGTGCCTCATGAGCAGCCTGCGGCGGATCTGGAAGGCCGTCCGCGGTCCGTCGACACAGGTCGGCGCGGTGCGCACCGGCCACACCGTCAGGTCCAGCGCCATCGACTCCAGCTCGAAGCCGGCCAGCACACCCGGGTCGACCAGCACGGTGGCGACGTTCTCGCGCGGGACCCGGTTCACACCCGGCACGGTAACCCGAGGCACCCCCCGTCGTCAGCCCGATGCTCACGTTGTCGGACGGGGGAGGACCGGGATGGTCGCGTCACCCGTGACGACAGCCGGGGCGCCGCACGCAAGGGGGACGACCACAGGCAAGGGCTGCGCGCGCGTGGTGATGAGCCACCGGGAAAGGTGGCGAACCGTCCGATCACGGGGGCTGGTCCAGGCGTAGGTCGTCGTAGGCGTCGACGCGGTCCAGGTCGCAGGCCCGGGCGTCCCTCCGGCAGCGCAGTCGCCCACCTCGGCCGCGCACGCAGGGCAAGGCCTCGGCACGTCGTACGTCGACCTGCCGGTGTCGCCGAGACAGCCCAGGATGCGGGACCTCAGCCTCCGGCCGACTGGCGGACCCACAGCTCAGGCGGCTTGCGGAACACCAGGCCGGCCGGCCGGGCGGGACGGGCCAGGCGAAGTCCCGGGAGCCGGGTCGCCAGCGTGCGCAGGGCCACCCGTGCCTCCAACCGGGCCAGGTCCATGGCGACGCAGACGTGCGGCCCCTTGGCGAACGCCAGCTGGGCCCGGACGTTGGCGCGCGTCGGGTCGAAGACATCCGGGTCCGGGAACACCGCCGGGTCACGGTTGGCGCCGGCCAGCGAGACCCGGACCAGGTCCCCGTGGACGATCCGTCCACCCGCCAGCTCGACGTCGCGGGTGGCGTAGCGATCCACCACCGCCGCTGCCGGCTCCATCCGCAGCGACTCCTCGACCACCGCCGCGACCAGCTCCTCCCGCTCGGCGAGGGCGGGCAGGTCGAGGGCCCCGTCGAGCACGTGCGAGACAGCGTTGAGGATCATCCCCTCGGTGGTCTCGATGCCACCGAACATCATCACCGCGGCGTTCGCGACCACCTCCTCCTCGGTGAGCGACCGCGATCCGGTGGCGAGCAGAGAGCCGTCCGCCGACAGGCCCGCGCGCACCCGGTCGCCCAGAGCAGTCATGGCCCGCCGCGCCTCGCCGGGCACCGGCCGGTCGGGCACCGACGTGGAGACCGCGTCCACGATGACGGCGTACCAGCCGAGCACGGTGGCAGCGTCCGAGGCCTCGAGGCCGAGCACCGAGGCGACCACGGCCACGGAGAGCGGACCCGCGAGCTCCCTGCGAAGCTCCACCTCGGCCCCCGACCGGAGCCGATCGCACAGCAGGTCGACCAGCTCCTCGGCGAGCGCGACGACCTCCTCGCCGAAGCGGGCCTGCACCCGCGCCGGACGGAACGGCGCGACGAACGGGGCGCGGTGCCGGGCGTGCTCGTCACCGTCGAGCGACAGCATGCTGGTCCCGACGACGCGCGCCGTGGAGAAGCGCGGGTCGTCGACGGTGAAGGTGTCGCTGTCCCGCATCACCCGTACGGCGGCCTCGTACCCGGTCACCAGCCACCCGTCCAACGGCGGCACCCAGGCGACCGGCGCGTGGCTGCGCAGCCGGGCGAGGACGGCGTGCTGGTCCGTGTCGAGCTCGGCCAGGTCCACCGCGACGTCGGTCACCACGTCCCCAGCGCGCCGTAGAGCAGCAGCTCGCCGTCCTCGCTGCGGGCGATCTCCCCCTGGGCGGCCAGCAGCTCGAGGTGTGCCAGCGTCTCCATCGTCGCGAGGGCGGAGTTGAAGACGTCGAGCTCGTCCAGGCGCCGCTCGTGTCGCGTCCACGGCAGGTCGGCCGCCACCTGGTGCGCCGTCCGCGCCCCGGCCAGGACCGACTCGCGACAGAGCCGGAGGCGTACCTCGTGGTGCGCGACCAGCTCGTCGACCCGCGCGTGCGTGGACGACGTCACTGCGCCGTGCGCGGGCAGCAGTCGCAGGTCCGGCATCGCGCGCACCTTCGCCAGGGAGCCGAGGAAGTCCCCGAGCGGCTGGGCAGCGTACGCCGGCTCGAAGCCGATCGACGGCGTGATGGTCGGCAGCACGTGGTCCCCGGCGAACAGCAGCCCCGCCTCCACGTCGGCGAAGACGTAGTGGCCCTGCGTGTGACCCGGGGTGGCGACCGCCTCCAGGGTCCGGCTGCCGACCTCCAACCGCTGGTCACCGTCCAGCCACGCGTCGGGGTGCTCCCACATCGACAGGTCCGGGACGTGGTCGCGCGAGGCCGCCTGCCACGCGTGCGCCACCTGCTCGGCCCCCGCGCGGCGGAGCTGCCCGAGGGTCGGGTCGTCCTCCCACCGGTCCCGGAGGATCAGGTCGAGCGTGGGCCGCTCACCGAGACCGAGGCTGATGTGGGAGCCGAACTCGCGGCGCACCGTGACCGCCTGCGTGTAGTGGTCGCGGTGCACGTGCGTGACCAGGAAGCGGGTGATGTCGGAGACCTTGCGGTCGATCGCGGACAGCGACTGCTCGAGCTGCCGCCGGGACTCCTCCAGCGCCCAGCCGCCGTCCACCAGGGTGAGGCCCTCCTCGGTCTCGATCACGTAGACGTTGACCGCCCGGAGCCCGTCCATGGGCAACGGCAGCGGGATGCGGTGGACGCCCGGCGCGACGGGGAAGGCACCCGGCTCGGTCCAGTGCTGCTCGTCTGTCGGTGCGGTCGTCGGCATGCTGACGAGTGTCTCAGGCGGCGCACCGGCGGGACGCCCCCGGAGGGCGGGGCACAATGGCGCCGTGCTGACTGACGAGGAGATCGCGGCGCTGTCGCCGCGCGAGCGCGCGGAGCTGATCCGGCGGCTGGCCCAGCCGGTCGCCGACATCGTGCCGTCGCGCCGCTGGCTGCGCCGGACCCGCGAGCGCCGGGTGGGCTTCATGGTGCTCAGCTCCCTGGTGCTGGTGCCGTGGATCGTCTACCTCGGGCTCACCCTGCCCCGCAACTACGTCGCCCAGAACTGGGACCGCACCTGGGTCGGCTTCGACCTCCTGCTGCTGGCGATGATGATCGCCACCGCGGTCCTCGGCTACCTGCGCCGGCAGATGCTCGTCGTCACCGCGTTCGCGACCGGCATCCTGCTGATCTGCGACGCCTGGTTCGACGTGATGACCTCGCACGGGGACGACCGGCTCTGGTCCCTGGTGACCGCGCTGGGCGTCGAGCTGCCGCTGGCCGGCGTCCTGATCGCCGGGTCGATGCAGGTGCTGAGGCTGGCGGCGGCCCGGCTGTGGGCCCTCGACCCGGGCGCGCACGTCTGGCAGGTGCGGATCCCGCTGCCGAGCGAGGCCGACACCGCGGTCAGCCGGCACCGGGCACGGCACCCGTCCGGGCGGTGAGCGGGGTCCGGTAGGCCGGCGAGGACCTCCGCGCACTCAGCGCCGCTTCAGCCGCCGCGTGGGATCGTGGCGGCATGCGCATTCTCGTCATCGACGACGACGAGCGCCTGGCCGGCGCCGTACGGCGGGGGCTGGAGCGTGCGGGCTACGCCGTCGACGTCGCTCTCGACGGCATCGAGGGCCACTGGTTCGCCACCGAGAACAGCTACGACGCGCTGGTGCTCGACGCGATGCTGCCGGGCATGAGCGGCGAGCAGCTCTGCCTCGCGCTGCGCGAGGCGGAGGTGTGGACCCCGATCCTGATGCTCACCGCGCGCAGCGGCGAGGCCGTCGAGGCGGGGACCCTCGACGCGGGAGCCGACGACTTCCTGTCCAAGCCGTTCTCGTTCGTCGTCCTCCTGGCTCGGCTGCGGGCCCTGCTGCGCCGCGGCGGGCCGGAGCGCCCGCAGGTGCTGCACGCCGGCGACCTCCGGCTCGACCCGGCACTCCATCGCGTGTGGCGTGGCGAGGAGCCCCTCCACCTGTCCCCGCGACAGTTCTCGATGCTCGAGTACCTGCTGCGACACCGCGGGGAGGTGCTGTCGAAGGCGAGGATCCTCCAGCACGTCTGGGACTTCAGCTTCGACGGCGACCCGAACATCGTCGAGGTGTACGTCCGACAGCTGCGGCTGCGGATCGACGAGCCGTTCGGCCGCGCGGCTCTGCAGACCGTGCGCGGTGTGGGCTACCGCCTCGACGCGGCGGGAGGCTGAGGGTGCCGCGTCGCTGGCGCGACCGTGGCTCGGTCCGGACCCGCACGACCGTGCTGACGACCGTGGTGTCGGGGGCCGCGCTGACGCTGGGGGCGCTGCTGCTGATCGCCACCCTCGACCGGTCGCTGCACGCCACCGAGGACGACCTCGCCCGCGGCCGCGCCGGGGACCTTGCCCGCGTGGTGGCGCTCGGCGCGCTGTCGCGGGACCTGACCGGCATCGACCCGGACGGCGTCGGTCAGGTCTTCACCGCCGACGGCCGGGTGCTGGCCTCCTCCCCGAACATCGTCGGGCGGCCCCCGATCACCGGACGGGCGTCGACGAGCCGGCTGAGCACGCGGCTGCTCCGCAACGCCCCGGACGACAACCAGACCGAGAACTACCGGGTCTGGGTCACCCGGGCCACCGGTCCCGACGGCCCGGCGACCGTCGTGGTCGGGTCGAGCCTGGAGTCGGTGAGCGAGGCGTCCCGCACGCTGCGCCGTGACCTCACGGTCGGCCTGCCCGTGCTGGTGCTGCTGGTGGCGGCCGGGACCTGGCTGGTGGTCGGGCGGACCCTGCGGCCGGTCGAGGACATCCGCGCCCAGGTCGCCGCCATCTCCGAGGAGGACCTGGACCGCCGGGTGCCGGTGCCGCCCTCCGGGGACGAGGTGGGCCGGCTCGCGGTGACCATGAACCAGATGCTCGCGCGGCTCCAGGACAGCAGCCGGCGGCAACGCGCCTTCGTCGCCGATGCCTCGCACGAGCTGCAGAGCCCGATCGCCGCGATCCGCACCCAGCTCGAGGTGGCGTTGAGCCACGACGACAACGACTGGCCCGGGACCGCACGGCTGCTGCTCGCCGACGCCGACGCGATGGAGGGCCTGGTCCGCGACCTGCTGTTCCTGGCCCGCACCCACGAGACCGGCCTCCCGCTGCGCGCCGAGCTGCTGGACCTCGACGACCTGGTCCTCGAGGAGGTCACCCGGCTCCGTGCCCGGACGACGACGGTGCTGGACACGCGCCGCGTGTCGGCGGCGCCGGTGCACGGGGACGCCGACGAGCTGCGGCGGCTGGTGCGCAACGTGCTGGAGAACGCGGTCCGGCACGCCCGGACGGCGGTCCGGCTGTGCCTGGGCAGCGACCACGACGGGGCTCGGCTGGACGTCCTGGACGACGGGCCCGGGGTCAGCGGACCCGACCGCGAGCACGTCTTCGACCGGTTCTGGACCGCGGACTCCGCCCGGTCCCGGTCCGGCCACCCGGGCAGCGGTCTCGGGCTGGCGATCGCCCGACAGGTGGCGCGCCGGCACGGCGGCTCCCTCGAGCTGGGGGACAGCGTCGGCGGCCACTTCGTGCTGCGGCTGCCCCCACCCTGAGCGACCACCCTGACCGACGGCCGCGTGCCCGCGCCGCCGACGCCGACCGGTCAGTCGCCGAGACTGTCCGGATCGCGCAGCGACCGCTCGACGATCTCGTGCCGCCGCATCAGCCTGATCCCGCTGGCGTGCACGACGTACGGGAGCGCCCCGTCCTCGAGCATCCGGCGAATCATTCCCGGCGAGACGTGCAGGATGCGCGCCGCCTGGCTGGCGGTCACCCAGTAGGAGCGGGGGTCCCGTAGATGCAGCCACCACTGGTAGTGCGAGAGCGCGAGCGTCTCGACCTCGCCCGGGGTGACCCTGCGCCCACGCAGCAGTCGGGCGGCCTCGGCCTCGGTGCAGCCGAGAACCTGGACCGGATCGAAGTCGACATTGCTGGCGGTATGACTCATATAGGTATCCCAAGATGGCCCTACGTCGGTCCTTCCCCGCGAACCGACACTTCGAGGGTAGGGGTAGGGCCACCCCAGGTAAAGCGCTCTGCACTGGCGCGGCGCGCTGGGCTCAGGCCGCGTGCGAGGAACGTCCGATCTGTCCCTGGCCGGCCGGGGCCGCCAGCGCGTCGGCGACCACGTCGAGCACGTCGCCGACCAGGTGCACGGTGACCGCCTCGAGCACGTCGGCGGGCACCTCGTCGAGGTCCGCCTCGTTCCGCCGGGGCAGGAACACCTCGGTCAGCCCGGCCCGCTGTGCGGCGAGCAGCTTCTGCTTGGCACCGCCGATCGGCAGCACCCGGCCGTTCAGGGTCACCTCGCCGGTCATGCCGACCTCGGAGCGCACCGGACGGCCGGTGGCCAGCGAGACCAGCGCGGTCACCATCGTCACCCCGGCGGACGGGCCGTCCTTGGGGACCGCCCCGGCCGGGACGTGCACGTGGATGCTGCGGTCCAGCACCCGCGGGTCGACCCCGAGCTCGTCGGCGTGCGAGCGGACGAAGGACAGCGCGATCTGCGCGGACTCCTTCATCACCTCGCCGAGCTGACCCGTGAGGGTCAGTGCCTGCTCGCCGTCGCTGGCCGCGGCCTCGATGAACAGGACGTCCCCGCCCAGTCCGGTCACCGCCAGCCCGGTGGCCACCCCCGGCCTCGAGGTGCGCTCGGGCGCCTCCGGGGTGAAGCGCGCCCGGCCCAGGAAGGGCACCAGGCCCGGCTCGTCGACCACGATCGGGCCCTCCTCCGAGGCGAGCCGAGTGGCGGCCTTCCGCAGTGCCTTCGCGAGCAGCCGCTCGAGCTGACGGACCCCCGCCTCGCGGGTGTAGCTGCCCGCGATCTCGCGCAGCGCGGCGTCGGTGACCGTGACCTCCTCGGGGGCCAGCGCCGCGCGCTCCAGCTGCCGCGGCAGCAGGAAGTCCCGTGCGATGGCGACCTTGTCGTCCTCGGTGTAGCCGTCCAGCGTGACCAGCTCCATGCGGTCCAGCAGTGCGGACGGGATCTGCTCGACCACGTTCGCGGTCGCGATGAACAGCACGTCGGACAGGTCCAGGTCGAGCTCCAGGTAGTGGTCCCGGAAGGTGTGGTTCTGCGCGGGGTCGAGCACCTCCAGCAGGGCCGCCGCCGGGTCGCCGCGGTAGTCGGCGCCGACCTTGTCGACCTCGTCGAGGAGCACCACGGGGTTCATCGACCCGGCCTCCTTGACCGCCCGCACGATCCGGCCCGGCAGCGCTCCGACGTAGGTGCGCCGGTGACCGCGGATCTCGGCCTCGTCCCGGACACCCCCCAGGGCGACCCGGACGAAGGTGCGGCCGAGGGCCCGCGCGACGCTCTCACCGAGCGAGGTCTTGCCGACGCCGGGAGGCCCGGCGAGCAGGATCACCGCGCCGGACCCGCGACCGCCGACGACCTGCAGGCCGCGCTGGGCGCGCCGGGACCGCACCGCGAGGTACTCCACGATCCGCTCCTTGACCTCGTCGAGACCGTGGTGGTCGGCGTCCAGCACCGCGCGGGCGGCGACGACGTCGTCGCTGTCCTCGGTCGTCACCGACCAGGGCAGCTCCAGGACCGTGTCCAGCCAGGTCCGGATCCAGGCGGTCTCCGGACTCTGGTCGCTGGAGCGCTCGAGCCTGTCGACCTCGCGCAGCAGTGCCTCCCGGACGGCGTCCGGAGCCTGCGAGGCAGCGATCCGGTCGCGGTAGGCGTCGACGCCCCCGTCCTGCTGTCCCTCGCCCTCCCCCAGCTCCTTGCGGATCGCCGCGAGCTGCTGGCGCAGCAGGAACTCGCGCTGGCTCCTCTCCATGCCTTCGCGGACCTCGTTGCCGATCTTGTCGGCGACGTCGATCTCGGCCAGGTGCTCGCGGGTCCAGGCGATCACGGCGTCCAGCCGCCTCTCCACGTCCGGAGTCTCCAGCAGCTCGCGCTTGCGCTCCGCCGAGAGGTACGACGCGTAGCCGGCCGCGTCCGCGATGGCCGCCGGGTCGGTCATCTGGTGAACCGTGTCGATGACCTGCCAGGCCTCGCGCCGCTGGAGCACGGCCACCACCAGGTGCTTGTACTCCTCGGCGAGCTCGCGGGCGCGGTCGGTGACGGTCTCCTCGACCGGCTCGACCTCGACCCACAGCGCGGCCCCCGGCCCGGTCACCCCGGAACCGATCCGGCCGCGCTGGTCAGCCTTGAGCACGGCGGCCGGGGCGCCGCCGCTGAACCGGCCGACCCGCTCGACGCTGGCGATCACGCCGTACGAGGCGTAGCGGTCCTCCAGGCGCGGAGCCACCAGCAGCCGCCCGTCGCTGCTGGAGCGGGCCGCGTCGATGGCGGCCTGGGCGGGCTCGTCGAGCTCGACGGGCACCACCATGCCGGGCAGCACGACGAGCCCCGGCACGAAGAGCACGGGAAGTGACATGGGAGGCATCGAGGGCGCACCTTTCCGAAGTTGAGCGACACCGGCTCAACCTGAGGGTGGCGGGGGTTCTTCCGCTGTTCGTCCAGGGCGAACGCGGACGGCGCCGGCGTCCGGCGGCGACTCTCCGCGGCCCGCGAGCAGGCCGAGCACCAGGGCCAGGGGCGGCCAGTCCTCGCGCCCGCGCCGCACCACGGCGTAGGCCCTCAGCAGCACGCCGGGACTGCTGAGCGCGCGCAGCGCGACCCCGCGCACGGGCGGCTGGTCGGCCGGGAGCAGGCCCACTCCGAGCCCGGCGACGATCATGTCCTGCACCAGCGCCAGGCTGTCGGCACGGTGCGCGATCCGAGGTTGGAAGCCGGCCAGCGACGCGACCGTGCGCACCGCCTCCTCATCGGCGGTGTTGCGGGAGTTCACGATCCAGTCGCGGTCCCGGAACCGGTCGAAGACCGCGAGCGAGTCCCCGCGCACCCGGCTGGACCTGGTCGGCACGCCCAGGCTCCAGGCGGTGCTCCACAGCTCCGTGGTGCGCACCGAGGCGTCGAAGGTCCGCGGCGCCAGGTTGTAGTCGTAGGTCAGCACCAGGTCGACCCGGTCCCGTGCGAGCAGCTCCAGCGCCTCGCCGGGCTCGTGCTCGTGGATCAGCAGGCGGACGGCCGGATGGCCGGCCCGCAGCGTGCGCACGACCGGCAGCAGGTTGCCCCGCACGGCGGTGGCGAACGCGGCGACCCGCACCTCCCCGGACGGCTCGGCACCCGGGTCCAGGTCGGCCCGGGCAGCCTCGATGGCGGCCAGGATGGTCACCGCGTGGTCCGCGAGCCGGCGCCCCGCGGGGGTGAGCCGGACCCGGCGGCCGTCGGGCTCAACCAGGGGCGTGCCCACCTCCCGGGCGAGGGCCGCGACCTGCTGGGAGACCGTCGACGTGGTCACCTGCAGGGCCTCGGCCACCTCCCGCATCGACCCGAGCCGGGCCAGCCCCAGGAGCAGCTCGAGCCGGCGGGGGTCCATCAGCACATTGTTCACCTACACCGAACAGTTCGTCCATGATTCTCACGTGGACCCGAATGGTGACAGTGCCGTCTACTGGTCCGCATGACCACGTCGCTCGCCCCCACGACCCACTCGGACAGCCGGATCGGCACCGGCATGGCGGTGACCTCGATGTCCTTCGTCCAGGTCGGCCTCGCGGCGTCGGTGGGGCTCTTCGCCCAGGTCGGCCCCGAGGGCGCGGCCTGGCTCCGGCTCTCCTGGGCGGGCGTGATCCTGCTCGTCCTGGTCCGCCCGCCGGTGCTCCGCATGGGCGGTCGCGTCCTCGCTGCCTGCGCCGCGCTCGGGGTGGTCACCGGCGGCGTCACGATGCTGTTCATGGTGGCCGTGGACCGGCTGCCACTCGGCACCGCCAGCGCGCTCGAGTTCCTGGGCCCGCTGGGGGTCGCGGTGGCGCGCAGCCGCGGCGGCCGGACGCTGGTGTGGCCGTTGCTCGCCGCCGTGGGCGTGCTGCTGCTGACCGAGCCCTGGCAGGGCCGGGTGGACCCGGTCGGGGTCGTCTTCGCGCTCGGGGCAGCCTGCTGCTGGGCGGCGTACATCCTGCTCACCCAGCGGGTCGGCGACCAGGTCACCGGCCTGCAGGGGCTGGCCGTGTCACTGCCGGTCGCCGGCCTGTTCGCGACCGTGCTGGTGGGGCCCGGCACCTGGCCGTCGATGACCTGGGAGGCGGTGGTGATCGGCATCGGGCTGGCGCTGCTGCTGCCGGTGATCCCGTTCAGTCTGGAGATGCTCGCGCTGCGCCGGCTGACCACGTCCGCCTTCGGCACGCTGATGAGCCTGGAGCCGGCCATCGCGGTCCTGGTCGGGCTGGTGCTGCTGCACCAGGTGCCGGGGCTGTGGCCGGTCGTCGGCATCGGCTTCGTCGTGGCGGCCGGGATCGGCGCGGAGCGCACCGGGTCCCGCGCGGTCTGCGACACTGAGCCGGCACGTCGCGACGACATCCTCCGGGAAGAGGCGGTGACCCGATCAACATGAGTGCCCGCTTCGAGGAGCTCGACTGGCGTGAGACCCCGATGGGCGCGATCAGCCTGCGCCGGCGGCGCGAGCCGCGACTGGACGTCGACGTCTTCGAGGCCAAGCTCGACGACGACTACCTGATGTCCAGCCTGTTCGTGGTGGCTGAGGTCGAGCTGGCCCGGATCGGCCTGGCAGCCACTCTCGGGGAGGGCCTCGACGTGCTGGTCGGCGGCCTGGGTCTGGGCTACACCGCCACCGCCGCGCTCGACGATCCGCGGGTCGGCTCGCTGGTGGTGCTCGAGGCACTGCCCGAGGTGGTCGCCTGGCACCGCCGCGGCCTGCTGCCCGAGTCCTCCCGGCTGACCTCGGACGACCGCTGCCGCCTGGTGGTCGGAGACTTCTTCGGCACCGTCGGGGCCGGCGTGCGGCTCGAGGAGCAGGCCGACTTCGACGTGCTGCTGGTGGACATCGACCACAGCCCGCGACACGTGCTGCACCCAAGCCACGCGGCGTTCTACACCTCCGAGGGGCTGGCCCGGATGCGGCGCCGCATCCGGGCCGGGGGCGTGTTCGCGATCTGGTCGGACGACCCGCCCGACGAGGGCTTCCTGGCGCTGCTCCGCGCCGGGTTCGCGACCGCGGAGGCCCGGGTCGTGCCGTTCGACAACCCGATCACCGAGGGCGTCTCCGCCAACACCGTCTACGTCGCGACGACCTGACCGGCCGGTCAGTCGGTCGGCGCCCGCTGGACCGGGACGTCCAGCTCGCCCTTGCGCAGCCGGAAGACCTGCAGCCGGAGGCCGTAGTACTTCTCGGTCTCCCCGACCCACTCCATGCCGACCCGCCGTGCCGTCGCGGCGCCCCGGCCGTTCTGGGTGCGGACCACCGCGAACAGCTCCTCGACGCCCGACGCGAAGGCGTGGTGGGCGACGGCGTGACCCGCCTCGGCGGCGATCCCCCGTCCCCAGGCGTGCGGGGCCAGCTGCCAGGCCACCTCCAGGTCGACGCCGTCCGGAGGCAGCGGCAGCACCGCGACCCCGCCGACGAGATCGCCGGTCTCGGCCAGCTCGACCGCCCAGCGCCCCTCGGGCTGCTCCAGGTCCTCGCCGAGCCAGCCCTCGAGGATCCGGCGCATGGCATCCGCGTCGGCGACCCGGTCCATGGCCGGGCTCAGCCAGCGCGCGACGTCGGCGGCGCCGTACACGTCCAGAGCGGCCTCCGCGTCGTCGACCGACCAGGGACGCAGCCGCAGGCGCGGGGTGCTGATCCGTCCTCCCTCGAGCCGGACCCCGTGCTCACCCGGCATGGTGCACCTCGATGGCGTCGACCCGCTCGGGGTAGAAGGCGAGGTGGTCCTTGACCTGCGCGACGGAGTCGTGCGGGTCCAGGTAGGTCCAGACCGCCGCCGGGGCCACGTCGTCCCCGACCCGCAGGTCGTAGTAGGTCGCGGTGCCCTTGTACGGGCAGTACGTCGTGTGGCTGCTAGGCACGAGCACGTCCGGATGGACCGCCGCGCGGGGCAGGTACTGCACCGGCGGGTAGGACGCCTCGGCGAGGGTGAGGGCGTCGGCCGTGTCCGCGACCACCCGGCCGCCCAGCGAGACGGTCACGCGCGCGCCGGTCCCGTCGATGGTGATCGGGTGGTCGGGTCCGGGGACGAGAATCTTCTGTTCCGTCATGCGGACGTGAACGCGGCGGCGGCGCGGGGCATTCCGCGCCCGGCGTGTCAGGCGGGGACCTGCTCGCGCTCCGGCTCGGCCGGACCTGCGGTGGGGTGGGTGGCGAACACGAAGCGCCGGTAGGTGAGGAACCGGAAGACGGTGCCGAGCGCCAGCCCGACAACGTTGGCCGAGACGTTGTCGGCCAGTCTGCTGGTGAGGCCGAGCAGGTCGTGGGAGATCACCAGAGTCACCACCGAGAAGCCGAAGCCGACGATGTTGAACAGCACGAACAGCGCCACCTCCCGCCGGCGGTCGCCGGTCGGCTGACCGCTCCAGGTGAGTGTGCGGTTGCCCACGTAGGTGACCACCATGGCCACCGCGACCGCCAGGGTGCGGGCCACCGACGGGTCCAGGGTGGCGAACGGCGCGACCGATCGCAGCAGGTTGAAGGCGCCGACGTCGACGACGTACCCCACCCCACCAACGCCCAGGAAGGTGCCGACCTCACGGGTCAGGGCACCGCGCACGAGGCCGGGGATGCTCATGGCACGACGGTAGGCAGCAGATGATGACGGGAACCTGAACGGTGGTCTCGACCACCCGACCTTCCCGACATCCGTCGGCCCCAACCATTGACAGGGACCGCCTCGAGTCGTCACGGTGGTCCGCAGCCCCGCACCGGTGGGGCTCCCGTGCCGTGACGCCGAATCCTGCTCCGGCGGCCGGGCCCCGTCACCGCGAGGAGCAGGAGCGGGGGACCCACCTTCGGACGACGCAGCCAGTCGTCCTCGGGGTGAAGCCGCGCGAGCGGCCGGGCCACCTCACGGCCCGAACCCGACAGCTCACTTCGCAGGCGTGGTCGAGGTCCCCCATGCACTCAGTCACGCCCGCGCGCAGCCTCCGGCTGGTCGTCGCGGCGCTCCTCGCACTCACCACGGCCGTCACGCTGCTCGCCGGCACCGGCGCCGCCCAGGCCCGGACCGCGCACAGCTCCTACATCGTGCTCGCGCCGGGAGACCACGGCAGCAAGGTGGTGGCCCTCCAGCGCTACCTGCACGTGCGACCCACGTCCGGCTACTACGGCCGGATGACCCGGGCGGCCGTGGTCCGCTGGCAGGCCGCGCACCACCGCCGCACCACCGGCCTGACCGGCAAGCTGCTGTGGGCGAACGTCAGGGGCGCCGCGCACACCTCAGCGCGCACCGCCCCGCCCGCATCCCGCGGCGGTGACCGCGTCACCGCGCTGAACTGGCCGGCCCTGGCCCGGTGCGAGTCCGGAGGCAACCCGCGCGCGGTGAACGCCGCCGGGTACTACGGGCTGTACCAGTTCAGCCCGGCGACCTGGCGGTCCGTCGGCGGCAGCGGGCTGCCCAGCCGGGCGTCGTCGGGCGAGCAGACCGCACGCGCGCAGGCGCTGTTCCGGCGGGCCGGCTCGAGCCCCTGGCCGGTGTGCGGGCGACGGCTGTTCGGCTGACCCGCTCAGAGCGTGACCAGCGGCTCGTCCAGCAGGTCCTGGGCGCGTAGCCACTGGGTGAACGCGACGGCCTCGCCGCTCAGGGGGGCGGGGTCGTCGCGGCGGAGCAGGTAGTGCCGCTGCCGCATCGGCAGCACCTCCGGCAGCGCCAGCCGCACCCGTCCACCGCGGACCGCGCCGCGGGCGAAGCGCTCGGGAACGATCGTCCAGCTCTCCCCCTGCTCCACGACCGCGATCGCGGTGATCGAGGTGTCGACGGTGACGGCACGGTGCTCGGCGGTCGCGGGAAGGTCCGCCGACCCGCTGAGCCGGTGCCACAGGTCGTCGAAGCCGAGCACCTGCACCCGCGGTAGGTCGAGGAGGTCAGCGGCCTGCCGGACCGGTCCGTACCGCTCGGTGAAGCCGGGACCGCACAGGACCACTGCGACGTCGTCGTGCAGCTCGCTGGCGCGGTAGCCCGGCCAGGTCCCGTTGCCCTGCCGGATGTCGAGGTCCACCTCGTCGGGGGGCAGCGTATCGGCCCACACCGCGGTGACCAGGCGCAGCTCGATGGCCGGAAAGCTGCGTCGGAAGTCCGGGAGCCGGGGGCCGAGCCAGCTGGCCGCGTAGGAGACCTGGGCCCGGACCGTGAGCCGCGACGGGCCCAGCACCCCGAACAGGCCGCTGGTCGCGGCGGACAGGTCCTCGAACACGTCGCGCACCGCCGGCAGGTAGCTGTGCCCCATGTCGGTCAGCCGCAGGCTGCGCGGCAGCCGCTCGAACAGCTGCACGCCCAGGCGCGCCTCGAGCGTGCGCACCCGCTGGCTGACCGCGGCCGGCGACAGGTGCAGCTCGGCGGCCGCCCCGGCGAAGCTGCCGTGCCGTGCGGCTGCCTCGTAGGCGTGCAGCCCCAGCAGGGGTGGGATCGACTGGACCATCCGACCTCCTCGTCGAGCCACACAATATCGATGGCTACGTGCCAAGAAACAACGTTTGCCAAAGCCTAGGGGACGTTCCAGACTTTCTGCTGACACCCACAGGGAGCAGAGGCTCGATGACCACCAGCACCGGCACCGGAACCACCCACGCGCTCGACCTGGCCGAGGACCACGCCCGGATCGAGCTCGCCGGGACCATGATGCGCTTCCACTACGTCTGGTTGAGAGACAACTGCTGGTGTCCGGACTGCCGGGTCGCGCAGACCGGCGAGCGCCGGCTCTACACCGCCGACATCCCCCCGGACATCACCCCCCGCGAGGCCGTCCTCGACGACGCCGGGACGTTGCAGGTGACCTGGGACGACGGCCACCGCTCGTCGTACCGGGCCGAGTGGCTGGTCCGGCACGACTACTCCGGGTCGACCCCCGGGCCCGGCACCCCCATCCTGTGGACTGCGGCGGTCGGCGCGCTGCCCGCCTTCGAGCACGCCGACGTGGTCGGCACCGCCGCCGGCCAGCTCGCCTACCTCACGGCCGTGCGGGACTACGGCGCGGCCGTCGTGCGGAACACCCCCTCGGTGCCGGGAGAGGTGGAGCGGTTCGCGTCGGTCATCGGCCACGTGCGGGAGACCGCGTTCGAGCGCGTGCACAACGTCCGCCACGACCCGACCGGCTACAACGTCGCCCACACCGCGCTGGCGCTGAAGCCGCACACGGACCTGCCCAGCTACCACTGGCCGCCGAGCATCCAGCTGCTGCACTTCCTGGTCAACGAGGCCGACGGTGGCGAGACCACGCTGACCGACGGGTGGGCGGTGCTCGCCGACCTGCGTCGCGACGACCCCGCGGCCTTCGACACGCTGTGCCGGGTGCCGGTGAGCTACCAGCTGTTCAGCGACGAGGAGGACACCTCGGCGCGCTCACCGATGGTCCAGCTCGACAGCGCCGGGCACGTGACCACCTTCCGCTACTCCAACCAGCTCGCGCAGCCGCTCGACGTGCCGTTCCGCGATGTCAGCGCGTTCTACGACGCCTACCGCACGCTCGGCACGATGGTGGACAGCGACCGCTACAAGCTCGCCTTCCGGACCCGGAGCGGCGACCTCGTCACCGTGCACGGTCACCGGGTGCTGCACGGTCGGCTCGCGTTCGACCCGGCCAGCGGGTCCCGGCACCTCCAGGACGTCTACATGGAGTACGACGACCTGATGGCCCGCCGTCGCGTCCTTCAGGGCATCCACAAGCCGATGCCCGCGGACGGGGCGCTGCGGTGAGCGGGACCGCCAAGGTCGGCTTCACCGCGATGGCCGACGGCACCGCGGAGGACTACGCGCTGCTGGACCGGCTGGAGAGGCAGGACCTCCGGGAGTTCCCCGACCGGGTCCTCGGCTGGCTGCTGACCATGGACGACGCCTCCAGCGGCTACCGGATCACCCGTCTCGAGCACTGCCTCCAGGCCGCCACCCGCGCCCACCGCGCCGGGGAGGACGAGGAGACGGTGGTCTGCGTGCTGCTGCACGACATCGGCGACTACCTCGCTCCCGCCAACCACTCCGAGGTGGCCGCCGCCGTCCTGCGCCCGTACGTCAGCGAGAGGAACTACTGGGTGGTCAAGCACCACGGGGTCTTCCAGGGCGTCTACTACTTCCAGCACACCGGGGCCGACCCGCACACGCGGGAGCGCTGGCGGGACCACCCGCACTACCAGGCCGCCGTCGACTTCTGCGCCCACTACGACCAGAACTCCTTCGACCCCGACTACGACTGGGAGCCGCTGGGGTTCTTCGAGCCGATGGTCCGCCGGGTGCTCGCCGAGCCGCGCCACGCCGAGAGCGACCCCGGCCAGGACTGACCCGAGCCCGGCCGACCCGCTCCGGCGGACGCTGCGGCCACCTTCACCGATCGCCGTCCTCAGAAAAGAGCTCGCATGTCCCTCCGCCTCGGCTTCATCGGGCTCGGCAACCTCGGCATCCATCTGGTCTCCAACCTGCTGCGGGCCGGGTACGACGTCACGGTGCACGACCTGGACGCAGCGCGGGCCGCCGACGTGCTCGCCGCGGGGGCCCGCTGGGCCGGGTCGCCCGCGGCGGTCGCCGGCCGGGTCGACACCGTGATCACCTGCCTGCCCTCACCCGCGGCGGTGGAGGCGGTGCTGACCGGACCGGACGGCGCGCTCGCCGGGCTCACCCCCGGCAGCACCTGGGTGGACATGAGCACCAACGACCCCGACGAGGTCCGGCGGCTGGCCGTCCTCGCCGCCGACCGGGGGGTGCTGACCCTGGAGGCGCCGGTCACCGGCGGGGTGCACCGCGCCGCCACCGCGGAGATCACCGTGCTCGTCGGCGGGGACGTGCAGGTCTACCTCCGGCACGAGGCGGTGCTGCGCGCCATGGGCCGGGAGGTGATCCACATGGGCCCGCTCGGCAGCGCCGCCACCATCAAGGTGATCACGAACATGCTGGCCTTCGTGCACCTCGTCGCGGCCGGGGAGGCGCTGATGCTCGCCAAGCGCGGCGGACTCGACCTCGGCCTCGCTTTCGACGCCATCCGGGCCAGCTCGGGCAACAGCTTCGTGCACGAGACGGAGACGCAGGTGGTGCTCAACGGCAGCTACAACATCGGGTTCACGATGGACCTGGCCTGCAAGGACCTCGGGTTCGCCAGCCGGATGGGCCGCGACCTCGGGGTGCCGCTGGCGCTCGCCGACGTCGTCGAGGCCACCTTCCAGCGGGCCCGCGTCGACTACGGGGGCTCGGCCTGGTCCCCGATGGTCGTCCGGCTCCTGGAGGACGCGCTCGGGGAGCAGCTGCGCGCGGCCGGCTTCCCCGAGACCCTCACCTCGGTGCCGCCGACCTGAGCGGGTGCCTCCCGTGGCGGTGCCTGCGCTCGGCCGTTACATCCGCCAGTCGCGGGTAGTAGCGTCAGTGACCCGGACCGGAAGGGACCTGGACATGCCGCTCGCCGTCGCTGCGCCGTTGAGTGTCCGTCGTTGGCTGGCCCGGCACGCCATCGGCACCAAAGGCGTCGTGGCTGCCGGCAGGCACCGCGGCGACGAGGTGGTCGGCGGGGTGCGTCGACGTCGCCCCAAGGACCTGGACGGCTGCGTCCGGCTGCTCCGGCTGGTCGCCTTCGAGGGCCACTACCCCGACGACTGGTCGGGACACCCTCGCGCCTGGTTGGAGGGCGACGAGCTTCTCGACGCCTGGGTCGCGGTCGACGGGAGCGACATCCTCGGCCATGTGGCGATCCTCCGGACCGGGCTGGACATCCCCTCGGCGGTGCGCTGGCGCGAGCTCACCGGACAGGACGCGGCAGAGCTGGCGGGCGTGTCCCGGCTGTTCGTGCGTCCCCGCCTGCGCCGTCGTGGGATCGGCACCGAGCTCGTCGACGCCGCGGTCGCCGCCAGCCGGGCGCGCGGGCTGACGCCGGTCCTCGAGGTGCTGGACCCGAGCACGGAGGCCCGCGCCTTCCTGGAGGCCCGGGAGTGGCGGCTCCGCGCCGACGACCGGGTGAGCCGCGGCACCGACGAGCACCGGATCCACCGCTACGTGCACGCTCCCGCACCCCGCGCGGACTGAGCGGCCCTCGCGGCCGCCTGAGCCCGCGAGTGGCCCCTCCCGACGCCGTCGTCGCTCTCCACCTCGTCGCCATCGGCCAGGACGGGAGGGCGCGGTCACGGCCGCAGGTGCCGGCGGTCCGCCACCGTGGCGTTCAGCTCACCGCCCGCGAGCAGCGCGAGGCTGAGCAGGTACACCCACGTCATCACGATCACCCCGCCGCCGAAGGCGCCGAGCACCGGGTTCCGGGACCCGAGCACCTCCAGGTAGACGTGGAAGCCGCCGGTCGCGGCCAGCCACAGCACGGAGGTCAGGACCGCGCCGGGCAGACAGGCGCGCCAGCGGCTGCGGCGGCTGGGCGCGTACCGGTACAGCGCCATCACCCACGCGGTGACGGCCACGAAGACGGCCGGCAGCCGCAGCAGGTCCCAGACGACCGCGAACACGGTGCCCAGCCCGACCCAGGAGGCCAGGTCCTGGCCGCGCCCGAACAGCGGCCCCACCACCACCACCGCCAGCGTCACCACCGCCACGACGACGGTGGCGGCGCCGAGCATCAGGCCGACCAGCCGGCGGCGCAGCCAGCTCCGTCGCTCGACCGTGTCGTAGGCGAGGTTCAACGCCTCGATGACCGTGGCGAACGCGCCCGAGAGCGTGACCAGCGCCCCTAGCGTGGCGGTGGTGAGCAGCCCGCCGCGACTGGTCTCGAAGAGCTGCTCGACCGAGCGCACCGCGCCCGACGCCTCGGAGGTCAGCACCAGGTCGAGGGCGTTGGTCACCTGGGTCTGCGCGCGCTGCGCCAGGTCGGCGCCGACGACGACGTCGAGGACCCCGAGAAGACCGCTGACCACCAGGAGCCCCGGGAAGATGCTCAGGACCGCAAAGAACGCGGTCTCCGCGGAGAGCCCCAGCAGCCGGTCCTTGACCACCTCGTCGACGAAGGTCCTGGCCAGGGCACGACCCTGGTCCCGTCGGGGCGCGTCCGCGGACACCAGCCAGTCCGGGTCCTTGCGGTGCTCCATTCCGCTCCTCAGCCACCACCCAGCGCGGCGGTCGACGTCGATGGGTCCCGCTTATCGTCGCAGTCCACTGACCGGGAGTCGCGGCAAGGTCCCAGCTCGAGACCGCCTCCTGCAGCTGGTGAGGAACAGCAGGTACGCCGTCGGCCCTGGGTCGGACCAGAGCCGGGTCACATCACCTCGCGCCGAAGCCGCTTGTCGACCGCCACCACGAGGGTGGCGAGCAGGGCCAGCAGCAGGATGCGCAGCCACGCGTCGACCGGGATGGGCGCGGTCCGGAACAGGCTGTTCATGACGGGCAGGTAGGTGATCGCCGCCTGCGCCACCACCTGCGTCGCGACCCCGGCGACCACCCAGCGGTTGCTGAACAGCCCGATCCGCCACACGGGGCGGCTGAGCGAGCGGCAGCTGAACAGGTAGAAGATCTCCACCGCGACGAAGAGGTTCATCGCCACGGTGCGTGCCTCCGCCAGACCGGTCCCGTGCGCGATCTCCCAGTCGAACAGCCACCAGGACCCGCCCACCAGGAGCGCGGAGACGAGCAGGATCCGTTGCACCAGCGCGCGGGTGAGCAGAGGGCGGCTCGGGTCCCGCGGCGGCCGGCTCATGATGTCCGGCTCCTTCGGCTCGAACGCGAGCATCAGGCCGAGCGCCACCGCCGTGGTCATGTTGATCCACAGGATCTGCACGGGCAGGATCGGCAGCGCCGCACCGGTCAGGATGGCGACCAGGATGACCAGGCCCTCGCCCATGTTCGTCGGCAGCGTCCAGACGATGAACTTGGTCAGGTTGTCGAAGACGCCGCGCCCCTCCTCCACCGCCGCCTCGATCGTGGCGAAGTCGTCGTCGGTGAGCACCATGTCGGCGGCCTCCTTGGCGACCTCGGTGCCGCGCCGCCCCATCGCGACGCCGATGTCGGCCGCCGCAGGGCGGGGGCGTCGTTGACGCCGTCCCCGGTCATGGCCACGACGTGGCCACCGGCCTGCAGGGCCTGCACCAGCCGCAGCTTCTGCTCCGGGGTGACGCGCGCGAACACCGGCGCGCTCAGCGACCGCCTCGGCGTACTGCTCCTCGTCGGGCAGCGGCAGGTCGGCTCCGGTGAGGACCGCGCCGTCGCGGTCTGCCCGGGTGATCCCCACCTGGTCCGCGATCGCCCGGGCGGTCGCCGCGTGGTCCCCGGTGATCATCTTCACCGCGATCCCGGCGCCGTGGCAGGGCTGACGGCCTCGGCCGCGGAAGCCCGCGGCGGGTCGAGCAGCGCCAGCCACCCGGTCAGCACCAGCGTGCCCTCCAGCTCCTCCTCGTCCAGCCCGGCTCCCGGGGGAAGCTCGCGCATCGCCGTGGCCAGGACCCGCAGGCCGCGGCCGGCGAGCTGCTCGCCGGCGGCCAGGACGGCCCGACGGTCGACCGGCTGCGTGGCCCCGTCCGCCCCCATCTGGCTGCCGCACATCGCGAGCATCCGCTCGGCCGCGCCCTTGGCGAGCAGGACCGACCCGGCGCCGGAGCGGTCGTCGTGCAGGCTGGCCATGTACTGGCGGTCGGAGGTGAACGGGATCGTCGCCAGGCGCGGGTAGGCGTCCCGCAAGCCGTCCGGGTCCAGCCCCGCCTTCGTCGCTGCGACGATCAGCGCCCCCTCGGTGGGATCGCCGACGACCTGCCAGCGACCCTCGCGCCGGACCACGCCGGCCTCGTTGCAGCGCGCGCCGGCCAGCAGGCACCAGCGCAGCGCCGCGTCCTCGGCGACGACGGCCGGACACCCGTCGGCGTCGAGCAGCTGTCCGTCGGGACCGTAGCCGGAGCCGGTGACCCGGTAGCCCCGGCCGGGGGTCCACACCTCCCTGACGGTCATCTGGTTCTCGGTCAGGGTGCCGGTCTTGTCCGAGCAGATCACCGTGGTGCTGCCGAGCGTCTCCACCGCGGGCAGCCGGCGGATCACCGCCCCGCGACGGGCCATCCGGGCGACCCCGATGGCCAGGGTGATCGTCACCGCCGCCGGCAGCCCCTCCGGGATCGCGCCGACGGCCAGCGCCACCGCCGCGGTGAGCATGCCCGCCGCCGGCTCCCCGCGCGTCACGCCGACCCCGAACGTGACGACGGCCAGCCCCAGGATGACGACCGTCAGGATCCGGCTGAAGCCTGCGAGCTTGCGGGTCAGCGGAGTGGCGAGCACGTCCGTGGTGCCCACCAGACGGTGGATCTCGCCGAGCTCGGTGCCGGCGCCGGTGGCCACCACGATCGCGGCGCCGGCGCCGCCGGTGGCCAACGTGCCGGAGTACAGCATGTTGCGCCGGTCCGCGACCGGCGTCGCTCCGGGCAGCACCACCTCGTCCTTGACGACCGGCTCGGACTCTCCGGTCAGCGCCGACTCGTCGACGCGCAGCTCGGCCCTCCGCACCAGCCTCAGGTCTGCCGGGACCTTGTCCCCCGCCTGGACGAGGACCAGGTCTCCGGGCACCAGGTCGTCGGAGCCGACCACGAGCGTGCGGCCGCCCCGCACCACCCGGGCCTCGGTCTGCACCATCGCCCGCAGGGCACCCAGCGCGGCCTCGGCCTTGGACTCCTGGATGAAGCCGATCAGCGCGTTGACGACGACCACCCCGAAGATCACCCCGGCGTCGACCGGCTGCCCGAGGGCAGCCGCGGTGGCGCCGGCCCCCAGCAGCACGTAGACCAGCGGGTGCTGGACCTGACGCACGAGGCGGCGCAGTACGCCCGCACCGTGCGTCGGGGGCAGGACGTTCGGTCCGAAGCGGCCCAGCCGGTCCGTGGCCTCGGTCGCGCTCAGACCCTCCGTGGCGTCGGTCCCGAGCAGCAGCACCACCTCGTGGGCAGCGAGGCTGTGATGCGTGTTGCCCCCGGTCAGCGTCGCATCAGAGCCCATCCCCTCACCCCAGCGACCCGGCGCGCCGGTGACTAGGGCCGATCGCCCCCGTCTGCGAGGGCGGACCGGGGTCGGGGCCGTTGGCACCGGACGTCCGGGACCTTGGGCTCTGCGAGCAGGCACAGCCTCGGGTCACGATGAGGCCATGGGAACGGTCTGGATCATCGTGGTCGTCGTCGTCGCCTGGTTGGCGGTGGGCCTGCTGACAACGCTCTGGCTGGCGCGGCACGGACACCGCGACCCGGTCTGGTTCCTCGGTCGGCCCGCTGCTCGGGCTCGCCTTCGTGCCGATCGCCCTGGAACGCGCCGAGCGGCTGCCCCAGCGGCTCTCCCGCACCGAGGCGGAGTCGGAGGGCGCCGGCCGGTTGCGGGTGCTGGTCGCGCTGGACGGCTCCGCGGACGCGGAAGCGGCGTTCGTGGACGCCGTACGGATGCTCGGCCCGCAGGTGCGCAGCTTCGTCCTGGCGGAGGTCGTCGACTACGACACTGCCAGCGCCACCGGCGCCGACGGCGTCACCGCCGCGCAGAACCGCCTCAGCACGGCGGCGGCGACCGTGCCCGGTCGGCTGACGAGCTGCGAGATCCTCACCGGCCCTCCGGCCGACGCCCTGCTGGTCTTCGCCGCCCGCGAGCGCGTCGACGCCATCGTCGTGGGCAAGCACGGTCGTGGGAGGTCGGTCCGGCTGCTGGGGAACGTGGCCGAGGCGCTGGTGCGGCATGCGACGCTGCCGGTGCTGGTCGGCGGCCGCTCCGCGGTCAGCTGACCTGCGGTCTCCCCGCCCGGAGTCGGGTGCGTCCACGCGGAGCAGCCGCGAGTCCAGCGCCTGGACTCCTCCGCCTGACGACACGACGGAGACCAGCACCCGACCTACTCGCCAGAACCTCGCGACCTCGCCGTGCCGGGGAGGAGGGGTCCGGCGCGGGCGGGACACCGGGTCACCCGGAGTGGCCCCAGGTCGGAGAGCCGGGCGATCGTCGCGCTGGCCCGGCGGCGGTCGCGCACCGGGCTGGACGGGGCGAGGCTGTCCAGGAACGCGTAGCGGCGGCGCACCGAGGACAGGTAGGCGCTCGACCCGGCGTCGTGGCGGATGCTGTGCCACCAGTCCAGCACGTCCCCCAGACCCGGCGCGGCCAGCGAGCCACCGAACTGCTGGACGGCGAGCGCGGAGCACACCGCCCCGAAGGCGAGCCGGTCCGTGAGCGGCCAGCCGCGCAGGGTGCCGAGAACCAGCCCGGAGGCGAACACGTCACCGGCGCCGGTGGGGTCGATCGCGGGGACCTTCAGCGCCGGCACCTCGGCCTCCTCGCCGGTGCTGGAGTCGATGCCCATCACCCCGTGGCTGCTGTTGGTGACCACCGCGAGCGGCACCCGGTCGGCGAGGTCGTAGAGCGCCTCGCGGGGCGTGTCGGTCCGGGTGTAGGCCATCGCCTCCGCGGCGTTCGGCACGAACGCGTGACAGAGGTCGAGCTGGTCGAGCACGTCGGCCGACCAGCGTCCGGTGTCGTCCCAGCCCACGTCGGCGAAGACCAGCGACCCGTCCTGCCTGGCCAGGTCCACCCACGGCGCGGTCGGTCCGGAGTCGGGCTGACCGTCCAGGTCGAGGTCGACGAGGACGGCCCGCGATCGCGGAGGGCGGCCGATCATCTCGCTCGCCGAGATCGGCGCGTGATGGCCGTGGGTGACCATGGTGCGGTCGCCCTCGGCCGAGATCGAGACGGTCACCGGCGAGTGCCAGTGCTCGAAGCTGCGCGACCGGGACAGGTCGATGCCCTCCTGGTCGGCGAGGGTGCGCCAGCAGAACTCGCCGTACACGTCGTCGCCGAAGGCGGCCGCCAGGGAGGTGCGCAGGCCCAGCCTGCTGGCCGCGGTCGCGAGGTTGGCGATGCCCCCCGGGGACGAGCCCATCCCGCTGGCCCAGGTCTCGCCGCCCGGGCTGGGCAGCGCGGGCAGCCCGGTGAAGATGATGTCCAGGAAGACCGTGCCGTGCAGGAACAGGTCGAAGGGCGCCTCGTCGGCACCGGCGGGGGCCGGCTCGGCCCCCGCGCTGTCCGCCATCTCCGTCATCGCGGCGACACCCTCTCCCGGTTCGACGCCGGGACCTGGGCGGTGACTCAGGGTCCGGGCTGCGTCGATGCGCTCACCCTAGGTCAGACGTATGCACCTCCTCCATGGTTGCGGCGCGGTCAATGCGCAGGACCGCTCAGGATCGCGCAGGTCCGCGCAGGGTGTTGCTATCGTCGACGCATGCTGCGGGCCCTGCGCGACGCCGAGATCGTGCGCCGGCTGCGCTCGGACGGGCCCACGACCGTGGAGGACCTGGCCCGGCACCTCGGGGTCAGCGGGTCGACGGTGCGACGCGACCTCGCCCGGCTCGGCGCGGCGGGCGCCCTGCGCCGGGTGCGCGGCGGCGCGCAGGTCGACCGACGGGCGAGGACGAGGCCCTGCCGTTCTTCCGGGTGGTCACCCACGACGCGGACGACAAGCGCGCGGTCGCCCGGCGGGCTGCCGACCTGGTCACGCGACGGGGACGTGCTGCTGCTCGACATCGGCACCACGGTCGTCCAGCTCGCGCGCGAGCTGCGGGGACGCCGGATCACCGTGGTCACCTCGAGCCTGGCGGTGCTGGACACCCTGCGCCACGACGCCCGGATCGAGCTGGTCCTGCTCGGCGGGGTGGTGCGCCCGTCGTACCACTCGATGGTGGGGCTGCTCACCGAGACCGCGCTCGCCCAGGTGCGCGCCGACCTCGCGTTCCTGGGCACCAGCGGCGTGCGCGCGAACGGCGACGTGCTCGACAGCACCCGGGTCGAGGTGCCGGTCAAGCGCTCGATGATCGGGGCTGCGGACCGCTCGGTGCTGCTCGCGGACCGGCACAAGTTCCCCGGACGGGGCGTGCTCAAGGTCTGCGACCTCGCCGACCTGGACGTCCTGGTGACCAACGACGAGCCGGAGGACCCGCTGATGCGCCTGTGCCGTGACGCCGATGTCGAAGTGGTAACGCCGTGAGGCTGACGATCCTGGGCGGCGGCGGCTTCCGCGTCCCCCTCGTGTACGGCGCCCTGCTGCACGACCACCGCGAGCCCCGGGTCGACGAGGTCGCCCTGCACGACGTGGACGACGCCCGGCTGGTGGCGGTCGCACACGTGCTGGAGCAGCTGGCCGAGGGGCATCCGGAGGCGCCCACAGGTCAGCCTGCACACGGACCTGGACGAGTCCCTGGAGGGAGCGGACTTCGTCTTCTCCGCGATCCGGGTCGGAGGCCTGGAGGGCCGCACCCGCGACGAGCACGTCGCGCTCGACCTGGGCGTGCTGGGCCAGGAGACCACCGGGCCCGGGCGGGATCGCCTACGGCTGGCGAACCGTGCCGGTGGCGGTCCGGGTGGCCTCGGCGGTGGCCCGGGTGGCACCGCGGGCCTGGGTCATCAACTTCACCAACCCGGCGGGCATGGTCACCGAGGCCATGCAGACGGTGCTCGGGGACCGGGTGGTCGGCATCTGCGACTCCCCCGTCGCGCTGGCCAGGCGTGCCTGCGCCGCGCTCGGCGTCGACCCGGCTCGCACCTTCGCGGACTACGTCGGGCTCAACCACCTCGGTTGGCTGCGGTCGCTGGTCCACGACGGGACCGACCTGCTCCCCCGGCTGCTGGCCGACGACGCCGGCCTGGCGACGATCGAGGAGGCCAGGCTGTTCGGCGGCGACTGGGTGCGCAGTCTCGGGGCCCTGCCCAACGAGTACCTCTACTACTACTACTTCACCCGCGACGCCGTGGCCGGGGTGCGCGCGGAGCCCGCCACCCGCGGCGACTTCCTGCTCGAGCAGCAGGCCGGCTTCTACGCCGCGGTCGCCGCGCGACCCTCGGGCGCGCTCGCCGAGTGGCGTCGGGTCCGCCGCGAGCGGGACGCGACGTACATGGCCGAGGTGCGCGGCGCGGAGCAGGACCGCGACGAGCAGGACCTGGCCGGTGGCGGCTACGAGGGCGTGGCTCTCGCGTTCATGGCCGCGGTGATGCGCCAGGAGGTGACCACGATGATCCTGGACGTCCGCAACGGCGGCACGGTCGCGGGGCTGCCCCCGGAGGCGGTGGTCGAGGTGCCGTGCCTGGTGGACGGGGCGGGGGCGCGTCCTCTGAGCGCCCGGCCGCCGACCCTCGACCAGCTCGGGCTGATGCAGCAGGTCAAGGCCGTCGAGCAGCTGGTGATCGCGGGTTCGCTCACCGGCGACGCCGACGCCGCCGTTCGTGCCTTCGCGCTGCACCCGCTGGTGGACTCGGTGTCCGTCGCCCGCGACCTGGTCCGCGGCTACGGGATCGCGAGGCGACCGTGAGCGCGCGCCGCGAGCTGGCGGCCGGGGTGCTGGACCGGCGGCTGGTCGAGGTCTCCGGCGTCACCATCACCACCGCCGGGGTCGTCGGCGCCGTGGTGGCCCTCGTCGGCGCCTGGCTGCTCTCGCTGCTGCTGCGCCGGGCCATCCGCCGCTACGGTGAGAGCCGGGGCAACACCAGCCGGGCCTCGCTCTACACGCTGAGCAGGATCGTGCACTACGCGGTCCTCACGATCGGCTTCCTGCTGGCGATCAGCCTGCTCGGTGTCCCGATCAGCCGGTTCGCCGTCCTGGCAGGCGCGATCGGCGTGGGCCTCGGCTTCGGCCTGCAGTCGATCTTCGCCAACTTCCTCTCCGGGCTGGTGCTGCTCTTCGACAAGTCGCTCAAGGTGGGGGACTTCGTCGAGCTCGAGTCCGGTGTGCACGGCGAGGTGCGCGACATCAAGATCCGGGCGACCACGATCGTCACCAACGACAACATCGACATCCTGGTGCCGAACTCCGAGTTCACCGGCGGTCGTGTCGTCAACTGGACCCACCGCGACGTCTCCCGACGGCTCCGGGTCCCGTTCGGGGTCGCCTACGGCACCGACAAGGACCTGGTGAAGCGCGCCGCGCTCGAGGCGGCCGCGGAGGTGCCGTTCACCCTCGACCAGGACGGGCCGAGGCGCCCGCAGGTGTGGCTCGCGGAGTTCGGCGACAGCTCCCTGAACTTCGAGCTGGTGATCTGGCTGAACGCCGAGGCCACCGTCAAGCCGGCTGCCGTCAAGGCTGCCTACAACTGGGCGCTGCACTCCGCCCTCGAACGGCACGGCATCGAGATCCCCTTCCCCCAGCAGGACCTCAACGTGCGCAGCCTCTTCGGCCTCGACGGCGACGCGGCGCTGGCGGCGCTGCGCCTGCAGACGCGCCGGGACGGCGACGGGCCGCAGGCCGGGACCGAGGCCCAGGACGACGCCCCGCAGGCCGGCCAGTACGGGACACAGAACGGGGCACAGAATGACGCGGCCGACGACGTCCGCGGTGTCGTGAACCCGAACCCGGACGAACGCGATAGAGGGGTATGACCGTCGTCTCCTCGCACCCACCACCGCACACCTCCGCGTCCGACCACGAGCTGCTCGCGGCGTCACTGGCCCGACCGGACCTCTTCGCCGGTCTGTTCGAGCGCCACGGCGCGGAGATCCACCGCTACCTGAGCCGCCGGGTCGGTGAGCGCGCCGACGACCTCCTCAGCGACGTGTTCCTGACCGCGTTCCGCCGGCGGTCGGCGTACCGCCCGGAGAGGGTGGACGTCCGCCCCTGGCTGTACGGCATCGCCGCGAACCTGCTGCGCCGTCATCACCGGGACGAGGTCACCCGCTACCGCGCGCTGGCGCGGGTCCGGCCCAGCGCCGACGCCGACCACGACTGGGACGCCACGCACGACCGGTTGGACGCCGCCCGGCTGCGGCCCCAGCTGGCCACCGCGCTCGCCGCCCTGCGACACGGCGACCGTGAGGTGCTGCTCCTGGTCGCCTGGGGCGACCTCACCTACGCCGACGTCGCAGAGGTCCTCGACATCCCCGTCGGCACCGTCCGGTCCCGGCTCCACCGCGCCCGACGGCAGGTCCAGGAGCACGTCGCCGCCCCCTCCGTCACCGTCCTCGCCCAGGAGTCCTCATGAACGACCTCGACCTGCTCCGCGTCCACGGACCCGCACCCATCCCCGCGACCACCGCGGTCCTCGACCGGTCTCGGGCCGCGCTCCGGACCGGGATCCGGGACGAGGTCGAGCGTGCCGGGACGGCCCCGGTCGTGCCGCTGCGACCACGCACCGGGCGCCGGCGGGCGGTCGGCCTCGGCCTGGCGGCCGCGACGGTCGCCCTGGCGAGCCTGCTGGCGCCGTCCCTGACGGGCTCGCGGGAGTCCGGGGCGATCGCGCTGACCCGGGTGCAGCCGCTCGCGTTCCCGTTCACCCCGGCCGAGGTCCCCGCGGGACTGGCCGGCCCGGTCTTCGACCGCGACGGCGACCTGACCACGGCGCAGTACCGAGGGGCCGGCGGTGACCTGCTCAGCGTCGTCCTCCCGGGGTCCCTCGACCAGTGGACGGTCCCCGCGACGGCCCGGCACGTCGACGTCCGCGACCGGGACGCCGTCCTCTTCCGGCAGGCCGACGGCGCCGTCGTCGTCGCCTGGACGGAGCAGGACGGCACCGTGGTCGGGGTGAGCGGGCGCGGGTCGTTCGGGGACGCCCGCCGGGTGCAGGCGTTCGCCGGGTCCCTCGCCGCACGACCCCAGCGGGTGCGTCTGCCTCTCACCGTCGCGCCGCGCGGCTGGGAGCCGTCGGCCTACAAGGCCGGCCGGACCGCCACGTTCACGGCCCGCGACGGTGAGAGCCTCACCGTCGTGCTCACCGACGGCTCGACGCGAGACCTCTCCGGCTACGGTGTCGCCTCCGTGCGCACCGTGGAGGTGTCCGGTGCGCCGGCGTGGGTGGGCCGTCAGGGTGACGAGGGCTGGGTGCTGGTGGGCCGGACACCCGACGGCACCGGGTTCTCGCTCCAGGCCCCCGGCCGCTTCACCCGGGCGGAGGTCGTCGAGGTCGCCGACGGAGTGCGGCACCGCGGCTGATCCTCCCCCCTTACGGCTGGAGGCGGGACACCTGGATGCGGGTCCTGCGGCCGGGCGCGCCTACCATCGATCGGTCGGACAAGGACCGAGGACCGAAGGGCAGCCGTGATCGCAGGCAGGTACTCGCTCGAGCGCGAGATCGGTCGCGGCGGCATGGGCGCCGTCTGGCTGGGCCGCGACGAGGTGCTCGGCCGGCAGGTGGCGCTCAAGCGGATCGGTCTACTGCCGGGGGCCGACACCACCGACCTCACCCGCGCCGAGCGCGAGGCCCGGCTGGCCGCCCGGCTCAACCACGCGCACGTGGTGTCGGTCTTCGACCTCGTGGTGGAGGCCGACGCGTGGTGGCTGGTGATGGAGTACGTCGAGGGCACCACGCTGGCCGCGCTGGTCCGGGAGCAGGGGCGGCTCTCCCCCGACGACGCCGCGCAGCTGCTGTGGCAGGCGGCGGACGCGCTGGTCGCCGCACACGCCGCGGGCATCGTGCACCGAGACGTCAAGCCCTCGAACATCCTGGTCGGCCGGGGCCGGCAGGTGAAGCTCACCGACTTCGGCATCGCGCGGATCTCCGCGGACCCGTCGCTGACCCAGACCGGGATGGTCACCGGGTCACCGGCCTACCTGTCCCCGGAGGTCGCGGCCGGTCAGCGGGGGGACCAGGCGGTCGACGTGTGGTCGCTGGGAGCCACCCTCTTCCACGCGCTGGCCGGGCGGCCGCCGTACGAGATCGGCGACCACGTGCTCGGAGGTCTCTACCGCATCGTCAACGACGAGCCCCCGACGCTCCCCGACGCCGGATGGCTGGCCCCGCTGCTCGCCGCCACCCTCGTCAAGGACCCGGCCGGCCGCTGGTCGATGGCGGAGGTCCGCGACTTCCTGGCCGGACCCTCCGACAACCCCGCGACGCCGGGCTTCCCGCCGACGGTCGGGGCGCGCGGTGACGAGGGGGCGTCGTCCACCCGGACGATGACGGCCGCCGAGCCGACCCCGGATCCGCCCGCCCAGCCGCCCGCCCAGCCGCCCGCCGGGCCGGCCGTCGGGCGCGATGCCCGGGCGTCAGCGGCGACAGCACCGGCGGCCATGACACCGGCGGCCACGGCACCGACGGGCACGGCACCCCCGGGCACGGCATCTGCGGGCACCGGGACCGCGCGCAGGCCGGCGAGAGCCCTGCTGGCCTCGCTCGCTCTCGTCGTGGTCGCCGGGCTGGCCGCGTTCGCGCTCCTGCGAGGCCCGGGTCCGTCGGCGGGCCCTGCCGCGCCGACCCCTTCGGCTTCCCCCTCGGCTTCCCCGTCGGCCAGCCCGTCGACGAGTGCGGCCAGCCCGTCGGCCACGCCGACGGGTCCCACCGCGCAGGGGATGAGGTCGTTCATCAACGCCTACGTCGCGGCGCTGGGCTCGGACCCCGAGACCGCCTGGACGATGCTGACCCCCAAGTTCCAGCGAGAGAGCGGTGGCCTGGACACCTACCGCAGGTTCTGGAGCGGCGTCGGCCGCGGCCAGATCCTGGCGATCTCCGCCGACCCGAACAGCCTGGTCGTCAGCTACCGCGTCCGCTTCGCGAACTTCGGCACGGGACAACGGCCGACGGTTCTGCAGCTGGTGTTCAAGGACGGGCGCTACCTCATCGACGGGGAGACCACGACGAGCTGAGCCGCGTCGGGTCCTCGGACAAGATTTCTCCAAGGCACCGCGAGGTTCGCCCCTTTCGCCCTACTCTGGCGCGATGCGCCCGGCCTCTCCTTCTCAGCCCGCGCGCCGGTGACGACCCCGAGCACCGGTCGGGCCGGGTACCGGCAGCTGTGGAACACCCCCGGGGCGCCGTTCCTGCTCGCCGGCTACGCCGTGGCGCGGCTGCCGACCGCGGTCGTCGGCCTGACCCTCATCCTCGCCACCCTGGAGCGGACCCACTCGCTGACGCTCGCCGGACTCGTGCCGGCCTGCTACGCGATCGCGATGGGCGCCGGCATGCCCGTGACCGGACGCCTGGTCGACACCCGAGGGCCTCGCCTCGTCCTGGCCGTCACAGGTGTCGCCCATGCGGCCGCCCTGGTGCTGTTCGCCGGCCTGACAGCACGGACGGTGGACCTGCCCGTGGCCCTGCTGCCGGCCGTCGCCGCGGCCGCCGGGGCGACCCTGCCGCCGGTGGTCCCGGTGGTGCGCGCCCACTGGGCCGGCATGCTCGACGAGACCGGCTCGAACGCCGCGCGGGCCGCGCAGTCGCTGCTCCTCCAGTGCTTCTTCGTGGTGGGCCCGGCCATCGTCGGCCTCTTCGTCTACCTGCGTCACGTGCCGTTCGCCCTTCTCGTCGCTGCGATGATGACCGCGGCCGGAGTCGCCCTCGTCGCCATCGCGCCCGGTGCGCCGCAGCTGCCCCGCAGGACCGGACGGACGCCCCGACTGGCCGCCCTGCGTCAGCCCGGGATCCCGCGTCTGCTGGCGATGTCGCTCGCGTTCGCGGCTGCCTACCAGGGGGTCGACTTCGGACTGGTCGCGTGGGCGGCGCGACGACACGAGCCCGCGCTGGCGGGTCTCGCACTCGCCGTCGCCAGCGTCGGGGGACTGGCCGCCGCGGCAGCCCTCGGGGCGGTGGCCCGGCTGCTCGCCGTCTTCACGATGACCGGGTGGTTCGTGCTGTGGGCGGCGTCGCTGGCCGGTCTCGGTCTGGTCCTGAGGCTGGACGCCGGACTCACCGTGGTCTCGATGACGGCGCTCGTCGTGGCCTCGCTCGCCGCGCCGCTGATCAGCCTGCTGATGGCGGCCGAGGACGCAGCGGGCTCCGACGGACTGCGAGCGGAGTCCGCCTCCTGGCGGATGTCGGCAACGATCAGCGGCGTCTGCCTCGGGACCGCCGTCTGCGGGCTCGCGGCGACCACCCTGGGAGTGGCCGGTCCCGCCGTCGTCGGGGTCTGCGCGGCGTTGGTCGCAGCAGCCCTCGCCGGTCCCCCGGTGCTCGCGCCCGCGCCCGTCCCCGAGCAGAGCCGTCGCCGGTGGGTCGGACTGCCTGCCACGGGCCAGGCCTCGCGCTACCCCAGCACCGGCCCGCTGCCCACGGTGCCGCGCCAGCACACCCGGCAGGTGCCCGTCTGACGTCGGCAGATCCGATGCCCGGTGCTGTCGAGACGTTGACGCCTCATCCGTCATGGTGATGAGGTCGCATCCGCGGCCCGACAACCTCCAGGAGGAAGCCTCGATGACCCGACACCTTGTGCTGCTGCCCGCACCCGAGGCGGAGTGGGCGACACTCCCCGCATCCGAGCACGAGAAGGGGATGCGCTCGCATCAGCAGTTCCACGCGGAGCTGGCGCAGGGTGGCCACCGGGTGATCGTCGCCGGACCGCTCGAGCCGTCGGAGAAGGCCACCTCGCTGCGTCCTGACGGGCAGGGCGGGGCACTCGTCACCGACGGCCCGTTCACCGAGTCCGCCGAGCAGATCGTCGGCTTCTACCTCGTCGAGACCGACGACGAGGACGACCTGCGTACGGCGTGCGAGCGGTTCGCCGCCCGTGGCGAGCTGATCGAGCTCCGCCGCCTGGCCGAGTGAAGGAGAACGACACGACCGAGTACACCCGCATCGGACGCCCGTCGTGAAGCGCTACGTGGTCCTCGTCGCCTATCGCCGGATCGGCTCGGCGGCCCTGGCGGGTGCCGACACGGCCACCACCATCCGGGCTACGAGTCGGTGTGAGCGACGCGGCCGGTGCCGTCCTGGAGACGGTCGTGCGAGCGAGGAGTGGGGACGACTCACGTCCCGCCTCCTCGCGCAGTACCGCCGGCTCGACCTCGTGGAGGACGCCCTCGGCGACGCGGTCGAGGCAGCGGCACGGCACTGGCCCGCAGACGGGCCGCCGGACAACCCGCCCGCCTGGCTGCTCACCGCTGCGCGCAGGCGCGTCCTGGACCGGCTGCGGGCCGAGTCGATGGCGCACCGCAAGGCGACGCTGCTGGAGATCGACGCCGAGCAGCGGCAGGCCGCCCTGGGGGGCGATGGCCGACTCGGGGACCTCGTCGAGGACGACGCGCTCCGCCTGGTCCTGATGTGCACCCCTCCCTCCCTGGCGACCGAGGCAGCCGGCATCCCCTTCGCGGTCCCGGCCGCGGACGTGCTTCCGCAGCGGCTGGACACGGTCGCCCAGACGGCGTACCTGGCCTTCACCGCCTGCTACGCCCCGGGCAGCGGTCCGGATCTGCTGCGCGCGGACCTCGCCGCGAGGCGATCCGGCTGGTACGGGTGGTGCGCGACCTGCGACCGGACGAGCCGGTGACCCTGGCGCTGCTGGCGCTGATGCTGCTGCAGCACTCCCGACGCGACGCGCGGGTCGGTGAGGACGGTCGGCTGGTCCTGCTCGCCGACCAGGACCGGCTCCGGTGGCATCGCGACGAGATCGACCAGGCTCTGGCCCTGATGGGCGAGCCGGCGCTGGCAGGGCCGGTCAGCCCGCTGCTGCGTCGTACGTCGTCCAGGCACGGATCGCCGCCGAGCACGCCCGGGTCGCTTCGCCTGGGGAGACCCGCTGGGACACCATCGCGGGCCACTAGGACCTGTTGCTGCGGCTGGTGCCGTCCCCGAGCGCTCGGCTCGCCTGCGCGGTGGCGGTGGCCGAGGCGTCAGGCGCGGACCTGGGGCTGGCCGCCCTCGACGGCATCGAGATCCCCGGCAGCCACCGGGTCGCCGCCGTCCGGGCCGAGCTCCTGTCCCGTCGCGGTGACGCGGCCGCGGCCGTCGCAGCGTTCGGCGCGGCGATAGCAACGTGCCACAACGACACCGAGCGCGGCTACCTGCTCAGCCGGCAACGTGAGGTGGTCGGGAGGCTGTGACGCGTGCGTTGGCCCGCGGTGCCAGCGGCGGTGCTCCGGGCGTTCGCTGGAGAGGACGGGCGCCGGCTCTCGGCCGGACCCCCGGGTCAGCGCGCCGCGCGGCCGGCGAACGCTGCGAGCGCGTCGTACGGACCGGCGCCGGACGGCGCGGGATGCTCCGGGCCGAAGGCCTCGCCGCGCAGCTCGGAGGCGAGGTTCGCCCGCATGAACGCCAGGCCGGTCTCGGCGACCTCGGGATCGAGCCGGTCCGCGGGCAACCCGATGGACGTCGCGAGGTCCCAGGTATGGACGGCGAGCTCGGCGACCTGCCACTGCACCGGCATGGGCGGATCACCCTCGAGCGCGTGCCAGGCGTGGACCAGGTCGTCGGCGTGGTTGCGGAACTCGGGTCCCCAGCCGTGCGCGACGTGAGGTGGCGCCACCGACCAGTCGATCCGCTCACCCCGCATCCCGGCCAGGAAGCGCGCCGGCGTCGCGACCAGATGGTCGACGAGCGCCGCGACGCTCCAGTCGTCGCACGGAGTGGGTTGCGGCAGGTGATCGGCGTGGACCTGGTCGAGCACGTCGCCGGCCTGGTCCAGAGCGTGGGCCAGGACCCGCACCGAGCCGTCGGCCCCGGTGTTTGCGGTCATCCTCGGACGCTACCGGCACGGGGCGCCGGACACCACCGCTCGCGCGTTCGGATCCGCGGCCTCAGGAGTCGGTGCCGACCGGCAGGTCGGCCGGGTCGGCCGGGTCGGCCGGCCGCTCGCGTCGTTCGTGCAGGCGGCGCTGAGCCGCCGGCAGGAAGGCCAGGCACGGGGCGTCGGCACCCGGATGCCTCTCGACCAGGTGGAAGATCCACCTGTCCGTCGCCGCCATGAAGCCGTTGTCACCGCCGGGGCGGTAGGCGGACCAGCTGAGCCGGTCCCGGACGACGCACTCGGAGCAGCTGATCTTGTAGACGAACTGCTGGTCCGCGTCGAGGTCGATCCTGACCCTCGCCAGTGCACCCGCCTCGGCGGCGGCCTTCTTCTCACGAGCGGATCGGCTCGCCGTCATGTCCCACCTCTGTTCGTACCCGGGCCGGAGCCTACCGCCGCCGGGCGGGTGGAGCCGGCATCAGGATCCCGGCGTCAGTGTCCGGCGTCAGGATCCGGCGGGTGGAGGCGCGTGGGTCCGTCGCAGCACCAGGAGGGGGTCGATCACCCGATGGCGAGGCGCCGTAGAGGGGGCCTGCATGCGCGAGACCAGGAGACCGGCAGCAGAGGCGGCCATCTCGCCGAGATCCACCGACATCGTGGTCAGCCCGACGATCGGCCACGAGGACATGGGGATGTTGTCGAAGCCGACCAGGGTGAGCTGCTCCGGCACGGCGATCCCCAGCTCAGAAGCGGCGTTGAGAGCACCGAGAGCGATGACGTCGTTGCCGCAGAAGATCGCCGTCGGCGGCCTCGTCGCGCGCATCAGCTCCCGAAGCGCGGCGTGGCCGGTCTCGGCCGCGAACGGGCCGCGAACCAGCCGGGCCGGATCCCAGGCGACACCCGCCTCCAGCAGACGCGCCCGGAACCCCAGCGTCCGGTCGCGACCGGTGCTCGTCTCCTCGGGGCCCATGATGGCGCCGATGCGTCGGTGCCCCAGCCGGACCATGAAGTCGGCGACCTCGCGCCCGCCCGCGACGTTGTCGCCGAAGCAGGAGTCGCCCCGGGCGCCGTCGACGGTCCGGTTGACCATCACGAACGGCACCCCTCGGCGCAGCAGCTCCCCCGGCAGGGCACTGTCGGTGCGCGACGTGGTCAGGACCGCCCCGTCCAGCGACCCGTCGAGCAGCGGCGCCGCCTCGAACGGCTCGTCCGCCCGGTCGGTGAACAGGGTGGTGCGGTATCCGCGCTCCACGAACGCCGCATGCAGGGGACCGAGCAGCGCCGGGTAGAAGGGGTTGCTCAGCTCGGCGCTGACGATCCCGATCTTGCTCGTCTGTCGGGTCGCCAGGGCACGTCCGGTCTGCATCGTGACGTGACCGAGCTGCCGGGCCGCGCTGCGCACGCGCGCTCTGGTCTGCGGCGAGACGCCCGGCTGGTCGCGGAGCGCACGGGAGACGGTGGGCTGCGAGACCCCGGCAAGCCGCGCGACGTCGTGGCTGGTGATCGACATGGAAAATCTGACATCCGACCCTTGACGTGAATACGTATGCGGTCGAGGCTCACGGTACATCTCCCAGAGAACGAGGCGCCGTTGACCAGGTCCGTCGAGCGCGTTCCCGACCGAGTGGCCGACGCCTTGGTCGACGTCGCTCCGGCGCCCTGGTCCGTGACCGCGAGGCCGCGTGCACCGCGCCGGCCCCGGTCCGACGACCCCTCGTAGCCCCCGTAGCCCTCGCACGACCGCAGCGCCAGATCCGGCCCCAGAACAGCGGAGGTACAGATGATCGGAACGTCACCATGAAGCCCGCCGCCTTCGAGTACGCCGCTCCGGACACGATCACCGGGGTGCTCGACCTGCTGACCCAACACGCCGAGGAGGACGTGCGGGTGCTGGCCGGTGGGCAGAGCCTGGTCCCGATCATGAACTTCCGGCTGTCCCAGCCGGACTTCGTCGTCGACCTCCGCCGCGTCGAGGAGCTCACGCGCATCGAGACCGACGGGGAGACGCTGACGGTCGGCGCGATGGTGCGGATGACCGATGCGGAGCACTCCCCGGAGGTGGCCCGGCTGGCGCCGATGATGCGAGAGGCCCTGCAGCAGGTCGCCCACCCGCCGATCCGTCACAGCGGGACGGTCGGAGGCAGCGTCGCGCACGCCGACCCGGCCGCCGAGCTGCCGGCCGTGATGCTGGCGCTGGAGGCCGAGATCGTGGCGGTCGGCCCGGGAGGGGAGCGCAGCATCGCCGCCGCGGACTTCTTCCAGGGCCCGTTCACCACGGCGCTGTCGCCGGACGAGATCCTCGCCTACGTCCGGGTGCGGCACCGAGCCGGCGGCCAGAGCTTCGTCGAGTTCGCCCGGACGCAGGGGAGCTTCGCGCTGGTCGGCGTCGGCGTGGACCTGGCGGTCAGCGACGGCACCGTCGACCGGGTCGCGATCGCCCTCAGCGGCGTCGGCGGCACCCCGGTCCGGGTGCCCGGCGCCGAGCAGGTGCTGCGGGGCGCACAGCCCGACGAGGCGACAGTGCAGCGGGCGGCCGCCACCGCGGCCGCGGAGATCAACCCGACCCAGGACCTGCACGGCAGCCCTGCGGCTCGCCGGGAGATCACCGACTCCTACGTACGACGGGGAATCTACCGGGCACTCGAGCGTGCCCAGAACGGGGCTGACTCACGATGACGCGCCACACCGTCACCATGACCGTCAACGGACGCGAGCACACGATCGAGGTCGAGCCCCGCAAGCTGCTCGTCGACGCCCTCCGGGAGGACCTGGGCCTGGTCGGCACCCACGTCGGGTGCGAGCACGGCGTCTGCGGCACCTGCACCATCCTGGTGAACGGCCGCAGTGTGCGGTCCTGCATCAGCTTCGCGGTGCAGGCCGACGGCGCCGAGATCCGCACCATCGAGGGCATGGCCAACGGTGCGGAGCTGCATCCGCTGCAGGACGAGTTCTGGGACAAGCAGGGGCTCCAGTGCGGCTACTGCACGCCCGGCATGCTGATGCGGGCTGCCGAGCTGCTCGAGGAGAACCCCGACCCGACCCCGCAGGAGGTCCGAGAGGGGATCTCGGGCAACCTGTGCCGCTGCACCGGGTACCAGTACATCGTCGAGGCCATCACCGCCGCCGCCGCGCGGATGCGCTCCGAGGACGCCACCCACGAAGGGAGCCCGGCATGACCACGGACCGGATCGCCGACGCGCCGCCGGTGCGCGAGCACAAGGCCGAGCGCACCTGGGTGGGCAAGTCCATCCGACGCGTCGAGGACCCCAAGTTCCTGCGCGGTCGGGGTGGCTACATCGGTGACCTCAGCGTGCCGGGGATGCTGCACGTCGCCGTGCTGCACAGCATCCACGCGCACGCGCGGATCACGCACCTCGATGTCTCGCAGGCGCGCTCGGCGCCCGGCGTCTACGCGGTCATCACCGGCGCCGAGGCCGCCGAGCTCACCGACCCCCTGCCCGACTTCGGCCCGGACCCGACCGCGCACACGTGGCGCTGCCTGGCCGTGGACAAGGTGCGCTACGTCGGCGAGGGCGTCGCGGTCGTGGTGGCCGAGGACCGCTACCTGGCCGAGGACGCCCTGGACCTGATCGACGTCGAGTACGAGCCGCTGCCGCCGGTCGTCGATCCCGAGCGGGCCCTGGACGAGGACGCCGCCGCTCGTGCACGAGCCGCTGGGGTCGAACCTCGCCTACGAGCGCTCCTTCGACTTCGGCACCGTCGACGAGGACTTCGCCGGGGCGGACCTGGTCGTCTCGGACCGGCTGCGGTGGCGACGCTCGGGCGGTCAGCCGCTGGAGACCGTCGGCGCGATCGCCGACTACGACGTCAGCAACGGCGACCTGACCATCCACACCAACTCGCTGAGCTTCACCAGCTACCTGTTCATGGTGGCCGGGTCGCTGAAGGTGCCGACCAACAAGCTCGACATGCGGCCGGTCCCCGCCGGCGGCAGCTTCGGCTCGAAGCTGTTCGCCACCAAAGTGGCGATCATCGCCGGGATGGCGTCCAAGGTCGTGGGCCGCCCGGTCCGCTACCTGGAGGACCGCTACGAGAACATGTCCAACTGCGACCACCACGGCTCCGACCGGGTGTACGACGTGCAGCTGGCCGTGATGCGTGACGGGACCATGCGTGGCATCAAAATCGACGTGATCGACGACTACGGCGCCTACATCCAGTTCGGGGTCGGCCACCACGGCAACGCCCTGGCCCAGGTCGTCGGCCCGTACCGGATCAACAGCGTCCGCTACAAGGTGCGCGCCGTGCTGACCAACAAGAACCAGCAGGGCGCCTACCGGGGCTTCGGGTCCGAGGTGAACAACTGGATGCTCGAGCAGATGGTCGACAAGGCCGCCCGGGAGCTGGGCATCGACCCCGTCAAGATGCGCCGCGACAACTTCATCACCGAGTTCCCGCACTTCATCCCCACGGGCAACGTCTACGACTCCGGTGACTACAACGCGGTCATGGACAAGGCGCTCTCCCTGATCGACTACGACCACTGGCGCTCGGTGCAGGCGGAGGCCCTCAAGGAGGGCCGCTACATCGGCATCGGCCTGATCACGGCCCAGGAGCGCTCGGTCTTCTCGGCCACCGAGTTCTGGTTCTGGTTCGACGAGCCGGGCGCTCCGGTGACCTCGATGCCCGAGAGCGTCAGCCTCAAGGTCGACTCGATGGGCGGCATCACCGCCACGTTGTACAGCCAGGCCTTCTGGGGCAACTCCCCCGAGACGATGGTCGCCCAGCTGGTCGCCGAGGAGTTCGACTGCGATCCGCACGCCGTCTCGATCATCTACCAGGGCAGCCGCAACGGCCTGCCCGCGACCGGTCCCGGCGGCTCCCGGACCACGGTGATGCTCGCCGGAGCGGTCGAGGGCGCGACCAAGAAGATCAAGGACAAGGTGCGGGCCGCGACGGCGCACCTGCTGGAGGCCAACCCGGACGACCTGGAGTGGGTCGAGGGCGGCTACCAGGTGAAGGGCTCCCCCGACCAGCGCAAGACGCTGGCCGAGGTCGCGATCATGCTGCACCTCTTCAAGCACTCGTTCCCCGAGGAGATGGAGTCGGGGCTCGAGGAGTCGAAGGTCTACGACCACCCGTACACCACGATGCCCTCCGCGGACCGCTCCGACCTGGGGGTCTTCTACCCGTTCATGGGTCACGCCTGTCACGTGCCCGTCGTGGAGGTGGACCCGACCTCGGGTGCGGTGTCGTTCCTGGACTACGTCGCCGTCCACGACTGCGGGACCCTGGTGAACCCGCGGTCCCTGGCCGGTCACATCCTCGGTGGCACCGCGCAGGGGATCGGGACGGCGCTGCACGAGGAGTTCGTCTACGGCGACGACGGCCAGCTGGTCACCGCCAGCTTCCTGGACTACCTGATGCCCACCTCGATGGAGATGCCGCCGATGCGGATCGGGCACGTCGAGACCCCTTCGCCGTACACGCCGCACGGCATCAAAGGAGGAGGCGAGGGTGGCCGGATGATGGCCCCGGCAGCCATCAACGTGGCGGTCAACGACGCGTTGTCCTCGCTCGGTGTGCGGCTGACGGAGCTGCCGATGACCCCCGACCGGATCTTGGCCGCCATCCGTCAGGCGCGGGAGGAGAGCTGAGTGGCTGAGCGGGTCGCGGTGGTGACGGGAGCCAACCGGGGCCTCGGCCAGTCGGTCGCCGTCGCCCTGGCCGAGATCGGGCTCACGGTCGCAGTGACGGCGCGTGACCCCACGTCCCTCGAGGAGACCGTCGCCCGGGTGGAGGCCGCGGGCGGCAAGGCGTTGGCCTACGCCTGCGACGTCTCCGACGAGGAGTCCGTGGACACGCTGCGCGCACGCCTCACGGCCGATCTCGAGACGACCGGGGGCCGCGTGCACACGGTGGTCGCCAACGCCGGGATAGCCGGTCCGACCGCGCCGCTGCACGAGGTGAGCCTCGCCCAGTGGCGCGAGTGCCTGGCTACCGACCTCGACGGGGTATTCCTCACCTTCCGGGCCTTCATCCCGGCGCTGATCGCCTCGGGCGAGGGCTCCCTGGTCGCGGTCTCCTCGATGACCGGCAAACGCCCCCTCTACGGCCGCACGCCGTATGCCAGCGCCAAGATGGGGGTGATCGGCTTGGTCCGCACGCTGGCCGCGGAGCTCGGCCCGCACGGCGTGCGCGTGAACGCGGTGTGCCCCGGAGCGATCGCCGGGCCGCGCATCGACGCGGTGATCGCCCGCCAGGCCGCCAGCCGCGGCATCGACGAGGCGTCGGCTCGCGCAGAGTTCACGAGTGCGTCGCCGCTGGACCGCTTGGTGGAGGTCTCCGAAGTGGCCGCGGCCTGTGCGTTCCTGGCCTCGGACCGCGGGGCCGGCATCACCGGTGAGGATCTGAACGTCTCCGCGGGGGTCGTCATGTACTGAGCCTCGCCGTCGTCCCCGCTCGCCCACATCACTGACCCGCAAAGGAAAGCCATGGCACTGATCGACCTGTCGCAGGACATCTATGAGGGCATGAAGGTCTACCCCGGGCACCTCAAGACCGTGCAGTTCGAGCACGCTACCCACGAGGAGACCGCCCCGCGCTTCGACGGCGGGTTCTCCTTCCAGACGACCGGCTTCATGCTCAACGACAACGGCCCCACCCACGTCGACTCCTTCTCGCACCTCGACCCCGACCCCAGCGCGGAGACCATCGAGAAGATGGCGCTGGACCTGTTCTACGGGACCGCGGTGTGCCTCGACGTGACCGAGTTCGCCCCCGGCACCGACATCACCGCCGAGGACCTCACCCGCATCGAGAAGGGCTCGCCGGTCGAGGTCCGCCCGGGCGACATCGTGCTCTTCCACACCGCGACCTGGAACAAGTTCTCCGGGGACAAGCGCTACCTCTCCGAGTTCGCCGGGCTCGGCGCCTCGGCCAGCGAGTGGATTGTCGAGCGTGGCATCAAGACCTTCGGAGTCGACAGCCCCACTCCCGACAACCCGACCAGCACCAGCTACCCGTGCCACATGATGTGCCGCCGCGAGCACATCACCCACTACGAGAACCTGGCCAACCTGGACCGGGTCGTCGACACCAGGTTCACCTTCGCGGGCTTCCCGTTGAAGCTGCAAGGCGCCCACGGAGGCCCGACCAGGGCGGTGGCGATCACCGACTGAGCGGTGCCGCGTCGTCCGGGGGTGCACAGCCCAGCACGCGGTGCAGCGCCCGGTACGTCGCGTCGACCTCGCCCTCGCGGCTGCGGATGACGATGGTGTCGGGGCGCTGAGCCGCGAGCTCCTGCAGGCCACGATGGTGCGCAGCCAGGGCCCGGTCACCGCCGTCGGCCTCGACGAGATCCCGCACCTGCTGGTGCCAGGCTTCGCCGCTCTCGGAGTCGCCACGCCGGTGGAAGCGCGAGACCGCCGAGGCCTCGTCGTCGGTGATCATGCACTCGACGAACTCGGCTCGGGCGTCCCGGGCGGCACTCTCGAACCTCTCCAGCTCGGAGAGGCGGACCAGCATCTGCGGCAGCACCACGTCGTGACCCGTGCGGAGGTAGGCGGTGACCATCGCGAGGGCCGCGGGCCGGATCAGCCCGCCTGCCCCGGCGAAGTCGCTGCGCCAGCCACCGACGAAGGTGCGCAGGGCGTCGACGTCGCAGTTGAGCACCCCCGGATGCTCGTCGACGTACCGCCGGGCCAGCGTGGACTTGCCGACGCCGGGAGGTCCGTTGAGGTGCAGGAGGCGACTCACCCGACGAACCTAGCCGCCGGGCGGCCGGTCAGGCCGGGGAACGGGAGGTCAGCGACCCGCGCCCCAGCCACCGGGGCACTCGCACGCGATAGGCCTCGTACTCTGCTCCGAAGCTGGTGAGCAGGGCGGCCTCCTCCGACGCGATCTGCCCTCGGTCGATCACGACCAGGAAACCGGCGACCGGGACGAGTGCGGCCCAGTGACCTCGTCGGATCGCGTTCGCGACGAGCAGCCCCGCCAGTCCGACGTACATCGGGTTCCGGCTGACCGAGTGCGCCCCGGTCGTCACCAGGACCGAGGCCCGGCCGGGGTCGCCGGGATCCAGCGTCGTCCCGCTGCGTCGGAAGGTCGCCACCGCCGTGCCCGCCAACGCCATCGACGCCACCGCGGTCACTCCCGCCGCTGCGGCTCGCAGGGCCGACGGTGGCTGGGCGCTCCTGGTCAGGGCACGCTGGCCGAGACCTGCGGAGAGCGCCAGGACCGGCGGCGGCACATGGCTCATCCGACCACCCTCCCACGGCCGTCTCCCCGGCGGCGCTCACCACGGCGTGGTCCAGTCCGACGTCGCACATCGGGGGGATCGTCAGGCGCGGGCGGCAGTCGCAGCGGGCCACCTCGGTCATCTCGCCGGGTCGCGGGCCTCGGCGGTCAGGGTGAGGGCGACGAGGACCATCCAGATCATCGTGCCGAACCGGCCGACGGGCAGCAGCAGGTCGAGCGCGTCGGTCGCGGCAGCCAGGCTGGCCAGGGCACAGCTCGCGGCCACGACCAGACCGAACCAGCCGATCCAGCGCGGCACCAGTCGTCCGACCAGCGCCGGGACGGAGATCCCGGCCAGCAGCAGTCCGCTGAACACCACGAACCCGGGGCCGCCGGTCGCGAAGGCGAGAGCGTCGAGGGCTCTGATGGCGGCGTCGCTCTGCGTGACACCGGACCGGGTCAGCGCCAGCGTGGCTGATCCCGACGCGGCCAGCATCCCCGCCGCCGCCGCCCCGCCGGCCAGGGCGATCAGCCGACCCGGCACGTCGAGGCCGCCGACGCGCACCCGATGCGAGGCGACAGCGGTGAACACGGTGAACGGCACGGCCGAGGCCAGGACGAAGAAGGCCAGCAGGTGCGCCGCCCCCGGGTGGCGGGTGTAGAAGTCGAGGAGGTCGGCATCGGAGCCGTACGGAGCGACACCGGCGACCACGGGCGGGACGACGACGCCGGCTACCACGAGCGTCAGGTACGCCACAGCGGGCGGCAGCAGCGGAGCGCCACCCAGGTGTCGGGGCTGATGCAGCCGCGGCGGCGCCCCGGCTGCGGGTCGAGACGGCCCTGCCATGGTGACTCCCTTTTCGTATGACTCGACAACCATTCCTGACGCGAACGATTCCTCTGTGCCAGGGTTGCACCATGTCGGTCACCAGGCAAGAGCAGGGCAACCCCGGGGAGCAACACCCGGAGCCCCGGGGCGGCGCGGCCTTCCTGCTGGCACAGCTCGGCACCCACGCGGCCGCCCGGTTCGCCGAGCGGACCGCCGGGATCGGACTCACCCCACCCCTGGCGGGTCTGCTGCGCGCCATCGCCCACGACCCCGGCTGCAGCCAGCAGCAGCTGGCCACCCGGCTCGGCTTGCTGCCCAGCAAGATGGTCGCCCTGCTCGACGAGCTGGAGTCGCGCGGGCTGGCCGAGCGGGAGCGCAGCACGGCCGACCGACGCCAGTACGCACTGCGTCTCACCGGCGCCGGGCACGCGACGGTGCGCCGGATAGCCGCAGTCGCCCGGACCCATGAGCGGGATCTCTGCCGCGGGCTGGACGACGCCGAACGCGCCACCCTGGTCGACCTCCTCGGTCGCATCGCCAAGGACCAGGGCCTCACTCCGGGCGTGCATCCCGGCTTCGGCCGTCTCGGCCGGCGCCCGTGACGACGGGTCCCGGGTCGCGATCCCCTCGACGGTCGCAGTGTCGGTGCTGACGAATAGGGTGCTGGGATGAGTGATGCTGCGATCATCGCCGACGGCCTGGTGAAGACCTTCGGGCCGGACGTACGTGCTTTGGACGGGGTCTCCCTGGAGGTCCCGGCGGGGACGGTCTTCGGGCTGCTGGGCCCCAACGGTGCCGGCAAGACGACCGTGGTCAATGTCCTGACCACGCTGCTGCGGCCCGACGCGGGGACGGCAGCGGTCGCCGGCCTCGACGTCCTCGCGGATCCGGCAGGCGTACGACGGTCGATCGGCCTCGCAGGCCAGTTCGCGGCTGTGGACGAGATCCTGACCGGCGCGGAGAACCTCACCCTGGTCGGTCGGCTCAACCACCTGTCGACCAGGCAGGCGCGGGTCCGCGCCCGGGAGCTGCTCGACGACTTCGGGCTGAGCGATGCCGGCGGCCGGCCGGCGAAGACCTACTCCGGCGGCATGCGACGTCGGCTGGACCTCGCCGCCGCCCTGGTGGCCCGGCCGCCGGTGCTCTTCCTCGACGAGCCGACCACCGGACTCGACCCGCGTAGCCGGATCGAGCTCTGGGCGGTCATCGAGGGCCTGGTCCGTGGCGGCACCACGCTGCTGCTGACCACGCAGTACCTCGAGGAGGCCGATCGACTCGCCGACCGGATCGCCGTCGTGGACCACGGGCGGGTGATCGCGGAGGGCACCTCCGCCGAGCTCAAGGCGCGGATGGGGGGCGCGATGATCGAGGTCCAGCTGGCTGACGATGCCGAGGCACACCAGGTCGCCCGGGACTTCGGTGACGTGGGCGACGGGGAGGTGACCGTCTACGACGACACGGTGCACGTGCCGGCGGCGAACGGCACCGCCGTTCTCGGCGAGGTGGTGCGCCGGCTCGACGCGGCAGGCGTGACCGCCCGGGGGTTGCAGCTGCGGGAGCCCAGCCTGGACGACGTCTTCATGTCCCTTACCGGACACGGCGCCGAGCAGGACGCCTCCGCAGGCGAGCAGCAGCACGCAGGGCAGATGGACGACGTCGAGAGGGGTTCGCGATGACGCAGAGCGTGACCGGCCGGGGTCCGGCGGACACCCGGACCGGCGAGGTCCAGGGCGGCCTGAAGTGGGCGCTGCGCGACACGGCGGCGATGGCCGGTCGCAACCTGCGAAGGCTGACGCGACAGCCCGAGCAGGTGGTCTTCAACCTGGTGTCCCCGATCATGTTCGTGCTGCTGTTCCGCTACGTCTTCGGTGGCGCGATCAGCGGTCTGCAGGGCATCAACTACGTCAACTACCTGATCCCGGGGATCGCCGTGCAGACGGTCCTCTTCAGCGCCGGCGTCACAGGCTTCGCGCTCGCGGATGACCTCCAGAAGGGGTTCATCTACCGGCTGCGCTCCCTGCCGATGGCGCGCAGCGCCGTCTTCGGCGGCCGGGTGGTCGCGGACACCCTGAACAACGCCGTCGGTCTCGCCATCCTGATCGCGACCGGCTTCGCGGTCGGCTTCCGTCCCGAGAACCCCGTGGGCCTGCTGCTGGCGTCCTTGCTGCTGCTCCTGTTCGCCCTGGCCGTCAGTCTCGGCTACGCGCTGATCGGCATGACCGTGCGCAGCACGGAGGCGGTGAACGCGGCGACCTTCCCGATCATCTTCCCGCTCACCTTCGCCTCGTCCGCGTTCGTCCCGGTGCAGACCATGCCCGGGTGGCTCCAGGGGTTCGCGACGCACCAGCCGGTCAGCGTGGTGATCAACGCGGCGCGCTCGCTGATCCTCGGCGACACCGCGACCCCGGTGCAGCGGGAGATGCTGCTCGGCGGCACGGGCACCACGTCGTTGATCCTGCAGGCCCTGCTGTGGACCCTTGGCATCGGCCTGGTCTTCGGCCTGCTGTGCACCCGCAAGTACCGCAACCTCACCTAAGAGTCGCGCACACGGACGCCGTGCGGTCCATGGGTGAGTTGGTAGCGGCGGCCGAGGGGTGACACGTGTCGCTGCCGGTCACAGCTCTCCCGCGACGTGGAACTGCCGTGAGGCTCACCGCTGGAGATGAGCCACACGGCAGTCCGGACCGGTCGCCGGCTGTTGGGCCTGTGCTGAACCGGGCATCTCGAGGTCCGTTCGACGGTCCCTGCGCGCAGGGACGACGGCTGAGGTCCAGGTCACCTGGACTCCCGAGGGCGCTCCCTGCGTGGGTTCGGTCAGGAGACCCTGTTCAGGGCTTTACCAGTGCGTGCGACGGTGAGCTGGACGCTGCAACGCAGGTCGTCGCGACCAAGCACCTGGCCGAGCTGGGCGGAGACCAGGTCCGCCTGCTCGGCGATCAGCGCGAGGTCAGCCTCGGGCTCGATGGTGGCGTTGATCTCGGCGACGATCTGGCCGCGGTCACGGTTGATGCGGCCCTTGGCGCTCCGCACCCCGAGGGTGTGCGAGAACGTCTCTGCGGCGGCACTGGCCACCTGGGTGCCGTCGACGCCGAGCCTGCCTGCGGAGCCAGAGCCTGTGAGGTTGAGCTGCTTGACCTTGGTGGTCGACACGTGCGCGGCGACCCAGCGGATGCCGAGAAGGACGAGCAAGACTCCCGCGATGGCGCTGGCCCAGGGCCACCAGCCGGTCGCGACGAGGTCTTGGATCGCGGTGGTGTCACTGCGAGCCGCCAGCGAGCTGTCGCCGGTCCACCACCACACCCCGACCGCGCCGCCGCCGATGAGTGCCAGCGCCAGGCCGAGGGTTGCGAACCGATCCAGGGCGAGCGTGGTGCGACTGATCATGCGAGGTCCTTGTTTCGGATGTTGACGCGGACTTTCGGGGCGCGCGCTAGTGGCTCGAGGCACGGGGACAGCCGCTCGCGAACCGTCTCGCTCAGAACGCCGTTGTGCTCCTCCGGCTCGACGGTGGTCACCGTCACCTTGAGTCGGGTGCGCTTCGCCGTGGCATCCACATCGGTGACGCCGTCGGTGCCTTCGATCAGACTCTCCGCGACGCGGGCGAGATCCCGAATCCGCAGGTACACCCCGGTGTTGGCGCGCACCACGACGGCCTTGCGCGGGCGGCGGTTGAAGACGACGGGGATCAGCAGCACCCCGACGAGCACCGCGGCGATGAAGACGACCGGCATCCAGTCACTGGCGCGCACACCGTTCAGCCGCACCAGCAGGCCGGTGGTCCAGGACGTCCCGTTGGTCGCGCCGGAACGGACCAGGGCTTCCTGGACGCAGACGGCCCCGAGGGCGATCAGGCCGAGCGCGAGCAACAGCCCGAACAACGGGGCAGAGCCGGTGCCGACCGGTTGCCTGGCGGCGGTCATAGCGCTACCTGGGTCCGGTCGGGAACCGTCGGCCGGTCCGGCCGACGGGTGGACAGCGGTCGGACTCGCCTCGCTCGAATCGGTGCTCTGCGCGGCACTGGTGCTCATCGGACCCTCCTCGCGTCTGCCTCGGGGTGGACGACGGCGGCCACGGTGACATCGACGGCGACCACGGTGACGCCTGTGAGGCTGGTGACCTGGCTGCTGACGCGGTCTCGCACCTGGGCGGTGACCGTCGGCAACGGCGACGGCCAGGCCGCTGCCACCTCGACGCCGATGCGGGCACGTCCGCCAGCGACCTTCGCGGTCGCTCTGGGCAGGGCCCGATGCATCCGGGTCCAACCGGCACGACCGCCGGTCACCTGCTCGATCTCGTGGGCGGCGATCGAGGCGATCCGCTCAACCACCTTGTCGTGGATGGTCAGACTCCCCCGCTCCTCGGGGTGAGCCCGAGCGGAGGTGCGGTCACTCTCAGCCACGGTTGCGCCGACCCAGCAGTGCACCGAGGTCGACCTCGCCGTCGTAGTGGCCGCCGACCAGATAGCCGGCCGTGCCCAGCATGACGGCTATCAGGAAACCGACGAAGCCGCCGGCCGCGGCCGCGATGGCCAGCAGCAGGCCGGCGATGAGGCCGATGGTGGAAGTAGTCATAGTGCCTTCTCCTGGTTCAGCGCCCGTACGGCGCATGCCGATGTAGGTTCGTTCAGAGATCGAAATAGCGGCGGGCACCCGGCCACCCGGACGGGATCCGCGTCCTGGCTGAGCGAACCCCCTTCTGCACTGCGCGCCTCGTGCGCCGCACGGATCGGCTCAGGGGCGGCCACACGCGTAACCGGGTCATAGCGACCGGACCGGCCCCCAACTGGTGAGACTCGCGGGCGGCGAAGTCCAGGTCCAGCCGAGCCAACCGGGGGGCCAGCTCTCCCGGCGCTCCACCGCGGTCGGGGTGGTGCTTCAGGCTCACCACCCGTCTCTCGCGTCTCCATTGGTCGTACAGCGCCGGGTCACGGGGGCCGGGATAGGACACCGGGGCTCAGCTCTGGTCGATGTCTTCGATGAAGACGTGGACGTCAGTGCCGACCAGAGGCTCCACCGCGGCCCTGATCGACTCCGCCGTCGCCAACACCGGCGCACCCATCTCCACCACGACATGGACCTCGGTGACTGACTCGCCGATGCGGACACCGGTGACCCGGCGACCCGGAAGGTACGTCGCCACCTCGCCGAACGCTCCCGCGTGGAGGTCGTTCACCCCCGGCACCGATCTCGTCGCCGTAGCGACGAGGTCGGCCACCTCCGACGAACCCGCTGGCTCCACGCGCCCGAGAGGTGGTTGCGTCACTGGACGCGGGGGTCGCCGTCGGAGTCGTCCTGGTTCTCTTCCGACTGGATGTGGACGTCCTGGACCTCGATGTTGACCTCGGTCACGTCCAGGGCGGTCATCCGCTCGATCGAGGCGATCACGTTGCGGCGGATCCCGGCGGCGAGGTCGGCGATCGACACGCCGTACTCGGCGACGAGCTGGATGTCGATGGCAGCCTGTCGCTCTCCCACCTCCACCGAGATGCCTTGCGAGTGGTTGGTGTTCGAACCCGGAATGCGCTCACGCAGGACACCCACCGCGCGGGCAGCCCCACCGCCGAGTGCGTGGACACCCGACACCTCACGTGTCGCGATGCCGGCGATCTTCGCCACGACGGTGTCGGCGATGGTCGTGCGGCCCTCCGAGGTCACGAGCTCACCAGCGGGCTGAGCCTCAAGGCTGTTGTCGGTCATGGTCACGTTGGTTCCTTCGCTAGGGATACGTTGCGCTGATGTCAGTTGGACGTGCCCAGGAGCCGCATCCTCACACGAGCGTGACCCATCTCACATCTGCGGACCGGTCGAAATCCTGTCGGGTCGTGTCCTAGGCTCAGCCGAAGCACTGCCGTGAGTGGTTCCGGACGGGCGACGGGGAGGGCGGTGAGCACGACGATGCTTGCCTCCGACGCGGCCCTCGCCCGACGCGCTGGGCTCGGCGACGCAGAGGCGTTCGCGACACTCTTCGCCCGCCATTTCCACCCCACGTTCCGCTACGCCTTGCACATGCTCGACGGTGACGATCACCTCGCGCAGGACGCCGCGCAGGACGCCTGGATCAAGGTCTGGAGAAACCTTCCCGAGTTCCGCGGCGAGTCTCGGTTCCAGACCTGGACCTTCCGGATCGTCGCTCGGCAGGTGTTAGACATCCGACGGCGGAAGCGACCCGTCCTGGTTGACGACTCCTTGCTGGAACCGCGCGGCTCGGACCGCGCCGAGACCGATCCGGAGCTGCGGGCGGTCAACCAGGAGCTCTGGCAGACCTTGTCACTCGCACTGGCTGAACTACCGTGGCGACAAAGAGCCAGCTGGCTGCTGCGCGAGTTCGAAGGCATGTCCTACGACGAGATAGCCAAGGTCCTCGACACCACCCCCACAGTCGTGCGAGGTCAGTTGCACCGGGCCAGACGGGCGCTCGCGATCAGGATGGAGCAGTGGCGATGACCTCACCACCCGATCCCGTCGTTCCGTCGGAGTCCCCTGTGCAGGCAGATCTACAGGCCGCGAGCAAGCAACTGCGCCACCGCTCACGCCAGCGTGCGATCGAGATCGCCGACGACGTCCTACGGAACGCACTGCGCTCCAGCAGGCGCTCCCTGCCGGTCAGGGCCGCCGCGCCCCACGACTATGTCCGAGTCGCCGAGCAGGTCATCATCACGCTGCTGCGGCGCGATGTCGACGCCGCCCTTGAGGGAGCCGCCGTCGGACGCATCAATCTGCTCGTCGATCGCAATGAAGCCCTTCGCGAGCTGACCATCGAGCTCTTCGTCCAGTTCGGGCAGAATCTCATCGACGTGGCCGACCACGCTCGCTCCATCGCCGACAGCGTCCTCGGACAGCTCCTCGCGGGCTCCGGCATCACCGTCGGCGTCGTCACCAGTCACGTCCACATCAGCGACATCACAGCCGGCGACCCTCAGCACGTCGATCCATCGGACGAACTCACCCCCTGAATCCCGGAAACGGGCTGGGTCGCCACTTACCGCATCGGACCAGAGCGCCCGCGCACAGGGGGAGTGCTCCAGGCGGCACGGGACGATGCAGGGAGAACCCGCCCTCGTGGCACCGAACCAGGCGGGGGACCGGAGGTACAGGCCCGGAGGTGGCGGGGACTCCCCCCAGGGGAGCCGCCCGTCTCAATCGAGCCAGGGACCCTCAGGACCCGGTTGACGGTTCGGGCGGGGAGCACGAGCTCGGGTCCGAGCCAGTCCTGTCCGCGACGTACCCGGAGGCGCATCGCCGGCTCTGCCTGCTCGACCTTCGGTGACGTTCTGGGGACCTCGCTTTCGCGACGTGAGTGACCGGCATCCCGGACTCGACCCGGGCGACCAGCAACCGCAGGCCATGAAACGCCGCCAACGCCTCGACCGAGTACCAGAGCACCATCTGCTTCAGGTCCTTGGTCGTGACCGCCCTCCAGGACTGACCACGCTGCCCTGGTGCGGCGACGGTCTTACCGTGTGGAAGATTGACGGCGTGCTCGTCCCGCGTGGCACAACCTGTTCAAGCCAGGACCGTGGTGCGCCATCCCACCTGAGGCCTGAGGTTCTCGGGCGGTCCGCGGGGCTCCTTCTGCCGTTGCCAGATTGGTTGCCGAGTGCTAGGAATGGTCCGCGCATCGGGGGCTATGGCGCCGTGCGCCTCACTCTGGATCAGGAGGACGCATGACTGCGGAGGAGACCAAGCAGGACAAGCCGATCCGGAGCATGATCCCGGCGCGCATGCACGACATGCCGTGGAGCCGGTTCCACTGGATGGTGGTCTTCGGTCTGGGCACGGCGTGGATCCTCGACGGGCTCGAGATCCAGATCGTGGCAGCCGGTGGCTTCGAGAAGACGCTGAGCATGAGCAGCTCCGAGGTCGGTCTCGCGGGCACGGTCTACCTGCTGGGCGAGGTCGCCGGTGCGCTGTTCTTCGGGCGGCTCACCGACACCCTCGGTCGCAAGAAGATGTTCACCCTGACCCTCGTGGTGTATCTGCTCGGAGCCGCCGCATCCGGTCTGGCGCCGACGATGTGGATGTTCCTGCTGTTCCGCTTCATCTCGGGCATGGGCATCGGCGGCGAGTACTCCGCGGTGAACTCGGCCATCGACGAGCTCATCCCGGGCAAGCACCGCGGCCGCGTCGACCTGGCCATCAACGGCACCTACTGGGCCGGTGCGGCGTTGGGCGCCCTGGCCAGCACCTTCTTCCTCGACACCCACCGCTTCGGGCCGGACCTGGGCTGGCGCATCGCCTTCTTCATCGGGCCCATCCTCGGCCTGGGCATCATCTACCTTCGTCGCCACATCCCCGAGAGCCCACGGTGGATGTTGACCCACGGACGGGCCGAGGAAGCCGAGACGATCGTCGACGGCATCGAGCAGGAGATCCGCGACTCAGGCGGCGACCTGCCGCACCACGACGACTCCGAGGCCCGCTGGATCAAGGCGGGTGAGGGGCTCACGCCGAAGCAGCTCGTCTACGTGTTCTTCAAGCTCTATCCCACGCGCACGGTGCTGGGAGCGACCTTGATGATCACCCAGAGCTTCCTCTACAACGCCATCTTCTTCACCTACGCCCTGGTGCTGAAGAACTTCTACGGGCTCACCAGCGCCGAGGCCGCCGTCTACTTCTTCCCCTTCGCGGTCGGCAACCTGTTGGGCCCCCTGGTGCTCGGCCGGTTCTTCGACACCGTCGGTCGGCGTCGCATGATCGGCGGCTGCTACTCGCTGTCCGGCATCATCCTGGGCGTCTCGGCTGTGCTGTTCCTCGGCGACCTGCTGACCCCCGTCACGCATACGGCGTTCTGGTGTGTGGCGTTCTTCTTCGCGTCCGCCGGCGCGTCCGCTGGCTACCTGACCGTGTCGGAGATCTTCCCGCAGGAGGTCCGCGGTCAAGCCATCTCCTACTTCTTCGCCATCGCCCAGGTCTTCGGGTCACTGGGGCCGGTGTTCTACGGGTGGCTGATCGGAGACGGTCAGGACCGGCAGCCCATGTTCTGGGGCTATCTGATCGCCACCGCGATCATGCTCATCGGGGCGCTGGTCGCGATCGTGTGGGGCGTCGACGCCGAGGGCAAGTCGCTCGAGGAGATCGCCCCGCCCTTGACCGAGCACGACGAGCACGGCAACTCGGTCACCCATCTGCCCGTCTGAGGAGGCGCGCATGTCCGCTGCAGCGACAGATCGGCCCTACACCGTGGTGGTCGGGGTGAGCACGACGTCGAAGTCGCCGGCCGCCTTGGCCTGGGCGGCTGCTCAAGCCAAGGCCAACCACGGGCATCTGATCGCCGTCCGTGTGCTCAAGCGACCCTCCGACGCATCCACGGCGATGCCCTCAGAGCACCCCCAGGTCGGGGTCGCGGCTGGCCCTCAGGCCGACCTCGAGGCCGACGTGGCCGAGGCTCTCGGGCCCGACCACGAGGCCGAGTGCCGGGTCCTGTACGGCGGCAAGCGCAAGAGCCTGCTTGCGGTGGCCCATGCTGCGGACCTCCTGGTCATCGACGCGGCACGGAGAGCGACCTCGTCCTCGCTGCTGGCCCAGCGGATCATCGCCGCGGCCAGGTGCCCGGTCGTGGTCCTGCCGCTGGCCCTGACCCAGGCGTCGCCGTCCCGGATGTCGCAGGCGGGCCGGACCGTCGGGGAGTCGGCGCTGCGGGCGGTGGGAACGAGCGGCCGCCCCGGGTACCGCCCACCGGAACACCGCTGAGGCCGTGGCGCCGGCGCAGCTCCTCGTGCTCTCACCACCGGGGGTCACGGTGAGGTTGCCGGGCCCGTCATTGCGCCAGAGCGTTTCAGGCGAGCGGTGACGCACACCCAAGGGTCTCCCGACCGTCAGGCTCGAACTCCCAGGTGCGACCTTCGAAGCCGAGCCACATTGTCCAGATAGACGCACCTCGCGTTCTACGCCTGCCCCGGGAGAGTCACCCGCGGATCGCCACGACTTGAGGCCGATGCCTCATGCCTCGGTGCGGGTGCTTGATCGAGGCTGGGCTCATGATCACGACTCCACGGCAAGCGGTGGCCACGGTCGAGGGCAATCCACGACTCGCCCGCGGGTCCGACGAACGCTTCACGGGGTACGGCGCGATGGGCGTGCCGTTCTCCGGGGGGCACTACTTCGCCCTCCGCGACATGTTGGCCAGCTCACTGGGCACGGCGTACCGCGCGATCTGGCATCGCGACCCCCAGGGTCGCTGGACCATCTTCACCACCACCTCCCCGGCCCTCAGCTGTCCCCGCTACTTCGGCTCGGCGGCTGCCGTGGAGCGGGTCCCGGCTATCGAGATGACTTGGCGGGACGACTGGACCGTCGACGTCAGCATGGGGACGCGTCTCTCGTGGCGGTTGAGGCTCGGTTCGACACCGGCCACGCGGGCGATGACGTCGATGGGCCGAGTCACGCCGCAATGGGCCTGGGAAAGCAATGCGGTGCTCGGCTCGATGGGCCCGATGGCCGGTGCTGTCCTGCAGTCCGGGCGGATCCGGCTGCGGGGACACACACCCAACGGCCAGGGATTCAAGGCCGCCCCGGTTCGGGTGTGGCGAGTCATCGGCGGGGCCGCCGAGGTGGACGGCACCGATCTCGGCGACGTGGGTCCGTTGCTGGAGCAGGCTCGTCTCGGCGACTTCTGGCTCCCTCAACGTGGGCTGTTCTTCGCCGGTCAGGCCCGCTTCACGGTGTCGGCTTGGACGAACGGGACGCGACCCGAGACGGAGGACGTTCGATGACGGCCCTCCCCATTTTCAGGACACAGCACACAACAGCCGACACAACACTGAGAGAGTGGAACCATCATGACTGGTCTACAACAGTCACCCGCCATCGATGTCGACAAGCTCATGGCCTTCGTCTTCAAGGCAGCGGTGGAGCTGGCCGGAGTCACCGGCACCGGTGAGCCTTAGGCCCGGGAGTGGCTCAACGCCCAGGCCGCCGGGTGGCTACGTCGAGTACCCCCCGGAGGGGGCCGTTCTACGTTGCCGACCGCGCGCGCGTGCGCGCGCCACCGAGGCGGGCGTGGGTGATCGGGTGCGTCTTCAGACAGCGAGCGCGACCGACTTCCCGGACACCGGCTTCGACCTCGTCACCACCTTCGACGCCCTGCACGACATGGGCGACCCGGTCGGCGCCGCGCGCCACGTCCACGACGCTCTGGACACCGGTGGAACCTGGATGGTCGTCGAACCCATGGCCTGCGACACAGTCAGCGAGAACCTCAACCCGGTCGGGCGCGCCTGGTACCCATGCAAGTCCGTCGTCACTGCTTCACGAGGTGACCTGCGCGCCACCGGGGAGCAGACTGAAGTCATGAAGGGCTCAGGCAAGCAGGGCACCGAGGACCTTCCGCGACGGGCCGAGGTGCTGGCCGGGCTCTCCGTCGCGATCGACCTCGGGCTGGGGCAACCCGCAGAGCACATGCTCCGCTCGGCGACTATCGCCTGTCGGCTGGCCGACCGGCTCGGCCTGGATCCCGAGCAGCGCGGCACCGTCTACTACGCCACGCTGGTGATGTGGATCGGGTGCCATGCCGACTCCCAGGAGTACGCCCGGTGGTTCGGCGACGACATCGCCGTCCGTCACGAGGCCTACCTGGTGGATTGGTCCGGCATGCCCTACCTTCGGTTCCTGCTCGGCAACGTCGCCAAGGGCGAACCACTTCCACAGCGGCTGAAGGTGATGGCCGCGCTCTTGCGCGACGCCCGAGGCCAGATCGCAGAGCTCATCCATTCGCACTGCGCTTCGGCAGCGGCTCTGACGCGGCACATCGGCCTCTCGCCGCAGGTCGCGACCACGCTTGCCTTCACCTTCGAACGCTACGACGGTGGGGGACTGCCGGCCGGCTCCTCCGGGGACGAGATACCCATCGAGATGAGGGTCGCGCAGTTCGCCGACATCGCGGACGTGCACCACCGCATGTACGGCCTCGACGCGGTGATTGCGATGGCCGGCCGCAGACGCGGTGGCCAATTCGACCCAGTCGTGGTCGACGCCGCCCTGACCTCACCCGAAGAACTGTTTGCCCCCACCCGGGACGGCGACGTGTGGGGCGACGCCCTCGACCAGGCGCCCGACCGAGAGGTACGGCTCACCGACGAGGGCTTCGACCGACTGGTGTGCGCGATCGGCGACTTCGTCGACCTCAAGTGCCCCTTCACCCTGGGTCACTCACGAGCCGTGGCCACGCTCTCGGCGGCTGCCGGTGAGCTTCTGGCAATCGGCCCCGGGGACGTCCGCACACTTCGTCGAGCAGGGCACCTGCACGACCTCGGCCGGCTCGGCGTCTCCAACCAACTGTGGTCCAAGCGGGGAGACCTGAGCCCGCCGGAGTGGGAGCGAGTGCGGATGCACCCCTACCTGACCGAGCGCGTTCTGGACCGGATCCCGGGGCTGGGCGCCATCCGCACGGTCGCACGCGCGCACCACGAGCACCTCGACGGCACCGGATATCCGCTCGGGGCCGGTGGATCGATGCTCGGCCGGAGCGAGCGCATCCTCGCCGCCGCCGTCGCCTACCAGTCGGGGCTGGAGCCACGGCCCTACCGTGCGGCCTTGTCGCCCGCGCAGGCCATGGAGCGGCTGCGCGGCAGGAGCAGGTCCGGCGTGCTCGACTCCGAGTGCGTCGAGGCGGTCCTCGGCGTCGCCGGACACCGGACGACCCGACTTCGGCGCGATGACCTGCTCACTCCGCGAGAACACGAGATCCTCGGCCTGGTCTCGCTCGGGTTCACGAACCGAGAGATCGCCAACCATCTGGTCCTGAGCGAGAAGACCGTACGCAACCACGTCGAGCGGACCTACACCAAGATCGGAGCGACCAACCGGGTCGGAGCCTCCCTCTACGCGCTCCAGCACGGTCTGGTGACACCCCTGAACGGCACCCTGGAGGGATGAGCAGGCTCGCCGGGTACTGACGCGCAGCTCTGGCGGTGTGGATCTGGCCCAGTCATCGCGAACGAAGGTGACGAAGGAAGAAGCGACCCGCGTCCTCTGCGGCGTGGGGCGGGATGCCGGCGTGTCCGCCCATGTTGGCTTGGAGCGTCTTCTCCTTGGAGCCGAAGGCGTCAAAGAGGTCGAGAGCCATCTGTCTGTCATTGCCGTCGTCGTCCCACTGCAGCAGGACGTGCAGCGGGATGGTGACTCGGCGCGCTTCCTCCATGGTGGCGCGGGGGACGAAGCTGCCCGCGAAGAGCCCAGCGGCCACGATGCGTGGCTCGAGCAGGGCTAACCGGACCCCAATGGCAGTGATCCCTCCGGATATGCCTGCTGGGCGTCCGATCTCGGGCAGCGCGAGTACGTCGTCGAGGACCGCGCGCCACTCCGGAACGGCCTGGTCGACCAGCGGAAGGATCAGGTGGTCGATGACCTCCTCGCTCGGCCGCTCGCCAGCCATGATCGCCTGACGGAGCTCGGCACGGGCCTGGTCGACGACTGCGAGCGCGGGTCGCTGCCCGCACCCCGGCAGTTCGATGCTCGCGGTGGCGAATCCCAGGCCTGCAGAGTGCCGTGCTCGAGCCTCCAGTCTGGGATACATCTGGCCAAGGCCACCCGGGTGACCCATGAGAATCAACGGCACGGGTACGGATGGCTTTGCGGTCGCGGGCGTCCACAAGATGCCCGGGAACTCGTCAAGGATGAACTTGCGTTCCAGGAGGCCGCCGGTGAGGAGGTGCTCGGAAGCTACGTGCATGGTCGTGCCCTTCTAAGGCCCAGGGACGGCGCTCCCGACGACTCGCCGTCCGGCCGCGACTCCTACGGAGAGCGCCCACGTCGACATGCTCACGGGTACCACCTCCTCGCCTGTAGGTCCGGCATCCGAAAGTTATCAACGATCGTCTGCCACACCTATCGGTTTCTGCTGGCTGCCCGGACACCTCTGTCCACCGCGTTCCCGGTGCGTCGAACCACCGCGACAGGGAAGCGGTGGCCACGCACTCTCGTGCCGATGGATTAGTGTCCGACAAGAGTCGCCTCTGGTCCGAGCGATGCTGGCCTCAGGGTGACCGTCGTGCCATGTCGCTGAGAGGTGATGACTATCAACGAGGCAGCTAGCGCCTACTTCGAGAGCACGTTGACCGCGAGTGGAAACAACACCGGGATCGTGGTGCCGGAAAGCGTCATGGAGCAGCTGGGCGCAGGGAAGCGCCCACCAGTCATGGTTGACGTGAACGGGTACGAGTACCAGAGCACGATTGCCGTGATGGGCGGTCAGTACCTCATCGGACTCAGTGCGGCAGTACGCGCCGCCACCGGGCTGGTCGGCGGTGACCCGATTCGGGTGACGCTGAGGGTTGCCACCTCGCCGCGGACTGTGAACATGCCCGCTGACTTCGCAGCCGCCCTTGCTGCAGATGAAGCCGCGCGCCGGTTCTTCGACGGTTTGCCCAACAGCCTCCAGCGCTACCACGTGGACAACGTCAACGCGGCCAAGTCCCTCGACACGCGACAGCGACGTATCGACAAGGCCGTCGCCCTGTTCGTGGAGGGAAGGCGCCGGTAGATCGGTAGATGAGCTGCTGAGCGCCGGGGTTGCACATGTGGATCCGTCGCCGGTCGCGCGATCGAGCGAGCCGTCATGACCCGCGGCGTTCCGACCGCCGAAGCGGCCACGTCCTACCGGCACGAAGTAGTCCCTCCCTGGGATCTGCACGATGGGCAAGACAGGAGCTGCTCAACCGGCGCTTGGATCCAGCGATGCTCTGTCCGGTTTTCTGGGGCGACCGATGATTCCGCCTGGCGGCGCCGGTCGTATCTCACGAGCTGCACTGACGAGGAGGGCCCATGAGCGAGCCGACCACCCACACCATCGACGTACGGGGCGCCGTCCTGACGTACGACGTGCACGAGCCCGCCACCCCCAGCGAGCACCGACCCTTGTTCGTGTTCGGGTCGCCGATGGCAGCGTCCGGGTTCTCACAGCTGGTCTCCCACCTGGACGATCGGACCGTGATCACCTATGACCCGCGGGTGAGCGAGCGCAGCAAGCTTGAGGAGGGAGCCGAGGTGAGTTACGAGGTGCACGGAGAGGACGTCCACCGGGTCGTCGAAGCGACCGGTCTGCACCCCGTCGACGTGTTCGCCTCTAGCGGTGGTGCGGTGGCGGCGCTGCCGTGGCTGCTCGCGCACCCTGACGAGCTCGGGACAGTAGTCGCCCACGAGCCCCCGCTGTCCGCGCTCCTGGAGGACCGCGAGATGCTCGATCGGGTCCTCGCCGACATCGCAGCCACCTATCGGGAGAAGGGCCACGGGCCGGCGTTGGCGAAGTTCATCCAACTCGTCATCCACGATGGCCCGCTCCCGGCCGACTACCTCGACCGGCCGGCGCCGGACCCCGCCCAGTTCGGATTGTCCATCGAGGACGACGGCCGCCGTGACGACGCCCTCCTGGGGCACAACCTCACGATGCAGCCGTACCACCCCGACGGTGCCGCCCTGGGAACATCCGGGGTACGGATCGTTCCGGCCGTTGGCGCGACGAGCGGCGGCTCGATGCCCCGCCGGGGTGGCGAGGCGCTCGCCGGACTGCTCGGCGTGGAGGCCGTTGAGTTCCCGGGCGACCACAGCGGGTTCGTGTCCGGCGAGTGGTCACCGCACAACGACCCGGCCGCGTTCGCGGACCGGCTGCGCGAGGTGCTCGCCGCCGGCTAGGACATCGGTTCGATCGACTGCCTCCGACGACCCGCAGTCCAGCATGATCGTAGGCCCCCGCGAGATGACCGACCGTGCGTGGTCGTGTTCGATGCCGCTGGCCTGCAAGCCGAGAGTGCATTCTGGGCGGGAATGCTCAAAGGGCACGTCTCTGACGACGAGACGTTTCACAGCGTCATCGACTCGGCCGGCGAGTGGCGACATCGGCGTCCAGCTCGCGCCGACGCACGTTCCTCCCGACTGGCCAGACGGCGCGCCTCAGCAGGCATACATGGCCCCTCAACGTCGAGAACCCGAAGCAGTGCACGAACAGGCGATGAGGCTGGGAGAGGCGTACGTGCTAACGGCTTCTGCCCTCGCTGACGCACGCTCATGGAGCGTTTTGGGCGGCGACGCTTTCGCCCGGGCTTGCCGCCGCGCGCGCGTCGACGTGCCGCCAGATGGTCGCGCGGACGGCTGCGATCGCCTGGCTTGGCGACGATCAGCGTCGCGACCCAGGTGGAGGCTTGTAGAGCTCCTGCACGGCAGCCTCGATGTCGCCGCTATCGGCCTCCACGGGCTCCAGGTAGAACCGACCTTCGGCGACCAGCCCGTCGCGCACGAGGAAGATCGTGACCCCACGCATCGCGAACGGCGAACCGTCCACGTGGTGACCAGACCAGTGCCACTCGCCCCACTCGGTTTCTCCGTCCACCGATGAAGCGACCAGTTCCGAGCGGAAGTCCGGCACCCCATCGAAGACAGACGACCAGTTCTCGAGCACCTGGGCGCTTCCGCCGAACCCTCGACTGGGGTGCAGCGGATGCGCGCTTTGGTAGTGCTCAGCGAACAGCGACGCCAGCCGCTGCGCATCGTGAGCGTTCACCGCATTGTTGAGTCGCTCCAGCATGGTCGCCATACCAGACGATAGATCATCTGGGCTCTAACCAGTCGTTCCTGCAATGAAGGTCCCTCAGAGCACGGACATTCCTACTCGACAGACGCTCAGAATCGCGTCCATCCGCCGACTGCGGACGCGCGAGTCGGGTGGTCCCCGGGCTACCGTCGACCGGTCCGGTGCCTGGTCATGAGGCGGTGGCCGGGCTGGGTGGGGTGGGGCAGCGCGCCGCGCGGGGCGACTCAGGTCCGAATCGGCGACCCTTTTCCCGCGCCAGCCGATCATCATGTCAACGGCGCAACTGGCAGCCGTGTCGTATCTCGCCCGCTACTCCGGCCGTACACATCGGCTATACGCCTACCAACTGCGCCGCTGGTTCAGCTGGTGTGAGAGCAACGGACTGGACCCACTCCTTTGGCCTCCAGCGCGCCCACATCGAGCTGTACATCCACAAGCTCGGCGACACCGGCCTGATGGACTTGTCGATCGTCGCGATGATGCACGGCGTTTGCGGATTCTTCCGACGCACACATCGACGGGCCAATCCCAGCGGACCCGGCGGTCTATGCGAGGCTGCTAACGACCACCACGCCGAGTCCGCACCCCAGGTCTCGACCCCTCTCGAGCTCATTCGCTTCCTACAGGTCGCCCGAACGCTCACCGTTCACCACGGCGCACTGGCTCACCTCCTCGGCATCAACGCACTACGCGCTTCCGAAGCCGCGGCAGTGCGCATCGAGGATTACCGCGAGATCCTGCGCGGGCACCGCGTGCCGCACCTGATCGGCACGGGCAACAAACCCGCCACCATGCCGATCACAGTCCCGGTGCTGCGCGTCCTGGAAGCATGCCGCGGAGAACAGACCGAGGGACCGCTCATCCTGCGACCGGCCTCGGGCAACCTCATCGACCGCCACGATGCCTACCGGATGGTCGTCCGGATCGCGAAGGTCGCAGGCATCCCACGCCACGTCAGCGCGCCCACTCACTGCGCCACGCCGCGATCAGCAACGCCCGCGACAAGGCGTCCCGCTTCGCGACGCGCAGATCCTGGCCCGCCATGCCGACCCACGACCACGGAGCACTACGACCGCGCCCGCGGGAACCTCGACCGGCATGGAGTCCACTTCCTGACCGCTTACGTCGTGGGCTCTAGCCGGACGACGAGCGGCGTTTCCACCCAGATGGACGCACCCTCCGGTTTCGCCGCCTGAGCGACGCAGGTGTCGGCGGCCGCGGCTAGCGTCTGACCCATGGCAACCCTGCTGCCCGAGCTGCTAGTGACCGACCCGGCCGCGCTGCGGGCGTGGCTCGAAGAGCACCACGCGACTTCGCTCGGCGTGCGGCTGGTGCTGACCAAGAAGGGCGGCTCGGTCACCACGACCACGTGGGCGAGCGCGGTCGAGGAGTTGCTCTGCTTCGGCTGGATCGACGGCCAGGCCGGCAAGCGCGACGAGGACAGCTACACCGTGCGCATCACCCCGCGCCGCCCTAAGGGCAGCTGGTCCCAGCGAAACGTCGCGCTCGTGGCGACGCTCGAAGAGCAGGGCCGGATGACCGACGCCGGGCGCGCCGCGGTCGAGGCCGCGCGCGGCGACGGGCGGTGGGACGCGGCGTACGCCGGTCCGGCGACCCGCCAGGCGCCCGACGACCTGACCGCGGCGATCGCGGCGGTGCCGGACGCGCAGGCGATGTTCGACGTGCTCACGAGCACCAACCGGTTCGCGCTGATCCATCGCGTCGAGAGCATGAAGCGCGCTGAGAGCCGGGCCCGCAAGATCACCGAGATGGTGGAGATGCTGGCGCGCGGCGAGACGCTGTACCCGCAGAAGGCGGGTCACCCCGGACGGGCAGGCCAAGGCGCCGACGCCCGGCAGTAGGGTCGCCCATGACCAAGCGGGAGCACCTGACAGCGTCGATCCTGACCCAGGCCGCGCAGCAGATCCTCGACACTTCGGCTCCGAGGGCTGGGAGCTGGTGCAGGCTGCGCCAGGGATGAACCGAAGCTGGCCGAGCTCGGCATCGCAGCCCTGACGTTGTGCCTCCCTGTCGGTCTACCAGTCCGCCGTGCGTGATGACGGCCTCGTGTTCAGCTCCGGGCAGCTGTCCATGCGGACGGTCACCCTGCCCATGTCGCGAACGTGGGGTTCTTGCGAGTACGTCGTCTCTGTGGCCGTTTGAGGCTGGACCGTTGGAGCTGGCGTCCGGTCGTGGTCTCGTGATCGCCGAGTTGTTGACGAACGTGCCCCAACTGTTCGCAGGGGGTGTGGAAGGCACGCCGAGCGGCCCGGTCGCCGCCGAGCGTCGCTGCTCCGCTACGTCCGGTACGGCTCGTGGTCGTGCTCGTGGGAGAGCCAGACCGCCTCCATGCGAGTGCGCGGATCAGCCGAGAGGTGGGTTGCCGCCGCGGTGGTCGAAGTGCAGGTGCGTGTTGACGACGATGTCGATGCTTGCCAGGTCGAAGCTCGCCTGAATGTTCAGTGGAGTCAGCCGTGGATCCATGTCGGCCACCACCGGGTGCAGTTCGGTCAGGCCGGTGTCCACGAGCACCCGACCGCCGGGATGGTCGGCCACGCCGTAACGGCGCGGTTGTCGTGACCCAGTACGCGTCATCTACGCGTGGCAGACGATCACTCAGTAAGCCCCTCGATCCGAGGGTCGCACTAGATTGTGCTGCTCGTGGGACGGCAGGACTATGCGACGCCCACCTCGTTCGGCGGCGCGACCTCCATCGCCACGGTCGACTGCATCGCCGTAGCGACCCTCAGCCCGGTCGACGGACCGACGGTCGTCTCGGTCGCGCCCTCTGCTGACCAGTGGATGCTGGCCAACAACGCCGCCGAGCCGACGAGGTGGTGTTCGGGGTCCGGCCTGGTGGTTGTGATGGGGGAGCATCTTCTGACTACCATTGCCGGCGCGTCGGCCCGCAGCCCTGCAGGGTCAAGAAAGATCGTTTGCGATCGGCGACGACAGTTCCTCAGGGACGTCTAGCACCAAGCGTCACACCGCGTCTGTGCACCCAGTATGGCGCTGACATGACGGCGCTCCTCGGCGACGGTGATCTCCAGGTCGTTGACGTCCTTCCAGATTCCGCGTGGCAAGTGCGGCCCCAAGATGAGACCCTGCTCTTAGAGCGAGACTCCATACGGTCTGGAGCGAGGCGGTAAGTCATGGCTGTGCCCCTCATCTTCTTGGCGATCGGGTTCGTCGGCATCGGGTTGAATCGTGCCATCGCATACGCGAAGGCCGAGCGGCGCGCACTGCTGGCACTGCTCGAAGACCCTTCTCCGGCGGCCGCTTCCGCGTTGTGGCTGAAACTGGCCGCGGCCAAGCTCCCGGGCTGGAAACAGCGGGCCTTCGCCGTGCTTCGATTCCTCGTCGACATGACGACGTGGCCCGTACCCGAGGTGCTGGAGTACCGCGATCGAAAGCGACATCCCGACTACCGGCCGCCGCTGTTCAGGGACACTAGGTGGGGCGGCACCAAGCACGAGCTGACACCGGAGTACGTAAGCCGGGGAGTACGGCGCCGCAGTTTGGTGACGTCTTCGACGAGTCTCTTCCTTGTCATAACGGCAGGCATGTTCGTCACCCGGATGAGCGACGCCGTGCAGATCCAGATCCTGACCTGGGTCGTCCTCACTGGCACCGTCGCCCGCCAGGCCCAGGACCTGATCGCTGGCAAGTTCGTGTCGCTGGTTGCCAGACGCTCCGGGCTGCCGATGCTGCATGCCTACCGAGACCTGCTCCTCGCAGCCTTGTCGGACCTGCTGACACTGACCCTATGCTCGGTCCTGCTGCTGCGTTGGGAGTATGACCAGAGCTTGCACATGTCCTGGTTCCGTGAGCAGGTGCTGGCGGTCGCCAACGGCGGCCACGTCACGCACCTATGGCGTGCCTTCACCGAGTCACCGTCCGCTGTCCTGGTTGGGCTCGCGTCCCTCACCTTCTACGCCAGCCTGATCGGGCCGCTGAAGCGCACGATGGCCACTCGTCGGTCCGGGGATGAGCTGATGGCCGCTGCGGAAAGTGCGTTGCGGCACGGCAAGCCGGACAGGGCGCAGCGACTATACGAGCTTGGCCGGTCGAGGACGCCCTCGGTTACAGTCCTCGGCCGTGTCGAGGGCTTGATCGCGGTGTCGAACGGTCGGCTGGATGAGGCCTGGTCGGCGGCGCGAACGCTCGTCCGGCAGCACCGTCCCAAGGAGGACCTGGACGAACTGCGACAAAGGGAGGATGGATTGTTCGTGCTGCAGGGATGGTGCCAAGAAGTCGGAGTTCTTCCTCAACCCACCATCGTGGAGTTGGCGCGCGACGTACCCGTGCGTGACAGCATGATGGCCTGCCTGATCGCACAGGATTTCGCTGCTTTGGTGTCCGGCTCCGGCCAGGGTACGACGGTCGCGGCCTTGGAGGCCTTCCTCGACCGGGAGGCGTGGCCACTGACTTTCAGCGTGGCATTCGAGATAGACGGCGACCTGGCTGCCGCCACGAGACTTCTCCCCGCAGCGGACCGGGTCACGGGACTAGACGTTCTGTGGCGTAACCAGCTGGCCCGAACTCAGCAGGCTGCGAGGGCAGGGCCCCTGCAGAGCGAGGACGGCGCCCGCAGGATCGAGGAAGCTGCCCGGAGCTTGCTCGCCGACGTCGCTGGATCGGATGCCACCACGTGGCCGGAGTGGCAGCGCAACGCCTTCTCCCGTGCCTTGTCGGTTCCCCTCGTCTTCGCCGAGACGGTGGGACTCGACGACGAGCTAGTCGAGGCACTCACGTCCACGAGGCAACTGATTGCCGGCGACGACGGTGAGAACGCCCAGGTCGAGGTCCTGCGCAACATCGCTACAACCAGACACCGCAGGGCGTCCCATCCCGATCCCTGACAAGCGTGCTACGGCTGCTTCCGGACCGAGCAGTGAACCCCACGCCGCCCATCGACTCAACTCCGACCCAGTTCGGGAAGTCCCTTCGTCCGTCGCAGACGACGAAGAACACGTCCTCGACGCGGCGGTTGCGCAGCTCAGTGAGCACCTGGAGCCAGAACTTCGCCGACTCCTCACCACCGGCGCCAGCGCAGAGGCCGAGGACGTCCTCGTGTCCGGCCAGGTCGACCCCGATCGCGGCGTCGAAGTGCCGGCTGGCGACCTGGCCGTCGCGGTCCTTGACGTAGATCGCGTCGATGAACACCGCGGCGAGGACCTTCTCCAGTGGCCGCGCCGCCCAGTCGGCCGTCTCGGTGAGCACCCGGTCAGTGATCTTGGAGATCGTGCTCTTCGACAGTGAGGCGCCGTAGATCTCCTCGAAGTTGTGATGCTCGTTGAAAGTCCCCACCCTGGGCGGGTGTCACTGTAGCGGTCGGCGGGTGCCGGTCGCGGTGGCTCGGAGGGCTTCGTTCTTGGCGTGGTGGTCGCGCAGCCGGTAGGAGTCGCCGTCAAGGTTGAGCACGACGGAGCGGTGCAGGAGGCGGTCGAGCATGGCGGCGGCGACGGTGGTGTCGCCGAGGACCTCGCCCCAGGACGCGACGCCGCGGTTGGTGGTGAGGACGATGCTGGTCTTGAGGTAGCGCTGGGACACGACCTGGAACAGCGCGGACGCGGCCTCGCCGGGTAGCGGGAGGTAGCCAAGCTCATCGATCACGAGGAGCGTGGGGCCGGCGAAGAACCGCATGGTGGTTGACCATCGTCCTTCGATCGCGGCGCGGTGGCAGCGGGCGGCGAGGTCGGCTGCGGTGGTGAAGTAGGTCCGGTACCCGGCTTCTGCGGCGGTGCGGGCGAGTCCAACGGCGAGGTGTGTCTTCCCGACGCCGGGTGGGCCGATGAGGAGCACGTTGGTCGCGGACTCCAGGTAGCGGCAGGTCGCGAGCTCGTCGATGAGCTTGCGGTCGATGCCGGGGGCTGCGTCGTAGTCGAAGTCGCCGAGTGTGGCGGGGGTCGGCAGCGAGGCGAACCGGAGCCGTCCGGCGAGTTTGCGGGCTTCGGTGGCTTCGACCTCGCGGGCCAGGAGGTGTTCCAGGGTTGCGGTCATCGACCACTGTTCGGCTTCGGCTTGGGCGAGCACACTGGGCAGGTGCTCGGCTGCGTCGGTGAGCTTCAGCGTGGCGAGGTGGCCGCGTAGCTGCTGGTAGAGGCTGGCCTGGCTGCCGGTCATCGGCGCTGGCATCGGTGCTGTCATCGGCTCGTTGGTGCTCATGTGAGGGTGTTCCTTCCTTGTGCTGCTCGGTCGTACTTGGCGAGGTCGATCACGACATCGGTGCGGTCGTCGTTGACGGCTTGCTCGGCGGGTTGTTGCCCAGCGCGGAGGGCCTCGGCGGCTGCGCGAGCTGCTGGCCCGGGTGGGATCCGTTCCTTCTTGCGGTGCGGGCGGCTGGTGTCGTGTCCGGCCAGGACGAGTTGCTCGAGGGCGATCACGTGGCCGTGGTCGCGGACCATCACCCCGGCACCCTCAGGTGCGAGGTCGTGGCGTGCGATCACGACCGCGCCACCAGAGGAGGCAGTGGCGATGTCGACGTGGCCGGCGCCGAGCCGCTGCGACACGACGACCTGGGCGCGGGCCAGCTCGGGTGGGACGGAGTAGAAGTTCCCCCGCCATGCGACCAACGCCTGGGCAGAGACGACTCGGTCCTCACGGATGGTCGCGGGGAACGGTTTCGTTGGGACCGGTGCGAGTGGCTCTCGTTGGGCGATCGTGAGCACGCTGGCGCGGCCGTCGACATGCGAGCGGCGTAGCCGGGCGTCGCCACGGGTGGCGCACCACTGGTCCAGCGATGCTTGGGCTTGTTCGACGGTGACGTCGTCGCCCAAGGTGCGCCACCAGCGTTGGGCGGCGGTGTGGTTGGCCTTCTCGACCACGCCCTTGCGGTTCCCGCGCCGTGGTGGACAGATCGCGACCTGCACGCCGTAGTGCTTGGCGACCGCCGCGAAGGTCGCAGTGACCTTCCCGGACTCGGGGTGGCACACGGTGGTCATCCGGTCGAAGCGCCACTTCTTGCTCAGCCCACCCAGCTTCCTGGTGGTCTTGTCCAGGGCGTCGATCAGCTGGGCCTGGTCCTCGGCCGCGGCGAGAGTGCCGCGCCAACGCCCGGAGTGGGCCAGGGCACCGACGAGCAGGTGCGCGTTCTTGCCCCACCCCCACGACGCGGGCGGGTCGGGTAGCTCGACCCAGTCCCACTGGGTCTCCTCGCCCGGCGGATGCGCGATGACCGCGGCGGCGCGGCCCTTGGTCGCCGAGCAGGGCTCGCAGTGCGGGCGCAGGTCCCGGACGCGGATCTGGCGGGTGAACGTCGGGTACGACCGGTCGTAGCCCAGCGCGACGACCTCGTCGAACAACGTCACCGCCCACAGGTGCGGGTCTTCGGTGAGGCGCTCGCGGACGTAGTCCACGAACGGTGCGAATGGATCGTCCTCGGCGGGCTTGCGCACGCCGGCGACCCGATCGCCGTTGAGGTAGGCGCGGATGGTCTTGCGGTCCCGGCCCAGGTGCCGGGCGATCGCCGAGATGCTCATCCCTTGGCGACGTAGTGCGTGGACGTCGATGTCTTCCTCCCGTGTCAGCATGGGAAGCGAGGGCTCCTTCGGTAGACGGCGTGTGGTCAGAGACCGCCATCATCGAAGGAGCCCCACCCGCTTCCGGATGGAGCCACAGGGTGGGGAAATTCAGTGAGCAGAACTGGGGAGAATCAGATGAGCGCCGGCGCCGAGACCTCCCCGGTGGTCAGCCCCTTTGGCGACCAGCGACAACACGATCGTGTCGACGCGGGCCGACGTTGTCGGTCAGTACCGTCCTGGGTCCGGTGCCGTTGCGGGAGTTGCGGCTGTCGCGGCCGGCCACCTCGTGCCTGTCATAGCTCAGGTGATCGGTCATCTCCTCGTCCGACGCGGTCGCGATCACGGTCTGGGTCAACGCGTCCAGCATCCGCGGGGCCGGTCATCGCGACCCCGCAGGCACGGGCCGACCGGACCAGCCAAAGCCTCAGCCGGCGACGAGTCCTCCCACAACTTCTCAGTCTCCGATGGGCTCACCCCCGCCAGTGTTCCGGTCATCAGGGACCTCTCCTCGCCAACCAGCCGGTCGGCGTGTCGAGCCACTGACACCGTTCTTCGGACAGTCCCGCCTGAGGTCAGCGTTCCGGAGGGGGTCAGATTTCAGTTGCCCCCTGGGGGTCAGTTTTCACGTGCCGTCGACGCGCCGCTAGAACTCGAGGTGGGATGCTCGCACCGGAGATCGCGCAAGATCTCCGCCCATTGAGCGAGGATGAGTCCGTGAGCCTCGTCGGGGAACACCCTCAGTGTGCTGCCCGGAAGCAGGGCGGCAAGGACACGCGCCTGCGAGGGCGGGACGCTGCGGTCCTGTTCACCCTGGAAGATCCACACTGGTGGTCTCATCTCATCGAGGGCGAAGCCCCACGGTAGACGCTCCACAGCGCATTCCCAGGCGTACGCGTCGACTCCCTGCTCAACTGCTTCCCGGATGGTCGCGGCGAACATGCTGCGGATATCGGGATCATTCAGAAGCTGCCTGTCCGCGTCCGGCCGTGGCAGGTCGAGGAAACGCTCGGGTGCTTCGACCAACCACGCTGCGGACCTGGCCACCTCTCTCGCGGCTTGCGCAACGTCTTCCCGGGCGAGCCGGGTCAGGTCCTCGTCCGCCTGCCCTGTTCCGGACACCTCGTAGGGGGCGACGCAGCTGATCAGGGCCACCCGCTGCACTCTCTCCGGCAAGCGGTGGGCGCAGGCCAGGGCGTACGGGCCTCCCGACGAGTGCGCTGCGACATCGAACTCGTCGACACCGAGCACGGCAGTCAGCTCCTCGACGTCGGTCGGCCAATCGAGGATCCGCCGATCGGGCATGGGATCAGATCGTCCGTAGCCGGGCCGGTCCGCGGTGATCAACCGGACGCCAGCCTCGGCCGTCGTCGCTGCGTCTGGACCGAAGACCCGAGATCCAGGCGCTCCGGGACACAGGAGGATCGGCCGCCCGTCCGGATCTCCCCAGTCGCAGTACGCCAGCCTTCGACCGTCCCTCAGCGTGACATGAGCGTCGACTTCCGGCTCGTAGGCCATGGCACAACGTTCCTCCGACATGCCGGCAGGGGCAACCCCCGGCGGCGGTCGTCGAGTCCGACCCGATCCGGGCATCCGGGGCGGCGGCGGAGCGTCACACGGAGCGTGCCCCAAGACGAGATCCGCCGAGGGCGCGCTGCTGCTCTTGCGGGCGCATCATGGAGGTGCGTGCCGGCGGGTTGGGGCACTGCCTGATCCCCGAGCCGGCCGCGTCCTGCGGCACGGGCGGGCCCGGCCCTGAAGGTGCGCCATAGGCGCGTTGCTCGTCGGATAGGGACGATGCTGCACCGATCACCAAGACCAGACCGCCCAACGCGACGCCCCGCTCGGCCTCGGCGAAGAGGCCGACCGGATGTACGTCGCCCACGACCTGACCGGCACCCACCGTGGACGCCCAGGGCTCCGCGAGGCACTGGCCGCCTGCTGATGAGGGCGGTCCACCCGGGTCCGTCGTTGCATTGAGCGACTCACGGGAGGCTGACGCCACGCGGAGACTGATATTCGGCATGAACCTGAGCCGGGACGGCTACATCGCCGCGCCCGGCAACGACCTCGGCTGGAGCGTGCCGAGCGACGAGCTGTTCCAGTGGTGGTCCGACCAGGTGGGGGCGAGAGGCCTGGCGCCCCACCGGCGCACATCGGGTTCGCCCGCCCTGGCGGGACCTGCCGAAGGTGTGGTCTCCTCGACGACCAGCGCGGTCGACTGGACCACCCGGTCCTAGTGGGCGGCAGCACGCCGTTCTTCACTGCAGGTTGAGGTTCACCCAGTTGTCCAGGGTGAGGGATCTGCGTGGAGCCACCGCCGAGCATCTAGTCGTAGATGACCGCGAGGCCACGGCGCTCAAGGTCGGCAAGACCGTCTCGCATGGCTTGCAGTTGGTCGGGAGAGTGTCCGGCCCAGTCAGGAACCTCGCCAACCACTCTTACGGGCTCTCTCGTACGGTAGGACCGAGTCGGGTTGCCCGGGAACTTCTTGTCCGTGACGTTGGGATCGTCCTCAAGAGTGCCGAGTGCTTCGACGATGTAGATCCGACCACGTCCCTCGCCTGACGCCAGCTCAGCACCCCAGGTGGCGGCGTCCAGGGTCTCCGTCACGTACACGTGGTTCGCGGTTCGGCCCACACCGAAGTTCGAGAGGCGCCCGGGAACAAGCAGGTCGCCCACCACGAGGTCGGCCTTCGTCCCGTGCAACAACACCCCCGACTCGTAGATCTCGAAGGGCTTCGGCTGACGTCCCTCAACCATCACAACCACATCCCTCGACCAGTCCCTGTCTCGGCCAAAGATTGTGACCCATGAGGAAGGCCTTGCCGCAAGCCCCCACACGCGCTATACCCTGGAAGTGGCAGGAAGCCGCTCCAGTCGCACGTGGCTTCGATGCCGCCGAGTCTCTGGCGTCCCCGTTCCTACCGAACGCCCGTCCGCAGCAGGATCCCCAACCGGGCGCTAGCGATTTGCCCATGGGGCAGCCTAGTTCCGCGATCTGTCCGCCTCCGCGTGCGTTGCTCACCGGGGTAGACCGACGGAGTGGTGACGTGGCTCATCCTCGAACAGAACGGTCCGCATCCGCGCTGTCGCTACCCGGACACACTAGTGGCCCGCGACCCGGTCGGCCGTTGGCTCGATGCCTTCAGCAGGCGCGTCCACGTGCTGAGTACCGGCGGGCGTCGGCCCGGGCTGACCGATGGGCTAGGAACGTCCCATGGTGTAGAACTCGGGATTCGGCGGCGTCGCGGTCAGGTGAACCATCCGGTTGGAGAGGCCGAACAAGGCGGTGATGGAGCCTACGTCCCAGATCTCGTCCTCCGACAGGCCAGCTGAGCGCGCGGCTTCCAGGTCCGCCTCGGTGAGACTGGCCGACTTCTTTGACACGGTCAGCGCTAGGTCGACGATCGCGCGGTGGCGTTCGCTGAGTTCGACGGAGTACGGATTGGTTGCGACCTCGTCGGCGATGTGGGGATCCTTCATCCGGATCCGCAGGATCGCGCCGTGCGCAACGACGCAGTAGGTGCAGTGGTTGGCTCCCGAGGTGGCCACGACCACGAGTTCGCGCTCGGCCTTGCTCAGCCCTTCGTCCTTGTCCATCAGCGCGTCGTGATAGTCGAGGAATGCTCTCAACTCCCGCGGACGGCGGCCGAGGGTCCGAAAGATGTTCGGTACGAAGCCGGATTTCTCGGCGATCTTCCCAATGCGCTCGCGGAGGTCATCGGGGAGTTCCTTCAGCTCGACGTGTCCGAATCTACTGACGCTGGTGTCCATGGTCGCGGTCGTCACGCTCCGAGTCTGCCACCGACCGAAGACTCAGGTCATCAAGCCAGCGACCGTGCCATCGGTCCTTGAGATAGCAACGACTTCCGCACGTCGCAGGGGATCCGCTTGACGGGTCACGTTGGCGTGCAGCCTGGTCGTCTGCATGCGCCGGAGTCCAGAGACGGTGGGCCTGGCAGGGCTGCTCGCCACGAGCGCAAGTCTGACGGCGCCGTTGCTGCTGAGGACGCGGCGACAGACCTCTGCCAGCCAGCGGGCACGGTGGCGGACACAGGATCGGAAAACGGACCTGAACTCCGCCCCCGTCCTAGTGAACGCTGGGGCGCTTAGGAGACGCGGCCTCTTCGGCGGTCCGGATCGAGAACTACCAGCGCCTGGGCTACGAGTCCCGATCCTGGAGAGGCGCTCCGTAGTCGGCGAGCCAACGAAGGAACTTCACTGCCCACCGCGAGCCGGCCGTGTCCGGCATCTCCTCCCAGCATTCCAGTGCCTCGAGGAGCCGGCGCGCCGCTTGAACCTGTTCGGGACCGGGCGGATGGAACCGCCGTACCTGCCGCTCCCAGTCACGGTAGAAGAACACCTGCGCGAGCCCGGGGCATCGGAACGGAGTTCCATCGCCCTCCGCCGACCCCCAGAAGTGCGGCTTATGCGCCGCCTCACGCCGGCACGCGCGCACCTCGACTTCTGCCTTCACCGGACCCCTCCGTGCCGTGAATCGCTCAACCGCCGCATACGGGCCACGGATCCCAAGATAGACGCCACCCGGCTGCCCCGGAAGCCCTGGTTCCGAGCCCCCCTCTGGGGCCGATGCCCAGCCGTCCGGGCGTGGCCGCCCTGGACGGCGGAGCCGCGAAGGTGCCGTCGCCGCGTTCGTGCAGGCGACTGTCGGCGGACCCCCCACTGACGGGGCGAGCGGATGCGTCCCACCGTCGCGATCGACGCAGCTCGTGCATGACCCCGCCACCTACGCGGCCTTCAGTGACCGCCCGCCATGACCCGCCGAACGCCGCCGAGGGTGGTGAGGTCAGCGGTGGGAGTGCGCGCGAACTGCGGTGCGGTCACGTCGGTGCCTGGAGTGCTCTTCACCCGCTGGCCATCACCTTCACGACGTCGACGCCCGCGCTTCACCCGTTCACGCAGCGCCTCGGTCACGACGGCATCAGCTCATCGTCGGAGTAGCCGGTCCCCGGGTCGAGAGCCATCGGGCCGCTGTCAGCGACCAGGTGGACGTGGGCATCGATGAGCCCCCGGCAGCACCGTCGAATGACCGTGACCCGTGACAGGACAGTCCGCCCGCCATACCGAGCACCCGCGCCACTCCACCGCGACTGCGGACCTCAGTCTGCCGTGGCTGAGGATGGTCACCGTTGCCGAGCCCTCGGCCACGCGAAGCGCCGACGCGATCACATACCCGGCCACGGTGCCCGGCAGACCGGTGGAGCTCAGGCTGTCGATCAGCGCTTCCCGATACCCGGTTCCACCAGGATGGTGGCCACGACGCAGTCGGCGCCGGTCGCGAGAATCATCGCCGCCACGATCAGCAGGGCCGCGTCCGTGACGGGTGTAGGTGTCGTGCGCTCTAGGCTGACCGCGACCGTCCAGCCCGCTCGCCCAGCCACCAGGAGGTCCGGTGCCCGCCGTACTGCTGCTGGGGGTTGGCATCGTGCTGCTGGTCGCCGGCGGCGAGACGCTTGTGCGCGGCGCCAGCACGATCGCCCGTGCCTTCGGACTGTCCCCTCTGGTGGTCGGCCTGACGGTGGTCTCGTTCGCGACGTCCGCGCCCGAGCTGGCGGTCACCGTGCAGGCCAGCCTGTCCGGTAGCCCGGGGCTCGCGGTCGGCAACGTGGTCGGCTCCAACGTCGCGAACATCCTGCTGGTGGTCGGGGTGGCCGGGACGATCATGTCGCTGGCGGTGCAGAGCCCGGTGGTGCGCCGGGATGTGCCGGTGCTCATCGCGCTGTCTCTGCTGTTCTGGGTGATGGCCGTCGACGGGGCGGTCTCCACCGTGGATGGCCTGGTGCTGGTCGGACTGCTGATCACCTACGCGGCGGTGACCGTGGTCCGCAGCCGCCAGGGCAAGGACCCGGGGCCCGTGGAGGAGGCACCGCCCGCGCCCGGCGGCGTACCGATGGCGGTGCTGCTGGTGGCTGGCGGAGTCGGGCTGCTGGTCTGGGGCGCGAGCTGGCTGGTCCGCGGTGCGGTGGACATCGCAATCGCCTTGGGACTGAGCGAGACGGTGGTCGGGCTGACGATCGTGGCGATCGGTACGTCGCTGCCCGAGCTGACCACCTCGGTGACGGCAGCGTTCCGCGGCAGCGTGGAGATGGCGGTGGGCAACGCGGTCGGCAGCTGCATCTTCAACCTGGGGGCGGTGATGGGACTGACTGCGGTGATCAGCCCGGGCGGGGTGCCGGTGGTCGACGGCGCGCTGACCTTCGACATCCCGGTGATGGTGGCAGTCGTGATGTCGCTGCTTCCGATCGCGTTCACGGGCAGGCGCGTAGCCAGACGGGAGGCGTGGCTCTTCGTCGGCTACTACCTCGCCTACACCGCCTACCTGCTGCTGGACTCGACCGGCCACGACGCTCTGCCGCAGTTCAGCTCGGTGATGCTCGTGTTCGTCATCCCGGTCACGGTGCTGACGTTGGGTCTGCTGGTGGTCCAGGAGACCCGGGTCCGACGGTCACGCGGCGCGGCCGAGCCCTGAGCGCAGTGCCGCAGTCGGCACCCAAGGGTGAGAGCCATGGAGGAGCTCGCCAGTTGGCCTGATGGTCCGGGGCAGGGCGGTTCACCACCGGCGTCGTGGATCAGTGGCAGCCCGGCCGGGTTGCCTCGGCATCGTTGAGCGCGAAGACAGCCTGGTCGGTCTTCGTGCCGGCACCGCGCTGGCCGAGATCGCCCGGCGCTTGGGTCGAGCAGGGCCGGCTCCACGATGAGGTGGCCCGCCGGTTGCAGGAGTTGTGGCACCCGATGAGATCGCTCGCCGGGACTGCGCCATAGATCCACCTGCGACTACCGGCCGGTTGGCTCAGACCGTCGTGGCCGCCGCCGCGCAATGACTCGGCCCGCCGTGCTACCGGCACTCTTCTTGGCTCTCGCGGCGCGTGGGCATTCGGATGTGCGGTTCAGCCCTTGCGGCTGGCCACCTGCGTTTGCGGACGATCGGGCGCCTGCCCCTTCCAACCGGGTCCGCACGTGTGACTCGCGCGAGTGCCGGGTGAACGACCACACCACCCATCCGGCGCCGATGATCAGGCCCAGGGAGATCACCCGGAACAGAATGGTCGCGGCAATGGCATCAGCAGGCGACGTGCCTCCGGCCACCAGGCCCAGCACCAGGGCCGCATCGACGACGCCTAGCCCTGCAGGGACGAGCGGGACACTCAGGGCCGCCATTCCCGCCGTGTAGGCCAGGAGAACGACCCCGGGAGACGCTTGATCAACTCCTACGGCCATGAGAGACAGATAGAGGCAAAGCGCGTCCAACAGCCAGTTGACGAGGGCCAGCAGAGCTGTCACTGCGAGGTCGCGAGGTCCGATTCGTACGGCGGTGAGGTCGTCGATGAGTGCGTGGACGCGCGTCATGCCACGATGAGGCTCGGCTCGCAGGATGCGGTTGCTCGCTCGGACGACTGGCGCGACGGTTCGCCTCAGCAGGCTGGGCCGACGATTGAGCCCCCGTACGGAGACCGCGACAACGACCGCGAGTGTCATGTAGCCCGTGACCGCGGCGACGTCCGTGCGGCCGCTGGCCATGAGTCCCGCGACGAGGCCGATGACCACCAACGCGCCTGCTGAGACGGCTCCGCTGAAGGCGATCACCCACGAGGCGACACCAGCAGACGCCCCCATGCGGCGCATCCTGCGGAAGGAGAACACGGCTGAGAAGGCGGGCCCCCCGGGCAGGGTGTCGCTGAGTGAGTGAGAGGCGTAGGCGAGCACCGAGGCGCTCGGCAGGGACACCGCAGTCCCCCCGACGCAGAGAAGACGCCGCTGCATCCGCGCATAGGCCCCCATGGAGGCCACGTCGGCGACCAGTGCCAGCCCGAACCACCACCAGACCGGCGTCCGGTAGTTCTCGAAGGTCGCGACGAGCCACGGCCAACCGACCACGAGCTCCACCAGGAGCAGCCCGAACACCGCGACCACGACAAGGCGCCTCGAGCGACGGTGTGCCGGGGCGGGACCAGCGCGGCGGGTGGTACGCATACCCCGGAGGGTATCGGATCGGGGATGGCGCCCGGGCAGGGCGGGCGCCAGACGGCGGAGGGGAACACCTGCACCCGCTCCATGAGCACGCGCATGAAGCGGGGATGTCGGGGCACCCGCCTTGCTCGACGACCGAGCGCTCCGCCTGACGGCCGCGGTCGTCTGCCGAATCGGTCTCAGACCGCCCTGTGCCGACGTGCACGCGGGCGCCCGACGAAAGGAGAAGCCGATGACGGTGACAGCACGCGGACGCAGCATCGGCGTAGCGGCCGGTCGCGGCGTTGTGGCCGGCCTGGCCGGCGCCGCATTCATGACCCTCGGGGAGAAGTTGGAGCAGCGACTCACCGGTCGACCGAACTCCTACGTCCCGGCAAGAGCCGTGCTGACTGCCGCTGGAAGAAGGACTTCGGACGCCGCGAAGCCGATGGTGGCCAACCATGCCATGCACTGGGCGACGGCCGGCCTGCTCGGCGCTCTTCGCGGCGTATGGTCCGCAACCGGGATTCGCGGGCCCGAAGCGACGGCCACCCACACCGTCGTCCGCCTCGCCTTCGACCAGACCCTGGAGAATCTGACCGGCGTCGGTGCCCCGCCGGCCACGTGGCCTGCGGGCGAGCGCGTCGTGGACGTCCTCCACAAGGGTGTGTACGCACTCGCGACCGGACTGCTGGCGGATGCCTGGATCGACCCGGCAGCCGAGTCCCGACGCGGACGGACTAGTCACTGACCCGGCTCGGGCGTTCATGGTCACCGTCGCGGCGGAGGTCGCGGAACCAGCAGATCACCGGTCCTCGTGCCGTCCTTGAACCGGGCGCACGCTCTGGCAACGCCGCGACGACCACAGTGTCATCCTCAGCGGCACCATCAACCGGAGCAGAAGGTGGTGATGGGACGTCAGCCTGGGCGGATGGTCACGCAGGCGGGACGGCCGGCGATGAGGTCGCCGGGAGGACGCGCTCCGGAAGGCCCAAGACCAGGCAGGTCTTCCAGTGGCTCACTCGCTGCATAACCACACCCCGTGTCCAAGGACCGGGAGGGTCGCCGTTGCGCCTCCAGGGTGCTTACGCCGTGTCAGCACTGGGTGGCTGAGGCGGAGCCACTTGGCCGGCACCTTCTGGAGTGAGGGGCATGGTGGCCCAGACAGAGGACAGCGCATCGGTGCCGAGTTCGCGGCGTTCGCCGGGGGCGAGTCCGGCGAGTTCGAGGGCGTCCCAGTAGTCGGCGTGTCGTTCGCAGTCGAGGACGGCGGCGATGTTGCCCCGGATGGGTGCCCGCTTGCGGTGCGCGCTGACTTGCAGGTACCGGTGACCAGAGTCGGTGGCACGCCAGGCGAGGACCTGGGGGTGGGCAAGGATCAGTGCCCAGGCCAGGAGTTCCGAGGGGTTGTCCACGGTCGCAGTGACGTCTCCGACGACATCGAGCTCGCGGCTGATGCGTAACAAGATCGACAGCTCGCGCGCGTCCTTGGCTGGGTACATCGCTTCTCCGTTCATGCTCGCTGGCTGACCAGGCTCGACGGCTACTAGTGCTGAGTCGTGCGCCGGGCCCGTTGGCGTTGACGGGAGGACCGGCTGCAGGCCGGGTCCTCCCGCCGCGCGGGGGCAATGGGTCCGCGACAGCCGTTCGGACCCCTGTTCCCCGCCTCCTCCGATGCTGACGAGCCGTGTTTGGGCTCGGCGGCGGGTTGCGCAGGGCCTCCCGGGTCAGGCGTCGATCTTCTTGGCCGACTCCTTGGCGGTGATCTCGACCTTGCGCGGCTTTGCCTTCTCCGCGACGGGGATGCGCAGGGTCAGCACACCGGCGTCGTAGTCCGCGGTGAGCTGGTCAGCATCGAGGGTTTCACCCAGGAACAGCTGGCGGCTGAACACGCCGTAGCTGCGCTCGTCGACCACCCGCTCCGCGTCGCCGGCTGGGGGCTTGCGCTCGGCGTGGACGGTGAGCACGTTCTGCTCCACGGTCAGGTCGATGGAGTCGGCCGAGGCACCCGGCAGGTCGAGGTGGACCACGAAGGAGCCGTTGTCGCGGTAGGCCGTCATCGGCATCGCGGCCGGACGGGCACGGGTCCCCAGCATCGCCTCGGCGAGACGGTCGAAGTCACGGAACGGATCGGTGCGCATCAGCATGAGTGCTTCCTCCTCACGAGTCGCTCTGAAGTCTGGTCTCTGAGACCGTCAAGGCTTCAGATAACCTGCATCTTCTGTATGAGATTTTCTCTCGCTGTGCCAAGATGTCAAGAGGCGGACCGCACCTTCACCGATGATCGCGTCGGAGATCGGAGGCATGGCATGGACAGCACGAGAGCCGAGGCGTTCGGGGTGCTGGGAATCCCCGTGGACAGCGACCCGAGCGCGGTCGTGCACGCCTACCGCAGGCTCGCCCGCGCCACCCATCCCGACATCTCGAATGACCCCGACGCCGCTGACCGGTTCGCCGCGGTCGCTGCGGCCTACCAGCTGGTGACTCAGATCCCCCGGCCGACCTCGATCCCTGTACGCATCCATCCGTCAGCACCCGGCGACGAGGGACGCTCGCAGGCCTCGGTCCGCGTCCCGAGCGGATCAGCCCTCAGTGACCCGATGCATCTCGGTCAGGCGACGCCGTGGTCGACGGTGCTGAGCGCGTGGATCGGCGGGCGCGTGCCGATCGTGGCTGGACCGGCACGGGTCGATCCCCCGCGTCGTCCCGCCCGACACGGAGGCGTGTGATGGTGGATCTGGGTGCCGACCGTGCACCGTTCTCCATCTCGGCCGCGGCAGAGCTGACTGGCGTCCAACATGCCGGCGTGCACGAGCTCCTCCCGACGTGGCGGGAACCGCAGCAACCAGGCAGGGCGCAGACGGTGAGGTGATCAGCAGCGGAGTTCGATCCGCCACCGGCTGTGGAGCATTGCCAGCGAGGAGACTCCTGCGCGCACGAGCAGTCATCGCGACCGGTGGCTACTGTTGTCGGCATGCCATTCTTGTGGTGGGTGCCTCAGGGGTACTGGGACGGGCGGTGGTGGCCGCGCTGACGTCACACGATCTCGTCGAGGCGTCCAGGACAGGGGCTCACCACGTCGACCTCAACGAGCCGGCCAGCATCGCGTCGCTGTATGCCGAGCTCGGCGAGTTGGACGCCGTGGTATGTGCCGCCGGGGTGACGCCCTTCAAACCATTCGCTGAGCTCGTTCTCGCTGACTACAGCACTGGGCTGCAGGACAAGCTGCTTGGACAGATCGAGCTCGTGCGTCAAGGTGTCGCACACGTACGGCCCGGCGGCAGCTTCACCTTGGTCAGTGGTGTGCTGGCCGTTGAGCAGATCGAGACCGGGACTGTTGCCTCAACGGTCAACGGTGGCGTCGACGCCTTCGTGAGGTCAGCGGCAACCGGCCTCCCCCTCGGACAGCGGATCAACGCCGTCAGTTCAACTGCCTTCACCGAGACGTGGGATGGCTACGCCGACTACTTCCCTGGATTCGTGCCGGTCCCAGCCGCCGACGCTGCACTCGCCTACCTCAAGTCGGTCGCTGGAGTCCAAACAGGTCAGGTCTACCGAGTCGGGTACTAACCGGGCGTTTGCCTCCGGCCGGAGGCGTCTCCACCGGGGGTCGGGTGGCGGGAGCCTCTCGTCGTCGCGAGCTGGTCAGCGCCGTCGCGCGGTGAGGTGGATGCTCACTTGGTCGCCGTCGGTCTTGTCGATGGCTCGCCGGACCGCAGCACTGATCGGGAGCTTGTGGGTGCCGTCACCCAGCGCCATGAAGGCGCCGTCGAATGGTTCACCGTCGACCGTTCCGGAGACCTTGACCAAGCCACGCGTGCCGAAGATGACTGCGGAGTCCGGGAGCTGAACGCAGGTCCACGTGTCCCCTGCACGCACACGCCCCAGGGTGGCGGTGAACCTGATGTCAAGAGGGCCGCTGAGTGCACTCATATCGCGATCCTTCCGAGGCGAACGTGGTCCACAGAGTGTGACCTCCCGCGTCCATCTGGGTCATCGGTCACGAGGCGATGTGGTCGGGCGAGCCCGGTTGGGGACAGACGGCTCGCCATCCTCGAAACGGACGCGGTAGCGCGGCCCTGCCGTGCCTTGCCAGTCCCCTGCCCCGAGCCGCTCAGCGGCCAGGATCGCCAGCGCGGACTCCGGCTCGGCACGTCCAGGGTCCGCTGACGATCGACCCAGGGAGGACAACCAGGATGAGGGTCGCACCCGGCCCCGGCAGCAACGAGACCAAGAACCACACGGCATCACGCCGTCCATGGGCCTGAGCCGGCTCGGCATTGATCAGACTGAGCGTTTCCCAGCCGGCAACATAGCTGTCGTGGTCCACGTGCCGGCACCAAGGCCCCAGCAAGGCGCACCCGCCGCAATGCCCGCCCTTCATGACCACGATGGCCCGGCCGAGCCGCCTGTCGGAATCGAACCGACGACCTTCTCATTACGAGTGAGACGCTCTACCGACTGAGCTAAGGCGGCGCAGCGCCCGGCCGGTCAGCCGGGCACGCCGGACGAGTATAGGAGAAGGCCCGCCCACCGACCGAATCGGCGCCACGCCCGAGGTTCGGCGTACCCCGGACCGACCGCCGGTCACCCTCATGCGGACGAGACAGCGGACCGTCCGATCTTCCCTTTCGGTGCCGAGACACCCGGGCCCGGTGCGCGCTGCGGGGGACGGCCAGGTGGCACAGTTGGCCCGTTCGGCTCAAGGGAGCCGCGTCCGAGCAAGGAGAACCGATGAGCGTGGAGGCAACACCGGAGGGCAGCCGGAGGAACGGGCTCGAAGTCCGCTCGATCGACTACGTGCCGCTGTCCGAGCGGCACGGCAAGCTGTGGCACCTCGGGCCGCTGTGGTTCATGAGCAACGCGCAGATCGCCACGCTGGCGGTCGGGGTCCTCGGGGTGACCACGGGAGGGAACCTGATCTGGTCGCTGATCGCCCTGGTCCTCGGGGTCGGCATCGGCACCTTCTTCATGGCCGCGCACTCGGCGCAGGGCCCGCAGCTCGGGCTGCCGCAGATGATCCAGTCACGACCGCAGTTCGGCTACCTCGGCGCGATCCTGGTGTGGCTCTTCGCCTACCTGCAGTACGCCGGCTTCAACATCTTCAACACGCTGCTGGCAGCGGACGCGATGAACGTGACCGTGCACGGCGGCACCAAGGTGTGGATCGTCGTCGCGACGCTGCTGGCGATCGGCGCCGCGCTGGTCGGCTACGACTTCATCCATCGGATGGAGCAGGGGCTCACCTACGGCTTCCTGGCGCTGTTCGGCATCCTCACCGTCGTGGTGCTGCTGCTGCCCTACCCGGCCGGCTCGTTCGACCTGGGCGGCTTCGAGCTGGCGCCGTTCCTGCTCCAGTTCTCGGTGGTCGCCGGCTACCAGATCAGCTGGGCGATCTACGTCTCGGACTACTCCCGCTACCTGCCGCCGGACGTCACGGTCCGCAAGACGTTCTGGTGGACCTACGGCGGCTCGGCGCTCGGCGCGCTGTGGATCATGGCGATCGGCTCGGGGCTGGCCGCGTGGGCGGGCGCGAAGTTCGACACCATCTCGTCGCTGCTGGCTGCGGGCGACCGGGTCTTCCCGGGCTTCGGCTCGGTCATCCTGGTGTTCTCCGCCGCCGGCCTGATCTCGGTGATGGCGCTGAACCTGTACGGCGGCTCGCTGACCCTCATCAGCGCCTCGGACTCGTTCAAGCGGGTGCAGCCCACCCTCACCGTCCGGGTGGTCACCATCACGCTGACCGGGCTGATCTCGCTGGTGCTCGCGCTGGCCAGCACCGCGTCGTTCCTGGCGAACTTCGAGAACTTCCTGCTGCTGGTGCTCTACCTGTTCATCCCGTGGACCTCGGTGAACCTCGTCGACTACTTCCTGATCCGGCGCGGGCACTACGCGATCGCGGAGATCTTCAACCCTCACGGCATCTACGGTCGCTGGGGCTGGCGCGGCATCATCTCCTACCTGGTCGGCTTCGCGGTGATGGTCCCGTTCTTCAGCACCGGGATCTACAGCGGACGGGTCGCCACCGCGACCGGCGGCGCCGACTTCTCGCTGTTCGTCGGGCTGCCGGTGGCGGCGATCCTGTACTACGTGCTCGCCCGGAACATCGACGTCGACACCGAGGCCGCGCTGGCCCGCGCGGAGGCCGACGCGCTCGAGGCGGAGGCCAACCAGCACCTGCGACCGGACGCCGGCACCCTCGCGTGAGCACGGACGCCGTGCACGCCGGGCAGGCGGTGTGGCCGGACGCCTGGGCGATGGCCGAGGCGGTCCGGGCCGGTGACACCTCCTCCGTGGAGCTGGTGGAGGCTGCGCTGGCCAGGATCGAGGCACGCGACGGCGACGTCAACGCCTTCACCGTGGTGCTCGCCGAGCAGGCGCTGGACGCGGCCCGGAGGGCCGACGACCGTCGCGGCCAGGACCTGCCGCTGCTCGGCGTCCCGGTCTCGGTCAAGGACCACATCTGGCTGGCCGGCAGCCCGGCCACCAACGGGTCGCTGGCGCTCGCCGAGTTCGTCCCGGACGTCGACGCGGTGCCGGTGGCCCGGCTACGGGCTGCCGGCGCGGTGGTCGTCGGGAAGACCAACAACCCGGAGTTCTGCTACCGGGGCTACACCGACAACGACCTGTTCGGGCTGACCCGTAACCCGTGGGCGCTGGACCGGACCCCGGGTGGCTCGTCGGGCGGTGCAGGCGCCTCCGTGGCGTACGGCGCCACCCCCATCGCGCTCGGCACCGACGGCGGCGGGTCCATCCGGATCCCGGCCGCGTTCTGCGGGATCGTCGGGCACAAGCCCAGCCACGGGCTGGTCCCGAAGATGCCCGGCTTCCGCGGCTGGCCGGCGCTGTCGGTGGACGGCCCGCTGACCCGCTCCGTGCGGGACGCCGCTCTCGCCCTGTCGGTGATGGCCGGGCCGTCCCCGCACGACGAGAGCACGGCGCCGGTCCGCGTCGGCGACCTGCACGCGGCGGTCACGCGACCGGTGGACTGGTCACGGCTGCGGGTCGCGGTCTCGGAGGACCTGGGCTGGGCGCCGGTCGACCCGGCGGTGCGGTCCGCGTTCCGCGCCGCGGTCGACGTCCTCGCCCGGGACGGCGCCCGGGTCAGCGAGGCGGCCCCGGACGCGCCGTACCCGACCCAGCTGTGGAACGACATCGCGCTGCCCGAGGGCTTCGCCTCCGAGGGACCGCTGCTGGAGCGGTGGGGTGCGGAGATGACCGCCGGCACCCGGGACATCGTCGAGGCCGGCCGGGGGGCGAGTGCGGCGGACTACCTGGACGCGCTGGAGCGGCGCCGCGACTACGCGCGACGGTGGGCGGAGTTCTTCGAGTCGTACGACGTGCTGCTCACGCCCTCGATGCCGCTGGCGGCGTTCGGGGTCGACGTGCAGTCGCCGGCCAGCATCGACGGCGTGCCGGTCGACCCGTTCTTCGACGACTGGTGCGCGCTGGCCCTGCCCGCGAACCTCACCGGCTGCCCGGCCTGCGCGGTGCCCACCGGCGTCGACGCCGACGGGCTGCCGGTGGGCATGCAGGTGATGGGTCCGCGGTTCACCGACGCCCGGGTGCTCGCGGTCGCCGCCGCCTGGGAGCGGCTCGCACCGTGGGCGGACCGGCGGCCCCCGCACTGAGCGTCCGGCCCGCGTGGGTGCACCGGCGGTCTCAGTGCACCCACCGGGTGGCGGCTGCCGCCTCCTCCGGGGTGGCGTCGGCGAACAGCTCGATCTCGGACTCGCGGACCGCCACGATCGCGTCCACCAACGGCGCACCGAACGCCTGCCGCAGCGTCGGGTCGGCCGCGAACAGGTCGGTGGACCGGCGCAGGCTGGTCGGCAGCCGCCGGATCCCGCGCCGCTCGAGCACGTCGTCGTCCAGCGCCGCCGGGTCGACGTCGACCGGCTCGGGCAGCACGGCCCTCTCGGTCATCCCGGCGCGGCCGGCGGCGAGCAGCCCCGCCAGCACCAGGTAGGGGTTGGCCAACAGGTCGAAGCACTTGACCTCCATGTTGGCCGCCCAGCTGGTGCTTCCGGACGAGCCGGTGACCATCCGCATCGCTGCCTCCCGGTTCTCCAGTCCCCAGCAGGCGTAGGCGCCGGCCCAGTGCTGGGGCACCAGCCGCAGGTAGGAGACCACCGACGGGGCGCCCAGGGCCAGCAGGGCACCGAGCCGGTCCAGCACTCCGGCGCTGAACGACTCGCCGACGTCGGTCAGCTCGAAGCGCCGGTCCCCACCGGCCATCAGGTTCTGCCCGTCCCGCCACAGGCTCAGGTGCACGTGGCCGCCGTTGCCCACCCCCGCGACGTCGACCTTGGGGGAGAACGAGGTGCGCAGCCCGTGCCGCTCGCCGACCGCGCGCAGGGTCGCCCGGACCAGCACCGAGGTGTCCGCGGCGTCGACCGGCGACTCGGGCGCCACCGACAGCTCGAACTGCCCGGCGGCGTACTCGGGGTGGAACTGCTCGACGACCACGCCCTGCTCGCTGAGCGCCGCGACCACGTCGCGGCAGTAGTCCGACACCTCGACCAGGCGGGACATCCCGTAGCCCGAGCCGCCGGCGGCGGGGACGAAGTCGTCGCCCGGGCCACGCGAGACCACCCACTCGATCTCGAACGCGGACTGCACGCTGATCCCCTGCTCGGCCAGCAGCTCCACCTGCCTGCGCAGCAGCAGCCGGCTGCACTTGTCGTGCGGCTCGCCGTCCTGCGCCCACCGGTCCCCCGGCGCCCACGCCCAGCCGGGCTGCCCGGCCAGCACCATCAGCCGGTCCAGGTCGGGGACGATCCGCTGGTCCCCGATCGGCCCGCCGCCGTCGGCCGGCGCGACCACCCAGTCGTCGAAGCGGAAGTAGTCGAACGCCGTGGAGAAGCCGACCCCCCAGGTCGCCAGCTGCGGCAGCCGACTCAGCGGGACCGCCTTGACCCGAGCGATCCCGGAGTTGTCCACGAACGTGGTGGCCACCGCCACGACCCCGGCGGTGGCCAGGTCGGTGAGCAGATCGGCGGCGCGCCGGCCTCGCGCGGTTCGTTCGGTGAGGTCCACCCCTGGGCTCCTTGTCTCAGCCGCACCCCGGCGGTGCTGGACAAGCAGGATAGGGGTCCACGACACTCCGGGGCAGGCCCACTCGGGAGTCGGCCTCCCGTCGGCGCAGCACCAGACCCAGGAGCCCTCATGTCCGCACCCGTCCGCGACAGCAAGCTGCGCCCGACCCTCAGCGTGTGGCAGGCGGTGGGCATCTCGGTCGCCCTGATGGCGCCCAGCATGGCGGCCAACATCAACCCGCAGGGGACGGCCGGACTCGTCGGCCGGGCGACCCCGCTGGCGTTCTTCCTGGCCGCCATCGCGGTGCTGCTGATCGCCTACGTGTTCGTGCGGCTGTGCCAGTACTACCGGCACGCCGGCTCGGTCTACGTCTTCGCCGGCGCCACCCTCGGCCCGCGCGCCGGGGTCGTCGCCGGCATGGGGCTGATGGGGACCTACGTCTTCTACGGGCTGGTCACCGCCTCCGCGTCCGGCATCTTCGGCGCCGCGTTCCTCGACGAGGTCGGCATCTGGACCGACCAGCCGTGGTGGGCGGGCTTCCCGATCGGCGCGGCCGCCCTGCTGCTGGCCCTGCTGCTGACCGTCGTCCCCGCCAAGCGCGCGACCTCGATCCTGCTCAGCGTCGAGGGCGTGACCGTGGTGCTCATCGTGGTGATCGCCGCGGTCGTGCTGTTCCGGATGCTGGCCGGCAACGCCCCCGGAGGTGCGCACGTCACCCTCGACGTGTTCAAGGTGGCACCCGGCACCGAGAACTCCGCGCTCTTCCTCGGCATCATCTTCGGCCTGCTGTCGTTCGCCGGCTTCGAGGCGGCCGCCACCCTCGGCGAGGAGGCGCACAACCCCCGCCGAGACATCCCGCGCGCGATCCTCGGCACCGCGATCTTCGGCGGCGTCTACTTCACCGTGATCACCGCCATCGAGATGATGGCGTTCGGCACCGACAAGGCAGGCGTCGACCGCTTCATCAGCTCGCCGGCGCTGATGGGCGACCTCGGCACGTCCTACATCGGCGCCTGGGTCGGCGACCTGATCACCCTCGGCGCCAGCGTCAGCGCCTTCGCCTGCTGCCTGGCCTGCGTCGTCGGCGCGTCCCGGCTGCTGTTCGCGCTGGTGCGCGACCTCGCCCCCGGGCACCCGCTGGGCAGCATCAACCGCAGCGGCACCCCGGCCGCGGCCGCCACGGCCGTCACCGCCGTGATCGCCGGCATCGCAGTGGTGTGCGCGGTGCTGTTCGCGGCCAAGCCGTTCGACACGTTCCTCTGGAGCGGCACCATCGGCACCCTGATCCTGCTGGTCGCCTACGTGCTGGCCACCATCGGCTGCATCAAGCTGGTCTTCATCGACCGCAAGCTGGACGTGCCGCGCTGGCAGGTGGTGATCCCGGTGGCCGCGCTGCTGGTGCTGGGCTACACGATCTACCGCAACGTGCTGCCGTACCCGACCGAGGGGCCGGCCCGGTGGTTCCCGGTCGTGGCGTTCGGCTGGCTGGGTCTGGTCGCCGTGCTGGCCCTGGCCTTCCCGGGGGCCGCGCGACGGCTCGCGACCAGCATGACCCGCCTGGACACCGGCGCCGTCGAGAAGGAGACCGTCTAGTGGTTCGCTCGCGACCGGCCGAGTCGGCCCGGTTCAACCCCCGCACCCGGCCCGTCGTACCGCCGATCCACCAGTCGGTGACCTACTTCCTCGATGACGAGGCCTACAAGGACGTCCAGGCCGGCGGCCTCGACGAGGTCTGGTACGGCCGGTTCCGCAACCCCACCGTCGACGTCGCCGCGACCGAGGTGGCGCGGCTCGAAGACGCTGAGGCGGCGTTCATGGCGTCCTCGGGGATGGGCGCGATCGCCACCACCCTGATGACCCTGCTCCGGGCGGGCGACCGGGTGGTGGCTGCGCAGCAGGTCTACGGGGACACCCGCGACCTGCTGGTGCGCGACCTGCCCGCGTGGGGGTTCGACGTGGTGCAGGTCGACGCGGTGGACCTCGACGGCTGGCGCGCGGCGGTCGCCGGTGGACGGACCCGGCTGCTGTACGTCGAGACGCTGGCCAACCCGCAGCTCGAGCTCGCCGACCTGCCGGCCCTGGCCGACATCGCCCACGAGGCCGGTGCCCTGCTCGTGGTCGACAACACCTTCGCGACGCCGTACAACGTGCAGCCGCTGGCGCTCGGGGCGGACCTCGTCGTTCACTCGGCGACGAAGTTCCTCAACGGCCACTCCGACGCGATCGCGGGAGCGGTGGTCGGCGGCTTCGACCTGGTGCGGGAGGTGCAGCGCCGGATCATCACCCTGGGCACCTGCCTCGACCCGCACGCCGCCTACCTGGTCTGGCGCGGCATGCAGACCTTCGACCTGCGGCTGGACCGGTCGAACGCGACCGCCCGCGCGCTCGCCGCGGCGCTCGACGCCCGCGACGACGTGCTGGACGTCCGGCACCCGTCGCTGCCCGGCTACGCGCGCGTCGAGGTGGCCTCGCGGGTGCTGCGCCGCGACGGCGGCGAGCAGCGCGCCGGGGCGATGGTCTCCTTCACCGTGGCCGGCGGCGACGAGCGGGCGCTGCGGGTGATGCGCCGGCTGGAGGTGGCGTGCGAGGCCACCAGCCTCGGCGGCGTGGAGACCCTGGTCAGCACGCCGTTCAACTCCTCGCACTTCTCGCTGACCGCGGCCGAGCGCAAGGCCGCCCGGATCGACGACGGGATGATCCGGGTCTCCTGCGGCGTCGAGCCGGAGGCGGCCCTGGTCGAGGACTTCCGCCAGGCGCTGGAGGCGACCCGATGACCGACCTGTCCGTGCCGATGGGCCCCCTCGTGGACCACCACTGCCACGGCCTGGTGACCACCGACCTCGAGCGGGACGCCTTCGAGGCGATGCTCAACGAGGGGGACCGGCCCTCGCCGGGCACCACGTACTTCGACTCGATGCTGGGCCTGGCGATCCGGCGCTGGTGCGCGCCGGTGCTCGACCTGGAGCCGCACGCCACGCCGGAGGCGTACCTCACCCGACGACGGGAGGTCGGGGCGGAGGAGGTCAACCGCCGGTTCCTCGCCGAGGCCGGGGTCGCCACGTTCCTGGTGGACACCGGGCTCACCCCCGACCGGCTCACCTCCCCCGGGCAGCTCGCCGACCTCTGCGGCGGCACCGGTCACGAGGTGGTCCGGCTGGAGACGGTCGGCCAGGCGGTGCTCGCCGACGGCACCCCGCCCGGCGGCTTCGCCGGCCAGGTCCGCGAGCGGCTGCGCGCCTCGGGGGCGGTGGGGGCCAAGAGCATCGCTGCCTACCGGGTCGGCCTCGGCCTCCCGGCCCGGCGACCGACCGACGGCGAGCTGGCCAGTGCCCTGTCCGACGTACGACCGGACGCGTCCGGGGCCTACCGGATCGCGCACCCGACGGTGAACGCGTGGCTGGCGTGGACGGCCATCGAGCTCGGCCTGCCGCTGCAGTTCCACGTCGGGTACGGCGACAACGACGTCGACCTCGCGGACTGCGACCCGCTCCGGTTGACCGGGTTCCTGCGCGCGACCCAGGAGCGGCAGGTGCCGGTGCTGCTGCTGCACAACTACCCGTTCCACCGCAACGCTGCCTACCTCGCGCAGGTCTTCGACCACGTGTTCCTGGACCTCGGGCTGGCCACGCACAACGCCGGCGCGCTGTCCACGGCGATGCTGCGCGAGGTGCTGGAGCTGGTGCCGTTCGGCAAGCTGCTGTTCTCCTCCGACGCGTTCGGGCTTGCCGAGCTCTACCACCTGGGCACGATGCTGTTCCGCCGTGGCCTGTCCGACGTACTGGGCGGTCTGGTCCGGGACGGCGAGATGACCCAGGCCGACGCCGAGCGGGTCGGCCGGCTCGTCGCACGCGACAACGCGGTCCGGGCCTACCGGCTCGAGGAGCCGGATGTCGCTGGCTGAGGAGTGGCGGCTGGCGGTCCGGCACGAGCTGCCCGCGGCCGCCCGGCTCCGGCACGAGGTGCACCGGGACCCCCGGGTGGCCGGCGACGAGACGGACACGGCGGACCGGATCGTCGCCGCGATCGGCCGTGGCCCGGGTCGGGTGGTGGCCGGCACCGGGCGGCTGGTCCAGGTCGCCGGGGAGGGCACCCGCGGCGCGGTGGTGCTGCGGACCGAGCTCGACGGGCTGCCGGTGCTGGAGCGGACCGGGGTGCCGTGGGCGTCCACGAACGGCGCCATGCACGCGTGCGGCCACGACGTGCACATGGCCGCGCTGGTCGCGGTCACCCGCGCCGCCGCGCACCTGCGGCTGCCGGTGCCGCTGCTCGCGCTGCTCCAGCCGCGCGAGGAGGGCGCGGACTCCGGCGCCCTCGACGTGGTCGAGGAGGGCGTGCTCACCGGGGTCGACGCGGTGGTCGCCGCGCACGTGCAGCCACAGCTGCCGGCCGGCACCGTGGCGGTCACCCCGGGGGCGGTGAACGCCGGCATCGACGAGTTCACGGTCACGGTGCGCGGCCAGGGCGGGCACTCCGGCTACCCGCACACCGTCACCGACTCGGTGCTCGCGCTGTCCTCGGTGGTGGTCGCGCTCCAGCAGCTCGGTGCCCGGCGCATCGACCCGGTCGTGGGGATCGCCTGCATGGTCAACCAGCTGCGCGCCGGGAGCGCGAACAACGTGGTCCCGGAGAGCGCACAGGCCTCCGGCACCGTGCGCACCATGCGGGACGCCGACCGGCGGCTGGCGCGCGCCGCCGTGCGCGAGATCGCCGAGCACACCGCTGCCGCGTTCGGCTGCGTCGCCGAGGTGACCATCGACGGTGGCGAGCCGCCTCTGGTCAACGACCAGCACCTGGCCACCGTGACCCACCTGCTGCTGGAGCAGATGGGCCATCCGGTCACGGCCGAGTTCCGGTCCTTCGGGTCCGACGACTTCGCGCACTACTGCGGCCGGGCCCGGGGGCTGATGATGTTCGTCGGCACCGGCGCCGCCGGTGGAGGGCTGCACGATGCCACCTACCTGCCCGACGACGGGTACCTCGCCACCGTGGCCGACGCCCTGGTCGCCGGGTACTGCGGCGCGGTGGCCGGCTGACCGGGTCGGCCGGATCGTCGTACGCGGGTGCGCGGTCCGGGTCGTCGTACGGGGGCTGGCGGCGTACTGCACATGGGAAACCAGCACTGACCACGGGGAGTTCACCGTGGTCAGTGCCAGTTCTCCGACATCACCTGGGAAACGTCAGCTCGGGAGGTCACCGGCAGTCGACCTCACCGGGCGGCACCGTGCCCGCCACCAGGTACGCCTCGACCGTCCGGTCGGTGCAGGCGCTGCCGCGTCCGTAGCCGGTGTGACCGTCACCGTCCCGGCGGACCAGCACCGAGCCGCGCAGCTGGCGGGTCAGGGCCTGCGCCCACACCAGCGGGGTGGCCGGGTCACGGGTGGTGCCGACCACCAGCACCGGCGGCACGTCGGTGACCCGCAGCGGACGGGGCTCGCGACCGCTGCGCACCGGCCAGGACTCGCACGCCGACAGGCTGTAGGCGAAGATCGCGCCGAACGTCGGCGAGGCCTGCTCGAAGCGCGGGAGGTAGCGGCCCACCTGGTCGCTGGGCACCCCGTCGTCGCGGTCCAGGCAGGTGACCGCGTAGTAGGCCTCCAGCGAGTTGTCCGCGTAGCTGCCGTCCGGGTTGCGGTGCAGGTAGGCGTCGGCGATCGTGCGCAGCAGCGACCCGTCGCCGCCGAAGCCGTTGCGCAGCGCCTGGTCAAGGATCGGCCAGGACGCCTGGTCGTAGAGCGGGTACCAGATGCCGTACACCGCGGTGCCGGCCGTCACCTCGGCGCCGGCCGTGGTGCGCAGTGGCGTGCTCTCCACCTGCCGCAGGAAGCGCGCGACCCGGGCGGTGCCCTCGTCCACGCTACCGCCCAGGAAGCAGCCGCCCCGCGCGACGCAGGCCCCGACGTAGGCGCGCAGTGCCCGCTCGAAGCCGCGGGCCTGCACCAGGTTCACCTCGACCGTGGAGGCGGCCGGGTCCAGGGCACCGTCGAGCACCATCCTGCCGACCCGGCCCGGGAAGAGGTCGGCGTACCTCGCCCCGATGGCGGTTCCGTACGAGGCGCCGAAGTAGGTCAGCCGCTGGTCCCCGAGCGCGGCGCGCAGCACGTCGAGGTCGCGGGCCACCTCGACGGTCGACATGTGCCGGGTGATCGCGCCGCTGCGGCGCAGGCAGCCCTCACCGAGGTCCCGGACCAGGCGGTCCGCGGTCGCGCGCTCGGCGGCGGTCTCCGGGTCCGGATCCCCGGAGACGAACCGGTCGAGCTCGCGGTCCGTGGCGCACTCGACCGGGGCGCTGTCGCCGACTCCGCGCGGGTCGAAGCCGACCACGTCGAAGACCCGACGCAGCGCGACGCCGTACTGCGAGGCAGCGGAGGACGCATAGTCGACACCGGAGGCGCCCGGTCCCCCGGGGTTGACCACCATCGACCCGAGCCGGCGCGCCCGGTCGATCGCCGGGACCCTGAGGAGCGCGAGCCGGATGGTGCGTCCGGTGGGCTGGGCGTAGTCCAGCGGGACCAGGAGCGAGGCGCACTGGTCCTGCTGGCGGCAGGACCGCCAGGTCAGCTGCTGGTCGTAGTAGCGCGCCAGAGCCGCGGGGGCCGGCGCGGGCGGCCGGCCGGTGCTGATCGCCCGCGGGGTGGGTGCGGCGGCAGGCTCGGACCCGAACGCGCCGCATCCGGAGAGCAGCACCGCTAGCAGCAGGAGGAGCGCGCCCGCGGACCACGCGGAGCCCCGGGTGCGAGGGAGGGTCACCCGTCCACTGTAGGTGGCCCGGCCAGTCCTGCTAGCGAATCCGCAGCGAGACCATCATCGACTCCAGCGCCAGCAACGGCGTGGTGTTGAACTCCATCATCTGCTCGCGCGCCGCGAACACCGCGTCGATCCGGCGCAGGTTGTCCTCCGCACCTGACCGGCGGGCGAGGTCGGCCACCATGGTGCGGACCTCCTCGTTGACCAGGTCTCCGGTCCCGCCGGTCTGCAGCACGATCGCGTCCCGGTAGACCGAGAGGATGTCCATCAGGCTGCGGTCGATGACGTCCATGATCCGCCGCTTCTCCCGCTGCTTCTGCGCGTGCTGCAGGTCGCGGAGGCTGGCCCGGTAGGCACGGGAGGCCTTCGCCTTGCGCTCGTCGCCGTACAGCGCCTCCAGGTCCGACAGGTCGCGGGCGTTGCTCTGCTCGGTGAGCGCGGCGGTCTCGTCCTTGGCGATGTCGACGAGGTTCGCGGCTGCGTTCAGGCACGCCCCCAGGGAGGTGAGCCCGGCCGGCAGCGCCACCACCTCGCGACGCCGGTTGCGGGTCCTCTCGTCCGAGGCGAGCGCCCGGGCACGGCCGATGTGGCCCTGGCTGGCTCGCGCCGCGAACGCGGCGACCGACTCCCCGATCCCATGCCGCTCGACCAGGAACCGCGCCACCTGCGGCGCGGTCGGCGTGGCCAGCGAGATGTGCCGGCAGCGCGACCGGATCGTCGGCAGAACGTCCTCGATGGTCGGCGCGCACAGCAGCCACACGGTCTTCGGGGTCGGCTCCTCGATCGCCTTGAGCAGGGTGTTGCCGGTGCGCTCGCCGAGCCGGTCGGCGTCCTCGATCACCATCACCTGATGGCGCTTCTCCACCGGGGAGAGCGCCGAGCGGTGCACGAGCTCGCGCATGTCGTCGATGTAGAGCACCGAGGTCTCCGACCGGGTCACGCTGACGTCGGGGTGCGACCCGGCGAGCGCCGTGCGACAGGCGTGGCACTCCCCGCACCCGGTGCCGCGCTCGCACTGCAGCGCGGCCGCGAAGGCCAGCGCCACGTTGGACCGGCCCGAGCCGGGAGGCCCGGTGAACAGCCAGGCGTGCGTCATGCCCTGCCCGGCGACCGCCCTGCGGAGCGGGGCGACCGCGTGCTGCTGCCCGACCAGCGCGGCCCACACGCCCGTGGTCTCCGCGGTGTCCGTGCTCACCGGGTCCGTCCGGGGGCGCGGACCGGGTCGACCTGCTCGGGGGGCGCTGCCGCCGAACCAGGCTGCCCGTCCGGCTGCCCGTCCACCGGACCGACCGGTTGCCCGTCCGCGGGACTGGCCGGCTGCCCGCCCACGGGACTGGCCGGCTGCCCGCCCACGGGGCCAGGTGCGGCCGGCTGTCCGTCCGCCGGGCCCGCTGCGGCCGGCTGTCCGTCCGCCGGGCCAGGTGCGGCCGGCTGTCCGTCCGCCGGGCCAGGTGCGGGCTGCCGGCGGGCCTGCCCCAGCAGCGGGCGCAGCCGCGTCTGGATCTGGGCGGCGATCTCCTCGACCGGACGTCGCGCGTCCACGATCAGGTAGTGCTCGGGGGTGCCGGTGGCGAGCTGCAGGAACATCTGCCGGACCCGCTCGTGGAAGTCCACGGACTCGGCCTCGATCCGGTCCCGCTCCTCGAAGCGGGTCAGCCCCTGCTGCGGGGGCAGGTCCAGCAGCACGGTCAGGTGGGGGCGCAGGTCACCGGTAGCCCAGCGGGCCACCCGCTCCACCTCCCGGTCGGCCAGCGCCCGACCGGCACCCTGGTAGGCCAGCGTCGAGTCGACGTAGCGGTCGGTGACGACCACCGCGCCCCGGGCGAGCGCGGGCGCCACCACCCGGTCGACGTGCTCTGCCTTGTCGGCGGCGTAGAGCAGCGCCTCGGTGCGGTGCGAGATCTCACCGGTGGCCGGGTCCAGGACGATGTCGCGCAGCTTCTGCCCCACCTCGGTCGCCCCGGGCTCGCGGGTCAGCACGACGTCGTACCCCTGCGCCTCGAGCCAGCCGAGCAGCACCCGCGCCTGGGTGGACTTGCCCGCGCCCTCCCCGCCCTCGAGGGCGACGAAGCACCCGGTCGCGGCGTACACGCCGGTCGACCCGGTGAAGGCGTGCCGCAGGTCTTTCACCAGGGGGGTCCCCTTCCGGTCGTCCATCTGACGGTACGACGTCACGCCGACAGCGGTCATCAGCACCGCCGCGATCAGGAACGTGAACGCAGCCCCGTTGTACACGACGAACGGGTCGCCGTTCACGTCGAGCGGCCCCAGGGTGTGGGTGCCGATCAGCCCCGCCACCAGCGGCGCCACCGCCAGCACCAGTGCCAGGGCCAGCCGGATCATCGAGCCGACGAACGCGAACGTGCGCCCGCGGACCTCGTCGGGGACCTCCAGCCCCAGCATCGTGTTGCCGGTGATCCAGCCGACGCCGGCGAAGAAGCCGAGCAGCGCGGTCACGGCCACCACCACGGGCAGCTGCTGGACGAGCGCGAGCGGGAGCAGCAGCAGCCCGGTCAGGGTCAGCGCCAGCCCGAACAGCCGACGCCGGGACAGGCCCTGCAGCAGCCGCGGCCCCCGCCACATCCCCAGCCCGAGGCCGGCGAAGACGGTGCCGAACAGCAGCCCGTAGCCGGAGTCCCCGCCGCCCAGGTCGGAGACGAACGTGCGGGCGAGGCCGATCACCACGCCGCCGGCCGCGAACGCGCCGATGATCCCGATCACCAGGCCGCGCACCACCGGGGTGGTCGCGACGTACCTCCAGCCGTCGGTGACCACCGCCCAGACGCTCGCCCCGGTCTCCACGTCGGCCGGGCCCCGGGGGATGTCCTTGAGCCGGCTGATCACCACCCCGGACACCACGAAGGACAGCGCGTTGAAGTACAGCGCCAGGTCCACCGGTCCGCTGCCGACCCAGTCGAAGACGCTGCGGTAGACCTTGTCGACCAGGGTCAGGCCGGCGAACACCGCGGCCGCGGGGAGGGCGGAGCCGTAGGTGGTGGCGAGGCTGATCTGGTTGGCGGCCTCCAGCCGGTGCCGCGGCACCAGGTTCGGGACGGTCGCGTCCTTGGCCGGCCCCCAGACCAGGCTGATCGACTCGACCAGCACGGTGACCACGAAGATCCACCACAGCTGGCCGACGATGGGGATGGTCAGGAAGAGCAGCCCGCGCAGGTAGTCGCCCCAGACCAGCACCACCCGCCGGTCCAGCCGGTCGGCCACGTAGCCGGCCACCGGGCCCATCACCAGCGCCGGCAGCACCCGCAGGAACAGCACGGTGGCGATCGCGTAGTTCTTGCCGGCGTACGTCTCCGCGCTGGCGTTGGCCAGCGCCGTCAGCGCGAGCAGCCCCATCCAGTCACCGAGGCTGGAGAGCCCCAACCCGATCCACAGGTTGCGGAAGTCGTGGATGCGGAGCACCGCCATCAGAGAGTGCGTCGGCGCGTGCTGCAGGTCGTTCACGCCCGGCTGCGCCGAGACGTGCGCCACCGGCTCCTGCGGCTGGGACACTGGCTCGCTCACGGCGCCAGCCTACGGGCCGGGCGACGCCGGCGTTGCCGCCGCACGCACGCCCCGCCCGGGTCAGGACGTGTCGGCGGTGGTCTTCTTCGCGACGCTCTTCGTCGCGGTCGACTTCTTGGCGCCCGCCTTCTTGGCCGGCGCCCGCTTGGCGGCCGTCTTCTTGGCGGCGGCCTTCTTGGCCGGCGCCTTCTTGGTGGTCTTCTTCGCGGCCTTCTTCGCCGGCCCCTTGGCACGGCGCTCCTCGAGCAGCTCCGCCGCCCGCTCGATGGTCAGCGTCGCCTCGTCGTCGCCCTGCCGGAGGGTGGCGTTGTACTCGCCGTCGGTCACGTAGGTCCCGAAGCGACCGGACTTCAGCAGCACCATGTTGCCGCTGACGGGGTCCTTGCCGACCTCCTTGCCCGGGTTCGCCGCCGCCCGTCCCCGCTGCTTGGGCTGGGCGTAGATCGCCTGCGCCTCCTCGAGGGTGATGCTGAGCAGCTGCTCCTCGGACTCGATCGACCGGGAGTCGGTGCCCTTGCGCAGGTACGGGCCGTACCTGCCGTTCTGCGCGGTGATCTCGTCCCCGGTCTCGGGGTCCGTCCCGACCACCCGCGGCAGCGTGAGCAGGGTCAGCGCCTGCTCCAGGGTGACCGTGTCGAGGGTCATCGACTTGAACAGCGAGCCGGTGCGCGGCTTCTGCGACTTCGGCGCGTCCTCGGGCAGGACCTCGGTGACGTAGGGGCCGTAGCGGCCGTTCTTGGCCACCACCATCAGCCCGGTCTCGGGGTCTGCACCGAGGGGGGTCTCCTCGCCGGCGGGGTTCGCGAGCAGCTCCTGCGCCTTCTTCAGGGTCAGCTCGTCCGGCGGCAGGTCGTCGGGCACGTTCGCGCGGGTGCCGTCGGGGGTCTCGATGTAGGGGCCGTAGCGGCCCACCCGCAGGTCCACGCCCTCCCCGATCGGGAAGGTCGCCAGCTCCCGGGCGTCGATGTCGCCGAGCTCGCCGACCAGCTGCTTGAGCCCCTCGACGTCAGCGCCGCCGAAGTAGAACGAGGCCAGCTCGGTGTTCCGGTCGCGGCGTCCGCCGGCGATCTCGTCGAGGATGTCCTCCATGCCGGCGGTGAACTCGTAGCTCACCAGCCGGGTGAAGTGCTCCTCCAGCAGCCGGATCACCGAGAACGCCAGCCACGCCGGGACCAGCGCGGTGCCCTTCTTGTAGACGTAGCCGCGGTTCAGGATCGTGCCGATGATGGCGGCGTACGTCGACGGGCGGCCGATCAGCCGCTCCTCGAGCTCCCGGATCAGCGTGGCCTCGGTGTAGCGGGAGGGCGGCTTGGTGGTGTGGCCGGAGGCGTTGAGGGTGGCGGCGCTGACCGCGTCGCCCTCCGCGACGTTCGGCAGCCGGGTCTCCCGGTCGTCGGACTCGCCCTCGTCGTCTCGCCCCTCGACGTACGCCTTCAGGAAGCCGTGGAAGGTGATCACCCGGCCGGACGCGGAGAAGACCACGTCCTCGCCGGAGCGGGCGGCGCCACCCAGCCGCACGGTGACGCTGCGCCCTTCGGCGTCCTTCATCTGCGAGGCCACCGTGCGCATCCAGATCAGCTCGTAGAGCCGGAACTCGTCCCCGGACAGGCCGGTCTGGGCCGGCGTGCGGAAGGTCTCCCCCGCCGGGCGGATCGCCTCGTGCGCCTCCTGGGCGTTCTTGACCTTGGAGGCGTACGTGCGCGGCTCGTCGGGCAGGTACTCCGCGCCGTACAGCTCGCGGGCCTGGGCCCGCGCCGCCGACACCGCGGTCCCCGACAGCGTCGTGGAGTCGGTGCGCATGTAGGTGATGAAGCCGTTCTCGTACAGCCGTTGCGCCACCGACATGGTCCGCGACGCCCCCCAGCCGATCTTGCGGGAGGCCTCCTGCTGCAGCGTGGTGGTGCGGAACGGCGCGTACGGCTGCCGCCGGTACGGCTTGGCCTCGACCGAGCGCACCTCGAAGGTGGTCTCGCTGAGCGCGTCGGCGAGCACCTCGGCGCGCGACCGGTCGAGGTGGACCACGCCCTGGGCGCCACCGGCTCCCGGCTTGAGCTCACCGAGCGAGGTGAAGTCGCTGCCCCGGGCCACCCGGAGCGTGTCCACGGAGTAGAGCTTGGCGGGGAACATCCGGTCGTCGTGCTTCGCGCCGGCGTCGAAGGTGCCCTCGAGGTCCCAGTACGACGCCGTGCGGAACGCGATCCGCTCCCGCTCCCGGTCCACGACCAGCCGGGTCGCGACGGACTGCACCCGGCCCGCGGACAGGCCGGACATGACCTTCTTCCACAGCACCGGCGAGACCTCGTAGCCGTAGAGCCGGTCCAGGATGCGGCGGGCCTCCTGCGCCTCGACGAGGTCCATGTCGATGTCGCGGGGGTTGTTCACGGCGGCGTCGATCGCCTGCGGGGTGATCTCGTGGAACACCATCCGGCGGACCGGGACCTTCGGCTTGAGCTCGTCGAGCAGGTGCCAGGCGATCGCCTCGCCCTCACGGTCCTCATCGGTGGCCAGGAAGAGCTCGCTGGCGTCCTTGAGCAGGCCCTTGAGCTTGGTCATGTGGGACTTCTTGTCCCGGGAGACCACGTAGTAGGGGGTGAAGTCGTGGTCGACGTCCACCCCGAGCCGGGCCCACGCCTCGCCCTTGATCTTGGCCGGCACATCCGCGGCGCTCTGTGGGAGGTCGCGGATGTGACCGATGGAGGACTCGACCACGTAGCCGCGCCCCAGGTAGCCGGCGATCGTCTTCGCCTTGGCAGGCGACTCGACGATGACCAGCTTGTGACCGGCACCGCTCGCGGCACCTGCGTTCTTCGCCAACTCTGTGATGCTCCCTCGGATGCTTGTTCGCGACCACACGGTAACGCCTCCGGGCAACCGGTCCGGTCAGGCGCCCCTAGGCGGGGAGCAGGAAGCCGTCCGTGACTAACCCCCGGACCGCCCCCAGACGGTCCCGTCTCAGCACGGCCGGGTCCTCCCCCAGCAGCGCCGCCAGCGCGTCGAGGATCTGACCCACGCTCAGGTCCCCGTCGCAGGCACCGACCAGCCCGGCCTCGACGGTGTCGACCGCCCGGGCCCGCCGCATGCCCCGCTGCTGACGCAGCACGATCGTCTCCGGGTCGGCGGCACCCGGCTCGCCCACGGTCTCCTGGCGTACGTCGACCCGGGTGCTGAGGCGGGCCGCGAGCAGCGCCTCGTCACCGGTTCCGGCCAGGAAGCCGGTCCGCCGGGCGCGCTCGGCGACCTCGGCACCCAGCGGCTGCTCGACCTCGAAGGGCCACTCCTCCAGGTGCCGCTCCGGCTCGCGGTCGACCCGTCGCAGGTGCAGCCAGCCGAACCCGACCGCCTCGACGCCCTGCTCGTCGAACCAGGCCAGCCAGGCGTCGTACCGCCGCGCGTAGTCGGGGCGGCCGTGCACGCCGGCGTCCTTGAGCCACAGCTCGACGTACTCAGCCGGGTCCGCGGCCTCGCGCTGCACCACCCAGGCGTCGCAGCCGCTCCCGTCCAGCCAGCCGGCCACCCGCTCCTGCCAGGGCTCGCCGCGGCGGTGCACCCAGTTCGCGAGGACCTGCGCCCAGCCGTCGGGGGCCAGGTGCTGCGGCACCTGGGTGACCACCCGGCGGACCATCTCGTCCCCGGGCAGGCCGGAGTCGCGGTAGACCAGGCGCTCGTCGTCCTGCTGGCGCGCCGGGGAGACCACGAACGGCGGGTTGGTGACCACCAGGTCGAAGCGCTCCCCGGCGACCGGCTCGAACAGGCTGCCGGCGCGGACGTCGAGGTCGACCTCGTTGAGGGCCGCGTTCAGCCGGGTCAGCGCGAGTGCGCGCTCGTTGACGTCGGTGGCGACCACCCGCCGGGCGTGCCCGGCCAGGTGCAGCGCCTGCACCCCGCAGCCGGTGCCGAGGTCCAGCGCGCGGGCCACCGGCGTCCGGACGGTCAGCTGGGCCAGGGACGTGGACGCCGAGGAGATGCCCAGCACGTGGTCGGTGTCGACGCGCACCGGCGCCCCGTCCAGGCCGGGGGTCAGGTCGCTGACCACCCAGAAGTCGGCTCCGTCGTCGGCGTAGGGGCGGACGTCGACCCGGGCCCGGGTCTCGCCGCCGGACACCTCCAGCATGCCTGCCGAGACCAGCGGCTCGACCAGCCCGGGCAGCGCCCGCTCGGCCTCCTCCCGCGCGACCGGCGCCTGGAGCAGCCAGAGCCGCACCATCGAGGCCAGCGGCGAGCCGCCGGCAGTCGCCCGGAGGCCGGGGGTGGTCTCGTTCCGGGACAGGGCCGCGTGCGCCGTCGGACCCAGCAGCGCCGCGACCCCGTCGTACCCGTAGCCGCCGGCCCGGAGCACGGAGCGCAGGCCGGCGACGACGTCGGGCGGTAGAGGATCCACGCGGCCACCCTAGGGCGAGACGTCCGCGACCCCCGCCGGGCAGGCCCGGCCGGCGTCGCGGACGCCCTGTCGGGGCGGCTGGTCTCAGGTGCGAACGGGCTGCTCGGACGAGGCGGCCGACTGGTCCTCGATGGAGACCGGCCGACGCTTGGAGATGTAGACCGCCACCGCGATGATCGCGACGGCGACCAGGGCGATCGTCAGCCGCAGGATGTCGTTCTCGCCGCTGCCGACGCTCATGTTGACCACGGCGGCCGCGATCAGCAACGACACCAGGTTCATCACCTTCAGCAGCGGGTTGATCGCGGGACCGGCGGTGTCCTTGAACGGGTCGCCGACGGTGTCGCCGATGATCGTGGCCTCGTGGGCCAGCGAGCCCTTCCCGCCGTGGTTGCCGTCCTCGACGAGCTTCTTCGCGTTGTCCCAGGCGCCGCCGGAGTTGGCCAGGAAGATGGCCATCAGCGTGCCGGTGCCGATCGCGCCGGCGAGGTAGCCGGCCAGCGGGCCGACGCCGAGCCCGAAGCCCACCGCGACCGGGGCGAGGATCGCCAGCAGTCCGGGGGTGGCGAGCTCGCGCAGCGAGTCCCGGGTGCAGATGTCGACGACCTTCCCGTACTCCGGACGGCCGGTGCCCTCCATGATCCCGGGGATCTCCCGGAACTGGCGCCGCACCTCGTAGACGACGGCGCCGGCGGCCCGGCCCACGGCGTTGATGGCCAGACCGGAGAAGAGGAACACGACGGCTGCGCCGATCAGCAGGCCCACCAGGATGTCCGGGCTGAACACCTGGGCGTTGAAGGTGGCCCGCTCGCCGGCCGCGACCAGCGAGTCACGGATGGCGCCGGTGTAGGAGCCGAACAGGGCGGTGGCGGCGAGCACCGCGGTCGCGATCGCGATGCCCTTGGTGATCGCCTTGGTGGTGTTGCCGACGGCGTCGAGCTCGGTGAGGATCTGCGCGCCCTCACCGTCCACGTCACCGGACATCTCCGCGATGCCCTGGGCGTTGTCGGAGACCGGACCGAAGGTGTCCATCGCGACGATCACGCCGACGGTGGTGAGCAGGCCGCAGCCGGCGAGCGCGACCGCGAACAGGGAGATCGCCACTACCCCGGACCCCAGCAGGAACGCGCCGTACACGGCCGCGCCGATGACCAGGGCGGTGAACACCGCGGACTCGAAGCCGACCGAGAGGCCGGACAGGATCACGGTGGCCGCACCGGTCATCGAGGTCTTGCCGACGTCGATGACCGGTCGGTGGTCGGTGCCGGTGTAGTAGCCGGTGAGCGAGAGGATCACCGCGGCGAGCGCGATGCCGATGAGCACCGCGACGGTGGCGATCACCCGGGGGTCGCCGCCGTTGGAGGCCAGCGCCGCGGGCACGTCGGTGAGCTCGGCGAACGTGCTCGGCAGGTAGAGGAACGCGGCGATCGAGCACAGCACCGCGGAGAGTCCCGCGGTGATGTAGAAGGAGCGGTTGATGGTGGTCAACCCGTTCTCGCCGGGCCGCGGCCGGGTGATGAACACCGCGAGGATCGCGGTGAGCGCACCGATCGCCGGCACGATCAGCGGGAAGACCAGCCCGTCCGCGCCGAAGACCGCCTTGCCGAGGATCAGCGCCGCGACCAGCGTCACCGCGTAGGACTCGAAGAGGTCGGCCGCCATCCCGGCGCAGTCGCCGACGTTGTCCCCGACGTTGTCGGCGATGGTCGCGGCGTTGCGCGGGTCGTCCTCGGGGATGTTCTGCTCGACCTTGCCGACCAGGTCGGCGCCCACGTCGGCGGCCTTGGTGAAGATCCCGCCGCCGACGCGCATGAACATCGCCAGCAGGGCGGCTCCGAACCCGAAGCCCTCCAGCACGGTGGGCGCGTCGGACTTGTAGATGAGCACCACCGCGGCGGCACCGAGCAGCCCCAGGCCGACCGTGGCCATCCCGACCACGCCGCCGGTGCGGAACGCCACCCGCATCGCCGGGTCGCGGCCCTCGGAGCGGGCGGCGGCTGCCACCCGGACGTTCGCCCGCACCGCCAGCGACATCCCGAAGTAGCCGATCGCGGCCGAGAAGCCGGCGCCGAGGGCGAAGAACACCGACCGGCCGATCCGGACGCTGGTGCCGCCCTCGGCGGGGAGCAGCAGCAGCAGGAAGAACGCCAGGACGGCGAAGACGCCGAGGGTCTTGAACTGGCGGGTGAGGAACGCGGACGCGCCCTCCTGGACCGCGAGACCGATGCGCTGCATGTTCTCGGTGCCCTCGCCGGCGGCCAGCACCTGGCGCCGGAACATCAGTCCCATCACCAGGGCGACGACCGCGACGACCGCGATCACCACCACGAACATCTGGTTGTTCCCCGAGAGGGTGACCGCACTCCCGCTCCCGGGTCCTGCGGCGAAGATCTGCCCGGACATTCGTCCTCCTCATGGGCGCAGCGCCCGTCGCGTGGTGCGTCATCCGTCCGCGAGGATGGTCCGGTTCGTCCCGGATGTGATCTGCCTCACGCTCGGTTGTGCCGGAGTCTAACCACGCTCCTGGCCCAAGAGAGGGACGCGCCTGTGGGATAGGACACATTCCGGTCCTGGTCACGGCCCCCAGCCCGGAGCACCCGCCGAGCCGCGGTCCAGCCCGGAAGTCAGGGGACGCCTGGAGGACCCGCGCCGCGGGGGCCGCCGAGCGACGGCGGAGCACGCGGAGGTCCGCCCAGCGAAGCCGGGTCGGACGGCCCGTCGATAGGGAGGGGCAGACGGAGGAACGGTCCCAGCGGACGAGGCAGGCAGTCCGGCCGGGTCAGGGGGACAGCGGCCAGGACATCGACAACGAGGTGCCGTCGGCCTCCGGCCGGATCGAGAAGTCCGCGATCATGCCTCGCAGCAGAGCCCACGGCTCGATGCCGTCGATGTCGCTGGTGGGCGGGTCCTCGCTGGCGACGGAGCCACCGGCCCGCACCGTGACCCGCAGCCGGTCCTCCAGCCGCATGTTGACCTCGACCGGCCCAGCCGTCTGGGCGTCGGCGGTCGCACCCGCGACCAGGAGCGCGCAGGCCTCACCGACGGCGAGGCGCACCTCCTCGACGAACTCCTCGTCCCCGGTGGTGCGCCGGGCGACCGCAGCCGCGACCAGTCGCACGGTCCGGACCAGCGCCGGGTCGCGGGCGATGGTCACCGTCACGTCGCTGACCGGCCGCGCCGGACGGGGCGGCACGGCCTAGCGCTCTGCGAGCGCGTCGGCCTGCGACCCGTGGATGGCGAACACCTTCGCCAGGCCGGTGATCCGGAAGATCTTGAGCAGCCGCTCCTGGTTGCAGATCAGCCGCATGGAGCCGTCGTGGGCACGGACCTTCTTGAGCCCTCCGACCAGGACACCGAGCCCGGTCGAGTCGAGGAAGTCGACCTTCTCCATGTCGATGACCAGGTTGAACTCACCGTTGCCCACCAGCTCGGTGATCTTGTCCCGCAGCTTGGGCGCTGTGTAGACGTCGATCTCCCCGCCCACCTCGATGATCGTGTGACCATCCTCGTGGCGAGTCTCGAGTGACAGATCCACGTTGTCTCCTCACCGACTTCGGCTGCCTGCGCTCAGACGACCGACGTCGTCTCTCCCGCATTGAACGGCTCATTCAACCATGCACCCGATCTCGGCGAACCGCGCTCCCAGGTTTTCCAGCACCGGCACGGGCGCCGAGCGCGACCGGCGACCTCTCGCCCGCCTGGGCGGGCGCTCTTCGAGTAGGCTGGGAACGGCGATCTGGACGCGGTCCCGGCACCGTTCGGCGGCGGGTCTCTCGCGCCGACGTCACAGGAGGACTCCGATGTTCGTGCTGGGTCTCGTGCTCATCCTGCTGTCCGCCGGCGTCGTCGTCGCCGTCGTGGCCAGCGGCACCGACGAGCAGGCCGCGCTGTACGGCGGCAGCATCGAGGTGCCCACCGTCGTGGCGTTCCTGGCGGGCGCCGCGGCGCTGCTGGTTCTGGTGATCGGTCTCGGACTGGTCCGCTCCGGCCTGAGACGAGCGCGGCGCAACCGGGTGAACAGCAAGCGGCTGCGCACGCTCGAGCAGCGCGAGGGAACCCGCCGCCCCGCCGGGCCCGACACCCCGGGACCCGGCACATCACGTGTCAGCGCGTCCGGCTCGGGCGCGCCAGGCACGGGTCACGCTCCCTCGGATCCGGACGCACCGGGTCCGGGTTCGGGCACGGCCTGACCCGGCACGGCCTGACCCGGCACGGCCTGACCCGGCACGGCCTGACCCGGCACGGCCTGACCCGGCACGGCCTGACCCGGCACGGCCTGACCCAGGCACCGGACAGGGCAGCCGCCTGTCCCCCGGCGGACCCCTCGGGCACGCCTCGTCCCCCAGCCCGAGGGTCGACGAGGCGAGCAGGCGCGGCGAGGACCCGGCCGGCGCCGGCCCGGCCCGTGCTCTCGCGCCGACCTGGACGAGCCGCCCCCACGGCAGCCGCACGTCCTGGACCGCGCGCACCGTGACCACCGCGCCGGTGACCACACAGCCCGCCAGGCGGCTGCCGTTCGCGGCGACCGTCGACCGGGCGGCCGCGCACGCGTCCGTGCCCCGGGGCACGGCAGCCGCGGCAGCCAGCGCACCCAGGTCCGCGGCGGCCTCGGCCCGGCGCTGGGCGACCACAGCGGCGGCCAGCACAGCCACCAGCGTCGCGGTGGCGGCCAGGACCGCCACCATGGCCACGGCCTGCACCGCCGCAGACCCACGTCCCGCGGCGGTCCGTGAGCCAGCCCTCACCGGTCCTCCCGCACGGCCACGGCCCGAGCCCGGACCTGCACGTCCGGCAGACGGCTGAGCACTCCGCGCGGCCCGCCCACGGACGCCCGGACGGTGACGACGACCGTCTCCGAGCCGGTGCGCACCGTGATCCGGGACCCTCGGGGGGCGACCCGGCGACCGAGGGCCACCGCCTCGGCCTCGCTGTCCTCGCGGGCGACCGCCCGGGCCACCTCGCGGGCGGCGTCGACGACCCGGACCTGGGTCCCGGCGAGAGCGAGCAGCCAGGCCAGCCCGAGGGTGACCGCGACCAGCACCGGCAGCACCATCATCGTCTCCGCCGTCACGGCCCCCCGGGCGGACCTCGCTGAGCCACCCACGATCAGACCCCGATGACCCGCATGATCAGCTGGAACAGGGTCTTGAGGAGCTCCTGCCCCCAGTCGCTGGTCAGCAGCTTGATCAGCACGGACGCGAAGCCGCATCCCGCAGCGGTGACCACCGCGTACTCGGCGGTGGTGACTCCTCGCTCGGTGCGGAGCCGGGCGACGGGCGACCTGGTCATGGTGTCCTCCTTCTCTGCCCGCCGGTCGGCGGGCGGCTGTTGTTGTCACCCCGACTCTGGCCGCGTCCGGAGGCGGCCACGAGGGACTCGGTCCACGCTGGGGACCGGGCAGCCGGACACGGACCTGTGGAGGGCAGCTGGACCGCCCTCAGGGCTGCGTCAGCACGGAGAGCGCGCCGGCCACGAGCGGGACCACGCCGACGAGCACGAAGGCGGGCAGCAGGCACAACCCGAGCGGGAGCGCCGCCCGGACCCCGACCGTGCGAGCCCGGGACTCCACCTCGGCGCCTCGCTGCCGGCGCAGGTCCTCGGCCAGCCGGAGCATGGCGTCCGCGACCGACGCGCCACTCTCGACCGCGCGCGACACGGTCCGGCCGAGCGGCCCGAGCTGGGGATGAGCGGCCAGGTCCTGCCAGGCCGTGACCGGGTCCACGCCGAGTCGCAGCCGGGCCGACAGGGCGGCCAGCTCCTCGGACAGCGGCGGGTCGACGGCGCCGGCGATCTGCTCGACCGCCGCCGACGGTGACAGACCGGCCGTCAGGCACGCGGACAGCAGGTCCACGGCATGGGGGACCGCGGCTGCCAGCCGCTCCCGCCGTCGGCGCGCCGACGGTGCCTCCCGGCGGCCCAGCACCCACCAGCAGCCAGAGCCGGCCAGGACCGCCACCACCACGCCGGCCCGGCCACCGACCAGCAGCAGCGCCGCCAGGACGACCCCGGCGGTGGCGACCGCCCGCAGCCAGGTCCCCTCCCGTGCACGGGCGCCGTCGCCCGCGCCGATCGCGGTCCCGGCGACGCCGGTGAGCGGCGACCGCGCTCGGGCCGGCAGGACCAGCGCGACCGCCGTCGCCGCAGCCAGAGCGGCCAGGGCGGCGAGTGTCACCGTCGGGACCTCGTCGACCGTCATGGCGTCGGCTCCCCGGCTGCGGCCGACGCCGACCGGAGGCCGGTGCGCCGGATCACGGTCGCAGCACCGAGACGGCGATCAGGTCGATCCAGAGCAGTCCCAGGTAGGCGCACACCGCTCCGCCGGCGAGGCAGGCCAGCCCGGCGGGGGTGTCGAGCAGGAACCGCCAGGGGTGGCCTCCGATTCCGGCCGACATCGCCAGCGACACCAAGGGCAGCACGGCCACCAGCCGGGCGGTCGCCTGCGCCGAGGACAGCTCGGCCTGCACGAGGTGCCGGGTGCGCTCGCGCTCGCGCGCGGTCTCGGCCACGCGGGCCAGCGCCAGGGCGAGGCCGGAGCCGGAGCGCTCAGCGACCTGCCAGGCCGAGGCGACCTCTCGCAAGCCCTCCGCACCCGGCAGCTCCGCGCGTCGCCGCAACGCGGTCGGCACGTCCGCGCCGAGCCGGGCTGCCGCCACGACACTGGAGAAGGCGGGCCAGGCCTCCCGGCACCGCTCGAGCCCGGCCAGCAGAGGCTGCCCGCTCCTCAGCTCGCCGACCAGCGTCTCGCAGACCTCCACCACCTGGGCCCGGCGGCGCTCCGCGATCCGGGCGCGACGCGCGCGTCGCACCAGCGAGGCCGCAGCGGCCGCGCAGCCCACGCCCACGCCCACCACCACCGCGCGCCGCCCGTCGACCGTCAACAGCAGGGCGACCGCTGCCCCGGCCAGGGCGAGGACGACGCTCGGCCCGGGACGCCTCCGCGTCAGCCCCCCAAGCAGCCGCGCACCGGACCCCGCCGGCCCCCCGGCGGGCACCAGCAACGCCACGGCTCCGACGACACCCAGGGCCGCGACCACCGCTGCCAGGGACACCGCCACCGGCGTCACCGAGCGCTCCTCACGACCGCAGCCGAAGGTCCAGCAGCTCCGCGCCGGCTCGCTCCCCGGTCGACCCGTCCGCCCCGAAGACCACCGCCGGCACAGCGCAGACCAGGCCGCCCTCCGCGCGGACGAGCACGGCGATCTCCGCGACCCGACGGCGTCCCTGCACATCGCGGGCGAGATGGACGACCGCCCCCACCGCGGAGGCCAGCTGGCTGTGCACCGCGGCCTGGGCCAGGCCACCGGCCATCGCCAGCGCCTCGATGCGGGCCGGGACGTCGGCCGCGGAGTTGGCGTGCACGGTGCCGCACCCACCCTCGTGACCGGTGTTGAGGGCGGCGAGAAGGTCGGTGACCTCGGCGCCGCGCACCTCCCCGACCACGAGCCGGTCGGGCCGCATCCGCAGGGCCTGTCTCACGAGCACCCGCATCGGGACCTCGCCGGCGCCCTCCACGTTCGCCGGCCGGGACTCCAGCGCCACGACGTGCGGATGCTCGGGCCGCAGCTCGCTCGCGTCCTCGACCAGCACCAGCCGGTGCCCGGGGTCGACCACGGACAGCAGCGCCGAGAGCAGCGTGGTCTTGCCGGAGCCGGTCCCCCCACTGACCAGGAAGGCGATGCGGGCCTCGATCAGCCGACGCAGCAGGACCGCGCCGTCGGCGTTCAGGGTGCCGCGCTCCGCGAGCTCCTCGAGCGTGAAGACCCGGCTCCTGGGCACCCGCAGCGAGATCAGGGTCCCGGGACGGGCCAGCGGCGCCAGCACCGCATGCAGCCGGGTGCCGTCCGGCAGCCTCAGGTCGACGTACGGCGTCGCGTCGTCGAGCCGCCGACCGGCCGACCCGGCCAGCCGCTGCGCCAGCCTGCGCACCGCCGCGTCGTCGGGGAACACCGTCGAGGTGCGCTCGAGCCCGTCCCCACGGTCCACGTAGACGGCGTCGGGGCCGTTGACCAGCACGTCGGTCACCCCAGGCAGCCGCAGCAGCGGCTCCAGCGGGCCGGCCCCCACGACGTCGCGCCGGAGCAGGTCGTGCACCGCGAGCACGGTGGCGTCCCCGACCGGACGGCCCCGGGCCCGGAGGGCCTGCGCGACCACCTCCGGCGAGAGCGTCGCACCGGTGCGGGCCAGCTGGTCGCGGACGTCGTCGACCACGTCCGCCAGGACGGTCGGCCCAGCCGCTGACGCAGCCGCTGCCGCTGCCGCTGCCGCTGTCATCGCGTCCGGACCAGACCGTCGTGGCGGCCCACCGGGCCGAGGACTGTCTCGACGCACCTCGCCAGCGCCGACCGGCCTGCGTGCACCGGACCCAGACCGAGGTCGACGTGCTCCGCGAGCCGACGGTGGTGGGGAGCCTCGGCCACCAGCGGCAGGCCGAGTGCGGTGACCACCTCGGGAGCCGGGACCGTCCCTGCCCGCCGCCGCAGCACCAGCCCGATCCGGTCGTTCAGGGGTCGCAGCAGCGCCGTCACCCGGGCGGCGGCGGCGACCCCGGCGACGGTGGGCTCGACGACGAGCAGCAGCCGGTCGCAGCGGGTGGCCGCCTCCGCGGCGATCTCGTCGAGTGCGCGGGGCAGGTCGAGCACCACCCGGTCGTTGCCTCGCTGTGCCGCGGACAGCACCTCGCGCACCGCCGCGGGCTGCAGCGGGGCCGCCGGACCGGGCGCCCAGGTCAGCACCACGAGCCCGTCCTTCTCGGGCAGCGCCGAGCGCAGCGACCGTGAGCCGAGCCGACCGCGCGACCCGACCAGCTCGTCCCAGTGCACCCCGGCCGCCCCGTCCAGCCCGACGACCCGGTCCGTCCCGGGTCCGAGCGGGTCGAGATCGACGAGTGCAGCCGCCTCCCGCCTCGCCGAGACCAGCGCGAGGGCGCACGCGAGAGTGGTCGCCCCCACGCCCCCGGAGCCGCCGACCACGCCGACCAGGTCGCCGTGGCGCACCCGGCGTCCTCCGGCGGCGTCGGTGGCGTCGGTGAGCTGCTCGACCAGCCAGGTCTCGGCGGCCGGCAGCTCGACCACCCCGGCGGCCCCGGCCCCGAGGGCACTGCGGAACAGCCCGTCCGCGAGTGGTGCGACGCCGACCACGTACACCAGCTCGCGGCGCGGCGGGTCCTGCGCGGCGAGGGTGCCGGCCAGGTCGGCACCGACCAGCACCAGGGCGGCGCCGGCCCACGCGCGCAGAGCGCTCGTGGTGTCGTGCGCGACCTCGAGACCGGTCCCGGCCGCTGCGGCCAGCCGGAGCAGGTCGTCGAGGAGCTGGTCGTCGCAGGTGATCAGCAGGACCGGTCCGGAGGGCATACCAGCACTCTCGGCCGCCGCCCGTTCGGCGACCAGCGGCGCCGCCGTACCGGGGGACGACGCGCCGGTCCAGGCACCTGTGGACGACAGCTGGCCGTCCGCCGCGAAGGGCCGCGCCAGCACCGTCCAGGCGCCGGCCGGGCGCGGGCCGGGCGCGGGCCGGGCGCGGGCCGGGCGCGGGCCCCGGCCGGGCGGTCGCCCGGGATGCGCCCCGGAGGAATGGAGCGGTCCCTGGCCGGGGGGAGACCAGGGACCGCGGGGTCCGACCCTCGGGGGATGGGGCCGGACCGGGCCAGCGGCCGGGGGGTGCCGCTGGGGCTCTCGGTGTGTTGTTCAGCTGCGGGGGCGACCGGGTGCGCGCGACCTCGGCGACCCCTGTCTCCCAGGGTAGCGCGGGCTTTACCCGATAGCCCAGCCACTACGCTGTGATTCCCGTCAGCGAGAGGATCCTGCCATGACCGGTCCGGCCGCCGCGCCGCGCCGCGCCGTCGGAGATCCGGACCGGCAGCAGCCCACCGGCAGCAGCGGGCGCCCCGGGCGCCCGGCCGCGTTCTTCGACCTCGACAAGACGATCATCGCCAAGTCGAGCACGCTGGCGTTCAGCAAGCCGTTCCAGGCCGGCGGCCTGATCTCCCGGCGGGCGGTGCTCCGCTCGGCGTACGCCCAGTTCGTCTATCACGTCGGTGGAGCCGACCACGACCAGATGGAGCGGATGCGCGAGTTCCTCTCCGGGCTGTGTGCCGGCTGGGACGTGCAGACGGTGCGGGACATCGTCGCCGAGACCCTGCACCACGTGGTGGACCCGCTGGTCTTCGACGAGGCGGTCTCCCTGATCGAGGAGCACCACCTCGCCGGGCGGGACGTGATCATCGTGTCCGCCTCCGGTGCGGAGGTCGTCGAGCCGATCGGCGAGATGCTCGGGGCTGACGGCGTGGTCGCGACCCGGATGGAGATCGTCGAGGGCCGCTACACGGGCGCGATCGACTTCTACGCGTACGGCGAGAACAAGGCGGCGGCGCTCCAGCGGCTGGCCGAGCAGCACGGGTACGACCTGTCCCTCAGCTACGCCTACAGCGACTCGGTCACGGACCTGCACATGCTCGAGGTGGTGGGCAACCCGTACGCCGTCAACCCGGACCGCGACCTCCGCCGCGAGGCGAACTCCCGGGGCTGGCCGATCCTGGTGTTCACCCGCCCCGTGGCGCTGCGCAGCCGGATGCGGCTGCCGCTGGGCCGGCCGGCGCGGGTCGCGCTCGCGCTCGGCACGGCCGTCGCCGTGGGCACCGCGACCTATGCGCTGGTACGGCGGCGGGTCGGCGGAACCGGGAGCTAGACACTTGCCCGACCCCCTTGTCCCCCCTGGGGCATCGGCGTACAAAGGGAACCAACAACTCAACACCCGCACGTGAGCCCGGTACCCACGCGGCGATCCACCCTTCCTAATTGGGCGTTGACTCCGGGTTTACCCGGACCAACAAATGAGTGCACGCCTGGTAGCCAGTGGTCTCACGTGTCAGCGGCGGCGGCACGGGTCTCGACCCGGGTCGCCGCCTGCATGTTCCGCCGGATGCGTCAGCGCCGGACGTTCACCGGGCTGGCCTCGGCCCCCCGGGCGTAGGCCTCGGCGGCGTAGAGCAGCCACCCGTGCACCCCGGCCACGCCGCCGGCGACGTAGCCGCGCAGGTTCGACTCGTACTCGGGGCGCAGCGCCAGGTGACCCGCCTCGGGGACGACGAGCGAGGTCGGGTCCACCCCGCGGACGACGAGCACGAGTCGTTCCGCGGCCCGGGCCACCAGCCCGTCGTGCGAGCCGAAGGGGGCCGCCGCCGCCAGCTCCGCGTGCACCACCGCCGCCACGACCAGGGCGGGCGCCGTGGTGGGCCGGGTCAGCAGGGAGCCCAGCGCGCGCAGCCGGGCCGCGCCGTCGGCGTCGCGCGGCCGCCCGAGCTCGGCGTCGCCCACGTCACCCCGCCCGGCGAGGGTGTGCAGCCGGGCGACCGCCTGGAGGGGGGAGCGGTCCAGGGTCTGCTGCAGTCCCAGCAGCTCGGCGCTGACCCGCAGCGCCGCCTGGGCGGTCGCGTCGCCGCCGCTCTCGCGCACGTCCTCCAACGTGGCGGCGGAGCCGGCCAGCACCGCGCTGGCATGCGCTCCGCGCAGCAGCGACTCCCCGGTGACCTCAGGGGTGGTGCGGCGCAGACCGCGGTCCCGCAGCAGCGCGTCGATGCCGTCCCGGGTGGCCGCCATCGCCGAGGCGACCCCCTCGAGACCGGTCAGGCGAGCCAGCGGGTCCGGGACGTCCTGGGCAGTGGAGGGCACGGCGGCAGGCTAGTCCAGGACCGTGTCGGCACCGTCGGGCCCGGCGGGGCCGAGCTCCGCGGTGTCTCGGGGACCGTCGGGGGCGGGCTCCTTGAGCTCGACGAAGAGGACCACGGTGTCACTGTCCCCGATGTTCTCGCCCGCGTGCTCCTGCGCCGGGAGCCAGCCGACCAGCCCGCTGGGCATCTCGACCTCCCGGGTCTGGTCGGCGCCGACCAGCCGCCGCCGGAACGAGGAGAGCGTGTACATCACGCTGTCGGGGTGCGCGTGCGGCGTGGTCCGGTGCCCGGGGGTGTCGTGGTACTCGAGGACCCGGACGCGCTCGTTCTCGAAGACGACGCGGTAGGCGTCGGCGTTGGTCCGGGTCGGGTCCATCGTGGGGTCGGTCGGCATCCCCCATGGTCGGGCCGCTGCCGCCACCGGGCAATGGCCCAGTCGGGTGACCGGGAAGAGGCTGCCGGCTCAGGCGGTCGGCCCCTTGGCCCGTACGTCCGCCACGGCGCTCATCGCGGCGCGCAGCTCCCCGAGCCAGTCGTCCTCGTGCTGCCCGACCAGCCGGACGCACCAGCCCAGTGCCTCCGAGCGCGACCGGGCGACGCCTGCGTCCACGAGCGTGTCGAGCACCTGTCGCTGGGGCTGCCGGAGCCGGGTCATCACCGGCGCCGCCACGTGCGTGAACAGCTCGACGTGCTCCCCGACGGCCACCTGCCAGGACACCTTGCGCTCGAAGCGGCGCTCGGCCTCGCGGGCGATCTCCATCCGGCGGCCGCGGGTGTCCTCCCGGAACGCCTTCGCACGTCCGGCCCGGGCCTCCCTGGCCTCGGCGGCGGAGGCCTTCGCGGGCAGCGCCACGTCGGGGACGGTCAACCGGACGATGATCTCCTCGCGGTCGACGGCCACGTCGACCGGTGCCTGCTGCCACTCCTCGGGTACCCGGCCGGTGAACCAGCCGCGTACCCGCTCCTGCGCTTCGTTTGTAATCATGTAATTGAGATTACTCCTGTGTCCGGGGACTGCCAAGAGCATTGGTAGCCTCAGCGCGATGGTCGAGAAGTGGAGTGCGCCCCCGGTCCCGGCGCTGTCGTTCGGCGCGGTCGCCGACGCGTACGAGCGCGCTCGCCCGTCGTACCCGCGGGAAGCCGCCGAGTGGCTGGTCGGCCGCGCCCCCGCGCGCGTGCTGGAGCTCGGTGCCGGCACCGGCAAGCTCACCGAGCAGCTGCTGGCGCTCGGGCACCGGGTAGTCGCCACCGACCCGGTCGAGCCGATGCTGCGGCACCTCGTGGGACGGCTGCCCCGGACCCCCGCCGCGCTGGCCACCGCCGAGCAGATCCCCCTGCGCGCCCGCTCGGTGGACGTCGTCGTCGGGGCCCAGTCGTTCCACTGGTTCGACCTGGACCGGGCACTCCCGGAGATCGCTCGGGTGCTGCGCCCCGGCGGCCACCTCGCGCTGGTCTGGAACCTCCGCGACGAGCGGATCCCGTGGGTCAAGCGGCTCGGCACCCTGATCGGCACGCAGGAGCAGCAGAACGACCCGACCCACGCGCTGCTGTCCTCCCACCTGTTCGGCTACGTCGAGACCTCCACCTACCGCTTCTGGCAGCAGGTCGACCGGCCTCGGCTGCACGACCTGGTCCGGTCGCGCTCGAACATCGCCACCATGACCGAGACCGAGCGCGAGCGGGTGCTGCGCAAGGTCGACGCGCTCTACGACGACTACGGGCGCGGCGCCGACGGCATGCTGCTGCCCTATGTCACGCACTGCTACAAGGCGGTCGTCCGGCCGCCGGCGGTCTCCGAGGACGTCGACGACCCCGACGCCCGTGACGACGGCGGCGACGCGGACGCGCTGCTGATCGACTTCCAGTAGGCCGGGGTGGCACCCAGGTTCGGGTGGCTGGGGCGACGGCACCTCGGCACCGAGTCCGACCGGACCACGTTCCGCACCCTGCACGCCGCCTCGCTCGCCACACCCGCGCTGCGCGCCGGGCTCACCACCGCCTCTGCGGAGCGGTCGGTGCGCCACCTCCGCAGCCTGCTCGCAGCCCCCGCCGTCGCCCTCACCGACGACACCGACCTGTTGGCCTGGGACGGCCGCTTCTCGCACCACGGGCCGCAGACCGGGCCGCTGGCCCGCCAGGTCGTCGCCGACGGCGCGGCGACGGTGCGCGGCCGGAGCGACATCCCCTGCGACCATCCCGGCTGCGGGCTGCGCCAGGTGGTGGTCACGCCGCTGACGGTCGAGGAGCGGGTGGTCGGCACGCTGCAGGTGTTCACGCCGTCCGCGTCCGCGGGGCTGGTCCGCGCCGCGCAGGAGGTGGCCCGGTGGACCTCGGGCCAGCTCGAGCTCGCCGAGCTGGATGCCTCCCGGACCCGGCTGATGGAGGCCGAGGTGCTCGCCCTGCGCGCGCAGATCAGCCCGCACTTCGTCTACAACTCGCTGACCGCCATCGCGTCCTTCGTGCGCACCGACCCCGAGCGTGCCCGCGAGCTGCTGCTCGAGTTCGCCGACTTCACCCGCTACTCGTTCCGCAGGCACGGCGAGTTCACGACCCTGGCCGAGGAGCTGAGGTCGATCGAGCAGTACCTGGTGCTCGAGAAGGCCCGGTTCGGCGACCGGCTCGGCGTCACCCTGCGGATCGCGCCGGAGGTGCTGCCGGTGGTGATCCCGTTCCTGGCCCTCCAGCCGCTGGTCGAGAACGCCGTACGCCACGGCCTGGAGACCAAGGACGGCCCCGGTCAGGTGACCATCACCGCGGCCGACCACGACTTCGAGGCGGTGATCTCCGTCGAGGACGACGGCGTCGGCGAGGATCCCGAGCGGGTACGACGGGCGCTGGCCGGTGACGCGTCGATGGACTCGGTCGGCCTGGGCAACGTGGACGCGCGGCTGCGCTCCGCGTTCGGGGACGACTACGGTCTGGTCGTGGAGACCGCACCGGGCGCAGGGACGAAGGTCACCGTGCGGGTGCCGAAGTACGCGCCGGGGGTGCGATCGTGAGCCTGCGGCTGCTGGTCGTCGACGACGAGCCGCCGGCGCTCGACGAGCTGGTCTTCCTGCTCGGCCGGGACGAGCGCGTCTCGACGGTCGCCGGCGCCGGCTCCGCCACCGAGGCGCTGCGGGTGCTCGAGGACGAGGCCGTGGACGCGGTCTTCACCGACATCGCCATGCCCGGCTTCACCGGCCTGGACCTCGCGCGGGTGCTGTCCCGCTTCCGGGTCCCGCCCCTGGTCGTGTTCGTGACCGCGCACGACCACCACGCCGTGGACGCCTTCGCCCTCGACGCCGTCGACTACCTGCTCAAGCCGGTGCGGGATGCCCGGCTGGGGGAGGCCGTGCGCCGGCTGGTGGAGCGGATGGCAGCCGCACCGGAGACCGAGGACGCGGAGAGCATCGCCGTCGAGCTCGGCGGGGTCACCCGGTTCGTGTCCCGCGGCGACGTGCTCTACGCCGAGGCGCACGGGGACTACTGCCGGCTGCACACCGCGACCGGCAGCCACCTGCTGCGGGTGCCGCTCACCACGCTGCAGCACGACTGGCGGGACGCGGGCTTCGTCCGGATCCACCGGTCCCTGCTGGTGGCCCTCGCGCACGTCGAGCAGGTGCGCGTCGAGGCCGGCAGGTGCCAGGTGGTCGTCGGTGGTGCCGAGCTGTCGGTGAGCCGTCGCCACACCCGCGAGCTGCGGGACGTGCTGGTCCGTCGGTCCCGGCCGGGCGGGACCTCGCGCGGATGACCGGCGGGACGCCGCCGCGCCGGGTCCGGGTGACCAGCCCCCGGGCCGCGTCCGCGCGCAGCCGCCGGGTGAGCGCCGCCTCCGAGATCGACGCGCAGACCGGGATCGGCGAGGTCTACATGACGTCCCTGCTGCGCTCGCAGCTGCGGCTGGCCGCGGGCGTCCTGGCCGCGGTCGGCCTGCTGCTCGCGGGCCTGCCCCTGGTCTTCACGCTGCTGCCGGGGCTGCAACGCGTCTCGGTGCTCGGCGTACCCCTGCCCTGGGTCCTGCTGGCCTTCGCCGTCTACCCGTTCCTGGTCACCCTCGGCTGGGTCTACGTGCGGTCGGCCGAGCGCAACGAGCGCGACTTCGCCGACGTCCTCCGACGCACCCCGTGAGCCCGGGCCTCGGCATCCTCGCGGTCGGGCTGGTGGTGGTGGCCACCCTCGGCGTCGGCGCCTACGGCTGGCGGTTCTCGCGCACCACCAGCGACTTCTTCGTCGCGTCCCGGTCGGTGCACCCGGCCCTGAACGCGTCCGCGATCGGCGGCGAGTACCTCTCCGCCGCCTCGTTCCTCGGGGTCGCCGGGCTGGTGCTGGCCTTCGGCACCGACATGCTCTGGTACCCGGTCGGGTGGACCGCCGGCTACCTGGTGCTGCTGGTTCTGGTGGCCGCACCGCTGCGCCGCTCCGGCGCCTACACGCTGCCGGACTTCGCCGAGACCCGGTTGGAGTCCCGCTCGGTGCGCACCACCTCGTCGCTGCTGGTGGTCGGGGTCGGCTGGCTCTACCTGATGCCCCAGTTCCAGGGGGCCGGGCTCTCGCTGGGCACCGTCGCCGGCACACCCCCCTGGGTGGGTGGGGTGCTGGTCGGCGCGGTGGTGCTCGCCAACGTGCTGCTGGGCGGGATGCGCAGCATCACGTTCGTCCAGGCGTTCCAGTACTGGCTGAAGCTGACCGCGCTGCTGGTCCCGGTGATGTTCCTGCTCCTGGTCTGGGCGGGTGACGGCGCACCGACCCCGCGCGGCAGCGCGTGGGTCTCCCCGATCAGCGCCGCGGAGCACCCGCTCTACACCACCTACTCGATCATCGCGGCGACCTTCCTCGGGACGATGGGACTCCCCCATGTCGTGGTGCGCTTCTACACCAACCCGGACGGCCGCACGGCACGTCGCACGACGCTCGTGGTGCTCCTGCTGCTGGGCCTGTTCTACCTGCTCCCGCCCGTGTACGGCGCCCTCGGGCGCGTCTACGCTCCGGACCTGCTCGCCAGCGGGGCCGTCGACACGGTGGTGCTCGAGCTGCCGGCCCGGATGGTCGCCGGCCCGGGCGGCGATCTGCTCTCCGCGCTCACCGCGGCCGGCGCCTTCGCCGCGTTCCTCTCCACGTCCTCGGGACTGACCATCGCGGTCGCCGGGGTGATCAGCCAGGACGTGATGGGCCGGCGCTTCCGGGGCGTGCGGGCGTTCCGGTCGGCGGCCGTGGTCGCGGTGGCCGTCCCGCTGCTGCTGGCGGTGTCGGCCGAGGGGATCGGCGTGGCCCGCGCGGTCGGGCTCGCGTTCGCGGTCGCGGCCTCGACCTTCTGCCCGCTGCTGGTGCTCGGCATCTGGTGGCGCCGGCTCACCGACGTCGGCGCGATCAGCGGGATGCTGGTGGGGGGCCTGCTCTCCGGCGGTGCGGTCCTGCTCACCCTGGTGGACCGCTCGCTGACGGGCTGGCCGGGTGCCCTGGTGTCCCAGCCGGCGGCCTGGACGGTGCCCACCGCCTTCGTGACGATGACGGTGGTGTCGCTGCTGACCCCGGCCCGGATCCCCCCGCACGTCTCCCGCACCATGGTCCGCCTGCACACCCCCGAGACGGTGGAGCTGGACCGCGGGCCCCAGCCGTTGTAGGGCGCAAGCGACCACTCGTCGCAGATTCGTCGCCGCACGGCGTGCCCAGCCGTCCGCCGGTCGCAGGCCCCGCCGCGCCCCCTCGCCGCACCGTCGCGCCACCCCTAAAATGACGGGCGTCACATCCCGGAGCCGCCGGGGCGTCCGACGACCTCGAGGTGATCCGCGTGAGCGATGACAGCACCCAGCCCGACGTACCGGCCTGGAAGGCGCACGGCACCTCCGGCCACGCGGTGTACGAGGAGCTCGCCCGCTCCGATGACTTCCACGAGCTCCGCAAGCGCTACCGAGCCTTCGCGATCCCGTGGACGCTCGCCTTCCTGGCCTGGTACCTGCTGTACGTGCTGATGTCGAACTACGCCACGGGATTCATGGACACCCGGGTGGTCGGCAACATCAACGTCGCACTGGTCTTCGGACTGCTGCAGTTCGTGTCCACCTTCGGGATCGCGATCCTGTACTCCCGGCACGCCGCGCGCCGGTTCGACCCCCTCGCCGACCGGCTGAAGGGGCGCTACGACGAGGAGGCCGGTCGATGAACACGCAGGTCCTCACCTCCGTGCTGTTCCTGGCCGTGGTGGCCCTGACCGTCGGGATCACCTTCTGGGCCAGCCGGCAGAGCTCCGGCACCACGGACTACTACTCGGGCGGACGGTCGTTCAGCGGCTTCCAGAACGGGATGGCGATCTCGGGCGACTACATGTCGGCTGCGTCGTTCCTCGGGATCTCCGGTGCGATCGCGCTGGCCGGCTACGACGGCTTCCTCTACTCGATCGGCTTCCTGGTGGCCTGGCTGGTCGCGCTCCTGCTGGTGGCCGAGCTGCTGCGCAACTCCGGCCGCTACACGATGGCCGACCAGCTGGCCTACCGGATGAAGCAGCGCCCGGTGCGCACGGCGGCGGCGACGTCGACGGTGGTGGTCTCGATCTTCTACCTGCTCGCCCAGATGGTCGGCGCCGGCTCCCTGGTGGCCCTGCTCCTCGGGGTCAGCAGCGGCACCCTGAAGAACCTCACGATCGTCTCGGTCGGCCTGCTGATGATCTTCTACGTCACGGTCGGCGGCATGAAGGGCACCACCTGGGTGCAGATCGTCAAGGCCGTGCTGCTGATGACCGGCACCGTGCTGATCACCGTGCTGGTGCTCGCGAAGTTCGGCTTCAACATCTCCGAGCTGCTCGGTGCCGCCGCGCAGAACTCCGGCAAGGGTGACGCCTTCTTGAACCCCGGCCTGAAGTACGGCGTCTCGGCGACCAGCCGCGTCGACTTCATCAGCCTGAGCGTCGCGCTGGTGCTCGGCACCGCGGGCCTCCCGCACATCCTGATCCGCTTCTACACGGTGCCCACCGCTCGCGACGCACGGCGGTCGGTGCAGTGGGCGATCGGGCTGATCGGCGCCTTCTACCTGATGACCCTGGTGCTGGGCTTCGGCGCCGCCGCCCTGGTCGACACCTCCGCGGGCAGCCCGATCGCGGTGAGCAAGGGCAACCTGGCCTCCCCGCTGCTGGCCCAGGCCGTCGGCGGCGGAGAGGGATCCACCGGAGGCGCCATCCTGCTGGCCCTGATCTCCGCCGTCGCGTTCGCGACGATCCTGGCGGTGGTCGCCGGGCTCACGCTCACCTCGGCGTCCTCGGTCGCCCACGACCTGTACGCCAACGTGTTCAAGAAGGGCACCGCCTCGGAGCGCGACGAGGTGCGGGTGGCGCGGATCGCGGCGTTCGCCATCGGCTCGATCGCGATCGCCCTGGCCATCCCCGCCCAGCGGCTCAACATCGCCTTCCTGGTCGCCCTCGCGTTCGCGGTGGCCGCCTCGGCGAACCTGCCCTCCCTGATCTACAACCTGTTCTGGCGTCGCTTCAACACCCGGGGCGCGACCTGGAGCATCTACGGCGGCCTGCTCTCCTCCGTCGGGCTGGTCGTGTTCTCCCCGGTGGTGTCCGGGAAAGGCCTGGTGGACGGGGTCAACCAGAGCCTGCTCCCGGCGAGCATCGACATCTCGTGGTTCCCGCTGGAGAACCCGGGCATCGTCTCCATCCCGCTCGGGTTCCTGTTCGGCTACCTCGGCTCGATCACGTCCAAGGAGCCGGACGCCGAGTCCGGCTACGACGAGCTCGAGGTCCGCTCGCTGACCGGCGCCGGCGCCGAGACCGCGGTCGTGCACTGAACGCACGTCCCCCGGGTCGGCGACGGCCGAGGGTCGACGGCTCGGGTTTGACGACGGGCCCGCGGGTGACAGGGCAGGTGGCGGCACGCCGCCTGCCCTGTCGGAGGGTTCACCGCCCGCCGGGTCACCGCCTAGGGTGACCGGTGAGCGCCATCACAGACGAAGGAGTCCGCCGTGAGCGAGCAGGGCCTGTCCAACCTGATGCACGAGGAACGTCACTTCGACCCGCCCGTCGACCTGGCGGCCTCCGCCAACGTGACCGCGGACGTCTACGCCGAGGCCGACCAGGACCGGGTCGCCTTCTGGGGCAGGCAGGCCGAGCGCATCACCTGGGCGGAGCCGTTCACCGAGGTGCTGGACTGGAGCAACCCGCCGTTCGCCAAGTGGTTCGTCGGTGGAAAGGTGAACGCCGCCTACAACTGCCTGGACCGGCACGTCGAGGCTGGTCGCGGCGACCGGGTCGCCTTCCACTGGGTCGGCGAGCCCGAGGGCGACACCCGGGACATCACCTACGCGCAGCTCAAGGACGAGGTCTGCCAGGCGGCGAACGCCCTCCTCGAGCTCGGCGTGACGGCCGGCGACCGGGTCGCGATCTACATGCCGATGATCCCCGAGACGGTCGTGGCCATGCTGGCCTGCGCCCGGATCGGCGCGCCGCACATCGTGGTGTTCGGGGGCTTCTCCTCCCAGGCGCTGGTGGACCGGATCCAGGACTGCGACGCCCGCGTCGTGATCACCGCCGACGGCGGGTACCGCCGGGGATCGGCCGCGGGCCTCAAGCCCGCCGTCGACGAGGCCCTCGCGAAGTGCCCCGACGTGCGGTCCGTGCTGGTGGTCCGCCGTACCGGCCAGGAGGTGGGCTGGACCGAGGGCCGCGACCTGTGGTGGGACGACGCGGTGCTCAGCCAGAGCACCGAGCACACCCCGGAGGCGTTCGACGCCGAGCACCCGCTCTACGTCATGTACACCTCGGGCACGACCGGCAAGCCCAAGGGCATCCTGCACACCACCGGCGGCTACCTGGTCGGGACGTCGTACACGCACTGGTCGGTCTTCGACCTCAAGGACGACGACGTCTTCTGGACCGCGGCCGACATCGGCTGGGTGACCGGGCACTCCTACATCGTGTACGGCCCGCTCGCGAACGGCGCCACGTCGGTGATGTACGAAGGCACCCCGGACAGCCCCCACCGCGGTCGCTGGTGGGACATCGTCGAGCAGTACAAGGTGACCATCCTGTACTGCGCACCCACCGCGATCCGCACGTTCATGAAGTGGGGCAGGGAGATCCCCGACAAGGCGGACCTGTCCTCGCTGCGGCTGCTCGGCTCGGTGGGCGAGTCGATCAACCCCGAGGCGTACATGTGGTACCGGGAGGTGATCGGCGGTGAGCGCTGCCCCATCGTGGACACCTGGTGGCAGACCGAGACCGGCCAGCTGATGATCAGCCCGCTGCCGGGCGTCACGTCGGGCAAGCCGGGCTCGGCGATGAAGGGGCTGCCCGGGATCTCGGCCGTGGTGGTCGACGACACCGGCAAGCCCGTCGCCAAGGGGGAGGGCGGCTACCTGGTGCTCACCGAGCCCTGGCCGGCCATGTTGCGCACGATCTACGGCGACGACGAGCGGTACAAGGACACCTACTGGTCGCGCTTCGAGAACATGTACTTCGCCGGTGACGGCGCGAAGCTCGACGAGGACGGCGACATCTGGCTGCTGGGCCGGGTCGACGACGTGATGAACGTGTCCGGGCACCGGATGTCCACCACCGAGATCGAGTCCGCGCTGGTCTCGCACCCGAAGGTCGCGGAGGCGGCGGTCGTCGGGGCCGCCGACGAGGACACCGGCCAGGCGGTCTGTGCCTTCGTGATCCTCACCGACGAGGCGGGCGACGGGGGCGAGGACATCGTCGAGGAGCTGCGCGCGCACGTGGCCACCGAGATCGGCAAGATCGCGAGGCCGCGCCAGATCATGGTCGTCCCCGAGCTGCCCAAGACGCGCTCGGGCAAGATCATGCGACGGCTGCTGCGCGATGTCGCCGAGCACCGCGAGGTCGGGGACGTGACCACGCTGGCGGACTCGACCGTGATGAACCTGATCTCCGAGAACCTCCAGGGCAGCAGCGACGACGACTGAGTGCCGCGGCGGAGAGCCCGGGTTTGGCAGCGGTAGGGTCAGGGCATCAAGGAGGAACCATGAGCAACGCACCCGCGACGAAGTCCTCTGTCCGCACGGCCGTCCCCAGCAAGGACGACCCCACGATCGGCCGCCTGGTCGCCGACGCCAGCAGGGACGTCTCCTCGCTGGTCCGCAACGAGATCGCGCTGGCCAAGTCCGAGCTGAAGGTCAGCGTCAGGGCCGGCGGTCTGGGGCTCGGGCTGTTCGTCGGCGCGGCCTTCGTCGGCGTGCTGGCGATCATCATGCTCTCGGTGTCGATCGCCTACTTCATCCACCTGATCGGCATCAACCTGGCGTTCTCGTTCCTGATCGTCTTCGGGCTCTACCTGCTGCTGGCCGGGCTGCTCGCGTTCGTGGGTCTCAAGCAGGTCAAGCGGGTCCGGGCTCCGCAGCGAGCCATCCACCAGGCTCAGGAGATGAAGAACATCCGCTCGCGTGGCTGACGACGTCCCTCCCGAGCGCTCCCTCGACCACGACATCGAGATCCCGGGCCCCTGGCAGCATCGCTACATCGCCGCCAACGGGGCCCGGTTCCATGTGGCGGAGGCGGGGCCCGAGCACGGTCGTCTGGTGCTGCTGCTGCACGGGTTCCCGGAGTTCTGGTGGGCCTGGCGCCACCTGCTGCCGGTGCTGGCCGACGCCGGCTACCGCGCGGTGGCGATGGACCTGCGCGGCTACGGGGGATCGGACAAGACCCCGAACGGCTACGACCCGCTGACGCTCGCCCAGGACGTCTCCGGGATGGTCAAGGCGCTCGGCGGGCGCCCGGCGGTGGTGGTCGGCCACGGCTGGGGCGGGTACGTCGGCTGGGCGGCCGCCCGGGCGCACGAGCGCGAGGTGGCTGCCCTGGGCGCGATCTCCGCGCCGCACCCGCTCACCATGCTGACAGCCCTGCGCGGTGGCCAGGGCGGCCCGGCGCTCCGGCACGTGCTGGCCATGCAGGTGCCGATGTGGCCGGAGCGCCGCCTCGCGGCCCCCGGCTCCGGGTTCCTCCGTACCCACCTGCGGGATTGGTCGGCCCCCGGGTCGGGCTTCCCCGACGGGCCCACGCTGGCCACCTACCAGCGGGCGATCCGGCTCTGGCCGGCCTCGCACTGCGCCCTGGAGTACCACCGCTGGCTGGTCCGGTCCCGGCTGCGCGCCGACGGTCGACGGTTCACCGCCCTGATGCGCCCCCCGGTGAGCCAGCCGGTCTGCCTGGTCACCGGCGCGGCGGACCCCGTCGTGCCCCCGCGCGCGTTCGCTCGCTCCGCCGAGCACGTCACCGGCGCGGTCACCGAGCACCGCATGCCCGGGGTCGGGCACTTCCCGCACGAGGAGGACCCGGCGGAGCTCGCCCGGCTGCTGCTCTCCTGGCTGGACCGGCTCTGACCCCCGCTGCTGCTTGCGCGCTGCCGGTCAGGCACAGGCGCCGGTGCTGACCGCGGTCGTCCGGGTCAGGCCGGAGGCCGCCGCCGGTGCCACCTGATCGGCGGTCAGGGCGTAGCCGGTCCCCGTGTCCGTCACCGACGCGGCGAAGACCACTCCGAGGACGGTGCCGGACGCAGAGACCAGCGGTCCCCCGGAGTTGCCGGGCCGCACCAGCGACCGCAGCGAGAACACCTCGCGCAGCACCGTGCCATTGCCGTAGATGTCCGGGCTGCGCAGCCGCTGCTCCCCTCGGATCCGCGCCGCCTGCACGTCGTACGGGCCGTCCTGCGGGTAGCCGAGGACGGCGGCCGCCTGACGCGCCCGGCCGTCGCGGTCGAAGCGCAGCAGCGGCGCCTGCAGCCCGTCCACCGCCAGCACCGCGATGTCGATGTCGGGGTTGTAGTAGACGACGGTCGCCCGCAGCCGCCGGTCGCCGACCAGGACGTCGGGGTTGGACACCCCGGCGACGACGTGCGCGTTGGTCATCACCCGGTCCGGCCCGTAGAGGAACCCGCTGCCCTCCACCCCGCGGCTGCAGGCGTTCTCCCCGCGGACCTTGTAGACGCTCTGCCGCGCCCGGACCACGTCGGGGTCGCGGGCGATCCCGCGGGGCGGCGGTCCCACCTCGGTGATGCGCTCCTGCGCGAACGGCTCGAGGTAGCGGGGGAAGAAGCTCGACCCGACCACCTGGTTGAACGAGCTCAGCGCCTCGACGGCGTCGGCCGGCATCACCCTGTCGACCTGGTCCAGGACGACCGAGTCGCGGACCTCGCGGGACGCCCAGGGCAGCCGGGACCCGCTCACCGCGACCCCGAGCGCCCAGGCCACCACCAGGACGGCGGCCATGCTCAGCGCGGCGCCGCCGACGGCGTCGAGGGAGCGGACCGGCTGCCAGGTGATCCGGGACCGGATCCGCGCGCCGGTGTACTGCAGCACCGCCTGCCCCAGGGACGCGCAGATCAGCACCACGAACAGCGCGGCCAACGACACCCAGAGCGCCGGTGAGGCGTCCCCCAGCAGCCGGGGGGCCAGCCAGATGCCGAGCAGCCCGCCCAGCAGCAGCCCCGCGGTGGCGAAGGCGCCGGCGATGAAGCCCTGCCAGTAGCCGGACACCGCGTAGGCGAGCACCAGAGCCACCAGGACCCAGTCGAGGAGGTTCACGTCGCTGACCTCACCGCTCCTGGAGGCCGGGGCCCGGCGGGTTCGGCACGGTCTCGCCGCGGGAGACCAGCATGTGGTCGGGCAGGTCGCGAAGCGCGGACGGGTCCCAGGGTCGCGTCCAGCCCAGGAAGTCGAAGAGCCGCGCGATGATCCCCGCGGTGAAGCCCCACAGGACCAGGTCGGTGTCGTCGCCGATCAGGAAGGCCGGCCCCTTCCACCCGGACGGGTGCCGGACCGAGACCCGGTGCGCGGGGTCGAGCAGGTGGTTGATGGGCACCCGGTAGACCGCGTGCACCTCCGCCGGGTCGACCGCCTGGACCGGGCTCTCCACCCGCCACCAGCCCAGGACCGGCGTGACCGCGAAGTTGCTCGGCGGCAGCCACAGCTCAGGCAGGCTCGCGAACACGTGCACCCCGGCCGGGTCGAGGCCGGTCTCCTCCTCGGCCTCCCGCAACGCGGCAGCCGCCGCCGAGGCGTCGGTCTCGTCGACCGAGCCCCCGGGGAAGGACACCTGCCCGGGGTGGGAGCGCATGTCGTGGGCCCGCTCGGTCAGCAGCAGGTCGGGTCCGTCACCGCCCTCCCCGAACAGCAGCAGCACAGCACCCCGGCGGGTGCTGCCGTCCTCGGGAGGCGCGAAGCGGGTCAGCTCGTCGACCGTGATCCGGGCCGCGGCTCCGCGGACCGGCTCCAGCCACGCCGGCAGGGTCGCGGGAGGGGGCTGGCCGGTCACGGGGTGAGCCTACCGACCCGCCCCGGGAGCCCGGCCCGGTCGGCCCCGCTACGCGGGCAGCCGGACCCCGAGGTGCTGGCGCACCAGGTCACGCAGCTGGCCGTAGGAGGTGATCAGCCGGAACTGCACGTCGACCACCTTTCCGGAGCGGTCCACGAACACGATGCCCGGCAGGCCACGGATCTTCAGCTCGGTGCGCAGCCGGCCGTCCGGGTCGGCGACCAGCGGGTAGGTGACGCCGGAGCTGCGCGCCAGGGCCAGCGCCTGCGCCGGCTGGGTGTCCAGGTAGTCCACCCCGAGCACGGCGACCTGGCCCTTCGCCTTGCGGTGCAGGGTCTGGTAGTAGGGCAGCTCCTCGCGACAGGGGCCGCACCACTGCGCGAACAGGTTGACCACCATCGGTCCGCGGAGCGTCGAGAGGTCGACGTCCCGGCCGCCGCCCAGGCACGGCAGCGTCACCGGCGGCAGCTCGCTGCCGGCCTCGCCCCGGGGGCACGCCTCGATGCCCGCGGCCGCCTTGAGCTCCCGCAGCGCCGGGGTGTCCACGGCGACGCTGCCCCGGTCCTCCGCCCGGGAGCCGGGCTGCGCCTGACCCTGCGCCGAGCACGAGGCCAGCAGCAGGCACGCCAGGACCAGCCCCAGCAGTCGCCTCACGCGCGTCCCTCGGTCTTCACCAGCCGGGCCGCCTGGTCGGCGTCGGTCGGCCCCTCGCCGTACGCCGGGCACCACCGGGCCACGGGGCAGGCGCCGCACGCGGGGTTGCGCGCGTGGCAGACCCGGCGGCCGTGCCAGATCAGGTGGTGCGACAGCATCGTCCAGTCCCGCTTGGGGAACAGCGCACCCACCTCGTGCTCGGCCTTCACCGGGTCGGTCTGCTCGGTCCACCCGAACCGGCGGGCCAGTCGCCCGAAGTGCGTGTCGACGGTGATCCCGGGCACCCCGAAGGCGTTGCCCAGCACCACGTTGGCGGTCTTGCGCCCCACCCCCGGGAGCGTGACCAGGTCCCCGAGCCGGGCAGGGACCTCCCCGTCGTAGCGCTCAACGAGCGCCTGGGACAGCTTGAGGAGCGACTCGGTCTTGGCCCGGAAGAAGCCGGTAGGCTGGATGATCTGCTCGAGCTTGTCACGCTCGGCGCCGGCCATCGCCGCAGCGTCGGGGTAGGCGGCGAACAGGCTCGGACGGACCGCGTTCACCCGGCGGTCGGTGGTCTGCGCGGACAGCACCGTGACGACCAGGAGCTCGAACGGGTTGTCGAAGTCGAGCTCGCAGCGCGCCTCCGGGTAGGTCTCGGCGAGCACCCGGTCGATCTTCCGGGCGCGGCGGACGAGAGAGGTGTCGGGCACGCCAGCCAGCCTAGACCCGGTCCCCACGGGGTGTTCTTCGCGCAACCGACCGGTCATAGGCAACACTGTGACCTGAGGCACCGTGGGACGGAGACGTCCCGCCATCCGACGACGCAGTCCGCACACCTTGGAGGAACACCCGTGGACAACGATGTGCTGCGCCAGGCCCCGCTGTTCAGCGCCCTCGACGACGAGGCCGCGACAGCACTCCGGGCCTCGATGACCGAGCACCGGCTGCGTCGCGGGGACGTGCTGTTCCACGAGGGTGACGAGGGCGACAAGCTCTACATCGTCACCGACGGCAAGGTGAAGCTGGGCCGCACCTCGGCCGACGGCCGCGAGAACCTGCTGGCGATCCTCGGCCCCGGCCAGATGTTCGGCGAGCTCTCCCTGTTCGACCCGGGCCCGCGCTCCGCGACCGTCACCGCCGTCACCGACACCGTCTTCTCCTCGCTCTCCCACGAGGACCTGCTGCGCTGGCTGGACGGTCGCCCCGCCGTCGCCCGCGGCCTGCTCACCCAGCTCGCCGGGCGGCTGCGCAAGGCCAACGACGTGGTCGCCGACCTGGTCTTCTCCGACGTGCCGGGCCGGGTCGCCAAGGCGCTGCTGGACCTGGCCGACCGGTTCGGCCGCACCGCCGACGACGGCGTGCACGTGCACCACGACCTCACCCAGGAGGAGCTGGCCCAGCTGGTGGGCGCCTCCCGGGAGACCGTGAACAAGGCCCTCGCGGACTTCGCGTCCCGCGGGTGGCTGCGCCTGGAGCCGCGCTCCGTGGTGATCATGGACGTCGAGCGGATGTCGCGCCGGTCGCGCTGACCCTCAGCCCCGCAGGTAGTCGATCTGGGCGCGGACGCTGAGCTCGGCCGCGCCCCACAGCACCGGGTCGACGTCCGCGTACACGTCCTCGACCACCCGGCGCGCGGCGTCCTGCCCGGCGGCCTGCGGGCCCAGGGCGCGCAACGCCTCATGGACCTGCGCCAGCCGCTCGCGACGGTGCGCGAGGTAGTGGTCGAGGACGGCGAGCGCGTCTGCCACGACCGGGCCGTGTCCCGGCCAGACGGCGGTCACGTCCTGCGCCTCGGCCAGGGCGTGCAGCCGGTGCAACGAGTCCAGGTAGGCGCCGAGACGGCCGTCCGGGTGGGCCACCACGGTCGTGCCCCGACCCAGCACGGTGTCCCCGGTCAGCACGGCGCGCTCCTGCGGCAGCACGAACGACAACGAGTCCGAGGTGTGCCCGGGGGTGCCGACGACGTGCACCTCGAGCCCGTCCACCTCGACGAGGTCACCGTCGCCGAGCCCCTCGTCCCCGAGCCGGTGCCGAGGGTCCAGCGCCCGCACCCCGCAGCCCATCCGGTCCGCGAACGACCGGGCCGCCTCGGAGTGGTCCGCGTGGCCGTGGGTCAGCAGGACCACCGCGACCCGGCCGGCGTGCGCCGCGACCGCGTCCAGGTGGTCGACCAGCTCGGGGCCCGGGTCGACCACCACCGACCGGGAGGCGCCGGGCTCCCGCAACACCCAGGTGTTGGTGCCGTCCAGGGTCATCGGGGTCGGGTTGGGGGCCAGCACGCAGCGGGCCCGCTCCCCGAACCGGCCGCCGGCCCAGGCGTCGGCGGCGCTCATGACCGCATCCGGCCGGCGATCTCCTCCCCGAGCCGGACCAGCCGCTCGGGCAGCGAGAGGTAGGCGCCGTCGCCGTCGACCACCGCCTGCGGCTCCACCGACGTCAGGTCCCGACCCTGGGCACCGGCCAGCGCCTCGGCGGGCGAGGCGTAGTCGAAGATCTCCAGGCAGGTGCAGTACGTCGGCGGCAGCATCAGCATCTGCTGCTCGTCCACCGCCCGGATCGCCTCCCGTACCGGCAGCCACAGCACGTGGTCGGACTCGGTCGAGACGTCCCGGGTCACCTGTCCGGCCGGCAGCTCGGCCACGAAGAAGCGGGCGTTGAAGCGGCGCGGCTCGAAGACCGGGGTCACCCACGACCCCCACAGCCGCAGCAGGTCGGTGCGCAGCCGCAGGCCGCGTCGCTCCAGGAACTCGGTGAAGGAGACCTCCCGCGCCTCGAGCCGTTGCCGGTCGGTCTCCCAGTCCGCGCCGGTGGTGTCGCTCACCACCGAGTCCGCGGTCGGCCCGGCCAGCAGCACCCCCGACTCCTCGAAGGTCTCCCGGACCGCGGCACAGACCAGCGCCCGCGCGAACGCCTCGTCGGTCCCGAGCACCCGGGCCCAGTGCGCGGGCGCGGGCCCGACCCAGCCGATGTCGGCGTCGAAGTCCCGCGGGTCCACGCCGCCGCCCGGGAACACGCACATCCCCGCCGCGAACGCCATGTCGACGTGGCGGCGCAGCAGGTACACCTCCAGCCCCCCGGGCCGGCCGTCGCCCGCGCGCATCAGCACCACGGTGGAGGCGTGCTTGGCCTCGACCGGCTCGCGACGTCCCTCGGTGAAGGCGCGGGCGTGCTCGACGAGAGCGGCAGGCAGCCGCCGGGTGGTGTCCATCGCGACGTGCCTAGATCTCGACGACGAGCTCGACCTCGACGGGCGCGTCGAGCGGGAGCACCGGCACCCCGACGGCGCTGCGCGCGTGCTGGCCGATCTCGCCGAACACCGCACCGAACAGCTCCGAGGCGCCGTTGGCGACCCCCGGCTGACCGGTGAAGTCCGGGGTCGAGGCGACGAACGCGACGACCTTCACGATCCGCTTCACCTCCGACAGCTCGCCGATCTCCGCGCGGACCGCGGCCAGCGCGTTCAGGGCGCACTGGCGCGCGCACTCGACCGCCTCCTCGGCGGTGACCTCACCCCCGACCTTGCCGGTCAGCAGCATCCGGCCCTCACGCATCGGCAGCTGTCCGGAGGTGAAGACGTGGTGGCCGCTCCGCACCGCGGGCACGTAGGAGGCCACCGGCTTGGCGACCTCGGGCACCGACAGGCCCATCTCGGCCAGCCGCTCCTCGGGCGTGCTCACTGCTGCTCCCGCTTGAAGTAGGCGACCAGGTTCTCCGGGTTCATGCCCGGCACCACCTGGACGAGCTCCCAGCCGTCCTGACCGAAGTTGTCGAGGATCTGCTTGGTCGCGTGCACCAGCAGCGGCGCGGTCATGTACTCCCATTTCGTCATGCTGGCGAGCCTAGGGGCAGCCTGTGGCAGTGGCTAGCGTGGGCCCCGTGGATCCCTCCGACGTACTCACCCGTGCCGCCGACCCGCCCGACGCCGTGCTCCGCTACGCCTCGCACGAGGACGGGCTGGTCGACGTACACCTGCAGTCCGGGTCCCCAGGGGTGCCGCGGCCCCTGGTGGTCTACGTGCACGGCGGCTTCTGGCGGCAGCGCACCGACCGACGGCATGCCCGTCCGCTGGCAGCCGCGCTCGCGAGCGCCGGGTACGTCGTGGCCGTGCCGGAGTACCGCCGGGTGAGCGGTGCCGGCGGCTGGCCGCGGACCGGCCTCGACGTGGACGCCGCACTGGCCGCGCTGCCCGGCCTGCTCGCCGGGGCCGGGCTGCCGACGACCACGACGACCGTGGTCGGGCACTCGGCGGGTGGCCACCTGGCGCTGTGGCTGGCGAACCAGCCGCACCCCGTGGACCGGGTGGTGGCGCTCGCGCCGGTCGGTGACCTGCGCCGGGCCGCCGAGGAGGGCACCGGCGAGGGGGCGGTGCTCGACCTGCTCGGTGGCACGCCCGCACAGGTGCCCGAGGCGTACGACGCCGCCGACCCGGCCACCCGGCTGCGGCACCGGCCGGCGAGCCCGGTCGTGGTCGTGCACGGGGACCTCGACGAGTCGGTCCCGGTCGCGCACAGTCGCGGTCTGAAGGAGCGTCTCGACTGGCTGGACTATCGCGAGCTGCCCGGTGTCGACCACCTCGACGTGATCGACCCGCGGTCGCCGGCCTGGCCGGCGGTCCTGGCCGCGATCCGCGGGTGAGACGCTGGGGGCCATGACCACCTCGCACCGGGTCGCGGTCGTCGGGGCCGGGCCCGCGGGCACGGCGCTGGCCCTCGGCCTGCTCCAGCAGGGCCACGACGTCACACTGGTCTCGGACCGGACCGCGGAGGAGATCCGCCACGGCTCGGTGATGTCGAGCCAGATCACCTTCGAGTCCGCGCTCGAGGCCGAGGCCGCCCTGGGCATCAGCGACCTGCTCCCGCCAGCCCCGCCCATCGAGCGGATGTCCTACGCCGCCCGACGCCTGGACGGGTCGACCGCGGCGTTCGGCACCACGCTGGCGACCGCGGCCCGCTCCCTGGACCAGCGGGTCCGGCTGCCGCTGCTGATCGAGGAGATCGAGCGTCGGGGCGGCAAGGTCGTCACCCGGGCCGCGTCCGTGGACGACCTGGAGGACCTGGCCGGCGACCACGACCTGGTGGTGGTCTCCACCGGCCGCGGCGGTCTCACGTCGCTGTTCCCGGTCGACACCGCCCGCTCGCCGTACGACGCGCCGCAGCGGGTGGCCGGGCTGACCTACCTAGCCGGGGTGCTCCCGGACCCGGCCGGTCCCGGCCTGCGCTACCACTGCGTCGAGGGCGTCGGGGAGTGCTTCAGCTGTCCGGCGCTGACCGTGGACGGGCCCTGCGACATCGTCGTGGTCGAAGGGGTGCCGGGCGGCCCGCTGGACGCCTGGGAGGACGTCGGCACTCCCGCCGAGCACCTCGACCGGCTGCAGGCCCTGCTCGCGGCGCACTTCCCCGCCGAGGCGGCACGGACCGCCGGGGCGAGGCTGGTCGACGACCGCTCCGTGCTGCGCGGCCGGATCTCCCCGGTCGTCCGCCGGGCCGCCGGGGTGCTGCCCTCGGGGAGGCCGGTGCTGGGGATGGCGGACGTGGTGGTGCTCAACGACCCGCTGACCAGCCAAGGCTCCAACAACGCCACCAAGTCGGCGTCGTTCTACCTCGAGGCGATCAGCGCGCACGCCGGAGCCTTCGACGCGGACTGGATGCAGCGCACCTTCGACAACTTCTGGCGGGGCTGGGCGCAGTGGGCCACCGAGTGGACCAACTCCTGGCTGCAGCCCGCGCTGCCGCACCAGCGCCGGGTCCTCGACGTCGCCGCCCGCCACCCCGCGGTCGCCGAGCGGGTGGCGGCCGGGTTCGACGACGCCCGGCTGTTCGCGCCCTGGTGGTTCGACGCCGACGCGGCGGCCGCCTTCCTCGACCAGCAACGAGCCGTCGAGACCGCCCGCTTCGAGCCCGGCGACCTGCGCCGTGCCCTCGGCCAGTACGCCACCGGGGTCACCGTGGTGACCACCGTCGACGCCGCCGGCCGGCCCTTCGGGATGACCGCGAACTCCTTCACGTCGGTCTCCCTCGACCCGCCCCTGGTGCTGTGGGCCGCCGCGAAGTCCTCCCCGTCGCTGGTCGCGTTCGAGGACTCGGACCGCTTCGCGGTGAACGTGCTCGCCTCCGACCAGCACCACCTGTCCCGCCAGTTCTCCACCTCCGGGGCCGACAAGTTCGACGGGGCCCGTCTCGCCCCTGGCGACCTGCCGCTCCTCGAGGACACCGTCGCGCACTTCGTCTGCCGTCGCCGCCCCGGCACCGACGGCCGCATCGACGCCGGCGACCACGTGGTCTTCATCGGCGAGATCGAGGCCTACGCCGCCCCCGGTGGCGAGCCGCTGGTGTTCCACTCCGGGTTCTACCGGGTGGCCACCAAGCACCCCGACGTCTAGCTGCCGTTTACCAGGTGATGTCGGAAAACTGGCACTGACCATGGCGATATCCCCGTGGTCAGTGCCAGTTCTCCATGGTCAGTACGGCGGTCCGCTCGGCCGGACCGCGACCGGGACGCGCGCGACCCGCACCGTCGACGCGGGGACCCGGGTCGGCTCTCCCCGGATCGTCCCCAGGATGACGGGAGCGTCGGTCGTCCACAGCCCCCCGACCGAGGCCGTCGACCGCGATGGGGATGCCGGACGCTCGGGGCATGGACGTGCTGCGACACCGCGCTGAGACAGCCGGGTTCTTCACCCGGGAGGACGCCCTGTCCGTGGGCTACGACGACCGGTCGATCCGCCGGGTCCTCCGATGCCGCGGGTGGGTCAGGGTCCGCAACGGCGCCTACACGTTCCCGGACCTCTGGCCACCATCGGCGGAGCTGCGGCACTGCTTCAAGGCCCGGGCGGCGGCACGCAAGATCGGCCCGGCGGTCGCGATCAGCCACACCTCCGCCGCGTTGACACACGGGATGCGCGTCTGGGACGCCGACCTGTCCCTGGTGCACGTGACCCGCATCGACGCCGGCGCCGGCCGGACGGAGGCGGGGGTGGTCCACCACGTCGGACTCACGCTCACCGAGGACCTCGTTCAACGGCACGGGTCCCTGCTGACCCATCCAGCGCGCGCGGCCCTGGAGACGGCCTCTCTGGTGAGCACGGAGAGCGCGCTGGTCACGCTGGACTCCGCCCTCCATCTCAGTCTCTGCTCACCCGAAGCCCTGCGAGCCACGTTCGAGCTGATGCAGAGCTGGCCGGGCCTTCGACGCGTCCGGGTCGCGGTCGCCCTGGCACACGCCGGTGGCCAGTCGGTGGGCGAGTCGCGGACCAGGTACCTCTGCTACGCACGCGGCCTGCCCGCACCCCGGCTGCAGCACCACGTGTACGACGCACGCGGCAGGCTCCTCGGCATCACCGACTTCGCCTGGCCGGAGCACGAGCTCTTCGGGGAGTTCGACGGCCGGGTCAAGTACGGGCGGCTGCTCCGCGAGGGTGAGGAGCCGGGTGACGCGGTGTTCCGCGAGAAGCAGCGTGAGGACGCCATCCGCGCCGCGACCGGGTGGGGTTTCGTGCGCGTGGTCTGGTCCGACCTCTACGAGCCGGCCGAGACCGCTGCACGGATCCGCCGGATGCTGCGGTCCTCCCCCATGGACCGGCCGGCCACCGCGTCGTACGACGGGGCATCGGCGTCGCAGTGACGACACACCCTCAGTCGGGGCTGATGTTCTGGTTGAGGTGGAAGAGGTTCGTCGGGTCGTAGGCACGCTTGAGGGCTCGGAGCCGCGCGAACGTCTCGGCGCCGTACGCCTGCCGCACCCGTGACTCGCCCTCCTCCATGAGGAAGTTGACGTAGGCGCCCGCGTGGTACGGCGCCAGCGCGGTCCAGTAGTCGCGGGCCCACTGTCGTTCGGCCTCGGCGCCCTGAAAGGTGGTGCTGTTCCCGTTGAGGTTGAACGTGTACGCCGCAGTCCGCCCCGGGAACGCGGTGGCGTCCATGGGCACTCGGGCGACCGCACCACCCATCTGCCACAGCGCCACGCTGCTGACCGCGGACTGAATCCGCTCGCCGCGCTCGGCCATCACGTCGATGACGCCGTCGCTGAGCTCCGCGACGTCACAGGACCGCACGTAGTAGTGCCAGCCGGCGGGGAAGGACGGGTCGAAGCTTCGCTGGTGCTCGAGGAACGGCTTGGGATGGCACAGGTCGAGCACCGGTGAGCCGAAGCGTTTCATCGGTCGTGCCACACGCACGCCGTCCTCGGTCGGTCCGGCATAGCAGACGTGCACCGCGATCAAGCGCTCGCCGACCAGCTCCCTCGGGATGTGCGGCAGGTCGGGCGCCTTTCGCTGCGTGACGATCGTCATCAGCTCATCGGGGCTCTCCGCGACCCAGTCGCGGTAGAAGCGGAGCACCGCCGGTGCGTCGCGCATCGGCCAGTAGACCGGTCCCGCGAGCACCTCGGGCCCCACCCGGTGGAGATGGAACTCGAAGTCGGTCACGATCCCGAAGTTGCCGCCGCCACCGCGCACGCCCCAGAACAGGTCGGGGTTCTCCACCGCACTGGCTCGCACGCGCTCCCCCTCGGCGGTGACCAGGCGCACCGAGCGCAGCTGGTCGACGGCGAGCCCGTACTTGCGCATGATCCACCCGAGGCCACCGCCGAGGGTCAGGCCGGCCACCCCGGTGTGGGTCACGATGCCGGAGGGGACCGCGAGCCCCATCGGCTGGGTGGCCCGGTCGAGCTCGCCCAGCAGGACGCCGCCCTGGGCGGTGACGGTGTCCGCCTCCGGGTCGATGCGGATCCCCCTCATCGCACCGAGGTCGATCAGCATCCCACCGTCGCACACCGACAGGCCGGGAAAGCTGTGCCCGCCTCCGCGCACGGCAACCAGCAGCCCCCGCCGGCGGGCGGAGCGGACCGCGGCCTCGACGTCGGCCACCGAGCGACATCGCGCGATCAGACCGGGGTGGCGGTCGATGGCGCCGTTCCACACCCGGCGGTGCTCCTCGTATCCGGGTTCGCCCGGTCCGATCAGCTCACCGGAGAAGGCAGCCTGCCGTAACTCTCCGAGGACACCGCTGGTGGCCGCTTGCAGAGCCATGGCTTTCACGGACCCTTCTCCTGGCCACGACGCTGCCACGGTCGGCGCCGACCGGCAAGCGCCGGGGTCGACCGCTCTAGGTCACCGGGGCGCGGTGCTCCGGCCCGCACGCGCTGCCCGTCGTACGTCGGGGGGCGACTGCACACGGAGAACTGGCACTGACCACGGGGATATCACCGTGGTCAGTGCCAGTTTTCCTGCATCACCTGGTAAACCGCGCAGGTAACCGCGCGCCCCAGGCCTCACCCCAGGTCGGGCTCGGTCTTCTCGCGCACCTCGTCCTCGGTGACCCCGGGGGCGAGCTCGACGAGGTGCAGGCCCCCGCCCTCGCCGCTGACCGGGTCGCGGGGGCTGATGTCGATGACGCAGAGGTCGGTGATGATGCGCTGGACGACGCCCTTGCCGGTGTAGGGCAGCGAGCACTCGTTGACGATCTTGTAGGCGCCGTCCTTGGCGACGTGCTCCATCAGCACGATGACCCGCTTGGCGCCGTGCACGAGGTCCATCGCCCCGCCCATGCCCTTGACCATCTTGCCGGGGATCATCCAGTTCGCGATGTCGCCGGCGGCGGAGACCTGCATCGCACCGAGGATCGCCGCGTCGATCTTGCCGCCGCGGATCATCCCGAACGACAGCGCGGAGTCGAAGAACGAGGCGCCCTTGCGCAGCGTCACCGTCTCCTTGCCCGCGTTGATGAGGTCCGGGTCCTCCTCGCCCTCGTAGGGGTAGGCCCCCACGCCGAGGATCCCGTTCTCGGACTGGAGCACCAGCTCGACGTGGTCACCGACGTAGTTGGGCACCAGCGTGGGCAGCCCGATGCCCAGGTTCACGTAGGAGCCGTCGGTCAGCTCCGCCGCGGCCCGGGCCGCCATCTCCTCACGGGTCCAGCTCATGACGCTGCTCCTTCCGCGCCGGTGGCCGGCCGCGGTCGTACGGTGCGCTTCTCGATGTGCTTGTCTGCCACCTGCTCCTCGGTGAGCGGGACGACCCGCCGGACGAAGACCCCGGGGGTGTGGACGTCGTCGGCGGCGAGCTCCCCCGGCTCGACCAGGTGCTCGACCTCCGCGATCGTCACCCGCCCGCACATCGCGGCGAGCGGGTTGAAGTTGCGCGCGGACTGCCGGAACACGAGGTTCCCGTGCCGGTCGCCCTTCCAGGCCCGGACCAGGCCGAAGTCGGCGACGATCGCCTCCTCGAGCACGAACTGCTTGTCGCCGTCGTGGGTGGCGAAGGTCCGTACCTCCTTGGCCGGCGAGGCCACCACGACGTTGCCGGCGTCGTCGTAGCGCCACGGCAGGCCCCCCTCGGCCACCTGGGTGCCGACCCCGGTGGCGGTGAAGAACGCCGGGATGCCGGTGCCGCCGGCACGCATCCGCTCAGCCAGCGTGCCCTGCGGGGTCAGCTCGACCTCCAGCTCGCCGCTGAGGTACTGGCGGGCGAACTCCTTGTTCTCCCCCACGTAGGAGGAGATCATCCGGCGGATCCGGCGGTTGAAGAGCAGCACCCCGAGCCCCGCCTCGTCGACACCGCAGTTGTTCGAGACCGCCTCGAGGTCGTGGGCGCCCTGCTCGAGCAGCGCGTTGATGAGCACGGTCGGAATGCCGCACAACCCGAATCCGCCGACCGCGATCGTCGAACCGCTCGCGATGTCGGCGACCGCCTCGGCGGCCGACGCGACAACCTTGTCCACTGGACCTCCCTGGAGAGTGTGCACGCAGGCCAGGCCGGCCCGCCCCGGCCACCCTAGCCAGCCGGATGTGTCGGCCGTCACGGGTGGTGCTCACACAACCGTGGACGACGACTGGGGCCAGGCCACATGACCACGTTCGGGGCTCGCGGTGACCGTGGAGGCACCCGATAGCCTGCCTGATGTGACCTCTTCCTCCTCCTCCGGCAGCGACTGGCCCGGCGTGCGGCTGCACGTGGTCACTGGCAAGGGCGGCACCGGCAAGTCGACCGTGGCCGCCGCGCTGGCGCTGGCGCTCGCCTCCCGCGGCAAGACGGTGCTGCTGTGCGAGGTGGAGAACCGGCAGGGCATCGCCCAGCTGTTCGACGTACCCCCGCTCCCCTACGAGGAGCGCCGGATCGTGCAGGGACCGAACGACGGCGGCGACGTCTACGCGCTGGCGATCGAGACCGAGGCCGCGCTGCTGGAGTACCTCGCCATGTACTACCGGCTCGGTCGCGCCGGCCGCGCCCTGGACCGGTTCGGCGTCATCGACTTCGCGACCACCATCGCCCCCGGCGTGCGTGACGTGCTGCTCACCGGCAAGGTCTACGAGTCGGTCCAGCGCAACAAGCGCACCAAGAACGCCCGCGAGTACGACGCGGTGGTGCTCGACGCGCCGCCGACGGGCCGGATCTCGCAGTTCCTGAACGTCAACAGCGAGCTGGCCGGGCTTGCCAAGGTCGGCCCGATCCGCAACCAGGCCGACAACGTGGTGAACCTCTTCAAGAGCGAGCGGACCCGGGTGCACCTGGTCACGGTGCTGGAGGACATGCCCGTGCAGGAGACCGCGGACGGCATCGAGGAGCTCCGCAGCCAGCACCTGCCGGTCGGCGGAGTGGTGGTGAACCTCGCCCGCCGCGCCGAGCTGGACGACCAGCACCGGGACCGGGCGCTGTCCGGCGACTTGGACGGCGAGGCGATCCGGACGGACCTCGAGCGCGCCGGCCTGAAGCCCACCAAGACGCTCGTCGAGAGCCTGCTCGACGAGGGCCGCGAGCACGCCGAGCGCCGCGAGCTCGAGGACGAGCAGCGCAAGCGGATCGGCGCCCTGGACGTTCCCACCTACGAGCTGGTCCGCCTCGCCGACGGTGTCGACCTCGGCGGGCTGTACGAGCTGGCCGGCGAGCTGTGCGCGCAGGGGATGGCATGAGCCGCCCGCGCAGCAGCCGGGTGGGCCCGCTGGTGGCGGCCCCCGACGGCGCGCCCGACCTCGACGTGGACGCCCTGCTGGCCGACGCCGGCACCCGGATCGTGGTCTGCTGCGGGTCCGGGGGCGTCGGCAAGACCACCACCTCCGCCGCGCTCGCGCTGCGGGCCGCCGAGCAGGGCCGCCAGGTCGTGGTGCTGACCATCGACCCGGCGCGGCGGCTGGCGCAGTCGATGGGCATCGAGAAGCTGGACAACGTGCCGCGCCCGGTGCCCGGCGTCGGCGAGGGCCCGGGAAGGCTCGACGCGATGATGCTGGACATGAAGCGCACCTTCGACGAGGTGGTGGAGAGCCAGGCCAGTCCCGAGAAGGCCGAGCAGATCCTCAGCAACCCGTTCTACGTGGCCCTGTCCAGCTCGTTCGCCGGCACCCAGGAGTACATGGCGATGGAGAAGCTGGGGCAGCTGCACGCCACCGGCCGGTGGGACCTGATCGTGGTGGACACGCCGCCGTCGCGCTCCGCGCTGGACTTCCTGGACGCCCCGGACCGGCTCTCGGGCTTCCTCGACGGCCGGTTCATCCGGCTGCTGCTGACCCCGGCCCGGGGTCCGGCCCGGCTGATGACCGCCGGCCTGAGCATCATCACGGGGGCGTTGACGAAGATCTTGGGCGCGCAGATGCTGCGCGACGTGCAGTCCTTCATCGGGGCGCTGGACACCCTGTTCGGCGGGTTCCGGCAGCGGGCCCAGAAGACCTACGAGCTGCTGCAGGCCGACGGTACGGCGTTCCTCGTGATCGCCTCACCGGAGCCGGACGCGCTGCGCGAGGCCGCGTTCTTCGTCGAGCGGCTGCACGAGGAGCGGATGCCGCTCGCGGGCCTGGTGGTCAACCGAGCCAGCCCGGTGCCCCGGGGCCGACTCTCGGCGGAGCAGGCGGTGGTTGCCGCCGACCGGCTCGACGAGAACGGCGAGGACGGGCCGACGGCGGGGCTGCTGCGGCTGCACGCCGAGCGCAACCGGATCGTGGCCCGGGAGACGAGGCTGCGTCGCCGGTTCAGCGCGGCGCACCCCGACGTGCCGACTGCCGTGGTGCCGGCGCTGTCCACCGACGTGCACGACCTCGACGGGCTGCGCCTGGTGGGCGACCTGCTGTCGCGGCCGGCCTGACCCTGCAGCGCACGACCAACCATCCCGCAGAAGCAGACGCCTCGCCGGGTTGCTGGCCGCAGAAGCAGACGCCTCGGCAGGAGCCGGAGCCGGAGCCGGAGCAGCGTCAGGCGGAGACGAGCTGCGCCGGCGCGGCGACCGTGACGGAGGCCACGTGGTCCTCCATGGCGGTCTCGAGCAGCCGGCGCCACGAGGTGACGTTCGGGCGGCGGCGCAGCAGCGCCCGGCGCTCACGCTCGGTCATCCCGCCCCACACGCCCCACTCGATGACGTTGTCGAGCGCCTCCGCGAGGCACTCGGTCTTCACCGGGCACCCGGCGCACATCTGCTTGGCCCGGTTCTGCGCCGCGCCCCGCACGAACAGCTCGTCCGGTCGCGTCTCGTTGCACAGTGCCTTGCTGGCCCAGTCCTCGTTCCACATGGCCATGTCCCTTCCGAGAAGGGCCCACCTCCCAGCGGGCCAATCGAGTCAATCCCCAGATAGAAAGGTAAAGAGTTCTAACTGCGCGAAACAGACACAGAGGGAGCAACTTGTGTTAGTCCGTTCTGACTAGACGGAACAGCCGAACGGCCCTCAAGTCCTCGCCGAACGCCGACTCCAGGCGGGGCGCAGGCGTGGACCCGGGAGACGGCGACCCCGTTCGGCGACCGATCTAGTCCTTTGTGACTAGATCGAACGGGCCCGCCGCCACGCCGTACGGCGAACAGGTGCGTGACAACCGGGGCGCGTTGCGGTAGCGGGCTCCGCCTCACCCCTTCCCGTACCCTGGGCCCTATGTCCCCGCGCAGACCCGATCGACTCAAGCCTGCCAGCGTCCTGTCCCATCTCGGTGTGATGGTGGCCGTCGCAGCCGTGATGGGGGTCCTGGTGGCCGGCCTGGCGTTGCCCATCGCGGCCGTCACCGGGCTCTCCACCCGCACCGTCGCCGACAGCATGGACAAGATCCCGACCGCGCTGGTCGCCGAGCCGCTCGCCCAGCGCACCCGCCTGCTCGGGGACAACGGCGCGGTGCTGGCCACCCTGTACGACCAGAACCGCGTCAACGTGCCGCTGGCCAAGGTGGCTCCGGTGATGCGCAAGGCGATCATCTCGATCGAGGACTACCGCTTCTACCAGCACGGCGCGCTGGACCTGCGGGGCACGCTGCGCGCGTTCGTGACCAACCAGGCCAACAACGGGACCACGCAGGGCGGGTCGTCGATCACCCAGCAGATGGTCAAGATGACCCTGGTCAACCAGGCGAAGACCAAGGCGGAGCGTCTGGCCGCCACGGCGGACACCTACCAGCGCAAGGTCAACGAGCTGCGCTATGCGATCGCCTTCGAGGACAAGTACTCCAAGGACTGGATCCTGCAGCGCTACCTGAACATCGCCTACTTCGGGGACGGCGCGTACGGCATCGAGGCGGCGTCGCGGCACTACTTCTCCGTCCCGGCCGCGAAGCTCAGCCTGCGCCAGGCGGCGCTTCTCGCCGGACTGGTGAAGAACCCGACCGGCTACGACCCCACGAACTACCCCGGCCGGGCCAAGGAGCGCCGGGACACGGTGCTGGCGCGGATGGCCGAGCTGAACGTCATCTCCGCCTCCGAGTCGCAGAAGGCACAGGACCGCGGGCTCGCCCTGAAGCTCACCGAGGTGCGCAACGGCTGCGTCTCCTCGCCCGCGCCCTTCTTCTGCGACTACGCGATCCAGTACCTGCTCGCCGACGAGAGCCTCGGCAAGACCGAGGACGACCGCCGGCGGCTGCTGTTCAGCGGCGGCCTGACCATCAAGACCACCGTCGACCTGCGCTACCAGCGGGCCGCCGACAAGGCCGTGCGCAACCACGTGAACCCGACCGACCAGGCGATCGGCGGGCTCGCGATGGTCAAGCCGGGCACTGGTCAGGTCCGGGCGATCGCCCAGTCCCGGCCGATGGGCACCGACACCAAGAAGGGCGAGACCTACCTCAACTACGTGGTGCCGAGGAAGTACGGCGACGCCAACGGCTTCCAGGCCGGCTCCACCTTCAAGGCGTTCGTCCTGGCGGCGGCGATCAGCAAGGGGATCCCGCTCTCCACGCAGATCAGGTCCCCGCAGACGATCGCGATCCCGGCGAAGACCTACCGCACCTGCGGCGGGACGCCGGTCGGCGACCAGTGGAACCCGCAGAACTCGACGGGCTCCGGCACCTACAACCTGTACACCGGCACCCAGCAGTCCGTGAACACCTTCTTCGCCCAGCTCGAGCAGCGCACCGGCCTGTGCGCGCCGGTGACGCTGGCCCGCAAGATGGGCGTGGTCGTGCCGCCGCAGGACGTGGTCGGCCCGTTCACGCTCGGGGTCACCGACGTGGACCCCCTGACCATGGCCAGCGTCTACGCGACGTTCGCCGCGCGCGGCACCTTCTGCGAGCCGCGGCCGGTCACCGAGGTGCTGAACAGCTCCGGCAAGACCATCGAGAGCTACCCCAAGCAGTGCTCGCAGCTGCTCCGCAACGACGTCGCCGACGCCGTCAACGACATCCTGCGCGGCGTCCAGGAGCCCGGCGGCTTCGGCTACAGCGCGGGGCTGGCCCTCCAGCAGCCCTCGGCGGGCAAGACCGGCACGATCAACGAGAACATGGCGGTCTGGTTCGACGGCTACACGCCGAACCTCGCCACCTCGGCGATGATCGCGGGCGCGAACTCCAAGGGCCACCACATCACCCTCAACGGCCAGACAGTCGGCGGTGTCTACATCTCCGGCGCGCACGGCTCGACGACCGCCGGGCCGGTGTGGGGCGACGCCATGAAGGCCGTGCAGAACCTGCTGCCCGACACCGACTTCACCAAGCCAGACGCGCAGACGATCCGGGGCCGCAGCGTCACGGTGCCCTCGCTCTACGGCCAGAGCACCGGCGCGGCCGCCCAAGCGCTGCGCCAGGCCGGGTTCACCCCGGTGATCGGGCCGACCGTGGACAGCGGCAACCCGGCCGGCACGGTGGCCTACCTGAGCCCGTCCTCGGGCGGCCAGGCACCCACCGGCAGCACGGTCACCATCTACGTCTCGGACGGCACGCCGTACGTCGCCCCGCAGCCCCCACCGAAGAAGCAGAAGCCGACCCCCAAGCCGAACGACAAGAAGAACGGCCAGGGCAACGGCAACGGCAACGGCAACGGCGACGGCAACGGTGGGGGCGGCAACGGTGGGGGCGGCAACGGTGGGGGCGGCAACAAGCCGGGCAACGGCAACGGCAACGGCTGACCTCGCAGGCGGGCGACAGGGAGGCGGCCGAGCCCCGTGCGTCCCCTCCGAGCAGGCCCAGGGCCGGCGCCACGGAGGTGCCGTGAGCCGCGCGACCGGGCTCAGCCCAGCTGCCGGCGTACCTCCGCCGACACGGCTCCGCCGTCGGCGCGCCCCTTCACGTGCGGCTGCAGGGCGCCCATCACCTTGCCCAAGGCACGCATCCCCTCCTCGGCGGCTCCGAGCGCGGCGATGGTCGCGGACACCAGGTCGCTGATCTCCGTCTCGTCGAGCTGCTGCGGCAGGTACTCGGTGATGATCCGGGCCTCGGCGCGCTCCTTGGCGGCACTGTCCGACCGGCCGGCCTCGTCGTAGGCCACCGCGGACTCGCGGCGCTTCTTCGCCTCGGTGCTCAGCACTCCCACCACGTCGTCGTCGCTGAGCTCGCGCTGGGTCTTGCCGGCGACCTCGGCGTTGGTGATGGAGGTCAGCAGCATCCGCAGCGTGGAGGACCGGAGGGCGTCCCGGGCCTTCATCGAGGCGGTCAGGTCGGCGCGCAGACGGTCCTTGAGGTCGCTCATCGCACCAGTCTGACAGTCGACATCCCCGGCCCCGCGCCGGCCAGGCGGCCGGGCGGCGCCGCGACTCCACCGTCCTCCCGCAGGGCGGCATGTGGCACCCTTCGTGGCGTGCCGACCTCACGTGAAGCGCCGCGCCGCACCGCCCTGGCGCGGACCGGCCGACTGACCGCCGCCGCCGCCTTGACCGGGGTCGCCACCCTCGGCTGGGCGGCGGGGGTCGAGGCGCGGTGGTTCACGCTGCGCCGGGTCACCGTGCCCGTGCTGCCCGAGGGGCACCGGCCGCTGCGGGTGCTGCACCTCTCGGACCTGCACATGACCCCGGGGCAGGCCCGCAAGCAGGCCTGGGTGCGCAGCCTGGCCGCGCTCGAGCCCGACCTGGTGGTCAGCACCGGCGACAACCTGGCGCATCCGCGGTCCGTCCCGGTCGTGCTCGACGCGCTGGGCGACCTGCTGGACGTGCCCGGGGTGTTCGTCTTCGGCTCCAACGACTACTTCGCTCCGACGCTGCGCAACCCGGTGCGCTACCTGCTGCCCGACGACGGCCAGCGCAACACCCACACCCCACGGCTGCCCTTCGAGAGGCTTCGGGAGGGCTTCACGAGCCGCGGCTGGTGCGACCTGACCAACCGCCGGGACCGGCTCACCGTGCACGGCAGCACGATCGCCTTCGCCGGTGTCGACGACCCGCACCTGGAGTACGACGACCTGGCCGCCGTCGCGGGACCGGCAGACCGCACCGCCGACCTGCGGCTGGGCGTCACGCATGCGCCGTACCTGCGCGTGCTCGACCAGTTCGCCACCGACGGCTACGACACCGTGCTCGCGGGGCACACCCACGGCGGTCAGGTCTGCCTGCCGTTCCGCGGTGCCCTGGTGACCAACTGCGACCTGGACACGGCCCGGGTCAAGGGCCTGCACCGGCACCCAGCGGAGGCGGCGCCGGGCACCCCGGGGTCGTCGTGGCTGCACGTGTCGGCCGGCCTGGGCACCTCGCCGTACGCGCCGGTGCGGCTGTTCTGCCGCCCGGAGGCGACGCTGCTGACGCTCGCCCCGATCACGTCCGGGGTGCCGGTTTCGTGAGCGGGCACCCCGTCGGTTAGAGTGACGTCGCCCTCGGGCTGTGGCGCAGTTTGGTAGCGCGCCTCGTTCGGGACGAGGAGGCCGCAGGTTCAAATCCTGTCAGCCCGACCGAGGGAAAGACGTGACAGGCCCCCGCACCAGTGGTGCGGGGGCCTGTGGCGTCCCCGGCCCGGCGCTCGGGGGCGTCCGCGGTTCGGCTCCCGGCACACCGGTCGGGCCCGTCGGCGTCCGCCGACAAACGGGCAGCAACGGGCGCACGGAACTCGCAAGACTTTACTTACCAAAAGCCCTACAAACTCCGCGACAGTCCTTACTATTACTTTTACCGATTTGTAAGTAACAAAGTCACCATGGGGAGAGAAATCATCATGCGCACTGCCACTCGTCTCGTCGTCGCCGGGTTCGTCAGCATCCTCGCCCTCGGCATCATCCCCGCCTCGGCGGACGCCGCGCAGGCGAAGACCTCCATCATCTGGTGCTGCCGCTGAACTTTCGGCTGATCAGCCGACGGCCGGGATCGCCCGAACGGACAATCCTGTAAAGGCGTCTCTACTCACGAGTAAAGCCGAGTAATCTCGGCTGTATGAGCAGCTTCGGGGCACGTATCCGTGAGCTCCGCGTCGCAGCGGGGCTGAGCCAGCAGGCGCTGGCCGGCAAGGGCCTCAGCGCGGGCTATGTCTCGCTCATCGAGTCGGACAAGCGGACCCCGTCACCGGCAGCGATCCAGCTGATCGCCGAGCGGCTGGGCGTGCCCGTCGAGCAGCTGCTCGACGGGCCGCCCCTGCCTCCCGGCACCCATCCCGAGCCCGACCACGCGCGGCTCGAGGTGAACTTCGCGAGGCTCGCCCTGGGCAACGGCAACCCCGCCGAGGCGGTGCGCTGCCTCGGCGCCGTCGACCTGGAGCGCCTGGACAGCCAGACCGCCGCCGAGGCGTCCCTCGTGCTGGCCGAGAGCCTGCAGCAGACCGGACAGCTCGACCGTGCGGTCGCGGTCCTCGAGTCGTTGATCGCCCGCTGCCGGACGGACCGCTCCTGGATCACCCTGGCGGTCACCGCGACCACGCTCGCGGTGATGTACATCGAGTCCGGCGACATCGCTCGCAGCGTCGACACCTCCCAGCAGGCCATGCAGGAGGTGCAGGCTGCCGGCCTCGAGGGCACCGACGAGCACCTGCGCCTCGGCTCGGTGCTGGTCTCGGGGCTGGTCGAGCGCGGCGACCTGGTCTACGCGACCCGGCACATCGAGGACCTGATGGCGGTCGCGGACCGGGTCGGGAGCGCGCGTGCCCGCGGGTCGGTCTACTGGAACGCCGGCGCCGTCGCGCACGAGCGCGGCCGCGTGCAGGAGGCGATCCGGCTCACCGACCGCGCCGTCGCCCTGCTCGGCGAGGAGACCCAGTCCCGGGACCTGCCGCGGCTGCGGATGCACTACGCCTGGCTGCTGATCAACAACGAGACCCCGTACGCCGCCGACGCGCTGGACCAGCTGGCCCGCGCCGAGGCGGACACCGCCCTGGCCGGCTCCCGCCTCGACCTCGGCCTGGCCGCTGCGCTGCGCGGCCGGGCCCACCTGCTGCTCGGGGACGTCGACGACGCGGCCGAGCAGGCCGCGCGCGCCCTCCAGCTGCTGGGTTCCTCGGAGCACACCGACCGGGTCTCGGCGCTGCTGCTGCTCGGCGACGTCGGGGCCGCCCAGCTCGACATGGAGCTGGCCGAGGAGTCCTACGCCGAGGCGGAGCGGGTGCTGGCGAAGATGACCGAGTCGCGAGGCATCGCACGGCTCTGGCGCGAGCTCGGCGACTCGTGGAAGGACTTCGGCGAGCCGCACCGGGCCATCGCCGCCTACGACCGCGCGTTCCGCATCGTCGGGCTGGCCCCCCGCCCCAAGGCGAGCCGCAGCCGGCTGAGCAGCCTGCGCGGCACCTCCTACGCCCCGCGCTGACCGCCGGACCCCAACCCTCCGCGCACCGCTCAGGCCCCTGCCCGGCACGCTGTCGTGCTGGCCCAGCCGCAAGCCCGGTGCCCGACCCGGCGCCGGCCTAGAGCTGGGCGGCCACCAGCTCGGCGATCTGGATGGTGTTCAGCGCAGCGCCCTTGCGCAGGTTGTCGTTCGAGATGAACAGCGCCAGCCCCCGCTCCCCGTCGACGCCGGGGTCCTGCCGGATCCGGCCCACGAAGCTCGGGTCCTGACCAGCGGCCTCCAGCGGCGTGGGGACGTCGGAGAGCCGGACCCCCGGCGCGTCGGCGAGGATCTCGGTCGCGCGCTTGGCGGTCAGCGGCGCGGCGAACTCGACGTTGACCGAGAGCGAGTGCCCCGTGAAGACCGGCACCCGCACACAGGTGCCGGAGACCCGCAGGTCGGCGACGTCGAGGATCTTGCGGCTCTCGTTGCGGAGCTTCTGCTCCTCGTCGGTCTCGTCGCTGCCGTCGTCGACGACCTTGCCGGCCAGCGGCAGCACGTTGAAGGCGATCGGCCGGACGTACGTCGCCGGCGCCGGCATCTCCACCGCGGACCCGTCGTGGGTCAGCAGCGGGCCACTCGCGCCCACGGCGGCCACCTGGCCGGCGAGCTCGTCGACCCCGGCGAGGCCGCTGCCGGAGACCGCCTGGAAGGTGCTGGCCACCAGCCGCACCAGCCCGGCCTCGTCGTGCAACGGCTTGAGCACCGGCATCGCGGCCATCGTCGTGCAGTTCGGGTTGGCGATGATGCCCTTGCGGGCGGCGGCGATCGCGTGCGGGTTCACCTCGCTGACCACCAGCGGCACGTCGGGGTCCATCCGCCAGGCGGAGGAGTTGTCCACGACCACCGCCCCGGCCTCGGCGAAGCGGGGCGCGAGGGCCCGCGACGTGGTGGCACCGGCGGAGAACAGCGCGATGTCGATGCCCGTGAGGTCGGCGGTGGCGGCGTCCTCCACGACCACCTCGCGACCACCCCAGCTGATCGTCGTACCGGCCGACCGCGCGGAGGCCAGGAAGCGGATCTCGGCGACCGGGAACCCCCGCTCCAGCAGGATCCGGCGCATCACCGTGCCCACCTGCCCGGTCGCCCCGACGATCGCGAGACGCACCGGCCTGACGGCCCCGGCGCTCGTCGACCCGGTGCTCGTCGACCCGGTGCTCATCGACCCGGTGCTCATCGACCCGTCCCGCCGTACACGACTGCCTCGACCTCGTGCGCATCGAGCTCGAAGGCGGTGTGCGTGGCCGCCACCGCGTCGTCGACCTGCCCCTCGTCGACGATCACCGAGATCCGGATCTCTGAGGTCGAGATCATCTCGATGTTGACCCCGGCGGCGGCCAGCGCGGCGAAGAACTTCGCGGTGATGCCCGGGTGCGAGCGCATCCCGGCCCCGATCAGCGAGACCTTGCCGATCTGGTCGTCGTAGAGCAGCGAGTCGTAGCCGACCTCGTCCTGGATCCGGGCCAGGGCGGTCATCGCGGCCTGGCCGTCCTCGCGCGGCAGCGTGAAGGAGATGTCGGTGAGGTTCGTCGCGGCGGCCGAAACGTTCTGGACGATCATGTCCAGGTTGACCTCCGCGGCGGCCAGCGTCTCGAAGATCCGGGCCGCCTCCCCCACCTTGTCCGGGACCGCCACGACCGTGATCTTGGCCTCGCTGCGGTCGTGGGCGACGCCGGCGATGATCGCCTGCTCCATGGGCTCCTCCTCTGCTTCGGGCACGATCCAGGTGCCCTCCTTCTGGCTGAAGGAGGAGCGCACGTGGACCGGCATCTGGTAGCGGCGGGCGTACTCGACGCACCGCAGGTGCAGGATCTTCGCGCCGCTGGCGGCCATCTCGAGCATCACCTCGGTGGAGACCCGGTCCAGCTTGCGGGCGGTCGGCACGATCCGCGGATCGGCGGTGAACACGCCGTCCACGTCGCTGTAGATCTCGCAGACCTCCGCGCCCAGGGCGGCGGCGAGCGCGACCGCGGTCGTGTCCGAGGCCCCCCGGCCGAGGGTGGTGATGTCCTTGGTGTCCTGCGAGACGCCCTGGAAGCCCGCGACGATCGCGATGTGGCCCTCGTCGATCGCCTTCTGGATCCGGCCCGGGGTGACGTCGATGATCTTGGCCCGGCCGTGGGCGCTGTCGGTGATCACCCCGGCCTGGCTCCCGGTGAAGGACCGGGCCGCCTGGCCCAGGTTCGAGATCGCCATCGCGACCAGGGCCATCGAGATCCGCTCGCCGGCGGTCAGCAGCATGTCCAGCTCGCGCGGCGGCGGCAGCGGGCTGACCTGCTGGGCGAGGTCCCGCAGCTCGTCGGTGGTGTCGCCCATCGCGGACACCACGACGACGACGTCCTTGCCGGCCTTGCGGGTGGCCACGATCCGCTGCGCGACGCGCTTGATCCCCTCGGCGTCCGCGACCGACGAGCCGCCGTACTTCTGCACGACAATGCCCACGACACTCCTCAGCGGTTCCGCCGGCTCCTCGACGCGGTGCCGGACCGCACCGATCCTACCGACCCGCCGGGGTGCCGCGGACAGGTCGACAGAAGGCAAGACCGAACCGGGCCGGAAGATCTCCGGCGCGTGGCCTCCTCGGACCCACCGTCGTCAAGATATTGCGGGACCGAGCAGATCCGTGGCTGCCTCCACCTGCTCCCGCTCGCTCTCGAACTCGGCGTCCAGCCGGTCGTGGGAGACCACGGACTGCAGCGCCCGGAGCACCGCGCTCGCCTCGGTGCCCCACGACGACACGTAGGAGAACTGCCACCACCACAGCGCCTCGCTGATCCGGCCCGCGCGGTAGTGCTGCAGCCCGTGGGCCAGCGCCGTGGCGATGCTGGTGAGGTCGTCGGAGAGCAGCGAGGAGATCAGCTCGGGCGGGTCGACGTAGGGGTCGAAGACCTCGCTGTAGGCGTCGACGCTCTCCAGCAGCACCGCCAGGCGCAGCCGCATCGCGTCCAGGTCCGGGTCCGGGCCGGCGTCCGGCTCGTACTCGTCGGCCGGCGTGAAGTCGCTGTGCACGCCGAGCCGGCCCCCGGCGAGGAGCACCTGGCTCACCTCGAGCAGCAGCAGCGAGATCGCGATCGACCGGTCCGCCTCACCGCGGGAGATGGCGCGCAGCGCCAGCAGGAAGCTCTGCACCTGGTCGGCGATCTGCTGCGCGAAGTCCTCCAGGTCGCTGTCGACCTCGACCTGGGGATGCATGGAATCGTCGGCCGCCGGCTCGGCACCGGACCGGTCGACCGTGGCGGGACCCGCCTCATGGTTCGTCATTCGACCGATCGTCTCCCTTCGAAGGCACGCCCGAGGGTGACCTCGTCGGCGTACTCCAGATCTCCTCCGACAGGAAGTCCACTCGCAAGTCGCGTCACGCGCAACCCCATCGGTTTCAGCAGCCGCGTGAGATACGTCGCTGTGGCCTCGCCCTCGAGGTTGGGATCGGTGGCCAGGATGACCTCCACGACGGTTCCGTCGGCCAACCGCGGCATCAGCTCGCGGATCCGCAGGTCGTCTGGACCGATCCCGTCGATCGGCGAGATCGCCCCTCCCAGCACGTGGTAGCGGCCACGGTACTCCCGGGTGCGCTCGATCGCCACCACGTCCTTGGACTCCTCGACGACGCACAGCACCGCGGGGTCACGGCGCGGGTCACGGCAGATCCGGCAGGTGTCCTCCTCGGCCACGTTGCCGCAGACGGAGCAGAACCTCACCCGTTCCTTGACCTCGACGAGCACCTGGGCCAGCCGGCGTACGTCGACCGGGTCGGCCTGGAGCAGGTGGAAGGCGATCCGTTGCGCACTCTTCGGACCGACCCCGGGTAGCCGGCCCAGCTCGTCGATCAGGTCCTGGACGACACCTTCGTACATCAGAAGCCGAGCTGGCGCCCGGGGCCGTCCTCGGGCTCGGCACCTCCGAGGCCCGGCAGCCCGCCGGCCAGCGGCCCGAGCTTCTCGGCGGCGAGCGCCTCGGCCTTGGCCTTGCCGTCGCGGTAGGCGGCCACGATCAGGTCCTCGAGGTCCTCGGTGTCGGCGGGGTCGAAGGAGTCCCGACGGATCTTCACCCCGACCAGCTCGCCGGTGCCGTTGACGGTCACGGCGACCAGTCCGTCACCGACGGTGCCCTCCACCGTCGCCGCCGCGAGCTCCTGCTGCGCGGACATCATCTGCTCCTGCATCTGCTGCGCCTGCTGGAGCAGCGCGTTCATGTCGAACCCGCCCTCGCCGAAGGGGTTCTGGCTCTCGCTCATGGCACGTCTCTTTCGCGGTGGGGGTCGGTGGTGAGGGCGGGACGCCGCTCAGTCGTGCTGGATCTCCTCGATGATGCTCGCACCCAGCTCCCGCTCGAGGAGCTGGGCACCGCCGAGGGAGTGGTCCTCGGCGTCCGGGTCGTCCCGGTCGGCGTCGTCGTCGGACACGTCGGACCGCACCGCCTGACGACGCCCTCCGCCCGGCCGGGTGTCCTTGATCTCCCCGCGGGCGTTGGCGATCGTCTCCGGGTCGAGCGGACGCCGGGGGTGCTGCCCGGCGGCTCCGGCCTCCGGGTCGGCCGGGGCATCCGTCGGCCCGCCCGCGCGGGCCTGGCCGCCCGAGGGCCCCTGACCGGTCCCGGGCTCGGCGCGCGGGGCGGTCCCGGAGGGCTCGGGTCGGCTCTCGCCGACGGCGGACCGGGTGATCGTCAGGGGGGGCTCGGCGCCGGGCTGGGCCGACGGGTCCACGATGGACTCGACGCGCCAGTCGTGACCGATCACGTCGATGGCCGCCTGGCGCAGGATCTCCTCGCTGCCGCCGCTGCTGAAGGAGTTGCGCGCCCCCGCGTTCACCAGGGCGATCGTCAGGGTCCGGTCGTCGACCGCGGCGACCTGGGCGTTCTGGCTCAGCAGGATCCAGGTGAACCGGCGCTTGAGCTTGACCGCCTCCAGCAGGTCCGGCCACAGCCGGCGCACCTCGACCAGGCTGAGGCCTCCGGCCGCGGCCGGCTCCGGCGGCGCCGGCTCCGTGACCGGCACCGGCTCCGATGCGGCGGCGACCGGGGCCTGGGCGGCAGAAGCCTGGTGGGCGGCCGGCTCCTGGGCAGCCGGCTCCTGGGCAGCCGGCTCCTGGGCGACCGCTCGGGGCGGAGCCTCCTCCCGGGGCCTCGGGGTCGGTTCCCCGGCCGGGATCTCTCCGGGGGCGATCGACGGGTCCGGCTCGACCGGGCTGGGCGCTGCCGGCTCTGCGGGCGCGGGCGTCTCCGGCTGGGCCTCCCGGGACGGGGCGGCGGCGGCCGGCACCGCGATCCGGGTCGGCACGACCGCGACGCTCGGGGTGCCCTCGATCGACATCCGCTTCTCGATCCGGTCCAGGCGGGCCAGCAGCCCCTCGGTGCCGTGGTCGGCGCCAGGCAGCAGCACCCGGGCGCAGATCAGCTCCAGCAGCAGTCGCGGAGCGGTGGCGCCCTTCAGCTCGGTGAGCCCGTCGGCGACCAGCTCCGCCGAGCGGCTGAGGTCGGCCCGACCGAACCGGGCGGCCTGGGCGGTCAGCCGCTCCCCCGCGTCCTGGGCGACGTCGATCAGACCGGTCGCGGGCGCGTCCGGGACGGCCGCGATGATCACCAGGTCGCGCAGCCGGCGCAGGAGGTCCTCGGTGAAGCGGCGCGGGTCCTGCCCGGTCTCGATGACCTTGTCCACCACCCCGAACACGGTGCGTCCGTCACCGGCGGCGAAGGCGTCCACCACCTCGTCGAGCAGGGAGTCCGGGGTGTAGCCGAGCAGCCCGGTGGTCAGCTCGTAGGTGACCCCCTCGGGGCCGGCCCCACCCATCAGCTGGTCGAGCACCGAGAGCGTGTCCCGGGCCGACCCTCCGCCTGCGCGGACCACGAGCGGCAGCGCGACCGCCTCGATCTCGACGTCCTCCTGGACGCAGAGCTCGCGCAGGTAGTCCGACAGCGTGCGCGGCGGGATCAGGCGGAACGGGTAGTGGTGCGTGCGGGACCGGATCGTGCCGATCACCTTGTCCGGCTCGGTGGTCGCGAACACGAACTTGAGGTGCTCCGGCGGCTCCTCGACGAGCTTGAGCAGCGCGTTGAAGCCCTGCGGCGTCACCATGTGCGCCTCGTCGATGATGTAGACCTTGTAGCGGCTGCTGACCGGCGCGAAGAAAGCACGCTCCCGCAGGTCGCGGGCGTCGTCGACACCACCGTGGCTGGCCGCGTCGATCTCGATCACGTCGATGGACCCCGGACCGCCGCGGGCCAGGTCCACGCACGAGCGGCACACCCCGCACGGCGTGTCGGTGGGTCCCTCCTCGCAGTTCAGGCAGCGCGCCAGGATCCGCGCGCTGGTGGTCTTGCCGCAGCCGCGGGGGCCGGAGAACAGGTACGCGTGGTTGACCCGGTTGTTCCTCAGCGCGGCGCGCAGCGGACCCGTGACGTGGTCCTGACCGATGACCTCGGCGAACGTCTCGGGCCGGTAGCGGCGGTAGAGCGCAAGGGGGGCTTCCACGTCTGCACCCTAACCAGCCGTTCCGACACCCCGGTAGGGCGGCGTCACCGCCGGGGCGTGCCCGATCCGGGCAAGAGAAGGCCCCCCGCGCACCCGACAGAGCTCACTGACCCTTGCTGCCTTCCGGCCCTGGGGGAGTTGGGCGAGGTGCCGCCGCACGGGGGGTTGGCGCAACTGTAAGGGAGAGTGCCGGGACGGCCCAAGTCGGGCCGATTTCACCATCTCCCGCTCAGACCGGTAGCCTCTCCGGCGGAGGATTCGCCTAGTGGCCTATGGCGCTCGCTTGGAAAGCGGGTTGGGTTAATAGCCCTCAGGGGTTCGAATCCCCTATCCTCCGCCACTCAGCCTTCTGCGAGCGGTCCTCGCGCGGCCTGGTCCGGGGCGAGGAGCTCGGCCACGGCCGCCCGCTCGATCCACTCGGCGTACTCGGCGAGCGACCAGCCGTGCTCGCGGACGAGAGTGCGGTGGACTGCGGGGTCCATGATCACCAGGGCTGCGGCGACGGCGCGCCCGGTGGTCAGTCCCGGTCGCAGCCCACCGATCGCTGCGAGGCGGGCCACCACGAACTCGGCGCCTCCGAGCCGGTTGCGTTCGGAGACGGCCTGCGCCTCGGCGGCTTCCGGGTCGGCGTCGGCGGCCACGACGAGGACCCCGGCCAGCGGGGCAGCCCGCTCCTCCAGCTCGGCGACGAACGGCGCCCACCGGGCGACCAGTGCGCGCGGATCCTGCAGCCGCTCGAGGTCCGCGATGACCTGCCGGCCGGACAACGGGACCGGTTCGTCGTCACCCACCAGCGCCCAGTCCAGGGCGAGCCTCAGCAGCGCCGCCTTGCCGCCGACCGAGGTGAACACGGTCTTGCGGCTCACCCCGGCACGGGCGGCCACGGCGTCGATGGTCGTGCGCGCCCACCCGTGCTCGACGAAGAGGTCGCGGGCGGCGTCGACGACGGCTCGCCGGGTGGCCCGCGCCTGTCCCTCCCGCAGCGTCGACCGGTAGGAACGGCGTCCCTCGGCCATATCGCACCAGCTCTTTCCAGGTGACTAGCAGTATGATCAATTTACCGTCAGTGTAATGGAGAGCGCCATGCGGACACTCATCGTGGGATCCGGTCCCAGCGGACTCGTACTCGGCGCCGCCCTCGCCCGGCGCGGTCACCAGGTCACGTCGGTGGACCGGGACCCGGGCCCGACGGGAGCCGCCTGGGTCCGTCGTGGCGTCATGCAGTTCGAGCACGCCCACGGCTTCCGGTCCCAGGTGCCGACCGCCCTCCAGGCGGAGTGGCCCGAGGCCTTCCAGTGCTGGCGGGACCTGGGGGCCCGACCGCTGGAGGTGCCCGGCTCCGACGGCTCCCCGCAGCTGCTGGGAGTGCTCTCCCGTCGGTCGACCTTCGAGCGAGCGCTGCGTCACGCGGCAGCGCACCGGCCCGGCCTCACCTTGCGCACCGGGCACGTCGACGGACTCGTCCTCGACCGTGGGCAGGTCGTCGGGGCTCGGATCGGCGGATCCCTCGTGGAGGCCGACCTCGTCGTGGACGCCTCGGGCCGAGCCGGGCGCCTCCGCGGGCCGCGCACTCAAGACGACTCCAGGCTCGACGGCGACTCCACACTCGACGGCGACTGCGGCCTCGCCTACGTCGACCGCGCCTACCGGCTCCGACCGGGGGCGGAGCCGGGGCCGATGGTGGGCGCCATCGCCTATACGGGCGACTTCGACGGCTACCAGTGCCTGGTCTTCCTGCACGAGGCCGGCCACTTCTCGGTGGTGCTCGTGCGCCCCACCGCGGACGCCGCCCTCAAAGCACTGCGCTTCGAGGCGGCGTTCGAGGCGGCCTGCCGAGCCATACCGGCCCTCGCCGCGTGGACCGACCCGGACCGTGCACGGCCGCTCTCGGCGGTTCTCGTCGGCGGGGCGCTGCGCAACGTCTACCGGCGACAGGCCGGCGCACCGGGACTGGTCGCCGTGGGCGACTCGGTGGCGACCACGACCCCGACCCGGGGGCGCGGGATCGCCATGGCCTGCCTGCAGGTCACCGCGCTGCTCGCGCTGCTGGACGCGGGTGCCGATCCCACCACGGTCGCCGAGCCGTTCGGGGCCTGGTGCGACCACGCCATCGAACCCTGGGTGGCCGACCACATCGCCATCGACGGCGGGATGGTCAGGCGCTGGCAGGGCGAGGATCTCGACCTCGGTGTCCCGCTCACCTCCGACCTCATCGCCGCCGCGGTCGAGGCCGACCCCCGGATCGGTCGGCACGCCGCCGGCTACTTCGCGATGACCGCGCTGCCGCAGACGCTGAGGCCGGCCGAGCCGCTGGCACGGGCGGTCTACCAGGACGGCTGGCGGCCGCCGTACGCCTCCGGCCCGACGCGCGACGAGCTGGTGGACGTCATCCGCACCGCTGTGCCCGCCGGTCGACTCTGAAGGCGTCGGCGCCGCTCGCGATGGAGTGACGCCAGAGGGAGGCGCAGGATGGTGCGGACGGTGACCGCCTTGCCACCCGCCGGGTGGGATGCTCCTGCGACTCGGCGTAGCGCCCCACCATGAGGGCGGCCGTGGCAAGCGACCGGAACTGCCCGGCGAGTGGCTCGCGCGCATGGAGGGCCTCATCGAGGAGGAGCAGCTGGGCGCCCACGAGCGGGCCTACGTGCAGTGCCTCACCGGCCCGAACGAGTTCGCCGCCGGCCGGTACGCCGAGAGCCTCCCGCCGTGGCGCGGGATCGCCGAGGTCGCCCGGGCGAAATGCGGACGCCACGCTCCGGGGGCGGCGAGACCTCTCACACCCCGGCTGCGACCGGCGCCGCGGTGGTACGGCGCTGCGGCGACGTGCCCAGCGCCTGGTCGAGGTCGCGCACGAGGTCCTCCGGGTCCTCGAGGCCGATCGAGAGCCGGACCAGGTTCGCGGCCGGCCGGGCCTCGGGGGCCACGGGACGGTGGGTGAGCGCGGCCGGGTGCTGGACCAGAGAGTCGACGCCGCCGAGCGACACGGCGTGCGTGAACAGCTGCACGCCGCGGGTCAGCCGGCTCGCGGCGTCGTACCCGTCGCGCAGGACGAGGGAGACCATCGCGCCCGGTCCTCGCATCTGGTGCTGCAGCAGCGACCCCGGGTCGCCGTCGGCGCCGGGGTAGTGGACCCGCTCGACTCCCGGGTGCGTCGCGAGCCAGGCGGCGACCTGTCGGGCGGAGGCCTGCTGGGCGCGGACCCGGATCGGCAGCGTGGCGAGGCCGCGGTGCAGCAGGTAGGCCCCGAGCGGGTGCAGCAGGCCGCCGGTCACCGCGCGCACCCGGCGCAACGCGGCGGCGGTCTCCGCGGAGCAAGCGAGCACACCGCCGGTGACGTCGCCGTGGCCGCCGAGGTACTTGGTCGCGCTGTGCAGCGACATCGCCGCGCCCAGCGCGACCGGGTTCTGCAGGATCGGCGTGGCGAACGTGTTGTCGACCAGGACCGGGACGACGCCGGCCCCGGCGACCACCTCCCGGATGTCGACGAGGTCCAGGGTCGGGTTGGCCGGGGTCTCCATGACCACCAAGGCGGTGTCCGCGCGCACCGTCCGGGCCACCGACCGCGCGTCGCAGAACGTCACCTCGGCGCCGAGCAGTCCGGAGGCGAGCAGGTGGTCCGTGCCGCCGTACAGCGGCCGGACGGCGACGACGTGCCGGCGGCCGGACGCGGTGTGCGCCAGGATCGCGGCGGTCATCGCGGCCATCCCCGAGGCGAACGCGACGGACTCCTCGGATCGCTCGAGCTGGGCGAGCGCGGACTCGAAGCGCGCCACCGTCGGGTTCCACAGCCGCGCGTAGACCGCGCCCCCCTCCGCGAGCGGGTGCCCGCCGGTCGCCATCGACTCGTAGGAGTCACCGCCGCTCTCGATGTCGGGAAGCGGGTTGGTCGTGGAGAGGTCGATCGGCAGGGCGTGCACGCCCAGCGCGGTGAGGTCCTCGCGGCCACAGTGGACGGCGAGCGAGTCCGGTCGAAGCTGGGCTGTCATGACTCCAGGGTGGTGGATCCCGCAGAAGATGCCTAGCATGACTGCTGAAGACACCGCTTCAATCGTCGATCTGCGGATGATCCGCGATTTCACCGCGCTTCGGGGGGTGCGTCTTGCAGAAACCACAGCCGCCGTCGCCGGCGGCGGGGCTCGACGGGACCGACCTGGCCATCCTGCGCGCCCTCGACGCGGACGCGCGGCTGACCAACAAGGCGCTGTCCGCACGGCTCGGACTGGCCGAGTCGACGTGCGCCTACCGGGTGCGCGCCCTGCGCGACCGGGGCGTGATCACCGGGACGGCGCTCCGCTGCGACCTGGCGGCGCTCGGCTACCCGATCCAGGCGGTGATCAAGGTCCGACTCGGCAGCCACGACCAGCAGCACGTCACCGCGTTGTACGACGCATTGGTGCAGGCACCCGGGGTGATCCAGGCGTTCCACGTCGCCGGCGAGGACGACTTCCACCTGTACGTGGCCGTGCAGAGCCCCGAGGCCCTGCGCGACCTGGTGCTGCACCACGTCACGGTGCACCAGGTGGTGCGCCAGACCGAGACTCAGCTCGTCTTCGAGCTGCGCAATGGGGCGGGTGTGCTCGCCGCGACCTGACCTTGTCGACGGCGCCGCGTCCTCGACGGCAGGGGCCCACCGCCGAGCCCGGCCCGGTGCACCCGGGGAGGAAGGACGGCGCCCCGGCAGGGGTCCGGGACGCCGTCGCGGTGGCGCCGGGCCTCCGGCCGGGCGCCGTCCCCGCTCGCACCCGGTCCGGATGGGGGCTTCCGGAGGCGGGTCGCCGACCGGCCTGTTGGGGGGTCAGGGCGGAACCGACGTGTCGAGCGGGACACCGTGACCTTCCTGTGACCCGCCGGGACCGGTCTTACACACGTGCGGGCCAAGAATCTGTGGGCGGCGCCGGCTCTCCTGGGCAAAGCCACCCAAAGTTCAACCGGCCGTCACACGGCCTCACCGTGCTGGATCACGGTCGGGGCACGCTGATGGCGCCCGATCTGCCGCGCACCTCCGGCGGACCCGTGCCTGTGAGCGCGCTCGCCGCGTAGGTCGAACCTGCCTCACCCGGCCTGGTCGCGGGGTCTTTGCCCGACGGCTACGGACCTCTGGCCGCCGGGACTCTATGCTGGCCGACGTGATCTTCAAGCGCGTGGGAGACGGGCGGCCCTACCCGGACCCACACCTGACCGCACGGGACTGGGCTGCGCTGCCGCCGCGCCAGGTGCGGCTCGACGAGCTGGTCACGACCAAGGACACGCTGCAGCTCGCCGCGCTGCTGGACGAGGACTCGACGTTCTTCGGGGACCTGTTCGCGCACGTCGTGGAGTGGCGCGGCGACCTGTACCTGGAGGACGGCCTGCACCGCGCGCTGCGGGCGGCCCTCCAGCAGCGCCTGGTGCTGCATGCCCGGGTGCACCCGGTGGAGGGCTGATCCCGTGCGAGGACGTCACATCACCACCGCCGTGACTCTGCTGGTGCTGGTGGGGCTCCTCGTGCTGGCCGGCATGTACGGCGTCAAGGCGATGCTCGCGCCGGTGCCCTCCAGCCAGCCGGCGCCGAGCGCCTCGCCGGACTGCGAGACGGTGAAGAAGGGCACCCGGATCCGGGCCGCCGAGGTGACGGTGAGCGTGTTCAACGCGGGCACCCGCTCCGGGCTGGCCGACGACACCATGGGCCGGCTGCGCAAGCGAGGCTTCACCCGGGGAGACATCGGCAACGCGCCGTCGGACGTGAAGGTGAGCAAGGTCCAGGTGTGGAGCACCCGGGCCAACGACACCGCCGCGCAGCTGGTCGCCCTGCAGTTCGGCGGAGCGACCAAGGTGCGGGTGGTGGACACCGACCTCGGCCCCGGCGTCGATGTGGTGGTGGGGGACTCCTTCAGCAAGCTCGCCAAGGCCCGTACCACGATCGTCACGACGAGGACCACCGCGGTCTGCCGTCCGAGCGCGGCGCCCTCCAGCGCCGGCAGCTGAGCCGGGGACCGGCACGCAGGTGTCGCGCCGTCAGGGCGCCGCGGGGCCGTCCAGCCAGTGCGCCAGCCGCCCGCGGGTCGAGACCGCGTGCAGTCGGCGCTCGGTGGCCTCCCGCAGCCGGCGCGGTGTCACCACCAGCACGTCGTCCCCGTGCCGCAGCACGGTGCGCGGCTCGGGGACCAGGGTCTGGCCGCCGCGGACCACGAGCGAGACCGACGCCCCGAGCGGCAGCCGCAGCTCCCCCACCTCGACTCCGTGCAGCAGCGACCGGTCGGTGATGCTGACCTGCAGCAGGTCCGCCGCGATCCCCTCCAGCGGGGCCGCCTCCACCTCCAGGTCCCGGGTCTCGTCGCCCTCGGTGACGCCGAGCCGCCGGGCCACCCACGGCAGCGTCGGGCCGGTGAGCAGCGTGTAGATCACCACCATCACGAAGACGATGTCGAACAGCCGTTGGGCTCCCGCCACCTTCTCCGCGAGCGGGATGGTGCTCAGCACGATGGGGACCGCACCCCGCAGGCCCGCCCACGAGACGAAGACCTGCTCCCGCAGCGACATCCGGTGCGCCCACGAGCAGGCGACCACCGACAGCGGGCGGGCCACGAGCGTGAGCAGCAGCCCGGCGAGCGCCGCGACGAGCACGTGGTACGGCGAGATCCGCGCCGGCGAGACCAGCAGCCCGAGCATCACGAACAGGCCGATCTGGGCGAGCCAGGCCACTCCCTCGCTGAAGGAGCGGGTCGCCGCGCGGTGCGGCAGGTCCTTGTTGCCGAGCACCAGCGCGGCCGTGTACACCGCGGCGAACCCGGACGCGTGCACCGCCACCGTGCCGGCGTACGCGAAGACCGCGAGGGACAGCACCGCGAGCGGGTACAGGCCCGAGGACGGCAGCGCGATGCGGCGCATCACCCAGGCACCGGCAAACCCGATCGTCAGACCGAGCAGGACGCCCGCGCCGAGCTCGTAGACCGCGATCCCGAGGAACCCGAGCACGCCGTGGTCGAGTGCCGCGCCGGTGCTGACCAGGGTCACCAGGAGCACCGTCGGCGCGTCGTTCAGCCCGGACTCGGACTCCAGGGCGCCGGTCAGGGCCCGGGGCAGCGGCACCCGGCGCAGCACCGAGAAGACCGCTGCCGCGTCGGTCGGCGAGGTGACGGCACCCAGCAGCACCGCGAGCTGCCAGTTCAGCCCGAACAGGTAGTGGGCGCCGGCGGCCATCACCACGACGCTCACCCCCACGCCGAGGGTGGCCAGCGAGACCCCGAGCCGCATCGTCGGCCGGATCTCCGCCCACTGGGTGGTCAGGCCGCCCTCCGCCAGGATCAGCACCAGCGCCGCGAAGCCCAGAGCGTGCGCCACGTTGGGATCGTCGAACTGGATGCCGAGCCCTGCCTCGCCGAGCAGCACCCCCATGAACAGGTAGATGAGCAGACTGGGAAGCCCGGCGCGCACCGAGACCCGCACCGCGAGGATCGCCACCAGCATCACCACGGCCCCGACCAGTAGGACGTGGTCCATCTGGGTGGCGTCGAAGCTCACGGGGCACCTCGTCCGGGCAGGGGGCGCGGTCCCTCATCGTAGGGGTCGGCCGCGGCGGGGACCGCGCGCGACGGCGGTCGTGGACGCGCACCGGCACGGAGCGGGGGTCGTGCGATCGGGTCAGGACGCGAGGCGGTCGCCCTCGCCGGGGGATGGACAAGGACGACCGCGTCTCAAGGCGGGTGCGTAGCCCGCGGGTACAACGTCTCGCGGCAGCCCGTGCGGACGCCATAGTCCGTTGGGACGGTGGCGGGGCGACGACGGGGACCATGGGCCGGCGGCTAGCGTGGTCGGCGTGTCCCCCTCCACCGACCTGCCCACCAGCGCCCGCCCCTCGATCGAGCGGCCCGCTGCCGGGCGGCTGCAGGTGGCCCGGCGCGCCGACGTGCCGCCCTTCCACGTGATGGACCTGCTCTCCGCGGCTGCGGAGCGGGCGCGCAGCCACGGCGACCTGGTCAACCTGGTGGTCGGGCAGCCCTCGACCCCCGCACCCGCCCCGGTCCGCGCGGCGGCCCACCGTGCGCTGGACGAGCAGCTGCTCGGGTACACGGTCGCGCTGGGCCTTCCCGAGCTGCGCACGGAGATCGCGGGTCACCACCGCCGGATGCACGGGCTCGACGTGGGACCCGAGGACGTCGTGGTCACCACCGGCTCGTCGGGTGGCTTCCTGCTCGCCTTCCTCGCCGCCTTCGAGGCCGGTGACCGGGTCGCGGTCACCACGCCCGGCTACCCCTGCTACCGCAACGTGCTCACCGCGCTGGGCTGCGAGGTGGTGGAGCTGCCGACCGGACCGGAGTCTCGCTTCCACCCCACCGTGGAGATGCTGGAGGCCCTCGACGTACCGGTCCGCGGACTGGTGGTGGCCAGCCCGGCGAACCCGACCGGGACGATGCTGGCGCCGGCGGAGCTCGCAGCGCTGGCGACCTGGTGCGAGCAGCACGGCGTGCAGCTGGTCAGCGACGAGATCTACCACGGCATCGAGTACTCCTCCCCCGCCCTGCACTCCTCGGCCTGGCAGTCCTCGCGCGAGGCCGTGGTGTTCAGCTCGTTCTCGAAGTACTTCTCGATGACCGGCTGGCGGATCGGCTGGATGCTGGTGCCCGAGCGGCTGCGTCGCGCGGTCGACGTGCTGACCGGCAACTTCACGATCTGCCCGCCGGTGCTGTCCCAGCACGCCGCGGTCGCGGCGTTCACCGAGGAGTCCTACGCCGAGTGCGACCGGCACGTGGCCCGCTACGCGGAGAACCGGAGGCTGCTGCTCGACGGGCTGCCCCGGCTCGGCATCGACCGGCTGGCCCCCGCCGACGGGGCGTTCTACGTGTACGCCGACGTGGGGCACCTCACCGACGACTCGATGTCGTTCTGCCGTCGGCTGCTGGGCGAGACCGGGGTGGCCACGGCGCCCGGCATCGACTTCGACCCCGTGCACGGCCACCGCTTCATGCGGCTGTCGTTCGCCGGCTCTCCCGCCGAGATGACCGAGGGCCTCGACCGGCTCGGACGCTGGCTCTAGGGACGGCGGGTCAGCTCGCTGAGCCGTCCCCAGGTGTCCAGGTCCACGGCGGCGGGGGTGTGGCCGCACCAGTCCCGGCACAGGCCGACCGTCCGCCGGAGCAGGTCGACCAGGATCCCGTCGGTGTCCGGAACCGCCGCGACCGCGATCCCGGAGACCGCCGAGTGCACGATCGCGGGAGCGCTGCGCTTGGCGAAGCTGCCGTTGGTGCCCCAGCCCAGGGCGGTGAAGCCCTGCGCCCAGTCACGGGCCCGCGGGACGGAGTCCAGAGCGGCCTGGGAGCGCGGGTCGAACCGGTAGGCGTCCTCGCCCTCGAGACTGCGCAGCATCCGCTCGCAGCGCAGCAGCCCCACCGCGGCGACCCCCTGACGCTCGCACGCGGTCACCGGCAGCGCCGTGATCGCCGCCTCCCGGGCGATCCAGGCGTGCACCCGGGGGTCGGTGCCGTTCAGGCCGATCACCTCGGGGATCAGCGGCGCCAGGCGTCGGCGGGCCTCGTCGCCCACGTGGTCGTTGATGTCGCGGGCCATCGACGCCAGCAGCGGGTGCGTGCAGGCCGGGTGGTCCGACCACTGCTCGCCGGCCAGGAACGACGCCAGCTCCATGAAGCAGGCGCCCTTCCTCGGATTGCGGTGCTTGCCGCGGGAGAGCACCGGCATCAGGTCGGGCGGGCTGCCCGCCTGTGCAGGGTGGCCGGACGTGCGGTGGGCCCTCTGGATCATCGTCACCAGCTCCGTGGACGCAGACTGGGCGCACGGGCTGCGTGCGCGACCTTGCGGTCAGTGTGCGCCCGGAGTCGCGCCTCTCACAAGACCCCGGTTCGCGCCGACCGCGCCCATCGGCCCCACGGCGTCGCCCGTCCCGCTCAGCCCGACGCCCCGCGGCGCCGGACGGCCGCGACCAGCTCGCTCTCGGCGTCGCGTCCCGGACCGATCCGGGGCAGCCTCAGCACCAGCACCACCCCGGCCAGCCACCAGATGCCGAGGATCAGCCACTCGTAGGGCCAGACCAGCGCCGCCGGCATGCCGGGCAGGAACAGCAGCCCCAGCCCGAAGGTCAGCACGGCCGCCGCGATGCCGATCGTGCGGCCGCTGGCGACCAGGAACGGGCGGTCCATCTCCGGCTCCCGGGCGCGCAGCCGGAGGAACGTGACCGCCACCAGGAAGAACGCGACGACGATCGAGATGCCGCCAGCGTCCACCAGCCAGACCAGCATCTGCCGGCCGAACAGCGGGGCGAGCACGGAGAGGCCCCCGATGAACACGATCGCGTTGACCGGCGTGCGGTAGCGGGGGTGCAGCCGGCCGAACCACGCCGGCACCATCCCGGAGGCGGCCATCGCGTACAGCAGCCGGCTCGCCCCCAGCAGGAAGCCGTTCCAGCTGGTCAGGATGCCCGCGATCCCGCCGAGGACCAGGATGTTGCCGAACACGTCGCTGCCCCACAGCGCGGCCATCCCGTCGGCCGCCGACAGCTCCGAGGCGGCCAGCACGTCGCGGGGCAGCGACGACCCCACGGTCACCATCACCAGCATGTAGAAGGCGGCCGCACGCCGCGACCGAGACGACCACGAGCTTGCCGATCTGCCGGAACGGCAGGTTGATCTCCTCCGCGGACTGCGGGATGACGTCGAAGCCGACGAACAGGAACGGCACCGCCACCAGCACAGCCGTGACGCCGCCCAGACGCCCCGGCGAACAGCGGGTCCATGTTCTCGATGCTCCCGCCCACGAAGGAGCCGACCAGGAGCAGCGCACCCACGCCCAGCAGGAACAGCACCGCCAGCGCCTGGAACACCGCGGCCGGCCTGATCCCGATGTAGTTCAGCGCGGTGATGACCACGGCCCCGGTGACACCGACGGCCACCCACGAGGCGTAGACCTCGTAGCCGGCCACCGTCCACAGCTTGCCGACCAGCATGTCCGGGGCCAGGTACAGCACCGTCTGGGGCAGCGCCACCGCCTCGAACGCGACGACCGAGGCGTAGCCGAGCACGAGGCTCCAGGAGGTGACGAACGCCGTCCGGGCACCCAGGCCGCGCAGCACGTAGTTGTGCTCACCCCCGGCGTGCGGCATCGCCGACACCAGCTCGGCATAGGTGAGCCCGACCAGCACCATGATCACGCCGCCGATCGCGAAGGCGAGCACGGCGCCCAGCGTGCCGGCGTCCTCCAGGAACCCGCCGGTGAGCACGATCCAGCCGAAGCCGATCATCGCGCCGAAGGCGACCGCGAGGACGTCCCAGCGGCCCAGGACCCGGGTGAACCCGGCGTCAGGTGAGGTGTGGCTCTCGCTCATCACAGTGCCCCGATCAGTCCGCAAGGGCTCCTGACGCTACCACCGGCCGCCGTCCTAGGTCCGCGTCCGCCAGGCGGCGTACGCGGACGGGTTGTCGGTGAGCACCTTGTCTGCGCCCACGGCGCGCCCCGCGGCCCAGGCGGCCGGGTCGTTGAGCGGCCACTCGACCACGATCACGCCCGCGTCGTGCAGATCCCGGACATACCGCTTGGTGGTGATCTGGGAGTAGGTGGCGACCGCCCACAGGTCCTCGCCTGCCAGCTCGCGTACCGGGACCGCAGCCTGGGTGAAGAGCATCAGCCGCAGGCCGGGGGCCGCCCGGTGGATCGCCTGGAGGTAGCGGAGGTGGAAGGCCGTCACCACGGTCCGGTCGCTCATCCCGTTGTCGCGGATCACCTGCAGGAAGCGACGCTGCTGCTCCGGGGTCTGGTCCACCTTCACCTCGACGTACACCCACGAGCCCGGGACCGCCGCGAGGGCCTCCATCGCGTCCGGGTACGTCGAGATCGGGTACTGCTTCTGGTCCTTGGGGCTCGGCGTCGACTGGCACATCGTGCTCAGGTCCTGCCAGGTGGTCTCGGAGACGAGCACCGGACGCGAGCAGGCGAGCCCCTTGGTGGCCGCCTCGTCGTGGACCACCACCGGCACGTCGTCGCTGGTCCACCGCACGTCCGTCTCCACGGCGAACCCGTCGCGGGCCGCCGACGTGAGCGCCGGCAGCGACTCCAGCGGATACTGCTCCCAGCCGCCGCGGTGGGCCAGCACGTCCGGCCCGTCGGGGGACGCCTGCGGAGTGCCGCTCGCCCCGGACGAGCTCGCGAGCGGCGATCCGGCACCGGCCGGGGACGGGTCCGCTCCGCCGCCCAGCCGGACCGCGAGCAGCACCGCGGCGAGGACCGCGAGCACTGCCAGGGCGGACAGCAGGACCGCACGGCCGCCCGGGAGCCCGGGGGGGTCGCCTCCCCGGTCGGGATCGGGCCGGCCCGACCGCTCCGGGGACGCCGGGTCACCCACGGGGACCGCGACCGGGGCCGGCTCCTGGGACTCCGCATGCAGGTCGGCCAGCGTCTGCTTGACGGCCGCCATCAACCGGGTGGCGTCGAACGACAGCGCGTTCAGCTGGACCGCCTGCCGGCGAACCAGTGACTCCAGCTCCGCCGGCAGCTCGCGCGCACGCGGCATCCGGGCGTCGTCGAGGAGGATCGGGATGACCCGGACGTCACGACGGTCCAGCGCCGTGGCGATCTCCAGCCTGACGAAGTCGTCGGGGTCGTCGAGCCGCCGGCGCCCCTGCTCGTCGGTGATCGTCAGCCACTGCTCGCCGACCAGGGCCAGGAGCACGTCGCAGGAGCCGACCGCCCGGATGATCTTGTCCGCGAAGTCGTCCCCGGGGTCGATGTCGTCGACGTCCTTGAAGACCTGGTCGGCACCGAACTCGTCGCTCAACAGGTCGTAGAGCTGCCTGGCGGGCCAGGCAGCCTCCTGGCGCCGGTAGCTGATGAACACCCGGCCGGTCCCGGACCCCCGCATGCGCCCACCCTCCTCCTGCGCCCCCCCGCCCAGGATAGGCCGCGCGGACGGCACGCGCGGGGGTCGAGCGAGGGGACGCCCCGCGCTGTTCCCAGGCTCGTTCCGGCGTACCGGACGGTCGGCGGCGGGGACCGGGCTGTGCCAGGCTGGGCACAGCCACGAGCGTGCGGAGCGGAGACTATGAGCGACGGGTCGGATCAGGCGGGGACCGGGGACGGTGCCGCGGTGCCGGGCGATCCCACCTGGGCGCGGCTGGAGGAGCAGCTCGGCTGGTACGACGCCAAGAGCGGTGCGTGCCAGCAGGCGTACAAGCGGACCAAGCTCGCCCAGCTGGTCGTGGCCGCAGCCGTCCCGGTGCTCGCGCTGGCGGACGTGGTCGCGCTGGTCACCGCGACCGCGGCCGCGGTCGTGGTGGTGCTGGAGGGGATCCAGCAGCTGTACCAGTGGCAGACCAACTGGGTGCTGTACCGCTCCACCGCCGAGGCCCTCAAGCACGAGCGGTACCTCTACCTCGCGCAGGCCGGCCCCTACACCGGCGCCGACCGGCGGGTCGTGCTGGCGGAGAAGGTCGAGGGACTGGTCTCCCAGGAGCACGCGAAGTGGACGGAGACGTCCCGGCGTCACGACGACAGCACGGCGGTCGGAGGCGACGGGCCCAGCCGCTGAACGGCCGCGCGCCAGAGCGGGGGTGGGGGGCCGCCCGGGCCATCGGCAGAGGGTGGACGTGCGGAGAGCCGCCCCCGGCGTCCGACCTCTCGGGTCTGGGGCGGCTCTCCGACTGACCTCGGCGTGCGTCCCGGCTCTCACCGGGACCCTGGGCTGGCTGACTGCCTGACTGACTGGCGGTGGCGGTGGGATTTGAACCCACGGAGGTCGTGAAACCTCACACGCTTTCGAGGCGTGCTCCTTAGGCCGCTCGGACACGCCACCGCCGCAGAGGCTACCGGACGAGGTGGGCGTCGCCGAAATCGCCCGAAGCGGTCAGCCGCGAGAGCCGTCGAAGAACTCCAGCAGCAGGGCCGTCGACGCCTCGGCCAGCACCCCGCCGACCACCTCGGGCCGATGGTTGAGCCGCCGGTCCCGGACCACGTCCCACAGCGACCCGACGGCACCCGCCTTCTCGTCGAAGGCGCCGAACACCAGCCGGTCCACCCGCGAGAGCACCACCGCGCCGGCGCACATGGTGCAGGGCTCCAGGGTGACCACCAAGGTGCAGCCGTCCAGCCGCCACCCGCCCCTCGCGACCGCGGCCCGGCGCAGGGCGACCACCTCCGCGTGCCCGGTGGGGTCGGCGTCGGCCTCGCGGCGGTTGCGGCCGCGGGCGACCACCTGTCCGGTCTCGTCGAGCACCACCGCCCCGACCGGTACGTCGGAGGTGGCCAGCGCCGCCTGCGCCTCCCGGAGGGCGGCGCGCATCGCCGCGACCCAGGGGGTGGACGCGGTCACAGGCTGCTGGAGACGCCGACCAGGTCGTCGTACAGGCCGCCGAAGCCGAGCTTGGTGGCGATCTCGGAGAGCATCTCGTCGGGATAGAGGTCGACGTCGTCGAGGAGCGCGCCCATGTCCATCGCACCGAGCCCGAGGTCGGCCACGATGCCGAGGTCGCCCGCGGGCTCCTGGTCCTCGTCGTCCCGGGGGATGGGCAGCTCCAGCTCGTCGACCACCGAGCGGGCGATCGGCCAGTCGGTGGCGGCGGTGACGTCGGAGAGCAGCAGCCGCACGTCCTCGCCGAGCACCCGGACCAGCACGAAGAAGTCCTCGTCCACCGAGACCAGGCCGAGCGCGCCACCGTCACCGGGGTAGCGGCGCAGCTCCTCGGCCAGGTCGTCGAGGTCCTCGCCCATGTCGTCGTCGAGCTCGTCGAGCCGCCAGACGCCCTCCTCGCGGTAGGCGACGAGCGCGAAGTCGACACCGTCCACGATCGCTTCGCTGTCCTGCGACATGGTCGCCTCCCTGTCGTCGACCCGTCGATACCGCCCACGTGGTCGTGGCCGGCCCCGTCGACGCTTCCCGTCGATGGTGACAGGTCGCCCGCCCTCGCACCAGCGCGCCGGCACGCACTAGGTTGACCGCCATGCGTATCCACGTCGCCGACCACCCGCTCGTCGCCCACAAGCTCACCACGCTGCGGGACGAGGGGACCGACTCGCCGACGTTCCGGCGGCTCGCCGACGAGCTGGTCACGCTGCTGGCCTACGAGGCGACCCGGGACGTGCGCGTCGACCCGGTGACCGTGCGGACCCCGGTCGCGGAGGCCGCTGGCGTCAAGCTGGCCACGCCGAAGCCGCTGGTGGTGCCGATCCTGCGCGCCGGGCTGGGGATGCTGGACGGGATGATGCGCCTGCTCCCGACCGCCGAGGTCGGCTTCCTCGGCATGGTCCGCAACGAGCAGACGCTGGAGGCCTCGACGTACGCCGAGCGGCTCCCCGAGGACCTGTCCGGACGGCAGTGCTACGTGCTGGACCCGATGCTCGCCACCGGCGGCACGCTGGTCGCGGCGATCCGCTTCCTGGTGGACCGCGGGGCCGACCACATCACCGTGATCTGCCTGCTGACCGCGCCCGAGGGCTGCGCACGCCTGGAGGAGGAGCTGTCGGCCCTCGACGTCCCGGTGACGGTGGTGACCGCGAGCATGGACGAGCGGCTCAACGAGAAGGGCTACATCGTGCCCGGCCTGGGCGACGCCGGGGACCGGCTGTACGGCGTGGCCGGCTGAGCTCCCCGCCTTCTGCCGCTCAGAGGGCCTTGACCGCCGAGAGCAGCGAGCCGAGGGACTCCTTGGCGTCACCGAACAGCAGGGTGGTGTCCGGGTCGAACAGCAGCTCGTTCTCGATGCCCGCGAAGCCGGGCCGCATGGACCGCTTCATGAACACCACCTGCCGGGCCTCGTCGGCGTTCAGGATCGGCATGCCGTAGATCGGGGCGCCCGGGGTGGTCTTGGCGGCCGGGTTGACGACGTCGTTGGCGCCGACGACCAGGACCACGTCGGCCTGCTTGAACTGCGGGTTGATGTCGTCCATCTCCCGCAGCTGCTCGTAGGGCACCTGGGCCTCGGCCAGCAGCACGTTCATGTGCCCGGGCATCCGCCCGGCGACGGGGTGGATGGCGTAGTCGACGACCGCACCGCGCTCGCTGAGCACGTCCACCAGCTCGCGCAGCGTGTGCTGGGCCTGCGCGACGGCCAGCCCGTAGCCCGGGACGATGATCACCCGGCTCGCGTAGGACAGCAGGATCGCGACGTCCTCGGGTCCGGCGGACCGGACCGGCCGGTCGGACACCGTCCCGGCACCCAGGGTCGACCCGCCCTTGAGGGCACCGAAGAGGATGTTCGCGATGGAGCGTCCCATCGCCGAGGCCATCAGCTTGGTGAGGAACGTACCGGCCGCCCCGACCAGGGTGCCGGCGACCAGCAGCACGGTGTTGCCCAGCACGTAGCCGCCGGCCGCGACGGTCAGGCCGGTGAACGCGTTCAGCAGCGAGATCACGATCGGCACGTCGGCGCCCCCCACGGGCAGCACGAGCAGCAGCCCGAGCAGCAGCCCGACCACCGCCAGCACGATGCCCACCCACAGCACCGGGGCGGTCACCGTCAGCACCGACAGCGCCAGCGCACCGAGGATCGCCAGGCCGAAGGCGACGGGCAGCCCCGGGAACACCACCGGGCGCGATGTCATCAGCTCCTGGAGCTTGGCGAAGGTGACCAGGGAGCCCGCGAAGGAGACCGACCCGACCAGGATGGTGAACGCGGTGGCGGCGAGCGTGAACCCCGCCACGCCCGGCACGTCGAGCGAGCCGGCCAGCTCGAGCAGGGCCACCAGTGCCGCCGCGCCGCCGCCGACCCCGTTGAACAGCGCCACCAGCTGCGGCATCTGGGTCATCTGCACCCGCCGGGCACCGACAAAGCCCACGGCGGTGCCGACCGCGATCGCGACCAGGATCGGCACCACGTGCCGGAGGTCCCCGTAGAGGAAGACCACCACGCAGGCGAGCACCGCTCCGAAGGCGCCGATGGCGTTGCCGCGACGGGCGCTCTTGGGCGACGAGAGGCCCTTGAGCGCGAGGATGAAGCAGACCGCCGCGAGCAGGTAGACCAGCTGGACCCAGACGGGGGTGCCGCTCATGCCTTCGTGCCCGTCTTCGGGGCGGTCGGCTTGCGGCGGGTGAACATCTGCAGCATCCGGTCGGTGACCACGAAGCCGCCGACCATGTTCACACTGGCCAGCACCACCGCGACCAGCCCGACGGCGAGCTCGACGGTGTTCTGCGCGTAGCCGCTGACCAGGATCGCGCCGAGCAGGATAATCCCGTGGATGGCGTTGGCCCCCGACATCAGCGGGGTGTGCAGCGTCGAGGAGACCTTCGAGATCACCTCGACGCCGACGAAGACGCTGAGCACGAAGATCGTCAACCAGACGATGGGCTCGCTCATGAGGTGTGCTCTCCCTCTGTCGGGCCCGCCAGGGCGTTCCGGGTGGGCTCGTGCCGGACCACGCCCTCGTGCGTCACGCAGGCGCCGAGCACGATCTCGTCGTCGAAGTCCGGGGACCAGGCACCCTCGCGGGTCATCAGGGTCACCAGGCTGACCACGTTCTGGGCGTACAGCCGCGAGGCCGGCCCGGGCATCTGGGCAGGCACGTTGGCGCCTCCCCACACCTGGGCGTTGCCGATCCGGACGACGCGCCCGGGCTGCGCGCCCTCCACGTTGCCCCCGGACTCCGCGGCCAGGTCCACGACCACCGACCCCGGCCGCATCTGCTCCACCATCTCGGCGGTGACCAGCAGCGGCGCCTGCCGTCCCGGGACGGCGGCGGTGGTGATCAGCGCGTCCGCGGCCGCGACGTACGGCGCCAACAGGTCCCGCTGCCGGGCGGCCCGGTCCTGGGTCATCTCCCGGGCGTACCCGCCGGCGCCCTCCAGTGTCTCCAGCTCCAGCTCGACCGCGACCGCCCCCACCGAGCGGATCTCCTCCGCGGCGGCCGCACGGACGTCGTAGGCCTTGACCACGGCGCCCAGGCGACGGGACGTCGCGATGGCCTGCAGCCCGGCGACTCCGGCACCGAGGACCAGGACCTCGGCGGGGGGCACCGTCCCGGCGGCGGTCATGTTCAGGGGGAAGAACCGGCGCAGCAGCCCGGCGGCGACGATCGCGCTCCGGTAGCCGGCCACCAGCGCCTGGCTCGACAGCGCGTCCATCGACTGGGCCCGGGAGATCCGCGGCACCAGCTCCATCGCGAACGCGGTCACGCCGCAGTCCCGCAGGTCGGTCACCAGGTCCAGCGACTGGCTGACCGGGAGGAACGACACCGTGGCGGTGCCGGCCGCCAACCGCCGTACCACCGAGACGTCGAGCGGGTTGACCGAGACGACCGCATCGGCGGCCTGCCAGGGCTCCTCGCCGACCTCGGCACCGGCCTCGCGGTAGTCCTCGTCGGTGTGCAGCGCACCCTCACCGGCTCCTGGCTCCACGGCGACGACGTACCCGAGCGCGGTCAGCTTGCCGACCAGCTCCGGCACGAGGGCCACGCGCGACTCACCCTCACGGGTCTCTCGGGCGACTGCGATCCTCACCTTGGGCAACCTAGGGCACCCGACCGGACCGGGCCACCATTTGCCCGACTCGTCTCACCTGCGTGTCGGACCGGCCGGCGCGCGCTTTACGACCGGCGACGGCAGGGACACGCTGGGCACATGGACCTGCGGTTCGTGGACGCGGCGGGCGCGCATCCGCACGACAGCGACGACGTGGTCTCGCTCCTCGGGCGCGACGACGGCTTCATGTGGGTGGACGTGCCGGTGTGGGACGAGCAGGTCGACGGCTTCCTGCAGGGGTCTGGGCTGCCACCCGCTCGTGGTCGAGGCGTGCCGGCGCCGCAACCACGTCCCGACAGTGCACGGCTACGCCGACCACTACTTCGTCACGGTGCACGCCCCCCTGCTGGGCGGCGCCGGGCACGTGCACCTGCTCGAGCTCGACCAGATCGTCGGCGACGGCTTCCTGGTCACCGTGCACGGCCCGCTGAACCCGGTCGTGGACCCGGCCGAGGCGCTGGTCGAGACCGACGGCGTGCTGCAGCGGATCGCCGGCGGCCGGTTCGCCCCGGCCACCCCCGCCGACCTGTCCTACGCCGTCACCTCCGCTGTGGCCCGCCGCCAGCGAGGGCTGGTCGGCGGCGTCGCCGAGAAGCTCCCGGGTCTCGAGCAGCACGTGATGGCCAGCCAGCTGACCGACCCGGAGACGCTGCTGGAGCGGATGTTCCTGATCCGGCACGAGCTGATCACGGCGCGCACGATGGCGGCCCAGACCCACGACGTGTACGCCCGGATCGGCTCGCTGGACCGGTTCGTGCCCGAGCCGTCGCGGCTGCTGGCCCGCGATCTCGCCGACCAGTTCGACCGGGTCCGCTCGATCGCGGACGGGGAGGCGCAGTTCCTGTTCGGCGTGATCGAGCTCTACCAGACGAAGGTCAACACCAAGATGACGCTGGCGATGGAGCGGCTGGCGGTGATCGCCGCGGTGACGCTGCCGGTGACCGCGATCGCTTCGGTCTACGGGATGAACGTGATCGTCAACCAGCGCACGCACGTGGCCCAGCTGGTCGTCGTGGTCGCGGTGATGGTGACGATCTCGGGGCTGCTGCTGCGCTGGGCCCGCAAGCAGGGCTGGTGGTGAGGTGGCCCGGGCCGCGGGTCAGCGGTACTCGGGGTTCTCGTAGTCGAACCGCTGCCCGGCGTCCCAGGCGCTGCGCTGGTTGCCGTGGGCCGGCACGCCGCCCGCGTCCTTGAGCAGCTTCGCGAGGTGCAGCAGATTCCAGGTCATGAACGTGGTGTTGCGGTTGGTGAAGTCGTTCTCCGGGTCCGCCACTGCCCGCGTCGAGGTACGACGGGCCGGGGCCCGCCTCGCCGATCCAGCCGGCGTCGGCCTGCGGCGGGATCGTGTAGCCGATGTGCTGCAGCGAGTACAGGATGTTCATCGCGCAGTGCTTGATGCCGTCCTCGTTGCCGGTGATCAGCGCGCCCGCCGACCCGGCCGTAGAAGGCGTACTGCCCCCGTCGTTGATCTGGCTGCGAGCCGGCGTACAGCCGCTCGATGATCCGCTTGGTGACGCTGGAGTTGTCGCCGAGCCAGATCGGCCCGGCCACCACCAGGATGTCGCTGGCCATCACCGCGGTCGTGGATCTGCGGCCACGCGTCGCGTCGCCCAGCCGTGCTCGGTCATGTCGAGGTACACCCCGGTGGCGATGTCGTGGTCGACCGCACGCAGCACCTCCACCTCGACGCCGTGCTTGGCCATGATGGCCGCGCTGGCGTCGACCAGCCCCTGGGTGTGGCTGCGCTCCGGGGACCGCTTGAGCGTGCAGTTGACGAACATGGCCCGCAGGCCGGTGAAGTCGTGCTCCATCCGCCCACAGTGCTCGCCCCAGCCGCGACCGGCAAGGGTGGTCCGCGCCGGTCACGCATCCGCCGCCGGTGCCGTGGCCTCCAGGAGTGAGGATGACCGGTCTCAAGCGTCTGATGCCCCAGGTCGTCCGCGAGGTCCACGGCGACTACATCGCGGAGGGGCCGAGGTGGTCATCGCCAACACCTTCGCCACCCACAGGCACGCGCTCGAGACCCCGGGGTGGCCGAGCACTTCGTGGCCTACAACCGGCGCGGTGTCGAGCTCGCAGTAGAGGCACGGGCGGCGGCCGGAGCGGGCGACGTACTCCCGGCGCCGTGGTCCGGCTGCGGGAAGGGGAGCCGCTGACCGAGGCCATCGCAGCGCTGGACGCCTACGACGTGGGCACGATCGCGATCATGCACACCGACGTGGCGCTGATCGACGAATGCCTGGAGGTGGCGCTGGACGCCTGGTCCGGGCCGGTCGGCGGGCAGCTGGAAGCCGAGGTCGTTGTCCTCTGCGCGTCCGGGCGCGAACGCGCCTTCTGTGGGCAGGTGCGGCCAGGCGGCCACGGCGCTCCGTCGCGTGGCCAGGCGGCCACGGCGCTCCGTCGCGTGGCACGGTGGCGACGCCGGTCAGGAAGCCGGCGCTCCGGGGTCCGTCAGGACGTCGCGCCAGGAGTGCTGTGGCGCGTAGCCGAGCAGGTCACGGGCCTTGTCGATGGAGTAGAACGTCTCGTCGCGCCCCATCTCCCGGCGCACCGGCACCCCGTCGTAGAAGCGGTCCCGGATCTCCTGGGTCGTCGCGGCGACGGACATGTCGGCGTTGGCCACGTTGAAGACCTCGTACCCCAGTCCGTCGGTCTCCAGGCAGTGCTGCACCAGCTGGGCGAGGTCACGCGTGTCGATGTAGGCGAAGATGTTGCGGCGCCGCAGCGACGGGTCGTCGAGGAAGGCCGGGAACAGCTCGGCGTACTCGTGCGGCTCGATGACGTTGTTGATCCGCAGACCGTAGATGTCGGCGCCCGTGCGGGCCTGGAAGGAGCGCGCCGTCACCTCCGCCGCGACCTTCGACATCGCGTAGGAGTCCTCCGGGACCGTCGGGTGCTCCTCGTCGACCGGGACGTAGAGCGGTCGCCGCTCTCCCTGGGCGAAGCAGATCCCGTAGGTCGTCTCGGAGGAGGCGAACACGACCTTGCGGACTCCCAGCCGCGTCGCGGCCTCGAGCACGTTGTAGGTGCTCAGCACATTCGTCGCGTAGGTGGTCGTGTCGGACGCGAGTCCGATCCGCGGCACCGCCGCGAAGTGCACGACCGCGTCGTAGGAGGGCTTGTCCGCCAGGTCCAGGTCGTCCATGGTGGCGAGTCCGGCCAGCGCCGAGTACGTCTCGCCGGCATCGGTGAGGTCCACCCGGAGATCCGCCACCGCCGGGTGTCCCAGCGGCGCGAGGTCGGCGTTGGTGACCTGGTGACCCTGGTCGGCGAGGTACGACGCGACGTGCCTGCCGGCCTTGCCGCTGCCTCCGGTGAAGAAGATGCGCATGTGTTTCCTCTCGTCGGAGACGTCCGGCACAGCGGGACCCTACCGGCCCCCGCGGACGCCCCGTTGCCACGTGCGCCTGTGCCGAGGACGTGACGGAGGACCGCGAGCGCACTCAGTCGTCGGGGAGGTCAGCGAAGGCCTGCTTGGCGTCGCGGTACCAGCCCATCGCCCTCCGGGGGTGCCGCCAGCGGCTCTTCATGGCGTCGCGGGCCTCCTGGTGGGTCAGGTCGCCGGCCTGCTCCGCGTCCTTGAGATGGCGGTCCTGGGCCTTGATGACGTCGTCGGCGCTGTCCCCGTGGTGCTCGAGGTCGCAGGGCCCTCCGAGGGCTCGGCAGGTCATCGTCTTCATGGTCGTCTCCTCCTGCTGTGGCGTGCTGTGGGGCTGACCATCGACACGGGCGTCGACAGGCACGGGGTGTGGCGGGTCAGCCGCGTGGCCGACCCCCGTCGCGGCGTACGACGCGCGAGAGCACGTCGGGCGCGGCGCGGAAGGTGATGGCGCGCACGCGGCCGACGTCGATGGCGAAGTCGAAGACGACCCTGGCCGCGCCGAGGTGGAACCAGGCGGCACCGGGCCGGTCGCCGACGAAGACCGGCAGCGCCGCCCGGGCGCCTCCGTTGAAGAACGCCGTCACCTCGTCGCGGCCCTCGATCCGGCGCGGTGTGCCGACCGAGACCGCGGCGTCGTCGGCGGTCACGACGACGTCGGGTGCGAGCAGGCGAAGCAACCGGTCGAAGTCGCCGTTCTTGGCTGCGGCCATGAAGGCGTCGACCACCTCCCAGTCGGCCAGGTGGTCCTCGCGGTGGGGCTGGGTCACCTTCGCACGGGCTCGCGAGGCCAGCTTGCGCGCGGTCGCCGGAGCGGTGTCGAGAACGGCCGCGATCGTCGGGAACCCGAAGCCGAAGCTGTCGTGGAGCACGAAGGCGACCCGCTCGCGTGGGGAGAGCCGGTCGAGCACGACGTGCAGGGCCAGACCGACGGTGTCGGCGAGCGCGACGTCGTCGGCGGGGTCGTCGACCGAACCCTCGAGCTCGATGACGTCTACGGGAACGGGGGTCCGGGATCGCAGCCGGTCGAGGCACAGTCGGGTGGTCACGGTGGTCAACCAGGCGGGCAGGCTGTCGATCTCGGTGTCCGTGGCGTTCAGCCGCAGCCACGCCTGCTGCACGACGTCCTGGGCCTCGGCGTGGTCGCCGAGCACCCGGCTGGCGATCCTCACCAGGCGCGGCCGCTCAGTCTCGAAATGGTCCGTCTGGTCCATGCCCTCCACCCTTCCACCTCCGCTGGTCACCCCACTGACGCGCGAGCCCGCCCGAGTGTGACCAGCGAGAGTGACCCGCTTGGTTACCTTGACAGTTACGTAACCACTCGGGTACAAAGAAGGCGTGGAAGCCGCACTGAGAGCCCTCGCGGACGACAGCCGACGGACGATGCTGGAGACCTTGGCTGACGGCCCGGCGACAGCGGGCGAGCTGGCGGCGCTGCTCCCCATCGCCCGCCCGGGCGTCTCGCGGCACCTGCGGGTGCTGCGCGAGGCGGGCCTGGTCGAGGTCCGCCACGAGGCCCAACGGCGGGTCTACAGCCTCCGCCCCCAGCCGCTCGCCGAGATCGACGACTGGCTGAGTCGATACCTGACGACGTGGGAGCAGCGGCTGGATGCACTGCACACCGAGATCGCACGCGGCCAGCGTGAGCGAAGGAGCAACCGATGACCACCGACACGCCTCGAAGCGTGCGCACGCTCGGCACCCTGCGAGCAGAGGACGGCAGGGGCGTGGTCCGTCTCGAGGACCGCTTCGGCACCGACATCGAGGATCTGTGGTCAGCGCTCACCGATCCCCGCCGTCTCGCCCGCTGGCTCGGCGAGGTCGACGGCGACCTGCACCAGGGCGGTGAGTTCCGGGCACGCTACTTCGCCAGCGGATGGGAGGGCACCTGCCGGGTGGAGGTGTGCGAGCCCCCACGGCGGCTGCTGATCCTGACCGAGTCCCAGGACGAACCGGACGGCGTCATCGAGGCGACGCTCACCGCGGACGGCGACCACACCGTCCTGGTCATCGAGGACCGCGGCTTGCCCCTGGAGCAGATCGCCGCCTACGCGGCAGGAGACCAGATCCACGTCGAAGACCTCGCCGGCTACCTCGCCGGCCGGGATCGCTGCGAGCCGCGGGCGCGCTGGCAGGAGCTCCATCCCTCCTACCGAAGGCTGGCCGCCGACCTCGACTAGCGTTCGGACGAGGGAGGCGCATGGCCACCGTTGCGCCGTACGTGACCTCGAGGCGATTCGCGGCTGTCAGGGAGACGGCTCGCTGACGCGGTCCCGGTCCGCCCCATGCTCGCTACCGCGAGCGCCCCCGTGCCCGCCGTGCCAGTCCAGGCACAAGATGGTGGCGTCGTCGTTGAGCGCGTGGCCGGTGGCCTCGAGAGTCCGGTCGGCCATGGCCCGGACCGCCTCTCGGGGGTGCAGGGACCGGGTCTCGTGGATGGCTGCCTGCAGGTCGACGGTGGCGGCGTTCCGTTCGAGCATGCCGTCGGTGACGAAGACCAACCGGTCTCCCGGCTCCAGGACGAGCGGGCTGACCCGGTAGGCGGTGTCGGGGAACATCCCCAGGGGCAGATCGACCGGAAGGTCGAGAACGGTCACGTGGGCGCCTCTGGCGAGGTACGGCGCCACGTGGCCTGCATTGACCAGCTCCAGTGATCCGGTGCGCAGGTCGAGGCGGCCGATCAGTCCGGTGACGAAGTCCTCCAGACCGGCGCTGACGGCGTGCTCCACCAACGCCTGGTTGGTCACCGTGGCCTGTCCGAGCAGGGACGTCCCCGCGCTGCGCTGGTTGCGCAGGCTGCCGACGCACAGCGTCGCGTGCAACGCGGCAGCCACCCCGTGGCCCATCGCGTCCGTGATCGAAAGGTGCAGCACGTCTCGTGCCACGTTGAAGTCGAACGTGTCTCCCGCGATGCCGGCGGAGGGCTCCAGCCACCCCGCCAGCGTGAACGCGCCGGCCTCACAGGTCCGAGGCCCGGGCAGCAGCCGGTGCTGGATCTCGGCCGACAGGCTCAGCGGCCGGGTGCGCTGCCCCCACTCGTACAGGTCGGTATGCCGCCGGTTCGCGATGACGACGAAGGCCAGCAGGTGCGCCAGCTTGCTGATCTCGCCGACCGCCGCCTCAGAAGGCTCGTCAGGGACGAGGAACTCCAGGAGTCCGATGACCTCACCGCGCTCCGTGACCGGGGCCAGGACCCGCCACGGACCCACGTCGTCGGGTCCGCCGTCCGACGGGTCGGGGGGCAGGACCATCGCCTGCTGGGTCCGGACCACCTGCTCCGTGGGCCCTCCGTCGAAGGCGAGGACCGTGGCCGACTCCTCGATCTGTCTCCGCTCGCCGTGCGCCAGGCCGGAGTCGGCGCCCATCTGCTGAGGCTGGGCCAGGTCGACGCGCGCGAGCCGGACCAGAGCCCGGCCCGACAGGTCTGCGATCAGGAAGGAGACCGACGAGGCGCCGAGAGCCAGCCCGAGCTCGTGCGTCACCGCTTCCACAGCCTCCACCGGCGAAGCGGACTCCGCCGCGGCCAACACGCGTTCCACAGGTCTGGATCCTTCGCCCTGGTCGCTCAAACCGCACCGCCTGATGTCAAAGCCTCGCTCTACGCATACTGGCACGTCATCAGCCGGGCGACCGGATCGTAGCGAGCGCCAGGCATCCGGTCGGGCTATTCCCTGACTGCGCCGTCGCGAGCATGCTCGTTGGGCGGGGTTGCGCGTACACCTAGGGAGCGGAGATGGCCCGTCGTGAGATTGCGAAGCGAGACTGCGCCTGCGGGCAGCGACCAGGTCGCGACCGGCGTCCCGGAGTCACGGCGACGGCACGTCGGTGGAGTGGTGATCGGGTCGCTGGCCGTGGGCTTCGCTGCGGCCGTGATCCTCCCGTTCCTCCCAGCCCATACGGTGGATGAGGACTTCACCGCCGCCATGGTGCTGTTCGGCTTTGCCCTCGGGTGGGCGCTGCTGGCAGTTCTCTCCACTCGGCTCACCGACCAACCACAGCCATGGGCGGTGGCGCCGGCGATCTTCATGGTGCTGTCCGGGGCGCTGGTGCTCGTGGCCCCGGACCCGGTGGTGGACGCGCTGGGGTGGGTCTGGCCACCGGCCCTGGTGGTCCTGGTCGTCTGGGCCTGGAGCCGAGCGAGGCGCGGGCTGCACAGTGGAACGAGGGTGTGGCTGCTGAACCCGGTGCTGGTCATCCTGGTCCTCTTCGCCCTCGGTGGTGGGTACGAGACGATCAGCCGGACGACCGGACCGGCGGTGGCCATGCGCGGTCAGCTCGTCGATGTCGGACCGTACCGACTCCACCTGGAGTGCACCGGCTCGCGCGGTCCAACCGTGATTCTTGAGCCCGGGCTCGGCGGCTCTGCGGCGTCGATGGGGTTGATCGCACCCTTGGTGGCCCGCGACAGCCGAGTGTGCGCGTACGACCGGGCAGGGCGTGGCTGGAGTGATCCTGCTGCGAGCCCGCCCGATGGAGCGCAGATCGCGACCGATCTCCACAGGCTGCTGGCTCGCGCGCACGTCCCGGCTCCGTACGTGCTGGCCGGGCATTCCTTCGGCGGCCTGTACGTGCGGACGTATGCCGCGACGTATCCCGAGGAGGTCGCCGGCCTCGTCCTCGTCGACTCCACCGCTGCCACGAGCACCCCCGTGTCCGCGCCGACGGCGAGCTCCTACAGCGTCTTGAAGCACGTGTCCTCGTTGGTCGCAGCCACCTCCCGGCTGGGGGTCGGGCGCCTCATCGCCGACACCGGCTCGTCGGAGCTACCGCCCAGATACAGGGATGACGCGCGTCAGACGGCTGCCACGGGCAAGGAGATGGGCGGCTTTCTCGAAGAGCTCGGTGTCGCGAACCGGTCCGAGGCGGAGGCCGGAGGTCTCCGCAGCCTCGATGCCAAACCACTGATCGTCCTGACCGCCGAGCGCGGCAGCTCCCAGGGATGGATGGCTGATCAGAACGAGACGGTCACGCTGTCGACCAACAGCCTCCATCGCGTCGAGACGGGGGCGACCCATGCGTCCTTCGTGGAAGACCCCGACCACGCAGCGGCGGTCACCCAGGCGATCCACGACGTGGTCGTCTCGGTGCGGAGCGGGAGACCGCTGGCGGGTCGCTGACGCGGTGTCATACCCGGTCCTCGGTGTGATTGCTAGGGCGCGGGGTGGACCACGGCGCGACGAAGCACGACTGCGACGAGCGGCCCGGCGACGATGAGTGTCGTCCAGACGATGCTGATGACGATGACCTCGAAGACGTAGCCGCGGTCAACGCCCCGTGCCAACGAGACGCCGACGAGTGCTCCGGCTGCGGCTACGAAGCTCGACACGAAGAGCCAGCGGATAGCCCGCTCGACCTTGTTCCTCTGCACGAACACCGGAGCGAGGACGGCGAGAGCGAGGCTCATCAGCAGGAATCCCAGCTCCTCGAGAGCGATGAACACCCCGTCCGGGTTGTACATGGTGAGCATGGCCCAGCCGTCGAGCTGGCCCTTCTCGAGGCTCGGTGGCATCACCGTGACCTGGATGAAGTAGTTGATGAGCAGCACGGCCGCCGCGATAGCCGCCAGACACAGTCCGAGCATGCCGAAGACCGTGCGCGTCGGCGGCGCGTACTGGTGAACCGACGCGACGAACGCGACGAAGAGGACCATCAGCACCATGGCGGGAAACATCCACAGGTAATCCGCTGGCCACTTGTCGGCGATCGAGTCGCTCGTGAACGGATAGACGACGTCGTCCGGAGCAGCCGTCAACGCGAGCCCGAAGGTCACGACCGTGACACCGCTCATCGTGAGCGCGACCAAGGCCCCGAGACGCAGGGCGAGGCGGGGCGTCGACCTTTCGGTGGTCGAGCGTCTCCGGGGGGTCGTCGCCGCAGCGTGGGTGGTCATGACTCCACGTTCACACGCCGGTCATCGTCGCGACACGGCTGAGGGACCCGCTGATGCCTCCGAACGTCCCGAAGTCCCGGGTCGTCTGCGCGCCTGTGCTCAGGCGACGAGCGGGCGCGGTCCTTCGGGCGACGTGAGACGCAGGTCGCCGGCGTTGCGAACACTGCCGTCGGGTGCGCACGATGTCTCGCATGTTGCGGACTGAGCGACTGCTGCTGCGTTCGTGGCGCCCCGAGGACCGGTTGGCGTTCGCCCGGCTGAACGCGGATCCACAGGTCATGGAGTTCTTCGTCGCCCCCCTGACCCGTGAGCAGAGCGATGCGTTCGTCGACCGGATCGAGGCGGGTCTCGCTCAGCACGGCTTCGGGGTCTGGGCGGTGGAGGAGATCAGCACCGGCACGTTCATCGGCTTCGCCGGGCTCCTCCACCAGACGTTCGAGGCGGCCTTCACCCCTGCCTTCGAGATCGGGTACCGGCTCGCCAGACATGCCTGGGGCAGGGGCTTCGCCACCGAGGCCGCCCGGGAGGCGATGCGGTTCGGCTTCGAGCGCGCAGGTCTGGTCGAGGTAGTCTCGATGACCGCGGTCGGGAACGTCCGCTCGCGGGCGGTCATGGACAAGCTCGGCATGACTCATGACCCCGATGACGACTTCGACCACCCGCGCGTCCCCGACGGCCACCACCTCAAGCGACACGTCCTGTACCGGATGACGATCCAGCGGTGGCAGGCGGCGCACGGGGCCGGGAGCAGCTGAAGTTGCCCCGTCCCTGGCTGCCGCTGACGAGCAGCCTTTGGTCGTACCGCAGCCGCATCCTGCCAATGACGGGGGCTGATCTCCCGGTTGTGAGCAACGGTCCGCTCCAGCGCGGGTCGACGCCGGCCGGCGTTGACCCCGACGTACGCCACGCTAGGCGTCGGCTCAGTCTCGATCCCGACACGCAGGCTCGGCCCCCGTTCCGTGCCATGTTGTCCTATGTCTGTGGCTCGGCCTGTGTGGGTGGGAGTCATGCGGCACGTCTCGGCCCACCAGCCCGCGGATCCTGACTCCGTGGCAGAACCGGGACGGAGGATTCGCCCCGGGCACGGCCGCCGGCGGGGACGCCCGGACCGGCCGGTCGTCACCAGTGAGGGTCGCACCATCGCCCTCCAGGCGGGCTACGCCCTCGCCGAGACCCTCGACCATGGTCTCCTGGCGGAGCAGCAGTCAGACCGAAAGACCCGGCCACGAGAGCTCGGGCTGAGGCTGCTGCGCCCGGGCACCCCCGTGACGAGGCGCACCGTCGAGCTGCTCGAGCAGGGACTCGCGGCTACGCCTCACCATGGGACGGGCTGACGCTCAGGGTCGAGGTGGAGACCTGCCCGGCGTTGCTGGTGCCGAGTGCGACCGGCGGTGCCGCGGTGCAGGCGGGAGTCCAGGCCGCCCTGGGCGAGCTGCTCGGCGACGGGCGATCTCGCCGGAGTCGGGGAAGCTCATCGAGGACGTCCGAGACAAGATCTCCAAGAAGCTGGACTCGGCCAAGCAGCTAGGAGCGTTCGCCACCAGCACTCTTCAGCTTCGCCCTCACCGGGGTCCCCAGGGAACGTCCCGAGGGCCCTCTGGAGGTGCTCGCCTAGGCCGGGGTCGGGACCCTCGCGATGGCCGTCATCGCCTTCTTCAGCGCGCTCTTCCGCTACGACAGCCTCCTCATGCCGACAGGGCTGTGGCCGTCGACCCCGCCCGGGGCGCAGCACGCTCGCCTCGGCGTCTTCGCGAGGCCACCCAGCTCTGCCGCCTGGGTCCTCTTCCAGAACATGATGGTGATCTGGCTGCGTGGCTTCACCGTCGCGTGCGTGCTGGTGGCGCTCGGCAGCGTGCTCGTGATCATCGCGCTCAGCGACCCCACGGGCTGGCGGGGGTGGAACTCGTCTTCCTCGTCCTTGCCCCGACCGCGCTGCTCGGCTCCATGGTCTGGAGGCCACGAGACCCGAGCTGGGGGTCGACGACTGAGACCGAGCAAGCGCACCGTCCGCCGCCACGCCTTGACAGCGGGCGCTTACGCCTTCTGCCCACAGACCAGGTGACCGACGACCGGCAGCCGGATCGCTCCGTCGTCGGTCTCATAGGGACGCAGCACGGCTTGCCCCTCCCGCTTGATGCGGGCGTACGTCTCCGGAGAGATCTGGTCGATCAGGGGCGTGCTCTCGACTTCGATGGCGATCGCCGCCTCCGCCGAGGCGTACCTGGCGCTGCAGACCTTCGTGGTCACCGAGACCCCACCGAGCCCGGCCGCCTCGAACTGGCCGGTCAACCAGCGGACGTCACCGCACGACCAGTACGTGCCGAGCAGAGATCTCGCCTCAGGCCCTGCGTGACGTGCGATCAGGTCCATGAACGGCTTCTCCGCAGGCTGGTCTTCGAGAGTGGCCAGGACGCTGACTGCCACAACCCCGCCCGATCGTGCCACCCGAGCCATCTCCGACAGCGCGCGGACCGGGTCGGGGAAGAACATCAGCGCCATCTGGCACAGGACCGCGTCGTAGCGCTCGTCCCGGAACGGCAGATGCGCGACGTCGCCCTGGTGCCACTCGAGGTCAGGTCGCAGCCGTCTGGCGACGGTGAGCATGGCTTCGTTGAGGTCGACGCCGACGATCCCGGCGGGCCCCATCCGGTCAGCAGCAGTGCGAGCGACGATGCCGGTGCCGCAGGCGACGTCCAGGACCTCCTGAGCGCCGGTCACCCCGGCCACGTCGAGGAGGTGGGGGGCCCACTCGGCGAAGAAGGCGGGCACGAAGTTCGCCTCATAGGCCTCTGCCGCCTCCAGGGGGATCTGGAAGGAATCAGGCGTGGTGCTCATACGGACGATGATCCGCCGCGAGCAGGTCACCGACCAGGGGCCGGTGACCCGTCTCTAGACCGGTCTGCCCTGGGTGGCAGGCCATGCACCCCCCGGGTCACCCGGAGCGCTCAGACGTGACCGCTGAGCTGGGCCAGCCGGGCTGCCAGCGCATCGACCATCACGCTGGCCCTCTTGGCCGAGACGGCCGACTTGCGGTCGCCGCCCGCGCTGGACACCGGGAGCACGTCGACGGACAGCTTCGCGCCGCCGGCCAGCGCCCGTAGCTCGTCGATCTTGTCGCCGAACGGTGAGCCGCTCCCCGGCGAGTAGTAGTGCACGACCTCGTCCAGCGCGTCGGCGTACAAGTCGGTCTTGGTCACGGCAATGACGAGCCAGACCGGCTTGTCGCGGCGTACGGCCATCGAGGCGATCCGGTGCGACGTGATCGTCCAGTCCTCGAGCTCCGCGGCGAGCTGCTCCTCGCGGGTCGCCCTCGCATTGCCGGTGGTGCCCGCCGTACGCCGAGGCGTGGCGTGACCGTTGGCGACGACGTGGATCACCCCGTCGACCGGCTCGTCGTGGAAGACCTCGTCGAGGGCGCCGAGCCGCGTCGCCGCGTTGTCGCCCGGCACCACCAGGAAGCGGAAGCCGTGCAAGCGGGGAGAGCGGCGGGTCCGGCGCTCCATCACCGCCGAGCCGACCTCGGCCACGCCCTCGCCGGAGGTACGTCGTGCGAGCCGGTCAGCGAGCTGGGTCTTGCCGACGCCGGTCATCCCGGTCACGGCCACCGTGGGGAAGCGACGCCGGAACAGCCGGCTCATCCGCTCGGGAGCCGCCGTCAGACCGGTCAGCAAGCCGCCGGCGATGGTGGCACCGAGGGCGGTGCGACCCGAGCCGGGCAGGACCGTGCGCCATCGGGTTGCCGTGCGGGACACGGGGCCTCCTCGCCTGTGACAGGAGCTGGGAAGCCCGAGCCTACGTTCCACCGGCACGGACGCGTCGCCACGGGCAGGGTGTGCGGACGACCCACGGTCGTGCTGCTGTGGCCAGCGGTTGCAGGCCGGCGTTCAGTCCCGCCAGAACAGGTGGTGGACCACGCCGTTCGCGCCGGGGACCACGTCGCAGTGGTACCGGTCTCGGAGCTCGTCAGGAGAGTCCCACAGCCGGGATCCGGCGCCGAGGTCCTCGGGTGCGACCGCGACGTGGAGCGTGTCGATGAGCCCGGCGTCCAGGAACTGTCGCACGGTGTCGGCGCCGCCGCCCAGACGGACATCCTTGCCGTCTGCGGCTTCGAGCGCGAGCTTCAACACTGTCGCGGGATCGCCGCCGACGAAGTGGAAGGTCGTGTCGGACAGCGTGAAAGAGGGTCGCTCGTGGTGGGTCATGACGAAGACCGGGGTGTGGAAGGGGGGTTCGTCCCCCCACCATCCCTGCCACTCCTCGTCGGCCCATGGGCCACGCTGGGGGCCGAACTTGTTGCGCCCCATGATCTCGGCGCCGATGTTGCGGTGGAAGTCCCGGACGAGGTAGTCCTCCAGCCCGCGGCTGCCGCCCGGGTCGGTCCGGTTCGGCCAGCTCGCCGTGGGGAAGGCCCAGCTGAAGAGGGCCGCTGGGTCGGCGTGGCCGAAGGGACGCTCGAGGCTCTGGCCCTCCCCGGCGGCGTACCCGTCCCTGGACACGGTGAAGTTGTGGACCCTGACCAACTGCGTCACTGCTGCTCCTCGTCACGTTGCCGTCGTTGACACCTTGGACCATCCAGCCGGGCCGAACTCATCGGGGCGCTACTGGCCAGGTTCCGGCTCAGGACTCGTCGCCGGTGATCCGGGCTCGGCCGACCGCGGCGGCACGTGGGCGAGTGCCGTCTGCACGAGCGCCGTGCGTGCCTTGACCGTCACCAGGCGCTGCACCTTGCCGAGACCGTCACCGAGCAGTCCGCGGACGGCCTCCTGGACCTGTTGGCCGGTGTAGGACGGCCGGGTGCCGGGCGCGACCTCGACGTCGGGCAGGGCCACCAGCACGGGCAGGACCTGGCTGCCGACCGCGTCGAGCAGCTTGAACCGCTGGTAGCGGTCCATGGTCTCCCACTCGGCATCGACGTCCACATCGCGCTTGCGGCGCCTCTTGGTCGCCAGGACGCTCTTGGTTGCCCCTGTGACCGCCGCGGTGAGCTCGTACTCGGTGAAGTGCATCCGGCCAGGATGGCCGCCCGCGGATCCGCACCGCAGCCGGGGGGCCGACTGCGTCGCTTCCTGCGGGGGTCGTGCCGCGCCAGGTCTACCCGCATGGGCACAGTGGGCGCCTCGCCTCAGAGGCGGCGCGAGGTCGGCGTTCGGTAGTCTGGGGACCCTCGGTGAGGCGAGGGAGTCCTATGCGCGAGCTGAACCCGTACGTCGTCCTCGACGCTGTCGGCTGGAAGGTCACCAAGGTCGACGGCGACCCCACGAGCGGCAAGATCCGCTACGGCAAGGACGACTGGGAGCTGCGCGTCACCTGGCGGCCGGACCACTGCTTCGACCAGTGCTCGGCCAGCCGCCGACGCATCGGCCCGGCGACTACGGTCACCCTGCTCGGTGAGTCCGCTGACATGTGGGCCTACCGCCGGGACGATCACACGGTGATCAGGCCCGTCCAGGGGCAGACCTTCCTCGAGGTCCGTGGCGAGGGCATGGAGCGCGCGGCATTCCTCGAGCTCCTCGACCGACTGCGCCGGGTCGACGATGGCGAGTTCGACGCGAGGCTGCCGGCAGACGTGGTGCGTCCTGGTCAGGTCGCGGCGACGGTGGCCCTGCTGCTGTCCGGGGTCGAGACCCCGGATGGGTTCGACGCCTCCACGATCAGGGTTCCGCCGTACCAGGAGCCCTACCACGTCGCCGCGTACGTCGCCGGGAGCGTCGGCTGTGCCTGGATCGACGCCTACGCCGCCGCACGTGCCTGTGGTGACGACTCCTCGCAGCGGCGGGCGGTCGCGGCCATGCGTGGCAGCCGCCGCTGGCCGGTGCTGCGCCAGATCGAGCACGCCGGGGACTGGTCGGACGAGTTCTGGTGCGTCGCCGCCGACATGGCCTCCGGCAAGCCCCCCGGTGGGCTGCACGGCCGTATCTGCAAGACCGACTCGAACGGGATCGAAGGTGCATCTGCAGGGCGGTCTAGATGAGATCTCGTCGTCGGCCTTGCCTGCCACATCCTTGCCCCACATCGACCCTCAGCAGACCTCTGGTCTGCCCGGAGGTGCCGGGTCAGTAGTACCAGGGGAACGGCGACCAGTCCGGGTCGCGCTTCTCCAGGAACGAGTCGCGCCCCTCGACCGCCTCGTCGGTCATGTACGCCAGCCGGGTCGTCTCGCCCGCGAACAGCTGCTGGCCGACCAGCCCGTCGTCGATCAGGTTGAACGAGTACTTCAGCATCCGCTGCGCCGTCGGGGACTTGCCGTTGATCTTGCGGCCCCACTCCAGGGCCTCCCGCTCGAGGTCGGCGTGGTCGACGACCCGGTTGACCATGCCCATCCGGTGCGCCTGCTCGGCGTCGTACTCGTCGCCGAGGAAGAAGATCTCCCGGGCGAACTTCTGCCCGACCTGCCTGGCCAGGTACGCCGAGCCGAAGCCGCCGTCGAAGGAGCCGACGTCCGCGTCGGTCTGCTTGAACCGCGCGTGCTGACGGGAGGCGATCGTCAGGTCCGCGACCACGTGCAGGCTGTGCCCGCCGCCGGCGGCCCAGCCGGGGACGACGCACAGCACGATCTTCGGCATGAAGCGGATCAGCCGCTGGCACTCCAGGATGTGCAGCCGGCCGAGGCGGGCCCGGTCCACCGTCTCGGCGGTCTCGCCCCCGGCGTACTGGTAGCCCGCGCGGCCGCGGATCCGCTGGTCGCCCCCGGAGCAGAACGCCCAGCCCCCGTCCTTCGGTGACGGGCCGTTGCCGGTGAGGACCACGCAGCCGACGTCGCTGCTCGTCCGGGCGTGCTCGAGCACCCGCAGGAGCTCGTCGACGGTGCCCGGACGGAACGCGTTGCGCACCTCCGGACGGTCGAAGGCGATCCGCACGGTGCCGTGCTCGACGGCCCGGTGGTAGGTCAGGTCGACGAGGTCCTCGAAGCCCGGGACCTCGGTCCACGCCGTGGGGTCGAAGATCTCCGAGACGCCGTTCTCAGCCATGGGTCGGAGGCTATGCCACCGGGATGGAGCCGCCCGGACCGCGGGCCGTGGGGCGTGTCAGAGAGCCCGTCCGGTGCCAGGATGGGGAGATGACCCTTGACGGCGAGTACGAGCCCAGTCCGGAGCAGTGGGTGCGCGAACAGGTCGCGACGTACGAGGCCTCCGGAGGCACGGAGGGCACCACGATGCGGGGCGTGCCCGTCGTGGTGGTCACCTCGGTCGGTGCGCGCAGCGGCAAGCTCCGCAAGAACCCGCTGATGCGCGTCGAGCGCGACGGCCGGTACGCCCTGGTCGCCTCGAAGGGGGGCGCCCCCAGCCACCCGACCTGGTACCACAACCTGGTCGCGAACCCGACGATCGAGCTGCAGGACGGCCCGGACCGGCGCGCGTACTCGGTCCGGGTCGTCGAGGGCGACGAGCGGGAGACCTGGTGGGAGCGCGCCGTCGCGGTCTGGCCCGACTACGCCGACTACCAGACCAAGACCGACCGGAAGATCCCGGTCTTCGTGGCCGAGCCCGCCTGAGAAGCCGGGTGGATGTTTACCAGGTGATGTCGGCTTTCTGGCACTGACCATGGCGATATCGCCATGGTGAGTGACAGTTCTCCTACATCACCTGGTAAACGGCCGCGGCTCAGCCCACCACCCGCAGCGCGAGCAGCGGGCACATGCGCGCCGCACGGCGGGCGTGGTCCTCGACGTGCGGGGGGATCTCCAGGCGCGGGTTGCCGGACCGCGCGAGCGGGTAGCCCCAGTAGTCGCGGGTGAGCACCTCCGGCACCAGGTCGGCGCAGAGGCCATGACCGTCACAGCGGGTCCAGTCAACGTGCAGACGCGACACTGCAACCACCTCCCAGGTGGACGGCGACCTCGTCGGCGAAGACGTGCAGGGTGCTGGCGACGAACCGGGCCGTGCCGTCGGGGTGCGCACAGGCACCCCGACCGTCGACCAGCCGTCGCAGCCGGGTCACCTCGTCGACCAGGCCCGGGTTCGGCTCGCGTCGAGCGAGCCGCTGCAGCGCGTCGGCCATTCTCGGCAGGCCGTTGACGCAGGGTCCGCACTGGCCGGCGACCTGGCCGGCCAGGTACGACGCCACGTCGGCGCTCTCGACCAGGCCGCAGCGGTCCCGGCCCAGGGCGGCCACCACCCCCGCGCCGACGGACGCGCCGTGGGCCGCCAGGGACGCACGGGACAGCCGCGCGACGGGGATCTCCCGTCCCGGCACCCAGCCGCCGTGGTACCCGCCGACCAGCACCGCCTGCGGGGTGTGACCGGCCGTGCCCGTCCAGGACAGCAGCGTGCTCAGCGGCGTGCCGTGGGCGAGCTCGTAGACGCCGGGCCGGGTGACCGCGCCGGTGACGGTGGCCAGGAAGGTGCCCGGCTCGTCCGGGCCGCCCACCTCGCTGAACCAGCTCGCGCCGAAGCGGGCCAGCAACGCGATGTGCGCCAGCGTCTCGACGTTGTGCACCAGGGTCGGGCGCCGGCGGACCCCACGCTCGTAGACCCGCACCGACCGGTCCGACGGCACCCCGGGACGGCCGTTGAGGGCGTTGACCACGGCGGACTCCTCCCCCGAGACGAAGCGGTCCTCGACCACCACCACCTCGATCCGTAGCCGGTCGCGGCGCAGGGCCACCTGCTCGCGCAGGTGTCGCGCGACCTCGGGGCGGCCGGTGACCAGGTAGGCGTCGGTCGCGGCGACCGCGGCCGCGGTCAGCACCAGCCCGTCGATGACCAGGTGCGGTGCGGCCAGCAGCAGGACCCGGTCCTTGTCGGAGAGCGGCTCGCCCTCGGAGCCGTTGCCGACCACGACGCCGTGGCCGCGCTCGGCGACGCTGCGCAGCTTGCGCGCCGAGGGGAAGCCGGCGCCGCCGCGGCCGTTGAGGCCGGCTGCCTCGACCAGTCCGGCCAGGTCGGCGTGCGTGGGCGGCGGGCCGAAGGTGGCCACGTGCTCCGCGAGCCCCGGGCCGGGTGCCGCGAACAGCCGTCGGGTGCCGGTGGGGGCGGCGACCTGCTCGAGCAGCGTCATCGGGTCATCTCCTTGACGCGACCGGCGGAGAGTCGCCGCGGGATGCGGTCCATGCCTCGCTCGGCGTACCGGCTCGAGACCCGCCAGGCGAGCGCAGCGGCGACGACGGCGGCGCAGCCGAGGGCGACCGAGCGGAACCACCAGGTAGCGCCGTCGGTGCCGGTGCCGAGCCCGTGCACGAGGGCCAGCGGCCACAGCGCGTACGCCGTCCAGTGCACCGCCCGGAACGCGCGCGGGCCGATCCGGTGCCGCAGCAGGCTGGTGGCCACCAGCACCAGCAGCACGTCGAGGCCGGTGGTGCCGAGGCCCAGCCACAGGCTGCGGTAGGACCCGACGAAGGGCAGCACCACGTCGAGGAGGCGCAACTGGGCGTAGGGGTCGAACAGCAGCGTCGTCACGTGCACCGCGACCAGAGCGGTGCCGACCAGGCTCGCGGTTCTGTGCAGCTCAGCGACCCCGAAGCGATCCAGCCCGGCCGCACGACGGCCGGACCGGGTGGTGATGCCGAGCACCATCGTCACGGTGAACATGACCAGCGCGACCGTGCCGGTGCCCCGGCCGAGGTACCAGAGTGCGTCGGTGAGGTTCATGCCGCCTCCCCTCGGGGCCAGCCGTCGGTGAGCAGGACGGCCCCGTCCGCCCGCAGGAAGCGGGCCGGCAGGCCGAGTCGGTCCACCCAGCCGGGGGCGGACTCACCGCGGACCAGGGCCGCGGTGGTGATGGCGTTCGCCCGGGCGCAGCTGGCGTCCGCGACGGTCACGCTGCGCCACACCTGGGCGGCGGGCCGGCCGGTACGAGGGTCGACGATGTGGTGCAGCGTCTCCCCGCCGCGTCGCCACTGACGGGAGACCGTGCTGGACGTCGCGACGGCCGCACCGGCGGGCAGCTCGATCTGGGTCCAGGGGTCCTCCGGCTGGTCCTGGACCCGCACCTGCCAGCCCTCGGCGGGCGCGCGGCCCGCCGTGGCGATGTCGCCGCCGAGGCTGACCAGCACCCCGGTGCCCAGAGCCGCGTGCACCAGCGCTGCGCAGCGGTCCGCGGCCACCGCCTTGGCGGTGGCACCGAGGTCGAGCTCGACGCCGGCCGGCAACCGCAGCCGGCTGCCCTCGACTCGCAGCGCGCGGTGGTCCGGTACGGCGGTGAGCACGGCCCGCACCGGGCCGTCCTCGTCGCTGACCAGCCACAGGTCGCGGTCGTACCCCAGGCGGCGTAGGGCGGCGCCGACCGTCGGGTCCACGTCACCGTCGGTGAGCTCCGCCGCGGCCAGGGCCTCGGTCATCAGGTCGGCCAGCGTGGGCGACACCGTGACCCAACCGGAGCGGCCCGTCAGCCGGCGGATCTCGCTGTCGTCGCGGAACCGGTTGGCGGCGTCGTCGACCGCGCCGAGGTAGCCGTCCATCAGGTCCCGTGCCGGCGTCAGCGCGGCGGGGTCGGTGACGACGAGCCGGGCCTTGGTGCTCCACAGTGACCACTCGGTCATGGCGGCGGTCATCTCACGACCCTCCGGAGACCGCGTGCGACGACCCGGTGCCGGTCGACAGCGACGGGGCACCGGCGGTGCTGCCGGCCTGCGCGCGCCCACCGGCGGCCGAGGACCCCCCGGCGCTGCCCGAGGACCCCTTGGCACTGCCCGAGGACCCCCCGGCGCTGTCCGACGACCCGGCGGACGGACCGGTCGAGCTCGCTGTGGTCGGAGACCCTAGGGCACCGGTGCCCAGGAGAGCGGCGACCGCGAGCGAGGCGGCCGCGGCAGACCCGACCAGGGTCCGGCGCAACCGGCCGGTCCGGCGCAGCGACCGGTCGCGCTCCCGCGCAGCGGGCGGCCCGGGGGGCGGGTGCGGCGAGAGGATGTCGGACCGGTCGGGGGGTTGCCCAGGAGTCGTCATGGCACGACTCTGGGCTCCGCGACTGTGCGGAGGCTGGGCAACGGGAGCCCCACCCCTGTGGGAGTCCTGTGAGTCATCAGGAGCCGCCGGTGCGGCCGTGCGCCGACCCTCCGCCTGGCTGCACCCGTGGCGGCGGACCCTGGACCTGCGGAGCCGGTCGGGTCTCGGGTCCCGCCTGGCTCCGGGCCCGGCCCGCGGACCGGCTGCCCGGCGCTGCTGCCTCGCCGGGAGGTTCGGGCCGCCGGGAGAACGAGTCGTCGCCGGTGCCGCGAGGCGCACTCTGCCCGGTCCGGGGGGCCGGCGTCGAGGTGTCGGTGCTCGTGGTGTCCGCAGCGGCGCCGTCGGCCTCGGTCACCGCCGCCACCCCCGCCACACCCAAGGATCCGAGCAGTCCCGTCGAGACGACGGCGACCCGGAGCCGCCGCAGCAGGCTCAGCTGCCGGTCACGGTGCGCAGGGGGTCGGTCGGCTGGTGCCATCGGGGCTCCTCCTGCACGCATGGACGCGGCTCGGTGTCCCAGCCTGGAGGGCCTGGCTTAACGGGACCTGTGACGGCGCTGGCCGCGAGATGTGAGCGTGAACCTGACCGAATTGCACACAACCGCCCCTTCTGCGCGGCTCCATGCGCCCTTTTGCATAACAAGTTGGTCACGAAGACCGGTGTAACCGTCGTCACAGCGATATGTTCGCGCCCACAACAATCGTGTGGCCACCGGGCTCTCCGGGCGCGGCCCACCCACCGAAAGGGCTACCGCACATGCGCAAGACCACTGTGTCGCTCGCGGTGCTGGGGGTCGCTGCGGCGATGTCCCTCGCCGCTTGTGGCTCGAACTCCAGCACCGACAGCTCGGGCGGCGCCGGCTCGTCGGCGGCCTCCCCCAGCGCGGCCAGCTCCGCGAGCGAGTCCGCCTCGGCCGGTGGTGCGGTCGACGGGAAGGGCGCCAAGGTCGGCATCATCCTGCCCGACACCACGTCTTCCCCCCGGTGGGTCACCGCCGACCCGGAGGCGCTGAAGGCCAACTGCAAGACCTACAACCTGGACTGCAACATCCAGAACGCCGGCGGCTCCGCCAGCAAGATGCAGACCATCGCCCGGCAGATGACCGCCCAGGGCATCAAGGTCCTGATGATCGTGGACCTGGACCCGGCCTCCGGCGCCAAGATCGAGCAGGAGGCGGCCAAGAACGGCGTCATCCCGGTCGACTACGACCGACTCACCCCCGGCGGCGGCGCGGCGCTCTACGTGTCCTTCGACAACGTCAAGGTCGGCGAGCTGCAGGGGCAGACCCTCACGCAGTGCCCGCAGGTCAAGGACGCCAAGGCGGTCAAGTACGTCGAGATCGACGGCGCTGCCACCGACAACAACGCCACCCTGTTCCACCAGGGCTACGACGGGGTGCTGTCGAAGACCGCGGGCTGGACCCGGGTCGCGCGCCAGGACGGCAACTGGGACGCCCCCACCGCGGGCCGCCAGTTCAGCTCGATGCTCGGCAAGACCCCGGACATCAAGGCGGTCATGGTCGCCAACGACACGATGGCCGGTGCCGTGGTCAACGTCCTCAAGCGGCAGAGCCTGAACGGCAAGGTCGCGGTCTCCGGTCAGGACGCCAGCGCCGAGGGCCTGCAGCACATCCTCGACGGCGACCAGTGCTTCACGATCTACAAGCCGTCCACCGCGGAGGCCGCTCCGGCCATCGAGGCGATCGCCCAGCTCGCCAACGGCCAGGTGCCCGACACCAAGGGCGTGACGGTCATGGACCCGCAGACCAAGAAGCCGGTCCCGGCCATCCTGGCCACCCCGGTGGCGATCACCATCGACAACGTGGCGCAGCCGATCAACGACCAGTACACCCCGAAGAACACGGTGTGCACCGGCAAGTACGCAGCCAAGTGCACCAAGGCCGGCGTCAAGTGACGCTGCTCCATCCGTAGTTCCCGCAGTTCCGGGTGGCCGCTGTCGGTGCGTACGACGGCGGCCACCCGTTCCATCTCTGCATCCCCGAACGTCTCCCGGAAGGAGCGTGCCGACAGATGAGCGACCAAGCCATCCTCGAGCTGCGCGCAGTCAACAAGAGCTTCGGCCCCGTCGACGTGCTCAAGGGCGTCGACTTCCAGGCCCGCGCCGGCGAGGTGACCGCCCTGGTCGGCGACAACGGCGCCGGCAAGTCGACCATGGTCAAGTGCGTCAGCGGCACCTACTCCATCGACGCGGGGGAGTACCTGTTCGAGGGCCGCCAGGTCCACGTGCACTCGCCGCGCGAGGCCAGCGCGCTCGGCATCGAGATCGTCTACCAGGACCTCGCGCTGTGCGACAACCTCGACATCGTCCAGAACATGTTCCTGGGACGCGAGCGGGTCAGCGGCATGGTGCTGAACGAGAGCAGCATGGAGCAGTCCGCCGAGGAGACCCTGCGCTCCCTGTCGGTGCGGACGGTGAAGTCGGTGCGCCAGCGGGTCGCCAGCCTCTCCGGCGGTCAGCGGCAGACCGTCGCGATCGCGAAGGCGGTGCTGTGGAACTCCAAGGTGGTGGTGCTCGACGAGCCCACCGCGGCCCTCGGCGTCGCCCAGACCGCGCAGGTGCTCAGCCTGGTGCGGCGGCTCGCCGACCGCGGCCTCGCGGTCGTGCTGATCTCGCACAACATGAACGACGTGCTGCAGGTCGCCGACAGCATCGCAGTGCTCTACCTCGGCCAGATGGCGACCCAGGTCCGCCGTGAGGACGTCAACCAGCAGCAGCTCATCGAGCTGATCACCACCGGCGGGCTCAGCGGCGCGGCCGCCGCCGGCGACACGAAGGGTGCCAGCGCATGACCGGGTCCGAGGACCAGACCGGGACGGGCACGGCCACCGAGCCGGACACCACCGACAGCCAGGACCAGCTGGCCGCGGTCGCCAGCACCGTGCACTCGGCCTCCACCGCGAGCGGATACTTCCGGCTCTACGTGCAGCGCGTGCGCGGCGGCGAGATGGGCTCGCTGCCCGCGATCGCCGGGCTCGTGGTGCTGGTCATCCTCTTCTCGATCCTGCAGCCCACCTTCCACGGCCTCTACAACTTCGGCAACATGCTGACCGAGGGCTCCGGGCCGATCCTGCTCGCCATGGGCCTGGTCTTCGTGCTGCTGCTCGGCGAGATCGACCTCTCCGCCGGCTTCGCGGGCGGGGTCTGCGCCGCGGTCATGGTCCGGCTGATGGTCGGCTACAACCTGCCGTGGCCGGTCACGATCGGCGCCGCGCTGGTCACCGGGATGGTGATCGGGACGCTGATCGGGGTGCTGCGTGCGAAGGTGCGGATTCCCAGCTTCGTGGTCACCCTGGCCTTCTTCCTGGCATTCCAGGGCGTGGCGCTGTTCATCGTCAACAACGGCAAGGGCGCGCACGGCGACGTCCGGATCACCGACTCGGTGGTGCTGGCTTTCGAGAACTCGCAGATGCCCAAGTGGGCTGGTTGGCTGCTGGCGGCGGCGATCATCGTCGGGTACGTCGCGGTGAAGCTGTCCGCGCAGCGCTCCCGGCAGCGCCAGGGGCTCCTCGGCGAGCCTCCGCTGGTGCTCTACGGCAAGATCGGGGCGCTGACCGCCGGCACCCTGCTGTTCGTGTTCCTGCTCAACCAGAACCGCTCGATCAACCAGACGCCGATCCTCACCAACGTCAACGGCACCATCAAGCTGGTCACCCCGCCCGCGGTGGAGGGAGTGCCCTGGGTCGTGCTGGTGCTGGCGTTCTTCTTCCTGCTGTGGACCTTCGTCCTGTCCCGCACCCGCTACGGGCGCCACGTCTACGCCGTGGGCGGCAACGAGGAGGCCTCCCGGCGGGCCGGCATCCCGGTCGACCGGGTGCGGATCTCGGTGTTCGTGATCTGCTCGTTCATGGCCGCGGTCGGCGGCATCATGATCGGCTCGAACGTCGCCGCGGTCAGCGTCCAGAACTACGCGGGCAACACCCTGCTGCTGGCGGTGGGCGCCGCGGTCATCGGCGGCACCAGCCTCTTCGGCGGCAAGGGACGCATGGTCGACGCGCTGATCGGGGGCGCGGTCGTCGAGGTGATCCAGAACGGCATGGCCAACCTGGTGCAGGGCAACAACGGCTCGTCGGTGCAGTACATCGTGACCGGCATCGTGCTCCTGCTCGCGGCTGCGATCGACGCCCTCTCGCGGCGTCGCGCTGGGGCCTCGGGTCTGGCGTGACCGGTCCGCAGGCCGGCGGCGGCGGGAGCACTCCCGCCGCCGCCCGGCCGGACGCGATCCGGCGGCACAACCTCGCGCTGATGCTCGGCGAGGTGCACCGCGACGGCGCGCTCACCCGCGCGGAGCTGACCGCCAGGCTGGGGGTCAGCCGGTCCACGGTCGCGGCCCTGGTCGCCGACCTGATGGACCTCGGCCTGGTCGAGGAGCGCGTGCCCAGCGGGGGCGACCGAGTGGGTCGCCCCTCGCACGTGGTCGGCCCGCACGCCGGCGGACCGGTCGTGGTCGCCGCGGACGTCGACGTCACCCACGTCACCACGGCCGCGATCGCGATCGGTGGGGAGGTGCTGGCCCGCCGGACCACGGCCACCGGGCGGGGCCCCACGACGCCCGAGCGGGTCGCCGACCTGGTGGCGGCGGCCGTGGACGAGCTCGGTGCGGAGACCGGCCGCACCGTGCTCGGGGTCGGTGTCGGGGTCGCGGGGACGGTCGACAAGCTCACGCTGGCAGTGAGCACCGCCCCCAACCTCGGCTGGCGGGACGCCCGCCTGGGGGACCTGATCACCGAGCGGCTCGGCGCCGGGACCACCGTCAGCATCGGCAACGACGCCGACCTGGCCGTCCTGGCCGAGCTGAGCCGCGGCAGCGCTCGCGGCTGCGACGACGTGGTCTACCTGATCGGACGGGTGGGCGTCGGCGCCGGCATCGTCGTGAACGGCGCCCCGGTCAGCGGTCGCGACGGCCGGGCCGGCGAGATCGGCCACAACGTCATGGACCCGGCCGGACGGCCGTGCCACTGCGGCAAGCGCGGCTGTCTCGAGACGCTGGTCGGCGACGTCGCGCTGCTGGCGGGCGCCGGCCGGGACGTCGAGCCCCTGGAGGAGAACGTCGCCGCGGTGTTCGCCGACGCCCGGGCCGGGGATCCCCGCGCGCTCGGCGCGGTCCGGACGGTCGCGCAGTCCCTGGGCCACGGCATCGGGGACCTGGTCAACACTCTCGACCCGCAGCGGGTGATCCTGGGCGGCTCGCTGTCGGGCGTGCTCGAGCTCGCCCGCCCCGAGATCGAGGCGGGGCTGGCCCGGTACGCCTTCGACCCGGGACGCCCGGTCGAGCTGGTCCTGCCCCGGTTCGGCAGCGACTCCTCACTGCTCGGTGCCGCCGAGCGGGCCTTTACCGGCCTGCTGGAGAACCCCGGGTCCAGCCAGCCGAGCGGCACCGGCTGACCCGCGTGCGGCCCGCCCGGCGACGTACCCCCGACCACGCTGACGCCTAGGCTGCGGGCGTGACCTCCCGCGCGCTCACGTCCCGTCAGATCACCGAGGCGGCCCGCACCGTCGACGTCATCCACGAGTGCGACGTCCTTGTCGTCGGCTCCGGACCGGCCGGGCTCTCGGCAGCCCTGGCAGCCGCCCGGGCCGGCGTCGACGTCGCGCTGGTGGAGCGGTTCGGCTGCCTCGGCGGGAACCTCACCGCGGTCGGCGTCGAGGGGATGGCCTGGTACCGCCACGAGGCCACCGTCGAGGCGAACGGCATCGGCCGGGAGTTCGAGGACCGCGCCTACGCGATGGGCATGGCCGCGCCGGAGTCGCAGTCGCTGTCCTACGAGATCGACGCCGAGGGCTTCAAGGTGGTCGCCGACATCCTGGTCGCGGAGGCGGGAGTCCGCCCGATGCTGCACCGGATGTTCGTGGCCCCGATCCTCGAGGACGGCGCGGTGGTGGGCGTGATCACCGAGTCCAAGGCCGGCCGGGAGGCGATCCTGGCCCGGCGGGTCATCGACGCAACCGGGGACGCCGACCTCGCCCACCGGGCCGGCGTGCCCACCCGGATGACCCCGCGTGAGGACATGCTGGCGGCCTCGGTGATGTTCCACCTCGCCGGTGTCGACAAGCGGGCCTTCATCGAGGGCGTGCGCCACGACCCGCAGACCATCGCGGACTGGGGCGGTGGGGGCTGGTCGATCGAGACCGACGGCAAGGAGGACGCGATGTTCTCCCCGTTCCTGCGCAAGCCGTTCGCCCGGGCCGTCGAGGAGGGCCTGATCGGCGCTGACCTGTCCACGCTGGGCGGGACCTGGGGCGCGATGCATGACAGCGGCGAGCTGACGTACATGAACATCGTGCACCCCGCCGGCATCGACGGCACCGACCCCGACGACCTGACCCGCGGAGAGATCGAGGGACGCCGTCAGGCCCTGCAGGCGATCGAGGCGCTGCGAGCCTTCACCCCGGGCTGTGCCGACGCCCGGCTGCGCAACTTCGGGATGACCATCGGCATCCGGGACACCCGGAAGGTCGCCTCGGTCTACGACATGACCGAGTGCGACGTCCGCGACCAGGGCCGATTCGAGGACTCGATCGGCATCTACCCCGAGTTCATCGACGGGTACGGCGTCCTGGTGCTGCCCACCACCGGCCGCTACTTCCAGCTGCCCTACCGCAACGTGCTGCCGCGCGGCGGCCTGCGCGGGCTGCTGGTGGCCGGGCGCTCCAGCGGCGGTGACCGGATATCGCACGCCGCCACCCGGAACATGTCCTGCTGCGCGGTCCTCGGACAGGGTGCCGGGATCGCCGCGGCCCGGTCGCTGCACGAGGGCTGCGAGGTCGACGAGGTGCGGGTCGCCGGCATCCAGGACGAGCTCGGCCGGCAGGGCGTGCGCTGGTCCTGACCGCCTCACCCGCGCCGCCTAGGTTGGGGTCCATGCCCGCCGAACGAGACCTCGCCGTCCTGCTCGCGTCGATGGAGCCCGAACGTCGGCCGGGCTCCTTCGTGTTCACCACCACCGGGGAGGCACACCCGGACGCACCGGCCGTCGTCGTCGTGCGCGAGGCCGAGGGGACCACCCTGGTGCTGGAGCGCGGCGAGGCCGACGCACGCGGGCTCGGCTACGACTTCGTCGCCGCCATGATCAGCCTGCACGTCCACTCGGCCCTGGACGCCGTCGGGCTCACCGCGGCGGTCGCGGGCGAGCTCGCGGCGCACGGGATCAGCTGCAACGTCGTCGCCGGGTACTTCCACGACCACCTGTTCGTCCCGGAGGCCGAGGCCGACCGAGCGCTCGCCCTGCTCCACGACCTCGCCTCGCGGACCCGCTGAACCGCGCGGACCCGCTGTGAGCTCAGCCGGCCGAGGCGATGGAGCAGGCCAACGCCGCCAGGTGCCCCAGCCGGGCGAGCTCGGAGTCCAGCACCTCGGGGCCGCCGCGGCGGCCGAAGAGCACCAGGTCGTCCTCGTCCCCGATCGGCGCGCCCGCGACCAGGGTGCCGTCGTTGGCCTCCAGCCAGTCCGGGGGGAGCGCCAGCCGGCGGGCGACCCGGGCAGGGAACCAGTCCGGGTGCCCCTGGGTGTGCTCCGGGGCCGCGGAGGTCCGGTGCCGCACCTCCAGGAGGTCGCCGGACCGGCGCAGCCGCATCGCCCAGTCGGCCCGGAAGGTGATCGGCAGCAGGTCGACGATCTCGTCCCGCGCCGAGCGGGGGTTCTGGGTGAGCGCCTCGACCGCCTCGAGGTCCAGGAACAGGTTGCCGCCGGCCCCGTACCGGGAGATCCACAGGACCTGCACCCCGTCGAGCTGGTTGCAGGCCGAGACCAGCGAGTCCGGCATGACGCCCGGCGCGGTCTCGAGCAGCACGTCGTCGACGGCGGTCCCGTCGCGCCGGTGCTCGACGATCTCGATCGCCTCGATGTCGCCGCCGGCCTCACCGATGGCGGTCGCGACCCGGCCCAGTGATCCGGGTACGTCGGGGAGCTCCACGCGCAGGAGGTAGGGCATCGTGATCAGCTTCCTTCCACCACGGCACCGAGCAGCACCCGGCCCGGCCGGGTGACGACCGCGTCCACGCCGAACACGACTTCACCGAGGGCACGACGATAGCGCCCGAGAGCCTTCAGCAACCCGCCGCCGCGCTCGCCGGTGGTGGGGTCGAGGTCCAGCACGGCACAGCGGGGGATCGCGGAGCGGACCTCGACCTCGGCCGTCCCGATCCGCACCCGCCTGCCGAGCCAGGAGTCCTCGACGTGCGCCGGATGCCCCGCGGTGTCCACGGTGAAGGTCATCCGCAGCCGGGCGGCGTCGACCGCGGCACCGGTCTCCTCGGCGAGCCGCTCGAGCGAGGAGGTGCCCACCAGGCTGACCGGGGCGCCGTAGACCAGGGCGCCGGGCCGGGTCGCGCGGGCCAGGCTCACGTCGCGGCCGAGGTGGTCGGCGAAGGCCGCGGCCCACGGCCCGCCGAGGACCTCGAGCCGGACCGCCCGGCCCCAGTAGTCAGCCTCGAGCACCTCGCCCGTGGGCACCGGAACACCGGCGAACGGACCGGCGCCCGGCAGGGTCGTGGTGAGCACGCCGTCCGCCCAGTGCGCGGTCGTCCGCACCAGCTCCGGGGTCTCCACGGTCCGCAGCACCCGGTGCCCTCCGCGGTCCACCAGGCACAGCAGCCGGTCGCCGGACAGCCCGTCCAGGCTCAGGTCGGCGTGCGGCTGGTCGCCGTGCCGGGTGCCCTTGAGAGGGGTGAAGCCGATGCGAGTCACGTGCACGGGGTCAGCCTGTCATGCACGTGTTGCGAGCGGATGTCACCGACCGCTGGGCGGGACACGCCCGACGGCGGCCCACGCCGGTCCCGGGCCGACCCGGTCAGCGCCCCAGGGGGAAGGTGTCGACCACCTCGTAGCGGGGTCGCCCCTGCGGACCCTCGCCGAGGTGGGAGGCGACCAGCGTGACCTCGTCCGCGGGCCACGACGGTCCGGCATAGCCCTCGAGCACCCGCAGCCAGCGGGTCGCCTCCAGCGGTGGGTTCATCCGGGCCAGCGTCACGTGCGGGTGGAACCGGGTCCCGTCGACCGGCGTCCCCGATCGCGCAGCCGCGGCACGGGTCCCGACGGCCAACCGGCCGAGCTCCTCGCGGTCGGTCTGCACACCGGCGTACAGCACCCGGGCCCGGGCAGGACCGGGGAAGGTGCCCGCTCCGGCCAGCCGGACCTCCAGGGCCGTACGCCGGCCGGCAGCCCGGGCGAGCCGCTCCATCAGCTCGTCGAGCCGGCGGTCGCGGACCTCGCGCAGGAAGGCCAGGGTCACATGCCACTGCTCGGGGCGGGTCCAGCGCAGACCCACCCCGGCCTCCTGGCGTGGCTCGAGGAACGCGGCGAGGTGGTCCACCGCGGGCTCGGGGGGCAGCAGGGCTGCGAACAACCGCACCCGCGGACGGTACCGCTGCGGGGATCCGCAGCGGCGTCGGCCCGGCGTCCGCCCGCGACCTGCCCGAGACCTGCCCGAGTGACGGGCGCACCGACCGTCGTCGTGCCGGCCAACCCGGCAGGCGCTGTGGGGGTCCATGCCTGAACGGTCATTCCGGTTCACCCGAACGGGCCCGGTTGGGGGCGCACCTCGGGCCCGATAAGGCCTCTACGGACTCATATATGCCCCTCATCCGCCCCACGAGGTGGGCATAGGTCGGGCGCACAGGTCTGCCCACTCGGGCTGGCCACCGCGTGACCGTTCGGGCAAACTGTCGTTGTGGCACCGGTCACATCGACCCAGGGAAGGGCGGCAGGCGTGAAGGCGGACGAGCGGCAGCGCCAGATCCTGATCCGGGCCCGCACCGACGGCCGGGTCGAGGTCGGCAGCCTGGCCGCGGACCTCGCGGTGGCCGAGGAGACCGTCCGCCGCGACCTGCGCGAGCTCGTCGAGCGCGGGGTCCTGCAGCGGGTGCACGGCGGCGCTTACCCGGTGGAGAGCGCCGGCTTCGAGAGCAACATCAAGCACCGCTCCACCTCGCTGGTCGGCGAGAAGCGCCGCATCGCCGGCGCGGCGGCGGAGCGGCTGCACGGCGCGGAGACGATCTACATCGACGAGGGGGTCACCCCGCAGTTCGTCGCCGAGGCGATCCGCCCCGAGAACCCGGTCACGGTGGTGACCTCCTCGCTGCTCGCCGCCGGCGCGCTCGCGGACGCCGAGGACGTCACGGTGCTGCTGCTCGGCGGTCGGCTGCGCGGCCGGACGCTGGCGACCGTCGACCACTGGGCGCTGCGGATGCTCAGCAACCTGGTCATCGACCTCGCGTTCCTGGGCGCCAACGGCATCTCCCGCGAGCACGGTCTGACCACGCCCGACCCCGCGGTCGCCGCGGTCAAGGCCGAGGTGGTCGCCCGCTCGCGCCGGCGCATCTTCGTCGGTCTGCACACCAAGTTCGGAGCCTCGCAGCTTCTGCCGGTTCGCCGAGATCTCGGACTTCGAGGTCCTCGTCACCGACACCGGGCTCACCCCCGGCGAGGCTCGCAGGTTCTCGGTGCTCGGACCGCACGTGGTCCGGGCCTAGCAGCACCCGGCAGCACCCCGCAGCACCCCAGAAGAGCACCAGACACCTCGAGCACCGCGCTCGGCGTACCAACCGGAGGTAGCAGTGAAGATCAGGTCCAGGAAGAGGCTCGCCATCGCGCTGGCTCTGCCAGCCGTGGCGGGACTGACGTTGTCCGGCTGCGCCGGCGCCGGTGGCGGCGGTGGCGGCGAGCGGCGGTCGAAGTCCATCAACGTCCTGATGGTCGGCAACCCGCAGATGGTCGACATCCAGAAGCTGACCAAGGACAGCTTCACCAAGGACACCGGGATCAAGGTCAACTACACCGTGCTGCCGGAGAACGAGCTGCGCGACAAGGTCACCCAGGACGTCGCCACCAAGGCCGGCCAGTACGACGTGGCCACCGTCGGCGCGTACGAGGTGCCGATCTGGGCGAAGAACGGCTGGCTGAAGGAGATGGGCAGCTACGCCGACGGCGACGCGTCCTACGACCAGGCCGACCTTCTCCCGCCGATGGTGAAGTCGCTGTCCGGCGAGGACGGCAAGCTCTACGGGCTGCCGTTCTACGGCGAGTCCTCGTTCCTGATGTACCGCAAGGACATCCTGGCGAAGAAGAACATCCAGATGCCCGCCAAGCCGACCTGGCAGCAGGTCGCCGACATCGCGGCCAAGGTCGACGGTGCCGAGCCCGGCATGAAGGGCATCTGCCTGCGCGGCCTGCCCGGCTGGGGCGAGATGTTCGCGCCGCTGACCACCGTGGTGAACACCTTCGGCGGCACCTGGTTCACCAAGGACTGGCAGGCCCAGGTCAACGCTCCGGAGTTCAAGCAGGCCGTGAAGTTCTACGTCGACCTGATCAAGGCAGCACGGCGAGCCCGGCGCCGCCCAGGCCGGCTTCACCGAGTGCCTGAACGCGATGAGCCAGAGCAAGGTGGCGATGTGGTACGACGCCACCTCGGCGGCCGGCTCGCTGGAGGACCCGAACGTCAGCAAGGTCGCCGGCAAGGTCGGCTACGCCCCCGCCCCGGTGGTCAAGACCGACGCCTCCGGCTGGCTGTGGACCTGGTCCTGGGTGATGCCGAAGACGACGAAGAACTCCGAGAGCGCCTCCAAGTTCATGCTGTGGGCGACCTCCAAGGACTACGAGAAGCTGGTCGGCCAGAAGCTCGGCTGGCCGCGGGTCCCGGCAGGCAAGCGGGAGAGCACCTACCAGATCCCGGAGTACAAGAAGGCGGCGGCCGCGTTCGGCCCGGAGACGCTGAACGCGATCGAGTCGGCCAACCCGGAGGACCCGGGCGTGCAGCCGCGGCCGACCATCGGGGTCCAGTTCGTCGCGATCCCCGAGTTCCAGGACCTCGGCACCAAGGTCAGCCAGGACATCGCCGCCGCCATCGCCGGGCGCGGCACGGTCGACCAGGCGCTCAACAAGGGCCAGAAGCTGGCCGAGGACGTCGCGAAGAACTACCAGTAGCAGCACCGGTCCCGGGGAGGGACGGCAGCAGTCCGTCCCTTCCCGGGCCCCTCCCGTCCCAGCACCACTTCCGTGGCGACCGCGCCCGCCCGGACCGTCCGAAGGAGCCCGCCCATGAGTGCCCAGGCCCTCACCGCAGCCGACCGGCAGACGATGAGCCGCAAGGAGCGCTGGCGTCGCCGCGGTCCGCTGATGCCCGCGCTGATCTTCACGATCATCGTCACCCAGATCCCGTTCCTGCTCACCATCGCCATCTCCACGCTGAACTGGAACGTCCTCCAGCCCGGCGACAAGAACTTCCTGGGGATGGGCAACTACAAGTCGTTCGCCGGCTTCGGCAACTACGCCACCGTGTTCACCGACACCCGGCTGCGGCACGCGGTGGTCAACACCGTGGTGCTCACCGCCTCGGTGGTCGTCATCAGCTCGCTGATCGGGCTGGCCCTCGCGGTCCTGCTGGACAAGAAGTTCCCGGGCCGCGGCGTCGCCCGGACGCTGCTGATCGCTCCGTTCCTGGTGATGCCGGTCGCGTCCGCACTGGTCTGGAAGCACGCGCTCTACAACCCCGACTACGGCCTGTTCAACGGCGTCCTGAACTGGGTCGCCGGCCTGTTCGGCGGCGAGGGCCCGGTGATCGACTACGTGTCGTCGACCCCGATGCCGGCGGTCGTCGCCGCGCTGGTCTGGCAGTGGACGCCGTTCATGATGCTGATCCTGCTCGCCGGTCTGCAGTCCCAGCCGGGTGACGTGCTGGAGGCGGCCAAGATCGACCGCGCCGACGGCTTCCAGACGTTCCGGTTCATCACGCTGCCGCACCTGCGCCAGTACATCGAGCTGTCGGCGCTGCTGGGCTCCATCTACGTGCTGCAGACCTTCGACGCGATCTTCACCATCACCCAGGGCGGGCCCGGGGTCGGCGACCACCAACCTGCCGTACGAGATCTACCTGACCATGTTCCGCAAGTACGAGTACGGCGAGGCGGCCGCGGCCGGCGTCGTGGTGGTGATCGGCTCGATCATCGTCGCCACGTTCGCGCTCCGGACCATCAGCTCGCTGTTCACCGAGGAGGTCTCGCGATGAGTGCCACGACCGAGGGAGCGACCCGCGCCGGGCGGGACGACGTGACCCCCACCACCGATGGGCGTGCCGCCGGCCCAGAAGCGCCGCCGGCAAGCACAAGGCCAGACGACGACGCCGGGCGCGAGCCGCCGGCCCCTGGTGGACCTTCGGCGCCTGGCTGCTGACGCTGGTCGTTCTTCGCCCCGGTGGCCTGGATGGTGCTCACCTCGCTGCACCAGGGAGACCGACGCCGCGACCAACCCGCCGTCGATCTTCGCGCCGCTGACGCTGTCCAACTACGGCGCCGTCTTCGACCGGGGCGTGTCGTCGTACCTGATCAACTCGGCGACCGCGAGCATCGTCTCGACGCTGCTGGTGCTCGTGCTGGCCGTGCCCGCGGCGTACGCACTGGCCATCAAGCCGGTGGAGAAGTGGACCGACGTGATGTTCTTCTTCCTCTCCACGAAGTTCCTGCCGCCGATCGCCGCGCTGCTGCCGATCTACCTGATCGTCAAGCAGGTCGGGATGCTCGACAACGTCTACACGCTGGTGATCCTCTACACCTCGATGAACCTGCCGATCGCGGTCTGGATGATGCAGTCGTTCCTGGCCGAGGTGCCCAAGGAGATCCTCGAGGCTGCCCAGGTCGACGGAGCCGGGCTGTTCCGCACGCTGACCCAGATCGTCGCGCCGATCGCCGCGCCCGGACTGGCGGCCACCAGCCTGATCTGCTTCATCTTCAGCTGGAACGAGTTCATGTTCGCGGTGAACCTCACCGCGACGGTCTCCGCGACCGCGCCGATCTTCCTGGTCGGGTTCATCTCCAGCCAGGGGCTGTTCCTCGCCAAGCTCTGCGCGGCGGCCACCCTGGTCTCGCTGCCGGTGCTGATCGCCGGCTTCGCCGCCCAGGACAAGCTGGTCCGCGGGCTCTCGCTCGGCGCGGTGAAGTGACCGCCCGGGGGTCCGGCGGCCCGGAGGCCGGGGCACACATGCGGGTGAGCGTGCTGCGCGGCGCCGGGGACCTCGCCGTCGAGGAGCGTCCCGACCCGGTCCCCGGGCCGCACGAGGTGCTGGTGCGGGTCGCGTCGGTCGGGGTGTGCGGGTCCGACGTGCACTACTTCGAGCACGGCCGGATCGGCAGCTACGTCGTCGACGCGCCGCTGGTGCTCGGGCACGAGGCCTCCGGCGTGGTCGTCGGCATGGGGTCTGCGGTGACCCGGCTCGGGCTGGCCAGCGGGTGTCGATCGAGCCGGGCGTGCCGGACCTCGCTGCGGCCAGTGCCTGGCCGGCCGCTACAACCTGTGCGAGGGATGCGCTTCTACGCGACCCCGCCGATCGACGGGGCGTTCGCCGAGCTGGTCACGGTGCACGAGCAGTTCGCGCACCCGGTGCCCGACGCGCTCAGCGACGACGCCGCGGCGCTGCTCGAGCCGCTCTCGGTCGGGCTGTGGGCGTGCCGCAAGGGGGAGGTCGGTCCGGGCGCCGGGTGCTGGTCACCGGTGCCGGTCCGGTCGGCCTGGTCGCCGCGCAGGCCGCGCTGGCGCTGGGCGCCGCCTCGGTGACCGTCACCGACGTGAACCCGCACCGGCTGGCTCTGGCGCCGACCTCGGGGTCACCGAGGCGGTCGACGTCAGCGCGGGGCCGGTGAGCTCGACCGGCCTCGAGGCGACGTGCTGCTCGAGTGCTCCGGGCACCCGGGCGCGACCGCGGACGCGATCCGCGCGGTCGCCCGAGCCGGACGCGTGGTGCTGGTCGGGATGGGCGGCGACGAGGCGCCCCTTCCGGTGAGCCGGATCCAGGAGCGGGAGATCACCGCTGACCGGCACGTTCCGCTACGCGCACACCTGGCCCGCGTGCCATCGCACTCGCCGCGTCCGGCCGGGTCCAGCTGGACCGGCTGGTGACCGGCCACTACGGGCTGGACCAGGTGCGCCGAGGCGCTCGAGGGCCAGCCGCACGGACCCGCACGCCGTCAAGCCGATGGTGGTCCCGGCCTCATGAGCACGAGCACCAGCTCGGACGCCGCCCTGGTCGAGCGGGCCCGCGGCCTGATGGCGGACCGCCGCGCGGTCCTCGGGATCTGCGGAGCCCCCGGCTCCGGGAAGTCGACCCTGGCCGCGCAGCTGGTCGCGGCGATCGGACCGGCGGCCGTCGTCGTGCCGATGGACGGCTTCCACCTGCACGACGACGAGCTGGCCCGGCTCGGGCTCTCCGACCGCAAGGGCGCCCCGGAGACCTTCGACGTGGCCGGGTACGTCGCGCTGCTGCGGCGGCTGCGCGCCGAGACCGGGCACACCGTCTACGCGCCCGAGTTCGACCGGTCGCGCGAGGAGTCGGTGGCGGGCGCGATCGCCGTACGCCCCGAGCACCGGCTGGTGGTCACCGAGGGCAACTACCTGCTCCACGACGCGCTCCGGCTGGGCGCGACGTGCTGCCCCTGCTGGACGAGGTCTGGTACGTCGAGGTCGAGGAGACCACCCGGCTGACCCGGCTGGTGCAGCGGCACGTCGCGCACGGCAAGTCGCCCGGACGCAGCGCTGCGGTGGGCCACCGTCTCCGACCAGGCCAACGCCGAGCTGGTCGTCCCGCGGCCGGTCGGCCGCCACCTGCTCGTGGAGGTCGACTGACGCCCGCCCCACACCCCGCCCGGCAGCCAGCCGGGCACACCAGTACCCCACCCGGCATGCACGGACGTGACATGCACCGACTGGCCCAGGAGTGACATGACCCAGCTGACGAACTCGCACCTGACCGACCTCGGCCCCGCCGTCACCGTGCCGGGCTACGACCGCGAGCGCGGTGACCGGCGGGCATCGTGCACTTCGGTGTGGGCGGCTTCCACCGGGCCCACCAGGCGATGTACGTCGACGCGCTGATGAACGCCGGCACCGCGCTGGACTGGGGCATCACCGGGGTCGGGCTGCTGCTCCGGCGACCGGCGCATGCACGAGGTGCTGCACGCCCAGGACTGCCTCTACACGCTGGTGGTCAAGGACCCCGACGGCACCATGCACCCGCGGGTGATCGGCTCGATCGTCGACTACCTGTTCGCGTCCCGACGACCCCGAGGCGGTGCTGACGCCTGCTGGCCGACCCGGCCACCCGGATCGTGTCGCTGACCATCACCGAGGGCGGCTACCTGGTCAACCAGGCGACCGGCGAGTTCGACGCCGGTGACGCCTCCATCCAGAGCGACCTGGCGGACGGCGCCGTGCCCTCCACCGCGTTCGGCTTCATCACCGAGGCGCTGCGCCGCCGCCGCGAGGCCGGCGTCGAGCCGTTCACGGTCATGTCGTGCGACAACATCCAGGGCAACGGCGAGGTCGCGCACAAGATGATCGGTGCGTTCGCCCGGCTCAAGGACGCCGGAGCTGGCCGGCTGGATCGAGGAGCACGTGACCTTCCCGAACTCGATGGTGGACCGGATCACGCCGGTGACCACCGACGACGACCGCGCGCAGCTGGCCGAGCAGTTCGGCGTCGAGGACGGCTGGCCGGTGGTCTGCGAGCCGTTCACGCAGTGGGCGCTGGAGGACCGGTTCCCCGCCGGCCGACCGGCCCTCGAGGAGGTCGGCGTCCAGCTGGTGCCGGACGTGACGCCGTACGAGCTGATGAAGCTGCGGCTGCTGAACGCCAGCCACCAGGCGCATGTGCTATCTCGGCTACCTGTCCGGCTACCGCTACGCGCACGAGGTGTGCGCGGACCCGCTGTTCACCGGGTTCCTGCTCGGCTACATGGACGAGGAGGCGACCCCGACGCTGGAGCCGGTGCCGGGGGTAGACCTGGACGCCTACAAGCGCAAGCTCGTCGAGCGGTTCGCCAACCCGGAGATCCGGGACACCCTGGCGCGGCTGTGCGCGGAGAGCTCCGACCGGATCCCGAAGTGGCTGGTCCCGGTGATCCGCCACGAGCTGGCGGCGGGCGGACCCGTGCGGCGCTCGGCCCTGGTGGTGGCGAGCTGGGCGCGGTACGCCGAGGGCGTGGACGAGGACGGTGGCGTGATCGAGATCGTGGACCGCCGCAAGCAGGCGGTGATGGACCGCGCCCGGCAGCAGTCCTCGGACCGGTTGGCCTTCCTGCGCGACCCCGACCTCTTCGGGGACCTGGCCGAGGACGAGCGGTTCGCGGCCGAGTACACGGCAGCGCTCGACGCGCTGCACGAGCTGGGGGCGCGCCGCACCCTCGAGACCTGGGAGTCGCAGGGGTGAGCGCGTCGATGCCCGGAGTGGTGCTTCCGGGGAACAGCACCGTCGAGACGGTCACCCGGGACGTGCCCGCGCCGGGCCCCGGGCAGGTGCTGCTGGCGATGAAGGCCTCCTCGATCTGCGGCAGCGACATCCGGGCGATCTACCGCGAGCACCTGGGCCACGGACCCGAGGCCTACCAGGGGGTGGTCGCCGGGCACGAGCCGTGCGGCCAGGTCGTCGCGGTCGGCCCGGGCTGCCGCCGGCTGGCCGAGGGCGACCGGGTGGTGGTCTACCACATCAGCGGCTGCGGGGTCTGCGAGGAGTGCCGCAGCGGCTACCTGATCGGCTGCACCGACCCCTCCCGTGCGGCGTACGGCTGGCAGCGCGACGGCGGTCACGCCGAGTACCTGCTCGCCGAGGAGGCCACCTGTCTGGTGCTGCCCGACTCGCTGTCGTACGTCGACGGGGCGCTGGTCTCCTGCGGGTTCGGCACCGCCTACGAGGCGCTGCTCCGCCTCGCCGTGTCGGGCCGGGACGACCTGCTCGTCACCGGGCTCGGACCCGTCGGCCTGGCGGCCGCGATGCTCGGTCGCGCGCTCGGGGCCGGCTTGGTGGTCGGTACCGACGTGTCCCCCGAGCGGCGCAGGCTCGCGCTCGACCTGGGGCTGGTCGACGAGGCGCTGGCCCCGGACGGCGACGACCCGCCGGTCGCGGACCGGCTCGCCGAGCTCACCGGAGGGCGGGGCTTCTCGGCCACCGTGGACTGCTCGGGCCACCCGGCCGCCCGGCACCTGGCCCTGTCCAGCACCGCGGCCTGGGGCCGGTGCGCGTTCGTGGGCGAAGGCGGGTCCGTCGGCTTCGACGTCTCCCCGCTGATGATCCACAAGCAGGTGGCGCTGCACGGGTCGTGGGTGACGTCGATCGGTCACATGCAGGACCTGCTGCGGCACCTGGACCGCTGGCAGCTGCACCCGGAGGTGATCGTCACCGACACCTTCGGGCTGGACCGTGCCGACGAGGCGTACCGGCTCGCCGACGCCGGGACCGCCGGCAAGGTGGTCATCACCTTCTGACGTGGGATCGGTGGGATGCTCGTACTATTTGTGCCTATGCGTCCGTTTCGTGCCGTCCTGGTGACCGTCCTGAGCCTGCTCGTGGTGCTGGTCGCCGCCGCCCCCGGACAGGCCCTGACCCCGGAGCGGGACGAGCCGGCCGGACCGCTCACCCAGGCCGTCGCCGGGGCCGCCCCCGGGCGCACCGCCGTCGGGCCGACCGGGGACGACGGGACCGCCACCGCCCAGCGCCGGCTGAACGCGCTCGGCTGCGCCGCCGGTCCCGTCGACGGGCGCCACTCGATCCGGCTGCGCGCCGCGCTGGTGCGCCTCCAGGCCGCCGACCGGCTGCCGCAGTCGGGTCGGCTGGACGCCGCGACCCGGTCGCTGCTGGCGGCGCCGCAGCCGGTGCGCTGCGACCGCCGGCCCGTCCCCGGGGCCGACTCCGGGCGCCGGGTGGTGGTCAGCCAGGGTCAGAACTACGTGTGGCTGGTCGGCCGGGCCGGGCGCGTCGTCGCCGAGGGACCGGTCATCGACAACCCCGCCGTTCTGCACCCGGGCCGCTACCGCACCGGCTCCCAGTGCGGTCGGGCCGCGCGGATCCGCGCCAACAGCGACTACTCCGGGCGCTACCGGTTGGAGAGCTTCGTGCGCTTCGCGCCGTGCGGCGTCGGCTTCCACCGGGTCCCGGTCGACCGCGGCACCGGCCGCCAGCTGCACTCCGACCGGCTGCTCGGCACCGACCTGCGCCGCTCGCACGGCTGCCTGCGGGTCAGCCGGACGCTGTCGCAGGCCATCTGGGGCTTCGCGACCCCGGGCACCCGGGTGCTGGTGCGTCGCTGACCGCCCGGCGGACGGCCTCGCTCGGCTGCGGTCCGGAAGCGGGAGCGCCCCCGCCCGAGTCGTTCCGGGCGGGGGCGCTCGTGCGTCGTCGCGACGCCGCGGTCTCGCGACCGCGACGGGTCACTCGGGGATGTAGTTGAACTCGTCCGGGTTCGGCCCGGTGCGCTCACCCTTGTCCAGCTCGGTGATGTCGGTCATGTCGGTGCCGGACAGCTCGAAGTCGAACAGGTCGAAGTTCTCCTCGACGCGCGAGCGGGTCACCGACTTGGGGAAGATGATGTCGCCCCGCTGCAGGTGCCAGCGCAGCGTGACCTGCGCGGCGGACTTGCCGTGCGCCTCGGCGATCCGGACGATCGTCGGGTCGTCGAGGACCTTGCCCTGGGCGATCGGGGACCAGGCCTCGGTGGCGATGCCGTGCTCGGCGTTGAACGCCCGGACCTCGTCGTTGGCGAGGTAGGGGTGCACCTCGATCTGGTTCACCGCCGGGGTGACGCTGGTCTCGCCGTGGATCCGGCGAAGATGCGTCGGCTGGAAGTTCGACACGCCGATCGCCTTGACCCGGCCGGACTCGTAGATCTTCTCCATGGCCTTCCAGGTCTCGACGTAGTCGAGCACGGCAGGCAGCGGCCAGTGCACCAGGAACAGGTCGACGTACTCGATGTCGAGGGCCTTCAGGGTGCCGTCGAAGGCGCTCAGCGCGTCGTCGTACGCATGGAAGCCGTTGTTCAGCTTGCTGGTCACGAAGAGGTCGCCACGGTCGATGCCGGAGGCGCGCACCGCCTCGCCGACCTCCTTCTCGTTCCCGTACATCTGCGCGGTGTCGATGTGCCGGTACCCGACCTCGAGCGCTGCCAGCGTCGCGTCCTTGGTGTTCTCCGGCTCGATCTGGAAGACGCCGAAGCCGAGCTGCGGGATCTCGACACCGTTGTTGAGGGTGATGTTCGGTACGGCGGTCATCTGACTCCTTGTCGCTGGGCGTGCTCAGGTCTGGGGGACGTGTACCCCAACGCGTCTGACGCAAAGCAGGATTCCCGATCCGACCTACGGAATACTTGGGACGTGAACACCACCCTCCGGCTGGCCCTCGGGCTGGCACTCGGCAGCCTCGCCCTCGCCGGCTGCAGCTCCACCGGCATGCCCGCCGCCTCCAGCGCGGACAGCTCCTCCGCCGACACTCCCTCCGGCGGCGCTTCCTCCGCTGACGCCTCCTCCGCGGCGCCGTCGGCCTCGAGCACCCCGAGCCGGGCACCCAGCACGCGAGCCACCACCGCGGGCACGAGTCCCAGCAGCAGCACGAGCGCCCGCGCCACCGCGGCCGTGCCCACCTGCACCACCGCCGAGCTGAAGGTCAGCCTGGGCGCCGGCGAGGGCGCAGCAGGCAGCACCTACTACCCGCTGCGGCTCACCAACACCTCCGCCCGGGCCTGCCGCACCGGCGGGTTCGGCGGCGTGTCCCTGGTCAAGGCTCTCGGGGGCGCCCCGATCGGCGCTCCGGCGGACCGCACCCGCCGGGGGCAGGCCGCCGCTCTCACGCTGCAGCCGGGTGCTCGGGCCGAGGCGACGCTGCGGGCGACCACCGCGGAGAACTACCCACCCGCCACGTGCAGGCCCACCGCCGCCACCGGGCTGCGGGTGTACCCGCCCGACCAGACCCGGTCGGCTTTCGCGGAGCTCCCGACCACGGCGTGCGCCGACCCGGCGGTGCACCTGCTCAGCCTCACGCCGTACCGGCTGCTCGGGTGAGACGGCGCTCAGTGGGTAGGAGGCGTCCATGACCTACTCGCTGAGCCGCCTGATGTCCGCCGGCACCGCAACGTACGGCGTCTTCGCCCTCCTCCAGCCGCGTCACCTCGGCTCGGCCGTCGACCCGGACCACGCCGCCGAGTACGACCTGCTGGCCCGGACCTACGGCGCCCGGGACCTGCCGGTCAGCGCGCTGGGGATGTTCGGCCGCTCCGAGAAGACGGTGACCGCCGCGATGCTGATCCGGATCTCCCTGGACGTCGCGGACGGCCTGCTGCTGGCGGGCCGGGCGGCCGACGACCAGACCCGCAAGAAGGTGCTGGGCGTGACCCTCGGCTGGGCGACGCTGAACACGCTTGCCCTGGTCACCGACCGGCGCCGGGCCCGCGGCAGGAGTCGCACGATCACGGTCTAGTCGCGGCGCTCACCGCGCTGGACGCGGATCTGGTCCGCGACGGCCTCGGCGACCGCACGCGCGAACCCCTCCGGGTCCAGGTGCGCGGCGACAGGCTCCGGCACGATCACGTCCACGACCCGCTCGGCGAGCAGGTCGTGGGCCCCGATCCGCTGCTGCTCGGCCAGCTCGGCGGCGTGGCCCACGTCGTGGTGCACGATCGCGCTCGCCCCCTCCGGTGGGAGCGGCGAGAGCCAGCCGTGCTCGGCGGCCACCACCCGCCCCGCCGGCAGCAGCGCGAGCGCGCCCCCGCCGCAGCCCTGCCCGAGCAGCACCGACACGCTCGGCACCCGCAGCGTGGACAGGTCGACCAGGCAGCGGGCGATCTCCCCGGCCAGCGCGCCCTCCTCGGCCCGCGGCGAGAGGTCGGCCCCGGGGGTGTCGATGACCGCGACCAGCGGCAGTCCGAGCTCGTCGGCCAGCCGCATCCCGCGGCGCGCCTCGCGGAGCGCACCCGGGCCCATCGACTCCTGCGGGGACTGGTTGCGGCGGTCCTGCCCGACCAGCACGCAGGCCACCCCGTCGAACGAGGCGAGCGCGAGCATCAGACCGGCGTCGTACTCGCCGTCCCCGGTGCCGCTGAGCGGGACCACGTCGTCGGCGGCGTGCCGCAGCAGCTCGCGCACCCCGGGCCGGTCCGGGCGCCGGGTCAGCAGCACCGACTCCCAGGCCGTCCCGGACCGTGCCGGCGGCGCCGAGGAGACCCGGGGCCGGGACCGGCCGCCGTCGCCGGGGGTGAGCAGGTCGAGCACCCGCGCGGCCACCTCGGCCAGGTCCGGGAGCGCGACCACCGCGTCGATGACGCCCTTGTCGACGAGGTTCTCCGCCACCTGCACGCCGACCGGGAAGGGCTCCCCGTGCAGGGCCTCGAACACCCGGGGGCCCAGGAAGCCGACCAGGGCGCCCGGCTCCGCGACCGTGACGTGGCCCAGCGACCCCCAGGACGCGAAAGCGCCCCCGGTCGTGGGATGCCGCAGGTAGACCAGGTACGGCAGACCCGCGGACCGGTGCCGCGCCACCGCCCGGCTGATCGTGACCATCTCGACGAAGGCGGGCGTGCCCTCCTGCATCCGGGTGCCGCCCGAGGACGGCGCGGCGATCAGCGGCAGCCGCTCCCGGGTGGCGCGCTCGACGGCTGCCACCACCCGCTCGGCAGCGGCCCGGCCGATGGAGCCGCCGAGGAACCGGAACTCCCCCACGATCACCGCCACCGCGTGCCCGCGGATCGCGCCCCGACCGGTGACCACCGCCTCGTCGACGCCGGCCCGCTCCGCGGCAGTCCGCAGCTCGGCCGCATAGCCGGGGTCCAGGTCCCCGTGGTCGATCGCCTCGTCCCAGGACACGAACGTGCCCTCGTCAAGCACCAGGCCGATCAGCTCCCGCGCCCCCGGCCGACGCGTGGCGACGGTGCTCATGCGCCCGCCTTCCCGGCCAGCCAGGCGCGGACCGAGGCACCGTGCTGGTCCAGCGTGGGGGGTGCCGCATGCGCGGTCCGGGTGACCTCGGCGCCGCCGGCGTCGAAGAACCGCAACGGCGGGCCGGGCAGCGTCACCGGGCCGAGCGTGTCGTGCTCGACGTCGATGCGCAGTCCCTGGCTGGCCACCTGGTCCCAGGCGTACACCTCGTCCAGGCTGCGCACCTTGCCTGCGGGGATGCCGACCGCGGCCAGGTGGGTCAGCAGGTCGTCGGCCGACCACGACGAGAACGCCTCCTCGACGAGCTCGATCACCAGGTCCCGGTTCCGCACCCGCTCGGGGTTCGTGGCGACCCCCGGTGCGGTCGCGTCGAGGTCGAAGGCATCGCACAGCCTGCGCCACAGGCCCTCGCTGCCCACGGCGATCTGCACCGTGCCGTCGGCGCAGCGGAACAGCCCGTACGGAGCGATCGACGCGTGGTGGTTGCCCTGCGCCCGTCCGACCTCCCCGGCCACCGTCCACCGGGAGCCCTGGAAGGCGTGCACGCCGACCGTGGCCGCCAGCAGCGAGGTCCGCACCACCGTCCCGACGCCGGTCCGCTCCCGCTCCAGCAGCGCCGCCAGGACGCCGTACGCGCCGTACATGCCGGCCAGCAGGTCCGAGATCGGCACCCCGACCTTCTGCGGGTCGTCGGGTCCGGAGCCGGTCAGCGACATCAGTCCGGCCTCGCCCTGGGCGATCTGGTCGTAGCCGGCCCGGCCGCCCTCGGGGCCGTCGTGCCCGAAGCCGGTGATGGACAGCACCACCAGGCGCGGGTTCAGCCGCTGCAGGCTCTCGATGCCGAGACCGAGCCGCTCCAGGACGCCGGTGCGGAAGTTCTCCACGAGGACGTCGGCCCGGCCGACCAGCGCCAGCAGGACCTCGCGGTCGGTCTCCGCCTTGAGGTCGAGGGTGACCGACTCCTTGTTGCGGTTGGCGGACAGGAAGTACGTCGACTCCCGGCCGGCGTCGTCCTCGCCGGGCGGGCTCACGAACGGCGGCCCCCAGCCGCGGGTGTCGTCGCCCCCGCCGGGGACCTCGACCTTGACCACCCGTGCGCCGAGGTCGCCGAGCATCATCGTGGCGTGCGGCCCGGCCAGGGCCCGGGAGAGGTCGACGACCAGCGTGCCCGCCAGCGGCCCGACCCGGTCCGCGTCCCCGATCGCGGCGCCCGGCATGCTCACACCCAGCCCGGCAGCACGACCGCGGCCCACACCAACAGCGGTCCGACCACCACGACGATGCCGCTGTAGGTCAGGATCTGCTTGTAGAAGCCCTCCTCGGAGATGGAGTCCGGCCGGTTGGCGACCATCAGCGCGCCGTTGGTGCTGAACGGGCTGACGTCGACGATCGTCGAGGAGACGGCCAGCGCCGCGACCAGGCCGATCGCGCTGACCCCTCCGCCGGCGATCAGCGGGATCGAGATCGGGATGATGATCGGCAGCAGCGCGGTCGACGACGCGAACGCCGAGACCACGCCGCCGACGTAGCAGAGGATCAGCGCACCCAGCGCCGCGGCACCGAGCCCGGCGGCCCAGGTGCCGACGTACTCGGGTGCCCCCGCGGTCTCCAGGATGGTGGCGAACGTGCTGACCCCGGCGACCAGCAGCACGGTGGCCCAGGCGACCTGGGACACGGCGCCCTTCTGCTGGCGGGGGAACAGCGCGGTGAGCAGCACCGCGGCGGTGATCGCGGTGAAGCCGATGTTCTTGTCGAAGACCAGCGCGACGATCGCGACGCCCACGAACGCGATCAGGGTGATCACCTGGTCGGGGCTGATCCGGGCAGCGGCGCCCGCACCGGCACCGCCGACCGGCCGGCCCGCGTCCACCGGGTCGCCGGTGCCGAGCGTGGTCCGGTCCCGGTGCCGGGTCCCGGCGCCGGTCGTCCCGGCCATCACCGTCTCCACCTCGCGGACCTCGTCCAGCTCGTCGGCCCCGATCCGCCGCGCGGTCAGCTCGCGACCGCCGAGCACCAGGAAGAGCACGGCCGCGATCAGCAGGTTGACCAGCAGGCTGGTCAGGAAGACGGTGACCTCGCCGACCGGCAGGCCGTTGTCGCGCATCACCGAGTTGGTGATGGTGCCGTAGATGCTGATCGGGGAGAAGCCCCCGGCCTGGGCGCCGTGCACGACGAACATCCCCATGAGCAGCGGGTTGATCTTGTAGCGGCCGGCGAAACCGAGCGCGATCGGGCCGATGATCGCACAGGCCGCCGGACTGGCGGCGCCGATCGCGGTCAGCAGCGCGGTGACCGCGAACATCACCCACGGGATCAGCGCCACCCGGCCGCCGACCGCCTGGACCGCCTTGCGCACGATCAGGTCCACGGTGCCGTTGTTGCGGGCGATCGCGAACAGGTAGGTGACCCCGACCAGCGTGAGGACCAGGTCGCCGCTGATGCCGCCGACGATCTCCTTCTCGGTGAGATCCAGCGAGTACATGCCGACCAGCCAGGCGGCGACGAAGGCGAGCGCCCCCATGTTGATCGGCAGCACCGTGCCGACCACGAACAGCGCGACGAGCGCGAGAATCGATACCCACTCTGGGGACATGCCGGCTTCCTCCCGAGATGCCGCGTGACGGTCGTCACCCGGTTCGGTGGACTAGCCAATAGTCATCTGAGCCATCTGTCAATACACTCGGCGGCATGACCGACTCGGCCCCGCTGCGCCCGGTGACCCGGCCGCGGCTCTACGAGCAGGTCGCCCAGCAGATCCTGGCCTGGGTCCGGGAGTCCGGTCTGCGGCCGGGCGACCGGTTGCCGCCGGAGCGGGAGCTCGCCCAGCGGCTCGGCGTCAGCCGGGCCACCGTCAGCCAGGCGCTGGTCGCCATGGAGGTGGTGGGCGTGGTGGCCGTGCGGCACGGCGACGGGGCGCTGCTGGTGGAGGCGGCCGGCACCTCGCGGGTCGTGGACGCGCTGCGCCGGCACGCGCAGCAGCTCCCCGACGTCATCGAGGCCCGGGAGGCGCTGGAGACCAAGCTCGCCGCGCTGGCCGCCGTACGGCGGACCGAGGCGGACCTCGCCGACATCGACACCGCCCTGGAGCTGATGGAGCGCGACGTCGCCGCGGGCGGCCGGGGCGTCGAGGGTGACGAGCGCTTCCACGCCGCGGTCACGGCGGCCGGGCACTCGGCGCTGCTGTCGCGGCTGATGGGCGAGATCAGCGACCTGATCCGGGAGACCCGGATCGAGTCGCTCTCCCAGCCCGACCGGCCGCGGGAGTCCCTCGAGGGGCACCGCCGGATCGCGACCGCGATCCGGGACCGGGACCCGGGCGCCGCCTCGACGGCGATGCGCGACCACGTGGACCGGGTCAGCGACGTCGCGCTGCTGCGAGAGCAGCGCGACGGCTGAGGGGCTCGCTCAGGCCGGGGCGGGCTCCGGCTCGTCGGCACGGTGCGCGCCACCGGGCGGGTTCTGCGCCGGACCCTGCTGGCCGACGAAGTCCTTCGCGCGGATCAGGAACAGGCAGGCGATCCCGGCGACCAGTGCGATCACCGCGGCGATGGTGACGATGTGGTTCAGCGCGTCCACGAAGCTGGCGGTGGCGGCCTGCTCGATGGTCGACCGCGCGGACGCCGGCGCCTGGGCGAGGACCGCCCTGATCTGACCGTTGGTGACCGCCGCCGACAGCCGGCCGGCCTGGTCGGCGACCGGCGTCCCGGCCAGCGCGCTGGTCATCCCGCTGGCGACCTGGTGGCTGAAGATCGACCCGAGCGCGGCGATCCCGGTGGCGATGCCGACCTGCCGGAAGGTCGAGTTGACCCCGGAGGCCATCCCGGAGCGCTCCGGGCTGACCACACCCACCGCGGTGGAGGCCAGCGGCACGTTGATCAGACCGATGCCGACACCGGCGATGATCAGCCCCGGGATCAGGTGCCGCCACTCGGACTGGTCGGCGTTGGCGGCGATCCCGCGCATCAGGAACAGCCCCAGGGCCGCCAGCAGGAAGCCCGGGGACATCAGCCACTTGGTGGGCACGTGGCTGGTCAGCCGGCCCGCGATGATCGCGGCGACGAAGGACATCCCGGACAGGAACAGGAACCGGAAGCCGGCCCCGACCGCCGAGTAGCCGAGCACGTTCTGCACATAGATGATCAGGTAGGTCAGGATCGAGAAGACGGACGCGGAGATCCCGACCGCGGCGACCAGGCCGCCGACGAAGGTCGGCTTACGCAGCAGCCCGAGGTCGAACATCGGCGACTCCTGGAGCATCTGGCTGACCACGAACCCGGCCAGCAGCACCGCGGACGCCACGAAGCAGGACACCACCAGGCTGTTGCCCCACCCGTCCACGCCGCCGCGGATCAGGCCGAGCACCAGCAGGCCGAGGCCGCTGCTGAAAGTGAGGAACCCGATCCAGTCCGGGCGCCCGGCGTGCGGGTTGCGGCTCTCCTCGACCTTGGACAGGGTGACGGCGATGGCGAGCACGCAGATCGGGATGTTCACCAGGAAGATCCAGTGCCAGGACAGCCCGCTGGTGAGCACCCCGCCCAGCACCGGGCCGACCGCGACGGCCACCCCGGTGGTGGCGCCGAAGAACGCGAAGGCGGTGCCGCGCTCCCGGCCGGAGAACGCCCCGGAGAGCAGCGCCAGGGCCGTGGCGAACATGATCGCCCCGCCGATGCCCTGGCCCGCACGGGCGATGGTCAGGAACAGCACCGTCGGCGCCAGGCCGCAGAGCAGCGACCCGATCGTGAACACCACCGTCCCGATGGCGAAGAGCCGCTTGCGACCGTACAGGTCGGCCAGCGAGCCAGCGGTGAGCAGCAGCGCGGCCAGCGTCAGCGCGTAGGCGTCGATCACCCACTGCAGGTCCGAGAGGGACGCGTTCAGATCACGCTGGATGTCGGGCAGCGCGACGTTCACGATCGTGATGTCGAGCAGGAGCATGAACACACCGGTGCAGACCGCGATCAGGGTCCACCACTTGCTGGCCATCGGAACTCCCGCTTCGTCACGCGCCTCGCCACGCGCGAGATCATCAAGGACTAAACTATTGACTGGTGTACGGTAACCGGCCATGGACGCCCCGGCAACACGCGCTGCTCACGCGGAGCTCCGCGACCTCCCGGGGCACCTGCTCTGGCGTGCGCGGGCCCGGGTCGCCGGCCTGATCGCGGACCTTCTACCCGGCACGGTCGACCTGCACTCCTACGCGGCGCTGCTCGCGCTCGGCGACCTCGAGCCGCAGTCCCAGCAGAGCCTCGCGCGGCTGTGCGCCCTGAGCGGGACCACCATGACCACGGTCGCCGAGACGCTGCAGTCCGCCGGGCTGGTGGAGCGGGTCCGCAACCCCGTGGACCGCCGCTGCTACGCCCTGACCCGGACCCCCGCCGGCCGGGAGGCGGTACGCCGCTGGGCCGGCGACGTCCGCGACCTCGAGGACCACCTGACCGCGGCGCTGACCCCCGAAGGGGTCGCCCGGCTCCGTGACATCCTCCTGGGCCTGATCAGCGACGAGCTCGACGAGCGCACCCCCACGGACCTGCTCGACAGCATCGGCTTCCTGCTGCTGCGCACCCACCAGCGCGTGCACCGCGAGTTCCTCGGCAGCCTCGCCCCCCTCGGCATCGACCCGCGGCAGGTCGGCACCCTGCGCGCGCTCCGGGTCGCCGGCCCGGCCACGCAGGGGCAGCTCGCCGCGATGCTCGAGGTCAGTCCCGCGACCGTCGTACAGATCGTCGACGACCTGGAGCACCGGGGCCTGCTCGCCCGCGAGCGGGACCCCGCCGACCGCCGCGCCTACCGCCTGATCCTGCTCCCGGAGGCCGAGCCGGTCCTCGCCGAGGCCGCCGAGATCTCACGCGCCGTGGTCGACGTCCACCTGGGCGGCCCGGAGGGTCGGGACCGGCGCGACCTGGTGCGGCTGCTCCAGCTCTTCCTCGAACCGACGGCGTCCGGATGAGCACCGATTTCGCCACGGTGCGCCCGGCACGCTAAAGTGTGCGACGCCTCGCGCGCTCGTAGCTCAACGGATAGAGCATCTGACTACGGATCAGAAGGTTGGGGGTTCGAATCCCTCCGAGCGCACGCATCGAAGCCCAGGTCGATCTAGTCATTGACCTGGGCTTTTTGTGTGTCCTGAGGATTGTCGTCCACGCCATCGGCATTCTGACTTTGCTCGGGCACCTGACGCCCGTACACGGGCCAGCCAGCGTCACCTCGCGTGTGGGGCCGACTCGCGCGGCTACCTCGTGGGCGGCAGCGTGATCCACCTGACGCGGTGGGTCTGCGACCTACTTTCGCGTTGGGTCCGACCGGGAGTTCGGCCGCCGAGACACGCCGTCAGATGTGGCACCTCTGACAAGAGCCCCATAGCCCCTGGTCCCGGGGCTTGAAGCGACGCCCATCCGTTCTCGCTGGGCGGTGCAGCGGTGCCGGTCCGTCACCCGTCTGGGGCATGTCCTCCTGACGCCGTCGGCGGGTGCCCACTGCCCACCCCGACCACTAGAGTCGGGAGGTCACCCGTCTTCGTGACATGACGACATCGTGAGGCGCGACGTCAGGGAGAGCGCCTGCTCGCCGGCGGACGCCGTTGCCACCTCAGGGGGTGCCATGCGGTTCTGCACCAAGTGCGGTCAGCCCGTCGAGCCTGAGCAGGCGTTCTGCACGGCGTGCGGGACCACCACCGGCGGAGCGGGCGGGCCGCGGGACATCGACGTGGTTCAGCCGGTCCGGAGCGGGAGCGCCACGTCCACCGTCACCCACGGGCCGTCCGCCCCGCAGCGGGCGGCGCCGCCTGCGACGGTGCCGTCGCGCCGCGGACCGGTCCTGCTCGCCGCTGCCCTACTGGTGGCCACCGCCGCGGTCGGCACCTACCTCGTCCTGCGCTCCACTGACGCCCCTCAGGGCACTCCCGGTGCCGTGGTGGTGCCATCGGCGAGCGGATCGACCACTCCTGGGTCGTCCGCACCGTCGACGCCGTCCCCAGAACCGGCACCCACACCCTCGGCCCCCAGCGGGAGTCCCGGGGGGCTGCCCCGCAACGTCGCCGCGTCGGCGCTGATCAGCGTCCCCGGGACGGCACCGAACGGGGTGGACGCGGCGGGACACGTGACGAGCTACGCCGCAGAGAATCTGGTCGATGACGACCCGACGACGGCGTGGCGTGTCCGGGGCGACGCCACCGGTGGCGAGATCGTCTTCGACCTGGGCTTCCCGGCCCGGATCCTGGCGGTCGGCCTGGTCAACGGCTACGCCAAAGTCGATCCCGCCTCGGGGGCGGACCGGTACACCCAAGAACGCCGGGTCACCCGGGTCAGCTGGCTGTTCCCCGACGGCACCGTCGTCCCGCAGTCGCTAGCCGACGACACGCGCATCCTGCAGGCCGTCCGGGTGCCCAGTGACCCGACGGTCGACCGGGTGGTGCTGCGCATCGACGGCACAACGGAGCCAGGGGTGCGCGCCTACGACTACACAGCTCTCAGCAGCGTGGACATCGAGGGGCAGTAGTGCCCTCGCGGCTCGGGGTCCTCACAGCCGTCGCCTCGGTGCTGGCCGTGGTCGGCTGCGCCGGCACCAGTGACGACGCGCGACCGCTGTCGTCGCATCAGGACCGGGCAAGCACTCTCTCCCGACAGTCCCCCGTCGGACCACGACAAGGGATGGGCGTCCATCCGTCCTTGACGCCGACGCCGCCGTCGCGACCGGGCCCAGCCACGGGCACGGTCGTCCTCGACCCTGGACACGACGGCGGGAACGCCGACCAGCCCGCCAGGGCTGCCCGGCTCGTGCCGGCAGGGGGGTTCCGCAAGCCGTGCAACACCGTCGGGACGACGACTGACGCGGGCTACCCCGAGCACGCGTTCACCTTCGACGTCGTACGACGGGCCGCGAGCCTGCTGCGCGAGGACGGGGTGCGGGTGGTGACGACGCGGCTGAACGACACCGGTTTCGGCCCGTGCGTCGACGCCCGTGCCGCGGTCGGCAACAGGTTGCAGGCGGACGCGGTCGTGTCAGTGCACGCCGACGGCGGACCCCCCTCCGGTCTGGGCTTCCACGTCATCGCCCCGGCGCTCGCGCCCGACGGTGGCAACCGGGCGGTCCTGGACTCGAGCCGCACCCTCGCGCGGCTCTTGCGTCGGGACTTCGCGGCCCGGACGGAGGAGCCGCCGTCGTCCTACGCGGGCGTCGACGGGATGACCGAGCGCTCGGACCTCGCCGGGCTCAACCTGACGCGGGTCCCGGCGGCCGTCATCGAGTGCGGCAACATGCGGAACGCCGCGGACGCCCGGCGGCTCACCTCACCCGCCTGGCGCGCGCGAGCCGCTGGTGGCATCCGGGACGCCGTCTTGCACTTCGTGCGCGCCGTGCCCGCGGCGCCGAGGACCTGACCCGTCACTTCGGTAGGGGAAGAGCTCAGAAGAGCACCCCGACGGCTTGCTGCAGGCTGACCACCGCCCCGGCAAGGGAGGCGACCGAGCCGACACCCGCAGCCACGGACCGGAGGGCCTCCACAAGTGACCGTTTGTCGGGCTGGTCCTGGGCAAGCTCTCGCTCCGCCATCTCGCCCATCGCGAGGGTCCGCTGCGGGTCGACCAGTGCGCCGCTCTCGGCTCGCATCTGAACAAGGAGCTCGGTCATGCGCACGCGCAGCTCGTCGACCGTGCCGGGTGGCTCCGCCGCGACATAGTTCGAGGCGGATGCTGCCTTGCCAACCGCCATCGCCCCCACCTGCACCGTCCCCCCGGTGATCGAGATGCCCTGGTTCTTCATGATCGCTCAGCTCCTTGTGCCGGCACCGGCTTCCTGGACATGAACGACGAGGCCTTGGCGCGCTTGCCGACTGCCAGGCTGTCCACGGTCAGGCTCCCCCCCGCGACGTACACGCCGTTGTTCATGATGGTCGTCTGGCGTTCGCGCAGCTCCCCGGTGTCGACGCCCTTCTCGTCCAGGAAGTCGGTGACGGATCGCAGGATCTGCCGCTCTACCACCTTGCTGTAGAGCTCCTTGTCCAGCTGCTGGAAGTAACGCTGGTACCGGGGGTCCGCAGCCGCCTCTCGCGGACTCGTGGTGGCCCCGTAGTTGAACCGAAGGCCGCTGGTGATCTCGCGGCGCTGCCGCGCGCCGCGCACCTGCGCGGTCAGCGGACCGAACGCCGCCACCACCACCGAGTACGGCGACAGCAGCACGGCCCTCGGGAGCCCCCGAAGGGCCTTCACCGCGAGGCGCGCGAACTGTCTCGGAGTCGGCCGTGGAAGCAGCCGGTCCACCTCCTGGTAGGCATCCAGCACCGGCGCCAGCAACGAGTGACTGAGCTCGACGAAGAGCTTGTTGCCGGACAGCGCGAACCGCAGGAACGTCGAGAGCACCAGCTGTCCCCGCCACCCCGCGACGCGCAGGCACAGGTACGGCCGTGCGCGGTCCTCCGGGAAGACCATGAGCGAGCTGAGCAGAGCCTCGTCCACCCGGGTCACCGGCCGGCCGAGTTCGTGGGCCAGGAATCGCTGGTCACCGCGGACGTCCCGGCCGTCGACGAAGACCCGGTTGTCCACGGACATGCCGGCGAGCTCGAGCCGTCTCAGATCGGCCTCGGTGCGGCGGTGGATGTCCAGGACGCTGAACGGCTCTACCTGCCGGCCCTCTGCCGCCCGGTCGACGTCGAGGGCGAACGACCAGGCATCGAGGGAGACTCCGCTGCCGATGAATGGGCTGAAGGACCCGTAGACCCCCACGTTCCCCTCCCCGACGGAGACCATCTCTGCCAGGCGCCCCTCGACCCGCTGCCCGAACCGCGGAGGCGAGCTCGGTCGACCCGCCGACGGCGGGCCCAGCCGGTGGGCCATCACCACGTACGTGGCCACCCACCGCTCTGCCACCATCACCCCCCAGGCCAGCACGAGCACCAGCAGGGCGGCAACCGACCCGGCGGCGAACGTGAACAGGAACAGCACCAGCAGCACGAGCAGGCCGACGTCGCGGGCCACCTGACGTCCCCTGGCCAGCAGCGCGTAGCGGACCACCGAGACCAGATCCACGCCCGGGGACCAGGGCAGCGCCTTGAACTCCTGATGCAGGATGTCGCGGACCACCCGCTCCGCCAGGCCCGCGTCGAGCTGCACGGCCGCGCAGAGGTAGCGGGTGGCGTCGGAGACCGGCGCTAGGTCGTGCTGCACTGCCAGCGTCGTCCCGAAGTTCGCCTCCGCCGTCAGCGCGAGTCCGCAGGAGCCGCAGAACGACGCGTCAGGGGGATTCGTTGATGCACACGACGGACAGCGCACGATGCCTCCCCGGAAGGACAAGACCAGCGTAGGCCCGGAGACCGGGTGTGTCATCGCCCGTGGTCTCGGCTGCCACTGCCCGGCGCCTGCTGCGAGACTTCGGGGACCGCCCGACCGGCACCACCGAGGAGAGCCCGTTGCCCCAGAACGACGCCGCCCTGCACGACCGCACCCTGGTGATGTCGGGAGGGAGCCGCGGGATCGGCCTGGCCGTCGCGCTCGCGGCCGCCCGGGCCGGCGCGAACGTCGTGCTGCTCGCCAAGTCCGACAAGCCGGACCCCCGGCTGCCCGGGACGGTGCACACGGCGGTCGAGGAGATAGCCGAGACCGGGGCGAGCGCGGTCGCCGTGGTCGGGGACGTCCGCGACGAGGCCGACGTGCAACGGGCCGTGGACACCGCGGTCGAGCACTTCGGCGGCGTGGACATCGTGGTGAACAACGCCAGCGCGATCGACCTGCGCCCCACGACCGAGCTGACCGCGACGAGGTTCGACCTGATGCAGGACGTCAACGTGCGCGGCACCTGGCTGCTCACCCGCGCCTGCCTGCCGCACCTCGAGCGCTCCTCCGACGGCCGGGTGCTGACCTTCTCGCCGCCGCTCAACCTCGCCCCGCACTGGCTGGGCGCCCATCCCGCGTACACGATCTCCAAGTACTCGATGAGCATGCTCACCCTCGGCTGGGCGCACGAGCATCCCACCGTCGCGGCGGCCTGCCTGTGGCCGGAGACGCTGATCGCGACGGCCGCGGTCGCCAACGTGGTCGGCGGCATCGAGGGCGCGCGGTCACCGGAGATCATGGCCGACGCGGCCCTGGCCCTGCTCACCGGTCCGGCCGCGGCGATGACCGGGCAGACCTTCGTCGACACAAACGTCCTCGCCGGCATCGGGATCACCGACCTGGCGTCGTACGGCGGCGGGGAGACCCCCACCCGCGACATCTTCCTGGACCCGCCCGCGTAGGGGTCAGGAGACCCGGTGGCCGTACATCTCGCCGAGCGGGTCCGCGATCAGCTCGATCCGCGCACCGTCGGGGTCGCGGAAGTAGACCGACACGCCGCTGTGCACCTCGTGCTCGACGCCGGCTGCCTCCAGCCGGCCGACCAGGTGGTTCCACCGCTCCGGGTCGACGGAGATCGCGACGTGGTGCAGGCCGCCGAGCACCTCCGCGTACGGCCCGAGGTCGAGCCCGGGGAAGTCGAAGAAGGCCAGCAGGTTGTCGTGGCCGATGTCGAAGAAGAAGTGCGAGGACCCCTCGTAGTCGCGGTTCTCGATCAGCTCGGTCAGCGGGAACTCCAGCACCCCCTGGTAGAACCGCACCGTCCGCTCCACGTCGCCGCTCACCAGCGCGGTGTGGTGCAGGCCGCGGGCCGAGGACGCCGGCCGGCGCTCCGCCGGGAGCAGGTGCTCGCGGCGGATCCGGTCCCGCGCGGCCGCGAGGGCGGCTGGGTCGCGCTGGGTCATCGGTCGCTCCCTCTGCTGTCGGGCTGGACCCGCCGGTCACGTCCCGCGGCAGCGTCCGGCCCCAGCCTAGGGTCTGGCGCGGCCACAGACAGGGCGCCGGCGCTGCCGACGGCCGGACCGGCGACGGGACGAAGTGCCCAGAGCAGTTCATGTACCTCACAGGTTCCCGGGCCACTCTCGTCCGGTGAGCGGCTCCCCGCCGGCTCGTCACGGAAAGAGGACCTCGTGCTCGACACCATCTTCGGCCTCCCGGCGCACGTGCTGATCATCCACGCGACCGTCGTCGTGGTGCCCGCCGCGGCCGTGGCCGTCCTGCTCGCCGGGCTGTGGCCGCGGTTCCGGGCCTGGGCCGGCTGGCTGCCCCTGGTGCTGGCCGCCGCGGCCGTCGCGCTCACCCCCCTCTCGACGTCGTCGGGCGAGGAGCTGGAGAAGCGGGTCGGTGCGAGCGCCCAGATCGAGGAGCACTCCCACCTGGCCGACGGGCTGCTGCCCTGGGTGATCGGCCTGCTGGCCGCCGCCCTGGTGGTCAGTGCCGTGACGCTGCTGGCCCGGCGGGCCCGCACGGGATCCTCCTCCGTGCCGACCTGGCTGCCCATCGCGGCCGGGGTGCTGGCCGTGGTCGCCGCGGTCGGCACCGCCCAGCAGGTGGTCCGCATCGGGCACAGCGGCGCCACCGCGGCCTGGTCCGACGTGGCCTCGCAGTCGGCCAAGGGCGGCTGACCGCTCAGGCGATGGCGTGCAGCTCGGCGCCGGAGACGGCGAAGCCGTCGCGGCCGGTGACCTTGACGCCGTACATCGCCTGGTCGGCGCGCCGCACCAGCTCGTCGGCCCCGACGCATGCCCCGGGCACGCGGAACGCGAGGCCCACGCTCGCGGTCACCCGCAGGTCCCGGCCCTGGAACCAGACCGGCTCCGCGACGACGGCTGCGAGCCGGGCGCCCAGCTCGGCCCCGGCCTGCTCGTCGGGAAGGTGCTGGAGCAGGACCAGGAACTCGTCCCCGCCCCAGCGGACCACGGTGTCCTCCGGTCGTACGACGCGGCGCACCCGGTCCGCCACCGCGGTGAGCACCGCGTCACCGGCCGCGTGCGAGTGCCGGTCGTTGATCTCCTTGAAGCCGTCGAGGTCGACGAAGGCGAGGCCGAGCAGGGAGCCGGTGGCGGGGGTGGCCAGCGCCTCGGTGAGCCGGTCGCGCATCAGGGCGCGGTTGCCGAGGCCGGTCAGCGGGTCGCGCACGGACAGGTCCCGGTAGAGCCGCTCAGAGGCCTCGGCCCGCGACCGTAGGGTCGCGTGCTCGATGGCCAGCGCCGTCGAGACGGCGAAGGCCTCCAGTGCCCGACAGGTGCTGGGCCCCGGGCGTCGCCCGTCGTGGGGGACGTCGACCGACAGGATGCCGAGCAGCGAGCCGTCGCTGGAGGTCAGCGGCGCGAAGAGCGCGTCCTCGGGGTGCCAGGCGTCCGGGTCGTCGACGGCCTCGATGTCCGGCACCCAGGACAGCAGCGTGGTGTCGTTGGCGGCGTTGGCGTGGTCGGCGAAGCGGAGCCGTCCCCAGGGCTCGCTCACCAGCAGCTGCCGCTCCCAGGTCTCGACGCTGCCGACCGTCCCGAGCAGGATCGCCCGGGCCTCCTGGTCGCCTTCGACCGAGACCACCTCGAGCATCCCGTCCGGCCGGACGATGTTGACCACCGCGATGCCGAACCCCAGGGCCGCGACGATGGTCTCGGCCAGCAGGTCCAGCATGCCGGTGAGGTCCTCGGAGATGCTCGGTCCGGCGTCGACGAGGGCGTCGAGGACGGCGGCGACCGGCACCAGTGGCCTCCCACCTGTCATCGGAGCATCCTCACGTCGGCACAACGGACCCTGCTGGTTCAGGATAGATGAACATCACATGAGTTTTGTGATGGTTCAGGAGGCTTTGCCCGCGCGGCGCGCTGCCTTGACGGCGTACATCTCCCGGTCCGCTGCGGCCATCGCCTCGGAGAGCCCCGAGCGCACCGTGAGCGGGGCCCACCCGAGGGAGCCGGCCACGCCTGCGTCTTCGAGCGCGGCCTCGATGCGTGCGACCGCGGCCGGGGCCGCCGCCTCCGGGCAGCCGCGCAGCAGCACCGCGAACTCGTCACCGCCCAGCCGCGCCACCACGTCCGTGCCGGTGACCGCGGAGGCGAGGGCGGAGCCGGCCAGCCGGATGTAGCGGTCCCCGGCCTCGTGCCCCTCGGTGTCGTTGACCCGCTTGAGGTGATCCAGGTCCAGCATCGCGACGACCGCCTGCTCGCCGAGCCGTCGGGAGCGCTCGGCCTCCTCCGCGGCCAGCCGGTTCCAGGCGCGCCGGTTGTACAGCCCGCTGAGCGGGTCGCTCTCCGCGCTGAGCTGGCTCTCGAGCAGCGCCACGGCGGCGTGCTGCGTTGTCCGTTCGGACGCCAGCACCATGCTCAGCAGGCTGCCCAGCAGTCGCAGCAGGTCGCCGGCCTGCGCCAGGGGTCCCTCGACGCCCAGCGGCTGCGGGTGCAGCCCGCAGATCGTCCCGAAGACCGCTCCGGACGGCTCCCGGATCGCCGCGCCCGCGTAGGCACCGAAGTTGCCGCTCCGGTTGGCCGCGGCGTCCGCGTAGACCGACAGCGACCGCACGTCCGGCGCCACGGTCGGCGCACCGGCGGCCATCCGCACGCAGAAGCCGTCCTGCCACCGGTGGCCGTCGCCGCGGGTGACGCCGAGGACGTTGTCCGGGTCGACGTGCAGGAAGGTCTGGCGGCCGTTCTCGACCCTGGTCACGCTCCACATCGCCAGCGGCACGTGGGTGTCCAGGTAGTCCAGGACCAGGCGAGCGGCTGCCTCGAAGCCCTGCTCGGGCGCCAGGGACAGCTCGAGCATCGGCTCTCCTCACTCCTGCGGTGCTCCGACCGCGTCGCACTCCTGCCCCCGTCACGGTGTTCATCGGCCGGTCGCGCCGCGGGCTGAGCGGTCCTGACCCCGGCAGGCGTGCCGTCGGCGGTGGTGGGGTAGGAGGTCGCCATGGATGACGCCATGCAGCACCGCACCCTCGGCCGCACCGGACGCACCGTCTCGCTGGTGGGCCTTGGCACCTGGCAGCTCGGCGCCGACTGGGGTGACGTCTCCGACTCGGACGCCCGAGCCGTGCTGGAGGCGGCCGCCGGGGCCGGCGTGACCTTCCTGGACACCGCGGACGTCTACGGCGACGGACGCTGATCGGCGGCTTCCTGGCCGACCACCCGGACGCCGGGCTCACCGTGGCCACCAAGATGGGGCGCCGGGTGGAGCAGGTCCCCGAGAACTACGTGCTGGACAGCTTCCGCGCCTGGACCGACCGGTCCCGGCGCAACCTCGGCGTCGACACGCTGGACCTGGTGCAGCTGCACTGCCCCCCGGACGCCGTGTACGGCAGCGACGAAGTGTACGACGGCCTGGACACCCTGGTCGCCGAGGGCGCCGTCGCGGCGTACGGCGTGAGCGTGGAGACCGTCGCCCAGGCGCTCACCGCCATCGCCCGGCCCGGCGTCGCGACGGTGCAGATCATCGCCAACGCGTTCCGCCTCAAGCCCATCGAGGAGGTGTTCCCGGCGGCCGCCGAGGCGGGCGTCGGCATCATCGTCCGGGTGCCCCTCGCCTCCGGGCTGCTCAGCGGCCGGTACGACGCCGGCACCACGTTCGCCGCCGACGACCACCGCACCTACAACCGTGACGGGAGCGCCTTCGACGTCGGGGAGACCTTCTCCGGAGTCGACTGGCAGACCGGTCTGGCGGCCGCCCGGGAGTTCGGCCGACTGGTCGACGACGAGGCCCCGGCCGGCCTCACCCCCGCCCAGGCCGCGATCGCCTGGCTGTGCGAGCACGAGGCGGTCTCCAGCGTGATCCCCGGGGCGCGCAACCCCGAGCAGGCCCGCGCGAACGCGGCGGCCGGCCGGGCGGGAGCGCTCGGTGACGGCTTCGACGCCGGGGTCCGGCGGATCTACGACACACACCTGCGGGCGGCGATCCACCCGCGCTGGTGAGGCCCCGGGGGCCGGGCCCGCAACCGGGCAGCAACCCCACAGCCCCAGGTGCCGACCGGGCACCGGAGGCCCCCGGCCGGGCCGGAGCCGGTCTCCGCGCGGCTTTGACCGATCCAATAGCCGCAGGCCAGACCTGATGAGTAGGGTCACCGACACCCCACGGGGGGCGGCCTCGCAGCCGCGGGTCGCGCCGGTGGAAACCACACGAGGTCGAGTACGTCGGCGCGGCGCTCCACAACTGAACACCCGACTCACGACGAGCCACCGACAGAGCGTCGAGGTGGCCGTCCGTCGTTCTCGGAACCCTCCGGTCGAACCGGTCGCTGGGTCCGCGGACGCCACTGCGCGAGAGGAAACCGGTGACATGACCGCCGACACCACCCAGCAGAGTGCACCCACCACCCACGACGGCATCCTGTCCTGGGTCGCCGAGGTCACCGCGCTCACCGAGCCCGACCGCGTGCACTGGTGCACCGGCTCGGACGAGGAGTGGACCGAGCTGACCGACGCGCTGGTCGCCACCGGCACCTTCACCCGCCTCGACCCGGCGAAGAAGCCGAACTCCTTCCACGCCGCCTCCGACCCCACCGACGTGGCCCGGGTCGAGGACCGCACCTACATCTGCAGCGTCGACCCCGAGGACGCCGGCCCCACCAACAACTGGATGGACCCGGCGGAGATGAAGGCGCTCATGCGCGACCTCTACCGGGGGTGCATGCGCGGCCGCACGATGTACGTCATCCCGTTCGTGATGGGGCACCTCGAGGCGGACAGCCCGATGTTCGGGGTGGAGATCACCGACTCGGCGTACGTCGTCGCCTCGATGCGGGTGATGGCCCGGATGGGCACGCACGTGCTGCGTCGGATGGAGGAGACCGGGGCAGGCTTCGTCCCGGCGCTGCACTCGGTGGGCATGCCCCTCGAGAGGGACAGGCGGACGTGGCCTGGCCGTGCAGCGACACCAAGTACATCGTGCAGTTCCCCGAGGAGCGGATGATCTGGTCCTACGGGTCCGGATACGGCGGCAACGCGCTGCTCGGGAAGAAGTGCTACGCGCTCCGGATCGCCAGCGTGATGGCCCGCGACGAGGGCTGGCTGGCCGAGCACATGCTGATCCTCAAGCTGACCAGCCCCGAGGGCGTCACGAAGTACATCGCGGCCGCCTTCCCCAGCGCCTGCGGCAAGACGAACCTCGCGATGCTCGCTCCCACGATCCCGGGCTGGACGGTCGAGACCCTCGGCGACGACATCGCCTGGATGCGGATCGGGGAGGACGGCCGGCTGTACGCGGTGAACCCCGAGTTCGGCTTCTTCGGGGTCGCTCCCGGCACCAACGAGCAGACCAACCCGAACGCGATGCGCACCATCGACCTCGGCAACTCGGTCTTCACCAACGTGGCCCTGACCGACGACGGCGACATCTGGTGGGAGGGCCTGGAGAACCCGCCCGCACACGCGACCTCGTGGAAGGGCGCGGACTGGACCCCGGACTCGGACGAGCTCTCCTCACACCCGAACAGCCGCTACTGCACGCCCATCAAGCAGTGCCCGATCCTGGCCCCGGAGTACGACGACCCGCGCGGGGTCCCGATCGACGCGATCCTGTTCGGGGGGCGCCGCAAGACCACCGTCCCGCTGGTGACCGAGGCCCGGGACTGGACGCACGGCACCTTCATGGGCGCCACCCTCTAGCTCCGAGACGACCGCCGCGGCCGTCGGCCAGGTCGGCGTGGTGCGCCGCGACCCGATGGCGATGCTGCCGTTCATCGGCTACAACGCGGGTGACTACTTCAACCACTGGGTCACCGTCGGCAAGGACAACGACCCCGCCAAGCTGCCCCGGATCTTCTACGTGAACTGGTTCCGACGCGACGAGGACGGCGGCTTCCTGTGGCCGGGCTTCGGGGAGAACAGCCGGGTCCTCAAGTGGGTCGTGGAGCGGATGGAGGGCACCGCGGAGGCGGTGGAGACCCCGATCGGCTACGTGCCCACCGCGGAGTCCCTGGACACCGAGGGCCTGTCCATGTCCGCGGCCGCGCTCGAGGCCGCCCTGGCCGTCGACGTCGAGGAGTGGCGCGCCGAGATCCCGCAGATCACCGACTGGTTCGAGAAGTTCGGGGAGAGCCTCCCCGCCGTGCTGTGGACCGAGCTGGACGGCCTGAAGGCCCGACTCGGCAGCTGACCCGCCGTAGGTCCGTCCGTCCCCAGGACGCCGGGTCGAAGGCCCCTGACCGCCCCCGGTCGGGGTCCTTCGTCCTGGCTTGTCATGGATTGGCACCCTGGAGCCGTTTCCCGGTCTTCCCCGATCAGGGAAGGTCCGGCTGGGCATACTGGCCGCGACGGAGAGGAGACCGGTGAGCCGCAGCGGGTACGGGGCAGAGGATCGACAGCTGCTCGAGACGGCAGCGTCGCAGATCTACACGGACGCGGTCCTGCACGGCTACCTGCGCCGCGACGACGACTCCCGGCTCGGCGAGGACGGCGACCTCCGCGCGGCGCTCGACCTGCTGGTGGACCTCGGCCTGCTCCGTCGAGGACCCGGGAACCGGCCTGCTGCACGCCGTCGACCCGACCGCGATCCAGGCCCAGGTGGTGGTGCCCCTCGGCGTCCGCGGCGCCGAGCTGCTCAGCGAGTCGGCCCGGTGGGCCGACGCCTTCAGCGACCTCGGTCAGGTCTTCCGCACCTCGCCGCAGGCCGCGGTCAGCCCGATCACCGAGATCCACGGGCTGGAGAACATCAACAGCTTCATCCACGCCGCGGTCAACGACTCCCGCCGGGAGCTGCTCACCGCACAGCCGCACGGCCGGCGCCCCGCCACCACCCTCGCGGTGGCGGAGAACCGGGACGTGAAGGCGCTCGAGCGCGGCGTGAAGATGCGCACCCTCTACCAGCACTCCGCCCGGCACAGCCCCGCCACCCGGGACTACGTGGCCGACATCGTCGCCCGGGGCGCCGAGGTGCGCACGCTCGACGAGTTCTTCCGGCGGCTCATCGTCATCGACCGGCAGGTGGCCGTCGTCCCGGCCTCGGACAACCACCACGTGGCGATCGCCCTGCACGACAAGTCACTGATCGCCTACCTCGTGGACATCTTCGAGCGCGCCTGGGAGCGCGCGCAGCCGTTCACCCTCAGCGGCAACCAGGCCGAGCGGAGCATCGCCGCCGACGTCCGCGCGATGACGATCCGGCTGTTGCGGGAGGGTCACAGCGACCCGGCGAGCGCCAAGCGGCTCGGGGTCAGCACCCGCACCTACGCCGGCTACATCGCGGCGTTGAAGGAGGAGTACGGCGTGCAGACCCGCTTCCAGCTGGGCTACGCCATGAGTGCCGACCTGAGGGCCGACGGCGACCCGGCCGTCGCCGACTTCGCCGGGTCCGCGGACCAGCTGGCCGCCGACAACCGCGACTCCGCCTGAGCCGGGACCGGTGCTCAGCTCGGCCTGAGCGCAAACCCGAGTGGGCGGGTACCCGGCCTGTCGTGCGTCGCCGCATACCCAACCCACTCGTGCCCCCGAGGGATGTGACGAGGGCAGCCACCGGAGTGGCTGCCCTCGTGCGGTCGAGAACTGGCCGGGGGGAGGGCGCTGGACCGAACTGCCGGGGGGATGACTCGTTCGTCCGTTCTCGACCTGGGTGGCGTAACAGCTCCGGGGGGGAGGAGCCGAACGCGTCTGTGGGGTGCTACCGGCTCAGGTGCCGTTCCAACCGGTGTCGGCGGGCCGCATCTGGTGACCCGTGAACTGCTTGTGGGAGGAGTTGGACGTGCCGTTCCATCCCGTGTCGGCCTGAGCAGGGGACCATCCGCCGACCACGACGACGCCGGCGATCAGAAGTCCCGCGAACCACCTGGCGGCGGACCGGTGCTGGTTCATAGAGTTTCCTCGTGCTCCTTCTCGGGGGCTCAGGGGCCCCGCCTGACTCCAAGTGTCGCGGCACAAGCGGACTATGGGCCACAAAATGGCGTCGCATGACTATGCACTGCATGTTCCTGCAGAATGTCGCAACGCCAGCAGGCACCCGGGACGACTACCACGAGGCACCGTAGCTGACGAACGGCGTCGGCTGCTCCTCCTCGGCCAGTGCGCCCGCCAGCGCGGCCGCACTGTCGGTGCCGCCCGCCATCGAGCGGTGCACCCGCTCCATCACCCGGGCGGCGGCGTCGTCGCGCACCCGGGCCACGCCGGCGAGCACCGACCGGGTCCCCAGGTGCAGCAGCACGCTGGTCAGGCCGAGGCCCTCGTCGCCGGGTCGGATCGTGGACAGGCCGGCCTCGCAGGCGGACAGCACCACGCACGGGGCGGCGCGCTCGTCCGCGTCGAGCTCGTAGGCGTACAGCGGCCCGTCCGCCAGCCGCAGCGAGGAGAACAGCGGACTCTCCTGCTGGTGGCTGCCGTGCGCCGCGACGTGCACCAGGTCGGCCCCGGACAGCGCCTCGGAGGTCCTCGCCGCCGTCGCCGTGACCCCCGTGAGCAGCCGGGCGCCGGGCCACCGGTCCCGGACCGCGCGGGCCTCCGCCTCGGCGCGGTGCAGCCCCGGGCCGGCCACCGACACCACGCGGGGCGACGGACGCGGCCCCGCCGGGCCCGCACGCAGCCAGGTGCGGGCACTGGGGGTGACCACGACCGGGAGGGCGCGCCGCGAGGGCAGCAGGCTCCACGGAAGCAGGGCCAGCCCGGCCCCGGCCGAGACCACCAGCGGCATCCCGGGCACGCCGAGCGGGGCCACCATCAGCTCGTCGAGCCGGGCCAGACCGGCCGTGAGGGAGCGTCGTACCGCCGCGGCGAGCGCCGCCGGCAGCAGCGGCATCGCCAGGGCGTCGAGGTCGGCTCGCACCCGCTGGGCGAGCTCCTCGACGTCGGCGGCCGCGGCCAGGTCCACCCGCCGGGCCGGGGCGGCGCGGGCCACCACCACCGCCAGCCACCGACCCTCGTGCGCCCCGAAGCTCACGAACGCGCAGCCGCACCCGCGGGCCCGGCGCCGCACCTCGCCGACGCGGGCACCGCCCGGGTCCGAGTCGTGCCTGCCGCCCTCCAGCGCCCAGGCCCGTTCCCGGACCTCCCGCTGCATCTGCACGATCCGGGCCCGCAGCTGCGCCTGCGCCTCCCCACCGCCGGGAGCCCCCTGCTGGTCCCGTGCCTCCTGCTCGCGGCGCCGCAGCTCGGTCAGCAGCGCCGCGGTGCGCTCGTCGGTCGGCGGGCCCACCCGCGCCAGGCGGGCCGAGACCGCGCGGCCCCGCTCGAGGGCCGCGAACAGCTCGGCCGGGCTGTCGTGCCGCAGGGCCACCTCCAGCCCCAGCCGGGCCAGTGCCTGCCCGTGCACCGCGCTGGCGGTGCGCAGGTCCAGCGACCCGAACCCGCTCTGGTAGGAGCCGAGCTCGACCAGCCCGCGGCGCACCTCCGCCCCCGCCCGGACCGGGTCGGACCGGTGCAGGGACACCAGCGCCCGCACCTCGCGGGTGAGCAGCCGCAGCGGGAGCGGGTCCGTCCCGCGCAACCGCGGTGCGGCGGCCCCCGCGGGCAGGTCGCCGGCGCGCAGGGCGCACGCGAGCGCGAGCAGCTCCGCCGGGCGCGCCAGGTCCAGCCGGCGCTCGGCCCGGCAGTCGGCAGCGAGCCGCCCGGCCCGGGCGGCGAGCCGGCGCAGGGCGGCCGCCCGGGTCCTCGCCGGCTGCCCGAGGACACCGAGCCGCTCACCGCGCAGCAGCAGCAGCTGGGCCCGGCGCTGCCACTGCTGGTTCTCCCGGCGCGCGAAGAGCCGCTCGGCGCGCCGGGCCAGGACGCGGGAGAGCTCCTCCTCCCCCTCGACGAGCGCGCACTCGGCTCGCAGCAGCAGCGTCTCCCCGAGGTCCTGCTCCAGGCCGGCCGCGGCCAGCTCCTCGGCGACCCGGGTCAGCAGGAGGTCCGCCTCCCGGACCAGCCCTGCCTCGCGCAGCACCCGGGCCCGGTCCAGCCGGCCGATCGGGTGCAGGTCCGTGGCCAGGGCCCGCTCGGCGGTCTCCATCGCCGCCAGCGCCCGCGGCAGCCGGCCGGCCAGGAAGTCCACGTAGGCCAGGTTGTGCCGGGCCTTCCACAGCAGCAGGTGGTCGCCGCTCGCGCCGGCGACCTCCACGCACTCCTCGAAGTCCCGGGCCGCCTGGTCCACGGATCCGATGTCCAGGTGCAGGACGCCGCGGTTCAGCAGGATGCTGGTCACGTCGTAGCGGTCCGCGGCGCGCCGTACCTCCGCGGCGGCGTCGAAGGCCCGCAACGCCTCGCGGCGGCGCCCGCTGCGCAGCAGCAGCAGCCCGCGCTGGCCCCGGACCGAGGCGAGCAGGCCGTCCGCGGCGGCCGCGACCGCGACCCGCTCGGCGTCGGCGAGCAGCGCCAGCGCGGGGCCGAGCCGGCCCGACACCTCGAACTCCGCCGCCGCGAGCCCCAGCATCACCCGGACGTGCTGGGCACCCACCTCGGCGCGCCCGTCCTCGGCGCGCTCGATCCGGCGGCGCAGCGCGCGGTACCGCTGCCGGGCGAGGACCGGCTGACCGTGCTGGGAGTGCCCGCGCGCAGCCTCCACCTCGGAACGCAGGACGTCCGGGTCGAGGGTGCTGGCCACCCTCACGAACCTACAGCTGGAACAACGGGGTGACGACCGCGTGGCCCGGGTCGCCCGGGCCCGGTACGGCGCCCTCGGCAGCCAGCCGGCCGAGGGGGTGGAAGCTGAGCTGGCCGAAGCCCTCCGGCAGCCGGTCGAAGCTGAACCGGCCCTGCTCGTCGGCCACCACCTCGTGATCGCCGACCTTCGGCATCCTCAGCCGCACCCGGCACGCCTCCGCGGGCGCCACCCAGCCGTCCAGACGGAGCCGGTCGAGGCCGACCCTGCTCACCGTGACCATGGCGGTGAGCCGCTCGGCGGAGAAAGTCAGCGTCTCGGTGCGGGTGCCCTGCACGGGGTCACCCCGGGTCGCCATCTCGTCGACCCGCACCCGGGTCATCGCGGCGACCTCCTGGAACATCTCGTCGAGAGCCAGCGAGAACCGGATCCGCTCGACCAGGTCGCCCGGCACCGGGTCGGTGGCCTGGTACCCGTCCCGGATCTGCCCGAGGATCGCGGCGTCGGCCGCGTCGAGCGGACCCTGCGCCAGCTCGTCGAGAGCACGGTCGTCGTCCATCACGACTCACTTCCTTCCCACTGGGGGTCCGCGGCCAGTCCCTGGCGGAGCTTGGCCAGGCAGCGGCCACGGGTCGGGCCGATGCTGCCCACGGGCATCCCGAGCGACGCCGCGATGAGGGCGTAGTCGGGACGGTCCGCGAACGCGATCACCCGCATCAGCTCGCGGCACCGGCTCGGCAGGGCACTGACGTGCTCCCACAGCTGACGCTGCCGGTCGTCACGGAAGACCATCTCGTCCGGCAGCTGCTCGCGCTGCGCGGGAATCGCGGCCAGCTCCTCGCCGGCCTCGCCGTACAGGCTCGCGCTGCGGTTCCGGTCGCCGCGGACCCGCCGGCCGACCCGCCAGGCCTCCCGTCGGGTCGAGGTCAGCAGCCACTTCACGACCGTCTGCGGGTCCCGGATCGTCTCGCTGCTGTGCAGCAGCCGCATCCAGATCGTCTGCAGCACGTCCTCAGCCGCCATCGGGTCGACGCCCTGGCTCCGCACGGTGTGCCACAGCAGCGGGGTGACCAGGCCGACCAGCTCGTCGAAGGCGGCTCGGTCACCCTCCCGGTAGGCCGTGAACGCACTGGACGCCCGGTGGCACAGGGTCTCGCCCTCGGGCTCGGTGCCGATCACGACGGCGCTCCCAGCTGGGGCAGCCGGGACAGCGCCGCGCGGGCCCGGCGCACCCGGTCGGCCGGCGGGACGGCCGGCGGGACGGCCGGCGGGACGGCCGACGGGACGGCCGACGGGACGGCCGACGGGACGGCCGACGGGACGGCTGGCGGGTCGACGGCCTCGCGGAGCAGCTCGGCCGCCAGCTGTCCGGCGAAGACCGGCGCCGCGAACGACGTACCGCTCCAGACCGCGAAGCCCGCGGTGAAGTCGTCGGGGTCGAGGGCGGCCCGCTGCTGGCCGCGGTCGTCGACCAGCACGTTGCTGGCCTCTGCGGACCCGTCGAACGTCGTGGGCAGCGTGCTCACCAGGGACGCGCCCGGGCGCCAGTAGCGCACCCAGGGGCCGTCGTTGCTGAACAGCGCCACGGTGCCGTCCGGGTTCAGCGCGCCCACGCTGACCACCGGGACCACCCCCTCGTCGGAGCCGAGGCCACCGTCGGCGGGCGCGAACGCCGCCGGGAAGCTGGGGCGGTTGGTGGCGTCGTTGCCGGCCGAGGCGACCACGCAGACGCCGTACCGGCCGAGCAGGCCGAGCGGCGCCAGCAGCAGGGCGTCGAAGGAGGCGTCCCCGGGCTCCTCGTGGTAGTAGCCCAGCGAGAGCGACAGCACGTCCAGCGGCCGGTACGGCGCCCCGTCGCCGCCCCGCCCCTCGAGCGCGAGCAGGTGCCGCAGGGCGAGCAGCTGCAGGGACCGGAGCAGGTCGGACTCCGTGACCTCGCCGTCGCCGTGGAAGAGCCGCACGCCGAGGATCTGCGCGTCCGGACAGGTCTGGCGCACCAGCCCGGCGATGAACGTGCCGTGCCCGGCGTCCGGCTGGAGCTCGCCGGTGAACCGGTCGCCGCTGCCGGTGGTCTCGGAGTCGTCGTCCGCGGCCGGGATCCCGATCGGCGTCCCGAGCACCTCCGGCTCCCGGGTCACGTGCGTCTCGGCCAGCCACGGATGGACGCCGATCCCGGAGTCCAGCACCGCCACCTGCGGGCGGCCGGGTGCCATCGGGTCGAGGCGGCCGCTGGGGGCCGCGCCGAGCCAGTTCACCGGCTGGCGGCCACCCCAGCCGGCCTCGGCGTACTGGGCCAGGCCGCCGGTGTGCGGGTTCGTGTACGGGTGCGGGTTCGTGTACGGGTGCGGGTTCGTGTACGGGTTGGGCCGGGCGCCCCGCGAGACCGGGTGCTCCAGGCCGACGTCGGCTCGCCTGGCCCGGTCGTCGCCGACCCGGGTCCGGTAGCTCTGCAGCAGCCGCCAGGTGTCGAGGGCCCGGAACACGGTGGCGTCCCGGCGCGGGTCCGGCGTCAGCGTCACCCGCTCGACCCAGACCCCTGCCAGGGCGTCGTGGTGCTCCTCGTCCAGCGCGGCCGCCTCCAGGAGACCGCGGCCCAGATCGTCACGCTCCTCGATGACGAACCCGGCCTCGGCGAGGGCCGCCTCGAGCGCCGCCCAGGTGTCCGGGTGCCGGCCGCGGACCAGCAGCGTGCCGCCCACGAACGTGGTGGGCCGCAGGTCGCTGGGGTGCTTGGTCCGGTACGCGGTGGCCGGGTCGAGGTAGAGGACGCTGGCACGGGTCTGCCCCGGCCCACCTCGGCCGCTGGGTTGACCGCCGCCCTGGCCGCCGTGCTGGGGCGGCTCGGGTGGCAACGAGGCGCCCCCACGTGATCCCACCGGCCTGCTCACCATCAGTCTCGTCCTTCGTCGTCGGCCCTGGTCGTGTCGCGCTCCCTTCCCCGGCAGCATAGGGAGCCCGGCGGCGCACGTCACCGGGTGCGACGGGCGGGGCCGCCCGGCCCCCGGAGGGACCGGGCGGCTCCGCCGCCCCCGCTGCCGGGTCCCCGCCCCCCACCGGTGACCCGATGTGCCGCACCCCCGTAGCCGCACACCAGAGAAGGAGCGAGCTCGCACCCGGTTGATACGTGCGGGCGGAGAAACTTCTCAGCCGTGCGCATCCCGCCCACCACGGCTGGGCTAGACGCCTGTTTCGGGTGGCTCGTCCGGGTCAACACCTCCGACGCATGCAGGACGACGGCGTCGCGGACCGGGCCGCACCGAGCCCCCGACGGGGATCCCACTCCTGGAAGGTTCGAGATGTGTCAAGCGGCGTCACCGGCAGGCAACCTCGCATGCTCGCGGGACGACTGCGACGGCCGGGGCCACGTGTGGGTCCACGAGAGCTCCGCGGAGGACCCCAAGGCCGACTGAGCCCCCTGTCCCGACCGCGACACCCGGCTGCCGACGTACGGCGCCCCCATCCGTCCGGTCCGGCGCTGCCGCGTGAGCCGGCGCCGGACCGGTCCCCAGGTCCCGGACCTCCCGCCCCCCACCCGCCGAGGCGTCGGGTTCTGCGTCCCTCCACCCGCTGAGGCGTCCGGTTCTGCGTCTCTCCACCCGCTGAGGCGTCCGGTTCTGCGTCCGGGGCTGTGCACAACCCCGCAGAACCAGGCGCCTCGGCCGGGTCGGGTTGTGCACAACCCCGCAGAACCAGACGCCTCGGCGGGTGACGGGAAGCGGAAGGGGGAACGGCGAAGCGGTCCCCACCGGTGAGGTGAGGACCGCTTCAACGTGCATCCGCAGGGCCTGACCTCAGCGTCTCGGCTGAGTCCGTCAGCACTCCTGCTGGCGGAGGTGGCGGGATTTGAACCCGCGAGAGGGGGTAACCCTCAACCCGCTTAGCAGGCGGGCGCCATAGGCCACTAGGCGACACCTCCCCGACAGCCAGCACAGGCTACCGGGCGTCGCCCGGACGGCGCGAATCGGGCGGATCAGCCGCGCGCGCCCGGCACCGGCCGGTAGCCGTGACCGCGGTTCAGGTGCCGCTGCAGGTCCGCCACGAAGTCCTCGCTCCGGGCCGCCAGCACGCCGACCGGGACGGTGGAGGTGCGGCCGTCCTTGAGCCGCATCAGCACACAGCGCTCGCCGGCGACGGTGGCCGCGCTCACGTCCTCGACCTGCTTCCAGTGGGCCTGGCGGACGCCGACCCCGCGGACGTGCCGGATCCGGTAGCCGGCGTCGTCGAAGTGCACCACCACCGCACGCCGACGCGCGACCAGTCCGAGAACCACCACCGCGACGAGCGCGAGCACGACTCCCATCGTCAGGACCGCCCCGGGCAGGGACAGCAGCCCGACCAGGGCGGCCAGCACCAGCACCAGCAGCCCGAGGACGACGATCCCGACCCCCATCAGCCGCACGACGAAGGGGCCCGAGAAGCGATAGCTGGACGTCACGTCTCCGATTACACCCAATCCGGGGGGCCCGGTCCAGCCGCCGACTCCATGGCCCTTGTCACCGTCCGTGACCCGAGTCACACTCGTAACTCCCCCCTGCCGTCGGAGGTGACCGATGACCGGTCTCGAACACGCGCTTCTCGGACTCCAGCAAGCACTGCACGCGCCCCGCCGCCACCTGGTCTGGCGCCGACTGGTCCGCAACCGGATGGCGGGGGTCAAGGACGCTCTGACCCGTGAGGAGGCCCACGAGTCCGAGGCCTGGCTGGCGGCCCGTGAGGCCGGTCTGCAGCGTGATCGGGACCAGCTGCTGCGCCGGCTCGCCGACCTCGGGCCCTGGGTGCACACGGAGCCTGACCTCGAGCGGATCCGCGTCGAGATCAGCCGTCTGCTCACCGACCTCGAGCACCACCAGCAGCGTCTCAACGACCTGGTCTACGACTCGGTCTCCCTCGAGCTCGGTGGCTCGGAGTAGCGCCGCCTGCGGCAGAGGGGGCGGGATTCGAACCCGCGGCTGACATCACTGCCAGCGACCGCTTTCAAGGCGGTTCCGATCGGCCACTCCGGCACCCCTCCCCAGGACGGCCCGTAAGCCGCCCTGGGGCAGCAGTGTACGAGGCCGGGGGGCGTCGCGCGGACCTGACGCAGCGGCGGCGGCTCAGAACCGCCGGTTGAGCAGCGAGGGGTTCTCGGCGCGGGCCTTCGCCACCTCCTGGACGCTCATCGAGGCGGTGAGCACGTGCTCCCCGTCGCCGAGCTCGGCGACCAGGTCCCCGCTCGGGCCCACCAGCAGGGTGTGTCCGGTGTAGCGGGGCCCCGGCTGGCCGACTGCGGCGACGAACACGGTGTTCTCGATCGCACGAGCGGTCGCGAGGGTGCGCCAGTGCAGGACCTTCCCGACGCCGGCCACCCAGGCGGACGGGATCACCAGCAGCTCGGCACCGTCGGCGACGAGCCGCCGGGCGAGCTCGGGGAAGCGCAGGTCGTAGCAGGTCATCAGCCCGACCTGCACCCCCTGCACGTCGACGAGCACCGGCTCGATCGGCCCCGCGAGCAGCCGGTCGGACTCCTTGTAGCCGAAGGAGTCGTAGAGATGGATCTTCCGGTACGACGCCCGCAGCCCGTCCCGGTCGACCATCACCAGGGTGTTGTACGGGCGGGCCGGGTCGGGGCTGACCTCGAACATCCCCGCCACCACGGTGGTGGACCGCTCGGCGGCGAACGCGGTCAGCCGCTCGACGAAGGGGCCGTCGAGGGGCTCCGCGAACGGCGCGATGTCAGACCCGGGCGAGCCGAAGTCGCGCATGAACGCCTCGGGGGCCACCACCAGGCCGGTGTCCGGCTCGATGCGCGAGGCGAGCAGGTCGAACGCCGCGCGGTTCTCGGCGGGCTCGAGCGAGGCGGTGTGCTGTACCAGGGCCAGACGGAGGTCGCTCACGGGACCAGCCTGCCAGACTTGCGCCGTGACCTCACCTGGAGCGCCGCTGCGACTCGGGGCCGTGGTGCTGGCAGGCGGCACCGCCGCGCGGCTCGGCGGCCTGGACAAGGCGGCGATCGAGATCGACGGCGTCACGCTGCTGGAGCGCAGCCTGGCGGCGACCGTCGCCGCGGCCGAGGTGGTCGTGGTCGGCTCGCCGGTGCCGACCTCTCGACGGGTGACCTGGGCGGTCGAGGACCCGCCGCAGGGTGGCCCGGCCGCGGGACTGCTGGCGGCCCTGGACCGCTTCGAGGTGCCGCCCGACCTGGTCGTGGTGCTTGCGGTGGACATGCCTCGCGTGCACGCCGGCACCGTGGCCCGGTTGACCTGGGCCGTCGAGGCGGACCCGGACGCCGACGGTGCCGTGCTGGTGGATCGCACCGGGCGGCGCCAGACGCTGGCCGCGGTCTACCGGTACGCCGCGCTGGACGCCGCCCGGCCACCGACCCGGGCGCAGGAGCACGGGCTCCCGGTCCGGCGACTGGTCGGGGGGCTGCGCCTCACGGACGTCGCGGCGGTGGGCGAGGAGGCGCAGGACGTCGACACCTGGGCCGATCTGCGACGGCTCGACGAGGGCTAGCGGGCCCCGGCATCAATGACCTGATGTAGTAAGTCATTGATTCATTGATGACTTCGCGCATCCCGTCCCCAGGGGTCCCGTGTTCCTTGGAGTGCTCGTCCTGCAGGCCCTGCTCGTCGCCGTGCTGGTGCGGACCGCCCTGCTGCACGACCGCACCGCTCGGTCGGTGATGGGTCGGGGATGGCCGCTGTGGGCGTCCCTGACCGGGGTGGTGACCCTGCTCGCGCTGGTCGGGGCGGGACTGGCCGGTGACCCGTCCGGCCGCAGCGTCACGCACACCTGGCCCGACGGCTCCAGCACCGCCGGCCCGTTCCCGGGGTGGACCTTCGCCGGGCCCCAGGCCGTCGCGCTGGCGCTCTGCCTGGCCCTGGCGGCGCTGGTCCTGCGGGCCGCGTCCCGGCGCTCAGCGGTGGTGACCGCGGACCTCGACACCGACCCGGCGCTGCGCCGGGCGGCAACGCCGTGCACAACGCCTTCGCGGCGGGTCCCGGCACACCCTCGGAGCGGTCGCCACAGGCCTGGGGTTGACCACCCTGCTGCTCGGGTTCGTCGTGCTGGCCGTCCCGGTCCCGCGGCTCCCGCCGGCCCCGGGGCGCCCGGATGACGGTCGCCGTCACGCTCGACATGCTGGCCGCCACCCCGCCGTACGAGCAGGTACGCACCCAGATCGCCGGGCACATCCGCACCGGCGCCATCCGGCCCGGCGAGAAGCTCCCCGTGGTCCGGGTGCTCGCCGCCGACCTCGGCGTGGCCACGAACACCATCGCCCGGGCCTACCGCGAGCAGGAGGCTGGGGGACTGGTGACGACACGTCGATGGGTCGGCACCATCGTGCAGGCGCCCCCCGCGCCGGCCGGACCCGGTCTCCAGCGCCGCGTCCTCGAGTTCGTCCGGGACGCGCGGGAGGCCGGTCTCGCGGACGAGGAGATCGTGGACCTGGTCCGCGGGACGTTGATCGATCTGGGCGGATGAGGTTGCACGATCGCCGGCGCCGTACGACGCTTAAGGGGTGAACCTGCACGACTGGATCGACGAGCTCTGCGACGCCCTCGACATCGAGACCGAGGTGGACGAGGGGCTCATCCTCGACCTCGCCCGCGACGCCGCACACAACGTCGAACGTCCCGCCGCCCCGATCACCACGTACCTGCTCGGCTACGCCGCCGCCGCGCATGAGGCGAACCCGGAGCGTCTGGAGGCGCTCGCGGCGGCGGCGACCGCCCTGGCCGAGCGCTGGGACGGCAAGGACCCCGACGCCGTGCCCGAGGTGGACCTCGGTGACGACGACGGGGTGGAGCTCGTCGAGGTCGACTGAGCGCGGGTCGACCGACAGGTCGACGGCTGCCTGGGGGACCGTCCACGGCGGCCGTCCTAGGGTGGCCCCATGCGCGCTGTCATCGCCCCCGACCCGGGCGGCCCCGAGGCCCTCGTCGTCGTCGACCTGCCCGACCCCGTCCCCGGCCCCGGCGAGGTGGTCCTCGACGTGGCCGCCACCGCGATCAACCGGGCCGACACGCTGCAGCGCCAGGGCTTCTACCCTCCCCCGGCCGGTGCCTCCGAGGTGCTCGGCCTGGAGTGCAGCGGCGTGGTGAGCGCGGTCGGCGAGGACGTGTCCGGCTGGGCCGTCGGTGACGAGGTCTGCGCCCTGCTCGCCGGCGGCGGGTACGCCGAGAAGGTGCTCGTCCCGGCCGGCCAGCTGATGCCGGTGCCCACCGGGGTCGACCTGGTCACCGCGGGGGCGCTGCCGGAGGTGGCGTGCACGGTGTGGTCCAACGTGTTCATGATCGCCGGTCTGCAGCCCGGTGAGACGCTGCTGGTGCACGGCGGGTCGGGCGGCATCGGCACCTTCGCGATCCAGCTGGCGCACGCGATCGGCGCCCGGGTCATCACCACCGCCGGCTCGGAGGAGAAGCTCGAGGCGTGCCGGTCGCTCGGCGCGGACGTGACGGTCAACTACCGCGAGCAGGACTTCGTCGCCGAGGTCTCCGCGGCGACCGACGGCCGCGGGGCGGACGTCATCCTCGACAACATGGGCGGCTCCTACCTGAGCCGCAACGTGGCGGCACTCGCCACCGAGGGCCGACTGGTGGTGATCGGCCTGCAGGGCGGCACCAAGGCCGAGTTCGACCTGAGCGCGCTGCAGAAGAAGCGCGGCGCCGTGATCGCGACGTCGCTGCGCGCGCGGCCGGCCGGGGAGAAGGCCGCGATCTGCGCGGCGGTGGTGGAGCACGTCTGGCCGCTGGTCGCCGACGGGTCCGTCCGCACCCTGGTGCACGCCTCGCTCCGGCTCGACGAGGCCGGCGAGGGGCACCGGATCATGGAGTCGAGCCACCACATCGGGAAGATCGTGCTCACCGCATAGGGTGGAAGCCATGACCTCCCCACCACCGGACGGCACGAGCGAGGACCCCCGCGTCGTGATCATCGGACCAGACGGGATGGCGGCCGCGGGCGGGACCCGCGACCGCTCCGGCAGCGTCGAGGACGAGGACGAGGACGGCGAGCGCAACATCACCGAGCTCGTGGAGCAGCCCGCCAAGGTCATGCGGATCGGCGGGATGATCCGGCAGCTGCTGGAGGAGGCGAAGTCCGCCCCGCTGGACGAGGCCAGCCGCACCCGGCTCGCCGGGATCTACCAGTCCTCCATCAAGGAGCTCGAGGCCGGCCTGGCGCCCGAGCTGGTCGAGGAGCTCGAGCGGCTGTCGCTGCCGTTCAGCTCGGACACGCCCTCCGAGGCCGAGCTGCGGATCGCCCAGGCGCAGCTGGTCGGGTGGCTGGAGGGGCTGTTCCACGGCATCCAGACCGCCATCTACGCCCAGCAGGTCGCGGCGCGCGCCCAGCTCGAGCAGATGCGCCGGGCGCTGCCCGCCGGGATGATGCCCGACGACGGCCAGGTGCCGCACCCGGGCCAGCAGCCCGGCCACCCCGACCCGGGCAGCCGCGGCGGCATGTACCTGTGAGCGGACCGGCCGGTCGTCGTACCGACCGGTGACCGCCTCGGCTCAGGACGCGAGCACCGCGTCGATGCGCCCGGCCAGGTCGAGGTCGCGCCGGGTGACGCCGCCCTCGGAGTGGGTGGAGAGCGTGAAGCGCACCCGGGTGTAGCGGATGTCGATGTCGGGATGGTGGTCCGCGACCTCCGCCGCCTCGGCGACCTGCTGGACCCAGCCGATCCCGGTCAGGAACGACGGCGCCCGCGCCTCCCGGGTGATCGCGTCACCGGCGCGAGCCCAGTCCGGCAGGTCGTCGGCCAGCGCCCGGTCGAGGTCATCGTCGGTCAGCAGCGCCATGGTCAGACCTCCTCGCGCGGGTCACGGCGGCGGATCTTCGAGCCGAGCCAGGTCAGCGGGTCGTACTTGCGGTCCACGACGCGCTCCTTCATCGGGATGATGGCGTTGTCGGTGATGTGGATGCCCTCCGGGCAGACCTCCGTGCAGCACTTGGTGATGTTGCACATGCCCAGGCCCGCGGCGTCCTGGGCCAGCCGGCGCCGGTCGTGGGTGTCCAGCGGGTGCATGTCCAGCTCGGCGTAGCGCAGGAAGAACCGGGGCCCGGCGAAGGCCTCCTTGTTGTCCTCGTGGTCGCGCACCACGTGACAGGTGTTCTGGCACAGGAAGCACTCGATGCACTTGCGGAACTCCTGGCCCCGCTCGACGTCCACCTGCATCATCCGGCGCTTGCCGTCCGGGTCCGGCGGGGCGAGGTGCGCCGAGGGCACCTCCTTGGCCTTCTCGTAGTTGAAGGACACGTCGGTGACCAGGTCCCGGATCACTGGGAAGCTCCGCATCGGGGTGACGGTGATGGTCTCCGCCTCGTCGAAGTCGGAGAGCCTGGTCATGCACATCAGCCGCGGCCGGCCGTTCACCTCCGCGCTGCACGACCCGCACTTGCCGGCCTTGCAGTTCCACCGCACCGCCAGGTCCCCCGCCTGGGTGGCCTGCAGCCGGTGGATCGCGTCCAGGACCACCTCGCCCTCCTCGACCGCGACCGTGTAGTCGCCGAGATCGCCCCCGGACGCGTCCCCGCGCCACACCCGCAGGCTGAGGTCGTAGCTCATGCGAACAGCTCCTTGAGGTCGTCGGGCATCACCGGCAACGGCTGGTGCCGCAGCTCCACCGGCGCGGCGAAGTCACCCCCGGCCAGGGTGAGCACCAGGTTGACCTGCCCCCAGGTGTCGTCCGGCCCGGGGAAGTCGTCGCGGGTGTGCCCGCCGCGGGACTCGCGACGCTCGAGCGCGGCCTTGGCGATGCACTCGGACACGATCAGCTGGTTGGTCAGGTCGATCGCCAGGTGCCAGCCGGGGTTGTACTGCCGGTGCCCCTCGACCGCGAGCCGTTTCGCACGCTCCTTGAGCTTGGCGATCTCCACCAGGGACTCCGCGAGCTCGTCGGCCCGGCGGATGATCCCGACCAGCCGCTGCATGAGCTCCTGGAGGTCCTTCTGGATGGTGTACGGGTTCTCCCCGCCGTCGATCTCGAACGGCGCCAGCGCGGCCCGTGCGGCCTCGCGGACGTCGCCCTCGTCCACCCGGGGACGGTCGTCGGCCATCCGGCGGGTGTAGAAGGCGGCGTTGTGACCGGCCCTGCGCCCGAAGACCAGCAGGTCCGACAGCGAGTTCCCGCCCAGCCGGTTCGAGCCGTGCATGCCGCCGGCCACCTCCCCCGCGGCGTACAGGCCGGGAACGATGCTCTGCTCCGTGTCGGCGTCGACCTCCACTCCGCCCATCACGTAGTGGCAGGTCGGTCCCACCTCCATCGGCTCGGCGGTGATGTCGACATCGGCGAGCTCCTTGAACTGGTGGTACATCGAGGGCAGCCGTCGTCGGATGAACTCGGCGTCGCGGCGGGACGCGATGTCCAGGAAGACACCGCCGTGCGGTGACCCGCGACCTGCCTTGATCTCGGAGTTGATCGCCCGGGCCACCTCGTCGCGGGGCAGCAGCTCGGGAGGGCGGCGGTTGTTCTTCTTGTCGGCGTACCAGCCCTCCGCCTCCTCGATGGAGTCGGCGGTCTCGGCCTTGAAGTACTCGGGGATGTAGTCGAACATGAAACGGTCGCCCTCGGAGTTCTTCAGGGCACCTCCGTCGCCGCGCACCGACTCGGTCACCAGGATGCCCTTGACCGACGGCGGCCAGACCATCCCGGTGGGGTGGAACTGCACGAACTCCATGTTGATCAGCGAGGCGCCCGTCTTCATCGCCAGGGCGTGGCCGTCGCCGGTGTACTCCCAGGAGTTCGAGGTGACCTGGTAGGACTTGCCGATCCCGCCGGTGGCGAGCACCACCGCAGGGGCGTCGAAGACCACGAACCGCCCGGTCTCCCGCCAGTACCCGAACGCGCCGGCGACCCGGTCGCCGCCGCCGGAGGTGTCCTTGAAGATGTCGGTGACGGTGAGCTCCATGAACACGTCGACCCCGAGCGCCACGACCCGCTGCTGCAGGGTGCGGATCATCTCCAGCCCGGTGCGGTCGCCGACGTGCGCGAGCCGGGCGTACTTGTGCCCGCCGAAGTCGCGTTGGGAGATCAGCCCCTCCGGCGTGCGGTCGAAGAGCGCCCCCCACTCCTCGAGCTCGAGCACCCGGTCCGGGGCCTCCTGCGCGTGCAGCTGCGCCATCCGCCAGTTGTTCAGCATCTTGCCGCCGCGCATGGTGTCGCGGAAGTGCACCTGCCAGCCGTCCTCGGGATACACGTTGCCCATCGAGGCCGCGATCCCTCCCTCGGCCATCACGGTGTGCGCCTTGCCCAGCAGCGACTTGCACAGCACCGCGACCCGGGCGCCCGCCTCGTGCGCGGCGATCGCGGCGCGCAGCCCCGCCCCGCCCGCGCCGATCACCAGGACGTCGTACGTGTGCCGCTCGAAGCTGCCGCTCGCGCTGCTGCCCGCGGGGCCCGGGTCCATCCGGTTGCCGGTCATCGGGTGTCGCTCGTCGGACATCTAGAAGAACCTCGGATCGGAGAAGGCGCCGGTGGCCAGCAGGTAGACGTAGAGGTCGGCGACCACCACCGAGAACAGCGACAGCCACGCGTAGCGGGCGTGCCGCGCGTTGAGCCGGGACACGAGCGTCCAGGCGCGGTAGCGGACCGGGTGCCGGGAGAAGTGCCGCAGCCGGCCGCCGACCGCGTGCCGGCACGAGTGGCAGCCGAGCGTGTAGAGCCAGATCAGCACCACGTTGACCAGCAGCACCAGGGTGCCCAGGCCCATGTGTCCCCAGTCGCCGCCGGCGTCCCGGAAGGCGAGCACCACGTCGAAGGAGAGCACCAGCGCGACCAGCACCGCGGCGTAGAAGAAGTAGCGGTGCACGTTGTTCAGCACCAGCGGCAGCCGCCGCTCACCGGTGTAGGAGCCGTGCGGCTCCGCGACCGCGCACGCCGGCGGGCTGAGCCAGAACGAGCGGTAGTAGGCCTTGCGGTAGTAGTAGCAGGACATCCGGAACCCCAGCGGGAAGATCAGGATGATCAGCGCCGGGGACAGCCGCCACCAGCCGAACGGCTGACCGAAGTCTGAGGAGCCCTCCACGCACGAGCCGGCCAGGCAGGGCGAGTAGAACGGCGAGAGGTACGGCGCCGCGTAGTAGTGGTGCCCGGAGAACGCCCGCCAGGTCGCGTAGACGACGAACGCCGCGAAGACCACGAACGTGACCGCGGGGCCCAGCCACCAGCGGTCCTGGCGCAGCGTGCGCTGCTCGATCCGGGCGCGGCCCGGGCTGGTGACGCCGTGCGACATGCGCTCCCCCTCCTGCCCGCTGCTACCGGGCGTCCGCTACTGGGCGTGCTGGGTCTCGGACTGCGCGTCCTGCCACATGTTCTCGTCGTAGGGATCGTCCGGGATCAGGATCATCTCGTCGGGGCGGACCGCGGGCCGGTGTCCGGGTTCGGGCTCGCCGAGCTGGTCGAGCGCCTCCGCGAGCCGGTCGACGTCCGAGGTGAGCCGTCGTACGCCGAGGGTGTCGCCGTACTCGTTGCGGATCCGCAGCACCGTCGAGGCGAGGGCCGTGAGCGCCTCGCGCGTGGCGCCGACCGCATCCTGTGCTGACATCCACCCACCTCCAGGGGTCGTGACCCGGGTCACACCGGCCCGGGGCACCGAGTCTGGCGTGAAACGGGGCTTTACGGAAGGGGCGCATGGGACGGCCGCGCGATTGGGTGGTGTCGCCACACTGTCGCAGACTGGAGCGATGACCTCCGTGGTGCCCGACCGGGCGAGCCTGCCCTCCCCGACCGGTCGCCGCTACGCGCAGCTGGTGCTGGTGCTGGGGGCTCTCATCGCCCTGGGGCCGCTCAGCATCGACATGTACCTGCCCGCGTTCCCGCGGATCGCCGACGAGCTCTCGGCGAGCGACTCCGCGGTCCAGCTGACGCTGACCGGGATGCTGCTCGGGCTCTCCGTGGGACAGCTGGTGATCGGCCCGCTCTCCGACGCGTTCGGGCGCCGGCGGCCGCTGATCGTCGGCCTCGTGGCACATGCGGGGGCCTCGCTGGTCTGCGCGGTCGCACCGACCATCGGCGTGCTCGCCGCGGTGCGCGTGGTGCAGGGACTGGCCGGGGCCGCGCTGTCGGTGGTGGCGATGGCGGTCGTGCGGGACCTGTTCTCCGGGGTCGCGGTCGCCCGCATCATGTCGCGCCTGATGCTGGTCATCGGGCTGGCGCCCATCCTGGCGCCCACGCTCGGGGGCTTCGTGCTCGGCTTCACCTCCTGGCGCGGCATCTTCGTGGTGCTGGCCACCGCGGCGCTGCTCATGGTGGTGCTGGCCGCGTTCGGGCTGCGCGAGACGCTGCCACCGTCCCGACGTCGTCCGGCCACGGTCCGCGCGACACTGACGTCGTACCGGCTGCTGCTCGGCGACCGGGTCTTCGTCGCGCTCACCTTCGTGGGCGGGTCGATGCTGGCCGCGATGTTCGCCTACGTCTCCGGAGCCTCGTTCGCCCTCCAGGACGGCTTCGGGCTGGACGCGCGCACCTTCGGGCTCGTGTTCGGCCTGAACGCGGCCGGGCTCACCGTGGCCTCGCAGCTGAACCCGGTGCTGCTGCGCTGGTTCTCGGTCCGCAACGTGCTGACCGGCGCGATCCTCGGGGCGATGACCGCGTCCGCGGCGCTGCTGGTGGTCGGGCTCACCGGGTTCGGCGGGCTGGCCGGGGTGCTGGTGCCCCTGGCCCTGGTCGTGTCGCTGGCCGGCTTCTCCCTGCCCAACACCCCGGCTCTCGCGCTGACCCGGCACGGCGAGGCGGCCGGGACCGCGGCCGCCGTCCTCGGCTGCGTGCAGTTCGGCGTCGGCGCTGCGGTGGCGCCGCTGGTCGGCGCGTTCGGCAGCACCACCGCCACCCCGATGGGCGCGGTGATGCTCGGCGTGACGACGCTGGCGGCGGTGCTGATGTTCGGGGTGGTCCGCCGGGAGCGCTGAGGCCTACAGGCCGAACAGCTCCACCAGGGTGGCGGCCACGCCGTCCTCCTCGTTGGACGGGGCCTGCCGCCCGGCCGCCGCCTTGACGCTGGGGTGCGCGTTGGCCATCGCGTACGACGTCCCGGCCCAGTCCAGCATCGCGACGTCGTTGGGCATGTCGCCGAAGGCGACCACCTCGGCGGCCGCGACCCCCAGCTCGTCGCAGAGCGCGGCCAGCGTGGTCGCCTTGGTGACCCCGGCGGCGCTGATCTCGACCAGCGCCCCCAACGAGGACCAGGTGGTGGTCACCAGGTGGCCGACCAGCTGCTCGGTCTCCGCCCAGAACTCCTGAGGGTCCCGCTCCTCGTGCCGGGCCAGCAGCTTGACGGTCGTGCCGTCGAAGATCTCCTCCAGCGGTCCCACCTCGACGCCCTCCGGGGGTGGGTAGCGCTCCATGAACGCCCGCTCCCGGCCGAAGCCGGTGGTCTTCTCCAGCGCGAAGGTGGTGCCCGGGACGCCGGTCCGCATCAGCTCGGCGACCTCCAGGCCGGTGTCGACGGGGATCGGCCGGGAGCTGCGCACGGCGCGCGCCGGGACGTCGTACACCAGGCCGCCGTTGGAGCAGACCGCCAGGCCGTGGTCGCCCACGTGCTGCCACAGCTCCTGCATCCACCGCACCGGACGGCCGGTCACGAAGACCACCGTGACCCCGAGGCTCTCCACCGCGGTCAGCACCTCGCGGGTGCGGGCGGTGACGGTGCCGTCGGTGTGCAGCAGGGTCCCGTCCAGGTCGGTGGCGACGAGGCGGATCGGCGGTGCAGGCACGTGTCCAGGCTATCCGCTGCCCCCCGCCGTGCCCGCCCCGACTCCCTGCCACTCCACGCGCCTCCCCGCCGGCAAGTGGCCGATCCCGACACCGAATCCACCCGCCACACCTGTCACCGTCGGCCGCGACCAGGCCATGCTGTCAGCACCGGCCAGAACCAGGCCGGGCCGTCACCACCGGCCAGAACCAGACCGGGCCGACTCACCGGGTCACCGGCGCTCCACCAGGTGCTCGCGTCCCGGCGGCGGGTCGTAGGGCTCCGGCCAGAAGTCGACCACCTCGGTGACCAGGCCGTCGGGGTCGAAGCGGAAGAACGCCAACGCGTCGTCCTCACCGGGGCCGGCGCCCCGGCAGGCGAACCAGACGAAGCCCTGGTCCCCCTCGGCGACCACTCGCAGCGGACGAAGATGCCACTCCCCCGGGAACTCGCGGTTGAACCGCAGGTAGGCCTCCCGGCCCCGGGCTCGCTCTCGGGTCTGGCGCACCTCGTACACGACGTCGGGATGCAGCAGCTCCGCCCAGGCGTCCCAGTCCCGGGCCTCGAGCAGCGCGAAGAAGCGCTCCAGTCTGGCGTGGTTGTCCATGCCGGAGAGGCTAGGACCGAGGACCGACACCGCCCAGACCGACGCCACGGCCGGAGCCGCCGAACCACCGGGACAGCTCGAGCGCGACCCCGTCGTTGAGGGCGGTCTCGGTGACGTCGTCGGCGGCCCCCTGGACCTCCAGGGGCGCCTGTCCCATCGCCACGCCGCGGCCGGCCCAGCGCAGCATCTCGATGTCGTTGCGGCCGTCGCCGATCGCGAGCACGTCGCGCTGTGCCACCCCGAGACGGTCGGCGACCTCCGCGAGGGCGGAGGCCTTGGACACCCCCTCGGGGGCGATGTCCAGCCAGGCGGTCCAGCCGATGAAGTAGTTGGTGCCGTGCAGGCCGAGCTTCTCGGCGAGCTCCAGGAACTCCTCCTCGGAGGAGTGCGGGTCCCGGATGATCACCCGGGTGACCGGCTCGGCGACCAGCTCCTCGACGCTCTGCAGCGTCATCGCGCCGGTGATCTCGCCGTCAGGGAACGGCCGGTTGATCCGGTAGCCGACGCCGATCTCCTCCACCGCGACGGCGGCGTTCGGCACGTGCTGCATCAGCATCGTGACGATCTCGCTGGCGTCGAAGGTGACCGTGGAGAGCACCTCGAGCGGCGGGTAGCGGAAGGTCACCGAGCCGTTGCTCGCCACCGAGAGAACGCTCGCCCCGTCCTGGGGCAGCCCCAGCTGGTCCCAGACCTCGGTGATCCCGAAGGTCGACCGGCCGGTGGCCAGGACGACGTGCGCCCCGGCGTCGTACGCCCGGCGGACCGCCTCGACCACGGCCGGGGAGATGATCTCCTCCACCTGTCCGGTGGCGGGGACGTTGGTGAAGAGGGTGCCGTCGATGTCGAGCGCGACCAGCCGGGGCGTGAACATCAGCGGCGCACCGGCTCCAGCACGGTGCGGCCCTGCAGGTAGGGCTGCAGCGCCGCCGGCACCCGCACCGACCCGTCGGCCTGCTGATGGGTCTCCAGGATCGCCACGATGGTGCGCGGGATCGCGACCAGCGTGCCGTTCAGCGTGGCCAGCGGCCGTACGCCGTCCTCGAAGCGGCCCCGGATGTCGAGGCGCCGGGACTGGAAGTCGGTGCAGTTCGAGGTCGAGGTCAGCTCGCGGTACCGGCCCTGGGTCGGGATCCACGCCTCGCAGTCGAACTTGCGCTGGGCGGAGAGCCCGAGGTCGCCGGCCGCGGTGTCGATGACCCGGTAGGCGAGCTCCAGCTTGCCGAGCCACTCCTTCTCCCAGCCGAGCAGCCGGGCGTGCTCGGCCTCGGCGTCCTCGAGCGTCGTGTAGGAGAACATCTCCACCTTGTCGAACCAGTGCACCCGGATGATGCCGCGCGTGTCCTTGCCGTAGGAGCCTGCCTCCTTGCGGAAGCACGGGCTGAACGCCGCGTAGCGCAGGGGCAGACTCTTGGCGTCCAGGATCTCGTCGGAGTGGTACGCCGCCAGCGGCACCTCCGAGGTGCCGACCAGGTACATGTCCTCGCCCTCGACGCGGTACACGTCGTCGGCGGCCTGGCCCAGGAACCCGGTGCCCTCCATGGCGCGCGGCTTGACCAGGGTCGGGGGGATCATCGTGGTGAAGCCGGCGCCGCGGGCCTGGTCCATCGCCATGTTCACCAGCGCGAGCTCCAGGTCGGCGCCGATCCCGGTCAGGTAGTAGAAGCGCGCGCCGGAGACCTTGGCGCCCCGGTCGATGTCGATGGCGCCCAGCAGCTTGCCGAGCTCGACGTGGTCACGGGGCTCGAACCCGTCGGCGCCGAAGTCCCGGGGCTCGCCCACGTGCTCGAGGACCACGTAGTCGTCCTCGCCGCCGGCCGGTGCCTCGTCGGCGGCCGGGTTGGGGATCGTCATCAGCGCGGCGCGGTAGGCCGTCTCGGCCTCCCCCTGCGCGGCCTCGGCCTGCTTCACCTCGGCCGACAGCGCCTTGGTCCGCTCCAACAGCGCCTGCTTCTGGTCGCCCTGCGCCTGCGGGATCTGCTTGCCGAGCGTCTTCTGCTCGCCCCGGAGCGCCTCGAAGGCCACGATCGCGGCCCGCCGCTGCTCGTCGGCGGCGAGCGCGTCGTCCACGGCCGTCGCGGAGAGGCCGCGCTTGCGCTGGGCGGCACGGATCCGGTCAGGGTCGTCGCGGAGCATCCGGGGGTCGATCACCACGTCAGCCTAACCGTCGGCACCCGTCCGGCTCACGCAGGTTTGCGCAGCCTCTGCTCGCCCGGCGCGCAGCCCCGTCGCGGCAGCCGGCCCGAGGGCGGCCCGTCCCGCCGCACGGGAGCGGTCATACTTGTCCGGTTCTGTTCACCGCGGTCCGCCGCAACCCCGACGGGAGCCCTGTGCCGTTCGACCACCTCCCGCGGCCGGATGCTCGCCGGGGCTCTGCTGTGCCTGCTCGTCTTGGCCGCGCTCACCGTGCTCTACCTCGCCGACCTGCGGGGGCTCGACCGTCTCGACAACGAGCTCGGGTCGGGGCCGCAGGGTTGGACCTACCGGCACCCGTTGGCACAGCACTTCCTCCTCTTCGTCGAGGCCGCGTTCACGACCCTGCCGATGGCCCTCTACACGCTGGTCGCCGCGATCGTGCTGGCCGCCCGCAAGCTGACCCGCGCGGCCCTGTGGACGGTCGGGGTGATGCTGGCCGCGTCGCTGAGCACCGACCTGCTGAAGGTGGTGCTGCAGCGCCGGCGACCGGTCTGGTCGGACCCGGTGACGACGCTGGCGAGCTACTCGTTCCCCTCCGGCCACGCCACCGGCATCGCGGCGGCCGCGGGTGTGGTGATCGTGCTGGTCACGCTGCTGGTGCGCCGACGGCGGGTGCGCAGGCTGCTGTACGGCGCCGCGCTCGCGCTCGCGCTGCTGGTGGGGCTGGACCGGATCTTCCTGGGGGTGCACAACCCCTCGGACGTGGTCGCCGGCTACGCGGTCGGCGCGTTCTGGGTGTTCCTGGGCACGGTGGTCTTCCACCCGGCGCCCCGCACCCGACCGCAGGCGGCGTTCAAGACGCCGGTGCCGACCACCAAGCAGCTCGCGGTGATCCTCAACCCGATCAAGGTCGAGGACCCCGACGCGTTCCGGGCGATGGTCGAGCGCAGCGCCGCCGACGCGGGCTGGGAGAGGCCGGTCTGGTACACCACCACCGTCGAGGACCCCGGGCACTCGATGGCCGAGGAGGCCGCGATCTCCGGGGCGGAGATGGTGCTGGTGTGCGGCGGCGACGGCACCGTCCGCACGGTGTGCGCCGAGCTCGCCGGCACCGGCGTGTCGGTCGGGGTGGTCCCGGCGGGCACCGGCAACCTGCTGGCCCGCAACCTGGGCATCCCGCTGTACCTGCAGGCCGCGGTCGACGTGGCCCTGCACGGCCAGGACCGGGCGATCGACCTGGTGAAGGTGTCCGGGGACGGCATCGGCGACGACGAGCACTTCATGGTGATGGCGGGGATGGGGTTCGACGCCGCGATCATGGAGGGCGCCAACGAGCAGATCAAGGCCCGGGTCGGCTGGCTGGCCTACGTGGTCTCCGGGCTGCGCAACCTGATGTTCCCGGCCGTGCGGGTGGACATCAGCCTCGACGGCGGGGAGTGGACCCGGCACCGGGCCCGCACCGTCCTGATCGGCAACGTCGGCTACCTGCAGGCCGGGATGCCGCTGCTCCCGGACGCCGCCATCGACGACGGGGTCCTCGACGTGGTGATCCTGCACCCGCGCCGGTTCCTGAGCTGGATCCCGCTGGCGATCCGGATCCTGTCCAAGGGCCGCCGTACCGACGACCTGCTCAACCGGATGACCGGCCGCACGGTCGCGGTGCGCGCCCACAGCGAGATGCCGCGGCAGCTCGACGGCGACCCGATCGGCGCCGGCCGGGAGCTGCTCGCGCAGTGCGTGCACGGCCGGCTGCTGGTCCGGGTGCCCCGGTAGCGGGACCACCGACCCGGGCTACGTTGGCACGGTGGCGCCCTCCTTCACCTCGTCCGTCCTGCCGCCCTACGACCGTGGCGCCGAGCTCGGGCGGCACTTCGCCGGCGAGGTCGCGGCGACCGTGGCCCGCTACCGGCGGCTGTTCGAGACCCGGGCACAGGGCCCGTTCGACGTGGACCTGTGGTCGGAGCGGGCCTGGCGCACGATCCGCAGGGTCGCCCCGGCGCACGCCGAGGAGATCGCCGGCATCGCGGCCGGTGCGGGGCTGACCGTCGAGCAGGTCGCGTCGGTGAACGCCCGCACCGAGATCCTGGTCGCCGCGAACCCGACCGGCCGCAGCGAGTGCTCCACGGTGGTCTCCCTGCCGCCGGGCCGGCCGCCGGTCGCCGTCCAGACCTGGGACTGGTACGACGCGATGTCCGAGGGGTGGTTCACCTGGACGGTCCGGCACCCCGACGGCCGGGTGGTGCGCACCGTCACCGAGTTCGGCATGCTCGCCAAGATCGGGGTCAACGACCGCGGGGTGGGCGTGATGCTGAACATGCTGCACCACCGCAACGACGCCGCGGCGGTGGCCGCCGGCGAGATCGGTCACCCGGTGCACCTGCTCAGCCGGGCGATCCTCGACGACGCGGGGTCGGTGGCCGACGCGGTCCGCATCGCCGCCGCTCCCACCTCGGCGTCCACGTCCCTGACCGTGGTCGACGACCGCGGCGACGCCGCGTCGATCGAGCTGTTCCCGGGCGGTCCGGGGCTGCTGGCCCCGACCGGCGGCGTGCTGGTCCGCACCAACCACTTCGTCTCCGAGGCCGGCCGCGACGGCTGCCTGGCCGCACCATCGCGCTGAGCACCGAACTGCGCCGCGAGCACCTGCTGGCGGAGTTCGGCACCCGGCAGCCGGAGACGGCCGCGGAGGTGCTCGCCGCGATGACCCACCACCTCGACGACGGCGGCGTGTGCCGCCACCCGCAGACGGACACCGACCCGGTGCTGTGGCACCGCACGCTGGCGACGGTCGCGATCGACCCGGTGGCGCGTACCCTCGACGTCCGCGCGGACGGACCGTGCGGGCACCGGCTGGCGCCGCTGCAGTCCACGTGACCAGGAGTTCCCGTGCGTGACCCGTCGACCGAGCCCACAGCGGACCGGCGGCCCGACCCGGCCCCGAGCACCGCCGACCGGGTGCTGCCCGCGCTGCCCCTGGTGTTCGGGCTGGTCGCGTCCGCCGAGCACGCGGCGTTGCTGCGCGCGGCCCTGGAGTCGGGGCTGCTGGCGCGCTGCAGCGACCCGGCCACCGTCGAGGAGCTCGCCGCCGGGCTGCGACGTGACCCGGCCACGATCCGCGACCTCTGCGTGGCGCTGGACGCGCACGGCGTCCTGGACCGGGCCGGGGACACCTACCAGGTCAGCGGCGAGGTCGAGCCGCTGCTCGACCCGGGCGGCACGGCGTACGCGCTCGACCTGCTCCGGTACGGCGCCGCGCGCCGCCAGCTCGTGGAGCGGCTCGTCACCGAGCCCGGCGACTTCTGGAGCAGCGACCCGCAGGCCCAGACCGCCCTGGCCGCGGGCGTCACCCTCCCCCCGCACACCGACCTGGCCCGCGAGCTGATCGGCGCCAACTTCGCCAGCGTGCCGGGGATCCGGCAGGCGCTGGAGTCGGGAGGCCGCTACCTGGAGCTCGGCTGCGGGGTCGGCGGCGCCCTGCTGACCGCGATGCAGCTGTTCCCGCTGATGACGGCGGTCGCTGTCGACCTGTCCCCGACGTTGCTGGCCCGGGCCCGGGCCAGCGCGGTGTCGGTGGGGGTGCAGGACCGGGTGTCCTTCCTGCTCGCCGACGCGACCCGGCTCGAGGACTCCGGGCCGCTGGACCCGTTCGACGTGGTGTTCTGGAGCCAGTTCTACTTCCCCGGTCCGACCCGGGCCGCGGCCCTGGCCACGGCCCGCCGGGCGCTGCGACCGGGCGGGCACCTGATGTCGCCGGTGATGGCCGACGGCTCGGTGCTCGAGGACGACCTGCGGTCCCCCGAGGGGCGGGAGGCCGCCTTGGACCGGCTGGTGCACGGCTCCTGGGGGTGCCGCCGCGCGACGCCCGGCACCTGGTCGAGGAGATGTCGGCGGCCGGGTTCGTCGAGGCGCGGCTGGTCAGCTCCGCGTCGGCCCGGATCGTGACCGCCCGCGCCCCGTCCTGAGCGGGCCGGTCAGGCCGCCTTCGCGAGCGAGACCGCCTCGTCCTCCTCGGGCGACATCGGCTGGTCGCAGGACCACGTGGCGATGTTCTTGGCGTAGGTGCGGGCCTCGCTGCGGCCGTGGATCGAGGTCAGCACGACGCCGTTGCCGCCGTCGTCGAGCAGCGCCAGCGACCAGGACAGGTGCCCGCCCATGTCGCCGAACGCGTCGTAGCGGACCACGGCGAGGTGGCGCAGCGCGTCGGCGGCCTCGGCCCGCAGCGCCTGCACCTCGCCGCGCAGCCCCTCGAGGTCGGCGGGCACGTTGGCGGGGTTGCGCCGCGAGGTCCGGCGGGCGGCTGCGTGGTCCGGCGCAGCGCGACCAGCCCGACGACGAGGGCCGCGACGCTCACCACGAGCAGCACCGCGACCAGGGCGGAGAGCAGCGACTCGTTCATCGCGGCGAGCCTAGGTCGACCGCCGCGGTGGGTGACGGAGGCGCGCGCGCCCTGACGGATCAGAGGGTCAGAGCCCGTTGCGGAGGCGCGCGAGCCAGGCCGCGGCGTCGTGGAACTCCCGGTCCGAGGTGCCCACCCGGATGTCCGGGGCGACCCCGTCGTGCCGCTCGTAGGAGCCGAGGAAGCGGACGTCGGCGCACACCCGGCGCAGCCCCATCAGCGCCTCGCCGACGCGGGCGTCCTCGACGTGGCCCTCGCAGTCGATCGAGAAGCAGTAGTTGCCGAGCGCCGCCCCGGTCGGCCGCGACTCGATCCGGGTCAGGTTCACCCCGCGCATGGTGAGCTGGTCGAGGATCTCCAGCAGCGCGCCGGGGTGGTCCTCGCGCATGAACGCCACGATCGAGGTCTTGTCCCGGCCGGTCGGGGGCGGCGGCGGCCCGGGGCGGGAGACCAGCACGAAGCGGGTCAGCGCGTCCGGGTTGTCCCCGATGCCGTTCGCCAGCGTGGCCAGCCGGTAGTGCTCGGCGGCGACCGGCGCGGAGATCGCGGCGTCCCAGCCGGCGTCGGGCTGGGTGAGCATGAACGCCGCGTGCGCGGTCGAGGTGGTGTGCACCACCTCGGCGTCCGGCAGGTGCAGCGCGCACCAGCGGCGGGTCTGCGCGGCGGCGTGCGGGTGGGTCGCCACCCGGCGTACGTCGTCGGCGCTGCACGCCGGACGGGCGAGCAGGCTGAACGCGACCGGGACCGTCATCTCGCGGGTGATCATCAGCGGCTCGCCGGTGGCCAGCTCGTCGAGCGTGACCGGCACCGAGCCCTCGACGGAGTTCTCGATCGGGACCACCGCCCCGTCGGCCTCGCCGCCGCGCACCGCGTCGAGCGCGAGCGGTCACCGTCGCGCAGGGCTGGAGGTCGGCCCGGGCGGCGGCGGGCAGCGAGCGCAGCGCCTGCTCGGTGAAGGTTCCCTCGGGGCCGAGGTAGGCGTAGCGGGCGGGCGGGACTCCGGGCACGGGAAGCCAGCGTACGGGCAGGTAGATTCACGCCCATGACCGAGGCGGGAAGGACGACGGCATCTTGGCGGGATCACGCCCTTGGGCGACTACGCCCGGCTGGACACCGACCGCGCCGCGCGCACCGGCGACCCCGAGGTGGTCTACGGCGCCGGCAAGACCCCGGAGCAGGTCGTCGAGATCCTCCGCACCCTGCACGCCGCCGCACCCCGACCGCGCGGTGCTGGCCACCCGGGTCGCCGAGCGCGCCGCCGACGCCGTGCGCACCGCGCTGCCCGACGCGGTCCTCGACCCGGTCGCCCGCGCCGTCACGCTCGGCCCGCTGCCGGCCTCCCGCGGCACGGTCACCGTCGTCTCCGCCGGCACCTCCGACGCTCCCGTCGCCGCGGAGGCCGCCCTGACCGCGCGCGTGTACGGCGCCGGCGTGCGCCTGGTGACCGACGTCGGCGTCGCCGGCCTGCACCGGGTGCTCGCCGTCGCGCGACGGAGCTGCGGAGGCGGACTGCCTGGTCGTGGTCGCCGGCATGGAGGGCGCGCTGCCCAGCGTGGTCGGCGGGCTGGTCGGCGTGCCGCTGGTCGCGGTGCCGACCAGCGTCGGCTACGGCGCGTCGTTCGGCGGCATCGCCGCGCTGCTGGCGATGCTGAACTCCTGCGCCCCGGGGGTCACGGTGGTCAACATCGACAACGGCTTCGGGGCCGGCGTCTTCGCGGCCCGGGTCGCCCGCAACGCCCGGCCCCGCCTCGACCGGCTGAGCCTCCGACCGGCCTGACGCGGGGCCTGACGCGTGATCGGCTGGGTGGACGCCTCCTCGGGGGCCAGCGGCGACATGCTGCTCGGCGCGCTCGTCGGCGCGGGCGTGCCGGTGCAGGTGCTGTCCGCGGCCGTCGCGGCGGTGGCCCCGAGCACGTCCGGCTGGTGCCCGAGCCGGTGTCCCGCAACGGGTTCGCGGCCACCCGGGTGCACGTCGAGGTCGCCGACAGCAGCACGCACCGCACCTGGCGGGACATCGAGGCGCTGCTCGGCGCCGCCGGGCTGGCCGACCCGGTGCGCGCCCGGGCCCACGCGACCTTCGAGCGGCTCGCGGTCGCCGAGGCCGCCGTGCACGGCACCTCCCCGGCCGACGTGGACTTCCACGAGGTGGGCGCGCTGGACGCGATCGCGGACGTGGTCGGGGTGTGCGCCGGCCTCGAGCACCTGGGCCTGGACGCGCTGGTCGTCTCCGCCGTCGCGGTCGGTTCGGGCCGGGTCCGCGGCGCGCACGGCGAGATGCCGGTGCCGCCGCCCGCGGTCGTCGAGCTGCTGCGCGACGTCCCGTCGTACGCCGGGCCGGGGGAGCGCGAGCTGTGCACGCCCACCGGGGCCGCGCTGCTCACCAGCCAGGCCACCGGCTACGGTCCACAGCCGGCGATGACCGTCCGGAGCGTCGGGGTCGGCGCCGGGGGACGCGATCCGGGCACCCACGCGAACGTGCTGCGGCTGCTGCTCGGCGACCCGGCGGCGGCTCCGACGACGGGGTCCGCAACCGGCCTGCTGGTGCTCGAGGCGAACGTCGACGACCTCGACCCGCGGCTGTGGCCGAACGTGATCGCGGCGCTGCTCGCTGCCGGGGCCTCCGACGCCTGGTTGACCCCGATCGTGATGAAGAAGGGCCGCCCCGCGCACACCCTCAGCGCGCTGGTGACCGCAGACGGCGCCGACGCCGTCCGGACCGAGATCTTCCGGCAGACCTCCACCATCGGGCTGCGGGAGATCACGGTCGGCAAGACCGCGCTGGAGCGCCGGATGCGGACCGTGCGCGTGGACGGCCACGACATCGCGGTGAAGCTGGCCCTGCACGACGGCCAGGTGGTCAACGCGCAGCCCGAGTACGAGGACGTGTCCCGGGCCGCGACAGCGACCGGGCGACCCGCCAAGGAGGTGCTCGCCGACGCCGTCGCCGCGAGCCGGCACCTCCTCCACGACAGTTAGGAACAGCACCTCCCCATGGACCTCGCCATCGTCGCGACCACGTTCGTCGCGATCTTCCTGGTCGAGCTGCCCGACAAGACCTTCATCGCGGCGCTGGTGCTGGCCACCCGGTACCCGCCGCTGGCGGTGTGGCTCGGCGTCGGGGTGGCCTTCGGCCTGCAGACCCTGATCGCGGTGACGGTGGGCGCGCTGGCGACGCTGCTGCCCGAGGTGCTGGTGCACAGCGTCGCCGCCGCCATCTTCCTGGTCGGCGCGGTGGTGCTGCTCCGCACCGCGGCCGGGGCGGACGCTGCCGAGCCGGAACAGGAGCGCGAGTTCGCTGCGCGGGCGACCGAGCCGAAACCGTTCGGCAGGGCGGCGCTGGCGTCGTTCCTGGTCCTGTTCGCCGCCGAGTGGGGTGACCTCTCGCAGCTGCTGACGATCAGCTTCGTGGGGCGCTACCAGGACCACGTCAACGTGTTCGTCGGCGCCTGGGCCGCGCTGCTCACCGTCTCCGCACTCGCGGTGGTCGCGGGACGGGCGCTGCTGAAGCGGCTCCGCCTGGCCCTGCTGCACTACATCGGAGCGGTTGTGTGCCTGCTGCTGGCGGTGGTCACGCTGGTCGAGATCGCGTCCGCCTGACCGCGGTCCGGGGCACTACGCTTCGCCGTATGACGACCCAGGAAGCGACGAACCGCCACGGTGCCGACAGCGAGGTCGGGCGGCTCCGCACGGTCATGCTGCACCGGCCCGGTCCCGAGCTGCAACGGCTCACCCCGCGCAACAACGACAAGCTGCTCTTCGACGGCATTCCCTGGGTCAGCCGCGCGCAGGACGAGCACGACGCATTCGCCGCGGCGCTGCGCGACCGCGAGGTCGAGGTGCTCTACCTGACCGACCTGCTCACCGAGACGCTGCAGAGCGCGGACGCCCGCGAGCACGCGATCGCCGGCGCGATGTCCAGCCTGCACCTCGGCGACACCCTGCGGACCTACCTGACCCGGGCCCTGCACGACCAGAGCCCCGAGGAGCTGTCGCTGTTCCTGACCGCGGGCGTGCGCAACGACGAGGTCCGCGGCGGCCACGGCCTGGTCACCAGCCTGCTGGCCAGCGACGACTTCGTGATCGACCCGCTGCCGAACCTGCTGTTCACCCGCGACTCGAGCGTGTGGATCCGCGACCGGGTCGCTATCACCTCCCTGGCCATGCCGGCCCGTGAGCGGGAGACCCAGCTGACCGAGCTGATCTACGCCGACCATCCCCGCTTCGCGGGCACGCCACGCATCCACGGGTGGCAGCACGAGTACGTCGAGGGCGGGGACGTGCTGCTGCTCGCCCAGGGCGTGATCGCCGTCGGGGTCGGCGAGCGCACCACGCCGGCCGGCGCCGAGCGTCTGGCGAGGCAGGTCTTCGGAGCCGGTCTGGCGCACACGGTGCTGGCCGTGCCGATCGCCCAGGAGCGGGCCACCATGCACCTGGACACCGTCTGCACGATGGTCGACGTCGACAAGATCGTGATGTACCCCAACATCGCCGACAGCCTGCAGGCGTTCGCCGTCACCCTCGCCGAGCGCGGCGAGAGCGACGCTGACCTGGTGCTCCAGGTCGCCGAGGGCGAGCCCTTCCTGGTGGCCGCGGCCAAGGCGATGAGCATCGACACGCTGCACCAGATCGACACCGGCCTCGACCCGGTCACGGCCGAGCGTGAGCAGTGGGACGACGGCAACAACACCCTCGCGCTGTCCCCGCGGGTGGCGGTCGCCTACGAGCGCAACATCGAGACCAACTCGCGCCTGGAGGAGGCGGGCATCGAGGTGATCGCGATCTCCGGCTCCGAGCTCGGGTCCGGCCGCGGCGGCCCGCGGTGCATGTCCTGCCCGGTCAGCCGGGACCCCCTCGCCTGACCGTGGGCCCTGCCGACGTCGAGCAGGGGCCGGAAACGCCAGGACCGGCCCCCGCGGGGGCCGGTCCTGGATGCGTCCGCGGCGTCGTCGCCAGCGACAGGTGGAAGCCCGGCCGTTGCTGACGGGGGATACAACAACGACCGGGCAGACCCAAATGTACGGGTCATTGAGTCTTCGATCAACACGGACCGGCGCGCACCGCAACCCCTGGGAGCAACCGGTCCCACCGGTCTAGCCAGGTGACCGCTGGGGCTGGACGTGGGACCCGGTCAGCGGATGGTCAGCTGGCGGTTGGCCAGGCCGCTGCGCGCCGCCCGCTCCTCAGCGCTCAGTGGCGAGCCGTCCGCCAGCGCGGACTCGAGAGCCCGGCCGAACGACGCGGCCGGCTCCTCCAGGACGGCGGCGCCGGTCCCCGACGGCAGATCCCAGACCGGGACCAGCCGACCGTGCGCACGGAACATCCCGACCAGGCGTGACCCCTCGGCCACCCGGTCGGCACCCGCCACGTGCAGCCGGGCCAGCGCGTCGAGGAGCGGCTCCTCGTCGTGCGGCATCACCCAGCGCAGGTGCTCCCGGTTGCCGACGTCGGTCCAGTAGGCGGCCTCGACCGAGGTCAGCCGCGCACTCGGGTTCGCGGACGCGTTCGCGGACTCCAGCGAGGCCGCCACCGTCCCGCTGGGGTCCTCGGCGTCCGCCACCCAGTAGTCGAACCCGTCGTGCACAGTCACCTCGAAGGGCGCGTCCGTGAGCAGGTCCTGCAGCCGCGGCCCCTCGCCGGGAGCGTCGGTCAGCCCGATCACCCCCGCCCCGGGGCCGGCCTCGAGGGCTCGACCCAGAACCGCCGCGAGGTCCCGGCTGGGGTCACCGAACCCGTGCTGCACCTGGAGGCCGAGCCAGATGCTGCCGTCCTCGCGGGCGATCGCCGGTGCGGCCATCGGCAGCAGCGAGCAGAGCAGCACCGAGCGCCCGTCACCGACACCGGGACGCAGGGTGAGGGGAGCCGTCGCCGCGGGCAGGATCTCCCGCATCGCGATCAGGTCGCACTCGCCGGCGACGCCCTCGAACGGCCTCGCGACGTACGTCGGCGCGGGCCCGGACGCGCTGCCGTGGCAGGAGCGGTAGCGCCGACCCGAGCCGCACGGGCAGGGCTGCCGGGGGGCGACCTCGTCGGCGTTCCCGGGGGTGGCCGACGCCGCAACGGTGGAACGCGCCTTGACGCGCGACTTCTTTCCCATCCGCCGAGCCTACTGAGCGGCGGGATCAGCCGGGGAGCAGGGCGTGCACCGTGGACCGGGAGCCGGACCGCTCCATCCACCAGCGTCGGGCCAGGACCTCGACGATCGCCATCCCGCGGCCGGCCAGCGCCGAGGCCGGCGCGTGCACGTTGCGCGGCCGAGTGCCGGACCCGCCGTCAGTCACCGACACCACGATGCCGTCTGAAGTGCGGGTCCACGTCACCAGGATGCTGCCGTCGGCCAGCGGCTGGGCGTGGCGCACAGAGTTGGCCACCAGCTCGGAGATCACCACGCGAGCGTCCTCGATGGACTCGGCAGACACCCCCTGACCGACCAGGAACGACCTGAGCCGCTGGCGTGCCACAGAGACGGAGGCCGCCGAGAACGGCAGCCGCATCGTCTCCGGTGCCTGCACAGCGCTGCTCGCCACGTAGGCCCTCCTCGGTCTCGGTGCGTCCGGTCACCGCGATCGTGCCCCGAGTGCCCGCGGCCAAACCCGCTGTCGAGAACCGGGCGGCGTGTCCCGGGGATCAGCCGGAGCGGTCTTGCAGCTGGTCAGCGCCCACCGCGGGTTGTCGGTGATCACCGCCTCCGCGCCGGCGCTGAGGCACAGCTCGAGATCGGCGACGGTGTTGACCGTCCACACGTGCACGCGACGGTCGCGTCGGCGCAGCCGCCGGACCAGCCGCGGGTTCTCCCGGAGCAGCTCGATGCCCGGGCCCGACGATCCACCCCGGTCCAAGCACGCTGGTCGCGACCTGCCAGGAGTACTGCCGGTCCACGAGGAGCACCACCTCCAGGTGCGGGGCGAGCTTCTTGACCCGGGTCAGCGCCACCGGCGAGAAGCTCATCACCCGCACCGGCGAGCCCGCGCCCGCCCAGCCCACCGAGGTGAGCAGGTCCACCAGTCGCCGCTCGACGAGTCCGGCATACCGGGTGGGGTGCTTGGTCTCGATGGCGAGGTCCACCGGCCGGTGGTAGTCCCGGGCCGTCTCGACCAGCCGGCGCAGGGTCAGCACCCGGCGCGCCTGGTCGTCGACGTCCGGTGCCTCGTCGTCCAGCTCCAGCCAGGGGTTCTTCCAGGAGGCGAAGTCGAGCTCGTCGAGCTGCGCCAGCTCCATCGTCGAGACCACGCCACGGCCGTCGGTGACCCTGTCGACCCGCCGGTCGTGCACGCAGACCAGGTGCCCGTCCGCGGTCAGCCGGACGTCGCACTCGAGACCCTCGGCGCCGGCGTCCAGGGCGGCGACGTACGCCCCGAGCGTGTGCTCGGGGTTGTCGAGGCTCGCCCCACGGTGCGCCACCACTTGGGGACGCCCCTTCACGTGGTGCATATCTCCATCGTGGCACCGAACCGGGCATCCGAGGCGTTCCCGCTCCGCGCGGCGGACCCGGACCTCAGCCGCGCTGGGACCGCAGGAACTTGCCGAAGTGCGGGACGGTGAACGCCACCGTGCCTCGCTCGCTGGAGTAGACCAGGCCCTTCTTGATCAGGCCGTCCCGCGCGGGCGAGAGGCTCTGCGGCCTGCGCGCCAGCGTGCGGGCCACCTCCGCGGTGGCGACCGGGCCGTCGTCGTGACGGGCGCCCAGGTCGGCCATCGCCCGCATGTAGTCGCGCTCCGCGGGGGTGGCCCGGTCGTAGCGGGCACCGAAGAAGCCGACCGCCAGCTCCGACTCGGCCTCCGGCGCCGCCTCGCGGACGTCGGAGACCCGGATCGGGTTGGCGACGGCGGTGTCCCAGGTGACCTTGCCGTAGGCCTGCACGAAGTAGGGGTAGCCGTCGGTGAGCGCGTACAGCTCGTCGAGGGCGTCCGGGTCGTAGTCCACGTCCTCCTCGCCCGCCGGCACCAGGAGCGCCCGGTCGGCCATCTGCCGTGGCAGCCGGTCCACCTCGACGTACCGGAAGAGCCGCTCGGCGTAGGACTTGCTGGCGGCCAGGGCCACCGGCAGGTGCGGCAGCCCGGCGCCGACCACCAGCAGCGGAGCGCCCTGCTGGCTGATCTCGTGACAGGCGCCGCACAGGGCGGCGAGCTCGTCGGTGCTGATGTCCTGCATCTCGTCGATGAACACCGCGATCCCCACGCCCAGGTCTCGCGCCAGGTCCGCCACGTCGGTGAACAGCTCGACCAGGTCGAGCTCCAGATCACCCGAGTCCGCCCGGCCCTTGAGGGCGGGTACGTCGGTCGGCGGCTGCCAGCGCACGCCCTTGCGGTCCGGAAGCGGGGTGCGCAGCGCGAAGGACTTCAGCACCCCGGCCACCGCGTCCACCCGCTCCGGGTCGCGGTGCCGGTGCGCGACCTCGCGGACCGCCGCATGCACTGCCTGAGCCAGGGGCAGCCGCATCGACTGGTCGGGGCGGGCCTCCAGCTTCCCGGTCCCCCAGGCCCGGTTCACCGCCAGCCCGCGCAGGGCGTTGAGCAGCACCGTCTTCCCCACCCCGCGCAGACCCGAGAGGACCATCGACCGCTCGGGTCGCCCGGCGGCGACCCGCTCGAGGGTCACCTCGAACTGCCGAAGCTGCCGGTCCCGTCCGGCCAGCTCGGGTGGGCGCTGACCGGCGCCGGGTGCGTACGGGTTCCTGACCGGGTCCATGCTCGGACCGTATCGGGCTCTCTAGCCTCAGCCCTAGACACGGCCGACGTGTCGCAGACTCGAACTAACTAACTTGACACTCTGACTAGTTTGGCTGACTATCTAGTTGTGACCGACGAACCCCTCTGGCCCGGCGACTGGCTGCGCGGCGTCCTGGAGCTCTGCGTCCTCGGTGTCCTCGCCGACGGCCCCACCTACGGCTACGCGATCGCCCAGCGACTCTCCGAGGCAGGCCTCGGCAGCGTCAAGGGCGGCACGCTCTACCCGTTGCTGGCCCGCCTCGAGGGGGACGGGCTGGTGGAGTCCAGCTGGCGGGCGGGCGACGGCGGCCCGGGGCGCAAGTTCTTCGAGCTGGGCGGGACCGGCCGGGTCGAGCTGGCCCGGCGCGACGCGCTCTGGGACGAGTTCGTGGCGCGCACCCGCCGGCTGCTCCCCTCGGCCGGCGGTTCGCCGGGCGACCGACCACCCGGACGGCCAGCCCCGACCCAGCCAGACCAGCCGACCAAGCCAGCCCAGCCCGCCCCCCAGCCGACCGCACTCCCGAGGAGCCTCCGATGACCAGCACCGACCCCGTCCGCCGACCCGCCCGGCTGGATCCCTGGCGGACCGACTTCGTGCTGCACCTGCGGCTCCGCGACCTGGGCGGGGGGCGGATCGGCGACGCGCTCGCGGTGGTGGACGCCCACTGCGCGGACAGCGGCGAGGACCCCCTGCAGGCGTTCGGCGACCCCGAGGCCTATGCGGCCGTGGTCGCGGAGCAGACCCGCCCCGAGGACCGGGCCGCAGCGATGCCGGCCTGGCGCGCGGGCCTGCTCGGGCTCGCGGTGATGCTCGGGATCTCCCTGCTGCTGTCCGGGGTCGCCGGACTCCGGGGCGCCGGACCGGCCCTGCTCACCGCGGGCTCGCTGGCCGCCGCGGCTCTCGGCGCCACGTCCATCGCGGTGCTCGTGCGGCTCGCACCGGTCCTGCTGGTCCCTCGACGAGGCCGTCGCGACGCCCGCCACGTGCTGTCGGCGCTGGCGCCCGTGCTGATGCTCGCCACCGTGCTGGCGGTCGCAGCACTGTGGCGCTCGACCGCGCTGCGGGTCGACGCCGGGGTCGCGCTGGCGGTCGCGGCAGCACTGCTGGTGGCCGCCGGGTTGTCCCTGCGGTCGGTCCGTCCCGACCCGGTCGTCGACCCGGTCAGCGGAGCCGACGCGCTGCCGCCGACGAGCCGCTGGCTGTCCCTGCTGTCGCGCTGGCTGCTGCCTGGGACGCTCGCCGTCGCGGTGCTGGTGCTGCTGCTGCTGCCCCCCGCCTGACAGTCACCGGGCCGTGCTTGCGCCGTATCCGAGTTTCTAGTCCTTTCCCTAGACACGCGGATACGGGGCTACAGGTGACCTGGGCCCCGCCCGCAGCGCGTCGAGGAGGTCCGGCACGTCCTCGACCGGGAGCCGGAAGGATCCGGTGCAGGTGCCTGCCTGCCACAGGGACAGCACCACCAAGCCGGCCTCGGAGTGCCAGGAGACCCGCAGCGCGCGCCCGGAACCGCGGGCGTCGAGGAACGCCTCCCCGGCGGAGGGCAGTGGGGTGACCGGGCTCATCTCCCCAGTGTGGCCGGTGGGTGGGTGACTGTCAGCAGCCATCGCGGCCGGCTTCCTCCTAGGATGGCCGCGTGCCCGAGCTGCCGGAAGTCGAAGGCCTCGCGCTGGACCTGCGCGGTCGGCTCGAGGGCCGTGCCGTGACCCGCGTCGACCTGGCCGCGTTCAGCGCGCTCAAGACCTTCGACCCGCCGCTGACCGCGCTGGCCGGCAGCCTCGTCGAGGACGTCACCCGGCACGGCAAGTTCATCGACATCAGCGCCTCGGGGCTGCACCTGGTGATGCACCTGGCCCGCGGCGGCTGGGTGCGCTGGCGCGCCGAGGTCCCCAGCGCCCCGCCGAAGCCCTCCAACAAGTCGCCGATGGCCGCCCGCGTGCACCTCGACGACGGGTCCGGCCTGGACATCACCGAGGCCGGCACCAAGAAGCGGCTCGCGCTGTACGTCGTCCGCGACCCGAACGAGGTGCCCGGGATCGCCAGCCTCGGACCGGACCCGCTGGACCCGGCGTTCACGATCGAGGTGCTCGCCGCGATCCTGCACGACGCGGGACGCGCCCAGGTCAAGGGCGTGCTCCGCCATCAGGGCACCATCGCGGGGATCGGCAACGCCTACTCCGACGAGCTGTTGCACGCCGCCCGGATGTCCCCGTTCAAGCCAGCCTCCAGCATCACCGGGGACGAGCTGCGGACCCTGTACGACGCCCTCCGCCAGGTGCTCGGCGACGCCGTGGAGCGCTCCCGGGGGCTGGCCGCGGCCGACCTGAAGGGCGAGAAGAAGAGCCACCTCGCGGTGCACGCCCGCACCGGGCTGCCCTGCCCGGTCTGCGCCGACACCGTCCGGGAGGTGTCGTTCGCGGACTCCTCGCTGCAGTACTGCCCGACCTGCCAGACCGGCGGCAAGCTGCTCGCCGACCGACGGATGTCGAGGCTGCTGAAGTAGCTACGGTGGGTCCATGACCCCCGGCATCCCGACCGTCACGATCGACGCGCTCCCGCACCCCCTCCCCGAGGACCTGCACGTCCTCGACGTGCGCGAGGACCTGGAGTGGCAGCACGGCCACATCGAGGGCGCGCAGCACATCCCGCTGAACGACCTCCCGGTCCGGGTCCCCGAGCTGCCGGCGGGCCGGACCCTGGTGGTCTGCAAGGTCGGCGGGCGGTCCGCGCAGGCCACCCAGTACCTGCTCCAGCACGGGCACGACGTGGTCAACCTCGACGGCGGGATGCTCGACTGGGAGGCCGCGGGCCGGCCGATGGTCAGCGACAGCGGCCAGCCGCCGCAGGTGGTCTGACCCTCACCGGAAGGCCGCCGGCAGCGGGACCTCGGCCGCCACCCGCAGCAGCGCCCCGTACGTCGGACGCGGCACCGTGACCACGCCCAGCGAGGCCAGGTGGTCGGTGCTCCACTGGACGTCGAGCACCCGGCGGTCCGCGTGCTCGTCGCGCAGCAGCTCCACGAGCCCGACCAGCGCCACCTTGGAGGCGTCCCGGGCCCGGTGGAACATCGACTCGCCCGCGAACAGGCCGCCGACCGCGACCCCGTACAGGCCACCGACCAGCTCGCCGTCCTGCCAGGCCTCGACCGAGTGCGCCCAGCCCAGGTCGTGCAGCCGCGCGTAGGCCTCCCGGACCGGGTCGTCGATCCAGGAGCCGTCGCGTGCCGGGTCGGCGCAGGCCGAGATCACCTCGGCGAAGGCGGTGTCCACCCGCACCTCCATGCGGCGGGTCGCCTGCCGCAGGGAGCGCGAGACCCGCAGGCCGTCCAGCGGCAGCACCCCGCGCTGCACCGGGGACCACCACATCAACGGCCGGCGCCGACCACCCCCAGGCATCGGGAACAGGCCCTGCCGGTAGGCGGCGAGCAGGGTGCCGGGGGCCAGGTCCGCACCGGTGCCGACCAGGTCGTCGGCGGTCCGGCCGACCGGCAGGTCGGCGATGTCGGGGAACACCCAGCCGGTGAGGGGCGGCTCGGTGGGCATGACACCATCCAACCAGGGAACCCTTCCGCGTCGGCCTCGTCGGTCGGTGACGGACCTCGACCACCCAGGAGGCTGCACGTGGGCATCAGCGGCTCGATCGGCAGGGGGCTGGCCGCCAAGGCCGCCCCGGAGATGAGCGCGGGCTTCGTGCACGAGGCGCTGCGCCGGGCGATCGCCGGGGTCGGGCCGCTGCCCGCCGCCGCGAGCGCCGCGGACAAGCAGCTGCGCGAGCAGGACGGCGACGTCGACAAGGCGATCCGCGAGGTCCTCGAGAACCACGTCCGCTACGCGGGCGTGCAAGGGTTCGGGACCAACCTCGGCGGCCTGGTCACCGCGGCGGTCACCCTCCCCGCCAACGTCGTCGGGATGGCGCTCATCCAGTGCCGGCTGGTCGCCGGGATCGCGCACCTGCGCGGCTACGACCTCGCCGACGCCCGGGTGCACAACGCGGTGCTCGCCTGCCTGCTGGGCGAGGACACGGTGACCGGCCTGGTCCGGAAGAAGAAGCTGCCCAGCACGCCGATGGGGATCGCGACCGCGCCCACCCACGACGAGCACCTGGACAAGGTGGTCGCCGCCGAGGTGACCGGGGTGCTGCTGACCAAGGTCGCCGGCAAGCGGATCGTGACGACGGTGGGACGACGGGTGCCGATCATCGGCGGCGTCGTCGGCGGCGGCGCCGACGCGTACGCCACCTGGCAGGTGGGCCGCTACGCAGAGCGCGAGCTGCGTCCCCGCGCCCTGCGGTAGACCGCCAGGACGGTCGCGACCAGCCGGTGCTCGTCGGCCGCGCGCACCACGCGGCGCTTCACCCGGAACCATGGCCCGCGGGAGCGTTCCAGCTCCTCGTACGACGCCGCGAGGTGCCGCTCGAGGCGGTGCTCGGACTCCTGGAGCCGGGCCACCTCCTCCAGCAGCACCACGACCGACTGCGTCGCCGCGTCCGCCACCGCGGCCTCGTCGGGGTGGTCCGGGTCCGCGAAGTCTCCCGGGTCGTCGGGTCCGGGGAGCAGCTCGTCGAAAGAGCCGACCACGTCGTACCCTCGGCCGGCCAGCTCCTCGACCCAGTCCTGGGAGAGCCGGACCGCCCACGCGCGGACGTCCGCGGGCAGCCTCAGCCGCGGGGAGCCCGTGCGCTGCGACAGCGTCCGGTGGGCGAGCATCTCCCGGACGAACCAGCGGTAGTCCTCGCCGACCAGCACGCCCTGGTTGACCCGCTGGTTGATCCGCCGGACCAGCGCGGTCTCGGGCACCCCGAGGGACGGGTTCACCCGGCTGGTGTCCGGCGCCAGCGCCTCCGCGTCGAGACCGAGGACCCGGGCGAACCGCTGCCACAGCAGGCCGCGATCCGCCCCCGGAGCGGGCACGGTCACCAGGTGCACGTGCTCGGGCGGCAGCGTGCCTCCCCACCGGTCCAGCACGTCCGGGACCTCCTGCACACCCCAGAACCAGGAGGCCAGCTCACCGTCCCGCCGCGGGTCGGTGACGGTGTCCAGGAACTCGCGGTAGCCGAGGGTGCGCCGGTGCTTGACGTTCTCCTGCCACTCGGCCGGGATCTGCCGGGCCAGGTCGCGGGCCGAGAGCACCACGTGCACCTCGGTCTCGCCGAAGGACGCCAGCGCGCGGCGTACCTGCGGCTTGGAGGCGGTCGCCAGGATCTCGTGGGAGATGATCGCGGTGCCGGGCCAGGCGCGGACCCGGGCCGCGAGCCGGTCCCAGGCGCCGACGGCCTGCTCCTCCAGCCCGCCCCAGTGCAGCTCCATCAGGTCCAGCGCGGCCAGGAAGTGCTCGTCGAAGCGGTCGGCCGGGTAGAGGATGCCCTGCTCGGCGAGGGCGTCCCGGTTCAGCCACAGCACGTCCTGCACGAACGACGTGCCGGTCTTGGGGGCGCCGACGTGGACCAGGACCCGTCGCGGTCCGGCTGACGTGGGGCGCAGGTCAGCCACCTCCGGTCCCTCCCTCGGTCGTCGCTCCGATGCGCAGGCAGGCGTCCAGGACCAGGTCGAGCACGTCCGCCCGGCGGGGATGGGTGCGCCGGCCCTCGAACCGCGGCACCAGCAGGCCCAGGGCGCCGTGCACAGGGTATCCGCCGCTGGTGAGGTCCCCGGCTACCCGCGCGGCCCGGTCCCGGGCCCACGCCTGGAACGGCTCGGGCACGGTCAGGACACCCGTCCCGCCGCTCCCCGGTACGGCGCCGAGCAGCCCCACCAGGCGTTGGCGGACCACCGCCCTGCGCTCCCGGTCCGCCCGGACCCCGAGCACGGTGTTCACCCGGCGGAGCACGTCGACCGCGGCCGGCGCCAGGTCGCGCACGCCGGTCCCGGGCGGGACCGCCCGGCCGGCGGGGAACGGGTCCACCCCCAGGATCCCCGCCGCGGCGCGGACCGCGGACGTCGCGTCGCCGGGAGCGACCAGGACGTGCACCTGGCCGGCGCCGACCCGCTCGGCCCAGGACCGGACGATCGCCGGCACGTCGGCGGACGGGGGCAGCCCGCGGTGACCGGCCCAGCGCTGCACGAAACCGTGCCAGCGGACCGCGGCGCCGCCCTGCACCCGCGTCGACCACACCTGGGCCAGCAGCTCGTCCAAGGGCTCCGCGACCACCAGCACCCGGGGCGACCGCCCACCGGGCAGGTGACCCGCAGCAGCGAGCCCCCGACGCACGGCGGCGGTGCTGACCGGAGCGCCGGCCAGCTCGAACGCCGGCGAGCGGGTGAACCGGCGCCGGCTCGGCTCCCGGGCCGCGTCAGACGCGGGGCCCGACTCCGGACCCGACCCCAGCAGCAGCTCGGTCAAGGTGCCGACGCCGAGCCGCACCAGCTCCTCATCCGGGACCTCGGCGGGGTCCACCGGGGGGGCGCCGAAGCGACGCTGCGGCTCCGCGGCGGGCCAGGACAGCGGCTGCTCGGCCAGTCCGCGACCGGGACCCGACCGACCCAGCACCACGTCGGCGAGGGCGGGAAAGGCGTCGCCGTGCAGCAGGCCGCGGCCGGCCAGCCGACGGACCAGCTCGAGCTGGGCGGCGCCGGGCACCATCCAGTCCTCCGGCACCGGTACGTCGGCGTGGTCCGCGTCCCGCCACCCGGCCCACGGGGTGACACCCCCGTGCCGCAGGTGCTCGGACCAGGACCGCGCGGCCTGCCGGTAGCGGGCGCGGTCAGTCACCGTCCACCGGCCCGTTCGCTCAGCGCACCGGACGTCGAGGGACGGCTCATCGAGCGGTCACCGGCCCCGCAGCCGGCGCGCGGCGCGACCGACCCGGGCCAGGAGCTGCTCGTGCGGGTCCGGTCGCTGGGCGGCCTCCAGGGCGAGGGCGACCATCGCGTCCATGGCGGCGTCGACCATCTCCGGTCGGCGCGGCCGGTCCGGGTTCTGCCAGCGCTGGTCGGCCGGCGGCGCCACCGGGCGCAGGTCGTCGACGTCACCGACCACGTTGATCCCGGACCCACGCACCCACTGGATCCACTCCTCGGCGACCTCACCCGCCCACGGGAAGGCCTGCGGCGGCAGGGTCACCTTCGTCATCTGCGGCCGCTGCGCGAGGGTCTGGTGCACCACCAGCTCACGGATCAGCCGGCGGTACTCCTCCGACGGCAGCCCGGCCTGGCGCAGCCTGCGGTTGAGCCGGCGGATCAGGAAGGTCTCCGCGGCCCCGATGGAGACGTTCTCCCGCTCGCTCTCCTCCGGCGCCCACCCGGGGTCGATGCCGAAGGCGGTGCAGTAGCGCTGCCAGAGCTGGTCGCGCGGGGCCCCGGCCTGCGGCACCGTGACCAGGTGCACGCGCTCGGGGGGCAGCCCCCGGGTCCACCGGCCCAGGACGTCGGGCAGGCTCTGGACCCGCCAGAACCACTGGGTGGGCCGGGTCCGGCGCGCTGACTGCACCTGGCGCAGGAAGGCCCCGAAGCCCACCTTGCGCTGGTGCTTGACGCCCTCCTGCCACTCCGCAGGGATCTGCCGGGCGAGGTCCCGCGCCGAGTAGACCAGGTGCACCTCGCTGCCGCGCAGGCCCTCCATCGCCCGCCGGACCTGCGCAGGCTTGGCGGCGGCCAGGATCTCGTGCGAGACCAGCACTGTGCCGCTGAGCCGGCGCACCCGGCCCATCAGCGAGTCCCACTCGCCCTCGACGTCCTCCTGCAGGCCGCCCCAGGGCATCTGGAGCAGGTCCAGCGCCGGGCGGAACTGGCTGGCGTGCAGGGCCAGCGGGTAGTGCACATGGCGCCGGGACAGCGCCGCCTTGTTCAGCGCGAGCCGGTCCTGGAGGTAGGTGGTGCCGGTCTTCGGCGCCCCGACATGCAGGTAGACGACGCGGCTCATGGAAGCGCAGTCTGCCCTACGACCCGCTGCTCGCCGCGAGGGCCTTGACCACCGCGCTGGGGCTCGGGCGGCCGAGCTCGCCGGCCATCCACACCGAGGTGGCCACCAGCCGGGCCAGGTCGACGCCGTGCTCGATCCCCAGGCCGGTGAGCAGCCAGACCAGGTCCTCGGTCGCGAGGTTGCCGGTCGCGCTGTGGGCGTAGGGGCAGCCACCCAGCCCGCCCGCCGAGGCGTCGAACGTGGTCACCCCGCACCGGAGCGCCGCGACGGCGTTCGACAGCGCCTGGCCGTAGGTGTCGTGGAAGTGCACCGCGAGGTCCTCGACCGGGACGCCCGCGTCCCTGAACGCGGCGAGCAGCGCGGTCACGTGCCCGGCGGTGCCCACGCCGATGGTGTCCCCCAGGGACAGCTGGGAGGCGCCCAGGTCGAGCAGCCGGCGGCCCACGGCCACGACCTGCTCGACCGGGACCGGCCCCTCCCAGGGGTCCCCGAAGCACATCGAGACGTAGGCCCGCACGTCGAGGCCGTGCTCGCGGGCCCGCCGCACGGTCGGCTCGAACATCGCCAGCTGGCCGTCCAGGCTGCGGTTGAGGTTGCGCTGGGCGAAGGTCTCGGTGGCGCTGCCGAAGATCGCGACGTGCTGCAGGCCCTTCTCCAGGGCCCGGTCCAGGCCGCGCTCGTTGGGCACCAGCACCGGCAGCCCCCGGGCGGCGTCCCCGAGATCGGTGACCAGCGCGTCCACGAGGTCCGCCGCGTCGGCGAGCTGCGGCACCCAGCGCGGGTGCACGAAGCTGGTGGCCTCGACGACCGGCAGGCCGACCTCGAGCAGCCGTGCGACGAACCGTGCCTTGGTCGCGGTGGGCACCATCGCCGCCTCGTTCTGCAGGCCGTCGCGGGGACCGACCTCGTAGATGGTCACCCGAGCCGGCAGCTCCGGGTCGTGCACCACCTGCGGCAGTCCCGCCGGCCCGGTCGCAGCCCCGGTCACTGGTCCACCTCCGCCGTCGAGACCTCGAAGAGCGTCGCGCCCAGCGACACCTGGTCCCCGACCGCCACCGCGACCGTGTCGACGGTACCGGCGACCGGCGCCCGCAGCGAGAGCTCCATCTTCATCGCCTCGAGCAGGCCGAGCACCTCCCCCTCCTCCACCTGCTGGCCCTCGACGACGGACACCGCGAGCACCGTGCCGGGCATCGGGGCGGTCACGCTGCCGTCGGAGACCCCGGCCGCCGCGCCCGGTCCGAACGCGTCCGGACGGGCGAACGAGTGGGTGTGCCCGAGATAGGACACCGCGACCTCGTGGGCGCCGACCAGGACCGCGGCCTCGTGCACCTCGCCGTCGACCTCGAGCCGGACCACCACGTCGTCGGGGTCCCGGCCGGTGCCGGTGATCGCGTGCACGGCCCACGACCGGTCCGCGCAGGTCACCGATCCGGCAGGGTCCACCCGGTAGAGCCGGTCCGTGCCGTCGACGAGGAGCTCGACCGGTACGGCGGCGGGCGGACCCGCCAGCCGCCACCCGTCCCCCAGGCCGAACGGCTCCCGGCTGCCCCGCTCGGGAGAGGTCGCCAGCGTCCAGGCACCGGCCAGGGCGGCCGTCTCCACCCCGTGCGGCCGGATCGCCTCGGGGTGCCGGTCGAGCCAGGCGGTGTGCACCTCGTGGTCCCGGAAGGCGTCGGAGTCGGCGAGCCCGCGCAGGAACCCGAGGTTGGTGGTCAGCCCGAGCACCGCCGAGTCGTCCAGCGCGGCGACCAGCGCCCGACGCGCCGACTCCCGGGTGGGCCCGTGCACGATCACCTTGCCCAGCATCGGGTCGTAGGAGGTGCTGACCGTCTGCCCGGACTCCAGGGCGGCGTCCACCCGCGCCCGGGGCGACCAGCGCACGTGGGCGGCCACCCCGGCCTGCGGCAGGAAGCCGTTGAACGCGTCCTCGGCGTACACGCGGGCCTCGAAGGCGTGCCCGGTGCAGGTGACCTGCTCCTGGGTGAACGGCAACGGCTCGCCCGCGGCCACCGCCAGCTGCAGCTGGACCAGGTCCAGGCCCGTGACCAGCTCGGTGACCGGGTGCTCGACCTGGAGTCGGGTGTTCATCTCCAGGAAGAACACGTCCTCGCCGTCGACGAGGAACTCCACGGTCCCGGCGTTCACGTAGCCGACCTGGGCGGCCAGCGCCACCGACGCCTCGGTGAGGGTGCGCCGGACCGCCGGGGAGATGGTCGGGGCGGGCGCCTCCTCGATCACCTTCTGGTGCCGGCGCTGCGCGGAGCAGTCGCGCTCGAAGAGGTGCACGACGTGGCCGTGCGCGTCGGCGAGCACCTGCACCTCGACGTGCCGACCGTGCTCGACGTACCGCTCCACCAGGATGGTGTCGTCGCCGAAGGCGCTGAGCGCCTCCCGCTTGGCCGCGGCCAGACCGGCGTCCAGCTCCGCGGCGTCGCGGACGATCCGCATGCCCTTGCCGCCGCCGCCGGCCGCCGCCTTCACCAGCAGCGGGTACCCGACCGAGCCGTCCGTGGCCCAGGTCGCCGACTCGACGCCGCCGCCGCCCAGCTCCGCGGACGGCACGACGGGCACCCCGGCCCGCACGGCGATGTCGCGGGCCAGGTCCTTGCGGCCCATCTGCTCCAGCACCTCCGCGGACGGACCCACGAACACCAGGCCGGCCTCGGTGACGGCGCGGGCGAACGCGGCGCGCTCGGACAGGAAGCCGTAGCCGGGGTGCACCGCGTCGGCGCCGGTCCGCCGCGCGGCGTCGAGGAGCGCCTCGATGTCGAGGTAGGACTGGGTGGCCGGGGTGGGGCCGATCCGGACCGCGACGTCGGCGGCCCGCACGTGCGGCGCCTCCCGGTCACCGTCGGAGTAGACCGCGACGGTGCGCAGCCCCCGGGCCCGGGCCGCCCGGATCACCCGGAGGGCGATCTCCCCGCGGTTGGCGACGAGCAGGGTGGAGAAGGGTCGTGCGGTGGGGGTCATCGCGCTCACATCCGGAAGATGCCGTAGGAGGGCTCGGGCACGGGGGCGTTCGACGCGGCCGCGAGGCCCATGCCGAGCACCCGCCGGGTGTCCACCGGGTCGATCACGCCGTCGTCCCAGAGCCGGGCGGTCGAGTAGTACGGCGAGCCCTGGTGCTCGTAGGTGTCCCGGATCGGCGCCTTGAACTCCTCCTCGTCGGCCGCGGACCACTCCTCTCCCCGGGCCTCCAGCCCGTCGCGGCGGACGGTCGCGAGCACCGACGCGGCCTGCTCGCCGCCCATCACCGAGATCCGGGCGTTCGGCCACATCCACAGGAACCGGGGGTCGTAGGCGCGTCCGCACATGCCGTAGTTGCCGGCCCCGAAGGAGCCGCCGATCACCACGGTGAACTTCGGGACCACCGAGCAGGCCACGGCGGTGACGAGCTTGGCGCCGTCCCGGGCGATGCCGCCGTTCTCGTACTCGCGCCCGACCATGAAGCCCGTGATGTTCTGCAGGAACACCAGCGGGATGCCGCGCTGGTTGCACAGCTCGATGAAGTGCGCGCCCTTCAGCGACGAGGAGGAGAACAGGATCCCGTTGTTGGCCACGATCCCTACTGGGTAGCCCCAGATCCGGGCGAAGCCGCAGACCAGGGTCTCCCCGTAGAGGGCCTTGAACTCGTGGAAGCGGGACCCGTCGACCAGCCGGCGCACCACCTCGCGCACGTCGTAGGGCGTGCGCGGGTCGGTGGGCACCACGTCGTACAGGCCGGCGGGGTCCTCGACCGGCTCCTCCGGCGGGTGCTGCACCAGCGAGGGCGCCTCCCGCCGCTCGAAGGTGGCCACGATCGAGCGCAGGATCGCCAGCGCCTCCGCGTCGTCGGCGGCCAGGTGGTCCACCACCCCCGACCTCCGCGCGTGCACGTCGCCGCCGCCGAGGTCCTCGGCGGTGACCACCTCGCCGGTCGCGGCCTTCACCAGCGGCGGGCCGCCGAGGAAGATCGTGCCCTGGTCCTTGACGATCACCGACTCGTCCGACATCGCGGGCACGTAGGCCCCCCCGGCGGTGCACGAGCCGAGCACCGCGGCGACCTGCGGGATCCCGGCCGCCGACAGGTTCGCCTGGTTGAAGAAGATCCGGCCGAAGTGCTCCCGGTCCGGGAAGACGTCCTCCTGCATCGGCAGGAAGGCGCCGCCGGAGTCGACGAGGTACAGGCACGGCAACCGGTTCGCCCGGGCCACCTCCTGCGCCCGCAGGTGCTTCTTGACCGTCAGCGGGTAGTAGGTGCCGCCCTTGACGGTGGCGTCGTTGGCGACCACCACGCACTCGCGGCCGCTGACCCGGCCGACCCCGGTCACGATGCCCGCGGAGGGGACCGCGTCGTCGTACATGCCGTTCGCCGCGAGCGCGCTCAGCTCCAGGAACGGGCTGCCCGGGTCGAGCAGCCGGTCGACGCGGTCGCGGACCAGCAGCTTGCCGCGGTCCAGGTGCTTGCGGCGGGCCCGCTCGTCGCCGCCGGCGCCGTCGTGCCGCACCGCGGCCAGCCGCTCCCGCAGGTCGGCGACCAGCGCCTGCATGTCCTCCGCCATCGGGGGAACCTCCTCGGTCGGTCGGGTCTGCACCGGTCGTGTGAGCGCGGCCCTCCTGAGGTTAGCGAACGTTAACCGGCTCCGCTACCGTAGGGGCATGCCCAGCAGCCGGCGTGAGCAGATCCTGGCGACAGCCGCCGGCCTCTTCGCCGAGCGCGGCTTCCACGGCGTGTCCGTGGTCGAGCTCGGCGCTGCGTGCGGCATCTCCGGCCCGGCCCTCTACAAGCACTTCCCGTCCAAGGACGCGATGCTCGCCGAGATGCTGGTCGCCATCAGCGAGGAGCTGCTCAGGGTAGGACGGGAGCGGTCCGCGGCCGCGGCCGGATCCCGGGAGGCGGTGCGCGCGCTGGTCGCCTGGCACGTCGAGTTCGCCCTGCGGCACCAGCCGCTGATCGTGGTCCAGGACCGGGACTGGGCCTCGCTGCCCGAGCAGGCCCGCGAGCGGGTCCGCACCCTGCAGCGGCGCTACGTCGACCTGTGGGCCGGCCGGCTGTGCGAGATGCACCCCGGCCTGGACCCGCTCCGCGCCCAGGCGATGGCGCACGCGGCCTTCGGGATGCTGAACTCCACCCCGCACAGCGCCCGGCTGCCCGAGTCGGAGATGGCCGACCTGCTGACGGCGATGGCGGCCGGTGCCCTCGGCCTGGGCTGAGCCCCCGCTCCCGCCGGCCGGGCACCGGCGGGTCAGCCCTCGGCGACGAACTCCGCGACCAGCCTGCCCAGCTCCGCGCCGGCGTCCTCCTGGAGGAAGTGCCCGGCGTTCTCGACCACCGGGTGGCTGCGTCCGGCGGCCCCCGGCACGGACCGCTGCAGGATCGGGCCCATCGCGGCGGTGATCGGGTCGCTGTCGCTGAAGGCGACCAGGAACGGCCTCTCCCACCGGGTCAGGCCCACCCAGGCCGCCCGGTTCGCCTCGGTCGCCGGGTCGTCGGGGGCGGTCGGCACCAGCGTCGGCATCACCCGCGGACCGGCCTTGTAGGTCTCGTCGGGGAACGGCGCGTCGTAGGCCGCCCGCACCGCGGTGTCCATCGGCCGCGCGCAGCCGGCCGCGACCAGGCGACCCACGTCGAGCCGCTCGGCCTTCGCCACCGCGTCCCGGAACCGCCACCACACCTCAGGCATGTCCCGGTCGCCGGTGGGCAGCCCGGTGTTGGCCGCCACCACGCGGGCGAACCGGTCCGGGTTCTCCGCGACCAGGCGCAAGCCGATCAGCCCGCCCCAGTCCTGGCCGACCAGCGTCACGTCGCGCAGGTCCAGCACGTCGAAGGCGAGCGCCCGGACCCACTCCAGGTGCCGCGCATAGCTGTGGTCGGCCGGCCGGGTCGGCTTGTCCGAGCGGCCGAAGCCGACCAGGTCCGGGGCGACCGCCCGGACGCCCGCCTCCCCGAGGACCGCCAGCACGTCGCGGTACAGGAACGACCAGCTCGGCTCCCCGTGCAACAGCAGCGCCACCGGCCCGTCGGCCGGCCCGGTCTCGACGTACGCCATCCGCAGCGTGCCGCCCTCGCCGTCCGGCACGTCGGCGTAGGACGGGGTCAGGTCGAAGCCCGGCAGGTCGGCGAAGCGGTCGTCGGGAGTGCGCAGCGTGTCCATCAGCGGCCCAGCCAATCTGCCGCCAGCGCGGCGAGCTCGTTCTTGCGGGAGTCCGACATCCTGTCGTAGGTGCGCACCGCGAAGTTGCTGCGGGGGTTGGCCGCGAAGCCGTCGCGGTGGTCGGCCACGAACTGCCAGTACAGCGCGTCCCACGCCGCGGTCCAGTCGCCGGGACCGAAGTCGCTCATCGTGCGCAGGTAGTTCGACCCGCTCACGTAGGGCTTGGTGGTGACCAGCGCCCCGGCGGCGAACTGGCTCATCGCGTAGACGTTCGGCACCATCACCCAGTCGTAGGCATCCACGAACAGGGACATGAACCACTCGTAGACCTCGTCCGGGTCGATCCGCAGCAGCAGCATCGCGTTGCCGAGCACCATCAGCCGCTCGATGTGGTGCGCGTAGCCGTGCCTGAGGACCCGCCCGATCACCGTGTCCACCGGCTCCAGCCCGGTGCTGCCGTCCCACCACGACCCGTCCAGCTCGCGGGTCAGGCCGAGCAGGTTGCGGGTGCGCATCGCCCGGCCGTGCACGACGTACGACGCGCGCATGTACTCCCGCCAGCCGATCACCTGCCGCACGAACCCCTCCACGCTGGGCAGGTCGACGTCGTGCTCGGCGGCGTACCCGACCGCGCGCTCGACCACGTGCCGCGGGTCCAGCAGGCCGATGTTCAGGACCGGGCTGATCACCGAGTGGAACAGCCACGGCTCGTCGGCGGCGATCGCGTCCTCGTAGGGCCCGAACCGGTCGAAGCGCTCCTCCAGGAACCGGTCCAGCCAGCGCTCCGCCTGCCGGTGGGTCGTGGGCCACTGGTAGGCCGACAGGTCCCCCGGGTTGTCAGGGAACGCCCGCTGCACCCAGGCGATCGCGTCCTCGGTGTGCCTGCCGCGGGTGGACCGGGGCGCGTCCGGGACCTCGACGTGCTTCGGGAGCCGCTTGCGGTTCTCGGTGTCGTAGCTCCACCGTCCACCCGCCGGGCGGTCCCCGTCCATCAGCAGGTCCAGCCGCCGGCGCTGCCGCTCGTAGAAGTGCTGCATCCGCGGCGTGCGGACCCCCGCGAAGGCCTGCGTCACCTCCGCCCGGCTGGTCAGGAAGGCCGGCGTCTCCAGCACGTCGAGGTCCAGGCCGAGAAGGCGACAGACCCGCCGCAGATCCCGCTCGAGCCAGTCGTCGACGACGTCGTACACGCTGACCGCGCCGACCGCCCGCTCCCGCAGCAGCGCGGCCAGCCCTGCCTCCGTGCCGGTCTCGGCCGACGTCTCCAGGTAGGCGACCTCGAAGCCGGCGCCCTCCAGCCGCTCCGCGAACGCGCGCATGGTAGCCCGGTGCAGCACCAGCTTGTGGGTGTGGAACGCGAGCTGCCGGAAGAACAGGTCCGGCTCGACCAGCACCATCAGCGTGCCGCTCTCCGCGTTCAGGTGCTCCACGAAGAGCTGGTGCGGCAGGACCAGCCGCGCGTCGGTCACCCCGTCACTTCTGCCCCACGATTACCAGGTTATGCAGGCGAACTTCCACTGACCATGGCGATATCGCCATGGTCAGTGACAGATTTCCGACATCACCTGGTAAACCGTCGTCCGGTGAGCGCGCCGCCTACTTGACCTCGGCGCGCAGCACCCTGACCACGCCGAGCGTGAACGGCAGGACCACCCAGATCAGCACCCCGGTCAGCAGCTGCCACCACTGCTCCCCGCTCATGCTCGCGCCGGTGAACAGCGGCTGCTGGGAGGTGCCGAGGTCCACCCACGGCTGCACCTTCGCGAGGGCGCCCCACAGCGACGCGATGATGCTGAACGCGGTGGGCAGCACGAAGTACAGGACGATCGCGGCGGCTGAGTTGAGCAGCAGCAGCCCGAACGCGAGCCCCTGGAGCACCCCGGTGACCTGCAGCAGCGCGAACTTCCCGACGTCGTCGAACCCGATGTTCGCCCACGCGTCCTCGGCGCCGCCGGCGAGGGTGGACGCCGCCGCCAGCAGCATCGCGAGCGCGATGGCCGCCAGCCCGGCGATCAGCGCGGCCAGCACCTTGGCGAGGATGACCCGGCCGCGCACCGGCGTCATCGTGAACGTCACCAGCGCCGTGCGCTGGCTCCACTCGCTGGTCACCAGCAGGATGCCGAGCACCGGGAGCAGGAACCCCTGCGGTGTCGCCGTGGCCCCCATGAAGTTCACGAACGTGCGGTCGGACTCCGGGGCGTTCAGGAAGAAGATCGCGATGATCAGCACCGTGATCGCGCCGATCGCGATCAGCAGCCACTTGCCGGCCCTGGTGTCCGCGAGCTTGCGCAGCTCGACGCGGACCAGCCGGGACAGCGGGGTCGGGGCCGTGCCCGAGACGTCGAGCGTCTGCGTCCCGGACGGCCGGTCGGACGTTCCGGTGCTCATGCGGAGACCTCCTGGGTCGGTTCCTGCGACGCCGTAGGCGGGCCGTCGCGCTGGGTGTCCGAGGTCAGCTGGAGGAACAGCTCTTCCAGGCCCGCGTTCTCGGCGGGTCGCAGCTCGACCAGGGTGATGCCGTCGGCCGCCGCGACCCGGCCGACCGCGAGCGTCTCGGCATCGCTGCGCATCCCGTTCCCCGACGGGACGGTGCGGATGCCCTCCCGCGCCAGGGCGTCGAGCAGGCGCTCGTGCTCCACCGCGCGCACGAAGGTCCCGCCGCCGTGCAGCAGCTCCTCCTTGGTGCCCCGGGCGACGATCCGGCCCCGTCCGATCAGGATCAGCTCGTCGGCGATCCGCTCGACCTCGTGCAGCAGGTGGGAGGAGAGCAGCACCGTGCCACCGCGCTCGGCGTACTCGCGGAGCAGCCCGCGCATCCAGTGGATGCCCGCCGGGTCCAGGCCGTTGGCAGGCTCGTCGAGCACCAGGATCTGCGGGTCCCCCAGCAGGGCGTGCGCGATGCCCAGCCGTTGCCGCATGCCGAGCGAGTAGTTGCGCACCCGGCGCTTGGACTCCGCGGTCGAGAGCGAGACCAGCTCGAGCATCTCCTCGACCCGCGCCCGCGGCAGCCCCATCGTCGTCGCGCCGATGGTCAGCACCTCCCGGCCGGTGCGGCCGGCGTGCTGCGCGGACGCGTCCAACAGCACCCCGACGTGCCGGCCCGGGTTCGGGATGTCGACGTACCGGTGCCCGCCGATGGTGATCCGTCCCCGGCTGGCGGGCGTCAGGCCCACCATGATCCGCATCGTCGTGGTCTTCCCGGCGCCGTTCGGGCCGAGGAAGCCGGTGACGCTGCCCGGCCGGCAGGTGAACGACACGTCCTCGAGCGCGAGGAACCGGCCGTAGGACTTGGTGACCCCGTCGACGACGATCATGGACCCCAGCCAAGCAGGACGACCGCGTCCTGGGAACGTCCACCCGCCGTGGCCGGCTGCCTTTTCCGCTCCCTGACGCGCGGCCGGCGCCGGCACCCGGCGCGGGTACCCGGCGCGGGGTCACCGGCCCGGCCTGCCTACGCTCGACGCGTGAGCCTTCTCGAGCACCCGATCGCCCGTCTCGACGGATCCCCCAGCACGCTCGGCACGATCACCGGGGGTGCCCCCGCGCTGGTCGTGAACGTGGCCTCCCGCTGCGGGCTGACCCCGCAGTACACCGCGCTGGAGGAGCTTCAAGCGGCGTACGCCGGCCGCGGGTTCAGCGTGGTGGGCGTGCCGTGCAACCAGTTCGGCGCCCAGGAGCCCGGCAGCGCCGACGAGATCGCGGAGTTCTGCTCCGCGACGTACGGCGTGAGCTTCCCGATGACCGAGAAGGTCGAGGTGAACGGTCCCGACCGGCACCCGCTGTACGTCGACCTGGTGCACGTCGCGGACGAGTCCGGCCGCGCCGGCGACGTGCAGTGGAACTTCGAGAAGTTCCTGGTCGACGGCTCCGGGTCCGTCGTGGCGCGCTTCGGGCCGAGGGTGCAGCCCGACGACCCGCAGGTGATCACCGCGATCGAGTCCGTGCTGGCCTGACCAGGCCGCCCGCCGTTCGGCACGTCGTCGGCCCGCGGCTCGCCGGCCTACGCCCCGCCGCACTGAGCATGGAGAACTGACACTGACCATGGGGATATCGCCGTGGTCAGTGCCAGTTTTCCTGCATCACCTGGTAAACGGCAGCTCCGGACGGGCCTACCAGATGCGGACCCGGGCGGCCGGGTCGAGCCAGAGACCGTCGCCGGGGGCGGTGGCGAACGCGTCGTGGAACTCGTCGAGGTTGCGCACGATGTTGGCGCGGAACTCGGCCGGGCTGTGCGGGTCGATGGTGAGCAGCTGGAGCTGCTGCTCCTTGCGACGCTTGGAGCGCCAGACGTGCGCGAAGTTGAGGAACACTCGCTGGGTGCCCGTGGTCCCGTCGAGCACCGGCGCCGCGGCCCCCTCCAGGCTGATCAGGTAGGCCTTCAGGGCGATGGTGATCCCGCCCAGGTCGCCGATGTTCTCACCGACCGTGAGCGAGCCGTTCACGTGCTCACCGGGGAGGTCGGCCGGCTCGAAGGCGTCGTACTGGGCGATCAGCGCGTCCGCCCGCTCCTGGAAGGCGGCACGGTCCTCGGCGGTCCACCAGTTCTCCAGGTTGCCGAGCTCGTCGTACTGGGACCCCTGGTCGTCGAAGCCGTGCCCGATCTCGTGTCCGATCACCGCGCCGATGCCGCCGTAGTTCTCCGCCGGGTCGGCGTCGGCGTCGAAGAACGGCGCCTGCAGGATGCCCGCCGGGAAGCAGATCTCGTTCATCCCCGGGTTGTAGTAGGCGTTCACGTGCTGCGGCAGCATGAACCACTCGTCGCGGTCGACCGGCGAGCCGATCTTCTCCAGCTCGTGGTCGGTCTCGAACGCCGCGACCGCCCGGACGTTGCCGAGCAGGTCGTCGGGGCCGACCTCGAGCCGGGAGTAGTCCCGGAAGACGTCGGGGTAGCCGATCTTGGGGCGGAACGTCCCCAGCTTGCGGTAGGCCCGCTGCTTGGTCTCGTCGGTCATCCAGTCCAGCGCCTCGATGTTGCGCCGGTAGGCCTCCAGCAGGTTCGCGACCAGGTCGACCATCATCTCCTTGGCCCGCGGCGGGAAGTGCCGCGCCACGTACTGCTCGGCGACCGCCTCGCCGACCGCGCCCTCGACGAAGCCGACCCCGCGCTTCCAGCGGGCGCGCAGCTCCGGGGTGCCGTTGAGGGTCTTGCCGTAGAAGGCGAAGTTCTCCGCGACGAACGCGCTGGACAGGTACGGCGCCGCCGACCGCACCACCCGGATCGCCAGCCAGGCCTTCCAGTCCTCGAGCGGGACCTCGTCGAGCGCGGCGGAGAGGTGCTCGAAGTACGACGGCTGGCGGACCACCACCTCGGCGAGGGTCTGCTCGGTGGCGCCCATCGCCGGCGCCCAGGTCCGCCACGGCAGCGACGGCGCCAGCTGCTCCAGCTCGGCGAAGGTTCGCAGGTTGTAGCCCTTGACCGCGTCCCGCGTCTCGGTGCGCTCCCAGTGCCCCTCCGCGAGGCGACGCTCCACGGCCAGCACCCGGGCGGCGGCATCCGCAGGGTCGGCCCAGCCGGCCAGCGACAGCATCGTCTCGACGTGGGCCAGGTAGGCCGTGCGGATGTCGGCGAACTTGTCATCGCGGTAGTAGGACTCGTCGGGCAGGCCGATGCCGCCCTGCACGAGGTTGACCAGGTAGCGCTCGGAGTTGCGCGAGTCGGTGTTCACGTAGGCGCCGAAGAACCCGCCGCCGCCCCGGCGCTCGAGCCCGCCGACGAACTCGGCCAGCGCGGTCAGGTCCGCCAGGGCGGCCACCGTCTCCAGGTCGGCCTGGACCGGCGCGGCGCCCAGCTCCTCGACCCGCTCCTCGTCCATGAAGCTGGCGAACAGGTCGCCGATCTTCTGCTCGTTGGAGCCGTGCGCGTGGCGGCCGGCGCCCTCGGCGAGCTGCTCGATGATCTCGCGGACCCGCTCCTCGGCCTGGTCCGCCAGCTCGGCGAACGCGCCCCAGGCGGAGCGGTCGGCGGGGATCTCGGTGGTGTCGAGCCACCGTCCGTTCACGTGCCGGAACAGGTCGTCCTGGGGCCGGATGTCGGGGTCCATGCCCGCGCGGGCGTCGTCGAGGATCGTCACGCGCGCCAGCGTACAACCGGCCCCGGATCGAGCTCAGGTCCCTGCTGGCAGCCTCGGGGCCATGACACAGAGCGACGCACTGACCGTCCGGGACCGTGCCGACGCGGGCCGCTTCGAGGCCGTGGACGTGGCCGGCACCGTAGCCGGGATCGCCGTCTACCAGCGCCGCGACGACGTGGTGGTGTTCACCCACACCGAGGTCGAGGACGCCTACGAGGGGCAGGGCATCGGCTCCCAGCTGGTCCGCGCGGCCCTGGACGCGGTCCGCGAGGAGGGCCTGCGGGTGCTCCCGCGGTGTCCGTTCGTCAGGACCTGGATCGACCGCCACCCCGGCTACGCCGACCTGGTCACCTGACCCGGCTACGCCGAGCCGGTCACCTCCCCCGGCGGCGACCGGGGCCCCGGCCGGGCGCCGTGCCGGCCCGACGGGACCGGAGCGCGACGGCGAGGGCACCCACCACGACCGCGATCGCCACGGCCACCCCCAGCACCGCCCACAGCGGATACCCGGTCACCTCAGCCACCAGCGCGACGAGGAAGCCGAGAGCCAGGCAGGCCAGGAAGCGCAGGATCGTCGGACTCACCCCGTCAGCGTCGCACAGGGGCCCGAGCGCCGCCCAGACCCTGCCGAGCGGTCAGCCGAGGGTCAGCACGGTCTTGCCCCGCACGGCCCGCCGCTCGAGGTCAGCCAGCGCCCGGGCGACCTCCGCGACCGGGTACGTCGTGGCGACCGGCGGGTCCACCACCCCGGACTCGATCATCGGCAGCAGCGCGTCCCACTGCCCGCGCATGAAGCCCTCGCGCACCATCGCGTAGGCGCCCCAGCCGACCCCGCGCACGTCGATGTTGTTCAGCAGCAGCCGGTTCACCTTGACCTGGGGGATCGTGCCGCCGGTGAACCCGACCACCAGCAGCCGACCCTCCGGGGCGAGGCTCCGCAGCGAGTCTGTCATCAGGTCCCCACCGACCACGTCGACGACCACGTCGACCCCCCGACCGCCGGTCAGCTCCTTGACCGCGCCGAGGAAGCCGTCCACCAGCACCGCGTGGTCGGCGCCGAGCGCCCGGACGAAGGCGGCCTTCTCCTCGGTGGACACCACCGCGACGGTGCGGGCGCCGTACCCGCGGGCCACCTGCAGGCAGGCGGTGCCGACGCCGCCGGCGGCACCGTGGACCAGCACCGTCTCGCCGGCCCGGACGTGCGCCCGGGTCTCCAGCGCGAACTGCGCGGTCAGATAGTTCATCGGCAGCGCGGCGCCCTGCTCGAAGGAGAGCCCGTCCGGCAGCGGGAACACGCTGCCCGGGTCGAGGGCGACCAGGTCGGCGCCGCCGCCGTACGGCAGGCAGCAGGCCACCCGGTCCCCGGCGGCGAAGCCGGACCCGTCCGGGGCCTGGACCACCACGCCCGCGAAGTCCACCCCGAGCTGGAAGGGCGGCTCGGGTCGGAGCTGGTACTCCCCCCTGCTGAGCAGCAGGTCCGGCCAGCTCATCCCGAGCGCCCGCACCTGGACGAGCACCTGGCCGGCGTCGGGCACCGGCTCGGGCGCGTCGACGACCTGCACCCCGGAGGGACCGACGGACTGGAGGACCTGGACCGAGCGCATGCGGACTCCTGGGGACGGCGGGTGCTGATCGGCGGCAGCGCTCAGGGTACGGCGTCCGGCACCGTGAGACCGACCACGTGCGGACCGAGGTGCCGCAGGAGCCGTGCCAGAATGACGGGACGTCTTGAGAAGCACAGGACGGGGGCCGGGACCAACCGGGAAGAGGGAACGCACGACATGAGAGACCGATCTCGGCCTGTGCCCGCGGACTCAGCGACCGCAGAGGTCTTCCACCGCCTCGCGCAGGTGGTGTATGCCAGCAACGACTTCTCCCAGGTGTACGACGAGGTGGTGGCGGCCGCACCCCGGCTCGTCGATGGCTGCGACCACGCGAGCCTGATGCTTCTCCAGGACGGCCAGTTCGTCACGGTCGCCGCCACCGACGAGGTCGCGCACCAGATCGACAGCCTGGAGCGTGAGCTCGGCGAGGGCCCCTGCCTCGACGCGATCCTCGACGAGACCGTCTACCAGGTCGCCCACCTCACCGCGGACTCTCCGTGGCCCCGGCTGGCCGAGCAGGTGCTGGCGCTGACCCCGGTCCGCGGCATGGCCGGCCTGCGGCTGCGCGCGGGGGATGAGAAGTCCGGTGCGCTCAACCTGTTCTCGGACCGGCCGGGGGGCTCACCGACGAGGCGGTGGACCAGGGCATCGTGCTGGCGTCGTTCGTCAGCGTGGCCCTGGTCGCCGCCCAGGAGCGCAGGACCGCCGAGACGCTCAGGTCGGGGCTGCACAGCAACCGGGAGATCGGCAAGGCGATGGGCCTGATGATGGCCTTCCACAAGATCACCGACGACCAGGCGTTCGCGATGCTGCGCAGCGCCTCGCAGGACATGAACATCAAGCTCGCCGAGGTCGCGCGGCAGGTCGTGGAGCACCACAACCAGGTGTGACGCGCGGCCGCGGACCGGGTCAGCGCACCCGGAACACGCTGGCCATCTCGAAGTGCATGGGGTCGGTGTAGTTCCAGTCGCCACCCCAGGCGAAGCCCCACCGCTTGAAGATCGCCACCACCCGCGGGTCCATCCGGCCGACGGTGCCCCGCTGGTTCTCTGGCACGTTGAGATCCACCGCGATCCCCCACGCGTGCAGGGACAGTCCCTTGGCCGGGTCCCTGGCGATGAAGCGCGGGTAGTAGCAGCCGCCGAACTGGCCGGGATGGATCTGCTGCGCGAGTCCGCTGCTCACGACCTCGCTCAGGGCGGCCCGCAGCTGGGGCAGCACGCCCTTGTTGCAGGTGACGGTGCCCAGGATCGGGACGCTCTCGCGACGGATGTAGGACCGGACCCAGGCGGGGTCGGGCGTGATCGTGCCGTCCGGACGCGGGACGTAGGTGAAGGTGCCGACGGCGCTGGTGACGGACGCGCCCGACAGCACCGCGGTGGCCGTGCCGGTGTCGAACTCGAGCGCGAGCGTCTGCAGGGTGGGCCCGGGACCCAGCACCCTCCGCAGCCGCTCGGCGACCGTCGCCGGGGACCGGGTCCCCGTCGACACCAGCAGGGCGTTGCGGTCGGGCAGGGCGAGCTGGCGACCGCGCTCGGGGTTCACCACCGCCGAGACCTGCTTGACGATCGGCGCGTAGGCGCCGATGTGCACCTCGGGTGCGTCCGCGGACGCACCGAGCCGCAGGTAGCCGCCGTCCTCCTCCAGCCGGCGCGGGAGTGCCGGGTCGACGGCGACCTCACCGGCCGCCACCCGTGCCCAGACCTCGTCCGAGCGCGCGGTCCGGAACGGCGTGAACCGACGGAAGCCGGCCGGGTCCGCGGCGGCGACGCTGAGCGTGCGGCCGTTCACCGACAGCGCGGCCAGTGACATCGGCAGGACCGCGCTGACGCCCCGGGTGCCCGCCACCGCCCGGCGCGTCGCGGCGGGGATCGTGCGCGGGCTGGTCACCAGCAGGTCCGCGGTGCGCAGCGGCGTGGTCAGCCGCCCGGGGTCGGCCGTCGACGTGCGCGGCGAGCCGCCGGTGGCGGCCGCCTCCGACCCGGCCGCGCCTCCCGGTGCCGACGGCCGGGGCGCCCCCGGGGAGGCCAGCGAGGACGGTGGGCCCGGTCGAGCGGAGGCCCGCTCGATGCCGCGCGTCGGCTCCGAGCAGGACGCGGTCCCGACGAGCAGGCAGGCCAGCACCGCCCCCAGCCCGACCCACGGACCCGTCCCTCGCCTCACCGCTGCCCCTCCCCGCGCCCCCGCACGACGACCCGATTGTCGCGCACGCCGGGCCTGCTGGCGAGGAGACCCCCGCACCGGTCCGTCTCCATCGACGGCCGCGACCCTCCCGCCGGGCCATCCACGGGGGCTGCCGCGACGAACCAGGCACATGTCTGACTCCCCGCCGCCCTCCCGGTCCTCGACCGGACCTCGCCGTCGTTGGCTCGCAGGCGGCCTGGCCGGGCTGCTCGCCGGGGTGGCCGCCGTCGCCGCGTCGGAGGCCGTCGCCGCCCTTCTGACCGGCGTCACCTCCCCGCTGCTGGCGGTCGGCAACCGGGCGGTGGACGCGACTCCGCGTCCGCTGAAGGAGTTCGCCATCTCGACCTTCGGCTCGAACGACAAGCCGGTGCTGCTCGGCGGGATGGTGCTGACGATCGGGCTGCTGGCCCTGGTCCTGGGCGCGGTGGGCGTCCGCCGTCCGCGGGTCGCGCTCGGTGGCTTCGTGGTCCTCAGCATGGTCGCCCTGGTGGCCGCGCTGACCGACCGCACCGCGACCGCCGGCACCGCGCTGCTGGTGCTCCCGGTGCTGGCCCTGCTGGTGGTCGGAGCCGGCTCGCTGCTGCTGCTGCTGCGAGCCTTGCGTACCCCCCCGAAGAGGACGGACGCGCCGGCCCAGACGGACGCGCCGGCCAAGCCGCGGCTGCTGGTCGGGGACCTGCTGCCGGCCCACGTGGAGGGCGACGACCTGCCCGCAGGCTTCGACCGGCGCGGGTTCCTCCAGACCGCGGTCGCGGTCAGTGCCGTCGCCGCCGTCGGTGGGGCCGTGCGCCAGGGACTCGGCGGCTCGGCGGCCGCCTCCGCTCGTGCGGACATCACGCTGCCCCGGCCTGCCGTCACTGCGCCCACCCTCGCGAAGGCCACCAGCTTCAACATCCCGGGCATCACGCCCTTCATCACCCCCAACCGGGACTTCTACCGGGTCGACACCGCGCTGAGCGTGCCCGACGTGCCGGTCGACGGCTTCACGCTGCGCATCCACGGCATGGTCGACCAGGAGCTCGAGCTCAGCTACGAGGACCTGCTCAAGCGGCGGATGATCGAGCGCCGCATCACCCTGACCTGCGTCTCGAACCCGGTCGGCGGCCAGTACGCCGGCAACGCCACCTGGCTGGGCGTCCCGGTCCGCGACCTGCTCGAGGAGGCGGGGGTCCGCTCCGGCGCCGACGCGGTCAAGTCCACCAGCGCCGACAACATGACCATCGGCACCCCGCTGCAGGCCCTCGACGACCCGGGGCGCGACGCCCTGATCGCGGTCGGCATGAACGGCGAGCCGTTGCCGCTGGCGCACGGCTTCCCGGTGCGGATGGTGGTCCCCGGCCTGTACGGCTACGTGTCGGCGACCAAGTGGCTGGTGGATCTGGAGGTGACCCGCTTCGCGGACTTCAAGGCCTACTGGTCCACCCGCGGCTACTCGGTCAAGGCACCGATCAAGACGTCCTCGCGCATCGACGTGCCCGCCTCGTTCGCCCGCGTGAAGGCCGGCACCCGCGTGCCGGTCGCGGGAGTGGCGTGGTCGCAGGACCGCGGGATCAAGGCCGTCGAGGTGCGCGTGGACGGTGGCGCCTGGCAGCCCGTCGAGCTCGCGGCGGCCGACAACGTCGACACCTGGCGGCAGTGGCGGTGGGGTTGGGACGCCACACCCGGCACCCACCTCCTCGAGGTCCGTGCCACCGACGACACCGGCTACACGCAGACCGACCAGCGCGCACCGATCGCGCCGAACGGCTCGACGGGCTGGCACAGCGTCACCGTCACCGGTGTCTGACCCGCGATTCCTGACTTACTCCGATTTTATTTGAAATCTCACCCATCCGGCACTGCCGGTGAGGCGAACCACCCACAGAGCAAGGCACTACGCCGAAGCCAACGAAGGGAACGAACATGCGCACCACGAAGAGGATCGCTGCCGCAACGGCGGTTGTGTCCGCTCTGGCCCTGACCGCCGCCTGCGGAAGCAGCTCGAGCGACTCCGCCGGCTCCGGGACCACCCCCGAGGCCGCCTCCAGCGCCGCCCCGTCGGAGAGCCCCTCGGCTCCCGAGAGCAGCCCCGCCGCCGACGCGGTCACCGCCAACCTGGCGGGGCCCGGCTGCGCCGCCTACGCCAAGCAGGTCCCGGACGGCTCCGGCTCCGTCGCCGGCATGGCCGCCGACCCGGTCGCCGTCGCCGCCGGCAACAACCCGCTGCTGACCACGCTCACCGCCGCGGTCTCCGGCAAGCTGAACCCGAAGGTCAACCTGGTCGACACGCTCAACGGTGGCGACTTCACCGTCTTCGCGCCGACCGACGACGCCTTCGGCAAGCTCCCCAAGGCCACCGTCAAGACGCTCGGCACCCCCGCGGGCGCCGACACCCTGACCAAGGTGCTCACCTACCACGTGGTCGCCGGCCAGATGAACCCCTCCGACATCGCGGGCAAGACGCTCAAGACCGTCGAGGGCGAGAAGCTCAAGATCAGCGGCTCGGCCGACATGCTGGAGGCGCAGAAGGCCAACGTGATCTGCGGTGGCGTCAAGACCGCCAACGCGACGGTCTACCTGATCGACTCGGTGCTCATGCCGCCGAGCATGAGCTGAGACAGGCCCGGTCCGCACCCACCGTCTGATGGTGGGGCCCGCTCGACGCCCACCACCTGTCGCGGGTCCCGCCATCACCAGGGTGCGACACAGGACTTGGTCCGGGGGGCCGCTCCCCTCCGGGCCGAGATTGGGTGGAACAACGACAGTGGCCCCGACCTCCGGTCGGGGCCACTGTCCGTTTCCGGCGCAGGGAGGCGTGCTCCCCGCGCCGACGGGGTAACAGTCCCGCCATGAGCGAAGCGAGCAACGAGCCGGGCGGCGAGACCGACGAGCGTGCCATCACCGACGACCAGCTGCCGGACGACCTGAACCCGGAGAAGAACCCGCTGGCTGCCGAGCCGGACGAGTCGGAGGACGGCGGCCTCTCCGCGCCTGCGACCGGCGCTGGTCCCGACGCCGGCGCGACAGGCTGACGTTGCCCGCAGTGGGAGGGTGGGAGTCATGACCTCCCACCCCTCCGCCGCCTCCGCCGCGTCCACCGCGTCCGACGCGTCCGCGTCGATCGGCCTCACCGGGCTCGCGGTGATGGGCCGCAACCTGGCCCGCAACATCGCCCGGCACGGCCACACCATCGCGGTGCACAACCGCACCACGGCCAAGATGACCAGCCTCGTCGACGAGTTCGGCGCCGAGGGCGACTTCGTCGGGTCGGAGAGCCTCGAGGACTTCGTCGCCTCCCTCAAGCGGCCCCGAGCCGTCATCGTGATGGTCAAGGCCGGGACCGGCACCGACGCCGTCATCGACGAGCTGGTGCCGCTGCTCGACGAGGGCGACATCGTGGTGGATGCCGGCAACGCGCACTACCGCGACACCGCCCGCCGGGAGCAGGCGCTGTCCGAGAGGGGGCTGCACTTCGTGGGCATGGGGGTCTCCGGCGGCGAGGAGGGTGCCCTCAACGGTCCCTCGATCATGGTCGGTGGCTCCGACGAGGCCTACCGCACGCTCGGTCCGGTGCTGGAGTCGATCGCCGCGCAGGTCGACGGGACCCCCTGCTGCGCGCACGTGGGACCGGACGCGGCGGGTCACTTCGTCAAGATGGTGCACAACGGCATCGAGTACGCCGACATGCAGCTCATCGCGGAGTCCTTCGACCTGCTCCGCTCGGTCGCCGGGCTCAGCCCGGCCGAGGTCGCCGACGTCTTCTCGGACTGGAACGGCGGGGACCTGGAGTCCTTCCTGATCGAGCTGACCGCCGACGTGCTCGGTCACGTCGACGCCGCGACCGGCCAGCCGTTCGTGGACGTGGTGGCCGACGCCGCCGAGCAGAAGGGCACCGGTCGCTGGACGGTGCAGATCGCGCTCGACCTCGGGGTGCCGGTGACCGGCATCGCGGAGGCGACCTTCGCCCGCAGCCTCTCCGGCCAGGTCGAGCAGCGCCGGGCCGCGCGCGAGGCGTTCCCCGGCTCGCCCGCCGGCGCAGGCACGCCCCCGGAGGACCGTGCCGCGTTCGTGGACGACGTCCGTGCGGCGCTCTACGCGTCGAAGGTGGTCGCCTACGCCCAAGGCTTCGACCAGATCCGGGCCGGCAGCGACGAGAACGGCTGGGACGTCGACCTGGGCTCGACGGCCACGATCTGGCGCGGCGGCTGCATCATCCGGGCCAGGTTCCTGGACCGGATCCGCGAGGCGTACGACGAGCAGCCGGACCTGACCACGTTGCTGGTGGCGCCGTACTTCGCCGACGTGGTCACCCGCGGTGCGGAGGCGTGGCGCCGGGTCGTGGCCACCGCGGCGCGAGCCGGGGTCCCCACGCCGGCGTTCTCGTCCTCGCTGTCCTACTTCGACGCGTTGCGCCGCGACCGGCTCCCCGCCGCGCTCGTGCAGGGCCTGCGCGACCACTTCGGCGCGCACACCTACCAGCGGGTCGACAAGGAGGGCACCTTCCACACCACCTGGGCCGGGGACCGCACCGAGTCATCCGCATGAGCCGGCACCGCCCCGGACCGGCCTGACCCGGTCCGGGGCGGCCGCGCGGCGGCTCCGGCTGCGCGCGCGGGGCCGGAGGCCGGAATACACCGGTCCGGCCGGGAGTTGGCCGCCTGTGCCCCCGTCCCGTCGCCGCCCGTCCCGGCCCCGCTCCCTGGGCAGGGCCGCGGACCGCCGGCTGGCGCGACGGTTGTCGCAGCTGTTCGTCGGCCTGGCCCTGTACGGCGTGAGCCTGGCGCTCGTGCTGCGCGCCGGGCTCGGCCTGGCCCCGTGGGACGTCCTCCACCAGGGCCTGGCGCGGCTCACCGGCCACTCGATCGGGACGGTCCTGATCGCGGTGAGCTTCCTGGTGCTGCTCGCCTGGGTGCCGCTGCGGCAGCGGCCGGGCTTCGGGACGCTCGCCAACGCGGTCCTGGTCGGGGTGGTCGTCGACCTGACCCTCCAGGCGCTCGGCCCGGGCGGCTCCTGGTCTGCGCGGATCCTGCTCCTGGTCGCGGGGATCCTGCTCAACGGCCTGGCCACCGCCCTCTACATCGGCGCCTCCCTGGGTCCCGGTCCCCGCGACGGCCTGATGACCGGGCTGGTGCGTCGTACCGGCCGTTCGGTGCGGCGGATCCGGACCCTGCTGGAGGTGGGGGTCCTGGTGCTGGGCTTCGCGCTCGGCGGCACGGTGGGCGTCGGCACCGTGCTCTACGCCGTCGCGATCGGTCCCATCGCGCACGCGCTGCTGCCGCTGCTGACGGTCTCTCCGCGTCCCGCGGCGGGTACCGCGGTACCGCCTCGGGCGCAGCCGGACGTCGCATAGAGTCACCCGCATGAAGACCCGGGACGGCGCCGAGCCGCGGCCGCGCAGGAACCGGGCGCTCCCGGTCTGGGCCGAGACCATCGTGCTGCTGGTGCTGGCGCTGGTCGTCTCAGCGATCGTGAAGACCTTCTTCGTGCAGATGTTCTTCGTGCCGTCCGGGTCGATGCGCCCCCTGTTCGTCGACGACGACCGGATCCTGGTGCAGAAGATGTCCTACTGGGTGGGCGACGTCCAGCGCGGGGACGTGGTGGTCTTCGACGACCCGGGCGGTCGCTGGCTGGGTGCCGAGGCCACCCCTCCGCTCACCCCGGTCCAGAAGGTGCTGTCCGAGGTGGGGCTCTACCCCACCGGCGGGCATCTGGTGAAGCGCGTGATCGGCGTCGGTGGCGACCGGGTCACGTGCTGCGACGCTCAGGGCCGGGTCACTGTCAACGGGGTCCCGCTCAACGAGAGGTCCTACATCATGCGGGGCGCCGACCCCTCGGACCGGCGCTTCGACGTCACCGTGCCCAAGGGACGGCTGTGGGTGATGGGCGACAACCGCGGCAACAGCGAGGACTCCCGCTTCCACCAGGAGCTGCCGGGCGGCGGCACCGTCCCGGTCGACGACGTGGTCGGCAAGGTCTGGGCGATCGTCTGGCCGCTGGGTCGTGCGCACCTGCTGCACGAGCCGGCCACCTTCGAGAACCCCCGACTGGTCGCCACCGACCCCTGACCGGCCCGCGCAGCGCCCGGCACTGCGATAGTGGCCGATCGCGCCGGCTCAACGGCCATTCCGGCTGTCGGGAGCGGCCACAACCGGACGCCGCGAGGCACCGCACACCCCGGTGGCACCCTGGCGGGATGGACGAGGTCTACATGCACGGTCACCACGAGTCGGTGCTCCGCTCGCACCGCTGGCGGACGGCTCAGAACTCGGCCGCCTACCTGCTGCCGGCGCTCCGGCCCGGGATGCGGCTGCTGGACGTCGGCTGCGGGCCCGGGACTCTCACCATGGACCTCGCCGACCTGCTCGGAGCGACCGGGCAGGTGACCGCCCTGGAGCGCACCGAGGACGCCCTGGACCTTGCGCGCGACGAGGCGGCCCGTCGGGGGACCACCAACGTCGCCTTCCGGACCGGCGACGTGCTGGCCCTGGACCTCGCGGACGACTCCTTCGACGTCGTGCACGCGCACCAGGTGCTCCAGCACGTCAGCGACCCCGTCCAGGCGCTGCTGGAGATGCGGCGGGTCTGCCGGCCCGGCAGGGTGGTGGCGGTCCGGGACAGCGACTACGGGGCGTTCGCGTGGCACCCGGCCCTGCCGGAGCTGGATCGCTGGCTGCGGGTGTACGTCGCGGTCGCGCGGTCCCACGCCGCCGAGCCGGACGCGGGGCGACGGCTGCTGTCCTGGGCGCGGGCGGCCGGCTTCCGCGAGGTCACGGCCGGCTCGAGCACCTGGTGCTTCGCGACGCCCGCGGACCGGGCGTGGTGGGGCGGGCTCTGGGCGGACCGGATCGTGCACTCCGCGGTCGGCACCCGGGCCGTCGACCTCGGGATCGCCACCGAGGCCGAGCTCGCCGACATCGCTGCCGGCTGGCGCGACTGGGCCGGGCGGGACGACGGCTGGATCAGCCTGCTGCACGGCGAGATCCTGGCCACCGCCTGAGGGCCCGCCACCGGGGGCGAACGAGGTCAGACGACGACGCGGATCTCGGCGCCGAGCCGCGCCCCTCGTTCAAGGGCCAGCGCGTCCCCGGACCAGAAGCTGCCCGGGTCGTAGTAGTTCGTCGGCCGGTCCGTGCTCAGCAGTCCCATCGCCTGGTACGTCGCGGCGACCACCTCGGCACAGTAGGTGGTCTCGAGGTCCGCTGCCCGGCCCCGGCGGCCACGCACCCAGCGGCCGGCGAGCGCGGCGGTCGCCGGGAACGGCGTGCCGTCGAGACGCGCGATGGTGCGCAGCAGCCCGTCCTCCATCTCGGTGCCGATCTCCACCTCGAGCTGGCGCAGCCAGGCGCGCTGCTCGTAGCGCTCCCACCACTGCGTCACCGCGGCCCGTAGGTCGTGCAGCTGCACCCCTCTCTGGTGCTTGCCGCTCCACAGGTCCACCAGCCCGCGACCGAGCTCGGCATGCCACATCAACGGCGGCAGGTCGTCGAGCACCACCGCCATCCCGACATGGTTCACCGGGCTGTTCGTCACGGCCCGGATAGCGTGGTCCGCAGCAGAGTGACCACGGAACAGCCACACGTCCCCGGTACGGGTCAGCTCGACCGCGCCGTCCAGGGTGAGGCTGCTGCGGTCGGGCATCGACGATCTCCTCGGAAGGGCACTGGGATGAAGCTGTGGAAGGCGCTGGGCGTGGCCGGTCTGGCCGGGGTGGCCGCCACCGGGGTCATCATCGCGCGTGACCAGCGTTCGCGGACCCAGCTGACCCCGGATGAGGTGAGGGAACGCCTGCGTCGGCGGGTCCAGGAGACCCAGGCCGCGCAGGAACGCCGGGCCGAGCGCCGGCTCGAGGGCGAGGACCTGGGGCCGGCCCAGCCCGGGGCTCAGCCCAGCACGGACAGCAGCGCACGCGCGTAGGCACGCTCCGCGTCGATGTCCACGTGCCGCTGCTCCTTCTCGACGCCGGGGGCGCCGGCGAGGACGACGACGAAGCCGCCAGTGACGGACTCCAGCCGCAGGAAGCGGTCGCCGAGCACCTCGCGCATCTGGTCCTCGCGGGGCAACCAGACGACCTCGGACTGGGCGATGCTGTCCAACGCCCACTCCACAGTGCCGTTGAAGCGCATCTCGGCACCCGACGGCAGCTCGGAGACCTCCACCGACATGCCACTGACCACGAAGACCTCGTCGTCCAGGTCCCGGTCCGGCACGTGGAACCGGTCCCCGCTCGCGGGGCTCCAGCGCAGACCGCGGGCCGCCAGCTCGACGGCCTGCTCACGCATGATCATGCCGCCATTGTGGCTCGCGCGGGCAAGGCTCACTCGTCGCTGACAACCCCCCGCAGCCGGGCGTTGTCGTCCTGCAGCTCGAGCACCAGCGCGATCCCGGCCAGGTTCAGCCCGTCGTCGAGGAGAGCGAGCACCCGGCGGATCCGGCTCAGGTCGTCCTCGCTGTACCTTCGCGTGCCACCGTCGGTGCGGCGCGGTCCCACCAGCCCACGGCGCTCGTACACCCGCAGGTTCTGGACCGCCGTCCCGGTGAGCTCGGCGGCGACGGAGATCGCGTAGACCGGGCGGGAGGAGTCGCGCGGAGGGGTCGCGTCGCTCATCGGAGGCTCCACTGAGAATTGGTCTTGCCTCGACCGGGTCGGAGAGGTATATAAAACCTATCACGCCTGATACACATCGTCAGGCATCGAGCCGACTGGAGGTAAGGATGATGCTGATGCGCAGCAGCGACCCGTTCCGTGACTTCGACCGACTGGCCCAGCAGATGCTCGGCGCCGGCACCACCTCCCGGCCGGTGGTGATGCCGATGGACGCCTGGCGGCAGGGCGACACCTTCGTCATCGAGCTCGACCTGCCGGGGGTCGCCCCGGACACGCTCGACATCGACGTGGAGCGCAACGTGCTGACGCTGCGCGCCGAGCGGCCGGCACCCAACGGCGACTGGGAGATGCTCGCGAACGAGCGCCCGACCGGCCTGTTCAGCCGACAGCTGGTCCTGGGCGACAACCTCGACCTCGACCGCGTCGAGGCCACGTACGACGCCGGCGTGCTCCGGCTGCGGGTTCCCGTCGCCGAGCGGGCCAAGCCGCGCAAGATCGAGGTGAGCAAGGCCGACCGGGTCGAGGACGGCGACCGGGACGCCATCTCTGCCGGGCCCTCTGCCTGACCCCCGGCCGGTCCCGCCCGGGCCCCCGGGCCCCCGGGCCCGGGCCCGGGCGACCCCAGCGACCGTCGGTTCCGCACGGGGGCGGGACCGACGGTCTCCGACGCCTCACTCACCCGGCGGTCAGCCAGACCGCCTGGTACGGCGACAGCTGGACGGCCTCGTCCCGCACCTGGGGCGTCGAGCCCGAGACGTGGTCCAGCACCGAGGCCGGGTCCAGGCCGAGCTCGTACAGCACGGTGAGCGGCACGTGCCGTGGCTCGGGCATCACGTTGTAGGCGCCGAGCATGGCGCCCAGCGGGTGCCGGCGAGCGACCAGCAGCACCCCGGGGTCCCGCGGGTCCAGCACCACGGAGGGGGTCGCCGCATGCAGGTGCGGCAGCGCCGCCCGGGCCCGGACCAGGCGGCGGACCCCGGACTGGATGCCGTGCTCGTCGGCCGGGACCGGCCAGCGCATGGTCGGGCGGTGCACCCAGCGGTTGTCCTGCGCGTGACCCGGCTCGGCGGCCCAGTCCGGGTCGTTGAGCAGCCCGAGCTCGTCCCCCATCCAGATCACCGGCAGCCCGCCGAAGCCGAGCACCAGCGCGTGGGCGAGGAGGATCCGGGGGACCGCCATCGGGTCGCCGGTCTCGAGCCCTGCCAGCGACGCGAGCGAGCCGGAGATCCGGCGGTCCCCGGTGGCCGGGTTCTCCTGGAACACCAGGCCGCGGGCCCACGAGCCGGGGAGCTCCCCGGCGTAGAAGTCCGACAGGAAGCGCCGGTGCTCGAAGCCGGACAGTCCGACGGCGGCCGCGTCGTCGTCGCCGATCGCCCAGCCGATGTCGTCGTGGCAGCGGGCGTAGGTGATCCAGGCCGTGGTCGAGGGCGGCGGGGGCAGCTGCTGGAGGGCGCGGCTCGCCAGCCGGACGTCCCGGCTCGCCAGCATCGACCAGATCTGCACCATCAGGCCGTTGTGGTAGGCGAGGTCGCTGACCTTGCCGTGGTGCCTCCCCACCCCCAGGTAGGCCGGCAGGTCCTGGGGACCCACGATCGCCTCGGCCTTGAACACCACCGCCGGACAGGCGATCCGCGCGACGGTCCGCAGCGCCTGGGTGAGGGCGTGCACCTCCGGCTGGTTCTGGCAGTCGGTGCCCATCCGCTTCCAGGTGAACGCGATCGCGTCGAGCCGGAAGATCTCGACGCCCTGGTTCGCCAGGAAGAGGATCACGTCGGCGAACTCGCACAGGACGTCCGGGTTCGCCCAGCTCAGGTCCCACTGGTAGTCGTTGAAGGTGGTCCAGACCCAGCCGCCGAGCTGGTCGTCCCAGCTGAAGCTGCCCGGCGCGAAGTCCGGGAACACCTCGGGAAGCGTCCGCTCGAAGGCGTCGGGCATGGACCGGTCGGGGTAGACCAGGAAGTAGTCGCGGTAGTGCTGCTCCCCGGCACGCGCCCGTCGGGCCCACTCGTGCTCGCGGGCCACGTGGTTCAGCACCAGGTCCAGGCACAGGCTGATCCCCGCGCCGCGCAGTCCGCGGGTCAGCTCGCGCAGGTCGTCGAGGGTGCCCAGGTCGGGACGGACGCTGCGGAAGTCGGCGACCGCGTAGCCGCCGTCGTTGGGCGCCGGTCGCGGGGTGAGCAGCGGCATCAGGTGCAGGTAGGAGACCCCCAGGTCGGCCAGGTACGACGTCCGCTCGGCGACCCCGGCCAGGGTGCCGGCGAACCGGTCCGCGTACGCGGCGTACCCGAGCACGTCCGGTCGCTGGAACCAGTCCGGCTCCAGGGACCGCCGCAGGTCGAGCCCGTGCAGGTCGTCCTCGCGGTCGGCGTACGCGCGGGCCGCGAGGACCACCAGCCGCCCCGCCACCTCTCTCGCGTCGACGTACAACGGCTCGAGCGCGGCGAGCAGGTCCGGGAGCCACCGGTCCAGCCGGGCTTCGAAGATCTCCCGCCGCAGCGGGGGCAGCGTGCGCAGGATGTCGGCGGTCTCGGGCGAGGGCACGGGCACAGTATGGCGACCGCCTCGGCTTCCCGGCACTTAACGTGTCGCCGGGACGTCGTTCGGGTAGACACTGGACTCACCCCGGTCCCTGGAGCCCCGATGCCGCGCACGCCCTGCACCGACCCCGACGAGCGGACAGACGCGCTCGGAGGTGAGGCCCCGGCCGCTCCCGGCACCTTCCGGCACCGGATACGCCGCAGGCCGGGACTCCGACTGGTCTGGCGGGTCGGCCTGTTCCTGGCCGGACTGCTGTTCATCGTGGCCGGGTTCGCGCTGGCCGTGCTCCCCGGGCCGCTGACCATCCCGCCGGTGCTGTTCGGCCTGTGGTTGTGGTCGCTGGAGTTCGAGTGGGCGGACCGGTGGCTGGCGCCGATCAAGGCGAAGGGCCACGAGGCGTGGGAGCACGCACGTCGGCACCCGATCAGCTCCAGCCTGGTCACCGTCGGCGGCCTGGCGATGGCGGGCGCCGCCATCTGGGCGGCCGGCCACTTCGAGCTGCTCGACCGGGCCCGCGAGTACGCCGGGCTCAGCTGAGCCGGTGCTGCCCGGGTCGTACGTCGACGAGCACCGTGCCGTGGTGGCGGTCACCCCGGAGCGGGCCTGGAACGCCGTGCTCGGCCTCGGAGGTGACGAGCGGTTCTACGCGCCGCGCGAGCTGTGGCGGGTCCGGGGTCGCCTGGAGCGGCTCAGCGGCGGGACCGGGCACCGGATCGCGGGCCCCGACCGTCCGCTCGAGGTGGGTGACGCGATGGACTTCTGGGAGGTCGTCGAGGTGCAGCCACCGACCCGGCTGCGCGTGCGGGCCCTGAGCCGGCTGCCCGGCACGGCGTACCTGGAGATCGGCGTCTACCCCCGCGGCAGCGGCACCGAGCTGCGGGTGCGCTCGGAGTTCGAGCCGACCGGTGCGCTGGGGCACGCGTTCTGGTGGTCCGAGCTGCCGGCGCACAAGCTGGTGTTCGCACTGATGACCCGGCGGCTCGCGGGCATCGTCGCGACCGGTTGAGGGTTCCACCATCTGGGTACGGTGACCGGGCAGTCACGTTCCGCACCTGACAGGAGCCCGCATGACGACCAGCACCACCGGGAACCTCGCCGCCCCCTCCGGCACCTTCCTCCTCGGCGGGGACCTGCCGGTGGTGAGGCTGGGCTACGGCACCATGCAGCTGCCCGGCGAGGGCGTGTGGGGACCGCCGAAGGACCGCGACGCCGCGCACGCGGTGCTGAGGCGGGCGGTCGAGATCGGGGTGACCTTCTTCGACACGGCGGACTCCTACGGTCCCGAGGTGGCCGAGGACCTGCTCCGCGAGGCGCTGCACCCGTACGCCGACGACGTGGTGATCGCCACCAAGGCGGGACTGACCCGTCAGGGTCCCGGCACGTGGACCCCGGTCGGGCGCCCCGCCTACCTGCGCCAGCAGTGCGAGCTCTCCCTGCGGCGCCTGGGCCTGGAGCGGATCGACCTGTTCCAGCTGCACCGGATCGACCCGGACGTGCCGGTCGAGGACCAGGTCGGTGAGCTGAAGGACCTCCAGGACGAGGGCAAGATCCGGCACATCGGGCTCTCCGAGGTGAGCGTCGACCAGCTCGTGGAGGCCCAGCGGACCGCCACCATCGTGTCGGTGCAGAACTTGTTCAACCTCGCCAACCGTGACGCCGAGCCGCTGCTGGACCACTGCACGGAGCACAACATCGGCTTCATCCCCTGGTTCCCGCTGGCCACCGGGGAGCTCTCCAAGCAGGACGGCCCGCTCGCGGAGGCTGCCGAGCGCCACGACGCCACCCCCTCTCAGCTGGCCCTCGCGTGGCTGCTCAAGCGGTCGCCGGTGATGCTGCCCATCCCCGGCACGTCCAGCGTCGAGCACCTCGACTCGAACACCGCCGCCGCCGCGATCGACCTCACCGACGACGAGTTCGAGGCGCTTACAGCGGCCGTCTGACCGGCCGGCACCAGCCACCGGCCGGCACCACCCGCCGGCGACCCAGCAGCACGACCCGACCTGCAAGGGGAGAGACCAGATGCGCTACGAGCGACTCGGCAGCACCGGGCTCGAGGTGTCCGCCCTGACCCTGGGCTGCATGAGCTGGGGCGACCCGAGCCGCGGCGGCCACCCGTGGGTGCTCGACGAGGACGCCGCCCGCGGCATCATCAAGGACGCCCTCGAGGCCGGGGTGACCTTCTTCGACACCGCCAACGTCTACTCCGGCGGCAGCAGCGAGGAGTTCACCGGGCGGGCTCTGAACGACTTCGCCCGCCGCGAGGAGGTCGTGCTGGCCACCAAGGTGCACGGCCGGATGCGCCCGGGACCGAACGGCGCCGGGCTGTCCCGCAAGGCGATCATGCACGAGATCGACGCCTCGCTGCGACGCCTGGGCACCGACTACGTCGACCTCTACCAGATCCACCGCTGGGACCCGCACACGCCGATCGAGGAGACCATGGAGGCGCTGCACGACGTGGTCAAGGCCGGCAAGGCCCGCTACCTCGGCGCGTCGTCGATGTTCGCCTGGCAGTTCGCGAAGGCCCAGCACGTGGCCGACCTCGGCGGCTGGACGCGCTTCGTCTCGATGCAGGACCACTACAACCTGCTCTACCGGGAGGAGGAGCGGGAGATGCTGCCGCTGTGCCAGGACCAGGGGGTCGGCGTGATCCCGTGGAGCCCGCTGGCCCGCGGGCGGCTCACCCGCGACTGGGACGCCGACACCGCACGCTCGGAGACCGACGAGTTCGGCGGCGTCGCTCTACCGCGACGAGGACAAGTCGATCGTGGAGACGGTGGCCGTGGTGGCCGAGCGGCACGGCGTGCCCCGCGCCCAGGTGGCGCTGGCCTGGTTGATCGCACAGCCGGCCGTCACCTCCCCCATCGTCGGGGTCACCAAGCCCCAGCACCTCGCCGACGCGGTCGCGGCCGTCGACCTGGAGCTGAGCGCGGAGGACCTGGAGGACCTGGGCGCCGGCTACACGCCGCACGCCGTCGCCGGTCACCGCTGACCCCGCATGAGCACCGGCAGGATCCTGGCCCTGGGCGGCGGCGGCTTCTCCACGGAGCCCGACAACCCGCTCCTGGACGACTACCTGCTCTCGCTCGTCCCGGGCACCTACCAGCCGCGCGTGTGCTTCGTCCCGACCGCCAGCGGCGACTCCGACGACTACGTCGCGGGGTTCGAGAAGGCCTTCACCGGCCGGGCCCGGACGTCGGTGCTGTCGCTGTTCGCGCGGCAGCACACAGACCTGCGCTCGTTCCTGCTGGAGCAGGACATCGTCTTCGTCGGCGGCGGCAGCACCGCGAACCTGCTCGCGGTGTGGCGCCTGCACACGGTGCTGGTTCCAGTCCTCGGTGACCGACTCCTGGCACGTCGACCGGTTGCACCCCCTCCAGGACGGCCTCGGTCTGCTCGGCGGCAGCGCCTGCCCGCACTACGACGGCGAGCCGGCCCGACGTCCGACGTACCTGAGGCTGGTGGCGGCGGAGCGGCTCCCCGGCGGGTACGCCGCCGACGACGGCTGCGCGCTGCTGTTCCATGACGGGCAGCTCGCCGAGGCGGTGTCGTCGCGCCCGGGGGCCCGCGCGTTCCTCGTCCGGCACCGGGACGGCGTGGCCACCAGGAGCCCCTCAAGGTCCGCTACCTCGGTGGCGACGACCCAGACCTCAGCTGAGCTGCGGCAGCCGGGCCAGCGCCCCGGCGACCGCGGCCTGGAGCTCCGAGTCCTCCCACGACGTGTCCTTGACGTCGCCGGCCAGGTAGGCGGCGTACGCCGGCAGGTCGAGGTGCCCGTGGCCGCAGAGCGCGGTCAGGATCACCTTCTCCTCCCCGGACTCCTTGCAGGCCAGCGCCTCCTCGACGGCCGCGGCCAGCGCGTGGGTCGGCTCGGGGGCCGGCACGATCCCCTCGGTCCGCGCGAACAGCACCCCCGCGGCGAAGCACTCGGACTGCTGCTTGGCGACCGCGCTCGATCTCCCCGGTCTCGTACAGGTGGCTGATCAGCGGGCTCATCCCGTGGTAGCGCAGCCCGCCGGAGTGGATCGGGTCGGGCACGAAGTCGTGCCCGAGCGTGTGCATCTTCATCAACGGCGTCATCCCGGCGGTGTCGCCGAAGTCGTAGGCGTAGGTGCCCTGGGTCAGCGTCGGGCACGCGGTCGGCTCCACGGCGCGCACCTCCGGTGACATCCGGCCGGCCCACTTCTCGCGCAGGAACGGGAAGGCCAGCCCTCCGAAGTTCGAGCCGCCGCCGGTGCAGCCGACCAGCAGGTCGGGGGTCTCGCCCACCTTGGCCAGCTGGAGCAGCGCCTCCTCCCCGATCATCGTCTGGTGCATCAGCACGTGGTTCAGCACGCTGCCCAGCGCGTAGTTCGTGGTCGGGTCCTGGGCGGCCATCTCGACCGCCTCGCTGATCGCGATGCCGAGCGACCCCGGGGAGTCCGGGTGCTCGGCGAGGATGGCCCGGCCGGCTTCGGTCAGCTCCGACGGGCTCGGGTGCACGGTGCCGCCGAAGGTCTCGATCATCATCTTGCGGTACGGCTTCTGGTCGTAGGACGCGCGCACCTGCCAGATCTCGCAGGCCATGTCGAACTGCGCGCAGGCGAAGGCCAGCGCGGTCCCCCACTGGCCGGCCCCGGTCTCCGTGGTCAGCCGCTTGATCCCGGCCTTGGCGTTGTAGTAGGCCTGCGGCACCGAGGTGTTCGCCTTGTGCGAGCCGGCCGGCGAGACCCCCTCGTACTTGTAGTAGATCCGTGCCGGCGTGCCCAGCGCCTTCTCCAACCGGTGCGCCCGGAACAGCGGGCTGGGCCGCCAGATCCGGTAGACGTCGAGCACCTCCGGGGGGATGTCGACGTACTGCTCGGTGGCGACCTCCTGGGCGATCAGGTCCAGGGGGAACAGCGGCGCCAGGTCCTCGGGGCCGATCGGCTGCCCGGTGCCCGGGTGCAGCACCGGCGGCGGCGGCGTGGGCAGGTCGTGGAGCACGTTGTACCAGCGGGTCGGCATCTCGCTCTCGTCGAGCTGGATCTTGTGCTGCTTGACGTCTGCCATTCTCTGGGTTCCTCTCACCGACGGACCTGGGCTGAGCACACCCTAGGGCGACCCCGGGCCGTCCGTGCGGGACGTGGGGCGATCGGGCCGCGGTCGCGGTCAGCCGCTCGTCGGCCCCGTGGCAGCCGGAGTAGACGACAGCCCCCGGCCAGCAGTGCCGGCCGGGGGCTGTCGATCTGCGGTGCGCGAGGGGGGAGTTGAACCCCCACGCCCTTTCGGGCACACGGACCTGAACCGTGCGCGTCTGCCTATTCCGCCACTCGCGCGTGAAGCGCGCTCAGAGGTATCCCACCCGACCGGCGCGGCCCAAACCGACCCTCGACGGAGCCGCGTCCTCGCAGAGGGGACACATCCCGGCCCGTTACGATGCGTCGTACGACGGCCCCGACGCCGGCGTCCGTCGGCGTGCACGGTGCCGGTGGCCACCACGTCGCGGGTTCGCCCCGGCGACGGGGGGTAGGACAGACGGGTCCGCAGCAGGGGACCGACGGTGACCGAGACCGACGAGAGGGAGGCGGCGATGGGCATCCTGGCGAAGTTCGAGAACCGTCTCGAGCAGATGGTCTCCGGCGCGTTCGCGAAGGCCTTCCGCAGCGCCGTGCAGCCGGTCGAGATCGCGGCCGCGCTGCAGCGCGAGGTCGACAACTCCGCGCAGATCCTCTCCCGCAACCGCCGCCTGGTGCCCGAACCAGTTCCACGTCGAGCTGTCCCCGCAGGACCACGAGCGACTCGCGCCGTACTCCTCGACGCTGGCCCAGGAGCTCACCGAGATGCTGCGCGAGCACGCCCACGAGCAGTCCTACGTCTTCACCGGCCCGGTCTCGATCGCCTTCGACCCGCCGAGGACCTGTCCACCGGCCGGTTCCGGGTGCGCAGCGCGGCGCTGGCCAAGGTCACGCCGGTCTCGGACCGCTCGGTCACCGACACCGCCGTCCGACGGGCGCACGTGATCCTCGAGGTCAACGGGATGAGGCACCCGCTCGACCCGCCGGGCATCGTGATCGGCCGCGGCACGGAGGCCGACCTGCGGATCAACGACCCCGGCGTCTCCCGCCGGCACGCCGAGATCCGGGTGCACCCGGCCGGCGGCCGCGGCGGCGCCGAGGTCAGCGTGGTCGACCTCGGCTCCACCAACGGCATGCTGGTCAACGGCAGCAAGGTGCAGCAGGCCACCCTCGACGACGGCGGCGAGATCAAGATCGGCAACACCACGATGACGGTGCGGCTGGTCGCCGACGACACCGGCCGCGGCGAGCACACCGGACGCCGCGAGAGCGACCCCGACGAGGGACGCTCCGACTGGGGCCGGCCCCCGTCCTGGGACCGACCCGACGACGAGCGACCCGACGGACGGGGGGCGGCCGGTGTCTGAGCTGACCTTGATGCTGATCCGGTTCGCCTACCTGGCGATCCTGTGGATCTTCGTGCTCTCCGCGATCTCGGTGGTGCGCTCGGACATGTTCGGCGCCCGGATCGACTCGACCCCCCGGGCCGACCGCAAGGCCGACCGGCAGGCGCGGCGTCAGGCCGCACCCGGGCCAAGCCGGCCAAGCGCCCGCGCGGCGCCCCCACCCACGTCGCTGGTCGTCGACGGCGCCAACGAGGGCGAGAGCGTCTCCCTGGACGACGCGCCCGATCCTGATCGGCCGCGGCAGCGACGCCGCGATCCGCCTCGACGACGACTACGTCTCCACCCGGCACGCCCGGATCGCCAACTCCGGCGACCAGTGGTTCGTCGAGGACCTCGGCTCCACCAACGGCACCTACATCGGGTCGCACCGGCTCACCCAGCCCACCACCCTCCAGCTCGGCAGCCAGGTCCGGATCGGCAAGACCACGCTCGAGCTGCGGAAGTAGGGCCGCCCGCCGCTATGGACCCGACCGCGACCCGACGGCGACGCCTCCGAGCCCGTCGCCGCCGACGCCCGGCGCCGGCTCGGCGCTCCGCTACGCCGCGCTGTCCGACGTCGGCCGGGTCCGCAAGGACAACCAGGACTCCGGCTTCGCCAGCGAGCACCTGCTGGTGGTCGCGGACGGGGTCGGCGGGGCCGCGCGCGGTGACGTGGCCAGCAGCACCGCCGTGCACGCCCTGCGCCGCCTCGACGGACCCGCCCCCGGGACCTGCTCGAGGCGCTGGCCGGTGCGATCCACCGCGCCCACGACCGGATCGCCGAGCTGGTCGAGCAGGAGCCGGAGCTCGACGGCACCAGCACGACGGTGATCGCGGCGCTCTTCGACGGGCAGCCGGATCGGCGTCGCGCACATCGGCGACAGCCGCGGCTACCTGCTGCGCGACGGCAGCGCTGTCGCAGCTCACCAAGGACCACACGTTCGTGCAGAGCCTCATCGACGAGGGCCGGATCACCGAGGAGGAGTCCCGGACCCACCCGCACCGCAACCTGATCCTGCGCGCGGTCGACGGCGTGCACGAGACCGACCCCGACCTGTTCTACATCGAGCTCGCGCCCGGCGACCGGCTGCTGCTGTGCAGCGACGGTGCCTCCGGGGTGCTCGACCAGGACCGGCTCGCCGACATCCTCGGCACCGGCTCGATCGACTACGCCGTCGTCGAGCTGATCCGGGCCTCGCTGGAGGCGGGCAGCACCGACAACATCACCTGCGTGGTCGCCGACGTCGTCGACCCGCAGGCGCGAGCCGATGACGGGCACGCCGCCGGCGGCGACCCCGCCGGCCCGATGCTCGTCGGTGCGGCGGCCGAGCAGCCCCGCCGTGCCGGCCGGCCGAAGGGCTTCTTCCGCGGCCACCGCAGCGGGGACACCGGCGAGATCGAGCCGGTCCCCGGCGAGGACGGCGGCGGGCGCCGCGGACCCCGAGGAGCTGCGCTACGCGCCACGGGCCCCCCGCCGCGAGCCGCTGGCTGCGACGGGTCGCCGTGCTCGGTGCTGCTGGTGGCGGTGCTCGCCGGCGCCGGCCTGCTCGGCTACCGCTGGAGCCAGGACCAGTACTACGTCGCCGCGCACGGTGACACCGTCGCGATCTGCCGCGGCGTGCAGGCCGACATCCCTGGCCTCACGCTGACCCGGGTCGCCGAGGAGCACCGACGTGACGATCGCCTCGCTGCCGGAGTACCCCACCGAGCAGGTCGCCGCCGGCATCCCCGCGACGTCGCTGGCCGACGCCCGCCAGCATCGTCGCCCGGCTCACCGGGCTGGCCCGGGTCTGCCCCAGCCCGTCCGCCAGCCCGTCCCCAGCCCGTCCGCCAGCCCGTCCGCCAGCCCGGGGGCCACCCCCTCCGCCGGGGCCACCGGCACCTCCCGACCCACTCCGGGCCCCACTCCCGGCCTGACCACCGGCCCGACGCCGTCCCCGTCACCGTCGCCGGCGCTGCAGCCCCCCGACTGCATCGAGGCGACCCGATGAGCGCGCTCGACCCCCGGCACGGCCGAGCGGACCTTCACGCACCGCCGCCGCCGCGGGGCCGAGCTGTTCCTGCTCGCTGCTGAGCCTGCGTGGTCGGCATCGGCGGCTACGCCGCGGTCGGGCTCGGCGTGGAGGGCACCGTCCCGGCCGACATCGTCGGGTACGGCGGCTGGCTGGCGGCGCTGTGCCTGGGCTGCGCACGTGGTGGTGCGGCTCTTCGCGCCGTACGCCGACCCGGTGCTGCTGCCGGTCGTGTCCGCGCTCAACGGGCTCGGGCTCGCGGTCATCCACCGCATCGACCTCGGCTACGCCGCGACGAAGAGCTCGATCGCCAAGACCTTCGCCAAGGGGCAGCTGGTCTGGATGACACTCGGGCGTGGTGCTGTTCGTCGCGGTGCTGGTGGTGATCCGCGACCACCGGCGGCTGCAGTCGCTACACCTACACCTTCGGGCTGGCGGCGATCGTGCTGCTGCTGCTGCCGCTGGCCCCCGGTGCTCGGCAAGACCATCAACGGCTCGCGCATCTGGATCCGGCTCGGCCCGCTGAGCTTCCAGCCCGGCGAGGTCGCCAAGGTGCTGCTGGTGCTGTTCTTCGCCGGCTACCTGGTGCTGCACCGCGACGCGCTGGCGCTCGCCGGCCGCCGGTTCGTCGGCATCGACCTGCCGCGCGGTCGCGACCTCGGCCCGATCATGGCGATGTGGCTGGTCAGCCTGGGGATCCTGGTCTTCCAGCGCGACCTCGGCTCGTCGCTGCTGTTCTTCGGGCTCTTCCTGGTGATGCTGCTACGTCGCCACCGAGCGACCCGGCTGGCTGGTGGTCGGGCGGCCTGATGTTCCTGGCCGGCGCCTACGCGGCGTACCTGATCGCTCGGCCACGTCCAGGTCGCGGGTGGACGCCTGGCTGCACCCGTTCGACCCGGACAACAACGCCTACCAGCTGGTCCAGGGCATGTACGGGATGGCCTGGGGCGGCCTGGTCGGCCGCGGGCTCGGCCAGGGCGACCCGACCTGATCCCGCCTCTCGGCTTCTCCGACTTCATCATGGCCTCGGTCGGCGAGGAGCTCGGGCTGACCGGGGTGATGGCGGTGCTGCTGCTCTACGGGCTGATCGTCGAGCGGGCGCTGCGCACCGCGCTGGTCTGCCGGGACGCGTTCGGCAAGCTGGTCGCCGCTCGGGCTCGGCGTGGTCTTCGCCGCTCCAGGTGTTCGTCGTCGTCGGCGGCGTCACCCGGCTGATCCCGCTGACCGGTCTGACCACCCCGTTCCTCTCCTACGGCGGCTCGTCGCTGGTCGCGAACTGGGCGATCATCGCGCTGCTGCTGCGGATCTCCGACCAGGCCCGCCGGCCGCTGCCCGAGCTGGGCGCGCCGGACCAGGACGACACCACCCAGGTGGTGAACCTGCGATGAACAAGCCGATCCGCACGATGTCGATCTTCTGCATGCTGCTGTTCGCGGCGTTGCTGCTCAACAGCACCTACCTGCAGTACGTCGAGGCCGGCAGCCTCAACTCCCGCTCGCGACAACAAGCGGGTCCGCGACGCCGAGTTCTCCCGCAAGCGCGGCGCGATCGTCGCGGGAGGCCCGTCGATCGCCGAGAGCAACAAGGTCAACGACCAGTACAAGTACCAGCGCGTCTACAAGCAGCCCGCCGAGTACGCCCCCCTGACCGGCTACTACTCCTACATCTACGGCCGCTCCGCGATCGAGTCCAGCCAGAACGAGATCCTCTCCGGCAGCGACCCGCGGCTGTTCGTCAACCGGGTCGTGGACATGCTCGGCAACAGCCAGCCCGAAGGGCGGCTCGGTCTCGCTGACCGTCGACCCGAAGGCGCAGAAGGCCGCCTTCGACGGCCTGCGTGCCCTGGGCCGACGGGTGACCGGAGCCGTCGTGGCGCTGGAGCCGTCCACCGGCAAGGTGCTGGCGATGGTCAGCAACCCCACCTACGACCCGAACCGGCTGGCCAGCCACGACTTCAGCGCGGTGCAGCAGGCGTGGAAGCAGCTCGACGCCGACCCGCGGCGGCCGCTGCTCAACCGCGGGATCCAGGAGGTCTACCCGCCGGGGTCGACCTTCAAGCTGGTCACCGCCGCGGCCGCGCTCTCCAGCGGCCAGTACACGCCCCAGACCGAGGTCAAGGGCGGTGCCCGCCTGGACCTGCCGCAGACGTCGACCGACCTGGTGAACGAGAACGGCGGCAACTGCGGTGGCGAGCGGATCACCCTGACCCAGGCCCTCGAGGTCTCCTGCAACGTCTCCTTCGGTGACATCGGGCTGCGCCTCGGCGCCGACGCGCTGCGCGCGCAGGCCGAGAAGTTCGGGTTCGACCAGACCTACCTCGACGGTCTGAACGGGCAGGTCAGCAGCCGTTTCCCCGCCGACCCCGACGAGCCGCAGACGGCGCTGTCGGCGATCGGCCAGTTCGACGTCGCCGCCACCCCGCTGCAGATGGCGATGGTGGCCGCCGGGATCGCCAACAGCGGCACGGTGATGCGTCCCTACGTCGTCGACGAGGTGCGGGCGCCCGACCTGTCGGTCCTCGACAAGACCCGCCCGGAGGCGTTCCGCAGCAACGCGGTCTCGTCCTCGGTGGCCCGCGACCTCACCCAGATGATGATCGAGGTGGTCGACCGGGGCACCGGCACGACGGCGCAGATCCCCGGGATCAAGGTCGCCGGCAAGACCGGCACCGCCCAGAGCGCCCCGCAGCGGCCGCCGTACGCGTGGTTCGTCTCCTTCGCGCCCGCGGACGACCCGCAGGTCGCGGTGGCGGTGCTCGTCGAGGACGCCGGCGTCGCGCGCGACGCCGATCTCCGGCAGCGGCCTGGCCGCGCCGATCGCGAAGAAGGTCATGCAGGCGGTGATCGACAAGTGACCGCAGGTCGACCGGACCGGGCACGCCGGACGGCGGCGCTACCGCTTCGAGAGCCGGATCGCGACCGGCGGGATGGGCGAGGTGTGGCGGGCGCACCGACCCCGTGCTGGGCCGCGAGGTCGCGGTCAAGGTGCTCAAGCCCGAGTACGCCGACGACCCCACCTTCCGCAGCCGCTTCGAGACCGAGGCCCGCAACGCCGCCGCGCTGCACCACCCGAACGTCGCCTCGGTGTTCGACTTCGGTGAGCTGCCCGGCGAGGGCGGTCTCCCGCCCCGCCCCTACCTGGTGATGGAGCTGGTGCGCGGGCAGCCGCTGTCCGCGCTGCTGCGCGCGGGAGCCGATGCCGGCCGACACCGCGGCCGACCTGGTCGCGCAGGCCGCGGACGGGCTCGCCGCCGCCCACGACCTCGGCATCGTGCACCGCGACGTCAAGCCGGCGAACCTGCTGGTCACCCCGGACCGCACCGTGAAGATCACCGACTTCGGCATCGCCCGCGCGGCGGACGCGGTGGCGCTGACCCAGACCGGCCAGGTCGTCGGCACCCCGCAGTACCTCTCCCCCGAGCAGGCCGAGGGGAAGCCCGCGACCGGGGCCAGCGACATCTACTCCCTCGGCGTGGTGCTCTACGAGTGCCTGGCCGGGCGCCGTCCCTTCGACGGTGACACCCCGATCGCGATCGCGCTGGCACACCTGCGCCAGCAGCCTCCCCCGCTGCCCGACGGACGATGCCCGGCGCCTGCGCGAGATCGTGCGCGTCGACGCTGGCCAAGGACCCCGCCGCCCGGTTCGGCGACGTGCGCGACCTCGCCACCGCCCTGCGCGGCGGCCCCGTGCACGCGCCCGCCGCGGGGCCGGTGCCGGCTGCCGCGGCCGGCGACGCAGGGGACGACGCGGCGACCCGCGTCGTCGGGCCGGCCGGCGTCACAGGCGCGGGCCTGGCGGGCGCAGGCCTGGCGGGCGCAGGCCTCGCCGGTGCGGGAGTCGCGGATGCGGCGGCGGGTGCCGGACCCGGTGCGGGTCACGACGGGGACCCCGGCGGCCCGCGCGGCGTCCGCGCGGCGTGCCGGCCTGGCTGCCCTGGGCCGCCGCGGCGCTCGCCGTTCTCGCGCTGGTGCTGGTGGTCACCGAGCTGCTGGGACGAGACCAGGGCACCGGCACTCCCTCGGTCGGGGGCACCGCCTCCGCTCCGGTCAGCCCGGGCGACGCCGCCTCCGCGCCCCCTCACCCACCGAGCAGCCCGGTGGGAAGCAGAGTCAGCAGCCCACGAAGAAACCCAGCGAGAAGCCCAGCGAGAAGCCCAGCGAGAAGCCCAGCGGGAAGCCGAGCCGAGCTCGTCCCCGAGTGCGCCGAGCCCTCGAGCGCGCCGCCTCCCCGACCACGTCGGCGCCACCCAGCACCGTCGAGGTCGACCCGGCCGACTACCTCGGTCGCCCGCGTGACCAGGCCCGCGCAGGACCTCGAGGCCCTCGGCCTGAAGGTCGAGGAGCAGCCTGTCGACAACCCCGGCGACCAGGCCGAAGGACACGGTCACGGACGTGAGCCCCGCCGGGAAGGTGCCTCCGGCGCCACGGTCACGCTCCGGTGTACGGCGACACGGCGCCGGCGAGCACCCCGGCCGAAGGCCACGGGACGCCCGGCCCGCGACGACCCGACGGCCAGCCTCGGAAGCACCGGCGGCCCCGCGCACAGAGGCACCGAAGGGCACGGAGAAGAAGGCCAGAGGACAGGACTGGCACCGGACGGCGGGACGGCCGTCGGGGGTGGACGCGGGACGGGACGCCCGATGAGCGAGCGGGCAAGCCCCCGCGTCGGCGGACGCTACGAGCTCGGCGAGCTGCTCGGCCGCGGTGGGATGGCCGAGGTGCGCAAGGGCACCGACGTCCGGCTCGGCCGGGTCGTCGCGGTCAAGCGGCTGCGCACCGACCTGGCCAGCGACCCCACGTTCCAGGCCCGCTTCCGCCGCGAGGCGCAGAGCTCCGCCTCCCTCAACCACCCCGCGATCGTCTCGGTCTACGACACCGGCGAGGAGCTCGCCACCGACGGGTCCGAGGTGCCCGCAGCCCTACATCGTGATGGAGTACGTCGCCGGACGGACGCTGCGCGAGATCCTGCGCGAGGGCCGCAAGATCCTCCCCGAGCGCGCGCTCGAGATCACCTCCGGGGTGCTCGCCGCCCTCGACTACAGCCACCGCGCCGGCATCGTGCACCGCGACATCAAGCCCGCCAACGTGATGCTGACCCCCAGCGGCGACGTCAAGGTGATGGACTTCGGCATCGCCCGGGCGCTCGCCGACTCGTCCTCGACGATGACCCAGACCGCCGCGGTGGTCGGCACCGCGCAGTACCTCTCCCCCGAGCAGGCCCGCGGCGAGACCGTCGACTCCCGCAGCGACGTCTACTCGACCGGCTGCCTGCTCTACGAGCTGCTCACCGGCCGGCCGCCGTTCGTCGGCGAGAGCCCGGTGTCGGTGGCCTACCAGCACGTCCGCGAGCAGGCGCCGCCGCCGTCGAGCCTCGACGAGGACCTGCCGCCCGAGATCGACGCGATCGTGATGAAGGCGCTGACCAAGAGCGTCGAGGACCGCTACCAGAGCGCGGCGGCGATGCGTGCCGACATCGAGCGCTTCCTGGCCGGCAAGCCGGTGGCCGCGCCCGTCGTGCCGCGTGCCGGCCGACGCGTTCGTGCCGCCCGACGACGGCGACCGCGACCTCGATGTTCGGCGGCGCGCGAGGCCGACGAGGACGAGCAGGAGCGCAAGAAGCGCTGGCCGATGGTCGCTGACGATCCTCGGCCTGGTGGTGCTGCTGGTGCTGGCCGCGATCGTCGGCCCGATGCTGTTCAGCTCCGCGCCCGAGGAGAAGACCGTCCCGCCAGCTGGTCGAACATGACCCGGACCCAGGCCGAGGCACGGATCGAGGACGCCGGGCTGACGCGTCGGCAACGTCGGCCGAGGAGGCCTCCGAGGACGTCCGAAGGGCCGGGTGATGGCCCAGGACCCCGACCCGCTGAGCACGCTGCCGCCCGGGCGGCCGGGTCGACATGACCGTCTCCACCGGCAAGCCGGACGTGGTCGTGCCCGTACGTCATCGGCGAGGACAAGGACAGCGCCCGGCAGAAGCTCACCGACGCCGGGCTGCGGGTCAAGCTGGTCGAGCGGCAGTCCGACGAGGAGCGCGACACGGTGGTCAGCACCGACCCGGACCCGGCCGACGAGCGTGTCCAGCGGCACGCTGGTCACGCGTGTTCTACTCCGCCGGGCCGCAAGGAGGTGCCGAGCGTCGTCGGCATGCACCGAGAGCGCGGCCCGCCGAGGCTGGAGGCCGCCGGGTTCAAGGTCGACCGGTCGCTGGACTCCGAGACCGTGGCCGAGAAGGGGCAGGTGCTCAAGCAGAGCCCGGCCGCCTTCACCACGCAGCCGCAGGGCACCACGGTCGTGATCACGGTCTCGAGCTACGAGAAGCCGTCGCCCACCCCGACGCCCACCCCGACCCCGACCCCGACCGAGACCCCCACCCGACACCGACCCCGACACCGACGGGGACGCCGACCGGGTCCCCCTCGGGCACGCCGCACGGCACCGACCCCCGCCAGGTAGGCGCCGCTCCGGTGCGGACCGTGCGGCTCAGCGTCGTACGGCGGCGGCCGGGACTGGGTCGCCGGCCGGGCGTACTCGAGCTCGGTGGAGCCCGTCGTACCCGGGCAGCTCGCAACGTGCCCTGCGTGCTGACCTGCCAGCCCAGGCCCTTGCTCGACCAGCTGCGAGGTAGAGCTCGATGTAGGGGCTGGTGTCCACCGACTCGAGCATGCCGTCGACCGGGCCGATCGCGGAGATGACGTAGGGCGGGGAGTAGGGCACGCCGTGCAGGATCACGGTGTTGCCGACGCACTTGATGCCGGTGGTGGCGACCACCCGCTGGCCCTGGATGGTCATCGCCTCGGCGCCGCCGGCCCACAGCGCGTTGGCGACGGCCTGGATGTCCTGCTGGTGCACCACGAGCTGGTTGACGTCGGTCGTCCGGGCCGCGAGCGCGTCCGCGGGGGCGTCGTCCAGGGTGATGGTCACCCCGGCCCGCGCACCGGGTCCAGCCCGGCCGGACCCTGCAGCGCGTCGCGCCCGCCGCTGCGCCGCGTCTGGCGCCGACGCTGCCGAGGTCCTCGGTGAGCTGGTCGACCTCGGCGGTGAGGTCGGCGGTCCGGGCCCGCAGCTGCTCCAGGTCGCGGGCCTCCGCGTTCGCGAGCCCGTGGAGGTCGTCGTAGCGACCGGCCCGCAGGTCGGTGCCCTGCGAGCTCACCATGCTGGTCACGAACAGCGCGCCGGCCACGAGGAACACGGCCGGCGCGAGCAGCCGCCAGCCCCAGCGACCGGCGTGCGGTAGGTCCTGGTCCGGGCGCGAACGCCGCCGTCGGCCGGGCACGTCGACCGCTGCCGGCGGGGGTGGCGCCTGTCGGTGCTCTGCCGGGTCGTCGGGGCGGGGCTCGCTGGGCGCTCGGCGCGTGCGCTTTCGTCCGGGACGGCCGTCGCCGACTACGCTAGCCGAGTCGTCAGCACCCGGTGCGCCGACCGACATCGCTGCACCAGGAGTTGCGCGTGTCCGAGCCCCTCGTCCCGCCGCATCCGCCGACGCGACCCCGACCTGGGCAGGCTCGGCGGCCCAGCATCGCTGGTGCGCACCGCGGTCGCCGCGGCGGCTGGTGCTGGTCGGCATCGCGTGGATGGTGGTCTACATCGAGGTCGCCGGCAGGAACGCGGGACCAGGCTGACCTGGATGGGCGACCTGCGGCCGCTGGAACTTCCTGATCGGCTTCGGGCTGATCTTCCTCGGGCTGGCCGTCGCCGCGCAACCCGTCCACCCCGCTCGGCCGGGGCCGCGGCGTCGTGGTCGGGATGCTCGGCTGCTTCCTGATCGGGCTGATCTGGATCGTCGCTCTACTACATCACCGGCGCCGACGTCACGCTGCCGCTGATCACGGACCTCGGCCAGTACAACCTGGTCGTCGGGATCGGCTTCATGGCCGTCGGCTTCGTCTACGCGACCCACTGGGAGTAGCCGCTCCCGGGCACCGCCACGACGACACCGAGCCGGTGTCGCGGACCCGGTCCGCGGCCCGGTTCTGCACATCTGTGGACATGGCTGTGCAAGAATTACACCGATGGAATTTCGTCCACAGGGTTTATCCCCACTGTGGACAACCCCGATTCGGGGGGACCCGCCGCCGCAACAGGTCCGGCGGACCGGCGTCGACAGAGGCGTCCGCGGGAGTCATCGGCAGCCGGTGCGGGGACCTGAGCGGACCCGGGGTCAGGTCCCGCAGGCAGCGGCGCGCAGCGGAGACCCGTGCGGCCGGCCGGACCGGAGACCGGAGCAGGACCGCTGGATCGGGCCGGACCGAGGCCGGGGGCGGGCCCGGGCGGCCGGCGGAGCTCAGGCGAGGAGGGCGATCCGGGTCAGCGTGGCCACCGCCACCAGGGCGGCGATGCCGGCGACGCCGGCGAGCTGCCAGGTGCCCGGTCGCTGCCGGGGTGCGTAGACGAGGACCGCGCGACCAGCACGCCCGGCGACCAAACCGCCGAGGTGGCCCTGCCAGGAGATGAAGCCGCGGAACACGAAGGTGATCACGAAGTTGATCCCGATCCAGGTCATGATCCCGCGGACGTCGCCGCGGACCTTGACCGCGACCACCAGCAGTCCGCCCATCAGGCCGAAGATCGCGCCCGAGGCGCCGACGGTCTGGCTGAACGGCGCGGCCAGCCAGAGCACCGTGGCGCTGCCGGCCAGCCCGGAGACGAAGTAGAGCGCCAGGAACCGCAGCCGGCCCAGCGCCATCTCGAGCTGCGGGCCGAGGATCCACAGGGCGAGCATGTTGAAGCCGATGTGCATCAGCTGGACGTGGGTGAACATCGAGGTGAGCAGCTGCCACGGCGCGCCGTCGGCGACGCCGGTGACCGCGACGACCCCGCCGTCACCGGTGCCGAACAGGGCGCCACGCGGCATCAGCGCCAGCGTGTCCACGAGCGCGCTGCGGGCGCCGCCGGTGACCAGGATCAGCACCCAGACCAGCACGTTGAGGCCGATCAGCACCTGCGAGGTCAGCGCCGGGTTCTCGGTCCGCTGGCCGCCGTACGCCGTGCGCGCCGACGCGGGTCGACTGGGTGCCCTCCCGCACGCAGGACGGGCACTGGAACCCGACCGCCGCCGGCCGCATGCAGTCCGGGCAGATCGTCCGGTCACAGCGTTGGCACGCGGATGTGCGCCTCGCGCTCGGGGTGCCGGTAGCAGACCGGGGCCCCCTGCGCGGAGGCCCCGGTCGCCGGCGTCTCGGGGGTGCTCATCGGGGCCCGGTCGGCTCTCGCTCGTTCGCGGTCAGCGCCGGTCGATCTCGACGGACTCGATGACCACGGGCTCGACCGGGACGGTCGCCCGCGCCGGTGCGTGTGGTGTTGATCGCGTCGACCACACCACGGCTGGAGTCGTCCTCGACCTCACCGAAGATGGTGTGCCGGTTGTTCAGCCACGGGGTCTCCGCGGTGGTGATGAAGAACTGCGAGCCGTTCGTGCCCGGGCCCGCGTTCGCCATCGCCAGCAGGTACTTGCGGTCGAACTGCAGCTCCGGGTGGAACTCGTCCTTGAACGTGTAGCCGGGGCCGCCGGTGCCCGGTCCGAGCGGGCAGCCGCCCTGGATCATGAAGTCCTTGATGATCCGGTGGAAGCCCAGCCCGTCGTAGAACCTCTCCGGCGACTTCTTGCCGGTCTGCGGGACCTGGTACTCCTGCGTGCCCTCGGCCAGGCCGACGAAGTTCTCGACGGTCTTCGGCGCGTGGTTGGGGAACAGGTGGATGACGATGTCGCCCTGGGTGGTCTTCAACGTCGCGTAGGTCTCGGCCACTGCGCCGCCTCTCGGTTGGATGTCGTTGCCACCCGATCCTCCCACGCGACCCAACCGGGCCCGCCGCGGGCCGGGCCGACTCCACCCGGCGGCGCGAAGCGTCCCGCCCGGGGTCCGGTGTTCCCTCGGATCCGGCCTTGCGGGCATGATCGGGTGGAGACCGGGCACGACCCCCGGCGAGCACCGGCCCGGCGGACCGCTGACGGCCGGACGGCGCACCGACGACGAGAGGACCCTCTCCCCATGGGCAAGAAGAAGAACCTGCGCAAGCACGCCGGCTCTCTCGCCGAGCACGTCGAGCACGCTCGCGGCAAGGCCGGGCCCGCGCTCGCCGACGCCCGCGACAAGGCCGCGCCGTACGTCGCCGACGCACGCGCGAAGGCCGGACCGGCGCTGGCCGGGGCCCGCGACAAGGCCGCGCCGTACGTCGCCGACGCCCGCGACAAGGCAGCGCCGGTGATCGCCGACGCCCGCGACAAGGCGGCGCCGGTGATCGCCGAGGCCCGCGACAAGGCGGCGCCGGTGATCGCCGAGGCCCGCCGCAAGGCAGCACCGGTGATCGCCGAGGCCCGTGAGAAGGCGGGGCCGGCGCTCGCCGATGTCCGCGACAAGGCCGCTCCGTACGTCACCGACGCGCGCGCGCGCATCAGCGACACCTTCAGCCACGACGTGGTCCCAGCGCTTACCGCCGCCCTCGCCGCCGTCGAGGAGGCCACCGAGGACGCCAGGACCGAGACCGGCAAGCGCGGTCGCGCGGTCGCAGCGGCCCTCCGGGGCGAGGTCGAGGCCCCCCGCAAGCGGCACCGGGTCCGCACCCTGCTGGTCGTGCTCGGGCTCGGCGGGATCGGCGTCGCGGTCGCCAAGAAGCTCGGCGACCGTCAGCCCAGCACCGACTGGCAGTCCTCCTACACGCCGCCGCCCGTCGCGGCCGGCGCAGGCGCGCACCGCGCCGACGAGGAGGCAGCCAACGACGTCGCGGCCTCCGACCCGGCCGAGGCCGCCTCCGACGCTGCCGATGCCCCGCACGAGACCTCGACGCCGGACAACCCGGTCACCGAGGTCGACCTCGACAGGGAGTAGCCGCCAGCAGCCTGGGGGCTCACCACCCAGCGATCACCCGACCTGCCGCTCCCGCCGGTGTCGCCCACCCGGGGGCGGCAGGTCTTGGGGTCGGTGCTCCTCGACCCAGGCATCGATCCGCTCCCACCACGCGAACAGCCAGTCGATGCGCTCCTCGCGGCCGACCGGGACCTCGCAGCGGGGCACCCGCCACCAGCGCATGATGATCTGCTTGTCCATCGGCAGCTCCCGCCAGAGGTCGCGCACCCCGACCAGATGGTCGAGTCCGGTGTGAGCCACCAGCATCACGTCGGCGTCCGGCGCCGCGTCCAGCGCGGCCACCAGCCCGCCAGGACGCGGCGCCAGCACGTTGTCCATCCGCTCCGCACGGCGCGCCATCGTCTCCAGCCCGAGGCCCCGCAGCCGGTCGATCTGTCGCTGACGACGCTCCGGGGTGAAGTTGCCCCCCTCGGGGAAGATCACGAACGCGTCGTCGTGGTCCAGGTTCGCCGCCAGCTCGCCGACCTGCGTCTCCAGGTCCGGACCGCGCTCAGGCCGGCCGGAGATCAGCCGGTTCGGCAGCCGGTTCAGGAGCACGTCGATGGCGGGGTCCCAGGCCAGGGTGTCCTTGAGCACCACGCGTGGCTCCCGGCCGTACCAGCGCATCAGCGCATACATCAGGGTGAACGAGTCCGCGGGCCCTGCGTGCCGGCAGCACACCAGCAGCGGCTGCCCGGGGAACGCGTCCGGGGCGGCTCCCTCGGTGACGATGCGCAGCCCGGCCACCCGTCGCGCCTCCCGGAAGAAGACCGTCAGGTAGGCCTGCACGATGTCGTAGTGGATCCGCTCGAAGAACGGTCGCCGGATCAGGGCTCCGAAGCCGGAGGCGATCCACAGCCCGAACAGCTCGACCAGGATCAGGCTCTCGAGGAGCAGGTGCAGCAGCAGCAGCGACATCAGCCGCAGCGGCCGCAGCCGACCCGGGACGAGCGGCGAGAGCACGATCGCCGCCACCAGCCAGAGCGGGATGGTGCTCACGATCAGCACGGTCAGCGCCACCACCGACGGCGCGAGCACGACCCGGCGGAACCACCGGGTCACAGTCGCTCCGCCAGATAGGCCGCGGTGGCGTCGTACGCCGCGTCGATCCGCCGCCGGACGGCGGCGAAGTCCCGGTACGCCAGCAGCGAGTCGTCCCGCCGGGACAGCCCGCCGGTGGGCAGGACGTGCGCCGTCACGTCCGCGGGGAGCTCGGCCATCTCGCGGTGGAAGCGGTGCCGTCGGGCGATCTCGAAGGACACCCGGGCCACCTCCCAGGGACGTCGGGGCACGCTGAGCGGCTGCTCGACGCGACCCACCTGGAGGACGAAGACCCGCCGCGCCCCCGACTGCACGGCACGGCCGACGGGCACGGAGTTCACGATCCCACCGTCCAGGTAATGCTCGCCGTCCACCTCCGCGGGACGCAGCAGGCCGGGAACGGCGGCCGAGGCGACGACCGCGTCGACCACGCGGCCGGTGCTGAACCAGTGCTCGGAGGCCCGCTCGATGCTGGCCGCGCAGCACTGGAAGGGCACCGCGAGATCGGCGAAGGTCCGGTCCCCAGCTCGCGCGCGAGCAGGTCGTGCAGCGGCTCGGTCGAGTGCAGGTGCGTGCCGGTGCGGACCGCGCGGGACACCTGGCGGAACGCCCCGTCGCCGTACACCTCCCGGTTGGCCACGGTGCTCTCCCAGAGCCCGACCAGCCGGTGGATCACGGACGGACCGGGGTCGGTGGCCACCAGGGCGCCGTTCAGGGCCCCGACGGAGGTGCCCAGGATCAGGTCCGGGACCACCCCGGCCTCGAAGAGCGCCCTCAGCATGCCCACCTCCGCGGCACCGAGCAGGCCGCCGCCGCCGAGGACGAAGGCGGTACCGCCGGGCCGCTGCGGGGCGGCGTCGCTCATCCCGCCCCGATCACAGGACGGCGGGTGCGGCGTCCCGGTGCTCCAGCTGCGCGCGGACCCGGCGGGTCGCGCGGTGCTCGGCCCAGAAGGACAGGATCGGGATGGTGCCGCACAGCAGCGTGGTGATCGTGAAGGCGACGCTCCACCTGGCCTTGCGGGAGAGCAGGAAGGCCATCACCAGGAAGATCATGTAGAGCCAGCCGTGGGCGACCCCGAGGTACTGGGTGATCCACTCCCCGGTGTGCTGGAGGCCGGTGCCCTGCTCGGTGAGGTACTTCAGCGGCACGCCGACGAGCACGAGCACGATCAGCAGGACACCGACGACGTTGGCCATCACGCGGTACCGGAGCAGGGCGGTCTTCACGCGCTCGACGGTACTCCGGTGACCTTGCCCACCTCGTCGCGGCACCAGCGCCACCACACGTAGACGGCGAACCCGCCGAACACCCACCACTCCAGCGCGTACAGCAGGTTGCGCAGCGCGGTGAACGTGGCGGCCTCGGGCAGCGACGCCGGCGTGACGGCCCTCAGCGGCCGCTGGCCGGCAGCGGCGACCGGGTCCGTGGTGCGGGCGATCACGTAGCCGCCGTACAGGTCCTGGTCGATGCGCTGGATCGCGTCGGCGACCCGCAGTTCGGGGATCACGTCGTCGCCGGGATTCGGGTCGGGCGTCCCCGAGCCCTCACCGGGTTGGAGCCAGCCGGTCACCCGCACCCGGCCGGTCGGCGCGGCCGGCGCGTCCCGGACGTCGGCGGCCCAGCCGCGGACCACGAGCATCGCCGGCGCACGGCGGCACGAGGTGCCGGCAGCGCAGACCGCGACCGGGGTCACCGCCCACACCCCCGTCCGACCGTGCTGCTCGCGGCCCGCGACGTAGATCGTCGAGGCCGGCACCCACTGGCCGGCCAGCTCGACCGGCTGGCCGACGGCGTTCCCGGGGAAGGGCTGGTCGGCGGTCATCACCGACGCGAGCGGTTTGGCCGGAGCGTTCACCAGCGCTGCGGTCCGGTCCTCACGGTTGTGCTGCCAGGCGCCGTACTGCCAGACCCCGAGCAGCACGGCGGCGACCGTTGCCAGCACCGCGAGTGCGTGCAGCGCCAGCATGTGCGGCGCGAGCAGCGGACGGATCACCAGGTCAGGCTACGTGCGTGACCCAGGCCACCCGGGGCCAGCCGCCCGCCCGGTGACGCACGGCGACACCCGCTCGGAGCTCCCCACAGGCCCGGAGGACCGTCGGTCCGACCCGCCTCGAAGTCTTGACGAACTCTTGACCCCCGCCGGGGACCAGACACCTCAAGGCCCGGAGGCAGCGAGCCGATCTCATCGTCGCGACCCCGGTCCCGCGCACCGTGCGGGCCGGGGCGCACCATCTCTCGAAGGAGCCGCTATGCACGTCCGTTCGATCGCAGCAGTGATCGCGCCGCTCGCGTTCATCCTGGTCAGCCACCCGAGCCTGGCCACCGCCGGTACCACGCCGAGCTGTATGGGGCACCGGGCCACCATCGTCGGCACCGCCCACCACGATGTCATCCACGGCACCCGGCACGCCGACGTGATCGTCGCCAGGGGCGGCGCGGACACGATCCTCGGCGGCGGTGGGAACGACATCATCTGCGCCGGGGCCGGCAACGACAAGGTCTTCGGCGGCCGCGGCCACGACCGCATCTCCGGCGGCGCGGGGAACGACGTCGAGCTCGGTGGCTCCGGTGACGACATCGAGCTCGGCGATGCCGGGCAGGACGTCCTGAGCGGCGGCGCCGACGACGACACCCTGAACGGCGGGGCCGGGAACGACCAGCTCGACGGCGACCAGGGTGACGACCGGCTCAGCGGGGACGAGGGCGACGACCGGCTCGACGACGACCAGGGCGAGAACACCAACCGGGGCGGCGAGGGCGACGACGACTGCGTGACGGCCTCGACCAGCGGCTGCGACGACACCGACGACTCAGACGGGTCGGGTCACGGTGGCGACGGCGACGACTCCCAGGGGGACGACTGACCCTGCCGACACTGTGGGCCACGAAGTGGCCGATGCCGGCATGGAGGCTGTCCGTTTCACTGTCGGGATCGGCCACTCCTTCGTCCGTAAGGAGTCGACGCCTGCACGCTGTCCCGTGGAGCGGTGGAGCCGAGGGGACTCGGACCACTAACCCCCGGCTTGCGAAGCAGGACATGACCGCGTCCATTACCGTTCGGAGCATGAACCTTGCAGGTCATGAATTTGGGCAGCCGTGCTGGGCCCGGGTTTTCGTGGCTCGTCAGTCGTCATTACAGACAGGTTCGAATACATCGAACGCGTCGACCCGAGCACGTGGTGCTGATTCTCAGGACGAGCGGTGCGCTGATTAGCTCACCGGGTGGTCGCCGCCTTACCCGACGGCCAGGAACTCGGCGTAGCGCTCCTCGAGGCGGTTGGAGTCCGGTTGTGACGCCCGCACCGTGGGCAGTTTCATAAGCCGCCGGTTGTGCATTTCTTGCAACCCGTGACGCAGCATGGGCCCGTCGATTTCGTCTAGGATGTCCTGCCGCACGTGGAGGCTGAGGTCAGGCCGTATACCGAGGATCCGTGAGTCAAACGCCGCGTGGTGGATCTTGCACAGTGCCAAGCCGTTCGGCGTCACCGGCTGCCCGTGCGGCCGCCCGTCGGCAATGATGTGGGCCGCGTCGAGTAGGTCGACGTGGCCGAGGTTGCATACCGCGCAGCGCCTGTCGTAGGCGACGAGGATCTGGCTGCGGAACACGCGCTGATGGAGGCGTTGCTTGGTCAGGCGGGTCAGGTACTCGCGTGTGTCATCGTCGACGTCCTCGCCGGGTCGAGCAAGGCGCTGTCCCGCGTCGAGCGCCAGTGTGAACTCCAACCTCGCGGGGTCGTCACCGACGATCCACACGGGGTAGATGGGGTCATAGAGCGCCGGCGCAATCCCGACGAACCAGATGAGCGGGGTCCGACGTTCACAGGCCCGACGGAGCGCGACATTCTCAGGATGCTCGGGATCGTCACCGCGATACTTGTAGCGCTGGAGACCGTCCGGCCCGATGGCGTCTTCGTACGGCGGCAATTTTCTAGGGTCAGTGAACACTGTCCGGATGGCGAGTGCCTCCTCCATCCCGGCCGGCTTACGTATGCCTCGCTGTTTGTCCATGAGAGGGATCCGTTCGCCCTCGTACTCGAAGGACGAGAGCCAGGCAAAATCAACCTGCGCACTGGTGCGACGATCGAGCCACGCCATTGCAGCTCGACGCATCTGCAAGGAATTGGGGGAGGCCATGGAGCTCTCTTCCAGCAGCTCACCATACGGCCGTCACTACGCATCCCCGCAACCGGGTTGCTGTCTGACGCTGGTGGCTCTTCCCCCTCCAGTCCCCCACATGCGCGATCCGGTCAGCGCGGGAAGGACCATGAACGCGAAGAAACCGCAATCTGACCTGCGGTTCCTCTCTGTGGAGCCAAGGGGACTCGAACCCCTAACCCCCTGCTTGCAAAGCAGGTGCGCTACCAATTGCGCCATGGCCCCGTGGTGGCGGGCGTCCGCCCGCGCTGAAGGTCAGGCCCGCTTGACCTCGTCGGTCGCCTCGGCCCACAGCGACTGCTCGCGCTGGCCCGCCTTGGCCTTGCGGGAGGCGAGCACCGCGGCTGCCACCGCAGCCACGATCAGCAGGAGCTTCTTCATCGGGGTCCCTTCTCCGGAGTGCGACACGCGACTCTACCAATGCCGTCCGGCGCGCCGCCGGGAGGTGGGGTCGGACCCGATCTGGTTGGCAAAGTCCACAAACTCGTACATATCGGTCGGTTTGCCTGCACTCTGGATGGAACCCTGGCGGAGGTGAGTCCCGTGCGTCATCCCTGGATCCTCGTTGCCGGCGCCGTTCTTCTCGGCGCCGCGTTCATGGTCGCGCTCCTGGTCCCCGGCATCGACGGGACCGTGGTCACCCTAGCGTCGAACGCCGGTCAGCTGGCCGCCGCCGCGCTGGCCTGCTGGTGCTGCGCGGACGCCTCCCGGCGCAGCCGCGGGGACCGCGCCCGAGCCTGGGCGTGGCTCGCGGTCGGCACCGGCGGCTGGGCCACGGGGCAGGCGGTGTGGAGCTACTACGAGGTGGTCCTCGACCGCGGCGTCCCGTTCCCGTCCCTCGCCGATGTCGGCTTCCTGGTGTTCCCGGTCGCCGCTGCGGCCGGGCTGGTGGTCTGGCTGGGCAGCCAGGGCCGGCGGCTGCTCGGTCGCGGCCGCGACCTCCTCGACGGGACGATCATCGCGGTGTCGCTGCTCGCGCTGTCCTGGGTGACCGCGCTCGGGTCGGTGGCCTCCGAGCAGGTCGGCTCGACCTTCTCCCTGCTGCTGTCCCTGGCCTACCCCATCACCGACCTGGTCCTGGCCACGCTGGTGCTGATGGCGCTGGCGCGCAGCGCGCGCGAACAGCGGGCCACGCTGGGCATGCTCGCGGTGGGTCTGGGTGGGTTGGCCTTCTCCGACAGCGTGTACGTCTACCTGACCAGCGAGGGCGCCTACTCCTCGGCGGACCTGACCAGCGTCGGCTGGGTGGTGGGATTCCTGTTCGTGGCCGTTTCCGCGCTGACCGACGGGCCGGCCGGCACGACCACCTCATCGCCGGTGCGGGCCGCGCGCCCGCGGCCGTCGATGCTGCCGGTGGCGCTGCCCTACCTTCCCCTCCTGGGTGCCGGCGTGGCCCTGCTCGCGCACCTGGTCCGCACGCCGACCACACCTCCCTTCGACCTGGCACTGGGCGTCACGCTGGTGTTCTGCGTGCTGACCCGCCAGTTCCTCGCGATGACCGACAACCAACGACTGCTGGCCCGGCTGGCCCTCGCCCACGACGCGCTGGAGCACCAGGCCCTGCACGACGCGCTGACCGGGCTGGCCAACCGGGTGCTCTTCGCGGACCGGCTGGACCGGGCGCTGCTGCAGCCGGGTGCCGACGTCAGTGTGCTCTTCTGCGACCTCGACGACTTCAAGCTGGTCAACGACGGGCTCGGACACGAGGCCGGGGACCACCTGCTGCGCGAGGTCGCGGTCCGGCTGCTGGACTGCGTCCGGGTGACCGACACCGTGGCCCGGCTGGGCGGGGACGAGTTCGCGATCCTGCTCGAGGACGGCACCGACGCGGTCCAGGTGGCCCAGCGGGTGGTTGCCAGCCTGCGACAGGAGATCGAGATCGACGGGCAGGTGGTGCACACGTCTGTCAGTGTGGGTATCGCGCACCGCCGGATCGCCTCGCCGTGCACCCCCGCCGAGGAGCCGTCCCGCGACGACGCCACCCTCGAGCGCGACGCCGTCGCGGTGTTGCTGCTGCGGCAGGCGGACACCGCGATGTACGCCGCCAAGGGGGCGGGCAAGGGCCAGGCGGTGCTCGCTGACGGGGCGCAGCCGGCCGCGTTCGCGCAGGTCCTCGCGTAGGTGTAGGTCTGGGTCTTCTTGTCGGCCGACAGCGTGCACGTGATGCCGCTGGGGAACCCGACCTCGACTCGGCGGTTCCGTAGCCGCTCATGCCGACGTACGCGGTGCCCGAGCCCCGGACACGAGATCGTTGGTGCAGCTGGACGCGCACCCCGACCTGACAGCGGTCGTCGCGGGCCGGCTACGAACATGAGTGGGTTGTCATGGCAGGTCCGAGAGGACTAGACACCGCACGCGCGTGAGAGGATGCCGGTCCACAGGTAGTCCCTGGCTTCGGGAGCCGCTGGCACGCGCGAGGACAGCACGACATGACAGTGGAACCAGACGACGTGGTCTCCCCGTCGCTCGACCGGTACGCCCGGATGGTGCGTCGCGCCCTCGGCGTCCCGGTCGCCCTGGTCTCGATCGTCGAGGACGCGCGTCAGATCTTCCCGGGGGCCGTCGGGCTGCCCGAGCCCTACCAGGAGTCGCGGCAGACCCCGCTGTCGCACTCGTTCTGCCAGTACGTCGTGAACGACTCCGGGCCGCTGATGATCAGTGACGCCCGCGAGGACCAGCGGGTGCGGGACAACCACGCGATCCGCGGACCTGAACGTCGTCGCGTACGCCGGCTGGCCGCTGCTCGACCACACCGGCAACACCATCGGGTCGGTGTGCGCGATCCACGACGAGCCGCACGAGTGGACCGCCGAGGAGATGGAGGCGCTCGAGGACCTGGCCGGCGGCCTGCTCCGCCGAGCTGTCCCAGCGCGCCCTGCACCGGCAGGCCACCGAGCAGGCGGAGCGGTACGCCGCGGTCTCCACCGGCCGCGGCCTGCTGCTCGCGCTGAGCGAGCGGCTCGCCAGCACCCGGACCATCTCGGACATCTCCGCGGCCGTGGAGCAGGTGGCCCAGGAGGAGCTGGGGTGCCTGCACGCGGGGATCTGGCTGCGCGCCATCCCCGACCCGGCCCACGTCGAGCCGGTGCGGCCCCCCGGGGCGGACGGACAGGGCGAGCCCCTCACCTTCGTCGCGAACTCCGCGACCGACTGGGCCCAGGCCCAACGGCACGCCCATCTCGCGGTCGACCACCGCAACCCGCTGGGCGAGGCGCTGCTGTCCGGCCGGCTGTTGCTGATCGGCTCTCGTGCCGAGCAGAACGAGCAGTATCCGCACCTGCGGTCGCCGGTCCAGGTGGGCGAGACCCGGGGCTTCATGCCGCTGGAGTCCGGCGGCCACGCCTACGGGGCGATCGGGCTGGTCTGGCCCACGGTCGCGCGAGCTGCGCGACGACGACCGGGTGATGATCGGGTCGCTGTGCGCCTATACGGCCCAGGCCATCGAGCGGGCGCTGCTGCTCCAGGAGCGGATCGACGTGGCGCTGACGTTGCAGAAGGCGATGCTCACCCGGCTGCCGGACACCGACGTCGTCCGGCTGGCGGCCCGCTACCTGCCGGCGGCGGCCCGGGACCAGGTCGGAGGCGACTGGTACGACGCGATCGTGATGCCCGACGGCACCACCCACCTGATGGTCGGGGACGTCGTGGGTCATGACATCACCGCGGCCGCGGTGATGGGTCAGCTGCGCGGCATGCTGCGCACCTTCGCGTGGACGCACAGCGACGCCGAGGACACCCCGGCCCGGATCGTCGAGCGGCTCGACCGGGCCGTGGACCACCTCGGCCTCGAGGCGCATGGCGACGCTGGTGCTGGCCCGGGTGGAGCGCACCGCCGACGCACAGGGCCACCGCACGCTCGCGCTGCGCTGGACGAACGCGGGGCACCCGCCGCCGCTGCTCGTCGACGAGGACGGCCGGGTGCGGACGCTGGTCCTCGACTCCAGGCGCGAGAACGACCCGATGCTGGGTGCCGCCCCGGACCTCGACCGGGTCGACCTCGCCCTCGACCTGCCTGCCGGCGGCACCCTGCTGATGTACACCGACGGGCTCATCGAGCGCCGCGGCGAGGACCTCGACACCGGGATCGACCGGGTCGGGGTCGCCCTCGGCCGGCACCGGGACCTCCCCCTGGACGACCTCCTCGACGCCGTCCTCGCCGACCTGGTCGGCTCGGACCCCGCCGACGACGTCGTCGTCCTGGCAGTGCGCTTCGACCTCCCGGCGGACGGACCGGCCTAGCCTCGGCCCCGGTCGAGGACCGAGGGTGGCAAGTCGAGATCCGGCACGAGCTCGCGGAGCAGCGCGCGGACCCGACCGTCGAGGTCGGCGACGACGTCGCGCACGGTGTCCTCGTCCTGCCCCCCGGGATCGGCGACCGGCCAGTCGACGTACCTGACGCCGGGGACGAACGGGCACTCCTCGCCGCAGCCCAGGGTGATCGCCAACGAGCTCGCGGCCACGATGTCGGGAGTCAGCAGGGTGGGACGCTCGCCGGAGGTGTCCAGTCCGAGGCTCCCGAGCACCCGTGCGACCTCGCGGTGGATCTGCTCGCCCGGCTGGGTGCCGGCCGAGAGGGCCCGCACCCGTCCCCCGGCGTAGTGCTCGGTCAGCACCCGGCCGATCACGGAGCGGCCGCCGTTGCGGACGCAGGCGAACACCACCTGCGGGACGTCCCCGGTGCCGCTCATCGGGGTGCTGCCGCCGAGGCGGGGGCGCCCGCGCGGTCGGGGAAGAACCGCCGGGCCCACAGCCCGACGTACACCAGGGCGACCAGCGCCGGGACCTCGATCAGCGGCCCCACGACCCCCGCCAGCGCCTGCCCCGAGGTGACCCCGAAGACGCCGATGGCCACCGCGATGGCGAGCTCGAAGTTGTTCCCGGCAGCGGTGAAGGAGACCGCGGTGGCCCGCTGGTAGTCGAAGCCGAGCACCCGGGTGAGCAGCATCGACCCGCCCCACATAAGACCGAAGTAGACCAGCAGCGGGACAGCGATGCGGGCCACGTCGAGCGGCTCGGTGGTGATCGTGTCGCCCTGCAGAGCGAACAGGATGACGATCGTGAAGAGCAGCCCGTACAGCGCAGCCGGACCGATGCGAGGCAGGAACCGGCTCTCGTACCAGTCCCTGCCCTTGGCGCGCTCGCCGACCGTGCGGGTCAGGAAGCCGGCCAGCAGCGGGATCCCGAGGAAGACCAGCACGCTCTTCGCGATCCCCCACATGGACACCTCCAGCGCGTTCTGCTCGAGCCCGAGCCACCCGGGGAGGACCTGGAGGTAGAAGTAGCCGAGCAGGGCGAACGCGAGGATCTGGAAGACCGCGTTGATGGCGACCAGGATCGCCGCGGCCTCGCGGTCACCACAGGCCAGGTCGTTCCAGATCAGCACCATCGCGATACAGCGCGCGAGACCGACGATGATCAGGCCGGTGCGGTACTCCGGCAGGTCCGGCAGCAGCAGCCAGGCGAGGGCGAACATCAGCGCCGGACCCAGCACCCAGTTCAGAACGATGGATGTGAGGAGCATCCGGCGGTCCCGGGTGACGTGCCCGAGCTCGTTGTAGCGCACCTTGGCGAGCACCGGGTACATCATCACGAGCAGGCCGACGGCGATCGGCAGGGACACCGACCCGACCTCGACGGCCGCCAGCGCGTCGTCGAGCCCGGGGATCAGCCGGCCCAGCAGCAGCCCGGCCACCATCGCCACCCCGATCCACACCGGCAGGAACCGGTCGAGGGTGGAGAGCCGCTGCAGGACGTCGCCCTCGGCGGCGGTCCCGGCACCCGTCTCGTGGACCAGGTCGCTCATGCGTCCACCGCCGAGAACAGCGTGACGAGCGCGGCCATCGCCTCCGGGCGCGCCCGGTAGAACACCCAGGTGCCGCGCTTCTCCCGGTCCAGCAGCCCGCTCTCGTGCAGGACCTTGAGGTGGTGGCTGATGGTCGGCTGGGACAGGTCGAAGTACGGCGTCAGGTCGCACACGCACGCCTCCCGACCCTCGTGCGAGAGCACGATCGAGAGCAGCCGCAACCGGGCCGGGTCCGCGATCGCCTTCAGCAACGGAGCAACCTGTCCCGCCTGCCCGGCGGTCATCGGCTCATGCGCCAGCGGGGTGCAGCAGGCCAGCAGGTCCGGCGGGACCGGGAGCCCGGCCGCGGGCGGCGTGGACGTCTTCAAGTTCGACACTCGTCTATGTTGACAGACGTCGATGTCCCGGTCCAACTCGCCTCGGGCCGCAGACCCGCGTCGCAGCCGGGGAGAGTGGTGGTGGGCCTAGGAGGACTTGAACCTCCGACCTCTTCCTTATCAGGGAAGCGCTCTAACCGTCTGAGCTATAGGCCCCAACCGTCCACGGAGGTGGACATCGGCAGGTCCGGCGGCAAGGCCGGACCGAGGCCAGAGATTACCGTATCGGCGCGACGCGGCCCAAACCGAGCCTCCCCGACCGGGGTCCGGACTGGGAGGACGTCAGCGGTCGTCCTCGGCCAGGGTGACCTCGACGCCGCCGAGCAACGCCGCCGCCAGGTTGTAGAGGAAGGCCGCCAGCGTCGAGATGGCGGTGATCAGGATGACGTCGAACACGGCGACCACCATCGTGAAGCCGAGCACCCGGCTGGTGCCGACGTAGTTCTGCACGTCGAAGCTCTGCGCGGAGTCGCCGCCGACCACGTCGCTGACCGTCTTGTTGATCGACTCCCAGACCCCGGCGGCACCCAGCACGGACCAGACCACCGCGACGGCGACCACCAGCACGATGCCGAGGGCGATGGAGAGCAGGAAGGACGTCTTCATCACCGACCAGGGGTCCAGGTGCACCAGCCGCAGCCGGGCCCGGCGGGTGCCTCGCGGGCGGCTCGGTGACCGCCCGGACGTCCCGGGGGCCACCCGGCCGGACGCGTCCCCGGCCCCGGTCTCCCGGCCCGTGGTCGGCGTCCCGGACCGGCCGGAGGTCCCGGAGCTGGACGCGGCCGACTGGACGGCGGTCCCGGCCGCCGACACCGCGGCGGACACCCGCTCGCCGATCGGCCGCTTGGCGTCCGCGTCCGTCCCGGCGTCACGAGAGGGGCCGAACAGGGAACGTCGGGGCGCCAGCGGCTTGTCCTCGCCGCGTCGGTCAGCCATCAGGACTCCTCGGGGTCGGCGTCGTCGCCGGAGCGGTCGTCGTCGACCGCACCCGGCACGTCGCTCTCGATTGTGGCATCCCCGGTGTCGTCCATCACGGCGGTGCCGTCGACACCGGTCGCGTCGTCGCCGGTCTGGACCTGCTCCCCGGTGTCGGTGCCGGCGTCGACGGCGGCGTCTGCCGCAGCCTCGACGGCGTCGTCGATCTCGGGAGCGCGCTCGACGCTGCGGGCGACCACGGCGACTCCGTCACCCTCCTTGACCCCCACGAAGCGGACGCCCTTGGTGTCGCGACCCGTGGGCCGCAGGTTGTCGTCGATGGCGCTGCGGGTGACCTGGCCGGACTGCTTGATGGCCAGCACCTCGTCGCCCTCGACCACGATGAAGGCGCCGACCAGGGTGCCCCGGTCGTCGTCCTGCTTCATGGCCTTGATGCCGATGCCGCCACGGGACTGCAGCCGGTACTCCGAGATCCGGGAGCGCTTGGCGAAGCCGCCGCCGGTGATCGTGAAGACGTACTGCTCCTGGACGTCGGGGAGCTCGCCGTCGACCGACCCGGCGGCCGCGTCGGCGGCCTCCTCGGCCGCTACCTGCTCGGCACGGATCACCGACATCGAGAGCAGCTGGTCGTCCTCGCGGAACTTCATGCCGGTGACCCCGGAGGTGGCCCGACCCATCGGCCGCAGCTGGTTGTCGTCGGCACGGAACCGGATCGCCTGGCCCTTGCGGGAGACCAGCAGGATGTCGTCGCCGGAGTGCGCGAGCTCGGCCCCGATCAGCTCGTCGTCGTCCTCGCGGAAGTTGATCGCGATCACGCCGGCCTGGCGCGGGCTGTTGTAGTCCCCGAGCCGGGTCTTCTTCACCAGGCCGTTGCGGGTGGCCAGCACCAGGTAGGGCTGCTGCTCGTAGTCGCGGATCGCCAGCACCTGGGCGATGCTCTCGTCGGGCTGGAAGGACAGCAGCCCCGCCACGTGGCCACCCTTGGCGTCCCGCGACGCCTCCGGCAGGTTGTAGGCCTTGGTGCGGTAGACCCGCCCGGCGGTGGTGAAGAACAGCAGCCAGTGGTGGTTGCTGGTGGCCATGAAGTGCTCGACGACGTCGTCGCCGCGCAGCGTGGCGCCGCGCACGCCCTTGCCGCCGCGCTTCTGGGTGCGGTACAGGTCGGCGCGGGTGCGCTTGGCGTAGCCGCCGCGGGTGATCGTCACGACGAGGTCCTCGTCGGGGATCAGGTCCTCCATGGACAGGTCGCCGTCGGAGGGGATGATCTGGCTGCGGCGGTCGTCGCCGAAGCGCTCCACGATCTCGTTGAGCTCCTCGGCGATGATCTGCCGCTGCCGCTCCTCGCTGGCCAGGATCGCCTCCAGGTCGGCGATCAGGGCCTCGAGCTCGGCGAGCCGCTCGAGGATCCGCTGCCGCTCCAGCGCGGCCAGCCGGCGCAGCTGCATCTCCAGGATCGCGTTGGCCTGGACCTCGTCGATGTCCAGCAGCGCCATCAGGCCGGTGCGGGCCTCGTCCACGTCGGGGCTGCTGCGGATCAGGCTGATGACGTCGTCGAGAGCGTCCAGCGCCTTCACGTAGCCGCGGTAGATGTGCGCCCGCTCCTGGGCGTCCCGCAGCAGGTAGCGGGTGCGTCGCTGGATGACCTCGACCTGGTGGATGATCCAATGCGAGACGAACTGGTCCAGGGTCAGGGTGCGGGGGACCCCGTCGACCAGGGCCAGCATGTTCGCGGCGAAGTTGGTCTGCAGCTCGGTGTGCTTGAACAGGTTGTTCAGCACCACCCGGGCCACGGCGTCCCGCTTGAGCACCACCACCAGCCGCTGGCCGGTGCGGCCCGAGGAGTCGTCGCGGACGTCCGCGATCCCCGAGATCCTGCCGGAGTCGGCGAGCTCGGCGATCTTGAGGGCCAGGTTGTCGGGATTGACCTGGTAGGGGAGCTCGGTGATCGAGATCGTCGTACGCCCCTTGGCGTCCTCGTCGATGTCGACGACGGCGCGCATGGTGACCGAGCCGCGACCGGTGCGGTACATCTGCTCGATGCCCTGCTGCCCGACGATCAGCGCGCCGCGCGGGAAGTCCGGCCCCTTGACCCGCTCCAGGAGCGCCTCGAGCAGCTCCTCGCGGGAGGCGTCGGGGTGCGCCAGCGCCCACTGCACACCCTCGTTGATCTCCTTGAGGTTGTGCGGCGGGATGTTGGTGGCCATCCCGACCGCGATGCCCGCGGAGCCGTTGACCAGCAGGTTCGGGAAGCGGGCCGGCAGGATCGCCGGCTCCTGCGAGCGGCCGTCGTAGTTCGGGGTGAAGTTGACGGTGTCCTTGTCGATGTCCCGGACCATCTCCAGGGCCAGCGGCGCCATCTTGCACTCGGTGTAGCGCATCGCGGCCGCGGGGTCGTTGCCCGGCGACCCGAAGTTGCCCTGGCCGTCGACCAGCGGAGCCCGCATCACCCACGGCTGCGCGAGCCGGACCAGGGTGTCGTAGATCGCGGTGTCCCCATGCGGGTGGTACTGGCCCATCACGTCGCCGACGACGCGCGAGCACTTCGAGAAGCCGCGGTCGGGGCGGTAGCCGCCGTCGTACATCGCGTACAGCACCCGGCGGTGCACCGGCTTGAGCCCGTCGCGCACGTCCGGCAGCGCCCGGCCCACGATCACGGTCATCGCGTAGTCGATGTAGGAGCGCTGCATCTCGACCTGCAGCTCGACCGGCTCGATCCGCCCGTTGTTGCCCGGCTGGCCGTACTCGATGGTGTTGTCAGTCACGCGCTGGCTTCCTGTCGTCGGGTCGTCCGGCTCGGCCGGGTGCTGTCCCCGGGAGCGTCATGGGGTCCGGTCGCCACGGTCCACCGACGCGCCGCCCCGGCCAGGGGCAGCGCACGACCGGACCGTCGCGCCTCAGATGTCAAGGAAACGGACGTCCTTGGCGTTGCGCTGGATGAACGAGCGCCGCTGCTCGACGTCCTCGCCCATCAGCACCGTGAACATCTCGTCGGCCTGCGCGGCGTCCTCGAGGGTCACCTGGAGCAGCAGCCGGTTGTCGGGATCCATGGTGGTCTCCCACAGCTCGTTGGCGTTCATCTCGCCGAGCCCCTTGTAGCGCTGGATGGCGTTCTCCTTCGGCAGCTTCTTGCCCGCCTCCAGGCCGGCGTTGCGCAGCGCGTCCCGCTCGGCGTCGGAGTAGACGAACTCGTGCTCGTGCGGCTTGTTCCAGCGCAGCCGGTAGAGCGGCGGCTGGGCGAGGTAGACGTAGCCGTGCTCGATCAGCGGCCGCATGAACCGGAACAGCAGGGTCAGCAGCAGGGTCCGGATGTGGTGGCCGTCCACGTCGGCGTCGGCCATCATCACGATCTTGTGGTAGCGGACCTTCTCGATGTCGAACTCTTCGTGGATGCCGGTGCCGAGCGCGGAGATGATCGCCTGGACCTCGTTGTTGGCCAGCACCTTGTCGATGCGGGCCTTCTCCACGTTCAGGATCTTGCCGCGGATCGGCAGGATCGCCTGGATCCGCGGGTCCCGACCGCCCTTCGCGGAGCCGCCGGCCGAGTCACCCTCGACCACGAAGATCTCGCACTCCTCGGGGTTGGTGGACTGGCAGTCCGCGAGCTTGCCGGGCAGCCCGCCGCCGCCGAGCAGCCCCTTGCGGCTGCGCGCCAGCTCGCGGGCCTTCCGGGCGGCCACCCGGGCGTACGCCGCGGCCTGGGCCTTGCGTACGATGTCGCGACCCTCGGCGGGGTTGCGCTCCAGCCAGGCCCCCAGCTGCTCGTTGACAACCCGCTGCACGAAGCCCTTGGCCTCGGTGTTGCCGAGCTTGGTCTTGGTCTGGCCTTCGAACTGCGGCTCGCCGAGCTTGATCGAGATGATCGCGGTCAGGCCCTCGCGGACGTCGTCGCCGGAGACCCGGTCCTCGCGCTTCTTGATCAGGTTCCACTCCTCACCCCAGTTGTTGATCAGCGAGGTCAACGCCGAGCGGAAGCCCTCCTCGTGGGTGCCGCCCTCGTGGGTGTTGATCGTGTTGGCGAAGGTGTGCACGGACTCGGTGTAGCTGGTCGTCCACTGCATCGCGATCTCGAGGCTCATCCCGCTCTCGGCCAGCTCGGCCTCGAACTCCACCACCGAGGGGTGCGCCTTGTCCTTGCGCTTGTTGAGGTGCTCGACGTAGTCGACCAGCCCGCGGTCGAACTTGAAGACCTTCTCGGTGACCCGCTCCAGGGTCCCCGCGTCGTCCGCGCGTCCCGCGTCGCGGGTGTCGGCGTCGCCCGAGGAGACCTCGTCGAGCAGGTCGTCCTGGATGGCGTCCCGCACCTCGGCCACGTGCGGGCGCTCGTCCCGGACCACGATCTCCAGGCCCTTGTTGAGGAAGGCCATCTCCCGGATCCGGTTGACGATGGTCTCCCACGAGTACGTCGTGGTCTCGAAGATGTCCGCGCTGGGCCAGAAGGTGATCGTGGTGCCGGTGTCCTCGGCGGCCTCCAGCTGCTCCAGGGGACCGTCGGGCTCGCCGAGGCTGAAGGTCTGCCGCCAGTGGTAGCCACGGTTGCGGACGTCGACCTGGAGCTTGGTGCTGAGCGCGTTGACCACCGAGACGCCGACCCCGTGCAGCCCGCCGGAGACCTTGTAGCCGCCGCCGCCGAACTTGCCGCCGGCGTGCAACATGGTCAGCGCCATGGTGACCGCCGGAATGCCCTCGGTCGGGTGGATGTCGGTCGGGATGCCGCGGCCGTCGTCGACGACCCGGACGCCGCCGTCCTCCAGCAGGGTGACGGTGATCTTGGTGGCGTGACCGGCCAGCGACTCGTCGACCGAGTTGTCCACGACCTCCCAGACCAGGTGGTGCAGACCACGTTCGCCGGTCGAGCCGATGTACATGCCGGGGCGCTTGCGCACCGCCTCCAGACCCTCGAGCACCTGGATCGCGGAGGCGTCGTAGCGGCCGGCCTCCACCGCGTGCCCCTCGCTGCGGGGCGCGAGGGCCGCCGCGGCCTCGGCCACCGCCTCGGCGCTGGGTGCTTCCGTGGACTCGACCACCGACGGCTCGCTCGCGGGCTCGGCGGGACCGGAGGGACTGGGGGTGGTGAGGTCGTCGGCGGGGGTGTTGGCGGGCATCTCGTCAGCCACGAGCCATCCTCTTCACGTCTGCGCACACATAGAACGGTCGTCCCGGACCGGGAAACGACCTTGTCCAGTATACCCCGCCAGGGCCCGTCACCGGGTCCCCGGCCCACAGCCGACGGGGGGTCGGTCGACCTCGAAGGTCGATTGTGGGCCTCGCAGGGCGGTCAGGACGGCTGCGCAGGGGCTCGTTCTAGTCCCTGTACCGACCCGAGGCTCTCAGATCGGCTGATCGCGGCTCGGCCGGTGGCTCGGCCGGTGGGTCGGCCGGTGGGTCGGCCGGTGGGTCGGCCGGTGGGTCGTCCCGTAGGTCGGCCGGTGGGTCGGCCGGTGGGTCGGCCGGTGGGTCGGCCGGTGGGTCGGCCGGTGGGTCGGCCGGTGGGTCGGCCGGTGGGTCGGCCGGTGGGTCGGCCGGTGGGTCGGCCCGGTAGGTCGGCCCGGTCAGCCGTAGGTGTCGCGGGGGCCGCGACCGTCGCGGACCGAGCGCAGACCCTTCTTCCAGGACGGCGCCTGCGGCCCGCGCACCTCGATCACCGTGACGGTGCCGTCACCGAGCTCCTCGTTGAGCCGGCGCACCACGGTCGGCGCGAGCAGCTTCATCTGGGTGGCCCAGGCGGTGGAGTCGGTGCGGACCAGCAGCCGGCCGTCGTCGTAGGACTCCGGCAGGCAGTGCCGCGCCACCTCGCGACCGACCAGGCTGTCCCACCGGGAGAACACCCCGTGCACCCGCACGTCGGTACCCCAGCCCTGGTCCGCGATCAGACGGCCGATCGTCGTGTCCATGGTCTGCGGGTCGCGCTCGTCGGGATGGGCGCCGGACACCTGCCGGTCGGTGCGGCGGCTGGGAGGCCGGAAACCCGGGGACGTCGCACCACCGCCGGTACGGCGCCGCGCTCCGGGCCGGGCCAGGGACCGGGCGACGCTGCGCGCCAGGTCGAGACCGGTGTCGTCGTGCTCCACCGGCTCGACGCGCTCCACCGGCTCGCCGGCCCGCAGCGGCTGGTCGGCGTCGGCCGTGGAGGACTCGTCGTCAGCCGGCACCGGGCAGCACCTTCCCGTCCACGACGTCGATGCGCACCCCGGCCAGCACCGCCGGGATGTCCTCGGGGACCGCGGCGGTCACCAGCACCTGCTCGGCGCCGGCGACCAGCTCGGCCAGCCGCTCGCGCCGCTCGGTGTCCAGCTCGGCGAACACGTCGTCGAGGATCAGGATCGGGTCGTCGCCGGCGGCGCGCAGCAGGTCGTAGGAGGCCAGCCGCAGCGCGAGCGCGAAGGACCAGGACTCGCCGTGCGAGGCGTACCCCTTCACCGGCAGCGGGCCGAGCATCAGCGTCAGGTCGTCACGGTGCGGGCCCACCAGGCTGATCCCGCGGTCGATCTCGTCGTCGCGGCGGCGCTCCAGCTCGGCCAGCAGCGCCCGGCCCAGCACCTCCCGGTCGTGCGAGGGGGGCGCGGACGTCCCGGGTGAGGCCCCGCTCCCGGGGTCTGCCGCCGGGAGGGTCGCGGCGGCGGTGGGCAGCTCGAAGGACGGCTTGTAGGTCAGCGACGCGTCCGTGCGGGTCGCGCCCTGGGCCACCGCGTCGTACGCGGTCACGACGTGAGGGCGCAGCTGCTCGACCAGGACCAGCCGGGCCGCGAGCAGCTCCGAGCCGACCGCGGCGAGCTGGGAGTCCCAGACGCCCAGCGTGGACAGCGCCGCGTCGCCGCGACGGCCCTGGCGGCGGGCGGCTCCCGCGGTCTTCAGCAGGGAGTTGCGCTGCTTGAGCACCCGGTCGTAGTCGGCGCGCACACCCGCGAACCGTGGCGCGCGCTGCACCAGCAGGTCGTCGAGGAAGTGTCGGCGCTCCGAGGGGTCACCCTTGACCAGGGCCAGGTCCTCGGGGGAGAAGAGCACCGTGCGGACCAGACCGAGCAGCTCGCGGGCCCGCGGCAGCGGGGACCTGTTCACCCGGGCCCGGTTGGACCGGCCGGGGTTGATCTGCACCTCGAGCAGCGCCTCCCGGCCGTCGCGCACCACCGTGGCCCGCACCACCGCGTGGTCCGCGCCCAGCCGGACCAGTGGACCGTCCCCGGCGACCCGGTGCGAGGCGAGCCGGGCGATGTAGTCGACCGCCTCGACCAGGTTCGTCTTTCCCTGACCGTTGCGCCCGACGAAGGCGGTGACCCCCGGGCCGAGCGGGACCTCCGCCTCCGGGTAGGACCGGAAGTCGTGCAGCGAGAGGTGGGCGACGTGCACGGAGGGGCGGACCTAGTTGCTGCCGGTCGTGGGCGGCGCGTTGACCTTCGTCGCGTGCCCGCCGAACTGGTTGCGCATCGCGGCGACCGCCTTCATCGCGGGGCTGTCGTCCTGCCGGGAGACGAACCGCGCGTACAGCGCCGCAGTGATCGCCGGGGTGGCCACCGCGTTGTCGATGCCGGCCTCCACGGTCCAGCGACCCTCCCCGGAGTCCTCGGCGTAGCCGGCGATCTGCTCGAGCTTCGTGTCGTCCTCCAGGGCGGCGACCAGCAGGTCCAGCAGCCAGGACCGGATCACCGTGCCCTCCCGCCACGAGCTGAAGACCTCGGTGACGTTCTCGACCTCATCGACCTTGCTGAGCAGCTCCCAGCCCTCGGCGTAGGCCTGCATCAGCGCGTACTCGATGCCGTTGTGCACCATCTTCGAGAAGTGGCCGGCCCCGACCTTCCCGGCGTGCACCCAGCCGAACTCGCCCGCGGGCTTCAGGGCGTCGAAGATCGGCTGCACGGTGTCGATGTCCTGCTTGGCGCCGCCGGCCATCAGCGCGTAGCCGTTCTCCAGGCCCCAGACCCCGCCGGAGACCCCGCAGTCGACGAAGCCGATGCCCTTCGCGGCGAGCGCGTCGGCGTTCAGCTTGTCGTCGGTCCAGCGCGAGTTGCCGCCGTCGATGACGATGTCCCCCTCGCTCATCCGGTCCTTGAGGGCCGCGACCGTCTGCCGGGTCGGCTCACCGGCGGGCACCATCACCCAGACCACCTTGGGGGACGGGAGCTTGTCCAGCATCGCCTCCAGGCTGTCCACGTCGCTGAGCTCCGGGTTGCGGTCGAAGCCGACCACCGTGTGGCCGGCGCGGCGCAGCCGCTCGCGCATGTTGCCACCCATCTTGCCGAGCCCGATCAGACCGAGGTCCATGCCGCTCCCTTTCGCTGTGCCGCTGCCGTCGTGTGCCCCCCGCTCCCGCGGACGCGGGCCCGCACGGAGCGGCCCCAGGCTACTCGCGCGCCGTCCCCGTCTCGCGGGTGGTGGGCCCGGAGACCCGGTCCGGGCGCTGGTCAGGAGAGCAGGCGCCGCGGCATCAGCAGGTAGCGGAAAGCCGGCTCGGCGTCCCCGTCCAGGCTGCCGACCCCGGACATCACCGCGGGCTTCGAGGCCTGGGTGAACGCCAGCTCCACGACGGGCTCCTCCAGCGCGGTCAGGCCGTCGAGCAGGAACTGCGGGTTGAACCCGGTGGTGATGTCCGCCCCGGTCACCGTCGCCTCGATCTGCTCGGTGGCCAGCGCCTCGTCGCCGCTGCCGGCGTCCAGCGTCAGCCCGCCGCTGACGAACGCCAGCTGCACCGCGGTGTTGCGCTCGGCGACCAGCGAGACCCGCTTCACCGCCTCCACCAGGGTGGCCCGGTCGACCCGGGCGACGGTGGCGTGCTCGGCAGGGAAGAGCGTGCGGACCTTCGGGAACTCGCCGTCGAGGAGGCGGGTCGTGGTCCGTCGTACGCCGCCGCCGGAGGCGCCCTCGAAGCCGATGATGCCCTCGCCGGTGCCGGAGGACGCCAGCGCGATGGTCACCTCGGTGCCCGAGGTCAGCGACTTCGCGGTGTCCGCGAGCACCTTGGCCGGGACCAGCGCGGCCGCGGACACGTCCGTGCTGCCCGGGTCCCACTCGAGCTCGCGGTGCGAGAGCCGGAACCGGTCGGTGGCCAGCAGCGAGATCGCGGAGCCCTCGATCTCGATCCGCACCCCGGTCAGCACCGGGAGCATGTCGTCACGGCCCGCCGCCGTGACAGCCTGGGCGACGGCGTTCGCGAACACGTCGCTGCGCACCGTGCCGGTGGCCTGCGGCATGTCCGGCAGCGTCGGGTACTCCTCCACCGGCATCGTCTGCAGGCTGAACCGGGCCGAGCCACAGGTGAGCGAGACCTTGGAGCCCTCGATGGTCATCTCGACGGGCTTCGCCGGCAGGCTGCGGCAGATGTCGGCCAGCAGCCGGCCCGACACCAGGGCCCGCCCCTCGTCCTGCACCGAGGCCGGCAGGGTCGCCCGCGCCGAGGTCTCGTAGTCGAAGGTGGACAGCTGCAGCCCGTCGCCGCCCTCGACGGTCTCGATCAGCAGCCCGGCCAGGACCGGCACGCTCGGGCGCACGGGCAGGCTGCGGGCCGCCCACGCGACGGCGTCGGCGAGCACGTCGCGTTCGACGGTGAACTTCACTGGTACCTCACTGGTCCCTCACTGGTCGAGCCTTCCGGTGCGGCTCCGGCACTCCGGGTTGAGCATCCTGCCATGCACCCGCGCTTCGTGGCTGCACGGCCGTCCCGGCGGGGACTGCACCGGACCGCCGGTGCGGGGCTCCAGGACCAGGTTGTCCCCAGTTCGGAGCGTGGGGTGGTGTTGGCGAAGGACCTGGACATGGTGAGGTTCGTAGTGTTAACAGGTGCGGTGGATACTGTGGACAACTCGACTTCGTGCAGGTCAGACCTGGTTTCCCTCTCCCCTCCCCCTGTGCACGACGAGGGGGAGAACCTGCGGGGCCTGTGGTTCGAGCCGGGCCGGCCGATGCCCGTGACGTTGTTGTCCACAGGCACGGGCACCGGGAATGACAGCCCTGCACAGCCACGTCCCCAGCCGACGACCGGTGCGGCCCGGTGCGCTGTCCGGCGGACGGGCTCCGCGGCGAAGACCTCGCTCACGCCTGCCGGGCGTGCTGCTTGATCCGGTTGGTGAGCTCGGTGACCTGGTTGTAGACGCTGCGGCGCTCCGCGAGCAGCTGCCGGATCTTCTTGTCCGCGTGCATGACCGTGGTGTGGTCGCGACCGCCGAACTGCTGGCCGATCTTGGGCAGGGAGAGCTCGGTGAGCTCGCGGCACAGGTACATCGAGATCTGCCGGCCGGTGACCAGCACCCGGCTCCGGCTCGGCCCGCACAGGTCGTCGATGGACAGCCCGAAGTACGCGGCGGTCTGGGCGATGATCAGCGCGGCCGTGATCTCGGGCTCCCCGCCCTCGGGGATCAGGTCCTTGAGCACGATCTCGGCGAGGGTCAGGTCGACGGGCTGCCGGTTCAGGCTCGCGAACGCGGTGACCCGGATCAGCGCACCCTCCAGCTCCCGGATGTTGGTCTGGATCTTGCTGGCGATGAACTCCAGCACGTCCGGCGGCGCGGTCATCCGCTCGGTGGCGGCCTTCTTCCGCAGGATCGCGATCCGGGTCTCGAGGTCGGGGGGCTGCACGTCGGTGATCAGGCCCCACTCGAACCGGTTGCGCAGCCGGTCCTCGAGGGCCTCGAGCCGCTTGGGGGCGCGGTCGGAGGTGATCACGATCTGCTTGTTCGCGTTGTGCAGCGTGTTGAAGGTGTGGAAGAACTCCTCCTGGGTCTGGATCTTGCCTTCCAGGAACTGGATGTCGTCGATCAACAGCACGTCGACGTCGCGGTAGCGGCGCTTGAAGCGGTCCTGCCGGTCGTCGCGGATCGCGTTGATGAACTCGTTGGTGAACTCCTCCGAGCTGACGTAGCGGACCCGCGCGCCGGCGAAGAGGCTGCGGACGTAGTGCCCGATCGCATGCAGCAGGTGCGTCTTGCCCAGGCCGGAGTCCCCGTAGACGAGCAGCGGGTTGTAGGCCTTGCCCGGCGCTTCGGCGACGGCGACCGCCGCGGCGTGCGCGAAGCGGTTGGAGGAGCCGATCACGAACGTCTCGAAGATGTACTTGGGGTTCAGCCGGGTCTCCAGGGCGCTGCCGCCGCCCGGGCCAGCCGAGCCGTTGTTCAGGTCGCCGGCCCGCTGCGCGGGGGTGGGGAAGTCCAGGGGATTTGTCGACATGTCGATGTGTCCCGTACTGCCGTGGGTGCCCCGGGACTGCCGGTCGGACGGGTCCGGGCCCGGCACCGGGGCGTCAACGGCGCCGCCGTACTCGGTGTACTCCGGGTACTCGTGGTACGGCCTGGCTACCCGCCCCGGCGGATGGCCGAGGGGCTGGCTGCCGAGCCGGTCGGCCTCCGGACCGGCTCGACCGTCCGGGTCCAGGTCGCCGCGGGGGCCGGATGCCGCACCGTGCAGGCCCGAGACTCCGAGCTCGCGGTCGCCGAGCTCGGGGTCCACGGTGACCGCGATCCGCACCTGGCGGTCGAAGGCGATGCCGAGCGCGTCCTCGAGCCGGGTGCGCAGCCGGCCCTCGATCTGGTTGCGGGTGAACTCGTCGGCCACCGCGATGATGGCGGTGCCCTCGTGCAGCGTCATCGGGCGGCTCGCGGCCAGCCACGCGCGCTGGTTGGGGGGCAGGTCCTCCACGAGGTCGCGCCACAGCCGGCCCAGCCGGTCCGGACCGGTCTCCTCGCCGGGGCTCGGGGCCTCGCGGTCAGTCACGGTTAGTCACGTGGGTGTCCCCACTCCCATCCTGGTCGTTGAGCGTCGCTGTGGACGAAGCTGCGGCCCCGATCCGGTCCACATGTTTGTCCACAGGTTGTGCATGCTGTCCCGGAGCCGTGCCGAGACGATCCCAAGGTGGTGGGGTACGTACCCTCGGAACCGGTGAATGCCCAGGTCAGAGGGGTCGTCCCGGGTCGTCGGGCCGGTGCCGGTGCTGGCCGCTGAGACGGCGGGGACGACAACCGTCGACGGCATGGGGACGATGCGAACGCTAACAACACCTGCACCCGGGGATCAAGCGGTTGTCCACAGGGAGCCGGTTTGACCCTCCGGATCGGCAGCGCGTACCGTTGGGAGGTCGAACCGGTGTCGATCGGTGCCGCATGTCCGCGGCACACCACCGTTCGGCCCCTGACCTCGCACCACTCGCCACACCCTACGGAGATCAGCCGTGAGCAAGCGCACGTATCAGCCGAACAACCGTCGTCGTCACAAGGTGCACGGCTTCCGCCTGCGGATGCGCACCCGGGCCGGCCGCTCGATCCTGTCCGCGCGCCGCCGCAAGGGTCGCAACAAGCTCGCTGTCTGAGCGGCGTCCCAGTGCCTGGCGGGTCGCGCGGTGCTTGACCGTCGTTATCGGCTGACCTCGTCGGCCGGCTTCACTGCGGCGACGCGACGCGGTCGGCGGGCCGGCTCCCGCACCGTGGTCCTGCACCTGGGGACCGCCGACACCGATCGTCACGGACCGACCCCGGCTGAGCCGCGGGTCGGTTTCGTGGTCAGCAAGGCCGTGGGCAACGCGGTGGCCCGGAACCGGGTGAAGCGCCGGCTCAGGTCGCTGGTGCAGGAGCGTCTGTCGTCGCTTCCCGGTGGATCGGTGCTGGTGGTGCGGGCTCTCCCGGCCGCGGCCGGCGCGTCGTACGCCTCGCTGGGTCGCGACGTGGACACCGGTCTGAGCCGGCTGGGCACCGGAGCCGACGTGGCACCCCCGGCCGGGTCTGGTGCCGGACCCGTTGCCGGACCCGGTGATGGGCGGCCTGCTCGGCCGGATCCTGGCCCCCGTCGGGGGGATCGGTGAAGTACCTGTTGATCGGTCTCCTGCGGGCCTACCGCTTCGCGATCAGCCCGCTCTACGGTCAGGTGTGCCGCTACCACCCGTCCTGCTCGGCGTACGCCCTGGAATCGGTGACGGTTCACGGTAGCGTCCGGGGAAGCTGGTACGCCGTGCGGCGGCTGGCACGGTGCCACCCGTGGGCAGCGGGTGGATACGACCCGGTGCCCGGCACGCTGTCTCACTCCCACCAGACTCAGGAGCCTGAGTGATCGACTTCTTCGTCCAGGTCGGCAGCTTCATCATGACGCCGCTGTACTACCTGACGTCCTTCGTGCTGCTCGCCTTCCACAGGCTGTTCGGTGGGATCTTCGGCCCCGGCTCGGGCGCGTCGTGGGTGCTGTCCATCATCGGACTGACCCTGGTGATCCGGGCTGCGCTGATCCCGTTGTTCGTCAAGCAGATCAAGTCCAGCCGCAACATGCAGCTGTTGCAGCCCAAGGTCAAGGAGCTGCAGAAGAAGTACGGTCATGACCGGGAGCGTCTCGCCCAGGAGACGATGGCGCTCTACAAGGAGACCGGGACCAACCCCTTCGCCTCCTGCCTGCCGATCCTGCTGCAGATGCCGATCTTCCTCGCACTGTTCCGGCTGATCGACCACGCCGCGAAGCACCCCGACCAGAGCCGGGCACTGCTCACCTCGGACCTGGCCGGGAAGTTCGCGAACGCCACGCTCTTTGGCGCGAAGATCTCCGACAGCTTCACCTCGACCGACTCCGGGGGGGTGCGGCTGCTCGCCGCGGTGCTGGTGGTGGCGATGACCGCCACGACGTTCCTGACCCAGCGGCAGCTGATGAGTAAGAACATGCCCGCCGACGCCATGACGGGCCAGTACGCACAGCAGCAGAAGATGCTCCTCTACGTGCTCCCGGTGGTCTTCGCGGTCGGTGGCATCGCCTTCCCGATCGGGGTGCTCTTCTACTGGACCACCTCGAACCTGTGGACGATGTGCCAGCAGTTCTATGTCATCCGGAACAATCCGGCTCCCGGCACGCCGGCGGCGACGGCCAAGCAGGAGCGGGACGCGCACAAGCGTGAGCGCAAGGGGCTCCCGGCCCCGACGGTCACCCTGGAACCCGCGGTCGAGGCGGACGTTCCCGAGCCGCCGCGGCGTCAGCAGCCCAAGAAGCAGACGCGCAGCCAGCGGCGCAAGCAGGGCCCACCGTCGGCCCGGCCCGCCCCGGGGCGTGACCCCGCAAGCGGCACCCCGGACGCCGAGGGAGACGCCGGCGACGAGCCCGGACGCAACAGCGCCTGACGCCGGGAGCGAGCGCCCCAGTCGCCGGTCATCGCGCCGCCCGCACCACCTAGACGAGCCAGCACAGCCACACGAAGGACAGGGAGCATCGACGTGACCGAGCCCGAGACCAGTGAGATCGAACATTCCGACGTCCCCGAGAGCGGTGACCTCGCGGAGGCTACGCGCCTCTCCGCCGCTGACGGCGCGGAGGGCTCGGAGGGCTCGGACGGTAGAGCCACCGCTGCCGACGGCGCCGGCGACCCGGTTGACGACGGCGACCCGGTTGACGACGGCGACACCGATGACGACAGCGACCCGGTTGACGACAGCGACACCGATGACGACGGGGACACAGCTGAGGCGGGCGACACAGGAGACACGTCCGATCCGGTCGACCGTCTGGAGAACGAGGGCGACATCGCCGCCGACTACCTCGAGGAGCTGCTCGACATCGCGGACCTCGACGGCGACCTGGACATGGACGTGGAGGGGGACCGTGCCGCGGTCAGCATCGTCGGGGGCGACGTGCGGTTGCTGGTCGGGCGCGACGGCGAGGTCCTTGAGGCCCTGCAGGAGCTGACCCGGTTGGCGGTCTACCGGGAGACCGGTGAGCGGTCCCGGCTGATGCTGGATATCGGCGGGTTCCGGGCGGACAAGCGCTCGCGACTGGAGAAGCTGGCCGCCGAGGTGATCGCCGAGGTCCGGGAGTCCGGTGAGCGCCGCGCGTTGGACGCAATGTCCCCGTTCGAGCGCAAGGTCGTCCACGACGCGGTCGCGGCGGCCGGGCTGTCCTCGGCGTCCGAGGGCGACGAGCCACGCCGGTACGTCGTCGTCCTCCCACAGTGATGCCGAAGCGTCGATGACCGCGGACGACTCCCCTGTTCCACGTGAAACACCCCCCGTGCCCAAGGCGGCGCGGGGGGTGTTCCTGTCTCGGTTGCCGCTCGCCGAGGCCTACGCGGGGACGTTGGTGACCGACGGCGTGCTGCGGGGGCTGATCGGCCCCCGGGAGGCCCCGCGCATCTGGCAGCGGCACCTCCTCAACTGTGCCGTACTCACGGAGGCACTCCCGATGGACGCGGGCGTGTGTGATCTGGGGTCGGGCGCGGGCCTGCCCGGTCTGGTGATCGCGATCCGTCGCCCCGACCTGCGGGTCACCCTGGTCGAACCCCTGCTGCGGCGCACCACCTTCCTCTCCGAGGTGGTGGAGCGCCTCGGACTGGACAACGTCGAGGTGCTGCGCATGCGGGCCGAGGAGCTGCACGGGCGGGCCGAGTTCGCGGTGGTCACGTCTCGGGCGTTGGCGCCGCTGCCTCGGTTGCTGGCCTGGTCCATGCCGCTGGTCCGCCCAGGGGGGGCGCTGGTGGCGATGAAGGGATCGTCCGCTGCCGAGGAGGTCTCGGCGGCGGAGGCGGATCTCGCGACCTGGGGGGCCGGCGCCGTGGAGGTGCTGTCCCTGGGATCGGAGGTAATTGATCCACCGACCACGGTGGTTCGAGTGGAAGCCACCCTCCGGTCCCGACTAGGTTTGTCCGACGACCCGACGCGGACCGCAACGCCCGGGCGCAAGCGGCGAAAAGGACGACACAGGTGACGATCGTGGCAGACCTGGGCTCTCGACAGGGGCGCACGACGGGGAGCACCGTTCAGGTGCTGTCCGGGCTCGGTTGGCCGGAGCAGGTGAGCACTGACGGGACGCAGCGGCTCGGCTGGCCGGGCTCTCCCGCGACCCCGGTTTCACGTGGAACGATGGCGCGAACGACCACTGAGGAAGCTAACCCTGGCATCCCCCCTTCAAAGAGGGACGCGGTCGCTGCGGACGGCGAGGATCGGGACGGAGCTCACGGGGAGCGGGACGGGGCCTGCGGGGATCCGGGTGCGCGCATGGTGGCGGCGACCGATTCGGCAGCGCTAGGCGGCGTGGCGGGGACGCCGGCGCCACCGTCAAGCCCAGAGGCCGCGACCCTGCCTCCTGACGGCTCGAACCCCAGCCGTACAGGCCAGGCACCGGAAACGACGGATCCGGCGATCTCGTCCGGGGCACGTGATGCGACGGTTTCACGTGGAACAAGGACGTCGGGCGGAGCGGCTTCCGCGGGGCAGCCTCCGGTCCGCGCCGATGCGGCACCGGTTTCACGTGGAACGCCCGCGAGCGAGCTCGGCGCTCGGGGATCGAACGTCCGGTCCCAGCCGGAAGCCGGGACCTCGACCGAGCCCGTTGCTGCTCCCGCTTTCCGTACCGCGGGCGACCTGGCAGCTCTCGGGACCGGCATGGACGACTCCACCCCTCTGGCTCGCTCAGCCGAGCACGCGTTGCTGGTCCGGGAGGGTCGTCGCCTGGGGGACCCGCTGCCGCGACCCGCGCGGACGCGGGTGATGGTGGTCGCGAACCAGAAGGGCGGCGTCGGCAAGACGACGAGCACGGTGAACATGGCCGCCGCCCTCGCCCAGCACGGACTCCGGGTGCTGGTGATCGACCTCGACCCCCAGGGCAACGCCTCCACGGCGCTGGCGATCGACCACCACCGCGGTACCCCCTCCATCTACGACGCCTTGGTGGAGGGGCGGCCGCTGGTCGAGGTGGTCCAGCCGAGCCCGGAGATCGAGGGGCTGTTCGTGGTGCCTGCCACCATCGACCTCGCCGGGGCCGAGATCGAGCTGGTCAGCATGGTGGCGCGCGAAGGGCGGCTGCGCCGGGCCCTTCACGCGCACCCACTGGTCTTCGGTGCGGGCGAGGACCGGTTCGACTACGTCCTCATCGACTGTCCACCGTCGTTGGGCCTGCTCACCCTGAATGCGCTGGTCGCCGGTGACGAGATGCTGATCCCGATCCAGGCTGAGTACTACGCGCTGGAAGGCCTCGGTCAGCTCCTGGAGACCGTCGAGATGGTGAAGGCGCACCTCAACCCGACCCTGGTGGTCTCCACGATCGTGCTGACCATGTACGACGCCCGCACCCGTCTCTCCGCGGGAGTGGCCGACGAAGTGCGTGACCACTTCCGGGAGCAAGTGCTGCGGACCGCGATTCCTCGCTCGGTCCGGATCTCCGAGGCACCCAGTTACGGACAGACCGTGATGACGTACGACCCCGGCTCACCGGGTGCCCTCAGCTATCTCGAGGCTGCTCGCGAGATGGCGCTGCGAGCCTCCCTGCCCTCGACGGCCGACCAAGGAGCACACCCATGAGCCACAAGCCGCCGCCGCGACGCGGCCTCGGACGCGGACTGGGATCGCTGATCCCGACCGGGCCGCGCCCGGAGTCTGACGAGGCCGAGGGGGGATCGGGGGCCGTCGTCACCCACCGGGCGACGCCGGGGTCCCCGCTCGGCGTGCGCCACGCGAGTGAGACGACAGCGCAGCGACAGCCGGACGGCCTGCCGACGGTCGCGGACTGGATCGGCGTGCCGCTGCCGGGGGACCGAGCGGAGGACGCCGTGACGGAGCACGCGCAGCAGGGCCGCTCCGACGGGGAGGCCGTAGCGGCACCCGAGGGCGGCCGCTCGGCGAGCGACGGCGGGCAGGAGGACGGCGGGCAGGAGGACGGCGGGCAGGAGGACGCCGGGCAGGAGGACGCCGGGCAGGAGGACGCCGGGCAGGAGGACGCCGGGCAGGAGGACGCCGGCCCGCTGGTCGGTGTCGACCCGGCGGCCGGACCCGAGCTGCGCGCGGTCGAGGGCGCCTACTTCGCCGAGCTCCCGGTCGGAGTCATCCGCCCCAACCCGCGCCAGCCTCGTGAGGTGTTCGACGAGGACGCGATGGCCGAGCTGGTGCACTCGGTGCGAGAGGTCGGTCTGCTCCAGCCCGTCGTGGTGCGTGACACCGGGGATGGTCAGTACGAGCTGATCATGGGTGAGCGTCGGTGGCGAGCCACCCAGGAGGCGGGCCTGGAGGCGATCCCGGCCATCGTCCGTCAGACCGGCGACGACGACCTGCTCCGAGACGCGCTCCTGGAGAACCTGCACCGCTCCCAGCTGAACGCGCTGGAGGAGGCGGCGGCCTACCAGCAGCTGCTCGAGGACTTCGGCTGCACGCACGAGGAGCTGGCGTCGCGGATCGGCCGGAGCCGGCCGCAGATCAGCAACACCATCCGGCTGCTCAAGCTGTCTCCCGCGGTGCAGCGACGGGTCGCCGCCGGGGTGCTCTCCGCCGGGCATGCTCGCACGCTGTTGAGCGTCGAGGACCCGGCCGCGCAGGACCAGCTAGCAGGCCGGGTCGTGGCCGAGGGGATCTCGGTGCGGGGGTTGGAGGAGATCGTCTCGGTCGGTGACCTGGGCAGCACCCCGCGCCAGCCGGTTCGGCGCAGCCGCCCGGTCTCGCCGGGGGTGGAGGACCTGGCGGCCAGGCTGTCGGACCGGCTGGAGACCCGGGTGAAGGTGGACCTCGGCAGGCGCAAGGGCCGGATCACCGTGGAGTTCGCCTCGTTGCCGGATCTCGAGCGCATTGTGGGACTGATCGACCCGGGCCACCCCACGCGGACGCACCGACCTGGCAGCGAGGACGAGTCGTAGAGATTTGTCGACAAAGCGTCTTGTAGTCATGTCGCTTGAACGGTAGAGAGGCTCGACGGGGCGGGGAACGCCCAGGCGGTCCCCGCGGTGGACGCGCAGCCCGGTGAGATGCATGTCGGAAGGTGATTGAAAGCACCCTTTCGAAAGAGTACCTTCAGCCGGTGCCACTCAGCCGACGACGGGTCACCGATGCAGCCGCCCTGAAGGCGCTGGCCCATCCGCTGCGACTCGCGCTGCTGAAGACGCTGATCGCGGTCGGTCCCCAGACGGCGAGCAGCGCCGCCGGCCTGCGAGCGTGAGGTGCAGCGTCTGCGCGGCGCGGGCAGCACGTGACGCGGAGCCGGCCGCCTGGCAGGACGCCACCGGTCTGGTGCAGTCGCAGGTCTGGCTGACGGCGATGGACGCCGATGCGCTCCGCCGGCGGATGGTCGCGCTGGCGGTCGCCTACCTTGACCGCTCCCAGAAACCGGAGCTGCGGCCACCGGACGCACGACTCGTCTCCGTCACCGGTTGGGTGGCTCCCAGCGGGCCGCAACGGCCCGGTGCGACCACCGACGTCCGGTGGCCCGGGGACGCCGAATGATCCGGACGGCCCTCCGAACCCCCGGGTTCGCCCGGCTCTTCGCCGGCCTGTCGGCGAGCATGTGCGGCGACTCGCTGATGCTGATCGTGCTGAGCCTCTGGGTGAAGACGCTCACCGGCTCCAACGGGGCCGCCGGACTGACCTTCCTGGCCATGACCTCACCGGCTCTCGTGGCTCCGCTGCTCGGCTGGATCGTCGACCGGGTACCCCGGCGAGGCTTCCTGGTGGTCGCCAACGTGGCCTCGGCGCTGGCGATGCTGCCGCTGCTCTGGGTGCACGACGCGGGAGACGTGTGGATCGTGTACGTCGTCGCCTTCTGCTACGGGGTGTCCTTCGTGGTCGTTCCCGCCGCGCTCAACGGGCTGCTCAAGGACCTGCTGCCCACCGACGCACTGGTCGACGTCAATGCCGCCCTCAGCATCACCCGAGAGGTGCTCCGGCTCGGGGGGCCGCTGCTCGGGGCGAGCCTCTTCGCCCTGGGCGGGGGTGGCCTGGTGGCGATCCTCGACGCCGCGACCTTCCTGGTCGCCGCGGTCGCCATCGGCTCCCTCCGGCTGCAGGAGGGTGTCGGCCGGCTCGGGGGCCGGCCGGAACCCGGGCACCGACCCGAGCCCGAGGCGCCTGAGCTCGAGGCGCCGGAGTCCGAGGCGCCGGAGTCCGAGGCGCCGGGGGCACGGTGGGTCACCGAGCTGGCTGCGGGGGCGCGCTTCATCCGGGCGACACCCCCGCTGCTGCACAGCACCGTCGCCCTGGCCATCGCGCTGCTGATGATCGGGTTCTCCGAGTCCGCGATCTACGCGGTCGTCGACGCCTACCACCGCGAGCCGACCTTCGTGGGCGTGCTGCTCAGCCTCCAGGGCGCCGGCGCCATCGCGGCCGGGCTGGTGTCCGGCCGGGCGATCCGTCGCTGGGGCGAGCCGGCGAGCATCGTCGCCGGTCTCGTGGTCCTGGCCGCGGGTCTGGCCGGCGTGGCCCTCGCCACCGGCCTCCCGGCGCTGTTCGTGGCCAGCGCGCTGGTGGGCGCCGGCATCCCGGTCGTGGTCATCGCGTTCACGACGCTGCTGCAGACCCGGACGCCCGGTCATCTGATGGGCCGGGTGAGCACCTTCGTGGACCTCCTCACGACCATGCCCCAGGCGCTGTCGATCGCGGTAGGAGCGTTGCTGGTGACCCTGCTGGACTACCGGGTGATCTTCGCGACGATGGCGCTCGGCATGCTGGTCGCGGCCGGTTACCCGGTGGTCGCACTCCGCGGCCGGCTGCGACCCACACCGTCCCCCGCACCGCCGGGGACGGTGGCCGGGGCGCTGCTGCCGGAGCCTGCCGCAGCAGCGCTGCCGCCCACGCCGACCCGTCCCCCCGGGGTGGCGTCGGCGATCGCCGGCCCGGACGGCGATGCCGGGGCCGACGACGAGCCCCCGGCCGGCGTCGGCTGAGCTGGTCTCAGCCCGTCAGCCGCGCTTGGCGGCGCGCTTGGCGGCCCGGGCCCGGGCCCGGGCCCGCTTCTCCTCGGCGTCCAGCCGGAGCGCCTCCTCGGGCGTGGGCGCGCTGCCGCCGTACGACGCCGGAAGCCACCAGGATCCGGGCGGCTGCTCGTCGCTGGGGTAGGCGCGAATCGTCGCGGCCAGCAGGTCGGCCATCCGGGCCTTGAGCTCGGCGGTGTCGGCGACCGGGTCCGTGCCGGTGGGGTGCAGCGGCTCGCCGACCGAGATCGCGATGGTCTTGCCGCGGGAGAAGTCCTGCGGGTGGTCCTTGGTCCTGATCCGCTGGGTGCCCCACAGGATGGCCGGCACCAGCGGCACCCCGGCCGTGGCGGCCATCCGCGCGGCTCCGGTCTTGAACTCCTTGAGCTCGAAGCTGCGCGAGATGGTGGCCTCCGGGAAGATCCCCACCACCTGTCCCTCGCGCAGGCACTGGATCCCCTCGTCGTACGACGCGAGGCCGTCGGCCCGGTCCACGGAGATGTGGTGCAGCGACCGCATCAGTGGGCCCATCAGCCGGTGGTCGAAGAGCTCGCGCTTGGCCATGAAGCGCACCAGCCGCTTGGAGGGCTGTGCCGCGAAGCCGCCGAGGATGAAGTCGACGTAGGAGATGTGGTTGAGCGCGAGCAGGGCTCCGCCGGTGCGGGGCACGTGCTCGGTGCCCTGCAGCTGGAAGCGCAGGCCCATCGCCTTGAACCCGACCTTGGCCGTCACGATGATCGGCGGGTACGTGAAGTCGCGCACGGGATGGTCTCCTACGGCTGGGCGGGGGGACGGGGAGGCCGCCCTACGGCGCCGCAGGGGCGTTCGCGGACGGCTGCCGGTCGATAGCACTGTGTACCAGATCGGCGACCAGCGCGCCGAGGTCGAGACCGGCGGCGCTCACCGAGAGCGGCACCGTCGAGGTCTCGGTGAGCCCGGGTGCGACGTTCACCTCCAGGAACCACACCGTCCCCTCCGCATCGATGATCAGGTCGGAGCGCGACAGGTCCCGCAGCCCGAGCGTCTGGTGGGCGAGCACCGCGACCCGCGCGCACTCGGCGGACAGCTCCTCGGAGAGCTTGGCCGGCACCACGAACTCGGTGCTTCCGGCGGTGTAGCGAGCGCTGTAGTCGTAGACGCCGCCGTCCGGCTGAATGGACACCACCGGCAGCGCTCGCGGCCCCTCCCCGGCGTCGACCACCGGGACGGCGACCTCGCGGCCCTCCACCAGCCGCTCCACGAGCGCGGTGTCGCCGTAGGCGAAGGCGCCCACCATGGCGCCGGGCAGCGCGGCGGCCTCCCGGACCGCCGTGCAGCCGAGCGCGGACCCGCCGCGGGCGGGCTTCACGATCAGCGGCAGCCCCAGGGCGGACACCATCGCCGCCATCACCGCCGCAGCCCCGAGCTCGCGGAAGGTCTCGTGCGGCAGCGTCACGCTCGCCGGTGTGTGGAGGCCCGCACGCTCGACCACCGCCTTCGCGACCGGCTTGTCGAAGGCGGCGCGACAGGCCGACGGTCGCGAGCCGACGTAGGGGAGGTCCAGCAGCTCGAGGACCTCGCGTACGGCACCGTCCTCGCCGGTCTCGCCGTGCAGCAGCGGCAGCACGCAGTCCGGGCGGTCCTCGCGCAGCACCCGGAGCAGGTCGGCGTCCACGTCGCGGACCTCGACCTCGACGGCCGCCTCCCGGAGCGCGTCGGCGACCCGGCGGCCCGAGCGCAGCGACACGTCGCGCTCGTGGGACAGCCCGCCGGCGAGCACCAGCACCCGCGTCGCCTCACCCGGGCGAGGCACCGTGCTGCTGGCGGTCGGCTGGCTGGTCGGGGCCATCGGGTCTCCCTCGTCGCTCATCAGGTCAGGTCGCTGGTCGGGCCGTCGTACCCGGTCATGGCACGCGTGGCGTCGGCAGGCAGCGCGGTTCCGACCCCGGCACCGAAGGTCTGCCGCAGCTCGAGCTCCTCCTCGATCACGCCGACCAGCCGCCGCACGCCCTCACGGATCCGCTCCGGGGTCGGGTAGCAGTACGAGAGTCGCATGCTCTGCGCGCCGAACCCGTCGGCGAAGAACGCGGTGCCCGGCACGAAGGCGACCCGGGAGGTGACGGCGCGCGGGAGCATCGCCTTGGCGTCCAGACCGGGCGGCAGGGTGAGCCAGACGTAGAAGCCACCGGTCGGCACGTTCCATCGGGCGGCGGCGGGCATCATGTCGTCGAGGGCCTCGACCATCGCGTCGCGACGCTCGCGGTACATCTCCCGGAACTGCTTGATCTGCCCACGCCAGTCGTGGCCGTCGAGGTAGGCGGAGACCGCCATCTGGGAGAAGGCCGGCGGGCACAGGGTCGCGGACTCCTGGGCGAGCACCAGCTTCTCGCGGACCGCGTGCGGAGCGAGCGCCCAGCCGACCCGGAAGCCGGGCGCGAAGGTCTTGGAGAACGAGCCGAGGTAGATCACGCCGTCCGCCTCGTCGGCGCGCAGGGCGCGGTGCGGCTCCTCGTCGAAGCCGAGCAGGCCGTAGGGGTTGTCCTCGAGGATCAGGACGTCGGCGTCCCGGCAGATCTCCAGGATCTCCGGGCGACGCTCCGCGGCCAGGGTCACGCCGGCGGGGTTGTGGTAGTTCGGGATGGTGTAGACGAACTTGATCCGGCGACCGGCCGCCTGCACGTGCGCGATGGCCGCGCGCAGCGCCGCCGGCACCAGGCCCGCCTCGTCCATCTCCACGTGCACCACGTCGCACTCGTAGGCCTTGAAGACCCCGAGCGCACCGACGTACGACGGGGCCTCGCAGACCACCACGTCGCCGGGGTCGCAGAAGATCCGGGTGACCAGGTCCACCGCCTGCTGCGAGCCGACCGTGACGACCACGTCGTCGGGGTGCGCCTCGATCCCCTCCAGGCGCATCACCTCGCAGATCTGCTCGCGCAGCCGCGGGTCGCCCTGACCGGAGCCGTACTGCATGGCGGTGGTGCCGCGGGTCGCGACCAGGTCCGAGATCGCCTCTCCGACGACGTCGAGGGGCAGGCCGGAGATGTTCGGCATCCCGCCTGCCAGCGAGACCACCTCCGGACGGCTGGCGACCGAGAACAGGGCGCGGATCTCCGAGGCGGTCATGCCCTTGGTGCGCGCGGCGTACCGGTCGACGTAGCTGTCCAGCCGGGTGCTGCCACCCGGACCGGGCGTGTTGCCGTGCGCACGGGTGCGCGGAAGGTGCTCGGACATCAGTGCCGCTCCTGGGCCGGTCTGGGGACTTCTCTTCTAGGATGAGGCATGGGGGGTCCTACCGGGTGGAAGGGGTCACGTCATGGGGGCGATTCATGGCCGTCGGCTGGCCCGGCTGACCCTGGACAACCTGGCCGACCTGCCCCTCGGCTGCCAGTCGTGCACCTTCTGGGAGCTGGACCCGGTCCGCCGGCGGCGCGCCGACCTGGCCGGCGAGGGGGGCTCGGAGAAGGAGTCCTGGGTCTCCCGGACGCTGCTGGAGTGGGGCTCGTGCGGCCAGGTGGCCTACGTGGACCAGGACCCGGCCGGCTACATCCTGTTCGCACCGCCGACCTACCTGCCGGGGGTCGACGCGTTCCCGACCGCGCCGGTCAGCGAGGACGCGGTGCTGCTGGCGACCGCGATGGTCTTCCCCGAGTACGACGGGATGGGGCTGGGCCGGGTGCTGATGCAGTCGGTGGTGAAGGACCTGATCAAGCGCGGCGGGATCCGGGCCATCGAGGCGATCGGTGACACCCGGGCGCCGACCCGCGGGTCCCGCGGCAGCGACTCCTCCGGTCGGTGCGTGCTGCCGGCCGACTACCTGCTCGGGGTGGGCTTCAAGACCCAGCGGCCGCATCCCCGCTACCCGCGGATGCGCCTCGAGCTGCGCTCCGTGGTCACCTGGCGCGACGAGGTCGAGAGCGCGCTGGAGCGGCTGCTGGGCGCGGTCCGACCGGCCCGGCAGCCGGTCGCCCATCCCACCCACCGGATCGTCCGGCGGTCCCGCCGCCCCGGCGACGCCAGCGTCTGAGCCGGCCGCGGGAGCTCGGCGGCCCGGGACTCAGGCCCGGAGCTCGTCGAGCCGCAGCACGCCGGTCGGTGCGTCCTGCTCGGGCTCCAGGTAGACCCGCTGCACGGCCACCACGACCGCCTCCGCGAGCACGTCCCGGAAGGCCGGGTCGGAGAGCCGGGCGGCGTCGCCGGCGTTGGTGAGGTAGCCGGCGTCGATCCGGACCGCGGGCATCCGGGTGCGGCGCAGCATGTCGTAGGTCTTCGCGTGCGAGCGCAGGTCGACCAGGTCGGTGCGGGCGACCACCTCCCGCTGCACGAGTCCGGCGAACCGCTCGCCGACCGAGGACGCCACCCCGTGCGCCTCCGAGCCGTAGTAGTACGTCGCGAACCCGGCCGCGTCTGGGTTCGCGGAGCCGTCGACCTGGAGCGAGATGCACAGGTGCGCGTCCGCGCGGTTGGCGAACTCGGCCCGGTCCACCTCGGTGTCCTCCGCGGCGCCACCGGTGTTGGTGAGGTAGGCCTGGACGCCGGTCGCGACCAGGCGGCCCTCGACCCGGCGGGCCAGGTCGCGGGTGATCGTGTCCGCCCGCAGCGCCAGCGCCCGGTCCTCGAAGTGGCCCACGCAGGGGTCGATGACGACCACCTTGCCGGTCAGTCGGGGGCCGGCCCGGCGGATCCGCTCCTCGGCGCGCATCGCGTTCGGCCGGCCGCCGCCGACCATCGGCGCGAGCCGGGACAGCGCCTTGAGCGTCGCCGGTCCGCAGGTGCCGTCCGAGGGCACCCCGATGTTGCGCTGGAAGTCGCGCACCGCCTGCTCGGTCTGCCGGCCGTAGCGGCCGTCGAGCTTGCCGACCTTGAAGCCGAGGTCGAGCAGCCGCTGCTGGAGCGTGAGCACGTCGTCCCCGGCGAGGAGGTTGCCGGCCACCAGCGTGAGCAGGCGGTCCCCGAGTCGCCAGCGAGCCTCCTCCAGCACCCGGAAGGTGCCGCTCCCGACGATCCCGTCCACGCGCAGCCCACGCTGCTGCTGGAAGGCGCGGACGGCCCGGTCCAGGTCGGTGTCGAAGGCCTCGGGGTCGTGACCCGCGTCGTGACCCGCGTCGTGACCCGCGTCGTGACCCGCGTCGTGACCCGCGTCGTGACCGGACGGGTGGCCGGTCTCGTCGCGGGTCGCAGTGAGCCCGAGCAGCGCGAGGTGCGCCCTGATGTCACGCACGGCGGGTCCGTGGTCGCCGCGCCGGAACAGGGGCGTCGCGGATCCGCCCTGGTGGGGCAGCCGGTTCGTGGGGACCGTGCTCGTCGGCTGGGTCATGCGACTCCTCACGGTGGGGCCGGTCGGCTGGGCGGGCGTCCTGGTCGCCCACGCGGACGACGTACCGAGGTGCCGGAGCGCCGAGCCGCCCCTCAGCCAAACAGACGCGACCGCGATTCGCCAAGGCCGACACCGCGGTTCTGGGTGGCCGGCGACCCGATCCGGGGCCGGCGACGGACGCACGACGCCCGCCTCCCCGAAGGAAGGCGGGCGTCGTGGGGCGTGCGACCGGCGAGGACCCTCGCTCAGGCCAGGAAGTCCTGCAGCTCGCCGAGCAGCGCGGCCTTGGGCTTGGCGCCCACGATCTGCTTGACCAGCTCGCCGTTCTTGAACACGTTGAGCGTCGGGATGCCCGTGACCCGGTAGGTCGCCGGGGTGACCGGGTTCTCGTCGACGTTCATCTTCACGAAGGTGAGCTTCTCGCCGTGCTCGGCCGCGATCTCCTTGAGGATCGGGTCCACCTGGCGGCACGGGCCGCACCACTCCGCCCAGAAGTCGACGAGGACGGGCTTGTCGGACTTCAGCACGGAGGTGTCGAAGTCGGCGTCGGTGACTGCTTGCATCTCGGCCACGAAATGCTCCTTCTCGGATCTGAGGGTGGTCGTGCGGGGTGGGTGTGCCTGGTCAACAGGCGCCGGTGGGCATTTCTTCCCGCCGGCAGGGCGCTCAGACGTCGGCGGTCTCGGCGCGCTCGGAGACCAGCTCGGCCTCCTCGATCACCTTGACGCTCTCCTCGGCCTGGTCCGCGGTCGCGGCCTCGTGGTCCAGGGCGGCCAGGAAGCGCTCGGCGTCGAGGGCCGCGGCGCAGCCGGTGCCGGCTGCGGTGATCGCCTGTCGGTAGTGGTGGTCGACGAGGTCACCACTGGCGAAGACGCCGGGCTGGCTGGTCCGCGTGGACGGGTGCTCGACCAGGACGTAGCCGTTCTCGTCGAGGTCCACCTGCCCGCCGAGCAGCTCCGAGCGCGGGTCGTGCCCGACCGCGATGAACAGCCCGGTCGCGTCCAGCGGCCGGGTCGCCCCGGTGACGGTGTCGACCAGGGTCACGCCGGTCAGCTTCTCCGCGCCATGGATCTCCTGGACCGCGGAGTTCCAGGCGATCTCGATCTTGGGGTCCGCGATGGCCCGCTCCTGCATGATCTTGGAGGCCCGCATCTCGTCGCGGCGCACGATCAGCGTGACCTTGGACCCGAAGCGGGACAGGAACGTCGCCTCCTCGACCGCGGAGTCGCCCCCGCCGACCACGGCGATGTGCTGGTCGCGGAAGAAGAACCCGTCGCAGGTGGCGCACCAGGAGACACCGTGACCGGAGAGCCGGTCCTCCCCCTCGACCCCGAGCTTGCGGTAGCCCGACCCGGTGGACAGGATCACCGCGCGGGCCCGGTGCTGGGTGCCGTCGCCGTCGGTCACCACCTTGACCTCGCCGGTCAGGTCGACCGCGGTGACGTCGTCGGCGACCAGCTCGGCGCCGAAGCGCTCGGCCTGCGCCCGCATCTCGTCCATCAGGGCCGGGCCCATGATGCCGTCGCGGAAGCCGGGGAAGTTCTCGACCTCGGTGGTGTTCATCAGCGCGCCACCGGCGGTGACGGAGCCCTCGAACACGAGCGGCTTGAGGTTGGCGCGGGCGGCGTACACGGCGGCGGTGTATCCCGCCGGGCCGGAGCCGATGATGATGACGTCGCGGAGCGTGGAGCGGTCAGCGCTGGTGTCATGGCTCATCGAGGAGTGGCTCACTTCCGTTGTGGTTCGGTCAGGCGGTGGTTGCACGTGGAACATCACCTGGTGGAACCGATCCTAGGGGTCAGGCATTCCCGACGCCGGCTCCGCCCGGGACCGCACGTGATGCCCGGGATGCGGATCAGCCGGCGGGCAGTGTCACCCGGGTGAGCGGGGTCGCCCCGTCGGCGCAGGAGAACACCCGGGCCGTCGCGGGACCCGGCCCGCACCGGGCCGAGCAGGACGGTGGCCGGCCTCCCGTCCAGCAGGACGGGGACCCGTCGGTCGCCGGGCTGCACGGCGGGTCGCGCGCAGTCCGGCCCGGCGCCGGGTCCTGCGGCCGGACCGGGCGCCGCCGCCCGGGGGCCGGCCGCGGTGCCGGCGACGAGCAGTCGCAGGTCGCGGGTCAGGGTCGCGGTGCGCAACCGCGGCACGGCGGGGGACGGCCTGCCGAAGGTGCGGACCGACCCGGACGAGCCGGATCCCGGGGTCGGGACCCCTGCCGCGCCATCGGTGCCGGTGGCCTGCTGCGGACCGGTCGCCGCGGACCCGGGCGTCGGGGCGTTCTCGGTCCGCGAGGCGGTGCCGCCGGCGGTGGTGCTCGACGAGCCGGTGCCGAGACCGAAGCCGTCGGTGGCGACCGCGGAGCCGACCAGACCGGCCGCGACCACCGCGGCGGCGGCGACCAGCGCGGCCGGGCGGCGCCGGGCCCGCCGGAGGTCCCGGCGCGGGGCCAGCTCGTCCTCCGGCTCGTGCAGGTGGCCTGCGGGGTCCAGCTCACCGGTCGGCTGCGCGCCGGCTGTCGGCTGCCGGTCCCGGACCAGGCCTTCGAGGACGTCGGTGAGCCTGGTGACGACCTCGGGGGGCATCGGCAGCGGCTCGTCCGCGCGTGCGGCCGCGGCGAGCGCCCGTCGTACCTCCTCCTCCTGCTCAGGGGTCACGACGTGCTCACCTCCTCGTCCGGGTGCGGCTGTGTCGGTCGGCGGGTCGCCGGTGCCTGCGGGTTCGACGCTGCCGGGGCCGCGGCGGTTCCCTCACGGCGTCGTCCGGGCGCCCGGCGTCCCGCCCGGGTTCGTCCGGGCGCCGGGTGTGCCGCCCGACGTGGTGCGCTGGGGGCTGGTGCTCCATCAGCAGCGGCAGCAGCCGGGCCCGGCCGCGCGAGCACCGGCTCTTGACCGTGCCCGAGGCGCACCCGAGGATGGCCGCGGTCTCCTCCACCGAGTAGCCCTCCATGTCCACCAGCACCAGCGCGGCCCGCTGCTCCGCGGGCAGGGTGGCGAGCGCCGGCCAGGACGGTCCCCCGGCGCTCGTCGGCGACCGCCACGTCGGCGGGGTCCGGCGGCCGCCCGGCCCCGGGCTGGAGACCGGGCTGCTGCGCCGCGTTCTCGTGGTGGTCCTGGTCGCGGGCAGCGGCTGGGCGCGCCGTACCTGGCGACGCCGGAGCCGGTCCAGGCAGGCGTTGACGACCACCCGGTGCAGCCAGGTGGTGACCGCGGCGTCCCCGCGGTAGGAGTCGGCCCGCCGGAACGCGGCGACCAGCGCGTCCTGCAGCGCGTCGGCCGCCTCCTCAGGATCGCCGGTGGTGCGCAGCGCCACCGCCCACAACCGGTCGCGGTGCCGGGCGAAGAGGGTGCCGAACGCCGCGCTGTCCCCCTCGACGTGCGCCCGCAGGAGCTGGCCGTCGTCGGGTTCGTCCCGGCCGGGACCACCCGGCCGGTCAGCCTCGGTCATGACCGGACGGAGATCTCCGCGATCCGGCCCTGGAACCCGCCGGGAGCCGGGGGCAGCGAGGTCAGCCAGACCACCAGCCACCGGGTGGTGACCGGCTCCTTGAAGGGCAGGTCGGCGTCGGTGCCAGCGCTGTCCGCGGTGGCCACCGTGCGCAGCTTGCCGGTGCTCGTCGGGGCGGCACTGGCGCCCGGTGCAGCGAGGATCTGCACCGAGGTGGGGCTGCCCTGCAGGGTCAGCCGGACCGAGCCGACCTCGACCGGCTTGCCGAGGTCGACCCGGAGGCCCACGCCGCTCTTGAGGCCGCCCAGCTTGGGATTGCCGCGGTAGGTGACGGTCTCCCAGGCGGTCCCGGGCTTGCCGTCGATGGCGAGCTTGGCGAGCTGGGCGTTCTCCTCGGGCGGGTCGGCCTCCGGATCGAAGTCACTGACCGCGGCGATCGGGAGGCGGACCCCGGCCTGGGTGGCGGGCGACGATGAGGCGCCCGGGCTGGGGGTCCCGGCAGTCCCGGCGCCGCCTCCGCGGCCGAGGTTGACGGCGACAAGCACGGCGACCACCAGCACCACGAGCGAGGCCAGCACGATCGCCAGGCGCAGCCAGGTCCGGCCGGGGACCTCCTCGTCACGACGGGGCTGCGGCTCGGGCTGCTGCTGGGCGTCCGGGCCCCAGACGCTGGGCACGGACCCGTTGCCGGCGCCGGTGCTGCGCTGCCCGCCGGTGAAGGAGCCGGTGTCGTCGTAGGAGGAGGGTGCGGTGCTCCAGCCGCCGCCGGCCGCCGGGGGGTGCTCGTCGGCGAACAGCGGCCGCTCGGGCGGATCCGGGGGCGGGGGCGGCGGGGTGCGTCGGGTGCGTTCGCCGTCGGCGGGGAGCCAGCCCACGCCCGTGCCCTCGGCCCCGAACATCGGCACCCCGGCCTGGGTGGCCTCCGGGTCGGCGCCGACCTGATTCGGATGGTCGGCCCGGTCGTCGGCCCGGTCGTCGGCCCGGTCGTGGGCCCGGTCGTCGGCCCGGTGGTCCGTCCCGGGGCCGCCCGGCTGCTGGTCGGGCTGCCGATCGGGCTGCTGGTCGGGTTGGGGGCCGGGATCGGGGTGTCCGTGCCGGGCGAACTCGTTGGCGGACATGGCAGCCCCGGGCGCGGGGAACGCACCGGCCGCGGGCAGGTCGCTGGTGTCGCCGTCCCCGAGGGTGTCGGGGACGGCGCCCGGCAGGTCCGCACGGTGCAGCACCGTGGTCGCCTCGGACCCGACCTGGGCGCCGAGGGGGGCCGCGGTCCCCGGGTCGCCGACGAAGTCGCTGAGCGCCGCGAAGATCTCGTGGGCGGTCTCGAGCGGCAGCATCTGCGGGTGCGACCCCGCGTTGAGCACTCGTTCACAGATCGCGTCCAGCGGCCGGGGTACGCCGGCACGCACGCGTCGCGGTCGCAGCGGGCGCCCGTGCTCGACCGGGGCCACCGGGATCGTGGACCCCTCGGTGCCGGGCCAGCGGCCGACCAGCGCGGCGTAGAGCAGCCCGGCGAGGTTCACCACGTCGGACTCCAGGGCGGTCATCAGCGGGCCCCCGGTGACCCGGCGGTGCTCGCCGCCGGAGCGGAGTACGGAGTCGATGACGAAGCCCACCAGCTTGACCGACCCCGCCTCCGAGATCATCACGTTCTCAGGCAGCAGCCGACCGTGGGCCACGCCGTGCCGGTGGGCGGTCACGATGGCCTCGGCCACCTCCTTGACCACCCAGGCCGCGCGCCGCGGTGACAGCGGTCCCTCGACGAGCAGCCGGTCCAGGGAGACCCCGGACCCCCACTCGTTGACCACGTAGACGTTCCCGTCCTCGGCGGCGGCGTCGAGGACTCGCAGCAGGTGGCCGTCGGTGACCAGTGCGGAGGTGCGTGCCGCGACCAGCAGCGCGCTCGCGCGGGGGTCGGACTCCGCGAGCACGTGCACCGCGACGCTGCGCGCCAGGGTGCGGTCCGTGGCTCGCCAGAACCGGGCACCGCGAGCTCTCGTCGAGCAGGTCGTCGAGGCTGAAGCGCCCAGCGAGCAGGGTGCCGGGTCCGACAGGTGTCTGGGCCACGCCCCTCCTCGGGTCGACTGCGGTGCGGGCGCCCCGGGGGGCGCCGCCCCCATGGTACGGGCGGCCGGTCAACGCCGGAGCCGACCCGCGACGAGCCCGACGACCCCGGTGACCTCCTTGATGCGCAGCAGCCGGGCCAGCAGCAGGAAGAGCACCACGTCGACCAGTCCGGTGAGCGCGAGCACCGACACGGCCTGGACCTTGCCCGAGCCAGAGGTGCGCCGGCCCGGTGGCAGGCGTCCACAGCTGCTGGACGCCGTACTTGACCGACCAGGCCAGGCCGGCGGCGATCCCGGCCGCGATCAGCAGCCGGACCAGGTACCGCAAAGCACCGGCGTCTCCAGGCCGCCGAGCAGCCGCCGGAGCACCGAGTAGGAGCCGACGGCGCCGACCAGGTACGCGCCGGCGTAGGCGATCACCAGCCCCGGTGCGGTGCGCCCGGGGGAAGCGTTGCCGGCCAGCAGCACCGCCAGCGCGATGTTGGTCGCGGCGACCAGGCACTGCACCCAGAACACGGTGCGGGTGCGCTCCAGGGCGTAGAAGCCGCGCAGCATCATGTAGTGGGTGGTGAACAGCACCAGCCCGGGCGCGAACAGCGCGAGCGTGGTCGCGAAGGCCGGGACGCTCTCCCGGGCGGCGCCGTAGCCGACATCAGATTGCTGAGGTCCAGCGCGATCAGGGGCAGCAGCAGCGCGAAGGGGATGATCAGCGCGTACGCCGTGCGCAGGGTCGAGGCCACGCTGCGCGCCACCCCGGCCAGGTCGGCGTCGGCGGCGTACGCCGAGAGCCGCGGCAGCATGGCGGTGGCGAGCGAGACCGTCGCGATCGAGTGCGGCACCATCACCAGCAGGAAGGCGTTGGAGTAGATGGTGTACCCGGTGCCGCCGTTGTGGTCGGCGCTGCACAGGTCCCGGACGGCGTCCGCGGTGCCGGAGGAGGCGATCTTGACCACGACCGTGTAGGCGATCTGGTTGACCACCACGAACAGCACCGTCCAGGTGCCCAGGCGCAGCGTGTGACCCAGCCCGGTGCCGCGCCAGTCGAAGCGCGGCCGGAAGGTGAACCCGGCCCGCCTCAGGAACGGCACCAGGATCAGCAGCTGGACCGCGATCCCGACCGTGGAGCCCAGACCGAGCAGCAGCTCCTGGCTCGAGGTGTAGCCGCCGACGGTGGACCCGGGACCGGACAGGTCGCCCGCCCCGACCCCGCACAGGTCGCGGACCGGGCCGAACGTCCACAGGTACACCCCGAGGACCGCCACCGAGATCACGTTGTTCGCGATCGGCGCCCACATCATCGGGCCGAAGCTGCCGCGGGCGTTGAGCACCTGTGCGACCAGCACGAACATGCCGTAGAAGAACACCTGCGGCAGGCAGTAGCGGGCGAAGTCGATGACCGACTCGCGCTGGTCGGCGAGCTCGGGGGTGAAGAAGGAGCCGTCGAGGAACACCCGCATCAGCAGCGGCGCGGCCAGCACCAGCACCGCGGTGACCCCGGCGAGGAAGACCGCCGCCAGGGTGATCACCCGGTTCGTGTAGGCCTCGCCACCGTCCGCGTCGTTCTTCATCGCCCGCACCAGCTGGGGGACCAGGACGGCGTTGAAGACCCCACCGGCGAGCAGGATGTACAGCATGTTCGGGACGGTGTTCGCGATCGTGAACACGTCCGCGTGCAGGGCGGTGCCCAGCGCCGCGGCCAGCAGCGCGTTGCGGACGAAGCCGCTGGCCCGGGAGACCACGGTGCCGGCCGCCATCACCGCGCTCGAGGACAGGATGCTCGCGTCGGTGCCGGACGAGCTCGAGGTCACGCCGGGTGCTCCTGGTCGGTGGGGGGCAGCAGGGGTCCGTGCGTGGCCCGGCGTCGGCGGATCCGGCGGTAGAGCCGGACCACGATCGCCACGAGCAGCAGCGCCCCGGCCGCCGCCATGATCACCCAGATCACCGTGCTCACGTGGCTGGTGCGCACGCTGAGCCGGGCCTCGCTGCCGAGCGGCACCCCTTCGGAGTCGGTGGTCAGCACCGTCACCGCGTGCACGCCGATGTCCTGGGCGCTGGCCTCGAGCCGGATCGAGGTGCGGCGTCCCGGGCCGAGCCGGACCGGCTTGACCTGGTCGATGCGCAGTGACGACCCGGGGGTGGTCACCCGCAGCCCCACGGTGACCGGCTCGTCGAGGCCGTTCACCAGGGTCACCTGGATCGGCCCGGACTCGCCGGACATCATCACGAACTGCGGTCCCTCGATCTGCACCTGCGCCATCTGCGCCCGGACGTAGCCGGTGGTGCTGGTGGTCCGGGCCCGGGCGAGCACCGGGATGTCGCGAGCCCCAGGGACGAGCCGAGCATCGCGACCTTCGCGAGCTCGGCGCCGACGGTGTCGTTGGCCGTGAGCAGCCGGGCGAACACGCCGCCGGTGGCCGCCAGCTCCCCGAGGCGCGCAGGTTGGCCCCCGGGATCTGCGCGGCGCGGCGGGCCGGGGGGTAGACCGGCGCCGGGACCGCTCCCGGCGTGGGTGGAGCCGTGGACAGCACCGACGGCAGGCCGACCAGCTGCAGCCAGGGCTGGTCGAGCCCGTCGAAGAACGCCGAGCTCCCCAGGAGGGGCCGGGGTTCCAGGTGGCGGGCAGGCTGACCACCAGCGGCTGGTCACGGGACGCGGAGAGAGCGTGCAGCGCCGCGTCGCTGAGCACCCGCTGCCGGACCGCCAGGGCGTCGTACGTCGCGGTCGGTGCCGGCCCACCCGAGCCGGCCTCGTCGTCGGTCAGCACGACCGGTGAGCGGCCGTCCCGGCGCAGCACCGGCCCGCCGGCGTCGGGGAACGCCGCGTCGCGGAGCACCACGGGGGTCTCCGGTCCGATGCGGCGCAGCGCCGCCGGGGGCAGGTAGCCGTCGATCGGGTCGACGACCGGGAGCGCGTCGGGGACGCCGAAGCCGGGCATCGTGGCCGCGCTGAGCCGGGCCGCCTGGTCGTAGAGCCCCGCAGCGGGCCGCCGAGCGCTGCGGCGACGTCGAGGTCGCCGTAGGGCAGCATCGCGACCGAGCGCAGCGGCGCCTCCCGGCGGAACTCCTCCAGCCAGCTCTGGGCGGTGGCCGCCTCCGCGGACGGCGCCCCTCCGGACCGGTCGGACCCGGCCGGAGCGTCCCCGGTCGGGGAGGACGTGCCGTCCGGGGTGCCGGCAGGCGAGCCGCTGGGAGTGGACGAGGGGCTGCTGCCGTCGGTCGCGGTGCCGTCCGGCGTCTCGCTGGGGGTGCTGGCGGGCGACGGCGCCGGGCTGCCGCTGCCGGTCGGCTGCTCGCCGGTGGGGGACGCGTCGATGCGCGGGTTGCCTCGCGCGATCGACCGCACGGCGTCGAGCACGGCCGGGTCGACCAGCCACGTGACCGGCACCCGGCTGGCGCGACCCAGGCTGAGCAGCCGGTCCAGTCGGCCGTCCGGCGCCAGGGCGGCGTTCCAGCGGCCCACGTCGAGCAGCCGCCCGGCGGCGCCGCGCTGCACGGGCTGCCGGAACGGCACGATGACCGAGAGCCTGGTCCGGGTCTCGGTGGCGACCGCGTTCGCGGAGGTCGGCAGCAGTGGCATGAAGGTGCGGGCCCGGCCGTCGGCGACCGTGTCCCGGCCTGCCCGGCTCGCCCCGAGCACGTGGATGCCCACCCAGTAGACGCCTGGGCTGCCGGAGATGCCGAGGTCCTGGCGGCGCACGGACAGCCGGTAGGGAACCGACCGGCCCGGCGCCAGGTCCCCGATCGTGGCGTAGAGGCCGTCGGCGGTCCGGCGCACGCCCACCTGCGCGTCGGGCTCGGAGCGGGCCGCCCGCGCGAGCGCGGACCGGGTGCGCAGCGGCTGATCGGAGGTGACCAGGTAGACGTTCAGCCCGGTCCAGGTCTCCTGCGACCGGTTCGTGATCCGCCCGGTGAGGGTGAGCCTGCCGCGGGCGGGGATGGTGGCCGGCGAGAGCGTGTCCAGGCTCACCTGCAGGGGCGCGGCGTCCGGCTTGGCGGCGGTGCCGACGCCCGTGGGGACCGCCCCGTGCGCGCTGGTGCCGGCGCTCAGGACCGGGACGCCCACGGCACCCGCCGTCGGCGCGATGACCAGCGTCACGGCTGCCGCGGCTGCGGCGGCGACCACGCACCCGAGCAGCCGGAGGGGTGCGGGACGGGTCACACGGGACAGGCTAACGACTGGACCGGACCATCCCCTCGCCTGGCATAGAGTTGCCTCCCGTGTCCGACCAGCCCCCCGAGCCGACCGCCGCGGTGGGCCCCGAGCGGTCGAGATGCGAGGTGCAGGACACCGCGATCCGCGAGCTGATGCGAATCTCCCCGGTGGTCGACGAGCTCGGGGCGCGGTTCACCGCCGCCGGCGAGCAGCTCGCGCTGGTGGGCGGACCGGTTCGCGACGCGATGCTGGGCCGGCTGCACCACGACCTGGACCTGACCACGTCGGCGCGTCCGGAGGTCACCGAGCGGCTGCTCGCGGGCTGGGCCGACGCCACCTGGGACATGGGCCGCGCCTTCGGCACCATCGGCTGCCGCAAGGGCGAGTGGACCGTCGAGATCACGACGTACCGCTCCGACGTGTACGACGCGGACTCCCGCAAGCCCGAGGTGGCCTACGGGGACAGCCTCGAGGGCGACCTCGGCCGGCGTGACTTCACCGTGAACGCGATGGCTGTGACGCTGCCCGACCAGCGGTTCGAGGACCCCTTCGGTGGCATCGTGGACCTCGCGCACGGGGTGCTGCGGACCCCCGGCCGGCCCGAGGACTCCTTCTCCGACGACCCGCTGCGGATGATGCGGGCCGCCCGGTTCGCGGCGCAGCTGGGCTTCACCGTCGAGCCCGACGTGGTGCGCGCGATGACCGAGATGGCCGCCCGGATCGAGATCGTGTCCGCCGAGCGGGTCCGGGACGAGCTGGTCAAGCTGGTCACCGCGCCGCATCCGCGTCGGGGGCTGGCGCTGCTGGTCGAGACCGGCCTGGCCGCGCACGTGCTCCCCGAGCTGCCGGCGCTGGCGCTCGAGCGCGACGAGCACCACCGGCACAAGGACGTCTACGAGCACACCCTGACGGTCCTCGAGCAGAGCATCGACCTGGAGGGCCGGCTCCCCGGCGGCGGGCCGGACTTCGTCTCCCGCTTCGCTGCCCTCATGCACGACGTCGGCAAGCCGCGCACCCGACGCTTCCAGGGCGACGGCACCGTCACCTTCCACCACCACGACGTCGTCGGCGCCAAGCTCACCCGCAAGCGGATGAAGGCGCTGCGCTTCTCCAACGACACCATCGACGAGGTCTCCCAGCTGGTGGAGCTGCACCTGCGCTTCCACGGCTACGGCTCGGGGGAGTGGACCGACTCCGCGGTGCGGCGCTACGTCCGCGACGCCGGGGACCAGCTCGAGCGCCTGCACGTGCTGACCCGCGCCGACTGCACCACCCGCAACAAGCGCAAGGCGGACCGGCTGCGCCGTACCTACGACGACCTCGAGAAGCGGATCGCCCGGCTGGCCGAGGAGGAGGGCCGCGCCGCCCTGCGTCCCGACCTGGACGGCAACCAGATCATGGAGCTGCTCGGGATCGGTCCGGGCCGCGAGGTGGGCGCGGCGTACGCGTTCCTGCTCGAGGCGCGGATGGACCACGGGCCGATGGCTCCCGAGAAGGCCGCCGAGCTGCTCCTGGAGTGGTGGCGGTCCCGGTGACACTGTCCCGGTGACGTTTACCAGGTGATGTCGGAAAACTGGCGCTGACCATGGGGAACGAACCGTGGGGAGTGCCAGTTCTCCGTGTTCAGTGCCGCGCCGCGCCCGCGCCACCCGGTACGGCGTCTCCCGACGCCCCCTAGGCTCGGGTCATGCAGAGTGAGCTCTTCGCCCAGCCCAACCTCGAGGTGGAGGGCCGTCGGTTCGCGCTCCAGAACCCGCAGCTGCTCCGGGTCGCCCTGGGCGACGACGTGCTCTCGGTCAAGGGGGCGATGGTCGCCTTCCAGGGGCAGGTCCGCTTCGACCACGAGCGGGCGGGCAGCGTCGGCAGGCTGCTGAAGAAGATCGTCACCAACGAGGACCTGCCGCTGATGCGGGTCTCCGGCCAGGGCGAGGTGTTCTTCGCGCACGACGCGGGCTACGTGTACCTGATCGACCTCGGTGGCGACGGCATCAGCGTGAACGGCCGCAACCTGCTCGCCTTCGACGCGTCACTGCAGTGGGACATCAACCGGGTCAAGGGCGCCGGCGTGATGGCGGGCGGCCTGTTCAACACCACCGTCTCCGGCTCCGGCACCGTCGCCCTGTGCACCGTGGGGCATCCGGTGGTCCTGGACTGCAGCCAGCAGCCCACCTATGTCGATGTGCAGGCCTGCGTCGCGTGGTCGGCCCACCTGGTGCCGAACGTGGTGTCGAGCATGAACCTCAAGTCGATGCTGCGTGGCGGCTCCGGGGAGGCGTTCCAGTACGTCTTCCACGGACCCGGCTTCGTGGTCGTGCAGCCCTCGGAATGGGCGCCGACGGCTCAGGACGGCAAGGGCGGCGGCGGCGGCGGTCGGCTGATGGGTGACCTGCTGGGCGGCTGACCGCCCCGGGGGTCCGGACCTCAGCGCACCACCTTGATGTTGAAGGTGCTGGTGCCGAGCGCCCCCATCAGCCGCAGCCACAGCGGCAGCAGCATCTCGGTGCCCCGCGCGGTGCTCAGGTCGCCGAGGTCGATGACGTCGTCGTGGCCGAAGCTGGTCAGCAGGCCGGTGACGATCGCCTTCGCGGCCGCGTCGTCACCGCTCACGAAGACCGTCGAGTCGGCGCCGAGTCGGCGCGGGTCGACCATCAGGTCCGCGGCCAGCGTGTTGAGGGTCGTCACCACCTGCGTGCCGGGGTAGGCGCGCTGGATCTGCTCCGCGAGCGAGTCCGTGTCCTTGACGAACAGCGTCGGCGGGAAGCCGCCGGAGAAGTCCAGCGGGTTCGCGATGTCGAGCAGCACCCGGCCGGCGAGGCCCTCGGCGCCGGTCAGGGCCAGCACGTCCAGAGCGGCCGCGCCGCTGGTCGCCAGCACCAGCAGCTCGGCCTCACGGGCCGCGTCGGCGTACGTCGCGAGGCCGACCCCGGTGTGTCCGGCCTCCCAGTCGCGGAACGGCGGGTTGCCCATCGCGTCGGCACCGGTGCGCGCGCGGGTGGCCTGGGGGTCACGCGTGCCCACCACCACGGTGTGCCCGAGATCGTGGAGACGGCCGGCGAGGGCCCGTCCGACCGTTCCGGTGCCGAGGACAGCGATGTGCATGCGCGCTCCCAACCTGGGTAGACAGATCGGTCTGTCTCTGTCAGGAACGTAGCAGAGAGCGCAGAGGGCGGCAACGGTCCGCCAGGACCGGTGACGCGCCCCGCAGTGAGGCAGACAGACCGGTCTGTTTCAATGGCTCCTTCCCCCGCAACAAGGAGTCGCCGTCCGATGAGCACCAAGAGCCCCGAGCGGGTGACCGCAGCCCGGAGCCGGATCCTCGAGGCGGGGTTCCGACTGTTCTACGCGCGCGGGCTGCGCGGGGTCGGGGTGGATGCGATCATCGCCGAGTCGGGGGTGGCCAAGGCAACCTTCTACAAGCACTTCCCGGCCAAGGACGCCCTGGTGCTGGCCTACCTCGACCGGGTCGACACCGTCTGGACCGGCCAGCTGCGCCGGGCGGCGGCCGCCGCGGGCCCGGATCCCGCGGACCGGCTGGTCGGTCTCTTCGACGCGTTGACCAGCACCTGCCGTCGGGACGGCTACCGGGGGTGTGCCTTCATCAACGCCGCCGCGGAGGCGGTCCCCGGCGGGGACGTGCACCGGCGGACCGTGGCGCACAAGCAGGCGGTGCTCGGCTGGGTCCGCGGTCTGGCGGTGGAGGCCGGGGTCGCCGACCCGGACCGGCTGGCCCGGCGGCTCACCCTGCTGCTGGACGGCGCGCTGTCCGCGGGGGCCCTGGACGCCGACCCGGAGGCCGCACTCGCGGCCCGGGAGATCGCTCGGGAGCTGGTCAGCGTAGCGGTCGCGCGCTGATCCTGGGCACGACGGCCGCCGCAGGCGTCCGGGTGACGCGGGCGTAGCAGAACGCGGTGACCAGGTAGCCCGCCGCGATCGCGGTCAGCACGACGTACGACTTGCCGTCGACGGGCAGTACCACCGCCCCGATGCCCGCGGCGGCCACGAAGGCGACGTTGAAGATGACGTCGTACAGCGCGAAGACCCGACCGCGGAACGCGTCGTCGATGTTGGTCTGCACCAGCGTGTCCACGACGATCTTGATGCCCTGCGAGGCCAGTCCCAGGAAGAACGCAGCGACCAGGAGGGCCGGGCGGGTGTAGAGCGCGCCGGGGAAGATCTGGGTCACCGCCGCGCCGACCAGCAGCACCAGCACCCACGTGCGCTGCGGCAGCCGCTCGGTGACCACCGGGGTGAGCACCGCCGCGGTGACGAACCCGAGCCCGCTGACCAGCACCGCCACGGACAGCTCGTTGAAGGCGGCGTCCACCTCGCCGGGTCCGTGGAAGTAGTTGCGGTAGAGCAGGATCAACGACACCGTCGAGACGCCGTAGAAGAACCGGTGCGCTCCGATCGCGCTCAGCCCGTAGGCGGCGGGTCGTCGTCTCGCGAGATGCCGCAGGCCGTCCATCAGGCCGCGCGCCACGTGCCGGACCGCCTCGCGGACCGCCGGTCGCTGGTCGTCGAGGTCCGGCCCGAGCAGGTCCCGGGGGATCCGGAGCGCGAGGGACCCGGCGACGCCGTACAGCACCGCCGCGGTCAGCAGCACGCCGAGGTCGCTGTCCGCGCCGAGCGCCGTCCAGCCGATCCGGCTGCCGGTGCCCAGCCCCAGTCCGATCAGGAAGGCCAGCGTCCCCGCCGTGGGGGTCAGCGCGTTCGCGGTGATCAGGTCGTCCCTGCGGACCACGTGCGGCAGGGCGGCGGAGAGCCCGGCCAGCAGGAAGCGGTTCACCGACAGGCAGGCCAGGATCAGCGTGAACAGCACCGGTCCGCGCAGGTCGGCATGGACGGCGACGCCGAGCAGCATGACCAGGCCGACCCGGAGGAAGTTCGACCGGGCCAGCACCTGGCGGCGGGACCAGCGGTCCAGGAAGACCCCGACGAAGGGACCCAGGGCGCTGAACGGCAGCAGCACGACGGCCAGGGTCGCCGCGATCGCGCCGGGGCCGGGCGCCCGCTCGGGTGAGAACACGACGTACGACGCGACCGCGACCTGGAACACGCCGTCGGTGAGCTGGCTCGCGAAGCGCACGGCGAACAGCCGGCGGAACCAGGTCCCGCGGAGCAGATGCACGAGGTGGCGCAGGGCGGTCACGGGGCGGTCACGTCACCATCATCGCGCTCCGGGGGAGGTTTACCAGGTGATGTCGGTAAACGGGCCCTCCCCACGGTGAAATCGCCATGGGGAGTGCCAGTTCTCCTACATCACCTGGTAAACCGTCGCGGAAGCCTCAGGCCTCCACGTCGCCGCGGATGAACGCCTCGAGCGCGACCCGGCCCTGGTCGTCGGGCATCTGCACCGGCGGCGACTTCATCAGGTACGTCGAGGCAGGGATGATCGGGCCGCCGATGCCCCGGTCGAGGGCGATCTTGGCCGCGCGGACCGCGTCGATGATGATGCCGGCGCTGTTCGGGGAGTCCCAGACCTCGAGCTTGTACTCCATGTTCAGGGGCACGTCGCCGAACGCGCGGCCCTCGAGCCGGACGTAGGCCCACTTGCGGTCGTCCAGCCACTGCACGTAGTCCGAGGGCCCGATGTGCACGTTGCGGGCGCCGAGGTCGTGGCCGATGTTGGAGGTGACCGCCTGGGTCTTGGAGACCTTCTTCGACTCCAGCCGGTCCCGCTCGAGCATGTTCTTGAAGTCCATGTTGCCGCCGACGTTGAGCTGGTAGGTCCGGTCCAGCACCACGCCGCGGTCCTCGAACAGCTTGGCCATCACGCGGTGGGTGATGGTCGCGCCGACCTGCGACTTGATGTCGTCACCGACGATCGGCAGCCCGGCTTCCTCGAACTTCTTCGCCCAGACCGGGTCGGAGGCGATGAAGACGGGCAGCGCGTTGACGAAGGCCACGCCGGCGTCGATGGCGCACTGGGCGTAGAACTTGTCGGCCACCTCCGAGCCCACCGGCAGGTAGGCCACCAGGACGTCGGCCCCGGACTCCTTGAGGACGGCGACCACGTCGACCGGCTCGGCGTCGGACTCCTCGATCGTCTCGCGGTAGTACTTCCCGAGCCCGTCGTACGTCGGACCGCGCTGGACGGTGACGCCCAGGGGCGGCACGTCGGCGATCTTGATGGTGTTGTTCTCCGAGGCCTGGGTGGCCTCGGACAGGTCGAAGCCGACCTTCTTGGCGTCCACGTCGAACGCGGCCACGAACTCCACGTCTCCGACGTGGTAGTCGCCGAAGGTGACGTGCATCAGCCCCGGCACCGACCCGGAGGGGTCGGCGTCGCGGTAGTACTCCACGCCCTGGATCAGCGAGGTCGCGCAGTTGCCGACCCCCACGATTGCTACTCGGACCGAACCCATGGGATCTCCTTGACTGTTCTGTGTCTTCTCTTAGGGGTGTTGGATGTCGTGCTGTGTAGCCGGGCCCTGCGCGCGGGCGCTCTCGTCCTGGCGCTCGGCGTTGATCAGGTCCGAGAGCCACCGGACCTCGCGCTCGACGGACTCCACGCCGTGCCGTTGCAGCTCCATGGCGTACCGGTCGATCTGCCGGTCCATCTGCTGCTGGGTCCGCTCGAGCTGGTGCTGCACCCGGTCCAGGCGCTCCTGCAGCCGGCTGCGCCGACCCTCCAGGATGCGCAGCCGCGCGCCGATGTCGGTGCGGCTGAAGAACGCGAACCGGACGTCGAAGTGGTCGTCCTCCCAGGCGGAGGGCCCGACGTCGGCCACCAGCGTGCCGAACCGCTCGGTGCCCGCGGGGGTCAGCTCGTAGACGATGCGCTGCCGACGGCCCACCGGGCCGGGCTCGCCGACCTGCTCGGCGATCCAGCCGGCGCGCAGCATCTTCTTCAGGGCCGGGTAGAGCGACCCGTAGGACAGCAGCCGGCTCCAGCCGAGCACCCCGTTGACCTGCTTGCGCAGCTCGTAGCCGTGCATGGGCGACTCGTGCAGCAGCCCGAGGACCGCCAGCTCCAGCGTCTCGCCTCGACGTGCCACCTGCTGCCTGCCTCCGGTCGGGAGTCCGTGGGGAGCGGTCGCTCCCCTGCTATCGACAGAACCTATCGCACCGATATATCGATCAGGTAAACGTGCCAGTCGTCGGAGCGGCGTGGCGGGTGCGGCGACGCGTTCGGCGGTGGCGGCGCCGTACCCTTGCTGACGCCCATGTGTCCCGAGTCGTCCTGGAAGGGCCCCCTGTTGAGTCCTGAGCACAAGGCCTCCGCGTCGCGCGGACCGGCATCGAGGTCCGGCGCGGCCAGGACGGGCGGCCGGCCCACGGCCGGACACCGGGCGACGGGCGGCAGCCGGTCTGCCCCCCGCCGCGGGTCCACGGGCGGCGGCACGCCGCGCTCGGGTCTGCCACGCCGGATCCTCACGTGGCTGCTGCTCGCCGGCCTCGGTTTCGTGCTGCTCGGTGCGGCGGTGTTCGGCTACCTCTACGCCACCACCGACATCCCGGACCCGAACAAGGACTTCACCGCGCAGACCACCTTCGTGTACTACGCCGACGGCAAGACCGAGGTGGGGCGCTTCGCCAGCCAGAACCGGACCAGCATCGCGCTCTCGGACGTCCCGCAGCACGTGCAGGACGCGGTGATCGCCGCGGAGGACCGGACGTTCTACACCAACCGGGGGATCGACCCGAAGGGCATCCTGCGGGCCGCGTTCAGCAACGCCCGCGGCAACAGCACCCAGGGCGCCTCCACGATCACCCAGCAGTACGTCAAGGTGTTCTACCTGTCCCAGAAGCGGACCCTGTCCCGCAAGGTCAAGGAGGCGTTCGTCTCCCTCAAGCTCCAGCGGCAGCAGTCCAAGGACGAGATCCTGCAGGGCTACCTCAACACCATCTACTTCGGCCGCGGCGCGTACGGCATCCAGGCGGCCTCCCAGGCCTACTTCGACAAGGACGCCAAGCAGCTGAGCATCCGCCAGGGCGCGGTGCTGGCGTCGGTCCTGAACTCGCCGAGCTACCTGGACCCTGCCAACGGGGCCGACGCGAAGAGGCGGCTGTTCGGCCGCTACCAGTACGTGCTGGAGGGGATGGCTGCCACCGGCGACATCAGCACCGCCGAGGCCGACCGGCTGGAGACCCGGCTGCCCGCGTTCCCGAAGATCGCCTCCCGCGACCAGTACGGCGGGCAGAAGGGTCACATCCTGTCGATGGTGCGCAAGGACCTGCTCCGGGAGGGCTTCTCGGACCAGGAGATCAGCGGCGGCGGCCTGAAGGTGACCACCACGTTCACGCGCAACGCGATGCGGGCCGCCGCACAGGCGGTCCGGGACCAGCGGCCCCCCGGTCTCAAGCAGCTGCACGTGGCGGTCGCCTCGGTCGACCCCGCGACCGGTGCCCTCAAGGGCATGTACGCCGGCCAGGACTACCTCACCAGCCAGATCAACTGGGCCACCGCGGGCGGCTCGCCCGGGTCGGCCTTCAAGCCGTTCGCGCTGGCGGCCGGCCTGGAGGACGGCTACTCGCTGAAGAGCACGTTCAGCGGCAACTCGCCCTACGTGTTCCCCAACGGCACCTCCAAGGTCGTCAACGAGGGCCCCGGCGACGGCAACGACTACGGCGCCGCGGTGAGCCTGACCAAGGCCACCGAGCAGTCGATCAACACCGCCTACATCGACCTGACCCAGTCGATGGCCAATGGGCCGCAGAAGATCCTGAGCACCGCGGTGAAGATGGGCATCCCGCCGAACGCCGCCGGACTGACCGCGAACGCGGGCATCTCGCTGGGCTCGGCGACGATCAGTCCCGTGGACATGGCCAACGCCTACGGCACCATCGCCGACGGCGGCAAGGCCAAGAAGTGGTACGTCGTGGCCCAGGTGAGGGACGCCGACGGCAAGGTGCGCTACCGGTCCCCCCAGCAGACCACCCGGGTGCTGCCCGCGGACGTGGACCGTGACCTCAGCTTCGCGCTCCAGCAGGTGGTCAAGGCGGGCACCGGACGCAACGCGCTCGCCCTCGACCGTCCCGCGGCGGGCAAGACCGGCACCGCCACCAACGCCCGCGGCGACGTCTCCTCCTCCTGGTTCGTCGGCTACACCCCGCAGCTCTCGACCGCGGTGATGTACGTCCGCGGGGACGGCAACGACGCGCTGAACGGCTACATGCCGTCCTACTTCGGCGCCGACTACCCGACCCGGACCTGGACCCAGGCGGTGCGGGAGACCCTCGACGGCGCCCGGGTGGAGAGCTTCCCACCGCCGGCGAACCTGCCCGCGAAGCGCTCCGACCACGCGCCCGCCCCGACGTACACGCCGCGGCCGACGCCCACCCCGACGCCGCCCTCGAGGACGCCGACCCCGACCACCTCGGCGCCGCCGCCCCCCACGACCACGGCGCCCGCCCCGTCCCCCACACCGACCCCCACGCAGACCCCGACACCGACCCCGACTCCGACCCCGTCCGGCAGCCCGAGCGCGCCGGCCCCCACCACCGGTCCGCCGACGATCACCCCGACGGTGCAGCCCGGTACCCCACGGCCCGGCCGTGGCCAGGGCAACGGCCAGGGCAACGGTCAGGGCCGCGGTCCGGTCACCGGTGCGGGCGGCGGTGCGGGCGACGGGGGCGGCACCCCGCCCACGACCGGCACCCCGTAGATGCCGGCACCGGCTGACGGGGTCGTGCGCCCCACGCACAGCGACCCGCTGGCACGGGCCGTCAGCGAGAGCATCGGCGGTCCAGCGGGCGACCGCTCCCGCGGGCACTGGTGGTGGACCCCGGCGCGAGTGGTGCTCGCGGTCGCCGCGGTCGCCTTCGTGCTCGGCATGGTGCAGAAGACCCCCTGCGTGGCCGACGGCTGGTCCGGCTCGGACCTCCGCTACTCCGCGATGTGCTACTCGGACGTGCCCTACCTGTACGGCGGACGGGGCTTCGCCGCCGGCGAGGTCCCCTACACCGACAACGGCGGCCGCTACCCGGCGATGGAGTATCCGGTGGTGATCGGCTACTTCGCGTACGCCGCCGCGCGGGTCACCCAGCTCGTCGCCGGCACCGACCTCGCCGCCCGCGCGGATGCCGACGAGGCCAGCATCTACGGGCGTCCCGGCGTCGCCCGGGAGGCGGGGCTGTACTTCAAGGTCACGGCCGTCCTGCTGGCCCCCTTCGTGCTGCTCTCGGCCTGGTTCCTCACCGGCGTCCACCGGCGCCGGCCCTGGGACGCGATGCTGTTCGCGGCCTCACCGGCGCTGGTCCTGACCGGGCTGATCAACTGGGACCTGCTCGCCGTCACCGCGGTGGCGGGCGCGCTGTGGGCGTGGTCGCGTGGCCGGCCGGTGCTCGCCGGGGTGCTGGTCGGGCTGGGCACCGCCACCAAGCTGTACCCGCTGTTCCTGCTCGGCGCGCTGTTCGTGGTGTGCCTGCGCCGGGGCCGGCTGCCCGCCTTCGCCGCCGCCACCGGAGCCGCCGCGGTCACCTGGCTGGTGGTGAACGCGCCCGCGATGCTCACCGGCTTCGCGCAGTGGCGCGCGTTCTGGTCGCTCAACGACGCGCGGGGCGCCGACCTCGGGTCGGTCTGGCTGGTGCTCCAGGAGCGCGGTCACACGGTGAGCCCGCACCTGATCAACGTGGTGTCCGCGGGGTTGTTCCTCGCGGTCTGCGCGGGGGTGCTGGTGCTCGGGCTGCGGGCCCGCCGGACGCCGCGGATCGCGCAGCTCGCGTTCCTGATCGTGGCCGGCTTCCTGCTCGTCAACAAGGTGTACTCCCCGCAGTACGTCCTGTGGCTGCTGCCGCTGGCGGTGCTGGCCCGTCCGCGTTGGCGTGACGTGCTGATCTGGACCTCGGGGGAGGTGCTCTACTTCGGCGCGGTCTGGCTCTACCTGGGCGGCTGGACCGCCTCGGCCTCCAGCGGGGTCCCGGACCCGGCCTACGCCTTCGCGGTGGTGGCGCGGATGGCCGCCGAGCTCTACCTGGCGGGAATGGTGGTCCGCGACGTGCTCCAGCCGTGGCGGGACCCGGTGCGCGCCGACGGGCTGACCGACGACCCCGCGGAGCCCACCGCCACGCCGCTGCCGGTCTGAGCCGGGCGGGCGCGTGCCCGAGCACGCCGCTGGGTACGGTCAGCAGATGCGAGCCCTGACGACCGTCCCGCTCCAGGCCGACGCCCTTGCCGTGACCGAGGTCCCCGAGCCGGTGCCGGGACCCGGCGACCTGCTGGTCGACGGGCTGGCGGTGGGGGTGTGCGGCACCGACAAGGAGATCGCCCGTGGCGACTACGGCTGGGCGCCACCGGGTCACGAGCGGCTGGTGCTGGGTCACGAGTCCTTCGGTCGGGTGCGCACCGCCCCCGACGGGTCGGGCTTCGCCGCCGGCGACCTGGTCGTGGGCGTGGTCCGCCGCCCGGACCCGGAGCCGTGCGGGGCGTGTGCGCACGGGGAGTTCGACATGTGCCGCAACGGCCGGTACACCGAGCGGGGCATCAAGCAGCTGGACGGCTACGCCAGCGAGCGGTGGACGGTGGAGGCGGACTACGCGGTCCGGCTCGAGGACCGCCTGGTCGACGTGGGCGTGCTCATGGAGCCGACCAGCGTGGTGGCGAAGGCATGGGAGCAGGTGGAGCGGATCGGGGCCCGGTCCTGGTTCGAGCCCCGACGCGTGCTGGTCACCGGCGCGGGCCCGATCGGGCTGCTGGCGGCGCTGCTGGGGCGTCAGCGCGGTCTCGACGTGCACGTGCTCGACCAGGTCACTGCCGGCCCGAAGCCCCGGCTGGTCCACGACCTGGACGGCACGTACCACCACGCGGACGTCCACGAGGTCGCTCGACGGATCAAGCCGGACGTGGTGCTCGAGGCCACGGGGGTGCCGCAGCTGGTGCTCGGCGCGATGTCCGGGACGGCCGACTACGGCGTGACGGTGCTCACCGGGGTGTCGTCGGGCGGGCGCACGCTGCAGGTCGACACCGGGCGGCTGAACCGCGGCATCGTCCTGGAGAACGACGTCGTGGTGGGCTCGGTGAACGCGAACCTGCGGCACTACGCGCAGGCGGCCGCTGCCCTCGCGGACGCCGACCTCGGCTGGCTGTCGCGGCTGGTCAGCCGGCGGGTGCCACTCGGCGAGTTCGCGGACGCCTTCACGGCGCGCGACGACGACGTGAAGGTGGTGCTCAGCCTCGACGCCTGAGCACCAGCGCTCAGGTGCTGACCACCGTCTCGTCGAACGAGGTGGTGGTGAACCGCACCCGTACGTCCACCTCGTCGCCGACCTCCGGCACCGTCGCCCCCTGGCCGAGGAACAGCATCGAGGCCTGCATGTGCGGCGGCTCGGCGAACATCCGCAGCCTGCCGTCGACCGTGAACGGGGACCGGGCCCAGCCCGCCGCGTCGAGTCCGCCCTTGGCCAGCCGCGCCGCCCGGTCCTTCAGCGTGGAGCTCCCGCCGGGAGCCTCCAGGCCGACACCGTGCGCCGTGCCGCCGGAGACGACCAGGATCGTGCCCGCGGAGGGGGCGGTGCGGCCCCGGTAGCCGAACACGTCCCCGCGCTCGACCAGGTGCACATCGAGCACCGTGGACCGCACCCGCAGCGCGGACCGGTCGCCGAGCCACAGCTGGGTGCCGATCCGGGGCCGGACCTCGTAGTCCGGGTAGGACTGCCGCAGCTCGCTGAGCTCGGAGTCGCTGAGATGGGAGACGAAGACCCGCCGACCAGGCAGTCCCGCCGCGACCACGTCGGCCATCAGCCGCAGCACCTCCCTGAGGTGCGAGCCGTGCGCGATCGGCAGGTGCACCGCGACGCCCTCGACGGCGACGCCCTCGGAGAGGGTAGCGGCCGTGCGCAGGTCGCGGGCCGAGAAGCCGTGGCGTCGCATCGAGGTCAGTCGCTCCAGCACCACCCGGGGTCGCACGCCGTGGGTGGCGCCGAGCGCGGCCAGGGCGGTGAGGTCCTCGAGGCGGCCCACGGTGTGCACCACGTGCTCGTCCATCGGGGCCCGGGCCTCGAAGGGCCGCCAGGGGCTGAGCACCATCACCGATCCGGCGAACGGGCCGCCGGAGCCCTGCGCGACCCGCGGGACCTCCTGGTACATGCCCACGGCGACCGCGTCCACGCCCAGCCACTGGGCGCGCTCGGCCAGCCGTTCGAGGCCGAAGCCGTAGCCGTTGCCCTTGATGACCGGGACCAGCCCTGGATGGGTGTCGCGGACCTGCCGCAGGTGCGCGTCCCAGCGGGGACCGTCGACGTGGAGACTCAGCGGCACCGCGAGCTCACTTCCTGCTCATGTAGAGGGAGAACGCCTTGTAGATCAACGCGTTCAGCGGCAGGTCCCACTCGCCGGCGTACTCGACCGCCTCGCCGCCGGTGCCCACCTTGAACTGGACCAGGCCGACGTGCGCGTCGTCCGGGTCGAGGGTGTCGGTGATGCCGCGCAGGTCGTAGACGTCTGCACCGGCCGCGAGGGAGTCGCGGATCATCGCCCACTGCGCGCCGTTCGACCCGCGCACGTCCCGCTTCTCGCTCGACGAGGCGCCGTAGGAGTACCAGGTGTGCCCACCGACCCGGACCCAGATGGTCGCCGCCACCAGGTCGCCCTCGTGCCGGGCGAGATAGAGACGGACCCGGTCCGGCTCCTCGGCCTGCAGCGCCTCGAACATGGTCTCGAAGTACGCCAGCGGCCGCGGTGTGAAATGGTCGCGCTCGGCGGTGTGCCGGTAGAGGGCGTGGAACGCGGGAAGGTCCGCCGGCGTGCCGTGGCTGACCTCGACCCCGGCCTTGGCGGCCTTCTTGATGTTGCGCCGCCACTGCTGGTTCATCCCCGCCAGCACGTCCTCCTCCGAGCGCGGGGAGCCGTCCGGGGTGCGCAGCGGGATCTGGAAGTTGTACTGCGGCTGTCCGGCGGCGAACCCGCCCTCCACCGTCTGCGGTCGCCAGCCGAGCTCCTGGAGCTGGGAGACCACCCGGGCGCCGTCCTGGGAGCGCTCGGTGGGCGGCACCTCGCCCAGCCGGCGTACGGCGGTGTCGGCGACGCCCTGCTTGACCGCGGTCGCGTCCCACCGGCGGGTGACCACCGGAGGGCCCATCCGGACCCCGAACGCGCCGGCCTTCCGCAGGTGCCGCACCATCGGGTCGAGCCAGGCCCGGAGGTCGTCGGCGGCCCAGTCCACCACCGGCCCCTCGGGGAGGTACGCCAGGAAGCGCTGCACCCTCGGGAGCTGCCGGTAGAGCACCAGCCCGACCCCGACCAGCTCGCCACCTCCGGCGCCGGGAGCGAACCAGCCGATCGACTCGCGCCGCCACTCGGACTTCACCGCCCCCCAGGCGGGGGTCTGCAGGAAGCTCACGTCGTCGCCCCGGCCGGTGACCGCGCGCAGGTGGTCCAGGTGCTGCTCGGGCGTCACCGTGCGGACGGTCAGGGGAGGGGAGGTCACCGGCCGAGCCTAACCGTCGCGGTCGGAGCGCCGGATCGCGTCCCGGTCAGACCCGGTCCCGCAGGAACGCGAAGTCCGCGCGGTGCTCGGCCGGGCCGCCGGGCGTCTCGCAGACCACCGGGGCGCCGGCGGCGCGCACCACGCCCGCGAGGTCCCCGGGGTCGATCTGCCCCTGTCCGAAGTTGGCGTGCCGGTCCGCCCCGGAGTCGAACCCGTCCCGGCTGTCGTTGCAGTGCACGAGGTCGATCCGACCGGTGATCCGCAGCACGTCCTCGACGACCGTGGAGAGGTCGTTCCCCCCGGCGTGGGCGTGGCAGGTGTCCAGGCAGAAGCCCACCATGTCGGAGCCGGAAGCGCCCGAGATCGCGTCCCAGACCCGGGCGATGCGGTCGAGGTGCCGGGCCATCGCGTTCTCCCCACCGGCGGTGTTCTCGATCAGCAGCGGCAGCTTCAGGTCCGTGGCCTCGACAGCCTTGCGCCAGTTGTCGTACCCCTTCGCCGGGTCGTCCGCCTTGTTCACGTGGCCGCCGTGCACGACCAGGCCCTTGGCGCCGAGGGCGGCCGCCGCGTCCACGTGCTGCTGCAGCAGCTTGCGACTCGGGATCCGGATCCGGTTGTTCGTGGTGGCCACGTTCACGATGTAGGGGGCGTGCACGTACAGGTCGACGCCGGCCTCCTCGGCCGCGGCCCGCAGCGCCTCGGGCCCACCGGGGTAGGCCACCTCCGGTCCCTGGTAGCCCTGCGGGTCGCCCAGGAAGAACTGCACGAGGTCGGCTCCCCGCGCCCTGGCCTCGGCGACGGGGTCGCTCTGGCCGACGTGGGCACCGAGTCGCAGGGCGGTCTGCTCAGGCATGGGAGCCACCCTACGACCGGGCGCGGACAGGGACGTCCCGGACCCGGACCCCCGGGTCAGCCGAGGTCGACCTTCTCGTTCTCGCCCTCGAACCGCTGACCGGTGGCCTTGGCCTTGACCAGGTTCACCAGCTGGGTGACCTTGCTGCCCGGGGTGTCCCAGTACTCCGCCGAGTCGGCGTGCACCCGGATCAGGATGTTGTTCGGGTTCTCCGGACCGCCCTCGAGCCAGGCGTCGGTGAAGGTGTTCCACAGCTCCTCGAGGCGCTGCGGGTCGTCGACGACGCTCGCCGTGCCGGCCAGCGAGACCCAGGAGCCCTGGCCGGCGTACCCGACGTTGACCCGGGGGTCGGCGGCGATGTTGCGGACCTTCACCGAGTCCCGCTCGGAGATGAACCACACGTCGCCGTCGAACTCCACGTCCTGGGTGGCCATCGGCCGGCTGACCAAGGCGCCGTCGGAGCCGACGCTGGTGAGCATCGCGATCCGGGTGCTGCTGATCAGGTCGTGGACCTTCTGCTGCTGGTCCTGCTGGTCGGTCGGCTCGCTCATCGGGACTCCTCCGGGGGTGGCGCATTGACCCGACCGGTACCTCCGAGGCCGGCGCTCATGCGTGTGGAGGACGATTTCCGCGGCCGACGGGCCGCTGGTACCCTCGGAGTCGTCGACCGGCTCGACCCCGCGTCCAGAGTGGGTGTCGAGCCGTTGACACGCCGGGCCACCGCTCCTCACGGACGCGGGGGTACGGCGGACGCAAGCCCTCCTGCCACGGAGATGCCGTGGCCGCCCGAGTCCGAAGGAGGTGGAGACTGCTTTGCGTGCCTATGAAGTGATGGTCATCCTCGACCCCGACCTCGAAGAGCGTACGGTCGCGCCCTCGCTCGACACGTACCTCAACGTGGTCCGCACCGACGGTGGGTCCATCGAGAAGGTCGACGTCTGGGGACGTCGCCGTCTCGCCTACGAGATCAACAAGAAGGCTGAGGGCATCTACGCCGTCGTCAGCCTGAACGCCGAGCCGGCGACCGTGAAGGAGCTCGACCGTCAGCTCGGTCTGAACGAGTCGGTGCTGCGGACCAAGGTCATCCGTCCCGACGCTCACTGAGCCGCACCCGTCCCATCTGTGAGCACTGCTGACCGACTGGAGGCCTGACATGGCAGGCGAAACCCCGATCACCGTGGTGGGCAACCTCACCGCCGACCCCGAGCTCCGCTTCACGCCGTCGGGCGCCGCGGTGGCGAACTTCACCGTGGCCTCGACGCCGCGGACCTTCGACCGTCAGACCAACGAGTGGAAGGACGGCGAAGCGCTGTTCCTCAACTGCTCGGTGTGGCGGCAGGCGGCCGAGAACGCCGCCGAGTCGTTGACCCGCGGCATGCGGGTGATCGTCTCGGGTCGGCTGAAGGCGCGCTCCTACGAGACCCGCGAGGGCGAGAAGCGCACCGTCTTCGAGATCGAGGTCGAGGAGGTCGGGCCGTCCATGAAGTACGCCACGGCCAAGGTGACCAAGACCAGCCGCTCCGGTGGCGGTGGCGGTGGCGGCGGCTTCCAGTCCGGCGGCGGCGATGACCCGTGGGCCAGCAGTGGCTCGGGCCAGGGCCAGCAGGCCGGCTCGGGCGGCGGCAGCTGGGGCGGTCAGCAGGGCGGCGGCCACGGCGGCCAGAGCAGCCAGAGCAGCCAGGGTGACCCCTGGGCGACCGGCGGCTCGGGCGGCCACCAGGACGAGCCGCCGTTCTGATCCACACGGGTGGTCGATCCTGACCACTCTCCCCGTACATCCCGACCATTCCGGCGCGAGCCGGGCTTCACGAAAGGAAGCACCACAATGGCCAAGCCAGTACTTCGCAAGCCGAAGAAGAAGGTCTGCCAGTTCTGCAAGGAGAAGGCGACCGGTGTCGACTACAAGGACACCACTCTGCTCCGCAAGTTCATCTCCGACCGAGGCAAGATCCGCGCTCGCCGGGTGACCGGCAACTGCGTCCAGCACCAGCGGGACGTCGCGATCGCGGTCAAGAACGCCCGCGAGGTCGCCCTGCTCCCCTACACCTCGACCGCTCGCTGAGGAGGCTGACGGACATGAAGCTCATCCTCACCCAGGAGGTCGGTGGCCTCGGTGCCGCCGGCGACATCGTCGAGGTCAAGGACGGCTACGGCCGCAACTTCCTGATCCCGCGCGGGTTCGGCATCCGGTGGACCAAGGGCGGCGAGCGCACGGTCGAGTCGATCAAGGCCGCCCGGTCCAGCCGCGAGGTGCGCGACCTCGACCACGCCAAGGCGATCAAGGCCAAGCTCGAGGCCGCGACCGTGCTGCTGCCGGTGCGCGCCGGTGACGGCGGCCGGCTGTTCGGGGCGGTCACCGTCAGCGACATCGCCGGCGCGATCAACTCCGAGGTCGGGTCCGACAAGGACGCGATCGACAAGCGGAAGATCATCCTCGGCAACCCGATCAAGTCGCTCGGATCCCACCAGGTGACTGTGAAGGTGCACGACGAGGTCGAGGCGCTGGTCAACCTCAGCGTCGTCCCTGCCTGACCTGACACGCGCCGGCCGGTCCGCCGGGCGGCACGACGTACGTCCTCGACGGCCGCTCCCGATCCCGGGAGCGGCCGTCGCGGCGTGTCCGGACCAGACCGCCGCACCGTCCTTGCGCTCGGTGCGGCCACGATCCGTCCGAAAGTAAAGGATCGTCTGCGACAGGCGGGGCTTGTGTGTTCTCATGAGGTGCTGATTTTTCGGGGAGACGCGCGGCAACGACCGCGCGGCTGAGTTCTGGGGGTTCTACCGTGCGTGCTCTGATCCGTCTCTTGGTCGTTGTCGGCCTCGTCCTGAGCGGGGCGGCGCTGACCCCGCTCGCCCTGGCCGAGACCTCCGGAACCGCCTCGCCGTCGCCGGCGGCAACCGGGCCGGCGTCACCGTCGCCTGCGGCGACCGGGCCGGCGTCGCCGTCGGCCGGGGCCACCGGCTCCGTGCCACCCGGGTCACCCGCGGCCGGGGCCACCGGCGCCACGTCGCCCGCGTCACCCTCGGCCGGGGCCACCCGATCTACGTCACCCTCGGCCCGGCCCACGGGCTCGGCGGCGCCGTCGGCGACGGCCACCGGCCAGGAGCGCGCCGGCGTGGCCAAGCGCGTGGACGCGACCGAGCCGGCCGCCCCGCCGAAGCCGACCTTCACCCGCACCCCGGCGAACCCGAGCACGGACACCACCGCGGACTTCGCCTACGCCGACGCCCAGCCCGGTGTGCGCTTCCGGTGCGCGCTCACCGGGCCGGGTCGCAGCGGAACCTTCGGCTCGTGCCCTGCCGACAGGTCCGCGGCCGGGGCGACGACCACGACCGGCCACCGGACCTTCACCATGAAGGCCGACAAGGACCGGTACACCCTGGCGGTGGCTGCCTACGTGCCCGCCGTGGTGGACCCGGCGACCGGCAAGACCACGACGCCCGAGGGCCCGATGAGCGAGCCGGTGACCTTCTCCTGGCGGGTCTACTCGGTGTACGCGCCGAGCCGCTACGGCACCTACACGGGCGCGTCGTTCAACAACCCGCTGGGCAACAAGGACGCGAACCGGGCCAACCTGCGCCGGGTCATCCGGATCATCAACAGCATGCCCGGCTACCGGCAGGGGCTCCAGGGAGCGCCCTGCCCCGGGTTGTCCTCCCCGGCCCTGCCCTCGACGATCCGGATCACCCTGTACTCGATGACCGACGGGGTCTTCGCCAAGGCGATGCGATCCGCCCACCGCCGTTGCGTGAGCGTGCAGATCCTGATGAACAACCACCTGAACTCCACCAACGACCCGGCGTGGGCCGGGCTCCAGAAGGAGGTCGGCAGCCGGGTCCGCGACAGCAAGGGCATGCTGCGCCGCAGCTTCGCCCACCTGTGCTCCTACGGCTGTCGGGGCCGCGGGGTCCTGCACACCAAGATGTACCTGTTCGACTCCCAGCTCCCGGCGCCCTCGGCCGGTGCCAACAGGATCAACAACGCGGTGCTGACCGGCTCCTCGAACATGACGTCGAACGCCGCGCGCATCCAGTGGAACGACCTGTACGGCGTCCGTGACAACGCGACGCTGTACAAGCAGTACCTGTCCTACTTCAACCTGATGAAGCTCGACAACGGGTTCCGACGCAACGGCTCGGACTACGTCACCGGCATCTACCGGACCACGTTCTGGCCGGTGGCGGCGAACCGGACCGACCCGGCGATCGCCGCGCTCCGCTCGGTCAAGTGCTCGGGGGCGACCGGCGGCACCGGGATCAACGGGCACAGCGTGGTCTACATCAACATGCACGCGTGGTTCGGGCTTCGCGGGCTGGCCATCCAGGACCAGGTGCGCAAGCTGTACGCGAAGGGCTGCTACATCCGGATCCTGTACAGCTTCATGACCCCGAAGGTGCACTACCGGCTCACCCACGGCACCGGCCCGCGGATGTCGGCGCGTCGCACGATCTTCTCGCTCAACGGTGACAAGTACGCCGACGTCTACAGCCACTTCAAGAACATCCTCGCCTCGGGCAACGTCGGCGGCCGGTCGGCGGCGCGGGTGGTGTGGACGGGCTCGAACAACTTCACCAGCGACGGCTCGCACTTCGACGAGATCATGCTGCGCATCCAGTCGGCGACCGCCTACCGGCAGTACCTCAAGCACTTCCAGTTCAACTCCCGCCGGATGTCCTCGTCGCGGTACGCCAGCTTCCTCGAGCCGGTCGGCGGGGGGCGCGCCCCGGGGAAGACGACACCGGCGGGCGAGGGCATCACCGCACGGACCCCGACCCTGGTGTCCCCTGACGTCGTCCGGGACGAGTCGGGTGCCCCCAAGGCGCTCGACTGACCGGTCGGTCCCCGTCCATGCCTCGGTCCGGCGTCCCCGCCAGCCTCCGCGACACGTGGAGGCTGCCGGGGGTCGCCGGTCGGGCAGCCCGACTCGACTAGGCTCGACGCGGCTCGGGGGCTGCGCCGGGCCCACCGGGAGGACCCGGTGCCCGGGCTCGGAGGAGCCCCCGGGAGCGAGGTGCCAGGCAGGAGCGGAGACGTGCAGGACACGCCAGGACGACCCTCGGCGGCCCGTCGCTGGGTGACCCTGCTGACCGCGCTGGTGGTGGCCCTGAGCGGCACCCTGGTGGTGCTGTCCGCGAGCCCCGCGGCGGCCCGGACCGGGGCCGTGACGGCAGCGACGAAGCCGGTCGCGAAGAAGCCCGCCGCGAAGAAGCCCGCTGGGCGCGACCTGGTCAAGGTGACCGTGCGGCAGTCCGCCCGGGCGACCGCCCGGCAGGCGGTGCGCGCCCGGGTCACGGTGCAGGTCTCCCAGACCGTGACCGCGGTCTCCCGACCGCCCCGCAAGGGCATGCCGGTCGGCCGCGCCAAGGTCACTCGCAAGGCCCGGGCGACCGCCTCGGCGCGCGCCGTCCGGACGACGACCCGCCGGGCCACGGCGACCGGCATCTCCAGCGGCACCTCACGGGCCAAGGCGACCGCGCGGGCCCGCAGCAAGGCCCGTGCCAACGCCCGCGCCCTCGCGCTGACGAAGGCGCGGCCGGTGGCCCGGACGGCTGCGCGCAAGGCGGCCCGGCAGCGGGCCCGGACGAAGGCGGTCCGGCAGGCGAGGGCGAAGGCCACCGCGGCGGCCAGGACCCGGGCCCGGTGGCTCGCCCGGCTGGACCGGATCGACCGCTCGGACCCCACCACCTGGGTGCCGTCCCGTCGGGGGACGTACACGCCCCCGGGAGGACCGAGGTTCAACAACCCCTACGCCCGCAGCAAGGCCAAGCGGCGGATCCTGCTCACCCACGTGATCCGCACGATCAACAGCTCGCCGGGCTACCTGCTGACCAAGGACCCCAAGACGCACCGGCGGCTGACCTGTCCGAGTGACCCGCGGCTGGCGCCCTCCTCGATCCGGGTCGCGGTCTACTCGATCGGCGACCGGCGCTTCGCCGACGCCCTGGTCGCCGCGCACCGCCGCTGCGTCAGCGTGCAGGTGCTGATGAACTCGCACCTCACCGCCACCACGTCGCCGGCCTGGGCCCGGATCGTCAAGGCACTCGGTCACCGCCACGAGAGGACCTGGCGCCGGCAGCGCAGCTTCGCGCACCGGTGCAGCAACGGCTGTCTGGGCACCTCCGTGCTGCACTCGAAGTTCTTCCTGTTCAGCCGCGCCGGGCGGGCTCGCGACACGGTGGTCACCGGGTCCTCGAACATGACCCGGAACGCGGTCGCGGTGCAGTGGAACGACCTGTTCACCGTGAACAAGAACAAGCGGCTGTACGGCGGCTTCCGCGCGATGTTCGCGCGGATGGTCCCCGACCGCCGGGCCACCGGCCCCTACGTGTACCGCGCGGGGCGCTACACCGCGACGTTCTACCCCTTCCGCAACGCCACCCGCCGGACCGACCGGACCATCCGGGCGCTGGACACCATCTCCTGCCGGGGGGCCAGGAAGGGCACCGGCATCCGCGGCCGGACGGTGGTCTACATCGCGATGCACGCGTGGTTCACCGGCCGTGGCGCCTACCTGGCCCGCAAGGTGCGCCAGCTCTACGCCCGGGGCTGCTACGTGCGCATCCTCTACAGCTTCATGGCCAAGAAGACCTACCGGATCCTGTCCGCCGGCACCGGGCCCCGGATGCGGGTCCGGCGGGTGCTCTTCCCGGGCCGGCTGGGACTGCGCGCGGTGAAGTACTCGCACCTGAAGATGGTGGCCGCGTCGGGTCACATCCGCAGCAACCGCGCCGCGCGGGTGGTGTGGACCGGATCGAACAACTGGACCGACAAGAGCCTGCACGCCGACGAGACCACCCTGGAGATCCGCTCGGCCCAGGCCTACCGGCGCTACGCCGCGCACTGGAGGTTCATGGAGCGGCGCCGCTCGACGCCGGTGTGGGCCCTCTTCCAGGAGCCCCGCGGCGGCGGCCGCGCGCCCTGAGCGCCAGGTCGGGACCGGGTCGGCGGATCAGCCGCCGGTGACCATCCAGGCGGAGCCGCGCGCGCGGTGCAGCAGCACCACCGCCCGTCCGCCGATGAAACCCACCCCGAACGCCACCCACAGCCACATCAGGGTCGGACCGCCGACCGCCGGGTCCGGCGCGAGGTGCACCGCCAGCCAGGCCAGCGGCGCGAAGACGGCGAGCACCACAACGCCTCCCTGGGCCAGGTACCGGCCGTCGCCGGCACCGATCAGCACGCCGTCGAGAACGAACACGACCCCGGCGACCGGCTGGAACACCGCGGCCACCAGGAGCACCGGCCAGAGCAGGGACCGGACCGCGTCGTCGCCGGTGAAGAGCCCGCCGAGCACCGGCGCGAGGGCCGCCAGCAGCAGTCCGCTGGCGATGCCGCTGAGCAGACCCCAGCGGACCATCCGGTCGGTGGCGGCCCGCGCGGTCCCCCGGTCGCCGGCACCGAGCATCCGTCCGGTGATCGCCTGGGCGGCGATGGCGACCGCGTCCAGCGCGAAGGCCAGGAAGGTCCAGACGGTGACGGCGAGCTGGTGGGTGGCCACCGAGGTGGCACCGAGGCCGGCCGCACCGTAGGTCATCACCAGCAGCGAGGCACGCAGGGTCAGGGTCCGCACGACCAGTGCGGTGCCGGCGTGCGCGGCCCGGCGGACCCCGGGGAGGTCCGGCCGCAGGCGGACCCCGTGCCGGCGGGCCGCGCGGGCGACGACCGCGACCAGGGCCAGCGCCGAGCCCAGCTGGGCCAGGACGCTGCCGATCGCGGAGCCGGCGATCCCCAGGTTGAGGCCGTAGACCAGGGCGACGTTGGCGACGACGTTCGCGAGGTTGCCGGCCACTGCCACCACCAGCGGGGTGCGGGTGTCCTGGAGGCCGCGCAGGATGCCGGTGGCCGCGAGCATCACCAGCAGCGGCACCATCCCCAGGAAGGCCAGCCGCAGGTACGTCGTCGCCTCCCGGGCGACCTCGGACCCGGGGCCGAACAGCGCCACCAGCGGGTCGCTGAGCAGCACGCCGAGCAGCGTGGTCAGCGAGCCGATCAGGACCGCCAGCCAGACCCCGTCGACCCCCTGCCGGAGGGCGCCGGACAGGTCCCCGGCGCCCAGCCGGCGGGCGACGGAGGCGGTGGTGCCGTAGGCGAGGAAGACGCACAGGCCCACCGCGGTCTGCACGATCGCGCCGGCGATGCCCAGCCCGGCCAGCTGGGGCGTGCCGAGGTGGCCGACGATCGCGGCGTCGCACAACAGGAACAGCGGCTCGGCGACCAGCGCCAGGAACGCGGGGACGGCGAGCCGCAGGATCTGCCGGTCCAGCGACCGGACGGCACGCCGCGCGTGCGGCTGTGTCCCGGTCATCCGGCCAGCGTACCGGGGTAAGAGGCAGATGCGGCGGCTGTCCGTGACGTCGGGCGGTCGCCGGCGGGCGGGCGCGGAGCGGGGCCTGGGGGTGTGGGCAACCTTGGGACAAGTCTTGACAACCACGCCTCGGAGGGGGCGGGTTCGCCCCATCCGCGGGTAACGGCCAGGGACTGGACAGTGAACGCGAGGCGACGGATCTTTTTGTTGATCCACACGCTTCAGCGGCGTCGTCGCAGGTCAGGACGGGTGTGGGCTCGATCACGTCGAGGTTGTCCACAAGTGTGACCACAGGCTGTGCACAGGACGCCGGGCGTGTTGCACACGGGCCGGCAAGTTATCCACAAACCCTGTGGACAACGGGCTGTCGCAGCGCCCCGCAGACCCGTAACGTCACCCTGCGCTGGTGGTCCGCGGGTCTCTGCGGAGGAACTGTCGGCCCGTGCTGGGATGGTCTGGCGTGACGACGAGCAGAAGGGCAGCCGCGCAGGTGGAGCACCGATGAGTATCGCGTCCTCGAGCAGTGGGTACGCACCCGACACCGAGCCTCCCTTCGGGCTCGACGCCCCCTGGTCCGACGGACCGGGCGCAGGGTTCGACGGCGGCGGCCGCGGCTCCGGTGGGGACCGCACCCCGCCGCAGGACAACGACGCCGAGCAGAGCGTGCTCGGCGCGATGCTGCTGTCCAAGGACGCCATCGCCGACGTGATCGAGTCGGTGCGCGGCGTGGACTTCTACCGTCCCGCGCACGAGACCATCTACGAGGCGATGATCGACCTGTACGGCCGGGGGGAGCCGGTCGACCCGATCACCACCACCGCCGAGCTCCAGCGTCGTGGTGAGCTGGTCCGGGTCGGCGGGGCGCCGTACCTGCACACGCTCTCGGCGAGCGTGCCGATCGCGGCCAACGCCGGCTACTACGCAGAGATCGTCCGCGAGAAGGCGATCCTGCGTCGTCTGGTCGACGCCGGCACCCGGATCGCGCAGATGGGGTACGCCGGGGAGGGCCAGGTCGACGAGGTGGTCGACCGGGCGCAGGCCGAGATCTACGGCGTGACCGACAAGCGCTCCTCGGAGGACTACGCGCCGCTCAGCGAGATCATGGAGTCCGCGCTCGACGAGATCGAGGCGATCAACAACCGGGACGGCGAGATGATCGGCGTGCCCACCGGCTTCGCCGACCTCGACGAGCTCACCAACGGCCTGCACCCCGGCCAGATGGTGATCGTCGCCGCCCGTCCCGCGATGGGCAAGTCGACGCTCGGGCTGGACTTCTGCCGGTCCGCCGCGATCCACCACAACATGACCAGCGTGATCTTCTCCCTGGAGATGACCCGCAACGAGATCACGATGCGCCTGCTCTCGGCGGAGGCGAAGATCCCGCTGAACCACCTGCGCAACGGCAACATGAACGACGACGACTGGACCCGCCTGGCCCGCAAGATGGGCGAGGTCTCCTCCTCGCCGCTGTTCATCGACGACTCGCCGAACATGACGATGATGGAGATCCGCGCCAAGGCCCGCCGGCTCAAGCAGCGGCACGACCTGCGGCTGATCGTCATCGACTACCTCCAGCTGATGACGTCGGGCAAGAAGGTCGAGTCCCGTCAACTCGAGGTCTCGGAGTTCTCCCGCCAGATCAAGCTGCTGGCCAAGGAGCTCGAGATCCCGGTGGTGGCGCTCTCCCAGCTCAACCGTGGCGCGGAGCAGCGCGCGGACAAGCGGCCCATGGTCAGCGACCTGCGTGAGTCCGGCTCGATCGAGCAGGACGCCGACATGGTGATCCTGCTGCACCGCGAGGACGTCTACGAGCGGGAGTCGACCCGGCCCGGGGAGGCCGACGTGATCGTGGCCAAGCACCGCAACGGCCCGACCCGGGACCTGACCGTCGCCTTCCAGGGCCACTACTCGCGGTTCGTGGACATGGCGCACGGCTGAGGCCCCAGCCGCGCATCGGGTTCGCCCACCCGGTGAAGCGGTTTGACATAATGTGTGTGCTATGTCCGCTTCATCGGGGAGCGGCCCTCCCCGAGGAGCGCCACGTGTCCGCACCGACGTCTCGACTCACCTCCTTCGCTGCCGGCGCCCTGTGCATGCTCGTGCTCGGCAGCGGGAGCGCGGTCGCGGCCACCGGGGGCAAGCTGCTCCTCGGCCGCTCCAACACGGCGACCGCCACCACAACGCTGGCGAGCACCAAGGGCACCGCGCTGAGCCTGCGCGCGCCGGCCGGAAAGCCGCCGCTCACCGTGAGCAGCGGGGCGCGCGTGCCGAACCTGAACGCAGACCGGGTCGACGGCCTGAGCTCGGCGGACCTCGCGCGGACCAAGGGCCGGACGGCGACCGTCACCCGGACCGGCACGGCGCTCGACACCGATCACAACGGCAAGGTGGACACGGTGCTCGCCGAGGCCGACTGTCCGAGCGGCTCCCTGGCCACCGGCGGCGGTCACCTCGACCTGACGGCGAGCGGCTACACCGTCCAGGCGGAGCCGCTGCCCTCCCCCGAGCAGGGGTTCCTGGTCGTGGTGGCAGTGGATGAGGCCGTCAGCGAGGACGTGGGCAACGTCGCGGCGACCGCCGTCTGCTACAGCCCGACCGGTGCGGTCGCGGTGGGCCGGGCGCCGGTACGCCGGCTCGGTCTGGAGGATCTCCCGCCACGGCTGCGGCGCGCCCTGAGCGTCACGGCGGGTTCACCCGCCCGGTAGCCCGTAGACGCTGACGTGCCGGGGGCTGGCTGCCGTGAACGGCTCGCCGGACCATCCGCCCAGCGCTCGCGCAGGGTCAGGCCGGCGATCCGGGCCATCAGGTCCAGCTCGGCGGGCCAGATCAGTCGGAGGGAGATCGGCTCGAGGCGCACCCCTGCGGCGGTCAGGCTGATATGGCTCTCGTCGAGGATCTGGGTCACGGCGTCATAGCGGTTCGCGTCGAGCAGCACCTCGTCCGTGGCGACGTGCCGGACATCGACGAACTGGTCGCCTCGCACCCAGGCCGAGGGGACCCCGGCCTCCACCACGACGACGCCGTCCCGGTCCAGGTGCCGGGCCGCGTTCTCGGAGCAGCGCACCTGGTCGTCCTGGGTGAGCAGGTTGTAGATCGTGTCGAAGACCAGGTACGCGAGCGGGTAGGCGCCCGGTGCCTGCACCTGCGCCATGTGGCCCACGGTCACCGCGATGGCGGTCCCCTCCGGGTGCTGGCGCAGCCGGTGCAGGAAGTCGACGGTGGCGTCCTCGTCGCCGCGGAGGTGGTCGTCGTACGAGGCCGCCACGGTGGGTCCGACGCTGGTCGCCGGGGCGAAGCCGTCCACGCGGACATCGTGGACCCGGGTCGCCGGGTCGGCAAACCTGGTTTCCGGGGGAGCAGCGTGGTCAGATCGGTCGCGTGGCAGATCGTCACGGCTCACCAGACTCGGAGGTGCCCCGATGCCCGAGACGATGCCCGAGACGATGCCCGACACGGCGTCCGACACGGAGGTCGACCCGGAGAACGCACTGCTGCTGTCCTACCTCGAGGCCCAGCGGCACCACGTGCTCGGTCTCGTCGACGGCCTGGGCGAGGAGCAGCTGCGCAGACCGGTGCTGCCCTCGGGGTGGACCTGCCTCGGTCTGGTGCGGCACCTCACCCTGGACGTCGAGCGGTTCTGGTTCCGGGCCGTGCTCGCGGGGGACACGGCGGTCGCCGACGATCTGCTGGCTCTCGGGGACCAGGCCTGGCACGTCGCCGAGGACGTGAGCGTCGCGAGCGTGCTCGACGGCTATCGGGCGGAGGCGGCGCTCACCGACGCGCTCGTCGCGCGCACCGCCCTGGGGACAGCGCCGGCCTGGTGGCCCACGGAGCTGTTCGGGGACTGGCGGATGGACGACCTGCGCGAGGTGCTGCTGCATGTGCTGGTCGAGACCGCGACGCATGCCGGTCACCTGGACGCGGTCCGCGAGCTGCTCGACGGCACCCAGTGGATGGTGCTGACCGGCTGACCCCGGCCGGTCAGCCCAGTGCGAGCCGGTCAGCCCAGTGCGAGCCGGTCAGCCCAGTGCGAGCCGGTCAGCCCAGGGCGAGTACCAGGGCGCCGGCGAGGGCGGCCAGGGCGCAGCCCGACCGCCAGCGGTCCACGATCAGCAGCCGGTGGACCAGCCACGGCTCCGGGCTGTTGGTCAGCCGTCCGTGTGTGGGCGCGGCGCCGACGGCGGTCACCAGCGCTGTGGCCGCGGAGCCGACCAACGCCAGCCAGAGGCCGGCCGACCACGGCAGTGTCATCATCGCGCCGACGCAGGCCACCGCGAGGAAGCCGTAGACGGCGCCCACGAGCGGGGTGATCCGGCGCGAGTGCAGGCCGTGCTCGCGCTCCCAGTCCGCGGGCCCGACCCGGGACAGGGCGGGGTACACCAGCACGGTGACGGTCGTCTGGAACCCGGCGTGCACGGCGGTGGCGGCGAGCAGCAGCACCGGCCAGGCGGTCGTGGCGGACACCGCTCAGCGACCGACCTGGACGAGGCCGGGATCGATGGTCAGGCTCACGTCCGCGGTGACCACCGGGTGGTCGGTGGTCCGCTTGACCAGGGCGTCGTCGTCGACCGTGTAGTCGGTGAACCGGACATCCTGGGAGCCGAGGATCCAGTCGATGCCGGGCCGCTGCGTGGCGCGGCAGGCACCCCCGCCGACCGCGCCGCTGGCCGCGGGCAGCGCGTCCTGGGCGGGTCGCATCGGGGTGCGGGCGGTCAGCCGGCACAGGTACGGCGTCCGCTCGTTCATGTCGCCGGTGATGAAGACCGGCAGGTGGGTCCTGTCGAGCAGCCGGTTCGCCAGCGCGATCTCCCGGCGGGTGGCCTCGGTGCGGAAGCGCTGCTGCTGGTGGAACTGGCGGGTCTCGGCCGGGTTGTGGAAGTTCGCGAACCACGCCTGGACGCCGGTGGCGCGGTGCCGCAGCAGCACGTAGGGCATCTGCCTGACCCGGCCCGCGAAGTACGGGATCGCCTGGGTGTGCCTCTCGACAGCGACCCACCGGTCGGATCGCCAGCCGATCGAGTTGTCGGAGTCGCCGAAGGTGCGCCCCGGGTAGAAGGAGAGCCGGGTGACCCGCTGGAGCACCGCGAGCTGGCTGGCCTGGAGCTCCTGGAAGCCGACCACGTCCGGGTCGCGGCGCGCGATCAGCCGGGCGGCACCGTGGGCGCGCACCCGGCCGGAGGCCATCTCGGGGCTCTTGCCGTGCGCGGTCGTGTGGCTGGCGCCCAGCACGTTGAAGGTGCTGACCCGGAAGTCCAGCGTGCGGGTCGGTCTCAGCGCCCGAGGCACTGGCACCGCGCGCACCGGGGGGCGGGCGGGCTGTGCGGACGTGCCCGCCGACGGGCCGCCCGATGCGCCGGGGGACGGGCTCGGTGAGGCAGCCGGTGAGGCACCCGGTGTCGGGCGCGGGCCGGGAGTCGGGTGGCGCGCAGCCGGGGGACCGGCGGACGGGCTGGCGGGCACGGTCACCGGAGGCGGCGCGGCCGGTCCGGTCGGCCGCACGATCGAGGCGGTGACCGTCGGCAGCGCCACCGGCACCCGGGCCGAGGCGCGGACCGGTGACGCGGGACGGTCCTGGAGGCCAGCCGCGACGGCACCCGTCCCCAGCAGAGCCACCAGTCCCACGACCGTGGCGAGCACCGTTCGCTGCCGGGTCCACCTCACCTCGGAAAGGTACCGCGCGGGGGCGGTCCTTGACCGGGTGACGAGGTCAGCGGTGCATCGGGATCAGCGGGTGCCGCCCGCTATCGCTCGCGGGAAGACCGAGCCGTCGATGCGCACGCCGGTGCTGACCACCGGATGGTCGGTGGTGCGGTCCACGAGGTCGCTGCGGTCCTCGTCGTAGGCGCTGAACTGCACGCCGCGCGACCCGAAGATCCAGTCCACGGCGCGAGGGCGACCGACCCGGCAGCCCCCGGCGCCGTTCGAGCCGCCGCGGGCCGCGACCATCGACGGTGCCTGCGCAGTGAGCCGGCAGAAGTAGGGGCCCCGCTCGTTCATGTCGCCGGTGATGAACAGCGGGACCCCGCTCGCGTGCAGCCGGTTGGCCAGGGCCGCCTCGATGCGGGTGGCCTCGGTGCGCCATCGCTGCTGGTGGTGGTACCGACTGGTCTCCGCCGGGTTGTGGAAGTTGCCGAACCAGGCCGTGATCCCCGTCGCCCGGTGCCGCAGCAGCACCACCGGCATCGCCCGGCGGTGACCGTTGAAGTACGGGATCGACTCGGTGGTCGCGGACACGAACTGCCACCGCGCGGTCCGCCAGCCGATCGAGTTGTCGGTGTCGTGTCCTCGGCCCGGGCCGGGGTAGAGCGCGTAGCCGCCGCCCGTGGCCCGGAGCAGCCCGTGGGCCTGGTCGGCCTGGAGCTCCTGGAAGCCGGCCACGTCCACGTCGTGCCGGGCGAGCAGCTGCGCGACCCCGCGGATCCGGACCACCCCCGGCGCCCGGCCGCGGCCACCGTGGCGGGTGTGGCTGCTGCCGAGGACGTTGAAGGAGCTGAGCCGGAACTGCGCCTGCGGAGCGTCCGGGGACGGTGCCGGCTTCGGGACTGGCGGGGCGGTCGGGGCGGCAGTCCTGGCGGGGGCCGGTGCCGCGGCCAGAGCCGGCGCGGGTGCTGGGACGGGTGCGGGGACGGGGACGGGGACGGGGACGGGCGCGGGTGCGGGTGCCGTGGCGGGCTGCCGGTTGGTCCCGGAGGCTGCCACCCAGGCAGCGAGGTCGCGGTCGCGCTGGGTCGGGGACGGCCCGTGGATGGCGGTGCGGACGCGGGTGCGGGCATGCCGGTACGGCGCGGGCGAGGCGTCCGCGGCCGGGCGCGCGGCGATGGTGACCTCGACGCCGGGGACCCGCAGCGGCAGGCCGCCGCCGCCGACCGTGCTGCTGGCGACCGTGTCGCTGACGACCGGGGTGGCGTCGCCGGTGGCTCTCTCGATCAGGCCCGCGCCGCCGAGGACGGCCAGCACCAGCACCCCGGAGAGCGAGGCGACCAGCGGCCCGCCGTAGGTCCGGGTCACGGCTCCGGCGGGCGCCGGGCCGCGGTCCTGGCGGCGATCGAGCCCAGCCTCGGGACCGGTGGCCTCGGGACCGGCCGCCTCCGGACCGGCCGCCTCCGGACCGGCCGCGTCGTCCGGACCGGCCGCGTCGTCCGGGGGGCCGGCCGACGTGCCGGCGGTGCTCAGCTGACGCTCTTCAGCACGAACGGCGCCGGGAGCTGGGTGTCCCAGCCCCGGGGTAGGGCACCCGGGTCGACGGTGACGTCGCTGGAGATCAGCGGGTGGTCGGTGGTCTTGCCCACGAGCGGGCTGCGGTCCTCGTCGTAGTTGCTGAAGCCGACCATCCGGGACCCGAAGATCCAGTCGACCGCGCGCGGCTTCCCGGCCTGGCAGGTGCCGTTGCGCCACACGCTGGTCGGGCGGGCGGCCTTGACCGGCGTCGCCTTGGTGACCCGGCAGTAGTACGGCGCCCGGTCGTTCATGTCGCCGGTCATGAAGCGGGGGATGCCGCGCCGGTAGAGCTGGTCCTGGATCGCGATCTCCACCGAGGTGGCGGCGGCCCGGAACCGGGCCTGGTTGCGGTACCTGCCGGTGTCGGCCGGGTTGTGGAAGTTGGCGAAGTAGCCCATCATCCCGCTGGCCTTGTCGCGCAGCAGCACCACCGGCATCGCCCGCGGGGTGCCGTTGAAGTAGGGGATGTCGACCGTGGTCGCCTGGAGCAGCTCGAACTTGTCGGTGCGCCAGCCGATGGAGTTCTCGCTGTCGATCTTCTTCAGTCGCAGCCCCGGATAGACCGCCCACGAGCCGTTGGTGAGCTTCAGGAACTTGGTGAGCTGGGTGGCCTGCATCTCCTGGAAGCCAGCCACGTCGACGTGGTGGCGCTCGAGCAGCTGGTTGGCCCACACGATCCGGGTGGTGCCCGCGGCGCGGCGGCCGCCGGCCGGGGTGTGGCTGGCCCCGAGCACGTTGAAGGAGCTGATCGTGAAGTGAGCCGGCTGCGGCGCCCGGCGGGGGGCGGCGGAGGCGGACGGACCGACCCCGGACAGGGCGAGCGCGCCAGCGAGCGCGCTGGTCACCAGTCCGATGGTCACACGCGTCACTCGGCTCATCTTGTCTCCCATGCGGTCAAAGGTAGAGGTCCGGCCGCCGCGGCAGAACCCGCTGCACCGGGCAAACGGGGTCTTGTCCCCGACACCGGACATGTCACAGCATCGGCATGCGGGCCGGGGTCCTGAAGGATTCAGTAAAGACGACTTGCCGCAGCGCAGGCTCTCCAAGGACGGTCGGTCGACCCGGGCCCGGGCGGACGCCGTCGGCGGTGGGTGCCATGATCGGCCGATGACCGACCACTCGTCGCTGCGCCTGCACGTGCCGGGGCTCGACCTCGTCGAGCACGAGCTCACCGTCCCTCTGGACCACGCCCGGCCGGAGGGGGAGCAGCTCACCCTCTTCGCCCGCGAGGTCGCGCACCCCGACGGCCGTGACCGGCCGTTCCTGGTCTTCCTCCAGGGCGGTCCCGGGCAGGAGGCGCCGCGGCCGACCGGCGCGCCCGGCAGCCCGGGATGGCTGGACCGGGCCCTGCAGGACTACCGGGTGCTGATGCTCGACCAGCGCGGCACCGGCCGCTCCTCGCCGGTGGGTCGCCTCACCGGGATGACCCCCCAGGAGCAGGCCGACCGGCTGGCGCTGTTCCGGGCGGACGCGATCGTCGCCGACGCCGAGTTGCTGCGGGTGGCGCTCGGGGTGGACCGGTGGAGCGTCCTGGGCCAGTCGTTCGGTGGGTTTTGTGCCCTGCACTACCTGTCGGTCGCCGCGGGCTCGCTGCGCGAGGCGCTGTTCACCGGCGGGGTGCCGCCGGTGGGTCGGCCCGTCGACGACGTGTACGCCGCGACGTACGCGACCATGCTCGAGCGGAACCGGCGCTACTACGCCCGCTACCCCGGCGACCGGGACCGGGTCCGGTCGCTGCACGCACGGGCCGACGACGGCGGTCTGGTGCTGCCGAACGGTGACGTGGTGACCTCCCGGCGGCTGCGCAGCATCGGGAACGGCCTGGGCATGAGCGACGGCGCCGAGCAGCTGCACTACCTGCTCGAGCGCGATCCCGCCTCCCCGGCCTTCCGTCACGACCTGGCCGCGCTGATTCCGTTCAACGGCCGGGCGCCGCTGTACGCGGTCATCCACGAGGCCTGCTACGCCGACGGAGAGGCGACCCGCTGGTCGGCCGCGCGGACGATGCCGGAGGCGTTCGCGGACGACTCCACCCTGTTCACCGGCGAGCACGTGTTCCCGTGGACCTTCGCGGACGACTCCGAGCTGGCTCCGCTGGCCGAGGCCGCCGAGCTGCTCGCCACGCGGGAGTGGCCACGGCTGTACGACGCGGAGGTGCTGGCCGGGTGCGAGGTGCCGAGCGCGGCCGCCATCTATGCCGAGGACGCCTACGTCGACCGGGTCTTCTCCGAGGAGACCGCCCGGCTGGTCCCCGGGATGCGCCCGTGGGTGACCAACGAGTACGAGCACAACGGCCTGCGCGCGGACGGCGCGCGGATCCTGGACCGGCTGATCGGACTGGTCCGCGGGCGCCTGGCATGAGGCCGGTGGGCGAGTCCGCGACCGTCGAGGACTACCGGGACTTCGGCGAGCGGCAGGCCGGCGACTCGCCCTGCCTCACCGCCTGGGCGCTCGGGGTCGCCGACGACCCGGAGGTGGTCGCGTTGCTCGAGACCCTCCCGGCGGGCAAGCGTCAGCCCAACCTGGTGTTCGCTGCCGCCCGCTGGCACGGAGCCGGTCCCGGCGGGTACGACGAGTTGCGCCGGGTCCTGCGCGGGCGGTGGCCCGAGGTTCGCGCCACGGTGCTCGCACGCGCCACCCAGACCAACGAGGTGGGGCGCTGCGCCACCCTGCTCCCGGTCCTGGCCGGTCTGCCCGGCCCCCTCGCGCTGATCGAGGTCGGCGCCTCCGCCGGGCTGTGCCTCTATCCGGACCGCTACAGCTACCGCTGGTCGGGTGAGCGGGGCCCGGTCTCCCTGGACCCGGCGCCGGCCGCGCCCAGCCCGGTGCTCCTGGAGTGCCGGGTGCACGGCGACCCGCCACTGCCGAGCGTCATGCCGCGGGTGGTGTCACGGAGCGGGGTCGACCTGCACCCCCTCGACGTACGCGACGAGGACGCCATGGCGTGGCTGCGGACGCTGGTCTGGCCCGAGCAGGAGGAGCGCCGCCGCCGCCTCACCGCGGCGGTCGCGCTGGTCCGTGCGGACCCGCCGAGCCTGCGGACCGGGGACCTCCTCGACGAGGTGGCCGCGTTGGTGGACGAGGTGCCCGCCGACGTCACGCCCGTGGTGCTGCACAGCGCCGTGCTCGCCTACCTCTCCGGGCCCGACCGGGCCTGCTTCGTGGAGCAGGTCGGCCGGCTGCGCGGTCACTGGGTCAGCAACGAGGGACCCGAGGTGGTCCCCGGGCTGCGGCTCGCGCCCCCCGCGCCCACCGGGATCGCGGCCTTCGCGCTGGCCGTCGACGGCCGGCAGGTCGCCTGGACCCACGGTCACGGTGCCGCTCTCTGGTGGATCTAGGCTCGTCGCATGACGCGCGGCGAGGCGACCGAGACGGTGCACACCGACGTCCTGGTCGTCGGTGCCGGGCTGTCCGGGGTCGGTGCGGCCTGCCATCTCGAGCAACGGCTGCCCGGCACGTCGTACCTGGTGCTGGAGGCGCGGGACGCGATCGGCGGCACCTGGGACCTGTTCCGCTACCCGGGGGTGCGCTCGGACTCGGACATGTTCACCCTGGGCTACCGGTTCCGTCCGTGGACGGCGCGGGAGGCGATCGCGGACGGTCCGTCGATCCTGGACTACGTGCGCCGCACCGCCGAGGCATACGGCGTCCAGGACAAGGTCCGCCACGGCGTGCGGGTGGAGCGCGCGGAGTGGTCGGGGGAGCAGGCACGCTGGACGGTGCACGCGGTCCGGGACGGCGCGCCCGTGGTGTTCACCTGTCGCTTCCTGTGGTCCTGCAGCGGCTACTACCGCTACGACGAGGGCTACACCCCGCAGTTCGACGGGGTCGAGGACTTCACCGCCGCGGGTGGCCTGGTGGTGCACCCGCAGCACTGGCCCGAGGACCTCGACCACACCGGCCGGACGGTCGTGGTGATCGGCAGCGGTGCCACGGCGGTCACGCTGGTCCCGGCCCTGGCCGACCGGGCTGCTCGGGTCACGATGCTGCAGCGGTCCCCCACCTACGTGGTCTCGGTGCCGGCGGTGGACCGGCTGGCCGCGAGGCTGCGGGCCACGCTACCGGCCCGCGCAGCGTACGCCCTGACCCGCTGGAAGAACGTGCTTTTCACGACCGGGAGCTACCAGCTCGCCCGGCGCCGGCCCGCGTCGATGAAGAAGGTCATCCGCCGCCGCGTCGCGGACGCGCTGCCGGTCGGCTACGACGTCGACACCCATTTCAAGCCCACCTACGACCCGTGGGACCAGCGGCTGTGCCTGGTCCCGGACGGGGACCTGTTCGCGGCGATCCGTTCCGGGCGGGCCGAGGTGGTGACCGACCTTGTCGACCGGTTCATCGCCGGCGGGGTCCGCCTGGTGTCCGGACGCGAGCTCGAGGCCGACCTCGTGGTGACCGCGACCGGGCTCAACCTGATGCCCTTCGGCGGGCTGCGGCTGGTGGTCGACGGGGAGCCGGTCGCGCTGCCCGACACGATGGCCTACCGCGGCATGATGCTCTCCGGCGTCCCCAACTTCGCCTACGTCGTCGGCTATACGAACGCCTCGTGGACCCTGAAGGCGGACCTGGTCAGCGTGTACGTCTGCCGGCTGCTGGCGCACCTGCGGGCCCGGTCCTACGACGCCGTGGTCCCGCAGCACGACCCCTCGGTGGGTGAGGAGCCCTTCCTGGACTTCGCCGCCGGCTACGTGCGGCGCTCGCTGCACCTACTGCCCAAGCAGGGCAGCCGGGCACCGTGGCGGCTGCGGCAGAACTACCTGCGGGACGTAGCAGCGCTGCGCCGGGCCGGGCGTCGGGCCGGCTTCGAGGACGGGGTGCTGCGGTTCTCCCGGGTGCCGGCCCGGGAGACGTCCTCGGTCTGACCGCCGGACCACTCCGACGGTCAGTCCCGGACGGCCATCTCGCCGAGCTCGGACCAGTCGGTCCCCGGCACGTCGAAGTTGACCACCCGCGGGGTCTCGGCCAGGTACGGCGGAAGGGTCTCCTGGGCCTGCTTGAAGTGCGCCGACTGCACGTGAGCGGCGCCGGCCTCGCCGTCCCGGAACGCCTCGACGAGGACGTACTCGGTGGCGTCGTCCAGGCTGCGCGACCAGTCGAACCACAGGCAGCCGTCCTCGGCGCGGCAGGCCTCGGTGAACGCCCGGGAGATCTCCGGCCAGGCGTCGGCGTGCTCGGGCAGGACACGGAACTTGGCGGTGATGAAGATCAAGACGGCTCCTCACGAGGTTGGATCGGCAGGGACGAGGATACGACGCCGCGACCCCCCGCCGGCGGCCGACCGCACTGACCATGGAGAACTGGCACTCCCCATGGGTCGTTCACCATGTGGAGTGACAGTTCTCCTGCATCACCTGGTAATCGGTCACGGGACCCGGCGGCCCAGGGCGGCGAGCAGCAGCGGTGCCGGCCCGGACCGCGGGGGGACGTCGACCACGTCGGCGAAGCGACGGGGCCGGTCGGCCTCGTCGACCAGCAGCGGGACCCAGGCGAGCAGGTCGCGGGCCAGGTCCGGGGGCAGCGGGTGCGGCCCGCCGCAGGCCTGGGCGACGTCCCAGCCGTGCACGGCGAGCTCCAGGGCCCCGACGGCCGCGAGCAGGTCCGGGGGCAGGGTCCGCCCGGAGACCGACACGGCCCGCAGGGACGGGGCCGACCAGGCCGCCAGCAGGGCACAGGCACGACCCCGGAGACGGGCGACGAGCCGCGCGGTCTCCGAGGGGCACCGGTCCGGCCGGGTCGACAGCGCGACGTGGCCGACCTCGGCCGCCTCGGTGAGCGCGGCCAGCGAGTCGTCCAGGTGGCGCAGCAGGTCGCGCAGGTCCCAGCCGGCACAGGGTGTGCGGGCCGACAGGTCGGCGGTGACCACGAGGGGCAGGGTGGCCCGGGTGTAGCCGACGGCCCGCTCGAGCAGCTCCGGCCCGGAGACGGCCCCGGCGACCGGGACGGGTCCGTCCGGACGGGGGCTCATCGGGCTACGCGCTCGGGTCCGCGGGCAGCCGGTCCGGCAGCCCGAAGCTGGCGAACACCCGGGCGCCGAAGAACGCGGCGACGTGCCGCACCCCGTCCGCCCCGACGGTCAGCACCTGCAGGTGGAACGGGTGGAACCCCCCGTCCGGGCCGCGCATGTAGAGCCCGAACGCAGGCTGGCCGTTGGCGCGGGTGGCCAGCATCCGCATGTCGTGGCGCCCGCCCGGGCACTGGGTGTCGATCAGCCGGCCGATGTTCTCCGCGCCCTGGTACCAGCCGGTGTACGGCGGCATCTCCCAGACCGCGTCCCGGGTCAGCATCGAGACGATCGCGGCGATGTCCTTGTCCCAGAACGCCTGCACGTAGCGCTCGAGCAGGTCCCGCTGTGCGGGGGTGGGCTCGCCGACGGTGTCCGCGGAGAGCTGCGCCTTCTCGAGCGTGGCGTGCGCCCGCTGGAGTGCGCTGTTCACCGACACCGTCGTGGTGCCCAGCGCCTCGGCGACCTCCGCGGCCCGCCAGCGCAGCACGTCGCGCAGGATCAGCACCGCGCGCTGCCGGGCCGGCAGATGCTGCAGCGCGGCCACGAACGCGAGCCGGATGGTCTCCCGGTCGGTCACCACGGTGAGCGGGTCCGACGTCTCCAGGACGGCGTCGGGGAACGGCTCCAGCCACGGGATCTCGCCGTTCTCCACCACCGGCACGCTGCTGTCGCTGGACGGGGCGCCCAGCCCGGTGGGCAGCGGCCGGCGCTGACGGCCCTCGAGCGCGGTCAGGCACACGTTGGTCGCGATCCGGTACAGCCAGGTGCGCACCGACGAGCGCCCCTCGAAGCCGTCGTAGGCGCGCCAGGCCCGCAGGTAGGTCTCCTGGACCAGGTCCTCGGCGTCGTGGCTGGACCCGGTCATCCGATAGCAGTGCGCGAGCAGCTCGCGCCGGTAGGGGTCGGTGACCTGAGGGAAGTCCTGCACCTCGGGCCCCGGCTGCTGCGTCTGGATCGCCATCCGCTCCTCCTCCGTGCGCGCGCGACCCACCCTAGGCCCGCCGACGCGTCACGGGTACCGACCGGCGTACGACGGCGAAGTCATCGGTCCCGCGCGGGACCGAGCCCGGGAGCCTGCACCGGACGGCGGCGCCGCGGGACCGGCGTGCCGGTCTTGGCCGGTTGCGTCGTCCGTGGTCCGATCGGGGGGTGACCCGACCCCGTCCCTGCCCCCGTCCCGGTCCCGGTCCTCAGCGCCGGGGCACCAGTCGGGCCACCCCTCGGGTCGTCCGGCGGACCGTCCCGATGGCCCGGGTCGGGGCGGTGCTGGCGGCGCTGCTGGCCGGCACCGGGTGCAGCGTGTTCGGTGGCGGCGGCCCCACCGCCCAGGACGGGGCGGACGCGCTCGCCACGGCGCTGACCAGCGGGAAGCTGACCGGCCTGTCCTTCCAGGGTGGCACCGCGCAGCAGGCGCAGGGGTTGTGGACCCGCGCGGTCGACGGGCTGGGCGACTCGACGCACACGGTGCGAGTGGGCACGGTCACCGAGGGCAAGGACGGGCGGCCGACGACCGCGACGCTCACCTACCGGTGGAAGCTGGCCGGCACCGGGACGCCGTGGACCTACCGGACCACCGCGCAGCTGCGCGAGGACCCGGCCGGTGACGGCTGGCAGGTGCGTCTGGCCCCGACCCTCGTGCACCCCGACCTTCGCGCCGGCCAGCGGCTGGCGATGAGCACGTCGCTGGCCGGCCGGGCCGGCATCCTCGGCGCCGGCGGCAAGCCGATCGTCGAGGACCGGCCGGTGGTGCGACTCGGGATCGACAAGACCAAGGTGCCGGCCGCGCGCCAGGCCGGCGCCGCGCGCACGCTGGCCCGCCGGCTCGAGCTGTCCCCGGCGCCGTTCCTGGCCCGGGTCCGGGCGGCCGGCCCGAAGGCGTTCGTGGAGGCCGTCGTGCTCCGCCGCGCGGACGCCGCCCCGGTGCTCCGCGACTCCGCCGTCACCGGCGTGCCGGGCTTCGCCGCGGTCTCCGACACGCTGCCGCTGGCGCCGACCCGGGAGTTCGCCCGCCCCCTGCTGGGCACCGTGGGCCCGGTCACCGCCGAGATCGTCAAGGCCTCCGGTGGCGTCTACGGGGCCGGCGACGACGCGGGCCTGTCCGGTCTCCAGGCCCGGTACGACGAGCAGCTGCGCGGCACCCCCGGGACCACCGTGCGCGCCGTCGACGGCCAGGGCGGCGCCCGTGACCTGTTCAGCGTCGATGCGGTCCCGGGCAGACCGCTGCGGACCACCCTCGACCTGGGGCTGCAGTCCGCCGCGGAGCGGGTCCTGTCCACGGTCCGGCCGGCCAGTGCGCTGGTCGCGATCCGGCCCTCGACCGGGGACCTGCTCGCGGTCGCCAGCGGCGCGGGTGGCGGCGGGCTGTCCACCGCCACCGTGGGCCGCTACGCCCCCGGGTCGACGTTCAAGGTGGTCACCAGCCTCGCCCTGCTTCGCTCCGACGTGCGTCCTACCAGCATGCTGAGCTGCCCGGCGACCACGGTCGTGGACGGCAAGCGGTTCAAGAACTACAGCGACTACCCGGCCGACGGGCTCGGCCGGATCTCGCTGGCCACCGCGGTCGCGAACTCCTGCAACACCGCGTTCATCGGTGAGCGGGACACCGTCTCCCAGGCCCGGCTCGCGGATGCTGCGGCCGCGCTCGGCCTCGGCGTCGACCAGGACCTGGGGTTCCCGGCGTTCCTCGGCTCCGTGCCCGGCACCGACGCGGAGGCCGGCTCCGCGACCGGGCACGCCGCGGCGATGATCGGCCAGGGCCGGGTGCTCGCCTCGCCGCTGGCGATGGCCACCGTCGCCGCGTCGGTGGCCGAGGGCGGCCTGGTGCGGCCCCGGCTGTTGCCGCGCCAGGAGCGGACCGACCCGTCCGCTGCGGCCGGCCCGGTGACGTCCCGCGAGGCCGCTCAGCTGCGTGGCCTGATGCGCGGGGTGGTCACCCGGGGCAGCGGCGCGTTCCTGGCCGGGCTGCCGGGGGCGCCGGTGCTGGCCAAGACCGGCACTGCCGAGTTCGGTGACAAGCAGCCGTTGCAGACCCACGCCTGGATGATCGCGGTGCAGGGCGACCTCGCGGTCGCGGTCTTCGTCGCCGTCGGCGAGTCCGGCAGCGGCACCGCCGGGCCGCTGCTCGAGCAGTTCCTGCGCACCGCCGGCTGAGGCCCGGGTCGGCGGGAGCCGTCCTGACGTGGCCGGACTGGCTGCACGGGTGCGGACCGGGCGCCGCGGAGCCCCACGAGGAACGCGAACCGGTCGAGACGGTGACATTCCGACGTCCGGCCGGCGCCGGTTACCGTGGCCCGATGGACCTGCCGCGGATCGGATCGCTGACCTCCCTGCCTGCTCTCGAGCATCCGCACCTGCTCGCTCCGACCGTGCTCGCGGCGCTCCGCGACTGGACGTACGCCGGGGAGACCGCGGTCGTGGAGATCGACCCCGCGCTGGCCGACACCGCCGCGATGACCGAGGCCTACGGCACCCCGCTCGCGGCCGGTGCGAACTGCGTGGTGGTCTCGGGCCGTCGCGACGGCGAGGAGCGGGTCGCCGCCTGCGTCGTGCGTGCGGACACCCGCGCGGACGTGAACAACCGGGTCAAGCGCACCCTCGACGTGCGCAAGGCATCCTTCCTGGCCATGGACCGGGCGGTCGGGGAGAGCGACATGGAGTACGGCGGCATCACCCCCGTGGGTCTGCCCCCGGCGTGGCGGGTGCTGGTGGACCGGGCCTGCCTGGACCTCGAGGTCGCGATCATCGGCAGCGGGGTGCGGCGCTCGAAGCTGCTGCTGCCCGGGCACCGGCTGCGGGACCTGCCGGCCGCCGAGGTGGTCGACGACCTGGCGCGCTGACCGGGGGCGCGACGTACGATCGCCGCGAATCCGACGAGAGGTGCCGTCCGTGTCGCTCAGTGCCGAGGAGCAGGAGATGGTCGCGCTGGTCGCGCGGTTCGTCGAGGAGCAGGTCCGCGGGCAGATCCGTGACGACGAGCAGCACGACCGCTACCCCGAGCGGCTCATCGAGCAGATGAAGCGGCTCGGGTTCTTCGGGATGCTGGTGCCGGCGGCGTACGGCGGCATCGAGCTGTCCTGCCCGGCGTTCGCCCGCGTCACCGAGGAGCTGGCCCGAGGCTGGATGAGCCTGGCCGGGGCCACCGGCGGGCACAGCGTGGTGGCCAGCCTGCTGAGCCGCTTCGGCACCGGCGAGCAGCGGCAGCGCTACCTGCCGGGCATGGCCGACGGCTCGCTGCGCGCGACGATGGCGCTGACCGAGCCGGACGGCGGCAGCGACCTGCAGGCGCTGCGCACGACCGCGCGTCCGAGTGCCGACGGCGGCTACCGGGTGAGCGGGTCCAAGACCTGGATCTCCAACGCCCAGCACTCCGGTCTGGTGGCGCTGCTGTGCAAGACCGACCCGGACGCAGAGCCGCGGCACGCCGGCATCAGCGTGCTGCTGGTCGAGCCGGGTCCCGGGATGGACGTGTCGCGGACGCTGCCCAAGCTGGGCTACCGAGGGGTCGAGGCGTGCGAGATGGTCCTCGACGACATGCCGGTGCCCGCCGACGCGGTGCTGGGCGGCGTCCCCGGGGTGGGCTGGCGGCAGATGATGAGCGGCCTGGAGGTGGGCCGGGTGCAGGTCGCGGCCCGCGCCGTCGGGGTGGCGCAGGCCGCGCTCGACGACGCGCTGCGCTACAGCCAGCAGCGGGAGTCCTTCGGCAAGCCGATCTGGCAGCACCAGGCGGTCGGCATCCACCTGGCGAACATGGCCACCAAGGTGCAGGCCGCGCGGCTGCTGACCCTCGACGCGGCCGGGCGGATCGACCGCGGCGAGCGCGCCGACCTGGAGGCCGGGATGGCCAAGCTGTTCGCCTCCGAGACGGCCGCGGAGGTGAGCCTGGACGCGATGCGGGTGCACGGCGGCCACGGCTACTCGCGCGAGTACGACGTCGAGCGGTACTACCGCGACGCCCCGCTGATGATCGTCGGCGAGGGCACCAACGAGATCCAGCGCAACGTGATCGCCGCCCAGCTGGTCGCCCGTCATCCGGTCGCCTCCCACCCGGTCGCCTCCCACCCGGCCGCCCCTCACCCGGCCGCCCCTCACCCGGCCGCCCCTCACCCGGGGGCGCGGTGACCGGGGGCGCGGTGACCGGCGGCGGGGTGCTCCCGCTGGAGGGGGTCACCGTGGTCAGCCTCGAGCAGGCGGTCGCCGCGCCGTTCGCGACCAGGACCCTGGCCGACCTCGGCGCCCGGGTGGTCAAGGTGGAGCGGGTCGACGGCGGCGACTTCGCCCGCGGGTACGACGACGCGGTGCACGGCCTCTCCTCGCACTTCGTGTGGCTGAACCGCAGCAAGGAGTCGATCGCCGTCGACGTCAAGAGCCCGCCCGGTCGTGCCGTGCTGCACGCGCTGGTGGCGCGCGCCGACGTGCTGGTGCAGAACCTCGCCCCGGGGGCCAGCGCCCGCCTCGGGCTGGCGGCCGCCGAGGTGAGGGCCCGGCACCCGGGGCTGGTGGTGGCCGACATCTCCGGCTACGGCTCGGCCGGCCCGGACCGCGACCGGCGCGCCTACGACATGCTGGTGCAGGCGGAGGCGGGGCTGGTCTCGGTGACCGGCACCGCCGCGCACCCGGTCAAGACCGGCGTGCCGACCGCCGACCTCGCCGCGGGCCTGCACGCCTCCCACGCGATCCTGGCCGCGCTGGTCCGCCGGGGACGCACCGGTGAGGGCTGCGGGATCGAGGTGTCCATGTTCGACGCGCTCGTGGAGTGGATGGGCCACCCGCTGCTCACCTCGATGTACGGCGGCCGGTCGGTGGGCCGGCACGGCCTGGCGCACCCAGCGATCGTGCCGTACGACGGCTACCCGACCCGTGACGGACGGGTGCTGGTCGGTGTGCAGAACGACCGGCAGTGGCAGCGGCTGACGGTGGCCCTGGATCGTCCCGGACTGGGCGCCGACGCCGCCCTGTCCACCAACCGCGACCGGGTGGCGGCCCGCGAGCGTGTGGACGCGGCCGTGGCGGAGGCCACCGCCACCTTCTCCACCGCGACCCTGCTGGAGCGGCTGGCGGCGGCGGGGGTGCCGGCGGCCCGGGTCACCGAGGTGGGGGACCTCGCCGACCATCCGCAGCTGCGGGACCGGGACCGGTGGGCGGACGTGCAGACCGAGCGCGGCCCGGTGGAGGCGGTCCGGCCGCCCGCGGTCCTGGCCGGGGTCGAGGTCCGGATGGGGCCGGTGCCGGCGCTGGGCGAGCACACCGACCGGCTGCTCGCCGAGCTCGGGCACCCGCCTGAGGAGGTCGCGGCGCTCCGGGCCGCCGGGGTGGTCGCATGAGCTGGTCGCCGGTGAGCGGGGACGCCGTGCGCCGGGACCGCCGATGAGCGCCGACACCCTCGAGGAGCTCGCCGCCGCGTGGCACCCCGCGCCGACGCGGGCCTCCGGCGTGCTCTGCGCCGGTCCGGTCGCCCGGCTCGCGGCCCTGCTGGGGACGGCCGCGCCGCGCGAGGGCGACGAGCTCCCACCGCTGTGGCACGAGGTGCTGCTGCGCGACGCGGTCGGACTGGGAGAGCTCGCCGCGGACGGCCACCCGGCCGGCGGGCCGCTGCTGCCGCCGCTCGCCGACCGGCGCCGGATGTTCGGCGGCAGCACCGTCCAGACGCAGGCGCCGCTGCGGCTCGGGGAGCACGCCACCCGCGACAGCCGGGTCGCCGACGTCCGGGTCCGGCAGGGCCGGTCGGGCCCGCTGCTGCTGGTCACCGAGGAGCACGCCTGGTCGGTCGCCGGCAGCACCCGGCTGCTGGAGCGCCGCGACCTGGTCTACCGGCGGCCCGCCGGACCCGTCGCCGGCGGGGGCGTGGGCCGGGACCCGAAGGGCTCCCGAGTGCCGGTGCCGGTGCCGGTGCCGGTGCCGGCGCAGGTCTCAGACCCGGACCGGGCCGACGAGCCCCCGGTGCTCGACCGGCCCTGGACGGTGGTCCCCGACGAGCGGTACCTGTTCGCCTACAGCGCGCTGACCTACAACCTGCACCGGATCCACTACGACCTCGGCTACGCCCGCGACGTCGAGCAGCACCCGGGCCTGGTCGTGCACGGTCCGCTGCTCGCGCTGTGGTGCGCCGAGCACGCACGTCGCCTGATCCGCTCCGCCGGGGCCCCTCCGGACAACCGGTGGGACTACCGGCTGGTGGCCACCGCCTACGCCGGGGACCCGGTCGTCATCGGCGGCGTGCGGGATCCGGACGGCCTGCGGGTCGAGGCCTGGTCCGGTGGCCGGCGGTGCGCCTGGCTGCGGGCGCCCGGGTAGCGGACGGCTGCGACCTCCCGAGAAGACGCCAGGTCAGGGGAGCTGCCAGACCAGCACCTCGCTGGACGCGAGGGCGCCCAGCACCGGGCCGCCCTCTGCGGCGAAGCGGACGGTGTCCCCTGGCGCCAGGGCACCGGCTCCTTCCAGCTCCGCGCTGCCCGACGCCACGAACACGTGCAGGTGCGGAGCGTCCGGAAGCACCACCCGCTCCCCGGGCGCGAGCCGGGCCAGATGCAGCGCGGCGCCGTCGGTGTGCACGGACACCGCCGCGTCCAGGCCGCGGATGCCGGAGACCAGGGGCACCAGGCCGGTGACGGCGCCGACCTCGTGCTGGGCGTAGGAGGGGGTCAGCCCGGGCTCGTCGGGGCGCAGCCACATCTGCACGAACCGGGTCGGCACCGCCGCCCCGGGGGCGTCGTTGCGCTCGGAGTGCCGCACGCCGCTGCCGGCGCTCAGGCGCTGCACCACCCCCGGGTGCAGCACGCCCGCATGACCCTGGGAGTCCTCGTGGACCAGGCTGCCCGCCAGTACCCAGGTGACGATCTCGAGGTCGGCGTGCGGGTGCGGGTCGTAGCCCGCCCCCGGCGCGACCAGGTCCTCGTTGTGCGCGACCAGCACCGAGAGCCCGACGTTGCCGGGGTCGTAGTGGGCGCCGAAGGAGAACGAGTGGCGCGTCACCAGCCCGCCGGCGGTGGTGGTGGACCGCCCCGCGGCCCGTCGTACGTCGATCACGGCACCATCCTCGCGCGGTCCGGGCGGGCGTCGCCGTCGACCCGGGACGCGCCGGTCCGCGACCTCTGGCAGGGTGTCGCCATGGACGACACCGCCGCCGCCGACCTGCCCGCGCTGCCCGAGGGGTTCCGCTTCGGCGCCAGCACCGCGGCCTACCAGATCGAGGGGGCCGTCGGCGCGGACGGCCGCGGGAGCCAGCGTCTGGGACACCTTCTGCACCCAGCCCGGCGCCATCTCCGACGGCAGCAGCGGCGCGGAGGCGTGCGACCACTACCACCGCTACCCCGAGGACGTCGCGCTGATGCGGGACCTCGGCATCGGCGGCTACCGGCTCTCCGTGTCCTGGCCGCGGATCCAGCCGGAGGGCGCCGGGCGGGCGAACCCGGAGGGGCTGGCCTTCTACGACCGGCTCGTCGACGAGCTGCTCGCGGCCGGCATCCGACCGATGGCGACGCTGTTCCACTGGGACCTGCCCCAGGCGCTGGAGGACCGCGGCGGCTGGCTGAACCGCGAGACCGCCGAGCGGTTCGCCGAGTACGCCACCCTGGTCGCGCTCAGGCTGGGTGACCGGGTGGAGCACTGGTGCCCGGTCAACGAGCCCAACGTCGTCACGATGCTGGGTCACGCGCTCGGCGTGCACGCGCCCGGCCGGCGGCTGCTGCTGGACGCGCTGCCGGTGGCCCACCACCTGCTGCTCGCGCACGGTCGGGCGGTCGCCGCGCTGCGGGCCACGGGCGCCACCAGCGTCGGCTCGGCGAACAACCACTCGCCGATCTGGGCCGCCACCGAGGACCCTGCGGACGTGGCCGCGGCCGCGCACTACGACGCGCTGTGGAACCGGCTCTTCTCCGACCCGATGCTGCTCGGCCGCTACCCGGACGGGTACGCGGAGCAGATGCCCGGCCCGGTGCAGGAGGACCTCGCGGTGATCAACGCGCCGCTGGACTTCTACGGCCTCAACTACTACAACCCGACCAGGATCGCGGCCGCCTCCTCGCCGCTGCCGGCCGAGCCCGGCGCCCTCGATGCCCGGCGCGCCGTTCAAGACGGTCCGGGTCGAGGGCTACGAGCGGACCGCCTTCGACTGGCCGGTCGTGCCCGACGGCCTGTGCCAGCAGCTGGTCTCGCTGCGGAGCCAGTACGGCGACCGCGCTGCCGCCGGTCTACATCACCGAGAGCGGCTGCGCGTACGACGACGAGGTCTCCGCCGACGGCGCCGTGCACGACCCGGAGCGGCTCGCCTACCTCGACGCGCACCTGCGCGCGGTGGCGCAGGCGGTCGGGGAGGGCGTCGACGTGCGCGGCTACTACGCGTGGTCGCTGCTGGACAACTTCGAGTGGGCCGAGGGCTACACCAAGCGCTTCGGCCTCGTGCACGTCGACTACGCGACCCAGCGGCGCACGCCGAAGGACTCGTTCGAGTGGTACCGCGACGTGATCGCCGCGCACGCGCGCTGACGGGTCAGCGTCGCCGGGTCAGCGAGACGGTGAGCGAGCCGGTGGCCGAGCGGTGGTCCAGGTCGAGGATCGCGAGCCGCAGCGGGCCGCTCCGGGGGGCGACGTACCGGGTGCGGTAGACGTGCGTCGGGGAGCACCCGGCGCGCCCCCGGACCGGACGCCAGCGGCCAGGCCGGCCGTTCACCCACAGCTGGTGCGGGTCCTGCCGGAGCGCCAGCGTGCGGTCGACCATGGCCCACCCCGTGCGGGTGTGCACGCAGGAGGCGTCCGCGTGCCGCGACCCCGAGCGGGTGGTGCCCCGGACCATCAGGTCGACGCGCTGGCCGGCGCGCAGCCGCAGCACGGACACCGCCCCGGCGTCGGAGGACGCCTCGACGACGACGGTGTCCCGGGCCCGCCTCCACGGTGCGGTGCCGGCGGCTCGCTCCGCGGCGGCGGCGACCGGTGTGGGCAGCGCGGTCAGCCGCTGCACGCGCACGGAGAGCGCGCCGGTGTCGTCACGGCGGGACAGCGGGTCCCAGATCGCGAGCTCGAGCCGGCCGGACCGGGTGGCGGTGCGTTCGAGCACGTGCGTGCGGCTCGCGCAGGTCGCGCCGCTCGCGGCGTCGCCCGCGAACGGGACGCCGTCGACGAACAACCGGGTGTGTGCGGCCCCCGGGTCGCGACGGTCCAGGGCGGCTTGCGGGTACCAGTGGCCGTCCAGGCTCACGCAGCGCCCGTCGGAGCGGGCCCCGGCACCGAGGCCGACGGTGCCGGTGACCGTGACCCGGTACGAGGCGCCGCGCTCCACGCCGCCCACCGAGCGCACGGTGCCGGCGCCGGCCGGCACCCGGACGGTCTCGGCCAGCAGTCCGGGCCCGGGCCGTGCCGCGGTCCGGGTGGGGGCGGCGGCCAGGGTCGGCAGCCGGGGCAGTCCGCCGCGGACGTCGGCACCGCGCCGGGAGACCAGCACGGTCAGCGCTGCCCACCGCGTCGTGGGGGGGTTCGCGACCCGGAGCCGCAGCGCCCGGGTCCGGGTCGGGGTCAGCGTGCGGGCGTACACGTGGCTGCCCGGGTGGCAGCCGGCCGCGCTGACCGGGGCGCCGTCGACCAGCAGGTTCAGCGAGCCGTGCGCCGCGGCCACCGCCCGGCTCGGGTACGGCGTCCAGGACCGGTCCACGACCGACCACCGGCAGGACGCGTCGGCGACCTGCGCGGGGTCGCCGTACCCGTACACGCCCGCGACCGTCAGCCGGTAGCTGTGTCCGCGCTCGAGGCGGAACCAGGTGGCCACGGTGCGACCGTCGGCAGGGACGCGCACCCGCGCGAACGGCCGCCGGGTCAAGTCCAGGACCGGCCGCGCGGCGGGTTCGCTCGAGGGGGGCGGGGCCGGCTCCGGGGAGGGCTTCGGGGTGCCGCCGGCGGGTTCGGGGCCGCCGGTGGCCCCGGTGTACCAGGTGGTCCGGCCGGCGCCGCCGGCCCGGCTCAGGGAGAGGTGCACGTGGTTGCGGTGCCGCAGCGTGTCGGAGCAGCCCTTCGCCACCCGGCAGCCGTGGTAGGGCCGCTTGGCGAACCCGGAGTACGAGGCGTAGATGTGGTCGTCCCAGATCAGGTACATGATGCCCATCCGCCGGGCCAGTGCGTGCTTGTCGCCCTCGGCGTCGGTGGCGAGGATCCGGTGCAGGAACGACCCGACGTAGCCGCGGTCCCGGGCGGAGTGGACGTTGACGGCCCAGTCGAAGGCGCGGCCCTCCTTGTGCTCGGAGACGCCGCCGTCGTGGCAGGAGCGTGAGATCCCCATCGATCCGCTGCCGGGATACTGGCGCTGCAGCCAGGCGGAGAGCCGCACCGTGCCGGGCTTCGCATGCGGGCTGCAGTTGGTCTGCGGCTGATAGGGCGCGTAGGGGTCCGGCGGCGCCGCCTCCGCCGCCACCGAGGTGACCACCACCAGCACCAGCACCGCGCCGACCAGCCGCCCCCACCAGCCGTGTGCCTGCCGGCGCGGGGACGCGGCGGAGGCTGGGCGGGGGCGGCTGGACGCGGAACGCGGGTGCATGCGGCGGTGCTCTCCGGATCGGGCGGGACGGTGCTGGCCCAGGAGCGGTCCCAGGGGTGCGCGCGGCGCGCACCCCTGCCTCATCGGCAGCCCCCACCCCCGACCTGTGCCCTGTGCGCGAGAACGTGGGTAAAACCCGGGGGCTCAGCTCCCGGCACGCCGGCGGAGGCGTCGGGCCAGCGAGCCGGCGACCAGCGCCCCCAGCAGTCCGCCGAGCAGACCCCAGTGGCGCTTCTCGGCGGATGCCGAGGGGCTGTCCCGCTGCGCCCGGTCAGCCCCGGGTGCCCCGGCCACTGGGGACGTCTCGCTCGTCGGCGTCCCCGCGGAGGATCTGCGCGCGGTGCCGTCGTCGGTGCTGGTGCTGGCGCCGTCTTCGGTGCTGGCGTCGGCGTCCTGGGTCTCGCCGCGACTCTGGCGCAGGGCGCGCCCTCGCGCGACGTCCTCCGCCTCCTTCTCCTCCTGCTTCTTGATGTTGCGGTCGTCGCGGGGCGGCAGCTGCACCGTCTCCTCGGCGGGGATGCCCGCCTGCAGCTCGCGACCTCGCTCGAGCTCGGCGTCGAGCTCGGCACCGAAGAGCAGCGCCAGGTTGGTGATCCACACCCAGAGCAGGAACACCACCACCCCGGCCAACGACCCGTAGGTCTTGTTGTAGGAGGAGAAGTTGCCGACGTAGAAGCCGAACAGGATCGAGGCGACCACCCAGGCTCCGATGGCCACGGCGGCCCCGATGCTCAGCCACCGGAACCGCGGCTGCTCGATGTTGGGGGTGGCCCAGTAGAGGAGGGCGACCACGACCACCACGACCAGCAGCATCACCGGCCACTTGGCGATGTTCCACACGGTCAGCGCGGTCGAGCCGACGCCGATCGCACCACCGACGGCGGCGGCGGCCGGTCCGGTCAGCACCAGGGCGAGCAGGACGGCGGCGACGAGCAGCAGCTCGACCAGCGTCACCAGCAGCAGCACGGGACGGAGCTTCCAGACCGGACGGCCCTCGCCGATCTCGTAGACCCGGTTCATCGCCCGGCTGAAGGCGCCCACGAAGCCAGACGCGGACCACAGCGCGCTTGCCAGGCCGACGGCGAACGCGACTCCGGCAGCCGAGGGCTGGTTCGCGAGACCCGTCAGCGTGGGCTCGAGCGTGGAGGCCGCGGACCCGGCGCCGAGCTGCCGCAGGATGTCCAGCAGCGTCGCCACCGTCTTCGGCCCCTGGCCGAACAGCCCGATCAGCGAGATCAGTGCGATGAACGCCGGGAACATCGCCAGCACCGTGTAGTAGGTCAGCGCCGCCGCGAGGTCGGTGCACTGGTCCTTGGAGAACTCGCGCGCCGTCTTGCGGGCGACGTACCGCCAGGACGGCTTCTTCATCTCGGCCGGGGAATCCGGCTTGCCGTCGTCCTCGGCCGGCCGGGCGTCGGTGCGGTCGGTGTCCGCTGTGGCCGTCATCGGCCTCGCCCGCGCTGCACGACAGTGACGACGAGCCCGGTGGGCGGCGCGGCCGCGCCGCCGCCCTGGAGCGGGGCGACGCCTGCGATGGGTCCGGCGACGCGGCCAGCGCTCATGCGGAGCTGCCCGACGCGGTGGTGACGGTGTCGTCGTCGCTGCTGCCACGGTGCACCGCACTCGCGGCCTTGTCGGCGACGTCGGCGGCCCTGCTCTTCATCTCCGGCGCCTTCTCCTTGACGAGGTCCTGCGCTGCACCGGCCTTCTCCCGCACCTGAGGGTCGTTCCACAGCTGGGTGGCCCGGCTCTTGATCTGCTCGTAGCGCTCGCGGCCGTCGCGGGTGCCCAGCACGTAGCCGACGGCCAGTCCGGTGATCAGGGTCAGCTTCTTCATGGTTCCTCCGTTCGGTCCGCGCGCGGACCGGTGGTGGTGGCGCCGCCCGGGTCGGGCGGTACGGGGTCGGCGGGACGCCGACCCCGCAGTCTTACCCGGAAGCGACGACGTCAACCGGGACGGCGGCGGACGCGGCGCCCAGCGCGAAGAACCGCCGGAGCGCCGTCATAGGCTGGGGCCATGCGAAAGACGGTGCCGATCGTCCTGGGTGTGCTGATGGTCGTGCTCGGGGCCGTGTGGACCCTCCAGGGCCTCGGGTACCTCACGGGCAGCCGGATGACCGGCGTGGAGACCTGGGCGCTGGTCGGGCCGCTGGTGGCCGGGCTCGGGGTCGCCCTGGTGATCGTGGCCGCCCGGCCGCCGCGTCGCTAGCCGCCCTACGCTGAGCCGTATGGGAGCTGGGCACGGGCACGGGCACGCGGCCGGGCGGGCCGTCGACCGGGCGCGGCTTCGGCTGGTGCTCGCGGTCACCGTGACGGTGGTCGTCGTCGAGCTGGTCGGCGCCGTCGTCAGCGGGTCGCTGGCGCTGCTCGCGGACGCCGGCCACATGCTCGCCGACGCGGTCGCGGTCGGCGTCGCGTTGTCCGCGTCGTACGTCGCCACGCTGCCGGCCACCTCGCGCCGGACGTTCGGCCTGCACCGGGCCGAGATCCTGGCGGCGCTCGCGAACGCCGCCGTGCTGCTCGGGGTGTGCGGCTACCTGGCGGTGGAGGGCGTGCAGCGGCTGCTGGACCCGGTGGCGGTGAGGACCGGTCCGATGCTTGTCTTCGCGACCGTCGGCCTGGCGGCGAACGCGCTGTCGCTGGGCCTGCTCAGCGCCCGCCGGGACTCGTCGCTGAACATGCGCGGCGCCTACCTCGAGGTGCTCGGCGACCTGGTCGGGTCGGCGCTGGTGGTGCTGGCGGCCGTGGTCATCGTGGCCACCGGCTTCACCCGCGCCGATCCGCTCGCGTCGCTGGTGATCGCGGTGCTGATCGCGCCGCGTGCGGCCCGGCTGCTGCGGGACGCCGTCTCGGTGCTGCTCGAGACCACGCCCGCGAACCTCGACCTGGACGATGTCCGGGACCATCTGCGGGAGGTGCCCGGCGTGGTGGACGTGCACGACCTGCACGCCTGGACGATCACCAGCGGGATGCCGTCCCTGTCCGCGCACGTCACGGTCACCGACGCCTGCCTGGCCGAGCGCGGGGTCGGCCGGCTGCTCGACGAGTTCAGCGGCTGCGTCGCCGCCCACTTCGCGGTGGACCACGCCACCTTCCAGATCGAGCCGGAGAGCCACCGCGACCACGAGGACCTCGGCGAGACGCACGCCTGAACCGCGGAGCACGCACGCACCGTCGGTTCCCGCGCCGCGTCCTGCCCTGACCCGGGGCCTCCGGACTGCCACAATCACGCGCATGACCTACGCACTGGGGCAGGGCACCGGGCCGCTGCGCGGCCTCCGCGTCGTCGAGATCGCGGGCATCGGCCCCGGCCCGCACGCTGCGAGCCTGCTCGCCGACCTGGGCGCGGACGTGATCCGGGTGGAGCGACCGCGGGCGGCGACCGGTCCCGGCGCCCGGCCCACGGACCTGCTGACCCGCGGCCGGCCGAGCGCCGTCCTGGACCTCAAGCGGCCCGCGGCGGTCACCGCCGTGCTCGGCCTGGTCGAGCGCGCGGACGTGCTCGTGGAGGGCATGCGGCCCGGCGCGATGGAACGGCTCGGGCTCGGGCCCGACGAGTGCCTGGCGCGGAACCCACGGCTGGTCTACGGCCGGATGACCGGCTGGGGCCAGGACGGCCCGCTGGCCCGGACCGCCGGCCACGACCTGAACTACATCGCACTGGCCGGTGCCCTGCACGGCCTCGGTCAGGACCCCGACCGCCCCCAGTTCCCGACGAACCTGCTCGGTGACTTCGGCGGCGGGTCGACGTACCTGGTCATCGGCGTGCTCGCCGCGGTCCTCGCGGCGCGGGCCGGCGGTCCCGGTCAGGTCGTCGACGCCGCCATCGTGGACGGCACCGCGCACCTGTCCGCGATGTTCGCGGGCATGCTGGCCGGCGGGGTGGCGCGCGAGCAGCGGGTCACGAACCTCCTGGACGGCGGCGCCCCGTTCTACGACGTCTACGAGACCGCCGACGGGCGGCACCTGTCGGTGGGCGCGCTGGAGCCGCAGTTCTACGCCGTGCTGCTCGAGCGGCTCGAGCTCCCGGACCCGCCCGACCGCGACGACCCCGCGCAGTGGCCGGCGCTCCGGGCGGCCCTCGCCGCCCGCTTCCGGGAGCGCACCCAGGCGGAGTGGACCCGGGTCTTCGAGGGCAGCGACGCCTGTGTCGCGCCGGTGCTGCCGCTCACCGAGGCGGCCGCGCACCCGCACCTGCGGGCGCGTGAGGTGTACGTCGAGCGCGACGGCGTCCTGCAGCCCGCCCCCGCCCCCCGGTTCTCCGCCACCCCGGCGACCCTCACCACCGGTCCCACGGTCCCGGGAGCCCAGACCCGGGAGGCGCTGGCCGCGTGGGGGGTGGCCGACGTCGACGCCCTCCTGAGGACGGGTGCCGCGGTGCAGGCCTGAGCCCCGGGCTCAGGGGGCGTCGGTGTAGCTGAGCTCGGTGCCGCAGCGCAGGCACCGGAACCGGTAGGTGGCGCTGACGCTGGCCAGACTGCGCAGCTCGGTGGGGTCGTCGCTGGCCAGGCCGAGGAACGCGGCGCCGTCGTTGCAGTGGTAGAGCCACCGCTCCGGCTGCCAGGCCGCGAAGCCGATCGTCCGGGTCGCCAGCTCGTCGAGCACCTCCGCGGGGATGCCCGGCGGGACCCCGGCGCCGGTGTCCACGAACTCGGCGCCGAACGCTCGGGCCGCGGAGCCGTCGGCCACGCACCACGGGCACAGGTGCTCCTCGAGCTCGTCCGCGCCGTAGACCGGGCCGACGTAGACCGCGCCCCGGACGCGTTCGCAGCGCCGGCACTGCTTGGCCGACTGCTCCACGTAGCCGGTGGACACCGGGTCGGGGTGGTAGCGGAACACGGGCAGCGAGGTCACCGGTCCAGTGTCCCAGGATCGGGCGCCGCGCCGAGCCGGGACCCCGGCAGGCGCGGCTCAGCGGGTGCGGCGGTTGACCGTCTCGCGCTGGGTCTCGTTGACCGCGGACTCGTAGGCGGTCACCAGCGCCTGCACGGTGACCGGCTTGAACCTCTCCACCAGCTCGCGCAGCCGGTCCGGTGAGGTGCCGCCCTGCCGGTACGCCGGCCACACCCGGGTCCGGAACAGCTCGGTGAGCTCCTCGGCGACCTTGCGACCGTGCTCGGTGAAGATGTCCTGAGCGGCCAGGGCGGCGTCCAGCGGCATGCCCAGGTCGAGCAGCGCGACCCCGACCGAGAGGTGCGCGATCGCCACCTGGAACCTGCCCTGCTTGGTGGGAAAGACGATGCCGAGCGCGTTCAGGGTGTCCAGGTCGTCCGCGGACAGCGGCCGTCCGGCGCGGCGGTCCAGCTCGCGCCGGGAGAGCGTCTCGGGCAGCTCGGCCACCCAGGGGGCGAGCAGGGTGCGGTGCAGCGCGATGGTCTCGGGGGTCGCGTCGAGCGGGATGCGGGCGACGTACCGCTCGATCGCGGCCAGCGTGAAGCCGTGCGCCTGCAGCTCGCTGACCAGCTCGAGCCGGGCGACGTGGTCGGCGGAGTAGTAGCCGGACCGGCCGCGACGGACCGGTGGCGGGACCAGCCCCTTGGTCGTGTAGAACCGGACGTTCCGCACGCTCATCCCGACCCGGCGGGTGAGCTCGTCGAGCGTGATGAGCGGGCTGGCCACGTCGACGGGGGCGTCGGCGGCGTCGGGCATCGGGTCCTCGGGGTCCTCGGGGTCGGCCGGCACCCGGGCGGACACCCGGACCGACCTGGCCGGTGGTTGACGACCTTAACAGCAGGGGTGTCACAATCGAGGCACAGCCCCCGAGCAGTTGGGACAGCAGCCCATGGCCGAGCAGCCGCAGGCATACGTGTACGACGCGATCAGGACCCCGCGCGGCCGCGGCAAGCAGAGCGGCTCCCTGCACGAGGTGAAGCCGGTCGACCTGGTGGTCGGGCTGCTCGACGAGGTCCGCGCCCGCAACCCCGGGTTGGACCCGCACCGGGTCGACGACGTGGTGCTCGGCGTGGTCTCGCCACTCGGCGACCAGGGCGGCGACATCGCCAAGACCGCCGCGCTCGCGGCCGGCTACCCGGAGACGGTGGCCGGCGTGCAGCTGAACCGGTTCTGTGCCTCCGGGCTCGAGGCGGTCAACCAGGCCGCGATGCGGGTCCGCTCCGGCTTCGAGGACCTGATCCTGGCCGGCGGGGTGGAGTCGATGTCCCGGGTGCCGATGGGCTCCGACGGCGGCGCCTGGGCGATGGACCCGCGCACCGCGCTGGACACCTCGTTCGTGCCACAGGGGATCGGCGCGGACCTGATCGCGACCCTGGACGGCTACCGCCGCGAGGACGTCGACGCGTTCGCCGTCGAGTCCCAGGCCCGGGCCGCCAAGGCCCAGGCGAACGGCTACTTCCACCGCTCCCTGGTCCCGGTCCGCGACCTCAACGGGGTCACCATCCTCGACCACGACGAGCACGTGCGCGCCGGCACGACCGTCGAGAGCCTGGCCGGCCTGCGGCCGTCGTTCGCGCAGGTCGGGGAGCAGGGCGGCTTCGACGCGGTGGCGCTGGAGAAGTACCACTGGGTCGACGAGATCGACCACGTGCACCACGCCGGCAACTCCAGCGGCATCGTCGACGGAGCCGCGCTGGTCGTGGTCGGCAGCGAGCAGGTCGGCACCGACCTCGGCCTCACCCCGCGCGCCCGGGTCCTGGCCGCCGCCGTGTCCGGGGCCGACCCGACGATCATGCTCACCGGCCCCGCTCCGGCGTCCCGCAAGGCGCTGGCCAAGGCCGGGCTGACCGCGCAGGACCTCGACCTGGTCGAGATCAACGAGGCCTTCGCCGCGGTCGCGATGCGGTTCATGCGCGAGCTGGACCTGCCCCACGAGCGGGTGAACGTCAACGGTGGCGCCATCGCGATGGGGCACCCGCTGGGCGCGACCGGCGCGATGATCCTCGGCACCCTGATCGACGAGCTCGAGCGGCGGGACCTGCGCTACGGCCTGGCCACCCTGTGCGTCGGCGGCGGGATGGGGATCGCCACCGTCGTCGAGCGACTCTGACCCGCCCCACCCGCGAGCAGCCGAGGACCACCGAGGACCGATGAGCGACACCACTCCGGCGTCCACCGCGCCCACAGCGCCCACAGCGGCGACCACCACCGCAGCGACGGCCGTGCGCTACGAGCAGGACGCCGACGGCATCGTCGTGCTCACGCTCGACGACCCGACGTCGAGCGCGAACACCATGAACGAGCTGTACACCGCCTCGATGGGGGCCGCCGTGCAGCGGCTGGAGGCCGAGCGGGACACCGTGACCGGGGTGGTGGCCACCTCGGCCAAGCGGTCGTTCTTCGCCGGCGGCGACCTGCACGCGATGCTCCGGGCCCGGCCCGAGGACGCCGCCACGGTGTTCGCAGGCGTCGAGACCGTCAAGGCGCAGCTGCGCCGGCTCGAGCGGCTCGGGCGGCCGGTGGTCGCGGCGGTGAACGGCACCGCCCTCGGCGGCGGTCTCGAGATCGCCCTGGCCTGCCACCACCGGATCGTCGTGGACGACCCGCGGGTCGAGCTGGGGCTGCCCGAGGTCACCCTGGGCCTGCTGCCCGGCGGTGGGGGCGTGACCCGGGTGGTGCGGATGCTCGGGATCTCGACGGCCCTGACCGAGGTGCTGCTGACCGGGACCCGGTTCAGCCCCGCCGCCGCGCTGGCACAGGGGCTGGTCGACGAGCTGGTGGAGCCTGACGCGCTGCTCCCGGCCGCGAGGGTGTGGATCCTCGCCCACCGCGACGACCCCGACGCCGCCGTCCAGCCGTGGGACCGGGCGGGCTACCGGATGCCGGGCGGCACCCCGTCGTCGCCGGGGCTGGCGGCGGTGCTGCCGGCGTTCCCGGCCACCCTGCGCAAGCGGGCCAAGGGTGCGCCGTACCCGGCGCCGCGGGCGATCCTGGCCGCGGCGGTCGAGGGCGCCCAGGTCGACGTGGACACCGCGAGCCGGATCGAGTCGCGCTACCTGACCCGGCTGATCGTCGGGCAGAACTCCACGAACATGATCCAGGCGTACTTCTTCGACCTGCAGGCGATCGGCTCCGGGGCGCTGCGCCCGCAGGGCGTGGAGCGGTTCACCAGCCGGCGGCTCGGGGTGCTCGGCGCGGGGATGATGGGCGCCGGCATCGCCTACGCGGCCGCGCGCGCCGGGATCGAGGTGGTGCTCACCGACACCGACCTGGCCCGCGCCGAGCAGGGCAAGGCGCACTCCGTGACCCTGCTCGACCGGGCGGTCGAGCGCGGACGGCTCACCGCACAGGACCGCGACGAGGTGCTGGCCCGGATCACCCCGGTGGCGGACCCCGGAGCGCTGCGCGACTGCGACACCGTGATCGAGGCGGTCTTCGAGGACCCGGAGGTCAAGACCCGGCTGTACGGCGAGGTGCAGGGGGTGCTCGCCCCCGGGGCGCTGCTGTGCTCGAACACCTCCACGCTCCCGATCTCCGAGCTGGCCGGCGCCGTGGACCGCCCCGAGGACTTTCTCGGCATGCACTTCTTCTCCCCGGTCGACCGGATGCCGCTGGTCGAGCTGATCCGGGGGGCGCAGACCTCCGAGGAGACCGTCGCCCGGGCGATGGACGTGGTCCAGCAGATCCGGAAGACCCCGATCGTGGTCAACGACAGCCGCGGCTTCTTCACCTCGCGGGTCTTCGGCACCCTGCTGGCCGAGGCGACCGCGCTGCTGGAGGAGGGGGTCGACCCGCAGACCATCGAGCGGGCGGCCACCTCGACCGGGTTCCCGGCACCGCCGCTGGCGATGCTCGACGAGGTGTCGCTGACCCTGAGCCGAGCGGTCCGGCGGGCGGCGGTGGACGCCGCGGCCCGCGACGGGGTGCCGCTGCCCGACCAGCCCGGCGCGGCGGTGGTCGAGCGGATGGTCGAGGAGTTCGGCCGGCCGGGCAAGGCCGCGGGCGCGGGGTTCTACGACTACCCGGCCGACGCCAGGAAGCGGCTGTGGCCCGGCCTGCGCGAGCACTTCACCCGCCCGGAGGTGCAGGTGCCGCTGCCGGACATCTCCGAGCGCTACCTGTTCCGGATGGCCCTGGAGACGGTCCGCTGCTTCGACGAGGGCGTGATCGAGTCGGCCGCGGCCGCCAACGTCGGCTCCCTCCTGGGGATCGGCTTCCCACCGCTGTACGGCGGTGTCGTGCAGTACATGCAGGGCTACGAGGGACCCGCCGGTCGCGGGCTGCCCGGGTTCGTCGCCCGGGCCCGCGAGCTCGCCGGCGCCTACGGGGACCGCTTCAGCCCCCCGGCGTACGTGGTGGACCTGGCCGAACGCGGCGCCCCCTTCCCCGGTTGAGTCCCGCCGCCGTTTACCAGGTGATGTCGGAAAACTGGCACTGACCACGGCGATATCCCCGTGGTCAGTGCCAGTTCTCCATGGTCAGTACGGCGTGAGAACTGCGGCGTTGCACGATTTGCCCCATCCGCCCCGGAAGCTGCGCCGACCCGGCACCATAGGACGGTGACCCTCCCCGACCCCGCCGGCGGCCCGGGTGCCGCCGGTCGCCCCGTCGTCGACGTCGCCGGCCTCACCGTCCGCTTCGGGTCGGTGGACGCCGTCCGCGGCATCGACCTGCAGGTGCTCCCGGGCGCGGCGACCGCCCTGCTCGGGCGCAACGGCGCCGGCAAGTCGACCACCATGCGCGTGCTCGCCGGCGTGGTCCCGCCGGCCGGCGGGCAGGTGCTCGTCGCCGGGCTGGACGTGCGCACCGAGACGCTCGAGGTCAAGCGGGTCACCGGCTACTGCCCCGACGTGGGCGGGCTGGTTCCCCGCGCCACCCCTTGGGAGCACCTCCAGCTCGCGGCCCGGCTGCGCCGCGTGCCCGACGGATGGGAGATCCGGGCCCGCGACCTGCTCGAGCGCTTCGACCTCGGCGGTGCCGCGCACCGGGTGACCGCCGGGTTCAGCCACGGGATGGGCCGCCGGCTGTCGGTGCTGCTCGCCGCGTTCCACCAGCCCCGGGTGCTGCTGCTCGACGAGCCCTTCGACGGCGTCGACCCGCTCGGCGTCGAGGCCACCATGGACGTGATCGCGGACGCCCGGGCCGGCGGGGCCGCGGTGCTGGTCTCCACCCATCTGCGCGAGCTGGCGGTACAGGCCTGCCAGCACGCGCTGGTGCTGCGGGGCGGGTCCGCGGTCGCCGAGCTGAGCGCGGCGCAGATGAGCGGGGAGGACGGTGCCGGTGTCTACCGGGCGCTCCTCGACTGAGGCGCTCCGGGCCACCGGAGATGTCGCCGCGCTGCTGCGCTTCCGGTTCGCCGGGCTCCGCGGCCGGGCACGGCGCGTCACCCCGGCGGCCCTTGCCGTGATCGGGCTGGTCACCGTCGCGGTGATGGTGCTGCCCGCCTTCCTCCCCGAGTACGACGTCAGCCGGCGGGACGTGCTGATCCTGCTGCCTTCGGGCTACCTGGGCGTCCTGGTCATCGCGGTCGTCTCCACAGCCACCTCGGGCGGCGGCCGCGAGCTGCTGCCCCGGGAGCAGGCGGTCGCGTTCCCGGTCAGCCCGACCACCGACCACCTGGGCGCCCTGCTGATGGCTCCGCTCAACATCGCATGGTTGCTGCAGGCCTGGACGGTGCTGGCGGCGACGTCGTACGCCGTCGGGGCGCGGGGCACGCTGCCGCTGGCGCTGCTGCCGGTGTTGCTCTGGCTGCTCGCCGCCACCGCCGTCGCCCAGCTGCTCGCCTGGTCGCTGGAGTGGGTCCGCCGGGGCCCGCACGGCTCGACGGTGCTCCGGGCGGGTGTCGGGGTCCTGCTCGTCGTCACCGCCGCCGTGGTCAGCACCGGGCGGGTGACGGACCTGCTCGACCGGAGCCCGACGGTGCGCCTCGTCCTCGGAGTCGCCGACGGGGCCGCCGGCCGCCGGCAGCCGTGGCTGGCTCTCGTCGGCGCGCTGGCTCTGCTGACCGTCCTGGTGGTGGCCCTCGGGGCCCGGGTCGCGGTGGCGGTCGCACGGCGGCCGGCGCGCGACGAGCTGCGGTCCGAGGGGGTGCGGCGGCGGCCGCGGACGAACCCCGGCTCGGACCTGATCGCCCTGGTGCACACCGACCGCGCCGGGGTCTGGCGCTCGGTGCCCATGCGACGGGGGATCGCCGTGCTGGCCCTGTTCCCGGGCCTGGTGGCGCTCGGCGGCTCGTTCGGGTGGGACATGCTGGCGATCCTCCCGGGGCTGGTCGCCTCCGGTGGTGCGCTGCTGTTCGGGGTGAACGCCTGGTGCCTGGACGGGCGGGGTGCGCTGTGGCGGGACAGCCTGCCCGTCTCGCCGTGGCTGGCCTTCGTCTCCCGGGCGCTGGTGCTCCTGGAGATCCTGCTGGCCGCGACGGTGGTGACCCTGGTGCTGGCCGCGCTGCGGGCAGGAACGCCCACCCCGGAGCAGCTGGTCGCGGTGCTCTGCGCCGCGGTCGTGGTCACCGTGCAGGTGGTGGCCGCCTCGCTGCGCTGGTCGGTGCGGCACCCGTACGCCGTCGACCTGCGCAGTGCGCGCGCCACCCCGGCCCCGCCCCTGGTGATGGTCGGCTACTCGGCGCGGCTGGCGCTGGGCACCACGGTCACCGGGCTGGCGTTCAACCTGGTCTCCGAGGTCGCCGGGGTCGGCTGGCCGTTGCTGCTCGCCGTGCCGCTGCTGGCCTGGTCCGGTCTCCGGCTCGGTCGCACCGCCCGGGCGTGGCACGACCCGGTGGTGCGCGCGGGCGTGGTCGCGACGGTGACCGGCTAGGACCCGTGCGGAGGCAGCGGACCCGGCCCTCAGCCGACCGGCTCGTGGCCGACGGTGAGCGGCTCCGAGCCGAGAGCGGGGTCGAGCTGCGCCGCGGGCACCGGCCGCTGGATGAAGAAGCCCTGGGCGGCGTCGCAGCCCAGCGCCCGCACCGCCACCAGGGCCTCCGCGGTCTCCACGCCCTCGGCGACGATCTCCAGGCCCAGGGCGTGCGCCATCTGCACGGTCGCGCGCACGATGGTGTCGGTGGCCGGAGCGCCGAGATCCTCCAGGAAGGACCGGTCCAGCTTGACCACGTCCAGGGGCAGGTGCCGGAGCACCGCGAGGGCCGAGTAGCCGGTGCCGAAGTCGTCCAGCAGCAGCCGGTGCCCCTGCTCCCGCAGCCGGCGCAGCGTCGGCAGCGCGGTCTGGACGGCGCCGGCCGCGATCGCCTCGGTCACTTCGATCTGCAGGAGCTCGACCGGCAGCCCGGCGGCCGTGCACGCTGCGGCCACCCGGTCGCCCAGGGCGGGGTCGAGGACGTCGGCCTCGAAGAGGTTGACGGTCACCGGCACGGCGTCGCCGCAGCGCAGCCACGCTGCGGCCTGGGCAGCCGCCATCCTCAGCACCTCGTCGGTCAGGCCCCGGCTCAGGCCGGCCTCCACGGCCACCGGCAGGAACTCGGCGGGGGCCAGCAGGCCACGCTGCGGGTGCCGCCAGCGCACCAGGGCCTCTGCGCACCCGATCGAGCCGTCGGCCAGGGACACCACCGGCTGCAGGTGGATCTCGAGGGTCTGGTCGCGGAGCGCCTCACGCAGCTCGGCCAGCAGGCGCAGCCGGTCCCCGCCCGTCTCGTCGCGGTCCGGCTCGAAGACCTCGACCCCGGTGCGGCCCCGCTTCGCGACGTACATGGCGGCGTCGGCATGGCTGAGCAGCTCCTCCCAGGAGCTGCCGTGCGTGGGGGAGAAGGCGATGCCGACGCTGGCGTCCACGCTGAGGCTCACCCCGGAGAGCTGCACGGGCTCCTGCACCAGCGAGCGCACGCGCTCGGCGACGGCCACCCCGGCGGCCCGGTCCAGGCCGGTCGCGACCACGGCGAACTCGTCGCCGCCCAGCCGGGCGACGACCGTCCGCAGGGTGGCGACCCGCTGCTGCAGCCGCGCGCTGACCACCTGCAGCAGCGTGTCGCCGACGCCGTGCCCGAGGGAGTCGTTGACCTGCTTGAAGCGGTCCAGGTCGACGATCAGCACCGTGGTGCTCTCGGGTGTGTCCAGAGACGCCCGGACCAGCTCGAGGAACCGGCGCCGGTTCGGCAGCCCGGTGAGCTCGTCGGTGCGGGCCTCCAGCCGGGCGACCACCAACCGCCAGGTCTCGACCAGCGCCATCATCAGCCGCACGGTCGCGGCCAGCACGGCGGTCAGCGCGAGGATGGCGGTGATCGGAGGCAGCGAGCGCACAGCTCCCGCGAACAGCACCAGCGCGCTGAGAACGGCCAGGATGGCGGGCACCACCAGGCCGGCGCGGGTGCTGCGTCCCTCGGCCGGGTCGGCGGGGCGACACCACCAGGCCGCGGGTGCCAGGGCCGCATAGGCCAGCGACCAGCCGCCGTCCAGGAGGCCGCCGTCGACGTAGCTGCCGGACGCGGACTGGAGGAGATAGGCGGTGTCCACCACCAGCAGGGCGGCGACCACCCAGGCCAGCAGCCACCACACGGCCCCGGTCCGCCAGCCGTGCAGGTTGAACACCAGGACGAGGACCACCAGCAGCGCCAGGTCGCCGACCGGGTAGGCCAGGTTGGTGACCACCTCGGCCAGGGGACCCCCCGTCGACGAGAGCACCGGACCGAGCAGGACGGCTCCCAGCAGGGACGCCGCGGCGAGCCCCCCGGTCAGACCGTCCAGCCACATCGTGAGCCGCGCCCCATGCAGCCCGTCGCCGGCCAGCAGGACGAGACCGGCGGCGAGCAGCGGGTAGGCGCCGATCCAGCAGGCGTCCGCCCAGGAGGGGTACGGCGGGGTGGCCGAGCCCTGCAGGAACGCGTAGTAGACCAGGTCGCCGAGCACGTAGAGCAGCGGGCTCGCGCCTAGCATCAGCCAGGCGGGCCGGGCCCGCCGGACCAGGAGGGAGCGCGTCAGGCACAGCAGCCCGGTCGCGACGATGACGCCGTCGCCGACGCCGAACTCGAGCCACCAGACGAAGACCGGTCCGTCGCCGCGCACGCCGGGCAGCAGGGTCGCCGCGTAGAGGACGGCCAGCACCGGGACCGCAACGGCCGCGACTCGAGCCCAGGCGGGGGGGCGCCAGGGGGGGTCGGGCGTGGTCATCGGGTCACCTGTCGTCGGGCGTCGTCGCCTTCATCGACCGGATGGCCCCGGGCCTGAGGACATCAGCCGCCCGGGGACCTGCGCAGCGCCGCGTGCGCGGCGTTCGCGCCGCAGGCCCCGTGCACTCCCCCGCCGGGGTGCGCCGAGGAGGAGGCCAGGTAGAGGCCCCGGACCGGCGTCCCCGCTCGACCGAGTCCCGGCACCGGCCGCAGCACCAGCTGCTGGGTCAACGCCCCGGTGCCGCCGTTGAGGGCGCCGTTGTGCAGGCTCTCGTTGCGGCGCTGCAGCTCGCGCGGGCCGAGCACCCGGCGGGCCAGGACCCGCTCGCCGAATCCGGGGGCGTACGACTCGATCCGGGCCTGGACCCGGTCCGCGAAGCGCTCGGTGTCGTCGTGGTCCCAGCGGCCCGTGATCCCCGCACCGGCCGCGTCGGCGGTCACGTGCTGCGGCAGGTGCGTGTAGGCCCACAGGGACTCGCCGCCGGCCGGTGCGCGGCTGGGGTCGGCCGCCGCCATCTGTCCGGCCAGCAGGAACGGCCGCGACGGTACGGCGCCCGCCGCCAGCTCACGCTGGTACTGCTGGACCTCCTGGACCGACTCGCTGACGTGCACGGTGCCGGGCGCCGCGGCCGGCGGGTCGGCCCAGGGCACCGGGCCGGTCAGGGCCCAGTCCACCTTGAACGTCGCCGGGTCCCAGCGGAACAGCCGCATCAGCCCGCGGGTGCGCGCCGGCAGGTCGTCCCACGGGACCAGGCCGCCGTACAGCGCAGGGGCGGGGACGTCGGCGAGCACCGCCCGACGGGCCCGGACGGTGTCGCCCGCGGCGGTGCGCACCCCCTCGGCCCGGCCCGCGCGGACCAGCACCCGCTCGACCCGGGTGTCGCACACCACCCGGCCGCCGCGGCTCTCCAGGCGCCGGACCAGGGCATCGGCGAGGGCGCGGGCGCCGCCCACCGGCACCGGGAAGCCGTGGGTCTGGGCGGTCATCGCCAGCAGCAGCCCGTACACGCCGGAGCCGGCAGCGCCGAGCGCGACGTCACCGTGCGCGGCGTTGCCGGCCAGCAGCATCCGAGCGGGGTCCCCGCGGAACTGCCGCCCGACGAGGCCCTCGGCCGAGCCGACGGCCGCGCGCAGCAGGGTGAGCGCACCGCGGCCGGGCAGCCGCCCGAGGGTGGCGAGCCCCCCGCGGACGGGTGGGAACGGGCTCATGAGGGCGTCGACCATCTGGGCGCCCATCCGCTGCCACACCTCGACCAGGCGCAGCCAGGCGTCCCCGTCGCCGGGGTGCGCGGCGTCGAGGCCGCGCGCGGTGTGCTCCGGGTCCGGGTGCAGCAGGGCCCACCCGCCCCGGTGGAAGGGCGTGCCCACCACGGCGGGGGCGTGCGACCAGGTCAGCCCGTGCTCCTCCAGGCGCATCGACCGCATCGGCGGGGACACCACGGCGAGGGGGTGGAACGAGCTGAACGTGTCGTGCACGTAGTCGGGGTGCAGGTCGCGGTCGCTGGCCACTGCGCCGCCGTACGTCGGCTGGGACTCCAGCACGACCACGGCCCAGCCGGCGTCCGCCAGCAGGTTCGCGGCGACCAGGCCGTTCGGCCCGGAGCCGATGACGACCGCGTCGGCGTCCACCGAGGCGGTCAGTTGGCGCCGCTCGTGGCGGCGGTCGCGCACTTCATCATCGGCGCGACGAGGGCGGCCTGGGCGGCTTCGGGCTTGCCCCGGAAGATCTGGGTGAACATCGTGCGCAGGGTCGGCTCTGTCAGCGCCTCGTCCACGCAGGTCCGCATCTCCGCCGTCACGTTACCGCTCTTGGTGATCGCCTTCTTCATCATGCCCTGGACGTCGGTGCAGCCGAACAGCACACCGGTGGCGGCACGGGCGTCGCCGGCGGCCATCTTGGTGTCGGTGACGCTGGACCGCGACGTGAGGTCCTTGTCGAGCAGCTTGTAGGCCTGCAGCTTGTCGGTGCCGATCTTGTCGACCAGGCCGGTGCCGATGCAGTCGGCGGCCTGCTGGTCCATCGAGAAGAACTGTGAGGCCGACCCCGCGGTCTGCTGGCTGTTCATGATCGACTTCGCGATCGACGCGGCCGCCTTGGACTCCTGCGGGGTCAGGGACCCGGACCCGGCGGCGCTGCTCCCGGTCTCGGCGGGGGTGCCGGCCGGGCTGGCCGCCGAGGGGCTGCTCGACGCGTCGCCGGACGGGCCGGCGTCACCACCGCTGCACGCGCTGACGCTGAGCAGCAGCGCGGTCACGGCCGCGGACGCAAGGGTCTTGGTCATGGTCTTTCCCCGTTCGTGGGTGCTGCAGGAGACGTCCCTGCGAGCCTACCGGCGGCGCGAGCGGACGCACCCGTCACCGCAGCGCCGACCGCGTCACGTCGGCGGTGGGCGGGTCGTCGGGGCCAGGGAGGACCTAGGGTCGCCTGCATGGACTTCTCACCCTCACCGCGAGCCGCTGACCTGACCGCGCGGGTCCGCGCCTTCATCGCCGCCGAGATCGAGCCCGTCGAGGCGCAGTACCACCGCGACCTGGCCGAGCTCCGCGACGGCGCCGGGGACCCGTGGACGCCGCTGCCGCTGATCGCGGAGCTGCAGGCCAGGGCCCGCGCGCAGGGCCTGTGGAACCTGTTCCTGCCGAAGGAGCATGCCGGGGAGTACGCCGCGCGGTTCGGCACCGACGGCGGCGAGGGCCTGACCAACCTCGACTACGCCCCGATCGCCGAGCTCACCGGCCGGTCCGCGCTGGCGCCGCACGTGTTCAACTGCAACGCCCCGGACACCGGCAACATGGAGGTGCTGCTGAAGTACGGCACCGACGAGCAGCGCGAGCAGTGGCTGGAGCCGCTCCTGGAGGCCCGGATCCGCAGTGCGTTCACGATGACCGAGCCCGCGGTGGCCTCCTCCGACGCCACGAACATGGCCGCGACGGCGGTCGTCGAGGGCGACGAGGTGGTGATCAACGGCCGCAAGTGGTGGTCGACCGGGGTCGGTCACCCGGAGTGCCGGATCTTCGTGTTCATGGGGCTCACCGACCCCGAGGCGGACCGGCACGGGCGGCACACGATGGTGCTGGTGCCGCGCGACGCGCCGGGGGTCAGGGTGGAGCGGATGCTGTCGGTGATGGGCATGCGCGACGAGCCGCACGGCCACGGCGAGGTGTCCTTCACCGACGTCCGGGTGCCGCTGTCGAACGTGCTGCTCGGCCCCGGGCGGGCGTTCGAGATCGCCCAGGGCCGGCTCGGCCCGGGGCGCGTGCACCACTGCATGCGGCTGGTCGGGCTCGCCGAGATGGCCCTCGAGCTCGCCGTACGCCGAGCCGCCGACCGCACCGCGTTCGGCCGGCCGCTGGCCAAGCTCGGCGGCAACGCGGAGCGGATCGCGGACGCCCGGATCGCCATCGACCAGGCCCGGCTGCTGGTGCACCACGCCGCGTGGACGCTGGACCAGGGCGGCTCCAGGGCGGCGCTGTCCCAGGTCAGCCAGATCAAGGTCGCGGTGCCGAACATGGCCCAGCAGGTCGTCGACATGGCCATGCAGCTGCACGGCGGCGCCGGGTTCGACGAGGCGCTGCCGCTGGCGGCCGCCTGGGTCAGCGCCCGCTCGCTGCGGATGGCCGACGGCCCCGACGAGGTGCACCGCGGCGTGATCGCGCGGCTCGAGATGGCCAAGTACCGATGAGGGTCCTGGTCACCGGGGGCTCCTCCGGTCTCGGGGCCGCGCTGGTGGCGCGCTACGCGGCCCGCGGGGACCGCGTGCTCTCCGCCGACCTCGTCGCGTCATCCGACCTGGTCGCCGCAGGCGTCGCCTCGGAGGACGCCGTGGTGGAGCGGCGGCTGGACGTTCGCTCCGAGGAGGACTGGGCCGCGGCGCGCGCCTGGGTCGAGGAGACCTGGGGCGGCCTGGACCTGCTGGTGAACAACGCCGGGATCGCCGGGGGTGGCCGGATCGAGCTCTGCTCGATGGCCGACTGGGAGCGGCTCGTCGACGTGAACCTGTTCGGCGTGGTCCGCGGCACCCGGGCGTTCGTGCCGATGCTGAAGGCGCAGGGCTTCGGCCGGATCGTGAACGTCGCGTCGCTGGCCGGCCTGGTGCACCCCCCGGGCATGGGGTCCTACAACGCGGTCAAGGCCGCGGTGGTGGCGTTCAGCGAGACCACCGCGCACGAGCTCGCGCCCTACGGCGTCGGGTGTACGGCGGTCTGCCCGTCGTACTTCCGCACCCGGCTGATGGACTCGATGCCGGGCGCCGACCCCGACCTGGCCACCACCGTCGCGCGGCTGGTCGCGGAGTCCCCGATCAGCGCCGACGACATCGCTGCCGAGGTGGTCGCGGCGGTCGACCGGGGAGAGGACCTGGTCGTGCCCGACGAGCCGGCCCGCACCGCCTACACCGCCAAGCTCACCGACCGACCCGGCTACGACCGGCAGATGCGGGGCATCGCCGCCCGGATGAAGGAGCGCCAGCCGTGAGCGACCCGACGGTCCCGGTGCGGGAGGAGGACGCCTTCGACGTCGAGGCGATGGCGGCCTGGCTGCGCGCGCACGGCGACGGCGTCCCGGACGGCGTCCCCGAGGTGCGCCAGTTCCCCGGGGGAGCCTCCAACCTCACCTACCTGCTGCGCTACCCCGGTCGCGACCTGATCCTGCGCCGGCCGCCGGCGGGGGCGAAGGCCAGGGGCGCCCACGACATGGTCCGCGAGTTCACCATCCAGTCGGGGCTGGCGCCGGTGTTCTCCTACGTCGCGTCGATGACCGGGCTGTGCACCGACTCCGACGTGATCGGCTCGGACTTCTACGTGATGGAGCGGCTGGAGGGCATCATCCTGCGCAGCGACCTGCCGGCGGACCTCACGCTGTCCGAGCGGGACGCCGCGACCCTCTGCACCCGCTTCCTGGACGTGCTCGTCGAGCTGCACGCCGTGGACCCCGCCGAGGCCGGCCTCGACACCCTCGGCAAGGGCACCGGGTACGTCGCCCGCCAGGTGGGCGGCTGGTCCGCGCGCTACCGGGCCGCGCGGACCGACAACGTGGGCGACTACGAGCGGGTGATGGGCTGGCTCGACGAGCACCAGCCCGCGGACGTCGCGAACTGCGTCATCCACAACGACTTCCGGCTGGACAACGTGGTGCTCGGCCCGGAGCCCGGTGAACCGGAGCCCGGTGACCCGGAGCCCGGTGACCCGGAGACCGGTGACCCGGAGACCGGTGACCCGGAGACCGGTGACCCGGAGACCGGTGACCCGGAGAGCGGTGACCCGGAGACCGACGGCCGGGTGCCTCTGCGGGTCAGCGGGGTGCTGGACTGGGAGATGGCCACCCTCGGCGACCCGCTGATGGACCTCGGCGGGGCGCTGGCCTACTGGATCCGCCCCGACGACGACCCGGAGTACCTCGCGATCCGGCGGCAGCCCTCGCACCTGCCCGGAATGCTCAGCCGCGCCGAGATGGTCGACTACTACCTCTCCCGCACCGGCCGGGAGGTCAGCGCCGAGCAGTGGTTGTTCTACGAGGTGTTCGGGCTGTTCCGGCTCGGCGTCATCGCGCAGCAGATCTACTACCGCTACCACCACGGGCAGACCACCAACGAGGCGTACGCCGCGTTCCTGGACGTGGCGACCTACCTGGAGCGGCGCTGCCTGCGGCTGATCGCCGAGGCCGGGTGAGCCAGCTGCTGCTGGTCCGGCACGGGCAGGCCTCCTGGGGTGCCGCCGACTACGACGTGCTGTCGGAGCTGGGCGAGCAGCAGTCCCGGGTCCTCGGCGCGGCGCTGGCGGCCCGCGGGGTCCGACCGGACGTCCTGGTCAGCGGGTCGATGCGCCGGCACCGGCAGACCGCGGCCGGAGCGCTCGCGGCGGCCGGCTGGGCGGGCGAGGTGCTCGAGGACCGCGGCTGGGACGAGTTCGACCACCAGCAGATGCTCGCGTTGCACCCGGCCGACGCGGGCGACGGGGGCGAGCCGACCCGGGCCGAGTTCCAGGCCTGGTTCGAGGCGGCCACCCGGCGGTGGACCGGGGGAGACTTCGCCGACGAGTACGACGAGAGCTTCAGCGCGTTCGGCGCGCGGGTCGACGCCGCGGTCCGCCGGACCGTCTCGAGGCTGGGCTCCGGGCAGACCGCCGTGGTGTTCACCTCCGGAGGCCCGATCTCGTGGGCGGCGGCGTCCCTGCTGGGCGCGGGGGCGGAGCTGTGGAGCCGGCTGAACCCGGTGACCGTGAACGCGTCGGTGACCAAGGTCGTGGTGGGCCGCCGCGGCGCCACCCTGGTCTCCTTCAACGACCACGGCCACCTGGAGCCGGCCGGCACCGGTCTGTTGTCCTACCGCTGATGGCTCTCGGCCTCAGGGTGGCACCGTCGGCTGAGCGTCGAAGGGACTCATGAGGGTCCGGCCGGTGGCCCTTGACGGTCCAGCGGCGGTCCCACCGAGCCCAGGCTTGATCGGCTTCCCCGGTGGGACCGGGTGGCGCGCGGTCAGAGCAGAGGAGCCTTCGGGCGGGGTAGGGCGGCGGAAGCCCAGTCGGTCGTCGACTCGGGGTCCAGCGACAGCCGGCGCGTGTCCCCGTCGTCGACGCGGACCGCTGTCAAGGTCGAGGCCTGCAAGGTGACGACCGACCCGTCCGCGTAGGTGAGCCCGACAACCGGATCCCCGGCCTCGAGTCGCGCCAGCGTCCGTACCCGGCCGGAGCCGGAGACCGTCTGGATGACGCGCCTACCGTCCAGGACCGCATCGAAGGCGAACACTCCGTTGCCCAGGGCCACCACGTGGTTGGGCGACGTGGCCACGGACACGACACGGGTGTCCTGTTTCGTCAGCAAAGCGATGCGGTGATCGCCGGGCAGCGTGACTTTGGCGGCCACAGCCACCCCCTCCGGCAGGGCGCGGTTGAGAGCGACGGCGATGGTGTCGCCGTCGACGGCCACACCCCCCGGCAGGGCCCTGGCCGCAACCGTCCTCGCGGGACGCAGCCTTCCGTCCAGCACCGTCTGCAGAACAGTCCCCTGGGTCCGGGTGGAGCCCACCACGACAACCCGTCCGTCGCGGGCAGCGGTGCTGACGGGCGACATCGACAGCGGCTCCGTCCGGAGGCGCAGCTTCCCGTCGGCTCCCAGCACCTGCACGCGCACTGGACCGGCGACCTCGGGTGTGGTCGTCACGATGGAGGAGTCGTCCAGTGCGACGGTGCCGCTGTCGGCCAGGGGACGGGGGGCGCCCACCCGCTGGCTCTGCGGGTCCAGCCGCCGCGTCAGTCGGCGCCCGTCCGAGCGGTTCAACAGGACGACACGCTCCGGTCCACCGAAGAGCACGGTGGAACCGGCGAGATCCACGGAGCGACCCAGGTCGGCCACGGTGACCGCAGCGAGGGTGTCCGCATCCAGGTCGACGCCGACCAGGATCTGTGTCGACCCGTCCGTGGTGGCGAAGTAGACGTCGCTCCCGGACCAGCGTCCCGGCTGGACCCCCGTGCAGGCAGTTCCGGACAGCAGCAGAGCCACGCCGGCCGTCACGGCCGTGAGCCGTCGACGGGCGACCCGGTCCCGGGCTCCGGGTCGCGTCCAGGGGCCCATCACAGGGCCCGCAGCGTCGCGACGACGTCCGTGCGCGACACCGAACGCAGCGAGCCGAATGCCCCCAGCACGACGCAGCAGGTGGCGGCGGCCACGCTCGCCAGCAAGATGAGGGGGGAGGGGGGCCCGGACTGGCCCAAGAGACCCCCGAACTGGTCGCTGCCGGCCAGATAGGCGCCAGCGCCGAGACCTGCGATGACGCCGAGGAGCACACCGAGCACGGCCGAGAGCGCCGCGACGATGAACACCTCCCCGAGCAGCACCGTGAGGATCCGCCGAGCGGTCCATCCGATCGTGGACAGAATGGCCGCCTCGGTGGTGCGTTGCCGTGACAGAGCCTGCGCCATGCCGACAGCGGTGACCGTGCCCAGGATCAGCAGGAACAGGAACAGGATGCCGGTGACCAGCCTGATCAGCGAGATGATCCCCGGGACCTCGGCCAGCTCCTGCTGGGCGCTGACAGCGTGCAGCCCCCGCTGCTGCAGGGCCTGGGTCAGCGACTCGACCTGCGCCTCGCTGACCGCGAGGACCTCCGCCCGGTCGTAGCCCACGAGCTCGGCGAACTGGTCGGCGGGGACCCCGGCTCGCTCAGCGGCGATGCCCACGACGCATCCGAGGGAGCAGTAGACGGCGTTGATCCCGTCGACCTGCCAGGACGAGTCGTAGGTGCCGACGACCTCGAGCCGCCCCTGGCCCTGCGTGCCGGACGTCGCGGTGACGGCACGCGTGAAGGCGATCTTGATCGCCGTACCCACGCGCGGCGTCGTGTCCTTGCCGTCCAGGGTGGAGGGCAGGACCACCTCCTGCTTCCCCGCCACCACCGCGGAGCCACTGACGATGGGCAGGCGTTGGGTCGAGCGCAGGTTCGTGAGCGTGACGATGCTGCGGTCGGCCTCGATCCCGACCGGTATCTGCAGGACGGGGTGCACCGAGGCCACGGAGGCCGTCGTCGCGATCTGCGACAGCTCCCTCTGGTCGAGAGGTTGTCCGCCGGTCCCGCCGTAGACGGTGATGCGCCTCAGCGCCGAGTTGTCCACGTCCTGGCTCGTCGGCGACGCATACGTGCCCAGCGTGATGCCGGCTGCGACGAGGGCGGTGCCGACAGCGGTGACCACCGCGAGGACGGCGTACCTACGGCGCAGTCTCCACGCGTTGGTCCACATCGTGCGTAGGTCACTCACGAGCGTGAGCCCTCAGCCAGGGGTGCCGTGGCAAGGGGCGAGCCGACGCTCGGGGGGAAGGACCCTCCTCGACGGGTGAGTCGGCCGTGCTCCAGGTGCTGTACGAGGTCGGCCCACTGGACCATGACGGGATCGTGCGTCGCGACCAGTACGGCAGCCCCCCTGTCGGCGGCAGCGCGCAGCAGGTCCCGGATGCTGTCGGCTGAGGCCGGATCGAGGCTGCCGGTCGGCTCGTCGGCAAGCACGAGCACCGGCTCGTTGGCCAGGGCCCGGCAGACGGCGACACGCTGGCTCTGGCCGCCGGAGAGCTGTCCGGGCAGGTGGTTGGCTCGATCAGCCAGTCCGACGGAGTCCAGCAGTTGCAGGGCCCGCGTCCGGGCTCCGGGACGGCCAGGCGGGAGGGCTGCGGTGATGTTCTCCAGTGCTGTCATCTGCGGAATGAGCAGGCTGGACTGGAACACGAAGCCGATCGAACGCCGTCGTGCCTCGGTCCTGGCCCTATCACTGGCCTGGCCCATGGCCTGCCCGGTCACGACGACCTGCCCACGCGCCGGGCGCAACAGCATCGCGCAGATCGCCAACAGCGTCGACTTGCCGGATCCGCTGCTGCCGACCAGCGCGGTGACCGCACCGGTCTCGGCAGCGAGGGTGACGTCGCTCAGGACGGGCAGGTCACCCCCGTCGGGACTGCGGAAGGAGTGCGAGATGCCCTGCACCTGCAGCGGTACGGGGGCGACAGGGTGCGTGGCATGAGCGGGGTCGGGTCGGGTCACGGTTGGCTGCCGTCCTGGGATCGAGCGGTGAGGGTGTACGCCGCGACCGTCGAGTGGAAGTCGATCACGTTGCTGGTACGCGCTAGTCGATAGAAGGTATCGGTTCCCTCGGGTCCGCGCCGCCGTTTGAGCTCGGTCGTGACCGTGGCGAGATCTTCGCCGGACAGGGGACGGCCGGCGGCCTGGGCTGCTGCCGGCAGCGCGGCCAGGATTGGGGTCGGTGTGACGTCCGGCCGCGCCGTGAGTGCATCGAGGGCGGCCGCCAGCCGGACGCGTACCGGTGTCTGGTCTGCGCAGCCGGGCAGCACGGCGGCGCACTGGACGATGGCCTCGTCGGCGGTGCCGGTCCAGCCCTGGTTGCTCCAGGTCGGCGTCTGGCTGCGCTGACCGAGCCCGGCCTCGGCTCGCAGACAGAGGTCGACGCCACGGAACGAGGCGGGGTTGACCACGGTGGCGCTGCACTCGGCAACGGACTTCTGCAGTGTCGCTCGGGCGGGTTGAGGGATGTCGGCGCCGAGTGCCTTCATCGCGAGAATCCACATCGACCAGTCGACTCCAGACCAGGAGGGACCCTCATCCGCCGCGCGCTGGTGGAGGGCCTCCGAACTGACGAACCGGTCAGCGGGAAGGCCGAGGAGGCTGGCCACCCGGACGAGGTCGTAGTCAGACTCCATGCTGCCTGTCGGAACCACGAAGGCGGCGGCGATGCCTCGCCGGTCCAGCCTGTCAGCGACCAGCCCGGCAAGCGGGGCATACCGCGCGGGGTCTCCGCCTGCATCAACGTAGGCCTGCACGGCGTGACCGGTCCACCACGGGTCGGAGGCCCAGTCGGGTCGCGGTTCGAGGGCGGCCGCCAGGGCGGCCCTCGAGGTGTCCCGGGCTGCGGCGAGAGCGCGACCGTGCAGAGCCAGAAGCTGTTCCTCGTTCGTCGGCGGGACCACGTCGGTCACGCCGACTCCTTCTGGCCCCGCGCAGCGAGCCGTCGCCAGGCCGACCTCGGTGCCGGGTCGGAGCACGGCCAGCGCTCGCGCCGCATGCCCGACCACGAACGTGTTGCCGATGCAGGAACGGGTTGCTGAGCGAAGCCATGGTGCCGACCTGGCGGCTTCGCGGCCGGCGTCGAGCCACGTCAGTGCGTTGACGGCGGCCCAGGTCGCCATGACCCGGTGGGCCGGGTCCGCTGTGCGCCGGGGGATGTCCTTCTCCGCGAAGAACCCGCGCGGGGAGCGCCTGGACACCAGGTCCGCCACCAACCGCCGCTGCAGACCGGGGGTCGGTGCCGTGCCCGAGTAGTGGGAGGCAGCCGCGATGTAGAACGTCTCCCAGACATCGTCGGAGTCGCCGTTGCCGTCGCGGAGCTTGACCATCGCATCCAGGTTGATCGCCCTGGTGGCCGCGACGCGTCGTCCCTGCCCGGTCAGCCCGACCGTCACCCAGGACCAGCCAGTGCTCTCCAAGGAGTCTTCGCCCCGCGCGACGGGCGGGACGATGCGACCGTCCGGCAGGCGCAGCGACTCGAGCTGACTGGTCAGACGGGCAACGTCGACGCCGTCGACGTTGCTTCTGTGCGCAACCCGGATGAGAGGCGGGGTCAGCGCTGCCGCGAGGACGACAGCGGCGGTGGTGGCGAGGACGGTGCGAGTGCGCACGGTGGGACCTCCAGAGCGCCGCGGCGGCCCCGGTTCAACCGATCCGGGGCCGCCGTCGAGCGTTCGGTCAGGCGTACTTTTGGACGGAGGCGCTCACGGTGCGCGGCGAACCGTAATAGGGAACGTCGGCCGATCCGACAGAGCCCCCCGAAATGTAGAGATAGAAGTTGTTGCTGACCGAGTTCGTGCCGGCCCGGTCGGAGATCCACGCGTTGTAGTTGGTCCACGACGTGGAGAAGTCCTTGTCGCTACTGGTGCCGCCGGAGGCGTTGCCGAGGGAGACACCAATTCCGGTCACCGAGATGTTCGCGGTGTTCTTGATGGACTTGGCCAACGACGGGTAGGCCGACCCGAGATACTTGGTGCTGGTCTGGTAGCCGAACGTTTGACCTGCGCCCAACCACACGTTGGCCTGCAGTGTGTGCTTGCCGCCCGCGTAGTAATACGGCACTGACTTGCTCACGGCCTGGCTGCTGGCGGTGCTGGCGGCCAGAAGGACTGGCACCGCACCCAGAGCGACCGCGGCCTTGATTCCCAGTTTGATCATCTGAACTCCTGTTTCCAAAGGGACAGAACGGAGCCGCAACCGAATTCGAATTTCCCCCTGAGCGGTGGCGAGACAAATCTCCCACGCGATAAACCATATGCAGCGACGCCCCGGTGCGCCCGGCAAATCCCTGAAGTCCACCCACCCTCGGGTTTGGCGAGATGAGTAGAGCACGCACGCAGATATTCGGCAAGGAAAATCGCAGCGCCGTGCGCGGGTCCGTCCGGCGCTGACTGCTGCGTCGAACGAACCAAGGGGGAGAAATGGTTCATTGCGTCGTATATACAGCTGCGATCGAGCTTCCGGGGCTCCCAGCGGTGACGAGGCGCCCACGACGACGACCGCCCGGTCTGGGGGAGCCGGCCGTCGGTGGCTGCTCCCTAGGATGGCGCGATGAGTGCCACCCTGGTCGCGAAGTCCCTGTCCGGCGGGCACGCGCACCGCACCCTGTTCGAGTCCCTCGACCTGACGGTCGCCCCGGGCGACGTGGTCGGCGTGCTGGGGGCCAACGGCGCCGGCAAGACCACCCTGCTGCGGCTGCTGGCGGGCGCTGCCGCCCCGCTCGCCGGCGGCGTGCACACCGCTCCGCCGGACGCCTTCGTCGGCTGGCTGCCGCAGGAGCACGAGCGGGTGCCCGGCGAGACGGTGGCCGGGTACGTCGCCCGCCGTACCGGGGCGGCGGAGGCCACCGAGGCGATGGAGGCGTCGGCCGCCGAGCTCGGCGCCGGCGGACCGGGTGCGGAGGATGCCTACGCGCGGGCGCTCGACCGGTGGCTGGCCAGCGGCGCCCCCGACCTCGACGAGCGGATCGCCCCGGTGCTCGCCGACCTCGGCCTGGATGTCGGGCCGGACGCGCTGATGACCTCGCTGTCCGGGGGCCAGCTGGCCCGGGCGGGACTCGCGGCCCTGCTGCTGAGCCGGTTCGACGTCGTGCTCCTCGACGAGCCGACCAACGACCTCGACCTGGCCGGTCTCGACCGGCTCGAGTCGTTCGTGCACGGGCTGCGCGGCGGCATCGTGCTGGTCTCGCACGACCGCGAGTTCCTGGCGCGGTGCGTGAACAGGGTGGTGGAGCTGGACCTGGCCCAGCAGCAGGTCACCGTGTACGACGGCGGCTACGACGCCTTCCTGGCCGAGCGCGCTGTCGCGCGCCGGCACGCCCGCGAGGCCTTCGAGGAGTTCGCCGCGAGGAAGGCCGACCTGACCGCCCGCGCGCGCACCCAGCGGGAGTGGAGCTCCCAGGGGGTCCGCAACGCGATGCGCAAGAGCCCGGACAACGACAAGATCCGGCGCAAGGCCAACGCCGAGTCCTCGGAGAAGCAGGCCCAGAAGGTCCGGCAGATGGAGTCCCGCATCGCCCGCCTCGACGAGGTCGAGGAGCCCCGCAAGGAGTGGGTGCTGCAGTTCAGCATCGGTGCGGCGCCCAGGTCGAGCGCGGTGGTGGCGACCCTCAACGAGGCCACGCTGCGCCGGGGCGGCTTCGTGCTGGGCCCGGTCTCGCTCCAGGTCAACGCCGGCGAGCGGATCGGCATCACCGGCCCGAACGGGGCCGGCAAGTCCACCCTGCTGCGGCTGCTGCTGGGCCGTGAGCAGCCGACGTCCGGCAGCGCCGGCCTCGGGGCCACGGTCGCCGTCGGGGTGGTCGACCAGGGCCGCACCGGCTTCGCCGAGGAGCTGACGCTCGGCGCCGCGTTCGAGGCGGCCGTGCCCGACCTGGCGCCCGCGGAGGTCCGCACGCTGCTGGCCAAGTTCGCGCTCCGCAGCGACCAGGTGGGCAGCCCGGTCGGCCGGCTGTCCCCGGGCGAGCGGACCCGGGCCGAGCTGGCGCTGCTGCAGGCGCGGGGGGTGAACCTGCTGGTGCTCGACGAGCCCACCAACCACCTGGACCTGCCGGCGATCGAGCAGCTGGAGCAGGCGCTGGACGGCTACGACGGGACCCTGCTGCTGGTCACGCACGACCGTCGGCTGCTCGACGGCGTCCGCCTCGACCAGCGCTGGGACGTGGTGGCCGGGATGGTGAGCGTGCGGAGCTAGCCCGACGCCGGTGGGGGACCCAGACCGACGGGTCGACGCTCCCGGCAGACCAGGGAGCCTGGACGGTCCAGCCCGTGCCCGAGCTCAGCCACGTGCCGACGGTCGCGTTCGCTGACCAGCGGTGCGGCGCGCCCTCTGGCACGCTGGTCCTCTGAGCACGAACGGCCCGGCCCGGTGGGCCGCACGGAGGGGCGTCATGGCCAAGCGGGTGTGTGTCGTAGGCGCCGGCTCCTCGGGGATCGCGGCGGTGCAGGTGCTGGTCGGCCGCGGGCTCGAGGTCGACTGCTACGAGATGGGCAGCCAGGTCGGCGGCAACTGGCGCTACCTCAACGACAACGGGATGTCCTCGGCGTACCGGTCGCTGCACATCAACACCTCGCGCGAGCTGATGGAGTACGCCAGCTACCCGATGCCGGTCGACCTGCCGGCGTACCCCAGCCACTGGCAGATCGCCGCCTACTTCGACGCGTACGTCGACCACTTCGGCCTGCGCGAGCGGATCGCGTTCCGCACCGAGGTGGTGCGGGTGCAGCCGGCCGACGGCGGCTACCTGGTCACGCTGCGCGCCCGCGACGGGGAGGGCGGCCGGGGCGACCTCGAGACCCGGCACTACACCGACGTCGTGGTCGCCAACGGGCACCACTGGGATGCGCGCTGGCCGGAGCCGGCCTACCCCGGCGCGGAGACGTTCCGGGGCACGCAGGTGCACGCGCACGACTACCGGACTCCCGACGTGCTGACCGGCAAGCGGGTGCTGGTCGTGGGGATCGGCAACTCCGCCTGCGACATCGCGGTGGAGTCCTCCCGGGTCGCCGCGGCGACGTACCTCTCGATGCGCCGCGGGGCGCACATCATCCCCAAGTTCCTGTTCGGGGTGCCGACCGACCATCTCACCCGCAGTCCGCTGGCTCACGGGCCGCTGCGGCTCCAGCAGCTCGCGATGGCCACGATGCTGCGGGTCACGCAGGGGCGGGTCACCGACTACGGGCTGCCGCGGCCGGACCATGCGGTGCTGCACGCGCACCCGACGGTCAGCGACGACCTGCTGAGCCGGCTCGGGCACGGCGACATCACCGTGCTGCCGGACATCGACCGCTTCGAGGGCGCCCAGGTGGTGCTCGCCGACGGCCGTCGCGTGGAGGCCGACACGGTCGTCTACTGCACCGGCTACAAGGTGAGCTTCCCGTTCCTGGACGAGCTGGTGCTGCCGGTCCGGGACAACCGGGTCGACCTGTACCGGCGGGTGGTGCATCCCGACCGACCGGGCCTGTACTTCGTCGGGCTGATCCAGCCGCTCGGCGCGGTGATGCCACTGGCCGAGGCGCAGTCCCACTGGGTGGCCGACCTGGTCAGCGGGGTCGGGCTGCTGCCGCCGGTCGAGCAGATGCACCGCCAGATCCGGGAGTACGACGAGCGGCTCCGCAAGCGGTACGTCGCCTCGCGCCGGCACACTCTCCAGGTGGACTTCCACGCCTACGAAGCCGAGCTGGCCCGGGAGCGGAGAGCCGCCCGGCGCCGCCTGGCCGGCCGACGGCCGCGCACCCCCTGAGCGCCGGAGCCGCGCCGGACCGGCGCGGGCTCAGCGGGCGGCAGGGGCCGCGGTGCTCTCGCGCACCACGAGCTCGGTCGGCAGCAGCACGTGCTCGACGGTCTCGGTGGTGCGCTCGCGTCGCTGGGCGATGGCCGAGCGGAGTGCCGCGGCCGCGAGCCTGCCCTTCTCGGCCACGTCCTGCCGAACCGTGGTGAGCTGGGGGCGCAGCCGCCGGGCGAGCGGGCTGTCGTCGAAGCCCACCACGGACAGGTCGCCGGGGACGTCCAGCCCGAGCTCCTCGGCGGCACGCACCACGCCGTGCGCGATCACGTCGGAGAAGCACAGCACACCGGTGGGCCGGTCGTCGCGGTCCAGCAGGGTGAGCGCGGCGGCATACGCCTCCTCGTCGTCACTGTGCAGCTGCCGGTGCACGACCGGGGCGACGCCGGCCGGTCCGAGCACGTCGAGGTAGCCGAGCATCCGCTCGCGGGTGACGTACTTGGTCGCGTCCAGGCCGTCGAGCGGGTCGCTGAGGAAGCCGGGGGTGGACCCGAGGGCGGCCGTCATCACCGCGATCCGGCGGTGCCCGAGGTCGACGAGGTGCCGTGCGGCGGAGCGTGCCCCGCCTCGGTCGTCCACGTTGACGCAGCCGACCCCCGCGGTGGGCTCCTGGTCGGCGAAGACCAGCGGCAGGCCGCGCCGCGTCAGCCAGTCCGCTGCGCTCATGTCCGGGTCGCAGGAGTACACGACGGCACCGTCCATCGCCACGTCCCGGGCGGGGATGACGTCGTTGACCGCGACCGAGGAGAGCAGCGTGATGGCGAGCCCGGTCGGGGCGAGCTCCCCGGCCACCGCCGCGAGGAAGCCGGTCGCCACGTCGTCGTCGAAGGCGTAGCGCAGCGACGAGGTGAGCAGCACCCCGACGGCGCCGGTGGTGCCGCGGGCCAGTGCCCGCGCGGCCGGGTCCGGGCCGGCGTACCCGAGCTCCTGCGCGGCCCGCAGGATCGTGCCGCGCAGCTGCTCGGAGAGCTGGTCGGGCCGGGAGAAGGCGTTGGAGACCGTCATCCGGCTGACACCGACCCGGTCGGCGATGGTCTGCAGCGTCACACGGGGCACGTCGCCAGGGTAGTGGCCCGGCGGCTTCCCGCTCACCGGCTCAGCGGGCCGGCGAGCAGGGCGCGGGCGCCACCGTGTCGGCGATGCGGTGCAGGGCGCCGGCGAGCGCGAACCGGGTCCGCGGTGCGCGGGCGGCCGGGACGGGAGCGGGGGCGCGCTCGGCGAGCGGCCGGTCGTAGCGGAACTGGTCGGCGACGACGTCGCGGGCCACGTCCAGGGTGAGCAGGGCGTGCATGGGAGACTCCTTCGGGATCACTGTACCGATATAGTAACGGTTCTTCGCTGTACCGGTCAAGCGCACGCCTCGGCCTCTCCGTTCTCAGGCCCGGAGGGCTCAGCTGTCCACGTGGGCGGGCGGGCCGGGCGTCAGCCCCGCGAACGCGACCGCGCCCCCGGCCAGCAGCAGCACCGCGCACACCAGCAGGGCCTGGGCGTAGCCCGCGTCGAAGACCTCGGGCCGCTGGTAGTCGGCGCCGCCGATCCCGACCACCGCCGGCAGCGCGGCGACCGCGAGCAACGAGCCGGTGCGCGCGATCGCGTTGTTGACCCCGCTGGCGATGCCGGCGTAGCGGTCCGGCGCCGCCGCCAGCACGCTGGAGGTCAGCGGTGCCACGAGCAGCACCAGCCCGGCGGAGAACACCAGCATCCCCGGCAGCACCCCGGTCAGGTAGCCGGATTCCGCGCCGACCTGCCGGAGCAGCAGCACCCCTGCCCCGCACAGCAGCGGCCCGACCGTGAGCGGCAGCCGCGGTCCGATCCGGGCGGCCAGCGCTCCGGCCCGCGAGGACAGCAGCAGCATCACCAGCGTCAACGGCACCGTCGAGAGGCCGGCCTGCAGAGGGGACCAGCCGGTGACCACCTGCAGCTGCAGCACCAGGAAGAACAGCATCGCCCCGAGGGCGCCGTAGACCAGCAGGGTGAGCAGGTTCGCGACCGAGAAGGTCCGGGACCGGAACAGGTGCATCGGCACCAGGGCGTCGTCGTGCCGGCGCTCGAACACCACGAACGCCACCAGGCTCGCCACGGCGACCACGCCGGCGGCGAGCACCGCGGGGAGCGGGGCGGAGGCCGTTTCGATCAACGCGTACGTCGACCCGCCGAGGCCGAGCGCGCCCAGACCGGCGCCGACCACGTCGAAGCCACGGGCGGCCTCGGGGTCCCGGGACTCCGGGACGTGCCGGGCGGCGACGACCAGCACCACGACAGCGAGCGGCACGTTGATCAGGAAGATCCACCGCCAGCTGGCGTTCTCGACGATCCAGCCGCCGAGGAGCGGCCCGATCGCCGCGGCGATGCCGCCCAGGCCGGCCCACTGGCCGATCACGGCGCCCCGGTCCGCGGGCCGGAACGAGGCCTGGATCATCGCCAGGCTGCCGGGCGTGAGCAGGGCAGCGCCGACGCCCTGGAGCAGCCGGGCCACGATCAGCTGGTCGGCGCTCTGCGCGAGCCCACACAGCGTGGAGGCCACCGCGAACCAGCCGACCCCGACCATGAAGACCCGCCGCCGGCCGAGGTGGTCGCCGAGTGAGCCGCCCACCAGGATCAGCGAGGCGAGCGTCAGCAGGTAGGCGTTCACCACCCACTGCAGCTGGGCGATCGAGGCGCCGAGGTCGGCGCCGACGCTGCGGAGCGCGATGTTGACCACGGTGCCGTCGAGCAGCGCCATCCCGGAGCCCAGCACGGCGGCGGTCAGCACCCAGCGGCCCTGGGCCGACCCGGCCGAGATCAGCTCGACGGCCACGGGTCTGTCACCGGTCCGGGCACCCGTCGGGTGTAGCGCATCTCGATCGGGTGCGGCGGCCACGGGGCGGGTTGCCGCTCAGGGGCGGCCCGCCACCCGAGGTGCTCGTAGAGCCGGCGCGCCCGGGAGTTCTCCTCCAGGCACCACAGCTCCGCCTCCTCGGCGCCCCGCCGGCCCAGGCCGCCCAGGACGGCCCGGACCGCGGCGCTCGCCAGGCCGGTGCCCCACCGGTCCGGGTGCACCGCGAGGTGCCGCAGCGACCGGTCGTCGTAGGCGGCGAGCACGTCGAGGCCGCCGGTGACCCGGTCGCGGACCAGCACCGTGACGCCGGGCTCCTCGAGCACCAGCGCCCACCGCGCGAGCACCGCGTCGTCGGGGAAGGGGAAGCGGTCGGCAGGAAAGACGTGCGCGAGCCCGACCAGGTTCGCCGCCCGCTCCAGGTCGAGCAGGCCGACCAGGTCGTCGGGCCCTGCCTCGCGGAACATGCGCCCATGCTCCCGCACGCCCATCCGGCGCGCCACCGGCGACCGGCGCCGGGCGGCCGCTACCGGGGGCCGGTGTGCTTGCCTGCTCGTGGCTGCCGCGTGAGGATGACCCGGTGAGCGCGCTGGAGGAGGTGCTGGCCGACCTGAGCGCCGAGGGCGACCAGCTCGACGCCCTGGTCGCCGCCCTGCCGGACACGGCCGAGCGGGGTTGGCGCACGCCGACCCCGGCCGCCGGCTGGGACGTGGCGCACCAGGTCGCGCATCTGGCCTGGACCGACGAGGTCGCGGTCGCGGCCGCTGCGGGAGGAGCGGGCTGGGCGGCGGTGCTCCGCGCCGCGGGCCACGACGGGTACGTCGACACCGCGGCAGCCCGGGTCGCCGCCGTGCCCGCGGGTGAGCTGCTGGTCCGTTGGCGCACGGCGCGCGCGGCGCTGCCACCGGTGCTGCGGCGCGTGCCGTCGGGCGGCCGGCTGCCCTGGTTCGGCCCGCCGATGAGCGCGACCTCGATGGCCACCGCGCGCTTCATGGAGACCTGGGCGCACGGCCAGGACGTCGCGGAGGGCCTCGGGGTCGAGCTGCAGGCCAGCGACCGGGTGCGGCACGTGGTCCACCTCGGTGTGCGCACCCGTGGCTTCTCCTACCGCAACCGGGGCCTCGAGCCGCCGGTGGCCGACGTGCGGCTGCGGCTGCGGCTGCCCGGCGGTGCGGTCCTGGAGGCCGGCCCGGAGGACGCCGGGCAGAGCGTGACCGGCACCGCGCTCGACTTCGCGCTGCTGGTGACCCGTCGGCGGCACCGCGCGGACACCGGCCTGGTCGCCACCGGTGCGGATGCCGACACCTGGCTGGACCTGGCCCAGGCCTTCGCCGGTCCTCCCGGGACGCTGCACCGGGGCGGCGCGGGGTCGCCGGAGGAGAGCGGCGCGGATGACCAGCCGATGCACCAGCCGGTGGTCGGCCGATGACCGGCCCGGCGTTCACGGAGAGCGACGAGCGCACCAGCCTGCGGGCGACGGTCGCCACGCTCGCGGGCGGCTACGGCCGGGACTACTTCGTCCGGCAGGCCCGGGCCGCGGTGTGCGAGGAGCTCGCCGCCCGCGGCTGCCCGCTGCTGATGATGGTCGTCTCGCCGCGATCTGCGGCACGGTCGTGGCCCGCTTCGGCACGCCCGAGCAGCGGTTGCGCTGGCTGCCCGGGATCGCGAGTTCGAGCCGGCGTCACCACCACTGCGCGCCGGACCACCGCCGCCGACGGGAGTCCGGGTGGCTGCTCAGCGGGCGCAAGACCTACATCTCCGGCGTCGACGAGGTCGGCGCCGTCCTGGTGGTCGCCCGCGCCGAGGACGCCCGGACCGGCCGGCTCCAGCCCTGCCTGTTCGTGGTGCCCACCGACGCCGTCGGGTTCGAGAAGCACCCGATCGACATGGAGGTGGTCAGCCCCGAACGCCAGTTCACGCTGTTCCTCGACGACGTGGCGCTGCCCGCGGACGCGCTGGTCGGGGACCCGGGCGCGGGGATGGCCCAGCTGTTCGCCGGGCTCAACCCCGAGCGGATCATGGCTGCGGCGTACGCCACCGGCCTGGCGCGCTTCGACCTCGACCGGGCCACCGCCTACACGCGGACCCGGGAGGTCTTCGACGTGCCGATCGGGTCGCACCAGGCGGTGGCGCACCCGCTGGCCCAGACCAAGATCGAGATCGAGCTGGCCCGGCTGATGACGCAGAAGGCGGCCGTGCTCTACGACGACGGACAGGACCTGGCCGCCGGGGAGGCCGCGAACATGGCCACGTACGCCGCCGCCGAGGCCGCCTGCGCCGCGGTCGACCGGGCGGTCCAGGTGCACGGCGGCAACGGCATCGCCACCGAGTACGGTGTGGCCGGCCTGCTGGTGGCCGCCCGCGCAACCCGGATCGCGCCGGTCAGCCGGGAGATGATCCTGAACTTCGTGGGGTCGCACACGCTCGGCCTGCCGAAGTCCTACTGATCGAGGAGACGACCGTGCCGGAGACACCCCTGGTCCACTACCGGGTCGACGACCACGTCGCGACCGTCGAGCTGGACAGCCAGCACAACCGCAACGCCCTGTCCCGTCAGCTGGTCGGCGAGCTCCACGAGGGCCTGGACCGCGCCGAGCAGGACGACGACGTCAGGGTCGTGGTGATCCGGGCGGCCGGCCGGACCTTCTGCAGCGGCGCCGACCTGTCCGAGGCGAGAGCAGACAGCATGGAGCAGGCGGCCGCGGTGATCGTGGGCCTCCAGCGGCGCATCGTCACGCTGCCCAAGCCGGTGGTCACCCGCGTGCACGGCGCGGTCCGCGCCGGCGGCATCGGCATCGTCGCCGCCTCGGACGTCGCCGTGGCCGCCCAGGACGCGACCTTCGCGTTCACCGAGGTCCGGCTCGGGCTCGCGCCGGCCGCCATCTCCCTGACCGTGCTGCCCCGGATGACCGGGCGGTCCGCGGCGCTCAGCTTCCTGACCGGCGACGTCTTCACCGGCCGGGACGCCGAGCGGATGGGTCTGGTCACGCGAGCCGTGGCCGAGGACGAGCTGAACCTCGAGGTGGACGAGATCTGCGCGGCGCTGGCCAAGGGCAACCCTCAGGGTCTGCGGGAGACCAAGCTGCTGCTGAGCCACCCGATGGTCGAGCGCATCGACACCCTCGGACCCGACCTCGCGGCGCTGTCGGCGCGTCTGTTCGGCTCCGAGGAGGCGCGTTCCGCCATTCTCGCCTTCCTGGACCGCGCCGGACGCTAGCTTCCTGCCCGGCCCTGGTCCAGGGTGCCGGCACTGCCCGCCGGGCGCACCGCTCCCGGACCGGTGGTCTCGGACCTCGTGCACTGGGCGCCCGGGGCCCTCGCCGGGCCTGCTCGCCCGTGGGACGATCGAGGAGCGGCCCCGGGCCCGACCGGCCGGCCCCGCCGCACGCGCAGCGGCCGGGAGCTGCGAGGAGGTCCCGGATGTCGCACCGGGCGGTTCGCCTCGACGTGGAGGAGTTCATCGCGGCGCGCGCCGACGGGCTGCTTCGCACGGCGTACCTGCTCACCGGCGACCGTGACCGTGCCGAGGACCTCCTGGACGCGGCGCTGGCCCGGGCCTGGGAGTCCTGGGAGCGCAGCGAGCTGGCCCCGGAGCCGGCCGTGCGGACGGCGCTGGTCCGGCTGCACGTCACCCGGTGGAGCGGCCGGCGCGGGACCGACCGGGGCCTGGCGGCGCGGCAGCCCGCGCGGCCGGCGTGGGCCGGGCTGGCGCGGCTGACCCGTCGTCAGCGGGCGGTGCTGGTGCTGTGCCGCTACGACGGCGTGCCCGAGGCCGACGCCGCCGACATGCTGGCGCGGCCGGTCGGGTCGCTGCGCCGGTTGCTGGCCCGAGCCGAGCGCCGGCTGGCCGTCGCGGACCCGGGAGCGTTGCTGCGGGACCTGGCGCGGGAGGTCCGCGGGCCGGCGACGGCGGCGCGGATGTCCCACGTCGAGCACCGGGTCGCGGTGCACCGGACCCGGCGCCGCGCCGAGGCGGGACTGGCGCTGCTGTTGGCCGCGGTCGCCGTGGTCGTGGTCGTGGCGGCGCTCCCCGACCTCGGCCGGGGCGAGTCGACGGTCCCGACCACACCGGACCTGATCACCGTGCCGACCCTGTTGGTGGGTCGTCCCCTGCCGGCCACCCTCAGCTTCCAGGGCCGGGCCTACGTCTACCACCGCAGCCAGGAGTCGGTCCCGGGACAGCCGTTCCTACGCGTCGCGGTGGCCCCCGACGCGAAGCCCCAGCTGCTGGTCTGGGTCAGCCCGCCCGACCTCGCGGGGACCATCGTGGTCAGCGTCGACGGGGAGGTCGTCGCCCGCCGCCCCGCCGGCTCCTTCGAGCACGACGTGCTGCTGATGCCGCGGCGCGGGCACCTGGTCGTCGTGCTGGCCAGTCAGCCGGACGTGTCAGCACGGCTCGGGCTGGCGATCTACCGCCTCGGCAGCCACGCGGCGAGCGTCACAGATCACGCTGTGCGGACCCGGTCGGCGGGGTAGGGTTGTGGACTTGTCCGAGCGGCCCGCACGGCCGCTCGATGGTTCTGACCGCACCAGGAGCCTCAGCTTGTCCGTTGACCAGGTCCGTCCGGGGACCACGCCCCACGACCCCGTTGCCCAGCAGGAGATCGCCCACGAGCAGGCGTTCGTGGACCGGGTCTACGACCAGCTCGAGCGATCCACCAGGAACGCGCAGGCCCTGGCCCGGGAGGGGCACGGACGGGCGCACCTGGGCCACGAGGGCGGTCTCGTCGAGCGCGACGCGATGGTCTTCCAGGCCGCGAAGCGGATCGCCACCCTGAACGCCGCGCACGAGGGGCTGGTGTTCGGTCGGCTCGACCTCTCCGTCGAGGGGGAGAAGCCGCGCTACATCGGCCGGATCGGGCTGCGGGACGAGCAGCGCGACTCGCTGCTGGTCGACTGGCGGGCCCCGGCGGCCGCAGTGTTCTACCAGGCGACCGCGGCCGACCCGCAGGGTGTCGTCCGACGGCGGGTGCTGCGCTGCGTGGGCGCGCGGGTGACCGCGGTCGAGGACGACCTGCTCGACGTCGAGGCCGACAGCGACCTGGTCGTGGTCGGGGAGGGCGCGCTGATGGCGCAGCTGTCCCGGGCCCGGGACCGGACCATGCACTCGATCGTCGCGACCATCCAGGCGGAGCAGGACCGCGCTATCCGCGCCCCCGGCAAGGGCGTGGTCTCGATCTCCGGGGGTCCCGGGACCGGCAAGACCGTGGTCGCGCTGCACCGGGCGGCGTACCTGCTCTACTCCGACCGCCGCCGCTACGAGACCGGCGGCGTGCTGGTGATCGGCCCGTCCGGGGTCTTCATGCGCTACATCGAGCGGGTGCTGCCCTCCCTGGGCGAGACCGCGGTGGCGCTGCGCTCGCTCGGCGAGGTGGTGGACGGGATCAAGGCGTTCCGCCGCGACGAGCCCGCGGTGGCCGACGTGAAGGGCGCCGCCCGGATGGCCGAGCTGGTCCGCCGTACGGCTCGGCAGGCGGTGCCGGGCGCGCCGGAGGACCTGCGGGTCTTCTACCGCGACGACAACCTGGTGCTGTCCTCCCGTGAGCTGGCGCGCCTTCGTCGGCAGCTGCTCTCGCAGGGACACCGCAACCGGCAGCTGCCGCGGGTGGCGTCCACGCTGCTGGACGCGATGTGGCGGCAGGTCCGCGGCGAGCGCGGCCGGGAGCGCGGGCGTGAGGACTTCAACGACACGATGCTGGGCACCCCGGCGTTCGTCGACTTCGTGCTGTCCTGGTGGCCGGCGCTGGACGCGGTCGAGGTGCTCGCCTGGCTGCGGGACCCCGAGCTGCTCGCCCGCGTCGCGGAGGGGGTGCTGGACCGCGACCAGCAGGCACTGCTGTCCCGCTCGTGGGGGCCGGTGCGCGAGCCGGCCGGCGTCCGCGCGAGCGCCGACGACTGGTCCGTCGAGGACGTGCCGCTGCTCGACGAGCTGCGCTACCAGCTCGGGGACGTCCCGGAGAAGGTCCAGCGCGGCGACCGTGACGACGACCTCGACCCGCTGGCGCACCTGTTCGACGAGAACGTCCCCGAGGTGACCACGGTCGCCGACCGCGGGGCGTCCACCGGGCCCCGCCCCTCGACCCGCACCGAGGACGACTTCTACGCGCACGTGCTCGTCGACGAGGCCCAGGACCTCACCCCGATGCAGTGGCGGATGGTCGGCCGCCGCGGCCGCGCCGCGACCTGGACCGTGGTCGGGGACCCCGCGCAGTCGTCGTGGCCGGTGGCCGCCGAGGCGTCGCTGGCCCGCGAGGAGGCCCTCGGCGACAAGCCCCGCCACGACTTCCACCTGTCCACGAACTACCGCAACAGCAAGGAGATCTACGACTACGCGGCCGACTACGCCAAGCGGGTCGGGCTCGACGCCGACCTGCCGGACGCCGTCCGCGAGACCGGCGTGCACCCTGCCGAGCGGACTGTCGTCGATCTGCGCGAGGGCGTCCGGCAGGCGGCCACCGAGCTGGTCGCGGCCGTCGAGGGCACCGTCGGGATCGTCGTCCCCTCGGCGCGCCGGACCCAGGTGCAGGGCTGGCTCGACGGGTGGGCCGAGCTGGCGGAGGACGCGTCCGGGGGCAGTCTCGCGCGGCTCGCGGTGCTGACCGGCCTGGAAACCAAGGGACTGGAGTTCGACGGCATCGTGGTGATGGCGCCCGGCGAGATCGAGGCCGAGTCGGTGACCGGTCGGGCCACCCTCTACGTGGTGCTGACCCGGGCCACCCAGCGGATGGTCACGGTCAGCACCTGAGGCGCGTGGACGGGGAGGGGCGCGCCGGGTCCGCCGGCCGCCCCGGTGGGTAGAGTCGCCGGTCATGGACGTCTCCTCCCTCGCTGCCGGCACCGCCCTCGAGGAGATGCAGCGGCACGAGGCCTGGGCGGCGATCCGGTTGCGGGACTCCGCGACCGTGACCCTGGTCGGCGGCACCCGCAGCGTGGTCGAGCGGCTGGTCGACGTCCCCCTCGAGGAGGGACCCCCCGCGGAGGGGCGACGCTTCGACCGGCTGGTGGCGATCCCGTTCCGCCAGGTGGCCGAGCGCGGCTTCGCGGCGCACGACGACGGCACGCCGCTGAGCGTCGTCGACATCGACCTCGAGCTCGAGGTGCCGCTCGCGGACCTGCTCGCCGCGCTGCCCGACGAGGAGATCCGGTTCGCCGACCGGGGCGGCTTCGACACCACCGACGACGAGTACGCCGTCGTGGTCGAGGCGATCATCGACGAGGAGATCGGCAACGGCGAGGGCGCCAACCTGGTGATCGGCCGGCACTACCGCGCGCAGGTCGAGGACTGGGACGCGCGCCGGGCGCTGACCGTGCTGCGCCGGCTGCTCGAGCGTGAGCGCGGCGCCTACTGGACCTACTGCTTCTTCACCGGCGACCGGTTCCTGGTCGGTGCCAGTCCCGGAGCGGCACGTGTCGGTGCAGGGCGGGGACGTCCGGATGAACCCGATCAGCGGCACCTTCCGGCTCAAGGGGCTCACCGACCCCGGTCGAGCGCAAGGAGCGGCTGCTGGAGTTCCTGGCCGACGAGAAGGAGATCTACGAGCTCTTCATGGTCGTCGACGAGGAGCTCAAGATGATGTGCGACATCTGCCACGAGGGCGGCCAGGTGCTCGGCCCGTTCCTCAAGCCGATGACACACCTGGTGCACACCGAGTACCTGCTCGCCGGCCGCACTGACCGCGACGTGCGGGAGGTGCTGCGCGACAGCATGTACGCGGCCACCGTCACCGGGTCGCCGGTGGAGAACGCCTGCCGGCTGATCAAGAAGTACGAGACCGAGGGGCGCGGCTACTACGGCTCCGCGCTGGCGCTGCTGGGCCGCGACCGGGACGGACGGGCCACCGCGGACTCCCCGATCGTGATCCGCACCGCCGACGTCGACCTCGACGGCGGGCTCAAGGTGACCGCCGGGGCCACCCTGGTCCGGGACTCGGTGGCCGCCCACGAGGTCGCCGAGACGCACGCCAAGGCCGGCGGGATCCTGGCCGCGTTCGGGCTGGTCGACCAGGCAACGGCGGCCGAGGGCCTGGAGGAGCTGACCCGCGACGAGGACGTGGTGATCGCGCTCGGCTCCCGCAACCAGCGGCTCAGCCGGTTCTGGCTGACCGACCAGGGCGGCTCGCCTCCCGCCCCCGAGCTCAAGGGTCGCACCGCGGTGATCCTGGACGGCGAGGACGACTTCGTCAACATGCTCCGGCACGTCCTGGCGGTGATGGGCATGACCTCGACCGTCGTACGCCACGAGGACGTCACCGCGGACGCCGTCGACGGCTACGACCTGGTGATCGTCGGTCCCGGTCCCGGGGATCCGCGCGACGGCGACCACCCCAAGATCGCGGCGTTCCGGGCGGCCGTCGACGTGCTGTTGGAGCGCGGACAGCCGTTCCTCGCGGTCTGCCTGGGCCACCAGGTGCTGTGCAGCCGGCTGGGACTGGACCTGGTCTACAAGGACATCGTCTTCCAGGGCACCCAGTCCCGGGTCGACCTGGGCGGTCCGGTGCCCGAGAACGTGGGCTTCTACAACACCTTCGTGGCCCGGGCCGGGGACGGGCTCCCCGCCGGTGTCAGGGTGGCCGCCGACCCGGCCACCGGCGACGTGCACCTGGTCGAGGGACCGCACTACCGGGGCATCCAGTTCCACGCCGAGTCGATCCTCACCGAGCGCGGCTACGACCTGATCCACGACCTGGTGCTGGACCTGCTGTCCTGATGGCTGTCCCGACAGCACGGTGAACGGACGACCCCGGGTGGTGGTGGTCGACCACCACGACTCGTACACGTGGAACCTGGTGCACCTGCTGGCCGCCGTCACCGGGCACCTCCCGGTCGTCGTCGAGCACGACGAGGTGCGGGTCGGCGAGCTCGGCGGCTACACCCACGTGGTGCTCTCGCCCGGCCCCGGCCGTCCCGACGACCCGCGCGACTTCGCGCTCGGCGGTGCGGTGTTCGAGCTCGGGCTGCCGGTGCTCGGGGTGTGCCTGGGGATGCAGGCCCTGGTCACCGCCTACGGGGGCCGGGTGCAGCAGGTCGAGCCGGCGCACGGTGAGGTGGCGGCCGTCGAGCATGACGCCAGCGGGGTCTTCGCCGGGATCCCGTCCCCGTTCGCGGCGGTGCGCTACCACTCCCTGGCCGCCACCGCGCTGCCCGAGGCGCTGCGGGCGACGGCCTGGTGCGCCGGCGTCGACGGACCGGTGCTGATGGGAGTCGAGCACCGCACCCTGCCGCTCAGCGGCGTTCAGTTCCACCCGGAGTCGGTGCTCAGCGAGCACGGCCGGCGGCTGGTCGCGAACTTCCTGGACGGCTCGTGAGCGCCGACCTCGTGGACCGGTTCGTCGGTCTCGCGGCGTCGTACGACCGGATGTTCTGGCTCGACGGCGGTGGCTCCCGCGCGTGGTCGGGACGACGGTCGATCCTGGGCGCGCTGCGCGAGGAGGACGTGTCGCTGACCTACGACGCGGCCGCCCGCGAGGTGCGTCGGCACCAGCACGGGCGAGACACGGTGGTCGGCGACGACCCGTTCACCGTCCTGCGCGAGGAGGTGGCCCAGGACGGCGGGGACCCGGCGGTCAGCTGGGTCGGCTACTTCGGCTACGCGTCCCGTCCGGACCTGCCCGCGACGACCGGCGGCCCGGCGCCGGACGCCGTGTGGATGCGGGTCCGCGACCCGCTGTTCGTCGCCCACGAGCCCAGCGACCCGGCTCCCGTGCGGCGGCAGCGGCCCTCCCTGACCGCGCCGGCCGACTACCGGACTGCCTTCGCGGAGGTGCAGCGCCAGCTCCGGCTCGGCAACAGCTACGAGGTGAACCTGACCTACCGCGAGTCGACCACGGCGACCGTGGACCCGGTGACCGCCTACCTGCGGCTGCGCAGCTCCGACCCGGCGCCGTACGCGGGCTTCCTGCAGCACCACGGCGTGCGCCTGCTCAGCGCCAGCCCCGAGCGCTTCGCCACCATCGGCCGCGACGGCTGGCTGGAGACCAAGCCGATCAAGGGCACCACCCCGCGCGGCAGCACCGCCGCGGAGGACGACGCGCACCGGCGGGCGCTGGCGACGGACCCGAAGTACCGCGCCGAGAACCTGATGATCGTGGACCTGCTCCGCAACGACCTGTCGCTGGTGTGCGAGCCAGGCACGGTCACCGTCCCGGTGCTGATGGAGGTGGAGTCCTACACCTCGGTGCACCAGCTGGTCTCCACGGTGCGCGGACGGCTGCGGCCGGAGGTCGGCACGGTGGAGGCGCTGCGGGCGCTGTTCCCCGCCGGGTCGATGACCGGTGCCCCCAAGCTGCGCACCATGCAGGTCATCGAGGCGGTGGAGGCCTCGCCGCGGGGCGTCTACGCGGGCGCCTTCGGGTGGGTGGGCGCCGACGGCCGCGCCGACCTCGGCGTGGTGATCCGCTCGCTGGTCGCCACCCCGGCCGGCCCGGGATGGAGCTACCGGCTCGGCACCGGCGGCGGGATCACGGTCCGCTCCGACGAACAGGAGGAGTACGCCGAGACCCGGTGGAAGGCCGAGCGGCTCCGCTCCGCCCTGCGGGACGGCTGACCCGCGCCGCCGTACGCCCGTCCGGCTGCCGTCTGTCCGGCTGCCATTTACCAGGAGAACATGGGAAACCGGCACTCCCCATGGCGATATCACCGTGAGAAGTGCCGGTTTACCACGAGAACATGGTGATCAGCAGCCGGGCGGATCAGCTGCTCGGCGAGCCCCGGTCACTGTCCAGCGTCACCTCGACGGTGCGCTTGCTGCTGCCGTCGCTGACCACGGTCAGGGTGACCTGGTCGCCGGGCCGGTGCCCGCGGATGGTCGCGACCAGCGACTCGGAGCCGGTGACCACCTCGTCGTCGACCTTGGTGATCACGTCACCCTGCTTCAGGCCCGCCTTCGCGGCCCCGGAGCCCGCGTTGACCGCCTGCACCCCGGCGCCGGTGAGCAGGCCGTTGTTGCTGGTCACGTCGTTGACCGAGACACCCATCCGGGCGTGCGTCGGGGTCTGCCCGTTGCGCAGCTGCTGCACGATCGGCCAGACGTTGTCGATCGGGATCGCGAACCCGAGGCCGATCGAGCCGCCCACCGCACCGCTAGACGCAGTCCGGATCGAGGAGTTGATGCCGACCACGTCGCCGTTGAGGTCGACCAGCGGGCCGCCGGAGTTGCCCGGGTTGATCGCCGCGTCGGTCTGGATGGCGGGATAGATGGTGTCCTGCGAGGAGCCGGCGGAGGGACCCTCGGTCGAGCCCACGGCGACCGGCCGGTTCAGCGCGCTGACGATGCCGCTGGTGACGGTCGCCTGCAGGCCGAACGGCGACCCGATGGCGACCACGTTCTCCCCGACGTCGACCTGCGCGGACTTGCCGATGGTGGCGGGCTGCAGACCCGAGACCCCCTCGGCCTTGATCACCGCGAGGTCGGTCAGCGGGTCGGTGCCCAGCACGGTGGCCCGGGCGGCGGAGCCGTCGTTGAAGCTCACCGAGATCCGGCCGTTCTGGCCGGCCACCGAGGCGACGTGGTTGTTGGTCAGGATCTCGCCGTCGGAGCTGATGATGATGCCGGAGCCCGAGCCCTGCTCCTGGGCGCCCTGCACGTTGATCTTCACCACCGAGGGCAGCACCGACTTGGCGACGCCCTCCACCGAGTCCGGGGCCGCGGCGGCCTGCTCGCGGTTGACGATCGGGGAGGTGGTGACCCCCGACGAGGTGGTGCCCGAGCCGTCGCCGCGCATGTTGTCGAACGCGGTGAAGCCGGCCGCGCCAGCCAGGCCGCTGAGCCCGCCGACCACGAGTGCGGCGACCAGGATCGCGCCGACCACCCCGGCACCCGGACGGCGTGAGCGCCGGTCCTGGTCCGGCTCGGAGCGGAAGCCGAAGACCTGCTCGGGCCTCCCGTACGGCGCTCCGTCGGCCTCCCGGCCGGGTGCGGACCCGGGTGGCGCGGAGACGGGGCCCGTCGCGGGACCCGTCGCGGGGCCGGAGCCGCCGCCGTCGTCGTCGTAGCGGTGCTGGGAGCCACCGGACGGCTCGAAGGGGAGCCGCGCGGTGTCGTCGTTCTCGGGCGGGGGGTTCTGCTCGCTCATGTCCTCGAGCATGCCGGACGATTCTTAAGCGCCACTGAGAGTGCCCTGGGACGCGTCCGTGGTTGCGTCGTGCTGCTCGGATGGGACCGGTGACCCCGGCAGCGTCAGGGTGAACGCGGCGCCGCCCTCGGGTGCGTGACCGACCTCGACGGTGCCGCCGTGCCGCTCGGCGACCTGCCGCACGATCGAGAGGCCCAGGCCGGAGCCGGGCATGGTCCGCGACGTCGGGGACCGGTAGAACCGGTCGAACACGTGTGGCAGGTCCTGCTCGGCGATGCCGTGCCCCTGGTCGGCGACCCGCAGCCGGCCCTGGGTCAGGGTGACGGTGACCGTGCCCAGGGGCGGGCTCCACTTGGCGGCGTTGTCCAGCAGATTGGTGGCCGCGCGCTCCAGGGCGGCCGCGTCGCCGGTGACCCACCACGGGTCGGCGTGCAGCGCGAAGTGCAGGCTGCTGGCCCGGCGACGGACCCGCTGCACGGCGCGCTCGACCACCTCGGCGACGTCGAGCCGCTCCAGGAGCACCTCGGCGGGCTGCTCGCGGGCCAGCTCGGTGAGGTCGCCGATCAGGGTGGTCAGCTCCTCGAGCTGGAACTGCACGTCGTCGAGCAGCTCGGCGCGGGACTCCGGGGACAGCCCGCCCTGCCGGTCGGCCTGGGTCAGCAGGTCCAGGTTGGTGCGCAGCGAGGTCAGCGGGGTCCGCAGCTCGTGGCCGGCGTCGGCGACCAGCTGGCGCTGCCGGTCCCGGGACGCCGCCAGCGCGGTCAGCATCGTGTTGAACGCGCGGGACAGCCGGGCGATCTCGTCGTTGCCCTCGACCTCGATCGGGTCGAGCTGCTCGGTGCGGGCGATCACCTCGGCGGCATGGGTGAGCCGGCGCACCGGCCGCAGCCCGTTGCGGGCCACCCCCCAGCCGGCCATCCCGGCCGCGATCACGCCGGCGGCGCCGAAGGTGAGCAGCACCAGCCCCAGCGTGTCGAGGGTGGACTCGTTGGGGCCCAGGGACTGCGCGACCACCAGGGCCACCCCGCGGGCGGAGGTGGGCACGGCGGCCACCCGGTAGTCGACGTTGGCCCCGGCGAGGGTCCGGATCGAGTAGCTGCTGTTGCCCCGCGCGACCGCGATCTCGGGGGCGCCGAGGGTGATCCGGTCGTTGTTCACACCGGCGGTGGTGACGGTGTGCCCGTTCGCGAAGACGTAGCCGACCCGGGTGTCGGTGGCACCCTGCATGAACTCCGGGATGTCGCTGACGGCGTACTGCGCGGGCTCGTACTGCGCCGACACCACGGCCCGGCGGTGCAGCGAGTCGTCGAGGGAGACCTGCAGCTGGTGCCGGATGGTGAGGTACGCCGCCAGCGCGACCAGCGCGACGGAGAGCCCGACGGCGAAGGTCACCAGCAGGATCACCCGGCTGGCCAGCGACTGCCGGTAGCGCGGCCGGCCCAGCCAGCCGCTCACGACTCTTTGAGCACGTACCCCACACCGCGGACGGTGTGGATCAGCCGCGGCTCACCTTCGGCCTCGGTCTTGCGACGCAGGTACCCGACGTAGACCTCCAGCGAGTTGGCGGTGGTGGGGAAGTCGTAGCCCCACACCTCCTCGAGGATGAAGGAGCGGTCGAGCACCCGGCGCGGCCGGCGCAGGAACATCTCCAGCAGCGAGAACTCGGTGCGGGTCAGCTCGATGACGCGGTCGCCGCGACGGACCTCGCGGGTGGCGAGGTTCAGGGAGAGGTCGGAGAAGGTGACGACCTCGTCGTCTATGCCGTCGGTCGCACCGTCCCCGGGGGTGTGCGCGCGGCGGAGCAGCGCCCGGAGCCGCGCCAGCAGCTCCTCGAGCGCGAACGGCTTGGTCAGGTAGTCGTCGGCGCCCGCGTCCAGCCCCTCGACGCGGTCGCCCACCGAGTCGCGGGCGGTCAGCACCAGGATCGGCAGGTCGTTGCCGGCGGTGCGCAGCGCGCGGGTGGTCTCGATCCCGTCCAGGCGGGGCATCATCACGTCGATGACCAGGGCGTCGGGCAGCTGTCCGGCGATGGCGGCCAGGGCCTCCGCGCCGTCGGTGGCCAGGCTGACGGCGTAGCCGTTGAACTCCAGCGAGCGACGCAACGACTCCCGGACCGCACGGTCGTCGTCGACGACGAGCACGCGGGGGAGGTCCTCGGTTCCGGTGGTCACGCTTCTACTCTGCCAGCCGTGTCTGAGTCACGCCTGAGAAGTCGCGGGCGGGGAGCCGCGGAGAAGGTGGCGGGCCGCGGCGCCGGCGCGCGCGCCGTACCCGGAGCCGCCGCTGCCACCGTCGAACAGGTAGGCGTGCACGAGCAGCGGGAACAGCTGGTGCAGGCTCACCCGGTGCTCCCAGCCGTCGGCCAGCGGGCTGTGCTCATGGTAGGCGGCCAGCACCCGGGCCAGCTGAGGGCAGCCGAAGAGGGCCAGCAGGGCCAGGTCGCTCTCCCGGTGCCCGCCGTGCGCGGCCGGGTCGACCAGCCACACCTGGCCGTCGTGACCCCACAGCAGGTTCCCCGACCACAGGTCGCCGTGCAGGCGGGCGGGCGGCTCGGGCGGCCCGGCCAGGTCGCCGATCCGCCGGACCGCGGTCTCGACCGCGGCCGCGTCCTCCGCGGAGATGCCGTGCCGGTCCCGGGCCAGCCGGAGGTAGGGCAGCACCCGCCGCGTGGCGAAGAACTCCGGCCAGGTCCCGGCGCCGCGGTTGGGCAGCGGCAGGGTGCCGATGTAGCCGTCCCGAGCCGCGGCGGTGCCGAAGCCGGGGGCGCCCGCTGCGTGGGTGCGGGCCAGGGCGTGCCCGAAGGACTCGGCGGCCTCGGGGGTGGGACGGGTGGTCTCCACCCAGGCCAGCAGCAGTCCGTCGTCCTCGACGGCGAGGACGTCGGGGACGGCGACCCCGCCGGCGGCGCGCAGCCAGTCCAGCCCGGCGGCCTCGACGTGGAAGAAGTCCGCGGGGGAGTGCGCGCGGGTCTTCATCAGCGCGGAGCCGCCGGTGGAGAGCCGGAGCCGGGTCGCCGTGCAGATGTCCCCCCGGCCACCGGGGAGGTGGCCACCACCGCGCAGCCGAGGAGTGCCTCGGCCCGCCGCGCGAGGACGCCACGGCCGGCCATCTCAGCCGCCTGCTCCCCGGGGCCGGTCGGCCGGCTGACCGACCCGCGAGTGGGTCAGCTGGTCGGTCAGGGCGGCGACCAGGGCCTCGGCGGTGCGCTCGACGATCGTGAGCACCTCCTCGAAGCCGTCGCCGGCACCGAAGTACGGGTCCGGCACGTCGCCGTCGCCGGGCGACGGGTCGAAGTCGCGGAACCTCCGCAGCTGCTCGGTGCCGCCGAGCGCGACCAGGTCCCGGTGGTTGCGGGCGTCCATGGCGAGCACCAGGTCGCAGCGGTCGAACCAGTCCGTGGAGAACTGGCGGGCACGGTGCCGGCTCGGGTCGTAGCCGCGCCGGCTCAGCAGCTCGGCCGCGCGCTCGTCCATGCCGTCGCCGACGTGCCAGACGCCGGTCCCGGCACTGACCACCTCGACCCGGGCGCCCAGGCCCGCCCGCGACAGCCGGTCGGTGAGCACCACCTCGGCGATCGGCGAGCGGCAGATGTCGCCCAGGCACACCACGGCGAGGCGGTACGGCGCATCGGGGCGACGGGCGGTCTCATCGGCCGTCCGGCAGCAGCAGCTCGAGCAGCCAGGTGGCGAGCGAGACGATCAGGGCGCCGACCACCGCGGTCCAGAAGCCGTCGACGTGGAAGCCGAGGCCGACCTGCTGTGAGATCCAGCTGGTCAGCAGGAGCATCAGCGCGTTGATGACGAAGATCAGCAGGCCGAGGGTCAGGATGATGAACGGCAGCGAGACCAGCTTGACCACCGGGCGGACCACCGCGTTGACCACCCCGAAGACCACGGCGACGAGGACCAGGGTGAGCACCCGCTGCCGGTCGGTGTCCGCGGTGAGCGAGATCCCGCCGAGCAGCCACGTGGCTGCGGCGAGCGCGACGGCGTTGACGACCACCCAGACCAGGAACCTCACAGCACCGATCCTGCCAGGTCGGCGGTGAGGCCGCGGTGCACCTGCGGGCCCGCCCCCGGAGGAGGGCGGGCCCGCGTCCCGTGGTGGCGGGGCCCCCGCCCCTGCTGCCACGAGCCGGTGGAGCCCCGGCGTCGCCAGGGCCCCGCATCGGTGTCGCCCCCCGGCGGCCCGACGTACGGTCCAGGATGCCGCAGCCCAGCCGGTCGGCACCTCGTCCGAATAGTCCGTTTTATCTGGACCGATCGGCTGGTCACACCAGGTGCGGCGGCTCGATCAGCTCGGGTGCCCGGCGCGCGCTCTGCGCCACCACGATGCCGGTGACCACCGCGACTCCGCCGACCAGCGCCACGGCGTCCAAGGTCTCGCGCGAACCAGACCCAGCCCAGCGCGCTGACCCCGATCGGCTCGAGCATCGCCACCATCGTCACGGTGGTGGCGCGCAGGTGCCGCAGCGCCAGCAGCTCGACGCCGAACGGCAGCACGGTGCCCACCACCACGATCCAGGCGAGCACCACCCAGACCGGGGCGGAGTGCTCGCCGAGGCGGCCGAGCAGGCTGACCGGCTCGCCGAGCAGGTCCACGGGCAGGGCGGTGACCGGCCGCACCAGGTTGAGGCCGACGGTGGCGTAGAGGAACGACCACAGGATCACCCGCAGCGGGTCGAGCAGGGCGACGCCGTGCTCGCCGATCAGGAAGTACGCCGCGAAGCAGACCGCGGCGCCAGACGCCGCCGGCGATGCCGACCGCGTCGAAGGCCAGGCCGCGCCAGATGCCGGTGGCGGCGGCCAGGCCGCCCCAGGCCAGCGCCAGGCCGAGCCACAGCCGGCCGTCGGACCGGCTCGCGCTGGGCGAACCGGGCCCACAGCGCGACCAGGATGGGCGCCTGGTACTCCAGCAGCAGCGCCATCCCGACCGGCAGCCGGTCGATGGCCACGAAGTAGGTCCACTGCAGGGCCGCGACTCCGACCAGGCCGTGCGTGACGATCAGCAGGCCGCAGGCGGCCCGAGGGCGGCCGCAGCGCGTCCCGGCGGAACAGCAGCGCCGCGACCAGCAGCACCACGAAGGTGCCGGTCACCCGCATGGTGGTCAGGGTGAGCGGGTCGACGCCGGCGCGCAGGGCGATCCGGGACACCCCGGCGTTCTGGATGAACAGTCCCGCCCCGACCACGACGAGGATCAGTCCGAGGGTCGGGTTGCGTGCGGGCATAGCGCAGAGCGTAAGGGGCGCAGGCGGGTCACGGCCCTGTCGCCTCGCGGTCGCGGCGGCGACCGAAGGGGCTAGGGTTCGCCCCATGACCGCAGAGCCCGCCCGCGCGTCCCTCCCGCAGCTGCGTCCCGCGATCCGGGACATCCCGGCCTACGTCCCGGGCAAGCCGCCGGCCCCCCGCGAGGGCGTCACCGACCTACAAGCTCTCCTCGAACGAGAACCCGTACGAGCCGCTGCCCGGCGTCTCGAGGCGGCCGCCGCGGCCGCCGCCGCCCGGATGAACCGCTACCCGGACATGGGCTGCACCGAGCTGTACGCCGCGCTGGCCGGGCGGCTCGGGGTGCCGGTCGGCCGGCTGGCGGCCGGCACCGGCTCGGTGGCCGTGCTCTACCACCTGCTGCAGGCCTTCTGCGAGAGCGGCGACGAGGTGGTCTACGCCTGGCGGTCGTTCGAGGCCTACCCGATCGCGGTGTCGGTCACCGGCGCCTCCTCCGTGCGGGTGCCGCTGACCGCCGACGGCAGGCACGACCTGGACGCGATGGCCGCCGCGGTCACCGACCGCACGAAGGTCGTCATCGTCTGCAGCCCCAACAACCCCACCGGCCCGTCGGTACGGCGCGCCGAGCTGGAGGCCTTCCTGGACGAGGTGCCCCCGCACGTGGTGGTGGTGCTCGACGAGGCCTACCGGGAGTTCGTGCGCGACAAGGACCCCTTCGACGGGGTCGAGGTCTCGCGGGCCCGCCCGAACGTGGTCGCGATGAGGACCTTCGCCAAGGCCTACGGTCTGGCCGGGCTCCGAGTCGGCTACATCGTCGCCGCCGAGGACATCGCCTCGGCGGTCCGCGCCTGCGCACTGCCGTTCGGGGTGTCCTCGATGGCGCAGGCCGCCGCGGTCGCGTCGCTGGAGCGGGAGGCGGAGCTGTTCGAGCGGGTCCAGGCCCTCGCCCAGGAGCGGGGACGGGTGCTCGCCTCGCTCGCCGAGCAGGGCTGGCGACCGCCGGACGCGCAGGGCAACTTCGTGTGGCTGCCGCTGGGCGAGCGCACCGCTGACTTCGTGGCCGCGGCCGAGCAGGCCGGGGTGATGGTCCGCCCGTTCGCCGGCGAGGGGGTCCGGGTGACGATCGGCGAACCGGCCGGCAACGACGTCCTGCTCCGGGTCACAGCGGCGTTCGGGGCCCGCTGAGCCTCGAGCGCGCCGGGTCACTCCGGTGCGGGAGGCTCCGCCGGGTCGGCGCGAGACGCGGGACGCAGCCGCCGGAGCGCTGCCAGGGCATCGCCCTGCGGGGACGCGGCCGCGGCCCGGTTGGTCTCGGCCACCTGGGCGAGCAGCTCCTCGCGGCGGACCTGCACGTGCCGCGGGGCGTCCACGCCGATCCGGACCACGTCGCCCCGGAGCTCGAGGACGCTGATCACCACGTCGTCCCCGATGACGATCTTCTCGCCCACGCGGCGGCTCAGCACCAGCATGCGCTCACTCCTGTCGGTTCGACGACGATCCCGGTCTGTCCACCAGTGTGGTGGGTGACCACCCTAGGCGGGGACGGCGGGGGACAGCAGCGCCCGCAGCGGCAGGTCGAGATCGTCGAGGAGGAACTGGCCGGCCCGGCGGTTGCGGTGGTTGACCAGCACCGGGGCGAGCAGGTTGGCGGTGGTGGTCTCCGGGGTCTCGCCGAGGGTGAGCACCAGCAGGGCCAGCAGGTCCTCCTCGCTCTCGACGCCCAGCTCGGCGATCACCGAGTCGTCGATCTCGGGGGAGTAGTCGGCGAAGAACGCCGTGGGAGGGATCACCACGAAGCGCAGCTGCGGGTCGTCGAGAGAGACCAGCTCGCAGACCGTGCCGGCCTCGTCGAGCAGGGTGAGGGCGAAGCGACGCTCGTCGGGGAACCCCGCCATCGGCTTGACCATCTCCAGCACCGGCAGGTCGATCGGGTCGTGCGGGGACTGCGGCTGCTCGTCTGTGGCCATGAGCCTCTCCGGTCGGGTCATTTGAGGAAGTCAACCAGAGACGGCTGGATCACCCGGGCGGTGGCACTGAGCGAGGCCTGGTAGGCGACCTCCTGCATCTGCAGGTCGAGCGCGGCGGAGGCGATGTCGACGTTCTCCACGTCGGAGAGCTGGCTCTTGGCGTCCAGCGCCGTCGTGGCCAGGCCCTCGCGGGCGGACTCGACCCGGTTGGTGCGCGCGCCGATGTCCGTCAGGGCCGTGCTCATCTTGCTCGAGACCGCGTCCACACGGTCCAGTGTCGCCGACACCGCCGACGGATTCGTGCGCAGCGCCGTGATCGCGTCGGACAGGACCGTGAAGAGGTCGTCGGAGCCGGTGGAGAAGGCGTCCGGGCCGACGACGTTGACCGGCACCGAGACCCCGACGCCGACGGTCCGGTTGACCGAGTTGGTGTCCCCGACGAAGGCCCCTGAGGCGTCGTACGCCGCCTTGCCGGCCGTGGTGCCGCCGAAGAGCGGGCGGCCGAGGTGGTTGGTGTTGGCGTCGTCGATGAGGCTTTGCCGGATCTGGACGAGCTCCTGGGCGATCGCCTCGCGGGCCCCGGGCCCGGAGGAGCCGGTCGAGGACCCCTGGACGATCAGGTCGCGGGCCCGCCGGGTGCTGTTGAGCATCGAGGAGAGGGTGGTGTCGGTGCGGTCCATCCAGCTCACCCCGTCGTCGGCGTTGCGGGTGTACTGGGCGTTGGCGGCCAGCGAGGCCCGCAGCCGCATCGCGTCGTTGGTGCCGGTCGGGGAGTCCGAGGGCCGGTTGATGGTGCGGCCGCTGGAGATCTTCTCCTGGCTGGCGGCGAGCCGGTTGTAGCCGGTGCTCATCGAGGCCAGCGAGCGCTGCACCATCAGCCGCTGGGTGATCCTGGGAGTGCTCATCAGTGCGCCGCCATCCGGTTGATCAGGGTGTCGATGATCGAGTCCATCGTGGTGAGCACCCGCGCGGCACCCTCGTAGCCGCGCTGGGCGGCGAGCAGGTTCACCATCTCCTCGTCGATGTTGACCCCGGAGACGGCCTCGCGGGACGCGTCGACCTGGGCGGTGAGGGCGTCCTGGGTGGTGGAGACCTGCTGGGCGGAGCTGACCGTCACCCCGAAGGCGGTGATCATGTCCCGGTAGGTCGAGGAGCCCATGTCCAGGTTGCCGATGGCGTCCGCGTTGGTGTTGTCCAGGCCGCCCTTGACGGCGTCGGCAGCCGCTATCTGGTCCGGGCCGCCGATCGCGAGGGTCAGGGTGCTCGCCGTGGTGCCGGACCAGAACGGTCCGCCGGCGGCCCCGTTGCGGTCCACGCCCAGGGCGTGCTTGTCGTTGACCGCGGTGACCATCTCGGCCACGAACGAGTCCAGCTTGGCCTGGTAGCCGGGCAGGTCCGTGATCAGCAGCCGCTGGGCGGCTCCCACCTCCCCGCCGGTGAGCACCACGTCGGTGCCGTCGACCGACACGGCCAGCGGGTCGCCCGCCGCGCCGGCGAGGTCCGGGGAGCCGCTCACGGCCAGCTGGTTCGCGGTGTTGCCGCTGACCAGGCTCTGACCGGCCAGCGTCACCTCGACGGTGGTGTCGTCGTTCACCTTGGTCACCGCGCCGGTGAGCTCGGCCAGCCGCAGGGTGAGCACGTCACGCTGGTCCAGCAGCGTGCTGGCGTCGGTGCCCGCGTTGTTCGCCGCGCGCAGTCCCTTGTTCAGGTCCGCGATCTGACCCGTGACCTGGTTGACCTCCTGCGCGAGCGCGTCGATGCGGCTGCGCTGGTCGGACCACTCGTTGGACACGGCGTCGCCCTGTGCGGCGATCGTCGAGCGCAGGGTCTCGGCCCGGGACAGCAGCTGCGAGCGCGAGGCGGAGTCGCCCGGCGCGTTCGCGACGTCGTGCCAGGCGGCCTTGACGTCGTCGAGCGCGGCCGCGATGCCGTTGTCGCCGGGCTCGGCCAGCGAGGTCTCCAGGCGGGTGAGCGAGGTGCCCCGGGTGCTGAGGAACGAGGAGGTGCTGTGCTCGGTGCGCGCCCGCGAGCTCAGCAGCGGGTCGACCATCCGGTCGACGCGGCTGGCCTCCACGCCGGAGCCGGCGCCGTCCCAGCGTGACCACAGCGCCGGGGCCACGGGGGCGCCGGTCGCCTGGCCGATCACGGAGCGCCGGGTGTAGCCCGCCGTGCTCGCGTTCGCGACGTTCCCGCTCGCCACGTCCATGGCCACCCGGTTGTAGCGCAGGGCGGACAGCGCCGAGGACAGTGAGGAGAAGGTTCCGGTCATCAGAGGTTCCGGTCGATCAGGCTCACTCGGCGGTCCGTGCCCACAGTGCCGTTCGACCCGTAGGTGGCGGACCTCTCGGTCATCGACAGCAGCGTGGCCTGGGCGGACTGGTAGCCCGCCGTCAGCAGCACCCGGTTGCTCTGGGACATCTCGGCGATCTGGGTCGCCACGGTCGTGAAGCTCTCCCGGTGGTCCAGCCAGATCGACTTCCACGGCTCCCCGGAGGCGTCCGCGATCTCCGAGAGCGGCGCCGCCGGCCGCAGGCTGAGCTGGATCGCGACCGCGTCGACCGCCAGGGCACGCAGCAGCTCCACCTCACGGATGCCCTCGAGCACCGACTCGATCTCCCGGGCCGCGGCGGGCAGCCACTGCGTGCGCCCGCTGGTCAGCACCAGCTGCTCGACCTCCAGCTTGAAGAGCAGTAGCTCGAGGAGCTCACGCTCACGCCAGAGGATGGATGAGAGGTTCTCCATCGACATGTCTGTGCTTCCCTTTTCCCTCGTCCGACCGTGTCTTCCGTGACTGTCCCTGTGGTGCGCTGTGCGCGCGGCCCGGGGTCGGTAGTTCTGTATCGACCCGGGACACCCGCGCCTGAGGGAAACCTGTGAAAAACCGGTCCCGATGACGCTCGGATCGCAGTGGAAGGGACGCTTCATGACAGATCGGACACTCCTCGCTACCAGCCGCTCGGCGCTCCTGAATGACACGACACGCTGATCGGCGAACTTGATAGTCAATCGGGACTAGTTTCTCGAGTGGGCGATTTAGGTACTTTCGGTCATCTACCTGCAGCGAACGTCTCGAAGGTCCCGAATCGGCCTCGTAGCGCTCGACATGAGGGCTTTCTAGTGGTGTGCGCTCCAACATCGCTTCCCCCGCCGCCCTCGCCCCCTCGACGCTCGCCGCCGTCCCTGGCGCCCTCACCGGTCCCTCGACCGGTGCCGGCGTCGACGCCGGCTCCGCCCACCGCGCCCGGGTCGAGGAGCTGGTGCGCGAGCACCTCCCCCTGGTCGGGCACCTGGTCCGCGACACCCTGACCCGGGTGCCGGCGCACGTCTCCCGCGACGACCTGACCTCCGCCGGCATGCTGGCGCTGGTGCAGGCCGCCGAGGGCTTCGACCCCGAGCGGGGCGCCGCGTTCGGCACCTACGCCTCGACCCGGATCCGCGGCGCCCTCGTCGACGAGCTGCGCGGCCTGGACTGGGCGAGCCGCTCGGTCCGCCGCCGCGCCCGCCAGGTCGACGACGCCCGCGGCCGGATCTCCACCGCGCTCGGCCGGCCGGCCGAGGACAACGAGGTCGCCGCGGCCCTCGGCATCGGCACCCAGGAGCTCGCCGCGCACCGTGACGACCTGGCGCGGGCGGCGGTGGTCTCGCTGCAGGGCTTCGAGGACCGCGGCCTCGACGACCTGCTCCCCACCCACGGTCCGACCCCGCTGGACATGGTGGAGCAGCGCGAGCAGGTGGCCTACCTGCACGACGCGATCACGCACCTGCCCGAGCGCCTGCGCGCCGTGGTCGAGGGCTACTTCTTCCACGACCGCCCGATGGCCGAGCTGGCAGCCGAGCTCGGCGTCACCGAGAGCCGCATCTCGCAGCTGCGGGCCGAGGCCGTCGCGCTGCTCCGCGGAGCGCTGACCACCGCGCTCGAGCCCGAGCTGGTCGAGCGGGCGGACCGTCCGTCCGGCTGCGCCGCGCGCCGCAAGGAGGCGTACTACGCCAGCGTCGCGTCGCACCGCAGCTTCACCGCACGGCTCTCGCACCCGCACCACGGGACCTACTCCGCCTGAGCCGAGGCAGGTCTCCACCCGAGCCCGGGGCGCCGTCCGCGCCCCGGGCTCGTGCGCGTCCGCCCCGGGCGTGCTCCGTCCGCGCTGTCCCTCCGGTGCCGCCTCCTCCTACGAGGAGGGACCGCTCGGTCCCTCCTACGAGGAGGGACCGCTCGGTCGCAGACGGCTCGCAGAACTCCCCCGAGAACTTCCGCGAGAAGTTCCTCAGGTCCCCCGGGCCGGCGCCGATATCAGTGTCAATGCGGCCCATGGACGGGCCGGTTCGACCCCACTTCAGGAGGAAACGATCATGGGTCTTCGTATCAACCAGAACATCGCGGCGATGAACGCGCACCGGAACCTCGGTGTCACCGACTCCCAGATGTCCAAGTCGCTGGAGCGGCTGTCCAGCGGCATGCGGATCAACCGTGCGGCCGACGACGCGGCCGGCCTCTCGATCTCCGAGGGTCTCCGCTCGCAGGTCGGTGGTCTCAAGGTGGCCGTCCGCAACGCCCAGGACGGCGTCAGCGTCGTCCAGACCACGGAAGGCGCGCTGACCGAGGTCACCTCCATGCTGCAGCGCATGCGTGACCTGACCGTGCAGGCCGGCAACACCGGCTCCAACGGTGGCGCCACCGGCGACGCGGTCGCGGCGATCAAGTCCGAGATCGACTCGCTCTCCACGGCGATCAACGACATCTCGCAGCGCACCTCGTTCAACGGCCAGAAGCTGCTCGACGGCACCTCCGCCAGCCTGACCTTCCAGGTCGGCGCCAACGGTGGGGAGACCCAGTCGGTCAACCTGGCGAACATGGACGCGGCCACCCTGGCCACGGACACGCTGGACGTGACCGCGAACACCACCACGGCCGACCTGGCCACGATCGACGCAGCCCTGAAGACGGTCACCGCCTTCCGGGGTGACCTGGGTGCCGCACAGAACACGTTCGAGCACACCATCAACAACCTCAACGTCGCGGTGGAGAACCTCTCCGCGTCCGAGAGCCGGATCCGCGACACGGACATGGCGTCCGAGATGGTGGACTTCACCAAGTCGCAGATCCTCTCGCAGGCCGGCACCGCGATGCTCGCCCAGGCGAACCAGGGCTCCCAGGGCGTGCTCAAGCTCCTGCAGTGAGCCTGAGCTGAGCACCGCTCACCCGAGCTGACCCGGCTGCGACGGGAGGTCGCAGCGGGGTGAGCTCCGATCCTCCGGGGGTCGGGGCGCACCACCAGGCCCCACGGAAGCACGACCCGGCCCGTCACGGCTCCCGCCGCGACGGGCCGGGTCTTCCCGGTGGGCAGCCGCCCACCGCACCACCAGGCTCGACCGGCTCGACCGGACCGGAGGAAAGGAGATCCACGATGGCCACGTCCAGCGTCGGCGGTCTCGTCAGCGGGCTCGACACCGCGACCATCATCAGCCAGCTGATGCAGGTCGAGGCGAACCCGCAGACCCTCCTCAAGACCCGGCTCAGCGCCGAGAAGACCAACATCTCCTCGCTGCAGTCGCTGAACGCGCAGTTCGCGGCCCTGATGACCAAGGCCGACGCGCTGTCCAAGCCGTCGGCGTGGACGCCGCTCACCGCCAAGAGCTCCTCGGACCAGGTCGCGGTGACCGCCGGCAGCACGGCCCCCACCGGGACCCTGAGCTTCACCGTCAACCAGACCGCCAAGGCCCACCAGCTGGTCTTCAACAGCACCGCTCACGGTTCGGACGTGGTGACCGGCGGGTCCACGCAGGTCAGCCTGCAGATCGGCAGCGCCGACCCGATCCAGATCGAGACCGGCGACGGCAGCCTGGACAGCGTGGTCAGCGCGATCAACCGCGCGCACGCCGGCGTCACCGCCAGCACCGTCAAGCTCGACGACGGCAGCCTTCGGCTGCGGGTCTCGGCCGACGCCACCGGCGCCGCCTCCGCCTTCACCCTGACCAACGCCGACGGCTCCGCCCTGCTCGGGGACGCGACCGTCGTGCAGGGCCGGGACGCCGCGGTCACCATCGGCCCGGACACGGTGCACTCGAGCAGCAACACCTTCGCCGGCCTGGTCACGGGCGTGGATGTCACGCTCGCCGGTGGCACCGCGGCCGGCACCGCGGTCGACGTCACGCTGACCCGCGACGCCATCTCTCCGCAGACCGCGGTCAAGGACCTGGTCGACTCCGCCAACGCGATCCTCACCCAAATCGACAAGCTCACCGCCTACGACGCCGCCTCGAAGGTCTCCGGTCCACTCACCGGGGACCCGACGGTCCGGGACCTGCGCAGCAAGATCCTCGATGCGGTCACCCGGTCCGCGGACGGTACGTCGCTCGCCTCCGTCGGGGTCGCCACCGACCGCTACGGCAAGATCACCTTCGACGCCACCGCCTTCGCCAGCGCCTACGCCGCCGACTCCTCCGCGGTCGCCGCCAAGCTGGGCGGGGCAGCCACCGACTCCACGCCCGGGTTCGCCGCCCGGCTCGCCGCCGCCGCCAAGGCGGCCAGCGACCCGGTCAACGGCGCGCTCACCACCAGCGTGACCAGCCGGCAGTCCAACGCCACGTCGATGCAGCACAACATCGACGACTGGGACATCCGGCTCGCGACCAAGAAGGACGCCCTCACCCGGCAGTTCACCGCGCTCGAGGTGTCCCTGAGCAAGCTCCAGAATCAGTCCAGCTGGCTCACCGGCCAGGTCAACGCCCTCACGGCATCGAAGAACTAGCAGGAGTCCTCATGGCCACCGCACGCGACGCCTATCTGGGCAGCATGGTCAGCACGGCCAGCCCGGCCCGCCTCCTGGTGATGCTCTATGACCGCCTGGTCCTGGACCTGCAGCGGGCCGCCGACCAGCAGGACTCCGGCAACCACGCCGCAGCCTCCCCGCAGCTGATGCACGCCCAGGAGATCGTCCTGGAGCTGTCGTCCTCGCTGCAGGTGGACGCCTGGGAGGGCGCCCCGCGGCTGGCCAGCATCTACAGCTTCCTGCACCGGGAGATGGTCCGGGCCAACATCGAGCGCAACGCCGAGGTCACCCGCTCCTGCCTGGCGCTGGTCCAGCCGCTGGCCGAGGCCTGGCGCGAGGCTGCGCTGGCCGGCGCCGACCGCTGAGCGGGCCGGGGGCCGCCGTCATGGGGAGCGCCTGGGACGCCGCGTGGAAGTCGGCTCTCGACGAGCTCGAGCTCACGCTCGTGCAGACCGAGCGGCTGCTCGCCGGCGAGGACCCGGCGACCGTCGAGGTCGCGCCGTGGACGCCGCCACAGCTGGAGACCCCGCTGCCCGCCGAGCTTCTGGAGCGGGCCACCACGCTGCTGGGCCGCCAGCACAACCTCGCCCAGCGCACCGCCGCCGCGATGACCAGCACCCGCCAGGGCCTGGCGTACGTCGGCCGGGTGGCCGACGCCAGCGGCGCCAAGCACCCGGCGCGCCCGGTGTACCTCGACGTCCGCGCCTGACCCAAGGTAAAAGGTTCGCCCGACTTGCACGGATCCTCTCAACTCCCCGACCGGGGTGCCGAAGAGGATCCCAGAGCATGGATCGCTCTTCTCCCGCCGACGGATCGGCTCCTCGTACCGACCCCGGAGACGTTCCGTGCCGATCTCTGCGTCCGACCCTGTCGGCAGCGCTCTCTACAGCGCCCTCGAAGGCCTGCAGCAGCGCCAGCAGGTCGCGGCTGACAACATCGCCAACGTCGACACCCCCCACTTCACGGCTCGCTCGGTGGCCTTCGAGGGGTCGCTCAAGGACGCCCTGCAGAACGGCTCGCTGGGCACCGGCGAGGTCGCCGCGTCCGTCGGCTACTCCAGCGCGCAGCGCGGCGCCAACGGCAACAACGTGGACCTGGCCAAGGAGACCATGGTCGCGATGCAGTCGACCTTCCGGTACCAGCTGCTCACCCGCGCGGTCGGCGACCGCTTCGGCCTGATCACGACCGCGATCGGCGGCATGTGATGGGCGCCTTCGACCTGCTCGGCACCGCCGGCAGCGGCCTCGCGATGCACCAGACCTGGCTCGACGCGCTGGGGTACAACATCGCCAACGTCAACACCGCCCGCCGCACCAGCGAGTCGGCCTTCCAGGCGCAGTACGTCGAGGCGCAGAGCGTCGAGGGCCCGGACGGCGGCGCCGGGGTGCGGGTCTCCGGGATCGACCTCGGCGACGCCACCGGCCGGATGGTCTACCAGCCCGAGCACCCGCTCGCCGACGCGAACGGCTACATCCGGATGCCCGACATCGACCTGGGGAGCCAGATGAGCCAGCTGATCATGGCCCAGCGCGGGTTCCAGGCCCAGTCCTCCGTCATCAAGAACGCTCAGGACGTGTACGCCAGCGCCCTCTCGATCGGGAAGCAGTCATGAGTATCCCTGCCATCGGCGCCGTGGGCGGCTTCACGCCGCTCGTCCCGCCCACCATGTCCAGCACCCTCGCGCCCACCGGGGTGGGCGGCGCGTCCGGGGTCAGCGACCCGACCGCGCTGGCCGGCAGCGCCGGCGCGAAGGGCGCCGACTTCGCCGGCCTGCTCTCGCAGGGCATGGAGAGCCTGCAAGGCCTGCACAGTCGAACCGACGCGCTCGCGGTGCAGGCCGCCACCGGTGACCTGAAGGCGATCCACGACTACACGATCACCGCGACCCAGGCCCAGGTCGCGACCCAGCTGACGACCGCCGTCCGCAACAAGGCGCTGGAGTCGTTCCAGGAGATCATGCGGATGTCGGTCTGATGCGCGACCAGATCACCGGCCGGCTGCAGTCGCTGCTGCGCTCGTTCGGCTCCTTCACCGCCGGCCAGAAGACCATCGCGGTCATCGGCGCCCTGGCGCTCGCCCTCGGCGGCGCCTTCGTGTTCCGCTGGGCGTCGACGCCGACCTACGCCCCGCTGTTCACCAACATGGCGCCCGCGGATGCCTCCGCGGTGGTCGACAAGCTGGCCTCCGCGGGGACGCCGTACCAGCTGACCGACGGCGGCGGGACGGTCCTGGTCCCGCAGAACGACGTCTACAGCGCCCGGATCTCGCTGAGCGGCCAGGGGCTGCCGAGCCAGAGCTCGGACGGCTACGGCCTGCTGGACAAGCAGAGCCTGTCCACCTCCCAGTTCCAGGAGCAGACCACCTACAAGCGCGCCATCGAGGGCGAGCTCGACAAGACCATCGAGGCGCTCGACGCGGTCGACGCGGCGGTCGTGCACGTGGCGATGCCGCAGCAGGCGCTGTTCTCCTCGGAGAAGGCGCCCACCACCGCCTCCGTGCTGGTCCAGGCGCACCCCGGCTCCACGCTGAGCAGCGGGCAGGTGCAGGCGATCGTGCACCTGGTCGCCTCCAGCGTCGAGGGCCTGGACCCCGCCCAGGTCACCGTCACCGACTCCGCGGGCAACGTGCTCTCCACCGCCGGCCAGGGCGTCGACGTCGGCGGCGACAGCCGTGCCCAGCAGGTCGAGGGCTTCGAGGACGACATGACCGGGTCGGTCACCGACATGCTCACCCGCATCGTCGGCCCGAACAACTCCGCGGTGACCGTCAACGCCGACCTCAACTTCGACAAGACCACCACCCAGAGCGTCCGCTACTTCACCAACACCGCGGTGAAGAAGCCGCTGACCACGAGCCGTGCCACCGAGAAGTACACCGGCGGCGCCGGCGTCCCGGGTGGCGCGCAGGGCGTGGTCGGGCCGGACGGCCAGCTGACCACCACCGGGACCGGCACGAACGGCTCCGCCTCGAAGTACGACAAGCGCCAGGAGACCTCCGACAACGCGATCGACAAGACGGTCGAGCAGAAGGAGGCGGCGCCCGGGAACGTCCGTGCCCTGCACGTCGGCATCGTGCTGGACACGCAGGCGCTCGGCGCCTCGACGCCGCAGCAGGTGCAGGCCCTGGTCAGCGCCGCGATGGGCATCGACCCCAAGCGCGGGGACACCCTCAGCGTCACCACGATGCCGTTCAACCGGACGGCGGAGACGGCCGCCGCGGCCGAGCTCAAGGCGGCCACCGCCGCCGACGCGAAGGCCGCGATGATCACCGAGGCGAAGACCGGCGGGCTGGTCGGGGTGGTGCTGCTGGCCCTGCTGGTGGCCTGGTTCCGCGGACGCAAGCGCCGCAAGATGCGCGACGAGGCCACCAAGTACGTCGTTGAGCAGCTGCGCCGTCCCGAGCCGCCGGCCCCGGCGCTGCCGCCGGGTCCGTCGCCGGCGGAGCTGGAGGCCCCGGACTCGGCGCAGCTGCGGCTGGCCGCCCGTGACGAGATCGCCGCGATGGTGGAGCGCCAGCCCGAAGAAGTCGCCCAGCTGCTCCGCGGCTGGCTCGTAGAGTCGGACCACTGAGATGACCCTGACCCTCGACGCCGCCGGCGTCCGCAAGGCCGCCGTCCTGCTCGTCCAGCTCGGCCACGACGGCGCCTCCAAGCTCCTCGCGCACCTGCCCGAGGCGGAGGTGGAGGCGCTCTCCGCCGAGATCCTCCGGCTGGACTCGCTGGGCGCGGAGGAGACCGAGGAGGTCCTCACCGAGTTCCGCGACATCGCCACCGCGCGGGCGAACGTGCTGCGTGGCGGGCCCGCCTTCGCCCGCGCCCTGCTCGAGGAGTCCCTCGGCTGGGAGCGTGCCGAGGCGATCATGAGCCGGCTCTCCGCGTCGGCGCTCAAGCTGCCCTTCCAGTACCTGCACCGGGCCGACCCCCGGCAGCTGCTGTCCTTCATCAACGCCGAGCACCCGCAGCTGATCGCGGTCGTGCTCGCGCACCTGCCCGCCGACAAGGCGACGCTGGTGCTGTCCGGCCTGGAGCCGGAGCGGCAGGCCGAGGTCGCGCACCGGATCGCCACCATGGACCGCACCTCGCCCGAGACGCTGCGGCACCTCGAGGAGGCGCTGGAGCGCAAGATGGGCTCGGTCCTGCAGCCGGTCGAGGTCTCCCAGGTCGGCGGCCTCGACCCGCTGATCCAGATCATCAACCGCTCCGACCGCGCCACCGAGCGGCTGATCGTCGAGGGCCTGCAGGCCCGGGACCCGGTGCTCGCCGAGGAGATCAAGAGCCGGATGTTCATGTTCGAGGACATCCTGACGCTGGAGGACCGCGACGTGCAGCTGGTGCTGCGCCAGGTCGACGGCAACGACCTCGCCCCGGCGATGAAGGGCGTCTCCGACGACGTCCGCCAGAAGATCACCAAGAACATGTCCGAGCGCGCCGGTCAGACGCTGCTCGAGGACATCGACCTGCTCGGCCCGGTCAAGCTCAGCGCGGTCGAGGAGGCCCAGCAGAAGATCATCGTGGCCATCCGTCGCCTCGAGGACTCGGGCGAGCTCGTGCTCAGGAGAGGCAGTGATGACGAGTACGTCGTCTGAGACCGTGCACTCGGTCGTCCTACGGGACGTCGCGGCCGGGCAGGTGGTCCGTGCGGACGCCGGGGTCGACCTGCGTGGCGGCGACTGGACCCGGTTCGGGAGCCCGTCGGTGCACGGGGACCCGGTCACCCAGAGCACCCTGGCCGGCATCGCCGAGCGCTCCCGCGACGCCGCGCGCGCCCAGGGCTTCGCCGCCGGCTGGGCCGAGGGCCGCCGGGTCGCCCGCGAGCAGGTCGCGGAGTCCGCCCGGCAGCACGCGAGCGACCTCGCCGAGCGGACCCAGGTGCTGGTTGCCCGGCAGCAGGCCGCGGCCGGTGCCCTGGAGGCGGCCACGACCCGGTGCGCCGTGACCGCGCGCGACGTCTCGCAGCAGATCTGCGACCAGGCCCTCGAGCTGGCGCTGCAGATCGCCGAGGCGGTCCTCGGTCGTGAGCTGGTGACCGCCGACGACCCGGGCGCCGACGCGCTGCGCCGCGCCCTGGTCCACGTCGACCCCGAGGTCCCGCTCGTGGTCCGGCTGCACCCGGTCGACCGGGACGCGCTCGACCCCCTCGTCCTGGCCGGCCGCTCCTTCACCGTGGTCGCCGACCCGTCGGTCGACCGCGGCGACGCGGTCGTGGAGACCGAGACCAACGTCGTGGACGCCAGCCTCTCCGACGCCCTCGCCCGGGTGCGGGAGGTGCTGGCCCGATGACCGCCACCACCAGCGGCCTGCTCGACCCCGGCCTGCTCGCGCGTGCCCTGGACGCCGCCCGCCCCGAGTCGATGGGCCGGCTCAGCGAGCTGCGCGGCCTGCACCTGATGGTGCGCGGCGTCGACGTCGCGGTCGGGGACCTGCTCGAGGTCGACGGGGTCGAGGGTCCGGTGCCGGTCGAGGCCGTGGCCAGCACCCTGGCCGGCACCGTCTGCCTGCCCCTGGGCACCACCCACGGGCTGCGCGTCGGGTCGCGGGTTCGACCCACCGGCGGGCCGCTGCGCGTGCACGTCGGCGAGGAGCTCACCGGCCGGGTGCTGGACGGGCTCGGCCGCCCGATCGACGGCGGTCCGGGGATCGGTCACCTGCCGCGGGTGTCGGTGGAGAACGCCGCACCGCACCCGCTCAAGCGCAGCCGCGTCGACCGTCAGGTCAGCCTGGGGGTCCGCGCGCTCGACTCCCTGGTCCCGGCGGGCCGCGGCCAGCGGGTCGGCATCATGGCCGGCTCCGGGGTCGGCAAGTCCACCCTGCTGTCCATGATCGCTCGGGGCACCGAGGCCTCGGTCTCGGTGATCGCGCTGGTCGGCGAGCGCGGCCGGGAGGTGCGCGAGTTCCTCGAGAACGACCTCGGCCCCGAGGGTCTGGCCCGCTCGGTGGTGGTCGTCGCCACTTCCGACGCCCCGCCCGTCGAGCGGCTGCGGGCCGCCTTCGTGGCCACCCGGATCGCCGAGTGGTTCCGCGACACCGGCCGCGACGTGGTGCTGATGATGGACAGCCTGACCCGGGTGGCGATGGCCCAGCGCGAGATCGGGCTGTCCGCCGGCGAGCCACCCGCCACCCGTGGCTACCCGCCCAGCGTCTTCGCGATCCTGCCCCGGCTCCTGGAGCGGGCCGGTCCGGGGGCGGTCGGCAGCATCACCGGCCTCTACACCGTGCTGGTCGAGGGGGACGACATGCAGGACCCGATCGGGGACACCGCGCGCTCCATCCTCGACGGTCACGTGGTGCTCTCCCGGCGGCTGGCGACCAGCGGCCACTACCCGAGCATCGACGTGCTCGAGTCGCTGTCCCGGGTCGTCCCCGCGATCACCACCCCCGAGCAGCGCGGCGACGCGGTGACGCTGCGCCGGCTGCTGGCCGCGCACCGTGACGTGCGGGAGCTGGTCGAGATCGGTGCCTATGCGCCCGGCAGCTCGCCGGACGCGGACCGGGCGATCGCCCTGCACGGTGCCATCAACGCCTTCCTCCGCCAGTCGGTCGACGAGCCCACCCCGGCCGCGGTCACCTGGCAGATGCTGCACGCCCTGGTGCGTGAGCCGTGAGCGCCGACGACCGGGACCGGGCCCTGAACGCCGTACGCCGGGTCCGGAACGCCCGCGAGCAGGACAGCCGCTTCGGCCTCCAGGTCGCGATCGACTCGGTGCGTCAACGCGACGCCGACGTGCTCGACTCGCAGGCCCGCCTCGAGCAGGCGGGCGGCTTCGGCACCGGGTCGGTGGCCGACTTCCGCGGCCACGTCGACCGGCTCACCGGGCTGTCCCGCCTGCAGGACCTCGCCTCGGCCCGCGCCACCGCCAGCCGCGGCGTGGCCGAGGAGGCCAGCCGCCGCTGGCAGCAGGACCGTCAGAAGGTCCGAGTCGTCGACCTGCTGCTCGAGCGTCGGGCCGCCGAGCGGGCCGAGGAGCGGACCCGCCGTGACGCACACCAGATGGACGACCTGGCGACCCAGGCATGGCAGCGCAACCAGGAGGCCGGACGATGAGCGTCGCCGACGTGGCCGGCCGGATCCAGCAGATCCAGGCCCAGCTCGCGCTGCTCTCGCCGTCCACGGCGACCGCCGCCCAGTCCGCGGCCCAGTCTGCCGCCCGGTCCGGCGCCCAGTCCGCCGCCCAGTCCGCCGGCAGCACCGCCTTCGCCAACGCGCTGGCCGGGGCCAACGAGGACGCCGCGGCGGCCGCGGCCCCGACCAGCACCACCGCCGGGCAGGCGGTGGTGACCGAGGCACGCAAGTACCTCGGGGTGCCCTACGTGTGGGGCGGCACCGACCCGGCCCGGGGCCTGGACTGCTCGGGCCTGATCCAGCACGTCTACCAGAAGTTCGGCATCGACCTCCCGCGGGTCTCCTACCAGCAGGCCCGGGCCGGCACGGCCGTCCCGAGCCTGGCGCAGGCGCAGCCCGGCGACATCCTGGCCTTCGGGCACCCGGTGCACCACGTCGGGATCTACATCGGTGACGACAAGATGATCGAGGCGCCCCGGCCGGGCAAGGACGTGCGCGTGTCCCCGGTCTACGAGACGCCGAGCGCGATCCGGCGGGTGCTGCCCGATCCCTCCGCGCAGGCCCTCTCCGGTCCCACGCCGGTCCGCGCTGCTGCCGCGACGGTCCCGACCGGAGCGGTCGGCGCGTCGTCCACGGTCGGCGCGGGCACGCCGTACGCGGCGCTGTTCTCCGGGGCCGCGGCCAAGTACGACGTCCCGGCGAGCCTGCTCGCCGCGGTCGCCCACCAGGAGTCCGGCTTCAACGCCTCCGCGGTCAGCCCGGCGGGCGCCCGCGGGCTCATGCAGCTGATGCCGGGCACGGCCAAGGGGCTCGGCGTCGACCCGATGGTGCCCAGCCAGGCCGTGGACGGGGCCGCCCGGCTGCTGCACAACCTGATCAGCGAGTTCGGCCGGGTCGACCTGGCCCTGGCCGCCTACAACGCGGGCCCCGGCGCGGTGCACCGCTACCACGGCATCCCGCCGTACCCGGAGACCCGCCGCTACGTGCCCGCGGTGCTCGACTACCAGCGTCAGATGGTGAACGCATGAGCGCGGCCCCCGTCCCCACGATGCGGCCACGCACGGCCGAGCGGCCGGCCGCGGCCGCGCAGCCTCCGGGCGGCTCGTCCCGGGGTCGCGGCGCGGAGGACCGGCGCGCAGGCTCCTTCGGTGACGTGCTGGGACGGCACCTGGACGCGGCCCGGACCCCCCACCAGTCCACGCAGCCGGCGGCCCGTGCCGGATCGCGGGCGGCGGCCGAGGACCGGACCGGCTCGGCGGGTGCCCGACCGGACGGCCTGGCAGGCGCGACCTCCCGCCGGGCCGACCGCGGCCTGGACGACGGCGCCGGCGACAGGGTCGGCGGCTTCACCGACCGCGCCGACATCGGCGTCCCTGCCGACCGCACCGACGCGCCCTTCGGCCACACCGACGTCCCAGCCGACTCCTCGTCGATGCCGGTGCCGGCGCTCGTGCCCGGGTCCGGTGCCGTGCTCGGACCGGTGGCCGGACCCGGGCCCGGATCGCCGGTCGGCCCCCTGGCCGACCCGCTGGCCGGCCCCGTGGGCGGCCCCGGGTCCGGACCCCGGTCCGGTCAGCTGCCGGGCCGGCTGACGGGTCGACTGCCCGGCCGGCTGCCGGAGCCTGCGTCCTCGGCTCAGGCGAGCCAGCCCATCGGCCGGTCCGCCGGCCGGTCCGCCGGGCCGTCCGCCGCGCCGTCCGCCGGGCCGTCCGCCGGCCTGTCCGCCGGCCTGTCCGCCGGGCCGTCCGCCGGGCCGTCCGGTGGCCCCGGCGTGGTCGCCCTCGCCCCGAGCAGCGGAGCCGCCGTCGCCGGCACCCCCGGGAGCCCGGCCGGGCGAGGCCCGGTCCCGCACACCGGGACCGGCACCCCGGCGAGCGCTCCTCCGACCGTCACCGGGACCGCTGCCGCGACGGCCGACACCACCGGGACCGCTGCCGCGACGGCCGCCACCACCGGGACCGCTCCGTCGGAGGGGGCCGGCGCGATCCTCGCCAGTGCAGCCGGGGATCACCGGCTCGCGGACGGGGCGACCGGGCAGGCCGACTCTCCCCGCCCCCTCGCTGCCGCCCCCGCGCCCACCACCACAGCTCTCGCCGGTGTCACCGGTGCGGCGGCCGGACCGTCCCACGCAGCGGTCCCCCGCCCCGGTACTGCCGACCCGAGCGCCGACGCCTCCGACGACGCGGCTCAGGCCACCGCCCCGGCGGGACCCGAGGGCCTGGCCGGCGGCGGTCCGGCCCACGCCGCACCGGCCGCGGCGCCGGTGGCTGCGACCGGCCTGCCCGGACCCGCGACAGGACCGGCCGGCCCGGTGCTCGGTCAGGTGCTGCCGGCTGTGACGCGGGTCGTGCTGCGCGGCGACGGGACCTCCAAGCTCACCCTCAAGCTGCACCCGGCGGACCTCGGCGAGGTGCACCTGACCGTGACGGTGCGCGACAAGGTCGTCGACGTCACGCTGTCGGCCGGCGCCGCTGCCCGGGAGGCGCTCGGGGAGGGGTCGGCACGGCTGCGGTCCCTGCTCGAGGGCATCGGTCACACCAGCGGGCAGCTGGTGATCCGCGACCTGTCGGGCGCGGTCGCCGCGGCCGGACCGAACGGCCAGCAGCCCGACCAGCGTCCCGGCCAGTCCGGTCAGCAGCCCGGTCAGCAGCCCGGCCAGCAGCTGGGCGAGCAGCCGGGCCAGCAGCCGGGCCCGGACCAGCGGCCCGGCGCCGATCCGTTCGGCTGGCAGCCAGGCCAGCAGGACGGCGGAGGCCGCGCCCCGGCCCACCCCGGTGACCGCTCCGACACCCCACCGGCGCCGCGGGGGGCCCGCACGGGCCCCCCGCGGGTCCACCCGACCACCGGCCGTCCCGGCCTCGACGTCACGATCTAAGGAGAACCCATGAGCGTCTCAGCCACGGACGGCGTCGGCTACCCCGGTGCGGCCGGCCTGTCCGGCCTCGCTGCCGGCAGCACCAGCACCTCCAGCACCCAGGTGGACAAGAACATGTTCCTCAAGCTGATGGTCGAGCAGCTGAAGAACCAGGACCCGATGAACCCGACCGACTCCACCCAGTTCCTCTCCCAGACCGCGCAGTTCACGTCGCTGGAGAAGCTCGAGGCGATGTCCGCCGCCAGCCAGCAGTCGCTGACCGCCCAGCTCGCGTTCGGCGCCAGCGGCCTGGTCGGGAAGGCCGTCACGTACGGCGACGCGACCGGCGCGCAGCAGAAGGGCAGCGTGAGCTCGGTCCGCTTCACCGCCACCGGCCCGCTGCTGAAGGTGGGCGACAGCGAGATCCAGTTCTCCAGCGTGCTGAGCGTGGACGGCTGACCCGCGCCCCCGGCGTGACCACGCCGGGGCCGCCCCGCAGCACCCCGCTCCCCCCGGCCCCCGGGCCGCCCCAGACCTCACCCCATCCGCATCAGAACCCGAGAGGAACCACCCTCATGCTTCGCTCGCTCTTCTCCGCGATCAGCGGCCTCCGCGCCAACCAGGTCATGCTCGACGTCACCGGCAACAACATCGCCAACGCGAACACCGCCGGGTTCAAGTCCAGCGCGGTCGTCTTCCAGGACACGCTGAGCCAGATGCTCACCGGCGGCGCGGCGCCGACCGCCATCCAGGGTGGCCGCAACCCGATCCAGATCGGGCTCGGCGTGCAGGTCGGCGGGGTCAGCTCGAGCTTCACCCAGGGCTCGGCCCAGATGACCGGCAAGCCCACCAACATGATGATCCAGGGCGACGGCTTCTTCATGGTCAAGCGTGGGCCCGAGACGCTCTTCACGCGCGCCGGTTCCTTCGACTTCGACAACTCCGGCCAGCTGGTCACCCCGGACGGCGACAAGGTGCAGGGCTACGACCCCGCCGGCAACCTCACCGACGTGGTGATCCCCGAGATCGCCAGCGACACCTCGGCGAACCCGCTCACGTCGTACAACATCGGGCCGGACGGGGTCATCACCGGTGTCTACTCCGACGGCACCAAGACCCCGCTGTTCACGGTGGCGCTGGCGAACTTCGCCAACCCCAGCGGCCTCGACAAGGTCGGCGACACCGCCTTCCGGGAGGCCAACAACTCCGGCACCCCGCAGATCGGCGTGCCGAGCTCGGGCCGGCTGGGCTCCCTGCTGACCGGGTCGATCGAGATGTCGAACGTGGACCTGGCGCAGGAGTTCACCAACCTGATCATCGCGCAGCGCGGCTTCCAGGCCACCTCGCGGGTGATCACCACCTCGGACCAGGTGCTCGAGGAGCTCGTCAACATCAAGCGCTGAGCACCGCCGCCCGGGTTGTCATCCGGGGGGTCCGGCTGCGGGCCTGCTCGGTCGCCACCACGGCGCCGAGCAGGCCAAATGCCTCAGATCGGGCAGAAATCTGCCGAAGAACAGGCGTCGGCCACGGATGGCCGGCGTTCCGCCGCACAAGGATGGTGCACTCATGATCACGCTCACCCGTCTAACGGGCACGCCTTTCGCGCTGAACCCGGACCTCGTCGAGCGTGTCGACTGCACCCCCGACACGATCATCACACTGGTCGACGGCACCAAGTACCTGGTCTCGGAGACCATCGACGAGGTCGTCGACGCCGTGCTGGCCTACCGCGCCCAGATCATCGCCGTCGCCAGCGCCTACGAGCGGACCGGGAGCTCCGGCGTCCGCCGCAACCGGCTGTCCGCGGTGCCCCAGGACGACGCGTACGACGTCCGCGACCATCACGGCCCCCCCTCGCACGACGCGCTCACCGTCGTCTCCCTCGAGCCCAGGACGATCTGATGGACAAGGCAACCCTGGTCGGCATCGGCGGTGCGTTCGGGATCATCATCCTCGCCAACGTGCTCGAGGGCGGCAACCCGATGTCGCTGATCCTCCTGCCCCCGATGCTGCTGGTGTTCGGCGGCACCATCGGCGCCGCCATCGCCGGCGGCACGATGGCCGACACGAAGGCCGCGATCAAGGCGTTCGTGCGGGCCTTCACCTGGAAGGCCAACCCCGCCGGCGAGCTGGTGCCGGTGGTGGTCTCGCTGGCCGACAAGGCGCGCCGGGAGGGTCTGCTCACGCTCGAGGACGCGATCGCCGACGTGGACGACGACTTCCTCAAGCGCGGAGTCAGCCTCGCCGTGGACGGCACCGACCCCGAGGAGCTGCGCGACATCCTCGAGTGCGAGGTGATCGCCAAGAAGGCCGGCGACAAGCACGCCGCCAAGTTCTTCGCCGACATGGGCGGCTACTCCCCGACCATCGGCATCATCGGCACGGTCATGGGCCTGGTGCACGTGCTGGAGAACCTCTCCCAGCCGGACAAGCTCGGACACCTGATCGCCGGGGCCTTCGTGGCCACCCTGTGGGGGGTGCTGCTGGCCAACGTGGTGTTCCTGCCGATCGGCAACCGGCTCACGCGGCTCAGCCAGATCGAGGCCTCCCGCATGGAGATGGTCATCGAGGGCGTCCTGGCCGTGCAGGCCGGCGCGAACCCGCGGGTGGTCGCGCAGCGGCTGAACTCGCTGCTCCCGGTCGCGGAGCGCGAGACCGAGCAGAAGGCGGCGTGAGATGTCGAAGTCCAAGCGCCGGCACGAGGAGCACGAGGAGCACGTCAACCACGAGCGATGGCTGGTCAGCTACGCCGACATGATGACGCTGCTGATGGTGCTGTTCATCGTGATGTTCGCGATCAGCCAGGTGGACCAGAAGCGGTTCAACCAGCTCAAGGAGGGGATGGCGGCCGGCTTCGGTGCGACCACCTCGCCGTTCTCCGGCCAGCAGACCCCGATGGACGCGCCGGGCATCACCCCGCTCACCCCGATCGTCCCCGACGCCCCCGACGCGGGTGCCCCCTCGCAGGCCACCGGGGTCCCGGTGAAGGCGCGCAGCGAGGCCGACCAGCACGCCGCGGACCTGGACCGGGCCCGTCGCGAGGTCGACAGGCTCAAGCAGCTCGAGGAGCGGATCTCCCGGGTGCTCAGAGCGAAGGGGCTGCGTGGGGACGTGTCGATGAAGATCGACGAGCGCGGGCTGTCGATCAGCCTGGTCTCCCGGCACATCGTCTTCCGGTCCAACGTGGCCGACCTCTCCGGCCGGGGCCTGCGGGTGCTCGACGTGCTCGCGCCGGTCATCAGGGCGCTGCCGAACGACGTCGACGTGGACGGGCACACCAACCAGATCAAGGTGAAGCCGAAGTACTACCCGACCGACTGGGAGCTGTCCGCGGCCCGGGCCGTGACGGTCCTGCGCTACCTCAACGAGCATGGCGGGGTGCCGGCGGACCGGATGGCAGCGGTGGCCTACGGGCACGAGAAGCCGCTGCGCGACCCCTCGCTGCCCGACGCCGCGGCCCTCAACAAGCGCGTCGACCTGGTGGTCCGCTCCGACGCCCCCGAGCAGACCCGCAAGCTCTTCGCCACGGTGGTCGCCGACCACCGCAAGGGCACCTGACCGCCCACCCGCCCGGCAGGACAGCCGGCCCCGCTCCTGACCCTCCGCCCGCCCCGCACCCGCCAGAAGGAACCCCGAGATGAGTGTCCTGGACATGCCCAAGACGGCTGAACCCGCCGCCGCGCCCGAGAAGGGCAAGTCGAAGAAGATGCTGATCGTCATCGTGCTGGTGGTCGCCCTCCTCGGTGGGGGAGCCGGCTACTGGTTCCTCCTCAAGCCGACCGGCAGCGCCAAGCCCAAGCCGCCGGACCCGGGGGTGGTCGTCAAGCTCGACGCGATCCAGGTCAACCTGGCCGACGACCACTACCTCAAGCTCGGGCTTGCGCTCCAGGCCAGCAAGGCTGCCGGCGAGGAGGTGGACGGAGCCAAGGCACTGGACGCCGCGATCGAGGTGTTCAGCGGTCGGGACAAGGACAAGCTCGGCGAGCGCGAGTATCGCGAGCGGCTCAAGAAGACGCTGGAGAAGGAGCTCGAGCACCTCTACGAGGACGAGGTCATCGGTGTCTACTTCACCGACTTCGTGACCCAGTAGCCGCAGCCAACCCACCGGGGGATAACGCTCAGGTCGGTCGTCCGACGACCGATACAGGGATCGTGACCGATCCCTCCACCGCACACGCGACCGTGCTGAACGCCTCGCGTCGCCGGCGCCCGCACGGCCGCGGGACGGGTGCGGTGACGGCGTACGACTTCCGTCGACCGGTGAACCTGTCCCGCGAGCTCGCCCGGGTGCTGCAGATCACCTTCGAGGGCTACGCCCGGCAGGCGAGCACCGCGCTCACCACGGTGCTGCGCTCGGTGTGCCAGGTCGAGCTGGACTCGGTCGCCCAGGTGGCCTACTCGGAGTACGTCGACTCGCTCGGCGACATGACCTACATGACGGTGTTCGCCGCCGAGCCCCTCCAGCAGCTGGCGGTCCTCGAGACCCCGCTGGCCATGACCATGTCGTGCCTGGACCGGCTGCTCGGCGGCTCCGGCGCGGGTCCGCACCCCGTGCGCCCGATCACCGAGCTGGAGCGCACCGTCGTGGGCGGCCTCTACGAGCGCCTGGTCGCCGAGGTCCGGACCGCGTTCGTCGCACTGGTCCCTCTCGAGACCAGGATCAAGGCCGTCGAGTACAACCCTCAGCTCGCCCAGGTGGCCACCTTCTCCGACATCATGGTGGTGGCGCGGTTCACCCTCCGGATGGAGGAGCAGGACTACCCGCTGTCGCTGTGCATGTCCTTCCCGGGCCTGCTGCCGTTCCTCAGCGCGGCCGGCGAGGCCGAGGTGATGAGCGAGCGGGAGCGGCTGCTGCGGGAGCAGGCCTCGACCCGCCTCGCCGCCGGCCTCCAGGAGATCCCGATCGAGGTGGCGGTGCGGTTCCGCGCCACCAACGCCGACCCGCTCGAGCTCGCTGATCTCCGCCCTGGTGACGTGGTGCGGCTCTCGCACCCCGCGCAGGCGCCGCTCGACGTGACCGCCGCCGACGTCGTCTTCGCCCACGCCACCCCCGGCACCCAGGGCACCCGCCTGGCCGCCCTCGTCGTCGCCCCCGCCCACCAGGAGAAGTCATGAGCATCGCGAACCTCACCCCCGACGTGGCGGCCGGCTCCTGGCTGGCCGGTCTGCAGGACGGCATCGTCCCGGCCGCCGAGGCCGTGGCCCGGCTGCTGCCCTCCGCGCAGCAGCTGGTCCCGGGCGCTCCGGTCAGCGCCGCGGAGGTGGACCCCAGCGGCTGGCCCACCGGGGCGCTGGCCACCTTCACCGGCATGCCTGGCGCCTCGGTGGGCGTGCTCGTGGGGGCCGACCTCGCGGGTGCCCTGGCGTCGGCGCCCTCCGGCGGCCTCGACGTCGGGGCGGCCGTGCAGCCGGCCCTGGACGCGGCCGCACAGGCACTCGACGTCTCGGCGGGAGCCGCCTCCACCCTGACCGGCGCGCCGCTGGCCAGTGCCCTCGCGGCCGCCACCGTCGCCGTCCCGCTCCTCGACGGTGCCGAGACCGTCGCCGTGCTGTTCGTCACCGCCGCTGCTGACGGGACCGCCACGGCGCGCTCCGCGTCCGGTCCCCGCGCGGTCCGGTCACTGAGCAACCGCGGCGTCGAGCTGCTGCACGGCGTGGACATGGAGGTGACCGTGGAGCTCGGCCGGACCCGGCTGTCGGTCCGCGAGCTGCTGGCCCTCGCCCCCGGCGACGTGCTGGAGCTGGACCGGGCCGCCGGAAGCCCTGCGGACCTGCTCGTCAACGGTCGCCTGATCGCCCGCGGCGAGGTCGTCGTGGTCGACGAGGACTTCGCGCTGCGGGTGACCGAGATCGTCGCTCAGCCGCAAGCGAGCTGACCGTGCTCGAGCTCCTCCGCGTGGTGGTGAGCCTCGCTGTCGTGCTCGGCCTGTTCTGGGTCGTCGCGCGCCTCGGCTCCCGCAAGCTCGGCGGCCGCGACCGGGGCCTGGTGCGGGTGCGCAGCCGTCAGTCGCTCAGCCGCGGCTCGTCGCTGGCCGTCGTGGAGGTCGGCTCCCGGGTGCTCGTGGTCGGGGTCAGCGACGGCGGGGTCCGGCTGCTGACCGAGCTCGACCCCGTCGAGGGCGTCGAGACGGCGCCGGCGGCCCAGCCGGCGGGGGCCGTGGAGCTCGTCGAGGCAGCCGAGGCGGCCACCGTGACCCGCCTGCAGCCGCGGGCACCCGGGCGGCACGCCGCCCCGGTCGCAGCCGCGGAGGTCTCCTTCGCCGAGCTGCTCGCGCAGGCCACCGAGGCCCACGAGGCCGACCAGGCCGCCGTCGCCGGCGACCCGGTCGCGAAGCACGCCGCTCGCCCCGGCAAGCACGCCGCCCAGCCGGTCTCCCAGCCGGTCTCCCCGCCGGCCCTCCCGCCGGTCTTCCAGCCGCTGGTCCCGCCCGTGGCCCAGCCCGCCGCCCGGCAGCTCGCCCTGCCCCAGCCGGTCGCCCAGCCGGTCGCCCAGACGGTCGCCCCGGTCGAGGCGCCGGTCGCCCGCCCCGCGCGTCGCCCGGCGGGAGCGCACCGGGCCACCTCGGCACCGGCCACCGCACCGTCCGCCTCCGCCGCCAGCCCGTCCCGGCTCAGCGGGTCGCTGCTCTCGGCCGGCACCTGGCGCCAGGCGCTGGCCGCGACCGGCCGCACCCGCGACGCCGGCGGCACCGCGTGACCGCCGCCCGGGTGCTCCCGGTCCGCCTGCTCGCGGCCGGCCTGCTCGGCGTACTGCTGGTGCTGCTCGCGCCGGTGGTCCGCGCCGACGCCGCGCCCTCGGCGGCCGGGGCGGCGGCGCCAGTCCGGTCCGCGCTCACCGTGGTGCTGCCGGCCGACGACCCGACCACGGTGACCGTGCCCGGCCAGGACCCCACGCTGGGCTCCGGCACGGACGGCACCGGCAGCACCGACGCGACCACGGGCACCCCGGTCGTGGACCCGACGACGGCCCCGTCCCCGGTGACCCCGACCGGCCCGGCAGGCCCGACCGGTCCCAGCGCCGGCACCACCGGCGGGGACGTCACGGTGCAGATCAACGACCTCACCAAGAAGCCGAGCACCCCGATCCTGGCCCTGCTCGGGCTCACCCTGCTGTCGCTGGTGCCGGCGATCCTGCTGACCTGCACCTGCTTCACCAAGATCCTGGTGGTGCTCGGGCTGACCCGCAACGCGCTGGGCCTGCAGGGGATCCCGCCGAACCAGGTGCTGGCCGGCCTGGCCCTGTTCCTGAGCCTGTTCATCATGAGCCCGGTGCTCGGGCAGATCAACGACGCCGGCGTCCAGCCCTACCTGCACGGCACGAAGACCCAGACCGTGGCCTTCGAGGACGGCGTCCAGCCGCTGAAGGACTTCATGCTCAAGCAGGCCGGGGACAAGGAGATCTCCCTGCTCAACGACGTCGCGAAGCGGACCCTGCCCGACAAGCGCGCCGACCTGCCCCTGACCACGGTCATCCCGGCCTTCATCCTCAGCGAGCTGCGGCAGGCCTTCATCATCGGCTTCATGATCTTCATCCCGTTCCTGGTGATCGACATCGTGGTCAGCGCGGCCCTGATGTCGCTCGGCATGATGATGATGCCGCCGGTGATGGTCTCCCTCCCGTTCAAGCTGCTGCTGTTCGTCCTGGTCGACGGCTGGGGCCTGATCATCACCGCGCTGGTGCAGAGCTACGGGGGTGGCTGAGCGTGACCGACCGTGACGTCATCGACATCGCCCTGCAGACCATGCTGGTCGCGCTGAAGCTCTGCGCGCCCGTGCTGGTCCCGGCGCTCGTCGTCGGGTTCGTGATCTCGCTGTTCCAGTCGATGACCCAGATCCAGGAGTTCACGCTCGCCTTCGTGCCGAAGCTGATCGCCGTGGGGCTCTCGCTGCTGTTCTCCGGCAACTGGATGATGCACACGCTGATGGACTACACGCACGACCTGTTCCAGCGCATCCCCGGCCTGCTGGGCTGACCCGGTGCTGGTCACCGTGGCGGGCGCCCCGCTGATCGCCTACCTCCTCGCCTCCGTCCGGCTGGTGGCCTGGCTGCTGGTGGCGCCGCCGTTCGCGTCCAAGGCGGTGCCCACCCTGGCGAAGACGCTGCTGGCGCTCGGCCTCGCGTTCGCGGTGGCCCCGCAGATGACCGGCGGATCCCCGCCCGAGGACAGCGTGGAGCTGTTCGCCACGGTGCTCCAGGAGGCGCTCATCGGGGCGTCGATGGGGTTCGTGACCTACCTGGTCTTCAGCGCGGTCGCGGCGGCCGGCGACCTCGTCGACGTGTTCGGTGGGTTCAGCCTGGCCGCCGCGTTCGACCCGCTGGCTCAGAACATGAACTCGGTGCACGGCAAGCTCTTCTCGATGCTGGCCACCATGCTGCTGTTCGCGACGAACGCGCACCTGATGGTGATCGGCGGGCTGCTGCGCTCATTCGACACGATGCCGATCGGTACCGCCTGGCACCCGGCCAGCGCGGCCCAGGTGGTCAAGGTGGCGTTCGGGCTGTTCTTCACCTCCGCGGTGCAGATCGCGCTGCCGCTGGTCGGGGTGCTCTTCCTGGCCGACCTCGGTCTCGCCCTGCTGACCAAGGTCGCCCCGCAGCTGAACGCGATGGGCATCATGTTCCCGGCCAAGATCGGGCTGACCCTGCTCGTCGTGGGGATGTCCTTCGCGGTGCTCCCCGAGGCGCTGATGCGCCTCGTCCAGCATCTCTCCGACGCCTTCGCGGCACTGGCGGGTGCCCAGTGAGCGCCCCCCACCGGGGGAGGGACGCCTGATGGCGGCCGAGGAGAAGACCGAGAAGGCGACCCCCAAGAAGCTCAAGGACAGCCGCAAGGAGGGCCGGGTCGCCCGCACCGCGGAGCTCGGCGGATGGGCCAGCGCCCTGGTCGCGGCGATGGCGCTGCACCGGCTGGCCGGGATCGGGCTGGAGAAGGTCCGGGTCCTGATGGTCTCCACCATCGCGATGACCGAGAAGGCCGACACCCACGACGCGCTCCAGGTGCTGCAGCAGGGCGCGCGGCTGATGCTGGTGCTCTGCGTCGCGTTCGGCAGCGGGATCCTGGTGATCTCCGTTGCCTCCGCGATCGCGCAGGGCGGGCTGTTCTTCGCCACCAAGACGCTCAAGCCGAAGTGGGAACGGCTCAACCCGCTGAAGGGCGCCAAGCGTCTGTTCGGCCCGCACGCCCTCTGGGAGGGCGCCAAGATGCTGCTCAAGAGCGTCCTGGTCGGCTGGTTCGTGTGGCGTGCCGTGGTGGGGCTGATGCCGATGGTCGGGGGCCTGGTGCCCCTGGACATCGCCCTGCGGATCGGCGCCGACGCCGCCACCGGCCTGATGCGCGACGTCGCGGTGGCCGGGCTGGTCGCGGCCGCCGCCGACTACGCGGTCCAGCGCCGCCGTACCGGCAAGCAGACCCGGATGACCAAGAAGGAGATCAAGGACGAGCACCGGCAGAGCGAGGGCGACCCGCACCTGAAGGGCGCGATCCGGTCGCGCCAGCTGTCCGCGGCCCGCAACCGGATGATGTCCGACGTCCCCCAGGCGGACGTGGTGATGGTGAACCCGACGCACGTCGCGGTGGCGCTGCGCTACGACCCGGCGAAGGGCACCCCGCGGGTGGTGGCCAAGGGAGCCGGCACGATGGCCACCCGGATCCGCGAGCTCGCCGAGGAGCACCGGGTCGCGATGGTCGAGGACGTGCCGCTGGCGCGGGCGCTGCACGCCAGCTGCGAGATCGGTCAGGAGATCCCGCCCGAGCTGTACCAGGCGGTCGCGCAGGTGCTCGCCTTCGTGATGAGCCTCAGGGCGGCCGGCACCCCGGTCGGCCGGCACCGCACGCCGCGCGCCCAGGCGCCGCTGCCCGACCTGCCCCGCGCCGGCCGTCGCCGGCCCGTGGTCCGGGCGGACTCCTCAGGTCCGGTCCCGGCCGGCCGATGAGGGCTGAGCCAGGACGGCTATCGCAGGACCCACCACGGACGGTGTCGAGACACAGGCCTCGCCTGTAGCAGCCCGAAAGGTGGCCTCCGTGGCCCAGAACGCGCCCGACGGGGCTGCCAAGCGACGTGTCGCCCAGGTGGGTGTCCCCGTCGCCGTGGTCGGCATCGTGGTGATGCTGGTCGTCCCGCTGCCCGCGGTGCTCCTCGACGTGCTGATCGCCGCCAACATCACCATGGCCCTGCTGGTGCTGCTGACCTCGATGGTCGTGCACCGCCCCCTGGACTTCTCCTCGTTCCCGGCGCTGATCCTGGTGGCCACCCTGTTCCGGCTGGCGCTGAACGTCAGCGCGAGCCGGCTGGTGCTGCTCGACGGGTACGCCGGCAAGGTGATCGACACGTTCGGCCACTTCGTGATCGGTGGCTCGCTGGTCGTCGGCATCATCGTGTTCTCGATCCTGGTCGTCATCCAGTTCGTGGTCGTCACCAACGGCGCCGGCCGGGTCGCCGAGGTCGGCGCCCGGTTCACCCTGGACGCGATGCCCGGCAAGCAGATGGCCATCGACGCCGACCTGAACTCGGGGCTCATCGACGACGACGAGGCCCGTCGTCGCCGCGCCGAGGTCGCCGGCGAGGCGGACTTCTACGGCGCGATGGACGGTGCGTCGAAGTTCGTCAAGGGCGACGCCATCGCCGCCATCGTGATCACCATCATCAACCTGGTCGGCGGCTTCACCATCGGGGTGGCCCAGAAGGGGATGTCGCTCGGTGAGGCGATGCACACCTACTCCCTGCTCACCATCGGGGACGGCCTGGTCTCGCAGATCCCGGCGCTGCTGCTCTCGGTGGCCACCGGCCTGATCGTGACCCGCTCGACCGGCAACTCCGACATGGGCACCGACCTGGTCGGCGAGCTGACCCGGCACCGCGGCCCGATGCGGATCGCCGGCTTCGGCGCCGTCGGGCTGTGCCTGATCCCGGGCATCCCGAAGCTGCCGTTCCTGCTGGCCGGCGGCACCATGCTGATCCTCTCCACGAGGGTGCTCCCCGACCAGGACCCCGCCGAGCAGTCGCACGCAGCCGAGATGGCAGCACTGCCGTCCCCGGACTCGGTGGAGGCGATCGTGGAGGACATCCGGGTCGACCCGCTCGAGATCGAGCTCGCCGCGGACCTGATCGACCTGGTGGACACCAGCGCCGGCGGGGACCTGCTGGACCGGGTCAAGTCGCTGCGCCGCAAGGTGGCCACCGACCTCGGGGTGGTGGTGCCGCCGGTGCGGACCCGCGACAACCTCGACCTGCCGCTGCACGTCTACGTGATCCGGCTCTTCGGCGTCGAGGTGGCGCGCGGGGAGGCCCCGCCCGGCACGGTGCTGGCCATCGGCGACCATCTCGACGGGCTGCCCGGCCGGCGTACCGAGGAGCCGGTGTTCGGGCTCACCGCGGTCTGGGTGCCCTTCGAGCTGCGGAGCCAGGCGGAGATGCTCGGTGCCACCGTGGTGGACCGGTCCTCGGTGCTCACCACCCACCTCGCGGAGGTGGTCCGCAGCTACGCCTCGCGGCTGCTCGGCCGCGAGGAGGTCAAGATGCTCACCGACTCGGTCCGGCGCACCCACCCGGCCGTCATCGACGAGCTCACCCCCTCCCAGCTCAGCCTGGGCGAGATCCAGCAGGTGCTGCAGGCGCTGCTGGAGGAGAGCGTCTCGATCCGCGACCTCGGCCGGATCTACGAGGCGCTGTCCATGCGGGCCCGGCTGTCGAAGGACCTCGACGGGCTGGTCGCCGCGGCGCGCGAGGTGCTCGGCCCCGCCATCGTCGCGCCGTACCTGCACGACGGCACCATCCCGGTGCTGTCCTTCGAGCCGGTGCTCGAGCAGCGGCTCCTCGAGGGCCTGCGGGTCAGCGAGATGGGCGGCTTCCTGGCCCTGGACATCGACACCTCGCAGTCGTTGCTCAACGAGCTCACCCGGCTCAACGAGCTGGGCGAGCAGCAGAACCTCACCCCGGTGCTGGTCTGCGCACCGCAGATCCGGGCCGCGGTCCGCCGGCTCACGGTGACCTCGGTCCCGCGGCTGCCGGTGCTCTCCTACAGCGAGCTCAGCGGCCCCATCCAGATCCGGTCCGTCGGCGTCGTCGCCGGCCACGCGCCCGTGCTGGCCGGCTGATGAGCCCGTTCTCCGGCCCGGTCCTCGGCGGCGCGGCGCTGCTCAGCGCGCCGGCGCTGTGGGGGGCGCTCGTGGACGGCACCACCACGACCCAGACCGCGGTCTCCCGGTTCCTGGTCACCGCCCTGATCTGCTGGCTGGCCTTCGGCATCCTGGACCTGCTGGTCGGCCCGCCGCCGCGACCGTCGGCCGAGCCCGGGACGGTCGCCGAGGCGGGCGGCCTCGCCACCGAGGACGACCCCGCGGCCTGAGCCGTCGCTGCCGTTTACCAGGTGATGTAGGAAAACTGGCACTGACCACGGCGATATCCCCGTGGTCAGTGCCAGTTGTCCATGCTCAGTGCGGTACGTCGTGCCCAGCCGTACGTCGTGCCCAGCCGTACGTCGTGCCCAGCCGTACGTCGTGCCCAGCCGTACGTCGGACGGGGCGAGCGCGGGACCGGGCACGGCGACCGCGGGACCGGGCACGGCGACCGCGCGACCCGGCCGAGGACGGGTCAGGCCCGCTCCACCTCGCTGCGGAGCTTGAGCACCTGGCCGCCGTCCTCCTGCTCGATGAGCAGCGCCGGGTCGTCGTCGCTGCCGTTGCGGGTGATCTCGCTACCGCCGAGGGTGCGGGTGACCTTCTCGTGGTGCAGCTCGACGACCTTGCCCTCGCCGGTGCCGTTGCCCCAGCTCCAGGAGACCGTCGTCCCGGTCCGGATCGCCATCAGCGCCCGCTCCGGTCGTCGACCTCGGCCGCCTGCTTGAGCCGGGCCAGCGTCGCGGTGATCCCGGCGCGGTTGCGCTCCGGGAAGCCGGCCAGCCGCAGCCCGGCCGCCGAGATGGGGTCGTAGCGGGTGTAGTCGAAGGTCTCGGTGACCAGCGTGCCGCCGTCCGTAGTCGGCTCGAGCTCGTAGCGCCACCGGTGCGCCCCGAAGTGCTTCCAGGCGATCAGCCGGTCCTGGTCGAACTCGACGACCCGGTTCGAGATCTTGTACGGCAGCCCGAACAGCTTCATCGAGACGCCGAAGGTCTCGCCCTTCGTCAGCCGGTCCGGCCCGGTGATCACGTCCCGGACCGAGCGCGAGCCGTCGATCCGGGGGTGCTGGCGCGGGTCCGCGACGATGGCGAACACCACCTCGGGTGCCGCTGCGATCGTCGTACGGTCGGACACGGTCCTGTCGCTCATGGCTTCACGGTACCCACCGCCGCGGCGCCGGTCCGCGCGGTGGGTCCGTGACGTCCGTCCGGGTCAGCGGACCCGGATCCCCCGGTACATCCCCATGAAGGCGTGCGGCATCCCGTCCATGTCCGCGTCCGGCCAGAAGCAGACCAGCACGTAGCGGCCACGCGGCAGGTCGTAGCGCGCCGACATCCGGTGGCCAGGGCTGACCACGCCGCTGTCGAACCCGCCGGTCTCGTCCACTGGTGGTGGCGCCTCCTCGCCGTTCTTGGCCTTCTCGATCCACGCGGCGAAGTCCTTCATGGTCTTCCCCGGCAGCAGCCGTGCCATCGCGATGAAGTGGTTGTCGGCGCTGTTGTTGCGGAACGACAGCACCCCGGAGCCCGGGATCGAACGCGGGCGGGGCGCCCAGTCGGTCTCGTTGATCGCGCGGATCACGGCATCGGGGCGCGGCGCCCGCCCATGAGAGTGTCTGCCGTGTGCCCGACCCCGGACGTGGAGGCTGAGCACCTTGGTCGCGTCGGTCTTCTCGGAGTTGGTGTCCAGCGCCCAGTAGGTGCCCCGGTGCAGCCGGACCCACATGACGCCCTTCTGGTCCGCCGAGGAGGACACGCCGCCGAGCAGCGTCGTTCCGCTCTCGAAGCGCTTCAGCGCGTCGACGTCGTTGTTGTTGAAGGCCGCGTTGGTGTCCTCGGCGAAGTCCTGCTTGGTGTAGCCGCGGTGCGGCCGGAGCAGCTGGAAGCCGGCGTCAGCGGCGCTGCGCACGACGAACTTGGTGACCCCGGCCCGCAGGTGGGTGCGCATCCGCAGCACGGAGTCCTCTCCGACGTAGACGTGCACCGCGCGGGCGTGGTGGTGGCGGTGGTGCCCGTGGTCGTCCGCCGCCGCCGAGGGCGACACCAGAGTGGTGAGCCCGGCGGCGGCCAGCAACGCGGACGTGCACGCGGCGGTGACCTGGGATCGGATGGTTCGCATATGCGGCCCCCTCGGTGGTTTCCGGCCGGACGCCCCCGCGGCGACCGGTGCGCGTCTCCACTGTTCGGTGCGCGGGCGGGACCCGGGAAGGGGCCGACGCGAGAACCACCCGAAGGTGTCAGGCGCTCCGTCCGTGACGGCTACCGCGGCACACCCGTCCGGGCGGTCGGCCTCCGTGCTGGCTCGGGGGCGGGGGCTTTGCGGGGCCCTTCCGACGCGGCCGGGGACCTGATTAGGTGTCGCTCGGAGACCTTCGGTACCTTGGCCACGAGGACCGGTGTGGTGCCGGTCACAGGACGGCCCCGGGACGACGCGGCGCACCACCTCCGCGTGTGCGTCGTACGACGGGCCGTGGCTCCCGGCCGGTGACGGAGACCCCGATCGCCGACGACACGAAGGAGTGCCCGGATGAACGAGCACGGCATCGACCACACGTCCGACCTCGCACCGCCCCGCAAGGACGGCGGCCCCGACCTGGTGCAGCTGCTGACCCCGGAGGGGGAGCGGGTCGAGCACCCGGACTACTCCTTCGACCTCGGCGACGAGGCGATCAAGGGCTTCTACCGGGACATGACGCTGACCCGGCGCATCGACACCGAGGCGACCGCTCTGCAGCGGCACGGCGAGCTGGGCATCTGGGCCCAGCTGCTGGGTCAGGAGGCGGCCCAGATCGGCTCGGGACGGGCGCTGCGCCCGCAGGACTTCGTCTTCCCGACCTATCGCGAGCACGGTGTCGCCTGGTGCCGCGACGTCGACCCGCTCCGGTTGCTCGGCCTGTTCCGCGGGGTCGACCAGGGCGGCTGGGACCCCAACGAGACCAACTTCGCGCTGTACACGATCGTGATCGGCGCGCAGACCCTGCACGCCACCGGCTACGCGATGGGCCTGCAGCGCGACGGGGTGGTCGGCACCGGCGACCCGGACCGGGACGCGGCGGTGGTCGCCTACTTCGGGGACGGTGCCAGCAGCCAGGGGGACGTCAACGAGGCGTTCATCTTCGCCGCCTCGTACAACGCGCCGGTGGTGTTCTTCTGCCAGAACAACCAGTGGGCGATCTCCGAGCCGATCGAGCGGCAGTCCCGGATCCCGCTGTACCAGCGCGCCCTCGGCTTCGGCTTCCCGGGCGTCCGGGTCGACGGCAACGACGTGCTCGCCAGCTACGCGGTGTCCCAGGCAGCGCTGCAGCGGGCCCGGGACGGTCAGGGCCCGACCCTGGTGGAGGCCTTCACCTACCGGATGGGTGCGCACACGACCACCGACGACCCGACGCGCTACCGCCTCTCGGAGGACCTCGAGACCTGGAAGCTCAAGGACCCGATCCAGCGGGTCAAGGCCTACCTGACCCGCAACGGCCTGGTCGACCAGGACTTCTACGAGGCCGTCGACGCCGAGGCCGAGCAGCTCGGCGAACACCTGCGGGAGGGCTGCCGGGCGCTGCCCGAGCCGAGTCCGCTCGACGTCTTCGACCACGTGTACGCCGAGCAGACCACCGAGCTCGCCGAGCAGAAGGCCGGCTACGCGGCGTACCTGGAGTCGTTCGACGTCACTACGGGAGGTCACCGATGAGCAGGATCACCTTGGCCAAGGGCCTCAACGCCGGCCTGCGCCGGGCGATGGAGGACGACTCGAAGGTCCTCATCATGGGCGAGGACGTCGGCAAGCTCGGCGGGGTCTTCCGGATCACCGACGGGCTGCAGAAGGACTTCGGCGAGGACCGGGTGATCGACTCGCCGCTGGCCGAGTCCGGGATCCTCGGCACCGCGGTCGGGATGGCGATGCGCGGCTACCGGCCGGTGTGCGAGATCCAGTTCGACGGGTTCGTCTACCCGGCCTACGACCAGATCGTCAGCCAGGTGGCGAAGATCCACTTCCGCAGCCAGGGCAAGGTGAAGATGCCGATCGTGGTGCGGATCCCCTTCGGAGGCGGGATCGGCGCCGTGGAGCACCACAGCGAGAGCCCGGAGGCGCAGTTCGCGCACACGCCGGGGCTCAAGGTGGTCGCCTGCTCGAACCCGGTCGACGGCTACTGGATGATCCAGCAGGCGATCGCCTGTGACGACCCGGTGATCTTCCTCGAGCCCAAACGGCAGTACCACGCCGACAAGGCCGAGCTCGACGACTCCGTCACCCCCCAGCCGCTGTTCACCTCGCGGGTCGTGCGCGCCGGCTCGGACCTCACCCTGCTGGCCTACGGTCCGATGGTGAAGACCTGCCTGGCCAGCGCCGAGGCCGCCGCCGGGGAGGGCAAGAGCATCGAGGTGATCGACCTGCGCACGCTGTCCCCGCTGGACCTGGCGCCGGTCTACGAGTCGGTCCGCAAGACCGGCCGCGCGGTGGTCGCCCACGAGGCGCACGTGAACCTCGGGATGGGCTCGGAGATCGCGGCCCGGATCACCGAGCACTGCTTCTACTCCCTCGAGTCGCCGGTGCTGCGGGTGGGCGGGTTCGACACGCCGTACCCGCCGAGCCGGATCGAGGAGCAGTGGCTGCCCGACCTGGACCGCGTGCTCGACGCGGTGGACCGCTCGCTCTCCTTCTGACCGTGAGGACGAACCAACGTGCCTGAGTACAAGCTGCCCGACGTCGGCGAGGGCCTGACCGAGGCCGAGATCGTCACCTGGAAGGTGAAGGTCGGCGACGTCATCAAGGTCAACGACATCGTCGTCGAGATCGAGACCGCGAAGTCGCTGGTCGAGCTGCCCTCGCCGTACGCCGGGACCGTGCAGGCGCTGCACGTCCCCGAGGGCGAGACGGTCGCGGTCGGCACCCCGATCATCTCCGTCGGCGACGGGGCAGCGGCGTCCGAGCCGGTGACGGAGCCCGCACCGGCGGCGCCCGCCGCGGCGCAGACGGCGCCGGAGATCGACCTGTCCAACCCGGCCGCGACCGGCGGCGGGGAGAACCAGACCCTGGTGGGCTACGGGCCGCGCGCCACCTCCGCGCAGCGGCGACCCCGACGGGGTGGCGGCCAGCCGGCCACCGACGCGGGCGCGGCGGTGCAGCGGGAGCTGCAGGGCGCGTTCGGTCAGGGCGTCCGGGAGAGTCCGGAGGTGCCGGACGACGCCGACGAGCCCGCCGTGCCGGCCACTCCCGCCGGGTCGCCCGACGGCCCCGGCGAGGTCCGGGCGCTCGCGAAGCCACCGGTGCGCAGGCTGGCCAAGGACCTCGGGGTCGACCTGCGCACGCTGTCGCCGTCCGGGCCGGGCGGCACGGTCACCCGGGACGACGTGCACGCGGCGGCGACCGGCACCGACGAGCCGTCCGATGACCGGACGGTCACGGCGACGCAGGTGGTCGAGACCGGCCGGGAGCGCCGGGAGCCGATCAAGGGCGTGCGCAGGATGATGGCGCAGGCGATGGTCGACTCCGCGTTCAGCGCCCCGCACGTCACCGAGTGGGTGACCGTGGACGTGACCCGCACCATGAAGCTGGTCGCGAAGCTGCGCGAGCACCGCGAGTTCCGCGAGGTCAAGGTGTCCCCGCTGCTGGTGGTGGCCAAGGCGGTGTGCCTGGCCATGCGGCGCGCGCCGGAGATCAACGCCGCCTGGGACGAGGCGTCCCAGGAGGTCGTGTTCAAGTCCTACGTGAACCTCGGGATCGCTGCGGCCACCCCCCGCGGCCTGGTGGTCCCGAACGTGAAGGACGCGGATGCACTCTCCCTTCCCGCCCTGGGGGCGGCGCTCAACGAGCTCACCAGCACCGCCCGCGAGGGCCGCACCTCGCCCGCGGAGATGAGCGGCGGCACCTTCACGATCACCAACGTCGGGGTCTTCGGTGTCGACGCCGGCACCCCGATCATCAACCCGGGCGAGTCCGCGATCCTGGCCTTCGGCGCCGTCCGGCGGCAGCCGTGGGTGCACAAGGACCGGATCAGGGTCCGCGACGTGACCACGCTGGCGCTCTCGTTCGACCACCGCCTGGTGGACGGCGAGAAGGGCTCCCGCTTCCTGGCCGACGTGGCCGCCGTCCTGGAGGACCCCAGCCGGGCGCTGCTGTTCTGAGCCCGGCGGGGAGGGCCGTGGACCCGGGCGGCAGCCGAGCCCGGGTCCGTCCCTACCATGGACCCGGTGAGCCCGCCGTCGTCCGCCCCGAAGAGCGCCGGGATGCGCGCCTTCGAGTTCGCCAAGTGGGCGATCCTGAACGGCACCTACCCGGCCGGCGCGGTCATCACCGAGGCGGCCCTGGCACACGAGCTGGGCCTGAGCCGGACCCCGGCCCGCGAGGCTCTGCTGCGCCTGGAGGTCGAGGGGCTGGTCCGCCTCAAGCCCGGCCGCGGCGCGGTGGTCAGCACCTTCTCGATGGACGACGTGGAGGACGTGCTGGAGGCCCGTGCGCTGGTCGAGAACCACACGGCGTCGAAGTCGTTCGCCCACCGGCACGCGCTGCTGCCGGACATCGAGGCGGCGCACGCGGCGATGCAGCGCAGCCGCCGGGAGCGGGACACCGCCGGCGTTCACCCGCTGCGACCGGACCTTCCACGAGCTGATCGTCGACGCCGCGCAGAACTCGGTGCTCTCCTCGATCTACCGCACCCTGCGCGAGCGGCAGACCCTGTTCACCTCGGTGATGGTGCGCGGCCGAGCCGACCGGATGCAGGCGGCCATCGACGAGCACGAGCGCATCCTCCAGACGCTGCGGGGGGAGGACCGGGACGCGTTCTGCGTCGCGGTGAACGACCACCTGCAGTGGTCCATCGCGCTGGCGCGTGAGTCGCTGTGAGCGCGCCGTACACGCCTCGGCGGCCGGCATGCCTGGCTGGTCTGGGGGACGGCCGTCGCGGTCTACTTCCTGGCGATCTTCCACCGCTCCTCGCTCGGGGTGGCCGGGCTGGTGGCCGCCGAGCGCTTCCACATCAGCGCCTCCCAGCTCTCGACGTTCACGGTGCTGCAGCTGCTCGTCTACGCCGCTCATGCAGATCCCGGTGGGGGTGCTGCTGGACCGCTTCGGCCCGCAGCGACTGCTGGTCGCCGGGGCAGTGTTCATGACCGCCGCCCAGCTCGGCTTCGCCGTCACCGGGTCGTACGGCGGCGCGCTCGCGGCTCGGGTGTTCCTCGGCGTCGGGGACGCGATGGTGTTCATCAGCGTGCTGCGGGTGATCGCCTCGTGGTTCCCGGCGATGCGCAGCCCGCTGCTGGTCGCGTTCACCGCGGTGATCGGCCAGAGCGGTGCCCTGGTCGCGGCGATCCCGCTGTCCCGGGCGCTGCGCGAGTTCGGCTGGACCACCACCTTCGCGGTGAGCGCCGGGGTGGGGGTGCTGCTGGGGCTGCTGACGCTGCTGGTCGTCCGGGACGTGCCGCCGGGTGCGCCCCCGTCGCGGTCGGTCAAGGACCTCCGCACCGTCGGCCGGGACCTGCGGCTGGCCTGGCAGGACCCGGGCACCCGGCTCGGGCTGTGGTCGCACTTCACCACGCAGTTCGCCGCGAACGTGATGGGCCTGCTGTGGGGCTTCCCGTTCTTCGTGCACGCCGAGCACCGGACCCGGGCCGAGGCTGCCGGGCTGCTCAGCCTGCTGGTCCTGGTCGTTCATCGTGGGCGGGCCGCTGATCGGCGGCTACATCGCCCGGCACCCGTGGCAGCGCTCCACGGTGGTGCTCGGCATCGTCGCCACGATGGCCGCCACCTGGACGGTGGTGCTGCTGCTGCCCGGGGACGCGCCGCTGTGGCTGCTCGGGCTGCTGGTGGTGACCACGGGCCTCGGCGGCCCAGGCTCGATGATCGGCTTCGACCTGGCCCGCACCTTCGCGCCCGGCCTCGCGGCTCGGGTCGGCCAGCGGCATCGTGAACGTCGGCGGCTTCACCGCCTCGCTCCTCGCGGTGCTGGGCATCGGCCTGGTGCTCGACGCGGTCACCCCCGGGCCGGTCGACCGACTACAGCGGCGGCGCCTACCGGCTGGCGATGTGCGTGCAGTACGTCGTCTGGCTGGTCGGCGGGGTCCAGGTGTGGCGCTTCCGCTACCGGGCGCGCGCGCATCTGGCGGTCACCCAGCCGGACGCCTTCCGTGACATGAGCGGCCTGGTCGAGTACCCGGCTCCCCGTCAGCGCCGTCGCGGCGGGCGTCGGCGCCCGCGTGGCCCGGAGGCAGGGGCGTAGCCCGCCGCCTGCGGTCCTACCCGGCGGCGCCGAAGTCGTCCGTCGCGTCGAGCCACGCGCGCACGGACGCGTCGTGCTCCCCGAGCCGCGGCGGCGGCAGGTGCCGCTCCCGGGCGCCGGCGTGCGCGTTGCCGTCGAGGCGCAGCGGCGGCCCGGGCAGCTGCAGGGTGCCGAGCGGTCGGGTGCTCGACGTCGACCAGCAGGCCCTGCGAGAGGGTCTGGTCCCAGGTGTACACCTCGTCGAGGGTGCGCACCCGGCCCGCCGGGACGCCGAGGTCGGCGAGCCGGGCCAGCCACGCGTCGGCGGTGCCGCCGGCCAGGGCCCGCTCCAGCACCGTCACCAGCTCGGCGCGCAGCGCGACCCGGGACCGGTTCGAGGCGAACCGGTCGTCGTCGATGCCGAGCAGGTCGGCCACCGCCGCCCACTGCGCGTCGGTGCCGCAGGCGATCTGCACCGGGGCGTCGGCGGTGCGGAACATGCCGTACGGCGCGATCGAGGGGTGCTGGTTCCCGATGCCGTGCGGGACCTCGTGCGCGACCGTCCAGCGGGTGCCCTGGAAGGCGTGCACCCCCACCACGGAGGCGAGCAGGGAGGTGCGCACGACGCGCCCCCGGCCGGTGGCCGACCGCTCGTGCAGCGCCGCCACGACGCCGTAGGCGCCGTACATGCCGGCCAGCAGGTCGGCGATCGGGACCCCCACCCGGGTCGGCTCGTCCGCGGACGGGCCGGTCAGCGACATCAGCCCGGCCTCCCCCTGCGCGATCTGGTCGTACCCGGCCCGTCCGCCCTCGGGGCCGTCGTGGCCGAAGCCGGTGATGGACAGCACCACCAGCCGCGGGTTGATCTCGTGCAGCCGCTCGACGCCGAAGCCGAGCCGGTCCAGCACGCCGGTGCGGAAGTTCTCCAGCAGCACGTCCGCACGGGCGACCAGCCGGGTCAGGAACGCCCTGCCCTCCTCGCTCTTGAGGTCGGCGGTGACGGACTCCTTGTTGCGGTTGGCGGACAGGTAGTACGTCGACGTCGGGTCGTCCTCGGGGCCGATGAACGGCGGTCCCCAGCGCCGTGCGTCGTCGCCGCCGTCCGGGGACTCCACCTTGATCACGCGGGCGCCGAGGTCGCCGAGCATCATCGCGGCGTGCGGCCCCGCGAGCGCCCGGGTGAGGTCGAGCACCACGATGTCGGAGAGCATCCCGCGAGTGTAGGTGGCGGCTACCGCTGGTCGGAGATGCGCTTGGCCTTGCCCAGCGACCGCTCCAGCGCGTGCGGGGCCAGCACCTCGACCGCGCACCGAGGTGCCGATGTTGTCCTTCACGTGCCCGGCGAGGCGCCGGCCGAGTGCCTCGCGGTCGGCCTCCGGCACCGAGCCGTGCGCCTCGACCTGCACCGTCAGCTCGTCGAGGTGCCCGGGCCGGGTGAGCACGCACAGGTAGTGCGGGGTGAGGCCCTCGACCTTGAGGATCTGCTCCTCGACCTGGGTCGGGAAGACGTTCACCCCCCGCACGATCATCATGTCGTCGGTGCGCCCGGTGATCCTTCGCATCCGCCGGAACGCCGGGTAGCGCGGTGCCCGGAAGCAGCGGGTCAGGTCACGGGTGCGGTAGCGGACCATCGGCATCGCCTGCTTGGTCAGGCTGGTGAGGACCAGCTCGCCCTCCTGGCCGTCGGGCAGCACCTCGAGGGTCACCGGGTCGACGATCTCGGGGTAGAAGTGGTCCTCCCACACGTGCAGGCCGTCCTGGGTCTCGACCGCCTCCTGCGAGATCGCCGGGGCCCATCACCTCGGAGAGCCCGTAGATGTCGACCGCCTTGATCCCGCTGCGCCGCTCGACCTCGCGCCGCATCTCGTCGGTCCACGGCTCGGCCCCGAAGATGCCGATCTCCAGGCTGGTCGAGCGCGGGTCGACGCCCTGGCTCTCCATCTCGTCGAGGATCGCCAGGAAGTACGACGGCGTCACCATGATCACGCGGGGCTCGAAGTCCACGATCAGCTGCACCTGCCGCGGCGTCATCCCGCCGGACACCGGCACCACCGTGCAGCCGAGCCGCTCGGCGCCGTAGTGGGCGCCGAGCCCGCCGGTGAACAGCCCGTAGCCGTAGGCCACGTGCACGATGTCGCCGGGCCGGCCGCCGGCGGCGTGGATCGAGCCGGGCCATCAGCTCGGCCCAGGTGTCGAGGTCGTCGTGGGTGTAGCCCACGACGGTCGGCTTGCCCGGTCGTGCCCGAGGAGGCGTGCACGCGGCTGACCTCGCCGCGCGGGCACCGCGAACATCCCGAACGGGTAGTTGCGCGCGCAGGTCCTCCTTGACGGTGAAGGGGAAGCGGGCGAGGTCCGCCGGCGTCGTCGAGCGTCCGCCGGGGACACCCCGGCCGCGTCGAAGGCGCGACGGTAGTGCGGGACGTGCTCGTAGACGCGCGCGAGGGTGTCGCGCAGCCGCTCGAGCTGCAGCGCGCGCAGCTCCCCGGGCGTCGGGTCCGGCATCCGGAACCGGGTGGGGCTCATCCGTCCTCCTCGTCCTCGGCGGTGAACAGCGTCCCGCGGATCTCCCGGCTGTGCCCGACCAGCTCGGCGACGACCGTGTCGCCGCAGCGCACGGTCACGTCGTAGACCCCGTCGCGCCCGGTCCGGCTCCGCTCGACGGCGCTCGCCACGAGCACGTCACCGAGCCGGGTGGGCGCCAGGAAGCGGATCTCGCAGGCGGCAGCGACGGTGCTGCGGTTGTAGGAGTTGCAGGCGAAGGCGAACGCCGAGTCGGCGAGGGTGAAGGTGAAGCCGCCGTGCCCGATCGCGTGCCCGTTGACCATGTCGGCGCGCACGGTCATCCGCACGGTGGCCGCGCCCGGCGTCGACGTCGACGAGCTCCATGCCGAGGCCGCGGCTGGCGGCGTCGCCGCGCCACATCGTCTCGGCCGACCGGCGCGGCGATCTCGCTCGGGGTCACAGCGGCTTCTCCATCATCGCCACGAGGTGCCCGTCCCCGTCAGGGTCGCCGAGGCGGCCCACCTCGACGTACCCCCGGCTGCCGTGGAAGGCGAGCGAGGCGTCGTTGCGGGGGACCAGGTTGACCTCCAGCGTCAGCCGGCCGTGCGGCGCGGCGGTCCGCTCGAGGTCGTCGTAGACGAGGCCGCCGAGGCCCCGTCGCCGCAAGCTCTCGTGCAGCACGATCCGGTCGAGGTAGTAGAAGCGCCGGAGGGGTGGCGCGCGCCGAACCACGCGGTAGTTCTCGGAGTCGTAGGGCGTGCCGGACCGGAACGTGACGACGAAGCCGGCGAAGTGCGCCGTCGACGTCGAGCACGTCGAAGCGGTCCGCCCAGCCTCGCAGCTCGTGCAGCCGCGCCTCGTCCATCGGCGCGAGCTTGACCACGTTGCGCTCGTTGAGGGCCAGGACGTCGGCGAGGTCGGTGTCGCGAAAGGGTCGCAGATCGGGCACGCTCTTCACCCTAGGCGATGTGTCGTGACGTCGACGGCACGCCCGCGGGGCCGGGTCGGGACGCCCCGTCGGGCCGCCGGTCAGCGCACCCGGACGCTGTCCGGGTCGTACGGCGACCGCAGCCTGACCCGCGACCGGGTGCACGGAGCCGCCGACGTCGACCGCGTAGGAGCCGGCCGCTCGCCCAGTCGCGCGTGGTCGTACCGGAGGGGTCGGCGACGTAGGCCAGCCCGACGCAGGCCGCCGACCGTCTCGCCCCAGGCGGCGCTGGTGACCTGGCCGACCGGACGGCCGTCGCGCAGCAGCAGCTCGCCGCCCCACAGCATCGGCTCTGGGTCGTCCACGACGAAGGACACCAGCCGCCGGCGCGGTCCGCGCGGCCCGGCGGCCTCCAGGGCGCTGCGGCCGAGGAAGTCGACGTCGGTGCGCAGCTTGCAGGCGAACAGCAGACCGGCCTCCACGCGGGGAGTGGTCCGGCGTCAGCTCGCGCCCGAACGCCCGGTAGCCCTTCTCCAGGCGCAGCGACTCGATCGCGTAGTAGCCCGCGTCGGTGACCCCGAGGTCGGCGCCCGGCCGCCATCAGGTCGTCGTAGACGCCCGGCAGCGAACTCGGTCGGCACGTAGAGCTCCCAGCCGAGCTCGCCGACGTAGGTGATCCGGGTGGCCCGCACGGTGGCGTGGCCGACGGGACCATGCCGGGAGGTGCCGAAGGCGAAGGCCGTCGTCGAAGGACGCGTCCGTGACCCGGGCGAGCAGCTCGCGCGAGCGCGGGCCCATCACGCCCGAGCACGGCGTAGGCGGAGGTCACGTCGACGACCTGCGGCGTCCAGGCCCGGCCGGCAGCTGCGCCGGATCCAGTCCTGGTCGCGCCCGGTGGTCGCCGAGCTGCTGACCAGCAGGAACTCCTGCTCGGCCCGGTGCGGGTGACGGTCAGGTCGGACTCGTAGGTGCCGCGCCGGTTGAGCAGGCCGGTGTAGACGGTGCGTGCCGACCGGGACGTCGACATCGTTGGTGCAGACCCACTGCAGCGCGCGACCGGCGTCCCGGCCGACGACGAGGTACTTGGAGAACGAGGTCTGGTCGAACACCGCCACCCCGGTGCGGGTCGCCCGCTGCTCGGCGGCCGACCACGGCAGCCAGTTCTGCTTGCCCCAGGAGTAGTCGATGGCCGGCGGCTCGCCGTCGGGGGCGAAGAACGTTCGGGCGCTCCCAGCCCATCCGGCTGCCGAACAGCGCCCGTCGGGCCGCGAGCCGGTCGTGCAGGGGGGAGCGACGGAACGGCCGGGCCTCTCCAGCTCGCGGTTGGGCCAGGGGATCGCGTAGTGCAGGCCCAGCGTCTCGACGACCCGGTCGCGCAGCCAGCGGTGGTTGTCGTTGAAGCCGGCGAAGCGGCGGAGGTCGACGCTGACCAGGTCGTTGGTCGGCTCGCCCTCGACCACCCACTCGGCGAGAGCGCGCCCGGCCCCTCCGGCGGAGGCGATCCCGACCGAGTTGAAGCCCGCGCCGACGAAGAAGCCGCGCAGGCTCGGGGCCTCGCCCATCAGGAACTGGTTGTCCGGGGTGAAGCTCTCGGGGCCGTTGTAGAACTTGCGGATACCGGTCTCGTGCGAGCGCCGGGATGCGCAGCAGCGCGTTGTCCATCAGCACGGAGAAGTGCTCCCAGTCCTCCTCCAGCAGCGAGAACTCGAAGGGATGGGGGATCCGGTCCGGGGAGACCCACGGCTTGGCCTCGGGCTCGAAGCCGCCGACCACCAGGCCGCCGACCTCCTCCTTGAAGTAGGTGTAGCCGTCGGGGTCGCGCAGGATCGGCAGGTCCCGGGTGCGACGCCCTCGACCTGGTCGGTGACCACGTAGAAGTGCTCGGCGGAGTGCAGCGGCACGTGCACACCGGCCATCCGGCCGACCGCGTTGGCCCATTGGCCGGCGCAGTTGACGACCACCTCGGCCTCGATGTCGCCGCGGTCGGTGCGCACCCCGGTGACCGCGCCGTCATGGGTCAGCACGTCCAGGACCCGGGTCCGCTCCACCACCCGCGCGCCGCGCATGCGGGCGCCCTTGGCCAGCGCCATGCGTGAGGTCGGTCGGGTTCGCCTTCCCGTCGCCGGGGAGCCAGATCGCGCCGAGCAGGTCGTCGACCTGCCATCACCGGCCAGCGCTCGAGCGCCTCCGCGGGCGTGACATCATCGGCACTCCAGCCCGAAGGCCTCGGCGGTGGCGGCGGTGCGCCGCAGCTGGGTCATCCGGTCCTCGGTGCGGGCCACGATCACGCCGCCGCACTGCTTGTAGCCCGCCGACAGCCCGGTCTCCGCCTCGAGCCGCGCGTAGAGCTCGCCGCTGTACTGCACCAGCCGGGTGCCGCTCTCGGAGGCGCGCAGCTGCCCACCAGGCCGGCGGCGTGCCAGGTCGTGCCGCACGACAGGCGGCCCTGCTCGAGCAGCACACGTCGGTCCAGCCCAGCCTGGTCAGGTGGTAGGCGGTGCTGGTGCCGATCACGCCGCCGCCGACGATCACGACCCGGGCGCGGGCGGGGAGGTCAGTCGTCACGGGTGGCACGTCCTCCAGCAGGGTGTCGAACCCGTCGGAGGTGAACCCGCGGGCGGCCTTCTCGAACCGCTCGTGGCCCCAGGCGGCGAAGTCGAAGTCGAGGCTGCTGGCGAGGCCTGGATGCACGCCCCACAGCGACCAGCCGTAGGCGGACACCAGGGCCTGCAGCCGGATCCGGGCGAGCCGGTGCCGCAGCAACCGGCCGTCAGTAGGCCGTCGACGAGCGCCTCGACCTGGTCGTCGTCGAGGTCGCACTCGGTGCTGGTGTTGCCCAGCTCGAAGCAGGCGTCGTTGTTGCCGGCGTACTCGTAGTCGATCAGCCACAGCCTTGGCGCCGTCGTCGAGGAAGTTGCCGGCGAGCAGGTCGTTGTTGCACGGGACGGTCGGCTCCGCCCGCACCGCGAGCGCCGTCCCCGACCCGCTGGAACGCGGCCGTCGTGGCTCTCGTACCCCGCCGGGAGCGTGAAGGCCGCGCTCGCGGACGGTCCGCAGGTAGCCGGCCTGCCGGGCGAACATGTCGAAGTCCCCGGTGAAGCGGGGTCCCGTCGTGCAGCCTGCGCATCGCCCGGCCGGCCCGCGGCGACGACGGCCGGGTCCGCGAAGCGAGCGTTGTCGTAGGTGGCGCCCTCGATGTAGCCGATCACCAGCACGCCGAGGTCCGGGCGGTAGTCCACGACCGGGGCGCCGACGCCGGCGTCGGCTCGGCGGCCAGCGTGTTGGCGTGCTCGGCGTCGCGGTCGATCCCGAGCAGCGAGGCGTCGCCACGGAAGCGGCGCACGACGTACGTCGGCGTGCGCCGTGGTGACCCGGAGGTTCTGGTTGGTCAGCCCGCCGTTCAGCTCGACCACCGACCGCTGGGGCCCCGCCAGGCCGGGATCCGGTCGAGCAGGGCCTCCAGCTCAGCGTCGGGCGCCCAGGGCATCGGCGGCGCTCAGTCGTCGAAGGCTTCGAGGACGGCCTGGTCGATGGTGTGCTTCGGTCCGGTGAACCACGTCCGGGCGGAGACCCGCCACCAGATGGCCAGCAGCACCAGCGTGCCGATGGTCAGGATCGGGGCGTAGTTGACCGCGCTCCAGGTGAACTCCTTGGTGAACGGCGTCCCGGCCGGGCTGAAGGGCAGGATGAAGTAGACCGACACGATCGCGATCTCCGCGACCGCCAGCAGGTTCATCCAGCGGTACTTCCTGCCGAGCGTCCAGCTGCCCGTCTCGAAGGCGTCGCCCTGCCTCCAGCGCAGGAAGATCGGGATGGCGAAGGCGAGGTAGAGGCCGATCACCGCGATCGAGACCACCGCGTAGAAGGCGACCGGGATGCCGCCGACGCTGAGCAGCGCGGGAGCGGTGATGATCGCGCCGACCACCGCGGAGAGCAGGACGGCGTTGGCGGGCACCTTCGTCCGCGGGTTGACCTTGGACCAGAGCCGCGAGCCGGGGATCGCGCCGTCGCGACTGAAGGCGAAGGTCATCCGCGAGCAGGACGTCATGCAGGCGGCGGTGCAGAACAGCTGGCCGGCGGTGGAGATGAACAGGATCAGGAAGTGCCAGCCGGTCGGCAGCGCCTGGCCGAAGATCACGTCGACGGCCCCGAACCCCTTGCTGACGCCCTCGCTGTCCTGGACCGCGAACAGGAACGCCAGCAGCAGCACGTAGCCGCCGATGGCCGAGTAGGCGATCGATCGCCACATCCCCTTGGCCGCGGCCTCCGAGGCGGCCGAGGTCTCCTCCGAGAGGTGCGCGGAGGCGTCGTACCCGGTGATCGTGTACTGGGTCAGCAGCAGGCCGAGCGGCAGCACCACGAACCAGTACTTCAGGTCGCCGACCGCGCCGCCGTCGAAGCCGGAGTTGTTCACCCGGTGGGTGAACACCCAGCCGATCGCCTGGTGGGTCTTCGGCACGATCGCCAGCACCAGGATCACGATCGCGGCGCCGGCCACGTGCCACCACACCGAGATGTTGTTGATCACGGCCATCAGGTGGCCACCGAAGATGTTCGCCGCCGAGGCGAGCACCAGGATCACCAGGAACATCAGGTAGGTGCGGCCCAGGCTGGAGCTGTCGTGCCAGCCCGTGGAGACGGTGCCCAGCGTCAGGTCCAGGAAGGTCGCCGCCCCGTAGGCGACCGAGGCGGTCACCGCGAGCAGGCCGATGAGGTTGAGCCAGCCGGTGAAGAAGCCCGCGGCCGGCCCACCCATCTTGGCCGCCCACCAGTAGATGCCGCCGGAGGTGGGGTACGCCGAGACCAGCTCGGCCATCGTCAGCCCGATCACCAGGATCAGCACGGACACGACCGGCCAGCCCCACGAGATCGCCACTGGTCCGCCGTTGTTCCAGGCCTGCCCGAAGGTGGTGAAACAGCCGGCCAGGATCGAGATGATCGAGAACGAGATCGCGAAGTTCGAGAAGCCGGACCAGGACCGGTCCAGCTCCTGGGCGTAGCCGAGCTTGGCGAGCTGCTGCTCGTCGGTGGAGAGCTGGTTCTCGGTCATGAGGGCTCCGATGCCGGGACGTGCGGGAGGCGAGGTCGGCTCAAACTAGCGGGGTCGCTCGTGGACCGTCCAGACTTGCGGCGTAAAAGGTTTGAAGTCAAACCATTGACTAGCTCGCCCGGTTGTCACGACACTGGTCCGGTGTCGGCCACCCCCAGCATCGAGCTGAGCGAGTCGGTGCTGCGCACCGTGCGCGGGCACCACGCGTTCGAGGGCTGCGTGGAGCAGCTCGGCACGGCGATCCGGCTCGGGGTCTACCCGCGGGGCAGCACCCTGCCGGCGGAGCGAGACCTGGCCGAGCGGCTGGGGGTCTCCCGGGCGACCCTGCGCGAGGCGATCGCGGCGCTGCGCGCCGCGGACTTCGTGAGCACCACCCGCGGCCGTGGCGGCGGCACCGTCGTGAGCTACCGGCCCAAGCGGCCCTCGGCCACGCGGGCGCGGGCCCTCGCCTCGCGCACCGGCCAGCTGCGCGACATGCTGGTCTTCCGCCGGGTCGTGGAGCCGGGCGCCTGCTACATCGCCGCCGAGCGGGACCTCAGCGAGGAGCAGCGGGACTTCCTGGTGACCGCGCACGACGCCGTGGCCACCGCGTCCGGCGCCGCCGAGCACCGGCAGGCCGACTCCCGCTTCCACCTCGCGATCGCGGCGGTGTCCGGGTCCGAGCTGACCATGCGTGCCGTCGCCGCCGTACAGTCCGACCTGCACGACATGCTCAGCGCCATCCCGGTCCTCGACAAGAACATCGACCACTCCAGCCAGCAGCACCGGCTGATCCTGGACGCTGTCCTCGAGGGCACGCCGACCCGGGCCCGCCGGGTGATGGAGAGCCACTGCGACGACACGGCGGCCCTGCTCCGCGGGCTGCTCGCGTGACCACCGACCGCCGACCGCCCAGGAGACCCGATGGCGCTGCCGTCCCTGCCCCGCCGCAACCCCCGGTTGCTCAGCCTCGACCGGCTCAAGGAGCTGATCGGGGCCGGCGACGTGGACACCGTGGTGATCGCCTTCACCGACATGCAGGGTCGGCTGCAGGGCAAGCGCCTGCACGCCTCGTACTTCCTCGACGTGGTCGTGGACAGCGGCGTGGAGGGCTGCAACTACCTGCTCGGCGTCGACGTCGAGATGAACACCGTCGCCGGCTACGCGATGACGTCGTGGGAGAAGGGCTACGGGGACATGGAGTTCGTCCTCGACTACGACACCATCCGGCTGCTGCCGCACCTGCCCGCGACGGTGATGATCCAGAGCGACCTGGTCCTCGCCGACCACCAGCCGGTCGAGCCGTCACCACGCACCATCCTCAAGCGCCAGCTCCAGCGCGCGGCCGACCTGGGTTACGTCGCGCTCGCCGGCACCGAGCTGGAGTTCATCCTGTTCGAGGACACCTATGAGAGCGCCTGGCGCTCCGGCTACCGGGACCTCACCCCGAGCAACCAGTACAACGTCGACTACTCGATCGTGGGAACCACCCGGGTCGAGCCGCTGCTGCGCGACATCCGCAACGCGATGTACGCGGCCGGCATGACCGTCGAGGGGGCCAAGGGGGAGTGCAACCTGGGCCAGCACGAGATCGGCTTCCTGTACGACGAGGCCCTGGTGACCGCGGACAACCACGCGGTCTACAAGACGGCCGCGAAGGAGATCGCCTCCGCGCACGGGAAGTCCCTGACGTTCATGGCGAAGTTCGACGAGCGCGAGGGCAACTCCTGCCACATTCACCTGTCGCTGCGTGGTGCCGACGGTGCGACCGTCTTCTGGAAGGACGGCGCCCGCACCCCGCTCTACGACCACTTCGTCGCGGGAGTGCTCGCGACCATGCAGGACTTCACGCTGCTGTACGCGCCGAACGTCAACTCCTACAAGCGGTTCGCGGACGGCTCGTTCGCGCCGACCGCGGTCGCCTGGGGCCTGGACAACCGCACCTGCGCCGTCCGGCTGGTCGGGCAGGGGGGCGGCGCGCGCATGGAGAACCGGCTGCCGGGTGGCGACGTGAACCCCTACCTGGCGCTGGCCGCCATGCTGGCTGGAGGACTGCACGGCATCGAGAGCGAGCTCGAGCTCGAGCCGGAGCTGGTCGGCAACGCCTACACCTCCGACAAGCCCCGGGTGCCGCGCACACTGCGTGCCGCCCGCGACGCCTTCGCCTCCTCGGCGCTGGCGCGCGCGGTGCTGGGCGACGAGGTGGTGGACCACTACACGAACATGGCCGACGTCGAGCTCAGCCGCCTTCGACGCTGCCGTGACCGACTGGGAGCTGCGACGAAGCTTCGAGAGGATGTGACCGCATGACCAGCCACACGGTGGTCAACCCGTCCACCGAGCAGTCGGTCGCCGAGGTGCCCCTGGCCTCGGTCGAGGAGACCGACGTGCTCATCGAGCGGGCGCACGCCGCGTTCCCGGCCTGGCGTGACGTCGCGCCGGGCGAGCGCGCGCCGGCTGCTGCGGCGCTTCGCGGCCGTGGTGGACGAGCACGTCGAGGAGCTCGCGGAGATCGAGGTCCGCAACGCCGGGCACACCTGGGGCAACGCGACCTGGGAGGCCGGCAACGTCCGCGACTGCCTGAACTACTACTCGGCGTCGCCCGAGCGGATGTTCGGGCGGCAGATCCCGGTCCCCGGCGGTCTCGACGTGACCTTCCACGAGCCGCTCGGGGTGGTCGGCATCATCGTGCCCTGGAACTTCCCGATGCCCATCCTGGCCTGGGGGATGGCGCCTGCCCTGGCCGCGGGCAACACGGTCGTGGTGAAGCCGGCGGAGCTGACCCCGTTGACCGCGATCCGGATCGGCGAGCTCGCCCGCGAGGCGGGGCTGCCCGAGGGCGTGCTGACGGTGATCCCGGGGGCCGGCCCGGTGGTCGGCGAGCGGTTCGTGACGCACCCGCTGGTGCGCAAGGTCGCCTTCACCGGGTCCACCGCGGTCGGCAAGCGGATCATGGCCGGCTGTGCCGACCAGGTGAAGCGGTGCACCCTCGAGCTGGGTGGGAAGAGCGCCAACGTGATCTTCGCCGACACCGACCTGCGCGCGGCCGCCGCCGCGGCGCCGTACGCGGTGTTCGACAACGCCGGGCAGGACTGCTGCGCCCGCTCCCGGATCCTGGTCGAGCGCTCGGTCCACGAGGAGTTCCTCGACCTGATGCGGACCGCGGTGCAGGGCATGGCGGTGCTCGACCCCGCTGACCGCGGCAGCGAGATGGGCCCGCTGATCTCGGCGCGCCAGCGCGGGGTGGTGCAGGGCTACCTCGACGACGCCGAGGTCGCGTTCCGCGGCTCGGCGCCCGAGGGCCCTGGCTTCTGGATGCCGCCCACCGTGGTGCTGGCGGACTCGCCGGACGAGCGGATCTGGCGCGAGGAGGTCTTCGGGCCCGTCGCAGCGGTGATGCCCTTCGACGACGAGGCGGACGCGGTCGCCCGCGCCAACGACACCGAGTACGGGCTGTCCGGCTCGATCTTCACCGCGGACCTCGGCCGGGCCCTGCGGGTGGCCCGCGGCATCCAGGCCGGCAACCTGTCGGTCAACTCGAACTCGGCGGTCCGCTACTGGACGCCGTTCGGCGGCTACAAGCAGTCCGGCCTCGGTCGGGAGCTCGGCCCGGACGCCCCGAACGCGTTCACCGAGGAGAAGAACGTCTTCATCGCGCACTGACCCGCCGGCCGGGCCCCAGCGCCGGCCGACCCGGCTCACCAGCCAGTCACCAGCCAGTCACCAGCCAGGAGGAACACCCACATGTCAGGACGTCTCGACGGGAAGGTCGCCGTCGTCACCGGAGGCTGCTCGGGCATCGGTCTCGCCACGGTCAGACGCTTCGCCGAGGAGGGCGCCCAGGTCGTCATCGGTGACCTCGACGACGAGCGCGGCCACGAGATCGTCGACGGCATCGCCGGCCTGTTCGTGCACTGCGACGTCACCAGGAAGGACGACGTCGACGCGCTGTTCAAGACCGCGAAGGACACCTACGGGTCGGTGGACATCGCCTTCAACAACGCCGGCATCTCCCCGCCGGAGGACGACTCGATCCTGGACACCGACCTCGACGCCTGGCGCAAGGTCCAGGAGGTGAACCTGACCAGCGTGTACCTGTGCTGCAAGGCGGTCCTGCCCTACATGCTCGAGCAGAAGCGCGGGTCGATCATCAACACCGCCTCGTTCGTCGCGGTGATGGGGGCGGCGACCTCGCAGATCTCCTACTCGGCGTCCAAGGGCGGCGTGCTCTCGATGTCGCGTGAGCTCGGCGTGCAGTTCGCCCGCGAGGGCGTGCGGGTCAACGCGCTGTGCCCGGGACCGGTGAACACCCCGCTGCTCCAGGAGCTGTTCGCCAAGGACGAGGACCGTGCCCAGCGCCGGCTGGTGCACGTGCCGATGGGTCGCTTCGCGGAGCCGGAGGAGATCGCCAACGCGGTGCTCTTCCTGGCCTCGGACGAGTCCAGCTTCATCACCGCCAACGCGTTCCTCGTCGACGGCGGCATCTCCGGCGCCTACGTCACGCCGCTGTGACCCGGGTCGACCGGCTCGGGCGGTGCGGACCGGAGCGCCCGTGCGTCCGCTGATCGGGCTGAGCACCTATCGCGAGCAGGCCCGCTGGGGCGTGTGGGACCAGCCGGCGGACCTGCTCCCCACGTCGTACGCGGATGCCGTGGAGCGTGCCGGGGGGGTGCCGGTGCTGCTGCCCCCGCAGCCGGCGACCTCGGCGCCGTACGTCGTGGACCGGCTGGACGGCCTGCTGGTCACCGGCGGCGCGGACGTGGACCCCGCCCGCTACGGAGCCGAGCCGCACCCGCGGACCGCCGGCTGGCGCACCGACCGGGACGCCTGGGAGCTGGCGCTGCTCGATGCGGCGGACCGGCGGGAGCTGCCGGTGCTCGGCATCTGCCGGGGCATGCAGCTGCTCGCCGTCCAGCACGGCGGCACGCTCGACCAGCACTTGCCGGACAGCGTCGGTCACGAGACGCACTCGCCGGGAGGGGACGCGTTCGGCACCGTCGACGTCGACGCGCACCCGGGCACCCGGGTGCGGATGCTGGTCGGGGAGCGCAGCAGCGTGAGCTGCCACCACCACCAGTCCGTGCGGGAGCACCCCGGCCTGGTGGCCGCCGCCCACGCCCCGGACGGGACGGTCGAGGCCGTCGAGGCGCCGGGCGACCGGTTCGTGGTCGCGGTGCAGTGGCACCCCGAGACCCGTCAGGACGCCGGGCTGTTCGCCGGCCTGGTGGCCGCCGCCACCGCCGGCCGGCCCTGACCCCACCCGGCGGCTCCTGGGAGGACTCGCCGGACGGGGCGGCGGACCGGCTCAGGCGACGTACGGGATGGTCTGCGGGCCCTCGGGGAGCACACAGACCCGAGCCTCGGGGCCGGCCCGGTCGAGGGCCGCGAGCACGGTCGCGGCCACGTCGTCGGTGTGCCCGAGGTGCGCGGAGGCCAGGTCGTCGGCGCTGAGGTACGACGACCGCACCACCACGTCGGCGTGCGCCTGCACCTTCGCCTGCACCTGGACCTGCCACTGGTCCGGGACCGTGCGCTCCCGGGCCGCGATCGAGGCCAGCAGCGCCTCCGGCGAGGACTCGGAGGCGAGCACCTCCCGGTAGGAGCCGTGGTCGGGGAAGCCGTCGCGGCACTCGGCGGCGCAGACGATCGTGCCGCCCCGGCGGACCACGGTCATCCCCGCCGACATCCCCTTCACAGCCTGGTACAGGTTCTGGTCGAGGGGGAACCCGGAGTTCGTGGTCACCACGACGTCGAACAGACCGGGCACCGGCTGCATGGCGAGCCGCTGGGAGGCAGCGCGGGCGGCGGCGTGCATCTGCGAGACCGGGCCGCCGAAGGCCTCCACCACCGCCTGGTCACGGTTGAGCACCACGTCCAGCGCGAAGTCGACGCGGCCGACGGCGTCGACGACGGCACGGATGTCGTCGTGCACCGGGTTGCCCTCGCAGACCGCCCAGGTGGCACGAGGGTCGCCGATGCGCGTGGCGTCGTGCAGCGTCAGCACCGTCTCCAGCCCGGCCAGGCCCGGCGCGACCAGCTTGGGACCGCCGCTGAACCCGGCGAAGAAGTGCGGCTCCACGAAACCGGTGGTGATCCGGACGTCCGCGTCCACCCACTCCCGGTTGAGCAGGACCGGGACGTCCGCGCCGTGCCGCCCCAGCCACACCAGCGTTGAGTCGTCGCGCGCGTCGTGGTTGACCACCCTGACCGTGTCGACGATCTCGCTCCCGAGCATCTGCCGCAGCTCGGCGTCGCTGTTGCCCCGATGGGTGCCGGTGGCGACCAGAAGCACCACGTCCTCCAGGCGTACGACGTCCTGGAGCTCCTCCAGCACGGCGGGCACCATCAGGTGCCGCGGCTGCGGACGGGTGCCGTCGCAGATGGAGACCGCCACCGTCTGCCCGGGACGCACGAGCTCGCGCAACGGCGGTCCCGCGACCGGCTGCCGCAGCGCCCTGCGCAGCAGCCCCCGCTGGTCGGCGGCCGCGGGGGCCCACGTGGGCTGCACGACGGTGGTCCGGTCCGCGGGCAGGTCGACCTCCAGCCCGTCCTCCCCGTAGGCCAGCCGCACGGTCACCGACTGCTTGGTCATCGACGTCCTCCCGTTCAGCTCGCGTCCGTGACGAACGCGGCGAGGTCCTTGCTCTGCTGGAGCCGGGACGGCTCGTGCACGTACATCATGTGCCCCGCCTCGTAGTACCGGTGCTCGATGTTCGCGCGCAGCTCGGCGGGGATCCGCAGGTGCGCGATCACGTCCTCGGCGGCGAAGTGCGGGGTGGCCCCGTCGTAGTACCCGTAGGCCACGTGCACCCGCAGGTGCGGGTTCTGCCGCATCGCGCGCTCGAGCTGCGGGCTGACGTCGATGGGGCGTCCCTCGAAGTCCTTGAACGACCAGGGGTGCACCCGGTCGGTGATCTGCTCGTAGGCCAGGTCGCTCTGGTAGCCGAGCTCCTCGCGCACGTAGTGGTTGAACGCCGCCGCGTACGGACCCCGGATCGCGTCCATCGAGGGGTCGGCGTCCATCTCCTCGGCGATGGCCGAGGCGGCGGGACCCGAGAAGCGCCCGTCCAGGCGGCCCACCACCCGGCGCTCGTCGCGGAGCAGCTCGCCGAAGAACCTGATGTGCTCGATGCGCAGGTCGGCCCGGTCGACGTACTCCTCGCTGAGGCCGGTCAGCCCGGCCAGCCTTCGCACCGCCGTGGCGCGCTCCTTGGCGGTCAGCCGGTCGCCCCGCGAGAGCACCCACGGGTAGTCGCGCGCGGCGTACTCCTCGGACTCGGCGAGCGCAGCCTTCAGCGACCGCCGTCCCAACCGCCCGTGGTAGTGCGCGATCGCGGTGTACGTCGGCAGGTAGAGGGCGTGCGCCCGGTCGTTGCGCTGCTTCTCGAAGTCCAACGAGGACAGGTCGAGCACGCTGGAGATCAGCATCAGGCCGTTGACGTACATGGCGTGCCGGCTCTGCAGGTGCTCGACGAGCGCCGCCCCGCGCAGGGTGCCGTAGGACTCCCCGGCCACGAACTTCGGCGACATCCAGCGCTGGTGCCGGGAGACCCAGGTGCGGACCAGCTCCGCCACCGACTCGACGTCACCCTGGTAGCCGTGGAACGGGGCCGGCTTCGTGCCCTCGACGGCCCGCGACCAGCCGGTGGACACCGGGTCGATGAAGACCAGGTCGCTGACGGCCAGCAGCGACTCCGCGTTGTCGGCCAGCGCGTACGGCGGCGGGGCCAGCGCTCCGACGTCGCCCATCAGCACCCGGCGCGGGCCGAGCAGGCCCAGGTGCAGCCAGGTGCTGGAGCTGCCGGGCCCGCCGTTGAACGCGAACGTCACCGGGCGCCGTAGGTCCCCGCCATCGAGGACGTAGGAGGTCACCGACATCTCCGCCTTCGGCTTGATGCCGGTGAAGGTCCCGTCCTCGTAGACCTCCTCGCGCAGCACGATCCGGCCGGCGGTGGCGCTGTAGTCGAGGGTCCGTCGCCCGACCCGCAGCTGGTGCCGGGTGCTGACCAGGTCGTCGGTCGGCTCGGCCGGCTTGGTGCTGTCACCGGGGGGCGTGGGTCCGGGGGGCGTGGGTCCGGGGGGCGTGGGTCCGGGGGGCGTGGGTCCGGGGGGCGTGGATGTGGTTGCGTCGGGCACCCGCACACACTAGGGCGCGTCAGGACCCGACGTACCCCGGGAGGCTCCGGCCGAGGCGTCTGCTTCTGCGACGCTGCCCGGCGACGACCTCCCCTGCCTCCTCCCCGGCCGCCGACCCCGGGCTCGCGTCGCTCTGGAAGGACCTCTCGCGTGCGGCCCGCTGCTGCTCTCGGTGGTGGGACCGGGATCGGGGGCGGTCCTGGGTGGGGCGGCGTCAGATCAGGTCCAGGGTGGCGGGATCGGGCTCGCCGTCGAAGTACCGCTCCAGCACCCGGGCGAACACGGGCTCCTGCGGAGCCGCGCGGGCGAAGAGCGTCATCGACGAGCGCAGCTTGGCGGCGTCCACGGCGCCGAGGACGCGCACCGGGTCGGACTCGTCGAGACCGGCCAGGGCGGCCGCGCACGCCACCAGCCGCGGCCCCAGCACCGGATGCGCGGCGTAGGCCCGCGCCTCCTCGAGCGAGGCGAGCGCGAAGTGCCGCGCGGTCGGGCTGCGGCCCAGGCCGGCGATCTGGGGCAGCACGAACCACATCCAGTGCGTCCGCTTGCGGCCGCGGCGGAGCTCCGCCAGCGCCTCGTCGTACGTGCCGCCCTCGTCCTGCGCCGCGACGAAGCGGTCCAGGTCGAAGGCGGCCACGACGGGGGTCAGCCCTTCGAGACGCGGACGAGCTTCTTGTTGACGAACTCGTCCATGCCCCACGGGCCGAGCTCGCGGCCGAAGCCGGAGCGCTTCACGCCGCCGAACGGCAGACCGGGCAGCGACGTGCCGTGCTCGTTGACGAACGCCATGCCGACCTCGAGCCGGTCGGCCACGTCGCGCGCCTTGTCAAGGTCGCTGCTCCACACCGACCCGGAGAGCCCGAACGAGGAGGAGTTGGTCAGCTCGACGGCCTCGTCTGCCGAGGACACCTTGTAGACCACGCCGACCGGGCCGAACAGCTCCTCGCGGTAGGCGCGCATCTGCGGGGTGACGCCGGCCAGCAGCGTGGGCTCGACGAAGTTGCCCGGGCCGTCGACGCGGTGGCCGCCCACCAGGACGGTGGCGCCGTCCGCGACGGCGCTGTCGAGCTGGTCGACGATGGTGTCGGCGGCCGCCTTGGAGGACAGCGGCCCGACCACGGTCTTCGGGTCGGACGGGTCGCCGGGGACCATCGCGGCGAACGTCTCGGTCAGCTTGGCGACGAACTCGTCGTAGTACTCGTCGAGCACCACGAAGCGCTTGGCCGCGTTGCAGGCCTGCCCGGTGTTGGAGAGCCGGCCGCGGGCCGCGGACTTCACGGTCGCGGCCATGTCGTCGCTGTCGAGGACGATGAAGGCGTCGGACCCGCCGAGCTCGAGGACCACCTTCTTCAGGTTGCGCCCGGCGATCTCCGCGACCGCGGCGCCCGCCCGCTCGCTGCCGGTCAGCGACACGCCGTGGATGCGCGGGTCCGCGATCACGTCGGCGATCTGGTCGTTGGTGGCGAAGATGTTCACGTAGGCGTCGGCGGGAAGCCCGGCGTCCGCGAAGATCTCCTCGATCACCAGCGCCGACTGCGGGCAGCTGGGCGCGTGCTTGAGCAGCACGGTGTTGCCCAGCATCAGGTTGGGCGCGGCGAAGCGGGCCACCTGGTAGTAGGGGAAGTTCCACGGCATGATGCCGAGCAGCGGGCCGACCGGCAGCTTGCGGACGACGGACTCCTCGGCGCCGGGGACGTCGAGCCTCTCGTCCTCGAGCAGGCCCGGGCCGTGGTCGGCGTAGTAGGCGTAGATCATCGAGGACAGCTTGACCTCGCCCTGGGCCGCGCGCACGGGCTTGCCCATCTCCAGGGAGATCAGCGCGGCGAGCTCGTCGGCGCGCTCGTCGTACAGCGCGGCGACCCGGGTCAGGACGGCGGCGCGGTCGGCCACGGGGGTCGCGCGCCAGCTGTCGTAGCCCGAGGCCACGCGAGCGAGCGCGGTCTCCACTCCCTGCTCGTCGACGGTCTCGAACTCCTTGACGGTCTCGCCGGTGGCGGGGTTGACAGTTGCGTAGTCACTCATGCTGGCGACCGTACTCCGGCTTCCCATACCGTCCACACGGGGTCAGGAGATGACCCGCAGCCGGATCGTCTCGGGAACGGCCTGCAGGCTGGCGACCACGTCGGTGGAGAGGGCCGAGCCGGTGTCGGTGACCACGTAGCCGGTGTGCCCGCGGGTGGCGAGCACCTGGCCGCCGATGTTGACGCCGTGCTCGGCCAGCACCTGGTTGACGTGCGCGAGCACCCCGGGGGTGTTCTGGTGGATGTGCGCGATCCGCTGGGCGTGCGTGGACCGCCCGGGGGTCAGGCTCGGCAGGTTGACCGACAGCGAGGTGGTGCCGTGCCGCACGTAGTCGCGGAGCTTGCCGCCGACGAACCGGCCGATGTCCTCCTGCGCCTCCTCGGTGGAGCCGCCGACGTGCGGGGTCAGGATCACGTTGGGCAGGCCGCGCAGCGGGGACTCGAAGGCGTCGCCGCGGTTCTTCGGCTCGGTGGGGAACACGTCGACCGCGGCCCCCGCCACGTGCCCCGACAGCACCGCCTCGCGCAGGGCCCGGTAGTCGACCACGAAGCCGCGCGACAGGTTCAGGAACAGCGAGCGGGGGCGCATCCGGGCGAACTGCTCGGCTCCGAAGATGCCGGCGTTCCCCTGCCGGCCGTCGACATGCAGGGTGACCGTCTCCACGGTGTCCAGGAGCTCCTCGAGCGAGGAGCAGCGCCGCGCGTTGCCCAGGGCCAGCTTGTCGTCGGTGTCGTAGAAGTAGACCTGCAGACCGAGCATCTCGGCGACCACGGAGAGCTGGGAGCCGATGTTGCCGTAGCCGACGATGCCCAGGGTGCGGCCGCGGATCTCGTGGCTCCCCGACGACGACTTGTCCCAGATCCCGGCGTGCAGTGCCTTGTCGCGCTCGGTCAGCCGGCGGGCCATCGCGATGATGTTGGCCACCGCCAGCTCCACGACCGACCGGGTGTTGGAGTACGGCGCGTTGAAGGCGGCGATGCCGAGGTCGGCGGCCGCACCGAGGTCGATCTGGTTGGTGCCGATGCAGAAGGCGCCGACGGCGACCAGGTCGGGACGCTCCGCGAGCACCCGCGCGGTGACCTCGGTCTTGGAGCGGATGCCCAGCAGATCGACGCCGTCCAGGGCGGCGACCAGCTCGGCCTCGTCGAGGGCGCCGGGTCGGGTCTCGACCTCGATGCCGGCGTCCTCCAGGACCGCGGTCGCGAGCGGGTGCAGACTCTCCAGCAGCAGGGCTTTCACGGGGCCCACTCTTCCAGGGTCGGCCCAGCTCAGTTCACCTGGCGCTCCTGACCGGCCCAGAAGGGCTCGCGCAGCTTGAACTTCTGGAGCTTGCCGGTCGCGGTGCGCGGCAGCGTGTCGACGAAGTCGACCCGCTTCGGGCACTTGTACCCGGCCAGGTGGGTGCGGCAGTGCGCGACGAGGTCGTCGGCGCTCACCCCGTCGTCCGCGACCACCAGCGCGATGATCATCTCGCCCCACTTCTCGTCCGGGACCCCGATCACCGCGACCTCCCGCACCGAGCGGTGCGACATCAGCGCGTCCTCGACCTCGATCGAGGAGACGTTCTCGCCGCCGGAGATGATCACGTCCTTCTTGCGGTCGGAGATCACCAGGTAGCCCTCGTCGTCGAGGTAGCCGCCGTCTCCCGTGTGGAAGGTGCCGCCGGCGGTCACCCGGGCGGTCTCCTCCGGCTGCTCCCAGTAGCCCGCCAGGTTGTGGTTCGAGGAGGTCAGGATCTCGCCCTCGTCGTCGACGCTGACCGACACCCCGAGGGCGGGCGCGCCCTGACGGGCGAGCCGCCGGGCCAGGTCGTGGGTCTCCAGGTCGTCCCACTCGGCACGCTTCCGGTTGACGGTGACCAGGGGCGAGGTCTCGGTGAGTCCGTAGATCTGGCAGAACTCCCAGCCGAGCTCCTCCATGACGCGCTCGATGGTGCGGGTCGGCGGCGGTGCGCCCGCGACGAAGATCCGCACCCGGTCCCGGCCGGGGATCTCCCCGTCCCAGGAGGCGGCGCCGTCCAGCGCTGCGCTCACCACCGCCGGTGCCGCGCACATCAGGGTGACGCCGTGCTCCTCGACCCGGCGCAGGATCTCGGGGCCGTCGACCTGGCGGAGCACCACGTGCCGGCCCCCCACACCGGTGATCCCGAACGGCATCCCCCAGCCGTTCGCGTGGAACATCGGCAGCGTGTGCAGGTAGACGTCGCGGTCGCTGATCCCCGCGTGCAGCCCGAACACGGTGGCGTTCAGCCACAGGTTGCGGTGGGTGAGCTGCACGCCCTTGGGGCGGGCCGTGGTGCCCGACGTGTAGTTGATCGTCGCGGTCGCGCCCTCGTCGGGCGACTCCCAGGGCCGAGGCTCCACCCCGGGCAGGTAGAGGTCGTCGTCCTCCCCGAGCACGAACCGGTGGCGGACGTCGAGCGAGGGCAGCAGGTCGCGCAGCGACGGGTCGACGTACAGCGCGTCGGCGCCGCTGTGCCCGACGATGTACTCGATCTCGGCGAGGCTGAGCCGGAAGTTCACCGGCACCAGCACCCGGCCCCACCCGCTGACCCCGAAGAACGACGTGCACAGCCGCGCCGAGTTCTGGGACACCACGGCCACCCGGCCGCCGACCGGCACGCCGAGCGCGTCCAGCTTCGCCGCCTGCGCGCGGGCGTTGACGGCCATCTGCCGGTAGGTGAGCGACCCCAGCCCGGGAGCCGGCTGGTCCGGCTCGTCGACGACCCCCACCCGGTCGGGGTAGACGGTCTCGGCGCGGTCGAGGAAGTCGGCGACGGTCAGGGGGTAGAACACGGGCACCTCCGGTGGCTCGGGCGGCTCTGCCCGCAGCCTAGGGCTAGGGTCTTCGGCATGCTCCTTGCCGAGGACCTGCTGCTCCTGCTCACCGAAGACGACACCGGCAAGCTGGCCGTCGGCAGCATCGCCGACCTCGCGCTCGGGGGAGCACAGCTCGTCGAGCTCAGCATGGTGCGCCGCGTCGACATCGACGACAAGAAGCGGCTGGTCGTCGTGGACGGCTCGCCCACCGGCGACGAGATCCTCGACCACGCGCTCGAGGTGGTGCAGCGCCGCGCAGGGAAGAGGCCTTCCGCGGTCGTCGGCGAGCTGGGCAAGACGGTTCGCGAGCGTCTCTACGCCCGGCTCACCGCCGTGGGGATCCTGCGTGCCGAGCAGGGCAGGGTCCTCGGTGTCTTCCCCACCAGGAGGTGGCCGACCGCCTCGGCCGACCACGAGGCCGCCGTACGGCGTGCGCTCACCGGCTGCCTGGTGCAGGGCCTCACGCCGCAGCCCCGCGACGCCGCGCTGGTCGCCCTGCTGCACGCGATCGGCTCGACGCACCGGGTGGTCGACCCGAAGGAGCACGGCCTCAAGCGCAAGCAGCTGGACCGCCGGGCCAAGGAGATCGCCGACGGGGGCTGGGCCTCGGACGCCGTGCGCCGGGCCGTCGAGGAGACGATGGCCGCCGTGATGGTCGCGGTCAGCGCCGCCACGTTCGCCGCCACCGGTGCCGGATGAGCCGCTGTCCGGACGGGATGAACCCTGCCGGTCACCGTGTTGGGCACCGTCGTGACTGACTCCTCCGCCCACCCGGTCTCCGCCGGCACCCCTGGCCGCGACGGCGGCCGGCGTCCGCGCGTCCGCGCCCCCGAGCTCCGGGGACGCGGCTGGCTGAACACCGGCGGCCGGGACCTCTCCCTCGCGGACCTGCGCGGTCGCTTCCTGCTGCTCGACTTCTGGGCGTTCTGCTGCGTGAACTGCCTGCACGTCCTCGACGAGCTCCGGCCCCTCGAACGGCGGTACGCCGGCGAGCTGGTGGTGGTGGGCGTGCACTCCCCGAAGTTCGTGCACGAGGCCGACCCGGACGCGCTGGTCGCGGCGGTCGAGCGCTACGAGGTCGAGCACCCGGTCCTGGACGACCCCGACCTGGTCACCTGGCAGGCCTACACGGCCCGGGCCTGGCCGACGCTGGTGCTGGTGGACCCGGAGGGGTACGTGGTCGCGCAGTACTCCGGCGAGGGACACGCGCACGCCATCGACGGCCTGGTCGCCGGGCTGCGCGAGGAGCACCTGGCGAAGGGCACGCTGCAGCCGGGCGGCTCGCCGTACGTGCCGCCTCCCGCGCAGTCCGGGGAGCTGCGCTTCCCCGCGAAGGTGGTCGCGCTGCCCGACGGCGGGCTGCTGGTCGCCGATGCCGGGCACCACGGCCTGGTGGAGCTCGACCCGGACGGCGAGAGGGTGCGCCGGCGGATCGGCGGCGGCGCGCGGGGCCTGGTCGACGGTCCGGCCGGGACGGCACTCTTCAACGAGCCGAACGGGCTCTGCCTGCTGCCCGCCGACGTCGCGGCCGAGGTCGGCTACGACGTGCTGGTCGCCGACACCGTCAACCACGCGCTGCGCGGGGTCCGCCTCGCCGACGGGGACGTCCGCACGGTGGCCGGCGACGGGCGGCAGTGGATGCAGGGCGACGGGACCGAGAGCCTGTCGAGCCCCTGGGACGTGACCTGGTGGCGAGACCGGGTGTGGGTGGCGATGGCCGGCATCCACCAGCTGTGGACGTTCGACCCGCGGGCCGCGGTCACCGCTGTCGCGGCCGGCACCACCCACGAGGGGCTGCTGGACGGCCCGGTGGGCGAGGCGTGGTTCGCCCAGACGTCCGGCTTCGCCGCCGACGGTGACCGGCTCTGGCTCGCGGACAGTGAGACCTCCAGCCTGCGCGCGGTCGAGGGGGACCGGGTCAGCACCCTGGTCGGCACCGGGTTGTTCGACTTCGGCTTCCGGGACGGGCCGGGTGCCTCGGCGCTGCTGCAGCACCCGCTCGGCGTCATCGTGCTGCCGGACGGCTCGGTCGCGGTCTGCGACACCTACAACGGCGCGGTCCGCCGATGGGCCGGCGGCGTGATGACCACGATCGCCTCCGGGCTGGCCGAGCCCAGCGGCGCCGCCGTCGTCGGGGACCACCTGGTGGTGGTGGAGTCCGCCGCCCACCGCCTCACCCGGATCCCGCTCACCGGTCTCGTCGAGGTCGACGGGTTCGCGCACACCACCCAGCGGCCGGTCACCGAGATCGCGGCCGGGGTGCTGGAGCTGGTGGTGGACTTCGAGCCGCCGCCGGGACAGAAGGTCGACGACCGGTTCGGGCCGTCCTCGCAGCTGGTGGTCTCCGCCACCCCGCCGGCGCTGCTCAGGGGCGGCGGGGGCCGGGCCGCCGACCTTTCCCGGGTGCTGCAGATCGACCCCGCGGTCGGCGACGGCGTGCTGCACGTGGCCGCCCGTGCCGCGTCGTGCGACATCGGCCAGGGCGAGGGCGCCGCCTGCCACATGCACCAGCAGGACTGGGGTGTCCCGGTCCGGGTGGTCGAGGGCGGCGCGACGCGGCTGGTGCTGCCGCTGTCCGGCCGCTCCTGAGCCCGCCCGACGTCCCGCCGGCGTCCGCCCGGCGTCGTACGCCGACGTCGTACGCCGGCGTCGTACGCCGACGTCGTACGCCGACGTCCGCCTGAGGTCGTCGGCGTCCCGCGCCGCCGTACGCCGTCGGACTCCGCATGGAGAACTGGCACTGACCATGGGGATATCACCGTGGTCAGTGCCAGATTTCATGCATCACCTGGTAAACGGCAGCGGGCCCGGACGTGGGGGAGGTCTCCTCGCCATGGTCCGGGCGGGCGCGGGTCGCTGGTAGAATCGGAGTAGCCGAGGCCGTTCCGACGGCCTTCCTTTGTGGCCCGGTGTGGGTGCGCGGATCTCGCGCAGGACCAGTGATCGGGCACGAACTGCGTCTCGCAGGCTCGCCGGACCACGCCGTGGGTTCCGGGCAGGGACGCGCCTGACCACCGTGAGGAACCACGTGACCACCCCTGTGTCCACCCTGCCCACCTTCGCCGAGCTCGGCCTCTCCGAGAAGGTCGTCGACGCTCTGGCCCGCGTCGAGATCACCACCCCGACGCCCGTGCAGGCCGCGGTCGTCCCGGACGCCATGAGCGGGCGCGACGTGCTGGGCCGTGCGCAGACCGGCTCCGGCAAGACGCTCGCCTTCGGGCTGCCGATCCTGGCCCGCCTCGCCGGCGAGCGCAGCCGTCCGAAGCAGCCGCGCGCGCTGATCATCGTCCCCACCCGCGAGCTGGCCACCCAGGTGCGCCGCTCGCTCGAGCCGCTCGCGTTCGCGGTGCAGCTCAAGCTCGTGACCGTGTACGGCGGCACGCCGTACGACCGGCAGATCAAGCAGCTGCGCGCGGGGGCCGACATCGTCGTGGCCACCCCCGGCCGGCTCCAGGACCTGATGGACAAGGGGCACTGCCTCACCGAGGACGTCCTGATCACCGTCCTCGACGAGGCCGACCACCTGTGCGACCTCGGCTTCTACCCGGCCGTCGACGCGCTGCTGAAGCAGACCCCCGTCACCGGCCAGCGGATGCTGCTCTCCGCGACGCTCGACGGCGACGTGGACCGGTTGGTCCGGGCGCACCTGCGCGAGCCGGTGCTGCACGAGCTCGACCCCAACAAGGGCTCGGTCGTCAAGATGGACCACCACGTACTGGTGGTCGGCGGCTTCCGCGACAAGGTCGAGGCGGCCACTGCGCTGATCGAGGCGAACCCCCGCTCGATCGTGTTCACCCGGACCCGTGAGGGTGCCACCGACCTCGCGGAGGCCTTCGGCACCGCCGGGATCGAGGCGGTGGACCTGCACGGCAACCTCTCGCAGCGGGTCCGCGAGCGCAACCTGCACAAGTTCTCCTCGGGCAAGGCGCAGGTCGTGGTCGCCACCGACGTCGCGGCGCGCGGCATCCACGTCGACAACGTGGGCCTGGTCGTGCACTTCGACCCGCCCGCGGACCCGAAGGCCTACCTGCACCGGTCCGGCCGTACGGCGCGTGCCGGCGAGTCCGGGGCGGTCGTCACGATCACCACGCCGCGCCAGGTGGACGAGATCGTCCGGATGCAGTCGCGGGCCGGCGTCACCGCTCGCCACCACGACAGCCGGACCACCCCCCGGCCGATGACGCGCGAGGTGCTGGCGACCGCCGGCGCCGAGGCGCCGGCGACCCGCCCCTCCCGCGGTGGCTCGGGCGGCTACCAGGGCGGCCGCGGCGGCTACCAGGGCAACCGGGGCGGCTCGGGCGGCTACCAGGGCAACCGCGCGGGCGGCGCCCCTCGCGGCGGCAGCCGGGGTGGCCGCGACGACCGGCCGTCGTACGGCGGCCGCGACGACCGTCGCAGCTCCGGCCGGAGCAGCTACTCGTCCCGCTGAGCCCTCAGCACGCACACGCCGAAGGGGCGCCTCGACCGACTGGTCGGGGCGCCCCTTCGGCGTGCACGTGCGCTCAGGCGGGCGGCTCCTCGTAGCGGCGCTCCTCGACGTGCCGGGTCTGGGAGCGCTGCTGGTTCATCACCAGCGCCAGCACCAGTGCGAGCACGCCGACGACCACCAGGATCCAGCCCAGGGAGGCGTCGTCGACGAAGCCGATGTTGACGTTCACGACGCCGAGGGCCAGGACCAGCCCGATGACGAGAAGCACGATGCCGAGGCCGATGCCCATGGTGTCTCCTTGGGGACGTGCGGCGCGCGGTCGCGCCACCAGGTAGCCGTTGGTTACCCCGGGCGCACGACCCTCAATCCGCGCCGCGGGACAACTCTCAGAAGGCGTCCTCGTCCAGCTCCATCACCGACAGGTCGGTCGCCTCGGCGATCGCCCGCTCGGCGGCCAGCCGGGGGAGCACGGTGCGGGCGAAGAACTGCGCGGCGGCCACCTTGCCCTCGTAGAAGGACGTGTCCGCGGCCGTGAGCTCCTCGCCGAGCCGGCGAAGCGCGATCTCGGCGCCGCGCAGCAGCAGCCAGGAGCAGATCAGGTCCCCCAGCGCCATCAGCAGCCGCGAGGTGTTCAGGCCGACCTTGTAGACGTCGGCCGGGTTGCCGCCCTCGGCGCCCGGGTCGGCCGACATGAGGTCGGTGAACATCGTGCCGACCATGGCCTGCACGTCGGCGAGCCCGGTGGCGAGCAGCTCTCGCTCGTTCTTGAGCCGGCCGTTGCCGGCCTGGCTGTCCAGGAAGGCCCCGATCTCGGCGTTGAGGTGCCCCAGCGCCCGGGCCTGATCACGGACGATCTTGCGGAAGAACAGGTCCTGCCCCTGGATCGCCGTGGTGCCCTCGTACAGGGTGTCGATCTTGGCGTCCCGGACGTACTGCTCGATCGGGTAGTCGGCGAGGAACCCGGAGCCACCGAAGGTCTGCAGCGACTCGGTGCCGAGCAGCACCCACGATCGCTCGGAGCCGTAGCCCTTCACGATCGGCAGCAGCAGGTCGTTGACCCGCTCGGCGAGTCGGTCGCGTCGGCCCTCGTGCTCGGCGGTCTGGACCCGGTCCTGCCAGGAGGCGGTGTAGAGCATCAGCGACCGCAGCGCCTCGGCGTGCGACTTCTGCGTCATCAGGGAGCGGCGTACGTCGGGGTGGCGGGTGATCGTGACGCGGGGAGCCGTCTTGTCCGAGGCCTGGGTGAGGTCCGCGCCCTGCACCCGGGTCCGCGCGTACTCGAGGGCGTTCAGGTAGCCGGTCGAGAGCGTGGCGATGGCCTTGGTGCCGACCAGCATCCGGGCGTTCTCGATCACCTGGAACATCTGCGCGATGCCGTCGTGCACCTCGCCGAGCAGCCAGCCGCGCGCGGGGACGCCGTGCGCGCCGAAGGTGAGCTCGCAGGTGGTGGACACCTTGATGCCCATCTTCTTCTCGACGCCGGTGACGAAGGCGCCGTTGCGCTGGCCGGTGAGCTCGCCGGTCTCGAGGTCGAAGTGGTGCTTGGGCACGACGAAGAGTGAGAGACCCTTGGTGCCCGGCCCGCCGTGGCCCTCGACGCCGGTCGGGCGGGCCAGGACGAGGTGCACGATGTTCTCGCTCATGTCGTGCTCCCCGGAGGTGATGAACCGCTTCACGCCCTCGATGTGCCAGGTGCCGTCCTCCTGGGGGATCGCCCGGGTGCGCCCGGCGCCGACGTCGGAGCCTGCGTCCGGCTCGGTGAGGACCATGGTCGCGCCCCACTTGCGCTCGACCATGTGCCGGGCGACCTGCTTGTCCCGGTCGTTGCCGTTGCGGTAGATCACGTGGCCGAAGCCCGGGCCGGCGGCGTACATCCACACCGCCGGGTTGGCGCCGAGCACCAGCTCGGCGAGCGACCAGTTCAGGGTCGCCGGCGCCGGCTGTCCGCCGAGCTCGACGGGCAGCTGGAGGCGGTACCACTCGGAGTCCATGAACGCCTGGTAGCTGCGCGTGAACGCGGGGTTCATCCGGACCGAGTGCGTCTCGGGGTCGAAGACCGGGGGGTTCCGGTCGCCCTCCTCGAAGGAGGCAGCGATCTCCTCCCGGGCCAGCCGGTCGACCTCGACCAGGATCGACCGGGCGGTGTCGGTGTCGACCTCCTCGAACGGCCCGGTGCCCAGGACCCGCTCGGCGCCCAGCAGCTCGAACAGGTTGAACTCGATGTCGCGGAGGTTGCTCTTGTAGTGGCTCACGGCTCCACCTTCGACGGCTGGGAGGCGCCGCCCGATGTGACGGACGGTCCCGGACACCCGGTGCTACTCACCGGTAACAACATTATGCTACTGGTGAGTAATCCAGACAAGCGAAACCGGGAACCTCGCGGGCGCTCGGTCAGGTGTCCGCTGTCCGGGGACAGGGGGAGTCCCTCGCCGCTCGATGCGCAGCAGCCCGGTCCGCACGGACCTCTCGACCTGCTCCGGCGCGGTGTCCCGGGGGCGGCGCCCAGCGGTGAGCTCGCCGGTCTAGCCGCTGGTCACGTTTGCTGGGGCGAGGGCTGCATGTGTCCCTATCCTCCCGAGATCGCGGACCACCGTGGACCGGACCACCGCGGCACCCGGTCGGCACGATGCGACCGCAGGGGGGGCACCCGGGTAAACTGTCCCGCGGTGCGCCGGGAAGTCTGGTCGGCAAGTCCGTAGCCGACCTCGCCCTAGGAGCACCGATGACCAACCAGTCCCCCTGGAAGCCGCTCCTCGGGCGGGGGTCGTGGGGCGAGGACTCCCGGATCACCGAGGTGCTCCGCAAGGAGACCGTGGGTGGCGCCCTGCTCGTGGTGGCGACCGTGGTCGCGCTGGTCTGGGCGAACAGCCCGCTGCAGGACAGCTACACCGCGCTGCGGGACTTCACCGTCGGGCCGTCCGCGCTGCACCTCGACCTGAGCCTGGGCACCTGGGCCGCCGACGGCCTGCTGGCGATCTTCTTCTTCGTGGTGGGGCTCGAGCTCAAGCGCGAGTTCGTGGCCGGCGACCTGCGTGATCCGCGCCGGGCCGCGCTGCCGATCCTGGCGGCGGTCGGGGGGATGGCGCTGCCGGCGCTGCTGTTCGTCGCGGTCAACCTGACCACCGGGGACGGCGCCCTGGCCGGCTGGGCGATCCCGACCGCCACCGACATCGCCTTCGCCCTGGCCGTGCTCGCGGTGATCAGCACCCACCTGCCGGCCGCGCTGCGCACCTTCCTGCTGACACTGGCGGTCGTCGACGACCTGTTCGCGATCACGATCATCGCGTTCTTCTACACCAAGGACCTCAGCCTCCTGCCGCTGGTGCTGGCGCTGGTGCCGCTGGGCCTGTTCGCGGTCCTGGTGCAGCGCCGGATCCGTGCGTGGTGGCTGCTGCTGCCGCTGGCCTTCGCGGCGTGGGCGCTGGTGCACGCCTCCGGCGTCCACGCCACCGTCGCCGGGGTGCTGCTCGGGTTCGCGGTCCCGGTGATCCGCAGCCAGGCCGCCGGGGGTCCCGAGGCCGGGCGCGGGATGGCCGAGCACTTCGAGCACCTGTTCCGGCCGCTGTCCGCGGGCATCGCGGTCCCGGTCTTCGCGTTCTTCGCCGCCGGGGTCACCGTCGGCGGCTTCACCGGGCTCGCCGAGGCGCTGACCGACCGGGTGGCGCTGGGCATCGTGGCGGGCCTGGTGGTCGGCAAGTTCCTGGGGATCTTCGTGGTCACCTACCTGCTCAGCCGCTTCACCCACGCCGACCTCGACGACGACCTGCGCTGGCTCGACGTCGCCGGGCTCGCGCTGCTCGCCGGGATCGGCTTCACGGTCTCGCTGCTGATCGGGGAGCTGGCGTACGGCGCCGAGAGCACGCGGGACGAGCACGTCAAGGTGGGCGTGCTCACCGGGTCCCTGGTGGCCTCGGTGCTCGCCGCCGTGGTGCTCCGGGCCCGCAACCGGACGTACCGGCAGATGTGCGAGGAGGAGGCGGTCGACGCCGACGCGGACGGCGTACCGGACGTCTACGGTGCCGAGCGGGGCTGACGGACTGCCTCAGCCCTGACGGACCGTCTCAGCCCTGGCGACGGCCGAGCAGCTCGATGAACTCGTCGGCCTTGGCCAGCTGCTCCTGGAGCCGGCGCCGACGCTGGTGAGCGTCGGCCAGCACGTCGGAGAGCTGCTCGCGCAGGGCCGGGTCGGTGATCTGTGCCGGCTGGTCGCCGAGCGCCTCCAGCAGCCGCATCACCGCCAGCATCTCCTCCAGGGTGAACCCCAGCGGCTTCATCCGGCGGATCACCAGGAGCCGGTCGACGTCGGCCTGCGTGTAGAGCCGGAAGCCGCCCTCGCTGCGGGCTGACGGGGTGAGCAGCCCGACCTCGTCGTAGTGCCGCAGGGTGCGCAGCGAGAGAGCGGTGCGCTCCGCGACCTCGCCGATCTGCATCGGTCGTTCGTGCTGCTGGGTACCGCTCATGTGCCGTCGCTCCGCAGGTGTCGACAGTGGTCGCGATTTCAACTCTACCCTTACGTAACGGTAAGGTGTCTCGCGACCCCGTGGCCGTGTGCCCGTCGTCCCCTTGCTTCAGGAGCCTCCTTGACGTCCATTCCCCCTGCCGTCCCGGCATCCGCCACGGCCCCGGCCACCGTCCGCGCCGCGCTGCGCTCGCCGCGGCTGCTGCGCATCGAGGTGCTCGCGGGGCTGGTGGTCGCCCTGGCGCTGATCCCCGAGGCCATCGCGTTCTCGATCATCGCCGGGGTGGACCCCCGGGTCGGACTCTTCGCGTCGTTCACGATGGCGGTCTCGATCGCCTTCCTGGGCGGTCGGCCGGCGATGATCTCGGCAGCGACCGGGGCGGTGGCCCTGGTGGTGGCACCGGTGGTGCGCGACTACGGCCTGGACTACCTGATCGCGACCGTGATCCTGGGCGGCCTGATCCAGGTGCTGCTCGCCGTGGTGGGGGTGGCCCGGCTGATGCGGTTCGTGCCGCGCAGCGTGATGGTGGGCTTCGTCAACGCGCTGGCCATCTTGATCTTCTCGGCGCAGATCCCCAACCTCGTGGACGTGCCGTGGCTGGTCTACCCGCTCGTCGCGGTCGGCATCCTGGTGATCGTGGTGACCCCCCGCCTCACCACCGTCGTCCCCGCGCCCCTGGTGGCGATCGTGCTGATCACCGCTGCCGTGCTGCTGTGGGCGGTCGACGTGCCGAACGTCGGTGACGAGGGCAGCCTGCCCGACAGCCTGCCGTCGCTGCTGATCCCGAACGTCCCGTTCACCCTGGAGACGCTGCGGATCATCGCCCCCTACGCCCTGGGCGTGGCCCTGGTCGGGCTGATGGAGTCACTGATGACCGCCAAGCTGGTCGACGACGTGACCGACAGCCACTCGGACAAGACCCGCGAGGCGTGGGGCCAGGGCGCCGCGAACATCATCACCGGCTTCTTCGGCGGGATGGGCGGCTGCGCGATGATCGGTCAGACGATGATCAACGTGAAGGCGTCGGGGGCCCGGACCCGCATCTCGACCTTCCTGGCCGGGGTGTTCGTGCTGGTCCTGGTGGTCGGCCTCGGCGACGTGGTGGCCGTGATCCCGATGGCCGCCCTGGTCGCGGTCATGGTGATGGTCTCGGTCGGCACGTTCGACTGGCACAGCATCCGGCCCTCGACGCTGCGCCGGATGCCGCGCAGCGAGCTGCTGGTGATGGTCTCCACCGTGGTGGTCGTGGTGGCGACCAGCAACCTGGCGATCGGCGTCATCGTCGGCACCCTGGTCGCCATGGTGATGTTCGCCCGCCGGGTCGCCCACTTCACCGAGGTGATCGACGTGAAGACCCAGGAGCCGGACACCCGGGTCTACAAGGTGGTCGGCGAGCTGTTCTTCGCCTCGAGCAACGACCTGGTCTACCAGTTCGACTATGTCGGGGACCCGGCCAACATCGTCATCGACATGTCCGACTCGCACATCTGGGACGCCTCGACGGTGGCCGCCCTGGACGCGATCGAGACCAAGTACACGGCCCGGGGCAAGACCGTGGACATCCGCGGCCTCAACGAGGCGAGCCGGGACCGGCACCAGCTGCTGGCCGGCCACCTCGGTGGCGGGCACTGAGCCGGGTCCGGTCGTCGGCGCTCCCGTCGCGGGGTCAGCCGCGGCGGAACAGCCGCCCGAGCAGGCTCGGTGAGGTCCGTTCGGCGCGGGGGTGGCCCGGGCACCACTGCCCGGCCGGGACGCCGGCCTTGACCTGGGCGATGTGCTGGCCGCAGCCGGCCCAGCTGGTCTTGCCGCAGGTCTTGCAGGTGACTGCTCTGCACATGCTCTTCTCCTCAGTTGATGTGGTGGGACGGGTGTGTGGCGGTGGGGGGGGTCGGCTCAGCCGTGCGAGAACCGGATGGCGGGCAGCACGCGCTGCAGCCAGCGGGGCACCCACCAGGCGGCCCGGCCGGTCAGCCGCAGCATCACCGGAAGCAGCACCAGCCTGACCAGGAACGCGTCCAGCAGCACGGCCACGCCGAGCACGATGCCCATCTCCTTGGGGGGGAGCGGGCCGGACAGGGCGAAGGTGAGGAACACCGCGACCATCACGGCGCCGGCGGCGAAGATCACCCGGCCCGAGTGCGCGAGCGCCCCGACCATCGCCTCCATGGGGTCACCGGACGTCTCGTAGTGCTCCTTCGCGGAGGCCAGCAGGAACACCGTGTAGTCCATCGCGATGGCGAAGATCATCGCGAAGAAGAAGACCGGGGCCCAGGCGTCCAGGAAGCCCTGGTGCTCGAAGCCGAACAGTCCGGAACCCCAGCCGTCCTGGAAGACCAGCCGCGCGACGCCGAAGGCGGCCGCCGTGGACAGCAGGCTGGCCAGGGTGCCGAGCAGGGCGATCAGCGGCGCCTGGAGCGCGATCAGCAGCAGCAGGAAGCCGAGCGCGAGCACCACCCCGATGACCAGCGGGGTGGAGGCGTCCAGCTGGGTCTTGAGGTCGAGGTTCTCGACCGCCGCGCCGCCCACACGGGCGGTGCCCGGCAGGTCCGCGCGGAGCCGGTCCACGGTGGTGGCCAGCGCCGGGTCGGAGGGGTCCACGGTCGGGACGGCGGAGATCAGCGCGTAGCGGCTGCCGTCGGAGGACGGCTGGGCAGGCAGGGCGCCCGCGATGCCCGGATCCGCGTTCAGGACCCGACCCGCGCGGGTGGCCTGGTCCTTCTCGACGACCACCTGAAGGGTGCCGGGAGCGCCGTCCCCGAAGGCGTCCTGGACCCGGTCGTAGCCGATCCGGGCGGAGGCGTCGGTGGGCAGCACCTTGATCGAGGGCATCGCGGTCTTGAGGCCGATCAGCGGGACGGCCAGCAGCAGCAGCACGGCGAGCGAGGCGAGGCCGAAGGCGAGGGGTCGCCGCCACAGCAGCTCTCCCCAGGCGGCGAAGGCCCGGCTGCGGTGCTCCCCGGTGCGGGACCAGGGCAGGGCCCCCTTGTTGATGCGCAGGTCGAGCTTGCCCAGCACCAGCGGGAGCAGGGTCAGGGTGGCGCCGAGGACGAAGACCACGGCGAGCATGATGCCGCCCGCCATCGACCGGAACGCCGGGGACGGCACCAGCATCACCGCGGACAGGGACACCAGCACGGTGCCGCCGGAGAGCAGGACGGCCTTGCCGGCGGTGTCCATGGTCTCGGCCACCGCAGCCCGCGGATCGCTGCCGGCGGCCCGGGCCGCCCGGTAGCGGACCACGACGAACAGGGCGTAGTCGATCCCCAGCGCGAGAGCGAACATCATCGCGAAGTTCATCGCCCAGATGGAGACGGGAGTGATCTGGTTGACCAGCACCAGCGAGCCGGCGGAGGCGACCAGGCCGGCGACGGTGAGGATCAGTGGCAGGCCGGCCGCGACGAGCGCGCCGAAGGCGATCACCAGGATGGCGAGCGTGACCGGCCACGAGAACAGCTCGGAGGTCATCATCGCGTCGAGGTTGGCCTTGTTGAAGTCCGACCAGAGCAGCGAGGCGCCGGTCGGGTTCACCTCGATGCCGCTGCCGGACAGGGCCTGGAGGGGGCCCTTCAGGTCGTCGGCGGCGCGCACCATCTCGTTCGGGTCGGCGTCGGCACCGGCCAGCAGGACTGCGGTCCGGCCGTCTTGGCTGACGGTGGCCCCGGGCTGGGGCTGCACGATGTCGCCGATCCGGGGGTCGGCCCGCAGGATCCGGGTGGCCTGGGCGAGCACGCGGGCGCCGGCACCGTCGGTGACCGGGCCCCCTGTCCCCTTGACGACCACCTGGATGGCGGTGCTGTCGTTGCCGCCGAAGTGCGCCTGCGCGAGCTCGCGGGCGGCCACGGACTCCGAGCCGTCGGCCTGCCAGCCGGCTCCGGACAGCTCGGTCTCGACGCGGGGCGCGAACGCGCCGAGGACGACGATCAGGAGGAGCCAGACACCGCCGGTGAGGCGGGCGTGGTCGTTGACCCACACGCCGAGGCGGCCGAGCGGGCCGGGGCGGTCCGCCCCGTCGGCGCCGTCGAACTCAGGGGCGCGGGAGGGCTGGTCGGCCGGCCCGGGGGCGCGGTGGCGAGGGCGGCTGGGAGCCGTCGTCGGCATGGTGTGGTCCTGTCTAGTGGGATCGGGAAGGTCGTACGTGCGTGGGGGTGGGGTCAGACGAGGCCCGGCAGGGCCTGCCAGGCGGTGTAGCCGGCGACGCAGAGCACCAGCACGGTGAAGGCTGCCTGCAGCCGGTCGGTGTCGAGGCGACGGGCGGCGCGGGCCCCGAGGTACGCGCCGGTCACGGCTGCCGCGGTCAGCAGCCCGACCAGGCGCCAGTCCGGGGCGACGCCGCTGCCGGCTCGCACCAGCAGGGCGGCCGCCGAGGTGACGCTGATGACGACCAGGGAGGTCCCGGCCGCGAACTGCATCGGGAGCCCGAGGGCCAGGATCAGCGCCGGCACCACGAGGAACCCTCCGCCCACGCCGAAGAACCCGGTCAGCAGGCCCACCGCGGTCGCGGTCACCAGGACCTTCAGTGCTCGCGGGCACTGGCAGGCGAACGTCGGGCTGAAGCTGATGATCGGGTCGTCCAACGCGGCACGCCGCGTCGACTCCGTGGCGTCCTCCGGGGAGCCGGAACGGCGGCGGCGGGCCCGGACCTGGCGCACCGTCATCACGCCGGCGACGAGCAGCAGCAGGCACGCGAAGCCCGCGAGGAGCACCGGTTCCGGGACCGCCCCGGCGGCCCGGGCCCCGACGGCGGCGCCGCCGATGGCGACCGTCCCGAACGCCAGCCCGCGTCCCAGCAGCGCGTTCCCGGACCGGTGGGCGGTGACTGCCCCGACCAGAGAGGTGACCCCGACCACCACCAGCGAGCCGGTGGTGGCCGCGCCAGCGGACTGGCCCAACGCGTAGACGAGGACCGGCACGGCGAGGATGGACCCGCCACCGCCGAGCGCGCCCAGGCTCAGCCCGAGCAGCAGCCCGGCGACCACCGCGACGAGCGCGAGCACGACGGTCACGAGGCCTCGGGGCCGACCAGGTGCAGTCCGACCTCGCGGGCCTGGTCGAAGCTGTCGTCGATGGCGACGAGCTGGTGCCCGGCGGCGTCGAGGAACGACGCGGCGACGGACGCGCGGTAGCCGCTGGCGCAATGCACCCACACCTCGCCGTTCGGCACCTCGGCCAGCCGTCGCGGCAGCTCGTGGATCGGGATGTTGACGGCGCCCTCGATGCGGGCGGAGGCGAACTCGTCGGCACGACGGACGTCGAGCACGGTGACCAGGCGGTGATGCCGCACGTCGGCGAGATCGGCGAAAGAGCCGGTCGGGAAGCTGGCGAGCGGACGCTCGGTCCAGTCCTCCGGGCCTCCGGTGGCGGCTGCCGCGGGCCGGTCCACACCGATCCGCACCAGCTCGCGCTGCGCCCGGGCCACCTGCTCGGCACTCTCGCCGAGCAGCGTCACCGGGGTGCCCCACTCGATCAGCCAGCCGAGGTACGTCGCGAACATCCCGTCGATGCCGAAGTTCAGGGACCCGGGCACGTGGCCGGCGGCGAACACGGTCCGGTTGCGGAGGTCGACGACCCACTCGCCGGACTCGATCCGGCGGCGCAGCTCGGTCGGCTCGGCGGGAGCGGGCGCGGACAGGTCGGGCGCGCTGGGTCCGGCGGCGTTGGCGGGCATCATGTGCGCGTAGTAGGCCGGGTAGGCGGCGAGCCCGGCGACCAGCTCGCGGACGTAGGTCTCCTCGTCCTGGGTCAGGACCGGGTTGGTGGCCTTCTCGCGGCCGATCGTTGACTCGGTGGCGTCGGACTGGGTGGCGGCGCAGAACGACCCGAACCCGTGCGTGGGGTAGACCTCGGTGGCGTCCGGCAGCGTCGTGGCCAGGGTCCGCGCCGAGGCGTGCTGGAGCCGGACCAGCTTGTCGGTGTGGTCGTCCCCGAGCAGGTCGGGCCGGCCGGTGGCACCGAACAGCAGCGAGCCGCCGGAGAACACCGCGACCTGTCGACCGTCCTCCCCGGCGTCGGCCAGCACGTAGGAGAGGTGGGTGAAGGTGTGTCCCGGCGTGGCCAGGGCGGTGACCCGCATCCGGTCCCCGACCTCGACGGTCTGCCCGTCGCTGACCGGCGTGCGCTCGAAGGCGACGTCGTCCTCGGCGTTGACCAGGTAGGCGGCGCCGGTGCGCTCCGCCAGCGCCAGGCCGCCGGTCACGTAGTCGTTGTGCAGGTGGGACTCCATGACGTGCGTCAGACGCAGGCCGTGCTCGTCCAGCAGGTCCAGCACCCGGTCGATGTCACGCTGCGGGTCGACCACGAAGGCCACCGTGCCGTCGTGAACGACGTAGCTGCGATCACCCAGGGTGGGGGTCTCGATCGCGATCACGGTGATGCCGGTCTGCGTGCTCTGCTCGGTCATGAAAGGTCCTCGGCTCTATGTCGGCGGTACGCGTGCTGGGTCGGTCGGGGAGCCCTGGAGGGGCCGTGACCGCAGCGGTCAGATCGGCTGCGTGCCCGTGACGACCTCGCGCCCGGACCTCGCCCAGCCGGCGGTGCCGCCGGTGACCGAGTGGGCGGTGAAGCCGTTCGCGACCAGGAGGTCGGTCATCGCGGCGCTCCGGTTGCCGGAGGCGCACACGACGTACACCGGCGCGGACCGGTCGAGCTCGTCCATCCGGGAGGGCAGCTGGGCCATGGGCACGTGCACGGCGCCCGGAACGTGACCGGCCACGTACTCACCGGCCTCGCGGACGTCGATCAGCGCCGCGCCGGACGGCATCGACTGCGCGAGCCCGTCGAGGTCGATCTCGGGAGTTTGGTCGCTCATCAGGTGGTTCCTTCCGATTCGGTGATACCTCGGGGGGTATGTCTGGTCTCCACCGTAACACCCCCTGGGGTATGCTCGAAGCCAGGGGGAGCCGCTCGTCGGACGGCCCCACGGACCGCCGCCGAGTCGCAGACCCCCTCCTACCCATTCACGAAGGAGACTCACCATGGTGGAGCTGAACCCGGATGACATGGGACCGGTGATCAACCGCATCAAGCGCGCGCAGGGGCAGCTGGGCGGTGTCCTGCGCCTGCTCGAGGAGGGCCGCGACTGCGAGGACGTGGTGACCCAGCTCGCGGCTGTCTCGCGTGCGCTGGACCGTGCCGGCTTCGCCATCGTCGCCTCGGGGCTGCAGACGTGCCTGCTGGCGGGTGACGGCGTGGACAGCATCGACACCAAGAAGATGGAGAAGCTCTTCCTCTCGCTCGCCTGAGCGAATCGAGGTCGGCGCGGGTCAGAGCCCCCCGATCAGCGACCCCACCGCGAAGGTGACCAGCATCGCCAGCAGCCCCACCAGGACGTTGCGCAGCACCGCGGGTCGCCGGGGTGCGCTGCCCAGGGCGGCGGCCGCCACCCCGGTCAGCGCCAGGGCCGCGGTGACCGCCAGCATCGTGACCGGGACCCGCCAGGACACGGGGGGCAGCAGGATCGCGAGGAGCGGCAGCAGCGCGCCGAGGGAGAACGCCACCATCGAGGACCAGGCGGCGTGGAGCGCGTTGGTGCGCTCCTCCGGGTCGATCCCGAGCTCGGCCTCGGCGTGCGCCGCCAGCGCGTCCCGGTCGGTGAGCTGTCGGGCCACCTCTGCGGCGAGGTCGGGCGCCAGTCCCTTCTCGACGTAGATCGACGTGAGCTCGGCGAGCTCGGCCTCCGGCAGGTGCGCCAGCTCCCAGCGCTCGCGGTCGATCGCGGCCTGCTCGGTGTCGGACTGGGTGCTGACCGAGACGTACTCGCCGCCCGCCATCGACAGGGCCCCGGCCACCAGTCCCGCGAGGCCGGCGACCAGGATGGCGGAGCGGTCGCTGGTCGCGCCGGCGACCCCGACCACCAGCCCGGCCGTGGAGACGATGCCGTCGTTCGCGCCCAGCACCCCGGCCCGCAGCCAGTTCAGCCTGCTCGCGAGCCCCGCGGCGTGGGACTCCCCCGGATGGCTCTGGTCGGTCACGGTCGCTCCTCTCCTCGTGAGGCTCCAGCCTACGGGCGCCGTCGCCGACCGCGCCGCCGCCACCGACCGGGGAGCAGGGGGTCTGACAGACTCGACGCATGCGAGTCTCCGCCAAGTCCGACTACGCGCTCCGGGCCCTCATCGAGCTCGCGGGACGCGAGGACGGCGCCCCGGTCAGCGCGGAGGAGCTGGGACGGCTCCAGGAGATCCCGCACGGATTCCTGCAGGCCATCCTGGCGGACCTGCGCCGGGCCGGCATGGTGATGAGCCAGCGCGGCCAGGCAGGCGGCTGGCGGATGGCGCGCGACCCGGACACGGTCAGCGTGGCCGACGTGATCCGCGCCGTCGACGGACCGCTGGTCAGCGTCTACGGTCTGCGGCCCGAGGCGGTCTCCTACAACGCGTCCGCGGAGGTGCTGCAGCACGTCTGGATCGCAGCCCGCAGCAGCCTGCGGGACGTGTTCGAGCAGGTCAGCATCAGGGCGCTCGCCGACGGCCGGCTGCCTGCGGCGGTCACCTCGCGGACCCAGTCCGAGGACGCCTGGCAGCCGCACTGACCGGTCGCTCGAGCGCGCGCTCGGCTAGGATCCCGGGGGTTGAGTCAACAGCCGGTCGAGACGACGTACGAGGCAGGCTGTGTCCACGACGAACCTGGAGCACTCGGGTGCTTTCCGTTTCGCCCCCTCCACCGGCACCTGGACCTGGTCGGAGACGGTCTTCGAGCTGTACGGCTTCCGACCCGGCGAGGTGGTCCCGACCACCGAGCTGATCCTCTTCCACCAGCACCCGCAGGACCGTGAGGACGTCGAGGCGTTCCTCGCCGTCGCCCTGGCGACGGGTCGGCCCGGGTCGGTGTGGCACCGGGTGGTGGACGCGCAGGGCGCCACCCGGCAGGTGGTCACGCTGCTCGCGGGCGAGCGGGACGAGCACGGCGCCCTGACGGGTCTGAGCGGGTCCATGGTCGACGTGACCGAGGCGGTGCGGCAGACGACCGCACGCGAGGTCGACGTGGCGATGGAGCTGATGGCGCAGAGCCGTCCGTTCATCGAGCAGGCGAAGGGCGTGCTGATGGTGACCTACGCCGTGGACGCCGACGCCGCCTTCGCGCTGCTGCGCAGCTACTCCCAGCTGGTCAACGTCAAGGTGCGGGACGTGGCCCGGGACCTGCTCGACTCGGTCACCGCGGGAGCGGGGCTGCCCGTGGACAGCCGCGCGGACCTGGACCGGCTCGCCTCGGAGACCCGCCTGGCGGGGCCTGCGCGTCGGCCCTAGTGCACGGCGTTCTCGCTCACCCATCTCACGAAAGGCCGCGCCTCCCGCCAGTCGGCCCGGACCCGCTCCAGCAGCTCGGGGGTGTGGATGACCGGCTCGAAGCCGTACGACCGGCCCAGCGTCATCGACTTGTGCCGCAGCAGGTCGATGCGGGGATGGTCGGCGTCGTACCCGCGCGGTGAGGTCTTCAGGGTCTCGCCCCCGAGCTCCCAGCCCTGACGCCGCAGACCCTCGACGATGCCGACCAGCTCGGTGCCCCGTCGCTCGTCGTCGATCGCCGCCCGGATCGCGGCCAGCCGAGGCGGGCTCGCCTCGTAGAACCCGACTCCCACCCGGACGCCGGGCGCGGAGAGCTCGACGTACCAGCCGGTCGACGGGCCCGCGGGCACGAACGCGCCCTGGTGGGTCTTGTAGGGCGTCTTGTCCTTCGCGAAGCGGACGTCCCGGTAGGGGCGGAACACCTTGGCCCGGCCGAACTCCGGCTCCAGCGCCGCGACCAGGGCAGCCATCGGCGTCTTGACCGCGCTCTCGTAGACCTCCCTGTGGGCGGCCCAGAACGACTTGGTGTTGTCCAGCTCCAGGTCGTCGTAGAAGTCCAGGGCCGCCACCGGGAAGCCTGCGAACCCTCCGGGTGCATCCATCCCGCGAGGATAGTGCGGGGCTCAGGAGACGAAGCGGGTGACCGGGTCGGCCTCGAGCACGCACGCGATCCGGGACCGGAAGCCGTCGGTCATCGGCGGCAGGTCGTCGACCGGCCACCAGCGCACCGCCACGGACTCGTCGTCGCCCACCCCGGCCGCCCCGGACAGCCAGGTGCAGGCGAACGTGTGGTCCAGGTACGTCGCGCGGTCCCCGTTCACGTGCGTGACCGGCGGCAGGGCCCGGACCGAGGCCAGCCGGTCCACGCTGACGTGCACGCGGGTCTCCTCGAGGACCTCCCGGCGGGCGGCCACCCCCGGGTCCTCCCCAGGGTCGACGATGCCGGTCACCGGTGCCCACTCGCCGGTGTCGGACCGCTGGACCAGGAGCACCTGGGCTGCCCGCAGCACCACCGCGGTCACGCCCGGCAGCCACAGCTCGGACGTGCCGACGTGCCGACGCAGGGCGAGCACGAAGTCGGGGACCGGCACCCCCGGAGACTAGCCGCTCACGCCTCGGCGGACGCGGCACCCGCCGGGACGTCGAGGTGCTTCGATGGCCCCATGAGCGAGCATCCCTGGCTGCCCGAGGACTGGGCGCACCCGCTGCGGGCGGACCTCCCCACCGGGCACCACCTGCGCCCGATCGGCCCGGAGGACACCCAGCTCGACCTGGTCGCGGTGCTGAGCTCGCGCGACCGGCTGTTCTCCGTCTACGGGAAGGCCTGGGGGTGGCCCCCGGCGGACCTGTCCGCGGACCAGGACCGCGAGGACCTGCTGCACCACGCCGAGGAGACCCGGGCGCACGCCTCCTTCAACTACGCGGTCCTCGACGCGGACGAGACGGTGCTGGTCGGCTGCGTCTACGTGGACCCGCCCGAGCGGGTCGGCGGGGCGGACGCGGAGATCTCCTGGTGGGTGGCCGACGCGTTCCTCGGCTCTCCGGTCGAGGCGGCGCTGGACGCGTTCGTGCCCCGCTGGGTCGCCGAGGACTGGCCGCTGCGACGGCCCCGGTACGTCGGTCGCGACCTGTCGTGGGACGCCTGGCTGACCCTGGACCCGCTGCGATGAGCGATCCGCTGCTGACCGTCGGTCTCACCCCGTCCCGAGGGTGGATCAACGACCCGTACGGCGTCACCTACCGGCCAGAGGACGGCCGCTACCACCTGTTCTTCCAGCACGTCCCGGACAGCCTGACCTGGCAGCCGCGGCTGTCGTGGGGGCACGCGGTGAGCACCGACCTCCGCACCTGGACCGAGCTGCCCGCGGCGATCGGTCCGGACGCCGACGACACCGGCTGCTGGTCCGGGTGCGTGGCGGACGGCCGGATCTTCTACACCGCGGTGTCCGGTCACGACCCCGACCGGCACCAGGTCGCCCGGATCCGCTCCGCGACGCCTCTCGACAGCGGCTGGGTGGCCTGGCGCAAGCACGACCTCGACCTGGACGTCCCTGCGGGCCTGCGAGTCTTCCGGGACCCGTTCGTGCTGCGGGACGGCGCCGGCTGGCGGATGCTCGTCGGCGCTGGGCTGGCCGGCGGCGCCGGGGAGGGGGACGGCGCGGTGGTCTCGTTCACCTCCTCCGACCTGGAGCGCTGGGACTACGCGGGGGTCCTCGCCCGGCGCTCGTCGGAGGACCGCTCCGGCTCGTGGACCGGGAGTGCGTGGGAGTGCCCGCAGCTGGTCGAGGTGGACGGTCGCTGGGCGCTGCTGGTGTCGGTGTGGTCGGGTGGGAGCACCCACCACCTGGCGTACGCCTTCGGCCGGTGGGAGGGTCCCCGGTTCGTGCCGGGGGCCTGGCGCACGCTGGCCGACGGGCCGCCGTACGCGGCGACCACGTTCCGCGACGCGCACGACCGGCTGGTGACGATGTGCTGGCTGCGCGGCGTGGAGGACCGGGACGCCGGGTGGGTGGGAGCGCTGAGCGCACCCTGCCTGGTGACCCGCGAGGGGGACCGGCTGGTGCTGACGGCGTGGAGCGGATGACGAGACTCGAACTCGCGACATCGACCTTGGGAAGGTCGCGCTCTACCAACTGAGCTACATCCGCAGGTCCCACCGGGGGACGACGCAGATCGTACCCAATGACCGCGCGGTCCGGTGCCGGTGGGGCGGGCCGGGCCGCTCGGGCCCGGTCCGGTGCTACTTCGGGGCGGCCGCCAGCCACTCCGCCGGGTCGACCGTCCGGCCGCGCTGGTGCCGGCCCAGGTCGCCGTACGGGTAGTCGCCGACGCCGGGGTCGCTGGCGGTGTCCAGAGCGGCGGTCTCGGCCTCGTCGAGGTGCAGCCCCGCGGCCCCGAGGTTGTCCGAGAGCTGCTCGAGGGTGCGTGCGCCGAGGATCACCGACGTCACCGCCGGCCGGTCCACCAGCCACGCCAGCGCCACCTGGGCCATCGTGACGCCGCGCTTCCCGGCCACCGTGCGCACCGCGTCGACCACGTCCCAGGTGCGCTCGACCGCCGAGCGCCGGTCGTAGGCCTCGACGCCGCGGTTCGGGTCGTCGCCGAGCCGGGTGTCGCCGGTCGGCCGCTCGTCACGGACGTACTTGCCGGTCAGCCAGCCGCCGCCGAGCGGCGACCAGGGCAGCAGGCCCAGTCCGGCGTCCAGGCAGGAGGGCACCACCTCCCACTCCAGCTCGCGGGCGAGCAGGTTGTACTGCGGCTGCAGGGTCACCGGGGTGTCCCACCCGCGCGCCCGGGTCGTGGCGACGGTCTTCTGCACCTGCCAGCCGGTGTAGTTCGAGAGCCCGGTGTAGCGGACCTTGCCGGCCCGCACGAAGTCGTCGAGGGTGCCGAGGGTCTCCTCCAGCGGCGTGACCGGGTCCCAGGAGTGCACCTGGTAGAGGTCGACGCAGTCCACGCCGAGGCGGCGCAGCGAGTCGTCGAGGGCGCGCTGCAGGTGCCGGCGGGACGTGCCGAGGTCGTTGACGTCGCTGCCCATCGGGAAGCGGCCCTTGGTGGCGATCACCGCGCGGTCCCGGACGTCGGCGGGCCGGTCCGCCAGCCAGCGGCCGATCATCTCCTCGGACACCCCCGCGTTGTAGACGTCGGCGGTGTCGACGAGGTTGCCGCCGGCCTCGAAGAACGCGTCGAGCTGGGCGTGCGCGCCCGGCTCGTCGGTCTCCTTCCCGAAGGTCATGGTGCCGAGGGTCAGGGTCGAGACGGCGCAGCCAGCGCGCCCGAGGGTCCGGTAGTCCATGGCCCCATCCTTGCCGCTCCAGGACAGGTGTTGCCAACCGGGTCGCGAACCGGTCAGATGTGACCAACCACCACCCGGGAGTGAGCATCGTGCGTCGAGTCCTGCTGACGGCCGCCGCGGCCGTGACCGCCGTCCCCCTGGTCGTCACGCTGGTCGTCCCGCTGGCCGCGCCGGCCGCGGGGGCGGCGGCGCCGAGCCGGGCTCGGGGCGTCTCGCCGTCGTCCCCGGAGCTGGCGACCGGCACCCGGCTCGCGGACCGTCGCAGCCTGGTGGTCGGCGACCGGTTCTACCAGATGGGCGCCGAGGACGGCAGCTATCCGGCGACCGGCTTCCACACCCGCGGTGAGATGGGCGGCTTCTGGACGCCGCCCGTCAAGCTGCTGGACGGCCTGTGGTTCAAGGTGGGGGACACCTGGCTGTCCTCCTCGCGCTACACCAGCGGCTGGGGGTACCAGCGGATGTCGCTGGGGACCCATCACGGTGTCCGGATCACCCGCACCGACGTCGCGCCGGACGGGATCCGCGCCGGTCTGGTGGGCCTGCGGCTGTCCGCCGAGCGGGGAACGCGGCTGCGCCTGGCCGTGGACGCGCACTCCGAGCTCATGAAGGTCTACCCCTGGGGCGAGACGAAGCCCAGTCAGAGCCAGTACGACCTGCCGGACACGGGGTCCGTGCGCGGCCGCAACCTGGTCTTCCGCGAGGACGGCACGCCGCCCGTCCGGCACGCCGAGCCGCACCACTACGCGGCGGTGGTCGGCTCCGCGCTCACGCCCGTGTCCGCGTCGCTGGGCGCCGCGCACCGTGGACCGCAGCACGACGTGGTCTGCCCCGCCTCGGGTCCGGGCACTCCCGTCCCGCCGGACCGATGCGACGACACGGCCTACGGGCACGGGACCGGGGGCCGGCTCGGCTACGACCTGTGGGTGCCGGCCGGGGGCCGGACCGTGTGGTTCGCCGTCGCCGGCTCCGACCACGGAGTGGCGGCTGCGCTGCGCGCCCAGCGACGGGCGCTGCGTGACCCGGCGGCGCTGCTGCGCGCCAAGCGCGACGCCCGGCGGGCGGTCGCCGAGAACACCGCCGTCGACCTGCCCGGCGACCGGCTGCTGCAGCGGAGCGTGCAGTGGAGCAAGCAGAACCTCGCCGAGTCCGCGCAGGAGGCCCGCGACCTCCGGATCCGGGTCACCAACGCCGGGACCGCCTACCCCGCGCCGCTGGGCACCGTCGCGCGGGCGCGCTGGATCGGGGCGGGGTGGCCGGACTATCCGTGGCTCTTCGCCACGGACGGCGAGTACAGCGGCTTCGCGGCCGTCGCCGCCGGCCAGTTCCGGCTGATCGAGGACCACCTGCGGGCGCTGCGGGACGTGAGCCTGGTCGCCAACGGCCGCAGCGGCAAGGTCGTGCACGAGGTCACCTCCGACGGGCAGGTGTACTTCGGGGCGACCTCCGACCCCGGCAACACCGACGAGACCGCCAAGCTCCCCAGCCTGGTCGCACTCGTGTGGCGCTGGACCGGTGACGACCGGTTCCGCGACGAGATGTACCGCTTCAGCGTGGCGAACCTGCGCTACGTGTTCCGCGAGCTGGACGCCGACCACGACGGCTGGCCCGAGGGCCTCGGCAACGTCGAGCGTCCCGGGATGGGCGCGGAGAAGCTCGACAACACCGTCTACACGATCCGTGGCCTGCGCGACCTCGCCGACCTCGCCGCCAGCAAGGGCGACCGCGCCACCCGGCGCTGGGCCACGGCGAAGGCCTCCCGCCTGGAGAGGCGGTTCGACCGCACCTGGTGGTACGGGCCGAAGGCGGCGCAGTACGCCGACTCGCTCGAGAACCCGGGCAACGCCCGGGTGTTCCAGCGGCACTGGACCGGCGTCACCCCCGTCGAGGCCGAGATCCGCCGACCGGGCCGAGCGGACGGTCCGCTCGCGGCGCTCGGACACGCCAGGGCGCTGGTGGCCGAGCGGGAGCAGGCCTGCTACTCCGGCCGCTTCGGGCTCTTCCACACCGGGACCGGTGCCACCACGGCGCCGGAAGGGAACCGCGGTGCGACCTGCGACGGGGCCACCTCCACGGTGCAGTCCGAGCGGTCCGTCTTCACGCTGAACACCTCGATCATGGCGGTGGCGGAGGCGGCGCTGGGGAGACTGGGCCGCCATCAGCTCCGCCGCTACACCACCGCCAACGCACGCGTCCAGCTCGACCCGTCGGTGTGGGAGCTGCCGGGCGCGATGCCGGAGATCGCGCCGTCCCCGGACTTCGGCGCGAACATCGACAAGCCGTTCACCGAGCGGTCGATGGCGCTGCAGGCCTGGGGGACCTACGGCGTCCTCTGGCCGGTCGTGCACCACCAGCTGGGGGTCTCCCCCGACATCGGCCGAGCCCGGGTCTCCGTGGTGCCGCAGGTCCCCACCGGTCAGCGTCGCGTCGAGGGTCGGCACGTCCGGCTCGGGACCGGCGCGGTCTCGGTGCGCGCCAGCCACACGTCCGGCCTGCTGCGGACCGTGGTGCACCAGGACCGCCGGTGGCGGCTGACCATCGGCGCGGTGCTGCCGGCCGGCGCCGCGGTCGCGGAGGTCCGCCTGGACGGACGCCGGCACGGGTACCGGGTGGTCCGCACCGCCCGGGGACGGGAGGTGCGGGTCGACGCGGGGCGCGGCCTGGGCCGGACCAGCCTCGCGGTCGTGCTCGCCTGAGCCAGAGTCAGCTGGTCCAGGCCCGCCACAGGCCGGCGTACTCGCCGTCCCGGGCGACCAGCTCGTCGTGGGTGCCGAGCTCCACGATCCGTCCGTCGATGACGACCGCGACCCGGTCGGCGTCGTGCGCGGTGTGCAGGCGGTGCGCGATGGCGATCACCGTGCGCCCGGCCAGCAGCGCGTGCACCGATCCCTCGAGCGTCCGCGCCGTCCTCGGGTCGATCAGGGAGGTGGCCTCGTCGAGGACCAGGGTGTGCGGGTCGGCGATCACCAGCCGCGCCATCGCGACCTGCTGGGCCTGCGCTGGCGTCAGCGCCAGGTTGCCCGACCCGACCGGGGTGTCCAGCCCGTCGGAGAGCCGGCGGACCCAGTCCGCGGAGCCGACCGCGTCGAGGGCCGCCCAGACGGCGTCGTCGGTGGCCGTCTCCCGGCCGAGCACGATGTTGTCGCGGACGGAGCCGACGAACACGTGGTGCTCCTGGGTCACCAGGGCGACCTCGTCCCGCAGCCGCTCCAGCGGCAGCGCCACCAGGTCCACCCCGCCGACCCGGACCGAGCCGCTGCGCGGACCGTTGATCCCGGCGAGCAGCCGTCCGAGGGTCGACTTGCCGGAGCCGCTCGGGCCCACGACGGCGATCCGCTCGCCGACGCCGGGCCGGAGGTCGACGCCGTGCAGGACGTCGTGCCCGGGCCGGTACGCGAAGCGCAGGTCCTCGCCGACCAGCTCCGGACCGGTCGGGACCGCGGCACCCGGCTCCCGGTCCGGTGGCACGGTGGCGATGCCGAGCAGCCGGGCGGTGGACGCGGCGCCCACCTGCAGCCGGTCGACCTCCCCGACCAGACGGTCCAGGGGTCCGGCCAGCGCCTCGACGTAGAGCACCGCGGCGGTGACCTGTCCCAGGGTGACGTAGCCGTTCCAGTAGCCCCAAGCGCCGACCAGCACCGTGACCACGCGCGGCAGGTTGAACGCCAGGTCGATCACCGCGAACAGCAGGTTGCGCAGCGTCATGCCGTAGCGCTCGGCCTGCGCCGACACCGCGACATCGTCCTCCTGGGCCCGCACGCGACGCTCCGCCAGCCCGAGCGCCTCGACCGTGCGCGTGCCCTCGACCGTCTCGGTGAGCGTCGTGTTGATCTGCGAGTACGACGCGCCCTCCGCGATGTAGCAGACCGAGGCCCGCCGCAGGTACCGCCGCACCTGCCCGACGGACACCGAGACGACCAGCAGCGCGGGCACCGCGAGCAGCACCGAGTTCAGCAGCATGGCGGCCACCGAGAGCACGACGGTCAGCAGCGTGATCACGGCCATCGGCAGGCCGAACTGCACCGCGCGGCTCATCGTCCCCACGTCCCGGGTGACCCGGGTGACGAGGTCGCCGGTGCTGGCCCCCTCGACGCGGCCCAGCGGCAGCCGCAGGATGGTCTCGACGACGTACTCGCGCATCGAGGCCAGCAGGTTCTGGCCGAACAGCGTGGACGTGACCTGCCCGGCGAACGTGAACGCCGCCTGGGCGACCACGAAGCCCACGATGACCAGGGCCAGCGGGCCGAGGTCCGCGGCCGGTCCCGGGGCGGTGACCCGGTCGATGAGCCGGCCGAGGAGCGCCGGCACGACCAGGGCGGCGGCCGCCGCCAGCCCGTTGAGCAGCACCAGCAGCGATGAACGACCGACGTCGCTGGCGGATCATCGCCAGCACGAAGCGCACCACGGTGCGGTCGTCGGCGACCGGCCACCCCCGGGCCGGGTCGCGCGAGTCCGCGTAGACCCGTTCGGCCCGTTCCCGACGCAGGCGGTGGCGAGCGCGCAGCGCCCTGGCGCGCCCGCTCGCGGACGAGGGCCGCGACGGTGCCGCCAACAGGGGCGGCAGCGCCGGCGGGTCGAGAGCGGTGTCCCGCCAGGTCGCCGAGGAGGTGGACAGCAGGTCAGACACGGCTGTCCTCCAGGCTGCGGACCACCACGTCGCGGTAGCCGGGCTCGTCGCTCAGCAGGTCCTCGTGCCGGCCCTCGGCCACCACCCGGCCACCGGAGAGGAGCACGACGTGGTCGGCCTGGTGGAGCCAGAGCGGGGAGACGGTGGTGACCACGGTGGTGCGGCCTCGCCGGTGCTCCGCGAGGCGCTCGGCGATGCGGGCCTCGGTGTGGGCGTCCACCGCAGAGGTCGGCTCGACCAGCACCAGCACCCTCGGGTCGGCGGCGAGCGCGCGGGCCAGCACGACCCGTTGGCGCTGACCGCCGGAGAGGCCGCGCCCGCGCTCGTCGAGCTCGCCGGCCCAGCCGCCGGGCAGCGCGTCGTACACGTCCTCCGCGGACGCCGTGAGCAGGGCCGTCTCGGCCTGCTCCCGGGTGAGCCGCCGGTGCGGGTCGACGGCCGCCTGCAGGGTGCCGGCGAACAGCGAGCTGCTGGTGTCGCTGACCAGGATGGTGCGACGGAGCTCGTCGAGGGGTACGGCGCCGAGGTCGACGCCGCCGTAGGTGACTCCCCAGGGCCGGGCGGCGCGCTCGGCGTCGCGGGCGGCCAGCACGGCTCGCCGCTCCACGCGTCGGGCCCGGGCGCTCCTGCCCCAGCGCCGGCCGGTCGGCTCCAGCAGCGGCGGCGGCTCCTCCTCGGCGGTGAACCACCGTCCGAGCCGGTCCGCGAGCGCCGCCGAGGCCTCCGGCACCGCGCTCACGACGACGGTGAGCCGGCCCGGGTGGGCGACGAAGCCGCTCACCTCGTCCACCAGGTCACCGTCGCCCGGCGGGGAGACCGGCGCGGCTGGTTCGCTCCAGGGCGGGGCGAGGTCGAGAACCGCCACGGCCTTGCGGGCGGAGACGAGGGCCCGCGTCACCTTCTGCGCGAGCTCGAAGAAGGTCCGGATCGGGCCGACCATGAAGAGCCCGTAGCCGAGGAAGCTCACCAGCTCGCCGACCGTGAGCTCGCCCGCGTCGACGGCGCGGGTGCCGGCGTACATCAGCAGCACCAGGAAGCACCCCGACAGCAGCACGCCGACGGCCTCGATCGCGGCCTGCCACACGCCCGCGGACACGCCGGCCCGCCGGGTGAGCTGGGACTGGCGGGCGTAGTTGCGGCCGAAGGTGCTCTCGCCGCCGATGCCGCGGAGGATCCGGAGGCCAGCGACGATGTCGGTGGCCATCGAGGTCAACGTGGAGCTGCGGGTCCGCTCGCTCTCCTGACGACGGTGCAGCGGGCGCAGCAGCGGCAGCGCCACCCCGACGAGCACCGGCGCGGCCGCCAGGACCATCAGGCCGAGCGCCGGTGACGTGGAGAGCACGATCGTGGCCACGGTCAGGTAGGCGACGAGCTGGGACAGGCCGCGCGCCGTGATCTCGGTCAGCCCGCCGAACTCGTCCGCGTCGCTGGCGGCGACGCTGAGCACCTCACCCGTGGGGGTGCGCCGAGGGAGGACGTGACCGAGCTGCACCGCCTTCCGGGTCACCATCAGGGTCGTGCCGTACAGCGCGATCAGCCAGCTGCGCACCACCAGGGTGTGCATCGCGATGCCGAAGCCGGCGCCGACCAGGGTGACCAGCAGCAGCAGTGCCGACCACTGCAGCGTGGCGGGCACCGACCCGGCGAGCATGCCCTGGTCCACCGCGCGGCCCACGAGCCACGGTCCGACCGTCAGCGGCAGCTGCCACAGCACGCCCACCAGGGTGGCGCCGGCGATCACCGACGTCTGCTGGCGCAGCTGCCAGCGCAGGAACCCTGCCGGCGACCGCAGGTCCGGCGGCGAGGTGGGGGTCTCCCCGGGAAGCGGGTGGAAGACGCTGACGGGGGGTGGGAAGTCGCGCATGGCAACGTCGAGCGTAGGGGCCGTCCACCGGGGAGTCGAACGCTTTGTCGCACCGTGCGTGTGGGTGCCCGTGCGAGGGTGGCCGCATGAGCGAGTCCAGCGTCCCTGAGCCCCCTGTCGTCGTGGTCACCGGAGCGAACGGCCTGGTCGGCGCCCGCACCTGCGCCGCGCTGGTGGAGCGCGGCGCGGCGGTGCGGGCCGTCGTACGGCGCCCCGGCACCGCCCCCGACCTCAGCGGCGTCGAGGAGTGGGTCGGGGACTTCCACGACGCCGACTTCGCGACCAGCCTCGTCGAGGGCGCCGCAGCGGTGGTCACGACGGTGCACCCGATGGGCAGCGACCGCGACACCCAGCACCGGATCGCGGTGGAGGGCACCCCCGTCCTGGTCCGGGCGGCCCGCGACGCCGGCGTCGAGCGCGCGGTGCACGTCTCGACGGCCGGGGTCTACGACCGCTCACCCGGGACCGGTGACGTGGACGAGTCCGCGACGCTGGTCGGGGACGACGACAACGACTACTCCGTGACCAAGCGCGACACCGACGCCGCTCTGGCCGGGATCGACGGGATCACCCGGGTGCTGGTCCGTCCGCCCGCCATCCTCGGGCCCGGTGAGACCTCGGTGTGGAACACCCTGCGCCCCGCCGCGCTGCGCGATGACGAGAGCGAACGGCGGGCCGTCCCCGAGCAGACCTTCGCGTGGGTGCACGTCGACGACCTCGCCGCGCTCGTGGCGGACGTCGCCTCGGGTCGGGTGCGGGCGTCCACGGACCCGGACAGCGGACCGGTCGCGGGCGCGTGCACGGTGGTCAACGTGGCCGCCGAGCCGGCCACCGCCCGCGACTACTACGGAGCGGTGACCGGCGCCCTCGGTGTCGCGCCGGTCTGGGACGACGGGCCCGCGTGGACCGGTCGCATCGTGGCCGCCCGCGCCCGCGGGTGGGGCTGGGTCCCGGACGTCGACCTCGCCCGGGCGCTCGCGGAGATCGAGGCGGGGCTGCGCGCCTAGGCGCGAGACCCCGTGGCGGTCGCAGAAGCAGACGCCTCGGCGAGGGTGTGAGCGCAGCAGGACAGCCGGGCAGCACCGAGGCGCCGCGGTCGACACCAGGATCGTGCTCAGCGCCCTGTGGGTCGCGTTGCTCGCGGTCGCCCGGTCCGCCTGGACCTGGCCCCGACCGGTGGACGTGCCGTCGCAGGACCGTGCGGGCCGTCGTTCCGGCGCTATCTTGAGTCGGACACGGCCCGGCGCCGAGGCCGGGCGGCGACGGAAGAGGTCGAGATGGCAGACCCGCAGACCTGCAGCAAGTGCGGAGCCGTGGTCGGCGACTCGTATCGGCACCAGCACTGGCACGCCATGCACGACGACGCCCTGTCCGCGCTCCAGCGCACGCTGCGCGACCTGGAGACGAGCACGAAGCGGTCGCTGCAGCAGTTCGAGGCCGCGGTCCGCCGTCCGCAGTGACGCCGGCTCCGGGGCGGACGGGGAGGTCCAGGTCACGCGCGTCGCCCCACACCGGCTGGGTACAAGGGCCGCGTGTCCGCCTCCGAGAACGCCCTGACCCCGCACGTGCTCGTGCTCTTCGGCGCCACCGGCGACCTGGCCGCCCGCAAGCTGTTCCCCGGGCTGTACCGGTTGGCCGCCGCCGGCCGACTCCCCGACGAGTACGTCGTGATCGGCTCCGGCCGGCACTCGCCCGGCAGCGACGACGACTTCCGGGGACAGGTCCGGGACGCGCTCGGGGAGGCGGCCGACCGGCTCGACGACGAGGTGGTCGAGGACCTGCTCGGCCGGATCAGCTTCCAGACCTCCGACGCCGACGACGGCTCCGGTCTCGCCGCGGCGGTCCGCGCCGCGGAGGAGGAGATGGCCGGCGACGTGCGCAGGCTCGTCTACCTCTCCGTCCCGCCGGAGGCCATGGAGCCCATGATCGCGATGCTCGGCCGCGAGCGCCTGACCGAGCGGGCCCGGCTGGTCGTCGAGAAGCCGTTCGGGACCGACCTGGAGTCCTCTCGCAGCCTGGACAAGGCCCTGAAGGGGGTCGTGGACGAGGAGCAGGTCTTCCGGATCGACCACTTCCTGGGCAAGGAGTCGGCGCAGAACATCCTCGCCCTCCGGTTCGCCAACGGCCTGTTCGAGCCGGCGTGGAACCGGCACCACGTCGAGTCGGTGCAGATCGACGTCCCCGAGGAGCTGGGGCTCGAGGGGCGCGGCAGCTTCTACGAGGCCACCGGCTGCTTCCGGGACATGATCTCCACACACCTGTGCCAGATCCTCGGCCTGGTGGCGCTCGAGGACCCGGGCCGGTTCGACGCCGCCGGTCTGCGGGACGCGAAAGCGGCCGTGTTCGAGGCGATGCGGCCGCTGGAGGCCGCCCGCACCGTCTTCGGGCAGTACGACGGCTACCTCGACGAGGACGGCGTGGACGACGCCTCGACGACCGAGACGTTCGTCGCGCTCGAGGCGTACGTCGACAACGACCGGTGGCGCGACGTGCCGTTCTACCTGCGCACCGGCAAGGCGATGGCCGCCACCCGCAGGACGGTCACGATGCGCTTCCGGACCCCGTCGACGGCGATGTTCGGAGACGCCCCGGACCGCGACCCCAACGAGCTGGTCCTCGAGCTCACCGACGCGGCACGCATCGCCGTCGACGTGAGCGCCAAGCGTCCGGGACCCGAGCTGGACCTCGCGCCCGCCACCATGCGGCTCGACCTGGGAGACGAGCTGGAGGACGACGAGCCGCTCCAGGCCTACGAGCGGCTGCTGCTCGACGTCCTGGAGGGGGACCAGACGCTCTTCACCCGCGCCGACGAGGTGGACCGGCTCTGGCAGATCTGCGAGCCGGTGCTCGAGGACCCGCCGACCCCGCAGACCTACGACCAGGGGTCCTGGGGTCCGTCGGCCGCCCTGGACCTGCCCGGAGGTCGCGGCTGGCGACTGGGCGGGTCCCGCGCGGGGTCCCGGCGTGGCTGACCCGGCCGGCTCGGCGTGGCCGCCGATCGCGGACCACGGCCTGATCGGGGACCTGCCCACCCGCGCGCTGGTGGGCACCGACGGCAGCATCGACTGGTTGTGAGCAAGCCGCTTCGACTCGCCCACCGTGTTCGCCGAGCTGCTCGACCGCGAGCGGGGCGGAGCCGGTGCGGAGGGCGCACACCACGGACGAGTTCCCCTTCCCGGACTCCGACATCCTGGCCACCCGCCTCCTGACCGAGGACGGCGTGGTCGAGGTGCACGACTTCGTGCCCGCGCTCCGGGCGCACGACCCGGACCACCGGCAGCGACTGGGCCGCCGGGCTCGACCTCGCGGACGGCGACGTCACCGCAGAGGTGGGATGAGCCGGGGCGACACCGTCCTGTTCGTCCTGGAGGTGCTGGGGGAGGACCAGCCGCTGTCGTCGTGCGGGGTGGACACCGACGAGCTGTTCCGGTCCACCACGCGCTTCTGGCGCGAGTGGCTGGCGACCTCGTCGTACAAGGGTCGCCGGCGGGAGATGGTCAACCGCTCCGCGCTCACCCTCAAGCTGCCCACGAGCCCAGCGGGGCGGACGTCGAGGCGCTGACCCGGGTCGGTCGCCTCGACGACTCACGGCTGGCACTGGAGACGACGTTCACCTACGCCGACCACCTCGGGCTGTACGCCGAGCAGGTCGGCCTGACCGGGGACCAGCTGGGCAACTTCCCGCGGGCGTTCACGCATCTCGCCCTGATCAGCGCGGCGATCAACCTGGACCGGGCCCTGGGCTGACCAGCGACCCGACCGGCGCCAGCACGGGCCGCCGCGCGGCGAGGCCGTCGCCGGAGGACGTGCCGCGCAGCCGGCGCTGCACCCAGGGCGCCGCGTGCGCCCGGGCCCAGGCCAGGTCGGCGTTGCGACGCTGCCGACGGTCCATCTCCGGCAGCGGCGCCAGCGCCATCGGCACCAGCCGGTGCGGCACGCCGAGGGTCTCCAGGACCGCGACCGCCATCCGCTCGTGGCCGGCCGCGGACATGTGCAGCCGGTCGACGTCCCACAGCCGCAGGTCGCGGTACTCGCGCATCCGCCAGAAGTCCACGACCGTGGCCCCGCGGGACTCAGCTACCTCGCGCACCAGCTCGTTGTACGTCGCGACCCGGCCGCGCAGGTGCCGGAAGACCGGCGCGAAGCCGAGGTCGAAGCCGGTGAAGACCAGCACCCGGGCACCGGTCTCGGCGAGGCGGGCGATCGCGGTGTCGTACCGGGCCACCAGCGCGTCCACGTCCACCCGCGGGCGCAGGATGTCGTTGCCGCCCGCGTACACCGAGACCAGGTCGGGTCGCATCGCGCAGGCCGGCCCGACCTGCTCGGCGAGGATCGCGTCCAGCTTGCGTCCGCGGATCGCCAGGTTCGCGTAGCCGAAGCCCTCGCTGTGCTCGGCGAGCGCCTCCGCGACCCGGTCGGCCCAGCCGCGCACCCCGTTCGGCAGGCGCGGGTCGTGGTCGCCGACCCCTTCGGTGAAGGAGTCACCCAGAGCGACGTACCGGTGGAAGGTGTCCGACATGGCCACCATTGTTCGCCCCCGCTCGTGCCGGTCCCGGACCGGGTAGGTTACGCACGTGCTGCTCTCCGACCGCGACATCCTGGCCGAGATCGACGCGAAGCGGGTCGCCCTCGAGCCGTTCGACGCCGGCATGGTCCAGCCCTCGAGCGTGGACGTGCGGCTGGACCGCTTCTTCCGGGTCTTCGAGAACCACCGCTACCCGCACATCGACCCGGCCGCCGACCAGCCCGACCTGACCCGGCTGGTCGAGCCGCACGGGGACGAGCCGTTCATCCTGCACCCGGGGGAGTTCGTGCTGGGGTCGACCTACGAGGTGGTCACGCTGCCCGACGACGTGGCCGCGCGGCTGGAGGGCAAGTCCTCGCTGGGCAGGCTGGGCCTGCTCACCCACTCGACCGCCGGGTTCATCGACCCTGGCTTCAGCGGTCACGTGACCCTGGAGCTGTCGAACGTGGCGACCCTGCCGATCAAGCTCTGGTCGGGGATGAAGATCGGCCAGCTGTGCTTCTTCCGGCTGTCCTCGCCCTCCGCGCACCCGTACGGCTCGGAGAAGTACGGCTCGCGCTACCAGGGGCAGCGGGGACCGACCCCGTCCCGATCGCACCTGGGCTTCCACCGCACCGAGGTCTGAGCCCGGCCCGCACGCCTGCTCGCTCTAGCGGCGGTCCGGCCGGTCTGCCGCGTCGTCCACCTGCGGCTCCGAGTCGTGGCCGACCTGGTCCTCGGCGGCGGCCTCCTCGGCCGGGTCGGCCTCCCCGCCGGCCACGCCGGGCTGCTCGTCGGCGCCGGTCCCGCCGGCCGCCGGCTCCCGGCCGGTCACGGGGTCCCCGCCTCCGGGTCACGCTGCTTGCTGGCGGCCGCGTCGGGGCCGACGTCCTGGTGGTCGGTCACGGTGTCCTCCGTCTGGGTCACGTCCCCCGGGCGGGGCTCCGCCTGGGTGGCCACGGACTCGGTGCGCTTCACCGAGGCCAGCAGCAGCTGGGCCACGTCGAGCACCTCGACCTCCTCGCGGGCCTGGTGGTCGGCCTGCAGGGAGGTGAGGCCGTCGGACAGCATCACCCGGCAGAACGGGCAGCCGACCGCGATCTGGTCGGCCCCGGTGCCGACCGCCTCGGTGCTGCGGTTCATGTTGATCCGCTGGCCGGTCTTCTCCTCCATCCACATCCGCGCCCCGCCGGCACCGCAGCAGAAGGACCGCTCGCTGTTGCGCGGCATCTCCTTCAGCTCGGTGTTCGGCAGCACGGCGAGCAGCTCCCGCGGCGGGGAGTAGACCTGGTTGTGCCGGCCGAGGTAGCAGGGGTCGTGGTAGGTCACCGACCGCTTCGGAGCGCCCGAGCCGTCGGCCACCGGGGTCAGCCGGCCCTCGCGGACCAGCCGGTTCAGCAGCTGGGTGTGGTGCACGACCTCCAGCTCGAGGCCGAAGGCGGCGTACTCGTTCTTCAGGGTGTTGAAGCAGTGCGCGCAGGTGGAGACCACCTTCTTCGCCTTGGTCTCGGTGAGCACCTCCGCGTTCTGCATCGCCAGCTGCTGGAAGACGAACTCGTTGCCCGAGCGCCGGGCCGGGTCGCCGGTGCAGGTCTCGCCGTCCCCGAGGACCGCGAAGGACACCCCGGCCAGGTCCAGCAGCTCGGCGACCGCGCGGGTGGTCTTCTTGGCGCGGTCCTCGTAGGCGCCGGCGCAGCCGACCCAGAACAGCCAGTCCACCTCGTCGAGGTCCGCTACGTCGTGGTCGTTCGTGCCGCCGACCACTCTGACCTCGAAGTCCAGGCCCTTCGCCCAGTCCATCCGGGCGTTCGGGGACATGTTCCAGGGGTTGCCCTTGTTCTCCAGGCCCTTGAACAGCTGGTTGAGCTCGGTAGGGAAGTTCGACTCGACCAGCACCTGGTAGCGGCGCATGTCCATGATGTGGTCGACGTGCTCGATGTCGACGGGGCACTGCTGCACGCAGGCTCCGCAGGAGGTGCAGTTCCACAGCACCTCGGGGTCGATCACCGCGCCCCCCGAGGGCAGCGTCGGGTCGCCCTCGGTCGCGCCCACCAGCTCGCGGTCGGCCTCGGCCTTCACGTGGTCGGGCAGGGCGTCGCGAGCCGCCTCGTCGGCGAGCAGGTACGGCGCCTTGGCGTGGGCGTGGTCGCGCAGGTTGGTGATCAGGAGCTTGGGGGACAGCGGCTTCTCGGTGTTCCAGGCCGGACACTGGCTCTGGCAGCGACCGCACTCGGTGCACGAGGTGAAGTCCAGGATGCCCTTCCAGGCGAAGTCCTCGATCCTGCCGACCCCGAGCGGGGCGTCCTCGTCGAGGTCCTCGATGTTCTCGAAGTCGATCGGCGCGCCGTCCACCATGATCGGGCGCAGGCCGCCGAGGGCGGTCCCTCCGTCGGACTCGCGCTTGAACCAGATGTTGAAGAACGCGGTGAACCGGTGCCAGGCGACCCCCATCGTCGGGTTCAGCGAGATCACGATCATCCAGGTGAACGAGATGACGATCTTCAGCATCGCGGTCAGGTAGATGACATTGGCGAGGGTCGGCTCGGAGAGCCCGGAGAGGGCCTCCCCGATGCCGAAGCTGAACGGGTAGTGCAGCGCGGACGCGGGGTCGCCGGCGTACTGCGCGATCGCGTACTCGGCTCCGCGCAGGACCACGATGCACAGCCCGACGCCGAGGATCACCGCCTCGACGAAGTAGGCCTGCCACATCGTGGAGCCGTAGAAGCGGCCCTTCGACCCGCGGGTGCGCTCCTTGGGGCGGGTCACCCGGTAGCCGATCAGCGCGACGATGGCGATCAGCATCATCAGCGTGAAGAACTCGGAGGCCCACTCGTAGAGGAAGAAGTGCCCGATCACCGGCAGCACGAAGTGCGCGTCGACCAGCTGGCCGAAGGCGGTCAGCAGGGTCAGGAAGAGCAGCCCGAAGCCGATGAAGATGAACCAGTGGGCGGCGCCGACGGCGGTCCACTGGAGCATCCGGGTGTGCCCGAGGGTCTCCTTGGCCAGGTTGGTCCAGCGGGCGGCCTTGTCGTCGGAGCGCCCGACCGCGGGCTGGCCGATCCGCAGGGTCGCGAGGATCTGACGGATCGCCTTGACGAACAAGACGATGCCCACGGTCGTGATGGCGAGGGACACCACGAGGGCGAAGATCTGCATGGGGGCTCCTGGTAGCTGCGTGCCGAGCGTCGTCCGAGCGTAGGGCCCCGTCGTGAGCGCGTCACCCGTGCCCTGCCGAGGTCAGCCTACCTATGGGTAACTTTTCCCCGCCCGGTCCCGCCCCTTGCGTCCGGTCCCGGACCGGATCAGGATATCAACAGTCGATGAATTGCGGGTGGTCCGGATGCCGGAGGAGCGGTACGACGTCGTCGTGGTCGGAGCGGGACCGGCGGGCCTGATGCTCGCCGGGGAGGTGGCGCTGGCGGACCGGTCGGTGCTGGTGCTGGAGCAGCACCCCGGCCGGTCACCCCTGTCCCGGGCGTTCGGGGTGCACGCCCGCACGCTCGAGGCGCTGGACAGCCGCGGGCTGGCCGACGAGCTGCTGGGCACCGGGGTCCGGGTGCGCCGGCTGCGGCTGTTCGGCCGCGCGGCGCTGGACCTGGGCCGGCTGCCGTCCCGCTTCCCGTTCCTGCTGGTGACCCCGCAACACCACGTCGACCGGGTGCTGGAGCGAGGAGCCGCGGCCTCCGGTGCCCGCGTCGAACGCGGTGCGCGGGTCACCGGGCTGCGCCAGGACGGCGCGGGCGTCACCGTCGCCGTTCTCGGTGCGACCGGTGCCCGCGAGGTGCGAGCGGCGTACGTCGTGGGGGCCGACGGCGCGCACAGCACGGTCCGGCACCTGCTCGGGATGGGCTTCCCGGGCCGCTCAGTGCTCCGCTCGATCATGCTCGCCGACGTCCGGCTGGCCGACCCGCCGGCGGACACGCTCACGGTGAACGCGGCCGGCGGCTGCTTCGCGCTGGTGGCCCCCTTCGGCGACGGGTTCCACCGGGTCTTCGCCTGGGACCGCCGGCACGACGTCGACGACCAGGCGCCGTTGGACCTGGAGGAGGTGCGCGCGGTCACCCGGCGGGCGCTGGGCACCGATCTCGGGATGCACGACGCCCGCTGGCTGGGGCGCTTCCACAGCGACGAGCGGCAGGTGGCCCGCTACCGGCGCGGACGCGTGCTGCTCGTCGGCGACGCCGCTCACGTGCACTCGCCCGCCGGCGGCCAGGGCATGAACACCGGGATCCAGGACGCGCTGAACCTGGGCTGGAAGCTCGCGGCGGTGCTCGACGGGGCACCCGAGCGGGTCCTCGACAGCTACCAGGACGAGCGGCACCCGGTCGGTCGGACGGTGCTGCGCAGCAGCGGGACCCTGATCCGGGCGGCGATGGCCCGGAGCCTGCCGGCCCGCGGCCTGCGCGACGCGGCGGTCCGGACGCTGCTGGCCGTGCCCCCGGTGCGCGAGCGGGCGGTGGGGCTGGTGTCCGGCGTCGGGATCCGCTACCGGCGGCCGCGAGGGGCCCACCCGCTGGTGGGCGCGCGGGCCGCCGACGTGCCTCTCGCGGACGGCGGCCGGCTCTACGAGGCGCTCCGGCGCGGGGGTTGGCTGCTGCTGGTCCCGGGTCCGCTGCCCCCGGACGCACCCGTGCGCGCCGTGCGCCGGGCCGACGCCGGCCCGGCCGTGCTGGTGCGACCCGACGGCTACGTCGCCTGGGCTGGCGACGCCGGCGGTCCCGGCTGGCGCACCGAGCTGGACCGCTGGTCGTCGTGGCAGAGCAGGGAGCCGCTCAGAACCGCGCCGGCACGAACGTCTGCTCGTGGATCGGCGGCCGCACGTACGGCACGTCGCGCATCTGCGGCAGCTCGACCGGGGGCGGGGTGAGGTCCTCGTAGTCGAAGCTGGAGAGCAGGTGCGAGATGCAGTTCAGCCGCGCCGCCCGCTTGTCGTCCGAGGGTACGACGTACCACGGCGCCTGCTTGATGTCGGTGAACTGGAAGGTGTTGTCCTTCGCCATCGAGTAGCGGACGTAGAGCTCGTGCTCGGCGAGGTCGATCGCGGAGAGCTTCCACCGCTTGAGGGGCTCGTGGTTGCGCGCCTCGAAGCGCCGCTGCTGCTCCTCGAAGCTGACCGAGAACCAGTACTTGAGCACGATGACGCCCGAGCGGACCAGCATCCGCTCGAACTCGGGGCAGCTGCGCAGGAACTCCTCGTGCTCGTCCTCGGTGCAGTAGCCCATCACCCGCTCGACGTTCGACCGGTTGTACCAGCTGCGGTCGAACAGCACGACCTCACCGGCGGCCGGCAGATGCTCGACGTACCGCTGGAAGTACCACTGGGTGGCCTCCCGCTCCGTGCGCGTGGGGAGGGCCACCACGCGCACGATGCGTGGGCTGGTCCGTTCCGTGATGGTCTTGATAACCCCGCCCTTGCCGGCCGAGCCGCGCCCCTCGAAGATCACCAGCACCTTGAGCCCGCGGGCCTGCACCCAGTACTGCAGCACCACCAGCTGCTCCTGGAGCCGAGCCATCTCCGCCTCGTACACGGCCTTGCGCAACCGTCCGGCACGTGTGTACGTCGCCGGGTCTCGGGACGCCGGGCCGAGCGCCGGGTCGTCGGCCCCCTCGGGGAGGGTAGGTCGGTGGCTCATGCTGGGCCTCTCCATCTGCAGGCACGGCGGCCGGACCCGGCCGCTGCTGGCATCGTCGGCCGGGCCGGGAGCCAGCGGCAAGGGCCGGAGGTCGCCCGGGCCGGAGGCGGGTGGCCCCTTGCGCTCCGGTCCGGCCGCGAGGACGCTTCGTCCGAGGGGGCGCCGCCCTCGCCGCTCGCCGTGCCCCGTGCTCGACTCGCTCGATCCGTCCCGGCCCGGCCCGGCCCAAGCCGACCCGACCCGGCCCAGGCACGGGCGCAGGGGATCGGCCCCACCGGCGCCAACGTGCCGTCCTGACCGCGGTCGGAGGCACACGCGTCACCACCCGAGGCACGAGGGAGTCCGAGGTACAAGTTCCTGCTCCAGCTGCTCGGGCACGTCCCCGGCGTGATCTACGGGATCTACCAGGTGCTCGAGGACCAGGCGCGGCTCAGCGGCCGCCGAGCCGGGTAGTCAGGGTGGCCGCGGTCCGCCGGGTCCCCTCGACGGTCCGGGGCAGCTCGGCGGCGGTCTCCGTCGCCGGGTAGGTGACGGCCACCGCCGCCACCGGGTGCCCGTTGTGGTCCAGGACCGCGGCGGCCACCGAGGCGAAGCCGGGCGTGACCTCGCCCTCCTCCACCGCGTAACCCCGCTGCCGGGTCTCGGCGAGCAAGGTGCGCAGCGCGCTCAGCGAGGTCGGGCCGAGGCCGTGCCGGTCGACGAAGACCGCCCGGTCCGGGTACAGCGCCCGGACCTGGGCTGCCGGCAGCTGCGCCAGGATCGCCCGGCCGCTGGCCGTCAGATGCGCCGGCAGCCGGACCCCGACGTCGGTGACCAGAGGCGGCCGGCCCGGGGCGCGCTCCTCGAGCACGTAGAGCACGTCGCGTCCGTGCTGCACCGCCAGGTGGGCGCTGTGACCGGTGGTGTCCACGAGCGCGGCCAGGTGCCGGCGGGCAATCCGCTGCAGCGGCTCCTGGCGGGCGTACCCGCTGCCCACCTCGAAGGCGGCCACGCCCAGGCCGTAGCGGTGCTCCTCGGCGAGATGGACCACGAAGCCCTCCTCGATCATCGCGGCGACCAGGTGGTACGCCGTGGAGCGCGGCAGTCCGACCGCGGCGGCGAGCCGGTCCAGGGTGACCGGGTCCGGCTGTCCGGCGAGGAACCGCAGCACCCGGAGCGCGCGCGTCGCTGCCGGGACCTGACCCACCGGTCCAGCGTAGCGGCCGTATGTCTCGGATCCGAGACGCCTGGGCTCGCACACCCCTGGTGCAGGGGACCGGCGGCCGATGCAATGGAGCCATGACCTCCCCGCAGCCCGTCACCGTAGGCGTCGGCCCGCTCTCGTTCGCCGACGTCGTGGCCGTGGCCCGCGACGGTGCCCCGGTGGAGCTCGGTGCGGACGCGGTCGCGGCCATCGCCCGCGCCCGCGGGTACGTCGAGGAGCTCGCGGCGGCCGCCACCCCGTCGTACGGCATCTCCACCGGGTTCGGCGCGCTCGCCACCCGGCACATCCCGGCCGACATGCGCGCCCAGCTCCAGCGGTCACTGGTCCGCTCGCACGCCGCCGGCAGCGGCCCGGAGGTGGAGCGCGAGGTGACCCGGGCGCTGATGCTGCTGCGGCTCTCGACGCTCGCCACCGGACACACCGGGATCCGCCTGGAGACCGCCCGCACGATGGCCGGGATGCTCAGCCACCAGATCACCCCGGTGGTGCACGAGTACGGGTCGTTGGGCTGCTCAGGCGATCTCGCACCGCTCTCGCACTGCGCGCTGGCGCTGATCGGGGAGGGCGAGGTCACCGACGCCCGGGGGGAGCGGCGGCCGGCGGCGGTCGCGCTCAACGAGGCGGGTCTCGCGCCGGTCGAGCTGGGCGCCAAGGAGGGCCTCGCGCTGATCAACGGCACCGACGGGATGCTCGGCATGCTGGTGCTGGCGATCACGGACCTGCGGATGCTGCTCAAGGCCGCCGACGTCACCGCCGCGATGAGCGTCGAGGCCCAGCTGGCCACCGACCGGGTCTTCGCCGCCGACCTGCAGGCGCTCCGCCCGCACCCCGGACAGGCGGCGTCCGCAGCCAACCTGCTGCGGCTGCTCGACGGGTCCCGGATCGTGGCCAGCCACCGGGGGCCGGACTGCAACCGTGTGCAGGACGCCTACTCGCTGCGCTGCTCGCCCCAGGTGCACGGAGCGGCCCGGGACACCGTGGACCACGCCGCGCTGGTCGCCGGCCGGGAGCTGGCCTCGGCGGTCGACAACCCGGTCGTGCTCGACGACGGCCGGGTGGAGTCCAACGGCAACTTCCACGGCGCGCCGGTCGCCTACGTGCTGGACTTCCTCGCGATCGTGGCGGCGGACGTGGCCTCGATCGCGGAGCGCCGTACCGACCGGTTCCTGGACCGGGCCCGCAGCCACGGGCTGCCGCCGTTCCTGGCCCACGACCCCGGCGTCGACTCCGGGCACATGATCGCCCAGTACACGCAGGCGGCGGTCGTCTCCGAGCTCAAGCGGCTGGCGAACCCGGCCAGCGTCGACTCGATCCCGAGCAGCGCGATGCAGGAGGACCACGTGTCGATGGGCTGGTCCGCGGCGCGCAAGCTGCGGCGCTCGGTCGACGGGCTCGCCCGCGTGGTGGCGGTCGAGTACCTCACCGCCGCCCGGGCCCTGGACCTGCGCGGCCCGCTGGCGCCGGCGCCGGGCACCGCCGCCGCGGTGGCGCTGCTGCGCCGCAACGTCGAGGGCCCGGGACCGGACCGGTACCTCGCCCCCGAGATCGAGCACGCCTTCGTCGACGTCCGCAGCGGTGCCCTGGTGCGCGCCGTCGAGGCCGCCGTCGGGGAGCTGTCCTAGCCACGAGCCCCCTCGTCAACGTCATCCGCAACCGCACCGATCGCCACCAGGACGTACGACGTCCGGGAAGGAAGCACCCATGAGCGAGGCACGAGAGGTCCGATCCCCCCGCGGGTCCGAGCTGACCGCGAAGAGCTGGCAGACCGAGGCGCCGCTGCGCATGCTTATGAACAACCTGGACCCGGAGAACGCCGAGCGTCCCGAGGACCTGGTCGTCTACGGCGGCACCGGCAAGGCGGCGCGGAGCTGGGCGGCGTACGACGCGATCGTGCGTGCGCTCACCACCCTGGAGGCCGACGAGACGCTGCTCGTGCAGAGCGGCAAGCCGGTCGGGGTGATGCGGACCCACGAGTGGGCGCCGCGGGTGCTGATCGCCAACTCCAACCTGGTCGGCGACTGGGCCAACTGGGAGGAGTTCCGCCGCCTCGAGCACCTCGGGCTCACCATGTACGGCCAGATGACCGCGGGCTCCTGGATCTACATCGGCACCCAGGGGATCCTCCAGGGCACGTTCGAGACCTTCGCCGCGGTCGCCGACAAGCGCTACGACGGCACGCTGGCGGGTACCATCACGCTGACCGCGGGACTCGGCGGGATGGGTGGCGCGCAGCCGCTCGCGGTGACCATGAACGACGGCGTGGTGATCTGCGTGGAGTGCGACCAGACCCGGATCACCCGGCGGATCGAGCACCGCTACCTCGACGTGCAGGCCGACTCGCTCGCGCACGCCGTCGAGCTGGCGGTGGCGGCCCGCGACGAGCGGCGTCCGCTGTCCATCGGGGTGCTCGGCAACGCGGCCGAGATGGTCCCCGCGCTGCTCGCGCAGGGCGCGCCGGTCGACATCGTCACCGACCAGACCTCCGCCCACGACCCGCTGTACTACCTGCCGGTCGGGGTCGCGTTCGAGGACTGGGCCGCGCTGCGCGAGAAGGACGCCGGGGCGCTCACCGACCGGGCCCAGGCCTCGATGGCCCTGCACGTACAGGCGATGGTCGAGTTCCAGGACCGGGGCGCGGAGGTCTTCGACTACGGCAACTCGATCCGTGACGAGGCCCGCAAGGCCGGGTGCTCCCGGGCGTTCGACTTCCCGGGCTTCGTGCCGGCCTACATCAGGCCACTGTTCTGCGAGGGCAAGGGCCCGTTCCGGTGGGCCGCGCTCTCCGGCGACCCGGCGGACATCGCCGCGACCGACCGGGCGATCCTCGAGCTGTTCCCCGACAACGAGCGGCTGCACAAGTGGATCACGATGGCCCAGGAGAAGGTGCGCTTCCAGGGGCTGCCGGCGCGGATCTGCTGGCTCGGGTACGGCGAGCGGCACCTCGCGGGCCTGAGGTTCAACGAGATGGTCGCCTCGGGTGAGCTCGCCGGCCCGATCGCGATCGGCCGCGACCACCTCGACAGCGGCAGTGTCGCCTCGCCGTACCGGGAGACCGAGTCGATGCTCGACGGCTCGGACGCCATCGCCGACTGGCCGTTGCTGAACGCGCTGGTGAACACCGCGTCCGGAGCGACCTGGGTCTCGATCCACCACGGTGGCGGGGTGGGCATGGGCCGCTCGATCCACGCGGGTCAGGTGACCGTCGCGGACGGCACGGACCTGGCTGCGCAGAAGATCGAGCGGGTGCTGAGCAACGACCCCGGCATGGGCGTGATCCGACACGTGGACGCGGGCTACCCCGAGGCGGTCGCCGCGGCCGCCGAGCGGGGCGTCCGGATCCCGATGCAGGAGGCCTGACCCCACCCCGCCGAGGCGTCTGCTTCTGCGGTCCCCACCCCGCCGAGGCGTCTGGTTCTGCGGTCCCCGCCCCGCCGAGGAGTCTGGTTCTGCGGTCCCCACCCCGCCGAGGAGTCTGGTTCTGCGCAGAACCAGACTCTTCAGCGGGGGGTACGACGCAGAACCAGACGCCTCAGCAGGGAGGGGAGCGGGGACCGGGAGCGCGCGGCCCTCTCGGCGGCCGCACGGGCGGCGGCCTCGGCCCGTCGCCGCCGGCCGGCCTCCTGGGCAGCGGCCCGTCGGTCGTGCCACCGGGCGACCTCGTCGTCGGCGTCCCGGAGCCGGGTCACCACCGGCGGTCCGCCGGTGAGCTGGCGGCGTGCCTCGACCACCCGGCGGTTGAAGTCGGCGACCACCTTGCGCACCCCCTCCGCCGACCACTCGCGGTCCAGGACCCCGTCGAGCTCGGCGTCCTCGCGACGCAGCCCGATCGCGGGCGGTGCGACACCCTGGATGTTCTCGCGCTCGATCAGCCGCTTCACCCACCAGTCCGGGTCGTGCACGTCCGGCAGGTCGAGCGGCTTGCCGGCGCCGGGCAGGTTGTCGAACTCGCCGCGCTCCATCGCCTTGCGGATCTGGAAGTCGACCCAGAGGCTCTTCTGCTCCATCCGCTGCGAGGCGGCGTTGTCGTCCTCGTCGGTCTGCTCGTCGGCCGTCGGTGCGGTGGGCTGGTCGGGCTCCTGCTCGTCGGGGACCAGCCCGAAGCGGGTCACCGCGGCCCGGCGCAGGCGCCGTTCCTCGTCGAAGTCGCGTCCGGTCATGTCTCTCACCCCGGCTCGATTCTAGGAGCGGGGTGGTCACCGGCTACGGCCAGCACGGGCCCGCCTACGCTGAGCCGGTGCAGGTCCTGGTGGTCGACGGCGCGAACGTGGTGGGCAGCCGACCCGACGGCTGGTGGCGGGACCGGGCCGGGGCCGCCCTGCGGCTGCACGGGTCGCTGACGACCTCGTCGCTGGCCCACGACGAGCTGGTGCTGGTCCTCGAGGGCGCGGCCCGTCGCGGTGTCGAGCCGGGGTCCGTCGGGCCGGTGCGCACCGTGCACGCGCAGGGCTCGGGCGACGACGCCATCGTCACCGAGGTGGTCGCCCTGGTCGCCGGTGGGGCCGAGGTCGCGGTGGTCACCGCCGACCGTGGGCTGCGTGCGCGCGTCGAGGCGACCGGTGCGACCGTGCTCGGTCCGACCTGGCTGCTCGGGCAGCTGTAGCCAAGTCTCGGATCCGAGATGCCGCGTCGCCGTACGGCGTTGCCACCGACTGCTCGGACCGGTGAACTGTCCGCATGCCCCCCGCCGCAGCGCCCTCACCAGCCGCCGCGATGCACCACCTCGCCGAGGGGCCGGCGCTCCCGGCGCGCCGCGGAGCCCGGGGAGCCGGAGTCCTCGACGCGGTGGCCGACCGTGATCGCGCCGACCGGCCGGTACGTCGCCGGCACCCCGAACTCCTCGCGGAGCGTCTCGACGCGGTCGCCGGGGATGCCGAAGAAGCAGGCCCCCAGACCTTCGTCGACGGCGGTCTGCAGCACCAGCAGCGAGGCCATTCCGGCGTCGACGTACCAGTAGGGCACCGGCCAGCGCCGCTCCTCGCGGTCGCTCCAGCCCTTGTCCTGCTCGGCGTACCGCTCGAGGTAGGCGTCCTTGCTGCACAGCGGCACGATCACCACCGGCGCGGTGCGCATCCCGCTCAGCCAGCGGCTGTCCGGGTCGGCGTCCGCGGGCGTGGTGCTCGCCCAGAACCGCGCCACGTCCCCGGGGTCGTCGAGCACCAGGAACGCCCAGCCCTGGGTGAACCCGGCGTTCGGGGCGCGCACCGCGTGCGACAGCATCCGCTCGACCGCGGCCGGGTCCACCGGGCGCGGCGCGTAGCGTCGGACCATCCTGCGCCTGCGCACCACGTCCCGGAACTCCATGGAGACGATCATGACGGCTGACTTCGAGCAGATGTGGCGCGACCTCGCGCCGATCGGCCGCGGAGCGTCCACCGGCTACTTCCGACAGCCCTTCGGGACCGCCGAGCGGGAGTGCCACGCCTGGTTCCTGGAGCAGGCCGCCGCCCGGGGGCTCGAGGTCGAGACCGACGGCAACGGCAACCTGGTCGCGTGGTGGCGGCCCGAGTCGGCCCGGCACCGCGGCATCGTCACCGGCTCGCACCTGGACTCGGTCCTCGACGGCGGGGCGTACGACGGACCGCTCGGCGTGGTGTCGGCGCTGGCCGCCGTCGACCTGATGCGCGAGCGTGGCTTCGAGCCGGCGTCACCGGTCGGGGTGGCGGTCTTCGTGGAGGAGGAGGGGTCGCGCTTCGGCGTCGCCTGTCTCGGCTCCCGGCTGCTCACCGGGACGACCACGCCGGCGCAGGCCCGCGAGCTGCGCGACCGCGAGGGCGTGTTCCTGCTCGACGCGATGGCCGCGGCCGGCCAGCAGCCGGACCTGGGCCCCTCGACGCTGCTCGACGACGTCGACTGCTTCCTGGAGCTGCACGTCGAGCAGGGCCGGGACCTCGTGGACCGCGGCGCGGCCGTGGGGGTGGCCAGCGGGATCTGGCCGCACGGGCGCTACCGCTTCGAGTTCACCGGCCAGGCCAACCACGCGGGGACCACCCGCATGGAGGACCGGCACGACCCGATGCTCACCTACGCGATGACGGCGCTCGCGGCGGCCAAGCAGGCCCGCCTGGCCGGTGCGCGGGCGACCTTCGGCCGGCTGGACGTGCAGCCCAACGGCACCAACGCGGTCCCGTCGCGGGTGACCGCCTGGCTGGACGCCCGGGCCGCGTCGACTCCGCAGCTGGAGGAGCTGGTCGCCGGGATCGAGCGGTCCGCGGGCGAGCGGGCGGACCGGGACGGCACCGTGCTCCAGCGCACCACGGAGTCCACCTCCCCGGCGGTGGTCTTCGAGGAGGACACCGCGACCCGGATCGCGGCGCTGGGCGGCGACACCCCGTGGCCGCTGCTGCCCACGATGGCCGGCCACGACGCCGGCATCCTGGCCGCGGCCGGCCGCCGCAGCGCGATGCTGTTCGTGCGCAACCCCACCGGGGTCTCCCACTCCCCGGCCGAGCACGCCGAGACCGCCGACTGCCTCGCCGGGGTCGAGGCGCTCGCGGACACGCTGCAGGGGATGGCCGGCGGCTTCCTCCCGGACGCGGGTGGCGCGTGACCACCTACTGGCTGGAGCGGGCCTGGACCGGCTCCGGAGCCACCCGGGACGGGGTGCTCGTCGACGTCGAGGACGGCGTGTTCACCCGGGTCGTCGACGGCCCGCCACAGGGCGCGCACCGGCTGCCCGGCCTGACCCTGCCCGGGCTGGCGAACTGCCACAGCCACGCCTTCCACCGGGCGCTGCGCGGCCGGACCCAGCGGGACCGCGGCACGTTCTGGACGTGGCGGGAGCAGATGTACGCGCTGGCCGGACGGCTCACCCCGGACAGCTGCTTCGAGCTGGCCCGGGCGACGTACCGGGAGATGGTCGCCACCGGGATCACCAGCGTCGGCGAGTTCCACTACCTGCACCACGGCCCGGGCGGGACGCCGTACGACGACCCGCACGCGATGTCGCACGCCCTGGTGGAGGCCGCGGCGGAGGCGGGGCTGCGGATCGCGCTGCTGGACACCTGCTACCTCGCCTCCGGGATCGGCTCGCCGCCCGAGGGCGTGCAGTCCCGGTTCAGCGACGGCGACGCCGACGCCTGGGCGACCCGGGTCGAGGCGTTCGCCCGCACCGGCCCGCGGGCCCGGGTCGGTGCCGCGATCCACTCGGTGCGCGCGGTCCCGCGCGACCAGATGTGGCGGGTGTCCGGGTGGGCGGAGCAGCACGCGGGGCCGCTGCACGTGCACCTGTCCGAGCAGGCCGCCGAGAACGACGCCTGCCTGGAGGCCTACGGGATGAGCCCGACCGAGCTGCTCGAGGACGCCGGCGCCCTCGGCCCGCGCACCAGCGCCGTGCACGCCACCCACCTGGACGACCGCGACGTGGAGCTGCTCGGCGACACCGGGACCCACGCCTGCTTCTGTCCCACCACCGAACGCGACCTCGGGGACGGGGTCGGACCCTCGCGGGCGCTGCACGAGGCCGGCTCCCCGCTGACCCTCGGCTCGGACAGCCACGCGGTGGTCGACCTGTTCGAGGAGATGCGCGCCGTCGAGCTGGACGAGCGGCTGGTGACCCGCACGCGCGGGCACTGGTCGGCCGGCGAGCTGCTCACCGCCGCCACGTCCACGGGACACCGCTCGCTCGGGTTCCCCGACGTCGGACGCATCGAGGTGGGCGCCCGCGCGGACCTGGTCACCGTCGACACCGCCTCGGTGCGCACCGCCGGCACCGGCGCCGACGAGGCCACCGCGGTCTTCGCCGCCGGTGGCGCCGACGTGGTCTCGGTGATCCGCGACGGGGTGCTGGTCGCCACCGCCGAGGACCACCGGGCGGCCGGGGTCGAGCTCGACCGGGTGATCACCGGGCTGTGGGAGGAGCGGTGACCAGCATCGCGCTGACCGGCATCGGCGAGCTGTCCACCCAGGACCCGGAGCTGGGGCTGCTGCACGACGCCACCCTGGTGGTCGAGGACGGCCGGGTGGCCTGGGTCGGGCCCGGCCGGTCGGCACCGGCCGCCGACACCGGCTACGACGTCGGCGGTCGCGCGGTGGTCCCGGGGTTCGTGGACTCGCACGCGCACCTGGTCTTCGCCGGGGACCGGTCCGCGGAGTTCGCCGCCCGGATGACCGGGACGCCGTACGCCGCCGGCGGCATCCGCACCACGGTGGCCGCGACCCGGGCGGCCAGCGACGAGCAGCTGGCCGGCAACCTCGCCCGGCTGGTGGCCGAGATGCACCGGCAGGGCACCACCACCGTGGAGGTCAAGAGCGGCTACGGGTTGACCGTGCACGACGAGGCCCGCAGCCTGGCACTGGCCCGCCAGGTCACCGAGGAGACCACCTTCCTCGGCGCCCACGTGGTGCCCCCCGAGTACGCCGACGACCCGGCCGGGTACGTCGACCTGGTGACCGGCCCGATGCTCGACGCGTGCGCGCCGTACGCCCGGTGGGTCGACGTGTTCTGTGAGCGGGGCGCCTTCGACGAGGACCAGGCCCGCGCGGTCCTTGCCGCCGGAGCGGCCCGCGGGCTGAGGGGGCGGCTGCACGCGAACCAGCTCGGGCCGGGGCCGGGCGTCGCCCTGGCCTGCGAGCTGGGCCTGGCCGCCGTCGACCACTGCACCTACCTCAGCGACGCCGACGTGGACGCGCTGGCGTCCTCGGGCACCACGGCCACGCTGCTGCCGGGGGTGGAGTTCTCCACCCGCTCGCCGTACCCGGACGGCAGGCGGCTGCTCGACGCCGGGGTCAGCGTGGCGATCGCCAGCGACTGCAACCCGGGGTCGTGCTTCACCTCCTCGATCCCGCTGTGCATCGCGCTGGCGGTCCGGGAGATGGGGCTGTCGCCCGCGGAGGCGCTCACCGCGGCCACGGTCGGCGGTGCCCGGGCGCTGGGTCGCGCCGACGTCGGGCACCTCGCGGTGGGGGCGGCCGCCGACCTGGCGGTCCTGGACGCGCCGTCGTACCTGCACCTCGCCTACCGGCCCGGCGTGCCGCTGGTCCGGGAGACCTACCGCGGAGGTCGCCGGGTCTGAGGCAGGTGCCGGGCCGGGGATAGGTCGTTCCTCCGATGTGCGCGGCTACCTCAGACGCCCAGGCTCGAGCCATCGAGACGTGTCACATCGAGGAGGACACCATGGTGATGGCTCAGGAGCCCTTCGTCAGCGCCGAGGTCGGCTACCGCCGGGCCCGGGCGGTCGCGCAGTATCCCCGGTCGCGGCGGCCACGGCACCGCGTGCCCCGGCGCCGGTCGCTGCACCTGCCCCACCCGCGACGCCGCCCGCTGTCGCTGGCGTGAGGTGCGCGCCACCGGCCCGGTCGGGCTGGACGTGTCCCCGCCCTCCGCGATGATGGACGGCGTGGCACTGAAGGACACCACCGCGCAGCCGATGCAGGGACGTGAGCGCGAGCTCGACGCCCTGGCGGACCTGGCCGGGCTGTCCACCCGCACGGCCGGGGACACCGCCGCCTTCGTGCTGCTGGCCGGCGACGCCGGCGTCGGCAAGACCCGGCTGCTGGCAGCGCTGACCGAGCGGGCTGCCGCGGCCGGCCGCCGCACGCTGGTGGGGCACTGCCTGGACTTCGGCGACAGCGCCCTGCCCTACCTGCCCTTCTCGGAGGTGTTCGGGCGGCTCGGGGACGCGCAGCAGCAGCTCGCGGAGGACCTGGTCACCGCGCACCCGGCGCTCTCCGCGCTGCAGCCGGGACGCCGTCTGCTCTCGGGCGCCCCCCGGTCGTCGCCGGCCAACCCCCTCGACCGGGCGGAGCTGTTCGAGGCGGTGCGCGCGGCTCTCGAGGAGCTCGCCGCCGCGGGGCCGCTGCTGCTGGTGGTGGAGGACCTGCACTGGGCCGACCGGTCCACTCACGACCTGCTGTCCTTCCTGTTCGGCCGCGGGGTGCAGGGCCGGGTCGCGCTGGTCGTCTCCTACCGCTCCGACGACCTGCACCGTCGGCATCCGCTGCGGGCGGTCCTGGCTCAGTGGTCGAGGCTCCCCGCCGTGCAGCGGATGACGCTCGACCCGCTCCCGGACGACGCCGTACGCCGGCTGGTGCTGGACCTCGCCGGCGACCTTCCCGAGGCGGCGGTGGAGGCGGTCGTGTCGCGGGCGGCCGGCAACGCGTTCTTCGCCGAGGAGCTGGTCGGCGCCGCGGTCGGGGAGCGGTCGCCCGCGGGGGGCGGCGTGCCGGAGGACCTCGCGGACCTGCTGCTGCTGCGGGTCGACCGGCTCGAGGACCCCGCGCGGGAGGTGGTGCGGGTCGCAGCCTGCGCTGGAAGACGGGTCTCGCACGCGCTGCTCGCGGCGGTGGCGCCGCTCGGCGCCGCGGAGCTGGAGCGGGCGCTGCGGTCCGCGGTCGAGCACCACGTGCTGACCCGCCTGGACGAGACCGGCTACGCGTTCCGCCACGCCCTGCTGGCTGAGGCGGTGTACGACGACCTGCTGCCGGGGGAGCGGGTCCGCCTGCACGCTGCCTACGCGCACGCGCTGCTCGAGGGCTGGGCGGAGGGCACCGCCGCCGAGCTGGCGCGGCACGCCCGCGCCTCGCACGACCGGGACGTCGCGGTCCGGGCCAGTGTGCGGGCGGGTGCCGAGGCGATGGCTGTGGGCGGTGCCGACGAGGCGGCCCAGCACTACGAGGCCGCGCTCGAGCTGCTGGCGCACGGGCCGGCCCTCGACGGCGTCGACCTGGTCGCGCTCACCACCGCCGCCGCGGACGCCCTGGTGGCCGCCGGGCACCCGGTCCGCGCCCGTCACCTGATGACCGCCCAGCTGGCCCAGCTCGGCGAGGACCTCCCGGTGCCGGCCCGCGCCGAGCTGCTGATGTGCCTGGTCCAGGTGACGCTGGTGATCGACGGCCCCGACGACCCGCTCCCTGACTCCACCGAGGCGATGCGGCTGGTCCCGGACGCGCCCACCGCGGTGCGGGCCAGGCTGCTGGCCCTGCACGCCCGCGCGCTGACCGACCGGGGCCGCGACGAGGAGGCCACCGGCTTCGCCGTCGAGGCACTCGAGCTCGCTCAGCGTCTCGACGTGCCGACGGTGGTGGCGGACGCGTCCACCACGCTCGCCGGCATCAACCGGCGGGCCGGCGACGACGAGGCGGCCGAGCGAACCCTGGCGGACGTCGTCGAGCGGGCCCGTCGGGACGGGGACACCGCGGGCGAGATGCGGGGGCGGTTCCTGCTCGGCGGGCTGCTGCGCGAGCGCGGGGACGCCGACGCCGCGCGGGAGAGCTACCGTGCGGGCGCGGCGGCGGGACGGCGTGCGGGACGGCCCTGGGCGCCGTACTCGCTGGAGGCGCGGGTGATGGAGGTCGAGGTCGCCTACGAGACCGGCCAGTGGGACGAGTGCCTGCGGCTGACCCTGGTGCCGGCCGGGATGCCGCTGCTGGCCGAGACGATGCTGCTCTCGCAACGGGCCACCGTGCTGCTGCACCGCGGATCGGTCGAGGCGGACGCGCTTCTGGCCCGGGTGCGCCCGCACTGGTCACTGGACGGCTGGGTGGCCGTGGCGGCCGGGGCCGCGCAGGTGGAGGCCTCCGGGGCCCGCGGCGACGTCGCGGCGACCTTCGCGGCGTTCGACGAGGCGATGCGGGTCGCCGACGTGACGGGTTACTACCAGGCCCGGCTCCGGCTCACCGGGCTGCTGCTCGGGCGGCTCTGCGCCGTCGCCCCGCAGCTGTCGCAGGCGGAGCGTGCCGGACTCGCCGGTCGCACCCCCGCGCTTCTCGCGGCCGTGGACGGGGTGATGCACCGGGTCGCCGGGCGCGGACGCGTCTTCGGCGCAGAGGGACACGCCTGGCTGGCGCGGGTGCACGCCGAGCACCTGCGGCTGCGGTGGCTGTCCGGCATCGACCCGCCGGGCCCCGACGAGCTGGTCGCGGCGTGGGAGGCGGCCGTCGACGGCTTCGTGACGATGGGCCACGTGTTCGAGGCCGCCCGGTCGCAGGCGCGCCTGGCCGCGGTCCTCCAGGTCGCCGGCCGCGGAGAGCCGGCCCGAGCGCACGCGAGCGCGGCCGCGGACGCGGCCCGGGCCCTGGGTGCCGTGGCCCTGCTGTCCGAGGCCGAGCGGGCCGTCCCGGACCTGCCCACGGCGTCCCGGTCTGCGCAGGGGCCTGGGCACCGGCCGGGGCATCGGGGCGGGCGGGACGCCGGGCAGCCGCCGGACCCCCGGCTGACCGTCCGGGAGACCGAGGTGCTCGTGCTCGTCGCGCAGGGCCGCAGCAACGGCGAGATCGGTCGGCAGCTCTTCATCAGCGCCAAGACGGTGAGCGTGCACGTCTCCAACATCCTGGCCAAGCTCGGCGCCGCCGGGCGCACGGAGGCGGCCGCGCTCGCCCGCCGGGACGGACTGATCCCCGGCTGAGGGGACCGGGCCCCGCCCGTCCGCCGCTATCCTGGCCGCAGCCGAGCGGGAGGAGCCAGATGAGCGACGGCCTCCGCCAGCCCGTGACGCTGCGGATGCTCGCCTCCGAGCTGGGGCTGGACGTGTCGACCGTGTCCCGGGTGCTGAGCGCCCCCGGCGCCGACGCGTCCCGGTGGGCGGCCGCCGACACGGTGCTGCGGATCCGCGGGCTCGCCGACCGGTGGGGGTACCGGCCGAACCCGCACGCGGCCAGCCTCCGCACCGCCCGCTCCCGGGTGGTGGGGGTGCTCGTGCCCCGGCTCCAGGACTTCGTGCTGGCCACCGTGTACGAGGGCATCGAGGAGTCCGCCACCGAGCACGGGCTGTCCACGTTCGTGACCAACTCCTTCGACGACCTGCCCACCCGGGTGGGCCGCGCCGAGCTGCTGCTGCAGCGTCGCGTGGAGGGGATGATCTTCGGCGACGCGCACCTCGACGACCCGTTCCTGGACGAGCTCGCCGCCCGGGACGTCCCGTTCGTGCTGGTGTCCCGCCGGACCGGGAGCCATGCCTCGGTGACCTGCGACGACCTGCTCGGCGGCCGGCTGGTCGGCAGGCACCTGATCGGCGCGGGTCGCCGGGACCTGGGCATCGTCGCCGGGCTGCCGTTCGCGTCCACGGCCCGGGAGCGCACCCAGGGCGCCCGGGACGCGTTCGCCGAGGCAGGCCTCGACGTCCCGGACCACCGGGTCGTCTGGGGTCCCTTCGACGCCGCGGCGGGGCACCGCGCCGCCGAACGGCTGCTGGTCCAGCCGCCCTACCCGGACGCGATCTTCGCCACCAACGACGTTGCGGCCATCGGCGCGCTACGCGCCCTGCGCGACCGGGGGCTGCGGGTGCCCGAGGACGTCGCCCTGGTCGGCTACAACGACACCCCGCTCGCAGCCGAGATGCTGGTGCCGCTGACCACGGTCCGCTCGCCGATGCACGAGATGGGACGGCGCAGCGCCGAGCTGCTGGTCGAGCGGATCGCCGGGGGTCGGCCCGACGCCGTACGCCTGCCGCCCGAGCTGGTGGTGCGCGAGTCCGGCTGACGCTTCCTGGCTGCCGCTCCCCCTCCTAGGATCGAGGAGGGACCGCCGCGAGGCCTCCCCGGAAGGGCGTGATCCCTCGATGACGGCAGCCGACCACCGGTTCGCGCGACCGCAGCCGGCCGACCCGGCCGCGCGACGCATCCCGGCGCGGGACCTACCACCCGGACCCCGGTGGCCGGCGCTGGTGCAGAGCGTCGCGCTGACCCGCTTCCGGCACCGGTTCGTCCCCGCCATGCACCGCCGGTACGGCGATGTGTTCACCGTCCGGGTGCTCCCGGGCCGGACCGCGCTGGTGATCTTCGCCCGGCCCGAGCACGCTCGCGAGATCTTCGCCGGCGACCCGGAGGCGCTCCATGCAGGCAAGGGCAACGCGGTCCTCGAGCCGGTGATGGGGGAGCACTCGCTGCTGCTGCTGGACTCCGCCGAGCACCGCCGGGCCCGGGCCCTGCTGATGCCCGCGTTCCACGGGGCGGCGCTGCGCGGCTACCGGCCCCTGGTCGCCCGGCTGGCCGAGCAGGAGGTGCGCCGGTGGACGCCCGGGGTGTCGTTCCGCTCGCTGGACCGGATGAGCGCACTGACGCTGGAGGTGATCCTCCGGGTGGTGTTCGGGGTGAGCGACGAGACGCGACTGGCCCGGTTGCGTCCCCTGGTCCGTCGTACGGTCGCGGTGAGCCCGGTGGTGATGCTGGGCTGGGGCTCGCCGATCCTGCAGCGGCTGGGACCGTGGCGCTCGACGGTCCGCAACCAGCGGGCCCTCGACGAGGTGGTGTACGCCGAGATCGCCGAGCGGCGCCGGGCCGCCGACCTGGGCACCCGGTCCGACGTACTGTCCCGGCTGCTGCGCGCCGGTGCCGACAGCGACGAGGAGGGGCTGTCCGACGACGAGCTGCGCGACCAGCTGGTGACGTTGCTGCTCGCCGGCCACGAGACCACGGCGACGGCTCTGGCCTGGGCGCTGCACGAGCTCGGCCGGGACCCGGCGCAGCTGGCCCGGGCCCGGGCCGCGGCGGACCGCGACGAGACCGACTACCTCGAGGCGGTGCTGAACGAGTCGCTGCGGCTGCACCCGGTGATCCCGATGGTGGTGCGGCACCTGATGGCGCCGGCCACCATCGGCGGCCACCGGCTGCCCCGCGGGGCGAACATCGCACCCTCGATCCTGCTCGGGCACGCCAGCGCGGACAGCCACCGCGACCCGGCGGTGTTCCGGCCACAGCGCTTCCTCGACGGCGAGGTGGCGAGCCACACCTGGATCCCGTTCGGCGGCGGGGTGCGCCGCTGCATCGGGGCGGGCTTCTCGGTGATGGAGGGGGTCGAGGTGCTCCGGGCGGTGCTGCGCTCCGTCGACCTCTCGGTCCCCCCGGGCAGCAGCGACGAGCCGCGGGTCCGCAACATCACCAGCGTCCCCCGGCACGGCGCCCGGATCGTGGTGACTCCCCGCCCGGACGGTCCCGTGCCCTCGGGTGCCTGACGGCTGCTCAGGCGCGTGCAGCATCCTGGGGGGATGGTGCGCACCGATGACGACGAGACACCGTGGACCCGTCAGCTGCTGGTCGGCCTGGCGGCGCTGGTAGTGGTGGCGCTGGTGATCGGGGGTGTCATCAGCGTGCTTGCGGTGGGTGCCGCGCGGGTCAGCGGCATCGACAGCAGCCGCCCGGCGGCGAGCGCGCCGCCGAGCGTCTACCTGCCCAGTGGCGATCCCACCACCGGGCTGGACACCTACCCGGACCCCTCGGGCCGGTCCAGCCCGTCCGCGTCCGCGACGTCCTCCCCGTCCCCCTCCGCGACGCCGACGAAGAAGAAGCCGCGGCTGATCACCCTCCAGGTCTCGCCCAAGCGGGTCGCCCCTGGGGCGCGGATCACCCTGACCGGTCGCCACCGCGGCCGTGCCGGCGCGCAGCTGCAGGTGCAGCGGTTCGAGAGCGGCTGGGCCGACTTCCCGGTCACGGTGCGGGTCCGCGACGGCCGGTTCAGCACCTACATCATCACCAGCCGCACCGGTGCGACCCGGCTCCGGGTGCTGGACATCGGCACCGGGAAGACCTCCAACCAGGTCCGCGTCACCGTCGGCTGACCCCGCGCCGACCGCGTCGGACCGTGCCGGACCGTGCCGAGGCGTCTGCTTCTGCGTCCCGGACCGTGCCGAGGCGTCTGCTTCTGCGTCCCGGACCGTGCCGAGGCGTCTGCTTCTGCGTTGCCGAGGTGGTCCCGGGCGCAGAACGGGACGCCTCGACGGGAGCGGGGACGCAGAACGGGACGCCTCGACGGGAGCGGGGACGCACAACGGGACGCCTCGGCGGGAGCGGGGACGCACAACGGGACGCCTCGACGGAGCGGGGACGCAGAACGGGACGCCTCGGCGAAGGGGAGGGGAACAGAGCGGGCGGGCCCTGAGTTATACCCTGTGACGAGAGTTGAGTTGAACCGGCTCAGGTTGTCTGACAGAATCGTGGTCGTCCCGATCGGGAGCCCGGTTCGGCCCCGCAGGACCCTCGTCAGCAGGCAGCACCCACACACGTCCGGCCCGGATGGGCCGGGGAGCAACCGGAGGTACACACCATGGCTCGTGCGGTCGGTATCGACCTCGGGACGACGAACTCCGTCGTCTCCGTCCTCGAAGGTGGAGAGCCCACCGTCATCGCGAACGCCGAAGGTGCGCGCACGACCCCGTCGGTCGTCGCCTTCGCCAAGAACGGCGAGGTGCTCGTCGGTGAGGTGGCCAAGCGCCAGGCCGTCACCAACGTGGACCGCACCATCCGGTCGGTCAAGCGCCACATCGGGACCGACTGGAAGGCCCAGATCGACGACAAGTCGTTCAACTCCCAGCAGATCTCCGCGTTCGTGCTGCAGAAGCTCAAGCGCGACGCCGAGGCGTACCTCGGCGAGACCGTGACCGACGCGGTGATCACCGTGCCGGCGTACTTCTCCGACGCCCAGCGCCAGGCCACCAAGGAGGCCGGCGAGATCGCCGGCCTGACGGTGAGCCGGATCGTCAACGAGCCGACCGCGGCCGCGCTGGCCTACGGCCTCGACAAGGAGTCCGACCAGACCATCCTGGTCTTCGACCTCGGCGGCGGCACCTTCGACGTGTCCCTGCTGGAGATCGGCGACGGGGTCGTCGAGGTGAAGGCCACGTCCGGCGACAACCACCTCGGTGGTGACGACTGGGACGCGCGCCTGGTCGAGTGGATGGTCAAGAAGTTCAAGGACAACAACGGGGTCGACCTGGGCGCCGACAAGATCGCCCGCCAGCGCCTCCAGGAAGCCGCGGAGAAGGCCAAGATCGAGCTGTCCTCCTCCTCCGAGACCACGATCCACCTGCCGTACATCACGCACTCGGAGTCCGGCCCGCTGCACTTCGAGGAGAAGGTCAGCCGGGGTGAGTTCCAGCGGATGACCGCGGACCTGCTCGACCGCACCAAGTCGCCGTTCAAGCAGGTGATCAAGGACGCCGGGGTCGACGTCAAGACCATCGACCACGTGATCCTGGTCGGCGGCTCCACCCGGATGCCCGCGGTGGCCGAGGTGGTGAAGGAGCTGACCGGCGGTCGCGAGGCCAACAAGGGCGTCAACCCCGACGAGGTCGTTGCCGTCGGCGCCGCGCTCCAGGCCGGCGTCCTCAAGGGCGAGGTCAAGGACGTGCTGCTCCTCGACGTCACCCCGCTGAGCCTGGGCATCGAGACCAAGGGCGGCGTGATGACGCGGCTGATCGAGCGCAACACCACGATCCCGACCAAGCGGTCCGAGGTGTTCACCACCGCCGACGACAACCAGCCCTCGGTGCAGATCCAGGTCTTCCAGGGCGAGCGCCAGATGGCGGCGCAGAACCAGCCGCTGGGCAACTTCGAGCTGACCGGCCTGCCGCCGGCCCCGCGCGGCGTGCCGCAGATCGAGGTCACCTTCGACATCGACGCCAACGGCATCGTGCACGTGTCCGCCAAGGACCGCGGCACCGGTCGCGAGCAGTCGATGACGATCACCGGCGGCTCGGCGCTGTCCAAGGAGGACATCGACAAGATGGTCCGGGACGCCGAGGCGTACGCCGAGGAGGACCGTCAGCGCAGGGAGGCGGTCGAGACCCGCAACCAGGCCGAGAGCGTCGCCTACAGCTCGGAGAAGTTCCTCTCCGACAACGGTGACAAGATCCCGGCCGAGGTCAAGACCGAGGTGGAGGCCGACCTCGAGGCGCTGAAGAAGGCGCTGGAGAACACCGAGGAGGGGTCTGCCGCCGAGATCTCCGCCGCGCTGACCAAGCTGAACGAGTCCAGCCAGAAGATGGGTGCCGCGATGTACGCCGCGGGCGAGGCCGACGCGGCCGCGGCCGGTGGCACCACCGGCACCGGTGACGCCGACGAGGACGTCGTGGATGCCGAGATCGTCGACGAGGACGTCCCCACCGACGGCGAGGGTGAGACCAAGTGACCGCAGGTCACCCGCAGCCGGAGAGCCAGGACGAGGCCGGGGTCGCCCCGGACCAGCAGGTCGCCCAGGACGCCGAGGCCCGGTCCCCGCAGGACACTGCGGGGACCGGGTCCCCGGCCGGGGACCCGGTTGCCGACCAGCCCGCCGAGGCGCCGGAGGACCCCGCCCTGGCCGAGGCTCGGGCCCGGGTCGCGGCGCTGACCGACGACCTCCAGCGGCTCCAGGCCGAGTACGTCAACTACAAGCGCCGGGTCGACCGGGACCGCGAGCTGGTGAAGGAGAACGCCACCTTCTCGGTGCTCTCGGCCCTGATGCCGGTGCTCGACGACCTCGACCGGGCCCGCGAGCACGGCGAGCTCGAAGGCGGCTTCAAGGCGATCGCGGACTCGCTGGAGCGGGTCGTGGCGGCGCAGGGGCTGGTCAAGTTCGGCAGCCCCGGCGACGCGTTCGACCCGCGCTTCCACGAGGCGCTGATGCATGCGCACTCGCCGGACGTCACCACGACGACCTGCCAGAACATCGTCACCGCCGGCTACCTGATCGGGGAGCGAGTGGTCCGTCCCGCGCGGGTCACCGTGGTCGACCCGGAGCCGACGGACGCCGGCTGAGGGTCGGCTGCGACCGCCGGCAGCAGACACGAACGACCGCAGCAACACCACGGAGAGGGAAGGGGGTGTGCGGATGACCAGCTCGGACTGGGCCAACAAGGACTTCTACAAGGTCCTGGGGGTGGCCAAGGACGCCTCGGCCGCCGACATCAAGAAGGCCTACCGCAAGCTGGCTCGCGAGAGCCATCCGGACTCGCACCCCGGTGACCGGGGCGCCGAGGACCGCTTCAAGGCGGTCGCGGAGGCCTACGACGTGGTGGGGGACGCGGAGAAGCGCAAGCAGTACGACGACCTCCGGGCCGGCGTGGGGGGCTTCGGCCCGTTCACGAACGGTCAGGGGGGCGCCGGCGGTGCGCCGCCCTTCGACTTCAACGACCTGTTCGGCGGAGGCAGCGGTCGGCGGCAGGGCGCGGGCGGCTTCTCCGACGTGTTCGGTGGCATGTTCGGCGGCGGGGCGGGTGCCCGCGGCGGCCGGACCACCTCGCAGCCGCGTCGCGGCGCCGACATCGAGACCGAGGCCACCATCGGCTTCGCCGAGTCGATCGACGGCGTCACCGTCTCGCTGCGACTGACCTCGGACGCGCCCTGCCCGGACTGCTCCGGCACCGGTGCCCGGTCGGGCACCCTGCCCCGGGTCTGTCCCGAGTGCGACGGGGTCGGGATGCGCGCGGCGTCGGTCGGCGGCGCGTTCACGATGAACGAGACCTGTCCGAGCTGCGGCGGCCGCGGGCTCGTCGTCGACGACCCGTGCCCGAGCTGCCACGGCTCCGGGCGAGGCATGTCCAACCGCACCATCTCGGCGCGGATCCCGGCCGGGGTCAAGGACGGCCAGCGCATCCGGCTCCGCGGCAAGGGCGCCGCAGGCGAGCGGGGAGGCCCCCCGGGTGACCTGTTCGTGGTCGTCCGGGTCGCGCCGCACCCGCTGTTCGACCGCAAGGGCGACAACCTGACCCTCGACGTGCCGGTGAGCTTCGACGAGGCCGCGCTGGGCGCCGAGATCAAGGTGCCCACCCTCAGCGGGGCGCCGGTCACCCTGCGGATCCCGCCCGGCACCCCCAACGGCCGCTCGTTCCGGGTGCGGGGCCGCGGCGTCCCGCGCACCAGCGGCGCGGCGGCGGGCACCACCGGCGACCTGATCGTCACCGTGGAGGTGCAGGTGCCGGCGGTGCTCGACGAGAAGGCCCGGGCCGCGGTGCAGGCGTTCCGGGAGGCCACCTCCGGGTCGGACCTGCGGGCCAACCTCTTCGACGCGCGCAGCGGCCCCGGGAGCCGGCCGTGAGCGACCCTCGGGCCCCCCGGTTCGGTGCCGCGGCGCCCGGACCTGACGTGCCGGTGTACGTGATCAGCGTGGCCGCGGAGCTGACCGGTCTGCACCCGCAGACCCTGCGCTCCTACGACCGGCTGGGGCTGGTCAGCCCGGGCCGCACCGGTGGCGGTGGGCGGCGCTACTCCTGGCGGGACATCGAGCTGCTCCGCGAGGTGGCGGAGCTGACCTCCACCGGCATCGGCCTGGAGGGGGTCCGCCGGATCCTCGACCTCGAGCTGCGCGTGGTCGCCCTGCAGCAGCGGGTGAGCGAGCTCGAGCACGACCTCGCGGCCGCCGACTACGCGCTGCACCAGACCCTGAGCGCACACCAGGCGGTGGCGCACAAGAACCTGCCGGCCCGCCTGACGCCACCGGGTGGTCAGTCGATCACCGTGTGGCGTCGCGGCCGCTCCTAGCGCCCACACTCGTCGCGGCTCGTCTGCGGTCCCCCGGCGAGCCGCCCGTCCGCATCGCAGACGTAGGAGGCAGTGACATGGATGCATCGAAGTTCACCACCCGCAGCCAGCAGGCCATCAACCAGGCGATCGAGTCCGCGAACGCCTCAGGCCACGCCCAGGTCGAGACGCTGCACCTGCTCGCCGCGCTCGTCACGCAGGCCGAAGGGGTCATCCACCCGCTCTTGCAGGCGGTCGGAGCCCAGCCGTCGACTCTCGAGTCGTCGGTGCGCGCCGAGCTGGCCCGGCTCCCCGCCGCCTCGGGCTCGTCGGTCTCCGCGCCGTCGTACGCGCGGGCCGCGCTGGCGGCCCTGACCCGGGCCGGTGAGATCGCCGCGGAGATGCAGGACGAGTTCATCTCCACCGAGCACCTGCTGATCGCGGTGGCCTCCGTCGACTCGCCGGCGGCGACCCTGCTGCGGGACGCCGGCGCCACCGCCGAGGCGCTGCGCGCCGCGCTGGCCGGGGTCCGCGGCTCGACCCGGGTGACCTCCCAGGACCCGGAGGCGACGTACCAGTCGCTGGAGAAGTATGCCGTGGACCTGACCGCCGCGGCCGCCGACGGCCGGCTCGACCCGGTGATCGGCCGCGACAGCGAGATCCGCCGGCTGGTGCAGGTGCTGTCGCGGCGCACCAAGAACAACCCGGTGCTGATCGGGGACCCCGGGGTCGGCAAGACCGCGGTGGTGGAGGGCCTGGCCCAGCGCATCGTCGACGGCGACGTCCCGGACTCCCTGAAGAACCGGCGGCTGCTCTCGCTGGACCTCGCCGCGATGGTCGCCGGCGCGAAGTACCGCGGCGAGTTCGAGGAGCGGCTCAAGGCGGTGCTCGCCGAGATCAAGTCCTCCGAGGGCCAGATCATCACCTTCATCGACGAGCTGCACACGGTCGTCGGAGCAGGCGCCGGGGGCGACTCGGCGATGGACGCCGGCAACATGCTCAAGCCGATGCTGGCCCGCGGCGAGCTGCGGATGATCGGGGCGACGACCCTGGACGAGTACCGCGAGCGGATCGAGAAGGACCCGGCCCTGGAACGCCGCTTCCAGCAGGTGTTCGTCGGCGAGCCGTCGGTCGAGGACACCGTGGCCATCCTGCGCGGGCTCAAGGAGAAGTACGAGGCGCACCACGGCGTCACGATCGCCGACTCGGCGCTGGTCGCGGCCGCGATGCTCTCCGACCGCTACATCACCGGCCGGCAGCTGCCGGACAAGGCCATCGACCTGGTCGACGAGTCCGCGTCCCGGCTGCGGATGGAGATCGAGTCCTCCCCCGTCGAGATCGACCAGCTGCGCCGCTCGGTGGACCGGATGAAGATGGAGGAGCTGGCGCTCGAGCGGGAGGACGACGCGGCCTCCAAGGACCGGCTGGGCCGGCTGCGCGCCGACCTCGCCGACCGCGAGGAGGAGCTGCGCGGCCTGGAGAGCAGATGGGCCCGGGAGAAGGCCGCGCTCGAGGGCGTCGGCGACCTGCGCAAGCAGGTCGACGAGCTGCGCATGCACGCCGACCGGCTCCAGCGCGAGGGCGACCTGGGCGGTGCCAGCGAGATCCTCTACGGCCGGATCCCCGAGCTCGAGCAGCAGCTGGCGCGGGCCGCCGAGGCCGAGGAGTCGGTCGTCGACCCGATGGTCCGCGAGGAGGTCGGTCCCGAGGAGATCGCGGACGTCGTGGAGGCGTGGACCGGGATCCCCACCGGCCGGCTGCTGGAGGGCGAGACCGCCAAGCTGCTGCGCATGGAGGAGGTGATCGGCGAGCGGCTGATCGGCCAGCGCACCGCGGTGGGGGCCGTCGCGGACGCCGTACGCCGCTCCCGTGCCGGCATCGCGGACCCGGACCGGCCCACCGGCTCGTTCCTGTTCCTCGGCCCCACCGGCGTCGGGAAGACCGAGCTGGCCAAGGCGCTCGCCGACTTCCTGTTCGACGACGAGCGTGCGGTCGTGCGCATCGACATGAGCGAGTACAGCGAGAAGCACACGGTGTCGCGGCTGGTGGGCGCCCCGCCCGGCTACGTCGGGTACGACGAGGGCGGCCAGCTCACCGAGGCGGTGCGGCGCCGGCCCTACTCGGTGGTGCTGCTCGACGAGGTGGAGAAGGCGCACCCCGAGGTCTTCGACATCCTGCTCCAGGTGCTGGACGACGGCCGGCTGACCGACGGGCAGGGCCGCACCGTGGACTTCCGCAACGCGGTGCTGATCCTGACCTCGAACCTCGGCTCGACCTACCTGGTCGACCCGACCCTCGACGACGCCAAGAAGCGGGACTCGGTGATGGCCGTCGTCCGTTCGGCCTTCAAGCCGGAGTTCCTCAACCGGCTCGACGAGATCGTGCTGTTCGACGCGCTCTCGCGCGACGAGCTCTCGCACATCGTGGACCTGCAGATCGCCCAGCTCGGCCGCCGGCTCGCGGTCCGCCGGATCTCCATCGAGGTGACCCCGGCGGCCCACGACTGGCTGTCGCGGACCGGCTACGACCCGGCGTACGGCGCCCGGCCGTTGCGCCGGCTCGTGCAGACCGCGATCGGGGATCCGCTGGCCCGGATGCTGCTGAGCGGCGAGGTGCTCGACGGGACCACGGTGCGCGTCGACGTCGACCCGGCGGGGGCCGGGCCGGTGCTGACCGCCGTGGCTGCCGACCCGGCCTGAGCCGCCGAGCCCCCGGGCGCCGGTCCGGGCGGCCGGCGGCTCAGGTGCCGGTCCGGGCCGCCGGCGGCAGGTCGGCGGCCGACGCCTCGGGCGCTCCGACGGGCTCGACGGGCAGGCCCCGGACCTGGGACACGCACCACGGGCTGACCTCGCGGCTGCCGTCGAGCACCGAGCTGCGGAACGCCGGCCAGTCCACCCAGGTGAAGTCGTCGACCTCCGCGGGGTCGGCGCGCACCACCCCGGAGGCGCGGGCGGTGAACACCGGGCACATCTCGTTCTCGACCGTGCCGTCGGGCATCACCGCGCGGTAGCGGAACCGGGGGAGCGTGAGCCGCACCTGCCGCAGGGTCAGCCCGAGCTCGTCGCGGGCGCGGCGCCGCACGGCGTCGGCGAGCGCCTCCTGGGGGCCGGGATGGCCGCAGACGCTGTTCGTCCAGGTCCCCGGCCAGGTCGGCTTGTGCAGGGCTCGGCGGGTGACCAGCACCGCGCCTGCGTCGTCGAAGACGTAGCAGGAGAACGCCAGGTGCAGCGGGGTCGAGGCGTGGTGCACGGTCGCCTTGTCCGTGACGCCGAGCGCGTGGCCGTGCTCGTCGAGCAGCACCACCTGCTCGGACGTGGGCGTGGCGCTCATGCCGGCCGGGCCAGCTGGTTGACGGCCGCGTCGAACATCCAGGGCATGGCCGCGGCGGTGGCCACGATCCGGGTGCGCAGCGCCGGATGCCGGGTCAGCGTCATCAGGCCCTGCGTGAGCAGGTCGTGGCGGCGGGTGACCCGGCGCCACTCCCGCTCGTAGCGTGCCGGCTCGCCCGCGAGGATCGCCGCGACCGCGGCGCGGGCCTGGGCGATCCCGATCGCGATGCCCTCGCCGGTGAGCGCGTCGACGTACCCGGCGGCGTCACCGACCAGCAGCACCCGGCCCTGCACCCGGTGCCGGGAGCGCTGCCGCAGCGGACCGGCCCCGCGCACCCGGGTCAGCGGCACGTCGCGCATCCGCGGCGCCAGCGTGGGGAACGACGTGAGCAGCTCGGGGTAGGTGCTGCGACGGTCGGTGAGCACCGCGATGCCGACCAGCCCGTCGGCCACCGGGGTCACGTAGACCTCGCCGCGCGGCGACCAGTGCACCTCCACGAAGTCCGACCACGGCGGCACGGGCAGGTGCGCCCGGAGCCCGTAGCGACGGGTGCCGGAGGCGGGCGCGTCCAGCCCGAGCATCCGGCGCACCGGCGAGTGCAGCCCGTCGGCCGCCACCAGGTACCGCGCCGGCTCACCGTCGACCAGGACGTGGTCCCGGGCCTGCCGCACGTCCTTGACCGCGCAGTGCTGCACGGTCACGCCGCTGTTCAGCAGCGCCGCCAGCAGCGATCGGTGCAACGCGGTACGGCGCACCCCGCGACCGGGTCCGGCGCGGAAGCTCGCGTCCACGGACCTGGCGCCATCCACGTAGCGGATGCCGTCGATCGGCCGGCCGTCCAGCCGGACTCCCAGGTCGAGCAGGTCGCCGACGGCGGCCGGCATCAGGCCCTCGCCGCAGGCCTTGTCGATCACCCCGCGGCGCGGCTCGCGGACCAGCACGTCCAGCCCCGCGCGCGCGGCGTACAGCGCCGTCACCAGCCCGATCGGGCCGCCGCCGGCCACCACCAGGTCCCGCATCACGCCACCTCCCGGACGGCGAGCGCAAGAGCGGCGTTCTCGGTGCGCAGGCGCACGCTCAGCAGCGCCGCGTTCGCGACGGTGAACACCAGCGCGGTGACCCAGGCGGCGTGCACCAGCGGCAGCGCTATCCCCTCGACGACGACCGCGACGTAGTTGGGGTGCCGGAGGAGCCGGTAGGGGCCCGACCTGACCAGCGGCAGGTGCGGGACGACGATCACGCGGGTGTTCCACCGTCGGCCGAGGGACGCGATGCACCACCAGCGCAGCGCCTGCGACGCCAGCACCAGCACCAGCATGCTCGCTGCGAGTGCCGGCGCCACGACCGGGCGGCGCAGCCAGGCCTCCACCAGCATGCCCACCAGCAGCCCGCTGTGCAGCAGCACCATCACCCGGTAGTGCCCCCGACCGGTCTCTGTCCCGCCCTGCTCCAGGCTCCAGGCGGCGTTGCGGCGGGAGACGACCAGCTCGGCCAGCCGCTCGACCGCGACCAGGGCGACCAGGACGGTGAAGAAGCCGATCGTGCTCATCCGCGGTCCGTCATCCGCAGCAGCACCAGCTCGGAGCAGAAGCCGGGACCCATGGCCAGGAGCATGCCGTAGGCGCCCGGTCGGGGCGGGCGGTCCCGCAGGGTGTCCTCGAACACGTGCAGCACCGAGGACGAGGAGAGGTTCCCGATCCGGCGCAGCGAGTCCCAGGTCAGCTGCACCGCCGCGCGGGGCACGCCCAGCGCGTCCTCGATCGCCTCGAGCACCTTGGGTCCCCCGGGGTGGCACACCCAGAAGCCGATGTCGTCGCGGTCGAGACCGTGGTCGCCCAGGAAGCCGTCCACGTCGGCGCCGAGGTGCTGGCGGACCAGGTCGGGGACGGCGGCGTCGAGCACGATCCGCAGGCCCCCCGAGGTGACGTCCCAGCCCATCGTCCGCTCGGAGTCCGGGTAGAGGTGGCTGCGCGAGGCCAGCACCTCGACCCGGTCATCGTCGGGCGTCTCGCGCCCGCCGCCGGCGGCCACGACGGCGGCGGCGCCGTCGCCGAACAGGCCGCTGGCGACGAGGTTGGGGACCGAGACGTCGTCGCGTTGCACGGTCAGCGAGCACAGCTCGGCGGACACCAGGACCGCGACCTCGTCCGGGTGGCCGACCAGGTAGTCGTGCAGGCGCCCCACGCCGGCGGCCCCGGCCACGCAGCCGAGCCCGAACAGCGGCACCCGCTTCACGTCCGGCCGCAGCCCGAGCACCGCGGCGATCCGGGCGTCCAGGGAGGGCACGGCGAGCCCGGTGACCGTGGTGCTGATGATGACGTCGACGTCCGCCGGGGTCAGGCCCGCGGCCTTGAGCGCGTCGCCCAACGCCTGCGCCCCGAGGGCGACGGCGACCTCGATGAAGCGGTCGTTGGAGGCCCCGAAGTCGTCGAGGTCGGCGTACGCCTCCAGCGGAAGCGCCAGATGACGACGCTCGACCCCGGCGTTGGCGTGGAAGCGCCGCAGCAGCCGTTCGTCGAGGTGCTCGCGGGCGATCACCTCGGCGAACGCGTCGGTGATCTCGGCCTGGCTGTAGACGTGCTCGGGAAGGGCCCCTCGGACCGACAGGATCTCCATGCGGGTGCCTCTCGTGAGTGCTCGGGCGTGCTCGGGGGTGGTCGGAGGGTCAGGCGGTGCGCGCCGGTCGGTGGCGGGTCAGCTGCCCGGCCAGTCCGCCGACCAGCCGGGGCGTGAGCAGCCCCTGACCGAGGCCGATCTCGACGAGGTCGTCGAAGACCCGCTGGCTGCGGGCCGCGGCGCCGAGGCCGGCGGCCAGCACGGCCGGGACCGTCGAGAGCCGTGCGCTGACGAAGGTGTGCCGCAGGTGCCGGCCCAGCAGCCCGCGGACGGCGTGTCGGTGCAGCGACCCGGCCCGCTCCGGGGCGCCCTCGGCCAGCGCCCGGGCGGCGGCCCGGCCGGCGAGGATCCCGGAGGCGACGGCGTAGTAGATGCCCTCGCCGGTCATCGGGTTGACCAGGCCGGCGGCGTCCCCGGCCAGCAGCAGGGGGCCGTCCGGCTGCCGCCAGGACCAGTCCGAGAGTGGCAGGTGGTGGGCGCGCCACCCGTCGCCGCCCGCACTGGCGTCCGGCACCAGGGTCCCGAGCCGCTCCAGCATCAGCGTCCGGGAGGGCGGCGGGCCCTCCCCGCCCAGCAGCTCGCCGTAGCCGATGTTGGACAGCCCGTCCCCGCGGTCGAAGGCCCAGGCGTACGACGGCTGCCGGTGCTCGCCGTACACGATCCGCTGGCGGCCCCGGCCCGCGTCGGAGGTCGGCGCGTAGCCGCGGATCGCCAGGGCGCGCCGACGGCCCGCGCGCAGACCCGTCGCGGCGCGGACCACGGAGTGCGCCCCGTCCGCGCCGACCAGCACCCGGGTGGAGACGGCCGCGTCGACGCGGACGGCTCCGGCCCCGGCTCCGGTGCCGCTCCTGCGGAAGACGGCGATGTCGCGGACCCGGTGCCGGCGCAGCTCGGCGCCGGCTGCCACCGCCGAGTCGACCAGACGGGCGTCGAAGACGGCACGCGGCACCACCCACACCGGGCGGGCCAACGACCGGCTGACCGTCGCCGGGCCCCGGACGATCTGCAGGTGGCGCAGCGGGGCCCAGCCGTCGACCGCGTCGTCTGCGCCGACCGCGGCGAGCGCGTCCACGACGTGCGGGGCGATCCCGTCGCCACAGGACTTGTCCCGGGGGAAGTCCTCGCGGTCCAGCAGCAGCACCCGGAGGCCGGGATCGGCGCGCAGGGCGCCCAGGGCGGCGGCGGACCCGGCCGGGCCGGCCCCGACCACCACGAGGTCCCAGTCCCCGGCAACAGCGGCGGTCCCGGCGGCGTCCGCGTCCGCGGCGGCCCCTGCGTCCGCGGCCGGACCGCCGGAGCGGCCGGGGGAGGCACAGGTACGCCGGTCGTGGGACACGTGTGATCCGTTCCTCAGCTGGGCAGGGCCGTCCGGGTGCTCGGACACCCCCACGCTATGTCGGTGGGGCAATCGCCTGCGCCGACGGCTCTGCGGTCGGTGGCGGCCGGCGCTCCCGGCGGCGCTCCCGGCGGCGGTCCCGGCGGCGGTCCCGACGGTGGTCGTCGGGTCGGGTCGTGGCCGCGTGATGGAATGGACGCATGAGTGATGCGGCATGAGCGACCCCCGCAGCGGGCGCGCCCTGGTCCGGCCGCGACAGGCGACGATCGGCGGCGTGCTGGCGGCCGCCGCGTGCGTCCTGCTGGTGGTGACGCTCTTCGACTCGATGAGCCAGATCCGGTCCGCCGACACCCAGAGCACGATCCGGGACTTCCTGTCCCGTCCTCCCGGCGACAGCATCGGGCTCACCGTCGAGGGCGCGATCACGATGCTGCGGTTGCTGGTCCTGGCCAGCGGCGCGCTGGCCGCGACCGGTGCGGTGCTCGCCATCTACGCGCTGCGTCGGCACCGCGGAGCGCGGATCGGGCTCAGTGTGGTGGCCGGCCTGATGCTGTTCACGACGAGCTTCGTGGCCGGTCTGATGCCGGTGCTGGTGGCGGTCGCCACGACGATGCTCTGGGGCCGCGACTCCCGGGCCTGGTTCTCCGGTCGCCAGCCGGAGCCCGCAGCGGCCGGCCGGGCGTCCGGCCAGTCGTCCGACCGGTCCGGTGACCGGTCCGGCGACCAGCCGGCGGTCTGGCCGACGCAGCCGCCTGCCGACCAGCCGGCGGTCTGGCCGACGCAGCCGCCTGCCGACCAGCCCGGCGCGGCCGCCGGTGGCTGGCCACCGCCCGCCGACCCACGGGTGCCGCCGCCCGCCGCACGACCCTTCGGCCAGTCCGGCGCCTGGCCCTCTCCCGGCGGGCCGCCCGTCGCGACCCGGCTGACGCGGCCCAGCTCGGTGGCCCGGGCTGCCGTGCTGACCTGGGTCTTCTCCGGCCTCGCCGGCCTGTTCTTCCTGCTGCTGGCCCTCACGCTGGTCGCGGACTCCCAGGACCTGGTGGCGACGATCCAGACGAACCCGCAGGTCGCGGCCGCCGGGATCACCGACCGCGCGATCCTGGGGACGTTGTGGGTGCTCGCCGCGGTGGGCCTGTTCTGGACCCTGTCGACGGTCGCTCTCGCGGTGCTGGCCTTCCACCGGGTGAACGCCGCCCGCGTCCTGCTGGTCATCTCGGCCGGTCTCGCCGCCGTGCCGTGCCTGATCGTCGTCCCGTTCGGCTGGCCGAACGCCGCCGCGGGGATCGCGGTCGTCGTTCTGCTGCTGCGCCGGTCCGCCTCGGACTGGTACGCCGGCCGCCCCGCGTCGGGGGACGGGCAGTCCTGGCCGCCGCAAGGACCGCCGCAGCAGGAGTGGCCGCAGCAGGGCCCGTCCCAGCAGGGTCCGCCCCAGCAGGAGTGGCCGCCGCCGGGACAGCCGCCTCAGCAGGGTCCGCCGCCGTCGGGCAAGCCCCCGGTCTGGTAGCCCGCCCCGGGTAGCGCCCGGCCAGGCCGCTGCTGGCGCGGCTCAGGCGCGCAGGTCCGCCGCGTGCAGGCGGCGGACGCCCTCCTCGATGACCGCGGTGTCCTTGCAGAACGCCCACCGCACCTGGTGCCGCCCGGCCTCCTGGTCGTCGTGGAAGACCTGGGACGGGATCGCGACCACGCCGGCCCGCGCGGGCAGCGCCAGGCAGAAGGCCATCGCGTCCTCGTGCCCGTACCGGCGCACGTCCGTGGTCACGAAGTAGGTGGCCTCTGGCTGGTAGACGTCCATGTCGAGCCCGCGCAGGCCCGCCACGAGCAGGTCGCGCTTGTCCTGCAGCTCCCCGGCCAGCGCGTCGTAGAAGCCCGCCTCGTGGCTCAGCGCGTGGGCCACGGCCGGCTGCAGCGGGGCCGCGTTGGTGAAGGTCAGCCACTGCTTCGCGGCCATCACCGTCGACACCAGCTCGGGGGGCCCGGTGACCCAGCCGACCTTCCACCCGGTGAAGGAGAAGGTCTTCCCGGCGCTGGAGATGCTGACCGTCCGCTCCCACATCCCGGGGAGCGTGCAGATCGGCACGTGGCGGCGGCCGTCGAAGAGCAGGTGCTCGTAGACCTCGTCGGTGACCACCACCAGGTCGTGCTCGATCGCGAGCTCGGCGACCGCCTCGAGCTCGGCGAGGGTCAGCACCGCACCGGTCGGGTTGTGCGGGGTGTTCAGCAGGATCGTCGTGGTCCGGGGCGTGACGGCCGCGCGGAGCGCGTCCACGTCGAGCCGGAAGTCCGGTGCGCGCAGGGTCACGGGGCGACGTACGCCGCCGGCCATCTCGATGCAGGCGACGTACGAGTCGTAGAACGGCTCCAGGACGACCATCTCGTCGCCCGGGTTGACGAACGCGAGGATCGCGGCGGCCAACGCCTCGGTGGCCCCGGCCGTCACGATGACCTCGCCGTCCGGGTTGAGCGGGATGCCGTAGTGCCGGGCCTGGTGCGCGGCGATCGCGGCACGCAGCTCGGGGACCCCCGGACCCGGCGCGTACTGGTTCCTGCCCGAGCGCAGTGCCTCGACCGCCGCGTCCACCACCGACGCCGGGCCGTCCTGGTCCGGGAACCCCTGCCCGAGGTTCACGCTGCCGGTGCGCAACGCGAGGGCGGACATCTCCGAGAAGATGGTCGGCGGGATCGACCGGAGCCGTCGGGCCATCCGGAGACTGGGGGCTGGCAGACCGGGAAGGGGCATACCGCGACCCTACGACGGCGCCTGTCTCCTAGGCTGTCGGCCATGACCGACCGCGACGCGCTGCTCGACCAGGTGAACCGCAAGGCCGTCGTGCGCGGCCGGGTCACGCTCTCCTCCGGCAAGGAGGCCGACTACTACGTGGACCTGCGCCGGATCACGCTGGACGCCCAGGCCGCGCCGCTGGTGGGCCGCGTGATGCTCGACCTGACCTCGGACTGGGAGTACGACGCGGTCGGTGGCCTGACCCTGGGCGCGGACCCGGTGGCGACCGCCATGATGCACGCGGCCGCGGCCACCGGACGCGAGCTGGACGCGTTCGTGGTCCGCAAGGCCGAGAAGGCGCACGGCCTGCAGCGCCAGATCGAGGGTCCCGACGTCGCCGGGAGGCGGGTGCTCGCAGTCGAGGACACCTCGACCACCGGCGGGTCGGTGCTGACCGCCGTCGACGCGCTGCGCGCGGCCGGCGCCGAGGTGGTCGGGGTCGCGGTGATCGTCGACCGGGACACCGGTGCACGCGAACGGGTGGAGAAGGCGGGCTGCGACTACCGCGCCGCGTTCGGGCTCGGCCAGCTGGGTCTGGACCCGGCATGAGCGCGCAGCCAGCCGCAGTCGCCGACTTCCTCGTCGCCGCCGGATCGGTGGTGGACCTGCTCGGCCGGGTCGAGGTGGTCGAGAGCTGGTCCGCGCCGAGCGCGCTGCCGCAGATGTCGGTGGGCGCGCTCGCCGCGCACCTCGGCTCCCAGGTGCTGACCGTGCACGCCGCGCTGACCAAGGGCACTGGCGTCACCCAGGCGCGGCCGCTCTCCCTGCTGGAGCACTACGACCGGGTCGCCTGGGTCCGCGACGACCTCGACGCCGACTCCAACCGGACCATCCGGGAAGGCTCCGACCGGGCCGCGCAGGCCGGACACGACGCGCTCGTGCTGCGCGTGCAGCGCGCCGTCGAGGACCTCCGGCTGGGTCTGCGCTCCCTCGAGCTGCCGCCGGCGGTCACCATGCCCTGGTGGGACTGGTCGCTGTCCTTCGAGGACTACCTGGTGACCCGGGTGATGGAGATGGTGGTGCACTCCGACGACCTCGCGGTCAGCCTGGACCTGCAGCCGCCGGAGCTGCCGGAGGAGGTGCTCGGCCCGGTGCTGGCGCTGCTGGTCGGCATCTCGCTGCGCCGCCACGGCCAGGCGGCGGTCGTCCGGGGGCTGTCGCGCCGCGAGCGAGCCGGCAACATCTCCGCGTTCTGAGCGGCGGCGGGTCAGGGCCGACGCTCCTTGACCTTCCCGGCGGCGCGGGCCCGGAGGAACTCGACGCCGATCGGGACCACCGAGACCAGCACGATCGCGAGCAGCATCGCCTCGATGTTGCTGCGGACGAACGCGATCTGCCCCAGGTAGTAGCCGAGCACGGTCACGCCGGTCGCCCACAGCAGGCCGCCGATCGCGCTGAACACCAGGAACCGCCGCAGGCGCATCTCCCCGACCCCGGCCATCACCGTGATGAAGGTCCGCACGATCGGCACGAAGCGGGCCAGCACGATGGCTCGGCTGCCGTACTTCTCGAAGAACACGGCCGTCTGGTCGACGTACTTGCGCTTGAAGATCCGGGAGTCCTCGCGCTGGAAGATCCGCGGGCCGGCGGTCGCGCCGATCAGGTAGCCGCAGGCGTTGCCCGCGATCGCGGCCACGAAGAGCACCAGGCAGCACAGCCACAGCGGGTAGGTGACCTTGTCCTGGGCGACCAGCAGGCCGACGGTGAACAGCAGCGAGTCACCGGGCAGGAAGAACCCGATGAGCAGCCCGCACTCGGCGAAGATCACCGCGGCGGCCCCCCAGAGGGCGTAGTCGCCGAACTGGTCGAGCAGGTACTGGGGGTCCAGCCACTGGATGCCGAGCAGCATCGGCGCAACGTCCATCACACGGTCGAGGATAGGGGGCCGGTCCGGCTCGCCTAGCCTGGCGCTGTGTCCGAGCCCACCGGGGAGCCGCCCGACCACACCGAGGAGCCCCTGGGCGCCGGCCGACGGGCTCCCTACGACCCGATGCCGCACGGGCCGGCGGAGGTCGGGGTGGGGCCGTGGCCGGGCCCCCGGCCCAGCGGCGAGCAGTACGACGAGCAGCTGCTGGCGGGCGGCGACCGCCGCAACGTGGTCGACCGCTACCGCTACTGGACGATGGAGGCCATCGTCGCGGACCTGGACACCCGCCGCCACGACTTCCACGTCGCGATCGAGAACTGGCAGCACGACTTCAACATCGGCACCGTGGTGCGGACCGCGAACGCGTTCCTCGCTCGGGAGGTGCACATCGTCGGCAGGCGGCGCTGGAACCGCCGAGGGGCGATGGTGACCGACCGCTACCAGCACGTGCGGCACCACCCGGGCGTCCCCCAGCTGGCGCAGGACCTGCACGAGCGGGGGGTGGTGCTGCTCGGCATCGACAACCTGCCCGGCTCGGCGCCCTTGGAGACCCTGCGGCTGCCGCGCCGCGTGTGCCTGCTCTTCGGTCAGGAGGGGCCGGGTCTCTCGCCCGAGGCCCGGGAGGCGTGCGACGGGACGTTCTCGATCGCTCAGTTCGGGTCCACCCGATCGATCAACGCCTCCGCGGCCGCGGCGATCGCGATGCACACCTGGGTGCGTCAGCACGCCGACCTCGACGACGGCTGGCGTGGCTGAGACCGAGCCCCGGGACGGGCTCGCCGGGAGCGTCGGACGGCTTCTAGAGTGGCCCCAGCAGGCCGCGCCGCGGCCGCGCCCAGACCCACCGGACCCGTTCGTTCCCACCAAGGAGACCGCCGATGCCCATCGCGACGCCTGAGGTTTACGCCGAGATGCTCGACAAGGCCAAGCGCGAGTCGTTCGCGTACCCGGCCATCAACGTCAGCTCCTCGCAGACGCTGAACGCCGCCCTCAAGGGCTTCGCGGACGCCGGCAGCGACGGCATCATCCAGGTCTCCACCGGCGGGGCGGAGTACCTCTCCGGGCCCTCGGTGAAGAACATGGTGACCGGCTCGGTCGCCTTCGCTGCCTTCGCCGCCGAGGTGGCCAAGGGCTACCCCGTGAACGTCGCGCTGCACACCGACCACTGCCCCAAGGACAAGCTCGACGGGTTCGTCCGGCCGCTGCTGGACATCTCGATGGAGCGGGTCAAGGCCGGGCACGCGCCCCTGTTCCAGTCGCACATGTGGGACGGCTCGGCGGTGCCGCTGGAGGAGAACCTGCAGATCGCCGAGGAGCTGCTGGCCAAGGCGGCGGCCGCGAAGATCATCCTGGAGATCGAGGTCGGAGTCGTCGGAGGCGAGGAGGACGGCGTCGAGGGCGGCTCGGGGGACAAGCTCTACAGCACCCAGGGCGACGCGCTCGCCACCGTCGAGGCCCTCGGGCTCGGCGAGAAGGGCCGCTACCTGACCGCGCTGACCTTCGGCAACGTGCACGGCGTCTACAAGCCCGGCAACGTCAAGCTGCGGCCGGAGATCCTCAAGCAGGCCCAGGACGCGGTGGTCGAGAAGCTCGGCCTGGACGCCGGCAGCCTGCCCTTCGACCTGGTCTTCCACGGCGGGTCCGGCTCGCTGGCGGAGGAGATCGCCGCGGCGGTCTCGTACGGCGTGATCAAGATGAACGTCGACACCGACACCCAGTACGCCTTCACCCGTCCGGTCGCCGGGCACATGCTCGCCAACTACGAGGGCGTGCTCAAGGTCGACGGGGAGGTCGGCAACAAGAAGGTCTACGACCCGCGGGCCTGGGGCAAGGCCGCCGAGGCGGGCATGGCGGCGCGGGTCGTGGAGGCCTGCGAGAACCTCTCGAGCTCCGGGACCACGCTGGGCGCCTGACCGGCTGCGTGGTGGCGGGGCGGGCCGGGCACAATGGCCGCATGGAGTTCCAGGACCTGATGGCCGGCCCGCCCCCCACGCACCTGCCCGTCGACCCGGCCGCGGCCGAGCTCGCGTCCGGGACGGAGGCGTTCGACGTGGTGCGCTCGCACCCGGAGTCGCCGGTCGCGTGGGCGACGCTCGCCGAGTCCGCCCTCGGCAGCGGCACCGACGACGTGACCGCCTACGCCTACGCCCGGGTCGGCTACCACCGCAGCCTCGACCAGTTGCGCCGCAACGGCTGGAAGGGGCACGGACCGGTCCCGTGGGAGCACGAGCCGAACCGGGGCTTCCTGCGGGCGCTGGCCGCGCTGTCGGTGGCCGCGGACCGGATCGGGGAGCGGCCGGAGGCGGAGCGCTGCGCGGACTTCCTGCGCGACAGCAGCCCGGCGGCGTACGACGCCCTGCTCGGCTGACCTGCGACATCCGAGCGGGCGGCGTCCCGCTGACGGCGAAGCGCCGGAACCGTCCCCTGCTGCGATTCCGGCGCTTCGACGTCGGAGGGCCGGTCAGCGGGTCCGCATCCCCCGATACGGTGCGCCGCCGGCCACGCAGAGAACCTTCCCAGAAGATCCACAGCAACGAGTGTCCTGATCCTGTCGCTGGCCGTAAGATGCCAATGTGCCGGACCCTCCCGCAGTGGGCACGCCCCCGCCGGCGGCTCCCGACCTCTCGCCCCTCGGGGTGCTCGGCTTCAGTGCCCGGCAGGAGAGCCTCTACCGGCTGGCGCTCCGCCACTCGGGCACCACGCTGACCGAGCTGGCCCGGCTCGCCGGGCTCCCGGTCGGCGAGCTGCGCGAGCACGTGACGCGCTTCGTCCGATCGGGAGTGGTCGAGCTGGACGGCGACCAGGTGCTGGCCCGCCCGCCGCAGCAGGCGCTGGCCCGGCTGGTCAACCAGGAGGCCCGCCGGGTGCAGAGCCGTGCGGAGCAGCTGGACGTGGTGCGCGCGCTGCTGCCCTCGCTCACCGCGGACCACCTGGCGGCCTCGGCGCCGCGCGGCGAGGTCGTCACCGTGGAGGTGGTCGACGGCGGCAACATCGCCCAGCTGGTCCGGAGCCTGTCGGTGGACTCCACCGGCGACCTGCTCTGGCTGCGACCCGAGCCGTGGAACATCCGGACCAGCGACGAGATCGACGCCTGGGTGGTCGACCTGCTCCGCACCGGCCGGCGCTCGCGGGCGATCTACGGCGTGGAGGTCCTGCAGCGGGCGCCCGACCTGCTGCGCCGGCGGGTGGAGGCCGGCGAGCACGTGCGCGTGATGGCGGGCGTCCCGACCGGGCTCGCGGTCCTGGGCACCTCCTCGGCGCTGATCACCGAGCGGTTCGGGGTGGTCGACGACCGCCGGCTGGTGCTCCGGCACCAGTCGATCGTGCTGGCTCTGGCCCTCCTGTTCGAGGGGCTGTGGGAGCGCGCGATGCCGGTGCCGGGCCTCGACGGCCAGCACGTCGACGACGCGGGTGGCGAGCAGCGGATGCTGCTCGGCCAGCTGGCCGGCGGCGCCAAGGACGAGCAGATCGCCCGGGCGCTGGGGGTCAGCGTGCGCACCGTGCGCCGCCGGGTCGCGGACCTCCTCGACGAGCTCGGCGCCGACTCCCGCTTCCAGGCCGGCGCCGAGGCGGTCCGGCGCGGCTGGCTCTGAGGCCGCCCCGGGTCAGGGGCGGGCCGGCGGCAGCGGCATCCGGAAGGCGCCCGGTTCGACTCGCCAGGACCGGTTGCGCTCCGGGCCGTAGAGCTCCCCGTCGGCGCTGCAGTAGAACTCCTGCCCCGAGATGCTGACCTCGGTGCCGCGGATGTACAGCACGTCCGAGCGCTCGTGGTGGGTGCCGCGCCGGAACCGCGCGGCGTAGCCCAGCTTGGCGCCGAGCGAGGTCGCGAAGGAGATCATCACGTCGATCTTGCCGTCGTCCGGGACCGCCTCCGGGGTGATCGCGGCGCCGCCGCCGACCCGGGAGCCGTTGCCGATGGCGACCATCAGGATCGGGTGGGCCAGGTCGGCGACCACGTGGTCGTCGACCTCGATCCGCAGTCGGACGAAGGGGGGCTTCACCGAGGCGCGCAGGGCACCGAGCACGTAGCCGGCCCGGCCGAGCACCTTCTTGAGGGGCCGCGCGTTGATGGCGGCCTGCGCGCCGACCCCGACGTGCACGTTGTTCACGACCACCTCGCCGAGACAGTCGACCATCAGGTCGACCGGCGTGACCTCGCCGGTCAGCACCACGTGGGCGGCCTCGGCTGGGTCGAGCGGGATGCCGGTGCCCCGGGCGAAGTCGTTGCCGGTGCCGAGCGGGACCAGGCCGATGACCGCGTCCGCGAGCTCGTGGCGCCGGTGCAGCGCCGCCACCACCGCGTGCAGGCTGCCGTCACCACCGGCCACCACGACCTGCCGGCCGCCGCGTCGGTGCAGCACCCCGTCGAGCTCGCCGGGGTTGGCGGTCGCGGTGACCTCGACGTCGGCGGCCGACCGCAGCACCGCGAGCGCGTGCGACAGCCGCTCGGCGTCTGCGCTGCCGGCCTCGGAGTTGGTGATCAGCAGGATGGGCTCCACCAGGCGGAGGCTACTCCGCGATGTCCCTCCGTCCGCAGCCAGCCGGGGCCGGGGAGCTCGGGTGCCTGCTCTGCTAGCGTTGCTCCGCAAGAGCCCCGATGCTGTTGCGCATCCGGGCTCGACCTGTCTTCCGAGACCGGGCCGGTCCGACCCGGCTCGCTCTCGGCGCCCCGGCTAGTGGAAAGAGGTGCCAGATGCCCGCGATCGTGGTCCTCGGAGCCCAGTGGGGCGACGAGGGGAAGGGCAAGGCGACGGACCTGCTGGGTTCGTCGATCGATTATTGCGTCCGCTATCAGGGCGGAAACAATGCCGGTCACACCATCGTGGTGAACGGCGAGAAGTTCGCCACCCATCTGCTGCCTTCGGGGGTTCTCACCCCCGGCTGCATCCCGGTGATCGCCAACGGCGTGGTCGTCGACGCCCGGGTGCTGCTCGAGGAGATCGACGGGCTGTCCGCCCGCGGGGTGGACACCTCGCGTGTGGTGCTGTCGTCGAACGCGCACCTGATCACCAGCTACCACACGACCGTGGACAAGGTCACCGAGCGCTTCCTCGGCAAGAACAACATCGGCACCACCGGCCGCGGCATCGGGCCCACCTACGCCGACAAGATCAACCGGGTCGGCATCCGGGTCGCCGACGTCTTCGACGAGAAGATCCTCGAGCAGAAGGTCGAGGCGGCCCTGGAGCAGAAGAACCACCTGCTGGTGAAGGTCTACAACCGCCGCGCGATCTCGGTGCAGGAGATCCTCGACGAGATCGGCGAGTACGCCGACCGGCTCAAGCCGATGGTCGCCGATACCAGCCTGCTGCTCAACCGGGCGCTCGACGACGGCAGGACGGTGCTCTTCGAGGGCGCCCAGGCCACGATGCTCGACGTCGACCACGGCACCTATCCCTTCGTGACCAGCAGCAACCCGCTCTCCGGCGGGGTCGGCCCGGGCGCAGGCATCGGCCCCACCCGCATCGACCGGGTGATCGGCGTGATCAAGGCGTACACCACCCGGGTGGGCTCCGGCCCGTTCCCGACCGAGCTGCTCGACGACGACGGCGAGCGGCTGCGGGTGATCGGAGCCGAGTACGGCACCACCACCGGGCGGAACCGTCGCTGCGGCTGGTACGACGCGGTGATCGCGCGCTACGCGGCACGGCTGAACGGGTTGACCGAGTTCTTCCTCACCAAGCTCGACGTCCTCGGCTCCTGGGACCGGATCCCGGTCTGCGTCGCCTACGAGATCGACGGCGAGCGCCACGAGGAGATGCCGATGACGCAGTCGGAGTTCCATCACGCCCGTCCGGTCTACGAGTACTTCGAGGGCTGGAACTCCGACATCTCCGGATGTCGCACGTTCGGCGAGCTGCCGAAGAACGCGCAGGTCTACGTCCGCGCGCTCGAGGAGATGTCCGGCACCCCGTTCTGGGGCGTCGGCGTCGGCCCGGGCCGTGAGGAGACCATCGTGCTGACCGACGCCACCGCGGGCTGACCCGGTGGTCGACGTGCCGCAGGCCGGTCGCGTGCTGGTGCTCGGGACCGGCGGACGCGAGCACGCCCTGGTCCTGGCGCTGTCCCGCGACCCCGGCGTCAGCGAGGTGCACGCCGCTCCCGGCAACCCCGGGATGGCCGCGCTCGCCACCCTGCACGTGGTCGACCCGGTGGACGGTGCCGCGGTCGCCGACCTCGCCGAGCGGATCGACGCCGACCTGGTCGTGGTCGGCCCCGAGGCGCCCCTGGTCGCCGGGGTCGCCGACGCGGTCCGCGCGCGGGGCATCGCCTGCTTCGGACCCTCCGCCGACGCCGCCCGGCTGGAGGGCTCGAAGGCCTTCGCCAAGGAGGTGATGGCCGCGGCGGGCGTCCCGACGGCGTCCGCCCGGGTCTGCGGCACCCCCGGGCAGGCCGCGGCCGCGCTCGACGCGTTCGGGCCGCCGTACGTGGTCAAGGACGACGGGCTGGCTGCCGGCAAGGGCGTCGTGGTGACGACCGACCGCGCCGAGGCGCTCGCGCACGCAGCCCGCTGCGAGCGGGTCGTGATCGAGGAGTTCCTCGACGGGCCGGAGGTGTCGCTCTTCGCGGTCACGGACGGGACGACCGTCGTGCCGCTGCTGCCCGCTCAGGACTTCAAGCGCGCCCACGACGGCGACGCCGGCCCCAACACCGGGGGCATGGGCGCCTACACGCCGCTGCCGTGGGTGCCGGCCGGTCTCGTCGAGGAGGTCACCGCGCAGGTGCTGCAGCCGACCGTCGACGAGCTGGCGCGGCGGGGCACGCCGTTCTCTGGCCTGCTCTACGCCGGCCTCGCGCTGACCGCGCGCGGCACCCGGGTGGTGGAGTTCAACGCCCGGTTCGGGGATCCCGAGACCCAGCCGCTGCTCGCGCTGCTGGCCTCGCCGCTGGGCACCCTGCTCCGGGCGGCCGCCGAGGGCCGGCTCGCCGAGCTGGGCCCGCTGACCTGGTACGACGGGGCTGCGGTCGCCGTCGTCGTCGCCGCCGCCGGCTATCCCGAGACACCGCGCACCGGGGACCGGGTCGACGGACTCGCCGCCGCGAACGCGCTCGACGGCGTCGACGTCATCCAGGCCGGCACCGCGCTCGCCGCGGACGGCTCCGTGGTCACCGCGGGCGGACGGGTGCTCGCCGTCACCGCCGTGGGCGCCGACGTGGCCGCCGCTCGGGCCGCCGCCTACGCCGGGGTCGACGCGCTCGGCGTCGCCGGCAGCCACCACCGCACCGACATCGCCGCAGGAGTCTGACACCGCATGAGCACCCCGACCGTCCCGAACGTCCTCGCGCACCGCTACGCGGCCGACGACCTGACCCGGATCTGGTCACCCGAGCACAAGATCGTGCTCGAGCGGCAGCTGTGGATCGCGGTCCTCAAGGCCCAGCGCGACCTCGGGGTGGACGTCCCCGACGGGGTCGTCGAGGCCTACGAGGCGGTCGTGGACCAGGTCGACCTGGCGTCGATCGCGGCCCGCGAGCGGATCACCCGGCACGACGTGAAGGCCCGCATCGAGGAGTTCTCGGCACTGGCCGGTCACGAGCACATCCACAAGGGGATGACCTCGCGCGACCTGACCGAGAACGTCGAGCAGCTCCAGGTCAGGGCCTCCCTGCTCCTGCTCCGGGACCGCGCGGTGGCCGCGCTGTCCCGCCTCGGCCGGCTCGCGGCGGAGCACCAGTCCCTGGTGATGGCGGGCCGCTCGCACAACGTCGCCGCGCAGGCCACCACCCTGGGCAAGCGCTTCGCCACCGTGGCCGACGAGATGCTGATCGGCCTGGATCGGGTCGAGGAGCTGCTCGCCCGCTACCCGCTGCGGGGCATCAAGGGCCCGGTCGGCACCGCGCAGGACATGCTCGACCTGCTCGGCGGGTCGACCGCGGACCTCGCCCAGCTCGAGCAGCGGGTGGCCGGCCACCTCGGCTTCGACCGGGTGCTGACCAGCGTCGGCCAGGTCTACCCACGGTCCCTCGACTTCGACGTGGTCGCGGCGCTGGTCCAGCTGACCGCGGCACCCTCGAACCTGGCCACCACGATCCGGCTGATGGCCGGGATCGAGCTCGTGACCGAGGGCTTCAAGGAGGGCCAGGTCGGCTCCTCGGCGATGCCGCACAAGATGAACACCCGCTCCTGCGAGCGGGTGAACGGCCTCGCCGTGGTGCTGCGCGGCTACCTCTCGATGGTCTCCGAGCTCGTCGGGGACCAGTGGAACGAGGGTGACGTCTCCTGCTCCGTGGTGCGCCGGGTGGCGCTGCCGGACGCCTTCTTCGCCTGCGACGGGCTGTTCCAGACCTTCCTCACGGTCCTCGACGAGTTCGGTGCGTTCCCCGCCGTCGTGCAGCGGGAGCTGGACCGCTACCTGCCGTTCCTGGCCACCACCAAGGTGCTGATGGCTGCGGTGCGCAACGGCGTCGGCCGCGAGGTCGCGCACGAGGCGATCAAGGACGCCGCGGTCGGGGTGGCGCTCGCGATGCGGCAGGGGCAGGCCGTCAACGACGTCTTCGAGCGCCTGGCGGCCGACCCGCGGCTCGGGCTGACCGAGCAGCAGCTGGCCTCGCTGGTGGCCGAGCCGATCACCTTCACCGGGGCCGCCGTGGAGCAGGTGCAGGCCGTCGTACGGCGGGTGGACGCGGTGACCGCGGCACACCCGGACGCCGCGACGTACGCGCCCGGCGAGATCCTCTAGACAACTGCCGCGGGGGTCCCTTCGACCCTGACCGGCGCGGCCGGAAGGGCCTAGCGTGGGTGCCCCGAGCAAGGAGCACACCATGGCCAAGTACATGCTGACCTACCGAGGGCCCGCGACGCCGGCGAGCGAGATGACGGAGGACAAGGTGCAGGAGATCATGCAGGCCTGGGGAGCCTGGATGGGCGGTCTCGGGGAGCGCATGGTCGAAGCCGGCAGCCCGTTCGGCGGTCGGGCCACCGTGCGCGCCGACGGCAAGCCGGACGAGGCCGCCGACCTGACGGGCTACACCGTGGTCGAGGCCGACGACCTGGACGGGGCCGCCGCGCTCTGCGATGGGCACCCGTTCCTCTCCGACGGGTCGGACCGGTTCTTCGTCGACATCTTCGAGCTCGTCGAGATGTCGATGTGAGCAGCCGGACCGACCGCGGGGCGACGGTCGACGTCCGCCCGACCGTGCTGGTCCACCGGACCCGTGCGGAGGTGGCGGCGTTCATGTTCGACCCCGCGAACGACCTCGCCTGGACCGGCGGGATCAGCTCCAGCCGGCCGGCGCGACCGGGGCCGCTGGTCGAGGGCAGCACCGTCGAGCGCACCGCGTCGTTCCTGGGCCGGCGCTTCGACTACGGCTACGTCGTGACCGCCCACGAGCCGGACCGGCTGGTGGAGATGCAGGTGGACCGGCCGTTCCCGATGACCGTGCGCTACGAGCTCGAGGACGCGGCGGACGGCACCACGGTGGCGATCCACGCGTCCGGCAGCCCCGGCCGGTTCTTCGGCTGGGCCGGCCCGTTGATGCGCCGGCAGGTGCGAGCCAGCATCACGGCCGACCTGGGCCGGCTGAGGGGCTGCCTCGAGGACGACTGACCCCCCACTCGCCGAGGCGTCTGGTTCTGCGTGCTGGTCCCCAGGTCGTCCCCGTCGAGGCGTCTGGTTCTGCGTGCTGGTCCCCAGGTCGTCCCCGTCGAGGCGTCTGGTTCTGCGTGCTGGTCCCCAGGTCGTCCCCGTCGAGGCGTCTGGTCCTGCGTGCGGATCCCCAGGCTGCCGCAGAACGGGACGCCTCGGGTCAGGTGCGGCGTGCGGTGGCCAGGACCACCGGCTCCGGCTGGCCTGCCCAGGTGCCGCTGAGCGAGGCGAGCCCGTCCGCCCCGGCCGCGGGGTCGAGGACCCGCCGGACCCCGAGCTCGGCCCCGGGCAGGACGACCACGCAGCGGTCACCCGCCTGGGTGCAGGTCAGGTCATGCAGTGAGGGCACCGCGGGCACGTCGCCGGCCGGTCCGCCGGTGCCGGAAACCGTGGCGGACGCCGGCCTGGGCTCGGGCCTGCCGTCCACCTCGAGGTGCTCTTCGGCCTGCACCGCGCTGCCGAGTACGACGGATGCCAGCGCCGCGGCGTAGACCGGGTCGCCACACGCGTCGTACACCCAGCGGCGGCCGAGCACCGAGTGCTCCATGATGCCCAGCAGCCACGACTCGGCGCCCGCCAGCGGTGCACCCCGATAGGTCACCGGCACCTGCAGGACAGGCCCGGCGCCGGCCCGCACCAGGTGCGTCTCGATGCCGACCTCACCGGCCGGGTCGTCGAAGCGGTAGGCGCCCACGCCCGTCGGCTCGACGTCGGCCGCCAGTCCCCAGGGCTGGGTGCACAGCCAGTCCGCGACCAGCTCGAGCTTGCCGGGGGACAGCTGGGCGCGGTGCAGGAGAGCCATGCCGCCGATCCTAGGTCCCCAGTCCCCCTCCGCCGAGGCGTCTGGTTCTGCGCTCTCATGCACGGGCAGCTCGCAGAACCAGACGCCTCGGCGGGGTGTGGAGCGCAGAACCAGACGCCTCGGCGGGGTGTGGAGCGCAGAACCAGACGCCTCGGCGAAGGGGGCTAGCGCCGCAGCCGCGCCGCCAGGTACGGCGCCGTGCGGCTGTCCCGGCTGGCGGCGACCTGGGCCGGCGTGCCGGTGGCGACCACCCGGCCGCCGGCGTCCCCGCCGCCCGGCCCGAGGTCCACGACGTGGTCGGCGCCGGCCACCACGTCGAGGTCGTGCTCGACGACGACCACGGTGCTGCCGGCGGCGACCAGGTCGTGCAGCTGCCGGGTCAGCAGGTCGACGTCGACGGGGTGCAGGCCCGCCGTCGGCTCGTCCAGCAGGTAGAGCGTGTGTCCGCGGCGGGCGCGTTGCAGCTCGGCCGCCAGCTTGATCCGCTGCGCCTCCCCGCCGGACAGCTCGGTGGCGGGCTGCCCCAGCGTCAGGTAGCCCAGTCCCACGCTGCGCAGCGTCTCCAGGCTGCGGGAGATCCCGGGAACGTCGGTGAAGAACGCCGCCGCGTCGTCCACGGTCATCGCCAGCACGTCGGCGATGCTCCGGCCCCGGTAGCGGACCTCGAGCGTCTCGGGGTGGTACCGGGCGCCGTGGCACACCGGGCACGGCGCGTAGCTGCCCGGCAGGAACAGCAGCTCGACCGCCACGAACCCCTCGCCCTGGCAGCCCTCGCAGCGGCCGCCGGCCACGTTGAAGGAGAACCGTCCGGCGGCGTACCCGCGCTCGCGGGCCAGCGGGGTGGCCGCGAAAAGCGTGCGCACCCCGTCGAAGAGGCCGGTGTAGGTGGCCAGGTTCGAGCGGGGGGTCCGGCCGATCGGGCGCTGGTCGACCACCACCAGCCGGGTGAGGGCGGCCAGCCCGTCGACGGCGGCGAGCCGCGCCGCGGAGGTGGTCGCCGGCTCGTCGTCGGCGTCCTCCGCGTCCGGCTCGTCGACGACCCGGCCGGCGCCGAGGTGGTCGCGGACCACGTCGGCGAGCACCCGGGTGACCAGGGTCGACTTCCCGGAGCCGGACACCCCGGTGACCGCGGTCAGCACCCCCAGCGGGACGTCCACGTCGAGGTCGTGCAGGTTGTGCAGGGACACGCCGCGCAGCGCGAGCGTGCCGGTGGGGGTCCGCGGCGAGCGGTGCTCCGCCGGGCCGCGGCCGAAGAGGTACGGGCGGGTCGCGGACCCTGGTACGTCGGCGAGCCCGTCGACCGGCCCGCTGTGCAGCACCCGGCCCCCGCCGGTGCCGGCCGCCGGCCCCACGTCGACGAGCCAGTCGGCCCGACGCATCACGTCGACGTCGTGCTCGACCACCAGCAGCGAGTTGCCCGCGGCGCGCAGCCGGTCGAGCACCCGCAGCAGCGGCTCGGTGTCCGCCGGGTGCAGCCCCGCGGACGGCTCGTCGAGCACGTAGAGCACTCCGAACAGGTGCGAGCGCAGCGCCGTCGCGAGGCGCAGCCGCTGCAGCTCGCCGGCCGACAGGGTGGGAGTCGCGCGCGAGGTGCTCAGATAGCCCAGACCGAGCTCGACGAGCACCTCGATCCGGTCGAGCAGGTCCGGCACGATGCTCGCGGCGGCGCCGGGCCGCTCCTCGGCGCCGAGCACCCGGGCGAGCTCGGTGAGCGGGAGGCCGGCGAGGTCCGCGACGGTGCGGCCGTCGTACGTCACCGCCAGCGCCTCGGGGCGCAGCCCGGTGCCGGCGCAGCGAGGGCAGGGGTCGACCTCGACGTACTGCAGGACCCGGCGTCGCAGGGTGGCGCTGCCGGTGTTGGCCAGCGTCTGCAGCACGTAGCGCTCGGCGCTCTGGTAGGTGCCCTCATAGGGCCGCTGGATGCGGTGCGCCTCCCGGTGCGCGTGCACGGTGACGACCGGCTGCTCGTCGGTGAACAGGATCCAGTCGCGCTCGGCCTGCGGCAGGTCACGCCAGGGCCGGTCGACGTCGTACCCGAGGGCGGCGAGGATCTCGCGCAGGTTCTTGCCCTGCCAGGCCCCCGGCCACGCCGCGACGGCGCGCTCCCGGATGCTCAGCGACGGGTCGGGCACCAGCGAGTCCTCGGTGGTCCGGTGCACCCGGGCGAGCCCGTGGCACTCCGGACAGGCGCCGGCGGGGGTGTTGGGCGAGAACGAGTCGGAGTCCAGCCGCCCGGCGCCCCTCGGGGTAGCGGCCGGCCCGCGAGAGCAGCATCCGCAGCGAGTTGGACAGCGTGGTCAGCGTGCCCACCGTCGACCGGGCCGTCGGCACGCCCCGCGACTGCCGCAGCGCGACCGCCGGCGGCAGGCCGGTGATCTCCTCCACGGCGGGGGCGCCGACCTGGTGCAGCAGCCGGCGGGCGTACGGCGCCACCGACTCGAAGTACCGCAGCTGCGCCTCGGCGTACACGGTGCCGAAGGCCAGCGACGACTTGCCGGACCCGGAGACCCCGGTGACCACGACGAACGCGTCGCGGGGCAGGTCGACGTCGACGTCGCGCAGGTTGTGCTCGCGCGCGCCGCGCACCCGGATGAAGCCGCCCTCGTGCCCCGGCATGGTGCCTCCTGCCCGTGGGTCGCCCGGTGACCTGCGGCAGAGATGCTAGCGGCGGGGCCGGTGCCGGTCCCGTGCCCCCGGTCCCGGGCGAGCAGCGCGTCCAGCTTGGCCTCCAGCCGCTGCACGTCCTCGCGGGTCGCGGCCTGGGCGCCGGTCAGCAGGGTGGCCACCACCGCGCCGCCCGGCTCGAGGCTGACCCGCTCGGTCTCGGTGACGTCGTTGGCGTTCTGCCTGCGCAGGGCCGCGTCCACGTCGGCGCGGCGCAGTCCCTCCCGCCACAGGGCCCGCGGGTTCCACACCCCGTGCTCGGCCAGCAGCGTCGGGGTGCCCTCGAGGAGCCGGTGCAGCGGGTCCGAGGCCAGCGAGACCCGCACCATCACGGAGTTGAACACCACCAGCACCAGGGCGCCGAGCAGCCCGCCCGCGAGCGAGTTGTCCGGGCCGATCACGGCGTTCTGCACGACGTTCGACAGCAGCAGCATCACCACCAGGTCGAAGGAGTCGAGCTGCGCGAGGTCGCGCTTGCCGGCCAGCCGGAGCAGCACGGCCAGTGCCAGGTAGACGGCGACGGTGCGGATGATCTTCTCGGGTGCGCCGACCCCGAGGGTGAGCATGTCGTTCCACATGTGCCCATCGTGCAGCCGCGCCGGCGCCGTGCGCCCGCCGACGGGCAGCCGCCGCGCACTACGATCGTGCGCCATGAGCGACGCCACGCACGGGATCCCGCCCGCCCCGCCAGTCGAGGGCGCCGTGCACCTGCACTCCGGCAAGGTCCGCGACCTCTACCGGTCCGGCGACGGGCGGCTGCTGATGGTGGCCAGCGACCGGATCTCGGCCTACGACTTCGTGCTCGACTCGACGATCCCGGACAAGGGCGCGGTCCTGACCCAGATGTCCCTGTGGTGGTTCGAGCAGCTGGCGGACCTGGTGCCGGACCACGTGCTCTCCACCGACGTGCCGGCGTCCGTGCGGGGCCGCGCGGTGGTGTGCGAGAGCCTGGAGATGTATCCCGGTCGAGTGCGTGGCCCGCGGCTACCTCACCGGCTCGGGGCTGCTGGACTACCGGCGCGACGCGGCGAGGTCTGCGGCGTCGCGCTGCCGCCGGGCTCGAGGACGGCAGCCGGCTGCCCGCAGCCGATCTTCACCCCGGCCACCAAGGCCGCCGTCGGGCGAGCACGACGAGAACGTCTCCTACGACGCCGTGGCGCGCTCGGTCGGGCGCGGACGTCCGCCGACCAGCTGCGCGACCTGACGCTCGCGGTGTACCGCCGCGCCGAGGAGATCGCCCGGGAGCGCGGCATCATGCTGGCCGACACCAAGCTGGAGTTCGGCGCCCGGGCCGACGGCACGGTCGTGCTCGCCGACGAGGTGCTGACGCCCGACTCGTCGCGGTTCTGGCCGGCCGACGACTGGCAGCCCGGTCGGCGCCCAGCCGTCCTACGACAAGCAGATCGTCCGCGACTGGCTGCATCTCCCCGGCCGCGGCTGGGACCGCCGCTCGGGCGAGCCGCCGCCGCCGCTGCCCGCGGAGGTGGTCGAGCGCACCCGGGCGCGCTACGTCGAGGCGTTCGAGCGGCTGACCGGCCAGAGGTTCCGGGTCTGACCGGCCGTAGACTGCTCGCGTCCGCCCACCGAGCGCACGCCCCGGCGCGTGCGAACCAGGAGTCCCCGTGGCCCGTGTCGTCGTCGACGTCATGCTCAAGCCCGAGATCCTCGACCCGCAGGGCAAGGCGGTGCACGGTGCGTTGCCCCGGCTCGGCTTCGACGGGGTCAGCGAGGTCCGCCAGGGCAAGCGTTCGAGCTCGAGGTGGACGGTGAGATCACCGAGGAGCGGCTCGCGCAGCTGCACGAGATCGCCGAGAGGCTGCTCTCGAACCCGGTGATCGAGGACTTCGAGGTGCACGTCGAGGAGCCGGGCCGGTGAGGGTCGGGGTGGTCACCTTCCCGGGCTCCCTCGACGACGTCGACGCCCGTCGGGCGGTGCGGCTGGCCGGCCACGACGCGGTCCCGCTCTGGCACCGCGACCACGACCTGCAGGGCGTGGACGCGGTGGTGCTGCCGGGCGGCTTCTCCTACGGCGACTACCTGCGGTGCGGGGCGATCTCGCGCTTCTCGCCGCTGATGACCGAGATCGTCGCCGGCGCCGAGGCGGGGCTGCCGGTCCTCGGGATCTGCAACGGCTTCCAGGTGCTGTGCGAGTCGCACCTGCTGCCCGGGGCGCTGGTCCGCAACGAGCGGATGAGGTTCGTGTGCCGCGACCAGCGGCTGCGCATCGAGAGCGCCGGCACGCCGTGGACCGCCGCGTTCTCCGAGGGCCAGGAGATCGTCGTGCCGTTGAAGAACGGCGAGGGCTGCTACGTGGCCGACGCCCCGACGCTCGACCAGCTGGAGGAGGAGGGCCGGGTCGTCGCCCGCTACCTCGGCGGCAACCCGAACGGGTCGATGCGCGACATCGCCGGGATCCGCAACGAGCGCGGCAACGTGGTCGGCCTGATGCCGCACCCCGAGCACGCCGTCGAGGAGGGCTTCGGTCCCGGCACCGACGGCCTCGGCTTCTTCCGGCTGGTGGAGTCCCTGGTCGGCTGACCGTCCCCCGGCGGGGGGAGGCCCCGGAGCCGCGGCTCAGGCGGCGTACGCCTTGGCGAGCAGCTCGTAGGAGAGCACCCGCTCGGCCGGGTCGTGGATCTGGGTGGTGACGACGAGCTCGTCGGCGTCGGCGTAGATCCGACGGCGCTCGAGGTCGTCGTGGACCTGGTCGGGGGTGCCCACCGAGATGAAGCGCCGGCGCTGTGCGGCGAGCTGCCGCTCCTGGTCGGTCCAGTCGTGGGCGGCGGCCTGCTCCGGGGTGGGCAGCGGGCCGGGCCGGTTCTGCATCAGCCGGACCATCGCGAGGTCGTTCGCCCGGGCCAGCGCCTCGGCCCGCTCCTCGCTGTCGGACGCGATCGCGGCCACGCCGAGCATCGCCCGCGGCTCCGCGCATCCGCGCCGACGGCTCGAACCGCTCCCGGTAGCCGCCGACCGCCTCGGCCGGGTCGGCCGACCCGAAGTGGCCCGCGAAGGCGAAGCCGGTCCCGAACGCGGCGGCCGCCTGGCCGCCGTACAGCGAGGAGCCGAGGATCCACAGCGGCGGCAGGGGTACGTCGTCGGGGATGGCGCGCAGCGGACGGAAGGGGTGCTCGTCGGGGAAGCCGTCGACGTAGGCGAGCAGCTCCGCGAGCTGCTGCGGGAACTCCTCGCCGTCGGCGCGTCCGCGGCGCAGCGCGTAGGCGGTGAGCTGGTCGGTGCCTGGCGCGCGTCCGAGTCCGAGGTCGATGCGGCCGGGGTGCAGGCCCTCGAGCACCCGGAAGGACTCGGCGACCGCCAGCGGGGCGTGGTTGGGCAGCATGATGCCGCCGCTGCCGACCCGGATCGTGGACGTGGCGGCGGCCACCGCCGCGATCATCACCATCGGCGCGCTGCTGGCGACGCTGCCGATGTTGTGGTGCTCGGCGAGCCAGTACCGCTGGTAGCCGAAGGACTCCGCGGCGCCGGGCCAGCGCCACGGTCTCGTGCAGCGCGGCCGACGCGGGACGACCGTCGGCGATCGGGGAGAGGTCGAGCACGGACAGCGGCACGGTGGTGGTCACGTGTGGCTCCAACGCCGTACGGCGGCGCGCGATTCCCGCCCCGAGCCGGCTACAGGCAGCTGCTGTCCAGGTCGCGCGAGGACTGGTCGACCACCGTCCATCGGCCATGGGTCCTCTCCAGGGTGCCGGTGATGTCGTACCAGGGGGTGGGCCGGGTCTTCGGCTCGCCCTCCTCGTCGACGCTGAAGGTGTAGTTCTCGGTGCAGTCCCGTACCGTCGCGCGGTCGCCGTCCACGGTGACCGAGGTGATGTTGTCGCGCGCCCACCCGACCACGCGGCGCTTCTCCCGCTGCGTCTTGGCCAGGCTCTCCAGGATCTGGCGGCGGGCGTCGCCGCGGGCGACCTCGTCGAAGCCGGGGACCGGCTTGTAGTAGTAGTAGGTGTCCGCGGCGCCCTGCCAGAAGGCCATCCACGCGTCCACGACCGCCCGCTCCTCGGCGGTCTCCGCGGCGTTCCTCCCGAGCACCGCCTTGTGCAGGCTGGCCGCCTCGATCCGGTTGGTGGGCAGCGGCCCGGTGTCGGTCGGGGACGCCGACGGCGACCCGCTGGGCCGGGTCGAGGCGCTGCCGTCGCCGGCGCCGGGGCTCGTCGAACCCGTGGCGGGCGCGGCGGTGCCGGTCGGCGTGGCGGGCGGGCCGGTCGCGGTGGTGCCGTCGTTGCAGGCGGTGAGGCCGGCCAGGCAGATCAGCGCCACGGCTGGGAGGGTGCGGCTGCGACGCATGGGGGTCCCCCTCGGGTGGCGCGGTGTCGGCTGCTCATTCTAGCCGCCGCCCGGCCCGGTAGATTGTGCCGCGCGCGTCCCGGCGGCCCCGCCGGAGACCCTCCCAGCGACACGGAGTCCCCTGCGTTGACCGAGCAGCGTTCGACCCTCGACACCGTCGACACCGCGGCCGCCACGCCGGAGCTCGCGCAGCCCTGGGCCGACCTCGGGCTCAAACCCGACGAGTACGCCCAGGTGCGCGAGATCCTCGGCCGCCGCCCGACCAGCTCGGAGCTGGCGATGTACTCGGTGATGTGGAGCGAGCACTGCTCCTACAAGTCCTCCAAGGTGCACCTGCGGCAGTTCGGCGAGAAGGTCACCGAGGAGATGCGCGAGCACCTGATGGTCGGGATCGGGGAGAACGCCGGCGTCGTCGACATCGGCGACGGCTACGCGGTGACGTTCAAGGTCGAGTCGCACAACCACCCGTCCTACGTCGAGCCCTACCAGGGCGCGGCCACCGGGGTCGGCGGCATCGTCCGCGACATCCTGGCGATGGGGGCCCGCCCGGTCGCGGTGATGGACCCGCTGCGCTTCGGGCCGCTGGACAACCCCGACACCCACCGGGTGCTGCCCGGGATCGTCGCCGGGGTCGGCGGCTACGGCAACTGCCTGGGCCTGCCGAACATCGGCGGCGAGGCGGTCTTCGACGCGTCGTACGCCGGCAACCCGCTGGTCAACGCGCTCTGCATCGGGGTGATGCGGCACGAGCAGCTGCACCTGGCCAAGGCGTCCGGGGCCGGCAACCTGGTGATCCTGTACGGCGCCCGCACCGGCGGCGACGGGATCGGCGGCGTCTCGGTGCTCGCCTCGGAGACGTTCGAGTCCACCGGCCCGGCGAAGCGGCCGAGCGTGCAGGTCGGCGACCCCTTCCAGGAGAAGCTGCTGATCGAGTGCACCCTGGAGATCTTCGCCGAGGAGCTCGTCGTCGGCATCCAGGACCTCGGCGGCGCCGGCCTGTCCTGCGCGACCTCTGAGCTGGCCTCCGCCGGCGACGGCGGGATGCACGTCTGGCTCGACCGGGTGCCGCTGCGGGACTCCTCGCTGGCGCCCGAGGAGATCCTGATGTCGGAGTCCCAGGAGCGGATGATGGCGGTCGTCGAGCCGGCGCACGTCGACCGGTTCCTGGAGATCTGCGAGAAGTGGGACGTCGAGGCGACCGTGGTCGGCGAGGTCAACGACTCCGGCCGGCTGACCATCGAGTGGCACGGCGAGACCGTGGTCGACGTGCCCCCGCGGTCGGTGGCGCACGACGGCCCGACCTACCAGCGCCCGTTCGCCCGCCCCGACTGGCAGGACGCGCTCCAGGCCGACGACGGCAGCACGCTGGCCCGACCGGACACCGGTGCCGGGCTGCGCGACACCCTGCTGCGGCTGGTCGCCTCCCCGAACCTGTGCGACAAGTCCTGGATCACCGACCAGTACGACCGCTACGTGCAGGGCAACACCGTCCTCGCCCAGCCGGAGGACTCCGGCATGGTGCGGGTCGACCCCGACTCCGGGCTCGGGGTCGCGGTCTCCACCGACTGCAACGGCCGCTTCGCCATGCTCGACCCGTACGCCGGCGCGCAGCTCGCCCTGGCCGAGTCCTTCCGCAACGTGGCCACCTCGGGGGCGCGGCCGCTCGCGGTCAGCGACTGCCTGAACTTCGGGTCGCCCGAGGACCCCGACGTGATGTGGCAGTTCGCCGAGGCCACCCGCGGCCTGGCCGACGGCTGCCAGGCGCTGGGCATCCCGGTCACCGGCGGCAACGTCAGCCTCTACAACCAGACCGGGGACACCGCGATCCTGCCGACCCCGGTGGTGGCGGTGCTCGGGGTCATCGACGACGTCGCGCGGCGTACCCCGTCGGGCTTCCTGTCCGAGGGGCAGCAGATCTACCTGCTGGGCACCACCCGCGACGAGCTCGCGGGCTCCGAGTGGGCGCACGTGGCCCACGGCCACCTCGGCGGCCTCCCCCCGGTCGTGGACCTGGACGTGGAGCGGGAGCTCGCCGACATCCTGGTCAACGCCTCGCGGGACGGGCTGGTCGACGCCGCCCACGACCTCTCCGACGGCGGCCTGGCGCAGGCGCTGGTCGAGTCGTGCCTGCGCAACGGACGTCGGCGCCCGGGTGTGGCTGCCCGACGACCTCGACCCGTTCGTCGGCGCTGTTCAGCGAGTCGGCCGGCCGGGTGGTCGTGGCGGTGCCGCGCTCGGAGGAGGTCCGCTTCACCGACATGTGCTCGGCGCGCGGCTTCCCGCACGCCCGGATCGGCGTCACCGACGGCTCCGGACCCGACGCCGTGCTCGACGTGCAGGGCCAGTTCTCGGTGCCGCTGGCCGAGCTGCGGGCCGCCTGGTCCGCGACCCTGCCGGCCGCCCTGGGCTGAGCGTCACCGGGTCCTGGCGTGCGGCCGCCACGCCGGGCCGGGCGGTTGGGCTGGGCGGTTGGGCTGGGCGCTAGCGGGCCCCCGCCTGCAGCAGCCGCCACACCGGCCCGGTCACCACGCCGGTGCGGGCGCGACGGTGGTCGCCCTGGTAGCGCTTGACCGCCGCCGCGGTGCGCGGGTCGAACACCCCGGTGACGGTGAGGCCGGCCCGGTCGGCGGCGTTGAGGGCGCGCTGGATCCGGCGGACCGCGACCGAGGCCGAGCCGACCTTGGACAGCGGGGTGTCGCCCTGGGAGACCAGGGCCACCCAGGTCGCCGGCGTGGTGCTCGTGCCGGCGGGCAGACCGCGGCCGGTGCGGTAGCGGCGGACCGCGGCGCCGAGCCCGGCGTCGTACCGACCGTCGACCGTGCCGGCGTACGCCTTCCTGGCCCGTAGCAGGCACTGCACCGTGCGCACCTGGTCGCCGCGGTCGCCGACGGCGAGGGAGCGGTAGACGGCGTGGTTGTAGGACACGGCGCCGCCGCAGTGGCCCGGCTCCCGCGCCAGGGTGGAGCCGCGGCCCAGGTCGAGCCAGTTCTGGTCGATGTTGATGGTGACGCCGCCGTACCTCTCGTCGTGGCCGCCGCGGTACTGGTGCACCCGCCGGTGCGGCGTCCAGCCGCTCGCGCGGACGTAGGTGGAGGCCACGTCGGCGCGGCCGTTCCAGTCGGCGATCCACACCCGGTCGGGCATCCGGTAGCGGCCGGGACGGCTGACCCGCGCGTCGTCGAGCATCCGGATGCCGGAGGCGGCGCTGGAGTAGACGCCCGACACGTAGCGCAGGTCGTGCAGCTGGTTGGTCCAGGCCGAGAGGAAGCCGAGCGCCGACTCGCGGCAGCGGGTCCCGGAGGTGTCGAACGCCTCCAGGTCGTACCAGAGGGTGCTGCCGGCGCCGATGCCGAGGACCCGCGCGCGGGCCACCGTCCGGCGGGCCTCGGCCCGGCCCTGGGCCCTGGCCTTGGCGTAGGACCCCGTCGACCTCGGGCTGATCCGGACCTGGTGCAGGTAGCGCTCCCGGGTCGTGCACCACGCCTGCGGCCCGAGCGTGATCGGCAGCAGCCGCCAGCCCTTGGCGAGCTGTGTGCGCACCCAGGTCCGGGTCAGGTTCGGCTGGCTGAGGCACCCGCGGGAGTCCCCGGAGAGGTAGACGCCCACCGCCCAGTACGGCGAGCCGGTCAGCCAGGCGTCCATGGCCTTCTGCGAGGGCGCCGTGCACTGGTCGAAGCCGTAGCCGGTGAAGTCGCCGGGGGTGGCCACCTCGGCAGCGCGGGCGGGGGCGGCCACCAGCACGCCGGCGGCGCCGGTGGCGAGGACCGTGAGCGCGGCCGTCAGCGCGGTGACGAGGCGTCCGGGCCGGCGCCGGGACGGCCGGTGCAGGGCGGGGTTCGGGTCCATGATGACTCCTGCGGTCGGGAAACAGCCGTCACTCTAGTCACAAAACTGCCGACGTTACCGCGGGTTCGGAGAACACCGGGGAATGACACGCCGGTGGTTCGGCACCGACCCGGCGGCGGACAATGTCTGCATGCCCGTCCGTCTGCAACCCGCCGACCCCGCTCTCGTCGGCCCCGCCCTCGACCGCTTCCGGGACGGCGCCGCCGACCCCGCGGACCTGCGGCTGCTCACCAAGCACCTGCTTGCGCTGCTGGTCGCCAAGGCACCCGGCGGGGCTGTGGAGGTGCGCGTGCCGCCGTTCGCCGCGGCCCAGTGCCTGCAGGGCACCCGGCACACCCGGGGCACCCCGCCCGCCGCGGTGGAGCTCGACGCGGCGACCTGGATCGCGCTGGCCACCGGGGACCTGGAGTGGGCGGACGCGGAGCGGGACGGCCGGCTACGGGCGTCCGGCGAGCGCTCGGACCTGGGGCACCTGCTGCCGCTCGTGGAGGGCTGACGCGGGGTCGGTGCCCCGACCGTAGGGTGGTCGCCATGACTCTGAGCCCCGACGCGATCCGGTCCGCCGTCCACGACGTCATGCCGTCGGTGCGGGCCGACCTCGAGGCCCTGGTGCGGATCCCCTCCGTGAGCGCGGACCGCGCCCGCGCGGACGACGTACGGCGGTCGGCGGAGGCCACCGCGGCGCTGTTCCGGGCCGAGGGGTTCGACGACGTGCAGGTGCTGACCGCCGCGGGGGGAGCGCCGGCCGTGGTGGCCCGCCGGCCGGCTCCGGAGGGCGCCCCCACCGTGCTGCTCTACGCGCATCACGACGTGCAGCCCGTCGGCGACCCGGCCGCCTGGGACAGTGAGCCGTTCGTCCCCACCGAGAGGGGCGCCCGGCTCTACGCCCGCGGCGTCGCCGACGACAAGGCCGGGATCGCGGCGCACCTGGCCGCGGTCCGCGTCCACGGCGCCGACCTGCCGGTGGGCGTGACCGTGCTGGTCGAGGGGGAGGAGGAGGTCGGCTCGCCGTCCCTCGCGGCGTTCCTCTCCGAGCACCACGCGCTGCTCGAGGCAGACGTGATCGTGATCGCGGACTCCGGCAACTGGGACATCGGCCAGCCGGCCCTGACCACCAGCCTGCGCGGGCTGGTGGACTGCTTCGTGGAGGTCCGCACGCTCGACCACGGCGTGCACTCCGGGATGTGGGGCGGGGTGGTCCCGGACGCGGTGACCGCGATGGTCCGGCTGCTGGCCACCCTGCACGACGACCAGGGCAACGTCGCGGTCGAGGGTCTGGTCTCCGGGCCCGCCGCGGACGTGGACTACCCGATGGACCGGATCCGAGCCGAGTCCGGGCTCTGCGAGGGGGTCGACCTGATCGGCTCCGGCCCGGTCGTCGAGCGGCTGTGGACCAAGCCGGCGATCACCACGATCGGCTTCGACGCCACTCGCACCGAGGACGCGAGCAACACGCTGATCCCCCAGGTCAAGGCCAAGCTCTCCGTGCGGCTCGCCCCCGGCGACAGCTCGAAGCAGGCCATGGAGCGGGTGCGCGAGCACCTCGAGAAGCACGTCCCGTGGGGGGCGCAGCTCACGTTCACCCCCGGCGAGTACGGCGAGCCGACCCGCATCGACGCCACCGGGCCGGCGTACGACGCCGCGCGGGCCGCGTTCCGGGAGGCCTGGGACGGCGTCGAGCCGGTGGACATGGGTGTCGGCGGCTCGATCCCGTTCATCGCCGCGTTCCGGGAGGCGTTCCCGGCGGCCTCGGTGCTGGTGACCGGGGTGGAGGACCCCGACACCCGGGCGCACGGCGCCAACGAGGGCCTGCACCTGGCCGAGTTCACCCGGGTCTGTCTCGCCGAGGCGCTGCTGCTGCACCACCTCGCGGACCTCCCCCGCTGAGGCGTCCCATTCTGCGCTCCCCCACCCGTCGAGGCGTCCCATCCTGCGCTCCCCCACCCGTCGAGGCGTCCCGTCCTGCGCAGAAGCAGACGCCTCAGCGGGGTGGGGGGCACAGAACCAGACGCCTCGGCGGGGTGGGCGACGCAGAACCAGACGCCTCGGCGGGGTGGGGGACGGGCTGATTCGTCCGCGGTGCGGACCCGGCCGTAGACTCGGGGCCGTGCCCGCACAGGAGACCCCCCGTGGCCGCACCGGCCGCCGGGGCGGCGACGGAAAGCTCACCCACGCGCTCGACCCTCACGACGTCGGCCCGCAGGACGCGTGCGGAGTGTTCGGGGTCTGGGCCCCGGGTGAGGAGGTCGCGAAGCTGACCTACTACGGTCTCTACGCGCTGCAGCACCGCGGCCAGGAGTCCGCGGGCATCGCGGTCAGCAACGGCCGGCAGATCCTGGTCTACAAGGACATGGGCCTGGTCTCCCAGGTCTTCGACGAGTCCACCCTCGCCTCGCTGACCGGCCACCTCGCGGTCGGTCACGCGCGCTACTCCACCACCGGCGCGAGCACCTGGTACAACGCGCAGCCCACCTTCCGGCCCACCGAGACCGGGTCGATCGCGCTGGCGCACAACGGCAACCTGACCAACACCCGGGAGCTGGCCGCGCGGGTCGCCGACCTCTCGGGCGCCGGCGAGGGCGAGAGCCCGACCCGGACCACGCCGGTGTCCACCAACGACACCAGCCTGGTCACGGCGCTGCTGGCGCACCACCCGGACATGAGCCTGGAGGAGAACGCCGTCCAGGTGCTGCCCGGCCTGCGGGGCGCCTTCTCGTTCGTCTGGATGGACGAGAACACCCTGTACGCCGCCCGCGACCCGCAGGGCGTGCGACCACTGGTCCTGGGGCGTCTGGAGCGCGGCTGGGTCGTTGCCTCGGAGACCGCGGCCCTGGACATCGTCGGGGCGTCGTTCATCCGTGAGGTGGAGCCCGGCGAGCTGGTCGCCATCGACGAGGACGGCCTGCGCAGCCGGCACTTCGCGGAGCCTGCTCCCAAGCACTGCCTGTTCGAGTTCGTCTACCTCGCGCGGCCGGACACCTTGATGAACGAGCGCCGCGTGCACAGCGTGCGGGTGGAGATCGGGCGCCGGCTGGCCCGGGAGTACCCGGCCGACGCCGATCTGGTGATGCCCGTGCCCGAGTCCGGTACGCCGGCCGCGATCGGGTACGCCGAGGAGAGCGGCATCCCCTACGGCACCGGCCTGGTGAAGAACTCCTACGTCGGCCGGACCTTCATCCAGCCGTCGCAGACCATCCGCCAGCTCGGCATCCGGCTCAAGCTGAACCCGCTCCGGGACGTCATCGAGGGCAAGCGGCTGGTGGTGGTCGACGACTCGATCGTGCGCGGCAACACCCAGCGCGCGCTGGTCCGGATGCTGCGCGAGGCCGGGGCCCGCGAGGTGCACGTGCGGATCAGCTCGCCGCCGGTCAAGTGGCCGTGCTTCTACGGGATCGACTTCGCCACCCGCGCCGAGCTGATCGCGAACGGGCTTAACGCCCAGGAGATCTGCCGATCGATCGACGCGGACTCGCTGGCCTACATCTCCCTGGAGCAGCTGGTCGAGGCCACCGAGGTGCCGATGACCAAGCTCTGCCGGGCCTGCTTCGACGGCGTCTACCCGATCGAGCTCCCGGACCCCGAGCACCTGGGCAAGCATCTGCTCGAGCTGAACCCCACCGCCGTGGTCGGCGGCCCGGACGGGCTGTCGGCGTCCCTCTCGGGTGGCGGCGCCGGCGACGCCCTCGACCGTCCCTGAGCCCCCACCGCAAGGAGCCCCGATGACCGAGCAGCCGCCCACCCGCGACCGCGGGGGCGCGACGTACGAAGCCGCGGGCGTCTCCATCGACGCCGGCGACAAGGCCGTCGAGCTGATGAAGGTGTGGATCGACAAGGCCCGGCGTCCGGAGATGATGGGCGGCTTCGGCGGCTTCGTGGGGCTCTTCGACGCCACCGCGCTGAAGTCCTACGAGCACCCGCTGCTCGCCACCTCCGCGGACGGGGTGGGCACCAAGGTGGCGATCGCCCAGGCGATGGACGTGCACCACACGATCGGCTTCGACCTGGTCGGCATGCTCGTCGACGACCTGGTGGTGTGCGGCGCCGAGCCGCTGTTCCTCACCGACTACATCGCGACCGGGCGGGTGGTCCCCGAGCGGGTCGCCGCGATCGTGCAGGGCATCGCTGAGGCCTGCGTGCACGCCGGCTGCGCGCTGATCGGGGGCGAGACCGCGGAGCACCCGGGCCTGCTGGGGCCCGACGAGTACGACGTCGCGGGCTCGACGACCGGGGTGGTGGAGGCCAAGCATCTGCTGGGCCCGGGCCGGGTCGAGGCCGGGGACGTGGTCGTGGCGATGGGCTCGAGCGGCCTGCATTCCAACGGCTACTCGCTGGTGCGGCACGTGCTGCTGAGTGCCGACGGCGCCGGCTGGGCGCTGGACCGGCACGTCGACGACCTGGGCCGCACCCTGGGCGAGGAGCTTCTGGAGCCCACCCTGATCTATGCCAAGGCCTGCCTGGACCTGGCCCGCCGCACCGCCACGCACGCGATGTCGCACATCACCGGGGGTGGTCTCGCGGCCAACCTGGAGCGGGTGCTGCCGGACACCATGACCGCGACCCTGGACCGCGGCAGCTGGACCCCGCAGCCGGTCTTCGACCTGGTCCGCCAGGTCGGCTCGGTCGCGCAGGACGACCTCGAGCGCACCCTGAACTGCGGAGTCGGCATGGTGGCGGTCACCGCCGCTGAGGACGCCGACCGTGCGGTGGCACTGCTCGAGGGGCACGGCCTCTCCGCTTGGGTGTGCGGCGAGGTCACCGAGGCCGGAGGAGCCGCCGAGGGTGGCTCGGTCCGGCTGATCGGGAGCCATCCGGGCTGGTCCGAGCCGGGTCGTTCCGTTCACCGGTCGTGAACACGGTGACATTTCGGGGATCTGGTGTGGGGGTTCGGCCGGGGGCCAGGTACGGTTGCGTTACGAAAACCTAAAGGACAGACCGGACTCACGTATGGGACCAGTCCCGGCTTCGTTTGACGAACCGCCGAGACAGGCTCAGACGTGACTCCGGCCACGAGTGCGAGGGGGTCGACCCTATGGGGCGCGGCCGAGCGAAAGCGAAGCAGACGAAGGTTGCCCGCGACCTGAAGTACCAGACGTTCGAGACGGACTTCGGTGCGCTGGCCCAGGAGCTGCACGGCAAGGATCACCAGACGAGCGAGAGCACCGACGAGGCTGGTGCCGACGAGTAGGACGACTGGTCGGGCTACACCGACTCCCGCAGTCGCGACTGACACCACCTGCACCCGCGGCGACCGCTGCCCGGGGCCTGACCGGCGCCGGGCAGACGGCGCCGGTCCTGCGTGGGGCCGGGCTCAGCCGAGCCAGAGGCCACGCAGCCGACCGACCTCGGTCATCCGGCGTTCGGCGATGCGGTCGGCGGCGACCGCGGGTGGGACGCCCTCCTCCTGGGCCAGGGCGAACACCCGGGCCGCGGTGTCGTAGATCCTCTCGGCGCGCTGCCGGGCGCGCTCGAACGAGAAGCCCTCGAGCTCGTCGGCGACCTGGATCAGACCGCCGGCGTTGACCAGGTAGTCCGGCGCGTAGAGCACCCCCCGGTCCTGGAGCTCCTTCTCGATCCCCGGGTGGGCGAGCTGGTTGTTGGCCGCGCCGCACACGATGCGGGCGCGCAGCGAGGCGACCACGTCGTCGTCGAGGGCGCCGCCCAGCGCGCAGGGGGCGTACACGTCGAGGTCGGCGTTGACCAGCGCCTCGGTGTCGGCGACCGAGCCGAACGTCGGCCAGCGCGGCAGCGAGGGCGGCTACCGGGCGCGGGTCCACATCGGTGACCAGCACCTGGGCGCCGTCCTCGGCGAGGTGGCGGACCAGGTGCCGGCCGACCTTGCCGACCCCGGCGACCCCGACGGTGCGGCCGCGCAGCGTCGGGCTGCCCCAGGTGACCTCGGCCGCCGCGCGCATGCCCTGGAAGACGCCGTACGCGGTGAGCACCGAGGAGTCGCCGGCGCCGCCGTGCGCGACCGTGCGCCCGGTGACGTAGGAGCACTCCCGGGCGATCAGGTCCATGTCGTCGCTGGTGGTGCCGACGTCGCAGGCGGTGTAGTACCGGCCGTGCAGCGACTGCACGAACCGGCCGTAGGCGCGCAGCAGCGGCTCGGTCTTGACCCGGCTCGGGTCGCCGATGATCACGGCCTTGCCGCCGCCGAGGTCCAGGCCGGCCAGGGCCGCCTTGTAGGCCATCCCGCGTGGACAGGTTCAGGACGTCGGTGACCGCGTCCTGCTCCGAGGCGTAGGGGTAGAAGCGGGTGCCACCCAGGGCCGGGCCGAGCGCGGTGGAGTAGATCGCGATGATCGCGCGCAGGCCGGTGGGCTCGTCGTGGCAGAAGACCACCTGCTCGTGGCCGCTCGGCCGGTCGAAGATGCCCGGTGCCCGCGACGCGGACGGGGCGGGGACGGGGTCACGGAGGGGACCGTCGCGGTCGGGCGCGAGGGGCTGGTGCGTGCCGGTCATGCGTGGACCTTCCGTGTCCGCGGGCGGGTGGTGCGGGCACCTGGTGGGCGGTCACGGGCGGTGTGGCCGCGTGCCTCCCAGCCTACGGACCTGGACGCCGGGTGCGACCCGGGTCACACTGGAATAGACCGGTCGAATGGTCAAGGTTCGGGCGGAAGGGTCGTCGGGCCTGACCCGAAAGGACTAGTCCGTAGTCGTTGGTGACTCATGTAGGCCATTGTCATGGTTTAGGCCAGGGCCCTTACTACGTCAGTCCCAGGTGTCCGGCTCTCGGACATCGCCGGGAGGAACAACAGTAAGGGAGGCCCGCTATGAACACGCGGCCACCTGAGTCCGAACCGCTGCTCACGCCTGCTGAGGTTGCGGCCATGTTCCGGGTCGACCCGAAGACGGTCACCCGGTGGGCCAAGGCCGGCAAGCTGAGCTCGATCCGGACTCTCGGCGGACATCGTCGTTACCGCGAGTCCGAAGTTCGCGAGCTGCTGACCGGGATGGTTCCCGAACAGCGTCGCGGCGATCAGGACTGACTCTCCCAGGTCGGTCCTGATCGCACCAACCAAGCTGTTGACCGGTCCGTGGGCACTCAGGTGCCGACGAGGGGAACGGGCAGGAGCTGGACGGCCCCCGTGTCCTGCCGAGACGCGGGGGCCGTCGCTCGTCCTAGCGCAGCGCTCGCACGTAGCCGACCAGCTGTCGTGCCTCGAGCAGCCGCCGCTCCCAGGTGGCCCCGACGGTCACCAGCAGTGCGCCGGTGACCCCGATCAGCAACCAGCGGGGCGTCGCCGCGCCGACGTACGGCGCCGCCAGCCGGAGCAGCAGCAGCGCGCCGACCGTCCCGCCCACGACCACCGGAGCACGTCCAGCCGCGTCGCGCTCCCGAGAGCAGCAGCACCAGGCAGCCCAGGCCGAGCACCAGTGACCGGAGCCCGACCGGCTCGACCAGCGCCCACAGCAGGCTCGGCACCAGGGCGAGAAGCAGGCCGGGGGCCAGGGCGGTCACGGTGCTCGTCGCGGGGTCACGGCGCAGCCGGACCAGACCGGCGATCAGCAGTGCCGCCGCGGCGGGCAGGGTGTAGGCCTCGGGCTGGTGCACGCCGAGGTCGGCCAGCCGCACCCAGGTGGCGGCGGTCAGCAGCAGCGCGCCGGCCCAGCCCACCTCGCGCCGGTCGGCCCGCAGCAGCGCCATCGCCGTCACCACCACACCCGCGACGGTGAGGTAGACCGCGGTCCAGCCGACCAGCTCGACGGGCGGAGCCAGCAGCACGCCCGCGGTGGCGAGCGGCACCGCGGCGGTCGCGGCCCCGACCTCCGACCCGACGACCGCGTCGACGTCGGCCCACCAGCGTGCCGGCGTGTACGGGGTGGCCAGCACCAGCCCTCCGAGGGCGAGCAGCCCCGCCAGCGCCGCCGGTCCCGCCGGGACGTCGAGCACCGAGGCCCACGACCAGACCGCCGACCCGACAGCCAGCGCCTGGACGCCACCGGCCGCCGTGGCCTGCTCCGTGGACGCACAGCGCAGGTGCACCACGGCGGCCAGCCCGACCACCGCGAGGAGCGTGAGCGCGGTCAGCAGGTCGGCGTGCAGCGAGACCAGCACCGCGGAGACGGCCGCGGCACCGGCGGCGAGCGACGCCCCCGCGTGGTCCCGGTGCAGCGCGCGCCGGACGCCCGCGCCGGCCGCGGCGAGCAGGGCGGCCGGGACCGTCCAGACCGGCACCGGGAAGAGCGCCAGCGCTCCCACCGCCGACGCCCCCAGCAGCGCCGTCGCGACCACCGCGCCGGCGGACCGGTCCGCCGGGAAAGCGGTGCGCCCGACGGGCCGCGCCCCGGTCGGCTTCGCGGTACGGCGCCCGCGCCCGGTCAGGGAGACCACCGTCGCGACCAGGAGCAGGACGACCAGGGGGAGCAGCCACGGTGCCGGCGGCCCGAGCGAGGCGCCGGTCAGCGAGCCGCCCCCCGGGGCCGACCAGTCCGACCACCAGTCTGACCACCGGGCCGACGGCCGGGGGGCGAGGCCGGGCAGCCGGTCGCCGGCCTGGCCGGACCACACCGGCGTCGCCGCCTCGGCGAGCCGCAGCGTCGCGCGGGCGCCCAGGTCCGTCGCGACGGCCAGCGCAGCCGCGCCGGTGGCCGCCTGGGTGACCACCGAGACCAGCCGCCATGGGCGCGGCAGCCACCAGGTGAGAGCGGCCAGCACGCCGAGCAGCGCGAGCCCGACGAGGGTCGCCACGGTCGCGTCGAGGTGCCGGACCGGGGCGAGCAGCGCGACGGCGAGCAACAGCTCACCGAGGGCCGCGCACCCGACGCGCACCGGCCGCGGCGCCCGGTGCAGCAGGGCCGCGGCACCCGCCGCCCCGGCGGCCACGAGCAGCGGCCACACCGCGAGCTCCGCGTACAGCGACGCCCAGGTGCGGTCGAGCCCGGCGACCCGATCGAGAGCCGACACGGTCAGGGCGAGCCACGTCGCCGCGGTGACCACGGCGACGGCCCTCGTCGCGACCCGCAGGCGCAGCCGGTCGACGGCGGCGGTGACGGTCGCGGCCAGGAGCAACCCGGCGACCAGGGCGGACGCGGGCGACAGCCGGCTCGGGTCGGCGAGGCCGGTGACCGCCAGGGCGGTGCCGAGGGCCACCACCACCTCGGCGACGGCGAGCCGGCCGATGGGTGTCCGGCGGGCGGCCCACGCCCCCGCGGTCGCGGCGAGCGTCAGGGTGCCTCCGACGAGGACCAGCAGGCCGGGCCCGGACAGCGCGCCGACCCAGCCCGCGTGGTGCGCCCCCGTCAGGTCGAGGGCGAGCAGCCCGTAGCCGACCAGGGCGAGGGCCTCGGCCGCGGACCTCAGGCCGCGCCGGGCCAGCCATCCCGCCAGCGAGCCGGCGGCCGCGGTCAGGCCGGTCAGGACGGCGGTGCGCCCACCCACCCCGAGAGCCGACCACGCGACGGCCAGGAACACCAGGGCCGCGACCAGCAGACAGGCCGCCCCCAGCGCCAGCAGGATCTTCGGGACCGACGCGGCGCTGAGCCCTCGGCGGTGCGGCGCCCCGCGGCTCGGGTGGCCGGGGCTGGGCACGCCGGGGCTGGGCACGCCGGGGCTGCCGCCGGACCCGGAGCCGACAGGGACGTGGCCGGCCGAGGCGGACCGCAGCGCCGAGAGCAGGTCGTCGGCCCGGGTGAGGGTCTGGAAGAGCTGCAGGGCGGTCTCCCCCCGCAGCAGCAGCCCGCAGGCGGCGCAGGCGGCCGGCGCCGCCGGGATCGGGGACTGGCAGTCGGGGCAGCGCTGCGGATCGGCGTAACGGGTCATCTGCCCATCAAGCCAGGTCGCGACCCGGGCCGGCACCGTGCCCGCACTCACCCGCGCTGAGTAGGACTACTCAGGATCGGGGTCGGCACCCCCTCTTTACTTCGCAGAGGCACCGACGTAGGAAAGGAGGATGTCGGCCTGGCCGGCCCACTGGCCCCCGCCGGCGCGGCCGCCGCACACCCGCTCGGGCGCGGGCGCGGCCACGGCTGGCCGGACGGTCCCGGCCGCCCGAACCGCCCGCAGCACCCGGACAGCGAGCTCCGCCGGATCCTGGCGGCGGTGGACCGCGACCGGATCGAGGCGACGGTGCGCCGGCTGGTCGCCTTCGGCACCCGGCACACCCTGCCCGACCAGGACGACCCGGGCCGTGGGATCGGCGCGGCACGCGACTGGATCTACGCGCAGATGCAGTCCTACGCGGCGCACTCCGGGGGCCGGATGACGGTGGAGAAGCAGTCGTACGTGCAGCAGCCCGCCTCCCGGATCCCCACCCCCACCCGGATCACCAACGTCGTCGCCACCCTGCGCGGGTCGACCGACCCTGACCGGGTCTACGTGGTCTCGGGGCACTACGACTCCCGGGTCACCGATGTCATGGACGCCACCAGCGACGCACCCGGCGCGGACGACGACGCCTCCGGTGTCGCGGTGTCGATGGAGCTGGCTCGGGTGCTGTCCCGGCACCGGCCGGAGGCGACCATCGTGTTCGCGGCCGTCGCCGGCGAGGAGCAGGGGCTCTACGGGTCGACGCACCTCGCCGAGCAGCTCAAGCAGGCCGGCAAGGACGTGCAGGCGATGTTCACCAACGACATCGTCGGCAGCTCGACCGCCGACGACGGCAGTCGCGACCGCCGCAGCGTGCGACTGTTCGCCGAGGGGGTGCCCAGCGACGAGACACCCCAGCAGGCGGCCGTCCGGCGGGCGGTCGGCGGGGAGAACGACTCCCCGGCCCGGCAGCTGGCGCGCTTCGTCGGCGAGGTCGCCGACAACCGCGAGACCAGGATGCGGGTCCGGGTGGTCTACCGGCGCGACCGCTACCTGCGCGGTTGCGACCACATCCCGTTCCTCGAGCGTGCGTTCCCTGCCGCACGGTTCACCGAGCCGAACGAGGACTACGCCCACCAGCACCAGGACGTCCGCGTCGAGGACGGCCGGCAGTACGGCGACCTGCCGGAGTTCTGCGACTTCGGCTACACCGCCCGGGTCGCGAAGGTCAACGCGGCGACCCTGTGGTCGCTCGCCGTCGCCCCCGGCACCCCGCGCAACGTCAAGGTGCTGACGGCCGAGCTGACCAACGACACCGAGCTGACCTGGGACGCGGATCCGGGGCCGGGAGTGCACCACTACGAGGTCGTCTGGCGTCCGACCACGGAGGACCGCTGGACGCACGCGATCGGCGCGGGCCGGGAGACCCGGGCCCGCGTCGACCTGTCCAAGGACAACGTGTTCTTCGGCGTGCGGGCCGTGGGTCGGCGCGGCCATCGGAGCCCCGCGGCGTTCCCGGCCCCCCAGGGCTAGGCGTCCGCCCCGCCGGTCAGGCCGCCGCGGACTCCTCCGCGCGACTGCCGGCGCCCGGGCGGGTGAGGTGCTGCACCTTGGCCTGCGCCTTGGAGCCGAAGTCGTTGGGCAGCGACAGCCGGAAGACCTTCTTCCAGGCGGAGCCGACCTGGCGGGGCAGCGAGCCGGTGACGTAGGTCAGGCCGTACTCGTCGAACAGGGCGCGGACCTGCGGGGCGATCTCGGCGTACCGGTTGCTGGGCAGGTCCGGGAACAGGTGGTGCTCGACCTGGAACGACAGGTTGCCGGTCATGAAGTGCATGGCCTTGCTGCCGTTGATGTTGGCCGAGCCGAGCATCTGCCGCAGGTACCACTCGCCCCGGGTCTCCCCGGTGATCGAGCGACGCTCGAAGGTCTCGACGCCCTCGGGGAAGTGGCCGCACATGATGACGGAGTGCGTCCACAGGTTGCGGACCAGGTTCGCGGTCGCGTTGGCGCCCAGGGTGCTCAGCGCCGACGGGCCCGACAGCAGCGGGTGCAGCACGTAGTCCTTGGTCATCTGACCGCGGACCTTCTTGAGGGTCTGCTTCGCGCGGGCTCGGAAGTCCGGGTTCGCGCGGCGCTTCTTGGTGGCCAGGTTCTTGCCCAGCTCCAGGTCGTAGGCAGCGATGCCGTACTCGAAGAAGCAGGCGTTGATGAAGTTCCACAACGGCTGGGCCAGGTAGAGCGGCACCCAGCGCTGGTCCTCGTCGACCCGCATGATGCCGTAGCCGAGGTCGTTGTCCTTGCCCACGACGTTGGTGTACGTGTGGTGCAGCTCGTTGTGGGAGTGCTTCCACTGGTCCGACGGAGAGGCGTTGTCCCACTCCCAGGTGGTGGAGTGGATCTTCGGGTCGCGCATCCAGTCCCACTGGCCGTGCATGACGTTGTGGCCGATCTCCATGTTCTCGATGATCTTGGCGACCGAGAGCCCGGCGGTGCCGAGCACCCAGGCCGGCGGGAACAGCGAGACCAGCAGCAGCGCGCGGCTGCCGAGCTCCAACTTGCGCTGGGCGGCGATGACCTTGCGGATGTACGCCGCGTCGCGGGCGCCCCGGGACTCCACGACGGAGGCGCGGATCGCGTCCAGCTCGACGCCGAGCTGCTCGATGTCGGCCGGCGTGAGATGGGCGGTCGGGTCCTGGGTCTTCTTCTGCATGACGGTCATGAGGTCTCCTGGGGTCAGCGGGGATCAGTGGTCGATGACACAGGCGCCGGCCGCGGCCGAGACGCAGGTCTGGATCGGGACGCCGCCGGTGGCGGTCTCGCCGGGCGTGGCGGTGGTGAGATCGCCGCTGCGGAGGTCACGCACGGTGCCCTCGCGCATCGGCAGCACGCACCCGTAGCAGATGCCCATCCGGCAGCCCGAGGGCATCAGCACGCCGGCCTGCTCCGCGGCGTCCAGGATCGGGGTGGCCCCGTCGGCCTCCAGCGTCGTTCCGCTGCGGTCGAAGGTGACGCTGCCACCCTCGCCGGCGACCCGGGTGACCACGCGGAACTGCTCGGTGAGCAGCGCGAGCCCGCGCTCGCCGTGGTGGGTCTCGAGGGCGTCGAGCAGGCCGCCGGGTCCGCACGCGAAGGTGGTGCGCTCGGCAAGGTCGGGCACCAGGGTGGCGAGGTCGGCCACGTCGAGGACGCCGTGCTCGTCGTCATAGCGGGCGACGAGGCGGATCAGACCGGCCTCGTCGAGCTCGCGGAGGTTCGCGATGAAGATCGAGTCGGGCTCGCTGGGGGCCACGTGCACGACGGTGATGTCGTAGCCGGCGCTGCGGGGCAGCCGCACGACGCCGGAGTCAGCGACCGGGAACAGGTTGCGCAGCATCCCGATGACCGGGGTGATGCCGGAGCCCGCCGTCACGAACAGCAGCTTGCCGCCGTCGGCCGGCATCACGAACTCGCCGGTCGCCTGCTCCAGGTGGACCAGGGTGCCGGCCTCGGCCCGGCGCACCAGGTGGTTGCTGACCTTGCCGTCCGGCACCGCCTTGACCGTGATCGAGATGTACCCGTCGGGGCGGGGGCCGTGGGTCAGGGAGTAGGCCCGCCACTGGCGGACGCCGTCGACGTCGACGCCGATGCGGACGTACTGCCCTGGCACGTGGCCGGCCCAGTCGGCGCCCGGCCGGATCACGAGAGTGGCTGCGTCGACCGTCTCCGGGTGCACCGAGACGATGCGACCGCGCAGGTCGGCTCCGGAGCGCAGCGGGTCGAACAGGTCGAGGTAGTCCGCCGGCAGCAGCGGCGTCGTGATCCGCTCCGCCAGCCGGGCCAGCCGGCGTCGCAGCGGCAGACCGGCGGGCCCGGTCGTGCCTGGTGCTGAGGCAGTGGTGGTCATACCTCCACTATCTCGGTCACTGCGGCTAATCTGATGACCACAGCACGTGAAAACCACCCAGTCCCTTGTGCGGAGCGAACAACGTGAGCGACGGCGACGTGTCCAGCCCGATGGCCCGCGGTGCGGCCGAGATCGAGATCGGCGACGACGTGGTGGCCGCGCTCCGCGACCGGCTGCCCGAAGTGGCCGCCCAGACCGTCGCGGCGGTGGTCGGCGAGGTGCCCGGCTACACCGGCGCGCTGACCGCGTCCATGGGCGCCAACATCGAGGCGGCGGTGCAGATGGCCCTCGGCGGCTTCCTCCGGCTGGCCTCACGCAGCCGGGAGTCCGACCCGAGCACGCCGCTGGGCCCCACCCTGGAGGGGGCCTACGCGCTGGGTCGAGGCGAGGCCCGCAGCGGCCGGACGATGGACGCGCTGCTGGCCGCCTACCGGATCGGGGCCCGGGTGGCCTGGCGGGAGATGGCCGACGCCGCGAACGACGCCGGGCTGGACGCCCGCACGATGGCGCAGTTCGCGGAGCTGGTCTTCGCCTACATCGACGAGCTCTCGGCCGCCAGCGTGGCCGGGCACACCGACGAGCTCTCCTCGACCGGGCGGGTCCGGGAGCGCTACCGCGAGCGGCTGGGACAGCAGCTGCTGGCGGGTGCCGGCGCGGACGTCCTGGACGCCGGGGCCGAGCGGGCCGGCTGGCCGGTGCCGCGCACGCTCACCGCGGTGCTGCTGCCCGCGGCCCAGGTGCGGGGAGCGGTCTCGCTGCTCGGCCCGCACACGCTGCAGGTGGGCGAGGACCTGCCCGGCTCCCAGGAGGGGGAGCAGCAGTCGCTGCTCCTGGTGCCCGACGTGGAGGGTCGCGACCGCCAACACCTGCTGCGGGTCCTGCACGGCCGGGGGGCGGTGGTCGGACCGGCCCGGCCGTGGACGCAGGCCCGGGCGTCGTACCAGCGGGCAGCACGGACGCTGGAGACGGTCGGGCGGTCCGGTCCCGGGGGGAGCGAGGAGCCGGTGGACAGCGAGTCGCACCTCGCCGAGCTGGTCGTCGGAGCGGACGCCGCCGCCCTCGAGGACCTGTGCGCCCGGGTCCTCGCGCCGCTGTCCGACCTCAAGCCGGTGGCCGCGGAGCGGCTGGCCGAGACGCTGCGATCCTGGCTGCTGCACCTGGGCCGGCGGGAGGCGGTGGCGGCCGACCTGCACGTGCACCCGCAGACGGTGCGCTACCGGATGGGCCAGCTGCGCGAGCTGTACGGCGACCGGCTCGACGAGCCGCGCACCGTGCTGGAGCTGGTGCTGGCCTTGCACCAGCCCGGCGGCGCGGGATCCGGTCGCCCGACCGCGCCGACCGCCTAGACTCGTCGGAGACATTTGTCCGAGAGATCCGTTCGAGACCGTCGGCGGACCACGGCGTCCGACTCCGAAGGTGGCCCCCGTGCGGGAGATGTTCGAGCGCAGCGGCGAGCTGGGGCGCGACCTGCTGGCCGTCGACTGGGCCGCCACCCCGCTCGGCCCCCCCGACGACTGGTCGCAGAGCCTCAAGTCGGTGGTGCGGCTGGTGCTGACCTCGCGCTTCTCGATGTGGATGGCGTGGGGGCCGGAGCTGACGTTCCTCTGCAACGAGGCCTACCGCCGCGACACGCTGGGCAAGAAGTACCCCTGGGCTCTGGGCCAGCCGTCCTCCGTGGTCTGGTCGGAGATCTGGGACGACATCGGCCCGCGCGTCGACACCGTGCTCAACGACGGGCTGGCGACCTGGGACGAGTCGCTGCTGCTGTTCCTGGAGCGCAACGGCTATCCCGAGGAGACCTACCACACGTTCTCCTACAGCCCGGTCTTCGACGAGGCCGGACAGGTCAGCGGCCTGCTCTGCGTGGTCAAGGAGGACACCGAGGAGGTCGTCGCGCGCCGTCGGATGCAGACGCTGCGCGATCTGGGGGCGCGCCGTACCGCCAACCTGACCGAGGCCGAGACCATCGGCTCGGCCTGCGCGGAGCTGGCCGGCAGCTCGCGGGACGTGCCGTTCTCGCTGGTCTACCTCTACGACGGGGACGGCCTCACCGCCCGGCTCGCCGGCAGCAGCGGCTTCGCCGGCGAGCACCCGGCGGCCGCCCCGGTCCTCACCCTCGGTGACGGCTCCCTCCCGTGGCCTGCCTCGGCCGCACGCGAGGGGCAGACGGTGCTGGTCGAGGATCTCGCCGTCCGCTTCGCGGATCTGCCCACCGGGAGCTGGGACCTGGCCCCGCAGGCCGCGCTCGTCGTGCCGCTGGCACCGAGCACCCAGACCAGCCCCTACGGCTTCCAGGTCTTCGGGCTGAACCGTCACCGCCCGCTGGACCAGGGGTACCGGGACTTCTGCGACCTGGTCGCCGGCCAGGTGGCGGCCAACCTGACCGACGCCCGCGCCTTCGAGTTCGAGAAGGGCCGAGCCGAGACCCTCGCGCAGCTCGACCAGGCGAAGACCGACTTCTTCACCAACGTCAGCCACGAGTTCCGCACCCCGCTCACCCTGCTGCTGGGTCCGGCCGAGGACGCGCTCAACGCCGACGTGGAGCCGCTCACCGGACGGCAGCGCGAGCGGGTCGAGGTGATCCTGCGCAACGGCCAGCGACTGCTCAAGCTCGTGAACACGCTGCTGGACTTCTCCCGGCTGGAGTCGGGCCGGGTGGAGGCGCGGTTCGAGCCGGTGGACCTGGCGCAGTACACCCGGGAGCTCGGGAGCATGTTCGCGACCGCCGCGGAGCGGCTCGGCCTGCAGCTGGAGGTCGACTGCCCGCCGCTGCGTGCACCGGTGTACCTCGACCGGGACCTGTGGGCCAAGGTGGTCCTCAACCTGCTCTCGAACGCGCTCAAGTTCACCTTCGAGGGCGGGGTGACGCTGCGGCTGACCGAGACCCCGGCCGGGGCCGAGCTGACCGTGACCGACACCGGGACCGGCATCCCCGACGCCGAGCTGCCGCACCTGTTCGAGCGCTTCCACCGGGTTGACGGGGCCCGCTCCCGCACGCACGAGGGGTCCGGCATCGGCCTGGCGCTGGTCGCCGAGCTGGTCGCGCTGCACGGCGGCACGGTCACCGCCGCCAGCGTGCTGGGCGAGGGCAGCACGTTCCGGCTGCAGGTCCCCTTCGGAGCCGACCACCTGCCCCCCGAGCAGGTCGCCGAGTCCGACCCGGCCCGCTCCGCGACCGTGGCCGCGGTGGCCGAGGGCTTCCTCGCCGAGACGTCGCACTGGACCCGCAGCCAGCACCTCGGCAGCCTGCGCGACGGCCAGTCCCACCGGTCCACTGCCGCCGCGGGCCCGGACCGTCCGCGGATCCTGGTCGTCGACGACAACGCCGACATCCGCGAGTACGTCGCCGGGCTGCTCGCCGAGGACTACGTCGTGCAGACCGCCGTGGACGGTCAGGACGGACTGGAACGAGCCCGTGAGCTGACTCCCGACCTGGTGCTGACCGACGTGATGATGCCGGTGCTGGACGGGTTCGGGCTGCTGGCGGCCCTCCAGGCGGACCCGCTCACCGTCGGGGTCCCGGTGGTGATGCTGTCCGCCCGGGCGGGCGAGGAGGGCACGCTGCAGGGACTGGACGCCGGCGCCGACGACTACCTGGTCAAGCCGTTCACGGCTCGCGAGCTGCGTGCCCGGGTGCGGGCCAACCTCGAGCTGGACCGCGCCCGGCGCACCCGACGCCAGCTGGAGCGCAGCCGCAGCCTGCTCGACCAGGCCCAGCGGCTCGCGCAGGTGGGCAGCTGGGAGGTCGACCTGGTGACGGGTCGCGTCGAGGCCTCCGAGGAGCTCCTGCGGATCATGGGACGCAGCGCCCGGGAGATCTCCGGGATGAGCGCCGCCGACGTGGTCGGGCAGCTGGTGCATCCTGACGACCGCGAGCGCGTGCAGGCGATCCTGGACAGCGCCACGGACGGCGGCTTCCACTACGACGCCCGGGTGGTGCAGCCGTCGGGCCGCACCGTGCTGGTCTCGGTCTACGGCGAGGTGGTCCTCGACAGTCACGGAGAGCGGGAGGCGCTGCGCGGCTCGGTCCAGGACGTGACCGAGCGCAAGGCCGCCGCCGAGGCGCTGGCGCTGGCGGCGGCGAACGCCGAGGCGGCCGCCCGCGAGCACAGTATCGCCGACCAGCTCCAGCGCAGCCTGCTGCCGCGGACCGGCTTCGACCTGGACCACCTCGAGGTGGCCACCTACTACCGGGCCGGCGTCGAGGGCACGCAGGTCGGCGGCGACTGGTACGACGTGATCGAGCTGGGCGGCGGGCGGACCGCCCTGGTCGTGGGCGACGTGATGGGCCGCGGGGTCCGGGCCGCCGCCGTGATGGGCCAGCTGCGCGCCGCCGTACGCGCCTACGCCCGCCTCGACCTGCCTCCGGCCGACCTGCTGGAGTCCCTCGACGGGCTGGTCCGCGAGATCGACGAGGACCAGATCGTCACCTGCATCTACGCGGTCTTCGACGCCGGCGACCAGGTGCTTCGCTTCGCGAACGCCGGTCACCTGCCGCCGATCATCACCACCCCGGGCGGCGAGTGCTGGGTGGTGGAGCACGAGGAGAACCCGCCGCTGGGCGTCGGCCCGTTCAACATGACCCAGCACGAGGTCTCGCTGACCTCGGACGCCCGGGTGGTGCTCTACACCGACGGTCTCGTCGAGCGGCGCGGCCAGGACCTCGACCTCGGCATCAAGACGCTGGCCGTGCACGTGGGGGACCTGACCGGTCCGGTGGACGGCATCCCGGAGGAGCTGGTCTCCGCGATGCTGCCCGACGGTCCCGACGACGACGTCGCGATCCTGGTGGCCCGCGTGGACCCGCCGTCGGTGGACGAGAGCCTGGTGCGGCGCCTGGACACCGGCGGGTCCGCCGTCGCGGCCGCGCGGCACGTGGTCTCCGAGTACCTGGAGGAGCGGGGGCTGCCCGGGGGCCTGGTGTACGACGCGACGCTGGTCACCAGCGAGCTGGTCACGAACGCGATCCGGTACGGGCGGGCTCCGGTCGACCTGCGGGTCCGGATCGAGGGAGCCGACGTGCTGGTCGAGGTGCGGGACGAGGCGACCTACCAGCCGCGCAAGCTCCGTCCCGACGAGGACGACGAGAACGGCCGCGGCCTGCAGATCGTCTCGGCGGTCGGCACCCGCTGGGGCACCCGGCCCACCGAGCGCGGCAAGGCCGTGTGGTGCCTGCTGTCCCCGCACCAGGCCGGCCGGTGAGGGCCTGGGCGCCGGTCTCGGCGACGCTGGCGCCGCTCGCGCTGGTCGGTGGGTGGAGCGTCGCCGCGACCCGGCAGCCGGCCGGCTACGACGCCACCCGGGACACGATCAGCGCGCTGGCCGCGCACGACGCGCAGGATCCGTGGCTGATGACGGCCGCCCTGGTGGTGGTGGGCGGCTGCCACCTCGCCACGGCGCTGGCCCTCACCGAGGCGGACCGGGCCGGGCGCGCGGTGCTCGCGTTCGGCGGGGTCGCCACCGTGCTGGTCGCGGCCTTCCCGCAGCCGTCGCCCGGGCACTTCCCCGCAGCGACCGCCAGCTTCGCGGCGCTCGCGGCCTGGCCGGCGCTGTCCGCGCTCCCGTCGCGCCGGGCGGGCCTGCTGGCCAGCGGCGGCCTCGCGGTGCTGCTCGGCTGGCTCGGTCTGGAGCTCGGCGACGGCGACCTGCTCGGCCTCAGCGAGCGGGTGGCCGCCGGCGCGCAGGCCCTGTGGCCGCTGGCCGCGGTGCTGGCCCTCCGCGCCCGCGCCCGCCGGGCCTGACCCGGTCGCGCGGGCCTCGGCCGCGCCAGCGCTCAGTCGGTGGGGTTGCCGAAGGTGGAGATGTCGATGACGAAGCGGTACCGGACGTCGCTGTTCACGACGCGGTCGTAGGCGGCGTCCACGTCGTCGACGCTGATCGTCTCGATCTCGGCGCCCAGGCCGTGCTCGGCGCAGAAGTCCAGCATCTCCTGGGTCTCGCGGATGCCCCCGATCTTCGACCCGGCCATGCTGCGGCGCATGCCGGCGAGCGAGAAGGCGTGGAACTCGTCGGCGCCCTCGGGGATGCCGACGTTCACGATGGTGCCGTCCAGGGCCAGCAGCGAGAGGTACTTGTCGACGGGCAGGTTCGCCGCGACCGTGTTGATGATCAGGTCGAAGTGGCCCGCGAGCTGCTCGAAGGTCGCCTCGTCCCGGGTGGCGTAGTAGTGGGACGCGCCGAGCCGCCTGCCGTCCTCCTCCTTGGCGAGCGTCTGCGACAGCACGGTGACCTCGGCGCCGAGGGCCGCGGCGATCTTGACGCCCATGTGGCCCAGGCCGCCCATCCCGACGATGGCGACCTTCTTGCCGGGCCCGGCACCCCAGTGCCTCAGCGGGGAGTACAGCGTGATGCCGGCGCACAGCAGGGGCGCCGCGACGTCGAGCGCGACGCCCTCGGGGATGCCGAGCACGTAGTTCTCGTCGACGACCACCGAGCGGCTGTAGCCGCCGAAGGTCGGCTCGCCGTCGTACTGGCGGGCGTTGTAGGTGCCCACCTCGCCCTTGAGGCAGTACTGCTCCTGGCCGGCCTGGCAGTTGCGGCACTCGCGGCAGGAGTCCACGAAGCAGCCGACGCCGACCCGGTCGCCGACCTGGTACCTGGTGACCTCGGCGCCGACCGCGCTCACGGTGCCCGCGATCTCGTGACCGGGCACCATCGGGAACAGCGCGTCGCCCCACTCCTCACGGGCCTGGTGGATGTCGGAGTGGCAGATGCCCGCGAAGGCGATGTCGATCACGACGTCGCTCGGGCGGGGGTCGCGGCGCTCGATGGTGCCACGCTCGAAGGGCTTGCTCGCTCCGGCGGTGACCAGGGCGTCGACGGTCTGGGACATGGGGGCTCCTCGGGGGTTCGGGTGCGTCCTGCTCGGGGGATCGGCACCGAGCGGCGGTACCTGGTGAGGTTGCCCCGCTTCGTCCCCGCGCACACGTGACCTCGGTTACGGCCCACCCGACCCAGCCAGGTCTGCGGCTCAGTCCGCGGGCGTCACGTCCACCAGCACCTTGCCGACGGCGGCGCCCTCGACCGCCCGGTGCGCCTCGCCGGCCCGCTCGAGCGGGAAGTGGTGCAGCGGGACGCCGCGCTCCTCGCCGACGTCGAGCGCGCCGTCCTGGATGGCCGCGACCACGTCCTCGGCGGCGTGCAGCAGCGCGCGGTCCCCGATGGTGTAGAGGAACACGAACTGCAGGCGCACGTTGAGCGAGAACGTCTCCCGCACGCGCAGGGTCATCTCGTCGCCGCCGTTGTTGGCGTAGATGGCGATGGTGGCCCGCGGGCGCACCACGGCCAGGTCCAGCGCCAGGTTCTGCGCGGGGGCCACCTCCACGATCAGGTCCACGCCGTCGGGTGCGATCTCCCGGATCGTCGCCGCCGTGTCGCCCTGCGTGTAGTCGATGACGTGCTGGGCTCCGGCAGCGGTGGCGAGGGCGGCCTTGGGGGGGCCGCTCACGGTGGTGAGCACGGTGGCGCCGGCCCACCGCGCGAGCTGGATCGCGGCGTTGCCCACGGCCCCGGCCCCGCCGGCGACCAGCACGGTGGTGCCGGCCAGGCAGCCGGGGGAGAGCCGGTCCGGGCCGTCCTCGGAGGTGGTCAGCGCCCGGTGCGCGGTCACCGCGGGCACCCCCAGGCTCGCGCCGAGGTCGAAGCTCGCCCGGTCGGGCAGCGGGTGCACCCGCTCGTGCGGGAGCACCGTGAGCTCCTGCGCGGTCCCGGTGGGGCGCTTGTGGGCGGCGAGCATCATCCAGACGCGGTCACCCACCGCGAGCCGGTCCACGCCCGCACCGACCGCGTCGACGACGCCGGCACCGTCCTGGTTCGGGACCACCTCCGGGAAGGACAGCGCCTGCCCCGGTCCGGCGCCCTGACGGGACTTCCAGTCGGTGGGGTTGACCCCGGAGCGGACCACCCGGACCCGGACCTCGCCCGGTCCGGGCTCCGGCACCTCCCGCTCGACGGTGGTGAGGACGGAGGCGGGACCGGTCTCGGTATACACCACAGCGCGCATGGGTCCTCTATATCCGGCCGTGCCGCCGGACGCGACACCGGGTCAGGCCCGGATCCGGACGGTGGCCGCCGGCGTACGTCGTCACCCAGCGCGCCGCGCAGACCACCGTGGACAGGCCCGCCGCCAGCGTGGCCGCCGTGGTGTCGGTCAGGCCGGCGGGGCGTACCGCGTCACGAGCCGGTCGATGACCGCCTCGGCGTGCGCGTCGATCCGCCGCCGGGACGGGTCGGCGTCGTGCCAGGCGACCATCTCGCGGGCCCCCTGCTCGAAGGGGATCGTCGCGGTCCAGCCGGGGACCAGGCTGCGGATCTTCGCGTTGTCGAAGACCATCGTGTGGGCCTTGTCCCCGAGCAGCCCGGCGCCGTACTCGGGGTCCTCGACCGCGACGGACTCCGAGGCCACGTGCACGATCCGCGCCTCGGCTCCCGCAGCGGCGGCGAGCATGTGCGTGATCTGGTCCCACGTGGGCGCGTCGTCGGAGGTGATGTGCACGGCCTCGCCGATGGCCCGGCTGTTGCCCAGCAGCGGCACCAGCGCGCGGGCCAGGTCGTCGTGATGGGTGATCGTCCAGCGGGAGGTGCCGTCGCCGTGCACGACCACGGGGCGGCCGTCCCGGATCCGCTGCACCGAGGTCCAGCCGCCGTGCAGCGGCACCGAGGTCCGGTCGTAGGTGTGCGACGGTCGGACGACGGTGACCGGGAGCCCTTCGTCGCGGTAGGCCCGCATCAGCAGGTCCTCGCAGGCGATCTTGTCTCGGGAGTACTGCATGAACGGGTTCCGCAACGGCGTCGACTCGGTCACCGGCAGCAGGTTCGGCGGGGTCTGGTAGGCCGAGGCCGAGCTGATGAAGACGTACTGTCCGGTCCGTCGGCCCAGCAGCCGGGTGCGGGCCTCGACCTGGTCCGGTGTGAACGCGAGCCAGTCCACGACGGCGTCGAACTCCAGGTCGCCGAGGGCGTCCGTGAGGGCGTCGGAGTCGTCGACGTCGGCGACGTGCAGCCGGGCCTCCGAGGGTGGCGGCCGCAGCTGCGACGTGCCCCGGGTCACCAGGTGCAGGTCGACGCCGGCCTCGACGGCCCGGGCCGCGCAGGCCGAGCTGATGATGCCGGTGCCGCCGAGGAACAGGACGCGCAGGGAGCTCATCGGCGCAGCGTAGCCAGGTCCCGCACCCCCCACCCCGCCGAGGCGTCTGCTTCTGCGCTCCCCACCCCGCCGAGGCGTCTGCTTCTGCGCTCCCCACCCCGCCGAGGCGTCTGCTTCTGCGCTCCCCACTCCGGCCGAACTGCAGCCCGGGGACTCCGCGTCGACCCCGCGCCCGCTGGCGCTCAGCGGTCGCGCGGCCGGCCTGCCCCGCCCCGATGAGGAGGGTCTCGACGTCCTCGGTGGCCCTAGGCTCGGGACATGAGTCCCCGCGTGCGCACCTGGCTGACGTCGTACGTTGTGGCCGTCGTCGTCTTCGTCGTCGTCGACCTGGTGTGGCTGACCGTAGTGGCGACCGGCCTGTACGACCGGCTGCTGGGGGACCTGCTCGCCGACCCGGTGCGGCCGCTGCCCGCGGTGGCGTTCTACGTGCTGTTCGTCGCGGGCGTCGTGCACTTCGTGGTGCTGCCCGCCCTGGACCGGGACAGCCTCCGGTGGGCGGCCGGCTCCGGCGCGTTCTTCGGGCTCGTCACCTACGCCACCTGGGACCTGACCAGCCTCTCGGTGCTGGCCGGCTTCCCGGCCGCCCTGGTGCCGGTAGACCTGGCGTGGGGCGCGGTGCTGGCCGCGGTCGTCAGCACGGTCACCACCGCGGTGGTGCGACACCTCCGGAACCGGCGCAGCGCGACGTGAGACCGCTGGTCCCGGCGGGGCGGATCGTCGGCGTGGACGCCGCCCGGTGCGTGGCGCTGGTCGGGATGGTGGCCACGCACGTGATCGTGCTGCGCGACGCTGACGGGGTCACGCTGGTGCACCAGGTGGCCGGTGGTCGCTCGTCGGCTCTCTTCGCGGTCCTCGCCGGGGTCAGCCTGGCGCTGATGTCGGGCGGCCGGTCACCGGTGCGGGGAGTCGAGCGCCGCGCGGTGACGGCCGGCTTCGTGGGCCGGGCCGGGGTGGTGGTGCTGATCGGCCTGCTGCTCGGCGAGCTCGGTGCCAACGTCGCGGTGATCCTGGTCAACTACGGAGTGCTGTTCTGCCTGGCACTGCCCTTCCTGGGGCTGCGGACCCGGTCGCTGGTGCCGCTCGCGGCGGCCTGGATCGTGGTGGTCCCGGTGCTGTCCCAGCTGGTCCGTCCGCTGCTCCCCGTCGCCGGCATGGACAGCCCACGCCTGTCCGGCCTGGCGCAGCCGTCCCACCTGCTCTCCGAGCTGCTGCTGACCGGCTACTACCCGGCACTGCCCTGGCTCGGCTACCTGCTCGTGGGTCTGGCGGTCGGCCGGCTGGACCTGTCGAGCCGCCGTACGGCGGGCCGGCTGGTGGTCCTAGGTGCGACGCTGGCGGGAGCGACCGCGGTGCTCGCCGACGTGCTGCTGGCCCAGCCGGTGGTGGTGCGCGCGCTGTCGGGCACCTCGGTGGTCAGCCCTGCGGCGCTGGCCGACCGGCTCGACGGGGGGCTCTACGGGACCACGCCAGCGGGGGGAAGCTGGTGGTGGCTGGTGGTCGACGCCGCCCACTCGGGCACCCCGGTCGACCTCGCGCACACCACCGGGACGGCGCTGCTGGTGCTCGGGGTGGCGCTGGTGGTGGCCGAGCGGCTGCCGCGGACGGTCGCAGTGCTGCTGGGTGCCGGGACGATGACGCTGACGCTGTACTCGTTGCACGTGGTGCTGCGGATGCCGCAGCTGCTGGGCGGCGAGTCGACGTCGGTCTTCGAGTGGCACGTGCTGATCCTGCTCGGCCTCGGGGCGGGGTTCCGGCTGCTGCGTTTGCGGGGTCCGCTGGAGGTGCTCGCCGGCGAGGTGCACCGCCAGCTCGCCCGGCGCGCGCTCGTTATGCGTGGTCATGCCACATGACACCGCACTCGGGGTTAACTAGGGTCTGGGAGCACATCCACTACCGAAGGCCCACCTGAGGTGATCCCGTGCCCGAGATACTCGTCGGTGTCGATCGCAGCGAGACGAGCAGGCGGGCCGTCGAGTTCGCCCTGCGTCGCGCTCAGGACCTGGGTCGCAGTGTGGTCGTGGTGCACGTGATCCCCTGGTCGCCGTTCTCCTTCAACACCCCCGAGGAGAACGCTCATCGGCACGCCCGGCGGACCGCGGAGATCCAGGCTGCCACCGAGCAGATCATCGATCCGCTGAGCCGAGCTCGCCAACGAGAGAGGTGTGCATGTGGAGACGTTGGTGCAGCACGGAGACCCGGTCGACACGTTGATCCAGATAGCGCAGCAGCGCGGCAGCGAGCACATCGTGCTCGGCCGGACCGGTGACAGCCGGGTCAAGCAGGCCCTCTTCGGCAGCATTCCCGGCCCATGTCGTGGCGCACGCACCGGTCGCCGGTGACGGTGGTCCCGTGAACGGCGACCCGCGGGGCGGTCCCGCTGGGCGTCGACGAGACCGTCAGCAAGTACTTCGGCCCGATCTCCGACTTGATCGTCAGCATCGTCTTCTACTCCGTGCCGATCTTCGGCGCCGACGTCTCGCTGATCGTGCTGTGGCTGATCGCTGCCGCGATCTTCTTCACCGTCTGGCTCGGGTTCCCCCAGCTGAGCGGCATCAAGCACTCGCTCAACCTGGTGCGGGGTCGCTACTCGAAGCCGGAGGACGCCGGCGAGGTCTCGCACTTCCAGGCGCTGGCCACCGCGATCTCCGGCACCGTCGGCCTCGGCAACATCGCCGGCGTCGCCGTGGCGATCTCCCTCGGTGGCCCGGGCGCCACGTTCTGGATGATCCTGGCCGGCTTCTTCGGGATGGCCGCCAAGATGGCCGAGTGCACGCTCGGCGTCATGTACCGCCACGAGCACGCGGACGGCATCGGTCTCCGGTGGCCCGATGTACTACCTGCGGGACGGCGTCGCGAAGGTCACCGGCAGCACCGGCCTCGGCAAGTTCCTCGCCGCCTTCTTCGCGATCTGCTGCATCGGCGGCTCGCTCGGCGGCGGCAACATGTTCCAGGCCGAACCAGGCGACGGCACAGATCGTCAGCGTCACCGGCGGCGACGAGCAGCCCGTTCGCGGACCTCAACTGGGTGATCGGGGTGTTCTTCGCGGTCGCGGTCGGCCTGGTCATCATCGGCGGCATCAAGAGCATCGCCAAGGTCACCGAGAAGATCGTCCCGTTCATGGCCGCGACGTACGTCACCGCGTGCCTGATCGTGATCGGCGGCAGCATCGACCAGGTGCCCGGCGCGTTCGGCGACATCATCACCGGCGCGTTCAACCCGAGCAGCGTCGCCGGCGGGTTCCTCGGTGTGCTGATGGTCGGCTTCCAGCGCGCCGCCTTCTCCAACGAGGCGGGGATCGGCTCGGCGTCGATCGCCCACTCGGCGGTCAAGACCAACGAGCCGGCGACCGAGGGCTTCGTGGCGCTTCTCGAGCCGCTCATCGACACCATCGTGATCTGCACGATGACCGCCCTCACCATCGTCATCACCGGCGCGTGGGCGGACCCGGACGCCTCCGAGCTCGGCGGGGTCGGTCTCACCTCCCGGGCCTTCGAGTCGGTGATCCCGTGGTTCCCGAACGTGCTGGCGCTCGCGGTCGTCCTGTTCGCATTCTCGACGATGATCTCCTGGTCGTACTACGGGATGAAGGCGACCGGCTACCTGTTCGGGGACAGCGTGACCGCCGAGATCGTCTTCAAGGTGGTCTTCTGCCTCTTCGTCGTCATCGGTGCGGCCCTCTCGCTGGACCCGGTGATCGGCTTCTCCGATGCGATGATCTTCATGATGTCCATCGCGAACGTGACCGGTCTCTACATCCTGGCCAAGGTGGTCCGCAACGAGATCCGCCGGCACCGGGCGAAGGTGGACACCCCGGAGTTCGCCCGGGTGAAGTGAGCCAGGTCCGCGGCGCCGGGGGTTTTCGGATCCCCGGCGAGGGAATGACCTCCCTGTGCATACACGACAGATCGGCAACGACCACGTAGGACAGACGCAGGTGGGTGCCATCGGGCTCGGCCTGATGACCTTCGACCAGACGGGAGCCCAGCCCCGGCAGCAGCTCGCGGACACCGTCCGGGCCGCCCTCGACGCGGGCGTCACGCTCTTCGACACCGCTGACGCGTACGGGAACGGCGACGAGCTCGGCGCCGACGCGCAGGGCGCCAACGAGACCCTCATCGCCGGACTGCTCGACGAGCTCGGGGTCCGGGACCAGGTGCTGCTCGCCACCAAGGGCGGTCATGTCCGCACCGAGGGCGGCGGCTGGGCGACGGACAGCCGGCCGGAGCACCTCAAGGCGGCCGTGGACGCCAGTCTGCAGCGTCTGGGCGTCGAGCAGATCGCGCTGTGGCAGCACCACCGGCCGGACCCCGAGGTGGACTACGCGGACGTCATCGGCACGCTGAGCGAGATCGCCGCCTCGGGCAAGGTCCGGATGGTCGGCCTCTCGAACGCCGACCCCGACCAGATCCGGCACGCGCACGAGGTCCTCGGTGGCGCGCTGGTGAGCGTGCAGAACCAGTTCTCGCCGGCCTTCCGCAGCAGCCGCCCCGAGATCGACGTGTGCGAGGAGCTCGGCCTGGTGTTCCTGCCGTGGAGCCCGCTCGGTGGTCTCGGGGACGCCAAGCAGCTCGCCGAGAAGCACGCGGCCTTCAAGGAGGTCGCCGACGCCCGCGGCGTCAGCGCCCAGCAGGTCGCGCTGGCGTGGGAGCTGGCCCAGTCCCCGGTGGTCATCCCGATTCCCGGCGCCAAGCGTCCGCAGTCGATCACGGACTCCGCCGCCGCGGCGGAGCTCGACCTCACCGCCGAGGAGCTCGCCCAGCTCGACGCCGACTGACAGCGCACCTCCTGGTCTACGTCGTGCGCATGGAGCCTCTGCGCATCGGCGTGCTGGGCGCCGCCCGGATCGCCGAGAACGGCATCGTCCGCCCGGCGCGGGCGACGGGGGCCCGCCTCGTGGCGGTCGCGGCCCGCGACCGCGACCGGGCCGAGCAGTTCGCCGCAGAGCACGGCGTGGAGCGCGTGCTCGGCCGGTACGACGACGTGCTCGCCGATGCCGAGGTCGAGGTCGTCTACAACCCGCTGCCAACGGGCTGCACGCGCCCTGGAACCTGGCCGCGGCGTCGGCGGGCAAGCACGTGCTGTCCGAGAAGCCGTTCGCCGCCAACGCCGAGGAGGCCGCGGAGGTCCGCGACGCCGGTGCCCGGGCCGGTGTCGATGGTGGAGGCTTCCACTACCTCTACCACCCGGTCACCAGCGCCTGCACGAGCTGCTGGCCTCCGGCGAGCTCGGCGACCTCGCGCGAGTAGAGGCGACCGTGACCATCCCGGCGCCGGCCGCCGACGACCCGAGGTGGTCGCTGGACCTCGCCGGCGGGGCGCTGATGGACCTCGGCTGCTACAGCCTGCACGCGCACCGGGTGCTCGCGCCGTGGGCCGGGGGCGAGCCGTCCCTGGTCCGCGCGAGGGCGGCGAGCGGGACGGCCGGCCCGGGGTCGACGAGTGGGTCGCCGCCCACCTGGAGTTCCCCTCCGGCGCGACCGGTCTGGCCCGCTGCCACATGTCGGGGGAGTCGCGGGGGATGACGTATCGGATGGTCGGTACCCGGGGAGAGGCGACGGCGACCAGCTTCGTCCTGCCGCACCTCGACGACCGGGTCCTGGTGAGCACCACGACGGGGGACCGGGCGGAGCACCTGGGCACGCGCTCGTCGTACACCTACCAGCTGGAGGCCTTTGCCGCGCACGTGCGCGAGGGGGTCCCGATGGCCACCGACGGTGACGACGCCGTCGCCACGATGCGGCTGATCGACGCGTGCTACCGGGCGCTCGGCCTGGAGCCGAGGCCGAGGTCCGCCCGCGTGGGCTGACTCAGGTGAGGAGGGCGGCCAGCACGGCGTACGGCGACGGGCCAGGCCGCCGGTCCCACGACGTCCAGCTCCCCGGATGGCCCGTCGTGCGCGTCCTACAGCTCCCTGCGACGCCAGACGACTGCGGCACTCGGGTCGCCGGAGCGGGCCGGGTCGACCCTGACAACCTGGAAGCCTTCGCGATCGTAGAAAGCGGCCGCACGAGTATTGCCGGCGACGTGCTCGACGAGGACGTCGCTGATCCCGGCGGGGAGCGTCCCGATCGCGTGGCGGAGCAGCGCGACCCCCAGTGATCGGCCACGGTAGCCCGGCGACAGGTACAGCTTCCAGATGACTTGCTTCCCGGCCGACTCGCCCGTCTCGGCCACTCCCACCACACGGCCTCGATCCACCGCTACGACCATGCGCCCCGCGCTGACAGCGGACTCGATGCGATCAACGTTCCACCACGCCAGCTGTGCCTGCGCCGGGTCGGCCCCGAGAATCGGCGTGTAGTGCGCCGGGATCACAGCCGAGCCGAACGCGACGATGGCATCCACGTCGCTCGCTTCCGCCGGCTTCACGCGCACGCTCATGTCGAGCACCGTAGGCGATCGTCTGCTGGCACTTCCAGGCGTTCGCACGCTTGGTGCCGGACGCGCCGGCCGGTACTCGGATGACCGGCGCCCCGACCTTGAGGAGCAGTGTCCGCCCGCGCCAGCAGCCTGGCAGACCGAGGTGATCGCTCGGCGACGACGGTCCGTCACGGTGCCGTCGCGCGACACGGACACCAGCTGGTCAGCTCTTCTGCAGCTCCTCGGCGAGCATCACGATGATGCCGCTGGGGCCGCGGACGTAGGTGAGCTTGTACACGTCCCCGTAGGTCGCCACGCCGCGCAGCGGGTGGCAGCCGTGCCGGGCGGCGATCTCGAGGGCCTCGTCGATGTCGTCGACCGAGAAGGCCACGCGGTGCATGCCGATCTCGTTGGGCCGGGTGGGCTCCGTCTCGATCGCGTCGGGGTGGATGTACTCGAAGAGCTCGAGACGGCCGTGGCCGTCCGGCGTCTGGAGCATGGCGATATGGGCGTGGTTGCCGTCGAGGCCGACGGCTGTGTCGGTCCACTCTCCACTGACCGTGTCACGACCGAGAACGGTCAGCCCGAGGTCGGTGAAGAAGGCGACGGTCGCTTCGAGATCGCGGACGGCGATCCCGACGTTCTCGAGTCTGATGGGCATGCGTGGCACGGTACCGAGCCCCGGGACGAGTCGCTCCCGCTGGTCGGCGGCGACGGTGAGTCGCGGTGCCGGGTTCGCACCGTCTTGGGTGCACCGGCCCCGCTGTTCCACGACCTCCGGCACACCTGCGTCCTGCCGCTGACCGGGGGCGCGGGAAGGTGCTGACATGACCAGGCGGCTGTCAGATCTGCGCTATCTGGACTCGCAACGAAGAAGCCGCAGGTCGGAGTGGCTCTCTGACCTGCGGCTTCTGCCTGTGGGCAGGGGCGGGGTCGAACCGCCGACCTTCCACTTTTCAGGCGGACGCTCGTACCAACTGAGCTACCTGCCCCCACAAGCCCCGCGCTCCCGGTCGCAGACCGTTCACGCAGGTCAGCGGCCCTTGCGAGCCGCCGCGCGTCATCCTACCGGATGCCCCCGGGGTGCGCGAAACCCCGCCGGCCGGGCACCGGAGTACCGTGAGGCCGTGCGTGGGGACCGCGTGGAGATCGTCATCGACGCCGGGGCCGAGGCTCGTACCTACGAGATCGTGGCGACCCGGAACGGTCGCCGCGTCGAGATCGAGACGGGTCGCGGGGTCGTGACCGTCTCCGAGGTCACCCGGAGCGGCACCCCGGTCCGGACGGCCCGGTTCATGTCGTCCCGGATCCTGGCTCTCGTGGAGCACCCGGCCGCGGACCGGGAGATCGCTCGCGACGTGCTCGAGCCCCGGCCGATCCGCTCCTCGAGCTGACCGCCCGTCCGGGTCAGGCCTCGAGCACGACCTCGTCGAGGTCGAGCCGGGGCAGCCGGTCGCGCCACGGGCTGTCGCCCGGACGGCCGAGGTTGACCACCAGCAGGGAGCGCAGCGGGCGGCCGCCGAAGAAGTCGTCGTCCAGTCCCGCAGCGTCGAAGCCGCCCATCGGGCCGGCGGCCAGTCCGACGGCGCGGACCCCGAGCAGGAAGTAGCCGGTCTGCAGGGTGGCGTTGAAGCGGGCAGCCTGCTCGCGTGCGGCGTCGTCGGCGAACAGGTCCCGGGCGCCGGCGAAGTGCGGGAAGGTGCGCACCATCTGCTCGTGGAAGTCGGTGTCGGCGGCGAGGATCGCGACCAGAGGGGCGCCGGCGGTCTTCTCGCGGTTGCCCTCGGCCATGTGCTTGAGCAGCCGCTCACGGGGCTCGCCGTCGCGGACCAGCAGCACCCGCAGCGGCTGCGTGTTCATCGCCGTGGGGGCGTACTTGACCAGGTCGTAGATCGCGGCGATCTGCTCGTCGGTCACCGGCTCGTCGGTGAACGTGTTGGCGGTGCGGGCCTGACGGAACAACAGGTCCTGGGCCTCAGGGGAGAGCATCGTGTCGGTCATGTTGGTCCCAACAACGATTGATACTTCAACATTCCAGCATGCTGCGGGTGCGATGTTCACCGACCGCAGACGCACGAACGCCCCGGACGTGTTGTCCGGGGCGTTCGTGGTGTCGACCAGCGACCCCGACGGGACTCGAACCCGCGGCCTCCGCCGTGACAGGGCGGCGCGCTAACCAACTGCGCTACGGGGCCTTGCGTGCTGCTGTTCATGCTGTTGGACGTACTGCTGGTGTTGCTGCCCGGGTGAACGGGCCGGGGAAAGGCTAACCCATCACCCGCCGTGCCTCCGAATCGAGGCGCACCCCCAACGGGATTCGAACCCGTGCTACCGCCGTGAAAGGGCGGGGTCCTAGGCCGCTAGACGATGGGGGCAACTCCCTCGAAGTGGCCGTCGGGCACGACTGCCGTCGGGGACCGGACCAGCATAGGGCTCCGGGAGGGGCCCCACAAATCCGAGGCCGGGGGAGAATGCGACCGTGATCGACATGCCCCGGGAACGCTTCGAGGAGCTGGTCTCGGCGGCCCTGGACGAGGTCCCGCCCGAGCTCAGCGCACTCATGGACAACTGTGTGGTGCTCGTCGAGGACCACCCTCCGGTAGAGGAGCCCGGCCTGCTGGGGCTGTACGTCGGGACGCCGCTGACCGAGCGCGACCAGGGCTACACGATGGCGCTGCCGGACCGGATCACGATCTTCCGGGCGCCCCTGCTGGAGATGTGCCGCGACGAGGCGGAGGTCGTCAAGGAGGTGCACATCACCGTCGTGCACGAGATCGCGCACCACTTCGGCTTCGACGACGACCGGCTGCACGCGCTCGGCTACGGCTGAGGCGTCAGCGGGTGCCGCGCGTCAGCCGCCGAGCCCGAAGCCGAGCCCGCAGAGCAGCAGGGCCGGGACCACGGTGAGCAGGGCGTTCGCGGTGCCGCGACGAGGGCCGAGCGCGTGCGTCTGCACCGCGAATGTCGAGTACGTCGTCAGCGCGCCGCAGAAGCCGGCACCCAGCAGCGCCGCCGCGTGCCCGGACAGCCCGAGCCCGGAGAGCAGGCCGAGCAGGAACGACCCGGTCCAGTTCACCAGCACGATGCCCCAGGGCATCCGGCCGTCGAGCAGCACCGCCGCGACATAGCGGAGCGGGGAGCCCGCGGCCGCACCGAGTGCGACCAGCAGCCACGTCATGGCTCCCGGTCCTCTTCGGCGGGCCCCGCCGGGCGCCTCGCCACCAGTCGGCTGCCGACGTCCACCGCGAGCAGGCAGGCCCCCAGCGTGCCGACGACGTAGCCGGCGGCGATCCAGGTGTGGCCGCCGGCCACCAGCGCCCGGGACTGCTCCGCGTACGTCGAGAGGGTGGTGAAGCCCCCCAGCACGCCGGTGCCCAGCAGCGGCGCGAGGTGCGCGTGCCGGCGCGCGACGGGCAGGCCCGGCAGCAGCGCGAGCAGCAGGCAGCCGACCACGTTGACGGTGAGCACCGTCCAGGGGAATCCCGCCGTCGGGTCGGGGAAGGCCTGGGAGAGCCCGTAGCGGGCCAGAGCGCCGGCGGCGCCGCCGAGCGCGACCACGGCGACCATCGAGGGACGCAGCAGCTCGCGGGTGGTCACCCCCGATGGTCCTCGACCACGTAGCTCCCCGTCCAGGGCCGCGGCGGCTCGCCGCGCGCCTGGCGCTCGAACTCGCTGAGGTACCAGGTGCGCAGCTCGAGCTGCTGCGGGCTCGGGGCCAGGGTGAGCAGCCACTGGTCGCGGCAGAAGTCGTCGACCCGCTCCAGCAGCTCCCGGAGCCGGGCCATGGTGGCCGGGGCGGAGGCCTGCACGCGGTACTCCAGGTCGACACGGTCCGCCCCCGAGGCGATCGCCTCGTTCAGCGCGTCCAGGCCGCGGACCTGCCGGCGCTCCTGCTCGACACTGAGTGCGAGGGCGGACAGCTCGGCGGCCACCGGGTACTCCTCCCCGTGGTTCATCGAGAGCAGCCGCAGCTCGCGGCGCAGCTCCTCGTACCAGACCCGGTAGTGCGCGAACAGACGCACGGGCATTCCGAGCAGCCGGATGCTCACCCGGCCGTCACCGTCCGGAGCCGCTCCGAGCGCCGCGTCCCCCGGCTCGGAGAGGGCGTAGAGGTCCCCGAGACGGGGAGGTCCGTCCGTCGACGGCTGGCCGGGCTCGACGGCCGGCTCGAACCAGACCATCTTGCCGCTGGGGGAGACCTCGGCGCCCCAGGTGGTGGAGTACATCGACACGATCGACAGGCCCCGGCCGACGGTGGCGAGCAGTCGTGAGTCGTCGCTCAGGTCGCGCACCGACGGGGGTGCCTGGGAGCGGTCGTGCACCTCCACGCGGGGGTGTGCCGGGGTGCCGGCCAGGCGAACCACGATCGGCGGCTCGGCGTGCAGGATCGCGTTCGTGACCAGCTCGGAGACGGCGAGCGCGGCCGAGTCGGCGAGGTCCTCGCGGCCGATCCGGCCCAGCTCGTCGACGATCCAGGCGCGGGCCAGACGCACGGAGCGGGGCTCCGGGTCCAGCTCCAGGGGACGGCTCACGACCGGGTGTGGTCGTCGCGCCGGCCAGCGGCGTGGCGGGAGGAGAGGGACTGTTCCATCCCCTTGTTACTCCCCAGGGCCGACCTGGTCGAAACCTCCCGCACGATGCCTGCGTCAGCGGTCCAGATGCCGTGCCCAGGCGAAGCAGAACACCCCGTAGCAGGCGAAGCCGAGGGCGATCACGACCAGGACCGGAGCGCCGTAGGGCTGCTGGAGCACCTTGTGCAGGGCGACGTCGAGGCCCCCGGACTTCTGCGCGTCGTGCGTGAGGGCGGCGTAGACGAAGAGCAGCCCCACGATGGCGAGCGCCACCCCCTTGCTGAGGTAGCCCGCCTTCCCGAAGAGCACGTAGGCGCTGCCGTCCTTCCCGCGCTTGCCCTCCGCGGTGAGCTTCGAGCGGAACTTCTCCTCCCAGCCGCGCCAGGCCAGCACGCCGGCGACGACCACGACGCCGACACCGACCAGTCCCACGAGCAGCGGGCCGCCCGGAGCGCCCATCAGCCGCGCGGTGAAGCCGTCGGTGCCACCACCGGACGACGAGGAGGAGCCGGTCGCCGTCCGGAACGCGGTCAGCGCCAGGCTGCCGTAGATCACCACCTTGCCCGCGGACGTGACCCGCTTCACCACGCGCTTGCCGCCGTCGGCGTCCCGATGCCCCCAGAGCGCCTCCATCAGCTGCCAGAGCACCAGGGCGACGAAACCCACCGCCACCACGTACAGCGAGACGCGCCCGACCGGGGTGCGGGCCAGCTGGTGGAGCGCGCCCTGCTGGGAGGTGGTGCCGCCGCCGTCACCGAACGCCAGCCGGACGGCCAGCCAGGCGATGATGAGGTGCACGACTCCGTAGGAGACCAGCCCGACCTGGACCAGCCGGTCCATCCACTCGCTGTCGTCCGCCTTGCGACCCGTCTGCCGTGCCTGTGCCGAGACGTCCATGCCGTCCTCCTCGTGTGACCCCCGGCGTCAGGTACCCGCTTCTCGGCTTCTCAAAGGCTTTGCCCGCCCGGTGGTCCCCCGCCGCCGGGCACCGGGTACAACGGTCCGGTGACGACATCTCCGCTTGTCCTGGGGCCGCTGGTCAGGTACGTCGACGAGACGTCCGCCTCGCTGTGGATGGAGACCGCCGCGGCTGCCCTGGTCACCGTCCGCGCCGGCGGTCGGACCTGGCAGGGGCCGACCTTCGCCGCGCACGGTCACCACTACGCCATCGTCGTCGCCGACGGCCTCGAGCCCGGCTCCGTGACGCCGTACCAGGTCGAGCTCGACGGCGAGACTGTCTGGCCACCGACCGGCGACGGGGAGTCCTACCCCGCGAGCGCCATCGCCACCCTGAAACCGGGCAAGCCGTTGCGGATGGCGTTCGGGTCGTGTCGCACCAGCGTCGGCCACGATCGATCCGGCAACGACACGCACGGCGTGGACGCGCTGCGCAGCCTGGCGCTCCGGCTGGCCACCGATCCCGGAGCCCGCTGGCCCGACCTGGTGCTGTTCCTCGGCGACCAGGTCTACGCCGACGAGACCACCGAGGCGATGCAGGAGTTCATCCGGTCCCGGCGTGACATCGACGTGGCGCCGGGCAAGGAGCTCAAGGACTACGAGGAGTACGCGCACCTCTACAAGCTGGCGTGGAGCGACCCGCTCAACAGGTGGCTGCTGTCGACGCTGCCCAGCTCGATGATCTTCGACGACCACGACGTGCGTGACGACTGGAACACGTCGTGGTCCTGGAAGCAGGACATCGAGCGGACCGACTGGTGGCACGGTCGCATCGTCGCGGGGCTCGGCTCCTACTGGGTCTACCAGCACCTGGGCAACCTCTCGCCGGCCGAGCGTGCCGAGGACGAGCTGTGGCAGCTGGTGGTCCGGCACGCGGGGCCCGGGGAGCTCGACCTCACCGCCGCGCTCGACGCCATGGCCGACCACGTGCAGGCGCACCCGGCGGCGCGGCGATGGAGCTACGCCCGGATGTTCGGTGACGTACGGCTGGTGGTGGTCGACGCCCGGGCCGCCAGGGTGCTGGAGCCCGGCCGGCGTGACCTGCTCGACCCCAGCGAGAAGGCTTGGCTCGACGACCAGATGCGGGGCGACGTACGGCACCTGCTGGTCGGGACCTCGCTGCCGTTCCTGCTGCCACCGGGCCTGCACCACCTGGAGGCATGGAACGAGGCGGTGGCCGCCGGTGCCTGGGGGCGCCTGGCGGCGCGCCTCGGCGAGCGGCTGCGCCAGACCGTCGACCTGGAGCACTGGGCGGCCTTCCAGGCGGCCTTCCAGGAGGTGGCCACGATGGCCACCGAGGTCGCCGACGGGCGCCGCGGCCGCGCTCCGGACACCGTGACGTTCCTGTCCGGGGACGTGCACCACTCCTACCTGGCCGAGGTGGACCGGGCGCCGCGGCCGGGGACCAGCCGGATCGTGCAGGCGGTGTGCTCGCCGATCCGCAACCCGCTCCCGCGACGGATGCGCTTCGTGACCGCCGCGCTCGCGTACGCGGTGGCCGGCCCCCTCGGCAAGGTCGTGGCCCGCTCGGCGAAGGTGCCCAGCCCCCCGTTCCGGTGGCGCAACCTGGCCGGCCCGTGGTTCGACAACAGCATCGCGGTGCTCGAGGAGCGCGCCGACGGACTCTTGCTGCGCTGGCTCACCGGCGTCGTCGAGCACGGTGACGACCTGCACCCGCGGCTGGACACCGTCGCCGAGCACCTGGTCTCGCCGCACTGACCAGGGCCGCGCCGAGGGTCAGGGTCGAGGCAGCCCGAGGAGGAGGTTCTCCACGACCTCCATCAGCGCCGGGTGGATCCAGTACTGGTCGCGGGCGACCTCCCGGGCGGTCTGCCCGAACGTCATCGCCTGCACCAGCGGCTGCAGCAGGTTCGAGGCCTGCGGGCCGAGGATGTGCGCGCCCAGGATCCGGCCGGTGGCAGGGTCGGCGAGCACCTTGGCGAAGCTCGTGGTGTCCTCCATCGCCCATCCGTAGGCGGTGCTGCCGAAGCTCTGGAGGGCGGTCACGTAGTCGACGCCCTGCCGTTTCGCCTCGCGCTCGGTGAGGCCGACGCAGGCCACCTGCGGGAAGGAGAAGACCGCGCTGGGCACGACCTCGCGACGGGTCCGCACCATCGCCGTCGGGTCGTCGAGGTGAAGCAGGTTGTGCTGGACCACGCGGGCCTCGTGGTTGGAGACGTGCTTGAGCTGGTGGTGGTTGGCGATGTCGCCCAGGGCCCAGACGCCGTCCGCGCTGGTGCGCTGGTGCTCGTCGACGACGATCACACCCCGGTCGTCGGTCGCCACCCCGGCCCGGTCCAGGTCCAGGCCGTCGGCGTTCGACCGCCGGCCGGTGGCCACCAGCACCAGGTCGGCCTCCACGGTGCCGCCGTCGGAGAGCTGGGCCCGGATCCCCCCGGCGACCCGCTCGACCTTGTCCACCGTCGCGGAGAGCCGCAGGTCCCAGCGGTGCAGGGCCAGCTCGGTGAAGCGGGCCGAGACGTCGGCGTCGTGGGCGCGCAGCAGTCCCGGCGACCGGTTCACGATCGTCACCTGCGTGCCGAACGAGCCGAACACGTGGGCGAACTCGGCAGCCACGTAGCCGCCGCCGAGAATCAGCAGCCGGGCGGGCAGCTCCTCGATGCGCATCACGGTGTCGCTGGTGTGGAAGCCGACCTCGTGGAGGCCCTCCACCGGCGGCACGTCGGGCCGGGAACCGGCAGCGATCACGACCTGGTCGGCGGTGATCGTCTCGCCGGTCCCGGTGTCCAGGGTCCGGGGACCCACGAAGCGGGCGTGCGCCTCGAAGAGGGTGAGGTTCGGGTTGTCGGCCCGCCAGTCGTGACCGGAGTGCGAGATCGGGTCGATCCGGCCGAAGACCCGGTCCCGGATCGCGCGCCAGCGGGCGCCATCGAAGCGGGTGTCCACGCCCAGACGCGCCCCGTGCGCGGCCGCGAGGGCCAGGTCGGCCGGGTAGACGAACATCTTGGTCGGGATGCAGCCCACGTTGAGGCAGGTGCCACCGAAGGTGCTTCGCTCGAGCACGGCCACCTTCCGGTCAGCGAAGCGCTCGTCGACGAGGGAGTTCCCGGAGCCCGTGCCGATGACCGCGAGGTCGAAGTGAGTGCTCACCGCACCATCTTGCCCGAGGGACGGCTGCGGGGCCCTGGCTGCCCAGTCCCCGAGAGGTGGCCGGTCTCGCGGCCGAGAAGGACGGTTCATGGGGGACAATCGCCGAGGCGGAGTGTGCCGCGGTCGGTCGTCGGCACCCCGGCGTGCGCGACAAGGGAGCAGGGGTCGAAAATGGGTGCCGAGACAGATCAGCCAGCAGCAGACCCTGAGACCGGGGAGAGGTCCATATGACGAACGTGCAGAGCCCCACCGGCCAACGACACCGGGTGGTGGTGATCGGGTCGGGATTCGGTGGCCTGTTCGGCACGAAGGCGCTTCGCCGCGCCGACGTCGACATCACGATGGTCGCCAAGACCACCCATCACCTGTTCCAGCCGCTGCTCTACCAAGTGGCCACGGGGATCCTCTCCGAAGGCGAGATCGCGCCGCCGACGCGGGAGGTGCTGGCCGGCCAGAAGAACGCCAGGGTGATCCTCGGCGAGGTCCGCGACATCGACCTCGAGGCGCGCACGGTCACCTCGCACGTGCTGAACCGGGTCAACGTGACGCCGTACGACACCCTCATCGTGGCTGCGGGGGCCGGCCAGTCCTACTTCGGCAACGACCAGTTCGCCGAGTTCGCGCCCGGCATGAAGAGCATCGACGACGCCCTGGAGCTGCGCGGCCGGATCTTCGGCGCGTTCGAGCTGGCCGAGATCTCGCAGACCGAGGAGGAGATCGCCCGGCTGCTCACCTTCGTGGTCGTCGGCGCCGGCCCGACCGGGGTCGAGATGGCCGGCCAGATCGCCGAGCTCGCGCACCGCACGCTGCGGCACGACTTCCGGCGGATCAACACCCGGAACGCCCGGGTGATCCTGCTCGACGCGGCCCCTCAGGTGCTCCCGCCGTTCGGGGCCAAGCTCGGCCAGAAGACCCAGGAGTCCCTGGAGAAGCTCGGGGTGGAGGTGCAGCTCGGCGCCATGGTCGTCGACGTCGACGAGTGGGGCATCGACGTCGCGGAGAAGGACGGCACCCACCGCCGCATCGAGGCCACCACGAAGGTCTGGGCGGCCGGTGTGCAGGCCAGTCCGCTCGGCAAGATCCTCGCCGACCAGAGCGGCGCCCCGATCGACCGGGCCGGACGCGTCGGCGTGAACCCCGACCTCACCCTGCCGGGACACCCCGAGGTGTTCGTGGTCGGCGACATGATCAACCTGGACCACCTCCCCGGTGTCGCCCAGGTGGCGATCCAAGGTGCCAAGTACGCAGCCAAGGAGATCAAGAACCGGCTCTCCGACGGCAAGAGCCCGCAGGGGCCGTTCAAGTACTTCGACAAGGGCAGCATGGCCACCATCTCGCGCTTCCGAGCGGTCGCGATGGTCGGCAAGTTCAAGATCACCGGGTTCGCGGCCTGGGTGATGTGGCTCGCCGTGCACCTGGTCTACCTGACCGGGTTCAAGAACCGGCTGGGCGCGCTGGGCCACTGGGCGGTCAGCTTCATGGGCCGCGGCCGCTCCGAGCGCACCGCCACCGAGCAGCAGATCTTCGCGAGAGCGGCGCTGCAACGGCTCAAGCGCGGTGCCTCGGACCTGGTCAGCAGCCCCGGCGACTACGAGGCGACCCGGAGCCTGCTGGAGGCCACCAGGATGGCCGAGCTGGAGGCCCAGGCAGCGGAGGAGGCCAGGCTCACCGACACCGGCGCCCGCGGCCACCACGAGGACGCGCACGCGTCCTGACCAGGTCCCCGACGCAGCAGCGGCCCGGATCCCCCGTGGGGTCCGGGCCGCTGCCATGAGGTGCCGCTGTGCCGCGGGACGGGGGCGCGGTGGCTCAGGCGTCGTCGTCGATGACGTGCACGGCCGCCTCCTCGGCGCTGGCGCCGCCTCCGTCGATGCCGACGTCGTCGCCGACCAGGTCCTTCTCGGTGTCGGGGCCTAGACCCTGGTCCTCGTCCACCAGCCGGCCCGCGCGCTGGTCACCGATCTCGCCGCCGACGTTCTCCCCCTCGGTGGCGGCCTGCTCGTAGGGGTCCGGCTCCGGCTCCTCCTGAGCGATGCGCTGCTCGAGCGTCTCGCCGACCTCCTCCTCGTAGGGAGTGTTGCCGAAGCCCTCGGCGGCCGACCACTTCTCCGGCGGGGAGTAGCCCTCGTCGAGCTGGTCGTCGACCCCCCGGTCGACCAGGGTGTCCTCCGGCTGCAGCTGGTCCTCGGGGTCGGTGCTGTACTGCTCTGCGTTGTTCTCGCTCATGGGTCAGGTCTACCCGAGGCGACCCGATCCCACGCCTGTGGTGTCCAGCTCACGGACCACCGAGTCCACCACGGCGACCAGGTCGCCGCCGGTACGCGCGGCGACCGCCCGCTGACGCTGGTACGACGCCCCGGCGCGCGGGATCTGTGCCACCGCGCGCAGCTCGTCCGCGCAGTCCAGCCGGCGCGCGACCGGCTCCAACCGGGTGAGCAGGTCGTCGAGGTCGTCGGTGACCAGCCGTTCGGCACCGTCCGCGTCCAGGATGACCACCGCGTCCAGGCCGTAGCGCGCGGCCCGCCACTTGTTCTCCTGCACGTGCCACGGCGGCATCGTGGGCAGCCGCTCGCCGGCGTCGAGCCGGTCCGAGAGGTCCACCACCAGGCAGTGCGTCAGCGCGGTCAGCGCGGCCAGCTCCTGGAGGTTGGACACCCCGTCGCAGATCCGCACCTCCACGGTGCCCAGCCGGGGCGCCGGTCGCACGTCCCAGCGGATGTCGCTGAGGTAGTCGATGACACCGGTGCGCAGGTTCGCCTCGACGAAGCCCTCGTACTCCTCCCAGGTCTCGAACTGGAAGGGCAGCCCGGCCGTCGGCAGCTGCTGGAACATCATCGCCCGGTTGCTGGCGTAGCCGGTGTCCGTGCCCGACCAGATCGGTGAGGACGCGGACAGTGCCTGCAGGTGCGGGAAGTGGTTGAGCAGCGAGGAGACGATCGGCATCACCTGTTCGCGGTGCCGGACCCCGACGTGCACGTGCACGCCCCAGATCAGCATCTGCCGCCCCCACCACTGGGTGCGCTCGATCAGCTCCTCGTACCGGTCGCCCGGCGTGAGCAGCTGGCTGGACCACTGCGCGAAGGGGTGCGTGCCCGCCGAGTAGAGGTCGACCCCGAGTGCGTCGGTGACCGGTCGCACCATGCGCAGCGTGCCGCACAGGTCCGCCATCGCCTCGGCAGTGCTGTCGCAGACCCCGGTGACCACCTCGACGGTGTTGCGCAGCAGCTCCTGGTGCAGGGCCGGCTGCTCGCCGAAGGCGGAGCGAACCCGCTCGAAGAGCTCGCTGGCGGTGTTGGACAGGTCGCGAGTGGTCCGGTCGACCAGCGCGAACTCCCACTCGACGCCCAGGGTCGGCCGGGTCGACCCCGCGTACTCGATGCTCACGCCCCATCGAATCACACCGCGGCGCGGGTGCTGCGAGGATGTCGGCGTGATCGACCTCGACAGCGACGCCGGCGTGGTCGTGCACGGCGACAACGCGGCGGTGCTGCCCCGCCTGCCGGACGGCTCCTTCCAGCTCGTCTACATCGACCCGCCCTTCAACACCGGCGAGCGCCGGGACCGCCGTACGCTCCGGACGGTCCGCGAGCAGCCGGCCGGAGCGGGGGACCGGACCGGGTTCGGAGGTCGCCGGTACTCCTCGGTGGAGACCGGTCGGATGTCCTACCCGGACAGCTTCGCGGACTACGCGGGGTTCCTGGCTCCGCGGCTGGAGGAGGCCCGCCGGCTGCTGACCGACAGCGGCACCCTCTACGTGCACCTGGACTGGCGCGAGGCGCACTACTGCAAGGTGCTGCTCGACGACATCTTCGGGCGGGACTGCTTCCTCAACGAGGTGATCTGGGCCTACGACTTCGGCGGCCGCTCCCGGAGCCGGTGGCCGGCCAAGCACGACACGATCCTGGTGTACGTCAAGCAGATGGGCGCGCACCTGTTCGACCAGGATCAGATCACCCGGATCCCCTACCTCGCGCCCGGGCTGGTGGGCCCCGAGAAGGCCGCCCGCGGCAAGCTGCCGACCGACGTGTGGTGGCACACGATCGTTGCGACGGGAGGTCGGGAGAAGACCGGCTACCCGACGCAGAAGCCGGAGGGGGTGCTCCGCCGGGTGCTGGAGCCGTCGTCCCGGCCCGGCGACCGGGTGCTGGACTTCTTCGCCGGCAGCGGCACGACGGGCGCCGTGGCCGCCGCGCTGGGCCGTCGGTTCGTGCTCGTGGACGAGAACCCCGCGGCGCTCGAGGTGATGCGCCGACGGCTCCCGACGACCACCCGTTACGTCGACGAGAAGGGCAGCGACCTGTCCATCGCGTGAATAGTGCCGGCATCGAGGATGATGCAGGGACCTGTACGCCTTACTCTTCATCCCGTGACCGTGAACCGCGAGTTCTCGCTGATGGTCGGCGAGGCAGGGCAGGCAGGCGCGCCGGACAGCATCCTGACCGCCGTCCGGCGGTGCCTGGGACCCCACCTCGCGGAGCTCGTCGACGAGCTCTACGCGGCGCCCCGCCAGCGGCCCGAGCTGGTCGGGTGGCTCAGCGAGGCCGAGCAGGTGGACTTGCGCGGACGCCAGGTCGCCCATCTGCAGCTGCTGCTCAGCGACGATGCGTTCTCCGCTCGGATGGCCGCCGCCAGCCGGGAGCTGGGTCGGGTCCTCGCCCTGAGCGGGATCGACCTGGACCAGCACGCCGCGGTCGCGCAGGCCCACCTGGAGGCGCTGCTGCGGGCGCTGTCCCGCCACGCGCCGCACCTGGACCGGCGCGCGGCCGAGGTGGCGCTGGGCGAGCGCTGCAACCAGCACCTGAGCAGCGCGCTGCTCGGCTACCGCGACGTGGACGAGGCCCAGCACCAAGTGATGCTCCAGGTGGTCGACGCGGTGTCCCGAGCGCGCACCGTGGCAGACCTCGCCCGCTCCCTGGTGGAGGCGCTCAGCGGCCTGGCGGGCATCCAGACCTGCTTCTTCGCCCGCGCGGACGCGCAGGGCCGGATCGTCAACGAGGCCGGCGCGGGCGTCACCTTCGACGCCTTCGTCGACGAGGTGATGCGACAGGGCGCCCCGCTGGTGCGGACCACGGCGGACTATCCGGAGGGGCAGGGAGCGATGGGTCGCGCCTGGCGCTCCGGCCTGGTCGAGCGCTGCGACTCCTACCAGACCGATCCCACCGTGGCCCCGTGGCGGGACCTGGCGGCGCGCTACGGCTGGCGGGCCAACGCCTCGGTGCCGCTCTCCGACAGCCGGGGCCGCACCCACGCCCTGCTGTCGGTGCATGCGCGCTGGCCCGGCTACTTCGCCACCCCGAGCCGGATGGCGATGCTCCGGCAGGTCAAGGGGGCCGTGGAGCGAGCCCTCGGCACGCTCGAGGAGCGTCCCACGCTGGCCTCCGGCGTGAGCGGCTACCTGGAGCGCTCCTCCCACCGCCAGCTGCTCGCCGAGCACCGCGTGCAGATGCTGTTCCAGCCGGTGGTGACGCTTCCGGCCGGCGGTCTGGTCAAGCTGGAGGCGCTCGCGCGGCTCCGCGGGGAGTCCCGGTTGCTGGCTCCGGCCGAGTTCCTGCCCGCGTTCGGAGACGACGACCTGTACCACCTGTTCGACCTCGGGCTGCGGCAGTCCTTCGAGGCGCTGATGGGCTGGCAGACCTCCGGGCTGACCACCGGGGTGTCGGTGAACCTGCCGGGCACCGCGGCCGACGACCCCCGGTACGTCCGGTTGGTGGCGAGGCTACTCGCGCAGTACCGCCTCGAGCCCTCGCGGCTCACCCTGGAGCTGCTGGAGACCGGTGCGGTCAAGCGGGGTGTGCTCCGTGAGCGGCGAGCCCTCGACGAGTTCAAGGACCTCGGGGTGCGGCTGGCCCAGGACGACCTCGGCTCCGGCTACAGCTCGCTGCTGCGGCTGCGGCACTTCGCCTTCGACGACGTGAAGATCGACCAGAGCCTGGTCCGGGGCACCGAGCTGGCGCCGGGCGCGGCCCTGCACTTCATCACCCCGATCAACGACATCGCGCACAGCCTCGGGCTGCGGGTGGTGATCGAGGGCCTCGAGGACGCCGGCCTCATCGAGGCCGCCGTCCAGCTCGGCGTGGACCTGGGCCAGGGGTACGGCATCGCGCGGCCGATGCCCGCCTCGGAGGTGGTCTCCTGGGCACGCGGCCATCGCCTCGACGTCGACCCCGACGTCCCGCGGACCCCGATGGGCGCGGTCGCGGCGCACGTCGCCTGGGAGCACCGGATGGTCGCGCTCGGTCGCCACGACAGCGGCCGGCCGGACCTGGAGTCCTGCGGGCTGTCGGGCTACCTGCAGCGCAGCGGCCGGACCGAGGTCGCCGCGGTGCACCGGGACGCGCACGTGGCCGCGCTGGCCGACCGCGGCGGTTCCGAGCAGCGCCGCATCTGGCAGCGGCTGTCCGACCTGGTGCTGGGCGGCTGACCCGCGACAGCGCCTTGCCGGGTGTTGCCATGCTGGGCGCATGCGCATCCTCGTCGCCGGGGCCACCGGCTATATCGGGTCCCGGCTGGTTCCCGAGCTGCTGCGTCGCGGGCACGAGGTGGTCGCGGCGTCCTCCTCCCCGCCCCGGCCCGAGCGGTTCGCCTGGGGGACCGAGGTCGAGAGCGTGCGGATGGACGCCACCGACGCCGGGCAGGTCCGGCGGGCCACCGAGCGCGTCGACGCGGTCTGCTACCTGGTGCACGGGCTGTCCTCCCGGTCCTTCCGGAGCCGGGACCGGCTGGCCGCTGAGCGGATGCGCGACGCGGTGGACGTCAACCACGTGGGCCGGGTGGTCTACCTGTCCGGGCTGGTGCCCGACGTGCCCCGCGACGAGCTGTCCCCGCACATCTCGTCCCGGTTGGAGGTGGAGGAGATCCTCCTGGAGAGCTCCGCCCGGACCCTGTCGTTGCGCGCCGGCGTGGTGGTGGGCGCCGGGTCGACGTCCTTCGAGATCATCCGGCAGACCGCCTCGACCCTGCTGGTGCAGCCGATCCCGTCGTGGATGCGCTCGCTGGTGCAGCCGATCGGGGTCGCCGACGTGCTGCGGGTGCTGGCCGACGCGCTCGAGGGCGACGGCGTCGGCGACGCCGACGTGGGGGGCCCCGACGTGGTCGGCTACCCGGACCTGCTCGCCCTCTACGCCGAGGTGGCGGGGCTGACGCGCATCCAGGTCCCGGTCCTGGGGGCGCCGGTGACGGCGGTCTCCCTCGGGGCGGGCCTGGCGTCCGGGGCGCCGTACTGGACGGCTGCGGCGCTGGTCCGGAGCCTGCGTCACGACATGGTCTGCCGACCCGGCCAGCCGGACCCGGCCGTGGTCGACCTGACCGACGCGCTGCCGCTGCGGGAGGCGATGGAGCAGGCGGTGCTGGCCGACGGCCCCGGTGGGCGCGCGGCGGGACGGGAGCGCAGCGACCCGGCCTGGGTGCAGGCCTCGTGGGTGGAGCGCTCGCTGCAGGCGACCCGGCTGCCGGGGACCACGCTGCTCAGCGCCGCCCTGCACAACACCGACGCCCGGGTGCGCGGGGTGCTCGGCCTGCTCCGCTGACCGTGCCCAGACCCGTGCCGGCGGCGCGGGGACGGGTCAGCCCGGCAGGTCCACCAGGAGGCACGAGCTGGTCGCCGTGGCCAGCAGCCGGCCAGCCGCGTCCGCCAGCCGCGCCTCGGCGAGCACCAGCCGGCGCCCCCGGTTGACCACGCTGCCCTCGCAGGTGACCCGCCCGGTGTCCACGGTCATGCCGCGCAGGAACCGGACGTTCAGGTCGATGCTGGTGTAGCCGACGCCGGCGGGCAGCGTGCTGTGGACGGCGCACCCCGCGGCGGAGTCCAGGAGGGTGGCGAACAGGCCGCCGTGCACCGACCCGATCGGGTTGTAGTGGTGCTCGCCCGGCTCGCACGAGAACACCGCGCGCCCCTCCTCGACCAGGTCCAGGTCGAACCCGAGGGTGCGGGCGATCGGCGGCGGCGGCAGCCGGCCGTCCCGGACGGCCTCCAGCATCGCCAGCCCGGGCTCGCGCCCGACCTGGGTCGCCGAGATCGTCGGGTCGTCCCAGCTGGTGGTCCGTTCGCGGGTCATCGAGCAGGCCTCTCGTCGTGGTGTGACACCGTACGACGGCTGGTCGCGGGTCGGTCGACGGGAGGGGGTCCGCCGTGCAGGGCGTGCTCGAGGGGTTCGTCACGATCGGCGCGGTGATCGGCCTCGGGGTGGTGCTGGCGCAGGTCGGGCTGCTCGACGACCGCGGCCGGCTGATGCTGTCGCGGCTCTCGTTCTTCGTGGCCAGCCCGGCCCTGATGGTCACCGTGCTCGGTGACGCGGACGTCGCCCAGGTGCTGTCGAGGAACCTCGCGGCGACCGCTGCGGGGGTGCTGGTGTCCTCGATGCTGTCCGTGGTCCTGGCGCGGCTGGTGTGGCATCGCGACCTTGCCGACACCGTGGTCGCTGCGCTCTGTGCGGCGTACGTCAACGCCGGGAACCTCGGGCTGCCGGTCGCGGCGTACGTGCTCGGCGATGCGGCCCTGGTCGCACCGACCCTGCTGATGCAGCTGCTGGTGCTGCAGCCGCTGGCGCTGGCGGTGCTCGACCACGCCACCTCGGGACAGCGGTTCTCCCCGCGCCGCGCGACGCTGAGGCCGCTGACCAACCCGTTGACGGCCGGCTCCCTGCTCGGTCTGGCGCTCGCCGTGTCCGGTGTCGCGCTCCCGTCGGTCGTGCGCGACCCGCTGGTGCTCGTCGGTGGGATGGCGGTCCCGTCCATGCTGATCGCCTACGGCATCTCGCTGCGGCTGGGCCCGCGGCCGGGGCACGGCGCCTCGGCTGCCGAGATCGGCGCGATCACCGTGCTCAAGCTGGTCGTGCAGCCCACCGCCGCCTACCTGGTCGGCCGCTTCCTGCTGGACCTGGACCGCAGCTCGCTGCTTGCGGTCACCGTCCTGGCGGCGCTGCCGACGGCGCAGAACATCTTCGTGCACGCCACCCGCTACGGTCGCGGCGAGGCGGTCGCACGCGACTCGATCTTCCTCACCACGGTGCTCTCGGTGCCGGTGCTGGTCGTGGTCGCAGCGGTGCTCGGCTGAGCTCCCCCGAGGGGGTGGAGGAGCCGACCCCGAACGTGACGGGGGATGCACGGTCGGGGCCGGCCCGGAGAAACAGTACCGGTCCCCGCCCAGGCGGACATGACAGGTTGATGACACGTCGGTGACGCGCCGGCTGACCCCGCATGGATCTGCTCCGACGCTCCGCCAGCCGGCAGAGAGCGCTCTCCCGGGACACCGGCCGGTTCGTGGTCAGCACCCCGACCGCTTCTTCGGGCCGTGGGTCTACGTCACCGGCCGGGCCGAGGTGGTCGCACTGCCCGGGGCCATGGACCTGCTCGTCGACTACTACCGCAGCATCTCCGGCGAGCACGACGACTGGGACGGCTACCGGGCCAGCATGCGGGCCGAGAACCGGGTGCTGGTCCGGGTCACCGCCGACCGGGTCGGCCCGGGCTGAGGCGTTGACCGGCCCGCGCGGCCGGTCCTAGGGTCGGGAGCTGTCCGACTCCGCGCGCCGACAGGGGGATCCGATGGCCGAGGTCGTGCTGTTCCACCACGTGCAGGGGCTCACCGACGGGATGCGAGCCTTCGCCGAGGGTCTGGGCGCCGGTGGTCACACCGTGCACGCAGTCGACCTGTTCGACGGTGAGCGGCCGGCGACCATCGAGGACGGCATCGGCTACGTCCGGACAGTCGGGGCCGAGGTTCTCGACGAGCGCGTCGAGCGTGCGGTGGCCGACCTCCCCGCCGACCTGGTGTACGCCGGCTTCTCCTGGGGAGCCGCGTCCGCGCAGCGACTGGCCCAGACCCGGCCCGGTGCGCGCGCGGCGCTGCTGTACGAGTCGTGCCTGCCGGTCACCGGCGAGTGGGCGGTCGGGCCGTGGCCCGACGGGGTGCGCGTGCAGATCCACGGCATGGACCGGGACCCCTTCTTCGCGCTCGAGGGCGACCTCGACGCGGCCCGGGAGCTGGTGGACACCGTCGGGCCCGGGCTGGCCGAGCTCTTCGTCTACCCGGGCGACCGGCACCTGTTCGCCGACAGCTCGCTGCCGTCGTACGACGCGGAGACCACGACGCTGGTGCTCCAGCGCTCGCGGGCGCTCCTCGACCGGCTGGGGTGACCCTAAGGTCGTGACCATGACCGACCTTCCGGTGCTCGATCCCGAGGACCAGCGCATCCTGGGCAGCCTGCTGGAGAAGCAGACGACGGTGCCGGCCACGTACCCCCTGACGGCCAACGCGCTGCTGGCCGCCTGCAACCAGTCGAGCAACCGGGACCCGGTGGTGGACCTCGACCAGCAGACGGTCGAGCGGACGACCCGGTCGCTCAAGGAGCGAGGGCTGCTGCGGATCGTGTGGTCCGACACCGGCCGACGGACCCTGAAGTACCACCAGATCCTCGACGAGCGGCTGGCGCTGGCCCCCGACGAGCGGGCGCTGCTGACGGTGCTGCTGCTCCGCGGGCCGCAGGCACCGGGGGAGCTGCGCACCCGCACCGAGCGGCTGCACGCCTTCGCCGACCGGACCGAGGTGGAGGCGTGCCTGCGGGAGATGGCCGGCCGTGCGCTGGTGCGCGAGCTGGACCGGCGACCCGGCCAGCAGGATCGGCGCTGGACGCACCTGCTCGGCCCTGCCCCGCAGCAGGACGCGCCCGCAGCCACCGTGGCGGTCGACCGGGACGCGGTGGTCCGCGACGGTGCGGACGCGCGAGACGCGCGGGTGCGGGCGTCGTACGACGCGGTCGCCGCAGCCTACGCTGAGCACCTGGTCGACGAGCTGGGCTCGCTGCCGTTCGAGACGTGGCTGCTGGACCGGGTGGTCGCCCACGCGATGGGACAGCCGGTGGTCGAGGTCGGCGCGGGTCCGGGGCACGTCACGGCGTACCTGTCGGACCGTGGCGTCGACGCGGTCGGCCTCGACCTCGCACCCGCGATGGTGGAGGAGGCCCGCCGGCGCTTCCCGGGGGGCACCTTCGAGGTCGGTGACCTGCGACGGCTGACCCGTCCGGCCACGAGCTCCGGGTGGGCGGCCGTGCTCGGCTGGTACTCCCTGATCCATCTCGCCGCCTCCGAGCTGCCCGCCGCGGTCGCGGCCCTGGCCCGTCCGCTGGTCCCCGGCGGCTGGCTGGTCCTCGGTCTGCACGCCGGTGCGGAGGTCCGGCACCTGGACGAGTGGTTCGGCCACGAGGTCGACCTCGACGTCGTGCTGCACGATGCTGCCTCGGTGGTCGCGGTGGTGGAGGCCGCCGGTCTCGTCGACGTCGAGTGGTACCTGCGCGGGCCCGTCGCCGCCCGGGACGAGACCACGCAGCGGCTGTACGTCGTCGCGCGCAAGTCGTGACCGGCCGCCGGACCACGCGGCTCAGTCCCGCTCCGCCGACCCGCTGCCCTCCGACGCCCTGCTCGTCGACGGCCCGACCCTCCCGGCGGGGACCTGCGCGTTGATGACGCGCAGGAAGTACCGCTCGGAGAAGCCCGCGACGAACGCCAGCACGACGTAGATCCCGGCGCTGGTGACGGCGACGCCGCTGACCACCCCGGCACTCAGGAACAGGTAGACCACGAGCGCCGCGATGGCCCCCGCGACGGGCTTCATCGACAGGCGCTTGAGGCTGGTGCGGTAGTCGAGCATGGTCGCCCGGGTGTCGCGGACGTCGAGCATGCCGCTGACGACACCGCCGACCGCGCCCACCACCGAGAGACCGACCGCCCCAGCCAGCAGGTCCCAGAGCGGAGCGCCACCGAAGGAGAGCACCGGCCAGACGACGTTCGCGCCATCGGACTGGACCGAGGAGACCACCGGCACCGCGGCGAGGAGCAGGAGCCAGCCGATGACGAGATACGTCAGGACTGCGCTCAGCCTGCGGACCTGGAGGTCGTCCTCGATCAGCGACTGCTCCTCCCGGGCGCTGAGGAACGTCAGCGCGTCCTTCAGCGTGGTCCTCACGTCGCTGAGGTCGTCGGTCGGCCGGGTCTCCAGCTCGTGCGCCGTGTACCGGATGGTGGCGATCTGCGAGACCGGTCTCGGCGTCACGGACCGGAGCTCGTCCTGGAGGGTGTGCAGCCGGAGTCGGAGGATCTGCGGTCGGTAGAGGCTGACGAGCATGCGCTCCGCCATGCCGAGGAGGTTGGCCACCACGGACAGGCTGGAATGGCGTGACTCGAGCTCCTTCCTCGCCGAGGCCAGGAACCCGGCGCAGACGGTCGCCGCCTGCTCGCACTGCGCCTCCTCGGGTCCCAGGCCGGAGTGCTCCAGCAGCAGGTCCCCTCTGATCCGGACGTATCTCGCCATCAGCGTGCTCACCTGGCTGGCCCGGTAGCCACCGCTGCTGTAGACCAGCTGCCCGTCGATCGGCCCGGGATCGGTGAAGCCGATCTGCTCGGCCCGCTCGTGGCCCGAGCTGCGTCGTCGCCCGAGGCGCACGACGCCGCCGGTCTGCTGCGCGGCGGCTGACGAGATGGACGACGCAGTCATGGACACCCTCCTTCGACCGCTTCCTTGACCATGCGCCCGCGGGTGCGTGACGACAAGACCCGGACGGGTGGGTCGGAGCATGGCCCGAGGCGGCCACCGGGCGGATACTCGGTCAGATGAGCCTGCCAACGACGGTCGACGGCGTGATCGCCCGGATGCGGGAGATCGACGAGGGGCTCCCGCCCGAGGACGGCATCGCCGTCTTCAACCGGATGTACCTCACCGTGACCGAGCGGATCGCCGCGATCATCGCCGGGCCCGGGGCGACCGGGTTCGGGGACCCCATGACGATGGCCGACCTCGACGTCCGCTTCGCCAACCTCTGGCTGGCGGCGTACGACGCCGGCGTGACGGCACGCCCGGTGCCGACCGCGTGGCGACCGCTTTTCGAGGCGCGCGAGGGCGGACGCGTCCCCGTGCAGTACGCCATCGCCGGCATGAACACCCACATCGAGCACGACCTGCCGGTGGCCGTGGTCGAGACCTGCCGGGCCCGCCGCCTCGATCCCGCCGACCTGCACCGGGACTACGAGGCGATCAACCACGTCCTGGCCGAGGTGGAGGCGCCCATCCGGCGGTCGTTCCTGGACGCGACCGGACGACGGCTGGACGACCGGCTCGGTCCGGTCGTCCACCTGCTCAGCACGTGGAAGATCGACAAGGCTCGCGACCTCGCCTGGGTGACGGTGGAGACGCTCTGGGCGCTGCGACGTACCCGCCTGCTGCGGGAGCGCTTCGTGGCCGGTCTGGGTCACACCGTGGGCATGACGTCGCGGGCGCTGCTCATCCCGACCGGTTGACGTCGCCAGCGGGTATCAGACCCGCCGGGTGCGGGCTCCTCCTGGGCACAACGACACGAGGAGGAGAGGGCATGTCATCCCAGGAGTCGATCACCGACCTGACCGCACGGCTCGAGCAGGGCACCGCCGAGCTGCGGACCCCCAGCAGCGAGCTGGCGGGCGTTCCCCGCCAGCTGGCCGAGGCCGTCTCGGCAGCCGGTCTGCAGGCCAGCACGGGCACCGCCGCGTTCGCGGGCCAGTACGCCACCGGCAGCTACGCGGTGCAGTACAACGACCAGAACGGCGGGTACTCCTCGGCCTGGCCGCAATGGGCCTTCGAGCTCGCCAAGGCGGCCCTACTCGGCGGCAAACGGCTGTGGGTCGCCTCGAACGGCGACCCGTTCGGGTCCAACCTCGTCTTTGTGATGATCCTGGCCTGAGCGGCCGGACGGACCGCCCGCGTTGCCCCGGGGGGTGCCTACTCGACGGACTTGATCAGCACGTCGTCCTTCGGGGCGCCGTCCGATCCGCCGTCGGCGGTGCCCGCCTCGGCGATGCTGCGGACCACGCGGAGACCGGCAGGGTCGATCGTCCCGAACACCGTGTAGCTCGGCGGCAGCGACGTGTCGGCGTACACGAGGAAGAACTGGGACCCGTTGGTGTCCGGACCCGCGTTGGCCATCGCCAGCGTCCCCGCGGGGTAGGTCTCCCGGCCGGTGAGCTCGTCGCCGAACGAGTATCCGGGACCACCGGTGCCGGTGCCGGTCGGGTCGCCGCACTGGAGGACGAAGATGCCCTCGGTGGTCAGCCGGTGGCACGTGGTGCCGTCGAAGTACCCCTGCTTCGCCAGCGAGGTGAACGAGCCGGACGTGCATGGCGCGGCCGTGCCGTCGAGGGTGACGCCGATCGCGCCGCGGTCGGTGTCGATCGTCAACGACGTCGCCGACGTGGGCTCGCCCGGCGGCAGCTCGACCTTCTTCGCGGCGGCACCCGTCGGCGTGTACGTGCACGTGGCCGCCTCGGACGCGGCCGTGCTCGTCTCGCTGGGGGTGGAGCCGGGCGAGTCGAACCCGGAGCCGGACTGGCCGCAGCCGGACAGAAGGACGGCAGCCGCTGCAGCCGAGACCAGCAGGCCGGTCCCCCGTGAGATCGTAGGCATGCGTGGGATCGTACGGGTCCGACCGCACCGCCCGCGGGAACCGGTCAGGCCGTCGCGGCGCCCCGGGCGTGCGGATGCGCAGCGGCGCCGAGCAGGCGATCCCGCAGCGTCACCAGCTCGGACACCGCATCGAGGAACCGATGCGTGCTGTCGCCGACCTGGAGGTCGTCGAAGTAGTGGTGACGCATCGCGACCCGGGCGAGGTGGTGCTCGTCGTGCGCGAGCCGTGCGGTCAGGAGCGCGGTCAGGTCCGCCAGGTTGGAGTCGTCGACGACGTCGGCGCAGCGGCTGACCGGGACCTCCTGACGCAGCCGCTCCGCGTCCTGGTGCCGGTCGGTGAGGAAGATCGGCTTCTCGGTGCACAGGTAGAGCCAGTCCAGGCCCACGGAGGACACGTCGGTGACCATCGCGTCGCAGTCCGGCATGACGGCGAGGATGTCGCCGTCCAGGATCGCCGCGTGGCCGGCGGCCGGGTCGGCTGCGACGGCCTCGGCCACCAGCCCCAGGATCTCCAGGTGCCCGGCCCGCACGGCGGGCGTGCGGCTGGTCGTCAGCTTGGGGTGCGGCTTGTAGACCAGGCGTACGTCGGCAACCGCGAGGATCGCGCGGGCGATCTCGGGCCCGAAGCCGTCCACGGACGTGTAGTCGTTGTACTCGGCGTCGCCCTCCCACGTCGGCGCGTAGAGGACCGTCCGGCGCTGGTGCGGCACCAGCAGCGGGGCGGGGCGCAGGTCCAGCTGCGGACGCCCGGTGCGGACCAGCCGGCCGGTGTCGAACTCCAGCAGCCCCGCGGCGTGACGCTGCACAGCCGCCTCGCCGGCCACGAAGACCCGGTCGTAGGCCTTGGCGTTGTTGCTCGCCATGCTCTGCTTGTCGCTCTCGCCGTGGTTGATGTGCACGTGCAGCAGGCGGCTGTCCAGGAGCGACTGGAAGTTGAGCATCGAGTTGTTGCAGTACAGGACCACCTTCGCGTCGAGCTCGCCGTAGAGGGCGGTCAGCTCGGGGAAGGCCGGTGCCGAGAAGATCGGGAGACGCGTCCTCGTCTCCAGGAGGACCGCTGACGCCGGGTCGCGGACGACGATCCCCACCGGGTGCGTCGCGTGCAGGATCTCGAGGACGTCGAGCCACTGGACCAGCTGGTAGGTCCGGGTGGGGTCGTCCGCGAAGTAGGCGATGATGTGGACCTCGTTCACCCCCGGATTCTAGTTGCTGGAGCTCGCGCGCGTCACGAGTCCTGCGACGGGGTCCGGCCCTGGTGGCTGACTCCTGGCTCGAGGGCGGGGTCGGCCCCGTCCGGTCCACCCCGAAAGGTCACCCATGCACCTGGGCGTCGACAGCTTCGTCTCCTCCGTGACCGACCCGAGCACCGGCCGCGTCGTGGGGCCGGCGGAGCGGATCCAGCACCTGCTGGAGGAGATCGCTCTCGCCGACCGGGTCGGGCTGTACTCCTTCGGCATCGGCGAGCACCACCGCAGCGAGTACTACGACTCCGCGCCGCCGGTCATCCTCGCGGCTGCGGCGGCCCGCAGCGAGCGCATCCGGCTCGGCAGCGCCGTCACCGTGCTGAGCGCGGCCGACCCGGTGCGGGTGTTCCAGCAGTTCGCGACCCTGGACCTCGTCTCCGGGGGCAGGATCGACCTGGTGGTGGGACGCGGCTCCTTCACGGAGGCCTTCCCCCTGTTCGGCCTCGACCTCGCCGACTACGACGCGCTCTTCAGCGAGAAGCTCGACCTGCTGCTGCGGATCCGCGACCGGGTCGAGGTCACCTGGTCAGGGCGGCACCGGCCCGCTCTGGTCCGGCAGAGCGTCTACCCCCGCCCGGTGCAGGACCCGCTGCCGATCTGGGTCGGCGTCGGTGGGACACCCCAGTCGTTCGTCCGCGCCGGGCTGCTCGGCCTGCCGCTGATGGTCGCGATCATCGGCGGGGAGCCGCGCCGGTTCGCCCCGCTCGTCGACCTGTACCGGCGCACCGGCGCCGAGGCGGGCCATCCTCCGGACCGGCTCCAGGTGGGTCTGCACGTCTTCGGGTTCGTCGCCGAGACCACCCGGGCGGCCGCGGACACCATCTACCCGGGCTGGCAGGAGATGTTCGCCACGATCTCCCGGGAGCGCGGTTTCGCGCCACCGACCCGCGAGCAGTTCGACGTGACCGCGGGGCGGGACGGCGCCTTCTTCATGGGTGACCCGCAGACGGTGGCCGACAAGATCCGCCGGGTCGCCGACCAGCTCGGCGGGGTGGACCGGCTCTCCCTCCAGATGACCAACCCCCGGCTGGCGCACGCGGACCTGCTCCGGGGGATCGAGCTGCTCGGCACCGAGGTCGCACCGCTGGTGAGCACGGCGTAGCGACGACCGCGTGCGGGCCCCGGGGCTACAGGTCGCGCTCGTAGGCGAGCATCAGCGGGCCCCCTGCGCCCTCGGTCCGGCGGAAGCCGGCAGCCTCGTAGAGGCGCTGGGCGAGCCGGTCGTCCTCGCTCGTGACCAGGAACGCGTAGTCGGCGCCCTGCTCCCGCGCGCTCCGCAGGGCCTCGGTGACCAGCTCACGGCCATAGCCCCGGCCCCGTTCGCCCGGTACGACGTACAGCTCGGCCAGATAGGCCTCCTGGGACCGGCTGAGCACCGACGGATGCACGCGCAGCACCGCGACCCCGACCGCGGCGAGGGTCTCCGGCGCCCGGGCGACCAGGATGGTCACCTGTCCGGCCGCGACAAGCTCCTCGAGCCACACGGCGAGCTCGTCGGGAGGAGGTGCCGGCTCGTCGTACTCGGCGTTGAAGTCGTGCAGCAGCCGCGCCGCGGCGGCGATCGCGTCGCCACCCGGAGTCCCGGTCGCCGTCTCGATCATGCCCTCAGTGTGATCCAGGGCCGCGCTCCCGTCACGCGCCCGGCCGGCTGGGCCCGTGCGCGTCCTGGCGGACTCAGGCGCTCAGTCCTGCGGGGGCCGGGCCCACTGCAGCCGCATCTCCAGCAGCGCGTCGAGGGCGACGGACTCGCCGTCGCGAGCGCCCCTTCCCACCTGCAGCGGCGGAGGACTCGGCTCCGCCGGGACCGTGCGCCACCGCCCGAACCGCCGCGGCGGCACCACGAGCAGGTAGTAGCTGCCGTCCTGTCCCACGCCGACCGACCGGTCGTGGCGCAGGTACCAGCCGACGACTCCCGTCCGGTAGCGACCCCGACCCGACCACGGGCGGGCCGTCAGCTCCTCGGTGGGCAGCGCCTCCAGCGTCGCCCGCGCGACGAACCGGTCGAGGAGGACCTGGGCCTTCGCGGCCTCCTGCTCGCCGCGGCGCTGCTGCGCCTCGGCGTGGTAGCCGGCCTGCGCGGCGCGCTCCGCTCGTCGCCTCGCCGCGTCGTCCGCCATCGGTCCCTCCCGCACGTGTCCCCACCCATTGTGCAGGGCCACCGCCGTGCTCGGGTACCGGTCAGCGCGTCCATCACCAGGCGAAAGGTCCTAGGACCCTGTCCTCGCCGGGGGCGTGGGGACAGGCTCGGGCCCATGGACGTCGGAGGCAGGGCCGCAGCCGCCGCGGCCGGCGGGTCCGGTGCCGAGGCCGTGCTGCGCGTCCGGGGGCTCACCCGGAGCTTCGGGTCCCGGGTGGCCGTCTCCGACGTCGGGTTCGAGGTCGCGCCGGGGGAGACCTACGGCTTGCTGGGACCGAACGGCGCCGGCAAGACCACGACCATCAAGATCGTCTGCGGTCTGCTGCGCCCCGACTCCGGCTCGGTCCAGGTCGCCGGACGCGACGTACGGAAGACCCCCGACGCGAAGGCCCTGGTCGGCTACGTGCCCCAGGAGGTCGCCCTCTACCCGGACCTGACGGCGTACGAGAACCTGGCGTTCTTCGGCGGGTTGTACGGGCTGAGGAGGAAGGAGCTCGCCGCCCGGGTGCGCGAGGTCCTCGACCTCGTCGACCTCGTCGACCGGGCCGACGACCGGGTGGAGTCCTTCTCGGGAGGGATGCGTCGTCGCCTCAACATCGGAGCCGGCCTCGTGCACCGCCCGACCCTGCTCGTCCTGGACGAGCCCACGGTCGGCGTCGACCCGCAGAGCCGGCACGCCATCCTCGCCAGCGTCCAGCGCTTCGGCGCTGAAGGGATGGCGGTCCTCTACACGACCCACTACATGGAGGAGGCGCAGCGGCTGTGCCGCCGGGTCGGGATCATCGACCGCGGCCGGCTGGTCGCCGAGGGCACCCAGCGCGAGCTGGTGTCGCTGGTGGCGGAGCGGGACCGCATCGACCTGTCGATGACCGGCGACCTCCCCGGGTTCGCCGACGACGTGCAGGCGTTGCCGGGTGTCCAGGGCGCCGACGTGACCGACGGCACGGTGAGCCTGCTGGTCCTCGACGGGCGCAGGCTGCTGCCAGCGGTGCTGGACGCCGCCGAGCGGAGGGGTGCGGCCGTGCGCAGCGTGCAGGTCGTCGAGCCGGACCTCGAGAGCGTCTTCCTGCACCTCACCGGCACCGCCCTGCGGGAGTAGCCATGCGCGTCATCCTGCTGATCGCCCTCAAGGACCTCCGCCAGCGGCTACGGGACCGCTCTGCTGTGGTCCTGGGCTTCGCGGCGCCGCTGGCGATCGCCACGCTGATGAGCTTCGCCTTCGCCGGGAGCTCGGACCTGCACGTCGACCTCGCGGTCGTGGACGGCGACCGCGGTCCGCTGTCGAGCGCGTATCTGGACCTCGTGGGCGGGGACGAGCTGTCGGATCTGCTGACCGTCACGGTGATGGCCACGAACGCCGAGGCGCGTCGGGCCGTGACCGAGGGTGAGGTGGACGCCGCGGTGTCCATCCCGCCGGGGTTCTCGCAGGTCCTGCAGGGTGCCTCGCCGGCCGAGGTGGCGGTCCTGACGAGCGTGGACGCGAGGCTCGCCGGCCAGATCGCCCGTGCGGTGACCGACTCGTTCACCGCCCAGGTGAACGCCGACCGGCTCTCGGTGCGCGCGGCCCTGGCCGCGGGCGCACCGGTGGACGACCTGCCCAGCCTCAGCGCGGCGGTGGCCGGTGAGCGCATCCCCACCACGGTCGAGCCCCGCCCGGCGGGCACCAAGGAGCTCACGGCGATCAGCTACTACGGACCAGCGATGGGCATCTTCTTCGTGCTCTTCGCGATCTCGTTCGGCGCGAAGTCGTTCTTCGAGGAGCGGGGAAGCGGCACGCTCGACCGGGTGGCGGCGGCTCCGGTGCGTCCCGGCTCGGTGCTGATGGGGAAGTCGCTGTCCACCTTCGTCTACGCGCTCGCCAGCCTCGCCACCATGGCCGTGGTCACCTCCGCGGTCTTCGGCGCCGACTGGGGGCCCGCCTGGGCGGCGGCCGCGCTGGTGCTCGCGATCGCGCTGGTGGTCGTCGGGCTCACCGCACTGGTGACGGCGGCGGCGCGCACCGACCGGCAGGCCGACGGCCTCAGCTCGGTCGTGGTGTTCGCGCTGGTGCTGCTCGGTGGCAACTTCGTCTACGTGTGGGCGTCCACCCCGGCACTTCAGACCCTCGCGCTGCTCACCCCGAACGGCTGGGTGCTCAGGGCGTTCACGGACATGGCCGCGGGTGGGGACGTGACCGCGGCGGTGGTCCCGGCGGTGCTGGTCTGTCTCGCCTTCGCTGGCGCCAGCGCCACCCTTGCCACCGTGCTCTTCCGTCGGGTGCTGCGATGACCGCCCTGGTGATCGCCTCCGCCTCGGTGCGCCGGCTGGTGCGCGACCGGGTCGCGATGTTCTTCGCGGTCCTGCTGCCCCTCGTCGTCATCCTGATCGTCGGGTCGGCGGTCGGCGGCTTCGACACCTTCCGGGTGGCCGTCGTCGAGGCCGGCTCAGGGCCCCTGGAACGCCGGCTGGTCACCGGCCTGGAGCGCTCACCCGCACTCGAGGTGACCGAGTTCGCCGACGCGGAGAGCGCCCAGCCGGCGCTGCGACGCGGCCAGGTCTCCGCCGTCGTGGTCATCCCCGCCGGGTACGACGCCCGCCTCCGCGACGGTCGCCCGGTGGTGGTGCCCGTCCAGGTCGACACCGTGGACAACTACGGACGCGGGGCCCTCACGGCTGTCTCGGCCGTGGTGGCGGAGCAGGGGACACGACTGCAGGCGGCAGCGTTCGTCACCGCGAACGTCGGGGGCACGCTGCCCGAGAGGCTGTCCGCGGTCGACCGGCTCTCGGCCTCCGTGGGGTCCGTCCCGGTGCGCGTCGACGTCGTCGACGGCGACTCCAGCTTCCTCCCGCAGGGCTTCTCCTCCAGCGCCCCGACCATGCTGGTGCTCTTCATCTTCATCAACGCCCTGGCCGGCGGCGCCGCCCTGGTGCAGACCCGAAAGCTGGGCATCCACAGCAGGGTGTTGGCGGCCCCCGTCCGCACGCGGGACATCGTGCTCGGCGAGTCCCTGACCTACGTCGCGCTCGCGGTGATGCAGTCCGTGCTCATCGTCGGCGGCGGAGCCCTGCTGTTCGGCGTCGACTGGGGGGACCCGCGCGCGGCGATCGCGCTCGTGGGTGCCTGGGTGCTCGTCGGCACGGGAGCCGGAATGCTGAGCGGTGCCCTCTTCCGCACCCCCGAGCAGGCCTCGTCGATCGGCCCCGCGCTGGGGATCGGCCTCGGGATGCTGGGCGGCACCATGTGGCCACTGGAGATCGTCGGACCCACCATGCAGACGATCGGCCACGTCGCACCGCACGCCTGGGCGGTCGACGCCTGGACGGTGCTGATCTCGCAGGGCGGCAGCATCGTAGACATCGCGCTCGAGCTCACCGTGCTCCTGGGCTTCGCCGCGGCCATGCTTGTCCTGGCGGTCATCGGGCTGAACCGCCGGCTGACCGCCTGAGAGCCGGACGGGCGCAGTGACAGGATCAATCAACGCTTCTCTGTCGTGGAGGTCACGTGAAGGCGGTCGTGTACGACCGGTACGGGCGCCCCGACGTGCTGCGGGTCGAGGACGTCCCGATACCTTCACCCGCTGCAGGGCAGGTGCTGGTCAAGGTCGCGGCGACGTCGGTCAACCTCAGCGACTGGGAGTGCCTGCGGGGCTCGCCGCTCTATGCCCGCCTCGGCGGGCTGCGACGCCCGGCGCGGCGGATCCTCGGGTCGGACATCGCCGGCGTGGTCGACGAGGTCGGGTCGGGCGTCACCCGGTTCCGACCGGGCGACGAGGTCTACGGCGACAACCTCGCGCTCAAGGGCGGCTTCGCCGAGTACGCCGTTGCGCCGGAGTCGGCGCTGGCGCGACAAACCGGCCGGGCTGACACTTCGCCGAGGCGTCGACGATCCCCCAGGCGGGCGCGATCGCGCTGCAGGGAACGGCGCCGGCCGTGGCGGGCAGCGGGTGCTGATCAACGGTGCGGGCGGTGGGTCGGGTTCGTTCGCCATCCAGCTGGCCAAGCGGCTCGGCGCGCACGTCACCGGCGTCGACAACGCCGCCAAGCTCGAGTTCATGCGGTCGGTCGGCGCGGACGAGGTGATCGACTACCGCCGCGAGGACTTCACCCGCGACCACGAGCCCTACGACCTGATCCTCGACCTGGTCGCCCACCGGTCGGTGTTCGCCTACCGGCGTGCGCTCGCTCCCGGTGGCCGGTACCGGTGCGTGGGCGGGTCGGTGCCGCACGCTGCTGCGGGTGCTGACCGTCGGCGCGGTCGTCGGGCCGGCTCACCGGCCGCTGGATCGGGGTGCTCGCGGTCAAGGAGGGGCCCGCCCATTTCGAGCCGCTGGCCGACCTGTGCGTCGCCGGCGAGCGTGCAGGATCCACATCGACCGCACGTTCGGGCTCGACGACGTGCCCGCCGCACTGGCCCATGTCGGTGACGGGCGCGCTCTCGGCAAGGTCGTCGTCACACCTGGGATGGTGCAAAGGTGAGCATCCGCGGACTCGCACGTGGGATGGGTACGAGGTCGGTGGGCTACATCGTGACCGTCACCCTGGTCGCGGCCGCGGGGTTCGCCGGGCAGACTCTCTGGCTGGTGGTGGTCGCCGCGCTCCTCGCCGTCCCCGCCAGCATCGTCGCGTTGCCCTGCTACTACCTCACGTACGGCCTCCTGGCTCTGGTCCCCGGAGCGAACCCGTCGAGCAGCTCGGGGTCGCGGACGGCCGCTCCCGGTGGACGCGTGCTCAGCACCGTCGGCTCGGGGGAGCCCGCGGCGTGGTTCACCGTCGCCGCCGTGGTCCTCGGGGTCCTCTCCCTCGCCCTCGCCGCGTCGGTGAACGTCCGTCTTGCCCGGTCAGTCTCTGCTCGAAGACGCAGCGGCGGCGCAGCGCCGACGGCGCCCGTACCCCGGGGCCGCTGACGATGGAATCACCGAGGCCCACCGTCATCGGAAGCGAGCGATGACCTCGGGGCTCTGGTCGTCCCAGCCGTGCGCGGCGATGAGTCCCCAGCAGTCAGGTCGTGCCCCGTCGACGTCGGTGACGCCGTACTCGTCGGCGAGCTGTCGTGCGGTGAGCACCTGGCCCGCGAAGCGATGGTGGCCGGTGTCCGCGGCGAGGGCGACCACGCCGCGGGCGACGTAGGTGGGCGACTCGGCGATGGCGAAGCCGGGCACCCTGGTGATGGCGTCACGCCAGGTGGCTTCGGTGACACCGAAGCCCTCCAGCATCCGTTCCGATCTCAGCCAGCCCGGAGTCACGCCCACCGCGGTGACGGCGTGCTCGCCCAGCTCGAAGGTCAGGTTCTTGACGAGCCGGTCCACGCTCGCCTTGACGAAGTCGTAGTAGAAGCCGACCCCCGGCCGAACCTCGGCGTTGACCTCGCTGGTGCCGTCGTTCATCTCCACGAGCAGACCCGGACCCGACTCGAGCATCAGGGGCAGCGCGAGGACGCTGGTGATCACGTGCGTCTCCACGCCCATCCGCAGCATCCGAAGCCCGCCGGGTAGGTCGTGCTCCCACAGAGGCCTGTTCCACTCCGCGTAGCGGTCACCGCCGAAGATGTCGTTGACCACGACGTCCAGTCGGCCGTGCTCGCCGCGGATGCGGTCCACGAGCGAGCGCACGGAGTCGACGTCGAGGTGGTCGACGCACAACGCGATGCCGTCGCCACCGGCTGCCAGCATCAGGTCACCGGTCTCCTCGATCGTCTCCGGCCGGTCCATGTCCGATGGACCGAAGACCCGGCTGCTGCGCCCTGTTGCATAGACGAAGGCGCCCGCCCGGGAGAGCTCGACGGCGAGAGCCCGGCCGGCGCCACGTGTTCCCCCCGCGACCAGTGCCACCTGTCCTGAGAGCTCACCTGGCACGTCTTCCACCCTCCTCCGAGGCGTCCTCGGCGTCGTGCTGACGTCGCCATGCCGCAGTGACCGCGTCCAGCTCCACCTGCCAGATTCTGGCACGCGATCCCGCCACGGGCGCCCGTGGCGCGGAGCAGGAACGACCAGCCGTCGCGACCGCGCGAGCAGGCAGCGCAGGTCCTTGGGCTGGCCGGACGGGATCTTTGGCACTACCCCGGCCCAAGGACTGGTGCTCCTATGGACGTGGAGACCGGTCTGAGACCGAGCAGCCCTTCACCACCGTCGTGATGGCTGTCCTCAGGTCACCACCCTCCCTCCAGTTGACACCTACGACAAACCCACGGAGCCCCATGCTGTCCACCAGATCCGCCCAGGTCGTCAAGGCCACGCTGGCCGTCATCGGTGCCGCCATCGGCGACATCACCCCGGTCTTCTACAAGCGCATGTTCGCTGCACACCCGGAGCTCGAACGCGACCTGTTCAACCGGGGCAACCAGGCCCAGGGTGACCAGCAGAGCGCCCTCGCGGGCGCGATATCCGCCTACGCGACTCTCTTGGTGGCTGAGGACGGACGCGATCCGCTCGAGGTGCTCTCGCGCATCGCCCACAAGCACGCCTCGCTCGGGATCACCGAGGACCAGTACCCGATCGTCCACGAGCACCTGTTCGCCGCCATCGTGGAGGTGCTGGGCGATGCGGTCACGCCGGAGGTCGCCTCCGCGTGGGACGAGGTGTACTGGCACATGGTCAAGTCGCTGGTCACGATCGAGGGAGGCCTGTACGCCGAGATGGGCGTGGCCGACGGAGACGTGTGGCGCACCCTGGTCCTGCGCCGTCGTATGCAGGAGTCCCCTGACACGGTGTCGTTCGTGCTTGGCACACCCGACGGCAGCGCGCTGCCTCCGGCCCGTCCCGGGCAGTACGTGTCGGTCCAGGTGGCGCTGGCCGACGGGGCTCGCCAGATCCGTCAGTACAGCCTCACCCACGCCGAAGGGGCCAGCGGGTGGGGGATCTCGGTCAAGGGGGTCCCGGCGAACCGCAGCGACGACGGCTCGTCCGTACCGGCTGGTGAGGTGTCCAACTTCCTGCACCACAATCTCTTCGAGGGTGACGAGATCAGGGTGTCCGCCCCCTTCGGCGAGCTGGTCCTCGAGGACTCCGAGGCGCCGCTGGTGCTGATCTCCGCCGGTATCGGCATCACCCCCATCATCGGCATCCTCCACTACCTGGCCGGCACCCGTTCGACGCGGGAGGTGCTGGTGCTGCACGCCGACCGTTCGCCCGCCCGGCACGCCCACCGCCAGGAGCTGAAGGAGATCGTGGGCGCGTTGCCCGCTGCGACCCTCCACCGGTGGTACGAGGACCTCGGCGTCCGGCCGACCCGAGACGTCCTGCGCGTCGGGCGGGTCGACCTCGGGGCCGTGGAGATCCCGCACGACGCCGAGATCTACCTATGTGGCCCGCTGCCCTTCATGGAATCCGTGCGTGACAGCCTGATCGAGCAGCACATCCCCGAGACGAACATCCACTACGAGGTCTTCGGGCCGGACAAGTGGCTGGCCTCCGCCTGAGCCGAGCCGGCATCTCATCGCCCCTGCTCGAGTCCTGGTCGAGTCGGTCCGGCCGCGGCTCTGGCGAGCACGGCAGTCCTGCCCTACGTTGGCCACACGGACTCGTCGCCCACTGTGGAGGTACCCCCATGTCAGCCAGGCCCGACGTCACCTTCCATGCCTCACCACGCCTGGCGATGGAAGCGCCTGCCGAGACGCTGGCCTACACGCTGATGCTGAGCCCCGACGGCTCGCAACCGGACGGGCTGGCCGTGGTCGACGTCGATCCCGGATCGGCGTCCTTCGGCAAGATCGTCCACCAGGTGCTGATGCCGAACACCGGCGACGAGTTCCACCACTTCGGTTGGAACGCCTGCTCCTCGGCGCTGTCACCGTTGACCGGGCACGCCTTCCTCGAGCGCCGATACCTGATCATCCCGGGTATCCGGTCGTCGCGGATCTACGTCGTCGACGTCAAGGGCGGACCGACGGCGGCCAAGCTGCACAAGGTCATCGAGCCCGAGGAGATCTTCGCGAAGACCGGCTACTCCAGGCCGCACACGATCCACTGCGGTCCCGAGGGCATCTACGTCTCGACGCTCGGCGGCGGCGGGTCGGACGGCACCGACGGCCCTCCGGGCATCTTCATCATGGACTGCGAGACGTTCGAGGTGCTCGGTCGCTGGGAGATCGACCGGGGGGTCCAGGACAAGCACTACGACTTCTGGTGGAACCTCCCGCGTGACTACATGGTCTCCTCCGAGTGGGGGCTGCCGCCGCAGTTCGAGGGCGGGATCGTCCCCGAGGACCTGCTCGGCAACAAGTACGGTCACCGGCTGCACTTCTGGGACCTGCGCGGCCGTCGCAACGTGCAGACCATCGACCTCGGCGAGAACCACCAGATGGCCCTGGAGGTGCGGCCCGCCCACGACCCGTCACGTGAGTACGGCTTCTGCGGCGTCGTCGTCGACACCACCAACCTCGAGGGGTCGATCTGGACCTGGTGGCGCGAGAACGGCGAGTTCCACGTCAAGAAGACGGCCACGATCCCGGCCGAGCCCGCGGCGGCCGAGGATCTGCCGCCGCTGCTCAAGGGCTTCGAGGCGGTGCCGCCCCTGGTCACCGACATCGACCTGTCCCTGGACGACCGGTTCCTCTATGTCTCGTGCTGGGGCACCGGGGAGATGCGTCAGTACGACGTCAGCGATCCGATGAACCCCACCCTCGCCGGCTCGGTCCACATCGGCGGCATCACCCGCAGGACCGCGCACCCCAGCGGTGCGACGTACCTGGGCGGACCGCAGATGGTCGAGATCAGCCGGGACGGCAAGCGCGTCTACTGGACCAACTCGCTCTACTCCACCTGGGATGACCAGTTCTACCCCGGTGGGATGCCGGCCGCCATGGTCAAGGCGGACGCGGGCGCCGAGGGTGGGCTGACCCTGGACGCCGACTTCTGGGTGGAGTTCCCCGACGGATACCGCGCCCACCAGATCCGTCTGGAGGGTGGGGACTGCTCGACCGACAGCTTCTGCTACCCCTCCGCCTGAGCGCGCCCAGCCACCGTGGAGATGGGCGAGGCATCCACCGTCGCGCTCTGGTGGGCGGTTGCGCTCTCCGGGATCTACCACGGGCTGAACCCCGGCATGGGCTGGCCGCTGGCGGTCTCCGCGGCGCTGATGGAGCGTCGGCGCTCGGCGCTGGCCCGGGCTCTCGGGATGCTGGCCCTCGGCCACTTCCTGGCGATGGTCGCGGTGTTGCTGCCGTTCTCGCTGTTCAGTGCGCTCGGCGAGTGGGACAAGGCGATCCGGTTGACGGCGGCGGGCATCGCGGTGACCTTCGGCGGCTATCTGCTGGTCTCGCGGACGCACCACCCCAGGTACCTCGCGCGGGTCGCCCCGCACCGGCTGGTGTGGTGGTCCTTCCTGGCCGCGACCGCTCACGGTGCCGGTCTGATGCTGCTGCCGATCTTCTTGTCGATGGACGACCACGACCCGGGGATGGCGGGCGAGCACGCCGCCCTGAGCCGGCTCGTGACCGAGCGGACCGCGCCGGCGATCCTGGTCGCCGCAGCGCACACGGTGGCGATGGTGTCGGCGGGCGCACTGCTGGCGGTGCTGGTCTACCGCTGGCTCGGCCTGCGAGCCGTGTCCCGGACCTGGTTCAACCTCGACACGGTATGGGCCGCGAGCCTGCTGCTGGTGGGGCTGCTGAGCGCGGCGGCGGCCCTGTGGTGGTGACTCCTCGACCGCACAGGCCGGTCGGGATGGACGAGTCGGCTCACGACGACGGTCGGCGGTGACCCGGCAGGCTCAGCGAGCGGGCCAGAGCGCGAGCTCATCGGCGCGGGGCCCGTGCACCACCGCGGACGCGTGGTCGAAGACCATCACCGCGGCGTTGTCCGGCGTCCACGCGGTCCAGCCGGGGTCGCCGTCGCGGGCGAACGCGACCCATGCGCGGTGCATCTCGTCGGCCAGCTGCTGAGGTGCGGTGTCGCCCGCCATCGCGGAGCCCCGGCCGAGAGTGTCGAAGACGAACCCGAGCTCGAGGGCGTGGCAGGCGCCGAGGCCGCCGACGGGCGTGGGCCAGGCGAACTCGTAGGCGTGCACGGTGCCGCCGGCGGCGTGCTGGGCGGCGGCGAGCGCAGTGGTCGGGACCCGGAAGGCCGCGTCGGTGAGGATGGCGCTCGCGATGTCACCGGCCGAGGCGTCAGGCCGGTTCGCGGTGTAGGTCGCGATGGCGTCCGCCGGCCAGCCGTACCGCGCGGCCAGCACCGGCAGCATCTCGGTGCTCACCGCGTCGGCGAGACCGGTGGCGACCAGGAACAGGCGGTACTCGTCCCTGGTGGTCCCGACCAGCATCGGCAGCCCGGCGGCTGAGCCGGCGGCGATGCCGGTCTGGGGCACGTCGGGCACCACGTCGCCGTCGACCACCGGGAACAGGCTCATGATGCCCAGGCCGCCGCGCAGGATGCTGGCCCCCCAGCGCTCCGGGTCCGGCTCGGCGGCGATGGCCAGGGCCACCGCGGTCTGCGCGGCGAGCACGTCGTCCGGGTCGAGGGCGCCGAACGCCTCGGCTGTGGCGGGTACGCCGAGCCGCGCGGCGAGCTCGGCGCTGACCAGGCGGGCATCGTCCAGCGAGCAGGCCGCCGTCGCGCCACCGCTCTGGACGATCGCCCGGTGGAACAGGCCCCGGGCTCCCGGCGAGGTCATCAAGGTCGCGACGCTCATCCCACCGGCGGACTCCCCGAAGACGGTCACGTCGTCGGGGTTGCCGCCGAACGAGGCGGCGTTGTCCCGCACCCAGGCCAGCGCCGCGATCTGGTCGCGCAGCCCGAGGTTGGTGGGGGCACCGTCGAGGACCGCGAACCCGGGGGCGCCGAGACGGTAGTTCATGCCGACCACGACCACGCCGTCGCGCGCGAACGCGGAGCCGTCGTAGGTGGCGATGGAGTTCGCTCCGCGGACGAACGCGCCACCGGGGATCCACACCATCACCGGCAGACCCTCACCCTCGGCGGGCGCCCAGACACTGACGTTGAGGTAGTCCTCGCCCAGGGTCACGGAGCTGGGCAGCACCGCGTCCATCGGGGCCGGGTAGGGCGTCTGCGCCGGGGTGGGGCCGTGCCGGGTCGCGTCGCGCTGCCCGTCCCACGGCACCACCGGCTGCGGCTCGCGGTACCGGTCGGCGCCGACCGCCGGGGCGGCGTACGGAATCCCGAGGAAGGCGTTCACCCCCGCCTGGCTCGTGCCGCGGACCTGACCTCCGGTGACTGTCGTGACGGGCTCCATGAGGTTATCCAAGCAGCCGGAGCCGGACTGCTCGGTCGGACTCCCGCGACCTCGCCGGTCCTCGACGCGGCCGGTGGGTGTCAGGGTGTCCTCATGACCCGGATCGCGCTCTCCCGTCTGCCGGGCGACCGGGTCCTGGTCACGGAGGCCGGCGGCGAGCGTGAGGTGGCGGCGGTCGACCTGCCCGCGTGGGTGCGGGCCCGGGAGGTCGACGCACCCCGCTGGGTGTGGGACGACACCGCTCGGTGGTATCCGCCGTTGCTGGCGGCCGGCGTGCGGGTCGAGCGGTGCCACGACCTGCGGCTCGGGCACCAGCTGCTCCGGAGGGCCCCCGCGGCTGATCTGCGGCGGTGGGAGGGGGAGCAGAGCCAGCACTGGGACCGGCTCGAGCCGAGTGCGCCGACCGACCCGGCGCTGTTCTCGGTCGACGACAGGGTCGAGTACCTGCGCGCCGACCTCGAGGACGCCCGGCAGCTGGCTGCGGTGACGGCATCGACGGAGACCGCCCGGCTCGCGTTGCTGCTCGCGGCGGAGTCGGCGGGTGCCCTCGCCGCGGCCGAGATGACGTACGCCGGGGTGCCGTGGCGGGCCGAGGTCCACGAACGCCTGCTCATCGATCTGCTCGGGTCGAGACCGCCGCGCGGTGCCCGGCCGCAGGGACTCGAGGCGTTGGCTGCCCAGGTGCGCGCCGCGCTCGACGCGCCGGGCCTCAACCCCGACTCCCGGCCCGAGCTGCTGGCGGCGCTGCGCCGGGCCGGGCTGGACGTCACCGACACCCGGGCCTCGTCCCTGCGTGGCCTCGAGCATCCGGGCATCGTCCCGCTGTTGCGCTACAAGCAGCTCGCGCACCTGTTCCAGACCAACGGCTGGGCCTGGGGCGACCAGTGGGTCAGGGGCGGCCGGTTCCGGCCGTCGTACCAGCCGGCCGGCTCCGCCACCGGTCGATGGTCGTCCAACGGCGGCGGGGCGCTGTCGTTCCCGGTGCAGGTCCGGCCGGCCGCCGTGGCGGACGACGGCTGGCTGTTCGTGGTCGCCGATGTCGCCCAGCTCGAGCCGCGCGTGCTCGCCGGCGTGAGTGGTGACCGCGCGCTGGCCAGGTCCGCGGCGGGTGCCGACCTCTACCAAGGCATGGTCGACGACGGCGCGGTGGCCAACCGCGGCGATGCCAAGCTCGGCCTCCTCGGCGCGATGTACGGCGCCACCAGCGGCGAGAGCGGACGGATGGTCGCCGGGCTCACCAGGCGCTACCCCGATGCCTTCGGTCTCCTCGAGGACGCGGCCCGGGCGGGGGAGCGCGGCCAGGTCGTGCGCACGCTCCTGGGGCGCGGCTCGCCGGCGCTGGGCGACCCGTGGGACAGCGACCCCGACGACGCGACGGCTGATCCCGACCGTCGCGCGCACCTCCAGCGCGCGTACGGCCGGTTCACGCGCAACTTCGTCGTGCAGGGCACGGGCGCCGAGTGGGCGCTGTGCTGGATCGCTGCCCTGCGCAACCGGCTCTGGCGCCTCGGTGCGACGGGCACCTTGCAGGCGCGGCCGCACCTTGTCTTCTTCCTCCACGACGAGGTCGTCGTGCACACCCCAGCCGGCCTCGCCGACGCGGTCGCCGCGCAGGCCACCGAGGCGGCCGCGACCGCAGCCGGCCTGCTGTTCCGCAGCCTCGCCGTCGACTTCCCGCTCAACATCTCGATCGTGCGGTCCTACGCCGACGCGGGCAAGCCGGGCGCGGTCGGGTCATGACGCGGTCTCGCAGCGCTCGCCGTGGCCCGGTCCTGTTCACTGGAGCTGTGACGACGAACCTCGTGCTGGTGGCCGACACCCACGTCCCCAGGCGAGCGCGGGACCTGCCGGATCAGGTGTGGAGTGCGATCGACCACGCGGACGTGGTCATCCACGCGGGCGACTGGGTCGATGCGCGGCTGCTCGACGAGTGCGAGAAGCGGGCGCGCCGCCTCGTGGGCGTGTGGGGCAACAACGACCACGGGGTGCTGCGTGACCGTCTCACGGAGGTGGCGCACGCGGAGATCGACGGCGTCCGGTTCGGGGTCGTGCACGAGACCGGTCCCGCGAAGGGCCGGGAGGAGCGGTGCAGCGCCCGGTACGGCGACCTCGATGTGCTCGTCTTCGGACACAGCCACATCCCGTGGGACACGACGAGCGAGAGTGGCCTGAGGCTGCTCAACCCGGGCTCGCCCACCGATCGGCGCCGTCAGCCGCACTGCACCTACATGACGCTCACCGTCGACGCCGGGCGCCTGGGCGACGTCACCCTGCACACCGTCTCCAGGTAGAGCTCGCCCATCGCCCGGGATCCGGGCGGCCCCGACCCGCGGCGCAGTGTGCTGTCGCGCTGGAGAGTGGCCTGAGTAGCAGTACCCGGGTCCGGTTGAGTCGGCACACGGATGGCACGCGCCGGGCCGTCGGCCAGGCTCGTCGCATGAGCGATCATCATCGTCCCGCGGGCCACCCTTCCACCCTGAGTGGACCGGCGACAGCCGCCGGCGCCATCCTCAACGACGTCCACTCCCGTCTCAACCCCACCAGCCCTGCGGCAGTGCTTCCGGTGACGTCGCTGCACGCCCTGCAAGCCGCGGTGTCCGGCGCGCGCGGTGGGCGGATCAGCGTGGCCGGTGGGCGGCACGCGATGGGCGGCCAGCAGTTCACGACCGGCGGCACGGTGCTGGAGACCCGTGGTCTGTCCCGCATGCTCCACCTGGACCGGCAGCGTGGCCTGGTGGAGGTGGAGGCCGGCCTCCAGTGGCCCGAGCTCGTCGACGGCCTGCACGCCCTGCAACGGGGCGAATCCGTGCAGTGGAGCATCGCCCAGAAGCAGACCGGGGCCAACCGGTTCACGGTCGGTGGGTCGCTAGCGGCCAACTGTCACGGGCGCGGCCTGAGGATGGGCCCGATCGTCGCCGACGTGGAGTCGCTGCGCGTGGTGACCGCCGACGGCTCGATCCTCTCGTGCAGCCGGAGGTGCAACCGCGAGCTGTTCTCGCTGGTGGTGGGCGGCTACGGGCTCTTCGGCGCGGTCTACTCGGTGACGTTGCGGCTGGTACGGCGTCAGGTGCTGCAGAGGGTCGTCGAGGTCATCACCGTGGACGACCTGGTCGAGGCCGTCGACCGGCGGGTGGCAGCCGGGTTCTGCTACGGCGACTTCCAGTTCGCCATCGACCCGGGCTCACCGGACTTCCTCCACCGCGGCGTGTTCTCCTGCTACCGACCGGTCGAGGACGGACGGCCGATCCCCGAACGCCAGCTGGCGCTGCGTGCCGACGACTGGCAGGACCTGCTGGTGCTGGCCCACCAGGACAAGAGCCGGGCGTTCGACGTCTACGCACGGCACTACCTGGCGACCTCGGGTCAGCTCTACTGGTCCGACGACCACCAGCTTGCGGTGTACCTCGACGACTACCACGAGGCCCTGGACCGCCGACTGGGCGCTGTGGAACGCGGCACGGAGATGATCACCGAGGTCTACGTGCCCCGGCACCGGCTGGCCGACTTCATGGTCGCTGCCGCGCACGAGCTCCGACTGGTCGAGGCAGACCTGATCTACGGCACCGTGCGCTTCACTCGAGCCGACCACGACACCTACCTGCCCTGGGCTCGGCAGGACTACGCCTGCGTGGTGTTCAACCTGCACACACCACACACCTCCGCAGGTGTCGAGGGCTCGGCAGCAGCGTTCCGGCGACTGATCGACCTCGCCATCGCACGCGATGGCAGCTACTACCTGACCTACCACCGGTGGGCCGAGCCGGAGCAGCTGCTCGCCTGCTACCCCCAGTTCCCCCAGTTCCTCGCACTCAAGCGTCGCTACGACCCGGGCGAGGTGTTCCACAGCGACTGGTACGCCCACCACCGGGACCTGATCCCGACGGTCTGAGCGGGACTCGGCGGTCCGGCGCCGTGACGCACGGGAGAGCCCTCTGCCCGGGCGCTCGCCCAGCTCGCGGGACGAGAGCACGCAGAGCTCGGTGCCCTTTGGATCTCGCGGTCGAGGCGCAGACCCGGTGCGTGCTCGTCGCGATCCGGCCAGCCCACCTTGCGGTGCTCGCGGTGGATCGTCTGGCGATCACGCCCGGGAGGGTGCCGATCTCGGTCCAGCCGAGGCCACGGTGTTGTCCCCTGGTCTCGGTCTGCTGGTCCCGGTCTGCTGGTCCCGGTCTGCTCTTCCCATCGGTCGAGTGCCGGCGGTAACGTCACGAGACTGCGCATCAGGCAACCCCGAGGAGTGCCCATGCGACGACGAATCCTTGCCGAGTCGACGCTAACCCGGGCCCCTGGCCTTCGTCACCGCCGTGGACGTCCAGTGGATCGAGTGGCTCACCGCAGCGACAGCCTAGGCCGATGAGCTCCCCCGAGCGGCCCGACGACCCCCCGCGTACTCCCCGACGTGGTCGGGCTCGTCGCTCGTCCAAGAGTGCGGCGCGCACCGCCGGCGCGCCGTACCCACCCGCGAACACGCACGGCTTCGGGCCGGAGCGCACAGCGCCCGCGGTGCCGTCGTCCGATGCGCCACCATCTGACCCAGGAGAAGACGATGCCTGAGAACCGCGCCCGCGTGGCCACGCGAGAGAGCGCCTACATCGAGGGTGAGCCGTTCCCCAAGCCGCACTCCCGTCGCCTTGGGCAGCGCAAGAAGCTCAAGCGCGACATCGCGGTCCCGGTGAGCGACGAGCCGCGCGAGCTGCGCGAGCTCCCCGACCCGGCGAAGGTTGCTCGCGCAGACGACGCTGGTGAGGGCGACGTGCGCATCAGCGACTACAGCGGCCCCCGCACCATCACGCGCGGGCTCGACGGCGCTGCGGACATGAGTGGCTCGGACTCCGAGAGCGACGTCGTGATGGTCAGCTACAACTGGGGCTGTGACGTCAGCACCGACGGCGGGGCGACGTGGAGGCTGCTCAGTCCCTACACCGTCTTCCCCAACACCTTCGCCGGCGGCTTCTGCTGCGACCAGGTGGTCCTGCATGTGCCGCGCAGCGACCTGTTCGTGTGGCTCCTCCAGTACGGCGCGGACGCCGCCGGGCAGGGAGCCTTCCGGATCGCGGTCGCGACCTCCGAGTCGGTACTCAGCGACCCCACGGCCTGGACCTACTGGGACTTCGTCGCCGGAGACTTCGGTTGGCCGACCTCCGACATGGACTACCCGGACCTGTCCTACTCCAACCAGTACCTGTACGCCTCGACCGACGTGATGGGCTCGGGCCGGGTGACCCTGCGGATCCAGCTGGAGGAGCTGCGCGCGGGTGGCACCATCAACTTCGAGTACACAGATCCCGAGGACGGCAAGGGCGTCTGGGGCGCTCACCTGGTGCAGCAGACGACCGACATGGGACTGTGGGCCGGCCACCAGGACAACTCCCACCTGATGCTCTACCGGTGGCCCGACGGGTCGGGCAGCTACTCGTGGAACGCGGTCGCCGTCGCCGCCTGGCCGAACGGCACCATGTCGTGCGCCGGACCCGACGGCACCGACTGGCTGACCAAGCTGAGGGACTTCCCGGGCAACGCGGTCACCGGTGGCGTCCAGACCCCCAACGGCGACATCGCACTCGCCTGGACTGCGAGCAACGGCCAGGCCAACGGAGCGGGCCACGACTTCCAGCAGAGCCACGTGCGCTACGTCGAGGTGAACCTCGGCACCAACGCGGTCGTCCGGGAGATCCCGGTCTGGAACGACGACTACGCCTTCGCCTACCCCTCCCTCGCCCGGGCCGGCGACCACGTCGGCATCGTGCTGGGCTGGGGCGGCGCGGCCGACCACTCCAACTGCGCGATGGGCATCATGGGCGACTTCGTCGTCTGGTTCATCGACGCCTCCACCAGGACCACCCGGCGCTTCGGTGACTACCTGACCTGTCGCCACGCACCACGGACCGGCCAGTTCTCGGCGTACGCCGTCTGGTACGAGGCGCACGCCACCGACGTCAGCAGGATCGTGTACCACCCCTACTTCGCCCGCTTCGGCCGGCCGTAGCGCATCGCCACAGCCGCGGCCCGATCTCCCGCCGGCCCGCGAGCTCCAGGTTCGTGGCCGGCCGGGCACCCCGCCGGAGCAGCTCGAGACGCAGCTCGCCGACGCCGCCGGCTCACGCACCGGTCCGCCCGTCGACCCCCTCGCGCAGCAGGTCGATGTGCCCGCAGTGCTGGGCGTACTCGGTGATCATCCGGAGTACCAGCCAACGCAGGTCGACGTCCTCGTCCCAGTCCAGCGGCCGGGCAGTGTCGTCGAGGCCGTGAGCGTCGACGATCTGGCGCGAGACCGCGCACTCCGCGCGCCAGGTCTCCAGGTCGTCGGCGTAGCCGGCGTCCGCGGGCACGTCGAAGTCGAGGTCGGGGGCGTCCGCGGCGACGAAGAGGAACGGGACGTTGCGCCGCTCGAAGTTCTGCTGGAACCACCACCGCTCGACGCCGGCGAGATGTCGGACCAAGCCGTGCAGCGACAGGGTGGACGGCGGCATGGACCTGGTCCGGGCCTGCTCCGGAGTCAGGCCACGGCACTTCACGTCCACCGTCGCCCGGTAGTACTCCAGATATGCCATCAGCGCCTCACGCTCGGCGGCCACGCGGGGGATGCGTGGCCGGTCGGCGTCGGCCCACATGGGTGAGAAGTCGTCGTCGGTCAGGCCGGACTCGGCGCGGGCCCTGCCCGTGCCGGGGTGGTTGCTCATGCGTGGCACTGTGCCAGGCCGGACCGGCCGGGCGGACCGACCGCCTGGTCGAAGACTCTCGGGGCGTCAGTACGTGGCCGGCGTGATGATCCACAGCAGTCGGCACGGCTCCGTGGCGGGATTTCGCCACTGGTGGGACGACTTGCAGGCGAAGGTGGCGGAGTCCCCCGCAGCCAGCCGGTGGTGGACCTCGTCGATCCAGATGTCGAGCTGGCCGTCGAGGACGAGGACGCACTCCTCGTCACCGGGGTGGCTGTGCGGAGCCGAGCCGCTGCCCTGGCCGCTGTCCACGAGCGTCTCCAGCACCTCGAGCCGCGAGGTCCACCCCGGCGTGACCCGGTAGTCGTCGACACCGCGGCTGCGCAACAGCAGGCGGTCGCCCGCCCGGACCACCGGACCATCGTCCCGGGGCTCGCCGAACAGGCTGGCGATGGACTCGCCCATGGCCTGCACGATGCGGCTCAGCGTGGCCACGGTGGGACTCACCTTGGCGTTCTCCAGCCGGCTGAGGTACGACGGGGAGACCGACGCCGCCACCGCCAGGTCACGCGCGGACAGGTTCCGCGCCTGCCGCAGCTGACGAAGCCGAGCACCCACCTGGGGGTCGGCCGATCCTTCCGGGATCGAGGCGGGCTCTGTCACACGGTCAACCTCCACCCGAGGATCGGGTTGCTCGATCAAACAAGGAGCGTTGACACATAATATGCCTCGCGCCACACTGAGCGCCACCGACGAGCCAGGAGGCACCCATGACCGCCAGCAGTGACGAGCTGGAGGTGACCGAAGTGGCCGAGCGCTCGCTGATGCCGGTGCCCCTGGTGGCCCGGACGTCCACGGTCTCGCACCAGTTCTGGATCTGGACCGGCGCCAACGTCGCGCCGATCAACTGGTTCCTCGGCTCCCTCGGCATCCTGATCGGGCTCAGCCTGTGGCAGACGATCGCGGTGCTCGTCCTCGGCAACCTGATCGGCATGGTCACCTTCGGCTTCTTCGTGCTCATGGGCCAGCGGACCGCGGTGAGCCAGATGGTGCTCTCCCGCAGCGCCTTCGGCCGGCGGGGCGCCTACCTCCCGGCCGCCCTGCAGGGACTCCTCGCCGTGGGCTGGTGCGCGGTGAACACCTGGATCATCCTCGACCTCGTCGTGGCCCTGTTCGGCAAGCTCGGGTACGACGGCGGCACCGGGTTCAAGATCGTGATCGCCGTGATCGTCATGGTCCTGCAGGTGTCGCTCGCGGCCGTCGGCTTCCGTGCGATCGCCCGCTTCGAGCAGTGGACCGTGCCCGTCACGCTCGTCGTGCTCGCGGCGATGACGGTGGTCGCGTGGACGAGTGGCGACGTGGACTGGGGCTACACGGGCGGTGGTCTGCACGGGGTGGAGCTGTGGAGCGCCCTCAGCACGATCATGACGGCGATCGGCATCGGCTGGGGCATCACGTGGTTCGCCTACGCCTCGGACTACTCGCGCTTCGTCAGTCCGGAGGTGCCGCGCTCGCGGCTGTTCCTCGGCAGCGTGCTCGGCCAGTTCCTGCCCACCGTGTGGCTCGGCGTCTTCGGTGCGACGCTGGCCACGGTCTCCCAGGCGGTTGACCCGGGCGAGATCGTGGTCGATGCCTTCGGAGCCCTCGCCATCCCGGTCATCCTCTTGGTGATCCACGGCCCGATCGCGACGAACGTCCTCAACATCTACTCCTGTGGGCTCTGCGCACAGACGCTGGACTGGGACGTCGACCGCCGCAAGCTCAGCTATGGCGTCGGCCTGTTCTCCTTGGCGTTCACCATCTTCCTCATCATCAACGGCGACTTCGCCTCCTCCCTCGACGCGTGGCTCGCCGGCCTCGTCACCTGGGTGGCCCCGTGGGGAGCGATCATGCTCATCCACTTCTACGTCGTACGCCGCCAGCAGATCGATGTCGACGCGCTCTTCGCGCCGGTCCGGTCGAGCCGGATCGTCGACGTCTCGTGGCCGGCCCTGGTCGCCTTCGTGATCGGGATGGCCGCGACCTGGTCCTTCGAGTTCGCGGTGCCCACCGCGCTGCAGGGGCCGCTCGCGCGCGCGATCGGCGGCATCGACCTGTCCTGGCTGGCCGGTGCGGTGGTCGCCGGTGGTCTCTACTGGGTGCTCGCGTCCCGCGAGCGCGTGGCTGCGGTCGAGCCCGTCTGATGGCGGCAGGGGCAGGCCAGGACGCGACTCGACCGGCCGAGGCGCGATCGTGATCGACTTGGTGGTCCGCGACAGCCGGATAGCCGGGACAGACGGTGCCGTCGACCTGCACGTCGACGGCGGCCGCCTCGTGGCCGTCGTACCGCATGCCGGCGCCGAGCAGGAGCCCGCCGCCCGGACCGTGGTGGAGGCCGGCGGCGGGTTCGTCAGCGGCCCGTTCGTCGACCCGCACGTGCACCTCGACGCGGTCCTCACCGCGGGCGAGCCCCGGTGGAACGAGAGCGGCACCCTGTGGGAGGGCATCGCCTGCTGGTCCGAGCGCAAGCCGATGCTCACCCGTGAGGACGTCATCACGCGCGTCGAGCAGGTGCTCCGCTGGTACGCCGCCAACGGCACCCTGCACGTCCGCAGCCACGTCGACGTCACCGACAGGTCCTTGGTCGCCTTGGACGCGCTGCTGGAGGTCCGCGAGCGGGTCCGCGACGTGATGACGTTGCAGCTGGTGGCCTTCCCGCAGGAGGGCATCTGCTCCTTCCCCGACGGCGAAAAGCTGCTCGAGGAGACAGCCCGCCGCGGAGTCGACGTCATCGGCGCCATCCCGCACTACGAGGACACCCGTGAGGACGGTGTGCGGTCCGTCCACGTCGCTGTCGACCTCGCCCAGCGGTACGGGTTGCGGGTCGACGCCCACTGCGACGAGATCGACGACGAGCAGTCCAGGTTCATCGAGGTCCTGGCGACGTTGGCGCACCGCACCGGGCTGGCGGACCGCGTCACTGCCAGCCACACGACGGCGATGGGGTCCTACAACGCGGCCTACAGCTACAAGCTGCACCGGATCATCGCCCGGTCCGGGATCAACATGGTCACCAACCCGATGGTGAACCTGCATCTGCAGGGGCGCTTCGACGGCTACCCCAAGCGGCGTGGGCTGAGCCAGGTCAAGGAGCTGCTCGCCGCGGGCGTCAACGTGGCCTTCGGCCACGACGACATCATGGACCCGTGGTATCCGCTGGGGACGGCTAACGCCCTCCAGGTCGCCCACGTCGGAGCACACGCGACGCAGCTGATGTCACGCCCCGAGATCGAGGAGTGCTTCTCGATGGTCACCGACCGCGCCGCGGCGGTCCTCGGGCTCGGTGAGGAGTACGGCATCCAGGTCGGCCGTCCGGCCAGCTTCGTGGTGCTGCCCGCTGCGGACGGGTTCGATGCGATCCGTCGGCAGGTGCAGGCCTCGCACGTCGTGTCGCGTGGCCACGTGCTGGCCACGACGCCTCCGGTCGCCACCACCCTCACGTGGCCGGGTGAGGAACCTCGGGCCGTCGACTTCCGCCGCTAGTGCCGGACCCGCCTCAGAACCCCGCCATCTTGTCCCAGCCATCCCGATCGGGCACGTCGACGTAGATGATCTCCGGCACCTCCGCGACGAACGGCTTGGTCTGAGCCACCTCGAGCCGCGAATCTCGTCGCAGGTCAGGTGTCCGGACCACCGGTTGAGGCGCGCGTTCAACAGCGACGGACGCACCGACCTGTTGGGCGCCTGGCTCGAGGCCGACGTCTGAGCGCAACGTGAGATCCACCTGCCGGGACGCGATGGCCGCCCACGGACGTTCTCAGACGAGCTCGTTGCTCAGTCTGGGTTTCGCGTCAGCTCACGCGCGCCACCGTGCGCGTCTCGAGTGGCCCTCGTGGCGCGCGACCGGACGGACCGGCTGCGCTGGCGACCTCCCGGCGTCGTGACGAGGCGGCTTCTCGCCTTGTGTTGAGCCGCCGCCCCGCTGCTCAACACCGCAGCCACGGATTCGACTGTATGCAGCCGTTGACGAGAGTTGCCGCGACCGATACAACTCCGGGTAGGCGATTCCAGTGGGGGCGTCGCCAAAGCAAATGGGGGATCATCTTGATGAAACGTAGGCGCGCGCACGCCCTGAGCCTGGGGCTTCTGACTGTCGGGCTCTGTGTCGCATGGCTTCCTGCGGCCAATGCTGCAGGCGAAAGTGAAGCTACGACCAACCCGGACAGCGTCAGTGCCTTGATCGACGTCGCTGATTCGCGGCAGGTGGAGGAGATCGTCGCTCCTTCGGCCGGCTCCGACGTCAGCAAGGGCGCGGTCGTGTCGAGTGACGGAGTCGTGGTCGAGACGCCGGCGACGGCAGCCGGTGCCCTGTCCATCACTTCGCGGTACGACGGGGGAAGGGTCAGCGTGGGGCTGCCGACCGAATCGGGGGCTTCGGCCCAGGTAGCCGAATCGGGCACCATCACCTACGGCGACTCCGGCAATGACGTGGCCACGGGGGTGCGGGTGTTCGACTCGGGCGTCCAGGTCTCCACGGTCCTCGAGTCGCCGCAGGCCGATCACTCCTTCACCTACCCGCTGACGTTGCCCGCTGGTGCCCACATCGAGTCGACCCCTGACGGCGGCGTCGTCTTCCTTGGCGGGGACGGGACACTCGTTGGTGGTTTCGCGCCTCCGTGGGCGAAGGACAGTGAAGGCAAGGACGTCGGCACCCGGTACGAGATCCGGGGTGACAGTGTGGTCCAGCACGTGGACGCGGCCACCTCCTACCCGGTCGTCGCTGATCCCTACCTGTGGGTCGATCTCATCAGCTCGGCGAGCTGGGTCCACTACTCGGAGGGGTGGACGCTTCAGGTGAAGCCGACCACGTGGGCGAGGGCGAACGCAGGAAGCTACCTCGTCGGTACGTACGACTGGAACGAGCTCTACTCCAAGTACAAGAACAAGGGCCTGAACACCAACCTGGACGGTATGCGCGACCAGCTCATCTGCCACCAGCAAGTCGTCGCTGTCGTGAGCCCACGCAAGGCGACATGGAACCTCGATGAATGGCGTCCGAACGTGAGTTACGCCCAGACCGTGAACGCCAGCTGCAACCCTGGCGGTTCGAAGTGGTTCGACTGAAGCTCTGAATCGGGGGAGTGACCCCGACAAGCGCTGGCGAGGCGTCACTGGAACGTAGTTCCAGTGACGCCTCGTGCCGTTCCTGTCGGTGCGCCGGCGAAGGCGGCGCTAGACCACCGGCTGGGGCGGGCCGGCCACGACAGGACTGATCGTACGGAGTCCGCGATCGGCCAAGAGCATCACTTCGTGGAGAGACTGATCGCGGCTGTGGCCGCCCCTGTGTTCGGTGCACCTCGTACGTGGACGCGGGCACCGTGTCCGTCACCTCGCCTACCGGTGCGTGCGGCCTTCGCGCGTGGTGGCGATGACTGCGGACACGACGAGCGTCACAGCGCTGAGCGCGAAGACGACAAGCGCGGCGCCTCCCCACGCTGCGGCTGCCGGCTCGGGACCCATCGCGTCGGCGGCGTCGATCCTGACGCTTGCTACCCACCAGACAAAGGCGCCTGACACGGTCCCGCAAGCGATCGATGCGACCATCAACCAGTGGCTCACGTGTGAGGGTGTCCCAACCCGAGCGAGGACGACAACGAAACCGGCCAGCGCGAGCACGGCGACGAGAAGCATCACGCCCCCCAGGAGCACCGCCAGAACGAGCAGGCCGAGCAGGATGAGCCATGCACCGAGAGCGCGCACCACCCCTGCCTTCCCGAGAAAGGACCGCCCGATCTGCTGGGCGCGCAACCCGACAGCAAGCCTCAGTGCTCCTTGTTCGACGTCGCGAGGTGAGAGCCCGTTCGCCTCCGCCTCGGCGAGATCGTGACGCCACTCAGCCTCGTACCTGTCCCGGTCGCCTGGCGGCGTGACTCGGATGGCACGTTCGATGCGCTGCGTGTGATCGCTCATGATTCGTCCGTCCGTCTCAGTGGTTCAGGCTTCGAGCCGCTGGGTCGCCCAGTGGCGACCCGTCGGGGTCAGGGAGTACATGCGGCGGCGCGGCCCGCGGCGCGCGGTGTCCTCGGCCCAGTGCGACTGCACGAAGCCTTCGCGTTCGAGCCGTGCGAGCAGGGGGTAGATCGTCCCTGTGGGGAAGCCGGTCTCGGTGGCAAGCCGCAGACCCCACGTCTCACCCTCTGAGCGGAGAAACGCAGTCAGGACCGCCCGGAGGGTGGCGGTCAACCGAAGGTAGGTCCCCATGCATCTCAGGTTACATATATAGGAACAGGATTGCCAGGGACTCACCTCACCCGCCGGGTCGGTCGGCGGCCCCGCCGAGATGTGGGGGTGACCGTGGTCGTGGAGAGCACGCGCGGGGGTCAGTCCCCGGACGCGAGGGCGGCGGCCGGCAGCGCCGTGCGCAGACGTGATGTACCGGCGGTACCTGCGTCTGCCGAGCAGGCGCCGGGGCACCTGCGCCACCAGTGGCGGCTCGGCGACCATCATCGCGACCTCCTCGAGCGTCGCGCCCCGACCGCCTCCGGGCCTGGGCCCCCAACGGTCCCGTCCACGCCCTCGCGGAGCAGGTCGGCGTGCCCGTTGTGCCGGGCGTACTCCTGGACCATGTGGACCATCACCAGCCTCAGCGAGACGTGCTGGTCCCACCACCTCGGCCTGCCACGCGGCGAACGCCTCGCCGCGGGTTGCATCCGTCGCGTCGTACGCGGTCTGGAAGTCGTTCGGGACCTCCGACCAGACCATCCCGACGTCCTCGCCTGCGACGACGCGGCGGAACCAGGTGCGCTCCACCTCGGGCAGGTGTCGCACCACGCTCCCCACCAGTGGCGGGCCGACTCGCATGTCGTTCACACCGGTCACCCTGACACGCCCGGGCGGGCCGGTCGCCGGGATGCACCAGGAGGGCCGCTGCGCGGCCCCGGTCGAGCCGCGGTCCGGACGCAAGATCCGCGGCTGGTTAGATTGGTCGTGATGAATGACCCCGACGACTACTGCGACCTGTGTGACCTGCCGAGGTCCCAGTGCGTGCACGGCCAGCCACCTCGGATGCCGAAGGAGGCCGTCAAGTCGCCGCCCAAGCCCAAGAAGCGACCCGCCCCCCGGGAACGCTCGACCCCGGACCCGCCCGTGACCCGGCGCTGGACGCCCCCCGACGTGTTCAAGCCGCTCATCCTCGCCGTGCTCGAGCAGGCGGGCGGCGAGCTGGAGGCTGACGAGCTGTTCCTGGAGCTGGAGATCCTGGCCGAGGACCGGCTGCTGCCCGGCGACAACGAGACGACCCCCGAGGGCGAGCTGCGCTGGCGATACGCGGCTCGCCGCGCGCGGGTGGCCCTCATCGACGAGGGGCTGATGACGAAGAGCAGACCGGGCGTCTGGCAGCTCGCCTGACCCGTCGCGGGCACGCATCGGCTGCGGTCTGCTGCGGGACCGGCTACGCGCGGTGTACGCCGACGAGGCCGTGTTCGTACGCGGCGGCGACGGCCTGGGTTCGGTCACGAAGTCCCAGCTGGGGTCCCGTAGAGGGTCAGGCGTCGCTGGTCTCGGCAACGGCGTTTGCCATCGCGACAGCCCTGACCGGACATCACGTAGGGACCGAGCCGGCTGGCTCGCCGGCCGGCCCTCGCACTCGGCGCGGTCGTGACCAGGCTGTCAGAGCGCCAGGAGCCCGTCGACCACCTCGACGAGGTCGTCGCCATGGACGTCGGCGGGGAGGAAGACGTCGCCGGGCACACCCTCGAGCCGGGAGCACCAACCGGCGAGGGCCCCGGCTCGCTTGGCACCGTGGCAGTCCCAGGCGTGCACCGCCACCAGCGCCATGCGGCTCAGCTCACAGTTCAAGGCCTTGGCGGTGTGGTGGTAGACGTCGGGGGCGGGCTTCCACACGCCGACCGCGTCGGACGTCACCACCCGGTCGACGTAGGTCTCCAGTCCTGCCCCGTCCAGGAACGAGCGGGTGTTGTCCGGATCGCCGACCGTCAGGCAACCGATGGTCACGCCCGCCTCGGAGAGCCTCCGCAGCGCGGGGGCGGCGTCCGGGAACGCCGGGACCGTCGCGAAGCCCTCCAGAACGTGGGCGATCGCGTCGTCGGACATCGCCTGCTTGGTCTCGGTGCGCAGCGCCTGGCGGGCAGTCGCGTTGAAGTCCGCGACGTCACCAGCCAGCGTCAGCGCCATGGCATCGCGTTGGAAGCGCATGAAGAACGGCCCCAGCACCGCCGCAGGCTGTCCGACCTCCTCGAGTCGGGCGCCGATGGGGTCCAGGTCGAGCAGAGTCTCCAGGACGTCGAAGGCGACGGCGTCGACACGACCAGCCATACGGGGCTCCTTCATGCTCTTCGGGATGACGAACCTTCGGGACTGACCCTGGTGGGACAGCAGTCTATCGGCTGGTGACCGCGCCCGACGGGCGCGGAGGGGGCAGTCCCCGCGACGACTGACCAGACACGCGTCGGGCGGGACGACGGCTCAGCGGCGGATCACGACCTTGAGCGCCTTGGTCTCGGCGGCGCGGCCGAAGGTGTCGTAGGCCTCGAGCATCTGGTCGAGCCCGAAGTGGTGGGTCGCGAACTTCTCGGCCGCCAGCTTGTGCTGGGCCACCAGCTTGAGCAGCATCGGCGTGGTCGAGGTGCTGACCAGGCCCATGGTGATCGCGATGTCCTTGATCCACAGGTCCTGCAGGGGCAGGTCGACCGAGGTGCCGTGCACGCCGACGTTGGCGACCGACCCGCCGGGGCGCACGATCTCGGTGCACGCCTCGAAGGTGTCGGGGATGCCGACGGCCTCGATGGCGACGTCGACGCCGAGGCCGTCGGTCATCGCGCGCACCTGCTCGGCCCAGTCGGCGTCGCCGCTGTTGACGGTGTCGGTGGCGCCGAACGTCTTGGCCTGGTCGAGCCGGTTGCCGTCGAGGTCGAGGGCGATCACCCGCGCGGCGCCGTACAGCCCGGCGGTCATGATCGCGGCCAGGCCGACCGGGCCGGCGCCGACCACGGCCACCACGTCGCCGGGCTTGACCCTGCCGTAGCGGACGCCGATCTCGAAGCCGGTGGGCAGGATGTCGGAGAGCATCACCGCCGCCTCGTCGCTGACCCCGTCGGGCAGCTTGTAGACGGAGTTGTCGGCGAACGGGACGCGCACGTACTCGGCCTGGGTGCCGTCGATGAGGTGGCCGAAGATCCAGCCGATGCCGCTGGCGCCCTCGTCCGCCAGGCAGTGCGCGTAGAGGCCCTGGTGGCAGTAGGAGCAGGAGCCGCACGCGCTGATGCAGGAGATGATCACCCGGTCGCCGATCGCGACGCTGGAGACGGCCGAGCCGATCTCGATGATCGTGCCGACGCCCTCGTGGCCCAGGATCCGGCCGTCGGTGACGGCGGGGACGTCGCCCTTGAGGATGTGCAGGTCGGTGCCGCAGATCGTGGTGGTGTCGATCTGGACGATGACGTCGGTCGGGTCGATGATCACCGGGTCGGGGACGTCCTCCCAGGCCTTCTGGCCGGGTCCGTGGTAGACGAGCGCTTTCATCGGGGCTCCCTCCGTCGGCATCCCGGGTTGCCCGGGAACGCGTCTCCACTCTGGCCCGGAAGTGGCTTCGGCGTGAACGGCCGAAAGTCCCCGGCCTCAAAGATCTCGGCCGTGCCGGCGTTCGCTGTCGCAAGCGTCGGCGTAGGAGTGGCAGCAGGCCCCGCCCGGGTGATCGCGTCGCACTCGCCGCCGGCGCCGTCATCTGGTCCGGGGTGTGGTTCCAAGACCGGACCGTGCTCGCGGACCGCGGCCTTATGCCTAGGACCAGACGTTGAACCTCGGGATCGACGCGACGTCCCGCACGACGGGAACGGCGTTGACGCGTCAGAGCCCGACAGCTCAGTCCACGCTGTGCGCCAGCCGCGCGACCGCGGCGGCCACCCGGGACCCGAACATGACGGGGTCGTTGTGGTCGGCGTCTGCGAGCACCACCCGCTCGGCCAGGGAGGGGGCATGGTCTGCGACGCGGGCGCTGAGCACTGAGGGGACCACGGAGTCGCGGTCGCCGTAGATGACCGTCACCGGCACGTCGCTGGTGGCGAGGTGCTCGACGACGGGGAACCGGTCGCGCAGCAGCGCGCGCACCGGCAGCCAGGGGTAGTGATGCGCTCCCACGTCGGCAAGCTCGGTGAAGGGCGAGCGGAGCACCAACCCCGCCGGCGGGCGCCGGGTCTGGAGCGCCGCGACGACGCCTGAGCCCAGGGACTCGCCGAAGTAGAGGGTCTGCTGCGCGGGATATCCGAGCTCCTCCAGGGCCTCCACCGCGGCGTCCGCGTCGGCGGCGAGGCCGTCCTCGCTGGGGATGCCCGGGTTGCCGCCGTAGCCGCGGTAGTCCATGAGCAGGACGGCGAGTCCGCGGCGGCTCAGCTGCTCGGGCGAACTCGGCCCTGCCTGCCCGGTTGCCACCGTTGCCGGGCGCGACCAGGACCGCCATCCCGGTGTCCGGTGGGCCGGTCGCCGGGACGAACCAGGCGCCCAGTTCGAGCCCGTCGGCCGTGTGGAGCGTGACGTCGCGGGCACCAGCGATGACGTCTGCGGCCGGGGGCACCGGCGTGGGGTCGGGGAAGTAGATCAGTTGACGCTGCAAGCGCCCACAGCATCGCAACCACCGTCCCCACGAGCAGCAGCACCACGAGGAGGCCACGCGAGAGCCTCCTGCGCTCCGGCCTGATCATTCCTCATGCTCGCCTCGGTGTCCCGGCACTGCAAGTGAGCCGGGACGCGGGGTCGGGGTGAGCCGGAGCCACCTGCTTATCTGCACCGGCGACCTGGCCCGTGCTGGTCGACAGCCCGGTGACGGCCGCGCGGTCGCCGCCGTCAGGCGCCGGGTCTGGGCCGCGGTGGCGAGACTGAGCACGACCGAGCGAGTTCCACGGTTCACCGACTGCGCCCGGGGCCGAGCGTGCCAGCATGGCCCTGGCAATCCTGGGGGTGTCACCGGCGTAGCTGTCCTGGTCATGCACGGATCGGCGGCGCACCCTGTCCTGGCGACGAGAACGATGAAGGATCGAGATGGGCAACCCGACTGGCGCCGTAGCGCTGACTCTCTTCGTAGCCTTCACCTTGTCGCTCTTCTTCCATCTGGCTCGCCTGGCACCGACCCTGCCGAGCCGCCGAGACGCTAGTCGGATGGGCGACGCCAGCCGAGTGGTCCGTCCCCTCGACGGATGGATCGCCGCCGCAGTTGGTGTGGGCAGCGTGGTGGCGGGCGCCTTGGCGTCGTGGAACCTCGATAACCTGGATGCCACGATCCTGGTGCCGATGGCGGGTGTCGCTGCCCTCGGCGGTGGCGGGCTGGTTACCCGGGCCGCCGGTCACCGAGCGCTCGAGCTCACCGTGATCGCCTGCCTCGCCCTGTTGGGGGTCCTCGTCGGCGTAGGAGGCTTCGCCTGACCTCGGGCGCCGGTCCGTCAGCGTTGCCTCGGGCTGCCGCCTCAGTGTGCCCAGGAGGCGTGCCCCACGCTGGCCCGCCGATGACGCCGACCGCACCTGCGGGAAGCCACCGCCGGGGCGCGACCAACGAGCCGGCTCGTCATCTGCGGCACCCGGTCGGTGCTCAGTCAGGCTCGCAGGCAATCCCACGGACGGCTGGCAGGTCGTGCTTCCTCATCGGGGGAGCGTCGCGATGAAGCCGGCGTAGCCGTCCGCAGCTACCGAAACCGTCGCCCACCACCCGAAGGTGAGACGTCGGGCGTCGAACACCTGGGGTGGTGGGCCCCGTGGGGATCGAACCCACAACCCGCGGATTAAAAGTCCGCTGCTCTGCCAGTTGAGCTAGAGGCCCGGGACATGGGGAGTCCAGTCACGCGAACCCCTAGGGACCTACCGAGGGAGGTCGCACCCCTGACCCGGCGACATCATCGCAGACGCTGGGGACTCGGTGGCGGGTGGTCGACCACCGCGAGGGACTCGTCGTGCTCTGCTTGGTCAGACCTGCGCGCGCTGACCGGGACCTGGTGCCAGGGTCGCGCGGCCAGGGGAGCGCTGTCCCGCCGCGCCGCTACAGTCTTAACGCAACCGCACGGGTGGAGGGGCATGAGCAGCGACGAGGTGCTCAGGGAGGCGCGGACTGCGTACGACGCCCGTCGGTGGGCCGACGCCCACGCCGGATTCACGCGGGCTGCAGACGAGGGGTCCGCGCTCGACGCTGACGACCTGGGCCGCTTCGCCCGAGCCGCCTATCTCACCGGTCGCGACGAGGAGTGCGTCCGTCACCTGGAGGCTGCCTTCCACCTGCACGGCGGGGCGGGTCGGGCCGAGGCAGCGGCGGAGGCAGCCTTCTGGGCGGGCTTCCTCCTCGTGCAGCGCGGCGAGACGGCCCGTGGCGGCGGTTGGCTCGGGCTGGCGAAGCAGACCCTCGGCGAGGCTCCGGAGCGCGCCGTCCACGGCCTGCTGATGCTGCCGCCTGCGCTGGAGCGACTCATGGCCGGCGACGGCGACGCAGCGCTGCACCGGTTTCGGCGCGCCCGCGACATCGGACGGCGCCACTGGCATCCCGAGCTGACCGCGTTGGGTGGTCTCGGGACCGGCCAGGCACAGATCACGATCGGGGAGGTCGAGACCGGGCTGCGGACTCTCGACGAGGTGATGGTCGGGGTGGCTGGCGGCGAGACCTCCCCCCTCGTCACCGGGTTGGTCTACTGCGCGGTGATCATCGCCTGTCACGAGGCCTACGAGGTAGGTCGCGCAGCTGAGTGGACCCGGGCGCTCAGCGGCTGGTGCGACACGCAGCCCGGGCTGGTTCCGTTCCGCGGGCAGTGCCTCGTGCACCGCGCCCAGGTGCTGCGGCTCCACGGGGCCTGGGCGGAGGCGACCGAGCAGATCGACCTCGCCCGAGCCCGCTTGTCGGACCCGCCGGGCCAGCCCGCCGCGGGGCTCGCGCTCTACGAGGTCGGCGAGATGCATCGGCTCCGCGGCGAGCACGGTGCCGCGGAGGAGGCGTACGCCGCCTCGTCGCACTGCGGTCACGACGTGCAACCGGGGCTCGCGCTGCTGCGGTTGGACCAGGGCGACGTCGCCGCGGCGCTGGCCGCCGTACGCCGGGCCCTCGCGGAGCACCGCTCCTGGCGCGGACGGGCCCACCTCGAGGCCGCCCGGGTCGAGATCGCGCTGGCCGCTGGGGAGCTCGCCGAGGCGCGTAAGACCGCCGAGGCGATGGCCGCGACCGTCGCTGCTCATGACACTGCCCTGCTTCGGGCGATGGCGGCGCAGGCACGGGGCGCTGTGCTGCTGGCTGACGGCCACCCTCTGCAGGCACTCGAGGCGCTGCGTCGGGCGGTCGCCGAGTGGCGCCACCTCGACGCCCCCTATGAGCTGTCACGCGCCCGGCTGCTGCTCGGCCAGGCGTGCCGGGCTCTCGGCGACGAGGACACCGCGCTGCTGGAGGTCGCGGCTGCGATGGCGCTCTTCGACCAGCTCGGCGCCGGGCCGGACCTGGCCCGGGTCGAGCGAGCTGGGTTCCCTGCCCCGGACGCCCGGCCGAGGAGCGGGCCGGACGTCGGCACCGGCACCTCGCTCACGGCCCGGGAGCTGGAGGTGCTTCGCGCGGTCGCGACCGGTCGTACCAACCGGGTCATCGCCCGCGACCTGGTGCTGAGTGAGAAGACCGTCGCTCGTCACCTGAGCAACATCTTCGCCAAGCTCGACGTCGGCTCGCGAGCGGCCGCGACCGCCTACGCCTTCGAGCACGACCTCCTCTGAGCGACGTCTCGAGGAGCGGCACCGCCCGGGTGAGCAGAACGACCCACGCCCGGCCCGGGGAATGGGGAGTTCTCCGGACGCGGGCGCACGCTCCGGCTCCCTAGCGTCGAAGGCAACCGATCGTCGGCACACGGAGGCCACCATGAGCACCCTCGACCACACCACCAGGACCGACGCCAGCACCGCGGGGGGACCATCCCCGGCAGGCGCCCGGGAGCGTGTCGACACCGTGGTCATCGGTGGCGGCCAGGCGGGCCTGAGCGCCGGCTACCACCTGGGCCGGGCCGGCCGCGAGTTCGTCATCCTGGACGCGAACGCCCACACCGGGGACTCCTGGCGGGCACACTGGGACTCGCTGCGGCTCTACAGCCCCGCCGCCCGCGACGGGCTCCCGGGGATGGACTTCCCGGCGGCGCCTCACCACTTCCCCGGCAAGGACGAGGTCGCGGAATACCTGGAGCGCTACGCCGACACGTTCTCCCTACCGGTCCGGCACGGCAGCCGGGTCCGCAGGCTGCACCGCGAGCACGGCCGGTACGTCGTCGACTGCGGCGACCGCACCGTGGAGGCCGACAACGTCGTCGTGGCCACCGGCACCTTCGGGGGCACGCCGCGGGTGCCGGGCTTCGCGGTCGAGCTGGACCCGACGATCGTGCAGCTGCACTCGGCGCAGTACCGCTCCGCCGACCAGTTGCCGGACGGCCCGGTCCTCGTGGTCGGTGCCTCCCACTCCGGCGGCGACATCGCCTACGAGGTTGCCCGCTCGCACTCCACGATCCTGAGTGGCCGGGACACGGGGCAGATCCCGCCTCGCCTCGAAGGCGCGGCGATGCGTGCGCTCTTCCCGGTGCTGTGGTTCGTGTGGGGGCATGTGCTGTCGATCAGCACCCCCGCCGGACGCGCGGCGCGCCGACACGCTCGGCACCACGGGGCGCCGCTGCTGCGGGTCAAGCGTCGCGACCTCGCCGAGGCGGGCGTCGAGCGAGTGATCGAGCGGGTCACGGGCTCTCGCGACGGCCGTCCCGTGCTCGGTGAGGACCGGGTCGTCGACGTCGCTGCAGTCGTGTGGTGCACAGGCTTCCGGCACGACTACTCGTGGATCGACCTGCCGGTGGTCGGTGACGACGGCTGGCCGCTGGAGGACCACGGTGTGGTCCGGGATCACCCCGGCCTCTACTTCACCGGCCTGTGCTTCCAGTCGTCGTTCCGGTCGATGCTGATCGGCGGTGCCGGTGCTGATGCCGCGCACGTGGTAGGCCACCTGACGCGGCACCGGCCCGTCGCCACGCCGGTGAGTGCCTGAGGGCTGGCCGAGCGAGCGGCAGGGGGCGATACTCGGCGCGTGACGAGTCTTGCGACCCTGCGCCGGCACTGGCCCGGCCGGTGGCTGGGGGTAGCCCTCGTCGCCGATCTGCTCAGCTACACGACGGTCGACCACGGTCCGGGCGCCGGGACTCTCTGGTGGGTGGCTTTGGACCTCTGGCTCGCCTACCGGGTCTGGAGGCACGGCTCGACGGCTCTGGCCGTGTTCCGGGGGTTCCAGCTGTTCGGGCTCATCGCCTTCGGAGTCGTCGTCGCGCTCAGCCCGTGGCAGGACAACCTGGCGACGGACGCGACACTCGCCACCGTCGGGCTGTACGCGGTGTCGGTCTGGGCCCTGATGGCCCCGGCCCTGTCCGGGCACGTCACCGCGACTCGCCGCCCGAGGGGAGCGCCCGAGGACAGCGTGGCGGTGCACTGACGGGGGGACGCGCCCACCGGTGATGACAGCCTGCATGACAGCTCCTTCATGACAACTCCTTCATGACAGCTCGTGACGGGACCGCCACGTTCGCCGTGCCCGCCCGGCTCCTAGCGTCGGAAGTCGCCGGGCCGCACGCGGCGACTCGGCAGGAGGCGGAGGGCGACCACCGCGGACAGCGTCCCGGCCGCCGGCATCGCCAGCATGCCGAGGCCGAGCAGCACCGCGCCCGTGGCGAGCAGCGGCCGCCGGCCCCACCGGTCGGTCAGTCGCCCCGCCAGCGGACGGAAGACCAGAGCCGAGAGCGCGAAGGCGCCGAACGCCAGTCCGGCGCCCGCCTCGTCCGAGCCGACCGGTCCGGTGACGAACAGGGGGAGCGCGTAGATCGCAGCCCCGACGGCGGTGAAGTAGCCGAGGTCGGCCACGGTCAGAGCGACGAACGCCGGGGTGAACAGCCGCGCCACGGCCGCTACCCGGGGAACCGGACCTCGACGGCGGTGCCGCGCTCGACCTCGCGGGTGTCGTGCAGCTCGCACCGGGACGCGTACGTCGCCAGGGTGGCCGGGTCCGGGACGCTGTCCCAGCTGCCGTCGTGGGTGGACACGACGGCGTGCCGGGGGCGGCCGTCCGGGCTGACCGGCGGCATCAGCCGGTCGAACAGCTCCTCGTAGGTGCCGTTGTGGCTGCCGTGGTGGGCGACCTTGACGAAGTGCGCCGGGCGCAGCAGGTCCTCGTGGAACATCGTCTGCCAGGACCTGATCTCGGCGTCCCCCGGGAACAGCAGCCGCCAGCCGCGCCACTCGATCTCGACGACCACACTGGTGTTGTTGTTGGCGGCGTCGATCTCCAGGATCCTGGTGACGGTGGTGCGCCGGCGGGCGGTCACCAGGTCGAAGAAGGCGCCGGGCGAGACCCCGACCGGGGGGCTCACCAGACCGGACGCGGCCGCCCCGGCCGGAGCGGTCGCGCTCGCCGCGGTCCCCTCCGGCGGTACGGCGGTCAGCGAGCCGCCGAACGAGGCGCGGCCGTAGTAGGCCGACGTCGCCTCCTCCGGCGCCAGGATCCGCAGGGTCGCCTCCCGGAACGGCTGCCGGCGGCTGAGACCCGTGGTGCGGTCGACGTAGAACGTGCGGCCCGGCCGGGTCAGGGTGCGCAGGTGGTCGACGTACGCGCTGGTCCTGAGGCCGAGGGCTCCGTCGGGCAGCAGCGTGGAGTTGTTGCGGACCATCATCTCCAGCCACGGGTCCGGCTCGGCCTCCAGGACCCGGACCGCGTCCTCGAGCGCGAGCCGCAGGTCCAGACGGCGCTTCTTCGACTCGGGGTGCGTCTCGTAGTAGTCGGGGGCGGAGGACCCGGTGAGCCAGGCGTAGCGCGCGGTCAGGGGGACGCCGGCGTCGGAGGCGGAGAGCAGGCCCTGGACGTGGTCGAGGTGCTCGTGGGTCATCACGTACAGGTCCACCTCGCCGTCGGTGCGCTCGGCGATGTCGGCGACCACCGTGGTGAACACCTCGTCGGTGTTGGCCGTCCCTGCCAGCAGGTTGCCGACGTCGAAGAGCACGTGCCGGACGGTCTCGCGGTGTCCCTGGGGGCTGAGCTCGGGGATCGAGACCAGCACGGCGTCACCGAAGCCGACGTTGTAGCAGCGCACCACCAGGTCGCTCATCTCATCCGTCCCACCCGGCGAGGTGCAGCAGCCGGTGCGTGCTGGTCAGCGTGGCCACCCCGCCGTTGACGTGCAGGCGTGCCCCCGCCCCGTCGGCGCCGCTGCCGTCGTCGACCAGGCCCTGCTCGTCCAGCGTGCGCAGCAGGACGTCGCGCTCGCGTCGCTGCCGGCGGTCTGTCACGTCGCTGGTCACCAGCGCCAGGCAGCGCCCGTCGTCCCAGCGCAGGACCACGGTCGCGCCCGTGGAGACCAGCCGGCGCGAGGCGGACCGGTACGGCGCCATCTTCTCGACATGGTCCCAGGCCACCTTGAGGATCAGCTCGCGCTGGGTGGGCACCACGCCTTTGCGGGGGCTGCCGGTGATCTTGGTGGCGTCCACGCGCGGCAGCACGGTGAACGGGGTGCCTGGCGGGATACCCAGCAGGTCCCGGTGCCCGGTGACGTAGGCGTAGGCCGACCAGTCGCTCGCCTGCATGTGCGGCACCTGATCGGGCGGGACGTCGAGCGCGGTGGGGCGGGGCGCGGTCAGCGCCTGCGCGGACGGGACCACGAGCCGGTCGACGAAGCGCTGCGCGAAGTCCCGCTGGTACCCGCGCCGGGCCGGGCTCGGGTGCGGACGGGCGGCGCGCTCGGCGGCCAGGAACGCCCGGCCGACGTCGGCGAAGCTCAGCTCGCCCGGCGGCAGGTAGTCGATCCCGCGCAGCAGCAGCCGCCTGCCGACGACGTGCGCGGTGCCGAGTGCCTTGTTCGCGGCCGCGTCCCGGCTCACCGGAGAGCCGTCGGCGGCCGGCGCCGACAGCTCGGCGGCGAACCGGGTGGTGTAGATGGCGGCCAGCGAGTCGTAGAAGATGCCGGACAGCACGGTGCTGAGCAGGTGCGGGCCGGCGCCGGACAGCTCCGTGAGCGTCGTGGTGTTGTCGAGCTCCCGCAGGGCCCGGCGGGCCACCCCGTCCGGTCCCGGCTGGGCCAGGCCGAACTCCTCGGCGATGCTGTTGAAGGCGTTGGCGCCCTCGAGCGAGTTGTCCGACCGCGCCAGCACGGCGGTCCGCAGGGTGGGGCTGGCCAGCGCCATCATCACCGCGACCAGGTCGGCGACCGCCTCGTGGATCGCGATGGACTGCGGGGTCGCGCTGTCGTAGAGCGACGGCACCACCGCGTCCAGCAGGGCGTGCCCGCACTCGTGGGCGACGATGTCGCGGCTCAGCGCCGTGTAGACGGTCGTCCCGCTCCGGCTGGGGAACCAGTAGAACTGCAGGCTCCGGGTCGCCCGCTCGTAGCACGCGTTCGCCCACTCGCCGGCGCGCGGCACCACCAGCAGCTGCTCGCCGTCGAAGGCCCAGGTGACCTGCCGCCCGAGCGCGTCCGCGCCCTCGAACATCCGGATGGTCGAGAAGACCGTGCCGAAGGCGTTGACCGCGATGGTGGCCGGTGACGCCGGCTGGCCGTCGTACGCGAACCGGCCGCGGGTGAGGTCGCCGCCGCGCGCCGGCACGAACCGCGCGGGTGGCGGCAGCGGGGCGCCGGAGCGGGGGTCGAAGTCGACGACCGCCACCCGCCGGCACGCCGGCCCGTCGAGGAACCGGTCCTGGTGGTCGGCCGGGATGGTCAGCCGCCGGGTCTCCCGGCCGTGGTCGCGGCCGACGTCCACGGTGCCGTCCTGGATGAGGAGCTCGACCTCGGCCATCGCCTCCGACACGACCGGTCACCTCGCTCGTCAGCGTTGCTTTACCTCACTGTGCTGGGTCGTCGCGGTGAGCGACATGACTCGTTCGGGGGGTCGTGCCGCACCCGAGGCCGGTCGGGCGTCCGGAGAATCAGGACAAAGCGTGTCTCGTGCGCTGACCTGCGGAAACGACAAGGTAAAGCCGGGCATGTCGCGGTTTACGCCGCGGGTCGCCGCCCCCACAATCAGCACGACCTCTGTGCGTGGATGACCCAAGGAGTGCTGCATGACAGACGACCGGACCGCCACCTCCCCGGGGAGCGTCGCATCTGCCGACCAGTCCGGGGGCCACCTGAAGAGCGGGGCGGTGAGCCTGGGTGGCGCGGTGGTGATGTCGGCCGCCCTGATGGGCCCGGCGGTGTCGGTGTACTTCAACCCGCAGCTGGTGGCCGGGTTCGCCGGAGCCGCGATGCCGCTGGTGATGGGGGTGTCGCTGGTGGCCTCGCTGATCGTGGCGAACGGGGTCGCGGCGATGGCGCGCGAGCTCCCCAGCGCCGGCGCGTTCTACACCTACGTCTCGCGCGGGATCGGCCCCCGCTCCGGCTTCGTGACCGGCATCCTGATGTTCCTGGCCTACGCGCTGCTGGTCCCGGCCGAGCTGGCGCTGATCGGCATCTACTCCCACGACATCCTCGACGGGTACGGCGTCTCGGTGCCGTGGCCGGTGGTCTCCCTGCTCTTCGCGGCGGCGATGCTGGCCCTGTCGTGGCGGGGGATCGCCGGGTCGCTGAAGACGGCGTTCACGCTGTTCACGATCGAGGTGGGCATCATCCTGCTGCTCTCGGTGATCGTGCTGGTCAAGGGCGGCGCGAACGGTCTGACCGTCGCGCCCCTGCTGCCGTCGTCCTCGCCGGACGGCCTGTCGGGGATCGCCCTCGGCATGGTCTTCGGTGTGCTGTCGTTCGTCGGCTTCGAGTCGGCGGCCACCCTCGGCGAGGAGGTCCGCGAGCCGCGGAGGAACGTGCCGCGCGGCATCTTCGGGGCGGTCTTCCTGGTCGGGGCGATCTACCTGTTCACGACGTACGCCGAGATGATCGGTTTCGGTGTCGACGGCGTGGACGCGATGACCAAGGACACCGCCCCCTTCACGACGCTGGCGACGCAGTACGCGCCGTGGCTCAAGCTGCTCGTCGGACTGGCCGGGGTCTCCAGCATCTTCGCGGTCGTGATGAACAGCCACTCCGGCATCACCCGGATCATCTTCGCGATGGGGCGCGAGCGGATGCTGCCGGTGGCGCTGTCCAAGGTGCACCCCGAGCACGGCACGCCGACCGTCGCGATCCTCGCCAACACCGTCTTCGCGGTGGTGGTGACGCTGGTGATCGGCCTCTGGGTGGGCGCCTTCAACGCCTACGCCTACCTGGGCAGCCTGCTGACGCTGGCGATCATCCCGGTCTACATCCTCACCAACGCCGCCTGCATCCGGTTCTTCGCCACCACCGCCCGGTCCCGTCGCAACGTGCTGCAGCACGTCGTCCTGCCGGTGGTCGGCATGCTGGTCATGCTGATCCCGATCTACGGGCTGGTCTACCCGGTGCCGGACGCGCCGTACGACGTCTTCCCCTACCTGATCGTGCTGGCCATCGCCGCGAGCGCCGCGGTGGCGTGGGTGATCGGTCGTCGGCACCCCGAGGCGCTGGCGCGTGCCGGCGCGGTGCTGGCCGCCGCGGAGGTCGACGCCGACCGGGACGGCGACGTCGTGCCGCATGCCTGAGCCGGGGGACGGGCTGCCCCGCGGGGTCACCGGCCCCGGCCTGGACCTGGCCCGGCGGATGTGCGCGGCCGCGTTGCACGAGGCGGCTTCGCTGGACGCGCACGTCTCGGTCGCCGTCGTCGACGCGGGCGCCCACCTGGTCTGCTTCGAGCGGATGGACCTGGCGGAGATCGCCGGGCCGCACCTGGCGGTCGACAAGGCCGCCACCGCCGTCGCGCACCGCTGCCCGACCGGCGACCTGGCGGTGGACGCCGGGCCCGGCGGCTCGCTCGCAGGTCTGGCGGCCAGCGGCGCCGGCCGGTACGTGGTCTTCGCGGGAGGTCTGCCGCTGTGGTCGCCGGACGGGCGGGTGGTGGCAGGCGTCGGGGTCAGCGGCGGCACCGCGGAGCAGGACCTGGCCTGCGCGACGGCCGCCGCGCGGCTCTGGCCGGCCCGCGCGTAGGGGACCCCCCGCAGAAGCAGACGCCTCGGCGGGGGTGCGGGCGCAGAAGCAGACGCCTCGGCGGGGGAGGTCTGCGGACCTTCTGCCGGTGCACAGCGTGGTCGCCCCGGGTGTGACCGGCGCAGAGCTGGGGAGCACCTGCTCGCTGCCACTGGACAGCCAGGACGTCGACGGTCACCGACACCGAGTGGCCCACCAGCAGCACGACCTGGGGCCCCGACCGCGATGGCCGGGGCCCGGGTCGTTCGTGGCCGCTGCCGGGCGACCGGTGGCCGCAGGCTCAGCGGGCGGGGTAGTCGCTCACGTAGCTCGGCCTGCCCGACCGGGTCGCGTCCACCTGCTCGCCCACGTCGTTGACGACGTGTCTGATGGTGCCCGCGTCGAGGTTCACGGTCAGCACGTGGTGCAGCCGCACGCCAGGAGTCCGGGGCACCTCGAAGCCGTGCTCGGTCACGATCGAGGGGTCGTTGCGGTTGAAGACGTACGAGCCGCCGCCCCACAGCCGGTTGTCGCGGACGCGGTCGCCGACCTTGTAGCCGGCGTAGCCGAGCGTGCCGTCGCGCTGGGTCCAGTCCTGCTGTGCGGGCGGGTCGTAGGGCAGCTCGTTCTGGTAGAGGACCACGCGTCCGCGCTCGCCGTTCCAGATCGTGTTGTGCTGCTGGAAGTGCTCGACGAACAGACCGGTCGCGGTGACGTCGTCACCGTTGACGATCACCCCGTTGCGAGCGGTGTTGGTGTTCCAGCGCTGGGTGTCGCCCTCGTTCGGGCCGGTGAACCCCTCGACGCCGTGGTCGGCGCGCCACACCCACGTGTGGTCGATCAGCACGTCGTCACTGTCGACCTTGAGCGCGACCCTGGCCTTGCCGACGTGCGGTCCGCCGACGCGGAAGTACACGTCGCTGAGCGTGGCGGGGTTGTCCTGCCCGCTCCTGCGGTCCGCGCCGCGGGCCCGGTCGTCGCCGCGGTCGTGACGGCGGTCGTGGCGGCGGTCGCCGTGGTGCCGCTCGCGGCCGCCCAGCTGCATCAGGGCGGGGGACGCGCGGGTGCCGGCATCGACGGTCACCCCGGCGATCACGATGCCGGGACGGTCCGCGACCGTCACCGGGACGGCACCGTCGACGGCGGTGAGGGTCGCCTGGCCCATGCCGAGCACGACGGTGCCGGCGCGCTTGACGGCGATGCTGCGGTCCACGTCGTACACGCCGGGGGTCAGCAGCAGGTTCCTGCCGCGCGCCAGCTGTGCGTTGATCCGCTGCACCGAGTCGCCCGGGTGCGCGACGAAGAAGTCACCGATCGGCACGGTCCGGCCGGGGGTGGTCCCGTCGGCCCAGCTGACGCCGCGGGTGTCGGTGTGCGCGGAGGGCACCCGGACGTTGTAGCCGCCCCGGTCGTCCACGAAGAGGTAGGGCTTCTCCCGGCTCACCGGGGTGTCTCGCAGGGTCGTGTAGGGCTCGGTGGGGAAGCCGTCCTCGGCCGGCGCGCCGACCACGCCGGAGAACACCTGGTTCCACACGCCGTTGCTCCAGGAGCCGACCTCGCTGTTGCGGGTCAGCCACTGCTGCTGCGAGCCGTTGACCAGCGTGCCGGCCCGGGAGTCCGCGAGGTACCCGCCGCTGGCGTACTGAGGACCGTCCGAGCAGTAGTCCATCAGCGAGAAGGTCCCGCCCTGGACGTCCACGCGGCGCACCGACGACGCCTGGGAGACCGCCCAGAAGTTCGCCGAGGTGCGGCAGCCGTCCTGGCCCGTGCCGTTCACCTTGAGCGTCAGGTTGGACAGGCTGCGCCAGAAGTTGTTCAGTGCCACGCAGTACGACGTGCCGCCGTCCCGCAGGCAGCGGTTGTACACCTCGATCTTGCCGTTGACCGTGACGTCGCCCGGTGCCGCGCCGAGACCGGCGACCTCGGTGTAGTAGCCCACCTTGATCTGCAGCGGCTCCTCGTCGGTGCCGTAGACGCCCGGCTTGAACAGCAGGCTGTAGCGGTTGGTGCCCATCTCGTCGTCGGTCTGCTGGTCGCTGATCGCGTCGACGGCGGCCTGGATCTGGCTGGTGGGCATGCTGGGGTCGAAGACCAGGGCGTGGGAGCCCAGCTCGGGGGCCCGGTCGCCGCGGTGGTGCGCAGGCGACGCAGTGGCGGCGAGTGCCGGGACCGACGCGAGGAGGACGCCGAGGACGACGGCGAGGCAGGCGCGTTCCGAGGGGGCGGACCACCTGCGGGCCGGGCGGGGGACGGGCTGGGACGGACGGTGGGGCATCGGGGGGTCTGCCTCTCGACGGGGGGACCGGGGCCGCTCAGAGAGCGCTCTCTCAGCGAGGGAAGCACAGGTGACGGCGCTCACACAAGGGTCCGCCGCGGGTCCGCGGCGCCGCGGGACCAGGCCGCGGACGCCTCAGGCGGAGTCCCGGACCACCAGGCTGACCGGCAGCACCAGCCGGTGGGCGCGGCCCACCAGCGGCAGGTCGGGGTCGGCGACCGGGTCGACCTCGGGGCGGATCAGCCCCGCGAGCATCCGCACCATCGCCCGGCCCTGGAGCACCGTCTGCTGCCGGACCGTGGTCAGCGGCGGGTCGGCCAGGTCCGCCGCCGGGCTGTCGTCGAAGCCGACCACGGCGACGTCCTCGGGCACCCGCCGGCCCGCCGCCCGCAGCGCCCGCAGCGCGCCCAGGGCCATCAGGTCGGAGGCGACGAAGAGGCCGTCCAGGTCGGGTGCGCGGGCCAGGAGCCGCTCGGTGGCCCGCTCGCCGCCGGCCATCGTGAAGTCGCCGGCCTCGACCGCGGCCGGCCGGTACGCCGCGCCCAGGGCCTCCCGGAAGCCGGCCAACCGGTCGATGCCGGCGGCCATGTCGGCGGGACCGGTGACGGTGCCCAGCGCGTGCCGGCCCCGCGCCAGCAGGTGCTCGGCGGCCTGCCGGGCGCCCCCGACGTTGTCGTTGTCGACGTACGGGGTGTCCAGGTCCGAGAGCGGCCGGCCGCCGATCACCACGGGGATGCCCGCGCGGGCCAGCGCCGCCGGGAGCGGGTCGAACGAGGCGTGCTCGGAGACCAGCAGCACGCCGTCGACCGGCCCGGACCTCAGCCACCGCTCGATCCGGTCGACGTCCGGCACCGACCGGGCCATCAACAGCATCATCTGCAGGCCGGTCGCCGTCGCCTCGGCACCGACCCCTCGTACGATCTGCCCGAAGAAGGGGTCGCCGAAGACGCGCTCGCCGGGCTCGGAGGCGACCAGCGCCAGCGTGTCCGTGCGCCTCGTGACCAGGGCCCGGGCCGCCGGGTGCGGCACGTAGTGCAGCTCCGCGACCGCAGCCTGCACTCGCTCGCGCAGTCGCGGGTCCACCGTGCTGGCCGCGTTGACCACCCGCGACACCGTCGCCCGGGAGACCCCCGCCAGCGCGGCGACCTGCTCGAGCGTGGGGTGCGGCTCGCGCGGTCCCTGTGCCACGCGGCCCCCTCGACGGTCGGTGCCGCCGGTGCGGGCGCGGGCCGCCACCGGCGTTGGCTCGGGACGGTATCCCACGCCCGCGCACCGGTGCACGCCGACGAGGCCGGAAACCCCCGGCGGCGCCGTACAGCCGCTAGCATCTGCGCAACCGTGAGGAGCTCGATGGCCGACAGGATCCGGACCAGCGTGCGGCGCGCTGCACGCGCCCAGGATCCCGAGGCCGGTGCGTCGCACCACCTCACCCTCGGACCGGGGGCGGTGCTGACCGCCGAGTGGGCCGCCGCCGGGCTGGACCTGCCGGACCTGCCCGCGATGCGCAGCTACCGCCTGGCGCGGACGCGGGCCGAGCTGCGGACCCTGGGCTACGACGGCATCATCGTGATGGACCCGATGAACATCCGCTACGCGACCGACACCACCAACATGCAGGTGTGGGTGATGCACAACGGCGCCCGCTACGCCTGGGTGCCGGTCGAGGGGCCGGTGATCCTGTGGGAGTTCGCGAACTGCGAGTTCCTCGCCGGGCACAGCCACGTCGTCGACGAGGTGCGGCCGGCGGTGTCCGCGACGTACTTCAGCGCCGGGCCGCGCTACGACGAGCAGGCGGGGCGCTGGGCCGCGGAGATGCTGGACGTGATCGGGCACCGACCGGGGCGGCCGGCCCGGATCGCGATCGACCAGTGCCACCTGGCCGGGTACCAGCGGCTGGTGGACGCGGGCGTGACCGTCGGCAACGGCCAGGAGGTGATGGAGCGCGCCCGGTCGGTCAAGGGGCCCGACGAGGTGCGCGCGATGCGGTGCGCGGTGCACGCCTGCGAGACCACGATGGCCGAGATGCGCGCGGCGCTGCAGCCCGGGATGACCGAGCGGGACGTGTGGTCGCTGCTGCACGCCGGGAACATCCGGCGGGCGGGGGAGTGGATCGAGACGCAGATCCTGTCGTCGGGGCCGCGCACCAACCCGTGGATGCAGGAGGCCAGCAGCCGCACCATCGAGGACGGCGACCTGGTCGCCTACGACACCGACCTGGTCGGCGCCTACGGGATGATGGTCGACGTCTCCCGCACCTGGCGCTGCGGCGACGGCCGGCCCGACGGCGCCCAGCAGCACGTGCACGCGCTGGCCCTCGAGCAGCTGCAGCGCAACATCGAGCTGCTGACCCCCGGGAGGTCGTTCCACGAGCTGACGTTCGGGGCGTGGACGCCGCCGGTCGAGGACTACCGGCACTACAGCGTGCTCTTCCACGGGGTCGGCCAGTGCGACGAGGCCCCGGAGATCTTCTTCCCGCAGGACTGGGAGGCGTGGGGGTGCGACGGCGAGGTGCGGCCGGGGATGGTCTTCACCGTCGAGGCCTTCGTCGGCGCGCGCACCGGTGGCGAGGGGGTCAAGCTCGAGAACCAGGTGCTGGTCACCGAGTCCGGCCCCGAGCTGCTGACGCACTTCCCGCTCGCCCTGACCGGCTGAGCGGTCCGTCGTACGGCAGGTTCCGGCGTCCTGCACATGGAGAACTGGCACTGAGCACGGGGATATCGCCGTGCTCAGTGCCAGAAATCCTGCATCACCTGGTAAACGGCGGCGGGACCGAGCGCCACGCCGTCAGCCCTTCACGTAGGAGAGCTTCTCGCTGACCAGGCCGTCCCGGAAGGTGAGCACGTCGACGCCGCGCACGTGCCCCGGGGTGCCGTCGTCGGCGGTCCAGCTGAACCGCCAGCGCAGCACGCCGCGGTCACCGTGCGTGAAGGCCTCCTCCTCGGTGAACGCGGCGTCGGTGGTGTGGGCGAACAGGTCCTCCCAGACCGCACGCACCGCCGCCGCGCCCACGTAGCGCAGCCCGTCCGGAGCGGGGCCGGTCGCCTCGAACACGCAGTCCTCGCTCATCCGCGCCATGATCGCCTCGACGTCGCCGGACCCGAACGCCGCCGAGAACGCGGTCAGGGCCGGGGCGGTGTCCACGCCGCGTCCCGTCCGGCGCCGGCCAGCAGCTCGGTCTGCGGGTCGTGGCGCCGGTCCTCGGGCACGTCCACCCGGAGCCCGATCAGGCCCGCACCGCGGTACAGCTCCTCGCGGTCCGCGAACCACGCGGCCACCTCGTCGACCAGACCGGGGTCCAGGGACCGGTCCGCCCCGGTCGCCGCCGCCAGGTCCCAGGCGTGCAGCAGGTGGTCGGCGGCCAGCTGCCGCAGGTACTCCTCCAGGTCCTCCTCGCCGTAGGACAGGTGCACCTTGCCGCCGCCCGGCAGGCTCTCGCCGACCGCGGCCACCGCCTCGGCGGCGCCGTCCCGGGCCGCCGCCACCGGTTCGTCCCCGAGCAGGTCGCCGTCCAGCGCACCACCGACCTCGGCGATCGTCGCACCCCGCACCAGCGGGACGGTCCAGGCGTCCTCCCCGACGACGTGGTTCACCAGGTCGCGCACCGTCCAGCCGGTGCACGGCGTCGCGGCGGTCCACTGGTCCGGCGCCACCGTCTCGACCCGCGACGTCCAGGCCTCGACCGTGCGGCGGTAGAGATCCATGAGGTCCATCCCCTCACTGTGCGCGCGGCCCGCGGGCCCAGTCCATGGCCCGATCAGGGGAGCCCGCAGGAGCCGACGCGCGACCTTCAGGGTGCCTTCAGCCGCCCGTGCCGAGACTGGCGCCACTGCACGGTGACCGCACCAGGCGGCCCCCCGACCCAAGGAGAGATCCCATGCGCAAGACCCCGATCCTCGCCGCGGCCGCCTCGGCGCTCGCGGCGGCGCTGCTCGCCGGCACCACCGGGTCCGCGGACGCCGGTACCCCGGCGGCCGCCGCGAAGACCGCCGCGAAGACCACCGCGAAGACCACCGGGCACCCCCCGGCCGCCTTCGCGCACCCCCGGCAGAACCCGTACTACCCGCTCGAGCCCGGCACCGTCTCCCGGCTGCGGGGCAGCGACGGCGCGGAGAAGTACCTGGAGACGGTGACGGTGACCCACCGCCACAAGGTCATCCAGGGCGTGCGCACCACGGTCGTCAAGGACGTGGTCCGCCGTGCCGACGGCAGCGTGTCCGAGCGCACCACCGACTGGTACGCCCCCGACAACCGGGGCAACGTCTGGTACTTCGGCGAGTCCACGGCCACCTACGACCCGCACGGCACGGTCACCAGCCGGGAGGGGACCTGGCAGGCCGGCGTGCGCGGCGCCCGGCGTGGGGTGATCATGCCGGCGCACCCACGGCCGACCGACGCCTACCGGCAGGAGTTCCGGGCCGGCCATGCGGAGGACCAGGCCTGGATCGTCCAGCGCGGCCTGCGCCTGAGGGTGCCTTACGGCACGGTGCGACACGCGCTGCGCACCTTCGAGTGGACCCGGCTCGAGCCGGGCGTGGTCTCGGCGAAGTTCTACGCGCCGGGGCTGGGGATCGTGAAGGAGCGTGACGTCGCTGGCGGCTCGGAGAAGTTCGAGCTCGTCTCGGTCAGCCACCACTGAGGAGCCTGCCGTGCTCAGCGGGCTTCAGCCGACCGCAGGAAGACTGAGGGCATGGAAGCCGTGCCCGCGCTCGAGATCCACGGCCTGCGCAAGTCCTACGGCGGCGTGGTCGCCGTACGGTCGCTGGACCTCGAGGTCGGCGAGGGGACGGTACTTGGGTTCCTCGGGCCGAACGGTGCCGGGAAGACCACGGTGATCAGGATGCTGTCCACGGTGCTGCGCCCCGACGCCGGCTCCTTCCGGGTGGCGGGGGCGCCCTCGACGGCGCCGGCGCAGGTACGACGCCTGATCGGCGTGCTCCCGGAGAGCGCCGGCTACCCGGCCGGCCAGACCGGGGAGGAGTGGCTGACCTACCACGCCCAGCTGTTCGGGCAGCGCCGTGTCGAGGCCCGCACGACCGCGCAGCGGCTGCTCGCCGAGGTCGGCCTCGAGCACCGGGGCCGCACCGCCGTGTCGACGTACAGCCGGGGCATGCGACAGCGGCTCGGCGTGGCCCGGGCGCTGGTCAACCGACCGCGGCTGGTCATCCTCGACGAGCCGACGCTCGGACTCGACCCGAGCGGGCAGCGCCGGCTGCTCGACCTGGTGGCCGGGATCGCCCGCGACCACGGGGTCACGGTGCTGCTGAGCACGCACCTGCTCGCCGAGGTCGAGGAGACCTGCGACCAGGTGCTGATCCTGCACCGAGGCGTCGCGGTGGCGCAGGGCACGGTCGCCGAGGTGGTCCGCGCCGCCGCCGCGCCCCGGCGCTGCCTGCTCCGGGTGCCGGCGCAGGAGCGCGACCGCGCGCTGGCCGTGTTCGCGGACGGCCCGGTGCGGGCGGTCGGGCTGGACGGCCGGCGCAGCGGCGACCTGGAGCTCACCCTGCCCACCAGCGCCTCCCCGGAGGACGCCTCCAGTGCCGTCCTCGCGCGGCTGCTGGACCACCAGGTGCCCGTGCTCGGCTTCAGCCTCGAGGGCGGCCGGCTCAGCGACGCGTTCCTCGCGGTCACCGAGGAGCGGACCCCGTGACCGGCTGGCGAACCCCGTGACCGGCTGGCGGGTGGTCGCGGCCCGGGAGCTGCGCGACCTGTGGCTGGGCGGCCGGGGCCCCGTGCTGATGCTCGCGCTGACCCTGCTGCTCAGCGTGACGACGTACCTGGTCGCCAGCAACCAGGCGCTGAACTTCCTGGAGCAGCGCGAGGCCGTGGCGCTCACCCTGCAGGTGGCGGTGGCGGTGGGCAGCCTGCTGGTGCTGCTCGGGTCCGCGGACGCGGTCAGCGGCGAGCGGGAGCGCGGCACCCTCGAGGCGCTGCTGGTCACCGCCGTGCCCCGCCGGGCCCTGGTCCTCGGCAAGGCGGTCGCCGCGGTGTCGCTGTGGGCAGCGGCCTATCTGCTCAGCGTCCCCTACCTGCTGCTGCTCGGAGGCGGGGTCGGCGTGGCGGCGGCGGCACTCGCCGGGGGGCTGCTGGTGGGGTCGCTGCTGGCCTGCTTCCTGGTGGGCGTCGGGCTGCTGGCCAGCATCCTGGCCCAGTCCAACCGGCTGAGCCTGTCGGTGACCCTGTTCGCGCTGCTCGCCCTCTACGCCCCCACCCAGATGCCGTCCTCGGCGCAGGGTGGCCGGTTCGGCGAGCTGCTGCTGCGGGCCGACCCGTTCACCGCCGGCCTGCACGTGCTCAGCCAGATGGTGGTCGGCGGTCAGGGCCTCGACCAGCAGGCCGGGTGGCTGGTCGGACCGGTGCTCGCCGCGCTGCTCGCCGGTGGGGCGGCCACCTGGGCGGCGTCCGGGCTGACCCTCGGACCGGGAGGCCGGGGATGAGGCGCGCGGCGGCGGCGGCGCTGTGGGCGGCGGTCGCGCTCCCGGTCGTCGCCGGCGGTGCCCCGGTGGCCGCGGCGGGACCGGTGGGCGGCGGGCCGAAGGTCACGATCACCACGGACCGGGCCTCGGTGGACACGGTGGTGGGCGGTCGCGCCGCCTTCTCGACGTCGGTCACCAACACCGGGCACCGTCCCCTCCGCGACGCGATCGCCCACCTCGACGTGGTCAGCACCGACCCGCAGGTGTACGTCGACCCGGAGGACTGGTCGACGAGCCGCACCCGCTACCTCGGCACCGTGGCCCCGGGGGCGACGGTCCGGGTCCCGTGGCGGGTGCAGGCGGTCAACAGCGGCGACTTCGTGCTCTACGTGGTGGTCACGCCCGCCCGCGGGGCGGCCGCCGTGGCGGTCGGCGACGGCCTGCGCCTGCGGGCCGACCCAGCGACCCGGCTCGCAGCCGGGGGCACGCTGCCGGTGGTGCTCGGCGTGCCGGTGCTCACGCTGCTGGCCTCCCTCCTGGTCGCCGCACGCCGGCGTGCCCGGCAACGGTGAGGCGTGCGGTGCCGAGGTCAGCGGGCCGGCCGGTGCAACCGGGCGGTGCGCAGCGTGCCCGCGAGCACCGCGAACGCTGCGACCTGGAGCGCCGCGGTGACGGCCACCAGCAGCGGCACCGACACCTCGTAGAGGCCGCCCGCCAGAGCTCCGCCGACAGCGGCGGCGACGCCGACGACGGCGCCGAACAGTCCGTAGGCGGTGGCCCGGCGCTCGGGGCCGACCAGATCGGCGACCGTGGCTCGCAGCGTGGACTCCTGGACGCCCAGCGCGGTCCCCCAGACCAGCGCGCCGAGGACCGCCACCCGGGTGGTGCCGGAGAACGCGAGCGCCGGCACGGCCGCGGCCGCCACCGGCAGGGCGAGCAGGACCACCGGGCCGAACCGGTCGTAGCCGAAGCCGGTGACCACCGCGGCCAGGGCGTCGATGACCATCGTGGCGGCGTAGAGCACCGGGACCGCCGCCGCGGACAGCAGCCCGGCGGTGACCAGGTGGAACGCGACCACGCCGAAGGTCGCGAACCCGGCCGTGGTCAGGGCCGCGAAGCCGGCGTACGCCCAGAACGCGCCGGGCAGGGGAGCCGGAGGCGGCGGTGCCGGCGCGGGCTCGCGCCGGACCTCCGGCGGGGCTCCGGGCACGGCGGCCGGCGGGACAGCGGGCGGAGCGGCCGGCTCGGTCTCGAAGGCCTGCGGCCGGGGCACCTGCAGGCGCAGCCACAGCACCAGAGCCAGGGCGGCGGCCCCCGGGACCGCCAGGACCAGCAGGGCCGGCCGGTAGTCGCCGCCGGTCGCGGCGAGCACACCCGCGACCAGCAGCGGGCCGGTGAGGGCACCCACCTGGTCCAGGGCCTCGTGCACCGCGAAGCCGCGGCCCCTCCCGGTGCGCGCGGTCGCGTGCGAGAGCAGGGTGTCCTTGGCCGGGGAGCGGACCGCCTTGCCGACCCGCTCGGCGACCACCAGCCCCGCGGCCACCCACAGCACCGAGGCCACCCCGAGCAGCGGCACGCTCACCACGGTCACCGCGTAGCCGGTGACCGTCCACGCCCAGAAGCGCCCGGTCCGGTCGGTCAGCGGCCCGGAGACCAGGCGCAGGCCCAGGGCTGCCGACTCGCCGACGCCGGTGACCACGCCGACGGTCAGCGCACTCGCGCCCAGGTGCGCCAGCAGCGGCCCGGTGACCGACCGCGCACCCTCGTAGACGACGTCGGCGAGCATCGCCACGACGCCGAACCAGACCACGAACCGCCACGCCGACATCCGGTGCACGCCTCGAGTGTGCCGCGAGCGGCGGCGCCGGCGGTGTCCGCGGCGTCCGGCCGCCTCGTGGTCAGGCTGCCGTCATCTTCGCTGTCTAGCCTGGCGGCATGACCGTGCAGCGCCACGAGCCGCCCCGGGCGACTCTGGCCCGGCGTCGGGACGAGGGCGGCGCGGCGACCCCCAGACGTCCGGGTCTACGCGTCCTGCTCACCCGCCGGTCGGTCCTGCTGGCCTGCCTGGCCACCGCGACGGTCCACCTGCTGGCCCTGACCCGGCGGCTCGGCATCGACGAGGGCGGGTTCGCGGTGGTCGCGCGCTTCTGGCGCACCCCGGGCCCCTATCTGTACGGGCCGCAGTGGGTGGACCGGCCGCCCGGGCTGATCGCGCTCTTCGCCGGGGCCGGGCACCTGGGGCCGTACGGCGTCCGGCTGGTCGCCACTGCCGTCGCGGTGCTGCTGGTGGCGGCCGTGGCCTCCGCGGCCGCCGCCCTGGGGGGCCGGCCGGCGGCGCGGTGGGCCGCCTGGACCGCGTTCGCGCTGTCCTCCTCGACGCTGCTGGACACGGAGGGTCTCAACGGCGAGCTGGTGGCAGCGACCTGCGTGGCCGTGTCCCTGGCTGCCCTGGTGCGCGCGGTCCGGGTCTCCCACGGCCGCGTCTCGACGGTGCTGCTCGGCGGGCTCGCCGGCGCGGCCGCGACGTCGGCGGTGCTGGCCAAGCAGAACTTCGTCGACGGGCTGGTCTTCGCCGGGGTGCTGCTGGGCGTGGGCAGCCTGACCCGCGCGAACCGGCTCGTCTACCGCCCGGCGCGGGTCCGGGGCACGGCTGCGGCGTTCGCCGTCGGCGCGCTCCTGCCGGCCGGCGGTGCGCTGCTCTGGGCCGGCTCGCACGGCGGCGTGGGTGCGCTCGCCTACGCGATGTACGGCTTCCGGGGGGACGCCGCGGCTGTGATCGCGGGGTCCTGGCGGGCGCCCGCCTACCGGCTCGGGGTGCTGGTGCTGGTGGCGTGGGTGTCCGGACTGCTGTTCCTGCTGGGGCACCTGGTCCTGCGCCACGGCGCCCGGCTGCGGCACCCGGACCCGCTGGCGTGGGCGCTCACCGCGGCGGTGACGGTGGAGCTGGCGGGGATCCTGGCGGGCGGGAACTTCTGGGCGCACTACCTGATCGCGCTGATCCCCACCGTCGCGCTGGCCACCGGGCTCAGCGTGCACCCCCGGATGCCGGGCCGCACCTGGACCCGGGGAATGGTGCTGCTGGCGGTGCTGACCACGACGCTGGTCTCCCCGGTCCAGTCCGTGCAGGAGGTGCGGACCCCCAGCCAGGCGTGGACGACGGGTCGCTGGGTCGCCGGGGCGGCCGCACCGGGTGACAGCCTGGTGGTGCCGTTCACCCACGCCAACGTGATCCAGGCCAGCGGGCTGCGCCCGGCGTACCCGTACGCGTGGAGCCTGCCGCTGCGCACCCGGGACCCGCAGCTGAGGCTGCTGGTGCACGCCCTGGCCGGCCGGTCCGCCGCTACCTGGGTGGTCCGGTGGGACCGGGCGCACCCCTGGGGGCTGGACCCCGCCGACCGGGTCCAGGCGGCCCTGCGCCGGCACTACCGCCAGGTGGCCACGGTCTGCGGGCATCCGGTCTGGCTGCGCGACGGAGTCCGGCGTGCGGTCTCGCCGCCGCCCGGGACGAGGGCCTGCGGGCCCAGCGGCACCTAGCCCCCGCGAGGGGGGCGCAGCCGCGCCGCTCGGCGCGCCGCGGCGACGGCGCCGTCCGGCCGCCCTGCGGCGGCGCCGGAGCCGCGTCAGCCGAGCTCGGTCGACGTGCGACCCGCGCACCCGGGCAGGGACTGCCGCCCGGTGGGCAGTGTGCGCTGCTCCACGACCTGACCGGTGGTGCCCAGGACCCGGTACTGGACGCCGTACCGGGTGTCCGCGGGGTGCGGGCCCTGCAGCCAGGACTGCAGGTGGACGTAGCCGTTCTGCGCCTCGGTGCTGAACCAGGAGCCGGGCCGGTCACCGATCCAGTAGCGCTGCTGCACGGTGCGGACCTCGGGAGCGACCCGGAGCCACTGCGTCATCCGGAACCGCTCGAGGCTGTCGCTGTCCGGAGCGCACTCCCACGAGCGCCGTCCGGTGGACAGGAACGCCACCGGCCTGGTGTCGGTGACGGTCGGCAAGGACGACTCGGCGACGCCGTCGCCGCCGAACTGGTCGCACAGCCGCAGGTCTCCCGCCTGGTTGCGGAGCACGAAGACCGGCTCGCTGCCCCGGGACTTGCGCTGCTGCACGCCGTAGAGCAGGTCCACGCCAGCGGGGTCGGCTGCGAACCGCGGGGTCAGACAGCCGGCCACCTGTTCACGGCTGGTCACCTGTCCCAGGTCCAGCGGGGCGACGGGATCGGCGGGCGGGGTGCTCGCGCTCGGGGTCGTCGCGTCCCGGCGGGCGGTCGCCAGACCCTGGAGCACGCTGGCGCCGACCACCAGCACGGCCACCGCCATGATCGCCGCGACCACCGGCAGGGCACGCCCCGTGGGTCTGTTCATGAGGCCCCCTCGCTCGCTGGTCGGGTCCGGCCGCGGCAGGGTGCCGCCTGGGCCCCCCCGGACCCGCCTTCCCAGATGTCCACCAGCGCTACCGGGGCGCTCGCGGTCGCGGTGATCCTACCGGTCGCCGGCCTCGGTCCCACGGGCCGAACGGTCAAATCGCGCCCTCCCGCGGGGGCGATCTGAGGCGACTTCTCGTCTCGACTCGGAATCCGGGTCCAGAGTTGGTAGGGTCGTTTCCGCAGCAGATGCAAGTTCCAGCAGGTACGCCCGCGGAGTTTGTGATCCGACGGCGTTTTCTCTTGAGTTGAGCAACAGCTTTTCAAGGGGGCTCGGCGTTTCACCCGCATCTGTCGTGGGGCCGCCGAGGTGGCGGTTCCTCGCCCCGTATGAGGAGTATTCGAGCATGGCTCAGGGCACCGTCAAGTGGTTCAACGCCGAGAAGGGCTTCGGCTTCATTGCGCAGGAGGACGGCGGCGACGACGTCTTCGTGCACTACTCGGCCATCCAGTCGCAGGGCTACAAGTCCCTCGACGAGAACCAGAAGGTCGAGTTCGACGTCACGCAGGGTCCCAAGGGCCCGCAGGCGGAGAACGTTCGCCCTCTCTGAGGTCTTCGGACTTCAGGAGTTGAGAGAGGACGCCTGACCCTTCAGGCATCAGGAGGGCCCCGACGGGTTACCCGTCGGGGCTCTCTGTTTTGCCCGAAGTGACTATGGGTACCAGCCAAGTCGTCGGTGAGAATGGACATCCGCGGGGGATCGACCGACAACGAGAGCGGGGGCATGGCAGAGAGAGGGAGCGTGATGGACGACCAGCTGAACGTCCCGCTCGAAGATGCCGAGCTGCTCGCAGAGGTCGAGCTGACCACCAACCTCATCATCGCGGCCAGTGAGGCTGCCGGCTCGCTCACCCAGGCCGAGGTGGACGAGCTCCTCGGGGTCGCAGGCGGCGACCCGCTCGCCCCGGTGGTGCCGCTGCAGAAGGTGCGCGACCGCGCCGACGCGCTAGGCGCGTGACCGGCTCGGCCGGAACGCTCGCAGCCGCAGGGAGTTCGTGACCACACACACGCTCGAGGCGGCCATCGCCGCGCCTGCGACCATCGGGTTGAGCAGCCCCAACGCCGCCACCGGGATGCCCACCACGTTGTAGGCGAACGCCCAGAACAGGTTCTGCTTGATCGTGCGCAGGGTGCTCCGGGAGAGCTCGACGGCGTCCGCCGCCGAGCGCAGGTCGCCATGGGTCAGGGTGACGTCGCCGGCCTCGACCGCCACGGCACTGCCGGAGCCCATCGCCACTCCGAGGTCCGCCTGGACCAGGGCCGCGGCATCGTTGACCCCGTCGCCGACCATGGCCACCGTCCGGCCGCGTCGCTGCAGGTCCGCGACCGCGGCCGCCTTGTCGGCCGGCCGGACCTCGGCCAGCACGTCCTCGATGCCCAGCTCGGCCGCCACCGCGTGCGCCGCGGTCGGGTGGTCCCCGGTGAGCAGCACCGGGTGCAGGCCGAGCTCGCGGAAGCGCCGTACGGCGTCCGCGCTGGTCGGCTTGAGGGTGTCGCCGACGTCGAAGACGGCCACCGGCCGGCCCTCGAGCTCCACGACCACCGCCGTGCGGCCGGCGGCCCGGGCGGTCACGACCGCCTGCGCCAGCGCCGAGGGCAGCCCGTGGGCCCGGCTCGCGCCGTCCGCGGCCTGGCCGGCCACGGAGACCTCCGACGGCGCGCCGCCGACGCGGACCCGGCGGCCGTCGACGGTGCCCGAGACCCCCCGTCCCGGATGGTTGGTGAAGGACTCCACGCGCGCCGGCGCCGCCTGCCAGGGCTGCGGGCCTACCTCCGAGGCGTAGGCCGCCACCGCGCGGGCGATCGGGTGCTCGGAGGAGGCCTCCAGGGCGCCGGCCAGCCGGACCGCCTCGGCGTGGTGGGTGACGACGGCGTGGACGGTCATCCGGCCGGTGGTGACCGTCCCGGTCTTGTCCAGCACCACGGTGTCGACCCGGCGGGTGGACTCCAGCACGCCGGCCTCCCGGATCACGATGCCGAGCTGGGCGGCCCGCCCGGTGCCGACCAGCAGCGCGGTGGGGGTGGCCAGCCCGAGCGCGCAGGGACAGGCGATGACCAGCACCGCCACGGCGGCCGTGAAGCCGGCGGTGGGGTCCCCGGCCAGCGACCAGACCCCGAGCGTCAGCACGGCGAGCCCGAGCACCACCGGCACGAAGACCGCCGAGATCCGGTCGGCGAGCCGCTGGACCGGCGCCTTGGTGGCCTGCGCGTGCCGCACCAGGTCCGCGATCCGGGCCACCGCCGTGTCGCGCCCGACCCGGGTCACCTGGACCACCAGCCGGCCGTCGGTGTTGAGGGTGGCGCCGACCACCTCGTCCCCCGGCCCGCGCTCGACCGGGACGCTCTCGCCGGTCAGCAGCGACTCGTCGACCGAGGAGCGGCCCTCCAGCACCCGGCCGTCGGTGGCGACCTGCTCCCCGGGCCGGACCAGGAACCGCATCCCCGGTCGCAGCCGCTCGACGTCGACCAGCTCCTGGCCGCCGTCGTCGGTGAGCAGGGTGGCCTGCTGGACGCCGAGCTCCAGCAGGGCCCGGAGCGCCGACCCGGCGCGGAGCTTGGCGCGGGCCTCCCCCCAGCGACCGAGCAGCAGGAAGGTGGTCACGGTCGCCGCCACCTCCACGTAGGTGTGGCTGCCGCCGGTGAGCCCCTGGACCACCGACCAGCCGAACGCGACCAGGGTGCCGAGCGAGACCAGGGTGTCCATGGTGCTCGCGCCGTGCCGGGCGTTGCGGGCCGCGGCCCGGTGGAACGGCCACCCGGCGTAGCCGACGACGGGCGTCGCGAGCAGCAGGGCCAGCCAGCGGACGCCGGCGTTGTCGGGCACCCCCGGCAGCATGGTCAGGGCGAGCACGGCCAGCGCCAGCGGTGCGGCGACCAGCAGCCGGCGGCGGTAGTCGGCCGCGAGCCGGGTCTCGTCCTGCGTGGCGTCCCCGTCGGCCCGGCCCCCGGCAGCGGCGGCGGAGTAGCCGGTGCGCTCGACGGTCTGCAGCAGCGTGGCCAGGTCGACCGTGGTGGGGTCGAAGTCGACCGACGCGGAGGCGGTGGCCAGGTTGACCGTGGCGCTGACCCCGTCGAGGCGGTTCAGCTTGCGCTCGACCCGGCCGACGCACGAGGCGCAGGTCATCCCACCCACGAGCAGGTCGACGTGCTCGGAGGTGACCGGTGCCGTGGCACTGTCGGAGGCGGTCACGACGTCACCTCGTAGCCGGCCTCGCGGACCGCCTCCCGGACGGCTGCCGCGTCGACGCCATCGCCGCGCACGAGCACCCGGCCCGTCTCGAGGCTGACCTCGACGGCGCTGACGCCCGGCACGGCGGCGACCTCCTCGGTCACGGCGGCGGCACAGTGCTCGCAGGTCATCCCGGTCACGGGGTAGGTCGTCTCGGTCATGGTCAGCATCTCCGTTCGGCTGGGGCGGGTCGGGGTGGGCCGTACGACGGTCAGGTGCGCAGCAGGCGGGCGATGGCGGCCGAGGCCTCGGCCACCTTGGCGTCGGCCTCGCCGCCTCCGGCGGCGACGGCGTCGCGCACGCAGTGCCCGAGGTGGTCCTCGACGAGGCCGACCGCGACGCCCTGCAGCGCCTTGGTCACCGCGGACACCTGGGTCAGGATGTCGATGCAGTAGGTGTCCTCCTCGACCATCCGGTGCAGGCCCCGGACCTGGCCCTCGATCCGGCGGAGCCGGGCCAGGTAGGCGGCCTTGTCGTCGTGGTAGCCGTACGTCTCGGACATGTTCCCAGCGTATACCCCACCCGGGTATACAGTCGCCGGGTGGTTGCCACGATCGCGCCGATTGCGCCTAGCATGATCCACGGCTCCACCGGCACCCCCGACCCACGCGCTGAGCCGAGGCACCGCCGATGATCGAGCTTCCCCCAGTACCCGAACCAGGAGTGCTCCGTGGCACTGCGTTTCCGCCCTGCCGATACGACGTTCTACGACCTCTTCACCCAAGCGGCCGGGCACCTCGTGGGTGGTGCCGGCCTGCTCGCTGAGATGCTCGGCGACGGCGGCGACCGTCCGGATGTCGCCCGGCGGATGCGTGACGCCGAGCACGCCGCGGACGAGACCGCCCACGACATCGTGCGCCGGGTCAACAGCACCTTCGTCACGCCCTTCGACCGGGAGGACATCTACTCGCTGGCCTCCGGGCTCGACGACGTCATGGACTTCATGGAGGAGGCCGTCGACCTGGTGCTGCTCTACGAGGTGCACACGCTGCCCGCCGAGCTGGCCAACCAGGTCGAGGTGATCCAGCGGTGCGCCGAGCTCACCGCCGAGGCGATGCCCCGGCTGCGCAGCCTGGCCGACCTCGAGGAGTACTGGATCGAGATCAACCGCCTGGAGAACCTCGGCGACAAGAGCTACCGGCGGATCCTGGCCAAGCTGTTCAGCGGAAAGTACGAGGCCCTCGAGGTGCTCAAGCTCAAGGACGTCGTGGACTCCCTGGAGGCCGCCATCGACGCCTTCGAGAAGGTGGCGAACATCGTCGAGCAGCTCGTCGTCAAGGAGTCCTGAGGGTGGAGCTGGCGATCATCATCGCGGTCGTCGCGGTGGCCCTCGTCTTCGACTACACCAACGGCTTCCACGACGCCGCCAACGCGATCGCGACCTCGATCTCGACCCGCGCCCTGACGCCGCGGATCGCGCTGCTGATGGCGGCGGTGATGAACTTCGTCGGTGCCTTCCTCGGGCAGAAGGTCGCCAGCACAGTCAGTGACGTGATCGCGCCCACCGGGGCCGCGACCCACGGCATGGTCATCGTGATGGCCGGCCTGCTCGGCGCGATCGCCTGGAACCTGATCACCTGGTACTTCGGACTGCCGTCCTCGTCCTCACACGCCCTGATCGGCGGCCTGGTCGGGGCGGCGCTCGCATCCGGCAGCCTGGTCCGGTGGTCGGTCATCGTCGACAAGGTGCTGATCCCGATGGTGCTCTCACCCCTGGTGGGCTTCGCGTTGGCGTTCGCGGTGATGCTGGCGATCATGTGGATCTTCCATCGCCGCAACCCGCACCGCACCCAGCGGGGGTTCCGGCTGGCGCAGAGCGTGTCCGCCGCGGCGATGGCCCTCGGTCACGGCCTGCAGGACGCCCAGAAGACGATGGGGGTGATCTTCCTGGCCCTGCTCACCGGTGGCTATGTCGACCGGGGCGACGGTCTCCCGATCTGGGTGATCGTGGCCGCCGCGTCCGCCATCTCCCTGGGCACCTGGTCCGGCGGCTGGCGGATCATGCGCACGCTCGGCCGACGGATCATCCACCTCGACCCGGCTCGCGGGTTCGCCGCCGAGTCGGTGGCCGCCTCGGTGCTCTACACCACCGCGTTCGTGTTCCAGGCCCCGGTGTCCACGACCCACATCATCACCTCCGCGGTGATGGGTGCCGGTGCCACCAAGCGGCTCTCTGCGGTCCGCTGGGGCGTGGCGAAGAGCATCGCCGCCGCCTGGGTGCTGACCTTCCCGGCCGCGGGCGCCTTCGCCGCGGCGGTGTACCTGCTCTGCCGAGTGGTCTTCCGGCTGCCCTGACCGGTTCCGGCGTGCCAGCCCGGAAACTGCCGCCGGCCCGGCTGGTCCGCCGGCTCGGCGCGGAGCCGACCTCTCTCGCGGCCGGGTTCACGTCGAGGGCGCTAAGCCCCGGCGACGCCGGCGGCTCAGCCGAAGCGGCCGGAGATGTAGGCCTCGGTGGCCCGCTCCTGCGGGTTGCTGAAGATCTTGCGGGTCGGGTTCATCTCGACCAGGTTGCCCGGCTTGCCGGCCCCGGCGAGGTTGAAGAACGCGGTGTCCTCCGAGACCCGGGCGGCCTGCTGCATGTTGTGGGTGACGATCACGATCGTGTAGTCGGTCTTGAGGTCGTGGATCAGGTCCTCGATCGCGGAGGTGGAGATCGGGTCGAGCGCCGAGCACGGCTCGTCCATCAGCAGCACCTGCGGCTCCACGGCGATGGCCCGGGCGATGCAGAGCCGCTGCTGCTGGCCACCGGACAGGCCCTGGCCGGGCTTGTTCAGCCGGTCCTTCACCTCCTCCCAGAGGTTCGCGGAGCGCAGCGCCTTCTCCACCTTCTGGTCGGCCTCCGCCTTGGGGATCTTCTTGGCGTTGAGGCGTGAGCCGGCCAGCACGTTCTCGTAGATCGACATCGTCGGGAACGGGTTCGGGCGCTGGAACACCATGCCGATCTGCCGCCGGACGGCGACCGGGTCGACGTCGGCGCCGTACAGGTCCTGGCCGTCGATCACGATCTTGCCCTCGACCCGGGCGCCGGGGATCACCTCGTGCATCCGGTTCAGGGAGCGCAGGAAGGTGGACTTGCCGCAGCCGGACGGCCCGATCAGGGCGGTCACGGAGCGCGCGGAGATGGTCATCGACACACCTTCGACAGCGAGGAAGTCGCCGTAGTAGATGTCCAGGTCGGAGACGTCGATGCTCTTGGCCATGAGGGGGTCCTTCGGGGTCGGGGAGGCGTCAGCGGGCTTGCGTGGGGGAGAACAGGCGACCCACCAGGCGGGCCAGCAGGTTCAGGGCCATCACGATGGCGATCAGCACCAGCGCGGCACCCCACGCCCGGGCCTGGCCGAACTCGGCAGGCACGCCCGGCTGGGTGTAGGAGTAGTAGATGAACACCGGCAGGGTCATCATCCGGCCGTCGAACAGGTTGGTGTTCACCGAGTCGGTGGAGCCGGCGATGATGAGCAGCGGGGCGGTCTCGCCGACCACCCGGGCCACCGCCAGGGTGACGCCGGTGACGATGCCGGCCAGCGAGGTGGGCAGCACGACCTTGACGATGGTCCGCCACTTCGGCACCCCCAGGGCGTACGCCGCCTCGCGCAGGTCTCCCGGCACCAGCTTGAGCATCTCCTCCGCGGACCGCACGACGATCGGGATCATCAGCAGCGAGAGCGCCACGGCGCCACCGAAGCCGAACCGGACGCCGGGCCCGAAGACCAGCACGAACAGCGCGTAGGCGAACAGCCCGGCCACGATGGAGGGGATCCCCGTCATCACGTCGACCAGGAACGTGATGGTCCTCGCGGCGCGGGAGCCGGCACCGTACTCGACCAGGTAGATGGCGCACATCAGGCCCACCGGCACCGAGATGACCGTCGTCGTCGCCGTGATCAGCAGGGTGCCGAGGATGGCGTGGTAGATCCCGCCGCCCTCGCCGATGACGTTGCGCATCGAGAAGGTCAGGAACTCGGCGTCGACGACGGCGGCGCCCTTGCTGATGACCGTCCAGGCCAGCGACAGCAGCGGCAGCAGCGCGATGCCGAAGGCCACCCAGACCAGCGCGCCGACCGCTCGGTCCTTGGCGGCGCGGGCGTTCTCCACGACCCCGGACCACAGCGGCAGCGCGACCAGGAAGACCAGGACGGCCAGCAGCAGCCAGCCGACCGGTCCCCATCCCAGCGTCAGCACGACCAGGGTCGCGGCGGCGGCGGCGACCACCGCCACCAGCCACGGAGCCCATCGGGGCAGCCGAGCGTGGGAGAGCGGCAGCGCCTCGGTGCGGACGGTCGCTGTGCTCAACTCGGTCCCCTTCTGCGCCGCCACGACGTCGGCAGCGGACTTGTGGGTCTTGGAGCTCCAGGTCCCCGGCATGTCTAGGCGACCTTCTGGCTACGGCTGACGATGGCACGGGCCGCGAAGTTGACCAGGAAGGTCACGACGAAGAGGACCAGCCCGCTGGCGATCAGGACGTTCACCTTCAGCCCGGTGGACTCCGGGAACTGGAGCGCGATGTTCGCAGCGATCGGGGAGGGGTTGGTGGAGCTGATCAGGTTGAACGTCACCACGCCAGAAGCGGAGAGGACCATGGCCACGGCCATCGTCTCGCCGAGCGCCCGCCCCAGCCCGAGCATCATGGCGGACACGATCCCCGAGCGGGCGTAGGGGAAGACCGCCATCCGGATCATCTCCCACCGGGTCGCGCCGAGCGCGAGGGCGGCCTCCTCCTGCAGTTTGGGCGTCTGCAGGAAGATCTCCCGGGTCACCGCGGTGATGATCGGCAGGACCATCAGGGCGAGCACGATCCCCGCCGTCAAGATGGTGCGTCCGGTGGACGAGGCGGGCCCGGCGAAGAAGGGCAGGAACCCCAGGTGGGCCGCCAGCCAGTCGTAGAACGGGGCGAGCCGGACGCCGAGGAACCCGATCCCCCACAGCCCGTAGACCACGCTGGGCACCGCGGCCAGCAGGTCGACGACGTACCCGACGGGCTTGGCGAGCCGTCGCGGCGCGTAGTGCGAGATCACCAGGGCGACGCCCAGCGCGAGCGGGGTCGCGATGACCAGGGCCAGGACGGCTGCGATGAGCGTGCCGAACAGCAGCGGCCAGACATAGCCGAGGAAGGTGCTGGCCCCGCCCAGGGTGCTGGCCGGCGCGAAGATGCCCGGCACGCCCTCCGCGACCAGGAAGACCGCGACCCCGGCCAGCGCGACGAGGATGAGCAGTCCCGCGGCCCGGGTGGCGCCGGCGAAGATCCGGTCTCCCGGACGTTGCGGTGGACGCCTGGTGGTGCGCTCGGTGACGGAGTTGGCCACGGCTCGAGTCCCTTGGTGGAGGAGGAAAAGGCGATCATGCCCGATCAGGGGACCGGGGGCGAACCTGCGTCGTGGGGCGCTCGCCAGCCGAGCCTGGCGGACGCCCCACGACGGGCTATCTGGTGTTCGTGCCGCAGCGGTCAGGACCCCGCTGAGATCTTCTCGAGGACCGAGGTTGCCTTGTCGGAGGTACTGCTCGACAGCGGAGCCGAGCCTGCCGTCTTGGCCGCGGCGGCCTGACCCTCGCTGCTGACGATGTAGCTGGTGTAGGCCTTGACCAGGTCGGCGGTGGCCGCATCGCCGTAGGTCGGGCAGGCGATCAGGTAGGAGACCAGGACGAGCGGGTAGGCGCCTGCCTCGGTGGTGACCCGGTCGACGTCGATGGCCAGGTCGCCCTCACTGCGGCCGCTGACCGGCTTGGAGATGTCCACGACCTTGGCGGCGGCGTCGGCCGTGGGCGCGACGTAGGCGTCGCCGACCTTGATCGAGGCGACCGACAGCTTCCCGGCCTGGCTCTCGTCGGCGTAGCCGATGCTGCCGGCGCCGTTGGTCACCGCCTGGATCACCCCCGAGGTGCCGTTGGCACCCTCGCCGGACTTTACCGGCCAGACGCCGTCGGGCTCGGCCTTCCAGGCGCCCTCGCCGGCCGCGGACAGCCACTGCGTGAAGTTGTCGGTGGTGCCCGACTCGTCGGAGCGGTGCACCGGCACGATCCGGGTGCTCGGCAGCGTGGCGTCCGGGTTCTCGGCGGCGATGGCGGCGTCGTTCCACGTGGTGATGGACCCGTCGAAGATGCCGGCTGCGGTCTTCGCGGAGAGCTGGAGCTTGTCCACCCCGTCGAGGTTGTAGACCAGCGCGATCGGGCTCACGTAGTCGGGGACCTCGACCGCGGTCTGGCCGTTGCAGACCTTCTTGGAGGAGGCGAGCTCCTCCTCGGTGAGGTACGAGTCCGACCCGGCGAACTTCACGCCACCGTCAAGGAACTGCTCGCGGCCACCGCCGGACCCGACCGGGTCGTAGTTGATGGTCACGCCGGAGTTGGCGCCCTGGAAGCCGGCGGCCCAGGCGCCCTGGGCGGCCTCCTGGGCGCTGGACCCAGCACCGCTCAGCGTCCCGGAGAGGCCGCCGGCGGCGGCCGAGCTGCTGGAGCTCGAGGTCTCGTTGCCCGCGGCGCAGGCGGTGAGGGTGAGGCCCAAGGCCAGGGTCGCCACGGTCGGGGCGACGGCCTTGCGGACGGAAGTGCGAATCACTTCAGGTCTCCTGATGAGGTTCTTGGTCGGGCATGGTGCTGCTCGGTCAGGACGAAACTAGGCACCGGACATGAAGCGACACTCGGAGTCGGGTGAACGGGAGGTGAACGCTGCCCGCCGGTCCGGCCACGGGTGGGCAGCCGGGGGGGCCACCCGTGCGGTGAACCCCCGCCCCGGCGCCGGTCCGGGTCCCGGGTCCGGCGTCACAGGGTGTGCTGCTCCACCGCCAGGATCTGGCCGTTGCGGTGGTGGACCACCGTCATCGCACCCGGCTCCAGTCCCGGGTCGGGGAGGCCCAGCGCGTCGTAGACCAGCGGCAGCACCGGACGGTGCGTGCAGAGCACCGCCGGCTGGGCCGCCTCCAGCAGCGCGTGCACCTGCCGGGTCACCGCCCGGGGGGTCGCGTCCTCCTCGGACAGGTCCTCGGTCACCTCCAGGTCGACGTCCGCGAGGTCGGCGTACGGGCTCACCGTGGTCCAACAGCGCCGGCTGCTCGAGCTCACCACCCGCTTCACGCCGTACGCCGACAGCACCGGAACCGCCTCCTCGGCCTGCAGCAGCCCGAGGTCGCGGAGCGGCCGGTCGCGGTCGTCGTGCTTCCAGTGCCGCCGTGCCTGCGCCTTGCCGTGTCGCATGACCACCAGCGGATGGCTCTTCTTCCGCACCTTCTCGAACTCGGCGAGCGTCTGCCTGTCGCGCTCGTAGGTCAGCCGCTTGGCGACCTCGCCGATCCGCACCCAGGCGACCCGGTCCACCTCCGGGTTGGGGCGGAAGGAGGACACGTCGTGGTCGCCGACGACCCGGCCCGCCCAGTAGTGCACGATCTTGTCCCGGGTGCGGCCGTTGCGCACGGTGTAGTGCTGCGGCGACAGGGGCGGGCCCAACCGGACGTCGACCCCGGTCTCCTCGGCGACCTCGCGGACCGCGGTGGTCGTCACGTGCTCACCCGGGTCCACCTTGCCCTTGGGGAACGACCAGTCGTCGTAGCGGGGACGGTGCACGAGCAGGAGCTCGGGCCCCTTGCGCGACACCACCGCACCGGCGGCGACGACCATGGACTCATCCGGCATGACCGTGGTCCCGGGTCTCAGCGGCCGGTCTCGACGGACCGGTCGCCCGGCCGCACCGCGCGGCGGCGTCGCTTGGTCGCGATCGAGTGCTCCTGCAGCTCGCGCAGCGGCTGGCCGTCGGCGTCGAGGTGGTGCCGCTCCCACTCGCCGGAGGCGGTCAGCCACCACGACGAGGTGCCCTCGTCGAAGGACAGGTCGAGCATCCGGCCGACCTCCTGGATCTGCGCCGCGCCGGGCAGCTCGACCAGGCACTCCACCCGCCGGTCGAGGTTGCGGTGCATCAGGTCCGCCGAGCCGATCCAGGCCGACGGCGAACCGCCGTTCTCGAACCAGAACACCCGTGAGTGCTCCAGGAACCGGCCCAGCACCGAGCGCACGCGCATCGTCTCGGACAGTCCCGGCACCCCCGGACGGGCAGCGCAGATGCCCCGGGTGAGCAGGTCCACCGGGACGCCGGCCATCGACGCCCGGTAGAGCTCGTCGATCACCGCCTCGTCGACGATGGAGTTGGCCTTGATCCGGATCCGCGCGGGCAGGCCGTCGGCGTGGTTCGCGACCTCGGTCCGGATGCGCGCCACGATCCCGTCCCGCACGGAGTCCGGGGCGACCATCAGCCGCTCGTAGGAGGCGTTGCGCGAGAACCCGGAGAGGTTGTTGAACAGGTGCGCGACGTCCTCGCCGATGACGTCGTTCGCCGTGAGCAGTCCGTAGTCCTCGTACATCCGGGCGGTCTTCGGGTTGTAGTTGCCGGTGCCGATGTGCACGTAGCGGCGGATCCCGTCCGGCTCGTCGCGCACCACCATCGCCAGCTTGCAGTGCGTCTTGAGGCCGACCAGCCCGTACACCACGTGGCAGCCGGCGTGCTCGAGCTTGCGGGCCCACTTGATGTTGGCCTGCTCGTCGAAGCGGGCCTTGATCTCGACCAGGACCAGCACCTGCTTCCCGGCGTCCGCGGCGTCGATGAGCGCCTCGATGATCGGCGAGTCACCGGAGGTCCGGTAGAGCGTCTGCTTGATCGCCAGCACGTGCGGGTCGTCGGCGGCCTGCTCGATGAACCGCTGCACCGAGGTGGAGAACGAGTCGTAGGGGTGGTGCAGCAGGACGTCGTTGCGCTGCAGCGCCTTGAACACGTCCACCGGTGAGGCGGACTCCACCTCGGCGAGCTCGGTGTGCGTGGACGGGACGAACGCGGGGTACTTGAGCTCGGCCCGGTCCAGGTCGGCGATGTCGTGCAGGCCGGTCAGGTCGAGCGGGCCGGGCAGCCGGACCACCTCGCCGGGCTTGACGTCCAGCTCGGAGACGAGCAGGTCCAGGATGTGCTCGTCGATGGACTCCTCGACCTCGAGCCGGACCGGCGGGCCGAAGCGCCGGCGCAGGAGCTCCTTCTCGAGGGCCGCCAGGAGGTTCTCCGCGTCGTCCTCCTCGACCTCGAGGTCCTCGTTCCGGGTCACCCGGAAGGTGTGCACGCCGAGCACCTCCATGCCCGGGAACAGCCGGCGCAGGTGCTCGCCGATCACGTCCTCGAGCGGCACGAAGCGCTGGTTGCCCACCGGCACGAAGCGGGCGAAGATCGGCGGCACCTTGACCCGGGCGAAGTGCTCCTTGCGGGTCTTGGGGTTGCGCACCAGCACGGCGATGTTCAGCGACAGCCCGGAGATGTAGGGGAACGGGTGCGCCGGGTCCACGGCAAGCGGTGTCAGCACGGGGAAGACCCGCTCCTTGAACAGCTTCTTGCACTGCCGCTGCTCGTCCCTGGAGAGGTCGTCCCAGCGGACCAGGTCGATCTCCTCCTTCCCGAGAGCCGGCACGATCTCCTCCCGGAACAGCCGCGCCTGCCGCTCCATCAGCGCCGAGGTGGTGCTCCAGATCTGCTCCAGCACCTCGCGCGGCATCAGGCCCGAGGCGGCCGGGACCGCGACCCCGGCGGCGATCCGGCGCTTGAGGCCGGCGACCCGGACCATGAAGAACTCGTCGAGGTTCGAGGCGAAGATCGCGAGGAAGCGCACCCGCTCCAGCAGCGGCAGTCCCGGGTCCTCGGCCAGCTCGAGGACCCGGCTGTTGAAGTGCAGCCAGGACACCTCCCGGTCCAGGAACCGGCCCGGCTCCAGGTCCGAGTCGCCGGCGTCGTACGGCGGCTCGACGTCGAAGGTCTCGCTGGCCACCGGTCGCAGCTCGGTGGGGCCGTCACCGGAGGACCCCACGGCGACGTGCGCTGCCAGCGGGCTGGTCGGGCTCGAGTCGGCGGTCACCTCCGCATCGTCCCATCCTGAGGTGAACGCTGGGTAGCGGAGCGGTCGATCAGGGACGCGCGTACTGGACGTGCGTGTCCGACGGCGCGTGCGTGAAGCCGAGCCGGCGGTAGACGGCGACCGCGGGGACGTTGTCGGCCTCCACGTAGAGGATCACCTCGGGGAGCCCGCGGTCTGCCAGGTGCCGGAGTCCCGTCAGCGTGAGTCGCCGGCCCAGTCCGCCACCCTGGGCGCCCGGGGCGACGCCGACGACGTACACCTCGCCGACGTGCTCGTGCTGCTTGGTCCAGTGGAAGCCGACCAGCTCACCGTCGCGCTCGGCCAGGAAGAAGCCGTCGGGGTCGAACCAGCCCTCCGCCAGGCGCTCGTCGAGGCCGGCGCGGGTCAGGTCGCCCTGCTCGGGGTGGTGCGCGAACGCCTCGGCGTTGAGCGCGAGGAAGCCGGCCTCGTCCTGGCCCACCACGAAGGTGCGGACGACGGTCCCGGCGTCCGGTGCCGGTGGCTGCGCCGGCAGGTCGTCCAGCCCGCGTCGCATCACCCACAGGTCCCGGACCCGGTCGAACCCGTAGCGCCCTGCCAGCGCGGCGGCCGCCGGGTGGTTGCCGTGCGACCACGTGGTCAGTGGACCGGGGTCCGCGGTGCCGGCCGCCGTCAGCGCGGCACCGAGCCCGCGGCCGCGGGCGGCGGGCGCCACCACCACGTCGAGCGCGTCGTCGTGCCGCCACGCGAACCCCTGGGTCCCGGCACTCCACAGCCGGGAGGAGCCGAGACCGCGCCGCAGGGCGAGCAGGGCCGCCTCGTCGAGAGGGTCGGCACCGTCCTCGACCGCCGCGCCGGCCACGACCCGACGCAGGTCCGCGGCGGGCCCGGTGCCGGAGGTCCACACGAAGTCGTCCGGACCGACGGGCGCGACGGCACTCGAGGGGGTCATGCCCCGCAGCCTAGGTCAGACGGACTCGCGCTCGGTCGCGCTCTCCTTGGGCGGCAGCACGAACCGGTAGCCGACGTTGCGCACCGTGCCGATCAGGGTCTCGTTCTCCGGTCCGAGCTTGGCGCGCAGTCGCCGCACGTGCACGTCGACGGTCCGGGTGCCGCCGAAGTAGTCGTAGCCCCACACCTCCTGGAGGAGCTGCTCGCGGGTGAACACCCGGCCCGGGTGCTGCACGAGGTACTTCAGCAGCTCGAACTCCTTGAAGGTCAGGTCGAGCGGGCGGCCGCCCAGCTTCGCGGTGTACGTCGACTCGTTGACCGTGACCTCGCCCGAGCGGATCACGTGCGACTCGGGGTCGTCGGACTGCCGCTGGGCGGCCAGCCTGCCCACCCCGAGACGCAGCCGGGCCTCGAGCTCGGCGGGCCCGCACGTGTGGAGCAGCACGTCGTCCATGCCCCAGTCGGCGGCCACCACCGCGAGGCCGCCCTCGGTGACCACCAGCAGCACCGGGGCCTCGGAGCCGGTGGTGCGGATCAGCCGGCACAGGTCGCGGGCCGGGGCGAGCTCCTTGCGGCCGTCCACGAGCACCAGGTCCACGTCGGGCGCCTCGAGCAGCGCGCTGCCCTCCGCGGGCAGGATCTTGACCTGGTGCGGCAGCAGCGCCAGGGCGGGCAGCACCTCGGCAGACGGTTGGGTGGTGTTGGTCAGCAGCAGCAGGGTGCTCATGGCATCTCCCGATCACAGCGGTGAGGGTGTTGCCGACTCGCCGTTGAGCCGCTCGCGCGTGCGGACCGGCGGGACGGCCGTGCAGCCGGTCCGGTTCACGCGATAGGGCAGGATACCGAATGTGACGGACCCGACCCAGCGAAAGCACCCTGCCGCGGACAGCGTCACCGTCCGGTACTGGGCGGCCGCGCGCGCTGCGGCCGGCGTGGACAGCGACCTGCTGCCGGTGTCCGCGGGCGCGACGCTGGCCGACGTCCTGGCCGCGGCACGCGCCGCACACGCCGACCGACCGCGGTTCGCGAGCGTCCTCGCGGTGTGCTCGGTGCTGGTCGGGGAGCGTCCGGTCGGCAGCGCGGACCCTGCCGAGGTGCCGGTGACGGGAGGGGAGACCGTGGAGCTGCTGCCGCCGTTCGCGGGCGGCTGAACCGGCCCGCGCCAGCGGCAGAAACCTTTACCCCCATGGGCCGGTTTTCCCTGCTATACAAGGAGATCCTGACGCTGTCCACGGTTCTTCCGTGGCTGCTCAGGCGGCCTCGGGGCGGTCTTCTACCTCCCAGGGAGATCGCTCCGGGGTCCGGCCCCGGGTGCCCGGGAATCGTTTCGGTGACCAGACGGTTGGACCCTGCATGAGCCAAGGCATGTGGGTGCTGATCCTCGCGCTGGCGCTCGCCACCGCCTTCGGACTCTGGCGCGCAGCCCGGGACGGTCGGTTCCGGGGTACGCGCGCGCTGCCGGCCGCCGTCCCGTCGGCCCAGGTGGACTCGGCCGCCCGGGTTGACCCGGCGGCGTCGGGCGACGGGTCGGTGTCCGAGCCGCCGCGGCCGCTGGCGGGGCTGGGGCGCCCGCTCGGGGAGCGCGCGACGCTGCTGCAGTTCTCCTCCGCCTTCTGCGCCCCGTGTCGGGCCACCCGCCGGGTGCTCGGCGAGGTCGTCGAGCTGGTGCCGGGGGTCGCGCACGTCGAGGTGGACGCCGAGCAGCACCTCGACCTGGTCCGCAGTCTGGGCATCGTCCGCACCCCCACGACGCTCGTGCTCGATGCGAGCGGCCGCGAGGTGTCCCGGGCGAGCGGCGCCCCGAGTCGCGACGCCGTGATGGGCACACTCCTCCGGGCGTTCGGCGATGTGTGATGTCCATATCATGGACAGGCTGTCCGTCCAGTGAGATGACCGTTGCCGGCTCGCGGCGACCCGTGCGTACTCTGGCTGCCATGTCCTCGACCATGCTCACGAAGCGCCGCGCAGTGGATCACTGCCGCGTGCGCTCGGCACTGTGTCGAATGTCCTGACGGGACCCTGTCGCACCCTCCCCTAGGTCGATCCTGCTGATCGGCATGTCTGTGGTGAGCCTGCCGGTGGGCCCGCGCCCTCCCCTCAGGCCGTCGTGACCATCCGCAGGAGTACCGCATGTCCCTCGTCACCCGCGCCGGCACCAACCCCGGCCCCGCTCCTGACCCAGCCGCTGGAGCGGCCGCAGCCGTCCGCGCGCAGGTCGACCCCCGGGGCCCGCGGCTGGCCGCGTCCCTGACCACGCTGGTGCTCGCCGCGGCCCTGGTGCTCGCTCCGTCGACCGTCACGGTCGTGCTGCTGGGGGTCCAGGCGGTGCTGTTCGCGGCTCGGGGCGGCGCTCGGCGTCCAACGGACGCCGTACGGCTGGCTGTTCCGGACCCTCGTCCGGCCCCGGCTGGGCCCGCCCGCCGAGCTCGAGGACGCCGCGCCGCCGCGGTTCGCCCAGGCCGTCGGCCTCGCCTTCGCCGTGCTGGCGCTGGCGGGCTACCTCTCGGGAGCCGACCTGCTGGGATCGGTCGCGACCGGGCTCGCCCTCGCGGCGGCGTTCCTCAACGCCGTCTTCGGCCTCTGCCTGGGCTGCGAGGTGTACCTGCTCGTACGGCGCGCCGCCCGGCCCGCAGCACCACCGCCTGACCCATCCAGCACAGCCGTCTCCACCACCGCCCACGTGCCCGGACGCCCCCGGGCCGACGAAAGGAACACCATGAGCCGCGACACCGCACTCGTGAACGCCGACTGGGTCGAGGAGCATCTCGACGACCCGCAGGTCGTCCTGGTCGAGGTCGACGAGGACACCACCGCCTACGACAAGGGGCACCTCCGGGGAGCCATCAAGCTCGACTGGACCACCGACCTGCAGGACCAGGTCCGCCGGGACTTCGTCAGCAAGTCGCAGTTCGAGGCACTGCTCTCGGCCAAGGGGGTCGCGAACGACCAGACCGTGGTGCTGTACGGCGGCAACAACAACTGGTTCGCCGCCTACGCCTACTGGTACTTCAAGCTCTACGGGCACCAGGACGTCAGGCTGCTCGACGGTGGCCGCAAGAAGTGGGAGCTGGACAGCCGCGAGCTCACCGACGAGGCCGTCGAGCGCCCACAGACGTCCTACACCGCCCGGGAGCAGGACCTCTCGATCCGCGCGTTCCGCGACGAGACCGTGCAGGCGATCGGCGTGAAGAACCTCGTCGACGTCCGCAGCCCCGACGAGTACGCCGGCCGGCTGCTCGCACCGGCCCACCTGCCCCAGGAGCAGGCGCAGCGCGCGGGTCACATCCCAACCGCCGCGAACGTGCCGTGGAGCAAGGCGGCCAACGACGACGGCACCTTCCGCAGTGACGACGAGCTGAAGCAGATCTACACCGACGCCGGCGTCGACTGGGACAAGGACACGATCGCCTACTGCCGCATCGGCGAGCGCTCCAGCCACACCTGGTTCGTGCTGGCCGAGCTGCTCGGTCAGCAGAACGTCAAGAACTACGACGGCTCGTGGACCGAGTACGGCTCCCTGGTCGGGGTCCCGGTGGCGCTCGGCGACGAGAAGGGTGCGGCCTGATGTGCGGCGCGACCACCGGCGGGCTCTCGCTCGACGGTGTCAACGTGGCCCGTGAGTCGGTGATCCAGGGCATCGTGACCCGGAACGACGAGCCGGTGCCCAACGCCTACGTGCGGCTGCTGGACCGCACCGGCGAGTTCACCGCGGAGGTGCCCACCTCGGCCACCGGTCACTTCCGGTTCTTCGCGGCCCCCGGCGAGTGGACGCTGCGCACGCTGGCTCCCCGGGCGGACGCGGTCGACAGCACGGTCGTGGCCCATCGAGGCTCGGTCGCCGAGGTGGCCGTCGCCCTCTGAGCAGGACCTCCGAGCAGGGCGTCCGAGCAGGGCGTCCGAGCAGGGCGACGAGCCCGCATCTCGAGCCCCGTGCTCGATGATGCGGGCTCGGTCAGCAGGCCTTGCGACGCCAGGTGTCGTAGCCGGCGGCCCGGTCGGTGATCACCATCGTCGCCCGGCCCGCGAAGCGGTGCCACGCCGCGGCCGTGTCCACCTTCCAGACGTACGTCGAGAGCCCCGCCTCGCGCATCGAGGCGAGCCAGGCGTTGCTCACGTGGCGGTGGTCGGGCATCACGCCGCCGTACCGGCGGGCCCGGGCGACGCTGATCGGCCGCTGCACGTCCAGAGCGGTCCGGACCTCGGGGTAGAGCTCGTGGAACCGCTGGGTCACCCACGGCGAGAAGCTGTTCACCACGACCCGCGCCAGGCCGTAGTCCGCGAGCATCCGCTCGACGGCGGGGAAGCGGCTCTGCGGGATCCACTTGAGCTCGACCAGCACGCCGGTCCCGGACGGCTTCGCCATCGCGAGCACCGAGCGCAGGGTGGGCACGCGCTGGCCGTCGTTCAGGCGGACGCGGCTCAGCTCCGCCCGGGTCTGGTCGATCACCCGGCCGGTGCCGTCGGTGGTGCGGTCGATGGTCTTGTCGTGCATCAGCACGACCTGCCCGTCCCGGGTGACCTGGACGTCCATCTCGAGGTAGTCCGCGTGCCGGTACACGCCCGCGCGCATCGCTCTCATGCTGTTCTCGACGGCGTGCGCCTGGTAGCCGCGGTGCACCGCGTCCACGCAGCGGCCGGCCGTCGCGGCGCCGGCCGTCGCGGCGCCGGCTGGGGCGGGGCGGGACAGCGCGAGGGCGGCGCCGACCAGGCTGAGCGCGCAGATCAGGACGCCGAGGGTGCGGGTGCGGGTCACGGTTGCCTCTCGGGGGAGCGGGCCGGGCGGCCGGCCGGGGGAGGTGGGGTCAGGACACCTGGCCGACGGCGGGCAGGCTGGGTACGTCGTTGGTGCGCAGGTACTCGTCGAGCCGGTCCTTCTCGAGCGCCGCGAACATCGCCGCGGCCTTCTTCCGGTCGACCAGGTTCACGCTCTGCCCGTCGATCCGGGCGTAGCGGAGCAGCGGGACCGTGGTGAAGGTGAGGTCGTCCGCGCGCACCCCGCGCAACGACAGCGCCAGGCTGCGCATCGCGGCGGTGTCGAGGGTCTGGTCGACGGTCATCGAGTCCGCGACGGCACCCAGCGTCCTGGTCAGCTTCACCGGGTTGCTCAGCGTGCCGGACGACAGGGTCTTGTTCAGCACCGCGCGCAGGAAGCTCTGCTGCCGGTTGATCCGGTCGAAGTCGCCGTTGGGCAGGCCGTGCCGCTGGCGTACGTACAGCAGCGCCTTCTGGCCCTCCAGGTGCACGACGCCCTTGCGCCAGGTGGTCTTGGTCGAGGAGTCGTAGACCGTGCGGGGCACCCGGACGTCGACCCCGCCCAGGGCCGTCGTCAGCTTCCGGAAGCCGCCCCAGTCGATCACCGCCAGGTGGTCGATGTGCAGTCCGGTGAACTGCTGCACCGTCTGGACGTAGAGCTTGGGGCCGCCCAGGGAGAAGGCGGCGTTGATCTTGGCGTCGCCGTGCCCGGGGATGGCGACCCACGAGTCCCGCGGGATGGAGACGAGCGAGACGTGCTTCCGGTCCTTCGAGACGTGCAGCACCATGATGGTGTCGCTGCGCATCGCGCCCGGCTGCCAGCCGTTCTTCACCAGGCGCGCCAGCCGTCCGGGCGTGCCCGTGTCGGTGCCGGCCAGCAGGATGTTCAGCGGGCCCGTGTGCTCGGCGGGAGTGGTGCCCAGCCGGGAGGTGATCCCGGCGTCGACGCGGGGCACGCCCTGGAGCCGGCTGTTGAGGTAGACCGCCCAGCCGCCGACCGCCAGCAGCAGGACGACCACCAGGACCAGCAGCCCCGTGACCGCCTTGTGCCGCCCGACCAGACCGGTCATCGGTGGTCCCGGGTGCGAGCGGGGCGGGACGCGCAGCGTGACGATCTCATGCGGTGGTGCTCCCCCGGGGGGTCGACGACAGGTGCCTGGTGCCCGGAAGGTCGGCCGGGGTCCGGTCCAGGGTAGGTGACCCGGACGCCTCCCGGCGGTGAGTTCGGCGACACCGGTCTCCTAGGCTGGGGTGGTGCCGTCGCAGGACCAACCCCGTCCACTCCCGGAGCCGCCTCCCGAGCTCCCGCCGGAGCTGGCTGCGGCGTACCTGGCCGGCTTCCAGCGGGCGTACGACGAGGCCCGTCGGGCTGCGGCGGCGCCGGAGGAGGAGCCGGACGACCAGCACGGCGAGCCGGACGACCACCCCGACGGCGCGCCGGACGACCGAGCGCACGAGGAGCCGGCCGACGAGCCGGACGACCACCCCGACGGCGCGCCGGACCACCGAGCGCACGAGGAGCCGGCCGACGAGCCGGGGGCGGACGGTGAGGTCGCCGAGCCACGGTTGCCGCAGTGGCGGTTCGAGCCACCCGACGAGACGGCCCCCGAGCCGCCGGCCGGCGAGCCGGTCGAGGTCAGCTGGACCTTCGAGCCGCCGCAGGCGCCGCCCGACTTCACCCCGGTCGACGTGCTCGAGCAGGCGGCGCCCTCCTGGGAGTTCGAGCCGCCGGACTCGGAGCAGGACGACCCCGGGCCCGAGAGCGCCACGGAGCCGGACTACGTGGTCCCGGGCTTCGCGCTGACCGAGGACTGGCATGACCGGAGGGACGCGGACCGCGTCGACTCGGACCGGGTCGACGAGGACCGGGTCGTCGAGGACCGGGACGACGAGGACTGGGACGACGAGGACTGGGCCGACCAGGACCCGGACGCCGGGCCTCGCTCCGTCGGTCGCGACCGGATGGGCTGGGGACCGCTGGCAGCCCTGGTCGCGCTCGCGGTCCTGGTGGTCGCGGTCCTCGCGGTGGTCCTGACCCGGTTCTGAGCCCGGGCGACCCGTCCGTCGGGAGCCCTGCCTACCCGGCCGGGGCGTCCAGCACCAGCGTGACCGGACCGTCGTTGACCAGGCCGACCTGCATGTCCGCCCCGAAGCGTCCCCGTTCGACATGGGCGCCGAGCCGCTCGAGCTCGACGCAGACCCGCTCGTACAGCGGCTCGGACACCTCCCCGGGAGCGGCGGCGCTCCAGGTCGGCCGGCGGCCCTTGCGTGCGTCGCCGTACAGGGTGAACTGGCTGACCACCAGGATCGGCGCGCCGACATCGGAGGCGGACCGCTCCTCGCGCAGGATCCGCAGGTCCCAGATCTTGCGGGCCGTCCACGCGGCCTGCCCGGGGCCGTCGTGGTGGCTGACGCCGAGCAGGACCAGCAGTCCCGGGCCGGGCAGGGTGCCGACGGCCTTCCCGTCGATGGACACCGAAGCCTGAAGAACGCGTTGGATAACTGCTCTCATCAGGAGAACTTCCTCTTGCCGGGTCGACGGGTCCGCGCGCAGTCTGACACGATGACGGCCATGACCGTCGCCCCCGACAAGCTCCTGGTCACCGTCGCCCCGACGGGTGCCGAGACCTCGAAGCGGGACTGCCCGCAGCTGCCGACCACCATGGGCGAGCTCGTGGAGACCGCGCAGCGCTGCCAGGCTGCCGGCGCCGCGATGGTGCACGTGCACATCCGCGACGACGAGCATCGGCCCACCCTGGACCTGGCGCGGCTGACGGACACCGTCGAGGCCCTGCGGGAGGGGACCGACCTGGTCGTGCAGCTGTCCACCGGAGGCTCGGTGCACGACCCGCTCGAGAGCCGGCTGAAGGTGCTGGACGCCGACCCGGACGCGTGCAGCCTGACCATGGGCACCACCAACTTCGGCGACGACGTCTTCACCAACCCGTGGCCGTTCGTCACCGAGCTGTACCGGCTCTCCCAGGACCGGGAGGTGGTCCCGGAGTTCGAGCTGTTCGACCTCGGCCACGTCGCCTCGCTGCAACGGCTGCTCGACCGGTTCGGCCTGCCGTACGGCGGCCAGGTGCACGTCGACCTGGTGATGGGGGTGCCCGGCGGCATGCCGGGGACCGCCGACGCGCTGGTGGCCGCGGTGGCCGCGCTGCCCGCCGAGGTGACGTCCTGGTCGGCGACGGGCATCGGCCGGTCCACGCTGGCCGTCGCGTTGGCGGCCCTGTCGAAGGGCGGTCACCTGCGGGTCGGCATGGAGGACGTGCTGACCCTGGCCAGGGGCGTGCCCGTCGAGCACAACGCCCAGCTCGTCGAGCGCGCCGTCCGGCTCGGTGAGATCGCCCAACGGGTCCCGATGACCCCCGCCGAGACCCGCGAGCTGCTCGGCACCAAGCGGCGCTGACCGCTCCCGACGACGGGCGCGCAGCGGAGGATGCAAGCCCATGGCGGCCGGACCGACCAGCGGCGATCACCGGCCGGAGGAGACCTGGGCGGGCTACCGGACCGCCATCGGCGACCGGTCCGAGCTGTTCACCCTTCTCGTCCGGACGTGGGCGGTCGAGCGGGCGCTCTACCCGGGCAGCTACCTCGACCTGGCGCCGTCGACCGCGGTGCCGTCGGTCACCTACGTCGACACCGACCGCCGTGTCGGCCGCTACTTCGCCGACGAGGCCCGGGTCCGGGCCGAGCTGCGCGGCCGCACCCGGCCGGGGGCCGGCGACGAGGTGCGGTTCCTGGCCGCGGACTACCGGACCCCGCTGCCGGTGCCGAGGTCGGGCTTCGACCTGCTCATCTCGCTGTACGCGGGCCCGGTCTGGGACCACTGCCGGGACCTGCTGCGGCCGGGCGGGTTGCTGCTGGCCAACGCCAGCCACGGGGACGCCAGCCTGGCCGCTCTCGACCCGGCGCTGCGGCTGCTGGCCGCCGTGACCCACCGTGCGGGGCGGTACCGCCTGGACGCGGACGCGCTCGAGCGCTACCTGGTGCCGAAGAACCCCCGAGCCGCCGACGCCACGACGGTCCGCAGCACCGGTCGGGGGGTCGCCTACACCCGGCCCGCCTTCGGCTACGTCTTCCGCCTGGTCGGGGATCAGTAGACGAGCGCCTGGGCGCCGTCGGCCAGTGACTCCTCGAGGAAGGAGGCGGCACCCGCGATCCGGACCCCGGGCAGCACGTCGTCGGTGCCGATGCCGCGGCGGGCCGCGCACTGGGTGCATAGCGTGACCGACCCGGCCTCGAGCACCGCCGTCAGCAGGTCGGTCAGCGGCGCGGAGTGCGGCAGGCTGAACTGCGCCGCACGGTCCGGCAGCGCGAACCACGCGGCCTCACCGGTCAGCCACAGGCTCACCGGCACCCCCGACGCGGCAGCGGTGGCGGCCACCGTGAAGCCCTGGCTGCAGCGCTCCGCGTCGGCGTCGGCGACCGTGACCTTGACCACCAGCGACCGGCTCATGGGGCGACCCTAATAGACTGCGGGCATGGAAGCCGTCTTCATCACTCTCATGGCCCTCGTCGTGCTCGGTGTCGGCTGGGTGTCCCTGGTCGTCCTGTACCACCTGTTCAAGGCCAACGGCGCCTGAGCATGCCGTTCGAGCTCCCGGACACCCTGCACCCCGACTGCGCCCCCATCGCCTGGCTGCTCGGCACCTGGCGGGGCAACGGCCATGGCGACTACCCGACGATCGACGCGTTCCAGTTCGGGCAGGAGTGCATCTTCACCCATGACGGCCGGCCGTTCTTCCACTACATGAGCCACGCCTGGATCGTCGACGAGCAGGGCCACAAGGTCCGGGACGCGGCGATCGAGACCGGCTTCATCCGGGCCAAGGCCGACGGCACCCTGGAGTGGCTGATCACGCACAACACCGGCTTCGCCGAGGTCTGGTACGGCCGGGCCGACGGCGCCAAGGTCGAGGTCAGCACCGACGCCGTGGTCCGTACCCACACCGCCAAGGAGTACGCCGGCGGCCACCGGATGTACGGGCTGGTGGAGGGTGACCTGCTCTGGGCCTACGACATGGCGGCAGTCGGGCAGAAGCTCCAGCCGCACCTGTGGGGCCGGCTCGTCCGGCAGTGACCTTCGGGCCGGGCGGACTCGCTAGGGTCGCACCCATGAAGGTCCTCGTCACCGGCGGCGCCGGCTACATCGGGTCCACGACCGCCAAGGCGCTGGAGCGGGCCGGCCACGTGCCGGTGGTGCTCGACTCCCTGCTCACCGGGCCGCGGGCCTTCGTCCGTGACCGGTCCTTCTACGAGGGCGACATCGGCGACCGCGCCCTGCTGGCCCGGGTCGTCGCGGAGCATCCGGACCTCGACTGCACGATCCACATGGCCGCCCGGATCGTGGTGCCCGAGTCGGTGGCCGAGCCCGCGGCCTACTACCGCGACAACGTCGCGAAGTCCCTGGTGCTCTTCGACGAGCTGGTGCGGCTGGGCAAGCCCCGGGTGGTCTTCTCCTCCTCGGCCTCGCTGTACGCGACCGTGGACGGGTTCGAGGTCACCGAGGAGTCGCCGCTCGACCCGCCCTCGCCGTACGCCCGGACCAAGCAGATGATGGAGCAGATCCTCCTCGACATCGCGGCGGCCACCGAGCTGCGTGCCCTGGTGCTGCGCTACTTCAACCCGGTCGGCTCCGACCCCGACCTCGAGTCCGGCGTCTACGCCCGCGAGCCCACCCACGTGGTCGGCCAGATGACGATGGCCGCGCTCGGCCGGCGACCCGCGTTCGCCGTCACCGGCACCGACCACCCCACCCGCGACGGCACCGGGATCCGCGACTACGTCCACGTCTGGGACCTCGCGGAGGCGCACGTCCGGGCGGTGGAGCGCTTCGACCACGTGCTCGACCAGGTGGGGGCACCCAGCACCGTGATCAACCTCGGCACCGGCAGGGGCGTGACCGTCCGTGAGCTCCTCGCGGTCTTCGAGGACGTGTTCGGGTCGCCGGTGCCCACCGTCGACGCGCCCGCACGTCCCGGCGACGCGGTCGGTGCCTTCGCGAACGTGGACAAGGCCCGGGAGCTGCTCGGCTGGACCTCCCGGCTGTCGCTGGCCGAGGGGATCGGGTCCGCACTGGCCTGGGCCGAGCGGCGCCACGAGGTGCTCGGCTACGCCTGAGACGCCTACACTCGGGACGTGAGCTCGCACGCGCACGACCACCCCGATCCCGGGGAGGACTGGCAGTCGACGCTGCGCTCGAAGGGGTACCGCCTCACCCCCCAGCGGGAGCTCGTGCTGCACGCGGTGGAGCGGCTGGGACACGCGACCCCCGACGAGATCCTGACCGCGGTGCGCGAGGAGTCGCAGGCGGTCAACATCTCCACGGTGTACCGGACCCTGGAGCTGCTGGAGGAGCTCGGGCTGGTCCGGCACGCGCACATCACCGACCGGGCGCCCACCTACCACTCCACCGCGACCCCCGCCCACGTGCACCTGGTGTGCCGCGAGTGCCACACCATCACCGAGGTCTCGCGCGACGTGGTGGAGCCGCTCACCGCGACGCTGCTTGACCGCTACGGGTTCCGCACCGACGTGGGCCACCTCACCATCTTCGGCGTCTGCCGGGGTTGTCACGGAGAATGACCAGGTGACGATGCCAGCACAGACCCCGAGCCCCCTGCTCCGGCTGCCCCGCGCGGTGGCCGGGAACGACCCCGACGCCCCGGTTGCGGCGCACTACGGGTCGTTCATCGGCGAGCAGCGCACTCTGGAGGCCGGCGACGGGTTCGTGGACCTCTCGCACCGGGGCGTGGTGCGGGTCAGCGGCCCGGACCGGCTGACCTGGCTGCACTCGCTGACCACGCAGATGCTCGAGACGCTTCCCCTCGCACTCCGACCGCGGCGCTGATCCTCAGCCCGCAGGGCCACGTCGAGCACGCGATGTACGGCGTCGACGACGGTACGGCGTTCCTCGCCCACGTCGAGCCGGGCGAGTCCGCCGCGCTCGTGGCCTGGCTGGACCGGATGCGCTTCATGATGCGGGTCGAGGTCGAGGACGTCACCGACGCGTTCGCGGTCACCTGGCGCCCGGCGGCCCGGGTGGACGGGGCGCCGTACTCCGGCTACGAGATGATCCCGCGCGCCGAGCTCGAGCGGTACGCCGAGGCAGCCGGCCCGGCGTGCGGCACGTGGGCGTTCGAGGCGCTGCGGATCGCACGCGGCGAGCCCCGGCTCGGCCTGGACACCGACCACCGCACGATCCCCAACGAGGCCGGCTGGATCGGCACCGCGGTGCACCTGGACAAGGGCTGCTACCGCGGCCAGGAGACCGTGGCGCGGGTCCACACGCTCGGCAGGCCGCCCCGCCGGTTGACGATGCTGCACCTGGACGGGTCCGACAACCGGCTGCCCGCGCGCGGCAGCGAGCTGCTGTCCGGGGACCGCGTCGTCGGCTTCGTGGGCACCAGCGCGCGGCACCACGAGCTCGGACCGATCGCGCTGGCCATGGTCAAGCGCAACGTCCCCCTGGACGTCACGCTGGTGGCGGACGGCCTCGCCGCCGGGCAGGAGGTCGTCGTCGACCCCGAGGTGGGCCTGCACGTGCGTCCGACCCTTCGATGAGGCACCGGGCCCGGCTGTCCGGGGTGCTGGTCTCGGTCTACCTGGCCGGCCTGGCCGTGGTGCTGCTGTGGCCGTCCACCGATCACCAGAACGGCGTGATCGCGGCGGTGGGTCGGCTGATCCACGGATCCGGGCTGTCGGCCACGGTGGCCACCACCGGGCGCCTGGAGTTCGGCTGAACGCGCTGATCGTGGCCCCGGTGGCGATCCTCGGCTCGCTGGCGTTCCCGCCGGCTGGGCTGGCGGGACTGGACCGCGCTCGGCTTCTGCGGCTCGGTCGGCGTGGAGAGCATCCAGGGACTGCTGCTCCCGGGCCGGACCGCGTCCACCGTCGACGTCGTCGCCAACACTGCCGGGGCGCTGCTCGGTGCGGTGCTGGTGACGTCGGCCCGGTGGCCCGCGCGCTGGTCGGCCCGGCGGCGGCGCCGCTGACCGGGGTCCTGACCCGGGGCTCCTGGGACTGACCACCTACCCTGGTCCGGTCCGATCCGCCGCGTCGAGGAGTCCTCATGGTGCTGCAGTCCGAGCAACGCCCCTGGGGGTCCTGGCACGTCATCGATGTGGCCAACGGCTACAAGATCAAGCGCATCCACGTGAACCCGGGCTGCCGGCTGTCGTACCAGACGCACCACCACCGCAGCGAGCACTGGGTCGTGGTGTTCGGCCGAGCGACCTGCGTCATCGACGGCGAGACCGTGGTCGCGGGACCCGGCGAGTCGGTCGACGTGCCCCAGGGCGCCAAGCACCGACTGGCCAACGAGAGCGGCCAGGAGCTGGTGATCGTCGAGGTCCAGCACGGCGCGTACACCGGCGAGGACGACATCGTCCGCCTCGACGACGACTACGGCCGCGCGGACGGCTGACAGCCGCCGCGCTGCCCCGTCGTGGAGGCGGACGGAGGGAGTCGCTGTGCCCGGCTCAGGAGCCGGAGTTGATCATCCCCGCTCCCACGGTGACCCCGGTGGCCTCGTCGATGAGGATGAACGAGCCGGTGGTGCGGTTCTTCGAGTAGGGGTCGCACAGCAGCGGTGTCGTGGTGCGCAGCTGCACGCGGCCGATCTCGTTGAGGCCGAGCTCCTTGGTGTCCTGGTCCCGGTGCAGGCTGTTCACGTCCAGGCGGTACTGGATGTCCTTCACCAGGGCACGCCCGCTGCGGGTGGTGTGCTTGATCGCCAGCTTCTGGCGTGGGCGCAGCGGCTCGTTGGTCATCCAGCAGATCATCGCGTCGATGTCCTGGCTGGGCTTGGGTGCGTTCTGCGGGCGGCAGATCATGTCGCCGCGGGACACGTCGACGTCGTCCTCGAGCCGGACCGTCACCGACATCGGTGGGAAGGCCTCGTCGATCTCCTTGTCGAACAGGTCGATGCCGGCGATCCTGCTGGTCATCCCGGACGGCAGCACCAGCACCTCGTCGCCGGGCTTGAGCACCCCGCCGGCGAGCCGGCCGGCGTAGCCGCGGTAGTCGTGGAAGTCGTCGGACTTGGGCCGGACGACGTACTGCACCGGGAAGCGGGCGTCGACCAGGTCGCGGTCCGAGGCGACGTGCACGTGCTCGAGGTGGTGCATGAGCGACGGTCCGTCGTACCAGTCCATGTGCTCAGAGCGGGTGACCACGTTGTCGCCCTTGAGCGCCGAGATCGGGATGATCTCCAGGTCCGGGATGTTCAGCTTGGTGGCGAACGCGGTGAACTCCTGGTGGATCCGCTCGTAGACCGTCTGGTCGTAGTCGACGAGGTCCATCTTGTTCACCGCGAGCACCAGGTGGGGCACGCGCAGCAGCGAGAGGATGACCGCGTGCCGGCGGGACTGCTCGGTCAGGCCCTGACGGGCGTCCACCAGCACCAGACCCAGGTCGGCCGTCGAGGCGCCGGTGACCATGTTGCGGGTGTACTGCACGTGACCCGGGGTGTCGGCGATGATGAACTTGCGCTCAGGGGTGGCGAAGTAGCGGTAGGCCACGTCGATCGTGATGCCCTGCTCGCGCTCGGAGCGCAGACCGTCGGTCAGCAGCGCCAGGTCGGTGTAGTCGTACCCCTTCGACTGGGAGGTCGACTCGACCGCCTCCAGCTGGTCCTCGAAGATGGCCTTGGCGTCGAGCAGCAGGCGTCCGATCAGGGTCGACTTGCCGTCGTCGACGGATCCCGCGGTGGCGAAACGGAGCAGGTCCATCAGAAGTAGCCTTCCTTCTTGCGGTCTTCCATGGCCGCTTCGGAGAAGCGGTCGTCACCTCGGGTGGCGCCACGCTCGGTGACCCGGGCGACCGCGATCTCCTCGATGATCTCGGCGGTCGTGGAGGCGGTGCTCTCCACGCAGCCGGTCTGGGTCATGTCGCCGACCGTGCGGAACCGCACCGTCATCTCGGTGACCACCTCGGTGCCCTTCGGCTGGACGGTCTCGGACTCCGAGAGCAGCATCCCGTCACGCAGGATGACCCGCCGCTGGTGCGAGAAGTAGATCGAGGGGATCTCGATCTGCTCCTGGTGGATGTAGTCCCAGATGTCGAGCTCGGTCCAGTTCGACAGCGGGAAGATCCGCATGTGCTCGCCGCCGTGGATCTTGCCGTTGTACAGCGACCACAGCTCGGGCCGCTGCATCTTGGGGTCCCATTGGCCGAACTCGTCCCGGTGGGAGTAGACCCGCTCCTTCGCGCGCGCCTTCTCCTCGTCGCGCCGGCCACCGCCGAAGGCGGCGGTGAAGCCCTCCTCCTCGATGACGTTCAGCAGCGTGCCGATCTGCAGCCGGTTGCGGCTGGTCTTGCCGTCGTCGACGACCACGCCGTCGGCGATCGCATCGTCGACCGAGGCGACGACCATCCGGACACCGAGGCGGCTGACCCAGCGGTCGCGGGTGTCGAGCACCTCGGGGAAGTCGAAGCCGGTGTCGACCTGGAGGACGGGGAACGGGATCTTGGCCGGGTAGAACGCCTTCTCCGCCAGCCGCAGCATGACGATCGAGTCCTTGCCGCCGGAGAACATCAGCACCGGCTTCTCGAACTCGGCGGCGACCTCACGGAAGATGTGGATCGACTCCGCCTCCAGCTCGTCGAGCTGGCTCAGGCGGTAGTCCGCATGGGTGGTTGACATCGGTGGGAGGGACCTCTCGTCGGGAGCAGCCGTCATCGTACCGAGTCCGGCGCTCCGGTCGCTTCCGGACACCCGTGGTGGTCTTCCTCGGTTCGAGGACGGCGGCGACCGGCTCGACTAGGGTTTGGCGGGTGCGTATCTCAGTCTTCGGATGTGGCTATCTCGGCGCCGTGCACGCCGCGTGCATGGCCAAGCTCGGTCACGACGTCGTCGGCATCGACGTCGTGGAGTCCCAGATCCAGGCGCTCAGTCGTGGCGAGGCCCCGTTCTACGAGCCCGGCCTGCCGGAGCTGCTGCGCGAGGGGGTCGAGTCGGGACGCCTGACCTTCTCCACCGACGCGGCGGCGGCGGCCGGTGCCCGCATCCACTTCGTGTGCGTCGGCACGCCCCAGAAGCAGGGCGAGAACGCCGCGGACCTGCGCTACGTGTACGCCGCCGTGGACGACCTGGTCCCGCACCTGCGGTCGGGCGACGTGGTGGTGGGCAAGTCCACCGTCCCGGTGGGCACCGCCGAGCTGCTCGCGGGCCGGATCGCGGAGTCGGCGCCGGAGGCGACCCTGGTCTGGAACCCCGAGTTCCTGCGCGAGGGCAAGGCCGTCGAGGACACCCTGCGCCCCGACCGCTTCGTCTACGGCCTGGCGGCGGGGGACGAGGGGTTGCGGGCCGCGGCGCTGCTCGACGAGGTGTACGCGACCGCGCTCGCCACCGGCACCCCGCAGATCGTCACCGACCTGGCCACGGCCCAGCTGGTGAAGGTGGCCGCCAACTCCTTCCTCGCGACCAAGATCTCCTTCATCAACGCGATGGCGGAGCTCTGCGAGGTCGCGGGGGCCGACGTCACCCTGCTCGCGGACGCCATCGGGCTCGACGACCGGATCGGCCGCAAGTTCCTCAACGCCGGGGTGGGCTTCGGCGGTGGCTGCCTGCCCAAGGACATCCGCGCCTTCATGGCCCGGGCGGGGGAGCTCGGGGCCGACCAGGCACTGACCTTCCTGCGCGAGGTCGACGCGATCAACATGCGCCGCCGGGTGCGGATGGTGGACCTGGCCCGCGAGGAGTGCCAGGGGTCCATCGTCGGTCGCCGGATCGCGGTGCTCGGGGCGGCGTTCAAGCCCGAGAGCGACGACGTCCGTGACTCGCCGGCCCTCAGCATCGCCGCGCAGATGCAGCTGCAGGGCGCCGACGTGCGGGTGACCGACCCGAAGGCGATCGGCAACGCCAGCAGGAAGTGGCCCGACCTGCGTTTCGCCGAGACGGTCGAGGAGGCCGTCGAGGACGCCGAGCTGGTGCTGGTGCTCACCGAGTGGCGCGAGTACGTCGAGCTCGACCCGGGGAAGATCGGGACGCTGGTCGCGAGCCGGCGGGTGCTGGACGGCCGGAACTGCCTGGACCCGCAGGCGTGGCGCGAGGCCGGATGGAGCTACCGGGCCCTCGGCCGCCGCTGACCCAGGACCCCTGATCCGCTGGGCCCTGATCCGCTGGGCCCTGATCCGGCTGGGCCCTGACCCGGCTGGTGCCGGCTGCTCAGCGTCCGGTCACCACGACGTTGTCGAAGTCGATGGTGTCGGTGCGGGGACTCGCCCACGCCGGGGTGTGGCCGCCGCGGAAGACGCTCCAGGTCAGGTGGGTGATGGCGACGTCGGACCGGGTCCGGAACACGTAGTCGGAGCGGTCCAGGACCGGCCGCCCGTCCAACCAGGCCTGGAGCACCCCGTCCGCGCGGCCCACGGTGTTCATCCGGTAGCACTGCTTGACCCGCTGCCAGACCCCTCGACGGAAGGACGCGTGCCACCACAGGTTGTCGCCGTACTCGCTGGTCTGGTGCGGTCCGTACATGTAGCTGATCGCGCTGTTGCTGCGTCCCGGCATCCGGTAGGCGCCCGGCCCCAGCCACATCAGCCGCCCGGACCAGCCCTGGTCGCCCGCGAACCGGCCACCGGTGGGCAGCGACGGTGGTGAGCCCGGCACGACGCCCAGCAGGCCCGGGAGCTTGCCGCCCAGCGACCAGTCGAAGTCGGGGTCGAAACGCACGTCGTAGGCCAGGCACGCGCGGTGCACGCTGCTCGGCAGCGCCGGGAACACCACGATGCCGTGGGCGCCGTCGGGGAGGTCGCGCACCGTCCCCGCCCGCAGGGTGGTCCGCAGCACCTCGCCGTGGCCCGCGCCGGCCTCGACCACGGAGGTGTCGGTGTAGTCGGCCGCGTCGTTGTTGGTCCCGCCCAGGGTCGCCATGAAGTCGACCGGGCTCACCGGGCCGACCGGCAGCCCGTCGAAGCCGGTGGCGATCAGGGTGGGGTCCTGGTGTCGTCCGGGCGGGCCCTCGAGGTGGCCGCCGGCGGGGTGCCGCTGTGCCGCGAAGCTGGTGGCATCGGGCTCCCGGGTCGTCGCCGACCAGCCCGAGACCGCGAGCACCGCAGCCAGCAGGGCGGCACCGACCAGCACGTCCGGGCGTGCCAGCACCCGGAGCGCGCCACGGCGCGGCGTGGCGCGCCTGGGGCGCGTGCCATCGGGAGGCGCCACGTCCACCCCCGGCTCGATGATGGGACGTCGACCGTCCGGACGGGCGGTCGGTCCGAGTTTAGTGCCGCCGGGGCGGTCGCTCGCGAGGAATCCCGATCACGCTCACGCGCGCAGGGCGGCTCGCTGCTTGAGCGGCTCCCACCAGTCGCGCCGGGTGCGGAACCACTCCACGGTCTCGGCCAGTCCCTGCTGGAAGTCGACCTGCGGCCGGTAGCCGAGCTCGTCCTGGATCTTGGTGATGTCCACCGAGTAGCGCCGGTCGTGACCGAGCCGGTCGGTGACCTTCTCGACCCGGTCCCATCCGGTGCCGGTGGCCTCCAGCAGCAGACCGGTGAGCTCGCGGTTGGTCAGCTCGGTGCCGCCGCCGATGTTGTAGACCTCCCCGGGACGCCCCCCGCCCAGCACCAGGTGGATGCCGCGGCAGTGGTCGTCCACGTGCAGCCAGTCCCGGATGTTCGTGCCCTCGCCGTACAGCGGCACCGTGCCGCCGTCGATCAGGTTCGTCACGAAGAGGGGGATGACCTTCTCGGGGAACTGGTAGGGCCCGTAGTTGTTCGAGCAGCGCGTGACCGACACCGGCAGCCCGTGGGTGCGGTGGTAGGCGCGGGCCAGCAGGTCCGAGGACGCCTTCGAGGCCGAGTACGGCGAGTTCGGCTCCAGCGGCCGCTCCTCGTCCCAGGAGCCGGTCTCGATCGAGCCGTAGACCTCGTCGGTGGAGACGTGCACGAACCTGTCGACGCCGTGGCGCAGCGCCGAGTCGAGGAGGGTCTGCGTGCCCACCACGTTGGTCATCACGAAGTCCGCGGCACCGAGGATCGAGCGGTCGACGTGCGACTCCGCCGCGAAGTGCACCACCGCATCGACCTGCGGGAGCAGGTCGTCGACCATCGCCCGGTCCAGGATGTCGCCCTCGACGAAGCGCAGCCGCGGGTCCTCGCGGACCGGGTCCAGGTTGGCCAGGTTGCCGGCGTAGGTGAGCCGGTCCAGCACCACGACGGCGTCCGGCTCGGCCAGACCCCACGCTCCGGTCAGGAGGGACCGCACGTAGTGCGAGCCGATGAAACCGGCGCCGCCGGTCACGAGAAGCCTCATGGTGCGGCACACTAACCGACATGCGCGGAATCATCCTGGCCGGTGGTAGCGGCACGCGGCTGCACCCGATCACTCTGGGCGTCAGCAAGCAGCTGGTTCCGGTCTACGACAAGCCGATGATCTACTACCCGCTCACCACGCTGATGCTGGCCGGGATCCGGGACATCCTGGTGATCACCACGCCCCATGACGCCGCCCAGTTCGAGCGGCTGCTGGGGGACGGGTCCCGGCTGGGCATCAACCTCACCTATGCCCAGCAGCCCGAGCCGGAAGGGCTCGCACAGGCGTTCACGATCGGCGCCGGCTTCATCGGCACCGACCACAGCGCGCTGGTCCTCGGCGACAACCTGTTCTACGGGCCCGGCTTCGGGCGCAAGCTGCGGCGCTTCGAGCAGATCGACGGCGCAGCGGTGTTCGCCTACCGGGTCTCCGACCCCTCGTCGTACGGCGTGGTCGAGTTCGACGCCTCCGGCCGCGCGCTCGGCCTCGAGGAGAAGCCGGAGCGGCCGCGCAGCAGCTTCGCGATCCCCGGCCTGTACTTCTACGACAACGACGTGGTCGCCATCGCGAAGGACCTCAAGCCCTCCGCGCGCGGGGAGTACGAGATCACCGACATCAACCGCGCCTACCTCGAGCAGGACCGGCTCCGCGTGGAGGTGCTCGAGCGCGGGTTCGCCTGGCTCGACACCGGGACCTTCGACTCCCTCACCGACGCGAGCAACTTCATCCAGACCGTGGAGCACCGCCAGGGGCTGAAGATCGGCTGTCCCGAGGAGGTGGCCTGGCGACAGGGCTTCCTCACCGACGACGAGCTGCGCGAGCGTGGCGAAGGCCTGGCCAAGTCGGGATACGGCGAGTACCTGCTGCAGCTGCTGGTGACGGACTGATCCACGGTGCCTCCCCGGCGCCCCGGACGCACCCAGGTGATCGCGGTCGACGAGACGCCGCTGAACGCGGCCGTCCCGGACCTGTCGGCGCGGGTGGGCTGGCTGCTGGCGATGGTGCGGCTGCATCATCGCGACGAGGCGTTCCAGGACGGCGCCCGGGTCGTCGCGGCGCTGGGCGAGGCCGGGCTCTCCGCCAGCCGTAGCCTGCTGAGCCGCTGGGAGTCCGGACGCATCCCGATCTCCGTCGAGGCGATGACCGCCTACGAGAGCGCGCTCCGCCTGGAGCCCGGGCGCCTCGCGTCGGTGGTGAGCTATCTCCGCTCGGTCGAGGCCACCCCGGACCAGCGGCTGCTCCGCCCGCGGCTCGAGCCCGCCAGCCGAGCCTTCTCGCTGCGCCTGGACGAGCTCATCGACCTCGCCGCGGACGGCGCGGCGCGCGCCCGGGACTGGGAGGAGCTCGGCTGGCACCTGTCCGCGGCCCCGATGGTGCACCTGCGGGCCGGCGACTGGCGCGCGCTCGCCCACCGGCTGGTCGCGCTGCTGCCCCGGTCGGTGAACGTGGCCTACCGCCAGCTGAGCGCGGCGGCGATGAGCATCGCGGCTGTGCCGCGGGCCCAGGACTTCCTCGTCGAGGCCATCGCGACGTACCTGTCCGACCCGGCGGTCCAGGTGGTGGCCAACCCGCTGGTCCTCCTCGACCACCTGCCGACGCGCGAGGCGGCGCGGCTGGTCCTCGACGTCGTCGAGAGCCCGCAGCACCGGAACGCGCACCGGATGGGGGTCTGGCTGGCAACCCGGAAGATGGTCCGCGGTGAGCTCAGCGACGCCGAGCTGGCCGAGCTGCACATGCTGGTGCTGCGGGCCTGGCGGGGCGACCCGGCCGCTGCCGCCGAGGACCTCGCCGAGCTGATCGCGGAGATGCCCGAGGGGATGCGGGCGACGTTCGTGCGCGCCGCGGAGCAGGCCGGGCGCACCAAGCTCGGCTACGTGGTCGAGCACGGCGAGGAGGCGGTGGCGGCGAAGGCGGCGGCGTTCTCCGCCAGTCTCGCGCGGACCGCGCGGGACGGTGCCCCGCAGGATCCTTCCTACGCCGAGGACCGGATGCTGCCGCGGCTGGTCCGCGAGGCGGTCTTCCACCGCGACACCGAGCGACGGCACTGCGCGGCCCTGCTGGTCAGCGCCTCGCCGTTCGCCGCTCCGCTCGCCGACATCCTGCTCGCACGGCTCGCGCAGACCGGCGACCCGGCGTGGCTGCGTGCTCGGATGGCGGTCCTGGTCCGCTACGTCTGCGACGACTCCCACCGGCTGCGGATGCTGCCTCTGGTCGCGGACCCGGTGGAGGACGTGGCGATCCCGGTGACGCAGGGGATCGGGCACCTGCGCCTCAGTGCGCCCTGCGACCAGACGCTGCGCGCCTCGTTGGCGCTCAAGGCGTCGGAGCGTGAGCGGGCCAAGCTCTACGCCCTCGGCATGACCGGGTCCGCCTCGCTGCCGGGGTTGGCGCGCTCGGCCCACCTGCCGTCCTGGCAGACGTCCGCGGCGCGCTGGTGGTGCGAGCAGGGACCGGCAGTCCACGCGTGAGCCGGGACCTGCCTCCGGACCGTCACCGGCGGTGGTGGGCGGTGGCGGGCAGTGACCTCACCCCGCCGCGAGCACCCCGGGTGCCGCCTGCGCCCACCGCGACTCCCACTCGTCGATCGGGTCGAGGCCCAGCCGGACGAGGGCCTCGTGACCGAGCACGGAGTACGCCGGACGTGGCGCCGGTCGCAGGTGCGCGGTGCTGGAGGTCGGCTGGACGGTCGAGGACTCCAGCCCGGCCGCGACCACGACGGTGCGAGCGAAGTCGAACCAGCTGCACTGGCCCGACGACGTCGCGTGGTAGGTGCCGGCCGGGACGTCGGCCTGCACCAGCCGGAGCACCAGATCCGCCACGTCCCGGGTCCAGGTGGGCTGGCCCAGCTGGTCGTCCACGACGTCGACCCGCTCGCGGTCCCGGGCCAGCCGGGCGATGGTCTTGGGGAAGCAGCCGCCGTGCGCTCCGTACAGCCACGCGGTCCTGACCACCAGGTGCGCCTCCGGGAGCACCTCACGGACGGCCTGCTCGCCCAGCTCCTTGGTGCGGCCGTAGGCCGAGGCCGGCGCGGTGGCCGCGTCCTCGGCGTACGGCGAGGACGCGGAGCCGTCGAAGACGTAGTCGGTGCTCAGCTGGACGAGCCGCGCGCCGTGTGCCCGGGCGGCGACGGCCAGCAGCCGGGGGGCGTCCGCGTTGACCGCGGCGGCCGCGGCCTCGTTGGTCTCCGCGTCGTCGACAGCCGTCCAGGCGGCGGTGTTCACCACCACGTCATGCCCCGCCACCGCGGTCCGCACCGCCTCGGGGTCGGCGAGGTCCAGCGACGCCCGCGTGGCCGCGGTGACGTCCTGGTCCGATTGGCGCAGCAGGTCCACGAGATCGGTGCCGAGCATGCCGTTCGATCCGGTCACGAGCCACTTCACGAACGATTCCTCTCCTCGACGGGCACTGCCTGCGTACCCTACTCAGGTGAAGATCCGCGAGCTGTCCATCGCCGGCGCCTACGAGGTCGCTCCTGCGGTGCACGGCGACGAGCGGGGCTCGTTCCTGGAGTGGTTCCGGGCAGACCGGTTCCAGGAGGCCACGGGCCACCGGTTCACGCTGGCCCAGGCGAACGCGTCGGTCTCGGCCGCCGGCTCGGTACGAGGCGTGCACTTCGCCCAGCTGCCGCCCGGGCAGGCCAAGTGGGTCACCTGCCTGTCCGGCGCCGTCGTCGACGTCGTGGTCGACATCAGGGTCGGCTCCGCGACCTTCGGCCAGTGGGAGGCGCTGGCGCTCGACGACCGGGACCGGCGCGCGATCTACCTCTCCGAGGGCCTCGGCCACGCCTTCATGGCCGTCGAGGACCGCAGCGTCGTGTCGTACCTCTGCTCGGCGCCGTACGCCCCCGGACGGGAGCACGGCATCCACCCGCTCGACCCCGAGCTCGGCATCGACTGGCCGACCAGCGCCCGCGACGGCTCCCCGCTGAGCCCGCTGCTGTCTGTCAAGGACGCCCAGGCGCCCACCCTCGCCGAGGCCGGGCGGGCCGGGCTGCTGCCCAGCTACGCCGACGCACAGGCGTTCGTCGCCTCGCTGCGCGACTGAGCCGCGCGCCGACCGAGCCCACGCCGGGCGCCGGGCCAGCGGCTGAGCCTCGGGTCGCCGGGTTACGGCTGCTGGACCCGGTCCTGGTCGTCGGGGTCGGTGGAGGAGGGCAGCCGCCAGGCGGCGGCGTTGTTGTCGAAAGCCGGCAGGCCGCGGGTCTGCCGGACCGCTCCCCACACCAGCGGGCCGAGCAGCAGCAGGGCGGCGCCGATGATCCCGACGGCTGCCGGCGGGACGCCCAGCATGTTCAGCCCGGTCAGGCTGAGCACGATCACGATCCCGCGCCGGATCACCGACTGGGAGACCCAGTTCGCCAACCGCGCGCCGAGGAAGGTGCCCGGGGAGCCACCGACGATCAGGGGGATCAGCACCGCCCACTCCACGCCGCTGACCAGCACGTGGCTGATCGCGGCCGCCAGTACCAGCGGCACCGCCTGGACCAGGTCGGTGCCGACCAGCCGCACCGCGGACAGGGTCGGGTAGAGCAGCAGCAGCGCGACCATGATCAGGGAGCCGGAGCCCACCGAGGTGATTCCCACCAGCAGTCCGCCGAAGGCGCCCACCAGCAGCGTCAGCGCCGGCTTGAGCACGGGGTCGTGCTGCGCGAGCAGGTTGCCGCCGGTGACGTGCCGCAGCTGCAGGTACATCCGCAGCGCGTAGGTGCTCGCGGTGAAGAGCAGCGCGATACCGAGGGCCTGCTTGAGGAACGCCTCCTGGTCTGCGATGTTGCCGATCGCCTTGACGATGAAGGCGCCGGCGAACGCGAACGGCACCGAGCCGACCATCAGCAGCCCGGCCAGCCGCAGGTTCGGCTTGCCCACCCGCCAGTGCACGGCGGCCCCCACCGACTTGTTGACGGACGCGGCGACGAGGTCGTTGGCCACGGCCACCGACGGGTTGACGCCCAGGAAGATCAGCGCCGGCGTCATCAGCGCGCCGCCGCCCATCCCGGTCAGCCCGACGACGATGCCGACGCCGAAGCTGACCAGCAGGACGGCCAGCGCGCTGGTGGTGAGGAGGTCGGTCACGGTGCACCTTCGGTTGACGGGGTCGGGGGAGCGGGCGCCGTCCGGCTGCCCGTCTCGACGACGGAGCCGGGGACGAGCGCGTACGGCGTCAGCACGGCCAGGACGTCCTCGAGGGCGTCCTCGATGGAGCGGCCGGTCGTGTCGACCCGTACCGCCGCGTCCTCGGGCTCCTCGTAGGGCGAGGAGATGCCGGTGAACTCGGGGATCTCGCCGCGCCGGGCCTTGGCGTACAGGCCCTTGCGGTCGCGGCGCTCGCACTCGGCCAGTGGGGTGGCCACGTGCACCAGGACGAACTCGCCCCCGGCGGCCTCCGTCATCGCGCGGACCTGCCGCCGGGTGCTGTCGAACGGCGCGATCGGGCTGCAGATCGCCACGCCGCCGTGCCGGCTGATCTCCGCGGCGACCCAGCCGATCCGGCGGATGTTGGTCTCCCGGTCCTCCCGGGAGAAGGTGAGACCGGCCGACAGGTTCCTCCGGACGACGTCCCCGTCGAGGCTGGTCACGGTGCGCTCGCCGCGCTCCAGGACCAGGTCGTGCAGGGCGCGGGCCAGGGTCGACTTGCCGCTGCCGGACAGTCCGGTGAAGAAGAGCACCAGCCCGCGGCGCTCGGGTCCCGGCAGGTCGTCGTCGACGACCTCGGCCACCGCGTCGGGCAGGTCGCCCTCGCCGGTCACGCCGAGCACGTCCCCCGGTGCGTAGGCCGCGACCACCCGCTGCCCGAGGTCGTGGTCGGCACGGGCGTCTCCCCGGGAGCCCAGCGGCACCGCGACCACACCGGCGTCCGGCAGCTCCGCGGCCGCGGCCAGGGTCGCGCGGAGCAGCGCCGGGGTGGACAGCGGATGCGCGGTGCCGGTCCCGGCCAGCGCCAGCAGCAGCACGGGCCGGTCACCGGCTGCGGCGCGGACCCGTGCGAGGTCGGGCTCGGTGAGGGGCCCCGCCACCGGGACGGTCAGCGTGTTCGCGTCGTACCTCGCCCGGACCTGCGAGGGGGACAGGTAGAGGCGTCGGAAGGCACCGAACTCGTGGTGCGTGAGCGGGGTGACCGGACCCTCGATGCCGGTCCCGTCCCGCAGCGGGTACGTCGCGCGCACCTCGACCCGGGCCAGCGGCAGGCCCTCGGGGTCGACCAGCTCCACCGCGCCGGCCTGCTCGGCCGCGGTGGCGACCCCGGGAGGCACGTGCAACGTGACGCTCCCGTCGGGTCCCTCGAAGCCGACGTCGCCGAGGACTCCGTGCGCGAGCAGCTCGAGGTCGTCGAGCTCGCGGGCGGAGGGGCAGTGCTGGGGGACGGAAGCCTGGTCGGACACAGGGACATGGTGCCGCACCGGCGGCGGCGCCCCCGACAGGCTCGACCGGCTCGGACGCGGCGGTCCAGACGGGGTCGGGGCGAGGCGGCGGGTCGGCCGGGGTGTCGGCTGGCTAGGGTCGCGCCATGCCCTCGCCTGTCGTCGTCGCCGAGATCGTCCGCTCCGGGTTCGTGGAGGGCCACCACTACGGCTCCGTGGTGGCGTTGGCCGCGGACGGGTCGGTGGACTGGTCGGTCGGCGACGTCGAGCACCAGATCCTGCCGCGCTCGTGCAACAAGCCGGTCCAGGCGGTCGGGATGCTCGACGCGGGCCTCGACCTCGACGGCGACCTGCTCGCGCTTGCCTCCGCCTCGCACTCGGGCGAGGCGTTCCACCTCGAGGGCGTGCGGCGGATCCTGGCCGGGGCCGGGCTCGACGAGTCCGCCCTGCAGACGCCTCCGGACTACCCGATCGACGAGCAGGCGCGCGAGGGGTACCTGCGCGCCGGCGGCGAGCGCTCGGCGATCGCGATGAACTGCTCGGGCAAGCACGCCGCGATGCTCGCCACCTGTGTCGTCAACGGCTGGGACCTGGCCGGGTACCGGGACCCCGACCACCCCCTGCAGGTCGCGCTCGCGGGGACGTTCGCGGAGCTGACCGGCGAGCCGGTCGAGGTGGTTGCTGTGGACGGGTGCGGGGCGCCGCTGCTGTCCGCGTCGCTGGTCGGCCTGGCCCGCGCCTTCCGCCGGCTGGCGACCGCGACCGAGGGCTCGCAGCGGCGGGTCGCGGACGCGATCCGCGCGTTCCCGGAGTTCACGTCGGGCTCGCGACGCGACGAGGCCACGCTGCTGCACGCGATCCCCGGCTCGGTCGGCAAGGCGGGCGCGGAGTCCTGCTACGCGCTGGGTCTGGCCGACGGCCGAGCCGTCGCCCTGAAAACCGACGACGGCGCCCCGCGGGTGCGGCCGGTGCTGATGGCCGCGGCGTTGGAGGAGATGGGGGTGCCGGACCTCGACCAGGTCGACGCCGCCGCGGTCCGGGGGACCGGCGTGCTGGAGCTGCTCGGCGGCGGCCGTCCGGTCGGTGAGATCCGCGCGACCTTCACCCCGGCGCGCTGAGCGGCGAGGGCGCCTGCCTGCTGCAGCAGGCATGAAAGTGAGCCGCGTTCCAGCACGGTCCAGCAGCTGAAGGCACAGGTGTGGCCCGGGTCACCGCGGGTTCGCTTGCATCTGCTAGCGCTGGCAAGCACCATGGAGTCGTGGCCAAGTTCGGAGTGGGGAAGACCGTCGAGACCCTCGGCGACTACCTGCACGAGCAACGCGTCGCGGCCAAGCTGTCGTTGCGGCAGCTGGCCGAGCAGACCGGAGTGTCGAACCCGTACCTGAGCCAGATCGAGCGTGGCCTGCGCCGTCCGTCGGCGGAGGTGCTCCAGCAGCTCGCCAAGGGGCTCCGCATCTCCGCGGAGACGCTCTACGTCCGCGCCGGCATTCTGAACCTCGACGACAGCGAGGTCCGCTCGGTGGAGCTCGCCGTCCTCGCGGACACCGGGCTCACCGAACGCCAGAAGCAGTCCCTGCTGGACGTCTACCAGTCCTTCCGGGCGGCCAACGGCCCCGCCAACCCCCAGACAGCACCAACGCAGGAGGAAACCCACGATGGCTAAGACCAACAGCACCAAGTCCAACAAGGTCGACCCGATCCGCCCGTTCTACGCCGCGGTCGGCACCGTCGACATCGCGGTCGCAGCGGCCCGCACCGGCTTCTCCGGGGCGCAGGTCCGGCTCTCCGAGGCCCAGACCCGGCTCGCCAAGGTCGACTTCGCCCCGAAGGCGATCCCGGCCCAGGTCGAGGCGCTCGTCAACGAGGCTGTCGCCGACCTCGGCGAGACCGTGGACGACCTGAACAAGCAGTACGTCGACCTCGCCGCCCGGGGCCGCACCCTGCTGAACCGGATCCGCGGCCAGCAGGCCACCGAGGACCTGAAGGCCACCGCCAAGAACACCTCCAGCCGGGCCAAGGCGACCACCACGCAGGCCAAGAAGGCCGCCAACGAGGCCGTCGAGTCGACCTCCAAGACCGCCACCACCGCCAAGCGGTCCGCCAAGGCCACCGGTACCTCGGCCCGCAAGACCGCCACCGCGGCCAAGCGCGCGGCGACCGACGCCGCCGCGAAGACCGGCGCCTGAGTCCCAGCACCACGGCACGACCGCACCTGGAGCGACCCCCGGAGACGAGACTCCGGGGGTCGCTCCGCGTTCATTGGCTAGGCTGGGACGGTGCTCACCGTGTTCGCGATCCAGAGCGGCTTCATGGCGCTCCTGACCCTGGCCCTCTTCGCCCTCCAGGCCTGGGCCTTCGTCGACGCCCTGACCCGCAACCCGGCCTCCTTCGTCGCCGCCGACAAGCTCACCAAGCCCGCCTGGCTGATCATCCTCGGGGTGGCACTCGGTGCGCACATGCTCATCTGGAACCCGGTGAGCTTCCTCAACCTGATCGGCGCCGTCGCCGCGATCGTGTACGTCGTGGACGCGCGCCCCGCGCTGCGCGCCGTCACCGGTCGCTGACCCCGGCCTCGTCGTCCGAGCCCGGCAGGAGGACACGACGGAAGCCATGACAGCGGTGGACCTGGACCGTGCGCCCGGACGCCTGCGGGCGGGACCGCGTCACATCGCCTCCCAGGTACGACGGGTCCGACTGGTCACCGCGCTCCTCGACCTCGTGCTCCTGGTCCTCGCCGCCCTCGTGGCCCTCTGGCTGCCGGACCTCCCCGGTCTCGAGGCAGCCGCCGGCTCGACGCCCACGAGCGGTCCGCTGGACGTGGCACCCTGGATGCCGGTGGTCTGGGTGCCGGTGTTCTGGCTCCCGGTGGTCTGGCTGCTGGTCCTGGCGGCCCGCGGTGGCTACTCCCGACGTGAGTTCGGCGCCGGTCCCGAGGAGTTCCGGACCGTCGGCACCGCGTCCCTGGTCACCCTCGGGGGGGTCGGGCTGGCCTGCTTCCTGCTGGAGCTGCCGGTCTCCCGCAGCTTCGTGGTGCTGCTCTTCGCCCTCGGCCTCCCGGCGCTGCTCGTGGAGCGGTACGTCGTCCGGCAGGTGGTGCACCGGATGCGACGCACCGGCCGGCTCATGCACCGGGTGATCGCGGTCGGGGGCGCCTCCGGCATCCGGGAGGTCGACGACGCCCTGCGGCGCAGCCGGCACGTGGGCTACCAGGTGATCGGCGCCTGCGCCCCGGACGGGGTCGACGTCGACCAGCGCCGGTTCAGCGTGCCGGTGCTCGGCCGCGTCGCGGACACCCGGCGGCTCTGCGAGGAGATGGCCGCCGACACGGTGCTGGTCGCCCGCGGCGGGTTCGCCACCGCCCGGGAGCTGCGGCAGGTCGCGTGGGACCTGGAGGGCTCCGACGTCGAGCTGGTGGTGGTCCCGAGCCTCACCGACGTGGCCGGTCCGCGCATCCACATGCGTCCGGTCGCCGGTCTCCCGCTGCTGCACGTCGAGGAGCCCCAGGCGGGCAAGGCCGGCGGGCTCACCAAGCGGCTCTTCGACCTTGCCGTGGCGCTGGTCGCCCTGCTGCTGCTGTCCCCGCTGCTGCTCGCGGTGCTGGCCGTGGTCAGGATCCAGGACGGCGGCCCGGTGCTCTTCCGCCAGGAGCGGGTGGGCCGGCTCGGCCGCCCGTTCCGGATGCTGAAGGTCCGCTCGATGGTGGTCGACGCCGAGGACCGGCTGGACGGCCTGCGTCCGCACAACGAGCTCGACGGCGTGCTGTTCAAGATGCGGCACGACCCGCGGATCACCCGGGCCGGGCGGCTGCTGCGGCGCTACTCCCTCGACGAGCTGCCGCAGCTGCTGAACGTCGTGCGCGGCGACATGAGCATCGTCGGGCCGCGCCCCCCGCTGCCCTCGGAGGTGCACCAGTACGAGGACGACGTACGCCGGCGGCTGCTGGTGCGCCCCGGGCTGACCGGCCTGTGGCAGGTGTCGGGCCGGTCCGCGCTGAGCTGGGAGGAGTCGGTGCGGCTCGACCTCTACTACGTGGACAACTGGTCGATGACCAGCGACCTGGTGATCATGGCGAAGACGGTGCGTGCGGTGCTCGGCAGCAGCGGGGCGTATTGAGCCGTCGGTCACGTCGGGTTTGACCGGGGCGGTCGGCGGTTAACGGCCCCTCATGGTCCGACTGCGCACCGTCACTCCCGGCTCGAAGGGCTGGACCCGCCGGCGGTCCGGCCGGGGGTTCAGCTACCTCGACGAGCTCGGCCGGCGGCTGCCCCCGGAGCAGGTGGAGCGGGTGAAGTCGCTGGTCATCCCGCCGGCCTGGCAGGACGTCTGGATCTGCCCGGCGCCCAACGGCCACATCCAGGCGGTCGGCGTGGACGCGGCAGGACGCAAGCAGTACCTCTACCACCCCGCCTGGCGGGCCAAGCGCGACGCGATGAAGTTCGACCGGGTGCTGGCGGTGGGCCGCGAGCTGGCCGGCACCCGCGCGGCGGTGCTGGAGCACCTGGCGCTGGACGGGATGCCGCTGGAGCGGGCCGCGGCGACCGCCGTCCGGCTGCTGGACCTGGGCTACTTCCGGATCGGCTCGGACGCCTACACCGACGACAACGGCAGCTTCGGGCTCACCACGCTGGAGCGGCGGCACGTGCGACGGGTCAAGGACCGGCTGGTCTTCTGCTTCGTCGGCAAGTCGGGGGTCGAGCACTGCATCGAGATCGACGACCCGCTGTCGATCGCCGCGGTGGACGCGATGCGGCGGCGGCGGAGCAAGGACCTGCGGCTGCTGGCCTTCCAGCAGGACCGGCGCTGGTCGGCGCTGGACGCCGCCCGCGTCAACGAGTACCTCCGTGCCGCCACCGGGGCGGACATGACGGCCAAGGACTTCCGCACCTGGCACGCCACCGTGCTCGCGGCGGTCGCGCTGGCCTCCACCGAGGAGCCCGGCGACACCCAGGCCTCGCGCAGGCGCGCGGTCCGGCACGCGATGGTCGAGGTCTCCGGGTACCTCGGCAACACCCCCGCGATCGCCCGGTCGTCGTACGTCGACCCCCGGGTCATCGACCTCTACGAGGACGGGACCACGGTCGCGGACGCCGTACGCCGGGAGTACGCGAGCCGCGAGGAGCGGCAGGACGCCCTCGAACGGGCCGTGCTGGAGTTGCTGGAAGCCTGACCAGGTACCGCCGGCTGTATTACATTGGTTCGTCGGACAGACCCATCGAACGCCGGCGGCCCCGTGTCGGGCCCGGCCCGTCTGCGAGAGCCGAGACCCATGCGACGTCCCACCCTGACCCTGATCTGCGCCGGCCTGCTGGCCCTGACCGTGCTCGGCGGAGGGTCGGCCGTCGGTCAGCCGGCGCCAGCCGGCAAGCCGGCCGCGACCGCCCGGGCTGCGCTGCCGGCGGCGACGACGGGCCACCACTTCGTCACGAACCTGCACGGAGCCGTCGACGCGCCCCGGCGGCTCGGCTTCAACGTCTTCGACACCGGCGCCTCTCCGGCCCAGGTCAACGCGCTGCCCGACCAGGTCCAGGCCCTGGTGTGGCTCGGGCAGAAGTGCCCGACCCCGCCGGACGAGGCCTTCCGCAGCACGGTGCGGAGGCTCGCCGCCAACAGCAAGGTGTTCGGCTACTACCTCTCCGACGAGCCGCACATCGCCGACTGCCCGCAGGGCCCGAAGGCGCTGGCCGGCAGGGCGGCGTTCATCGCCGCGGCGAGCCACGGCACCCAGAGGTCGTTCGTGGTGCTCAGCCGGGCCGAGGACTACCGGCCGTTCCGGCCGGCTGCCACCGGGGTCAGCATGGTCGGCCTGGACCCGTACCCCTGCTCGGTCGCGCACCCGACCTGCCAGGTCAGCAAGATCGACGAGAAGGTCGGGCTGGCGCTCGCGGCGGGCATCCCGCGCTCCGCGATCGTGCCGGTCTACCAGGTGTTCGGGCAGACCGGGACCGGGTCGGCGAGCGCCTACTACTACCAGCCCACCGCGGACCAGCTGCGCGCCATGCTCACCCGCTGGGCGAGCCTGGTTCCCAGCCCGCCGATGGACTACGCGTACGGCTGGGGCAACCAGAGCTCGTCGAACCCGACGCTCGTCGACTCGGCTCCGTTGCAGAGCGTGCTCACGCAGTACTTCGCGGGGTGAGCCGAGCGCGCGCCTCGTCCTCGTGACGTAGGGCGGGTCGCCCTGGTGGGGCATCTGGTTCTCGCCCCGGCGGTCCACGGTGGGGGGATGGACGAAGTCGTCGTCACCGCGTTGGGTCATGCCGGGCTACGGATCGACGCCCCGGGGGTCCGGCTGCTGGCCGACCCGTGGGTCTCCTCGAGCGGGGCGTTCCTCGGGTCGTGGTTCCCGTTCCCCGACAACGGACACCTGGCCGCCCCGCTGCTGCGGGACGTGGACGTCGTGGTGGTCTCGCACGAGCACCTCGACCACATGGACCTGGACTACCTGGCGGGCCTGCCGCTCACCGTGCCGGTCGTGGTCCCCCGCTACCCCTCGACGATCATGCAGCGCCGGCTGGCGGCTGCCGGACGGCGACGGGTCGTGGTGCTCGACGCCTGGCATCGCTACCCGCTCGGCACCCGGGGCGACTGGCTCACGGTGATCCCCGAGCAGTGCCCGATGAGCCACGACGCGGCCGTCCTGGTCTCGGTCGCGGGCCGCTCGGTCCTGCACACCAACGACGCCCGGATCTCGCTGGGCCAGGTCCGCCGGGCCATGGACGAGGTCGGCGGCCCGATCGACCTGATGGGCGTCCAGATGTCCGGTGCGAGCTGGCACCCGGTCTGCTACGACTACGACGGTCCGGACCGGGCCCGGATCTCGGAGGCCAAGCGGGTGGGCAAGTTCAAGGCCGTCACCCGGCTGGTCCGGTCCGTGCGGCCCCGCCTGGTGCTGCCGTACGCCGGCCCGCCGTGCTTCCTGGACCCGGTCCTCTTCGAGCACAACAGCGGGCTGCACGGTCCCGGGATCTTCCCCGACCAGGGCGAGGCCCTGCAGTGGCTGCGGGACCACCTCCCCGGGCAGCCCGGGGTCGTGCTGCTGCCCGGCGACCGGCTCTGCCTGGACGACGACGCGGTGCAGCGTGACCCGCAGTGGACCGGCTTCTCCCTGGCAGCCGGCCCGGTGGCCCGCCGCGGCTACCTCGAGCAGTACGCGGCCCGCCGGCGGGCGGCGGTGGCCCAGGTGTGGGCCGACCACCCCGAGCCGTCGCGCGACAGCGGCCTGGCGGAGCGCTTCGCCGCCCACGTCGAGTCCCTGGGGACGCTCTCGGAGTACTTCCTGGCGCGGATCGGGATGACGCTGCGCTTCGAGGTGAGCGGCCCGGCGGGAGGCGTCTGGGACGCTCGGATCGGCCCGGACGACGTCCGGGTCGACCTGGACGGTGGGACCGGGCACGCCGACTACCTGCTGCGGATGGACGCCCGCTGGCTGGCGGGCGTGGTCAGCGGGCGGACCCGGTGGGAGGAGCTGCTGCTCTCCCTGCGCTTCTCCGCCCGCCGCGAGCCGGACCACTACAACGACTACCTGGTCGGGCTGCTCAAGCACGCTGACCTGGCGGCGCTGCGAGCCGTCGAGGAGTTCGAGACCGCCCGGGACCCGTTCGAGCAGATCGAGCTCGAGGACCGCGGCCGGCGGGTGCTGGTGAGCCGCTACTGCCCGCACGCCGGGGAGGACCTGGCGGAGACCGGGGTCGTCACGGGGGGCGTGCTGCGCTGCCTGGGGCACAACTTCGAGTACGACCTGACCACCGGTGAGTGCCTCAACGCCCGCTCCGAGCCGCTGCTGGTCTCACCGGTGCCGGCCGTTCAGGCCTCCGGCGGTCGCTGAGCGGGGATCCCCGCCGACCACGGCTGGATCGGCGCCTGCAGGTCGACCATGCCGACCACGAACAGGGCGGTCAGGACCAGCAGGCGCAGGGTGGCCCGCAGCGTGGGACGCCGCAGGTAGGTCAGGTCAGCCTGCACGCGGGCCGGCACCATCACCTCCAGGTACCACTTCTCCACGTCCGTCCAGCCCGCCGCGGGCACGGCCGACCGCTCCCGGAACCGCAGCTGCGCGGGCCCGGTCAGCCCCGGTCGCGCGGTCAGCACCGACCGGCAGAGGAGGGGGTACCGCTCGGCGAGCGCGACGCTCTCCGGGCGTGGGCCGACCAGCGTCATCTGCCCGCGCAGCACGTGCCACAGCTGCGGCAGCTCGTCGAGGCAGCTGCGGCGCAGGAACCGGCCGAGCGGGGTGATGCGCGGGTCGTCGGTCGCGGTCACCGCGGTGCCGGCGACGCCGGTGCGCATGCTGCGGAGCTTGACCAGCCGGAACGTCCGTCCTCCCTCGCCGACCCGGTCCTGGTGGTAGAGCACCGGGCGGCCGTCGGTGAGCAGCATCAGCAGGACCACCACGAGGAGCACCGGTGCGGCCAGCATCAGCAGCGTCAGCGAGACCACGACGTCCACGGTGCGGCGCAGCGGGCCGACCGGGAAGACCGGCGGCGGAGCCGGCACGCGGCCGGGCCGGCTGCCGGTTCGTTCGCCGGGCCGCTCGCCGGGCCGCTCGCCGGGCCGCTCGCCGGACCGGCTGTTGGCGAGAGTGCTGGACCGGCTGCCAGGGCGGCTCGGTGGCGCGGTGCGCTGCGGTGCGGGGCGGCTGTTGGCGCTCTTCATCGGGACTCCCGTGGGGTCAGTTCTCAGTGCTGGTGATCGGAGCCGCTCAGCCGGTTCCGGCGGCGACGAACACCGCGTCGAACACCTGGGCGACCATGGCGTACTCGAGGTCCCGCTCCGCCGCGGTCGGCAGCAGCAGCGAGGGGGTCATGTGCGTGAACAGCCGGATGCCGGCCCGGCGGTCGGCTGCCAGCCGCCGCCACAGCGGGTTCGCGGACAGCGCCGAGTCGACCAGGCTGACGGTGTGCCCGTCGTACTGCTGGCGCCAGGTCCAGATGTCCACGGCGCGGGCGCCTGCTTCGGTGGGCACGGTGACGAACGTGTTGACGTCATCGGTCGCCTGCTGGTCGGAGCCCTGGTAGCCGCCGATGTCCGCCAGCGCCTTGCGGGCCTGGAGCGCGGTGTGCCGGTCCCAGCCGAGCCGGTTCACGTGCCGCCAGGCGAGCTCCTGCGCCTGTGCCTGGGTGACCCCCCAGGCCCGGTAGGTCCACTCGTCGAGCAGGCTCGTGCTCAGGTCCAGCCGGTCCACCAGTCCGGAGCGCAGGTAGTCGTCCACGGAGGCCGCGGAGGCCGCCGGGTGCTTGGCGCGGCCCTCGGCGGCGCAGGCGGCCGAGCCGACCGATGTCCAGGCGAGGCAGCCGAGCTCGGGGACCACCACGTCGATCAGCACCGGGGTGTGCGGGCTGGTCCGGGCCAGGCCGGTCCGCACCGCCTGCAGGAACGCCTTCGCCTGGGCAGGGGTGTTGATCCCGTCGTTGTAGCCGAGCTCGTCGGCGACCTTGACCCCGCGGACCCCGGGCAGGGCGGCCAGCTTGCCGAGCCGGTCGAGACCCTCCTGGAAGGCCTGCGGGCCCTCCAGCCAGCGGGCGACCAGGTCGGCCTCGAACCACACCCCGACCCCGCGGGCATGCAGCTCCTCGGCCAGCTTCGCGTAGGGGTCGTCGGCGACCAGCGCGGCCAGCGACGGGCGCGAGCTCGCGCGCGCGGTGGCGGCCGGCGGCACCGGGTCGTGGACCGCCGGCTCCCGGCCCTGGGCGGCCGGGCCCACGCTGACGATCCGGTCCGGGGCACCGCCGCGCAGCAGGCAGCCGCCCAGGACCAGCAGGCACAGGGTCAGCAGCAGCCCGGTGGAGCGGCTCACGTCGGCGCCCCGACCACGTCCGCGTCCGCATCCGTGTCCGCGGTGCCGGCAGCCCGGGTGGGAGACCTCCTGCCCACCCGGCGCATCAGGAACAGCAGCGTCCCGTCGGTGAGCAGGTAGGTCACCGTCGAGGCGATCGCCGCCCCCATGGCGCCGTACGCCGGGATGAGCAGCAGGTCCAGGGCGACCGTGATCACCAGACCCACGCCGAAGGCCCACGAGTTGAGCCCGGGACGGCCCCGTCCGTAGAGGTACCCGCTGGCGACGCCGGCCGCGCCGCCGACCAGCATCCCCAGCACCAGCACCTGTGCCGGTCCCACCGCCGCGTCGAAGCGGTCACCGTAGAACAGCCCGATGACCGGACCGGCCAGCAGCACGAACGGCGCCGCAGCGAGCAGGTTCACCACGAGCGTCGGGGCCACCAGCCGCCGCGCCTGCCGGGTCGCCTCGGCGGCGGGCATGCCGGCCAGCATCGGGTAGCACACCCAGGTGAGCGCGGTTCCGGGCAACCGCAGCAGCTCGGCGTACTTGGAGGCGACCGCGTAGGCGCCCAGCACCGCCGGGCCGGCGATGGCGCCGAGGACGGCGAAGTCGAGCCGCAGGTTCAGCAGCGTGATCATCCCGCCGACCTGGCCGCGGATCCCGTAGGTCAGCACCTCGGTGCCGAGGTCCCGACGCGGACGGCCGACCCCGTCGCCCAGGCGCCACCCGGTGTGGCGGACCACCCGCCGCCAGGCCTCCAGGGCCACCAGCAGGTCGGCCAGCGCGAGCCCGGCCACCAGGGCGGGCGTGCCACGCATGCCGAGCAGCACCGGCAGCAGGAAGCAGGGCAGGAACGCGAGCTCCTCCAGGGCGATCACCAGGTCGCCGCCGCGCCGGTCGCGCAGGCCCTGCAGGGAGGTCTTGCCCACCGTCAGCAGCAGCTGGCTGGCGACCGTGGCGCCGGCCCAGGCGATCGCGGCCAGCGAGTCGTCAGGGAAGAACGTCGAGCGGAGCAGCGGGGTCGCGAGCAGCCACAGCGACACCCCGAGGACCGAGCCGACGCCGAGGATGGCCAGCAGGGTCGGCCAGAGCCGCGGAGTGTCCCGCCGGGGGTCCGCGAGGAAGTACCCCAGGGCGCCCGGCAGACCACCCACGCACAGCACGCCCACCAGACCCGGCAGCATCCGCAGCAGCGCGTAGACGCCGACGTCTGCGGGGCCCCCGATCCGGGCGACCGCGATCGTGGCCGCCGCCAGTCCCAGGATCGCCAGCAGCCGGGCGGAGCAGTTCGCCAGCACCACCCGGGCGAGGTCGCTGCGGCGCAGCGAGCGCGCCCGCGCCGGCCAGCCGCCGAGGCGGGTCATGTCCGCTCCCGCTGCCGGTCCTGCTGGACGAGGCTGAGCGCGGCCACGATGCCCAGCCAGGTCCACAGGTGCCGGAAGTGGAGCGTCTCGTAGAACCCGGCGGCGGCCGCCATCACCGGCGCGATCACCACCAGCAGCCAGAACCGGGGCACGATGTCCGACCACGGCTGCGGCAGCTGGCCGTTGAGCAGCCGCCAGCAGCGGAGCGCGACGGCGCCGCCGAGCAGCAGCAGCCCCAGCGCGCCGACGAGTCCGCGCTCGAGGAGCGTGGCCAGGTAGTCGTTGTGCGCCTCCTTGACGTACGGCACCTGGCTGGCCGCGAACGTCGCCTTCGTCTGGGCCGGCCCGATCCCGAGCGCGTTGCCTCGCAGGTACAGGGACCGTCCCTCCCCGAGGATGGTGGCGCGTTCGGTCGTGGAGGCGCCACTGCGACCGAACGAGTCCCGCAGCAGCGGGATGCCGGCCGAGGCCTGGGCGCGGACAGCGTCGAAGTCCACCCGCGGCAGCACCAGCACCATCGCGGCAGCCGCCAGCATGGCCGCCACGGTGAGCGCCGCCAGCCCGGCCAGCGGGCCGTGGGTGCGGTAGCGGCTGGTCGCGATGCACAGCACCCCGCCGAGCAGGAGCGTGAGCATGGCCCCGTTGGAGCCGGTGAAGCCCATCGCGACGAGCACCACCACGTACCCGACCCGGCGGCTCGCGGTGCCCTGGGGGCACTTGCACGCCAACATCACGAACAGCGAGGTGACGAGGTAGTTCCCGGCCAGGTTCGGGTCCGCGAACGTGTAGGACGCCCGCACCCCGTCCTTGGCACTGACACCGCTGAGGGGGGCGAACCCGATGATGTAGGCACCGACGCCGACGGATGAGTAGACGACCGCGGTCCGGCACCAGGCGCGGGTCGCCGCCGACACGATGGCGGGGTCGTGCCGGCCCAGCGCCAGGGTGGCCGCCCACAGCAGCAGGAACCCGTCCTGCGCCAGCACCAGCGAGGTGCTGAGCGGCGCGGCGGCGACGGTGGCCGCGAGGGCGCCCCCGATGATCAGCAGGGCGACCCCGGGCGCGTAGGGGAACGCGATCGTGAGGCGCTCGCGCGCGACCCACATCGCGGCGATCAGCAGGCAGCCGGCGATGGCCGCGTCCGCGACGGCGGTGTTGCCGGGACCCGAGGGCACCAGGATCGGCAGCAGGGCGACGGTCACGCCCACCATCACCGGGAGCGCCTCGTCGCGGCGGCGCGTGAAGGTCGGGGGGACCGAGGTGGCCGGGGTGACCGCCTGCTCGGTCATCGCAGGGACCGCCGGTGTCGGCGAGCGCGAGCCGGCAGACCGGCCAGCAGCTCGAGGTGGCCGGCGCCGAAGGCGTCGTCGTTGGCCGAGGCCGCGATCTCGCCGAGACCGGTCAGGGCGACGTCGTACCAGCGGTCACCGCTGACTCCGAGCTGCTCCAGGTGCCGGGCCAGGGTGTGGTGCACGAGATCGGGGAACCAGCCCGCCTCCGAGAGCGCGTAGGCGATCCCCGGGGCGAAGCCGGTCCGGGTCAGCCGCGGGTGCCCGAGGACCCGGCGGCCCTCGGCGGTGTGCCGGTCCAGGTACAGCGCGTAGCTGAGCACGAAGCGGGCCGCGTCGCTCAGCGGCGACCCGAGCGGTACCGCGTGCTCCCAGTCGACCACGCCGCTCACCGCGCCCTCCTCGACCAGCACGTTGCCGAACCAGAAGTCCCCGTGCACGGCGGTGCCTGGCAGGGTGCAGCCGGACAGCCGGTGGCGCGCCTCCTCGAGACGGGCGACCGCGCCGGCGAGCGCCGGGTGCCCGTCCCACCGTCCGCGCACGGTCTCCAGCACCTGGGCCGGCCAGTCGACCCCGTGGTCGCCACGGGTGGTGGCCGCCTGGAAGGACCGCAGCCAGCCGAGAGCCCGGCCGAAGTCGCGGCTGACCGCGGCGGGGCGGGCGGTGTGCGCCCAGTGGTGGTAGGCAACGCTCATCGGCGTGCCGGGCAGTGCCGTGGACACCAGCACCGGACGGCCGTCCACCACGAGCGACTCGACGTAGCGAGGCACCGTGGCGAGCAGCCGGCCGAGCGGCAGCCGGCGGATCTCCACCAGCATCCGGCCCTCGTGGTCCACGGCCTCCCCGGCCGCGGGCGTTGACGGGATCTTCACCACCAGCCGCTCGGTGGCCGTCCCGTGCCGGCTGGTCATCACGAAGGTGAGCTTGGCGTCGGGGTCCCGGGAGGCGCTGATCAGCACGCCGCCGGCGTCCGGCCGCTCGAGCAGGTGGGTGGCAGGCCGGCGCGACCAGCCCGGCTCCGGGCGGCTCATCGCCGGCTCCCGACCAGCACCCGCCCGGGCGCCAGCACGCCGGTCAGCCGCCAGGGCAGCCACCGGGCCAGCACCAGCGCGACGGTCGCCGGTGGCCCGGCCCAGGTGACGCCCGGCGGCACCGCTGCGACCGCCGTCCAGAAGTGCCGGACCGCGGTCTCGGTGTCGTCGAGCACCACCAGCGGGACGTCGGTGGTGGGCAGCACGATGAGCTCGCGCTGGATGACGATCCCGGCACGGCGCGCGCGACGCCGGGTCCGGACCCGGCCCAGCGGGCTGCTGGTGACGAGCGCGACCGACGTGCCGGAGGGCAGCCGCTGGAGGCTGTGCAGGCTGGGCTCCCGCAGCTCGAGGACCCGGCGCGGGCACAGGGCGCGCCAGGGCGCCCGGGTCAGGCCGACGCCCTCGTCGACCGCCGGCCAACCGCCGACGGCCGGTCCGTGCCGCTGCGCCGGGACCGACGCCCCGGCGGCCTCGGCGTCGGCGACGGGGACGAGCCCGGAGCGGAGCCGGCGCCCGGGACGGGCTGTCCCGGTCGTGCGATCGGGTCTGGTGGACATCGAGATCACCCTGCTGTCGGAAGTGGTTGGGAGGCCAGGGACGCGGAGTACACCTGGTCGAGGACGGTGGTCAGCGCAGCCGCGTCGAAGGAGGCGCCGGCCCGGAGGCGGCCTTCCTCGGCCAGCCGGCCGGCGGTCGCCGGGTCGGCCAGCAGCCCGTCGAGCGCCTCGGCGAGGACGGCGGGGTCCCCCGGGGGGACGAGCACGCCGCTCACCCCGGGCACGACCAGGTCGGGCACCGAGTTCACCGCGGTCGCCACCACGGGCAGGCCGCAGCGCATCGCCTCGACGACCGCGCACGGCAGCCCCTCGTAGCGGCTGCTCATCGCGAACACGTCGAAGGCCGGCAGCAGGTCGGCGACGTCCGGGCGCTCGCCGACGAACCGCACCCGGTCCGTGAGCCCGCGTTCGGCCGCGGCCGCGCGCACCGTCTCCAGCAGCGGCCCGCCACCGACCCAGACGCCGAGGACTCCCCGGTGCCGCATCGCCGCGACCGCGTCGAGGAAGTGCTCGGGCGCCTTCTGGAAGTCGGCGCGACCGACGGTGCCGACGACAGGGGCGTCCTCGGGGAGGGCGAGCCGTCGGCGGGCGTCGGCGCGGGTGGAGGGATCCTGGCGGACCACCCGCCCGTCGACGACCGGGGTGACCGTGCGCAGGCCGCCGGGTCTGGCCAGGCCGCGGCGCAGCGCCTCGGTGGCGACCCCGGTGCCGATGGCCAGCACCACGTCGGTCACCGGGACCAGCCGCCGCTCGATGGCCACGTAGGCCGCCCTGCGGGCCGGGCTCTGGAAGGCGTGGAAGGGGAAGCCGTGGTAGGTGTGCACGATCAGGGGAGTGCCGGCCCGGTGCGCCGCCCACCGGCCGATCGCGCCGGCCTTGGCGCTGTGGGTGTGCACCACGTCGAACTGCCGCCGGCGGAACAGTGCGGTGAGGCGGGCCAGCGCCACCCGGTCCTGGTGCGGCGCGATCGGCGCGACCAGGCTGGGCTCGAGGATCACCTCCATGCCGGCTTCGGCGGCCCGGTCGCCGAGCGGCCCGATCTCGCCGGTGACGAACGTGACCCGGTAGCGGTCCGGGTCGAGGCTCTGCACCCCGCGCAGGGCGACGCCACCCGCGCCGGCGATGAACCGGGTGACCACCTGGGCCACCTCGATCCGAGGGGCGCTCATCGCCCTGCCTCCTGGTGCCGCCGCCCGGTCACCTGTGAGGCGAGGAGCTCCTGCAGGGAGCCGCCGGGCCGGGTCCCGAGCTCCAGCTCGAGGCAGGGCAGCCGGCTGGTCAGGTGCCGGGCCGTCTCCTCGACCCAGGGCCGCACGGGGCCGCGGCCGGTGGCCAGGCCGACCAGCGCGGTCACCGCCCAGAACCGGCGCAGCTCGCCCGCGGCGTAGGTCCCGGCGACCAGCGACCTGCGGGCCGTGTCCGGGTTGATGGTGCGCACCCGCGGACCGTCCCCGCGGCGCACCACGACCACCAGGTCGGGACGCAGCGAGGTGGCCCGCGAGGTCCAGGCCAGCTCCCGCCGGCCATGCGTGGTCCGGGCCCCGCCGACGGGGCCGCCGTCTGCGACGGCGAGCCGCAGCGGCTCACGCAGCCCGAAGGCGACCTCGCCGTCACAGGTCGCGATGTTGTCGCAGGTCGCCCGGGCGCCGCGGGACAGCGCATCCGCGACCAGCGTGGACTTGCCGACTCCTCCGGGCCCGGCGAGCAGCACCACCACGCCGTCGATCTCCAGCACCGACACGTGCAGTGGCGCCCTCCCCAGCAGGCCGGCCCACCACAGGGCGGGGTAGTGCAGCAGCACCTGGGCGCGCAGCGCGTCCGCCCGGGACCCCAGCACCGTGGCGCCCCGCTCCAGGGCCGACGGGGCCCATCGGCTCCGCACCGTCAGCAGGTCGTCGGTGGCCTGCCAGGACTGGGTGAACCCGGACCCGCCGACGCTCTCGAGCACCACGCTGTCACCGTCGGACCAGACCCCACGCGTCACCGGACGCATGCCGCGGGTGTCGAACCTCCGGTGTCCACGCTCCAGGACGACGCGCACCTCGGCGGCACCCCCCGGCTCGTTGGCGGGCTGGGCGTCGACGGCCCGGGCGAGCCGCGGCGCGTGACGCCGCGTGTGGTCCTCGACGACCAAGCCGACGCCCGCAGTGCGCACGTGCATCTCGCGGGTCACGGGGAGACCAGCCAGGTACGTCGCGGGGTGACCTCGACGACACCGACCACCGGCCAGCGCATCGCCCGGATCACGTCCTGGACGTCGTCGAGACCGGAGCGCCGGGTGGTGCCGGAGGAGACCACGACCACGCCGGCGGTCGGCTCCTCGGCGGGCGACACCCCGAACCGGTCGGTGAAGTGCACCTGCAGCGAGGCCGGCAGGGTGGGGTCGGAGGGCATCGAAGCGCCCGGGTCGTGACCCGCGCCGCCAGGTGCGCCCACCCGGTGCACCGAGGCCCCCTCCGGGCTGGCGACCGAGGCCCGACTGGTCATGATGCTGGTCAGGAGCTGGCGGGTCGCCTTCTCGTCGCGGTCGTCGACGCCGACCAGGACCACGGTCTCCACGCCCTGCCGACGCGCTGCCAGGCTCAGCGACCGCACCAGTGCCGGCTGCGGCTCGCCCGTGGTGCCCAGGATCGGGGCGTCCAGGGAGCGGGCCAGCACGCGGATGCCGGCGATGCGCGGGCGCAGCGTCTCCAGGACCACCGCGAGCCCGAACCCGACGAGCAGGCCCAGCAGCACCGACAGCGCCGCACGCGGCACCAGGGCCGAGGGGATCCGGTCGACGGTGGGCTGGGTCGCGTCGACGGCGACCACCTGGTCGCGGGTGACGTCGGAGAGGGTGAGGGAGGACTGCTCGGCGAGCACCTGGTCGAGGTCGTGCTGCGCGTTGCTCAGCAGCGTCTCGAGGTTGGACCGGGCCTGGAGACCGACGGTGCTGCCCAGCTCTCCCTGCAGCCGGTCCCGCCGGCGCTGCGCCGCCTCGCGCCGCGAGGTCACGTCCGCCAGCGTCGCGGTGAACTGGTCGCGGTCGCCCTTGTTCATGAAGTCCATGACCTCGCGCGTCAGAGCGCTGACGATCCGGGTGGCGGCGGCCGGGCTCTCGTTGAGCACCGACAGCACCACCACGGAGGACTCCCCGAGACGTTCCGCGGTGATCTGATGGGTGGCCGTGGCGACCGCGTCCTCCGCGGAGGCCGGCTGGTCCGCGGAGCGCAGCGCGGACTGCACCAGCGTCGGGGTGGTGGCGAGCGCCAGCACCCGCGAGCTCAGGCCCTCCGCCTCCGTGGACGAGGACGGTGCGGCGGACAGCGTCTGCAGCCGGACCTGGGCGGCGTACGTCGGTGGCGTCCTGAGCTCGACCAGCGACACCAGGGCCAGCGGCAGCAGAGCACAGACCAGGATCAGGTTCAGATGGGCCCGGACGATGCGGCGCAGGATCTCGTCGATGGTCATGGAGGGTTCGTTCCTTCTGTCGGAGGGGTCGAGAGGTCGGCCCGGCGGTCGGGGTCAGTGCAGGACGGCCAGCGGGCGCATCCGCGCGACCGGCTGGACCAGGCCGTTGTGGACCAGCACGCGCAGCGCTGCGTCGACGCCGTGGTCGTCGAAGTGCGACGCGGTGGTCGGCGCCGCGTCGGTGTAGCGGTAGCGGCGCGTCGACCGGCCCTGGGGGTCCTCCCCGGACAGGCCGCGCCGGACGTGGTCGGAGACGACCGTGCCCGCCCCGTGGCAGGCGGAGTGCAGGCTGCGCTGCGAGTCCGTGCCGGCGACCGCGAGGTAGCTCGACGTGCGGTGCGTGCCCGGCAGCAGCACCGCCTGACCGGTGTCGGCGAAGGTGCTGCCGGAGGGCATCATCGACGCCGGGTAGGCGCGGCAGGAGTTGTGCCGGTGCACGACCGCCGGGGCGCCGTCGACGGTCTCCTCGTAGATCGAGTTGTGCGGGGAGTCGACGACCAGCCGGCCGGTGGCGCCACCGAAGGTCTCCGCGGCCAGCCGCCGCAGCGAGGCGTAGGTGGCGATCCGGAAGGCGAACCCGTAGTTCATCGCCGCCGCGTTGGCCAGCATCAGGCGCTGACCCTCCGGGCTCGCGATCTCGACCGGGGTGCACCCGTCGGTGAAGTAGAGGCTGAGCCGCCGGCGCAGCTCGGCGTACGAGCGGGCCGAGCGCAGGTGGAACCAGGGCTTCAGCGCCAGGTTCACCGCGCGGATCTGCCGCGGGTAGTCCTTGCGCCGGAAGAACAGCCGGCCGAGCTCGCCCGTCAGCACCCCACCGCCGCCGTGGTACTGGATGGTCAGCTGGCCCTCGCGGACCCCCAGGGCGGAGGCCCGCTCGGGGTCCAGCACCTCCTCCACCCGCTGCAGCTCGACGAAGTGGTTCGACGGGCCGACGGTGCCGAACCGGAACCGGGCCAGCTGCCACGCGAGGCTCGGGAGCTCGGCGGTGAGCCGGTCCAGCCCCCCGTAGCGGTCCAGGTCGAGCCGGCCGCCCTCCTCGATGCGTTCGAGGTCCTCGGGGGGCGCCCCCCACCGGTCGACCGCGAACTCCGCTCCGTCCGCGGCGGCCCGCACCACCTCGCGGGCGCTGAGCTCCTTGCGGCCCCGGGTCGGGTAGGGGTAGCGCTCGCGTACGGCCCGCATGAACCGGTCCACGGCCCGGTCGTCGGGGACCTCGCTGTCGACGGCGATCAGCGCCATCCCGCAGTTCACCGAGGAGCCGGTGAGGTCGGGGCGCACCGTCGAGCTGGTCGCGACCGCGACGCTCGAGGGCAGCTCCATCTTGGACTTGTGGTGGAAGTCCGGGAGCACCACGGGCGGGGCGGCCAGGCCCGCGCCCCCGACGAGACGACCCAGCGCCGTGAGGGCATCACGGTCTGCCGGCAGCTGAGCTGGGTCGTCGAACACCGATGGGGGGGCGGTGTCGTCGAGGACGCGGACGTAGGGGGTGGCCGGAGAAGTGGTCATGGTGTTGCTTCCTCGCTCAGTAGTCGTCGGGGTAGATCGACGCACCCGCCAGGACCGGGGTGCGGGAGCTGCAGTGGGAGTACTCCGGGACCAGCCCGCTCAGCAGGCTGAAGACCTCGTCGGGCCGGTTGTGGGACGCGGCGTCGTACAAGTCCTGCAGCCGGGACCGGAACCCCTGGGTGCGCATCGGCGGCAGCGCCATCGTGATCCGCGAGTGCGTGGTGGGCACTCGCTCCTCACCGTCGCCGAACAGCTCCTCGTTGAGCTTCTCGCCCGGACGGAGACCGGTGAAGCGGAAGTCGATGGTCGGGACGCTCAGCAGTCGCGCGAAGTTCTCGACCAGGTCGACGATCTTGACCGGCTCGCCCATGTCCAGGACGTAGGTGGCGGTCGCGTCCGCCATCCGGGCGGTCTCGAGGACCAGGCCGACGGCCTCCTCGATGGTCATGAAGAAGCGGGTGACCTCGGGGTCGGTGACGGTGACCGTGGACCCGCTCGCCAGCTGCTCGCGGATCACGTGCAGCAGCGACCCCCGGCTGCCCAGCACGTTGCCGAAGCGCACCGCCGAGAGCACAGTCGAGGAGCCCGCGTGGGCCTGGAGCACCAGCTCGGCCACGCGCTTGGTCGCGCCGAGCACGGAGGTGGGGTTGGCCGCCTTGTCCGTCGAGATCAGCACGAACCGCTCGGCCTCGTGGTCGATGGCGGCCTCGACGAGGTTCTCGGTGCCGAGCACGTTCGACTTCACGCCCTCGCACGGGTGTCGCTCGAGCACCGGGAGGTGCTTGAGGGCCGCGGCGTGGAAGACGATCTGCGGACGGTGCTCGCGGAAGATCTGGTGGATCCGCTCCCGGTCCCGGATGTCGGCGACCATCACGGCGTCGGCGTCCATCGCGGCCTCGCCCCACAGGTCGAGATGCAGCCGGTGCAGGTTCGACTCGTCGTGGTCCAGCATCACCAGCGACGAGGGGCCGAACGCGTAGAGCTGGCGGCAGAGCTCGCTGCCGATCGAGCCGCCCGCCCCGGTCACCAGCACCCGCTTGCCGGTGATCGCCGCGGCTGCCCCGGGGCTGACCACCCGCATCTCGTCGCGGCCGATCAGCGAGCCCACCTGCAGGTCGCGCATGTCGCTGCCGGCGATCTCCCGCTGCAGTGCGGCCAGGAACGGCGGCAGGTGCCGCACCCGGGCCCCGTGCAGGGCCGCACGCCGGGCCAGCGCCCGGATGTCGGCGCTGCCCATGGACGGGATGGCGATGACCACCACCTCGGCGCCGGTGCGCTGCAGCACCGCCTCGAGGTCGTCGATCGTGCCGAGCACCGGTGTCGAGCGGAGTCGCCGGCCCAGCTTCTGCGGGTCGTCGTCGAGGAACCCGACCGGGGTGAGGCCGAACGACTTGACCCGGTGCAGGTCGCGGGCCAGTGAGGTCCCGGCTACCCCCGCACCGACGATGAGCGTCGAGGCACCCGCGGTGCGCTGTCGGGGGATCATCGTCTGTGTCATCGCTTCGCTCCTTGGAGTACGTCGGAAAGAGCCGTTGCTACGTGGTCGATCTGGGCTGCGCCGAGCCGTGGGTAGAGGGGCAGGGAGAGCAACCCCTCGAACATCAGGTCCGCCCCGGGCAGGCCGCCGGCGGGGGTCAGCCCCGCGAAGTGCCCCAGCCGGTGGACGGGGATGAAGTGCACGGAGGTGCCGACGCCGCGCTCGGCGAGCTGACGGACGACCTCGTCGCGGACGACCCGGCCGTCCAGCTGGATCGCGTACAGGTGCCAGGCGTGGCGACCCTCCGTGGGATGGGGCCGGTGCGGCAGCCGCACCCCGGGGAGGCCCAGCAGCTGTGTGTCGTAGCGGGCGGCGAGCCGGGCCCGGCGGTCCTGCCAGTCGTCGAAGGACTGCAGCTGGGCGCGGCCGATCGCGGCCGACAGGTCGCTGAGGTTCGCCTTGAGCCCGGACTCCGCGACGTCGTACCGCCAGCTGCCGCCGGGCAGGTAGCGCCGCCAGGCGTCCTGGGACAGACCGTGCAGCCGGGCCCGCCGGATCCAGTCCGCCCGGTCGGGGTCGTCGCTGGTGACCATGCCGCCCTCGCCGACGGGCAGGTTCTTGGTGGCGTAGAAGCTGAAGCACACCGCGGCTCCGGTGCCGACCGGTTCGCCCTGCCACGCGGTGCCGAGCGCGTGCGCTGCGTCCTCGACGACGCGGTGCCGGGGAAGCCCCGCGGCCTCGGCCAGGCCGGCCACATCCACCGGGTCGCCGGCCCAGTGCACCACGACCATCGCTGCGGGGGTGTCTGCGCAGCCGTCGGTGGCCCGGGCCACCGTCTCCGGGGTGGGCATCCCGGTGACCGGGTCCACGTCGACCAGCACCGGCCGCAGTCCCGCGTGCTCGATCGCGTGCACCGCCCCGCAGAACGTCATCGTCGAGGTCAGCACCGCGCTGCCGGGGTCCAGCCGCAGCGAGCGCAGGGCCAGCTCGAGGGCGGAGGTGCAGGAGGACGTGGAGACCGCGGTGCGGGCGCCGACGTAGGCGGCGAGCTCGGACTCGAAGGCCAATGACTCGGTGCCGGTGGTCACCCACCCCGAGGCCAGCACGCGCTGGGCCGCGGCCTGGGCCCGGTCGGTGATCCAGCAGTCCGCGAACGGGACCGCGCTGACAGGCATCTGTGGATGCTGGGTGGTGACCGCTGCTGTGCTCATCCGTTCCCCCTTTGACCGGCTGCCTCGAAACTAGGAGGCGCAGCCGGGCCGCGGACCACGCGCGGGGGTGGTCCGCGCTACGTCAACCGGATGACTGCCGGACGCGAGGAAACCGGTGCGTCCTCAGGCGGGGTCGTCGATGCCGCGCACGCCGAGGTCGCGGGCGCGGGCGACGAGGGCGAGCGTCGAGTGCTCGCCGGAGACGTGCAGCAGGTGCTGGACATGGGTGCGCACCGTGTTGGGGCTGATGAACAGACGCTGGGCGGTCTCGACGCGGGTGAGCCCCCCGGCCAGGCACTGCAGCACCTGCAGCTGCCGAGCGGACAGGTCGCGGACGAAGCTGGGCGCGAGCTCCGCCGCCGAGCGCTGGAGCAGCCGCTCGACGACGCCCTGCACGGTGGTCGGGTGCAGGTAGGTGCCGCCGCGGGTCACCTCGCCGACGGCCGCCATCAGCACCTCGACCGAGGCCCCCTTGACCACCCAGCCGGCCGCCCCGGCGGCGAGCGTGTCGACGATCGCCGCCGGCTCCTCGGTGGCCGAGAGGATCAGCACCTTCGGCGGATCGGAGCCCTGGCGCAGCTCGGCCACCAGGGCGGTGGCCGGCACGCCGGCCAGGTCGTAGTCGAGGATCGCGACGTCCGGCTGGTGCTGCCCGGCCAGCACGGTCGCCTCGTCGGGACCGAAGGCCACCCGGACCTCGGTGACGCCCGGCTCGCGACGCAGTCGCGTGCTCAGCACCTCGGCGAAGATCCGGTGGTCGTCGACCACGAGCAGGGACAGCCCCCGGCGGGCGTCGGTCGTCACCCGGCCGTGCCCCTCAGGGCGTGGGGACGAGCCCGAGCTCGCGGGCGACATAGGCGGCCTTCGTCCGGTGGTGGACCCCCAGCTTGAGCAGGACGTTGCGGACATGGCTGCGCACGGTGTGCACCGACACGCCCAGCCGGTCGGCCATCGCCGGGGTGGAGACCCCGTCGGCGAGCATCCGCAGCACCTCGCGCTCGCGGTCGGTGAGCAGGTCCGCCGGCGAGCTGCGGCGGGTGGGAGACGTGCGCAGCGGCCACCCGGAGGTGCACCGGTCCCCGGCCAGGACCCGGCGCAGCGTGGCGTCGAGCGCCTGCAGGCCGCCGTCCTTGCGGACCAGCCCGTCCACGGCCCGGGAGTCGTAGGCCGCGCGGACCCAGTCCTCGTCGCTGGCCGTGAGCAGCACGATCGCGGTGCGCGGGCCCTGCTCGCGCAGCCGCCGGGCCAGGTCGATGCCGGAGAGCCCCGGCATGTGCACGTCGAGCAGCACCAGGCTCGGCCGGTGCAGCTCCACCAGGGCGGGGATCTCCGTCGGCTCGCTGGTGAAGGCGGCGACCTCGTGGCCCTGCGCCTGCAGCGCCTCGACGAGTGCGGACAGGAACATGGTGTGGTCGTCGCAGACCAGGAGGCTCATCACCGGTCCTCCATCTGGCGCTGGGACGGGATGTGCATGCGCACCGTGGTGCCGGGACCCGGACCGCTGATGATCTCCAGGCTGCCCTGGCACGCCCGCAGCGCCTGGTCGACGATGGACATGCCCAGCCCCGACCCGGACGGGATCCGTCCGAAGCCCTCGCCCTCGTCGCTGACCTCGACGAGCGCCTCGCCCGGCCGGTTCGACACGATCACCCGCACGTGCCCGGAGGCGCCGGTGGCCCGGGTGGCGTTGTCGAGCACGTTGACCACGGCCCGCCGCAGCAGGACCGGGTCGCAGCTGGCCTCGACCCGCGGTGGCCCCTCGACGTTGAACGGGATGCCGTGCGCCAGCCGGGCCAGCGAGACACACTCGTCGACGAGCTGCACGAGGTCGACCACCCAGATCTGTCGCTGCTCCGGGTCCGGCTGGGCGGTGAGCTCGTCCATCCGCAGGAACACCTCGTGGATGCGCTCCAGGCGCTCCGGACCGTGGTCCTCGGGACCCCACCGGCCCGGAGCGCTCAGCAGGATGCCCGCGGCGACGTACTGCCGCAGGTCGTGCAGCAGCTGCACGAACCCGTGCCTGTCGTGCTCGAAGACTTCGTCCCCCATGGCTGCACAGCCCCCCTGAGCTTTCCGCCGGCCAGCAAACAACCGCGACATGCCTCGCCGCGGCAGCTGCCGCGGATGGCCATCCCCCCGGATGTTGCCCCCACTCCACCTTCCATTCACCCGGCTGGCAATGGTCGGTACGGGCTATCTGTATGTAGCAAGGGCGGCATGCGGGCATACGTCTGCCAGGGGTGGCGTCAGGTCACCGGGGAGGCATCCGCAGCGCGCCGTCCATCCGGATCACCTCGCCGTTGAGGTAGTCGTGGTCGATGACCGCCAGCGCCAGCGACGCGAACTCCTCGGGTCTGGCCAGCCGCGACGGGAACGGCACCCCGGCGGCCAGACCGGCGCGGAACTCGTCCGAGACGGTGGCCAGCATCGGCGTCTCGACGATGCCGGGGGCGATCGTGCAGACCCGGATGCCGTACTGCGCGAGGTCCCTGGCGGCCGGGAGTGTGAGACCGACGATCCCGCCCTTCGACGACGCGTACGCCGCCTGGCCGACCTGTCCGTCGTAGGCCGCGATCGAGGCGGTGTTCACCACCACCCCCCGCTGGCCGCCCGCATCGGGGTCGGTGCGCGCGATTTGCTCGGCCGCCAGGGTGAGCACGTTGAACGACCCGATGAGGTTGATCCGCACCACCGTGGCGTACAGCGCCAGGTCGTGCACACCCTGGCGGCCGAGGATCCGGGCGGAGGGGGCGACGCCAGCGCAGTTGACCACGGTGCGCAGCGGGCCGTCGGCCGCGGCCTGCTCGACGGCTGCGGCCACCTGCTCCGGCTCGGTCACGTCGGCCGCCAGGCAGGTGACCCCGGCGACCGGCTCGGCCAGCTCCAGAGCTCCGGGCAGGTCCAGGGCGACGACGCGGACGCCCCTGCCCGCCAGCGCTCGCGCGGTCGCCGCACCGAGGCCGGAGGCGCCTCCGGTGACGATCGCGGCGGTGTCCTCGAGCTGCATCACTTCTCCTTGTGCGGTGCGGTGGCGACGGTGGACCTCTGGTCCTCGGCGAGGGCGCGGCTGATCACGAGCCTCTGGATCTGGTTGGTGCCCTCGAAGATCTGCATCACCTTGGCCTCGCGCATGTAGCGTTCGACCGGGAAGTCCCGGGTGTAGCCGTAGCCGCCGAGCACCTGCACGGCGTCGGTCGTCACCCGCATCGCGTTGTCGGTGGCGACCAGCTTGGCCACCGAGGCCTGGGTGCCGAACGGGAGCCCCTGGTCGCGGAGCCGGGCGGCCGCGAGGTACGTCGCCCGGGCGGACTCGACGGCGGCCTCCATGTCGGCCAGCACGAACCCCAGTCCCTGGTGGTCGATGATCCGCCGGCCGAAGGTCTCCCGCTCCTGCGCGTAGGCGACCGCGTCGTCGAGCGCCCCCTGGGCCAGCCCGGTGGCGACCGCGGCGATGCCGAGCCGGCCCGCGTCGAGCCCGGACAGCGCGATCCCCAGCCCGGCACCCTCCTCGCCGAGCCTGCGGTCCGCGTCGACCCGTACGCCGTCGAAGCGCATCGTCGCGGTGGCGCTGCCGGTCAGCCCCATCTTGCGCTCGGGCGGGTCGGCGCTGAGTCCGGCGGCGTCGGCCGGCACCAGGAAGCAGGAGATGCCGCTGTGCCCCGGCTCGCGGGGGGCGGTGCGGGCCATCACCTTGTAGAAGTCGGCGTGCCCGCCGTGGGTCACCCAGGCCTTGGCGCCGTCGATCACGTAGCCGTCACCGTCCCGGCGCGCGCTGGTCCGCATCGCGGCCGGGTCGGAGCCGGCGTGCGCCTCGGACAGGCAGTAGGCCCCGAGCAGCTCACCGCCGAGCATCTCGGGCAGGAAGCGCTGCCGCTGCTCCTCGGTGCCTCGCGTGGCCAGCCCGAAGCAGCTCAGCGCGTGCACCGAGACCCCGACCCCGACGCTGGCCCAGACCCGGCCCAGCTCCTCGAGGACCTGCAGGTAGACCTCGTACGGCTGCGCGCCGCCGCCGTACTCCTCGGCATAGGGGAGGCCGAGCACCCCGGTCCGTCCCAGCATCGTGAAGACGTCACGCGGGAAGGTCGCACTGGCCTCGTCGTCGGCGGCGCGGGGGAGCAGCTCCCGGGTGGCGAGGTCGCGCACCAGGAGGATCAGGTCGGTCGCCTCATCGGTCGGCATCACACGGCTGGCTGGCATGACGTCACTCTAGGTGGGGCTCGGGGGACGGTTGGGGGCCTGTGCCAGAGTGAGGCGCATGCGAGTGGCGCTGATGGTGACCTGCATCAACGACGCGTTGTTCCCCGACACCGGCAAGGCCGTGGTGCGACTGCTGCGCCGGTTGGGCGTCGACGTCGACTTCCCCGCCGGCCAGACCTGCTGCGCGCAGCCGATGGTCAACACCGGCTACCTCGACGAGGCGGTCCCGGTGGTCCGTACCTTCGTGGACGCGTTCGCCGGCTACGACGCGATCGTGGCGCCGTCCGGCTCCTGCGCCGGCTCGGCCCGGCACCAGCACGCGACCGTGGCTCGTCGGTCGGGGGATCCGGGACTGGTGCGGGCGGTGGCCGAGACCTCTCCGAAGGTGTACGAGCTCACCGAGTTCCTGGTCGACGTGCTGGGGGTCGAGGATGTCGGGGCGTACTTCCCGCACACGGTCACCTACCACCCGACCTGCCACTCGCTGCGGATGCTGGGGGTCGGCGACCGTCCCACCCGGTTGCTGCGCCAGGTGCGGGGCCTGCGGCTGGTGGACCTGCCCGGAGCCGCCGAGTGCTGCGGCTTCGGCGGCACGTTCGCGGTCAAGAACGCCGACACCTCGATCGCGATGGGCTCCGACAAGGCCCGGCACGTGCGCGGCACCGGGGCGGAGGTCCTGGTGGCCGGGGACAGCTCGTGCCTGATGCACATCGGGGGACTGCTGACGCGGCAACGGGCGGGCGTCCGGGTCATGCACCTCGCGGAGGTGCTGGCCGCCACCGAGCACAGCCCGGACCGGGACCTCCCGCGGGCGGTCGTCTCATGAGCGCCACCTTCGTCGGGATGCCGGCGTTCCCGGTGGCGGCGCGCGAGGCCCTCGCGGACACCCAGCTGCGCAGCAACCTGGCCCACGCCACCTCGACGATCCGGGACAAGCGGGCCCGGGTGGTCGCCGAGGTGGACAACTGGGAGGAGCTGCGGCTGGCCGCGGCCGCGATCAAGGACAACACGCTGCTGCACCTCGACGAGCACCTGGTGCGGCTCGAGGAGTCCCTGACCGCGCGAGGCGCGACGGTGCACTGGGCCCGGGACGCGGCGGAGGCCGGCGCGGTGGTGGCCGCGATCGCTCGCGCTCACGACGTGGACGAGGTGGTCAAGGTGAAGTCGATGGCCACCGCCGAGATCGAGCTCAACGAGACCCTGGCGGAGGCCGGGATCGCCGCCTGGGAGACCGACCTGGCCGAGCTGATCGTGCAGCTCGGGGACGACCTGCCCAGCCACATCCTGGTCCCGGCCATCCACCGCAACCGGGCCGAGATCCGGGAGATCTTCCTGCGGTCCATGGCCGCCGCGGGCCGGGCCGCTCCCGCCGATCTGTCCGACGAGCCGGCTCGGCTCGCCGAGGCCGCCCGGCTGCACCTGCGCGAGAAGTTCCTGCGCGCGAAGGTCGGCGTCTCCGGGGCGAACTTCGCGGTCGCCGACTCCGGCACCCTGGTCGTCGTCGAGTCCGAGGGCAACGGCCGGATGTGCCTGACCCTCCCCGAGGTGCTGGTCTCGGTCGTCGGGATCGAGAAGGTGGTGCCGAGCTGGGCCGACCTCGACGTCTTCCTGCAGGTGCTGCCCCGCTCGTCGACCGGTGAGCGGATGAACCCCTACACCTCCACCTGGACCGGGGTCACCCCCGGCGACGGTCCCCAGGAGGTGCACGTGGTGCTGCTCGACAACGGGCGCACCCGGGCACTCGCGGACGAGGTCGGCCGTCAGGCGCTGCGCTGCATCCGCTGCTCGGCGTGCCTCAACGTGTGCCCGGTCTACGAGCGCACCGGCGGGCACGCCTACGGCTCGGTGTACCCCGGGCCGATCGGGGCGATCCTCAACCCGCTGCTGAAAGGGGTGCGGCGTCGACGAGCAGACCGACTCGCTGCCGTACGCCTCCTCGCTCTGCGGGGCGTGCTTCGAGGTCTGCCCGGTCCGGATCGACATCCCGTCGGTGCTGGTCGACCTGCGGGCCCAGGTCGTCGACGCGCACCGCGCGTCGCGACGGGTGCCCGGCCCCGAGGCGTGGGCGATGAAGGCGGCCGCTGTCGCCCTCGGGTCGGCGCGCCGGATGGGGGTGGCCGAGCGCGCTGCGTCCCTGCTGGGCCGGTTGGCCTCAGGCCGCCGGACCGCGTCCGGCGGGGGGCGGCTGCTGCGGCGGCTGCCCGGCCCCGGGGCCGCGTGGACCGACGCCCGGGACCTGCCAGCGCCGCCCCCGGAGTCGTTCCGGGCCTGGTGGCGGCGGACCGGAGGCCGGGATGACTGACCCGGGCGGCTCGAGCGCGCGCGAGCAGATCCTGGCCGACGTACGGCGGGCGCTCCAGCGCGCGGACCGGTCCGAGGTCACGGTCACTCGGGCCTACAGGGACACCGGCCGGACGGACGCGACCACGGTGGACCTTTTCGCGGAGCGGGTCGCGGACTACCGGGCGGTGGTGGTGCGCTGCGGCCCCGACGAGGTGGAGGCACGGATCGCCGAGGCGCTTCCGGCCGGGGCACGCGCTGTCGTCCCCGACGGGTTCGGCTGGAGCGTCCCCGGTGCCCTCGCCGACGACGACCTGTCCGCCGCCGACCTCGACGGTCTCGACGCGGTGGTCACCTCCGCCACTGTCGGCATCGCGACGACCGGCACGATCGTGCTCTCCCACGGCCCGGGTGAGGGCCGGCGGGCGCTGACCCTGGTGCCGGACCTGCACGTCTGCGTGGTGCGCGCCGACCAGGTGGTGCCCGACGTCCCCGACGCCTTCGCGCTGCTCGACCCCGTGCGGCCGACCACCTGGGTGAGCGGACCGTCGGCGACCAGCGACATCGAGCTGGACCGGGTCGAGGGGGTGCACGGACCGCGCACGCTGCACGTGGTCCTGGTCAGCGGGTGAGCGCCGGCCGGACTGCCAGCACGGCGACGTCGTCCTGGGGCTCGTCGGGCAGCAGCAGCGTGAGAACACTGTCGACGGTCGGCGCCAGCCCCAGCCCGTGACACGTCTCCAGGCCGGCGCGGAGCCGCTCGACCCCGAGGTCCAGGTGCTCCGCACGACGCTCGACCAGCCCGTCGGTGTACATCACCAGGGTGGCGCCCGGCTCCAGGGTCAGGATCGCCTCGCTGCGGGGTGAGCTCGGGTCCACCCCGAGCATCAGGTCGTGCGCCTCGCGAAGCTCCGTGCTGCCGTCCGGATGGACCAGCACCGGCGGCGGGTGACCGGCGTTCGACCAGCGCACCCGGATGGCCGGACCCGCCAGCGTGGCCGGCTCCAGGCGCGCCACCAGCACGGTCGCGGTGGTGTGCAGCCGCAGCGTCTCCAGCGCCTGGTCGACCTGGGTCAGCAGTCGCGACGGGGTCGCCCGGGTCGCCACAGCGATGCCTCGCACCAGGCTGCGCAGCTGCCCCATCATCGCCGCAGCCGGGGTGTCGTGCCCGCTCACGTCGCCGACCACGACCATCGTCGAGCCGTCCGGCAGCGCGAAGGCGTCGTACCAGTCCCCGCCCACGCGTGCAGCCGCGGACGCCGGGACGTAGCGCACGACCACCTCGAGGTGCTCGGACTGGACGGGCTCACTGAGCAGGCTGTGCTGCAGCACCTCCGCGAGCTCGCGCTGCCGCCCGAACGACCGGGCGTTCCCGAGCGCCCGGGTGGCGTGCCGCACCACCTCGCTCGCGGCCCGCAGCTCCGGCTCGCTGATCGGCGACCGGTCCGCGCCGCGGCCGATCGTCAGCACCCCGATGCCGCGGCCCTCCAGCCGGAGCGGGATGACCGCCAGCGACCGCGGGGCGAGCTCGACGAGGGCGGCTCGAGCGTCCGGGCAGGTCAGGCCTGCGGCGACCCGGACGGTCGCGTCCGCGCCGAGGAGCAGCGGCTCCCCGGTGGTGAGCAGCCGGGCCAGTGTGTCGTGGCGGTGCCGGTCCCCCCACGGCTCGTGCCCGAGCCGGTCCGTCAGCGGCAGCAGCCGCGGGTCGCGGTGCCAGCCGTCGACGCTCAGCAGGCCGTCGTGCTCGTCGGCCAGGGTGACCAGGGACCAGTCGGCCAGCGCGGGGACCAGCACCCGAGCCAGGGTGCAGGTGGTGTGCTCGACCTCCAGCGATCCGTTGAGCCGCTCGCTCGCTCGGGCGACGAGCTCCCGGAGGTCGGCAGTCCGGTGCCGCTGCAGCGGTGGCCGGGACCGGGCCTCGGCGGGTCCGGCGCCAGGCTCGGCGGCAGGACGGGCGGCAGCGGTGACCGATGCGCCGTGCCCGGCGTCCCGCTGGACCGCGTCCGGCTCCGACATCGCCTCGCCCGCCACTCTCGTCCTGGTCGCCGGAGCGCCCGAGGGGGACGGCCCGAGGTGTGCGCGTCCGTCGGGTCGCGCACCCGGTGCCATTGTCAGCACCCGGGGCACCGGCGGGAAGCGGCGCCCAGGGATCTGGCCCGATCGGACTACTAGGTGCCGGAAGAACCACCCGGTTGCACAGGGTCGCGGGCAGGTCCCACACCCGTCCCGGCCCCTGCGTCAGCCGACCTGCAGCGTTCCGTGCATGTTCGCGTGGTAGGTGCAGTGGAAGTGGTAGGTCCCCGTCGCCGGGGCGGTGAGCGTCGCGCTCGCCCCGGGAGCGATGCTGACGTCGAAGACGTCACCGCTGTCCGCGGTCACCGTGTGCGCCTCGCTGTCCCGGTTGGTGATGGTGATCCTGGTGCCGGGCGCCACCGTGGGGAGCGGGGAGTAGGCGTAGTCCTTGATGGTCAGGCGCACCGACGTCGGCGCGGCAGACCCGCCCGTGGCCGGGCCGGAGGCCGCCGGGCTGGAGGGCGCCGGGCTGGAGGGCGCCGGGCCGGAGGGCGCCGGACTGGAGGGGGACGCGCTGCTCGAGGACTGCGGTCCCGGGCTCTGGGCGGAGGAGCAGGCGGCCAGTCCGGCCACCGCGATCAGCGATCCGGCCAGGGTCGCACCGAGCCGACGGGCGATCGGTCCGGCGGTCGTGCCCGGGGCGGTCTCGGTGCGCGTCATGGCGTGCCTTCCAGGTGGTGCGGCCGGCGGGAGCCGGCCCGGACGAGGCGGTGGTCACGGTCGGCGCGGTCAGCGCGACGTGGACGTGAGGGAGGCGAAGACCACCTCGTTCCCGACGTGGTGACGCAGCGTCGGGTTGAAGTCACTGCAGGTGATGATCCGCAGCTCGGAGCGGCTCAGGTCCTTCGCTCCGTAGACGACGTCGGTGGGGAAGGCCGACTTCTGGTAGTCCCGCACGGCGTTGACGGTGAAGGTGAGCCGGACGCCGTCGGCCCTGGTGACCAGGACCCTGTCACCGGGCCGGACCTTGCCGAGCTCGAAGAAGACCGAGGGCCCCTGCTCGCTGTCCACGTGCCCCTCGATCACCGAGGGTCCGGGCTGGCCGGGCGTGGGGGAGTTCTCGAACCAGGCCGCCTCGTCGAGGTGCGGGCCCGGCTGCGGCACCGCCAGCGTCCCGTCCGGGGCGAGGCCGATCGGGTTGACCCGGGAGCTGACGCCGATCGCCGGGATGGTGATCCGCAGCGGTCGCGAGGCCGGTAGCGGCGTCGGCTCCGGTCCTCCGGTGGCAGACCCGGTCGGGGCTCCGCTGGGGGCCGCCGACCCGGCCTCGGACGAGCCGGAGCCGGAGAAGTCGATGGTGGGGGAGGGCGGGCCGCCCGCGTCGATCGAACCGGCGGACCGCGGCGGAGTGGGCGCGCTTCGCTGCGCGGTCACCGCGACCGCGACCAGGACCAGCCCGACCACGACCGCCACCAGGGCGAGCGCGGTGCGCCCGCCCCAGCGACGGCCGATGGTGTGGAGGTGCGACATCGAGGAGGGTCAGATCCTCGCGGTCACGCGCTTGCGGGAGGCGAGGAGGACGCCACCCGCGGCGAGCAGGCCACCACCGGCCGCGAGCAGGCCGAGGTCCTCGACACCGGACGTCGAGCCGGTGCCGGTGGCCACGCCACCGCTGGGCATCGAGGTCAGGACGCCGCACAGGGCGGGCGACGTGGCGGCCAGCGGCAGGCTGGGCACCAGGTCGCTCTTCTCGTTCTGGGCCTTCTCGCTCAGCGTGGCCGGGTCGAGGCCGTGGACCACCACGACGGCCTTGCCGGACTTGAGGGAGCTCACGGTGTCGCTGCTCAGGTTGATGCTCCGCGAGTAGCTGGTGCTCCCGCCGCTCGGCGCGATCTTGATGTCCGTGCCGGCCGCGGGGCTGGTGTCCCCCTTCGTCGACAGCGTGGTGCCGATGCCGCCGTACGCCGGGCCACCCTCGGTGGTGCTGATAACGCCGTCGTTGTTCTTGTCGTCGGCGATCGTCGGGCAGGCGCCCTGCCCGCCGATGTGGATGTGCTGGACGTGCGGGTACGGCCCGCCGCCGAACGTGGACGCCAGGCCGGTCCAGCTGACCTTGACCACGGCCTGGTTGCCGTTCAGGGAGACGGTCGCCATCCCGGACCCGGTGGACTTGTTCAGCGGGTTCAGGGTGGTCTGGTACGACGAGCCGGTGGCCGCCGTGGCCGGGGCGGCCATCGCGGCGAACGGCAGGGCGGCCGCGGCGAGCGGCAGCAGGACACGCAGCGAGGTGCGCATACGGGAGTTCCCTTCATCGAGGTGTCCAGAGCGGGATCGGCGCGCCGTGCGGCAGGTCGTTGGTCCAGCACTGATCTGACAACGGTCGTTCGTCGCCCTCGGCGGGGAGGTTGGGTCTGCCACGGTTGTTTCTGTGGCCGGAGTCACGACCCGCCCGCCGGCGGTCCGGGTGCCTGACCGACCAACCCGGGGTGGTCCCGGCTGCGAACCAGGCGCGCCCCTCGAGACGGAGTCCGCATGCGAGCACCAGCCCTGGTCGTCACCGCCATCACCCTCGCCGCGCTGTCCGCCGGCTGCGCGCCGTCCGGCGGCGGGCCCCCGGGCGGCAGCCCTGCAACGGGTGCCACCGGCTCGTCCGGCGCTGCCAGGGCGACCCGAGGCGCGATGACGATGGACATGGGGGACGGGGCGGGCCCCTCCGCGCCGGCTGCCATGATCTGCGGCGAGGAGGTGCGCGGAGACGTCAGGCGCATCTTCGGGATCGCCGGGAAGCCGTCCTCGCGCAGCACCTGGTCCACGCCGGACCGGGTCTACGACTGCCGGTGGGCGCTGCCCGGAGGGACGCTGGAGCTGTCGGTCCAGGACGCCCGCGGGCCAGCCGAGGGTCGCGCCTACTTCGACGACCTGCGTGCCCGGCTGCCGGGTGCGCGGACCCTCCGGGGGATGGCGAGCCTCGGCTTCCCGGCGTTTGACACCGAGGCCGGGGACGCGGTCTTCCTCAAGGACGGCAAGACCCTGCGGGTTGACGCGAGCCGGCTGCCGCCCTCGGCCCTGCCGGCCGGCTACTCCCGAGCCGACGCCGCCTACGCGGTCGCCTCGGCCGTGATCGCCTGCTGGTCGGAGTGACCCGCCGCGCCCGGCGGCGACGCGTGTGACCGGGCTCATGCGACACGCTGCCACAGCGTTTTGACGCGGTGGCCCCGAAGGAGAACGCTGGGCCGGGCCACCGTGGGACGCAGCAGTCCCGCGATCCGCGCGACCCTCCCCCCGCACCGAGGAGCACCGTTGCCCGTCGAACCCGACCGCGCCGCCGTCTGCCGGCCATGACCACGCTGTCCCTGGCCACCGTGCTGGCCGAGTCCGCGCGCCGCACCCCCGACAAGCTCGCCCTGGTGCAGGGCGACCTACGGGTCAGCTACGCAGACCTGTGGCGTCAGGCCCGGCGGCAGGCGGCCGCCCTACGCGAGCACGGCGTCGGGCCCGGTCACCGGGTGGCCCTGCTGGCGCCCAACGTCGCGGGGTTCGTGCGGTCCTACTACGCCATCCTCGCGGTCGGCGCCGTGGTCGTCCCCGTCCCGACGCTGCTGAACGCGGAGGAGGCGTCGTACATCGTCCGGCACTCCGGTGCGCAGGCGGTGCTCTACGACGACACCTTCGCGGATGTCGCCCTGCCGGCCGCGCAGGCGGTCTCCGTGCCCGCCTGGGAGATCGGTTCGCTGGACGTGGCGGGCCTCGACCCGGTGCCCTCCCACGCGGCCCGGGAGGCCGAGGACACCGCGGTGATCTTCTACACCAGCGGGACCACGGGCCGGCCCAAGGGTGCGCTGCTGACCCACCTGAACCTGGTCCTGAACGCGACCGTCAACGCCTTCGACGCCAACCCGATCCGCCGCGACGACGTGGTGATGGGGTGCCTGCCGCTGTTCCACACCTTCGGCCAGACGGTGTCGATGAACTCCACCTTCCGGGTCGGTGCGACGCTGCTGCTGCAGCCCCGCTTCGAGCCGGCCGCGGCCATCGAGCTGATGCACCGGGAGCGCGCGACGCTGTTCTTCGGAGTGCCGACCATGTACGTCCAGCTCCTCGAGGCGGCGACCCGGGCCGAGGCGCTGCCGGTGCTGCGGGACTGCGTCTCGGGCGGAGCGTCGCTCCCGGTGGCGGTGCTCGAGCGCTTCCAGCAGGCCTTCGGTACCACCGTCTACGAGGGCTACGGGCTCTCCGAGACCTCGCCCACCGCCTCGGTCAACCAGCCCTGGTTCGGCACCCGTGCGGGCACCGTCGGGCACCCGATCTGGGGGGTGGAGGTGGAGGTGGCCGACGAGGCCGTCGACGACCGCATCGAGCTGCTCCCGCCCGGCTCCCTCGGCGAGATCGTGGTGCGGGGTCACAACGTGTTCGCCGGCTACCTCGACGACCCCGAGGCGACCGCCGCCAGCATCGTGGACGGCTGGTTCCGCACCGGCGACATCGGCACCGTCGACGAGGGCGGCTTCATCAGCATCGTGGACCGCAAGAAGGACCTGATCATCCGCGGCGGCTTCAACGTCTACCCCCGCGAGGTCGAGGAGGTGCTGGCCCGGCATCCCGCGGTCGCCCAGGTCGCCGTGATCGGCGTGCCCGACGACGAGCGCGGTGAGGAGATCTGCGCGGTCGTGATCCCGGCGACCTCGCCGGACGGCCCCCCCGACGCCGCCGAGCTGATCGCCTGGTCGCGCGAGCGGCTGGGCCGGCACAAGTACCCGCGGCGGGTCGAGGTCCTCGACGCGCTGCCGATGGGTCCCTCGCACAAGGTCCTCAAGCGCGAGCTGCGGACCCGCTTCTCCGGCCCGCCCCCGTCCGGGACGGGCCGCACCACCCAGGAAGGCGCCACGTGACCGCCACCCAGATCCGCCTCGCCCGACGCCCGGTGGGCGAGCCCGACGACGGCACCTACGAGGTCACCCACGACGAGGTGCCGGTCCCCCGGGACGGTCAGGTGCTGCTGCGCGTGGTCTACCTCTCGCTGGACCCGTACATGCGCGGCCGGATGAGCGCCGCCAAGTCCTACGCCGACCCCGTCGAGGTGGGGGACGTGCTGATGGGTGGCACCGTCTGCCAGGTACAGGCCTCCCGCCACCCCGACTACGCCGAGGGCGACTACGTGCTCTCGTACGCCGGCTGGCAGACCCACGCGCTCAGCGACGGCACCGGGCTGCGTCGGCTCGACCCCGCGCGGGCACCCATCTCCACGGCGCTGGGCGTGCTCGGGATGCCCGGCTTCACGGCGTACGCGGGCCTGCTGGAGCTCGGCCGGCCGCAAGCGGGGGAGACCGTCGTGGTCGCGGCCGCGACCGGTCCGGTCGGCTCGGCGGTCGGCCAGATCGCCCGGGTCAAGGGTGCCCGCGCGGTCGGCATCGCGGGCGGTCCCGACAAGTGCCGCGCGCTCCTCGAGGAGTTCGGCTTCGACGCCGCCGTGGACCACCGCTCGCCGACCTTCGCCGAGGACCTGCGGGCCGCGGTCCCGGACGGTGTCGACGTCTACTTCGAGAACGTCGGTGGCCGGGTGAGCGCCGAGGTGTCCCGCTGGTTCAACCTGTACGCGCGGATGCCGGTCTGCGGCCTGGTCGCGAACTACAACGCGACCTCGGCGCCCGAGGGGCCGGACCGGCTGCCCGGGTTCATGGGGCTGGTGCTCACCAAGAGCCTGAGCGTGCGTGGCTTCATCCAGAGCGAGTTCGTCGCCTCGCACGGACGTGACTTCGTCCGCGACATGTCAGCGTGGATCGCCGACGGGTCCGTGCGCTACCGCGAGGACGTCGTCGAGGGCCTCGAGAGCGCTCCGGAGGCGTTCCGGGGGCTGCTCGCCGGGCGCAACTTCGGCAAGCTGCTGGTCCGCGTGGGTGAGGACCCTACCCTGGCCTGACCGCTGTTTGGCCGGCGTGAGGCCGGGCACACGGGACGGGACCCTCGTCTCGGAAGGCTCTGCGATGACCGACGCCCCCACCCAGCAGCAGAGCCGGCACCGGCTCCCGGTCCGCACGCTGGTGGCGGCCAGCGTGGGGAACGCGGTCGAGTGGTACGACTGGACGGTCTTCGCGACGTTCTCCATCTACTTCGCGACCCAGATCTTCTCCGCCGACAACGAGTCGCTGGCGTTCGTCGGAACCTTCGCGACGTACGCCCTGGCGTTCTTCTTCCGGCCCCTCGGGGGGATGCTTCTGGGTCGGTACGCGGACCTGCACGGCCGCAAGCAGGCGATGCTGCTGACCATCGCCCTGATGGCCGGCGGGTCGCTGGTCATCTCGGCGCTGCCGACCTACGACCAGGTCGGCTGGCTGGCCCCGGTCCTGCTGCTGGTGGCGCGGATCGCCCAGGGCATGTCGCTGGGCGGCGAGGTGTCCAACGCCTCGGCGTACCTGGCGGAGATCGCCCCCGCGGACCGGCGGGGCCGGTACTCCTCGTTCTTCTACATCTCGACCGGCTCCGCGGTGCTGCTCGCCTCGCTGCTCGGCGCGCTGCTGGCGAGCAGCCTCTCGCAGGCGCAGCTGGCGAGCTGGGGCTGGCGGGTCCCGTTCCTGGTCGGCGGCCTGCTCGGTCTGGTCGGGCTGTGGCTGCGCCGCGACATGGCCGAGACCGAGCAGTTCGAGGAGAACCGGGCGAAGGCGCAGGCACTCCGCAACCCGCTGCTCACCACCCTGCGGGAGCACCCGCGCGCCGTCGCGCAGCTGATCGGCTTCACGCTGCTCTCGACGCTGTCGTACTACACGTTCTTCTCGGCGCTGACCCCCTTCGCGGTCAAGCAGCAGGGGCTCGACGACGGGATGGTCTTCTGGGCCCTGTCGGTCGCGACGGCCCTGTTCGTGGTGCTGCAGTACCCGTTCGGCTGGACCGCCGACCGCTTCGGCCGCAAGCCGCAGATGCTGGTCTGGGCCGGGCTCATCGCGGTGCTGGTGGTGCCGATGTCGACCCTGATCCGTCCGGGCGCGAGCTTCGGCAGCGTGCTGCTGGTGTTCTGCTTCGGGCTCGGGCTGTACGCGATCTTCGCCTCGATCGCGCCGGCGATCATGAGCGAGCTGTTCCCCACCGAGCTGCGCGGTCTCGGGATCGGCGCCTGGTACAACCTCACCGTGGCGGTCTTCGGCGGCACCGCCCCGCTGGTCATCCAGTGGCTGGGTGACGCCGGCCACGGCGACTGGTTCTTCTGGTACGTCGCGGCGGGGGCGGTCGTGGCGTTCCTGGCGATCCTCACCCTCCCGGAGACCAAGGGATCGGTGCTGCGCTAGCCCGAGGACGGGGAGTCGCGGATCGGGCCGGTCCGCAGCGACACCAGGACGGCCAGGACGCCGACCACGGTCATCGTGGCCAGCACGCTGGCGAAGGTCAGGGTGGCCCCGGAGCCCACCCGGAGCACCGCGAAGACGGAGCCGCCGACCCCGATGAACAGGCCGCCGCCGAACGCCTCGCCGAACTGCAGCGACGAGGCGTTCCGGCCCTGCTCGCCGGTGCCGGAGAGCGCCATCGTGGCCACCGCGGTGCTGGCGGTGGCCAGCCCCATCCCGAGGCCCGCGAACACCCAGGCCACCGCGACCAGGCCCACCCACAGCTCCAGCCAGGTCACCACCGTCACGCCGGCCACGCCGGCCACCAGTGCGGCCGCGCCGAGCACGATGATCTGGTCGCGGCGCAGCGGCAGCCGGCGGCGCGACTGGATCCACGACCCGATCGTCCAGCCCAGGGCGCCGACGGTCAGGGTCGACCCGGCGACCACCAGCGGGAGCCGGCGCTGCTCGACCAGCATCAGCGGCACGAACGCCTCGGCCCCGAAGAACGCACCCGCCATCAGCCCGCGGACCGTGATGACCGGTGCCAGACCGGGCCGGAACCGGAAGAAGCCAGGCGGCATCAGGTTCGGCAGGCTGGCGGCCACCATCACCACGCCGGCCACCCCCACCAGGGCGCCGGCGAGGGTCTGCCGCTGACCGGCCACCTGCAGTCCGGCCGCGCCGAGCGCGGCGAGGCCCGCGGCCCACAGCGCGGTGGGTCGGGTCCGGGCGGAGGCGTCGACCGGCGCCGGCCGGGAGGAGAGCCGGAAGACCAGAGGCAGCATCATGGCCGCACCCAGCGCGACCAGCGGGAGCACCGCCCAGAACACCGAGCGCCAGCCCAGGTGGTGGGTCAGCCAGGCTGCCACCGCCGGGCCCACGAAGGACGGCAGCACCCAGGCGGTCGAGAACAGGGAGAACACGGTCGGCCGCTGGCGCTCGTCGAAGACCTGGGCGATCACGACGTACAGCGCGATCGAGACGACCCCCGCGCCCAGGCCCTGCAGCAGCCGGCCTGCGACGAGCTGGACCATCGTCGGTGCGGTGCCGGCGACCACCAGACCGGCGGAGAACAGGCACAGACCGCCGCTCATCGGCCGGGCCGGGCCCACGCGGTCGCACAGCCGGCCGCCGGCCACGGTGGCGAACAGCTGGCCGATCAGGAACAGCGAGAACGCCCAGGCGTACAGACCGAGCCCGTCCAGGTCCCGGGCGGCGGCGGGCATCGCCGTCGCCACCGAGACCACCTCGAAGGCGATCGCGGTCACCGCGGTGCACATGCCGACGACGAGCGCGCGGCGCCCCCGGGTCGAGACGAGACCGGGACGGTCGCCGGCGGGGGTGCGCATGGGGCGTAGTCCAGCATCCCGGGGCCGCCGGGGCGCCGGTGGGGGCCGGGCGGGGCGGGGCGGTGAGCCGTCACGGGAATAGCGGGCCGCCGGGCACCGTTGCGCCCGGCAATGTCCTCCTCTTCCTCGGCCGATGCCCGCCGCGTGTCCCTGCTGGTCGGCCTCCTCTTCGGGCTGGCCGGGATGGGCAGCTCGTCCGCCGCCATCGCGCTTCCCGTCCTCGCCCAGGACCTGGGCGTCAGCACCGGGGTCAGCGCCTGGGCGATCAGCCTCTACGCGCTGATGCTGGCCGTCGCGACCGCGGTCTACGGCCGGGTCTCGGACCTGGTCGGCATCCGGCTGCCGATGCTGGTCGGGGTCGGCCTGATGACCGCCGGCGCCGTGGCGGGGGCACTGGCCCCCGACTTCGGCGCGCTGCTGGTCGCCCGGATCTTCCAGGGCGCCGGCGCCGCGGCCGTGCCGACGCTAGGCGTCGCGATCGTCACCGCCCGGTACCACGGGCGCGAGCGTTCCGCCGCCCTGGGCCGGATCGCCGGGGTGGCCGCCGCGGTGAGCTGCCTGGGGCCGCTCGCCGGCGGGAGCGTCGAGGGGCTGCTGGGCTGGCGCGCCGTGATCGCCCTTCCGGTGCTCGGGGGGCTGCTGGTGCCGCTGCTGTGGCGGGCGCTGCCCACGGACGGCAGCGGGGCCCGTCTGGACCTGTGGGGAGCCATCCTGGTGGCCGGCACCGCCGCCGGGGTCGTGCTGCTGGTCCAGTCGCCCTCCACCGGGCCCGTCATCGCCGGGATCGGCGCGACGCTGGTGCTGTTCGGTGTCCCCGCGGTGGCGATGTGGGTGCGTCGCCGCCCGCACGGCTTCCTGCCGCTGGCCGTCATCCGCAACCCGGCGGTGGTGCGCAGCGCGCTCGCCGCGGCCGCCGTGCCGGCCGCCTGGTTCGCGCTGCTGATCGCCGTGCCGGCGGTGCTGGTGGGGCGCGGCTGGGAGCCGTGGCTGGTCGGTGTCGCCCTCGTGCCCAGTGCCGTGACCGGGCTACTCGCCCCCCGCCTCGCGGGCCCGCTGCTGAGCCGGGTCGGCCCGGCGGTCTCCCTCGCCATCGCCGGCCTGATCGCCACCGGCTCGCTGCTGGTCTCCGCGGCGGGGGCCGCCGCCGGTTCGGCCGTGCTGCTGGTGCTCGCCGTGGTCGCCGTGACGCTGGCCTTCGGGCTGGGGCAGCCGGCGCTGATGGCGGCCGTCGGGGAGTCGGTCGCCGAGGACGTCCGCGGGGTCGCCCTCGGGGTGGCCACGCTGTTCTTCCTGGTCGGCGGTGGCGTCGGCTCCGCGGTGGTGGGCGGTCTCAGCGACGTCCTGTCGATGTCCGGAGCCCTGCTCCTGCTCGCCCTGCTGCCGCTCGCCGGGCTGGTGGCTCTGGCCCCGCGGCTCCGCCGCACGGCGGTCGCCGAGCCCGTCGACTGACGCCTCCCGGCGGGCTGGTCCGCCGGTTCCGACGGCCGAGCCGCCGCCCCCGCTCCGGGCGGGTGCGGCGGCTCGGTCTGTCTGTGCCGCGGGAGGTCGGGGCTCAGCCGCGGCGGGCCCGGGAGGCGGCCCGGCCACGCTCTCCGGCGTCCAGGACGACCTTGCGGATGCGCACGGTGTCCGGGGTGACCTCGACGCACTCGTCCTCGCGGCAGAACTCCAGGCACTGCTCGAGGGACAGCTTCTTCGGCGGGATCAGCTTCTCGAAGTTGTCCGAGGTGGAGGAGCGGACGTTGGTCTGCTTCTTCTCCTTGGTGATGTTGACGTCCATGTCGTCGTCGCGCGAGTTCTCCCCGATGATCATGCCCTCGTAGACCTCGGTGGTCGGGTCGACGAACATGATGCCGCGCTCCTGCAGGTTGGTCATGGCGTACGCCGTGGCCGCTCCGGCGCGGTCGGAGACCAGGGACCCGTTGTTGCGGGTGCGCAGCTCGCCCGCCCACGGCTCGTAGCCCTCGAACACGTGGTGGGCGATGCCGGTGCCGCGGGTGTCGGTGAGGAACTCGGTGCGGAAGCCGATCAGCCCGCGCGCGGGGACCAGGAACTCCATCCGCACCCAGCCGGTGCCGTGGTTGGTCATCTGCTCCATCCGGCCCTTGCGCACCGCGAGCAGCTGGGTGATCGTGCCGAGGTACTCCTCGGGGGCGTCGATGGTGAGCCGCTCGACCGGCTCGTGCAGCTTGCCGTTGATCTCGCGGGTCACCACCTGCGGCTTGCCGACGGTCAGCTCGTAGCCCTCGCGCCGCATCTGCTCCACCAGGATGGCCAGGGCCAGCTCACCGCGACCCTGCACCTCCCACGCGTCCGGGCGCTCGGTCGGCAGGACCTTGATCGACACGTTGCCGACCAGCTCGGCGTCCAGCCGGTCCTTGACCAGGCGAGCGGTCACCTTGGAGCCCTTGACCCGCCCGGCCAGCGGTGAGGTGTTGGTGCCGATGGTCATGGAGATGGCGGGCTCGTCCACGGTGATCAGCGGCAGCGCGTGGGGGTCCTCCACGTCGGCCAGCGTCTCGCCGATCATGATCTCGGGGATGCCCGCGATCGCGACGATGTCGCCGGGCCCGGCCTCGAGACCGGGCTTGCGCTCGAGCGCCTCGGTGACGAGCAGCTCGGTGATCTTCACCGTGGAGACCGAGCCGTCGCGCTTCATCCACGCGACCTGCTGGCCCTTCTTGAGACGGCCCTCCTTGATCCGGACCAGCGCCAGCCGGCCCAGGAACGGGGAGGAGTCGAGGTTGGTGACGTGTGCCTGCAGCGGCGCGTCCTCGTGGTAGACCGGCGCCGGGATGGTGTCGACGATGGTCTGGAAGAGCGGCTCGAGGTTGTCGCTGTCGGGCATCCCGCCGTTCTCCGGCATCGCGATGCTCGCCCGGCCGGCCTTCGCGCTGGCGTAGACCACCGGGAAGTCGAGGGCGTCCTGGCTGTGGCTCTCGTCGAGCAGGTCCATGAACAGCTCGTAGGTCTCGTCGACGACCTCGCTGATCCGCGCGTCGGACCGGTCGACCTTGTTCACCACCAGGACGACGGGCAGGTCGGCGTTCAGCGCCTTGCGCAGCACGAAGCGGGTCTGCGGCAGCGGACCCTCGGAGGCGTCGACGAGGAGCACGATCCCGTCCACCATGGACAGTCCGCGCTCGACCTCGCCACCGAAGTCGGCGTGGCCCGGGGTGTCGATGATGTTGATCGTCATCGCCCCGCCCTCGACGTTCTTCGCCGCTGCACCGGTGTACCGGATCGCGGTGTTCTTGGCGAGGATGGTGATGCCCTTCTCGCGCTCGAGGTCGCCGGAGTCCATGGCGCGCTCGTCGACGTGCTGGTGCTCGCCGAACGCACCCCCCTGCCACAGCATGGCGTCCACCAGGGTGGTCTTGCCGTGGTCGACGTGCGCCACGATGGCGACGTTGCGGAGGTCGAGCCGGGCGGTGCGGGTGTTCTCGGGCATGAAGGAGCCGTCGTCGCTTTCGAGTTGGGATCAGCAGCCGGCATACGCACGGAGCGGCGAGCCGGCCGTGAGGGGATGACGCTGCGGTGAGCGCCGCCAGTCTACCGGCTCGGACCGGGTCCGGCCGACTCGCCGGCCGGGCCCCTCCTCGCGACCGGCGCGGGTCAGCCCAGGGCGACGTCGAGAGCGGCCTCGACGTGCAGGGTGGTGCACGGGAAGACCGGGATCTCGCAGTCGGCCTGCTTGACCAGCAGCTCGAGCTCGGTGCAGCCGAGGACGACCCCCTCCGCGCCGGCGTCCCACAGCTCGTCGATGAGGCCGACGACGGTGGTGCGGGAGGTGTCGAGCACCCGGCCGTGCACCAGCTGGTCGTAGATGATCGTGTCGAGGGGCTGGTGGTGCCGCCGGTCGGGGACCAGCACCCGCAGGCCGTGCGATGCGAGGCGGTCGGTGAAGAACGACTGCTGCATTGCGAACGACGTGCCGACCAGCCCGACCGTGGTCAGGCCCTGGGCGGTGCAGGCCCGGGCGACGACGTCGGCGAGATGCAGGAACGGGATGCCGACGGCCGCCTCGACCTCGTCGGCCACCTTGTGGAACGCCGTGGAGCAGATCAGCAGCAGGTCGGCGCCGGCACTCTCCACCCCGCGGGCCGCGTCGGCGAGCACGGCCGAGACCTCGTCCCACCGGTCCGCGCGCTGGAGGGCGGTGAGGTCGGCGAACTCCACGCTGGAGAGCACCAGCCGAGCCGAGTGCAGGCCCCCGAGCCGGGCCTCCACGTCCTGGTTCAGCAGCCGGTAGTACTCCAGGCTGCTCTCCCAGCTCATGCCGCCGACCAGTCCGATGCTCAGCACCCGCATGAGTCTGCCACAGCCGGGGGTCGTAGCCGTGCGTCCACGGGGTACACCCACAGGCATGGACGTCACCGGCGCGCGACACTGTCAGATCATCCCGCCCTACCTGCTCCAGCACATCGCCACGGCGCATCCCGACCAGGCGGTGGTGGACTGCTCGATGCGCACGCTGCGCGTCGACACCGGGCTGCGGGAGGCGCGCAGCGGCCGGCGGCCCGTCTCCCCGGCCCCCTCGTCCGGAGGCCCGCAGTCGGTGCATACCGCCCGCAACGGCACCGAGCTGCCCGGTGACCGGGTCCGCGCCGGCGGGGACCCGGCCTCCGGCGATAAGGCGGTCGACGAGGCGTACGACGGGGTGGCGGCCTGCCTGGCGCTGTTCTCGGAGGTCTACGGTCGCGCGTCGTTCGACGGCCACGGAGCGCCGGTCGTCTCCACGGTGCACTTCGACCGGGACTACGACAACGCCTTCTGGAACGGCGAGCAGCTGGTCTTCGGGGACGGCGACGGCAAGGTCTTCGACCGGTTCACCAAGCCCGTAGACGTGCTCGGCCACGAGCTGACCCACGCAGTCACCCAGCACACGGCGGACCTCGCCTACCAGGGGCAGTCGGGGGCGCTCAACGAGTCGGTCTCCGACGTCTTTGGGTCCTGCCTCAAGCAGCGGCTCCTCGGCCAGCAGGCCGCGGACGCCGACTGGCTGATAGGCGAGGGCCTGTTCGTCCCGGGGATCCGCGGGGTGGCGCTGCGCTCGATGAAGGACCCCGGTACGGCGTACGACGACCCGGCCCTGGGCAGGGACCCGCAGGTCGGCTCGATGGCGGACTACGTGCACACGAACGACGACAACGGTGGGGTGCACATCAACTCGGGGATCCCCAACCGGGCGTTCCAGCTCGCGGCGGTGGCCGTGGGCGGCAACGCCTGGGAGGGGGCGGGCCGGATCTGGTACGCCGCGCTGACCTCAGGGCTGTCGGCGGACACCGACTTCGCGGGCTTCGCCCGCGCCACCGTCGAGGCCGCCGCGGCGGTCTCGACGGCCGCGCGGGATGCGGTGGCGCAGGCCTGGGACCAGGTCGGGGTCGGCACCACCGCGCCGACGCCCTCGTCGCCTGCGCCCGGACCGGGGGACCAGGGGCCGCGCGTGGTGGCGGTCACCCGGACCGGGGGCTTCGCCGGGGTCCGGCAGCGCGGCGAGGTGGCCCTCGGAGAGGATCCCCGCAGTCCCGAGGTCGAGTCGCTGCTGGGGCGGATCGACTTCCGGGGGGTGACGGCCGGCCGGCCGCAGCCGGACCGGTTCGTCTACACGTTCCACGTGCAGGGGGAGGAGACCACCCTCGGGGAGCAGGACCTCACCCCGGACCTGGAGCGGCTGGTCACGATCGTGCTCTCCTGACCGGCACCGCCGGACGCGCCGGTGCCTGCCGACCCGGGGGTCGACAGGCACCGTCTCGTGCGCCCGGGTCAGGAGTTGTCGGTGACCACGAGGTTGTCGGTGTCGATGTCGGTGTCCACCTTGGGCGCCCAGCTGGTCGTGGCGCCGCCGTAGAACAGGTCCCAGTACAGGTGCGACACGTGTACGTCGGACCGGTTGCGGAACACGAAGTCGGAGCGGTTGACGACCAGCTTGCCGTCGAGCCAGACCCGCAGCACGCCGTCGCGGTTGCCGACCCCGTTGGTGATGGTGTTCATCGCGTAGCGGGCGGTGACGTGGTGCCAGGCGTCGGGGGTCAGCGTGCTGCCCGACCAGAGGTTGTCGCCGTAGCTGTCGGCCTGACCCGGGTGGTACGGGTAGGCGAGGAACTCGTTGGGACCCAGGTGTGACCGGTAGGAGGAGGGCGTGTTCCACATCATCCGGCCCGACCAGCCGTTGTCGGTGGGACCGTTGCCGCCGGTCGGGGTTCCCGGGGACACCAGCGAGTTGACCCCGCCGAGGCCCGGGAGCTTGCCGCCCCAGCCCCAGTCGAAGGCCCCCGCGAAGCGGACGTCGTAGTCGATCGTCGCGTCGTCGGTGGCCTTCGTCAGGGAGGGCATGAACACGATCCCGGCGCCGCCGCCGACCTGGCCGGCGATGAAGTGCTGGCGCAGCACGTTGCCGTGCCCGGCGGCCGCCACCACCGAGGTGCGGGCGACGGTGGAGGCACCGCCTCCGGTGGTCGTCCCCATGGCGGTGCGGAAGTCCCCGAGGGAGACCGGACCGGTGGGCAGAGCGTCGAAGGTGCTGCGCAGCAGGGTTCCCGCGGCGGGGACCGGGGTGGCAGGGGCGGGGGTGACGGGTGCCGGGGCGACGGGTGCCGGGGCGACGGTCGTCCAGGAGGCGCTCGCTGGGGACGGGTCGACGTTGCCGGCCGCGTCGGTGGCCCGTGCGGCGAGGGTGTGCGTGCCGAGGGCCAGTCCTCGTAGGCTCAGCGGGCTGGTGCAGGCGCTCCAGGACGCCCCGTCGAGGGCGCACTCGAACGAGGAGCCGGGCTCGCTGCCGGTCAGCACGACCGCCATCGCGGACCGGGTCGCGGTCGCCTCCGGAGCGGGCGTGGCGCTCACCGCGGTGTCCGGCGCGGTCGTGTCGACGGTCCACGCGTGGGCCGCCTCGGGCCCGGTGTTGCCGGCCGCGTCGGTGGCCCTGACCGCCGCCACGTGGCTGCCGTCGGGGAGACCTCCCCAGCTGGGGTCGACGCCGCAGCCGGTCCAGGGTCCCTCGTCGAGGCGGCACTCCAGGGTGGCGGGCTCGCTGGTGGCCACGGCCAGTGCCGCGCTGCCGGAGGACGTCAGCGAGCCGGCGGCCGGGCGGCCGGTGAGGGTGACGGTCGGCGGCGTGCTGTCCACGGCCCACGAGCGCGAGGCCGGCGCTGCCGCGAAGCCCTCGGTGTCGACCGCCCGCACCGTGAAGGTGTGGTCGCCGTCGGTCAAGCCGGGATAGCTCACGGGGCTGGCGCAGGTGGTCCACGCGGAGGTGTCCAGACGGCACTCGAACCGGCTGCCGGGGGTGTTCGCCGCGAAGGAGACGCCCGGGCCTCCCGGCCGCACCGGCACCGTGGAGGCGGGGTCCAGGAGGGTGGTGGTCGGGGTGGTGACGGAGAGGTCGTCGACAGTGACGGTCTGAGAGGTGGTCGCGGAGCCGGACAGGTAGCTGACCAGGCCCGGCGTGCCAGGCGTCTGCAGGGCCGGGGTGGTGTCGGTACCGCGCAGGGTCCAGGACGCCGGCTCCGTGTCGCCGGTCCAGGCCGTGCCCAGGACGGTGGTGGTGCCGGTGCCACGCACCCGCAGACGTACGTGCACCGGGGTGCCCGCGACGTACCGGGGGGTCACCGTGGTGGCGGGGGAGAGGGCCGCCTCGCTCGAGCCGACGGTCCGGCCCAGGGAGACCCGCAGCGACTGGTCGCCGGCCAGCCACACCTTGAGCCGGTAGTCGCCGGCGCCCGCGACGCTGCGACCGAGGACCGAGAGGTAGCTGCCGCCGCCGGTGGCCGCCCGGGCCAGCGACAGGGTGGTGGTGAGGTCGGTGTCGGTGGACAGCGCCGACCCGAGCCGGGCGCTCGCGCCGCGCCCCGGCGAGCTCTGCTGCACGCGCGCGGTGCCGTTCGCGACCGAGAAGTCGGCCCCGCTGCCCGAGACGCTCCACGAGCCCCCGACGTCGGCGCCGCCGAGACCGGCGGGGACGGACCGGGAGAACGAGTCGGTGGCGACCTGTCCGGCCTCCGGGAGGCTCGCGGCGCTGGTCGGTGCAGTGGTGAGGGGCAGCAGCAGGGTGCTGGCCGCGACGGTGAGCGCGACCGACACCGCAGGCAGGGGAAGGGGCACGAGCGACTCCAGGTGGGAAGAGCCCGGAGCGGCTGATACGGCCGGCTACCGGGGGACGTGTCTGAATCGCCACATTGGTCCGATTTTCTGTGGCTCTAGAGACGTCGGCTCCGCACGCCCGGACCTGTAGGTCCGTCAGGTCAAGAAACGGCGACCGCTCAGTCGCGGACCCGGTGCACCTTGTGCTGGGCCGCCTGCGCCCGGGGACGGATCACCAGCTCGTCGATGTTCACGTGGGCCGGGCGGGTCACCATCCAGGTGATCGCGTCGGCGACGTCCTCGGCCGTCAGCGGCGCGGCGACCCCCTCGTAGACGGCCTCGGCCTGCGCCTGGTCACCGTCGAAGCGCACCAGCGCGAACTCGTCGGTGCGGACCATGCCGGGCGCGATCTCGCAGACCCGCACCGGCTGATCCCACAGCTCGAGGCGCAGCGTCTCGGACACCACCTGGGTGCCGTGCTTGGCCGCCGTGTAACCGCCGCCGCCCTCGTAGGCGATGCGGCCCGCCGTCGATCCGACGTTCAGGATCACCCCGGCGCCGCTGGCGACCAGGGCGGGGAGCAGGGCCTGGGTGACCTGCATCAGCCCGATCACGTTGACCTCGTACATGCGGCGCCAGTCGTCGCTGTCGGCCTGGGCCACCGGGGCCGCTCCGAAGGCGCCGCCGGCGTTGTTGACCAGCACGTCGAGCCGGGGGCCGACCCGCTCGGCGAGGGCGGCCACGTCGTCGGCCGAGGTGACGTCGCAGCGCACCGCCGTGCCACCGACCTCGGCGGCCAGCGCGGCCACACGGTCGGCGCGGCGAGCGGCGCAGAAGACGTGGAAGCCCTCCGCGGACAGGAGTCGCGCGGTCGCCGCCCCGATCCCGCTGCTCGCTCCGGTCACGACAGCGCTTCTGGTCTCCATGGCGCCGATTCTGCCCGGCCGGTGGTAGCGGTCCAGACCCAGTCCGCCGGACGGGCCGGAATAGGTGTGGGCCGGTCCCTGTTGGGGACCTGGAGGTGTGCCCGACGTGAGACCTGACCAAACCGAGCAGACGACCGCCCATGGGCGGGTCGCCATGATCAGCCTGCACACGTCGCCGCTGGACCAGCCGGGGACCGGTGACGCGGGCGGCATGAACGTCTACGTGGTCGAGCTGGCCCGCAGGCTGGCCGAGCGCAACCTGTCCGTGGAGATCTATACCCGCGGGACCTCCTCGACGCTGCCGCCGTCGGTCGAGGCGTTCCCGGGCGTGACCGTGCACCACGTGCACGCCGGTCCCTTCGAGGGCCTGACCAAGCAGGAGCTGCCCGGCCAGCTGTGCGCGTTCGCCCGCGAGGTGCTGCGCGCCGAGGCGCTGCACGACCAGGGCTGGTACGACGTCGTGCACTCGCACTACTGGCTCTCCGGTCAGGTGGGGGCGCTGGTCCGCGACCGGTGGAGCGTGCCGCTGGTGCACTCGATGCACACGATGGCGAAGGTGAAGAACGCCTCGCTCGCGGTCGCGGACACCCCCGAGCCGGCCGCCCGGGTGATCGGCGAGGAGCAGGTCGTCGAGGCCGCCGACATGCTGATCGCCAACACCGACCAGGAGGCCAAGCAGCTGCTCGAGCTGTACGACGCCGACCCGGCCCGGGTCGAGGTCGTGCACCCGGGGGTCGACCTCGAGGTGTTCCGGGCCTCGTCCACGGCCCGGGCCCGGCTGGGTCTGCCCGCCGACGCGGTGGTGCTCATGTTCGCCGGTCGCATCCAGCCGCTGAAGGCCCCGGACGTGCTGCTGCGGGCGGTGCACGCGCTGCTCGAGCGCGACCCCGGCCTCCGGAGCCGGCTGGTCGTCCCGGTCGTCGGAGGTCCCTCCGGCACCGGTCTCGAGCACCCGGAGTCGCTGGTCCAGCTCGCCGCCACGCTCGGCATCGCCGACGTGGTGCGGTTCGTGCCGCCGGTGGCCCAGTCGGTGCTCGCGGACTGGTACGCCGCGGCGACGCTGGTGTGCGTGCCCTCCTACAACGAGTCCTTCGGGCTGGTCGCCGTCGAGGCGCAGGCCGCGGGGACGCCGGTGGTCGCCGCCGCGGTCGGTGGGCTCACCACGGTGGTGCGCGACGGGGTCTCCGGGCTGCTGGTCGCCGGGCACGACCCGGTCGACTACGCGCGGGCGATGGAGCGGGTGGTGCACTCCCCCGCGCTGCGGGCCGAGCTGTCGCGGGGAGCGCTGGTCCAGGCCGCGGGCTTCGCGTGGGAGCGGACCGCCGACCGGACCATCGAGGTCTACCGCGCGGCGTCCCGCTCCCTGCGTCGGGACCTGGCCGGCGGCCACCCGTGACGCAGCGCGAGGACGCCCTGGCCGTCGTCCGCGAGACGCTCGGCGCCTCGGACCTGACCTGGTCGGAGATCAAGCCGGGGGTCTTCACCGTCGACCTGCCGGGGGAGAAGAAGCTCGCCACGCCGTGCCGCCTCGACGTGGGCGAGCACGCCTTCGGGGTGCACGCCTTCGTGGCCCGGCAGCCGGACGAGAACCACGAGCGCGTGTACCGCTGGCTGCTCGAGCGCAACCTGCGGATGTTCGGCGTCTCGTTCGCGGTCGACGCGGTCGGGGACATCTACCTGGACGGCCGGCTCCCGCTGGTGGCCGTGACCCCCGACGAGATCGACCGGCTCCTCGGGGCGGTGCTGACCTACGCCGACGACTCGTTCAACACCATCCTCGAGCTGGGGTTCGCCACCTCCATCCGCCGGGAGTGGGACTGGCGGACCAGCCGCGGGGAGTCCACCCGCAACCTCGACGCGTTCCGCGGCTGGCTCGAGAAAGGCTGACCGGGCCGGTCAGGCTGCGGTGGCCAGCCCGGTGCGGGCGCGGGGCCGGCGGCGCGCCAGCCCGACCCCGAGCAGGCACAGCGCCCCTCCGACGTACGCCATCGGCGCCGGGACCTCGGCCAGCAGCGCCCAGCTGAGCGCGACCGTGAGGGGAGGCACCAGGTAGGTCGTGACGCTCAGGCGGGAGGCGCTCATGTGCGAGAGGGCGTAGGCGTACGTCGAGAACGCGACCGCGGTCGGGAACAGCCCAAGGTAGACCACCCAGCCGAGGTCCGCGGCGCTGGCCGCCGATGCGTCCCGGACCAGCCCACCCAGGAACGGCAGACAGGCGAGGGCGCCCACGGTGCACGCGACCCAGGTCACCTGGACTGCGGACAGCCGGGACACCAGCGGCTTCTGGAAGATCAGGCTGACCGCGTAGGCCGCCGCGGCCACCAGGCACAGCAGCACCCCGAGCGGGTCTCGGTCGCCGTGCCCCGAGGTGGCGGTGGCGATCAGGGTGACCCCGGCGAGCGCCACCAGCAGTCCCACCCCGAGCGCCGGGGTGGCTCTCTCCTTGAGGAACACCGCGGCGAGGACCGCGACGAGCACGGGGGACAGCTGGATGAGCATCGCGGCGGTGCCGGCGTCGACCCGGCGCTCGCCCGCGTTCAAGGCGACGTTGTACACCCCGAACCACAGCAGCCCGATCACCACCAGCCCCGCCCAGTCGCGGCGCCGCGGGCGGGTCCAGCCGCGCAGCAGCAGGGCGACCCCGAGGGCCACCGAGCCGACCAGCAGCCGGCCCAGCGACAGGCTGCCCGGGCCGAAGGCGTCGCCGAGGTGCCGGATCGCCACGAACGCGGAGGACCAGAGCAGCAGGGTCACCACGACCGCCAGCAGCGGGAGGGCCGGCCGTCGGAGCCGGCGGCTCATGTCTCGAGCTTGTAGCCGAGCCCGCGCACGGTCACCAGGTAGCTGGGAACCGCGGGGTCGGGCTCGATCTTGGCGCGGAGCCGCTTGACGTGCACGTCGAGGGTCTTGGTGTCCCCGACGTAGTCCGAGCCCCACACCCGGTCGATCAGCTGGCCCCGGGTCAGCACCCGGCCCGGGTTGCGCAGGAACATCTCCAGGAGCTCGAACTCCTTGAGCGGCAGCCGGGTGTCGCCGCCGTTCACGGTCACCACGTGCCGCTCCACGTCCATCCGCACCGGACCGGCCTCGAGGGTGGCGGGGACCAGCTCCACGTCCTGGCCCCGGCGCAGCACCGCCCGGATCCGGGCCACCAGCTCGCGCGGCGAGTAGGGCTTGGTGACGTAGTCGTCCGCGCCCAGCTCGAGCCCCACGACCTTGTCAACCTCGGCGTCCTTGGCGGAGACCATGATCACCGGGACGTTGGAGGTGGCCCGGATCTGCCGGCACACCTCGGTGCCAGGGATGCCGGGCAGCATCAGGTCCAGCAGCACGATGTCCGCCCCGGTCTTCGCGAACTGGGCGAGGGCGTCCGGTCCGGTGCCGGCCACCGACACCTCGAAGCCCTCCTTGCGGAGCATGTAGGCGAGCGCGTCGCTGTAGCTCTCCTCGTCCTCGACCACGAGCACTCGGGTCACGGGGCTGCCTCCTGTTGGGTGGGTACGCGTGGTGTGGGGCCTGCCGGCGCCGGGAACGTCGGGTCGAGGGTCCCGCCCGGCAGGCCGGACGCCCGTCGCGGCAGCGAGAGCGTGAAGGTCGAGCCCTGGCCCTCGACTGACCACACCCTCACCTCGCCGCCGTGCGAGGCGGCGACGTGCTTGACGATCGAGAGTCCCAGCCCGGTGCCGCCGGTGGACCGGTGCCGCGCCGGGTCGACCCGGTAGAACCGCTCGAAGATCCGGTCGATCTCGGTCGCCGGGATGCCGATGCCCTGGTCGGTGACGGTCAGGTCCACCATCATCTCGTTGGCCCGGGCCGCGACGACGACCCGGCTGCGGCTGGGCGAGTACGCGACCGCGTTGGCGACCAGATTGCCCAGCGCCAGGCCGACCTCGTCGCCGTTGCCGAGGATCTGCAGCCCGCGCTCCCCGTTGTGGACGACGGTGATCTGCTTGGACTGGGCGTCGATGGTGCTCTGGTCGATGGAGCGGGCCAGGACCGCGTCCACGTCGACGGTCTGCGGCTCGTCGAGGGGGTCGTCGCCCTGCAGCCGGGACAGCTCGATGATCTGCTGCACCAGCTTGGTCAGCCGCGCGCTCTCGGTCTGCATGCGGCCGGCGAAGCGGACCACGGCCTCCGGGTCGTCGGCCGCGTCCTGCACCGCCTCGGCGAGCAGGTTCAACGCACCGACCGGGGTCTTCAGCTCGTGGGACACGTTGGCCACGAAGTCCCGGCGGATCGCCTCGACCCGGCGCTCGCGGGTGCGGTCCTCGACCAGGGCCAGCACCAGGCGGCTGCTCAGCGGAGCGACCCGCGCCGTCACGTGCAGCGGGGCCACGGCCCGGCCGCGGACCATCACGAGCTCGGTCTCGCGGATCTGCCCGTCGCGACGCACCTGGTGGATCAGGTCCGCGAGCTCCTCGACGGCGACCTCGGTGCCGCGGACCAGCCCGAACGCGTAGGCCGGTGCGGACGCCTTGACCACCTCGTCGTTCTCGTCGACCACCAGGGCGCTGGACCGCAGCACGCTGAGCACCGTGCCGATCCCGGACGGGACCGGGGGCTCCGGCAGGTCCGCGTGCGGGTGCATCTGCCCGTCGCTGACCCGCCACGCGAGGACGACGCCGGCCCCGAGCACTGCTCCCAGCAGCGCGAACAGGAGTGCTTGCGTCGTACCGTCCACCCCGCGATCGTACGCATGCCGGATCCGGGCGCTCGCCGATGGCAGCCGCCTGACCTGCGCCTTCGTCGACTGTTCACGCGTCGTTCACGATCCGTCGACGCCGGGTCGCCGGCCCGTCACCCGTCGGCCACCTTGAGTCCGTAACCTCTGTCCTATGCGCGATGCCTACTTCGACCAGCTCGACTCCATCGTCGACGAGCTCGTCACGATGACCCATGAGGTGAAGGAGGCGATCGTCCGGGCGACGAGAGCGCTGCTGACCGCCGACGCGGAGATCGCCGAGCGGGTGATCTCCGACGACGCCAAGATCGACTCCGCACGCGAACGGGTCGAGCAACGCTCCTTCGAGCTGCTCGCCCTCCAGCAGCCGGTCGCCTCCGACCTGCGGATGCTCATCGCCGCGCTGCGGATGGTCGCGGACCTCGAGCGGATGGGCGACCTGTCGGTGCACGTCGCCAAGGTCGCCCGGCTCCGGGTGCCGGAGGTCGCCATCCCCGACGAGATGGTGCCGACGATCGAGCGGATGGCCACCGTCGCGGAGAAGATGGTCGGCACCGTCGCCGGGATCATCGCCGAGCGGGACGTCGAGGGAGCCCGGCTCCTCGAGGAGGACGACGAGGAGATGGACCAGCTGCGTCGCTCGTCGTTCCGGCTGATGCTGGACGAGTCCTGGGCGCACGGCGTGGAGCCGGCGGTCGACATTGCGCTGCTCGGCCGCTACTACGAGCGCATCGCCGACCACGCCGTCTCGCTGGCCCGCCGGGTGGTCTACCTGGTCACCGGGGAGACGGTCACCTCGGTCGAGCACCTCTAGAGCTGTGACCGCGATCCCGCCACCGTCGGGGTCGCCCGACCCGGTCGATGCGTACGCCGAGGTCGCGGCGCGGTTCGCGGCCGCGATCCCCCACCGCGACCTGCGCAGCCCGGTGGCGAGCTGCCCGGGCTGGACCGTGCAGCGGCTGGTCCTGCACCTGGGCAACGTGCACGCCTGGGCCGCGACCGTGCTGGAGACCGGTGCCGCGGCGCCCACCCAGGACGACGAGCCTGCCTCCGCGCGGGCCGGAGCCCTCCGGGAGTGGTACCTGGGCAAGGCCGGGGACCTGCTCGCGGTGCTGCGACGGACGCCGCCCGAGGCGGAGTGCTGGAACTTCGTGACCGGGGCCGGGCAGGCCGGCTTCTGGCTGCGCCGTCAGCTGCACGAGACCACCATGCACCTGGTCGACCTGGACGTGGCCGCCGGGCGGACGACCGCGCTGGCGCCGGAGGTGGCCGTGGACGGGGTCGACGAGGTGCTCACCGTGCTGTCCCGGCGGATGCACCGGCGCGGGCACCCGGCGGCCCTGGCCGGGCCGGTCGCCGTGACCGCGGACGACACCGGTGATGCGTGGGTGGTCGAGCCGCAGCCGCTCGACGGGTCGGTCGAGGCGCCGACCGCAGGGCCGCCGGTGGTGCGGCGTCTCGGCGTCGACGGCCGGACCGAGGTCGTGGCGGTCGCGGATCGGGTCGAGGCGCCCGCCGAGGTGCTCTACCGGCTCCTGTGGCACCGGCCCGTCGAGCCTGCGACCCTGCACCTGAGCGGCGACCCGGAGCGGGTGCGGGCCTTCCTGGCGTCGCGGCTGACGCCCTGACCGGGCCCGGCCGTCCCGGGTGCCGGGGCGGGGCTCAGCGCCCCTGGTTGGCGACGGCCTTGATCGCGTCGGCGGCGGCGTCGGGGTCGAGGTACTGGCCGCCCGGCTGGGTCGGCCTGAGGTGCTCGTCGAGGCGGTATACCAGCGGAATGCCGGTGGGGATGTTCAGTCCCACCACCGCCTCCTCCGACATGCCGTCCAGGTGCTTCACCAGGGCGCGCAGCGAGTTCCCGTGCGCCGCGACGCAGACCGTGCGACCCGTGCGCAGGTCGGGGACGATGGCGTCGTACCAGTAGGGCAGCATCCGCTCCACGACGTCAGCCAGGCACTCGGTCCTGGGCAGGATCTCGTCGGCGAGGTCGGCGTAGGCGGGCGCGCCGGTCTGCGCCCACTGGTCGTCGTCGGCGATGGCCGGTGGCGGGGTGTCGTAGGAGCGTCGCCAGAGCATGAACTGCTCCTCGCCGTACTCCGCCAGGGTCGCCTTCTTGTCCTTGCCCTGGAGGGCCCCGTAGTGACGCTCGTTGAGCCGCCAGGACCGCCGGACCGGGATCCAGTGCCGGTCGCAGGCGTCCAGCGCCAGCTGGGCGGTGGTGATCGCGCGTCGCAGCACCGAGGTGTGCAGCACGTCGGGCAGCACGTCGGCCTCGGCGATCAGGGTGCCGCCGCGCGCGGCCTCGGCGCGGCCCTTGTCGGTGAGGGGGACGTCCACCCAGCCGGTGAAGAGGTTCTGGGCGTTCCACTCGCTCTCGCCGTGGCGGAGCAGGACCAGGGTGTACGGCGCGCTCGTCATGCGCGTCAGCCTAGTGGGGATGCGGGGGCCCCGGACAAGTCAGGACGACGGCGGCAGCGGGACGCCGTCGTACACGGGCCGGTCGGCCTTGACCACGGGCACGGGCAGCGTCACCGGGTCCGCGTTCGCGAACGTGAAGGTGAGGTACACGATGTAGCCGGCCTTGATCCGGTCGCTCTTGGCGAAGATCCGGCCCTTCTCGGCGAGGTTGAGCATGCCGGTCGCCGGGATCGTGCTCGGGCCACCCGGGGTGACCTGCAGCGAGGCGTCCTTCTTCGCGCCGGCGACGCTCTGCAGGGTGTCCGCGGTCGTCGGGTTGTTGTTGACCAGGGTGGCGATCACGGTGCCGCTGCCCTCGGTGCCGGAGACCACCAGCGCGTTGAGGACGTCGACCCGACGAGCGAGAGCGTTGGTGCCCTCGGCAGGCTGGTAGACCTGGTCGGTCTGGGCATCGAAGTTCACGCCGCACGACGACAACACGGGGGCGCTGAGCACGAGGGCGGCAACGGCGAGGCTGCGACGAACGTTCACCTGCCGGAGTGTAGTGCTCATCGGCGGAGTCCGACGGTCAGGGCCGCGAACGCCATGCCGAGGACGACCAGTCCGGTGACCGTCAGGGAGAGCCGCAGCAGCCGGGGCGCCCCGGTCCGCCGGGCCACCAGCAGCGGCAGGTGCCGGACCCCGGTGGCCTCGTCCTGCGCCGCGTCGGGCAGGGCGTTCAGGAAGTGGATGCCGACCCCGAGCAGCGCCGCCAGCACCGTCATGGCCACGGTCGGCGGTCCCCCGTGCGCGCCGAGACCGAGGCCGCCGTAGGACAGGAAGGCCGGCAGCAGGCCGAAGCTGACCGCGTAGGGCAGCCACGACAGGGCCGTGCGCTTGAAGTAGAGGTCGTAGGTCCAGGCGCTCGCCACCGCGGCCAGGTGCGCGAGGCCGGAGAGCGTGCCGTTGGCCAGCGAGAGCGGCACCACCAGCAGCATCGCGACCGCGGCCGCGACGGTGACCGTGCGGGTTCCGACCAGGCCCTGCGCGACCGGCTTGTCCCGGCGTCCGGTCCGGCGGTCCCGCTCGGCGTCGACCAGGTCGTTGAGCCAGCCCACGCTGAGCTGGCCGGTCAGCACCGTCGCGGCGACCAGCGCGCACTGGCCGGCGCTCCGGCCGCTGAGGGCCGCGGCGAGGGTCAGCCCCAGGGTCATGGCGGCCGTCGGGAGCGGGTGGCAGGTGAGCACCAGCGAGACCAGCGGTCCCCGCTGCGGCACGGTCGTCATGGCCCGCAGTATCGTCCAGAGCGCCCCCGACACCCTTGGCAGGCACATGGATTGGGGATCTGTCAAGCCCCGAATTGGCCTCTGACCTGCACAAACGTGAATCCGGGAGTGTCTGTGACGTGTTATCCTAGTCACCTAGGAAGGGGTACTTAGCACATGACTTTTACCGTCGGCGAAACGGTTGTTTACCCAAATCACGGCGCAGCGATCATCGAGGACATCGAGACGCGGCAGATCAAGGGAGAGGACAAGGAGTACCTGGTGCTCCGCATCGTCGCGCAGCAGGATCTCGTCGTTCGAGTGCCCGCCTGCAACCTGGACCTGGTCGGGGTCCGCGACGTGGTGGACAAGGAGGGCCTGGACCGCGTCTTCGACGTGCTGCGTGCTGCGCACACCGAGGAGCCGACCAACTGGTCCCGACGCTACAAGGCCAACCTCGAGAAGCTGCACTCCGGCGACGTGATGAAGGTGGCGGAGGTCGTCCGCGACCTGTGGCGCCGCGAGCGTGACCGGGGCCTGTCGGCCGGCGAGAAGCGGATGCTGGCGAAGGCCCGTCAGATCCTGGTCTCCGAGCTGGCCCTGGCCGAGCACACCAACGAGGACAAGGCCGAGGCGCTCCTCGACGACGTGCTCGCGTCGTGAGCAACGCCTGACCGCAGCACCAGCAGATACCCTGACGAGGCCCCCGGCACCCGGTGCTGGGGGCCTCGTCCCGTCCCGGGTGCGGCGCCGCCCGGGCGCGGGCGGCCGAGAGGAGTCCGGTGTACGACGTCGACGACGACCGGGTGCGCGCGGTCGGACTGGTCCCGGTGGAGGGCCGAGGCCGGCTGCCGTTCGCGCTGATGCACGGCGAGTCGCTGGTCGCGGTGGCGTCCTGGGCGCTCACCGAGGCGGGGGTGGACCTGCTGGACTTCACCGCCTCGTGGCAGGACCTGCTGGCCCGCGAGGCCGCGCTGATCGTGCACGACCCGCTGTGCCCAGGGACGCCCGTCACGTTCCTCGCCGAGGCGCTGGCCCTGGCGGCGGCCGGGACCGCCGTGGTGGTCGGCTGCCGGCCGGTGACCGACACGGTGGTCGAGGTCGACGCGAGCGGGGTCCTGCACGGGACCGTGGACCGCGCGGGGCTGGTCGCGGTCGCCTCGCCCGTGGTGGTCCCGCACGCGGTGCTGGCGGCGCTTCCCGACTGGCCCCGGACCGACGACCTGGCCGAGCTGGTGGCCACCCTGGCCGGGCGCCACGAGGTGCGGCTGCTCGACGCCCCGGCGGCGGCGCGCCGGGTGGCCGACGAGTCGGACCTGCGGCTGCTCGAGGCCGGCTGACCAGCCGGCTGGGGTATCGGCCGACCGGCCGGTCGGCTCGCTATCCGCCGCCCAGCAGCCGAGCGGCCAGCTCGACGTCCTCGGGGAAGGTGATCTTCAGGTTGGTGGCAGGGGCCGGCACCGCGTGCACGACGAGGTCGGTGTACGCCGCGACGCAGCCGGCGGTGTCGGTGCCCGCGAACCCCTCGACCGCTGCCCGGTCGTAGGCGGCCAGCAACGGCCCGGCCCGGAACACCTGGGGCGTCTGGACGCCGGCCAGCCCGGCCACGTGCCCCAGCCCGTCACGAGCCAGCACCCCGGCCTGCGGACGGACCGGAACGGCGGCCCCGTGCAGGTGCGCGGCCCGTACCACCGCCTCGAAGAGTGCCGCGTCGGCCAGCGGCCTCGCCGCGTCGTGGACGGCCACCAGGTCCAGCCGGCCGCGCTGCACGTCCTCGCGCAGCACGGACAGGCCGCGCTGCTCCGAGTCGTGCCGGGTCGCCCCGCCGGTGACCACGCTGACCTCCTGGTCCTCGTCGAGGTGCTCGCGCACGAGCCGTTCGACCAGGTCGGTGTCCTGGGGCCGGACCACGACGACCACCCGGGCGACGTACGGCAGCGAGCAGGCGGTCCGCAGCGCCCAGGCAAGCACCGGACGACCGAGCAGCGGGAGCAGCACCTTGTTCACCGGGGCGCCGACCCGGGTGCCCGCGCCGGCGGCGACCACCACCACGGCGGTGGGTGGAAGGTCCGGGTCGGTGCTCATGGACCGAGCCTGCCAGAGACCGCCCGCGTCGAGGTTCTCACAGCCGTAACAGGCCGCACACCCGCCGACAACGTCCGGTCCCTACGGTCGCGACAACCGAGGAGAGCGGTGCCATGACGACGAGGGTCGACGACGGTGCGTGGACGAGGATCTGCGAGCTCGACGAGCTGCCGCTCGAGCGAGGGGTCACCGCCCTGGTCCGCGGGCACGCGGTGGCGGTCTTCCGGCTGGGGGACGGGCAGGTCTACGCCGTCGGGAACCACGACCCGGCCGGCCGCGCCACGGTGCTGGGGCGCGGCATCGTCGGCTGCCGCGACGGCGTGCCGTTCGTCGCCTCCCCGTCCTCGCGGCGGGCGTTCGACCTGCGCTCCGGGTCGTGCCTCGACGACCCGGCGGTCAGCGTGCCGGCGTACGCGGTGAAGGTGGTCGGCGGCGTCGTGCACGTGGGCGGTCGCAGCCGGCCGTGAGCAGCCGGGTCAGCGAGGCAGCAGCAGCGCGGTCGCGAGCGCCGCGACTCCCTCGCCGCGGCCGGTGAGCCCGAGGCCGTCGGTGGTCGTCGCCGATACCGACACCGGCGCCCCGACCGCCGCGGACAGCACCGCCTCGGCCTCCCCGCGTCGGCTGCCCACCCGCGGGCGGCTGCCGACCACCTGGACGGCGACGTTGCCGATCTCGAAGCCGGCGGCCCGGACCCGACGGGCGGTCTCGGCCAGCAGCGCGACGCCCGCGGCCCCGGCCCACGCCGGCTCGGCGGTGCCGAAGTTGCTGCCCAGGTCCCCGAGTCCGGCGGCCGACAGCAGCGCGTCACAGCACGCGTGCGAGGCCACGTCCCCGTCGGAGTGGCCGGCCAGGCCCTGCGGCTCGCCGGGGAAGTGCAGCCCGGCCAGGTGCATCGGCACCCCCGCGGCGAGCGTGTGCACATCGGTGCCGATGCCGACACGCGGAGCCTGGGTGGTCACCGGGCAGATCATGCCGCACCTGGCGCCCATCCGCGGGGGCCCGGGGGGCGAACCACCGGTGTGAGGGCCGCACCCCGAGGAAGGCTGGCGCTCGCGGGAGCCGTCACCGCTCTCGCCGGGCTGGTCTCCAGCGACCTGGTGACCAGCCTCCTGAACGCCAGGGCCACCCCCGTGCAGGCGGTGGCCGAGGCCGTCATCGCGGTCACGCCCGGTCCGGTCGCGGAGCCGCTGATCCAGCTGGTGGGCCGCAACGACAAGCCGATCCTGGTCGCCGGCGTGACCGGCGCCGTGATCGCCCTTGGCGCCCTGGCCGGCCTGCTGGGCGCGCGCCGCTCCCTGTACGGGCAGCTGGTCTTCTGGGCGATGGCGGCGCTCGCGTTCGCGGCCACCGCGACCAGGCCCGGCTTCTCGCCGGTCTCGCTGCTGCCGCTGGCTCTCGGCGTGGTCGTCTGGACCGTCCTCCTGGACCTGCTCGGCTCGCGGGCCGAGCCCGGCCCCGCGCCGGCGGCCTCCCGGCGCAGGTTCCTCCGCAGCGTCGGCGGGGTCGCGGTCGCGGCCGTCGTCGTGGGGGCCGGCAGCAGGGTGGTCGGCCGGTCCCGTCGGGCCGTGGAGAGTGCCCGGAGCCGGCTGCGGCTCCCGGTGTCGCGCGGGACGGTCCCGGCCGGTGCGACGCTGGACGTCGCCGGCACCAGCCCGTGGCGGGTGCCCAACGCCGACTTCTACCGCATCGACACCGCGCTGGTGGTGCCGACCGTGGACCCGGACCAGTGGCGGCTGCGGATCCACGGGATGGTGGACAAGGAGCTCAGCCTCAGCTACCGGGAGCTCGTCGGGCGCACGCTCACCGAGGACTGGGTGACCATCTGCTGCGTCTCGAACCCGGTCGGCGGCGACCTCATCGGGAACGCCTGGTGGAGCGGCGTCCGGGTCGCCGACCTGCTGCGCGAGGCCGGGGTGCACCCCGACGCCGACGCGGTGAGGCAAACCTCGCAGGACGGCTGGACCTGCGGCACCCCCGTCCAGGCGCTCACGGACGGGCGCAACGCCCTGCTGGCGGTGGCCATGAACGGCGAGCCGCTCCCGGTGGAGCACGGCTTCCCGGTGCGGATGGTCGTCCCGGGTCTGTACGGCTACGTCTCGGCCACCAAGTGGCTGGTCGACCTGGAGGTCACCCGCTTCGACCGGTTCTCCGCCTACTGGACCGACCGGGGCTGGTCGGAACGAGGCCCGGTGAAGACCCAGTCCCGGGTCGAGGTGCCCCGCAACGGTGCCACCGTCGAGGCCGGCCGCGTGCGGGTCGGCGGTCACGCCTGGGCCCAGCACACCGGGGTCGCGAAGGTGGAGTACCGCCTCGACGGCGGACCCTGGCAGCGGGCGGAGCTGGGTCGGGTCCCGGGCGCCGACACGTGGGTGCAGTGGGCCGGCACCCTCGACGTGCCGGCCGGCAGCCACGCGGTCGTGGTCCGGGCCACGGACCGCGCCGGCTACACCCAGACCGCCGTGCGCGCCGACGTGGTCCCGGACGGCGCCACCGGCTGGGACCGCGTGGACTTCAGCGCCGCCTGAGCGGACGGGCGGTCGGCAGCCGCGCCGCGCGCCGATACCATGGGCCGGTGACACCGTCCCCCACCGCGCTGCGGCTCTACGACACCGCGCGCCGCGAGACCCGCGCGTTCGTCCCCCGCGAGCCGGGCCGGGCGGGCATCTACCTGTGCGGCCTGACGGTGCAGTCCGAGCCGCACGTGGGTCACGTGCGGTCCGCGGTCAACTTCGACGTGCTGCGCCGCTGGCTGGTGACCCGCGGGTACGACGTCACGCTGATCCGCAACATCACCGACATCGACGACAAGATCCTCCTCAAGGCGGAGGAGCAGGGCCGCCCCTGGTACAACCTGGCCTACGCGATGAAGCGGGAGCTGGATGCGGCCTACGACGCGCTGCACGTGGACCCGCCGACCTACGAGCCAGCGGCCACCGGGCACGTCCCGGAGATGCTCGAGCTGATCGAGAGGCTGATCGCCACCGGGCACGCCTACCCGGCCGAGGACGGGTCGGGGGATGTCTACTTCGACGTCCGCTCCTGGCCCGACTACGGCTCGCTGACCCACCAGGGCGTCGACGACATGGAGGCCGCCGCGGACGCGGACCCGCGCGGCAAGCGCGACCCTCGCGACTTCGCGCTGTGGAAGGGCAGGAAGCGCGACGAGCCGGTCTCGGCGTCCTGGCCGTCGCCGTGGGGTCGTGGTCGTCCGGGGTGGCACATCGAGTGCTCGGCGATGGCGCTGAAGTACCTCGGCGGCGGCTTCGACATCCACGGCGGCGGGGTGGACCTGCGCTTCCCGCACCACGAGAACGAGCAGGCCCAGTCCCGGGCGGCCGGCTTCGCGTTCGCGTCGTACTGGATGCACAACGCGTGGATCACCACCTCCGGGGAGAAGATGAGCAAGTCGCTGGGCAACTCGCTGGTCGTGTCCGCGGTGCTCGACCGGGTGCGCGCCATCGACCTGCGCTTCTACATGGTCGCCGCGCACTACCGCTCCCACGTCGAGTTCTCGTTCGAGGCGCTCGAGGAGGCGGCGGCCGGCTTCGCCCGGATCGAGCACTTCCTGACCCGGGCCGCGTCGGTGCTCGGCGAGGTCGCGATCGGCACCCGCTGCGCCGACTTCGAGGCGGCCATGGACGACGACCTCGGCACGCCGGCCGCCGTGGCGGCGATCTACGAGGTGGTGCGCGCCGGCAACAAGCTGCTCGCGGACGGGGACACCCCGGCGCTGCGCGGGGCCGCGTCCTCGGTGCGCGCGATGCTCGAGGTGCTCGGCCTGGACCCCTTCGACCCGCACTGGGCCACCGGAGTGTCGGCTGCCGACGGCCGGCTCGAGAGCGCGGTGGACGCGCTGGTCGGGCTGCTGCTCGAGCAGCGGGCCGCCGCCCGCGCCGCGAGGGACTTCACCGCCGCGGACGCGATCCGCGACCAGCTCAAGGCCGCGGGCATCACGCTCGAGGACACACCGCAGGGCCCCGTGTGGTCCCTCTGACCCCCGACCTCCCGGACGGTCCCGCCGACCTGGCGGCCGCCGCGTCCGGGACGTCGGCAACCGAAGGAATCTGATGGCTGGCAACTCCTCGCGCCGCGGGGCGATCAAGAAGACCGGCAAGGGCAACCCCACCGCCGGCTCCGGCGGCCGCGTCAAGCGCGGCCTCGAGGGCCGGGGTCCGACGCCGAAGGCCAAGGACCGGGAGGGGCACATCGCCTACAAGACCCGCAAGCGGGCCGAGAAGCCCGGCCCCCGTCGCAAGCCGGCCGGGAAGTCCGGGGACACCGAGTGGATCGCCGGCCGCAACTCGGTCGTGGAGGCGCTGCGCGCCAACATGCCGGTCTCCGCGGTGTACGTCGCCGAGGGCGCCGAGCGGGACGGCCGGCTGCGCGAGGTGTTCCGGGTGGCCGCCGACCGCGGGATCGCGCTGCTCGAGGTGGGACGGACCGAGCTGGACCGGCTCACCGACGGGGCTGTGCACCAGGGGCTCGCGGCCCGGGTCCCGGCGTACGAGTACGCGCATCCCGACGACCTGCTGGACCGGGCGCGTCAGGTCTCCGAGCAGCCGCTGATCGTGGCGCTGGACTCGGTCACCGACCCGCGCAACCTGGGGGCGGTGGTCCGCTCGGCCGCCGGGTTCGGCGCGCACGGCGTGCTGGTCCCCGAGCGGCGCTCCGCGGGGATGACCGCCTCGGCGTGGAAGACCTCCGCCGGTGCCGCGGCCCGGCTGCCCGTGGCGCAGGCCACCAACCTGACCCGGCAGCTGCGCGCCTACCAGGAGGCCGGGTGCATGGTGGTCGGACTGGCCGCGGACGGCGACGTCTCCCTGCCGGACTTCACGCTGGCGGAGGGGCCGCTGGTCCTGGTGGTCGGATCCGAGGGCGGCGGGCTGTCCCGGCTGGTGGCGGAGACCTGCGACCAGCTGCTCAGCATCCCGATGGTCACCGACCTGGAGTCCCTCAACGCCGGCGTGGCGGCCTCGGTCACCCTCTACGCGATCGCCCAGGCCCGGGGCTGAGCCCGCCGGGCGGGTCCGGCTCGGGGGAGCCGGCCGGGTCCGCTCAGAGCTCCTCGAGCGCGACCTGCAGCTCGTCGGTCTCCGGCTCCCCGGCCAGGTCCTCCTCGGGACGCGCGGCCAGCACGCTGTCGATGTAGGAGCGGGCCGCCTCGTCGGTGCGCACCGGATGGCCCTGCCGCTCGGACAGGAACCAGCGGTGCTCCAAGATCTCGTGGAACACCTCCGCGGGCTGCAGCCGGCTCCGCATCGACGCCGGCACCAGCGCCGTGATCGGCTCGTAGACGGTGGTCAACCAGCGGTGCGCCACGATCGAGCGGCTCTCGCCGCCCAGGTCGTGGTGCGCGGTGAACGCGGCCAGGTCGTTGAGCAGCCGACGCGCCTGGTTGTCCTCGACGTCGAGCCCGGTGAGGCGCTGCAGCTCACGCGCGTGGTGGTCGGCCTCGACCACCTTGGGCTGCATCTGCACCGTGGCGCCGTCCCAGTCGGTGACGATGTCCAGCTCGTCCACGTCGAAGCCGAGGTCGTTCAGACGCGCCATCCGCTGCTCGATCCGCCAGATCTCGTCGGTGGTGAACTCCTCGGTGCCCGTGAGCTCGCTCCACAGGCCGGCGTACCGCTGCTCCACCACGTCGACGATGTCGTCGGCCTCGAAGGTCTCGCTGAGCAGACCGCCTGCCTGGAGGTCGAGGAGCTCGCCGTAGATGTTGGTCAGGGCCACCTCGAGGTCGTGCGCGCGCTGCCCCGGGCTGAGGGTGTCGTGCAGCTCCCCGGTCTCGGCGTCCACGAGGTACGCCGCGAACTCGCCGGCACTCCGCCGGAAGAGCACGTTCGAGAGGGACACGTCGCCCCAGAAGAAGCCGGCCAGGTGCAGCCGGACCAGCAGCACCACCAGGGCGTCCAGGATCTTCGGCAGGCTCTCGGTGGGCACCCCGTGGCTGAACAGCGACCGGTAGGGGAGTGAGTACTGCAGGTGCCGGGTGACCAGGGCCGGCTCGACGTCCTCGCCGGAGCGCTGCTCGCGCCCGGTGACCACGCCCACCGGCTCGACGGTCGGCAGCCCCAGGCGGCGCAGGTCGCGCAGCAGGCGGTACTCGCGGTAGGCCATGTGCTCGCGGGTCTGCTTGACGGCGTACACATCCTGGCCGAGGCGCACGATCCGCACGATGTGCCGGGAGATGCCTCGGGGCAGGGGGACGACCACGTCGTCCCCCCACTCGTCGAGCGAGAGGTGCCACGGCAGCGTGACCAACGCCGGGTTCGGCTTGGTCGCGACGATGCGGAGCGCCATGGCGGCCACCCTAGACCTCCGCCCCGGCCCCTCCCCCGTGGCGGGCCGGGACGCCGGTCAGGAGGTCAGTGCTTGAAGGCGTCCTTCACCTTCTCGCCGGCCTGCTTGAGGTCGGCCTTGCCCTGGTCGGTCTTGCCCTCGGCCTGCAGGTCCTTGTCGTCGGTGGCGTCGCCGAACGCCTCCTTGGCCTTGCCGAGCATGCCCTCGCCCTGGTTCGCGATCTTGTCGTCGTTGCCCATGGAATCCTCCTTCGTCGGAGTCCTGCCCGTACCCCTCGGGCCCGGGAGGATGCGCCGGCGGTCCGGATTGTCGTCCGCGCGTCGGGTGCGCCTACCATGGTCGCTCGTCGCCGGGGGACGGCACGCGCCGCTTTAGCTCAGCTGGTAGAGCACTCGCCTTGTAAGCGAAAGGTCGTCAGTTCGAACCTGACAAGCGGCTCCAGCGCCGGTCGCGGCCGGGCCTGGTCCGTACGACCGGTCCGCATGACCTGCGTCGGGCCGGGTATCAGCGGGTCAGGCGGCTCGTGGGCAGTCGCGCACGGAGGTGACCGATGTTCGGACGTTCCAGCGCCAACGCAAGCACTCGCACCGGGACCCCGACGGGCACCCGGTACGACGACTCGGTGCCGGCCCCCGGAGGGCTGAGGGTGACCGCCTGGACGCGGCGCACGCCGAGGGCGGCACCGACACCGCGCTCGCCCAGGAGCTGCGCCGGGAGAGGTTCGGCGGCCTGAACCCGGGCGCGGCGTTCTTCGGCTGGCTGGTCGCGGTGGCCGTGGCCGTCCTGCTCACCAGCATCATCGGCGCTGTGGCCGCCGGGGTGGGCAGCAACGTCACCGTCTCCCAGGCGGAGGCGCGCGCCAACGCCGGCACCATCGGCCTGGTCGCCGCGATCGTGCTGCTGGTGGTGCTGATGGTCGGCTACTACTGCGGCGGCTACGTGGCCGGGCGGATGTCGCGGTTCTCCGGACCCCGCCAGGGTCTGGGCGTGTGGCTGACCGGTCTGCTGGTCACGGTCGTCGCCGTCGTGCTGGGCGCCGTCTTCGGTCAGCAGTACGACATCCTGGGCCGGGTCAACCTGCCCCGGCTGCCGATCTCCTCCACCGACCTCAGCACCGGCGGGATCATCGCCGCCGTGGTCGTGCTCGTCGGGACGCTGGTGGCCGCGCTCGCCGGCGGGGCGGTCGGCACCCGATACCACCGCCGGGTGGACCGGGCCGGCAGCCGCACCGGCAGCCTGCGCTGACGTCAGTCCGGGGGCCGGGTCAGCGCAGCCGCTGCACCTCGAACTCGAGCCGTGGGTGGGCGAGCCGCTCCTGGCTCTGCACGAGCAGCATCTCGCTCGCCCCCGCCTCGTCGGTGGCCTGGACGACCGCGAACACCGAGGAGGTGGTGCGCGCCAGCACCACCTCCAGCGGGTGCCCGTCCAGCAGGTTCGCGAGGAACACCGCCGTGGTGAGGTCGCCGGCCCCCTGCGGGCTGGTCCGCAGCCGGGGGGTCCGGGCCCGCCAGGCGCCGGCCGCCGAGACCGCCACTAGGTCCAGGGCGTCGCCCGGCGTGTCCTCGACGATCACGCTGGTCACCAGGACGATCGACGGTCCGGTGGCCCGCACGGTGTCCACCGCGTCCAGCAGGCCGGCCAGCGTGGTCGACGTACGCCCGGCGAGGAAGTCCAGCTCGAAGTGGTTCGGGGTGACCACGTCCGCGGCCGGCACCACCCGCTCGCGCATCAGCTCGGGGATCCCCGGACGGACGAACATCCCCCGGCCGGCGTCGCCCATCACCGGGTCGCAGCAGTAGACCGCGTCCGGGTTGTGCCGCTTGACCATGGCCACGGCGTCGAGCACGACCGCGCCGATGTCCTCGCCGCCCTGGTAGCCGGAGAGCACCGCCTCGCAACCGGCCAGCACGCCCCGGTCCTCGATCCCGCGGATCACCTCGGCGACGTCCTCGGCCGCGAGCAGCGGCCCGCGCCAGGCGCCGTACCCGGTGTGGTTGGAGAAGTGCACGGTCATCACCGGCCACACCTCCTTGCCGAGCCGCTGCAGCGGGAACACCGCGGCGCTGTTGCCCGCGTGGCCGTAGGCGACCAGGGACTGGATCGAGAGGATGCTCACCCGATGCTGTTTACCAGGTGATGTCGGGAAACTGGCACTGACCATGGGGATATCGCCATGGTCAGTGCCAGAAATCCTGCATCACCTGGTAAACGGCACCGGGACTCACACGACCTGGAGGGACCGTTTCGAGAGCCCCATCCAGTACCCGTCGATGGTCTGCTCGGCGGCTGAGCCCGGGTCGGTGGCGGCACCGAGGGTGACGAACAGCGGGCTGAAGTGCTCGACGGTGGGATGGGCGTACGGCATGCCGGGGGCCCTCGTGCGGTACGACGCGAGCTCGTCGACGTCGCCGCGGGCGATCGCCTCGGCGGCCCAGGCGTCGAAGTCCGTCGACCACCCCGGGGGCGCCGCGTCGGTCCGGAAGTCGCGCAGGAAGGGCAGGCCGTGGGTCAGGAAGCCGGAGCCCGACCACCAGGACGCCCTCGTCGCGCAGCGGGCGCAGCCGCCGACCGAGCTCCAGCAGCCGGTCGGGGTCCTGGGTGGGCAGGGACATCTGCAGCACCGGCACGTCGCCGGCGGGATACATGAGGGACAGCGGGACCCAGGCGCCGTGGTCGAGACCGCGGCTGGGGTGCTGGTGGACCGGCTCGGTGTCGGGCAGCAGGGCCGCCACCCGGGCGGCGAGCGGGCCCGCGTCCGGGGTGGGATAGGTGACCTGGAAGTAGCGCTGGGCGAAGCCGCCGAAGTCGTAGACCAGCGGGGTGCCTGGCGCGGTCGCCGAGAGCAGCACCGGGGCGGACTCCCAGTGCGCCGACACGATCAGCACGGCGGCCGGGTCGGGGCAGTCGTGCCGCCCAGGCCCGGAGCTGGCCACCCCACTCGACGTCGTCGAGCAGCGGCGGGGCGCCGTGGCCGAGGTAGAGCGCGGGCATCCGCCCGTCGGTGGGCGCGGCGCCGGTCAGGGTGCTGGCTGCGTTCTCGGACATGGCCGCCTTCCGGGAGTCTGGAGCCAGGATAGCCAACGAAAGTTGAACCATCAAGTATGAACGGTGTGCAGCCAGCACCTAGGCTTGGCCCCATGACGCGATGGCTGGACGAGGACGAGCAGCGGGCCTGGCTCCGTCTGGCCGGAGTGATGCTCAAGCTCCCGCCGGCCCTGGACTCACAGCTGCAGCGCGACTCCGACCTCACGCACTTCGACTACCTGTGCCTGGCGATGCTGTCCGAGCCCGATGACCGCACGCGGCGGATGAGTGACCTGGCGGCGCTGACCAACGCCAGCCTGTCCCGGCTCTCGCACGTGGTCAGCAAGCTGGAGGGGCGAGGCTGGGTCGAGCGCCGGCCGTGCCCGGAGAGCCGGCGGGTGACCCTGGTGACCCTGACCGACGAGGGGTACCGGGTCCTGGCGAAGGCCGCGCCCGGCCACGTCGAGACGGTGCGCTCGCTGGTCTTCGAGGGGCTCAGCCGCGAGGAGGTCGCTGGTCTGGAGCGGGTGGCCGGACACATCGTCGAGGCGGTCGAGCAGTCCCGCTCAGGCAGCGTCGGACGGGCCCGGCTGCGGCGTCTGAGGCCGGCGGCGTGACCTGAGCGGGGCCACCGGCGACCGCGCGCGTCACGGCAGCCGCCAGTCGACAGGCGCGCCCGCCCTGCTGCACGAGCAGCGCGTTCACCCGGCTGAACGGCCGGGACCCGAAGAAGCCGCGGGAGGCCGACAGCGGGCTCGGATGCACCGACTCGACCCACGGGACGTCGCCCAGCGCCGGCTTGAGGCCCTGGGCGTCGCGGCCCCAGAGCACCGCCGCCAGCGGGCCGCCGCGCCCGGCGAGCACCTCGATGGCCCGCGCCGTGACCTCCTCCCAGCCGCGGCCGCGGTGCGAGGCCGAGGCGCCGGGGGCCACCGTGAGGACCCGGTTGAGCAGCATCACGCCCTGCTCGAACCACGGGGTCAGGTCGCCGCTGGTCGGCAGGTCGCAGCCGAGGTCGTCGACCAGCTCCCGGTAGATGTTGGCCAGGCTCCGGGGCACCGGGCGGACGTCGGCCGCGACGGAGAACGACAGCCCGACCGCGTGCCCGGGGGTCGGGTAGGGGTCCTGGCCGACGACGAGCACGCGTACGTCGGACAGGGGGCGGCTGAACGCACGGAAGACGCGGTCGCCGGACGGCAGGTAGCGGCGGCCCGCGGCGAGCTCGGTGCGCAGGAACTCGCCCATCAGACCGATCCGCTCGTCGACCGGTGCCAGGGCCTCGGCCCAGTCGGGCGCGACCAGACCGCGTTCGACCAGGCCGGACAGAGCACTCATGAGCCACACCCTAGGAGGGCGGCCGGGTGCTCGTCGCCCGCGCCCGCCTCAGCGCGTAGAGGCGCTCCCCGGTGTCGTGGCACCGTCCGGGTGCGCGCGGCGCCTCCGCTTCCCGCCCGGTGCGCTGGGCGGGCAGCGCGTAAGCGGGCCAGGTCCGGTCGATGACGAAGCGCTCGAGGTCGTCGGCCGGCACGTAGCGGCGGCCGCGGGCGTCCTGGTCGGTGGACACCGACTCGACGGGCAGGTCGCGCTGCTCGCCCGCGAGGTCGTTGAACACCCCGACGTACGCGACCGCCTGCTGGCGCCAGTCCAGCTCGGTGGCGACCCGCTCCCGCGCGCGCAGCCCCAGCTCGCGTCGCCGCTCGGGGTTGTCGAGGAGACGCTCGACGGCGTCGGCGAAGCCCAGCACGTCACCCGAGGGCACGTAGACGACGCTGTCGCCGCCCGAGACCCGCGTCTCCACGAGGTCGAAGGACACCGAGGGCAGGGCGTAGGCCATGTACTCCATGGTCTTGTTCATGGTCGAGACGTCGTTCAACGGCGTCTTGAGGTCGGGGGAGAGCCCCAGGTCGGCCCGGCTGAGGTGGTCGGCGATCATCGCCTTGTCCGCCCGTCCGGTGAAGGTGACCAGCGTCGTCCAGCCCGCGCTCGGTGCAGCTCGCCTGCAGGCCCTCCAGGCAGTCGCCGAACCCCAGCAGGGTCGCCCGGACGTCGGTGCGCCCGCGCTCGTGGACCAGCTCGTGCATCACGTCCAGGATCGTGTCGACGCCGTCCTGGGGTCCCATGATCCCCAGGTACACAAGAGAGAACCCGGTCTTCGTCTCCTCCGCGGACTCCGGGTAGACCGGGCGCATCACCCGGGTGTCCGGACCGCTGCGCACCACCGTGACGCTCTCGGTCGTGTGGCCGCCCCGCTCGACGGCGATCCTCTTGTACGACTCGTTGGTGGAGATCACCCGGTCCGCGGTGCGGTAGGTCATCCGCTCGAGCCACAGCAGCGACTTGAACAGCAGGCGCTGCTTGAGCGTGCGCGGCCTGCCGAACCGGGAGAGGAAGAGCTCGGGGTTCAGGTCGTGCTGGTCGAAGACGAACTGCACGCCGCGGCCGCGCCAGAGCCGGGCCAGCAGCCAGTAGGTGTCCGGCGGGTTGCACGCCTGCATGATCTGGAAGCGCGCGCGCCGTCGTACGGCGAGCGAGAGCACGGCCGTGCGCAGCCAGCAGTACGCGAACTCGACGGCGTAGCCGCCCAGCCCCTCGGCCTGCGGCGGCGGCGCGTACTTGTAGATGTGCACGCCGTCGATGGTCTGCCGAGACGGGTCCCCCGGACCCTTCGGGCAGATCACGCTGACTTCGTAGCCGGCCGCAACCAGCGCCTGGCACTCCAACCAGACACGGCGATCGAGCGGGACGGGCAGGTTCTGGACAATGATCAGGATGTGCTGTCCCCCAGGCATGTGACGAGCCTGTCATCCCCGCAGTGGCTTCTGAATAGTCCGCCTAGGTGCTCTTTCTGCTAGTCCGGGACAGACTGCTTTACCTAGAGCGGAGCCGACTGCGCTCTCGTCAGCGGATCCCGCCCCGGGGCCAGGCGCCCATGGCACGATGACCCGATGAGCGAGCACTCACTCGGAATGGCGCGCTTCCGCGTGCAGGGGGATCGCGCCGACGTGACGGTGGTCATCGTCTCGTACAACAGCGCCTCGTTCATCGAGGGCCTGCTGGACGACCTCCGGCTGAGGCCGAAGGGACTGCCCTGCGGGTGGTCGTGGTCGACAACGACTCGACGGACGACACGCTCTCGGTGGTGCACGCGCTCGACGACGTCCTTGCGATCAGCGCGTCGGGCAACCTCGGGTACGCCGGAGCGATCAATCTCGGGCGGCCGTAGCAGGTGGGTCCGGGCGAGGACGTGCTCGTGCTGAACCCAGACCTGCGGCTGACCGCCGGTGCTGTGCGGCGGATGCGGCAGCGGCTCCGCGAGTCCGGGGCCGGGATCGTCGTCCCCCGCGTCCTCGACCCGGACGGGACGACCTCGCCGTCGCTGCGGCGGGAGCCGACGCTGCTGCGCGTGCTTGGTGACTCCCTGCTGGGGGCTCGGGTTCCCGGGCGGCCGGGCTGGCCTCCGAGACCGTCTGGGACGCCGACGCGTACGAGTCCGCGCACGAGGTCGACTGGGCTACGGGTGCAGCTCTGATGGTGCGGGCGGACGTCGCGAGCGAGACGGGTCGGTGGGACGAGCGCTACTTCCTCTACTCGGAGGAGACCGACTACTTCCGCCGCGTGCGTGCCGGCGGCGACACCGTGTGGTTCGAGCCGGACGCGCAGGTGATGCACGTCGGAGGCGGGTCGGGTCAATCGGACGCGCTGCTGGGCGCTGCTGACGGTGAACAAGGTCCGGTACGCGGAGGCCACGCGGCCCGCAGGCTACGCGGCCGCCGTCCGGGGAGTGGTCGTGCTCGCCTGTCTGCTGCGCCTGCACCGGCCAGGACACCGTCGCGCACTGGGGCTGCTCCTGGACCGGCACCGCTGGGCGTCGCTGCCGTCCGCCACGCGGAGTGGGGTCGTCCTCGACCTGACGACGTTCCCCCGAGGGTCGGTCGTGATCCCGGCGCACAACGAGGCGGCGGTCATCGAGCGGACCCTGGCGCCGCTTCTCGAGCCGGCCAGACGCGGCCGCATCGAGGTCGTCGTCGTCTGCAACGGCTGCACGGACGACACCGCGCAGCTGGTGCGCCTGCACCCGGAGGTTCGGCTCGTCGAGATCGCGGAGCCGTCCAAGACCGCCGCCCTGGACGCCGGTGACAGCGCCGTCCGCCGCTGGCCGCGCCTCTACCTGGACGCAGACATCGACGTCCCGCCCACGGCCCTGGCTGCCGTGCTGACCCATCTCTCGCAGCCGGGGGCCTTGGCAGCGCGACCGCCCTTCCGCTACGACTCGACCGGTGCGAGCTGGGTCGTGCGGTGCTACTACGCGGCGCGACTGCGGATGCCCTCCACCCAGAACGCGTTGTGGGGCGCGGGGGTCTACGGCATGTCCAGCTCGGGGCGAAGCCGCTTCGAGACGTTCCCCCGGGTGACGGGAGACGACTACTTGGTACGCGCTGTTCCCCGCGGCCGACAAGCAGGTCGTCGACACGCTGCCGGTGACTGTGCGCACACCCCGCGACCTGGCTGGGCTGATGGCGATCCTGCGGCGTCAGGACCGCGGCAACGACGAGCTGCTCCGGAGCGGTGACCTGCAGACGCTACGGCGCGACCGGCACGTCGACCGGCCGGGATCTCGTGCGATCGGTGCGGTCGGTGCCGGCCGCGGTCGACGCCGCCGTCTACGCAGGTCTGGCGGTGGTGGGGAGGGTGGCCGCGCGTCGGGTCGCCGGCCCGGGATGGGACCGCGACCACAGCAGCAGGCTCGGCGACGCTGGAGGTCTGCCGTCGTCGGCGCGTCAGCCGGAAGCGCAGGCGCGCGGACAGCTGACGCTTGATCTCGCTGAACCGGTCCTTGCCCAGGAGGCGAAGCGCCACCGCGCGCAGTCCTGACCTGGCGGTGTCGCGCACGAGCCGGCCGGGAGCCTGCAGGAGACGGTCCCGGGTGAGCTCGGCCCGGGAGGGAGTGCGGGCGTCGTCGATGAGGCTGCCGAACTCGCGCTCGAACCGCTCGGGAGCGACGAGGCGACCGCGCACCCGGTTGCTGACGTTCTCACCGTGCACCACCTGGAGCCATCCCGGGCCGCCGTCCACCTCCACCGCCGCCATGATCGTCGGCAGCCGGTTGTGGTACTCCGCCCAACAGGTGACCGGGCTCTCCCACGTCTCGACCACCGAGCAGAAAGCGTTGCGCCGGTCTCGTCGTAGGTACAGCCCGGAGGGGCTCTTGATCAGCCCGGTGACGAAGTAGACCGCCTGGGGCGCGTCGGTCGGCGCTGTCGCGCTCAGCCGCTCCGAGAAGTCGACGGCCAGCCCGTCGTCGTTGTCGAGGTTGGTGGTCGCCAGGTAGGCCTGCGGGGCGCCGACGGTCTCCCGTAGGTCGCTGACCAGCTCCTCCCGGGAGACCGACTCACGCAGCACCGGCCGCAGCAGACCCTGCTCCTCGTACGGCCGGATGCGGTCCATCAGCCAGCCGGGACTGGCCGGGTCGAGATAGACGACCCAGTGCGTGCCGGGCCGCGTCTGCGCGGCGACCGACGGCGCGCAGTAGGTCTCGAAGAGCTCGATGCGGTGGCGCAGCCATCCCTCCCGGGCACGGATCAGGCTCTCCAGCCCCTGCGAGGGCAGGTTGAACCGGGTGAGCAGCACATGGTCGATCCCTGTCACGGGTCGAGCATGGCAGCAGATGCGGCCTTTGTCGCGGGCCCGGCACGCGACTCCTGCGCGTCGGCGGGGCTGGCGCGGCGGCGTCCCAGCAGGAACCGGTCGAGGTACACGACGACGGCCGAGGTAGTGCCTGCCCCAAGGAGGGCGATGGCCAGCGCTGCTCTGCTGAGGCTTCGGATCGACTCCGTCACGACCGGGATCCGGGGGGAGGAGGTGATCGTCATCCTGGAGGCCGGTAGGACCCCCATCGCCTGCTGACGGTCGCGGAGCAGTCGCGTCAGGCGGCCCTGCAGGGCGGCGGCCCGCGTCCTGACCACGTCGGGCGACGCGTCGACCACCTGCACGTCGATCACCGGACGGGTGAACAGGGTCTGCCACTGGCTTCCGTAGTTGTGCAACCGCACGCTGGTGCCGCGGTGGATCCCCTCGCCCACCAGCAGGGTGGTGGTCGCGGTCTGCCGGGGCTGGATGCCGTCGTTCGCCTCCACGACCAGCAGGCTCGCCATCGAGGTGAGGTCGTACGCCGGGTCCTTGAGGTTGTTGGCATTGAACCGCTCGACAGGTGGGAGGACGACCATCTCGAACTCGGTCCAGTACAGGGGTCGGTGGTTGTGCGCCAGCACGACGAGCACCCCGAGACTGAGCAAAGCACCGGCCAGCATCACGTACCACCGTCGCAGCACGACGCGGAGGAAGTCGCGTGACGTCATCCCCCACCTCCTCCCGAGGATGCGTTCCAGTCCGACTCGGTGATCGACGCTTGGCTAGCCTACGGTGTGACAGAGCCGGGTCAGGGGAGCCGGAGCGGCCTGGCTGATCCAGGGGACGGGAGACGGCGTTGGACTTGCGCGAGTTCTTCCGCACCCTGGTGCGCAACCGGTACCTAGCCGTCGTGGCGGTCGTCCTCTCGGTGGCGGCGACCTTCCTGGTGGTGAGGGCGCTCGGCCCCGACTACCAGTCCGAGGGCACCGTGGTCCTGCTCCCTCCTGTGAGCCGCTCCACTCAGGGCGGCAGCACGGTGGTCGAGGGGAACCCCTACCTGTCGCTGGGGAACCTCAACCAGGCTCGCGACCTGGTCATCCGCCGGATGACCTCGCAGGTCGTCGCGGACAAGGTCGCCAAGTCGGAACCGGATGTGAGCTACGACCTGACGGCGGATGCACAGTCGACGGGGCCGGTCATCCTGATCCGGGTCTCGGCGTCGTCCGCCGCGGCGTCCACGTCGGCGCTGCGCAGTGTCATGGCGCAGGTCCCAAGCTCGCTCAACGCGCTGCAGGCCAGTCTGAAACCGGCGGACTACATCACCTCGCAGCCACTCACGGCCGACGTGCGGCCCAAGGCGGTGCACAAGGGCCAGATCCGGGCCGGGATCGTCGCGGGGGGCGGCACCCTGTTGGCGGGGCTGTTGCTGATCGCACTGATCGACAGTCTCCGGGGCTCACCGAAGCCGCGGCGCCGGCCCGAGACCGACCTGCCCGGACCTGGTCAGGGCTAGCGGTGCGTGCGGGCAGGCAGCGCACCAGGCGACGCCCTCGCGCCGACGGGGCGCCGGGGCTGGACGCGGTCACCGTCCTCAGCGTCTACCTCGTGCTCCTGCTGGCCGTGCCGGCGAGCCTCGGAGTAGCAGCGCTGGGGAGCGCGGGCAGCCCGTCCGCCATCGTGTCCGTCTTCGCGTTCTTCTGGTGGATCTGGTACCACGTCCAGCGCACCGAGAGGCTGACGCCGCATCCGCACCCCCTACGCGTGGCTGCCATGGTGCTGCTCGGCGTGATGCTGGTGGTCTACGTTCACTCGGTCCTCTCGCCGATCCCGTTCGACGAGATCAGCCCCGAGGACAGCTCCATGCTGCGGCTGTTCGGGCTTCTCGGCATGCTGCTCGTCGCGAGTGACGGCATCCGGTCCACCAAACGCATGCGGACCCTCGTCCAACGCGTGGTGCTCGGCGTGGGGCTCGTGGCGCTGCTGGGGGTCGTCCAGTCCGTGACGAAGGAGCCGCTGGTCGACCGCATCGCGATCCCCGGGCTCTCCAGCAGCTCCCTGGAGCTGTCGCTGGCCGGCCGCAGCGGGCTCTCACGACCGAGCGGAACGGCCACCCACCCCATCGAGTTCGGCGTCGTGCTGACGATGGCGCTGCCGCTGGCCATCGTGCTGGCCATGCGGATGACCCGTCGTGCCTGGCTGTATCGAGCGGCGTTCGCGCTGGTCGCCTTCGCCGTGCTGCTGTCCATCTCCCGTTCGGCGATCATCTGCGCGGTCGTGGGGGTGTCGCTGCTGGCTGTCTCCTGGTCAGGACTGGAGCGGCTGCTCGCTCTCGGCAGCGCGCTGGTCATCCTGGTGGTGGCCTACCTGACTGTGCCAGGACTGCTCGGCACCATCGGCAACCTCTTCACCGGCATCTCGGGCGACACCAGCGTCGCCTCACGGACCGGCAGCTACGACGTGGCAGGGCGGTTCATCAGCAGGGACCCGTGGCTGGGTCGGGGGTTCGGCACGTTCCTGCCCCGGTACTGGATCCTGGACAACCAGTACCTGGGCATCCTGATCGAAGCCGGCATCCTGGGACTGCTGGCGGTGCTGCTGCTGTTCGTCACGGCGCTGCGCTCCGCCTCCCGTGCGGCGAGGATGGCGGCGGACGACCTGGACCGGGAGATCACCCGGGCGCTCGTGGCGGGGTGCGCTGCCGGGGCCACGTCGTTGGCCTTCTTCGACACGTTCGCCTTCCCGCAGTCGGCCGGGATGGTCTTCCTGCTGCTCGGGCTCGCGGGTGCCGCGCTGCGCCTGGCGGTTGCGGACCGTGGCACCGAAACCGCGCCATCTCGGGATTGGTCTGCGCTAGGGTCGCGCTGGAGACGAGCGGCGACCGTGTCCTCAGGGTCCGGGGGAGAATAGATGTGCGGGATCGCGGGGCTAGTCAGTCACGGCAGTGGGTCCGTCGATCCGGCGATGCTGCGATTGATGACGGACACTTTGACGCACCGTGGTCCGGATGACCACGGGGAGTCGGGTGACCGCGAGGGTGGCGTTCGGTCATCGACGGCTGAGCATCATCGACGTCCACGGGTCCAGTCAGCCGATGGCGACACCTGACGGACGGTTCCACATCACCTTCAACGGGGAGATCCTCAACTATCGCGAACTTCGCGCCGATTTGGACTATCCCTTCCTGACCGAGGGTGACACCGAGGTGGTGCTGGCCGTCTTTGCGTGTCTGGGAGAGCAGGGGATCCAACGACTTCGCGGTCAGTTCGCCTTCGCTGTCTACGACTCCGTGCGTGAGGAGCTGTGGCTCGCTCGTGATCGTCTCGGCATTCTGCCGCTGTTCTACCTTCAGGAGGCTGGGAGAGTCGCGTTCGGCTCCGAGATCAAGGCTCTGGTACCGGCGATGGCGTCCGCTCCCTCGATCGACGAGCGGGCACTGGGTCTCTATCTCCGGAGAGGGCGGTACCCGCTCCGCATACCCTCGTCCGCGGTGTGACGAAGGTCGAACCGGCGCAACTGCTTCGCTTTGGCCCGGACGGACGTCGGACGTCGAGCTACTACTGGAGTGCGCCGCCTCCCGCGATGTGATGACGATCGGGGCCGACGAAGCGGTCGATCTCGTCGAGACACATCTGATAGCGGCTGTTTCCGAGTCGATGGTGGCGGATGTTCCGGTGGGCTCTTACCTCAGCGGTGGTGTCGACAGCAGTCTGGTGGTCGCGCTCGCGAGCGGACAGGTCAGCCAACCACTGCACACGTTCTGCGCGACCTTCGGTGATCCGCTCATGGACGAGAGCCCGTTCGCCCGTGTGGTGGCGGAGCGCTTTCGGAACCCGGCATCACGAGGTTCGCGGTCAGTGCGTCAGACTTCCAGGAGCTCTGGCCCCGCCTGAGCTGGCACCGGGACGCGCCGATCAGCGAGCCGGCCGACATCGCAGTCTTCACGGCTGGCAAAGGTCGCGCGCCAGTATGTCAAGGTCGTTTTGTCCGGGGAAGGAAGCGACGAGTTGTTCGGTGGCTACCCGAAGTACCGCTTCGCTCGGCCACCACGGCCAGGCCGGTCTGCTGCCAGGGGGCGTTCGCGACTTCCTCGTGCGCTCCAGTGAGCGCGCGCTTCCCGGCAGGCGGCGCGGAGCGCGTGTCGCGATTCGTTCTTTGGAGGGCAGATCGGCCGCTGAGCGTGCGGTCGACTGGTTTGCTCCCTTCACCCCGCGTGAAGTCATCGGCAGCTGACGGGCAACTCGACGGCTGTCGGAGCTCGGATGGTCTGGAGTTCCGAGATCCGGTCGACCTGCTCGCCCGTGTGGATATCGCTGGATGGCTGCCGGACAACCTGCTCGAGCGGGGCGATCGGATGTCCATGGCAGCCTCTCTCGAACTCGGCCTCCCTTCCTGGACGCACCGGCTGGTCGAGATCTGGCATTGCGTCTCCCGTCCAACGTCAAGGTCCGGGACGGGCAGACCAAATGGGTGCTGAAGCAGGTTGCGGAGCGGCACCTGCCGAGCTCGATCACCCGTCGTCGAAAGATGGGGTTCAAGGTTCCACTGGAAGGCTGGTTCCGTACGGAACTCAAGGACCTCACCCGAGATCTGCTTCTGTCCCAGAACGCGTTCGTGGCGGATCTTCTCGATCAGGACGTGATTCGGCAACTGCTGGAGAGTCACGCATCAGGGCGCCGCCAGGAGCAGATCCGCATCTGGACGCTCCTCTCGCTCGAGCAGTGGGCCCGTGTTTACATGAGGGGTGACTGATACGCGGTAGGGAGGGATACGGGCGGCCCCTTGCGGGCTCGCGCTCCGATATCGCGCTGGACGGCCCCGGCGCGCTATGAACGGGACTTGGCCCTCTGCGAGAGGCTAGCGAAGCTCGTCCTCGATGATGTCGACCACCCGCGCCTGGGTGACCGCCCAGTTGTCACGGACCTGCAGGCTCGCACGGTGAGCACGCCCTGCGATGTCTCCGTATTCGACGGTCTTCGAGAGCGCCGAGGCGAGCGAGCCGGTGGTGGGGTCGGACCAGACGACGTCTGGGCTCGTCAGCACCGCGCGGGCGAACTCGTTGTCGTTGACGACCGGCACGTTTCCTGCAGCGAGCATCTCCGTTGCCACAAGGGTGATGTTCGTGAAGGAGAGCGCGAGTCCGGTGATCGTGGAGTTGTATAGACGGTTGAGAGCGCTCGGCGGGAGTTGCCCATGCCGTTGACAGGGGAACGGAACCTCCAGATTGCGGGTGTCACCATAGAGGTGGATGAGTTGCTCCGGGTGCCGACGATGGAACTCCTGCAGCGCCAGGACCCCGGTGACGAAACCACGACGAGGGACCGAGGGTCTCGAGAAGAAGACAACTCCCGCGCGGTCCTGACTTCCCTCAAGGCCATAGACATCGGTGTCACAGGCGAACGGCACCGTATCGCTGGGCACCTGTGTCTCCGACTTGATGACGTTGGCCACCATGTCTCCCAAGGCGATGCAGCGGAACCCGAATCGGTAGGTGTCTTCCGCCAGGCTGTACAGGGATCCCCGGGGGTAGAAATACGGCTCGTAGTCCTGGACGAAGTACAGGCGTCTCATGGGTGACTGACCACGCGCAGCTAGTGCGTGAGCAGACTGCCAAGAGCTGGCGATAGCTGCATCAACATCCGATATCCCGCTCGCGGCGTCGCGGATCTCCGCTCGAAGTTGCGGCCAGTGCTTGCGGATCAGCGCTTCGTGACGGCGGAAGTCACCCTGGAAGGCGTCATAGAGAAAGAGCACACACGTGTGGCCGCGCTTCTCAGCCGCCTCGACCATACGAAACAGCGTTGTGTGGCCACCTGAGCCTGCGCCCGTAGGCGCACAGACCCAGCCGAGTCGTGCTGGACCGGAATGACCCGGACCACGATCAAACGACAGCGACCGGTAGTCGATGGCGTCTCCCGGAAGCAGCTGATCCTGCAGTCCTTCGACGTGCAGCCGCGAGTACGCCCGATGTGCGAGCCCGGCCACAGCCCCCTTGAGACCAGTGCGACGTAGCCTCGTGCCGAGGTGGGTCGGCCGGGCCGCCGTTCCTGTTCTGTCCATCCGACTCCTCAATGCTCTCCACCGCAGCCACGATCGGGCGCGCGTCCGGTTGTGCAGATCATGACAGATGGTGCCTGTCGAGTCGGCGCTCAGAGACGTCACTGCCGCTGAGCCCGAGGGCCCAGCGGCAGTGGCGCTCTGCCGGGGAGCCTGCTGGTCAGGGGGCGTCGGCCGCGGCGGGCGCACCCCTACCATCGGGCGCCGAGGCGGCATACATGTAGTTGTCGCGCCACTCCGTCCAGGGGGAAGCATTCCGAACCGCGGAGGGACCCCATCCAGTCGGTCGGAACCGGTTGTCCACCGCATGGAGATTGCCCATCGCGGCACCGGAGGGTCCACCCTCGACGTAGAGGTTGAACCCCTCGCCCTCGATGTAGTTCCCGGAGACCGTCGACGTTGAAGATGTCGACCCAGGTCGGCTGGATGAAGAGTCCCGCAGTGACGTTGCCGCTGGAGCAGTCCAGGCGGTTGTCGATGAACTTCCACGGTGCGGCTGTTGGCCGCGTTCTTTCCGGAAGTCACGGATCGTCGCGGCTTCGTTGTGCGAGCCGCCGTAGGAACGGAGAGCCGTGACGTAGTTCTGCTGGGCCAGGGCGTCGAACTTGGAGCCCGGTCTCGAAGAAGCAGATGCCCGAGCCCATGCCGTGCATGTAGTTGCGCTGCAGGGTGCCCACCCCCAGGAAGGCACATGACGTGGAGATGGACGAGGCCGGCTATTGCGGAGCCGTCTATCTCGGAGTCCTTGATGACGACGTTCCCGACGTCGGTAGCAGAGCAGTTGCTGCCGCAGATCGTCGTGGTCACCAGAAAGTTGTTGTGATAGCCCGTGGAGGTGGGGCGGATGCAGGACTTCTCGACGGTGATGTCGCCGTTCGACAGGTCGAGAGGCCCGGTGATCCGAACTCTGGAGATCTGGCTGCCCCGGGCCGGCTTGAGCGGCCCGGTGTAGGCGGGCAGGGTGTTGCAGGACAGGCCGTGGGGGGCCAGTCCGATGTTGGTACTGGTCAGCTGCCAACCTCGCAGGCCGGTCGGCGCCGGCGTCGGGGTCCGTCGGGGTCGGGGTCGGGGTCGGGGTCGGGGTCGGGGTCGGGGTCGGGGTGGGCGTCGGCACGGTGGCTCCACCCGCGGAGGGGGAGAAGCGGACGTCGACGTAGTAGTTGGAGTTGTTCCAGGTCTTCTGCGGGAAACCGGTGCCGTAGGTGTAGACCCCCTGCACGGCGGTGAGGTCCTTGAGTGCCTGGGGCTTGCTCGGGCTCAGGGTGTTCTGGTCACCGGCGTAGCGCCCGTGGGGGGCTACGTAGGAGGCGACGTAGGTGGTGCCGGCGGAGATGCTGACCGGGTTGCTCAAGGCGGCGTTCTTCCATCCGGCGGTCGAGCTGCTGGCGAAGTTCACCTTCGCGAGCAGCTTGCCGTTCGCGGTCCACAGCTGCCCGGTGTGTGGGCCGGTGTTCTGGGCGGACTTGAAGAATCGGATGGCCTCGACGACGCCGTCCACCTTGCTGGAGAACTTCATCCCCAGCGTCACCTGTGAGGTGTCGGCGTCTGCGGGGTTCGTGGGCAGCGTCTGGTCGGTCCAGAGGCTGTAGGTGGGGGTTGCTGCTTCGGCAGGCATCGACAGAGCCACGGTGGCTCCGGTCGCGATGGTCGAGGCGGACAGGACGGCCGCGCTCAGGAGCGCGGTCGTGGACCGGCGGGTTCGAGGGCGGTGCCGTCTCGCTGGCGTGCTCAAGGTCATGGTCTCTCCAGGGGGGTGGGGGGCGATATGAGACTCGGAAGCCCTGCAGCAGCAGGTCACCGACTCGGTGGAGCGCCGGTGACTGCTGCTGGGTGCTGCTGGGTGCTGGGGTGTTGCTCAGCCCACGATCGGTAGGGGCTTGGGGATGCTCCTGCCGCGGTGATCCGGCTGGGTGGGGTCGTCGAGGTAGTTGTTGGTCCATTCCGACCAACCGCGGCCTCTTGGACGTAGGTGGTCCATCCGTCCGGTGCGAGGCGGTTGTCCACGACCCGCATGGAGTTGCCGTAGGTGTTGCCGCCCTGGTCCTGGCCGAGGCTCAGGTGGTAGCCACCACCTTCGAGCAGGTTGCCCTCGATCGAGCAGGTTGTTGACGTTGTCGGCGATCGTGGAGATCAGCATGGCGCCGGAGGCGTTGGCCGAGTCACAGTCGAAGCGGTTGTTGCGGACTACCGCTTGCCGGGTGTTGTCGACGCTGGTGTCGAAGCCGCGCAGCGTGAAGGCGTCACTGTGGTTGCCGGTGGTGGCTGGGTCGCCGTAGGCGCGCAGCCCGGTGACGTAGTTCTGCTCCACGAGGCTGCTCAGCCGCTTGCCGGTCTGAATGATCGCCAGACCACTTCCCATGTCGTGGACGTAGTTGCGCTGCAGATTGGCGATCCCGTAGAAGCCGGTCGTGGACGCCGCGTCGGAGGGACTCAGCTTGGAACCGTCGATCTCGGAGTCCCGGATGGTCACTGTCGCCGGTGGGGCACAGTTCCCGCTGCCGCACGTGTTGGTGTCGAGCGTCGAGACCATCGGAAAGCCGCGTCCCACGGAGGTGGGTCGGATGCAGGACTTCTCGATGGTGATGTCACCCTTCGAGAGCGTCAGCGGTGTCTCGATCCGCTTCCCCGTGATCACCGTGCCGGCGGCCGGCATGCCCGACCCGGTGTAGGCGGGCAGGGTGTTGCAGGACAGGCCGTGGGGGGCCAGTCCGATGTTGGTGATGGTCAGCTGCCAACCTCGCAGGCCGGTCGGCGCCGGCGTCGGGGTCGGGGTCGGGGTCGGGGTCGGGGTCGGGGTCGGGGTCGGGGTCGGGGTGGGCGTCGGCACGGTGGCTCCACCCGCGGAGGGGGAGAAGCGGACGTCGACGTAGTAGTTGGAGTTGTTCCAGGTCTTCTGCGGGAAACCGGTGCCGTAGGTGTAGACCCCCTGCACGGCGGTGAGGTCCTTGAGTGCCTGGGGCTACTCGGGCTCAGGGTGTTCTGGTCACCGGCGTAGCGCCCGTGGGGGGCTACGTAGGAGGCGACGTAGGTGGTGCCGGCGGAGATGCTGACCGGGTTGCTCAAGGCGGCGTTCTTCATCCGGCGGTCGAGCTGCTGGCGAAGTTCACCTTCGCGAGCAGCTTGCCGTTCGCGGTCCACAGCTGCCCGGTGTGTGGGCCGGTGTTCTGGGCGGACTTGAAGAATCGGATGGCCTCGACGACGCCGTCCACCTTGCTGGAGAACTTCATCCCCAGCGTCACCTGTGAGGTGTCGGCGTCTGCGGGGTTCGTGGGCAGCGTCTGGTCGGTCCAGAGGCTGTAGGTGGGGGTTGCTGCTTCGGCAGGCATCGACAGAGCCACGGTGGCTCCGGTCGCGATGGTCGAGGCGGACAGGACGGCCGCGCTCAGGAGCGCGGTCGTGGACCGGCGGGTTCGAGGGCGGTGCCGTGTCGCTGGCGTGCTCAAGGTCATGGTCTCTCCAGGGGGGTGGGGGGCGATCTGAGACTCGGAAGCCCTCGTGGGGTTCTTGACCGGTTGGCGATATTTAGACGAATTACCCGTTTGGCTGCGAGAGGGGTCTAGACATACCCGTGGCTTCTGACACGTTTTGGAGGGTTTTGGGCAGCGCGGGTGGCCATGCACAGCAGCAGGTCACCGACTCGGTGGAGCGCCGGTGACTGCTGCTGGGTGCTGCTGGGTGCTGGGGTGTTGCTCAGCCCACGATCGGTAGGGGCTTGGGGATGCTCCTGCCGCGGTGATCCGGCTGGGTGGGGTCGTCGAGGTAATTGCTGGTCCATTCCGACCAACCGCGGCCGTCTTGGACGTAGGTGGTCCATCCGTCCGGTGCGAGGCGGTTGTCCACGACCCGCATGGAGTTGCCGTAGGTGTTGCCGCCCTGGTCCTGGCCGAGGCTCAGGTGGTAGCCACCACCTTCGAGCAGGTTGCCCTCAATGAGCAGGTTGTTGACGTTGTCGGCGATCGTGGAGATCAGCATGGCGCCGGAGGCGTTGGCCGAGTCACAGTCGAAGCGGTTGTTGCGGACTACCGCTTGCCGGGTGTTGTCGACGCTGGTGTCGAAGCCGCGCAGCGTGAAGGCGTCACTGTGGTTGCCGGTGGTGGCTGGGTCGCCGTAGGCGCGCAGCCCGGTGACGTAGTTCTGTTCCACGAGGCTGCTCAGCCGCTTGCCGGTCTGAATGATCGCCAGACCACTTCCCATGTCGTGGACGTAGTTGCGCTGCAGATTGGCGATCCCGTAGAAGCCGGTCGTGGACGCCACGTCGGAGGGACTCGGCTTCGATTCGTCGATCTCGGAGTCCCGGATAGTCACTGTCGCCGGTGGGGCACAGTTCCCGCTGCCGCACGTGTTGGTGTCGAGCGTCGAGACCATCGGAAAGCCGCGTCCCACGGAGGTGGGTCGGATGCAGGACTTCTCGATGGTGATGTCACCCTTCGAGAGCGTCAGCGGTGTCTCGATCCGCTTCCCCGTGATCACCGTGCCGGCGGCCGGCATGCCCGACCCGGTGTAGGCGGGCAGGGTGTTGCAGGACAGGCCGTGGGGGCCAGTCCGATGTTGGTGCTGGTCAGTTGCCAACCTCGCAGGCCGGTCGGCGCCGGCGTCGGGGTCGGGGTCGGCGTCGGCGTCGCGTCGGCGTCGGGGTTTGGGACACCACTCGCGAGACGAGGACCACCACAGCGGCGACGACGAGCAGCACGGGCATGCGCACGCGCCAAGATCTCCAGAGCGATGCTTTCCTGGTCTCGACCGGCACGCTCGCCCTTTCGAGTTCCACCGCTGCTCTGACACGTGCAGCGTTTCGAGCCTGATGATAGTCGAGGCGGTCTGGCCGGTTCGTTCGAGCCGGGGTTCGCCGCACGGACTGGTGTGGAGCACAGCGGTCAGCTCCAGAGGCTGGTGCGTTATTGAGTCGGCCGGTTGACTCTTCAGATGGCCGAGGAGCGTCTCGGTCGAGAGTTCGTCGGTCATGTGCACGGGAGACCGATGTGCTGCGCGATGAGGACGCCGGCGCAGAGCCCGGCGGATTGTCGACGCGTCTGTGGACGGTGGGTTTGACAGCGCGCAGCGCCGGCAGTTGGCCGTTGAGGGGCGAACGTCGGGCCAGTCTGCAGTGAGGCGTGCGAGATGACCTACCTGGCAGCCACTGGTCACAGCATCCGTATGGACTGCGGAGCCCCGTCGCGATGTCGCTGCATCCCTGCGCCCCGATCATCAGCAGTTGGCAAACACCGCCGCACGATTAGGCTGCGGATCACCACGGGCCTGTGGGCGAAGGGGCTACCCGATAACCCTTGATGCCGGAACGGACGGATCCGACCGTTCCCAACCAAAGAAGGAGATCTGCGGTGCCCAAGCGACTCCGGATCCTCTACAGCTTCCCCGCATCCTCTCGGGTTCCCCGGGATCGGGACCACGGCGCTGAACCAGGTTCGAGGACTGGCGGAGGCAGGGGCTGACGTGACGTTGGTGGCCACCTCCGTGCACGCGCCACTACCGACAGCCGTACGCGTCCGGGAGACGCTGCGCATGGGGTCGTGGAGAGTGCCGCACCGAGCATTAATAGACCCGTATCGCGCGCTCCAATACCACGACCTTCGTGTCGCACGGTTGCTCGATCGAACCTCGTCGGACTACGACGTTGTCTACACCTGGCCACAGGCGGCCGCGCGAACCTTGCTCGCCGGGCGTCGACGGGGCGTGTTGGCTGTCCGCGAGGTTCCCAATACACATACGGCGAACGCGTACGCCGAGGCTGCGCGTGAAGCCGGCGTCGTCGGTGTATCGCCGGCCAGAGGGGAGTCGCGCTACCCGGACCCAGGGTCCTGGCTCTCGAGTCGCGGGAGTACAGCTCCGCCGACCTCCTGATGGTCCCGTCGGACCACGTCGCGAGCACCTTTCTCGACCGTGGTGTGCCAGAGACGCGCTTGGGGCGACATCGATACGGCTTCGACCCAACCCTGTTCACGTCCGTGGGCCGCGTAGAGACACCGGCTCGCCCCTTCTCGGCCGTCTTCCTCGGGTCGCCCACACCGAGGAAGGGACTGCACTATGCACTGGAGGCGTGGCGTCGAAGCGGAGCATCTGAAGGTGGGGGTCGGCTGGTCATCGCAGGTAGGTTCGATCCGTCGTACCGCGAACGACTCGCGCCCGCCCTGGAGGATCCCAGCGTCATCGAGAGGGGCTTCGTGAAGATACCCGGGGCTCTTGAGGGCCAGCGACGTCTTGCTCTTGCCTTCGGTCGAGGAAGGAAGTGCTCTCGTCACCTACGAGGCGCAGGCGTCCGGCTGCATTCCTCTGGTCTCGACTGCCGCTGGTGCGGTGCTGCCAGCGGCGGTGAGGGAACTTCACACCGTCCCCGGGACATCGACGGGCTCACGCACGCACTCACACTCGTTGCCCGAGACGAGCAGTTCCGTGCTCGACTTCGTGAGTCCGTCATCTCGTTGTCCGCGAACCTGACGTGGTCGGATGCGGCCGAAGGCATGATCGAGATCTTCAAGGAGAGAATCCATCAGCGGAATTGACCGCAGACCCTCGTTGGTCGATCCCACCGACGAGACACACCAGCGTCAGGGACCGGGAGATGGGACGACCGTTGTCGGCGGAGGCGGGATCTGAGCGCGCTCGACTCGCCGAGGGGGCCACTCGGAGCAACGATGGGCCACGCCGTCACGCCCTCTCCGAGCGTGTGCCGTCCGTCCAAGGCCCGACACACCGGACCGTCCTCGTCGCTAACGGACGGACAGCCAGCAGAGGCACGAAGACCCAGCGGCCCAGCGACGTGCTGGGGGAGGCACGAAGCGTGGAGTTGCAGCCTGTGCCAGTTGCACTCGATCTCGCTCGCCCTGGTAGGCAGTGGAAGAGCGTCTCGCTGCACACGCTCTGCGCGGGGGAGTGCGGCGGTCGCGTTCACACGCTCTGCAACCCGCTGCGGATGTCGATACGACCGCACCGTCTCCCTCAAAGAGCTGCCAGGCGACGTCTCCCTAGACCGAGTTCTACGCCAGCGCGGCCCTCAGCGCGGCGGCCACGCGCTCCTGCTGGCTCTCGGTGATCCCGGGGTAGATGGGCAGCGAGATGATCTCCCCCGCTGCTCGCTCGGCTATCGGGAAGGAGCCGAGTCCGCGGCCGAGATGGGCGAACGGCGGAAGCAGGTGCACCGGGGTCGGGTAGTGGATTCCCGCGCCGATCCCCTGCTGGTGGAGGGTCGTCCAGGACCCGGTCCCGTGCCGGCACCCGGACCACGTACAGGTGCCAGACATGCTCGTTGCCCGGCACGACGCGCGGCAGCGTGACGGCGTCCAGGTCGCTGAGCAAGGTCGCGTACCTGTCGGCGGCCACGCGGCGTTCGGCGTTCCACGCGGGAAGATGGCCGAGCTTGACCGACAGGACGGCGGCCTGGAGGGAGTCCAGACGCGAGTTCATGCCGAGCAGTCCGTGTGCTCGTACTTGCATGACCCCGCCGTGGTTGCGCAGCGCCATGACTCCGCTCAGCCACGTCGTCGCGGTCGGTGGTCACCGCGCCCGCCGTCGCCGTAGGCGCCGAGGTTCTTGCCGGGGTAGAAGCTGGTGGCGGCGACGGCGCCGAAGGAGCCGGACGCGCTGCCGTGCCTCGTGGCTCCCTGCGACTGTGCAGCGTCCTCGACGAGGACCAGCGACGGTCCGGGCCGACGCCTCTGGAGCACGCTCGAAGGGAGCGACCTGGCCGTAGAGGTCGACTCCGATGACCGCGCGGGTGCGGGTGGTCATGACCGGTCGGCCACGGCTGCCGGGTCGAGCAGGAAGTCGTCGTCGCAGTCGGCGAGCACCACCTCGGCACCGGTCCTCGACCACAGCCTCGGCGGTGGCGACGAAGGTGTTGGCGGGCAGACCACCTCGTCACCGGTCCCGATGTCCAGCGCCTCGCAGTGCGAGCTCGATCGCGTCAGTGCCGTTGCCGACGCCCACACAGTGGCTCACGCCGCAGAACGAGGCGTACTGCTGCTCGAACCGGGACACCTGAGGACCGAGGACGTAGGACGCGCTCTCCAGCACCTCGTCCATGCCGTGCCGCACCTCTTCTGCGATCCGGCGATGCTGCAGCCGGAGGTCCACCAACGGAACCGGTGTCGGGACTGCGGGAGCGGAGGCGAGGGCGGTCTCGTGGTTCATGTGCTCACTTCCATCGGGGCTGACGACACGGGTTCCAGGCGCCGCAGCAGCGTGATCCTGCGGAGCCACCAGCGCGCCATGGGGAGGACGTAGAGGGCCAAGGTGCAGGCCGTCGCGACGAGGAACGCGACAGCGGCGCGGTCGATGCTCGTCACGGCGAGCCAGCAGGCTGCGGCAGTGGGTACGACGGCCACGGCGGGGACGGCGAACTCATGGAGGTAGGAGCGGACGTCGATCCCGATCTTGTGCAGGCACAGCAGGTAGGCGGGGGCGACGACAGCGACGGCCACGACGACGTGAGCCCAGCCCGCGCCGGCGAGCCCGAACCGGCTCACGGCCACCAGCATGACCGGAACCATGGCGACGAGCCAGGCCACTTGGACCAGCAGGACCCAGAAGGTGCGCCCAACCGCGATCAGGAAGGTGGCAAGGAGGTCGAACACCACCCGCAGCGCGCCGAACACCGCCAGCCCGACCAGCGGAACCGCCGCGGCGGACCATCGCTGCCCGTAGAGCATGACGACGATGGCAGGAGCCGCCGCCGCCAGGGCAGCGCCGGCGACCACGCTCACGGTCCAGATAGGGGCTGTCGCGAGCAGCAGAGCTCGGTTCTTCACCGACTGGTCGCCGGCACGGGAGAAGCCGGGCAAGGCTATGACCCTGATGGACTGACCGATGGCGCTCATCGGCCAGGACGAGACGTTGAAGGCCAGGACGTAGAAGCCCAGCTGCTGGGGGGTCATCACTCGCGCCACAATCAGGTTGTCGACGCTGAGCAGCAGCCAGGACAGCAGGTTGGCGAACGCCAGGGGTAGGCAGAAGGTCGCTGACTCGGCCGCGATCGCGCGGTCGAAGCCGAGCCGCAACCGGGTCCGGGTCACGGCGAACATCGCGATCGCGACGACGGACTGGCTGGCGATCTGGGCCCAGGCGAGCGAAGCCGGACCGAAGCCCAGGAGCGCCAGGCTGGTCATCGTCGTGACCGACGCGAGGAGCCCCGTGCCGTTCACGGCGAAGAGCAGGCCCTGCCGGAACTCGCGCTGCAGCCGGGCAGCCGGAACGATCGAGAACCCGAAGATGGCGAGGCTGACCGCCATCAGCCGGATCACACCTGCCGAGTCAGGGCTATCGAACGCCAGGGCGAGTGGTCGCGCGGTGAGCGCCATCGTGACGGCCAGGACGCCACTGGTCAGCAAGCCGATAGTGGCGACGGTTGGCGCCCGACGTTCGAGGTCCTCGGCGCGGACCAGGTCCGAGCCGAGTCCGAACTCGGCCAGCGTCCCCAGGATGGCCCAGACCGTGAGCGCGACTGCGAAGATCCCGAACTCGCTCGGGCGCGATCAGGTGGGCCATCAGGATGCTGGTGGCGAAGTTGCCCAGCCGGAGGACCAGGTTGCTGGCGGTGCTCCAGCCCAACCCGCGGCCGATCTGTCCCGCGCTGGGCGCGGACGAGCCGCTCATCGACCGTACCTGCGCCAGCGGCGCCACAGCAGATGGTGCTTCACGCGGGAGGCGAAACGTCGAAGCGCGACTCCCGGCAGCCGACGGCCCGCCCCGGGACCGAGCCGGAAGGCGATGCCGAGCAGCGAGCGGTCGATCGACGGGGTGGTTGCTCGGGCGAACTCCACGTAGTCCTGCACACCTGCGCGATCCGCGCCGTCCCGCGACAGGATCAAGGCCCGGCGCAGGGCCTCGCCGGACAGGGCTCGCATGGCGCGGCCCCGGAGGCGTCCCGCGTCGACCAGCGCAGGTGCCCCCTCGTCGAAGAGGATGCCGAAGGTCCGCTTCCGCTCGACGAGGTCGGTCAGCCAGCCGGCGTAGCTCGTCAGGTGCATGTTCGCCTCGTGCACCCGGTAGAGCGCCTGCGTCGGTCCGTTGACCCGCCCGATGTCCCAGCGAGCGGCGGTGTGCATCCACATGTAGAAGTCCCCGGAGTGCGGGAGCCTCGGGTCGTAGCCGCCGGTCTGGTCGAACGCCTCTCGGCGCATGACGGCCTCCGGACTGTGGATGAATGACCGTCCGGTCCTGGTGGCGTGGCCGAGCCACCGCCGACCCGGCCAGATGGTCCAGCCGGTGACGTCCTGCGCCATGACGGGAGGATCGTCCGTGAACGACTCGACGTGGCCGTACACCAGCCCCACGGAGGGAAAGCGCTCCATCGAGCGCGGTAGCCCGGGTCAGCGCGCCTGGGGTGAGCAGGTCGTCGGCGGAGAGCAGCACGACGTAGTCGCCACCGACCTTCGCCAGGCCGTCGTTGTAGGTGGCGATATGGCCGCGATTGTGCTCATGCACCAGCACGTCGACCCGGTCGTCCCCGGCAGCGAGATCCCTGGCGACGTCCGCGCTGCCGTCGGGTGACGCGTCGTCGACGATGAGCACGTCGACGTCCACGCCCGGCTGGTCCAATGCACTTCCGACGGCCGCGGGCAGGTAGTGGCCGTAGTTGTAGCAGGGGATCACCACCGAGACGCGCGGCCTCGTCACCAGCGGCTTCGGCGCGGACCGGGTCATGCCCTGTCCCCGATCGGTCGGGCCGGCACGCCGGCCCAGGTCTCGCCGACCGGCAGGTCCGCGAGCAGCGACCGCGCCCATGCCCAGCGTCGCGCCGGCCCCGACGCTCAGGTTCTCGCGCACACTGGCGTTCATGCCCAGGTAGGCCGCCTCGCCGACGTGCACCCCGCCGCCCAGCGCGACGCCGGCGCACAGCGTCGCGTAGTCGTCGACCACGTCGTCGTGGGTGAGCGTCACGTGCGGCATGGCCACCACGTGCCGTCCGACGCGGACGTCGCAGGTCAGCACGACGCCGGCGAGCAGGATGCTGCCGGCGCCGACCGTGCACGTCGACGGCACGACCACGCTCGGGTGCACGACCGAGGCGTAACGCTCTGGCGGCGACCCCGAGCCCGGTCAGCCGGTCGACCAGCCGCCGCCGGACGACGCCCTGGCCCGCGCAGACGACGATGCCGTGGCTGTCGTACCGCTTGACGTCCTCGACCGCGCCCACCACCCGGCATCGCCCAGAGGCGTGCCGCGCGTCCGGGGTCGTCGTCGAGCACGACCCGGACAGCGAGGGGTCCTGCAGCCGCAGGGCAGCCAGGGTCTCGCGCGCCAGCCCCCCGGCCGCCACGAGGAGGAGGCCGTCCATCTCCGGCTAGCCCCCCGCCAGCCTCGAGCGCCTCGATCACGCGGGCCTGCTCGGAGTCCGACATCTGGTGGAACAGCGGCAGGATCAGCGTGCGGTCGGTGAGCCGCTCGGTGATCGGGAGCGGGCAGCCCCGGTGTCCCGGTCCCGGTAGGCGGGCTGCCGGTGGGCGGCCATGATGCCGCGCCGGGCGGAGATGTCGGCCGCGGCGAGGTGCGCCAGCAGCCCCTCGCGGTCCAGCGGGAAGCCCGTCTCGACCTCGACCCAGAAGGACTGGAAGTTGGTGGTGCCCGTACGGCGGGTCGGCGACGGGCCGCAGGCCCGCGATCTCGGCGAGGTGCTTGGCGTACGACGCCGCGAGCTCCCGCCGGCGCGCGACCATCTCGTCGAGCCGGCCGAGCTGCACCAGCCCGACCGCGGCCTGCAGGTCGGTCATCCGGTAGTTGAAGCCGACCTCGCCGTACTCCTCCGGGGGCGCCAGCACCGTGCGCGTGCCGGTCGGCGGCGGAGACGCTCATCGCGTGCTCGCGCAGCCGGCGGGCCCGGGCGGCCCAGTCCGGGTCGTCGGTGGTGAGCATGCCGCCCTCGCCGGTGGTGAGCAGCTTGCGCGGGTGGAAGGACCAGGCGGTGAGGTCGGCGCCCGCGCCGACCGGGCGGCCGCGGTAGGTCGAGCCCGACCGCGCAGGCGGCGTCCTCGACCACCGCGATGCCGCGCGGGTCGCACAGCGCGCGGATGGCGTCGAGGTCGACCGGGCACGCCGCCCTGGTCGACGGCGATCACCGCGCGGGTGCGCGGCGGTGAGCGCCGCGTCGACGGTCTCGGCGGTGAGGTTGCCGGTGGCCGGGTCGACGTCGGCGAAGACCGGCGCGCGCCGACGTACATCGGCGCGTTGGCGGTGGCGATGAAGGAGAACGACGGGACCACGACGTCGTCGCCCGGCCCGACCCCGGCCACGACCAGGGCCAGGTGCAGCGCGGTGGTGCAGCTGGACGACGGCGACCGCGTGCGCGGCCTGCCGACGCGGCCGGCGAAGGCGCGCTCGAACTCCGCCACCCGCGGGCCCTGCGCGACCCAGCCGGAGGCGATCACCTCGGCGACGGCGGCCGCCTCCTCGTCGCCCGAGCCAGGGCTGCATGACGTTGATCGCGGCTCACGAGCGCCGACCAGCGTCCCGCGCCGGCGGCGATCTCCTCGCGCAGCGGCTGCCACCACTCGACCAGGCTGCGCGCAGGCCCTCCTCGAGGCCGATCTCGGCGCGCGAAGCCGAGGTCCCGCTCGGCGGCGCCGACGTCGGCGAGCCGGCGGACGACGCCGTTGACGGCGCGCTCGGGGCCGTGCTCGACGTCGAGGTCGGAGCCCATCACCCGCAGCAGCGCCTCGGCCAGCTCGAGCAGGCTGGTCTCGGTGCCGCTGGCGACGTTGTAGACGCCCTCGGTGACGTCGGCTGGCGGCCGCCAGGACGTTGGCGCGGGCGATGTCGGCGGTGCAGACGAAGTCCATCGTCTGCCGGCCGTCGCCGAAGATCAGCGGCGGCTGCCCGTCGGCGATCCGCTCCATCCAGCGGACCAGCACCTCGGTGTAGAGGCCGTGGACGTCCATCCGCGGGCCGTAGACGTTGAAGTAGCGCAGCAGCACGTAGTCGAGCCCGCTGCATCGCGCGGAAGCTGCGGATCATGCCCTCGTTGAAGGACTTGGCGGCGCCGTAGAAGGTGTCGTTGTCGTGGTGGTGGTGGCGCTCGGCGGTCGGGAACTCCTCGGCCATGCCCGTAGACCGAGGCCGACGAGGCGGCGACCAGCTTGTCGCACCCGGTGCTCGGCGGCCGCCTCGACGACGTTGAAGGTGCCGTCGACCAGCACCTCGAGCGCCAGCCGCGGCTCCTCGGCGCACTGGGTGATCCGGATCGCCGCCTGGTGGAAGACCAGGTCCTTGCCGCGCGTCAGGTCGTGGACCAGGTCGCGGTCGCGGACGTCGCCCTCGACCAGGCTGACGCGGCCCGACGCCAGGGCGTCGTCGAGGTTGGCCCGGCGGCCGCGGACCAGGTTGTCGAGCACGTCGACCTGCGCCGGCGCCGGCCTCGAGCAGCTGGTCGACGAGCGTCGAGCCGATCGTGCCCGGCGCCGCCGGTGACCAGGACCCGGGCACCCTCGATGCTGCTCATCGAGACACCTTCGAGGACGCGCCGAGTGCCAGGTCGACCCGTCGGCCGCTTCCGGCCAGGCTCATCGCCGGCCGCCTCGAGCACCGACAGCACCCGCAGCCCGGCGCGGCCGTCGGTGCGGGGCGCCCGGCCCTCGCGGATGCTGGCGGCGAACTCGGCGACCATCCGCGCCGAGCGCCTCCCGCTCGGGCAGCGCCGGCGCCCAGGTGTCGCCGAGCCGGTAGGAGACCGCCGCCGCCGTCCGGTCGGCCGACGACGCCGACTGCTCGGCCAGGTCGACGCCGCGGTCGTAGACGCTGATCCGCTGCTGCGGGTTGAGGTCGTCCCAGACCAGGGTGCGGTCGGCTGCCGCCGATCACCATCTGGCGGATCTTGGTCGGGACTGAGCCAGTTGACGTGCACGTGCGCGATGGCGCCGCCGGCCAGCGGCAGGGTCAGGTACCCGATGCAGGACTTGCCGGCTCCGAGCGGGTCGGCGCCGTGCGCGGCGACGCCCAGCGGCTGCAGGCCGCCGGGCAGGATGAAGTCGAGGATCGACAGGTCGTGCGGCGCGAGGTCCCAGAACACGTCGACGTCGGGCTGGACCAGTCCGAGGTTGATCCGCACCGAGTCGACGAACAGGATGTCGCCGAGCGCACCCTCGGCGACCAGCTCGCGGATCTTGAGCACCGCCGGGGTGTAGCAGTAGGTGTGGTCGGCCATCAGCACCAGGCCGTCCGCGTCCGCGCGGTCGACCATGGCGCGTCCCGCGGACAGCGTGTCGGCCAGCGGCTTCTCGACCAGCACGTGCTTGCCGGCGCGCAGCGCAGCCAGCGCGATGCCCTGGTGGGTGCGGGCCGGGGTCGCGACCGCGACGGCGTCGCACGTCGTCGCGGGCCAGCACCTCGTCGAGCGAGGCCACGCAGGTCGACGTCGCTGTGGTGGCCCACCACGGCGCGGGCGCGCTCCACGTCCAGGTCGCACACCGCGACGAGGTCCCAGTCCGGGCTCGACGTGAAGTTGCGGATCAGGTTCGGTCCCCAGTAGCCGGCCCCCACGACCGCTACCCCGAGCCGATTGTTTGCAGTCATCGGTCCCCCCTAGACCGTGAAGTATGCGCAAGGACCGGGGCCCTTGTCGCCTGTGCGGCCCGAATGTGACCCATATGGACTAGGCGGGACGCCTCGGCCCTGACCCGCTGTGATGGCCTTGCCGGAGAACGTCGAGCCGGCACAGGAGGGGCGGGTAGCCTCGCGTACGGTGCCGCGTCGGAGCCGACGCCTGGGGCAGGGGGCAGAGGGTGCACGAGGCACGGGTCGCGGACTCCGCGCAGGTCGACGAGCGCGCCGTCGTGGGCGACGGGACGCTCGTCTGGGACCTCGTGCAGATCCGCGAGGAGGCGGTCGTCGGGGAGCAGTGCGTGCTCGGCCGGGGCGCCTACGTCGGACCCGGGGTCAGGGTGGGCGACCGGTGCAAGATCCAGAACCACGCGCTGGTCTACGAGCCTGCGGTCCTCGAGGACGGCGTGTTCATCGGTCCGGCGGTGGTGCTCACCAACGACGAGTACCCCCGCGCGGTCACCCCGGCGGGCGACCTGAAGGGGCACGAGGACTGGACGGCGGTGGGCGTGACCGTGCGGCAGGGAGCCGCGGTCGGTGCCAGAGCGGTCTGCATCGCCCCGGTGACCATCGGTCGCTGGGCGACGGTGGCGGCGGGTGCCGTGGTCACGCGTGACGTGCCGGACCACGCGCTCGTGGTGGGCGTGCCGGCCCGTCGGGTCGGCTGGGTGAGCCGCTCCGGCGTACCGCTGGTCGCCAGCGGCCCCGGCCGGTGGTGCTGCCCGCGCGACGGCGAGGAGTACGTCGAGAGCGACGGGCGTCTCGAGGCTGTGGTCGCACCGGTGTCGGTGGTTCCGGCTGCGCCGGAGGACGTGACGGGCGGTTCATGAGGTTGCCTCCGCTCGCGCCGGACCGACGACTCCTGGTCGCTCTCGTGGCCGCGGTCACGGTCTGCGTGCTGGTGGTGGTCGCTCTCTCGCTGCTAGGCGCCGACCGGGACCGCGGTGCCGGCTCGGCGGCCGGGGACGGGGCGTCCGCCGGGGCGACACCGTCCGCCGGCGCGTCGACAGGGAGCGCGCCCCGCAGATCCGGGACCGGGTCCGAGCAGCCCACCCGGGCAGCGCAGCCCTCGCCGGGTGCCACGCCGCTGCCCGGGTTGAGGAAGCGACGAGACGGGCGCCTCGCGGTGCCGCAGCCGCGAGCCGCGGCCGCCGCCACCGGTCGCCTGGTCAGCGGCTACCCGGTAGGGGCGGTGCCGGTGCCGGCACGAGCGAGCGTGCGGTCGAGCAGCGTCGCGGGTTCGGCCGGTCGCGTGCAGGCCTCCGTCGACGGTACGTTCCCCGGCACGACCGAAGCGTTGGCGAGCTACTACCGGCGGGAGCTCGGCAAGCACGGTCTCACCGGCGTCCAGGGCGCATCCGGTCGCGGCACGCAGACGCTGGTGTTCAGCGACGGGGAGAGCAACGTGACGCTGACCCTGAGGCCGCGGCCCCGCGGCGGCGTACGGTTCACGGTGTTCTCGGTACTCCGGGCACAGGCCTGACGTGGGACCTCTGGGGAAGGCGCCCGCGGACCGCCGGGCGGTCGTCCGGTGAGCCGCGGGCCCCGACTCCTGACCGGAGCGTCGGTGCTCGTCCTCCTCGGCACGGGACTGCTGGGCTGCTCGGCTCCCGAGAGCGCCGCGCCCACGCCTTCCGCGGCGCGAAACAGCCCGGTCGCCGTACCGATGGGAGCACCCAGCGTGGTCTTCCGGCAGAACGACCAGAGCGGCGACAACGGGTTGATCGCCATCGTGCCGGTGGCCGACCTCGGCGGACGGCGTACGACCTCGGGGCTCCGCTGCGACCGGGTGTACGCGACCCGGTCGCGGATCGCGTGCCTCGGTGAACGCGAGGCTGCGGCCGGCACGTTCGAGGGGGAGGTGCAGGACCGCACGGGCAGGGTGCTCGAAGCGGTGGGCGCTCCCCGGGGTCCCGAGCCGGGTGCGGGTCTCTCCCGATGGGCGGCTGGTCGCCGACACGTCGTTCGTCACCGGGCACGAGTACCGGCAGGTCGGCTTCTCCACGGCCACCGTGGTCCGTCGGCTCGATGGTCGCGACGCCGGCAACCTGGAGGCCTTCGCCTTCCTGCGGGAGGGGACCAGGGACGACCCGGACGACCTCAACATCTGGGGAGTGAGCTTCGCTCGCGACAACCGGACCTTCTACGCGACCGTGGCGACGCAGGAGCGCACCTGGCTGGTGCGTGGGGACCTCGACAAGCGCACGCTCACAGCGCTTCGCGAGAACGCGGAGTGTCCCTCGCTCTCGCCGGACGGGCGGCACGTCGCGTACAAGAAGCGGTTGCCAGGCTCGGTCAAGCGCTGGCGGCTGGCGGTGCTCGACCTGCGCACCGGTCGCGAGACCGTGCTGGGGGAGCGTCGCAGCGTCGACGACCAGGCCGAGTGGCTCGACGACGCGACGCTCCTGTACGGCTTGCCGAGAGTCGGCCCCGTCGGCGTCAGCGACGTCTGGAGCGTGGGCATCCGGTCCGGCGACCGGCCCCGGCTGGCGATCCGCGACGCATGGTCCCCCTCGGTGGTCAGGTGACCGACCGAGGTAGTCCGCCCACCCGGAGTCCGCTCACCCGGTGGCCGTGAAGCCGATGTCGACGAAGTAGTTGGTCGAGTTGTAGCTGTTGGTGGGGAAGCCGCCGCCCGTGCCGTAGAGGTAGCGGCCGTTGTTCCCGGACGGTGCGGTGAGGTCGCCGCGGGTCCAGGGGCTGCTGAAGAAGCCGCTGGTGGCGGCGTAGTGGCCGTTGGGCGCGAGGTAGGAGACCACGTAGGTCTGCCCGGCCGTGACCGCGAGCGGGGTCGAGAGGGTGGCGTTCTGCCAGCCGCTGGCGGTCTCGCCGGTGAAGGTGACGCCGGCGAGCTTGGTGCCGGTGGCGCTCCAGATGCTGCCGGTGTGGGTGCCGGTGTTGCCGGCGCCCTTGTAGAACCGGATCGAGGTGACCTGGCCGTCCACGGCGGGGGAGAAGACGGTGCCGAGCTCGATGGAGGAGGAGTCGTTGGCGCTGGTGGTGGCGGGTGTCTGGCCGGTGAAGAGGGACTCGGTGGCGGTGGCCGCGGTGGTGAAGCTCCAGGTCTGGTCGGGCAGGGTGGCGTCCTGGGTCGAGGTGACCCCGGTGACGGTGGCGGTGTAGGTGGTGTTCGCGGTGAGCGGGCCGGCCGGGTCGAAGGTGAGCCGGGTCGCGTCGGGGGAGAGCGCGGTGGTTCCGGTGACCTGGTTGGTGCCGGCGCGCAGCGTGAAGGTGGCGCCGGTCTTGATCGGCTTGGTGAAGTCGATCGTCACCGAGGTGCCGGGGTCGACGCCGGTGTCTCCGCCGGCCGGGGACCGCCCGGCCACGCCGACCGTCGCCGGAGCCGGGGTGAACCCGATGTCGACGAAGTAGTTGGTCGAGTTGTAGCTGTTGGTGGGGAAGCCGCCGCCCGTGCCGTAGAGGTAGCGGCCGTTGTTCGCCGGACGGTGCGGTGAGGTCGCCGCGGGTCCAGGGGCTGCTGAAGAAGCCGCTGGTGGCGGCGTAGTGGCCGTTGGGCGCGAGGTAGGAGACCACGTAGGTCTGCCCGGCCGTGACCGCGAGCGGGGTCGAGAGGGTGGCGTTCTGCCAGCCGCTGGCGGTCTCGCCGGTGAAGGTGACGCCGGCGAGCTTGGTGCCGGTGGCGCTCCAGATGCTGCCGGTGTGGGTGCCGGTGTTGCCGGCGCCCTTGTAGAACCGGATCGAGGTGACCTGGCCGTCCACGGCGGGGGAGAAGACGGTGCCGAGCTCGATGGAGGAGGAGTCGTTGGCGCTGGTGGTGGCGGGTGTCTGGCCGGTGAAGAGGGACTCGGTGGCGGTGGCCGCGGTGGTGAAGCTCCAGGTCTGGTCGGGCAGGGTGGCGTCCTGGGTCGAGGTGACCCCGGTGACGGTGGCGGTGTAGGTGGTGTTCGCGGTGAGCGGGCCGGCCGGGTCGAAGGTGAGCCGGGTCGCGTCGGGGGAGAGCGCGGTGGTTCCGGTGACCTGGTTGGTGCCGGCGCGCAGCGTGAAGGTGGCGCCGGTCTTGATCGGCTTGGTGAAGTCGATCGTCACCGAGGTGCCGGGGTCGACGCCGGTGTCTCCGCCGGCCGGGGACCGCCCGGCCACGCCGACCGTCGCCGCACTAGGGGCGAAGGAGACGTCGGCGAAGTAGTTGGTCGCTCCGTAGCTGTTGGTGGGGAAGCCGCCCGCGGAGCCGTAGAGGTAGCGGCCGTTGTTCGCCGGACGGTGCGGTCAGGTGGCCGCGGGTCCAGGGGCTGCTGAAGAAGCCGCTGGTGGCCGCGTAGTGCCCCTGGGGTGCCAGGTAGGACACCACGTAGGTCTGGCCCTCGGTCACCGAGACCGGGGTCGGACAGGGTGGCGGTCTGCCAGCCGCTCGGTGTCTCGTTGCTGAAGGTGGCGGTGGCCAGCTGCTGCCCGGTGCTGCTCCACAGCGTGCCCGTGTGCGTGCCACCGTTGCCGGCGCCCTTGAAGAAGCGCAGGCCGGTGATCTGCCCGTCGACGGTCGGGGAGAAGGCGGTCCCGATCTCGATCGGCGAGGACTCGGCGATGCTCGTGCTGTCCGGGGTGACCGCCCCGAACAGGCGTCTCCGGCGTCGCTGCGGTCGGAGCTGGACGTGCGTGAACGACCAGGTCTGGTTGGGCAGCGTGGCACCGTCGATCGATCGGACGCCGGTCAGCGACACGTTCACCGTCGCCCCGGCGGGCAGCCGGGTGGTGGGGGTGAGGGTCAGCGTGGTGCCGTCGCTGGACAGCGAGAGTGACCCGGCCACGGCGCCGCCGCCGGTGCTGGCGGTCAGGGAGGCGCCGGGCTGGATCGCGGAGTCGAACCAGACGGTGATCGGCTCGTCACGGTCGGTGCCGACCGCGCCGGGGGCCGGGTCGCTGTCCGGCGACCGAGATCGTGGGGGCCGCGCGCTCGAAGACCACGTCGACGAGGTAGCTGGTCGACGTAGTCGTACGCGGGGAAGCCGGTGCCGTAGGTGTAGGCGCCGGCGTCGCTGCCCGTCAGCAGAGGGGTGCGGTCGAGCGGCGGTCGAGAGCCCGGACGGGGTGACCGAGTAGTTGCCGACCGTGGTGCGGTAGGCGGCGACGTACGTGGAGCCCTTGGTGACCGGCACCGGCTGGGAGAACGTCACCGTCTGCCAGCCGGCGCTGGCTCTCCCCGGTGAAGGTCGCGGTCGCGAGCTGGGTGCCGGCCGCGGACCACAGCGTCCCGACGTGGGTCCCGGTGTTGCCGGGCCCCTTGTAGAAGCGGACCCCGGTGACGGTCCCGTCGACGGTGGGTGAGAAGCGCACGCCGAGGGTGACGGCCGCGGTGTCCGCCGCCTGGAGGATGGTCGGGGTGGTCGAGTCGGAGTAGAGGCTGCACGGGCAGACCCCGGGCGCCGGGTCCGGCTTGGCGGTGGTGAACGACCACGAGCCGCCGCTCGAGACGCTCAGCCCGTCGGTGTCCTTGGCCTGCACGGTGACGGTGTGCTTCACGAAGCCGGCCAGCGCGGCGCCGGGGGTGAAGGTCGCCGTCCGGGTCGCCGCGCTGTACGTCGTGGTCCCGGCGACCGAGGCGCCGCCCGCGTCCTTGAGAGTCACGCTGAGGGTGGACGCGTCGATCGGCTTGGAGAGCTGCGGCGGTGACCGGGGACCCGGTCGGCACGCTCGACGACCCGTCGAGCGGGGCCTGGGAGATGACGGTGAGCGGCGACGTGTCGGTCAGCGGTGAAGACCGGGTCGACGTAGTACTGGCCGCGGTGGTAGCTCTGGGTCGGGGAAGGTGCCCGGGGTTCGCGTAGACCCCGGCCGGATCGGCGGCGTACCCGCCGGCCACCGTCAGCGGGTCGGCGTCGATGCCGCGGTACCACAGGTCGTCGTTGAGAGCGGCGTAGTGCCCGTTCGGCGCGCGTGTAGGAGACCACGTAGGTCGTCCCGGCGCTGACCGGCACCGAGGACGCGAAGGTGACGGTCTGCCAGCCCGAGGCGCTCTCGTTGCCGAAGGTCGCGCGTGCCGAGCTTCTGGCCGCCGGCGGTCCACAGGGTGCCCACGTGGGTGCCGGTGTTCGCGGTCGACTTGTAGAAGCGCACACCGCTGACGAAGCCGTCGGTCGTGGGCGTGAAGCGCAGCCCGAGCTCGACCGCCGGACGCGTCGCCCGAGTCGGGCGTGGCCGGGACGGCGTCGCCGTACACGGTGCAGGGGCAGGACACGGCGCGGCTGATGCTGGTGGCGGCGCCGATGTTGGCGCTGTCGTCGACGGCCCGCGCCTTGAGCGGGACGGAGCCCTGGCCGTGCTGCACGTACTGGTAGCTCCACGAGGAGGTGCCGGTGGCCGGGTGCCAGGTCGACCCGCCGTCGGTGGAGACCTCGACCCCCGCGACCGTGCCGCCGCCGGTGTCGACGGCGGTCCCGCTGACGGTCACCAGCTTGCCGTTCGCGACGGCGCTGCCGCTCGGCCGGTGAGGTGATCGTCGTGGTCGGCCCGGTGGTGTCGCTGGTCTTGGCGGCAGCGGTGAGACCGGACATCAGGGTGGCCGGCTGCGCCCCCATGTCGGCGAAGAGGTTCACCTGCGCCTGCTGCATCCGGGCGTCCGCGGCGGCACCGCGTGCCGTCATGGGTGGCGTCCAGGCCCCAGGTCCACTGGATCGAGCCGGCGGAGAACACCAGCGCCCCGCTGGCCGCCTTGTACATGGTCAGGTGGTGGGTGGTGGTGCCCGGGAGCCGTCGTGTTGCCGAAGTCCTGAGGTACTGCGGGACCGCGCCGGTCGTCGTCGACAGCCGGATCAGCCCCGGCGGCCGCGAGCCGTTGTCCAGGTCCTCGTTCGACTCGTAGCCGACGGTGTGCGGGGCCAGCGCCGCCGTCGTGCCGGCCGACAGCGAGGCCAGGCTGGTGCCCCGCCACAGGCGGAGCTTGCCCTCCTGGGCCGACACCGTGACGGGCAGGTCGGAGTTGTTGGACATGTACAGGGTGCCGGTGAGGCCGTTCTCCGGGGTGCCGGCGCCCGCGCTGGCCGGGGCGAAGCGCGGGTCACGCCAGGTGCCGGTCCACTCCGCCGAGGGGTCGATCTTCCGGTCGTCCCACGTCTCCTTGTAGCAGACCAGGGTGCGGGACGGGGTGCGGCCGGTGTCGGCCGAGGGCTCGTACCGGGTCCGCCAGTACACCTCGTTCCCGGACAGGAACATCAGGTTGACGCCCGCGTCGCGGGCCGCCTCCACGTTCGCCCGCTGCGCGCCGCTCCAGTACTCGTCGTGGCCCACCGACATGAACACCTTGTGCTGCTTGATCAAGGCCCCTCGGCGGTCGGTGTCCACGCCGCTGGTGTAGCTCACGTCGTAGCCGTTGCGCTCCATGAAGCGGACCGCGGCGTACTCGGCGGAGAAGTAGAAGTCGCGGCCGCCTGCAAGGCCGCGCGTGGAGAACGGCCGGTTGTAGCTGACCTTGTAGGCCCGGCCGTTGGCCCCGCCCTGTGTAGAAGTCCGAGCCGCCGTAGGTGTTGTAGGCCTGCCAGGTCGGGTCGGCGGTCTGGAAGAACACGTCGGAGGTGGACGCGTCGTTGCGGACCACGAAGGTGATGTGGCTGCGAGTCGCCGTTGTCGGGGCGGGTCAGCTTGGCGACGTACACGCCGGAGACGGCGGTGGAGGGGACGTTCCAGGAGGCGGACACGCCCCAGTTGCCGCAGTCGTAGAGCTCGGTGGCCGGCGTCGGTGATGCAGGCGGGCTGGGTCTGCGGCAGGGTCGCGGAGGGGGTGACCGAGGCGATCTTGCGGGCGCCGTCGCCGTTGTACCAACCGGTGCGGTAGATGTCGATGCTGTAGGCCCGCGCGGTCGTCTTGACCTTGAAGTCGACCTTGGCCCCGACGTTCACGCTGATGTCGGTGGCGAAGCCCTGGATGTCGGCGTCGCCGGAGCCGTCGATGTCCCAGACGCTCGGGGTGAGCCCGGCTTGCTGTTCTCGCAGGCGATGGCGTTGCCACCCGAGGCGCAGGGGTCGGTCGCGGCGACGGCGGGCGACGCGGAGGTCGCGACGGCCACGACCAGCGACGACAGGACCATCGCCAGCAGCACCGCCACCCGAGCAGGCACGAGCATCGAGCGAGACGACATCGGTTGAACCCCCCGCCGGCGGGCCGGCGTTGCTAGTGCGGTTCCGTCCTGCCCACGGGGTGCCGCGTGCGGGACGGGCCGGTCGCGTCCCCACGCGGACCTGGCCGTTCCAGATTCCTCTGCCACGCCCCCGCCGACAAGTCGTCGCGGCGTTTGTTCACAGGGCAGACGCAAATGACCCATTCGGGCTACGACAAACCGGGCAGGTCCCCGCGCCCGGAGTGCCCGGCGGTCCAGCCCGGCCACCGCCGGTGCCGAAGCCCGGCTCAGCCTGCGCTCAGGGCGGCGGCGACCCGGTCCGCGTCGGCCCGCATGCCCGCGGCCAGCGGGTGGTAGGCCAGCGCCTTCCGGCGGTCCGTGACCGCCCCGTTGACCCACGGGTCGGCGGCGCAGATGTCGTGCCCCTTCGACACCCGGTACATGTCGACGAAGGGCACCCGCGTGCGCCGGGCCGACTGCTGCAGGGCCCGGTCCAGCACCTGGCTGATCCGCCGGCCCTCCGCGTAGTCGCCCGCGGCCAGCGGCAGCTGCCGGCAGGTGCCCCGGTCGGGCACCAGCCTCAGGTAGCCGACCAGCAGGATGGTCGCGCGCGGTGCGCGCCGCCGGATCTCGTGGAGGGCGGCCGTGACGTTGGCACGGATACTGCGCGCTGCCGCGTCCAGGTCCGGTCCCTGGTTCGCGAGCCGCCGGGCGCAGGGAGCCCCGGTGGGGTCGCTGGACCGCAGCCGTGTGCAGGTCCCGATCAGGGTCGCGAACAGGTCGAGGTCGTTGCCGCCGATCCCCAGGGTCACCAGGTCGGTGTCCCCGGTCAGGGACCGCAGCTGCGGCGGGATCCGGGCGCCGCCGAAGGTCGCCTGCACGCCGGTGAGGTCGCGGGTGGTCGCCCCGCTGCAGGTGACGTCCACGAAGGTGCCGACGTCCAGCCGCCGCGCGACCAGGGACGGGTAGTTGTGGTCCGAGCGTGCGCAGCCGCCGGCCAGGTCGGTGGTGGGGATCAGCGGGCCGGCGCTGTACGAGTCGCCCAGGGCGACGTACCGGCTGACGCGGGGTCCCTCGGCCCCGGCCGTCGGGGCCGCGGCCGACGGAGCCCCGGCCGTGGGAGCCCCGGCCGACGGAGCCCCGGCCGTCGGGGCGGACGCAGCTGCAGGCTCGCGCGCCGCGCTGCCCGTGCTGCACGCACTGGCCGCCAGGGCGAGCGCCAGCAGCGGGGCCACGACACGGGCGGGGGCGAGGCGACGCGGGTGCATGGTCCTCCGGACGGTCATCGGGGGTACGTCGCGAGCAGGTCCCGTCGCACCACGTGGGCGGACGCCACCAGCCGCAGCAGGACGGCTGCGGTCAGTGCCTGTCCTGCCATCAGGCCCATCAGGACCAGGATCTGCGCGGCGCCGGCCTGCAGCGGGGTGCCGCCACCGAGCAGCACGCCGATGAACGCGCCGGGGAGCGTCACGAGGCCGACGGTACGCGTCTGGTCCAAGCCGGGCGTCAGCGCCTCCCGGGCGCTCGGCGCGATCACCTCGAACGCCGCCTCCGGGCTGGTCAGGCCGATCGCCAGACCGGCCTCGTAGGTCCCGAACCTGCCGGCGATCTCGTCGTAGGCGCGTCGACCGGTCAGGGTGGCCGCGGTCATCATGTTGCCGATCACGATGCCCGCGATCGGGATGATGCCCGGGCCGTTGAACGGCACCACCCCGGAGGCGAACACCAGCGAGAGCACCGGGACCACGCCCGCCGCGATCGCCAGCGCCACCCACGGGAGCTGGCGGCGCGGGCTGCCGATCCGGCCGGTCGAGGTGAGCGTCGCGACCACGAACATCAAGGCGACGAAGGCCAGCGACCAGCCCACCGACGACAGGGCGGCGGCGATGACCAGCGACACCACCCCGAGCTGCACCACCGCCCGCGCCGCGGCGGTGACGTGCTGACGGCCGACGCCGAGCCGGCCTACCCGGGAGGCCAGCACCGCCACCAGGACCAGCAGCACCACGACCACCGCGAGCCGCCAGTCCGGCGCGACGGCGGCGCTGCCGGGGCTCATGCGCGGCTCACCGCCGGGCGAGGGTGCGGCTCGAGGCCGAGGTGTAGCGCCGGTCCGGGTTCGCCCCGATGGCAGCGGTCCGCCCGGGAGCGGTCCGCCCGGCAGCGGTCCGCCCGGCAGCGGTGCGCCGGGCCGGGGTCCGTCCGGCTGCGGTCCGTCCGCCCGGCGTGCGGGCCGCGGGGTGCGCGTCGAGCCACTCGTCGAGGATCCGCCAGGTGGTGTCCCGGGCGCGCCGGCCGGTGAGCATCCCGAGGTGGCCACCGGGGACCACCTCGAACCGGAGGTCCCGCACCCCGGTCAGCAGGTCGACGACGGGTCGCACGCTCGGCACCGGCGCGATGCCGTCGTCGGCACCCGCGAGGGCCAGCACCGGCACGGTCACGTCGGCGAGCGCCACCAGCCGGTCGTCGAGGGCCAGGGTGCCGCCGGCGAGCTGGAATGCCCGCCGGACCAGCGGCTTCGGGACCCCGCCGAGCAGCCGGTAGGCGTGGGTGACCAGCCCCGCCCGCTCGCCGGCGATGCCGAGGAACGGCCGGAAGGGCGCCACCGGCGGGACCTGGGTGACGTCGACCGGGGCGCCGACACTGGTCACCGACGCGATCGGCAGGTCCGGCCGGTCTGCCGCGACGAGCAGCGCGAACAGCGCACCGAGGCTCCAGCCGACCACGTGCACGGGCCGGCCGCCGGCGTGCCGGCTGACCTGCTCCACGGCGCGCGGGACGACCTCGTCGACCCAGTGCTCCAGCCCCAGCCCCGGGTCGGCGAACGACACCTCGCCGTACTCGACGAGGTACGTCGGCCGGCCACCGTCCACGAGGTGCTCGACCAGCGAGCAGCCCCGTCGCAGGTCGAAGCAGAGCGACGGGGCGGCCAGCGGCGTGACCAGCAGCACCGGGTCGCCGTGCGCGGCCCTCGACGCGCTGGGCCGGTAGTGGTAGACCTCGCGGAGGAGCCCGTCGTCGATCAGGGTGCGCGGCATCGGCCGGAGGTCGGCCAGTCCGCCGTGCAGCACCAGGTGGGCGACGTTGGCGGCCGCGGAGACGACCTGGTCCGGGGTGGGGATCAGATCCATGTGCAGAAAGTATCAGCGGCCGGAGCCCGGGACCGGCCACCGAAGGAGCGTCGACGGTGCTGCGCATCTGTCTGCTGGGCGAGCAGGTCGTCGAGGACGAGATCACCGGCGAGATCAGGTCCCGGTCGGCGCGCACCCTGGCGCTGGTCGGCTATCTCGCGGTGCACGGCGCGATCCCGCAGGGGCGGCAGCAGCTGGCCGGACTGTTCTGGCCGGACTCCACCGACGCCCAGGCGCTCACCAACCTGCGCCGCGAGCTGCACCACCTGCGCCGGCTGCTGGGGGAGGACGGCTCGTTGGAGGTCAGCTCCACCGACCTGTGCTGGCGGGACACCTCGTCCTGCGACGTCGACCTCCGGACGATGCGGCGCCGGCACGCCGAGGCCCGCCGCGCCCGGGACGCGGGGCAAATTGCGGCTGCGGTCCGGCTGGCCGGCGAGGCCGTGGCCGCCTACGGCGGTGACTTCCTGCCCGCGTCGTACGACGGGTGGGCGGTGACCGAGCGCGAGGTGCTGCGCCGCGAGTGCGTGCAGGCGTGCGACCTGCTCGTCGAGGTCGCCTCCCGGCACGGCGACCTGGGCATCGCGGTGCAGGCCTGCCGCAGACGGATCGCGCTGGAGCCGCTCGAGGAGGTCGGCTACCGGTCCCTGATGGCGCTGCAGGTGGAGTCCGGCGACCGCGGCGGCGCGGTGAGCACCTACCACCACTGCGCGTCGGTGCTCCGGCGCGAGCTCGGGATCGCCCCGGACGCGACGACCCGGCGGGCTGTGGAGCCGCTGATCGGGCGCCCGGCCGCGGTTCCCGGGTCGCTCCGCACGGACCAGCCACGGTCCGAGCTGGCGAACCCCGCCCTGGTGGGGCGTGCGGACCAGCTGAGAGGACTGCGTGAGCACTGGGAGGCAGCCGTCCGGGACGAGCGTGCCGCGCTGCTGGTGGTGCGCGGGGTCGCCGGGGTCGGCAAGAGCCGGCTGGTCGCGGAGCTGGCCGCCGAGGTCCGGTCCCGGCGCGGCGTCGTCGCGGCCGCCCAGTGCTTCGACACCTCCGGTCGGCTGGCCCTGGCCCCGGTGTCCGACTGGCTGCGCACCTCCGAGCTGCGCGCGGCGGCGCAGGGCCTGGACCCGATGTGGCGCGAGGAGGTGGCCCGCCTGGTGCCCGAGGTGGTGGCCGGTGCGGGGACGGACACCTGGGGCGCGGGCGGTCAGGGGGCTCGGCACGGCAACCGGGCCAAGGTGGACGCCTGGCAGCGGCACCGGTTCTTCGAGGGGTTGGCGCAGCCGTTCCTCGCCGTCCGGCGGCCGCTGCTGCTGGTGCTCGACAACCTGCAGTGGTGCGACCACGACACGTTGTCGTGGCTGTCGTTCCTGCTGCGGGCCGACCTGCACCGGCGGCTGATGCTCGCGGTGACCACCCGGGACGCAGCCCCCGGCGACAGCGACGTGAGCGCCTGGGTCACGGGGATGCGGACCGGCCTCCCCGTCCAGGAGGTGACACTGGCCCCGTTGCGGGTCGAGCAGGCGGCCACCCTGTCCGCCCAGATGACGGGCTCGGTCCTGACGACGGAACAGTCGGCGCTGCTGCACGCGACCACGGGCGGCTTCCCGCTGTTCGTCATCGAGGCCGCCCGGGCCACGGCCGGCGGTCCCCTCTCGGCCGTGGACGAGGGAGAGCGGCTGGGGTCGGTGCTGCGAAGGCGGATCGAGCAGGCGTCCCCCCACGCCCGGCAGACCGCGTGCCTGGCCGCGGCGCTGGGCCGGAACTTCAGCCTCGACCTGCTCACCGACGCCAGCGACCTCGACGAGGACACGGTGGCGCGGTCGGTCGACGAGCTGTGGCGTCGGCACATCGTCCGGGAGCTCGGGACGGGCTACGACTTCTCGCACGACCTGCTGCGGGACGCCGCCTACCAGCTGGTCAGCCCACCTCAGCGGTGGCTGCTGCACCGCAGGCTGGCTCAGGCGCTCGAGCTCTCCGCCGGGGGGCAGGACGACGACCAGGCGGCGCTGCTGGCCGAGCAGTACGACCGCGGCGGCCGTCCCGACCGCGCACGCGAGCACTACGCGCGCGCCGCCGAGGTGGCGGCGGGCCGGTTCGCCATCGACGAGTCGGTCGCCCTGCACCGGCGGGCGCTGGCCATCATCACCGCGCAGCCGCCCGGCCGGCAGCGGGACCAGCGTGAGCTCGACTGCCTGCTGACGATGGCCGCACCCCTGAACGCGTCCCAGGGCTACTCGTCACCCGCGCTGCGGGAGGTGCTGGACCGCGCGGTCGGGCTCGCGGAGCAGATCGGCTCCCGCCGTGGCCTGGTCGCGAGCCTGGTCGGACAGTGGGCGTCCAGCTTCGTGCAGGGGGACGTGGTGGAGTCCCTGCGGATCGCGTCGCGAGCGCTGACCCTCTCCGAGGTCGGTGACGTCCTCCTCGGTGAGGCGCACTTCGCCTACGCGGGCTCGTCGGCCAGCCTGGGCCGCCCGGCCGAGGCGGTCCGGCACTTCGACCTGGCCCATGATCTCTGCCGCGGCTCGGAGTCGCTGGCTGTCGGCACGATGCCCGACGTGCACGCGCTGGCCTGGGCGGCGCACGCGCACTGGCTGCTGGGACAGCGGGAGGCCGCCGAGGACCGGGCAGTCCAGGCCCTGGACCGAGCGCGTGCCGCCGAGCATCCCTACAGCCTCGCCGCGGCGCTGGCGTACGCGGCCGTGACCTACCAGCTCCTGGAGGACCACGACGCGCTCGAGGCCGCGGCCCGGGAGCTGGCCACGCTCAGCGAGCGCTACGGCTTCGCGTACTACCCGGACTGGGGGCTGGTGCTGTCCGGATGGCAGGCCGGCGACGAGGAGGGAGTGGCCACGATGCGCCGCGGCATCGGCCGGCTCCGCCGGCAGCGGGCGATGGCCCGGATGCCGTACTGGCTCTCGCTGCTCGCCGACACGCTGGTGTGTTGCGACCGGGACGACGAGGCGGTCGCCACCCTGGACGCGGCGCGTACTGCGGCCGGCTCCCACGGCGACGCGTGGTGGCTGCCGGAGATCATCCGGCAGCGCGCCGGGCACGCGACGCCCGATCAGGGCAGGCGCCTGCTGCACTCGGGGCTGCGGCTCGCCGAGCGTCAGGGCAGCCAGGTGCTGACCGAGCGGTGCCGGACCGACCTGGCCGCCCTGTCCGACCCGGCCGTTCCGTTGCCCCCGGACGGCGACCCGATGCGCCCGAACGCTGAGGGAACGGCGGCTTCCTAGCGTCGGGGACACGCCCGACCTGGCGCCGACCCCGACCGAGGAGCCCTGGATGACCACCACGACCGACCGACCCGGCGCCACCGCCGGCGAGTTCCCGCTCGAGGAGCTGCGACCGCTGCTCCGCGGCGACATCATCACCCCCGCCGACCCCGCGTACGACGAGCAGCGCGCGGTCTACAACGCCATGATCGACCGGCACCCGGCACTGATCGTGCAGTGCCGGGACGCCGCGGACGTGGTGGCCTGCGTCCAGTTCGCCGGCCGGCACGGCATCGAGCTCAGCATCCGCGGCGGCGGCCACAACGCCGGCGGGCTCGGGGTGGCCGACGGCGCGCTGGTCATCGACCTGAGGGAGATGCGCAGCACCACGGTCGACCCGGGGGAGGGCACCGTGCGCGTCGACGGCGGCTGCGTCTGGGGGGACGTCGACCACGCCACGGTGGCCTTCGGCATGGCCACCCCGTCCGGCTTCATCGCCTCGACCGGTGTCGGCGGGCTGACCCTCGGCGGAGGCATCGGCTACCTCACCCGGCGCTACGGGCTGACCGTCGACAGCCTCGTGTCCGCGGACGTGGTCCTCGCCGACGGGTCCCTGGTGGTCGCCGACGAGACGCACCACAGCGACCTCTTCTGGGCCCTCCGCGGCGGGGGCGGCAACTTCGGGGTGGTCACCTCCTTCACGTTCCGGTGCCACCCGGTCGGCGAGGGCGGCGTGGTCATCGGCGGCCCGGTGCTCTACGACATCGACGACACCGACGAGGTGATGCGCTGGTACCGCGAGCTGCTGCCGAGCCTGCCCGAGGAGCTCAGCGGCTGGCTGGGGCTGCTCACCATCCCGCCGGCACCGCCGTTCCCGGAGGAGCTGTGGGGGCGCAAGGCGTGCGGGATCGTCTGGTGCTACACCGGCGCGCACGACCGGGCCGAGGAGGTGCTGGCCCCGGTCAAGGAGTTCGGGTCCCCGCTGGTGGTCGGCCTGCACGAGATGCCGTTCACCATGCTGCAGCAGGCCTTCGACGCCCTCTACCCCGCCGGGCTGCAGTGGTACTGGCGGGCCGACTTCTTCGACGTCATCACCGACGGCGCGATCGACGTGCACCGCGAGTTCGGTCACCGGCTGCCCACCGGACACTCCACGATGCACCTGTACCCGATCGACGGCGCAGCGTGCCGCGTTGAGGAGGACGCCACGGCCTTCGCCTACCGGGGTGGGGGCTGGGCGGGCGTGATCGTCGGTGTGGACCCCGATCCGGCGAACGCCGAGGCGATCTCCCAGTGGACCCGTGACTACTGGGACCACCTGCACCCGCACTCGGCGGGCGGTGCCTACGTCAACTTCATGATGGAGGAGGGGAACGACCGGGTGCGGGCCTCCTACCGGGGCAACTACGACCGGCTCGCCCAGGTGAAGTCGACCTACGACCCGGGCAACGTCTTCCACGTCAACCAGAACATCGCGCCTGCCTGAACCCGGGCCGGGGCCGGGGGGACGTTCCGGCGGGAGCTTGGCAAAGTTTCCGCCGGAACGGCGCGTGCCACCGCATAAGTTCCTATTGTCTGATTTGAAAGTGTTTACGCTTCAGAAATCTGACGACGGGTGTGGGGGTACAGGACGATGAGCAGACGGGGACGAGCACGGCGGCAGGCCGCGCTGGGGGTGGCCCTGGCGGGCCTGGTGCTGGCGCCGATGACAACAGGTGCCCAGGCGGCGTCGGCCGACCTCCTGGGCTCGGTGACCGGCACGGTCACCGACACGACCAGCACCGTGACCGGAACGGTGACCACCACGACGAGCACGGTCGAAGGCATCCTCGGGCCGGTCACGCCGACCGGCTGGCGCTACGACAGCTCGACGACGACGCTCGGCCAGGTGCGTGCCGCGATCGGCGCCGACACGATGGCCGCCCGCGGGTACGACGGGCGCGGGGTCGGGGTGGCGCTCGTGGACACCGGCGTCGTGCCGGTGCCCGGGCTGACCGCGGGCAACGTGGTCAACGGCCCGGACCTGTCCTTCGAGAGCCAGGCTCCCGCGCTGCGCTACCAGGACACCTTCGGCCACGGCACCCACATGGCCGGCATCATCGCCGGCAACGACGGCGACGGGCCCGACTCCGGTGACCGGTTCCTGGGCATCGCGCCCCGGGCCAAGCTGACCAGCCTCAAGGTGGCCGCCAGCGACGGCGGCGTCGATGTCTCGCAGGTCATCGCGGCGGTGGACTGGGTGGTCGCGCACCGCAACGACGACCCCGCCAACCCGATCCGGGTGCTGAACCTCTCCTACGGCACCGACGGCCTCCAGGACTACCGGGTGGACCCGCTGACGCACGCGGTCGAGAACGCCTGGCGGGCCGGCATCGTGGTGGTGGTCTCCGGCGGGAACGAGGGCGTCGGCGCCAAGCTCAACAACCCCGCCTACGACCCCCGGGTGATCGCGGTCGGTGCCGCCGACACGAACGGCACCGCCCGGCTCACCCTCGACGACACCGTCCCGGACTTCTCCAGCCGGGGCGACAGCAGCCGTCGCGTCGACGTGACCGCCCCCGGCCGCTCGATCGCCTCGCTGCGCGACCCCGGCTCCTACCTCGACGTCGCGCACGACACTGCGCGCTACCAGGACAGGTTCTTCAAGGGCAGCGGCACCTCCCAGGCCGCCGCGGTGGTCAGTGGCGCCGTGGCGCTGCTGCTCGACCAGCGTCCCGGCCTGTCCCCGGACCAGGTGAAGGCGCTGCTGCGCGGCACGGCGTCGCCGATGCCGCTGGCCGATGCGGCCGGTCGCGGGGCGGGAGAGATCGACCTCCTGGCCGCCAGCCTCGCGTCCGCTCCCCGTGCCTCCCAGTCCACCGAGCCGACCACCGGGCTCGGGTCCCTGGAGGAGGCCCGCGGCAGCCAGCACGTCAGCGACGGCGACACCGAGCTGACCGGGGAGCGGGACATCCTGGGTCCGTGGAAGGCGAGCCGCTGGGCGGCGGCGAGCAGCGCCGGCACCGCGTGGGTCGGCGGCCGCTGGAACGGTCGCCAGTGGACCGGTGACTGCTGGTGCGACTCCACCTGGAGCGGCGCCACCTGGTCGGCCGTCACCTGGTCCGGCAACAGCTGGGCCGGCCGCTCGTGGGCGGGACGCAGCTGGGCCGGCCGCTCGTGGGCGGGACGCAGCTGGGCCGGTGACGGCTGGTCGGGACGCTCCTGGGCGGGTCGCAGCTGGGCCGGACGGTCCTGGGCGTAGCGAGGTGCCATCGACGTGAACGCTCCCCGTAGAGGGGCGATCTGGGTCTTCATCCTTCTGATCGCCCTGGCTGCTGCCGCGATCCAGGCGCTGGTCGTGGTGCCCCTTGGGCACCACGCCGGCCCCTGGCCGGCGGCGGCCCCGGTGCTGGTGGCGCTGGGCTTCACCGCCGCCCAGCTGTCCGTCGTGCACCTGCGACTGGGGCGGGAGGCGTATGCCTTCTCCCTCATGGAGATCCCGCTCGTGCTCGGGCTGTACTTCGTCCGCCCCGACCTGCTGATCGGCTGCCGTCTGGTCGGAGCGGCGCTGGCGTTCCTCTGGCAGCGCCGGGCACCGCAGAAGGCAGCGTTCAACTGCGCGATGTTCGCCCTCGAGACCGCGGGCGCGGTGGCGATCTGGAACCTGGTGCTCCTGGGAGCGTCGCCGCTCGGCCCGCGCGGCTGGCTGGCCACCGGCCTGGCGACGCTGTTCACCAGCCTGGTCGGCTCGGCGCTGGTCAGCGCCGCCATCACGATCGCCACCGGCAAGCTGCCCCGCAGCCTGCGCGAGATGTTCGGCCTGGGGCAGGTCGGCGACCTGGCCAACGCGTGCTTCGCGGTGATCGCGGTGTACATCCTCACCGTCGACTGGCGCGCCGGCTGGCTGCTCGGCGTGGTGACCGGTGTGCTCGCTGCGGCCTACCGCTCGTACGAGGGGGCCCGCCAGCACACCCAGAGCCTCGAGCAGGTGAACAGGTTCACCGAGCTGGTCGGGCGTGACGTCGAGCTCCCCGCGGTGCTGACCAACGTCCTGGTGGAGCTGCGCTCGGCCTTCGAGGTCCAGCGGGCCGAGCTGCGCCTGAGCAGCCCGACGAACGGCCTCCAGGACTGGGTATTGACAGGCGACCGGGCGACGGACGGCCGCGCTGACCTGGTCGAGCTGCTCGGGGACAGTGCCGAGGCCGGTGTCCTCCTCGTCTCGCGGCAGTCCCGGTCCGAGCGCGACCTGCGGCTGCTCGCGGCGGCGCAGGTGCGCGACGTCCTGCTGGTGCCGATGCGCAACGAGGGACGGCTGGTGGGCACCCTGGCGATCGGCGACCGGCTCGGCGACGTCGCCAGCTTCACCCCAGCCGACCTCCGTCAGATGCAGGCCCTCGCCAACCACGCCGCGGTGGTCATCGACAACGCGATGCGCGCGGACGTCATCATCCGGCAGGCGCAGGAGCGCGAGCACCAGGCGATGCACGACGACCTGACCGGGCTGGCGAACCGCCGGCTGTTCCTGCGCCGGCTGGACGGGTGTCTGGGCGACACCGGTGCGTCCGTGCTGCTGCTCGGGCTCGACCGGTTCCGGCAGGTCAACGACACCCTGGGGCACGAGGTCGGCGACCGGCTGCTGGTCCTGGTCGGCGACCGGCTGAGGGAGACCGCTCCGCCGGAGGCCCTGGTCGCCCGGCTCGGGGGCGACGAGTTCGCGGTGCTGCTGCCCGGCGCCGACGACCTCGACGCGCGCGCCTGCGCCTGGCTGGTGCGGGCCGCGCTCGCCCGGCCGTTCATGCTCGACGGTCTCGTCGTCGCCGTCGACGCAAGCGTCGGCGTCGCGGTCGGCGAGGCCGGGTCCGACCCGGTGGACGCGGCAGCGGCCCTGGTGCGCTGCGCGGACGTGGCCATGTACGTCGCCAAGGAGACGCGCGCCGGCCTGGAGGTGTACCGCCCCGAGATCGACCGCCGGGACTCGTCCCGGCTCGGTCTGCTCGCGGACCTGCGGGACGCGCTCGCGGCCAACGACCTGACGGTGCACTACCAGCCGCAGGTCGACGTACGGACCGGCGAGGTCCTGGGCATGGAGGCGCTGGTCCGCTGGCAGCACCCCCAGCACGGTCCGGTCGGGCCCGACGAGTTCATCCCGCTGGCCGAGCAGAGCTCGCTGATCACGCCGCTGACGATGCTGGTGCTGCGGACGGCGCTGCGCGACCACGCCACCTGGCAGACGTCCACGGGCTGGTTGTCGATAGCGGTGAACATCTCGCCTCGCAGCCTGCTCGACCCGGAGTTCGTCGACGAGGTGGCGCGGGCACTCGCCGACGGCTCCGTCCCGGCCTCGGCGCTGGTGCTGGAGATCACCGAGACCAGCCTGATGGGCGACCCCGAGCGGGCGATCGCGGCACTGCACCGGCTCCGGGCGATCGGCGTGCAGCTGTCCGTCGACGACCTGGGCACCGGCTACTCCTCGCTGGCCTACCTGCAGCGGCTGCCGGTCGACGAGATCAAGGTGGACCGGTCGTTCCTGGCCGACATCGACGACAGCGCGACCCGGGCGGTGGTGGGCGCGATCGTCGACCTCGGTCACCGGCTGGGCCGCCGGGTGGTCGCCGAGGGCATCGAGGACGAGCGGACCTTCCAGGCGCTGCGCGAGCTGGACTGCGACATCGCCCAGGGGTACTGGCTGGGCCGCCCGATGCCGGCCGACCGGCTGCGGGCGTTCCTGCACGAGCGGGTGCCGCTCGGGCCGACGGTGCTGCGGCGGGTGCGGTAGGGACGCCGACCCTGCCGGACGCGTCGAAAAGTCCGGTTCCCCTGTCAGGAGGTCCGCGGTATTCGAGACTTGGGCGGTGGACAGACCTTCGTTGCGCGGTGCGCTTCCCTTCGTCGTCTGCGCGGGCATCGGCGTGCTGACGCTGCTGCTGCCGCCGTACGACGTGCGCGACGTGCATCGTCCGCTGGCCGGCCTGCTGCTCGCCGCCGTCCTGCTGGCCCTCGCGGTCAGCCTGCGGAGGCCGCATCGCACCTGGGTCGACGCGGCCCCGGTCTACCTCTACTTCGCGCTGCTGGCGGTGCTGTTCGACGGCACCGGGGGCGCGTCCTCCAACCTGGGACCGCTGGTCGGGCTGGGGCTCGTGTGGGTGGCGCTGTACGGCACCCGCGTGCAGGTGTACGTCGGCGCCGTCCTCACCGGGCTGCTGTTCCTGGCGCCGATGATGCTCGTCGGAGGGGCCAGCTATCCCGCCGAGACCTGGCCGCGCGGCGTGCTCTGGACCGCGGTCGCGGCACTGGTGTGCCCGGGAGTGCACGAGGTGGTCCGGCAGTGGCGGCTCGAGCATGACCGGCTTCGCGCCCTGCAGGTGGAGCTCGAGGAGATCACCCGCGGCAGCCGGCTCGCCTCGATGGTCTCCACCGACCTGGAGGGCACCATCCGAACCTTCGGGGTCGGAGCGGAACGGCTGCTGGGCTACACCGCCGACCAGGTGGTCGGCCGGTACAGCCCGGCGCTGTTCCACGACGCCGAGGAGGTCGCGGAGATGGCCCGCGAGCTCGGCGTCGAGCCCGGGTTCGCGGTCTTCGCCGACCTGGCCCGTCGGGAGGCTCCGAGCCGGATCTGGACCTACGTCACCCGGGACGGGCGCCGGGTGCACGTGCGGCTCGCAGTCAGCGAGATGCACGGGGCCGACGGCGCCGTGAACGGCTACCTCGGGGTGGCCATCGACTCCACCGAGGCGATCCTGGCGCACCGTGAGCTGGTGGCGGCGCAGAACCGATGGGAGGTGGCCATGGACCACCTGCCCGACACCACGGTGCTGACACTCGACGCCGAGCTCAACGTCGGGCTGGTCACCGGGGGCGGGTCGCTGCGGGTCGGCATGAAGCAGGCCGAGGGCCGCAACCTGGCCGCGGTCTCCAAGGCGGAGAATCTCGGCATCGCTGGGCGGCTGGTCTCCGAGGCGCTGGTGGCCGGGGCGGCGAGCGCGGACATGGTCGCCACCGTGAACGGGCACGAGCACGAGCTGGTCGCGACCCTGCTCCCGGGCGACGGGGAACGGTCCGAGGTGCTGCTGGTGGCCCGCGACGTCAGCCGCATCCGGCGGCACGAGCGGGAGATCCAGGCCGCGCGCACCCGGGCCGAGCGGCTCTTCGAGGACGCGCCGCACGGCGTGGCGGTGCTCCGCGTCGACGGGGTCGCCCTCCAGGTGAACAGCGCCCTGTGCGACCTGCTCGGACGCGACCGGGCCGAGCTGGTCGGCAGCCGGCTCTCCCTGCTGTCGTACCGCCCCGGTGACAGCACGGTGCAGGAGCACCTGTCCGCAGTCCGGACCGGGGTCGCCGGCCGGACCCGGGCCACCTGGGTGGTCCGCGGCGGCGACGGCGCGGCGCGGCACGTCGACCTGTCCAGCACCCTGCTGGGCGGCGCGCCCGGCGACCAGGAGTCGCTGCTCGTGCACGTCGTCGACGTGTCCGAGCGCAACCGCTACGAGACCCAGCTGGCGCACCTGGCCGACCACGACCCGCTGACCGGCCTCGCCAACCGGCGCAGGTTCGAGGCCGACCTGGCGGCGCACCTGGACCAGGTGCACCGGCACGGCCCGAGCGGCGCGGTGCTGATGCTCGACCTCGACCACTTCAAGGACGTCAACGACACCCTGGGGCACGGGGTGGGGGACCAGCTCATCGTCTCCCTCGCGGACCTGCTGCGACGGCGGATCCGCGCCACGGACCTGGTGGCGCGGCTCGGCGGCGACGAGTTCGCGATCCTGCTTCCCGACGCCGACGAGCACGCGGCTGCGGAGGTCGCCCGCGACGTGGTGCGACTGGTGCGCGAGCACGTCGCCTCGCTGGACGGGGTGCAGCGCCGGGTGACGGTCAGCGTCGGGGCGATGCTCGTGGACTCGGCCGACCTGACCTGCTCGGAGGTGATGTCCACCGTCGACATGATGCTGTACGACGCGAAGGACGCGGGCCGCGACCAGTTCGCCCTGCTCGACAGCCGCCTCCAGGAGCTGCCCCGCACCGGGACCCGGATGCTCTGGAACGAGCGGCTCGAGACCGCCCTGGACCAGGACTCCTTCGAGCTGCAGCTGCAGCCGATCCTGGACCTGCGCACCGGAGCGGTGGACGGCGCCGAGGTGCTGCTTCGGATGCGCGACGGCGACGAGCTGATCGCGCCCGGCGCCTTCCTCCCGATCGCGGAGCGCACCCACATGATCGTGCGGCTGGACCGCTGGGTGCTGCGGCGGAGCGTGGCGCTGCTGGCGCAGCTGCAGGAGGTCAGCCCCGGCTTCCGGCTGGAGGTGAACCTCTCGGGCAGGTCGGTCGGCGACCCGCTGATCGAGCAGGAGCTGGTCGAGGCGATCGCGCGGCACGGCGTGGACCCGTCGGGACTGGTCCTGGAGATCACCGAGACCGCGGCGGTCGCGCACATCGACGAGGCCCGCCAGTTCGCCGAGCGGATCATCGCGCTGGGCTGCAGGTTCGCGCTCGACGACTTCGGGGCAGGCTTCGGGTCCTTCTACTATCTCAAGCACCTGCTGTTCGACTTCGTGAAGATCGACGGCGAGTTCATCGCCCAGTGCGACACGAGCAAGACCGACCGGACGATCCTGGCCTCGATCGTGCAGATGGCCCGGGGACTGGGCAAGCAGACCATCGCGGAGTTCGTCTCGCGGCCGGCGATCCTCGACGTGGTCCGCGAGCAGGGCGTCGACTACGCGCAGGGGTACTACGTCGGGCGGCCCACGTCGGTGCCCGACTTCCTCGCGTCGCTCAGCAGCCCGGTGCCCGAGCGGAGCGCCGGCTGGGACGCGGACGCGCTCCTCTGAGGCGCCCGGTCAGGAAGCCCCGGAGGGCCGCAGCTGCTTGTGGTGCTCGGGCTTGACGTCGGCCAGGACGGCGAGGAACCGGGCGGCCCAGTCCTTGACGTCGTGCTCTGCGACCGTCCGCCGCATCGCCTTCATCCGGCGGGACAGGTCCTTCGGCTCGGCGTGCATGGCAGTGAGGATGGTGCTCTTCATCCCGTTGATGTCGTAGGGGTTCACCAGGTAGGCCTGCCGCAGCTCGTCGGCGGCCCCGGCGAACTCCGAGAGCACCAGGGCCCCGTCGTCCCCGGTCCGGCAGGCGACGTACTCCTTGGCGACCAGGTTCATGCCGTCGCGCAGCGGCGTCACCACCATGACGTCGGCGATCCGGAACAGCGCCGCCATCTCGTCCTTCGGGTAGGAGGTGTGCATGTAGTGGATCGCGGGGCTGCCGATCTCCCCGAGGTCGCCGTTCAGCCGGCCGACCAGCCGGTCGATCTCGTCGCGCAGCTGCCGGTACTGCTCCACGCGCTCGCGCGAGGGGGTCGCCACCTGCACGAAGACCGTGTCCTCGACGGACACCTCCCCGTCGGCGACCAGCTCCCCGTAGGCGCGCAGCCGGTCGAAGATGCCCTTGGTGTAGTCGAGCCGGTCCACCCCGAGCAGCACCTTGCGGGGGTTGCCGAGCTGTTCGAGGAGCTCAGCGGCCCGCTCCTTGACGGGCTCGGAGCGAGCCAGCTCGTCGAGACCGGCGGTGTCGATGGAGATCGGGAAGGACCCGGCCTGCACCACCCGGCCGTCCGGCAGGTAGATCTGGTCGCGGTGGGTCTTGTGGCCGACCCGCTGGCGGACCAGGCGGACGAAGTTCTGAGCCGCGCCCGGCCGCTGGAACCCGACCACGTCCGCGCCCAGCAGCCCCTCGAGCAGCTGGCGTCGCCAGGGGAGCTGCTGGAACAGCTCGGCGGGCGGGAACGGGATGTGCAGGAAGAAGCCGATCCGCAGGTCGGGTCGCAGCTCGCGCAGCATGGCCGGCACCAGCTGCAGCTGGTAGTCGTGCACCCACACGGTGGCCTCGGGCGCGGCGACCTCGGCGGCGCGCTCGGCGAAGCGCCGGTTCACCCGCAGGTACGCCTCCCACCACTCCCGGTGGAACTCCGGCTTGGCGACGACGTCGTGGTACAGCGGCCACAGGGTGGCGTTGGAGAAGCCCTCGTAGAAGTCCTCGACCTCGTCGCCGGACAGCGGCACCGGCACCAGGGAGAGCCCGTCGTCGACGAACGGCTCGAGGTCCGTGTCGGTGCCGCCCGACCAGCCGATCCACGCGCCGTCGTTCTGCCGCATCACCGGCTCGATCGCGGTCACCAGGCCCCCGGGGGAGCGACGCCAGTCCTCGGAGCCGTCCTCGTTGACCACCCGGTCCACCGGGAGCCGGTTGGCGACGATGACCAGGTCGGCCTTCTCGGGCGGTCGGGACGGCTCGTTGTCGTGGCTCACCCCGCCAACCTACCCAGACCGGCGCGAAGCATGACCGGTCACGACCGGGGGTAGTCCACGCCGATCTGGCCGCGGATCCGGTCCATCAGCCGCATCGTCGCCAGCGTCTCGTCGAGCGGCACCAGCGGGCTCTCGGTCTCGCCGTTGCGCAGGCAGCGCACCACCTCGAGGGCCTCGTGTGCCAGCCCGGTCCCGATCAGCGCCTCGTGCAGCGGCACCGGCACCGCCGCGGCCCGCAGGTCGGGGTCGGAGTCGCTGGGCGTCCAGGTGGCCGCGGTCGGGTGATGGAAGGGGGCCGGCAGGTCGATCCGGCCGCGGTCGGTGGCGATCGAGGCGGTGCGCGGCGACCACGCGGTCATCGACGTGGTCAGGGCCGCCACCGCCCCGCTGCGGTAGCCGAGGCTGATCGCCAGGTTCAGGTCGACGCCGGCGTCGGACAGGGCGGCGCTCGCGGCGACGGTGTCCGGCGGGCCCAGGAACAGCTGGGCGAACGTCAGCGGGTAGACACCCATGTCCAGGAGCGCCCCGCCGCCCAGCGCGGGGTCCAGCAGCCGGTCGGTGGGTGGCTTGTCCACGACGAAGCCGAGGTCCGCGCGGACCTGGCGCACCTCGCCGAGGTCGCCCGAGGCGAGCAGGCCGCGGAGCCGACGGATCATCGGGATGCAGCGCATCCACATGGCCTCCATCAGGAACAGGCCCCGGTCGCGGGCGAGCCCGACCAGGTGCTCGGCGTCCGCGGCGTCCAGGGTGAGCGACTTCTCGCAGAGCACCGGCTTGCCGGCGGCGAACGCCAGCTCGACGTGCTCGCGGTGCAGGGCGTGCGGGGTCGCGACGTACACCACGTCGACGGCCGGGTCCTCGACGAGCGCGCGGTAGTCGCCGTAGGCGGTGCCGATGCCGTGCTCGGCCGCGAACGCGTCGGCCGAGTCCTGGCGGCGTGCCCCGACCGCGGCCACCTCGCACTCGTCGAGGAGGGCGAGGTTCCGCACGAACGAGGTGGCGATCTTGCCGGTGGCGAGGATCCCCCAGCGGACCGGACGGTCGGCCGGCAGGGGTGTCGCCCGGCGCGGTCCCGGGTTCACGTCGAGGGGTGGCGGGTCGGCCGGCAGGGTCGTCATGGCGCCCATTGTGTCGGTCCGAGAAACGCGGGCGGCAACAGCCCGCGACGAACTACACGGCTGTGGTTCGTCCCCTATGATGTGAGCGCACGCGACCAGCAACGTACCCCGCACAGGAGCCGCCCCCATGGACGCCGCGAACGCCCTGACCCCGGGACCTGACACCACCACCGTCGACCTGTCCGAGCGCGACCGCGAGATCCTGAACTTCGAGCGTCAGTGGTGGAAGTTCGCCGGCGCGAAGGAGCAGGCCGTCCGGGAGAAGTTCGACATGTCCTCGACGCGCTACTACCAGGTGCTGAACGTCCTGATCGACCGGCCGGAGTCGCTGGCGTTCGACCCCCTGCTGGTCCGCCGGCTGCGTCGGCTCCGGGCTGCGCGGCAGCGGGCGCGGTCCGCCCGCCGGCTCGGCTTCGAGGTCTGAGGTGCGTCTCGCTCGCGCCCGGGGCGAGCGCGGGATCGCGCCGGCCTCGCCGCTGGCGCTGCTCTCGGCGGCCGCCGTGGTGCTGGCCGGGGTGGCCTTCGTGCTGACCGACGGTCCCCGCGACGACGTGCCGGCGCAGGCGTCGGCGCCCACCAGCCTGGCCGCGTCCCCCCGCCCGAGCGTCTCGCCGTCGGCCGCGCCCGCGCCCGCGCAGAAGCAGACGCCTCGGAAGAGGAAGCCGGTCGTCCGGCGCGGCGACACCATCGTCGAGGTGTTCAACAACTCCGGGGTCAGCGGTCTCGCGGGCAGCACCGCGGCGCGGGCCCAGGGGGCCGGGTGGCAGGTCGTCGGCTCGGACAACTGGTACGGCACGATCCCCGCGAGCACCGTCTACTACCCGGAGCGGCTGCGGGCGCAGGCAAGGCTGCTGGCCCGCGACCTCGGCATCGCCCGGCTGAAGCCGAGCATCGCCCCGATGCGCGGAGACCGGCTCACGGTCATCCTGACCCGCGACTACACCTGACCTGGGCGGTCGTCCTGGGCGCGGCTCTGGTTGGCTGGGCGCATGGAGCTTCGCACCGAACAGGCGCAACGGCGGTACGACGCCCTGGTCTCCCTGGCCCCGGACGTCGTGGTCGGGCTTGACTTCGACGGCACGCTGTCGCCGATCGTCGACGAGCCCGAACACGCGGTCATCCACCCGGCCGCGCCGGGCGCGCTGCTGGGCCTGGCCGCGCAGGTCAGGGCGGTCGTGGTGATCACCGGCCGGCCGGCTCGCCAGGTGGTCGAGCTGGGGCACCTCGAGCAGGTGGCCGACGCCCTCGCGCCGGGGGCGCGGTTGCAGGTGATGGGCCAGTACGGGCACGAGCGCTGGGACGCGGTGAGCCGGGAGTTCACCTCCCCCGAGCCGCCGCCGGGGTTGGCCGCGTTCCGCGAGGAGCTGCCGGGACTGCTGGCCGAGCAGCGCGCGGGTGATGCCCTGGTGGAGGAGAAGGGCCTGGCGATCGCGGTGCACACCCGTCGGCTCCCGGACGCCGGCGACGCCTACCGCAGGCTCGAGGCCGCGCTGGGCGGGGCGGCCGCCCGGCACGGTCTGACCCTCGAGCCGGGCCGCCAGGTGCTGGAGGTGCGCTCGGCCGAGATGCACAAGGGGCTGGCCCTGGAGGCCGCCCTCGAGGAGCAGCGTGGCGCCGCGGTGATGTTCGTGGGCGACGACCTGGGGGACCTGGAGGCCTTCGAGGCGGCGCGGTCGCTGCGGGAGCGGGGTCTGCCGGCCCTGCTGGTGTGCTCGGGGTCGGACGAGGAGGAGGCGTTGGCCGAGCTGGCGGACGTGGTCGTGGACGGGCCGGCCGGCGTCGTGGACCTGCTCACCGGGTTCGCCTCGGCCGTGGCCGACCGGACGGCCTGAGCCGGCTCCCGGTCAGGCCCGGTGCGGTCCGGGCCGACGGCTCCGGGGCGGCCGGGTCGGGTAGCCGCCGTCAGCGAGGCCGGCCAGCCGCTCGAAGGGGTTGTGCACGCCGGGGTCGCCGGTCGCGAGCCACGACCAGCCGGCGGCGAGCAGGTACAGGGGCACCATCGGCAGGCCGAGGCAGGCGACGTACTGCCGGCTGTGCCGCTCCTCGTGCCTGAGCAGCCGCGGCCGCTGCTGCAGCCAGGCGCGGTCGTGCCGGGTGGTCACCACGTCGCCGAGGGTGAAGGCGTGCGCGGCGGGCAGCGGCAGCCGGTAGCCGGTGGCCAGCGTCAGCCCGTGCGGTCCCGGGCCGGGCCGGGCGCCTCCGAGGCGCGCGACCAGCAGGCCGGCTGCCGTCGACCCGTTCACGAGGTTCGTCAGCCGCCTGACCCGCCATCGCTCCATGGGACCAGTCTTGCGCACCCGCGATGTCTCGCAGAGTGGACCCGGTGTGCACATGCTGAGACGCGACTGCGTAATGTTGAGCCCTGCTCATCGAGAGGGGCAGAGGGACACGGCCCGCTGAAGCCCCGGCAACCCGTCACCGCACGTCATCCCGGAACCATCCGGGACCCGACGCCGTGGTGCCAACGGTGCTAATTCCGTCCCGCGCCGAGAGTCGGTCCCCGGGGAAGATGAGAAGGAGGCCTCCTTGAGCACGTCGGTTCTTTCCGGTCCCGCGCCCACCCCGCTGCGTGACGGCGCGTTCGGCAACGCCGTCCAGCCTGGTCTGCCGCGAGTGTCGCGCCACCCAGGACCTCGGCCCGTACTACGCCTGTCAGGAGTGCTTCGGTCCGCTGGAGATCGGCTACGACTTCCCCGAGGTCACCCGCGCCGAGATCGAGGCCGGGCCCGAAGAACATCTGGCGCTACCGGTCGCTGCTCCCCGTGCCGGCCGACATCGCGTCGAGCCCCAACATGGAGCCCGGCTACACCCGGCTGATCAAGGCGCACAACCTGGGCCGCGAGCTCGGGATGAGGAACCTGTGGGTCAAGGACGACTCCGGCAACCCCACGCACTCCTTCAAGGACCGCGTGGTGGCGATCGCGCTGTCGGCCGCCCGTGAGTTCGGCAGCAAGGTCTTCGCGTGTCCGTCGACGGGCAACCTCGCCAACGCGGTGGCCGCCGCCGGCGCCCGCGCCGGGATGAGGACGGTGGTGTTCATCCCGCACGACCTCGAGCGGCCGAAGGTGATCACCACCGCGGTGTACGGCGGCACGCTGGTCGCGGTGAACGGCAACTACGACGACGTCAACCGGCTCGCCTCGGAGATCGCCGGCGAGGAGGAGGGGTGGGCGTTCGTGAACGTCAACGTCCGTCCCTACTACGCCGAGGGCTCCAAGACGCTGGGCTACGAGGTCGCCGAGCAGCTGGGCTGGCGGCTGCCCCAGCAGGTGGTCATCCCGGTCGCGTCGGGCTCGCAGCTCACCAAGGTGGACAAGGGCTTCTCCGAGCTGGTCCGGCTCGGGCTCGTCGAGGACTCGCCGTACAAGATCTTCGGGGCCCAGGCCCAGGGCTGCTCGCCGGTCTCCGCGGCGTTCAAGGACGGTCAGGACGTGGTCCGCCCGGTGAAGCCGGACACGATCGCGAAGTCGCTGGCGATCGGCAACCCGGCCGACGGCCCCTACGTCCTCGACGTGGCCCGCCGGACCGGTGGGGCCGTCGAGGACGTCACCGACGAGGAGGTGCGCGACGGCATCCAGCTGCTGGCCCGCACCGAGGGCATCTTCGCCGAGACCGCCGGCGGCGTCACCGTGGCGACGCTGAGGAAGCTGGTCGAGGCCGGCCGTCTCGACCCCGAGGCCGAGACCGTCGTGTTCAACACCGGGGACGGCCTCAAGACCCTCGACGCGGTCGCCGACCGGGTCGGTCCGGCCGCCACGATCGACCCGAGCTACGCGGCGTTCACCGCGGCCGGGGTCGTCTGAGTCCGTCCCGGTAGCTTGGCCCCCACCCGCACCACCCGTCCCACGCACCAAGGAGAAGCATGAGTGTCAGCGTCCGGATCCCGACCATCCTGCGCACCTACACCGACGGACAGTCCGAGGTGACCGCCGACGGCGGCACCCTGGCCGAGGTCCTCGAGTCGCTGGACGGCAGCTACCCGGGTATCAAGGGCCGCATCCTGGACGACCAGGGCGCGATCCGGCGGTTCGTCAACGTGTACGTCGGCAACGACGACGTGCGCTTCCTCGACGTGCTGGACACCTCCACGCCCGAGGGCGCCCAGGTCTCGGTCATCCCGGCCGTCGCCGGCGGCTGACCGGGGTCCTTGGGTACGCTCGCGGCATGGCACGCACCCTCGCGACGGCGGACCGGGTCGACCGGGACGCGCTCCTCGACTTCGTCCGGCCACGGCACAAGGGCACCCTGGTCACCCGGCGCCGGGACGGCAGCCCGCAGATGTCCCCGGTGGCCTGCGGCCTCGACGAGCAGGGCCGGATCGTGGTCTCGACGTACCCGCAGCGGGCGAAGGCGCACAACCTGCGCCGGGACCCCCGGGTCTCGATGCTGATCCACTCCGACGACTGGGACGGACCCTACGTCCAGGTGGACGGCACCGCCGAGGTGCTGGACATGCCCGAGGCCGTCGAGCCGCTGGTCGAGTACTTCCGCTGCATCAGCGGCGAGCACCCCGACTGGGACGAGTACCGCGCCGCGATGCGCACCCAGAACAAGTCCCTGATCCGGGTGACCGTGGAGCGCTGGGGTCCGGTCGCGACCGGGGGCTTCCCGCCCGAGCAGGCCTGAGACGCGGGAGGCCGGAGGAGCTTGCGCGTCCTCCGGCCCAAACCCCGTCGCACCCACGAGGTTCTCTCAGGCTAGGTCGGTCCGCGAAGGCCGGTCAATGGCCCATCCTGGCTACTCCCCACGGGTGCGGCCCGGCGAGACGACGGGTCCCGCGACCCTCTCCCCATCTTGCACTCGTAGGGGGCGAGTGCTAAACATGGGTTAGCACTCTCAGGACGAGAGTGACAGTGGTTCGGGAAGATGAGGCCTCACAGCGCCGGCGGGAAGGGTCTGCCGGGACAGCGGAGGTCGTCCGTCGCGGGCATCCCTCGAGCCAGTCCATTCATCTCAGCGTGAGGAACCGCGGAGAATGCCGAAGCTGATTGCTTTCAACGAGGAAGCGCGACGCGGCCTGGAGCGTGGCATGAACACGCTCGCCGACGCCGTCAAGGTGACGCTGGGCCCCAAGGGCCGCAACGTCGTCCTCGAGAAGAAGTGGGGAGCCCCCACGATCACCAACGATGGCGTGTCCATCGCCAAGGAGATCGAGCTCGAGGACCCCTACGAGAAGATCGGTGCCGAGCTCGTCAAGGAGGTCGCCAAGAAGACCGACGACGTCGCGGGCGACGGCACCACCACCGCCACCGTGCTGGCTCAGGCCATGGTCCGCGAGGGGCTGCGCAACGTCGCCGCCGGCGCGAACCCGATGAGCCTCAAGCGCGGCATCGAGACGGCCGTGGCCGCCATCACCGAGCAGCTGCTCGCGATGGCCAAGGACGTCGAGACCAAGGAGCAGATCGCCTCCACCGCCTCCATCTCCGCCGGTGACACCACCGTCGGCGAGATCATCGCCGAGGCGATGGACAAGGTCGGCAAGGAAGGCGTCATCACCGTCGAGGAGTCGAACACGTTCGGCCTCGACCTCGAGCTCACCGAGGGCATGCGGTTCGACAAGGGCTACATCTCGGCGTACTTCGTCACCGACGCGGAGCGCATGGAGACCGTCCTCGAGGACCCGTACATCCTGATCGCGAACCAGAAGGTCTCGAACGTCAAGGACCTGCTGCCGCTGCTGGAGAAGGTCATGCAGTCCGGCAAGCCGCTGCTGATCCTGTCCGAGGACGTCGACGGCGAGGCCCTGTCCACGCTGGTCGTGAACAAGATCCGTGGCACCTTCAAGTCCGTGGCCGTCAAGGCGCCGGGCTTCGGTGACCGTCGCAAGGCGATGCTGCAGGACATCGCGATCCTGACCGGCGGCCAGGTCATCTCCGAGGAGGTCGGCCTCAAGCTCGAGTCGACCGGTCTCGAGCTGCTCGGCCAGGCCCGCAAGGTCGTCGTCACCAAGGACGAGACGACCATCGTCGAGGGTGCCGGCGACGCCGACCAGATCGCCGGCCGGGTCAACCAGATCCGCGCCGAGATCGAGAAGAGCGACTCCGACTACGACCGCGAGAAGCTGCAGGAGCGCCTGGCCAAGCTGGCCGGCGGGGTTGCGGTCATCAAGGTCGGCGCGGCCACCGAGGTCGAGCTCAAGGAGCGCAAGCACCGCATCGAGGACGCCGTCCGCAACGCGAAGGCTGCCGTCGAGGAGGGCATCGTCGCCGGTGGTGGCGTCGCTCTCGTCCAGGCGACCGACGCCGCGTGGGAGAAGATCGACCTCGAGGGTGACGAGGCCACCGGGGCGCAGATCGTGCGCTTCGCGGCCGAGGCCCCGCTCAAGCAGATCGCGGTCAACGCCGGTCTCGAGGGTGGCGTCGTGGCGGAGAAGGTGCGCAACCTCAAGGCCGGTCACGGCCTGAACGCTGCCACCGGCGAGTACGTCGACATGGTCGCCGAGGGCATCCTCGACCCGGCCAAGGTCACCCGCTCCGCCCTGCAGAACGCTGCCTCCATCGCGGCGCTGTTCCTCACGACCGAGGCGGTCGTGGCGGACAAGCCCGAGAAGGCGGCCGCCATGCCTGGTGGCGACGGCGGCATGGGTGGCATGGGCGGCATGGACTTCTGAGTCCCACCTCCCGCTCCACCTGAGTCATCACGACGGGTCCCGGCTTCGGCCGGGGCCCGTCGCTCTGCGTCGTGGCCGTCCCCGCGTGCTCCGCGGCGGCGGAGCGCGCCCGGGCTCAGCGGACGCCGCGGGGCCGGAACTGGACGCTCACCCGCGGACCGACCGGGCGGGCGGTCTTGAGCACCGCGTGCTCCCAGGTGCGCTGGCAGGAGCCGCCCATCACCAGCAGGTCACCGTGGCCGACCGGGAACGAGAGCGAGTCCCCGCCTCCGTGCGGCCGCAGCGACAGCCGTCGTGCCTCGCCGAGCGAGAGGATCGCCACCATGGTGTCCTCGGTGCTGCTACGTCCGATCGTGTCCCCGTGCCAGGCCACCGAGTCCCGGCCGTCGCGGTAGTAGCACAGCCCCGCCGACCGGAACGGCTCCCCGAGCTCGCGGCGGTAGTGGGCGTCCAGGCGCTCCCGGGCCTCGACCAGCAGCCGGTCGGGGAGGGGCTCGCCCTCGGCGTAGAACCGCAGCAGCCGCGGCACGTCGACCACGTTGTCCCACATCGTTCGCCGCTCGGCCTGCCACGGCACCTCGCGGACCAAGCGCTCGAAGAGGGCGTCCGAGCCGGACACCCAGCCGGGCCGGACATCCACCCACGCTCCGCGGGTCAGCTCGTGCCGGCGCACCGTGGTGCCGAGCCGGCCGATCGTCGGCCCGCCCCCGGGTGTGCCGTCGAGCCCGTCGAGCAGCGAGGCCTGGAACTCCACCGTCATGCCCCGAGCCTACGCCCTTTCGAACACCTGTTCCCGGGGGTCAGGCTCGTACGGCGCGCGCGTAGCGGCCCACCATCAGCCGCTGCCCCCAGCGTCCCAGCGGACCGGCCAGCCGGGTGGCCGGAAGCCCGGCTCGGGAGTAGGCGGCGACCCGCAGCGTGACGGTGTCGCCGGAGCGGGACACCACGAACGACTCCTCGCCGGACTCGGGGTGCCCCGGGAGCGTGCCGTACCCGAAGCCCCGGCGGTCCGGCTCGTCGACCACCCACACCACCCGGCAGGGGATCCGCAGCGGTCCCAGCCGACAACGCACCACCGCCCCCTCGTGTGCGCGCTCGGCGGACGCGGCCACACCCAGTCCCGCGCCGGTGTGCATCCGCCAGGTCATCACTGTCTCTGCGGCGTGCTCGAAGGCGGCATCGCCGTGCCCCACCACGGTGGTCATGTCAAGGTGGTGGAAGCCGTCGGGGAACGGGCCGGCGGCGGTCGCGCCCACGGGCTCGTAGCTGAAGGGCTGGTCGCGGAGCCGGTCCGCCTCGAACGGCCGCAGCCGGTGGACCCTGCGGACCACGTCGCTCAGACCTTCCGGATCCGGATGGGGCCCTTGGCGGTCGAGGGGTCGACCACCCGGCCCCCCTGGGTGATGCGCACCCGCTCCGCGGCCACCAGCCGTCGCGCCGCGCGGCGCGCCGGCTCCATCAGCTCGCGCCAGCCCTCCGGGTCGACGGCCCGCGCGGCCTCGGAGGGGCAGATGGTCGCGGTCCGGGAGCGCTGCGCGAGCAGGTCCAGGATCGTGGTCTCCAGCTGCTGGTCGACGGCGGACACCCCGCGCCGGCGGCAGCCGGTGCTGCAGTAGCGCACCTGGTCCCAGTCGTCGGCCCACTTCTTGCGCCACTCGATCCGGCGTCCGCACGACGCACACGTCTTCTCCTCGACCACCCCGCCAGTGTGCCGGGTGGCTGGTCGCGCCGAGCGCCGCGTGCCGGCGCCCACTACCGTGGGGCAGGGCGTGGCCGACGGGGCCGCGGCGAGGACGAGGGGTTGGCCGTGACCCAGGCCGGGACCGCAGCACCACCGGCGGTGCAGCGTCGCGCAGCCGCCCGCACCGAGGACCTGACCAAGGTCTACGGCACCGGGGACGCGCAGGTCGTCGCGCTCGACCGGGTGACGGTGTCCCTGTACGAGGGCGAGTTCACCGCCGTGATGGGACCGTCCGGGTCCGGCAAGTCCACGCTGATGCACTGCTGCGCGGCCCTCGATGCTCCGACCAGCGGCCGGGTCCACGTCGGGGACACCGAGCTCACCGGTCTCAAGGACAAGGAGCTGACCCGGCTGCGGCGCGACGAGATCGGGTTCGTCTTCCAGTCGTTCAACCTGGTGCCCACGCTGACCGCGGAGGAGAACATCAGCCTGCCGCTCTCGATCGCTGGACGCCGTCCCGACCCGGAGTGGTACCGCACCGTCATCGAGGCGGTGCGTCTCGGTGACCGCCTCGACCACCGGCCGAACCAGCTCTCCGGGGGGCAGCAGCAGCGGGTGGCCGTGGCGCGCGCCCTGGCCAGCCGTCCCTCGATCGTCTTCGCGGACGAGCCGACGGGCAACCTCGACTCCCGTTCGGGTGCCGAGGTGCTCGGCCTGCTGCGCCGGTCGGTCGACGAGTTCGGCCAGACCGTGGTGATGGTGACCCACGACCCGGTCGCGGCCGCGTACACCGACCGGGTGGTGTTCCTGGGGGACGGCCGCGTCGTCGACGAGCTGCGGGACCCGGACCGGGACAGCGTGCTGGAGCGGATGGCCCGGATGGGTGTCCCCGCCGCGCCGCCCACCGACTAGAGAGCCAGCGTCTGCACGGCCGGGATCAGACGAGAAGGGACCTCCGCCCCTGCACCCACACGGAACCCGTCAGCAACGATATGGTGACGGAGGGGGCCGAGGGAGGTGTCCATGGGCGACGTGATGACGCCCGACCGCTCGCGACCGACCGTGCACAAGCACGTGCAGGTCCGCGAATACGTCCGGGGGCTGATCGACGGCGCCGACCCCGGCAGCCCGGCCCCGTCCGAGCGCGAGCTCGTCCAGCACTTCGGGGTCGCGCGGATGACGGTGAGGCAGGCGCTGGACGCGCTGGTGTCCGAGGGGCTCCTCGAGCGGGTGCCCGGACGAGGCACGTTCGTGGCCCGGGCGCGCGCCGACGTGGCGGTGCGGCTGTCGAGCTACACCGAGGAGATGACCCGCCGGAGCCTCGTCCCGGGGGCGCGCACCCTGCTCGCCCGGATGGAGTCCGCGGGCCCGGGGGTGGCACGCGCGCTGGAGATCGGGGAGGGCGAGAAGGTCGTGCACTGGCAGCGGCTCCGGCTGGCCGACGACGTCCCCATGTGCATCGAGGACGCCTACCTCTCCGACGCGACGGTCCCGCGCTTCCTGGAGCAGGCGCTCCCCGACAGCCTGTACGTCGAGCTGCAGCGCCGCGACATCCTACCCGACTGGGGCGAGGACTCGGTCGACGCGACGCTGGCGCGTCCGGAGGAGGCCGAGCTGCTCGACATCACCGCCGGCGACCCCGTGCTGCGGGTGGCCCGCCGCGCGTTCGCGGGGAACCTGGCGGTGGAGGTGTCGCGCTCGACCTACCGAGCGGACCGGTTCACGCTGTGGGTGCCGCTGTCCCGGCCGACCGCCTCCGCGTCGTCGGTGCGATGACCCGCTCGACGACGCGGGCCGCATGAGGCTGGCCGGGCTGCTGCTGGCCGCCGGTGCGGGCCGCCGGATGGGAGGGCCCAAGGCCCTGTTGAGCGCCGCGGACGGGACGTCCTTCCTGGACCGCGCGGTGGGCGTGCTCCTGGACGGTGGCTGCGAGTCCGTCACGGTGGTGCTCGGCGCCTCCGCGGACCGGGCCCGTGAGCTGCTCGGGCGCCGGAACGACCGGCACCCGGTCGACGTGGTCGTCGCCGAGGACTGGGACGAGGGGATGGGCGCGTCGCTGCGGGCCGGTCTGCGCGCGCTGGCGTCGGCCTCCTCCGAGGTCGCCGCGGCCCTGGTCACGCTGGTGGACCTGCCCGACGTGGACGCTCGGGTGCTGCGCCGGGTCGCGGCCTCCGGCGCGGGTCCGGGCACGCTGGTACGGGCGACGTACGCCGGCGTGCCGGGGCATCCGGTGCTGATCGGGCGGGACCACTGGGCCGGGGTGGCTGCGACCGCCCGGGGCGACCAGGGGGCCCGGGCCTACCTGCGGTCGCACCCGGCCGCCGGGTGCGAGTGCGGCGACCTGGCCACCGGGCGCGACCTGGACCGGCCCGAGGACCTCTAGCCGGGGGGGGGGCGGCCCGCTCGCCGTTGTGACCCGGACTATCCGGATGGTGCGGTGACGGCGGTTGCTCGATGGGGAATGCTTGCTGGCATGTCCCCGACGAGCACGATGCCCGGATCACCGCAGGACCTCGCCAAGCGGCTCGGCGACACCGGCTACCTGTGTGACGAGTCGCTGGCCACGATCGGCTACCTGGCGCTGGCCATGCAGCGGCCGCTGCTGCTGGAGGGGGAGCCCGGCACCGGCAAGACCGCGCTGGCCGAGGCGTTCGCCGAGGCACTGGACGTGCCGCTGATCCGGCTGCAGTGCTACGAGGGCATCGACGCCGCTCAGGCCCTCTACGACTGGGACTTCCCGCGTCAGATCCTGCACCTGCGCGCGCTGGAGGCGGCCGGAGGGGGCGCGGTCACCGACGCCGACGCGGCGGAGCAGTCGCTGTTCGACGAGCGGTTCCTGCTGGCCAGGCCGGTGCTGCGGGCGCTCAGGGAGAGCCCGGCGGTGCTGCTGGTCGACGAGATCGACCGGGCCGACGACGAGTTCGAGGCGTTCCTGCTGGAGGTGCTCTCCACCTACCAGGTGACGATCCCCGAGCTGGGCACCGTGAGCGCCGCGACCCCGCCGGTCGTGGTGCTCACCTCCAACCGCACCCGGGAGCTCCACGACGCGCTCAAGCGACGCTGCCTCTACCACTGGGTGGAGCACCCCGGTCTGGACCGCGAGATCGAGATCGTCAGGACCCGGGCACCCGAGGTCTCCGAGCAGCTGGCCCGACAGGTGGTCACGCTGGTGCAGCGGCTGCGCACCGCGGAGGGCCTGCTCAAGCCCCCGGGGGTGGCGGAGACCCTGGACTGGGCGCGCGCGCTGGAGACGCTCGGTGCCAGCGAGCTCGACGTGGAGAGCGCCGCGAGGACCCTGGGCGCCGTGGTGAAGTACCGCGAGGACGCCCAGCGGGTCCGGCAGGCTCTGGACCGGATGCTGTCGGCATGAGCCGGTGGTCGCGGTGACCGGGTCCTTCGCCCCGACGCTGCACGAGGCCGACGAGCTGCTGGTGGGCTTCGCCAGGGCGTTGCGGGCCGCCGGCGTCCCGGTCACGCAGGACCGCACCCAGGCCTACCTGGCCGCGACCGCGCTGGTGGGACTGGACGACCAGCCGGCGACCTACTGGGCGGGCCGCGCCACGCTGTGCTCGGGCCCGGACGACCTGGACCGCTACGACGAGGTCTTCACCGCCTGGTTCCACGCCCAGGAGCACCCGGTCGGCCGGCCCCAGCAGCAGGACCAGCGGGCGGTCGTGCAGGCCGAGCTCGACACCGGCGACGGCGACGACGGCAGCAGCCCCCTCGACGAGGACATGCTGCGCGCGATGGCCAGCGAGTCGGAGGTGCTGCGCGCCCGCGACATCGCCGACATGTCGAACACCGAGAAGGCCCGGCTCGCGGCGATGTTCGAGACGCTGCACCCGCGCGCACCGCGCCGGCCCGCGCACCGGCGTACGCCGTGGCACCGAGGCGACCTCGACGCCCAACGCACCCTGCGCCTGATGCTCAAGCGGATGGGGGAGCCCGGCGAGGTCGCCTGGCGGCGGCGCTCGGTCCGCCCCCGCCGGCTGGTGCTGCTCGTGGACGTCTCCGGGTCGATGAGCGCCTACGCGGACGCGCTGCTACGGCTGGCGCATCGCTTCAGCCACCCGGGCCGTCCGGCCGCGGGCGCGCCCCGTGGGGGGCCGGCCGCGGTGGTGGAGGTCTTCACCGTCGGCACCCGGCTGACAAGGGTCACCCGGGCGATGCGGATGCGCGACCCGGAGCGGGCCATCGTGGCCGCGGGCAAGACGGTCCCCGACTGGTCCGGGGGCACCCGGCTCGGAGAGAACCTGCGGGTGTTCATGGACCGCTGGGGGCAGCGCGGGCTGGCCCGGGGCGCGGTGGTGGTCGTCTTCAGCGACGGCTGGGAGCGCGGTGACGCCGCGCTGCTGGGCGAGCAGATGTCCCGTCTGCACCGCAGCGCCCACCGGGTGGTCTGGGTGAACCCGCACGTCGGCAAGGCCGGCTATCTGCCGGTGCAGCAGGGCATCGTGGCGGCGCTGCCGTACGTTGACGACCTGGTGGCGGGGCACTCGCTGGCCACCTTTGCGGATCTGATCGAGGTGGTCGCGAATGCGTGAGGTGCTTTCCGAGCTGATGCGGTGGTGGCACGCGGGCGACACGATCGGCGTGGGCACCGTGATCGCGACCTTCCGCTCCGCTCCCCGGCCACCGGGGGCCTCGATGCTGGTCGGCCCGCACGGCGAGGCGGTCGGGTCGGTCTCCGGGGGCTGCGTCGAGGGTGCCGTCTACGACCTGGCTCAGCGCGTGGCGGGCTCCGGCGAGCCCCACCTCCAGCGGTACGGCGTCAGCGACGACGACGCGTTCGCGGTGGGACTCACCTGCGGCGGCATCCTCGACGTGTACGTCGAGAAGGTCGACCAGCAGACCTTCCCCGAGCTCGGGGACATCGCCGCGGACGTGGAGGCCGGACGCCCGGTCGCGGTGGCCACCGTGGTGGACCATCCCGACCCGACCCGGGTCGGGAGGCGGCTGGTGGTCCGCCCGGCGGATCCGGATCCGGATCCGGGCCCGGGTCCGCTGCCGCCGGGGTCGGTGGCGACCGGCCCGGTGGTCATCGGATCGGTGGGCTCGGAGCGGGCGGACGCGGCGATCGCCGACGACACCCTCGGCCTGCTCGCCGCGGGGCACAACCAGACGCTCGAGTACGGCCCCGACGGCGAGCGGCGAGGGGAGGGCATGCGGGTCTTCGTGTGGTCCTTCGCGCCGCCGCCCCGGATGCTGGTCTTCGGTGCCATCGACTTCGCCGCGGCGGTCGCGCGGATGGGCAACTTCCTCGGTTACCGGGTCACCGTCTGCGACGCCCGTCCGGTGTTCGCCACCGGGTCGCGGTTCCCCTCCGCCGACGAGGTGGTGGTCCGGTGGCCGCACAAGTACCTCCGCGAGGAGGTCGACGCCGGACGGATCGACCAGCGCACGGTGCTGTGCGTGCTCACCCACGACCCGAAGTTCGACGTCCCGCTGCTCGAGGTGGCGCTCCGGCTGCCGCCGGAGCAGCAGGTGGCCTACGTCGGGGCGATGGGCTCCCGACGCACCCACGACGACCGGATGGCCAGGCTCCGCGAGGCCGGGATCGGCGAGGAGGAGCTCGGCCGGCTGTCCTCGCCGGTGGGCCTGGACCTCGGCGCCCGGACCCCGGAGGAGACGGCGGTCAGCATCGCCGCGGAGATCATCGCGCTGCGCTGGGGCGGCAACGGGGAGCGGCTGGCCAGCCTCGGGGGCCGCATCCACCACTGACCGGGGTGCCGCCCGCCGCCGGAGGCCGCCGTACTACCGTCCGTTCGGAGGGGGCAGGGGCGGCCAAGTGCTGTGACCCTTGTCTCTAGCGGTCGAGTTGTCAGCGACCGAGCGAAGCCAGCACCCGCGACGCCCGGCAGGGCCCAGGAGATGTCGATGACCCGGATCAGTGTCACCGTCGACGGAGCGAAGTACTCCGACGACGTCGAACCCCGCACCCTTCTCGTCCACTACCTGCGCGAGCAGCTCGGCAAGACCGGCACGGTCGTCGGCTGCGACACCAGCAACTGCGGTGCCTGCACGGTGCACCTCGACGGTCGCAGCGTGAAGTCCTGCAACGTGCTCGCGGTCCAGGCGGACGGCCAGGAGGTCACCACCGTGGAGGGGCTGGCCCAGAACGGCGAGCTGCACCCGATGCAGGCGGCCTTCCACGAGTGCCACGCGCTCCAGTGCGGCTACTGCACGCCGGGCATGATCATGCAGTCCATCGACCTGCTCAACGACAACCCGCAGCCGTCAGAGGCCGAGATCCGCAGCGGCCTCGAGGGCAACCTGTGCCGGTGTACCGGCTACCAGAACATCATCCGGGCGGTGCAGACCGCCTCCGGCCAGGAGGTCATCGCCGACGCCCTCGAGGGGAGCGCATCGTGACCGTCACCGAGGACCGCGCGCCGCAGGCCAAGCTGGAGATCGGCAACGCCCGGCGCCGCAAGGAGGACCAGCGGCTGATCACCGGCCGCACGAAGTGGACCGACAACATCCAGCTCACCGGGATGCTGCACGTCGCGATGGTCCGCAGCCCCTTCGCGCACGCGAAGATCACCAACATCGACACCTCCGAGGCACTCGCCGCCCCGAACGTCGTCTCCGTGCTCACCGGCGCCGACGTCAAGGACGAGCAGGGCGGACTGCCGAACGCCTGGGCGATCACCACCGACCAGGTGACCCCGAACCACCCCTCGATCGCGGTCGACCGGGTGGCCTTCGCGGGCGAGGTGGTGGCCGTCGTGGTGGCGCGCACCGCGGCCCAGGCCCGGGACGCCGCCGAGCTGGTGGACGTGGACTACGAGGAGCTGCCCGCGGCGCTCGACCTGCGGGAGTCGGCCGAGGACAAGGTGCTCGCGCACCCGGACCTGGGCACCAACAAGTCCGCCTTCTGGCAGTTCGACTCCGAGGCCGCGGGCACCGGCGGCAACGTCGAGGAGGCGATCGCCAAGGCCCGCGAGGACGGCATCGTCCTCGAGCGCGAGTTCCGTCAGCAGCGCCTGATCCCCGCCTTCATGGAACCCCGCTCCGTGGTCGTCGACCCGACCGGCGAGCAGATCACCATGTGGTCGGCCACCCAGAACCCGCACATCCTGCGGTTCCTGCTCGCCGCCGTCCTGGGGGTCTCGGAGTCGAAGATCCGGGTCATCGCCCCGGACGTCGGCGGCGGCTTCGGCGGCAAGCTGCAGGTGACGCCGGAGGAGTTCATCACCTTCATGGCCGCCCGTCGGCTGGGCAAGCCGGTGAAGTACACCGAGACCCGCTCGGAGTCGCTGATGGCGGCGCACCACGGTCGCGACCAGTGGCAGAAGCTCACCCTGGCGGCCACCAAGGACGGCACCGTCACCGGGCTCAAGGTCGACCTGATCGCCGACCTCGGCGCCTATGTCGCCCTCGTCGGCGGCGGCGTGCCGGTGCTCGGCGCGTTCATGTTCAACTCGATCTACAAGTTCGCCGCCTACCAGTTCAACTGCCAGACGGTGCTGACCAACAAGACCTGGACCGACGCCTACCGGGGCGCCGGTCGCCCGGAGGCGACCTTCGGCATCGAGCGGATCATGGACGAGCTCGCCCACGAGCTCGGCGTGGACCCGCTCGAGGTCCGCGAGAAGAACTGGATCAAGAACACCGAGTTCCCCTTCACCACCGTCTGCGGCATGGAGTACGACTCCGGCAACTACGAGGCCGCCACCGACCGGGCCAAGGAGATCTTCGGCTACGACGCGCTGCGCGCCGAGCAGAAGCAGCGCCGCGAGTCCAAGGACCCCGTCCAGCTGGGCATCGGGGTCTCGACGTTCACCGAGATGTGCGGTCTGGCCCCGTCCCGGGTGCTGGGCAGCCTGAACTACGGCGCCGGCGGCTGGGAGAGCGCCTCCGTCCGGATGCTGCCCACCGGCAAGGTCGAGGTGGTCACCGGGTCGTCCGCACACGGGCAGGGCCACGAGACCGCCTGGTCGCAGATCGTGGCGGACCGGCTCGGGGTCGCCTACGAGGACGTCGAGGTGCTGCACGGCGACACCCAGGTGGCGCCCAAGGGCATGGACACCTACGGGTCCCGCTCGCTGGTCGTCGGTGGCGAGGCGCTCGTCAAGGCCGCCGACAAGGTCATCGAGAAGGCGCGGCCGATCGCGGCGCACCTGCTCGAGGCCTCCGTCGACGACCTGGAGTTCACCGCCGGGCGGTTCAACGTCAAGGGCACCGACAAGGGCCTGGCGATGGCCGAGATCGCGCTGGCCACCTTCGCCGCGCACAACCTCCCGGACGGGATCGAGCCGACCCTGGACTCGGACGCCACGTACGACCCGGTGGCCTTCTCCTTCCCGCACGGGACGCACCTGTGCGCGATGGAGATCGACACGGAGACCGGCGGGATGAAGATGCGCAAGTACGCCTGCGTCGACGACATCGGCAACATCATCAACCCGCTGATCGTGGCCGGCCAGGTGCACGGCGGGCTGATGCAGGGGATCGCGCAGGCGCTGTTCGAGGAGGCCGTGCACGACGACGCCGGCACCCTGGTCTCGGCGTCGTTCGTGGACTACCTGGTGCCGACGGCCGCGGACGCGATCGCCTTCGACATCGACCACACCACCTCCCCGTCCACCACCAACACGCTGGGCACCAAGGGGGTCGGCGAGGCAGGGACCATCGCCTCGACGCCCGCCGTGGTGAACGCCGTGGTCGACGCGCTGCGACCCTTCGGCGTCAACGACGTCCGGATGCCGTGCACCCCCGAGCGCGTCTACAAGGCGATCCATGCCCAGGACGGAGCCGACTCCGGCGGCGGTGCCACGGCCGGGGCCGCCACGCCGCACTTCGACGAGAAGGACACCGCCGACCGCTCCACCGGACAGGAGAACGACCAGTGATCCCCGCCCAGTTCGACTACCTCGCGCCCACCAGCATCGCGGAGGCGCTGTCCGCGCTCGCCGAGCACGGGGACGAGGCGAAGATCCTCGCCGGCGGGCAGAGCCTGCTGCCGGTGCTGCGGATGCGGCTCAACGCCCCCGAGGTCGTGGTCGACCTCAGCAAGGTCGAGGAGATGCGCGGCATCCGCGAGGACGGCGACGCCATCGTGATCGGGGCGATGACCACCCATCACGACGTCCTGCACAGCGACCTGGTCCGGGACAACGCGTTCGTGATCACCAAGGCGGCCGAGCTCCTCGCCGACCCGCAGGTACGGCACCGCGGCACGTTCGGGGGCGCGCTCGCGCACGCCGACCCGGCCGGCGACCTCGGTGCCCCGACGCTGGCACTGGACGCGGAGTTCGTGATCGCCGGGCAGGGCGGCGAGCGGACCGTGGCCGCGGAGGACTTCTTCGTCGACCTGTTCGCGACCGCGATCGAGGAGGGCGAGATCCTCAAGGAGGTGCGGATCCCCAAGCGGGCCGGCTGGGGAGCGCACTACGAGAAGTTCGTCCGGGTCGCCCACCAGTGGCCCATCGTGGCGGTCGCGGCGGCCGTGAAGGTCGAGGGCGGGACGATCAGCGAGGCGAGGGTCGGTCTGACGAACATGGGGTCCACCCCGCTGCGTGCCCGCTCGGTGGAGCAGGCCCTGGTCGGTCAGCCGGCCACGGACGAGGCCGTCCGGGCGGCCGCCCAGTCGGCGGCCGAGGGCACCAGCCCGCCCTCGGACCTGAACGGGGACGCCGACTACCGTCGGCATCTGGTGACGGTGCTGACCCGGCGCGCCGTGCTCGCCGCGGCAGGGGCGTGAGCGCGGCGTGGACCTGAACCACACCTTCTCCGTACCGGCCTCGCTCGACGAGACCTGGAAGACCTTCGAGGACATCGAGTCGGTGGCCGGTTGCTTCCCCGGTGCGCAGGTCACTGAGGTCGACGGGGACGACTTCAAGGGCACGTGCAAGGTCAAGCTCGGACCGATCGCGATGGTCTACTCCGGCACCGGCACCTTCGTGGAGAAGGACGAGTCGGCCCGCCGGTTCGTCATCGACGCCAAGGGCAAGGACAAACGCGGCAACGGCACCGCCGGGGCGATGGTGACCGCCGTGCTGACCGACGAGGGCGGCTCGACCCGGGTGGACGTCAACACCGACCTGGCGATCACCGGCAAGCCGGCACAGTTCGGGCGCGGCGTGATCGAGGACATCTCGAACAAGCTGCTGCAGCAGTTCGTCACCTGCCTGCAGGACCGCGTCGGTGCCCCCGCCGAGCCGGCCGCCGAGCCGGCCGAGACCCTGGCCCCCGGGGCGACAGCACCGGAGGCCGGGCCGGCGGCCGTCGGGCCGGCGGCCTCCGCGCCGGTGGACCAGCCCACCGGCGAGGCGGCGGAGCCGTCCGGACCGTCGCGGCCCACGCCCACCGGCACCGCGGCACCGACCTCGGCGGAGCCGGCGAGGGCGACCGGTCCCGCCCGGGCGACCGGCTCGTCGGCGCCCGCCGACGACGCCCTGGACCTCGGCGCGACCGTGCTGCCGATCCTGGTCCGCACCTACGGCCCGCGGGCCGCGATCGGCCTCGTCGCGCTGGTCGTCGGTTACCTGCTCGGCCGGCGCCGGCGCTGACCTCGCGACCGTCGGGCCTGGCCACGGCCGGGCCCGACGGTCATCGGCTGAGCGCGCCCAGCCGCGCCACCATGATGCCCGAGCTCTCGCACACCCAGGCGGGGTCCGGCCCCCCCAGCTCCGGGTGGATGTAGAGCGCGTGCGGGTCCAGGTCGTCGCAGGCCCGGCACAGCGGCCAGCGCCCGATCTCCTGCAGCAGGGCGTCCTGGACGTCCTGGGCGACCAGCCCGGCGACGTACTGCTTGCCCTCCTCCCACTGCGACGCCCACCACCGTCGGGTCGTGACGGCCTGCTCCAGGACCGAGACGGAGGCCGGTGTCGCCGTCGACGTCACCTCCAGGTCGTGCAACACGAGGGCACGCGCGGTCATCAGTGCGTCTGTCTGGGAGTCGTCGGATGTCACGATGTCCATTGTGAGCACGGATCAAGGGCGGGGTCACGCCGACGACTCCCCAGCCCCGCTTCTCGAGGTCGTCGTGCTGCATCCGCGTGACGTCGAGGGCGCCCACGAAGGAGGTGCGGACCGGCTCTTCGTGGTCGACGGCACCGGGTCCGTGGGGCTGTCCGTGGAGCCCGGCACGGTCTCCGCGGTGTGCAAGGAGACCGACCTGCCGGTGCGGGCCATGCTCCGGCTCAACGACACCTACACCACCACCGGCGGCGAGCTGACCCGGCTGGTGGGGCTCGCGGAGGACTACCTCGCGGTGGGGGCGGAGGGTGTCTCGTTCGGCTTCCTCGACGCGGACCTCAACATCGACCTCGAGGTCTGCGCGTACCTCGCCGCCGAGCTCGGCGGCGTGCCGTGGACCTTCCACCGCGCCATCGACGCGTCCCTGGAGACCGGGCGGGCGTGGCGGCGGCTGCGCGGCCTGCCCGGTCTGGACGCGGTGCTGTCCGGTGGCGCCCAGCAGGGCATGGAGACCGGGCACGACGAGCTGACCGACCGGGCGGCCGCGGACCCCGAGGTCGCGCGGCTGCTGATGGCCGGTGGCGGGTTGCAGGGTGAGCACGTGCCCTGGCTGGTGCGGGCCGGGGTCCGGCAGTTCCAGGTGGACACCGCGGTGCGCCCGGGCGGATCCTGGCGCTCGCACGTCGAGACCGGGCACGTGCGGGCCTGGCGGATGCTGCTCGACGACGCCGCGGACCGTGCCGCTGGGCGGCCGGCGGGGTGACGCTGCTGATCGACCCGCCCAACGCCTCCGGGCACGGCCGGCTCTGGTCGCACCTGGCGAGCGACGCCTCCTACGCCGAGCTGCACCGCTTCGCGCAGGGGCTGGGCATCCCGCAGCGCGGCTTCGACCGGGACCACTACGACATCCCCGCCGACCGCTACCAGCAGGTGGTCTCCGCGGGCGCGCAGCCGGTGTCCAGCCGCGAGCTGATCACCCGGCTGAAGGCCTCCGGGCTGCGTCGGCGCAAGGCGGAGGCGCTGGTCCCGAAGCGGTCCGGCCGCCCGCTCGTCCGGGCCCGCCGGCTCGCACCGGGTGACCGGGTGGCCGTGGTCGCGACCTCCGGCCCGGTCGGGGCAGCGCGGCTGGACGCCGGGCTCGCCGTGCTGGCGGCCTGGGGCCTGGACCCGGTCGTGTCCCCGCACGTCCGGGGCAGCGACCGCCGGTTCGGCTACCTGGCCGCGGACGACGCCGCCCGGGCCGAGGACCTGGCCGCGGCCTGGTGCGACCCGGAGGTCCGGGCGGTCTTCTGCGCCCGCGGCGGGTACGGCGTCCAGCGGATGGTGGACCTGCTGGACTGGGCTTCGCTGGCGGTGGCCGGGCCCAAGGTGCTGGTCGGCTTCTCCGACGTGACCGCGTTGCACCAGGCGTTCGCGGCCCGGCTGGGGCTGTCCACCATCCACGGCCCGGTGGTCACCAGCCTGGGCGGCGGGGACGACGCGTCCCGCGCCCACCTGCGCGCGATGCTGCTCGAGCCGGTGCCCGGCACGCCCCTGACCCCGGAGCCGGTCACCGCGCTGGTGCCGGGCCGGGCCGAGGGCGTGCTCGTGGGCGGCAACCTGGCACTGCTCGCCGCGGAGGTCGGCACCCCGCACGCGCGGACCGCGGCCGAATCGGTCGCGGTGCTCGAGGACGTCGGGGAGGACCTCTACCGCCTCGACCGGCTGGTCACCCAGCTGCTCCGGTCCGGCTGGTTCGACGGGGTCCGAGGAATCGCCCTGGGCGAGCTGTCCGGTCCGGCGGCCCCGGCGGTCCGGACCCTCATGGTCGACCGGCTGGCGCCGCTCGGCGTGCCGATGGTGTGGGGTGTCCCGGTCGGGCACGGCGCGCGCAACCTGGCCTTCCCGCTGGGAGTGCCCGCGGTCCTCGACGCCGACGCCGGCACGCTCGTGCTGCGCGACGCGGCGCTGCGCGGAGAGGGCCCGGCCCAGTGACCGGCCGGCCGTGCCCCTGCGGCGGCGGGCTGCTCTACCGGGGCTGCTGCGGTCCGCTGCACGACGGCGCCCCGGCCGCGACCGCCGAGGCGCTGATGCGGTCGCGCTATGCGGCGTACGCGCTGGACCGCACCGACCACGTGTTCGCGACCTGGCACCCGAGGACCCGCCCGGCGGACGTCACCCCGGTGCCCGGGCTGGCCTGGGTCGGCCTGGAAGTGCTCCGTGCGGTCGGCGGCGGGCCGGACGACGAGACCGGGACGGTGGAGTTCCGCGCCAGGTCGCGGACCGCGGCCGGCGAGGGCGTGCTGCACGAGACGAGCCGGTTCGAGCGGCGCCGCGGCCGCTGGGTGTACGTCGACGGGGACGTCGCCCCGGACACCGGCTGACGCTCGCGCCGGCGGACGACCGGCCCGGTCACGCCTCGGTCCTGGCGATCTCGGCCTCCACGTTGCTGCGCGCCCGCTCCTCCCAGCGCTCCCGCGCGCTCGCGGTGTGGAAGAGCGTGGGTTTGGCGAGCAGGTCCCGGAGCACCGCCGCACGGCCGGCCGCGAAGTCGGCGTCGCCGACGTGGGGGTACTCCGCGCGGACCCCTCGGACGTAGTCGGCGTACCGGTCGGCCCCCGACGCGAGGATCGCCAGGTCCGCGTCGCAGAGGACCGCTCCGGCGTGGTCCCCGTCCGCGGGGCGGTGGGTCGCGGTCAGCCGGACCAGGCGGCCGACCTCGGCTGCGAGGGGGCCGCCGGGCAGGCTCTCCTCCGCGAGCCGTGCGGAGCGCTCCTCGTCGTCGGCCCGGCCGTCGTACACCGCGTCGTGGAACCAGGCGGCCAGCAGCACCGCCTCGCGCTGCGGGTCGCCGTCGTCGACGAGGTCGGCCGCGTGCTCGAGCACCTCGGCGAGGTGCCGCAGGTCGTGGTACCCGCGGCCCGGCGCGCTGTAGGCCCGCTCCAGCCGGACGCGCAGGCCGTCGTCGAGCCACGCGGGCCAGAAGCGGGAGAGGGGCGACATCCCGTGAGTCTGTCAGCCCAGCTCCTCCGGCAGCGGCTCGGCGTGCAGGATCGCCAGGGAGGTGACGGCCCGGGTCAGGCAGACGTAGAGCCGCCGCAGCCCGGTCACCCGGTCGGCCTCGCCGGCGACCACCGCCGCCGGCTCGAGCAGCACCACGTGGTCGAACTCGAGCCCCTTCGCCAGCGAGGCGGGGACGACGTCCAGCCGGACGTCGAACGCGGCGGCGGACGACTCGACCCCCAGCACTGCGTGTCCGATGCCGGCCGAGGCGAGCAGGTCCAGCACGGCCGGCAGCAGGGCGTCGGGTGCGATCAGGCCGACCGAGCCCACCTGGCCGAGGGCACCCCCGACCACCCCCGGCAACCCGGAGAGCGGTCCGCGGGTGATGCCCAGGTCACCCCGGGTCCGCCGCACCGACGTGGGCGGCTCCAGACCGGGGGCGATCACCGGCAGCAGCCGCGCGGCGTACTCGAGCACCTCGCCCGGGACCCGGAATCCGCGGGTGAGCTGCTCGACGTGCGCGGCCGGCTTGCCGAGATGGTCCAGCGCGTCCTCCCACGACCGGGTCGCCCAGGGCGTGGTGGCCTGAGCGAGGTCTCCGAGCACCGTGGTGGAGCCGGTCGAGCACCGCCGGCCCACCGCGCGCAGCATCATCGGCGAGAGGTCCTGGGCCTCGTCGAGGACGACGTGGCCCACCGACGGCGTGCGCTCCACCAGGTCGGCGGCCTCGTCGACGAGCACGGCGTCCGCCAGCGACCACCGCACCGACGCGGGTCCCCGGGCCGGCCGCTTCCAGAGCAGCACGCGCTGCTCGGCGTCGTCGAGCAGCCCGTCGGCCAGGGTCGCGAGGTGCTCGGGGTCGCCGAGCAGCCGCAGCACCAGCCGGGCCGGGTCGACGGCCGGCCATACGTGGTCGACGTACCGCCTGGCCTCGCGGCTGCGGGCCACCGCGTCCTGCACCCGGTCGTCGGGGGAGTCGCCGTCGGTCTCCATCTTGACCAGGATCCGGTGAGCCAGCCGCTGCGCGAGCATGCCGCGCGCGGCACCGTAGCGGACCCCCCGGCCCCGGAGCTCGGCCAGCACCTCCTCGACCTCGTACGGCGCGAGCCGCCACCGGCGCGCACCGCGCGGCACCAGCAGGCCCTCGACCGGGGTGCGCACCACCGACCAGAGTGCCCGGCGCACCAGCGTCGCCATCCGCGCGTCGCCCTTGAGCACGGCCACCGCCGGGTCGTCGGTGCCCCGCACCGCGTAGCGCCGGTCCAGCCGGACCAGGCGCTCGCCCACCAGCCCCTCGATCGTGGTCTGCTGCGCGTCGATCTCGCCGAGCGCCGGCAGCACATCGCCGATGTAGCGCAGGAACGAGGCGTTCGGCCCGACCACCAGCACGCCCTGCCGGGACAGCTGGTCCCGGTGCGCGTAGAGGAGGAAGGCCGCCCGGTGCAGCCCGACCGCCGTCTTGCCGGTGCCGGGGGCGCCCTGCACGCAGACCGACGCGCCGAGGTCGGCGCGCACGATCACGTCCTGCTCGGGCTGGATGGTCGCCACGATGTCCCGCATCGGGCCCACCCGGGGCCGTTCGATCTCGGCCTCGAGGATCTGCGAGTGCTGCTCGAGCGGGGCGCCGGAGCCGACCGGCTCGTCCTCGTACGCGGTCAGCCGGCCCTGCGAGAAGCCGAAGCGTCGGCGCAGGGTGACCCCCAGCGGCTCGGCCCGGCTGGCCCGGTAGAAGGCCAGGCTGATCGGCGCCCGCCAGTCCACGACCATCGGGTCGCCGCGCTCGTCGCTGACGTGCCGGCGGCCGACGTAGAAGCGCTCGCCGCAGGCGTCGGGGTGGTCCTCGCCGTAGTCCAGCCGCCCGAAGAACAGCGGCACGGCCGGGTCGTCGGCGAGCGCCCGCAGCCGGCTCAGCAGCGCCGCGTCGAGGGAGCGCTGGCTGACCGCGTCCCCGGCGGCGGCCGGGTCCAGGCGCCCGGTCCGGTCCCGCATCCGCGCCAGCGCGGCGCGCGCCGCGGCCAGGTGGGCACGCTCGGCCGCGAGGTCCGGGGCAGGGCTCGGCCGGGTGTCGGGCAGCGGCATGGGCGCAGGCACGCAAGACCTCACAGGGGTGGTCGGCCGGATGACGCTACACCCGGACGCCCGGAACGTCACGGGCGGCCTCCCGAGGAAAATCTTCCGGTCGAAAGGCTGGACAACGCGCACTTTCTCGGTCGATGGTGTACCCGGTCCGGGCGAAGCCCCGGTCCTTCACGTCAAGGGGGACACCCGCATGAGACGACTGACGGCCATCGCCGCCAGCATCACGGTCGCCGTCGCAGGCCTGGCCACGACCACCGCGGCCACCGCCGCGCCCGACCACCGACCGGTCGCCAAGCACGCGCCGGTCAAGGCACGCGGGTACACCCCGCCGCCGCTGGTGTGGCACGCGTGCGACAACCCGACGCTGGTGCGCTACGGCTCCCAGTGCGCCGACCTGGTCGTCCCGCTGGACTACAGCAAGCCGCGCGGGCGCAAGATCACGCTCGCGGTCTCGCGCCTGCTGCACTCCGCGCCGGACTCGCAGTACCAGGGCGTCATGCTGGTCAACCCCGGTGGTCCCGGCGGCTCCGGCCTGATCTACTCGGTCTTCGGGCAGGGCAGGTTCGTGCCCGGTGACGGTGATCTGGACTACGACTGGATCGGCTTCGACCCGCGCGGCGTCGGCGACAGCAGGCCCGCACTGAGCTGCGACGGCTCGTACTTCGGCTACGACCGGCCGAACTACGTGCCGACCACGCGCAAGCTCGAGCGGACCTGGCTGAAGCTCTCGGAGAAGTACGCGACCGACTGCAAGTACGCCCCCGGCAGCCGGATCCTCAAGCACGCCAAGACCACCGACTCGGTGGCCGACATGGAGAGCCTGCGCAAGGCGCTCGGCCGGCAGCGGCTGAACTTCTACGGCTTCTCCTACGGCACCTACCTCGGCAGCGTCTACGCGACCCTGCACCCGACCCGCGTGCGCCGGTTCGTCTTCGACGGCTCCGTGGACCCGACCCGGGTCTGGTACAAGGCCAACCTCGACCAGGACGTGGCCTTCCAGAAGACCATCGAGGTCTACTTCGGCTGGCTGGCCGAGCACGACGACGTCTACCACCTCGGCACCAACGCCGACGCGATCGAGCGCGGCTACTACCGCCAGCTCGACAAGCTCGACGCGGCTGCGGCCGGAGGCGTGATCGGCCCGGACGAGCTGGCCGACGTCATGCTGTCGGCCGGCTACTACGTGTACGGCTGGGAGGACCTCGGGGCCGCCTACGCCAAGCTGGTCAACGACGGCGACGAGTCCGGCATCAAGGCGATGTACGACGACGCCAACCCGCAGACTCCGGGCAGCGACAACGGCTACGCGATGTACCTGGCCACCCAGTGCACCGACGCGCCGTGGCCGCAGCGCTGGAACAAGATCCGCACCGACAACTGGCGGACCTACGCCAAGGCGCCGTTCGAGACCTGGGCAAACGCCTGGTTCAACGGTCCGTGCTCGTTCTGGCCGGCCAAGGCCGCCAAGCCGGTGCACGTCACCGGCAAGGACGTGGACAGCAAGATCCTGATGATCGGGGAGACCCTGGACGCGGCGACGCCGTTCTCGGGCAGCCTCAAGCTCCGCAAGCTGTTCCCGACCGCCTCGCTGATCGAGGGCGTCGGCGGCACCACGCACTCCGGCTCGCTCAGCGGGGTCGCGTGCACCGACGACGCGATCGGCCGGTACCTGACCGACGGCACGGTGCCGGCGCGCACCCGGGGCAACCACTCGGACCTGCAGTGCCCGCCGGTGCCGCAGCCCGACCCGACGCCCGCCGCGAGCAGCAGCCGGCGCGGCCTGGGCGCCCCGGGCATGTCGCCGATCCTCAAGGAGCTGCGCCAGCAGCTCGCCGAGGCGCAGATGCACTGACCGGCAGCAAGCACGACGACGCGCACCCGTCCACGCATCGTGGGCGGGTGCGCGTCGTTGTCGGCGGACTCGGTCGTCAGGCGGTGGCGATGTCGTCGGAGTCGACGATCCGGTAGGCGTACCCCTGCTCGGCCAGGAACCGCTGCCGGTGCTGGGCGAAGTCGGCGTCCACGGTGTCACGCGAGACGATCGCGTAGAACCGGGCGGACCGCTTGTCCTGCTTGGGCCGCAGCAGCCGGCCGAGGCGCTGGGCCTCCTCCTGCCGGGACCCGAACGAGCCGGACACCTGGATGGCGACCGCGGCCGAGGGCAGGTCGACGGAGAAGTTCGCGACCTTGGAGACCACGAGCAGGTCGATCTCGCCGTGCCGGAAGGCGTTGAACAGCCGCTCCCGCTCCTTGACCTTGGTCTCCCCCTTGATCACCGGTGCGCCGAGCCGCTCGCCGATCTCGTCGAGCTGGTCGATGTACTGGCCGATCACCAGGGTGGGCTCGCCGCGGTGCTTGGCGACCAGCTCCTCGACCAGGCGGGTCTTGGCTGCGGTGCAGGACGCGAGCCGGTAGCGCTCCTCGGGCTCCGCGGTCGCGTAGACGAACCGCTCGCTCTCCGGGAGGGTCACCCGCACCTCGACGCAGTCCGCCGGGGCGATGTAGCCCTGCGCCTCGATGTCCTTCCAGGGGGCGTCGTACCGCTTCGGGCCGATCAGGGAGAACACGTCGCCCTCGCGGCCGTCCTCACGGATCAGGGTCGCGGTCAGGCCGATCCGGCGCCGGGCCTGCAGGTCGGCGGTCATCCGGAAGATCGGCGCGGGCAGCAGGTGCACCTCGTCGTAGACGACCAGTCCCCAGTCCTTGGCGTCGAAGAGCTCCAGGTGGGCGTAGGTTCCCTTCCGGCGCGTGGTCATCACCTGGTACGTCGCGATGGTGACCGGCCGGATCTCCTTGCGGGTGCCGGAGTACTCGCCGATCTCGTCCTCGGTCAGCGAGGTACGCCGGATCAGCTCCTCCTTCCACTGCCGGGCGGAGACCGTGTTGGTGACCAGGATCAGCGTGGTCGCCTTGGCCTGGGCCATCGCCGCTGCGCCGACGATCGTCTTGCCGGCGCCGCAGGGCAGCACCACGACCCCCGAGCCGCCGTGCCAGAAGGACTCCGCCGCCTCGCGCTGGTAGGAGCGCAGCGTCCACCCGGTCTGGTCGAGCTCGATCGGGTGCGCCTCGCCGTCGACGTACCCCGCGAAGTCCTCGGCCGGCCAGCCGATCTTCAGCAGGGCCTGCTTGAGGTTGCCGCGTTCGGAGGGATGCACCGCCACCGTGGTCTGGTCCAGCCGCTCGCCGATCATCGGCCGGATCTTCTTGGCCCGCAGGACCTCCTCCAGCACCGGGCGGTCGTGGCTGGTGAGCACCAGGCCGTGCACCGGGTGCTTGTCGAGCCGCAGCCGCCCGTAGCGCGCCATCGTCTCCGCGATGTCGACGAGCAGCGAGTGCGGGACGGCGTAGCGGCTGTAGGTCAGCAGGGTGTCGACGACCTGCTCCGCGTCGTGACCCGCGGCCCGTGCGTTCCAGAGCCCGAGCGGGGTCAGCCGGTAGGTGTGCACGTGCTCGGGCGAGCGCTCGAGCTCGGCGAAGGGTGCGATCGCCTTGCGGCACTCGCCGCTCTGCTCGTGGTCGATCTCGAGGAGCAGGGTCTTGTCGGACTGGACGATCAGGGGTCCGTCACTCATGCGGTCGCGGCTGCTTTCTGTCGGGCTCGGTAGGCCGCGACGTTCGCGCGGGAGGAGCACCGGTCCGAGCAGTACCGGCGGGACTGGTTGGGGGAGGTGTCCACGAACACGTGCGTGCACGGGCTGGCGTGACAGACCCCGAGGCGGGTGACGCCGAGGTCGCAGACCAGGGTGGAGAGCCCCATCAGCGCCTCGGCGATGAGGAGCTGAGGCACCGAGGACCTCCGGTCCGCGATGTGCAGGTGCCAGCGGTCCGGTCCGTCACTGCCGTGCCCCGCGATGTAGGGGGTGACCGGGTGCTTGGCGAGCAGGTCGTTGAGCTGGTCCACGACGCCCTGCTCGTTCCCGGCGTCCGAGGCCTCGAAGACCGGCCGCAGCTCCTGCACGAACCGGCGCAGCGTGCCGGCGTCCCTGTCACCGACGGCGTCGTGCAGCCACGCCCGGTCCTCCAGGAACGCGACCAGGCAGGCAGTGTCACCGAGGTCGGCGTTCACCAGCCGGGCGGACCGCTCGGCGTAACGAACAAAGTCCATCTCTAGATCTTACGCAGCGCCGCCAACGCACGCGCCCACCCGGTTCCTGGGTGCAGCACGGGTCCCGGTGCCGCAGCGGCTCAGCCCTCCGTCAGCCTGACGCTGTTCACGTAGGGCATCGCCCAGGCGAACGCCGCCGCGGCCACGTCGTCGAGGTCCCCGTCGGGGTCCTCGGGCGCGATCCCCCGTTCCAGGTCGGACTGGTAGCGCGCCGCGGCGGTCACCAGGTCGCCGACCGGGCCCTCGCGGTGGAACGCGGCGGCCTTGAGCGAGTCGTCGATGTCCATCGTCGAGGCCAGCTGGTCCAGGCTCGCGCCCAGCATCAGGTCCAGGCTGGAGAGCAGCCCGGCGGTGAAGGCGAACGCGGGTGCGTCGACGCCGCGGGCGACCGCCAGCAGCTCCACCATCCGGGCACGCACCAGTGAGGTGGCGAGCCCGTCGGGGCTGGGGCTGGGCTGGCTGCCGAAGATGGTCAGGGCGACCCACTGCCGGATCCGGGCCGTGCCCATCAGCACCAGGGCGTCCCGGACCGAGCGGACCTCCCGGCGCATCCCCTGGTGGTTGCCGACCGCGGCCATCTGGAGGAGCTGGACGACCAGGCCGGGCTCCCGTCGCAGGATCGCCTCCAGCTCGTCGAACTCCAGCTCGTCGGCGAGCATCGTGGTGGCCAGCTGCACGTGGGCGAGCGTGGAGGCGGCCACCATCTGTCCGTGCACCAGCGCCGGACGCTCGATGGCGTAGCCCTGGAAGAGGTCGAAGCCGTTCTCCATGGCCCAGGCCACGTCGTCGTCGGTCTCCACCTTCTCGGCCAGCAGCAGCACGTCGTAGGGCCGGCACCGTCGCATCAGGTCCAGGATGTCCTCGCGCGAGGTGGCCAGCAGGTCGACCTTCACGATCGAGGCCAGCTCGAGCAGCCGCTCGGCACCCTCGCACCAGACGAAGTCGTCGAGGGCGAGCCGGAAGCCGGCCGCCACCAGGTCCCGGCATCCGGCCACCACCTGGTCGTCGACGGCGACGGTCTCGAGCACCTCGATGACGGTGCGCATGGCAGGCAGGGTCAGCGGCGTCTCGCCGGTCAGCACGCCTCGCTCGGCGTTGCAGAACATCACCTTGCTGCCGACCAGCTGGTCGATCCCGATGGTCAGCGCGCCGAGGACGACGTCCGCGGTCATCTGGTCGCCGCTGGCCCGGGGAGCGTCGACCCGCCGCGGCCGGTAGAGCAGCTCGAAGCCCACCACTGCGCCGAGGCGGTCGGTGATCGGCTGGCGGGCGACGACGACCTGGGCGGCGGCCGGGCTCAGCACGGTGCCTGCGTTGGTGTCCGACACCCTGCCCCCGTCTGCTCTCGATGCGTGCTGCCTGCGCCCTCCATTGTGCGGGTTGTTTGGGCGATTCGGGAGGGTTTTACTCAGTTGTCTACACGCCGGACGGCGGTGATCCGGTGGACGGCGAAGGAGCGTACGGACTCGGTCCGGTGGTCGTAGGCCGACAGCCAGCCGGCGTCCACGCGGACCGGGTCCACCACCCGGTCCAGGGTCGAGCCGTGGCTGTCGACGTACCCGATCCACACGCTCTGCCCGGACTCGACCGCCTCGCGCAGCAGCGCCAGGGTCGCGGCCGGGCTGCTCGGCTCGGCGGCCTGCGTCGACGGCTCGGGACGGATCGCAGCGGCGCGGTCGCCGGCCCTCAGCGCGGTGACCGTCGAGGCGACCCGGGCTTCGTGACGGGCGGTGGCCTGGGCATCCGGCGGCAGCCGGCGCGGGCTGCGGGCCCTTCTCACCTCGCGCCGGGTCAGCCGCACGGTCCCGTCCGGACCCTCCACCACCGGGGACGAGCCGAGGTCGCGCAGCCTCGGCAGCAGCACGTCCAGCGAGACGTCGCTGACCACGACCGTCGGCGCGATCCGGCGCAGCCGCAGCGACGCGGCCCGGGGGTGGTGCACCAGCTCGGTGAGGGCGGCCTCGTCGTCACTGCGCAGGAACGACTCGGCCGCGCCCACCCGCACGGTGCCGAAGCGCCGGGAGACGTCGTCCACGAGGTAGCTCAGCGCCTGCGGCACCGGCGTCGTGGACGCCGAGGACACGAAGTCGTGCACCTCGGCCGCGGACCAGCCCGAGTCGAACGCCCGGCGGACCGAGCGCTCGCTGAACCGGTAGACCGTCGCGCCTCCCCGGGACTCGATGTCCGCGACGGTGCCGAGCCTGCGGGCCAGGTCCTGCTCGAGGGGGCCGGGAGCCACCGCGGTCAGGTCGGCCTGCAGCAGCACATGTCCCACCGGGGAGGGCAGGAGCGGGGCCAGGACCTCGGGGACGGTGTGCGCGGGCTCCTCGCCGAGCAGGGCGCGGCCGTGCGAGGAGAGCGCGCCCAGGGCGCTCACCCCTACGACGGCCGACTCCGCGACCACCCAGGCGACCGCCTCGGCGCGCGCCGGAGGACGGCGGGGCCGCAGCCAGCTCATCCGGTCCACCAGGGAGCCGATGCCGGTCCCGGCCGACAGCACCAGGCCGGCGGGCAGCGCGGCCAGCTCCTCCAGAGCGGCGCGGCGGGTCTCCGGCAGCCACAGCCGCTCGAGGTCCGGCACCAGCGCGTTGACCGGCTTGCCGTTCTCCCGGCCGCCCACCAGGCCGGTGAGCCGGGGGGAGGCCAGCCAGGCCAGGGCGACCCGGACCCAGCGCGCGGCGACCGGCGCAGCAGTCCAGAGGTCGAACGCGTCGGTCGGCAGCCACACCGCCGCGCCGTCTCCGCCCTCGCCCACCGCCAGCAGTCCGGCCGCCAGCGCGACCTCCACGTGCAGGGCGGCGGTGCGCTCGTCCATGTGCAGCAGCTCGGCGGTCGCCTTGAGGTCTCGGACCCCCAGACCCCCGGTGCGCAGCGCGGACGGCGGTGCGGTCCCCCAGTGCTCCAGCAGCAGCTCCAGGTGCCGGACCAGCTCGAAACCGGCGCCGGCCGCGCTGCGGTCGACGAGCCCCTGGTCACGCTCGGAGGTGGACAGCGTGGGCTCGCGGTCGGCCGGCTCCCGGGTGGTGTGCCCGCCGCGCAGGCAGATCGCCACCTCGCGCGGAACCGCCACGTGCCGGCGGTCGCGGGCGACCAGCAGCCCGAGTCCCAGCAGCTGCTCGACCGCCCCGCCGCCCGGGCCGCGGGAGGTCGAGGGCTCGGTGGACTCCACCGTGCCGTCCTTGCCCTCCCGCTCCAGGTGGTCCAGGATCGCCCGGGCCTGCGGGTCCAGCCCTGCGACCAGGACCTCGACCCGCGGCCGGTCGGCCAGCGCGACGGTGACCGCCTCGACGTCGGTGTGCCGGCTGCCGCTCGGGGTGAGCCCCAGGGCCCGCACCAGGTCGCCGACCCGGGCCGGGCCGTAGCCGACGAGCAGGGTCGCCAACGGGGACCCGAGCCGGCTGATCCGGGTGCCGACCACCTCGCTGAGGATGCTCACGGACCGCAGCGCCTGGTCCGTGCCCCAGACCAGGCCCAGGTCGCGGATCCGGGTCAGGGCGGCCGCCGCGCGGTCCGGGGCTGCGTGCACGACCGAGCAGACGGCGTCCGCGGACGCCGTGCCGCCGAGGGCCAGGACGGCGTCGACCACCGTGAGCTCGAGGCGGGTCAGCTGGTCGACGGCCCGGAGCACCGAGGCCCGGGTGCCCATCCGGGACGCCAGCTGGGAGGTGTCCTGGGGTGCCGGGACGGCCAGGTCGGGGCGGTCCCGCAGCAGTCGTCCGAGCCGCTCGTCGGACCAGCCCCGGAGCTGGTCGGCGAGCGTTCGGGGTGGAGCGTCGGTGGACTGGGACATCCTCACCACGATACCGACCGGGTCGCAGCCCTCAGCGCGCCGCCGAGAGCACCTGCACCACGGTCTGGCCGGGGCAGGACGCGGACTCCCGGATCGCCCAGCGGCCACGGAAGCCGTTGCCGGTCCACTCGGCCTCCGCGTCGTGCTCCTCGGTCTCGCCCTTCTCGATCCGGAAGCCGGCCGCGACCACGTCCTCGTTCATGAAGTCCAGGATCGACCGGAAGCCTGCCGAGGAGATCGCGGTGACCACGGTGCTGTCGCTGCCGCGATCCTCGGCATGGAAGACGACCGTGTCGGTCGGGAACGGCCAGCCCGCCGGGAAGGACCTGCCGTAGGGCTTGGTGGCCGGGTCGGCGGCGTCCTGGCAGGTGGTCAGGTCAGCGGCACGGGCCAGGGTGCGCTCTGCCTGCTTCTCCCGGTCCGACTCCCCGCACGCGGCGAGTCCCGGGACCAGCAGCGCCGTGGCTCCCGCGAGAGCCACGGCGCGAACCGGGCGGATCACCGGGTGACCGTGGCCTGCCGCTTGTTGTCCGCCTCGTCGGACTCGGCGACCGCGTTGGCCGGGTCCACCACGGAGGTGACCGAGTGCGTCTTGGCTCCGCCGGGCTTCCAGGTGACGCTCAGCGTGGTGGACTGCCCGGGGGCGAGGCTGGGCGTGCTGACCAGGCCCACCTGCTGGGTGCCGTCGAGCAGCTGGGTGGCCAGGGCGGTGAGCTTCGTGGACCCGGTGTTCCGCACCGTCATCGACGCCTGCAGCCTCCCCCCGGCGGCCTTGGTGACCGCCAGCGCGGTGTTGGTGGCGTTGGTGACCTGCGGGTCGTACGCCGCGTAGAGCGACCGGCCCCCGCTCTGCCGGGCGATGGTCGCGTAGGCGTCCCGCCCCTGGTGGGCGGGGTCGGTGACGCAGCCGCCGATGCAGCCGTCCGCGTAGCCGACCTCGACCCGTCCGTGGCTGTCGGTGGTCACGCCGATGAAGTCGAGCAGGTTGCGGTCGTCGCCGCAGGTGGTGCCACCGGTGCAGATCGAGCCGACCTGGACCGGGTCGTTCGGGGTGGCGTCGCTGGTCACCCAGGTCCGGCCGCCGTCGTAGGTGGTGTCGACGTAGAGGTGCCACACGCCGTGGAAGGTGGCGTTGTCCTGGTAGTTCCCGCCGGTGGGCGTGCCCAGGTAGGCGATCGACGCCCGGTCGTCGTCTCCGGCCACGACGGTCGGGAAGACGGCGTTCTGGATGCCGAACGCGGTGCCGACGGTCTGCCGGTCGGTCCAGGTGCGGCCCTGGTCGCGGCTCACGGCGACGCCGGGCTTGCCGTCGGCGCCGACGTAGCCGAAGTAGACCGTGCCGTTGGCACCGGTCCCGATGGACGGGTCGCTGTCGCCGGGCGACGCGCCCGGCACGTGCGAGACCCGCCAGCTGGAACCGTTGTCGGTGGAGACCACCGCGGCCTGCTCCGCGCCACAGCTCTTGTTGGGCAGGTACGCCGTGCCGTCCGGCGCGACCTGCACGTGCCCGTGCAGGCCGCCGCAGTCCAGCAGGCTGTACGTCGGGACGCCCGCGCCGAAGGTCCGGCCGCCGTCGCGGGAGGCCGCGCAGAAGGCGGTGGCGATGTCCTGGCTGCAGTAGTAGACCGCGTTCTTGTACGTCGAGCCGGGCAGCGAGCCGACCCCGGTCGCCGAGAACGGGCCGCCGCCGATGCTCTGGTGGTCCACGCCGGAGGGGATGCCGCCGCCCTCGCTGGGGGACCAGGTCGCGCCGTCGTCGTCGGTGTAGCAGGTCAGCGAGTCGACCCCGGAGAGCTGCGACTCGAAGGTCCGGCCGGTCTGGTGGTCGGTGAACAGGATCGGGTCCAGGCTGACCGTGCTGCCCTGCGGGCAGCCGGAGGCGGCTCCGGCCGACACGTCGCTCCAGCTCGCCTTCGCCGGGCTGGTCGAGTCGTCGAAGGTCACCTTGAAGGTGGACAGGTACGCCTGGTACATCGTCGCGCCGCTGCCGTAGCTGGTGCCGATGGACGGCTCCCCGGCGTTGTCGGCGTCCTTGAGGGAGGCCGGTGCGGCGTAGTTCTCGAAGCTCGGCGGGGTGTTGGTGCCGGGGGCGGGGTTCGCCGGGACGTCGCTCAGCGTGGCGGTCGCCTGGTAGCTCTCGCCCAGCGGGGCGTAGGGCACCACCCGCACGGTGTAGTCGCCCGAGGTCGGCGGCAGAACCACCTGCTCGGGGTCGGCGGACGAGGCCGAGGAGCCGACCACGTGCCCGGCGGCGTCGAGCACGTAGAGGTCGAAGTCGGCGGCGCTCTGTCCCCAGCCGACCTTGACGGCGAGCGTGTGGGCGCTGCCGTAGCCGGCCGGGGTGGCCACGTGCAGCGTGTAGTCGTCGCACGACTGCGGCGCGCTGCAGTCGGGGTCACCGGCGGCGCCGGTCACGTTCGCGGCCGCGAACGGTCCGCCGGACCAGCTGGTGCTGGTCGCGGCGGTGCTGAGGCTGCCCTCCCGGGGGGTGGCGGCGTCGGCCTGGCCCAGACTCAGGCCGGTGACGACCAGAGCGGCGGCGGCGGCGAGGCGGAGGGGTCTGCTGCGGACGATCTGGCGTGCTGACGGTGCTGAGGGCATGGGTCGTGCTCCTTGGTGGGTCTCCCGAGCGGCTACCTTGGTGTGTCCAAACGAACATATGCCCTGGTTCGGGACCGGAAAACCCGGACTCCGGAGTCCGGTGCCAGGATGGGCGGATGAGCGCGGAGTTCCTCGACCTGCTGTACGGCGAGGCGCCGCGCGAGGCCTACGACGCGGTGCTCTCCGCCGCCACCGCGGCGGGGACGCCCGCCCCCGAGCTGGAGCGGCTCCGCCGGCACCACACGGTCGCGCTGCGGATCCGCGAGCAGATCGAGCGGCAGCGGCAGCGCGAGGCGGAGCTGTCCGCGCTCTACGAGACCGCGAACGATCTCACGGCCATCCGTGACGTGGACACCATCCTGGCGGCGATCGCCCGCCGTGCCCGGTCCCTGCTGCACGCGGACATGACCTACCTCTCGCTCAACGACGAGGCGGAGGGCGCCTCCTACATGCGGGTCACCGAGGGGGCGCTGACCCCGGAGTTCCGGCGGCTGCGGCTGCCGCTGGGGACCGGGCTGCTCGGCCTGGTGGCGCAGACCGGGGAGCCGTACTACACCGAGGACTACCGCAGCGACGAGCGCTTCCTGCACCGGGAGTTCATCGACACCGCCGTCGACGGCGAGCAGATCCGCGCCATCCTGGGCGTCCCGCTGACCGTCGAGGGCAAGGTGATCGGGGCGCTGCTGGCTGTGCACCGCAGCGTCCGGCCGTTCCCGCCCGGCGAGGTGTCGCTGCTGACCTCGTTCGCGGCGCACGCGGCGGTGGCGCTCGAGAACGCCCGGCTCTTCGAGCAGCTGGACCTGGCCAACCACCAGGTCCGGGCGCAGGCACGTGCGGTCGAGGTGGCCGCGAGCGCCCACGACCGGCTGACCGACGTGCTGCTGCACGGCGGCGGCGTGGCCGCGGTCGCGGCCGTGCTCGCGGACGTGCTGGACGGCGACGTGGTCGTCCTGGACAGCGAGGGGCACCGGCTCGCCGGTGCGCCGGACCGCCGGCCGGCCGGCGCCGCGCCGCGTCCACCTGCGGGGGGCGAGAGCGGCCGGCTCGACGAGGCGGTCGCCGAGGCCCGCCGGTCGGGTCGCAGCGTGGAGCTGGACACCCCGGCCGGCCCGGCGTACGTCGCGGTCGCCCTGGCCGGCAGCGAGCACCTCGGCACGCTGGTGCTGCGCGGCCTGCCGGAGCGGCTCGGGACCGCCGACCGGCGGACCCTGGAGCGGGGTGCGCTGGTCACCGCCCTGGTGCTGCTGTTCGGGCGCTCGGTCGCCGAGGCGGAGGAGCGGGTGCGGGGGGAGCTGCTCAGCGACCTGCTGGAGGACCGTGACGTGGCCCCGGACCGGCTCCGCGAGCGCGCCCGGCGCCAACGCGCCGACCTGGAGGGCCCGCTCGGGGTCGCGGTCGCGCTGGTCGAGGGGATCGAGCGGCACCGCGCCACCCAGGCCGGGGCCCGGCTGGCGGGGGAGCTGCGCGGGCTGGCCGGGGAGCACGACGGCCGGGTGGTGCTGGTGACCACGACGACGGACCCGCTGGGACCGGCCCGCCAGCTGCGGGAGCGGGTGCTGGCAGCGGGTGGGCGCTGCACGGTGGGGGCCGCAGCGGCCGCGCACGGTCCGGTGGACGTGGCCGCCGCGCACCTGGAGGCGCGACGCTGCCTGGACACGCTGCTCACCCTGGGCCGGGCCGGCGAGGTGAGCGACCCCGCCGGCCTCGGACTGGCCCGGCTGCTGCTCGGCCAGAACGGCCCCGACGAGCTCGACGCGTTCATCGAGGGCATGGTCGGCCCGGTGCTGGCCTACGACCGGCGCCGTGGCACCGAGCTGGTGGCGACGCTGGAGGTTTGGTTCGGCTCCGGGTCCCGGCCCGCCGAGACCGCCAAGCGGCTGCACGTGCACCCGAACACGGTCGCGCAGCGGCTGGACCGCGTCGGCGCGCTCCTCGGTGAGGACTGGCGCGACCCGGCGCGCGGCCTGGACCTCCAGCTGGCCCTGCGGCTATGCCGACTTCGGAGCCGATGACACATGAGAGGCCGGTGTTTGTGGGGTCCGCACACATGTCGAGGCGACGCGCGCCGACCGTAGCGTCGGCGGCATGACTGAGACGCCCGTCACGCCCACCCACCGCCCGCTGGCCGGCCGCACCGCCCTGGTCACCGGGGGCGCGAGCGGCATCGGCCGCGCGGTCGCGGTGCGGCTCGCCGCCGAGGGAGCCCGGGTCGTGGTGCTGGACCGCGACGAGGCCGGCGCCAAGCAGGCGGCGGCGGACCTCGGCGGCGACCACCTGGTCGCCGACCTCTCCGACGGTGCGTCGATCGACGCCCTCGGTCTCGGCGTCGACGTGCACGCCGACATCCTGGTCAACAACGCCGGGGTGCAGCACGTCGCGGCGGTCGAGGACTTCGACCCCGAGCGCTTCGGCTTCATCCAGCGGCTGATGCTGGAGGCGCCGTTCCGGCTGGCCCGCGGCCTGCTGCCGGGCATGTACGAGCGCGGCTTCGGCCGGCTGGTGCACGTGTCCTCGGTGCACGGCCACCGTGCCTCGCCGTACAAGGCCGCCTACGTGGCGGCCAAGCACGGGCTGGAGGGACTGTCCAAGGTGATCGCGCTGGAGGCGGCCGGGCGGGGCGTCACCAGCAACACCGTCTGCCCGGGCTACGTGCGCACCCCGCTGGTCGAGGGACAGATAGCCGACCAGGCCCGCAGCCACGGTGTCGGCGAGGACGAGGTCCTCGACGACGTCCTGCTCGCCCGCACCCCGGTGAAGCGGCTCGTCGACCCCGAGGAGGTGGCGAACATGGTCGCCTTCCTCTGCGGACCCGGCACCGACTCGGTCACCGGCAGCTCATTTCTGATGGATGGCGGCTGGACCGCCGCATGAAGGGAACTCACGACATGACCACGCACACCCCCAGCGCCCCGGGCGCCTCCCGCTCCCCGGGCGAGATCGTCAAGGTGGTGTTCGCCAGCCTGATCGGCACCGCCGTCGAGTGGTACGACTTCTTCCTCTACGGCTCCGCCGCGGCGCTCGTCTTCGGGACCCTGTTCTTCCCGTCAGCCGACCCGGTGACCGGCACCCTGCTGGCCTTCGGCACCTACGCGCTGGGCTTCGTCGCCCGGCCGCTCGGCGGCGTGGTGTTCGGTCACTTCGGTGACCGGGTCGGCCGCAAGAGGATGCTGGTCGTCTCCCTGCTGATGATGGGGCTCGCCACGGTCGCGATCGGCCTGCTGCCGACGTACGCCACCATCGGGGTGGCCGCCCCGATCCTGCTGCTGGTCTGCCGGCTGGTGCAGGGCTTCGCGGTCGGCGGCGAGTGGGGCGGCGCGGTGCTGATGGCCGCCGAGCACGGCCAGGACCAGCACCGCGGCTTCTGGTCGTCGTGGCCGCAGGCCGGGGTGGCGATGGGCAACCTGCTCGCCACCGGCGTGCTGTTCCTGCTCGCCGCGGTGCAGAGCGACGCCGCCTTCAACGCGTGGGGCTGGCGCATCCCGTTCCTGCTGTCCGCGGTGCTGGTGATGGTCGGCCTGTGGGTGCGGCTCTCGATCGAGGAGTCGCCGGTCTTCCAGGAGGCCAAGGCCGAGATCGCGGAGAAGAAGCAGACGTCCTCGCACATGCCGTTCTTCGAGGTGATCCGCAACTACCCGAAGGAGGTGCTGATCGCGATGGGGATGCGGATGGCGGAGAACATCTCCTACTACATCTTCACCGTCGTGGTGATCACCTACATCGTGGACTTCGCCAAGGCGGACAAGGGTCCGATCCTGCAGGCGCTGCTGATCGGCTCCGTGGTGCACTTCGTGTGGATCCCGATCGTCGGTGCCCTCTCCGACCGGATCGGCCGCCGACCGCTGTACCTGGTCGGAGCCGTCGGGGTCGCGCTGTGGTCCTTCACGTTCTTCGACCTCGTCGACGACGGCCGCAGCTCCCGGCTGATCCTGGCCGTCGTCGTCGGGCTGATGCTGCACGCGCTGATGTACTCCCCGCAGGCCGCGTTCTTCTCCGAGCTGTTCGGTACGTCGGTCCGCTACACCGGCGCCTCGGTGGGCTACCAGCTGGCCTCGATCTTCGCCGGTGCGCTGGCGCCGATCATCGCGGTCAAGCTGCTCGACACCGGGGACGGGCGGAACACCTTCGCCGTCGCGCTCTACGTCTCGGCCGCCTCGGTGCTGACCATCGTCGCGGTGCTGTTCGCCAAGGAGACCCGCGGCTCGTCGCTGCGCCACGACCGGGTCGTGCGCACGGCCCACGACGAGGTCACCCCGGTGCCGACCGCCTGAGCCGACCGGCGAGCCCCCGGCGGGGCCTGCCCAGCGCCGCGGTGCGCCGCTCCTCACGGAGCCGGCGGACCGCGGCGTGCTCGTAGGGCGGCAGCGGGCCGGTGACGGTCTCCAGCAGCCGGTCGGCGAGTGCCTCGTTGCGCACCAGCACCGGGCCGTGCAGGTAGGTGCCGACCACGGTGCCCTGCACCGCTCCCTCGGTGCGGCCGTCGCCGTTGCCGGTGCCGCGCTGCAACCGCCCCAGTGGGGCCGCGCCCGGGCCGAGCACCGCGTCGCCCTGGTGGTTCTCGAAGCCGGTGAGCAGGTCCAGTCCCGGCAGGGCGCCGCGGGTGAGGACCTCGCCGACCGCACGCGGCCCGGGCAGCCGGCCGCACCGCACGTCCAGCAGCCCCATCCCCTCGCGGGGGCGCCCGTCCGGCCCACGGAACTCGCGGGACAGCAGCTGGAGGCCGGCGCAGACGCCCAGGCAGGCGGACCCCGCGGACACCGCCGTCGCGAGCGCACCGTCGACGCGCAGCCGCTCCCAGGCGAGGAGCAGGGCCAGGTCCTCGCCGCCGCCGACGAGGTAGATGTCTCCCTGGGCCGGCACGGGGTCGCGCAGGCCGACGTCGACGACCTGGCAGGCGATCCCGCGGGCCCTCGCGCGGTGCACCAGCGCGGCGGCGTTGCCGCGGTCGCCGTAGGTGCCCAGCAGCGCCGGGTAGACCAGCACCACCCCCAGCGCGGAGTCAGCGGGCACGGGCCAGGCTCCGCCGGGCGTCCTGGAACGCGGTGTAGTTGGCCAGCACCTGCACGTCGCCCGGCGGCAGCAGCCGCACCGCGGCGAGCACGTCGTCGGCGCGGCGTACGTCGGTGAGCCCGGCCATCTCCAGCCGCACCAGCATGTCCGTGGCGCGCCGCCCGGTCACCGCGACCCGGCGCCCGGCGATCGCGTCGAAGGGGACGTCGTACAGCCAGGACGGGTCGCGCCCGTCGACGCCGTCGGCGTTGAAGGCGAGCACGAGCGGGTCCCTGCTGCCGGCCACCATGTCGAGCGCCTCGTACCAGCCGGCGGGGTTCTTCGCGAGCAGCAGCCGTGCGTGGTGGTGCCGCGTCGACACCACGGCGTACCGGCCGGCCACCGAGGTGAGCCCGGCCAGGGCGGCCACGGCCTCGGCCGGCTGAAGGCCGGTCCGGGTCGCGGCGGCCACGGCCATCGCCGCGTTGGCCCGGTTGGCGTGCCCCGGCAGTCCCAGCCCGAGCGGGATCCGCACCCCACGCCCGACCAGGTCGTCCCCGTCCAGCACCCAGTGCGGGTCGGGCCGGCGCAGCCCGCAGGCGCAGGCCCAGTCGGCGCCCGTCCGCGTGCACGCGCCGCCGCAGCGGGGGCAGGCCGTGGAGTCCTCGACCCAGCGGCTGCCCGGGGCGACCCACGTCTGGCTGCGGGCGGCCAGCGCCGCCAGCACCACGGCCGGGTCGTCGGCGTTGGCGACCACGTGGTCGACCCCGGCCAGGGCCGTGCGCCACAGCTGCGCGAGACGCGCGACCTCGTGGTGGCGGTGCAGCTGGTCGCGGGTCAGGTTGAGCAGCAGCACGGTCCCGGGCCGGGTCCGGGCGAGGGCCCACGGCAGCCACCCCTCGTCGACCTCGAGGACCATCCGCGTCGCGTCCCCGTCGGCCAGTGCTCGGACCAGGCCCGCCGGGGTGTTCGCGCCGTCGGTGTTGGACCCCACCGTGCCGCTGTGTCGCAGGCAGGCGGCGAGCATCGCGGTCGTCGTGGTCTTGCCGTTGGTGCCGCTGACCAGCAGCAGGTCACGGCCGGCGCTGAGCTCCTGCGGCGCGGCCGGAGCCAGCGCCAGCAGGACCCGTCCGCCGATCACGCCGCCGGCTCCCCGACCCGAGGCCCGGGAGGCCAGCTCCGCGACCCGGCCGGCCCGGCGACCGAGCCGGACCCGGCGGGACGGCTTCGCGGGTACGGCGGAGCGCGCCTCCGGGTGCCGGTCACGACGGTCGGGCAGCAGCGCAGTCATGTCAGCAGGACACACCGCGGAGGCTGACTGTCACCTGACTCGGACGTGCGACAGGGGTCCCCGCCTCCGCGGGGACCCCTGTCGACTGCCGTGGGCGACCGCAGGCCATCGTTCCTACCGGGCGAAGGGGTGGCGCTTCGGCAGATCCACCGGCACTGGGGGGTGAGGTGCCCACGGGCCAAGCAGACACCCGTCGACCTGACTGCCCGCTGAACGTCGCGGACTAGGCTCGGAGCCAGGATGACTCTGGTCTGGTACGTCAGCTACGGCTCGAACATGGCTGCGGACCGGCTCGCCTGCTACCTGCGTGGCGGCACCCCACCAGGGGGAGCGCGCGCACACCCGGGCGCCCGGGACCCGCGACCGCCCCGGCGCGCGGTCGCCCTCGACCTGCCGGGCACCGTCTACTTCGCGGGCGAGTCCGGGCAGTGGGGCGGCGGGATGGCCTTCTACGACCACGCCGAGACCCGCGGGACCGCGGCGCGGGGCTACCTGGTGACCGCCGGCCAGCTCGCCGACATCGCCGCCCAGGAGATGCACCGGACCCCGGCCGCCGGGGACCCGGTCGAGGAGCTGGTGTCGCGACCGCTGGCCGGCGGTCGGTGCCGGCTGGGACCCGGCCGCTACGAGACGCTGGTCGACGTGGGTCGCCACGAGGACCGGCCCCTGCTCACGCTCACCTCGCCGCACGGCCACGGCCACGTGCCCCACACCGCCCCCGCCCCGGCCTACCTCGACCAGATCCGGCAGGGGCTGCGGGAGAGCCGGGGCTGGAGCGACGCGGCGGTCTCGGCGTACGTGTCCTCGCTGGCGAACTCTCCGGTCGACGAGTGGTGACCCTCACGGAGCGCTCACTAGTCTGCGGTCATGGAGTCCTACGCCGCAGGTGAGACCACGACGCCGCTGCTCGAGGAGACGATCGGCGGCAACCTCGAGCGGATCAGCCGCAGGTACGGCGACCGGGAGGCGCTCGTCGAGGTGTCCACCGGCCGCCGGTGGACCTACCGCGAGCTCGACGCGGACGTCGACGCGCTGGCCCGCGGGCTGATCGCCGCCGGCATCGCGAAGGGGGATCGGGTCGGGATCTGGGCGCCGAACTGCGCCGAGTGGACGCTGGTGCAGTACGCCACTGCCAAGGTCGGGGCGATCGTGGTGAACGTCAACCCCGCCTACCGCACGCACGAGCTCGCCTACGCCCTGAACCAGTCGGGGCTGCGGCTGCTGTTCTCGGCCGAGAGCTTCAAGTCCAGCGACTACCGCTCCATGGTCGAGAAGGTCACCGCCACCGGCTCCCCGGTCGAGCGGGTCGTCTACCTGGGCACCGACGACTGGGAGGCGGTCGTCGACGGCGGCCGCAGCCTTCCCGTGCAGGCGCTGCCGGACCGGATGGCCACCCTGGCGCCGGGGGACCCGATCAACATCCAGTACACCTCGGGGACCACCGGCTACCCGAAGGGCGCGACGCTCTCGCACCGCAACATCCTCAACAACGGCTTCTTCACCACCGAGACGATCAACTTCACCGAGCAGGACCGGCTGGCCATCCCGGTGCCCTTCTACCACTGCTTCGGGATGGTGATGGGCAACCTCGGCTGCACCTCGCACGGCGCCTGCATGGTGATCCCCGGTCCGGGCTTCGACCCGTCGACGACGCTGGCCGCGATCCAGAGCGAGCGGTGCACCGGGGTGTACGGCGTGCCGACGATGTTCATCGCGATGCAGAACGCTCCCGACTTCGACCGCTACGACCTGTCCTCGCTGCGCACCGGCATCATGGCCGGCTCGATCTGCCCGGTGGAGGTGATGAAGCGGTGCGTCAGCGACATGCACATGGCCGAGGCGTCGATCGCCTACGGGATGACCGAGACCTCGCCGGTGTCCTGCCAGACCCTGTCCGACGACGACCTCGACCGTCGTACGACGACCATCGGCAGGGTGCACCCGCACGTGGAGGTGAAGATCGTCGACCCGGCGACCGGAGCCACCGTCGAGCGGGGCGAGACCGGCGAGCTGTGCACGCGCGGGTACAGCGTGATGGTCGGCTACTGGGACGACGCGGCGAAGACCGCCGAGGCGATCGACGCCGACGGCTGGATGCACACCGGCGACCTCGCGGTGATGCGCACGGACGGCTACTGCAACATCGTCGGGCGCATCAAGGACATGGTGATCCGCGGCGGGGAGAACGTCTACCCGCGCGAGATCGAGGAGTTCCTCTACACCCACCCCGACATCGAGGACGTCCAGGTGATCGGCGTCCCGGACGAGAAGTACGGCGAGGAGCTGTGCGCCTGGGTGCGGATGCGCAGCGGGGCGACGCCGCTGGACGCGGCGGCGGTCCGTGAGTTCAGCGCCGGAAGGCTCTCGCACTACAAGATCCCGCGCTACGTGCTGGTGGTCGACGAGTTCCCGATGACCGTGACTGGCAAGATCAGGAAGGTCCAGATGCGTGAGGAGACCGCGGTCAAGCTCGGTCTCGCCTGACCCGAGGAGCACCGTGACCGATCCGTCCGCCGAGCTCGACCAGCTGGCCGAGGACTACCAGGACCACCGGCTGCGCAGCGCACCGACCTGGGGGCACCTCACCGGCGAGTACCGCTACGCGGCCCGCTTCGAGGACGTCAGCCGGGCCGGACAGCAGGCGGTCGCCGACGAGGCCCGGGCGCTGGTCGGCCGGGCCGAGGCCATCGACGACGGCGCCCTCGACGACCAGCGGCGGATCACCCGCGCGATGGTCGCCTGGGACGGGACCTCGCGGGCCGGGCTCCTGGACGCACGCACCGCGGAGTTCGGCGCTGACCCGATCTTCGGCGTGCAGTCGAGCCTGGGCGTCTACGTCCCCAAGCTGGGGGTGCCCGACACGGAGGTCGCGGAGGCGATGGTCGGCAAGTTCGAGGGCGTCGCGGCGCACCTCCACGACCTGGCGCAGCGGCACCGCGAGGGCGTCGGGTCCGGCCGGACCCCGGCCGCGTTCGCCGTCGACCGGACCGTGCAGCAGCTCGACGACTGGCTGGGCACGCCGGTCGGCCTGGACCCGATGCTGTCGGTCCAGGACGCGCCCGCCGGAGTGGACGCGGCCCGCTGGCACGAGCGGCTGCTGGCCGTGGTGCAGAAGCAGGTCCGTCCGGCGGTCGAGCACTACCGGGACGTGCTCCGCGACGAGGTCGCCCCGCACGCGCGGCCCGACGAGCGCTGCGGGCTGACCCACCTGCCCGACGGCGACGAGGTCTACGCCCGGGCGGCCGCCTACTACACCACCGTCGACACCTCGCCGGAGGAGATCCACAGGATCGGGCTGGAGCAGGTGGCAGCCCTGGCAGAGGAGTACCGCGCCCTCGGCCCCGGGGTGGTCGGCTCTGACGACGTGCCGACGATCTTCTCCGCGCTGCGTGACGACCCCGCCCTGCACCACACCGACGGGGCGGCGATCGTCGCCGACTCGAAGGCGGCGATGGCCAAGGCGCGGGCGACGATGGCGGACTGGTTCGGCCGGCTGCCGCAGTCCGACTGCGAGGTGGAGGCGACCACGAGCGGCGCGATCGCCTACTACTTCGCGCCTGCCAAGGACGGCAGCCGCGGCGGGGTGTTCTTCATGAACGTCTCCGAGCCGGAGGGCTGGGGACGGTTCGAGATCGAGAACACCTCCTACCACGAGGGGATCCCCGGCCATCACCTCCAGCTCGCGATCGCCGGTGAGCTCGAGGGCATCCCCGAGTTCCGCAAGCGGGCCTTCATCGCGGCGTACGCCGAGGGCTGGGGGCTCTACACCGAGCGGCTCGCGGACGAGATGGGCCTGTACTCCTCGCCGTTGGACCGGATGGGGATGCTGTCGGCGGACTCGATGCGGGCCTGCCGGCTGGTCGTCGACACCGGCATGCACGCGCTCGGCTGGAGCCGGCAGCGGGCGGTGGACTACCTGCTGGCGAACTCCCCGATGCGCCCGGGCCACGTCGGGGCCGAGATCGACCGGTACGCGGTGGTCCCGGGCCAGGCGCTCTCGTACATGATCGGGCGGCTGGAGATCCAGCGGATCCGCCGCGCGGTCGAGGACCGTCAGGGGGACGCCTTCGACATCAAGGCGTTCCACGACGCGGTGCTCGACTCCGGGCCGCTGCCGCTGGCCCTGCTCGACCGGGTCGTCGCCGCCCGGCTGCTCTGAGCGTGGGCGCTGGGGGCGCGCGTCCCGACCGGGTGCGCGCACCTACGCTGGCATCATGTCCCCGGCCGCTCCCGCACCCCTCGTCGTGGGGTTCGACCTCGACCTGACCCTGATCGACAGCCGGCCCGGCGTGGCGGCCACGTTGACCGTGCTGGCCGCCGAGACCGGCGTGTCGCTCGACGTCGAGGAGCTGAGCGGCCGTCTCGGTCCGCCGCTGGCCGAGCTGCTGGCACCGCACTACCCGAGCGAGCGGGTGCCCGAGCTCGTGGACGCCTTCCGGGCGCACTACCCCTCGCACGCGATCGCCACGACCGAGGCCTGCGCGGGCGCCCACGACGCGCTGGCGGCCGTCCGGCGGCACGGTGGCCGCGCCCTGGTGGTGACCGGGAAGTTCGCCCCCAACGCCCTCCTGCACCTCGACGCCCTGGACTTCGACGTGGACGCCCTGGTCGGCGAGGTGTGGGGCGTCGGCAAGGCGGCCGCGCTCGCGGAGCACGGTGCGGGCGTGTACGTCGGCGACCACGTCCACGACGTCGCGGGGGCTCGGGCCGCCGGGGCGCTCAGCGTCTCGGTGCTCACCGGCGGCTGCAGCGAGGCCGAGCTGAGGGAGGCGGGCACCGACGTGGTGCTCCCCGACCTCACCGCGTTCCCGGACTGGCTGGACGCGCACGTCCTGGCCCGTCGGCTGGCCGCGCTCGAGGACCAGCTGCGCGCGCTGGGCTCGGTGCTGGTGGCCTACAGCGGCGGGGCGGACAGTGCCTTCCTGCTCGCCGCCGCGGTGCGAGCCCTCGGACCGGACCGGGTGGCCGCCGGGACGGGCTACTCCGACTCGCTGCCGCACAGCGAGCGCTCCCCGGCCCGCGCGTTCGCGGAGGCCCTCGGCGTGCGGGTGCTCACCCCGCGCACCCACGAGATGGAGCGGGAGGGATACCGGGCCAACGCGGGGGACCGCTGCTACTTCTGCAAGGCCGAGCTGCTCGACGTGCTGACCCCGTTGGCGGCGGAGCACGGGCTGGCGCACGTGGTGACCGGCACGAACGCCGACGACGCCCTGGCCGGCTTCCGGCCCGGCATCCGGGCGGCGGGCGAGCGCGGCGCGGTCACCCCGCTGCGGGACGCCGGCTTCACCAAGGAGCAGGTGCGGGCCGCGTCCCGTGCCTGGGACCTGCCGACCTGGGACAAGCCGGCTGCGGCGTGCCTGTCCAGCCGGGTCGCCTACGGCATCGAGGTCAGCCCGTTCCGGCTGGCCCGCGTGGAGCGCGCGGAGGCCGGTGCCCGCGCGGCTCTGGCCGCGGCCGGGCTCCCGGTTCGCGACCTGCGGGTCCGGGATCTCGGTGGACACGCCTCGCTGGAGGTCGACGCGGGGCTGGTGGACGACGTCGGCCGGCTGCCGGCGGTCCTCGACGCGGTGCTCGCCGCGGGATTCGAGCGCGTCGAGCTCGACCGCCGCGGCTTCCGCTCGGGTGCCCTGAACGAGGCGCTCCCGAGCCGGTACCGCTGACCCGCGGTATCGCCGTGGCTGCGGGGGGTGTCGCCCCGTAGGCTGGCGCCCCCGAACCACCCCGATCAGGGCCGAGCAGAAGAGGTTGCGCAGGTGCCGACAGGCAAGGTGAAGTGGTACGACGCCGAGAAGGGCTTCGGCTTCCTCTCCAAGGACGGGGGAGGCGACGTCTACGTGCGCGCCGACGCCCTGCCCTCCGGCACGCCCGCCCTCAAGCCCGGCACGCGCGTCGAGTTCGGGCTGGTGCAGGGACGCAAGGGCGACCAGGCCCTGCAGGTGCGGGTGCTCGAGCCGGTGGTGTCGGTGGCGAGGTCGGTGTCGAAGGCGCACCGCAAGAAGCCGGCCGACATGGTGAACATCATCGAGGACCTGTACGGCCTGCTCGAGGGCGTGCAGGGCTCCTACCGTGCGGGGCGGCACCCGGACGCGAAGATCGCCAAGCCCACCGCCAAGGTGCTGCGCGCGCTGGCCGACGAGCTCGAGCTCTAGGTCCCCGTCCGGTCCTGCTCGGCCCGTCCGTGGCCGGTCGTGGCCGCCGGCCGGCCGCGGGCCCCCAGCAGCACCCAGACGGCCCAGCCGACCAGCACGCCCGCGGCGATGCCGAGCCCGAGCTGCGGGACCAGCGGCACCGCGATGCCGAGGAAGCCACCCACCACCCAGGCCAGCTGGAGGAGCGTCTCGGTGCGGGCGAACGTGCCGGACCGTCGGCGCTCCGGGACCCCGCCCTGGATCAACGCGTCCAGGGACAGCTTGCCGAGGGACTGCGCCATCCCCGCGGTCAGCCCGAGCACGACCACGGTCGGCAGCCCGTAGAACGCGGTGACCACGGTCACCGCGACGGCGTCCGCGAGCAGGGTCACCACCACGGTGACGTCGGGCCGGATCCGGCGCAGCACCGAGCCCAGTGCGATGCCCACGGTGCTGCCCAGGCCGGCGGCCCCGATCACCAGCCCCAGCAGCAGTGCGGGCCGGTCCTCCCAGCCGGCGAACGGCCGGTCCCGGAGCAGGAACGCCATGAACATGGTGAGGAACCCGCTGAGCAGCCGCAGCCCCATGTTCGCCCGGATGCCGACCACCACCCCGGCCGGTAGCCGGGGCCGCCGGCGGCGCTGCCGGCCGAGCGCGGAGATCGACGGTGCGTCCTCGCCCGCCGCGCTGTCCACCCGCTCCGGGAGCAGGATCGCCAGCACGGTCGCGGCGACGAACACCACGAACGCGTAGCGCAGCGACCACTCCGCGCCCAGCGTCGCGGCCCCCACCGCCAGGGGCGCGGACACCGCGGCTCCGGCGACCGCCGCCAGCGAGATCCGCGAGTTCGCGCGGACCAGGGTGAGCCCCTCCGGCAGCAGCCGGGGGACCGCGGCCGCCCGAGTGACGCCGTACGCCTTCGAGGCGACCAGGCAGCCCAGGGCCGCCGGGAACAACAGGACGCCGTCGCCGCGCACCGCGTCCGCCAGCACCCAGCACAGGAACGCGCGCAGGGCGAGGGTCGAGCCGATGGCCCAGCGGCGTCCGTGTGCGAACCGGTCCAGGAACGGGCCGATCAGCGGCGCTACGATCGCGAACGGCAGCATGGTCAGGCCCAGGAACAGCGCCACCTGTCCGCGGGCCTGGTCCGTCGGCACCTGGAAGAACAGGGTGCCGGCCAGTGAGATCGCGACCGCGGCGTCCCCGGCGCCGTTGAACGCGTGCATCTCGATCAGTCGCGACAGCCCGCTGGCCCCGGCGCCCTCGGCCCGGGCGGCGCGTCGCGCCTGCCGGACGGTGTAGGTCGCCGCGCGCCCGGTCGCCGAGCCGGCTCGCAGCGCCCCCCGGGCGGTCGCGCCGGCGGCCCGGCGCGGACCGCGACCCGGACCCCGCTCGCGCGGGGGACTGCTGTGCTCCGACGGCATGACCCCATCTTGCCTGCCGACACGCGCCCGTCACCCCGGACGCCCCGGGGAGACATCCGCGGCGGTGTTAGGGAACAATCCCCTGCGTGACCACCGCAGCGAGGACCGTCAAGCCGGACACCATCGGCGTCCAGGCCGTCGAGGCCGCCCGCGAGGCCCTTCTCCAGCTGGTGGACCCCGCCGACGTCGGCGACGTGCTCGGCGTCACCGCCGAGAGCGAGCGGGTCGTCACCCACTACTTCGCGTGCCGGCGCGCCGGCTACCGGGGCTGGCGCTGGGCGGTGACGGTGGCCCGGGCGTCCCGTGCCAAGACGGTCACCGTCGACGAGGTGGTGCTGCTGCCCGGCGACGACGCGATCACCGCCCCCCCGTGGCTGCCCTACCGCGACCGGATCCAGCCCGGGGACCTGAGCCCGGGCGACCTGCTGCCGACCGAGGAGGACGACACCCGCCTGGTGCCCGGCTACCTCAACGGCGACCCCGGGGACGACCTGGGCGACCCCGACAGCCTGCGCCCGGTCATCGACGAGCTCGGCCTCGGCCGGGCGAGGGTGCTGTCCCTGGAGGGGCGGGACCTGGCCGCGGAGCGCTGGCACGAGGGCAGCCACGGCCCGACCTCACCGCTGGCCCTGGCGGCGCCGGCCAACTGCGCGACCTGCGGCTTCCTGGTCCGGCTGGCAGGACCGTTGTCGCAGATGTTCGGGGTGTGTGCCAACGCCCAGGCCAACGACGACGGCCGGGTGGTCTCGTGGGACCACGGGTGCGGCGCCCACTCCGAGGCGCAGCTCGCCAAGAAGAGCCAGCCGCAGCCGCTGCCGGAGCCGGTGCTGGACACCCTGTCGTGGGACGAGCTCGAGCAGTTCTGAGAGCGGACCGCTAGTCCTGGCGATCCTGCCGGTGCCGGTGGCGGCGCCGGCAGTAGTCCCAGCCGATCACGCCGAGACCGAACCCCGCCAGGCAGGTCCACAGCCACCAGGCGCGTCCGGCCTCCTGGAGCCGGCCGTGGAACGGCAGCAGCACCAGGAAGGCCACCAGGAAGAGCGCTGACCCGACCGCTACGGTGCGGATGCCGTCGACGTCCAGCGGCTCGACGTCGGCCACCACGTACGTGCGGCTGCCGATCTCGTGCACCTTCACCTCGTCGGCCGACTGATCCTCCCGCGGCCGTGGCCCCGGCTGGGGGTCCGGCTGGCGGTCCTGCTGGGGGTCCTGCACATGGTCGAACCTATCCGACCCACGGGTCTCCGCGGTCCGTCGGGGGAGGGGCGACAGCGGCGCGACACGACTCTGCCATGATCCGCGCGTGGACAAGTACTTCAAGATCACAGAACGTGGCTCGACCGTCGGACGCGAGGTCCGCGGTGGCGTCGTCACCTTCTTCACGATGGCCTACATCGTGGTGCTGAACCCGCTGATCCTGGGCCGGGTCCAGGACGCCGACGGCAGGTACCTGGGCGGCGCCGCTCCCGACCTGCCGATGATCGCGGCCGCGACCGCGCTGGTCGCCGGGGTGATGACGATCCTGATGGGGGTGGTCGCCAACTACCCGCTGGCCCTGGCCACCGGGCTGGGCCTGAACGCGTTCGTCGCCTTCTCGATCGCCTCGGGGATGTCCTGGCAGGACGCCATGGGCCTGGTGGTCCTCGAGGGGCTGGTGATCCTGGTGCTCGTCCTCACCGGCTTCCGCAGCGCGGTCTTCCACGCCGTACCCGGGCAGCTGAAGACCGCGATCAGCGTCGGCATCGGCCTGTTCATCGCGCTGATCGGACTGGTCGACGCCGGCTTCGTCCGCCGGATCCCGGACGCGTCGAACACCACGGTCCCGGTCCAGCTGGGCGCGACCGGCTCCCTCGACGGCTGGCCGGTGCTGGTGTTCGCCCTCGGCCTGGTCCTGATGGTGACCCTCTACGTCCTCAAGGTGCGAGGCGCGATCCTGATCTCGATCGTCGCCTCGACCGTGCTGGCGGTCGTGGTCGAGGCGGTCGCGAAGGTCGGCCCCAGCTTCGACGGCACCAAGGTCAACCCGAACGGGTGGAACCTCAACGTCCCCGCCCTGCCGGACAAGATCGTCGGCGTGCCGGACTTCGGCCTGCTCGGCCAGTTCTCCCTGTTCGGCTCGTTCGAGCGGGTCGGGGTGGTGACCGCGGTGCTGTTCATCTTCACCCTGATGCTGGCCGACTTCTTCGACACGATGGGCACGATGACCGCGATCGGTGCGGAGGCGGGGCTTCTCGACGAGGAGGGCGTGCCGCCGCGCAGCCAGCGGATCCTGGTCGTCGACTCGCTGGCGGCGGCCGCCGGTGGCGCGGCGTCGGTGTCCAGCAACACCTCCTACATCGAGTCCGCCTCCGGCGTCGGTGAGGGGGCGCGCACCGGGCTGGCCAGCGTGGTCACCGGGGTGCTGTTCCTGCTGGCGACCGTCTTCTCGCCGCTGGTCGCGGTCATCCCGAACGAGGCGGCGGTCCCCGCCCTGGTGCTGGTCGGCTTCCTGATGATGCAGCAGGTCAAGAACATCGCCTGGGACGACATCGAGATCGCGCTGCCGGCGTTCCTGACGATCGTGCTGATGCCCTTCACCTACTCGATCTCGGTAGGCATCGGCGCCGGCTTCCTGGCCTACGTGCTGATCAAGGTGGTCCGCGGCAAGGCCGGCGTGGTGCACCCGCTGCTGTGGGTGGTCTCCGCGCTGTTCGTCGTCTACTTCTTCATCAGCCCGATCCGCCAGGTCCTCGGGGCCTGAGCACAGGGCTACCGGCCCGCCGGACAGGGGCTTCGGACCCGGGCCGCCGGGCCAGGGCGCTGTCACGATGGCACGGTGAGCACGGCCATCGACATCACCGGGCTGCGCAAGTCCTTCGGGCGGACGCTGGCCCTCGACGGTCTGGACCTGCGGGTGCGGACCGGTGAGGTGCACGGCTTCCTCGGACCCAACGGGTCCGGCAAGTCGACCACCATCCGGGTCCTGCTCGGGCTGTTGCGCGCCGACGCCGGGACGGTCCGGCTGCTCGGCGGTGACCCGTGGCGGGACGCCTCCGCCCTGCACCGCCGGCTCGCCTACGTGCCCGGTGAGGTGAACCTGTGGCCGAACCTCACCGGCGGTGAGGTGATCGACCTGCTGGGCCGGCTGCGCGGCGATCACGACCCCCGACGCCGCGCCGAGCTGCTGGAGCGCTTCGAGCTCGACCCGGCCAAGCGCAGCCGCAGCTACAGCAAGGGCAACCGGCAGAAGGTGGCCCTGGTCGCGGCGCTCGCAGCGCCGGTCGAGCGCTGCGAGCTGCTGCTGCTGGACGAGCCCACGGCCGGGCTGGACCCGCTGATGGAGGTTGCCTTCCAGGAGTGCATCGCGGCCGAGGCCGACGCCGGGCGGACCGTGCTGCTCTCCAGCCACATCCTGGCGGAGGTCGAGGCGCTCTGCGACCGGGTCAGCATCCTGCGGGCCGGGCGGACGGTGGCCAGCGGCACCCTGGCCGAGCTGCGGCACCTGACCCGCACCACCGTGGCGGTGGAGACCGTCCACCCGGCCGACCGGCTGGCCGCGATCCCCGGCGTGGCCGGCGTGGTCCGAGCCGGCGATCGGGTGGAGTTCGACGTGGACACCGACCATCTGGACGAGACGATGCGCTACCTCGCGTCCCTGGGCATCCGGGCCCTGGTCAGCCACCCGCCCACGCTGGAGGAGCTCTTCGTCCGCCAGTACGGCGAGGTGGTGACCGACCGTCCGGACCCTGAGCGTGCGTCGGCATGACCGGCTTCGAGGGCACGCGCGCCCTGGTCCGGCTCGCGCTGCGCCGGGACCGGGTGCGGCTGCCGACGTGGGTGCTGACCCTGGTCGCGCTGACCGGCATCACGGGGGCGGCGGTGGGCCGGGCCTACCCCGACCAGCGGGCGATCGACGCCTATGCGGCCTCGCTGAGCAGCGCACCCTCGGCGGTCGCGATGGCGGGTCCGCCGATCGCGCTGGACACCCACGCCGGGGTGGTGATCTACGAGAGCCTCCTCACGGTCACCGTCGGGGTGGTGCTGATGACGGTCTTCCTGGTCATCCGGCACACCCGGGCCGAGGAGGAGGCGGGCCGCACCGAGCTGCTCGGCGCCACCCGGGTGGGGCGCTTCGCCGGCGCCACCGCGGCGATGCTGGTCGCGGTGCTGGCCGCGGTGCTGCTCGGGGCAGGGGTGGCCGCGGCTGAGGCGGCCGTCGGTGTGCCCGTCGGAGCGGCGGTCCTGCTGGGGGCGTCGGTGACCGCCCTCGGGACGGTCTTCGGAGCGCTCACTCTCTGCCTGGCCCAGCTGTTCACGCACGCCCGCACGACCCTGGGCGCCGCGCTCGGCCTGCTCGGGATCGCGTTCGTGCTCCGGGCCGCCGGTGACGTGCGCAAGGACGGCCTGATCTGGCTGTCCCCGATCGGCTGGTCCCAGGCCACGCACCCGCTCGGGGAGAACCGCTGGTGGCCGCTGGCGGTGTCCGCGTCCGGGACCCTGGTCCTGCTGGTGATCGCCGCGGTGCTGGTGAGCCACCGGGACGTGGGGGGCGGCCTGATCGCCACCCGGGACGGCTCACCGACCGCCGCCGGGTGGCTGCGCGGCCCGGTGGGTCTCGCCCTGGTCCTGCAACGGAGCACCCTCCTCGCCTGGACCGCGGGGATGCTGGTGCTGGCGACGCTGACGGGCACGCTGAGCCGGGCGATGGAGGACCTGGCCCGGGGGAACCCGCTGCTCGAGGAGTACTTCCTGCAGACCGGTCGTGGCACCCTGACCGACTCGTTCCTGTCGGTCATGCTGCTGATCCTCGCCCTGCTGACCAGCGGCTTCGCGCTTTCGTCCGCGCTCCGGCTGCGCGCCGAGGAGTCGGCGGGGCGGCTCGAGCCGCTGCTCGCCGCCGGCCTCACCCGGACCCGGTGGGCGCTCGGCACCCTGGTGGTCACGCTGACCGGCAGCGTGCTGGTGCTGGTGGCGGCCGGGGTCGGCCTCGGTCTCGGCTACGGGCTGTCGGTCTCCGACCCCGGACAGGCGCTCCGCTTCGGGGTGCTGGTCCTGGTCTACGCGCCGGCGGTGCTGGTGCTGGCCGCGACCGCGGTGCTGCTGGTCGGCTGGCTGCCCGGTGTGGCGTGGGCGTCCTGGGCGCTGCTGGTGTTCTGCTTCGTCCTGGGCTGGCTCGGCACGCTGCTGAGGCCGCCGCGCTGGGTCGAGGAGCTCTCGCCGTTCACCCACGTCCCCGCGGTCCCGGTCGAGGCCGTCGGTGTCGCACCCGCGACGCTGACCCTGCTCGCGGTCGTCCTGCTGGTCGGCGGCGGCCTGCTCGGCCTGCGTCGCCGCGACATCGGCTGAGTGGCCCCGGAGCGTCGCGGGCCCCGGTCGTCCCGGCCCGGTCGTCCCGGCCCGGTCGTCCCGGCCCGGTCACAGCGGAATAGTTAGCAAGGGCAACGAGTTGTGCCTGTCGTGCCGTCCTTGGAGAACATCACCCACACCGACAGCGGCCTCGCCTCTGAGCTGCGCGTCTCCGTCGCCGGACTGTCGCGGCGGCTGCGCGCCGAGCGCGACCCGGACCACGAGCTGCTCCCCGTCGGACAGCTCTCCGTCCTCGGCACGCTGAGCCGTCTCGGGGAGATCACGGTCGGCGAGCTCGCCGCGACCGAGCGGGTGCAGCCACCGTCGATGACTCGCACCGTGGGCTGTCTGGTCGAGGCCGGCTACGTGCTGCGCCGCCGGGCCGAGCACGACGGCCGCCGGGTGGTGGTGGGACTCGCGCCGCTGGGCCGGGAGGTCCTCGAGGCCGACCGGCGGCGCCGCGAGGCGTGGCTGGCCCAGCGGCTGCGCGAGCTCACGGCGGAGGAGCGCTCGGTGCTGCGACGTGCGGCACCGCTGGTGGCACGGCTGGCCCACGCTTGAGCCCGACGTTCCGCTCGCTGTCGAACCGCAACTACCGCCTGTACGCCTCCGGTGCGGTGGTGTCGAACGTGGGCACCTGGATGCAGCGGGTGGCCCAGGACTGGCTGGTGCTCCAGCTCACCGGCTTCAGCGGGACCGCGCTCGGCGTCACGACCGGTCTGCAGTTCCTGCCGATCCTGCTGCTCTCGCCGTACGCCGGTCTGATCGCCGACCGGTTCCCCAAGCGCCGGCTGCTCCAGGTGACCCAGCTGATGCTGGCGCTGCCCGCGCTGCTGCTCGGGCTGCTCGCGGTCACCGGCGTCGCCCAGAGCTGGCACGTCTACGTGCTGGCCTTCGTCTTCGGGATCGGGTCGGCGTTCGACGCACCCGCCCGGCAGTCCTTCGTCAGCGAGATCGTCGGTCCCGAGGACCTCACCAACGCGGTGGGCCTCAACTCGGCCTCCTTCAACCTGGCACGGATGATCGGTCCCGCCCTGGCAGGGCTGCTGATCGCCGTGCTGGGGTCCGGGGTGCCCGCGACCGGCGCGGTGATCATCGTGAACGCGGTCAGCTACGGCGCAGTGATCCTGTCCCTGCAGCGGATGCGCGAGGAGGACCTCAACCCGGCCAAGCCGACCGTCCGGCACAAGGGCATGATCCGTGACGGCGTCCGCTACACCCTGGCCCGGCCCGACCTGATGCTGGTCCTCACGATCGTGTTCTTCGCAGGCACCTTCGGGCTGAACTTCCAGCTCACCTCGGCCCTGATGTCCACCGAGGTGTTCCACAAGGGCGCCGGGGAGTACGGCCTGCTCGGGACCACCCTCGCAGTCGGGTCCCTGGCCGGTGCCCTGCTCGCGGCCCGCCGGGTCCGGATCCGGTACCGGCTGGTGGTCCTCGCCTCGGTGGTGTTCGGTCTGGCCGAGATCGTCGCCGGCCTGCTGCCCTCCTACGCCGCGTTCGCGATCTGGACACCGGTGATCGGGATCGCCTCGCTGACCATGATCACCTCAGCCAACGCCACCTTCCAGATGAGCGTCGCGCCGGCGATGCGCGGACGGGTGATGGCGCTCTACATGATGGTGTTCATGGGGGGCACGCCGATCGGCTCGCCGATCGTGGGCTGGGTGGGGGAGACCTTCGGAGCCCGGTGGACGCTGCTCGGGGGCGGTGCGGTGACCGTGCTCGGCACCGTGCTGGCCGTGGTCGTCTTCGTGCGAGCCACCGGTCTGCGCGTGCGCCCGCGGCGGCGCGCGGACCACGACGAGCAGCCGGTGGCCGCGACCACGGGGCCGGTGACCGGGCGGGCGTAGGTCAGGCGCGGCTGGCGAACCAGGGGTGGTGCAGGTCGACGAAGCGAACGTCGTGCACGGTGGCCTCCATCTCCCGCTGGACCTCCTCGGGCATCTGCTGCGACTCGCCGACCCGCGCCGCCGCCTCGTCGGAGAACGCCACGGTCTCGATGAAGGTGCCGTCGGGCTCGATGGCCAGGGTGCCGCCGATGATCTCCGGGCGCATCTGGTGCAGCTGCTCGGTGTCGGTCATCATCGCCCGCAGCCGGTCGACGTCGTCGACCTTGCCCTGGACCACCTGCACGAACCCGGCGTCGTCGGAGCCGCCGTCCAGGAACAGCATCACGTCGTCGCAGTCGTGGAACTCCACCGGGCCCTCGAGCAGCGCCTGCATGTGCGACCACCAGGCGTCCTGCTCGGGGCGAGCCGAGCTCGCCTCCGCGGCGGCGCGGGACTCGAAGCGGACCACCGCCACGAGCTGGTCGTCGTCGGTGAAGCCGTAGGTGCCGCCGAGCCAGCCCTCGGCCCCGGGGGCGAGCTCCTCACGCCAGCGGTCGATCAGCGCGTGGCACTCGTCCTGCTGGGTGCACCTGCCCTGGATGATCTGGATGAACATGGTGGGTCTCCGATCCGGCCGGGGTCGAGCGGGGGATGCTCCCGACGCTAGGACGCCCGTTCGACCCGGTCCATGGCACGATCGGGCCTGCCCGCCGCCTAGGCTGGACGCATGAATCCCCGCTACCGACGCCTGGTCATCCCCGGAGCGCTGGTGGCGTTGATCCTGATCGTCCTCGTCTCGGCCCTGGTGCGGGGCTGAGGTCCGTGCCTGAGCCGCTGCTCGGAGCGCTGGTCCGGGTCCGCGACCTGCTGCTGGACGAGCAGACCCTGGTGCGCGCGGTCGGGTCCGGCCGTCAGCGTGGCAGCACGCCGCGCTGGCGCCGCGTGGAGCTGCGCTACGTCGACCTCCGGGCCGGCCGGCGCCTGCAGGTGACGGCCTACGACGAGACCCAGGCGCACACCTCGAACCACGAGACCGGTGGTGCCGCCACCGACGCGGTCCAGGACGTCCTCGACGTGCCGTTCGGCAACTGGCACGTGGAGACCACCACCGAGACCCACCAGCTGCGGGTGACCAAGAAGCTCGAGGCGGTCGTGCACAGCTCGGCGCGAGCCGAGCCGGTGGCCGTGCAGGACGCGCGCACGCACGACCGGCGCAAGCGGCGGCTGCTGGCCGAGGACGACCCGGTGCTCGCCGCGCTGGGCTTCACCGACTCGCACGGCCGGCTCAAGCCGACCCGGCAGGCGAAGTACCGCCAGGTCGAGGAGTTCCTGCGCGACCTGGCCCCGGTCGTCGACGACGCGATCGCCGCGGGACGCGTCCATGCGCTCACCCCGGAGCGGCCGCTGCGAGTGGTCGACCTCGGCTGCGGCAACGCCTACCTGACGTTCGCCGCGCACCGGTACCTCGCCCACGTGCGCGGGCTCCCGGTGCACACCACGGGCGTCGACGTGAAGGAGCAGTCCCGCGAGCACAACACGGCGGTCGCCGAGGGGCTCGGTCTCGGCGAGGAGATGAGCTTCGTCCAGGGCGACATCGGATCGGTCGAGCTCGCCGAGCGCCCGGACGTGGTGCTGGCGCTGCACGCCTGCGACACCGCGACCGACGACGCACTGGCCCGCGCGGTGACCTGGGGAGCGCCGCTGGTCCTCGCGGCGCCCTGCTGCCACCATGACGTCGCCGCCCAGCTGCGCTCGGCGGTCGCCCCGGCGCCGTACGCCCTGCTGACCCGCAACGGCATCCTGCGCGAGCGGTTCGCGGACACCCTGACCGACGCGATGCGCGCCTCGGTGCTGCGGATGGTCGGCTACCAGGTGGACGTCATCGACTTCGTGGACAGCCAGCACACCCCGCGCAACACGCTGCTGCGGGCGGTCCGCACCGGGGCTCGTCCCGCGGCGGGCGTGCACGAGGAGCTCGGCGAGCTGACCCGGGCCTGGGGCCTGCGCCCCCGCCTCGCCGAGCTGTTGCAGGACCGGCTGGCCTGAGGTGCTGGCCCTCGGCCTGGCCGCGGCGCTGCTGGCCGGCGGTCCCCCGGAGGCGGAGGGGGTGCCGCTGTTCGCGTTCCGCGACGAGCACGTGATCGAGTCCAGCGGGCTGGTGGACCGGGGCCGCTCGGTGCTCACCACCAACGACTCGGGGGACGACGCGGTGGTGTACGCCGTGGACGTGGCGACCGGGCGGACCGTCGCCCGGACGACCTACGCGGACGAGGTCGCCGACGTGGAGGCCCTCGCCCCCGGGGCGGACGGCTCCCTGTGGGCGGGCGACATCGGCGACAACCGGGCCCGCCGGGACGAGGTCTCGGTCTACCGCCTGCGGCCGGACGGCGGCGACCGTCCCGCACAGCGCTACCGGCTGGTCTACCCCGACGGTGCCCGCGACGCCGAGACACTGCTGGTGCAGCCGGCCTCCCAGCGCGTGTTCGTGATCTCCAAGAGCGTGTTCGGCGGCACCGTGTACGCCGCGCCGCGGACCCTGCGCACCGACCGCAGGAACCGGCTGGTCGCGTTCGCGCGGGTCCCCGGCCTGCTCACCGACGGCACCTTCCTGCCGGACGGCAGGCACGTGCTGCTGCGCACCTACGGCAGCGTCTCGCTCTACACGTTCCCCGGGTTCGCGCTGGTCGGCACCGCGCGGTTGCCCGCCCAGCGGTCGGGGGAGGGGATCTCGGTCGGGCCCGGGGGACGGGTGCTGGTCTCCTCCGAGGGGCTGCACGCCGAGGTGCTGCAGGTGTCGCTTCCCCCGGCGCTCTCACCGGCGCTCTCATCGGCGCTCTCACCGGCGCCCTCACCGGCGCCCTCACCGGGGCAGGGCGAGCCGGCCGTGACCGCCTCGCCCACGCCGCCCCCGGTCACGCCGGCGCCCGGGGCGCGCGCCGCCGGGCCGCCGCGGGACCGGGGAGACTGGGTCGGCATCGGGCTGGTCGCCGCCGGCCTGGTCGCTGCGGCGTGGCTGGTGGCCCGCCGGTCCCGGGTCCGGGGCACCCGATCCTGATCCTTGTCCCGGGCGAACAAGACGGCGACCGCGATTGTGGTCCAGGAGTCGACTCTTGTCCGGATCAGCACGTCATGCTGGGCTCATGAGCGCAGTGCAGCAGGTCCAGGAGACGGTCGGTCGGGTCGTCGTCCAGGTCCGGCCCCGGCTGCGCGGCCGGCTGCACCAGGGGACCGCGCCGGTGGCGGCGGTCGCGGGGCTGGTCCAGGTCCTCGCCGCGCCGACGGTGGCCGCGAAGCTCGCCTGCGCCGTCTTCACGCTGGGGGCGGTGCTGCTGTTCACGGTCAGCGCGGCCTACCACACCGGCTCCTGGTCGGAGCCGACCCGGCTGCGCCTGCGGCGCTGGGACCACGCCAACATCTTCGTGCTCATCGCCGGCTCGTACACGCCGTTCGCGGTGCTGATGCTGCCCGCCGGCTCGGCGCGCACGCTGCTGGCGGTGGTCTGGGTCGGGGCGCTGCTGGGCGCCGCCTTCCAGGTCCTGTGGGTGCACGCGCCCCGCTGGCTCTACGTGCCGGTGTACGTCGGGCTCGGCTGGGCCGCGGTCTTCTGGGCCGACGGGTTCGCTGCCGCCGGGCATCCCCTGGCCCTGGCTCTCGCCGTCCTGGGCGGCGTGCTCTACACCGCCGGGGCGGTGGTGTACGGGCTCAAGCGACCCGACCCGGCCCCTCGCTGGTTCGGGTTCCACGAGGTGTTCCACGCGCTGACGGTCGCGGCCTTCGCGGTCCACTACCTGGGGGTCTGGCTGGTCCTCTGAGACCGCCTCACAGCTGCTCGACCACGTGGTCGACGCAGGCGGTCAGGGCCTCCACGTCGGCCGGATCCACGGCCGGGAACATCGCCACCCGCAGCTGGTTGCGGCCGAGCTTGCGGTAGGGGTCCACGTCGACGATCCCGTGCGCGCGCAGCACGGCGGCCACCGCGGCGGCGTCGACGTCCTCGGCGAAGTCGATCGTGCCGATCACCAGGGAGCGCTCGTCGGCGGCCGCGACGTACGGCGAGGTGTAGGCGGTCTTCTCCGCCCAGGTGTAGAGCCGGTTGGAGCTGTCGGTGGTGCGGGCCACCGCGAACTCCAGGCCCCCCTGGCCGTTGAGCCAGTCCAGCTGCTCGGCCATCAGGAACAGGGTCGCGATCGAGGGCGTGTTGTAGGTCTGGTCCTTGGTGGAGTTCTCGATCGCGGTCGGCAGGTCGAGGAAGGCCGGCACCCAGCGGTCGGTCGCGGCCAGCTGCGCGGCCCGCTCGAGCGCGGCCGGCGACAGCACCGCCACCCAGAGCCCCCCGTCGGAGGCCAGGCACTTCTGCGGTGCGAAGTAGTAGCCGTCCACCTTCGAGATGTCGACCGGCAGCCCTCCCGCGCCGGAGGTCGCGTCGATGAGCAGCAGGGCGTCCTCGTCGGCGCCCTCGACCCTGTGCACCGGGGCCATCACGCCGGTGGAGGTCTCGTTGTGCGCCCAGGCGTAGACGTCCACACCGGCCTCGGCGCGCGGCTGCGGCCGGGTGCCGGTGGCCGAGCTGATCACCGTCGGCTCCCCGAGGAAGGGGGCTCGCGCCGCCGCGGTCGCGAACTTGGCGGAGAACTCCCCGAAGGACAGGTGCTGGCTGCGCTCGCGGATCAGCCCGAAGGTGGCGACGTCCCAGAACGCCGTCGCGCCCCCGTTGCCGAGGACCACCTGGTAGCCCTCCGGCAGCCCGAACAGCGCCGAGACGCCCTCCCGGACCCGTCCGACCAGGCTCTTGACCGGGGCCTGCCGGTGCGAGGTGCCGAGCAGCGACCCGCCGGTGGCGGCGAGCGCCGCGAGCGCCTGCGGGCGGACCTTCGACGGTCCGGCTCCGAACCGGCCGTCCGCGGGCAGCAGCGCGTCGGGGATGGTGATCGTGTCGGTCACGGTGCGTCCACCTCGTGGGATCTCGAGCGGGTGACCTGACCTCGTTGTCAGAGCGGGGGGCTCCTAGTGTGGCACCCGCGCAACCGGTGCGACGGGAGGGGACGAATGGTGAGCAGCGGCGACCTGGTGCTCGTGCCGGCCTCCTTCGAGGACCCCGACACCCGCGAGCTGGTCGAGCAGGTGCAGGCCGAGTACGTGGTGCTGTACGGCGGGCCCGACAGCACCCCGCTGGAGGACGGCGTCTTCGACCCGCCCCGCGGTGCGTTCTTCCTGGGCCGGGTGGACGGGGCCGCGGTGGCCATGGGCGGCTGGCGGCTGCGCTCCGACGTACGGCCCTGGGAGCTCGCGCCGGCTGCTGAGGTCAAGCGGATGTACGTCGCCCCGCCGGCGCGCCGGCAGGGGCACGCCCGGCGGGTGCTCTCCCACCTGGAGGCGACCGCCCGGGCCGCCGGCGCTGCGGTGATGGTGCTGGAGACCGGGACGGCCCAGCCCGAGGCGATGGCGCTGTACACCGCGGCCGGCTACCTGCCCGTGGCGAGCTTCGGGCACTACGCCTGGTCGCCGCTGTCGCGCTGCTTCGGCAAGCCGCTCTAGGAGGTCGTGACCGGACGCGCGGTTGCCGCTTCGACCGACCGGTGGATGGCGAAGACCTTGTCCAGGCCGGTGACCCGGAACACCTTCAGCACCTGGTCCTCCGCGCAGACCAGGCCGAGCGACCCGTTCAGGGCGTGGGCCCGGCGGCGGCCCCCGATCAGCGCGCCCAGCCCGGTGGACTCGATGAAGTCGACCTCGGTGAGGTCCACCACGACGTGCACCTCACCGGCCACCAGGGTGTCGGTCAATGCCCTCCGCAGCTCGGGGCCGGTCGCGTAGTCGATCTCGCCGTGCGGGCGCAGCACGGTGTAGCCGCCGCGACGGTCGGCGTCGATCTGCAGGTGCATGGCACATCCTTCGGGAGCCGGGCCCGGACGCCGCTGCCTGCTGAACGAGCCCGGACGATCCTGACAGTCCGGCCTCCGGCCCTGCACGCCGGGGTGCGGCTACGCCCAGTCCGGGTCCCAGCCGTCGACCTGGTCGGCGTGCCGCTCGCCCGGTCCGGCGTACCGGGCGGACGGTCGGATCAGCCGGCCGGTGCGCTTCTGCTCCAGGATGTGCGCGGACCAGCCGCCGGTGCGGGCGCAGGTGAACATCGAGGTGAACATGTGCGGCGGCACCTCGGCGAAGTCCAGCACGATCGCCGCCCAGAACTCGACGTTGGTCTCCAGCACCCGGTCGGGCCGGCGGTCCTTGAGCTCCGTGAGCGCGGCCTTCTCCAGCGCCACCGCCACCTCGTAGCGCGGCGCCGACAGCTCCTGCGCGGTGCGTCGCAGCACCCGGGCGCGGGGGTCCTCCGCGCGGTAGACGCGGTGCCCGAAGCCCATCAGCCGCTCGCCCCGGTCGAGCAGGTCCTTGACGTAGGTGTCCGCGTCCCCGCTGCGCTCGACCGCGTCGATCATGCCGAGCACCCGGGACGGGGCGCCGCCGTGCAGCGGACCGCTCATCGCCCCGACGGCCGCGGACAGGGCGGCGCCGACGTCGGCGCCGGTGGAGGCCACCACCCGGGCGGTGAACGTGGAGGCGTTCATGCCGTGCTCGGCGGCCGAGGCCCAGTAGGCGTCCACGGCGCGGACGTGCTTGGGGTCCGGCTCGCCCTTCCACCGGATCATGAACCGCTCGGTGATCGAGGTGGCCGTGTCGACCTCGGACTGCGGCACCATCGGCTGGCCCAGCCCCCGTGCCGCCTGCGCGACGAACGACAGCACCATCACCGCTGCCCGGGCGAGGTCCTCGCGGGCCTTCTCGTCGTCGGTGTCGTAGAGCGGCCGCATGCCCCAGGTGGGGGCGAGCATCGCGATCGCCGACTGCACGTCGACCCGGATGTCACCGGAGTGCACCGGCAGCGCGAACGGCTCGGCGGGCGGCAGCCCGGGGCGGTAGCTGCCGTCGACCAGCAGGCCCCAGACGTTCTCGAAGGGCACGTGCCCGACGATGTCCTCGATGTCCACTCCCCGGTACCGGAGCGCGGAGCCCTCCTTGTCCGGCTCGGCGATCTGGGTCTCGAAGGCGACCACGCCCTCGAGCCCGTGCTGGATCTCGCTCATCGACGACTCCTCTACCTGCCGGCCCTGCGCCGGTGCTCATCATGCCGACTCCGGCGGCGTCCGTCACGCACCCGTCCGTCCGGGGGGTGCGCGAGCGTGCTGGGTAGGTTCGGGGGATGAGCGACCACCAGCCTCCCGACCTCGGCGCGCTGCGCCGCGAGTACGGCACCCGGGGCCTGGACGCCCCCGACCTCGAGCCCGACCCGCTCTCGATGTTCCGGCGCTGGCTCCACGACGTCGTCGCCTCGGGGCTCCACGAGCCGAACGCGATGGTCCTGGCCACCGTCTCGGCGCAGGGCCGGCCCTCCGCGCGGACGGTGCTGCTCAAGGGGCTCGGCGCCGGCGGCTTCGTGTTCTACACCAACTACGAGTCACGCAAGGCCGCGGAGATCGAGGCCAACCCGGCGGTCTCGCTGCTGTTCCCCTGGCACGACCTGCAGCGCCAGGTCCGGGTGGAGGGGACGGCGGCGCGGGTGTCGGCGGAGGAGAGCGAGGCCTACTTCGCCGTCCGTCCCCGTGAGTCCCAGCTCGGCGCGTGGACCTCCCCCCAGTCCCAGGTGGTCGCCTCCCGGTCCGCCCTCGACGAGCGGTACGGCGGCGTGCTCGCGCGGTTCGCCGGCACCGACCAGGTCCCGCTGCCCCCGTTCTGGGGCGGCTACCGGGTGGTCCCCACCGAGGTGGAGTTCTGGCAGGGCCGCAAGGGCCGGCTGCACGACCGGCTCGTCTACCGGCGGTCCGAGGACCCGAGCAGCCCGTGGCGGGTGGTCCGGCTGGCCCCGTAGCCGGACCCGTCCGGCGCCTGCCGTTTACCAGGTGATGCAGGAGAACTGGCACTGACCATGGTGAATTCACCGTGGTCAGTGCCGGTTTACCAGGTTCACATGGTAAACGTCGCGCCCGCCAGCCGTTGTGAGTGAGTGCTCACTCACTTAGTCTGGGCGCGTGCAGACCGACGTACGACGGACCGGGCGGGCCGCGCCGATGGCCCCCGACGAGCGCAGGGCCGCGATCGTCGAGGTGGTCGTGCCGCTGCTGCTGCAGTACGGCGACGCGGTGACCACCAAGCAGATCGCCGAGGCCGCCGGGATCGCCGAGGGCACGATCTTCCGGGTCTTCCCGGACAAGGCCGCGCTGCTGACAGCGGCCGCCGAGGAGACCATGAACCCGGCCGCGGCCAGCACCGAGCTCGCGGCCGCGCTGGCCGGGCTCACCGACCTGCGCGAGCGGGTCCTAGTGACCACCCGGCGGATGCACGCCCGTTCCGAGAGGGTCGTCGCGGTGATGATGGCGCTGCGCGGGGTGTGGATGTCCCAGCCCGTCGAGCGGCATCAGGGCCACCGGCCGCCGGGCCCACCGGCCTTCGTGCTGGCCTCGCACCGGGCCCTGCTCGACCGGCTCACCGAGGTGTTCGAGCCGCACCGCGACGAGCTCGCCGTCGACCCGTGCACGGCGGCGCTGCTGCTGCGCACGCTCGTCCTGGGCGCGCGCCACCCCGGTGCCGAGCACGATCCGGTGCTCAGCCCCGAGCAGATCACCGATGCGCTGCTGGACGGCATCCGCTCGGCGGCCGGCAGCGTCGAGGGGACGGGCTGACGTGGAGCTGCTGCGGCTGCTGCGCGACCGGCTGCGCCCCTACCGGCGCAGGCTCGCCCTGGTGGTGCTGCTGCAGTTCGTCGGCACGATGGCGGCGCTCTACCTGCCCAGCCTGAACGCCGACATCATCGACAACGGGGTCGCGGTCGGCAACACCGGCTACATCACGCGCACGGGCACCCTGATGCTCGCGGTGTCGTTCGTGCAGATCCTGTGCAGCGCGAGCGCGGTGTACGTCGGCGCGCGGACCGCCATGAGCTTCGGGCGGGACCTGCGCGCCGCGGTGTTCCACCAGGTCGGCACGTTCTCCAGCCGCGAGGTGCAGCTGCTCGGGGCCCCGTCGCTGATCACCCGCAACACCAACGACGTGCAGCAGGTCCAGATGCTGGTGCTGATGACCAGCACGATGATGGTCGCGGCCCCGATCATGATGGTCGGCGGCGTGCTGATGGCCATGCGCGAGGACCTCGGCCTGTCCTGGCTGCTGGCGGTGTGCGTGCCGCTGCTGTTCGCGGCCGTGGCGGTGATCATCAGCCAGATGGTGCCGGGCTTCCGGCTGATGCAGACCCGCATCGACAACGTGAACCGGATCCTGCGCGAGCAGATCACCGGCATCCGGGTGGTGCGCGCGTTCGTCCGCGAGCCCTACGAGACCCGCCGCTTCGGCACCGCGAACACCGAGCTGACCGCGGTCGCGCTGACCACCGGTCGCTGGATGGCCACGATGTTCCCGACCGTGATGCTGATCCTCAACGTCTCCAGCGTGGCGGTGCTCTGGTTCGGCGGGCACCGGATCGACGCGGGCTCGATGCAGATCGGGGCGCTGACCGCGTTCCTGACCTACCTGGTGCAGATCCTGATGTCGGTGATGATGGCCACCTTCATGCTGGTCATGGTGCCCCGCGCCTCGGTATGCGCCGACCGGATCGTCGAGGTGCTCTCCACCGAGACCTCGGTCCGCCCGCCCGCCGAGCCGGTCACGCCGACGCGTCGCACCGGCGAGCTCGAGTTCTCCCGGGTGGCGTTCAGCTACCCGGGGGCCGAGGAGCCGGTGCTGCGTGACCTGTCCTTCACCGCCCGGCCGGGGGAGACCACCGCGGTGATCGGGTCAACCGGGGCAGGCAAGACCACCCTGGTGGGGCTGGTGGCGCGGCTGTTCGACGTGACCGGAGGCGAGGTGTACGTCGACGGGGTCGACGTACGCCGCCAGGACCCGCAGCAGCTGTGGAGCCGGATCGGCCTGGTGCCCCAGCAGGCGTTCCTGTTCTCCGGCACAGTGGCCGGCAACCTGCGGCACGGCCGTCCGGACGCGACCGAGGCGCAGATGTGGGAGGCGTTGGAGATCGCTCAGGCGCGCGACTTCGTCGAGGCGATGCCGGAGGGCCTCGACGCCCCGGTCGCGCAGGGGGGCACGAACCTGTCCGGAGGGCAGCGGCAGCGGCTGGCCATCGCGCGAGCGCTGATCCGGCAGCCGGCGGTCTACCTGTTCGACGACTCGTTCTCCGCGCTCGACCTGGCCACGGACGCGCGGCTGCGTGCCGCGCTGGCGCCGGTGACCACCGAGGCGACCGTGCTGGTCGTGGCCCAGCGGGTGTCCACGATCATCGACGCGGACCAGATCCTGGTGCTGGAGGACGGTGCCGTGGTGGGCCGCGGACGCCACGAGGAGCTGCTCGCCACCTGTGCGACGTACCAGGAGATCGTCCGCTCCCAGCTGACCCCGCAGGAGGCGGCATGAGCGCCGCCGGCCGGACGCCGCCGGGCGGGCGGATGCAGGAGACCGAGCGCATCCAGTCCGGGCCCGGCCCGGGCCGCGGGCCGATGGGCGGCGGCATGGTCGGGCAGCGGTCGATGACGTTCGGGCCGTCGGCCCGGCGGCTGGTCGCCCGGCTGCGGCCGGAGCGCCCCAAGGCGGTCGCGGTCGCCGTCCTCGCCGTGGTGAGCGTGGGGCTGACCGTGCTCGGGCCGAGGCTCCTCGGCCACGCCACCGACCTGATCTTCGCCGGTGTCTTCGGGCGACGGCTCGAGGGCAGCAGCAAGGCCGAGGCGGTCGCCGGGCTCCGCGCCCAGGGGGACGGCAACCTCGCGGACATGCTGCAGCGGATGGACGTGGTGCCGGGCCGGGGCGTCGACTTCGATGCCGTCGGGCAGGTCCTGCTGCTGGTGCTCGCCGTGTACGTCGCGGCGGCGCTGCTGTCCTGGTTGCAGGGCTTCGTGCTCAACGACGTGGTGCAGGCCACGGTCCGCCGGATGCGGGCCGAGGTCGAGGACAAGGTCAACCGGCTGCCGCTGAGCTACTTCGACCGGCAGCCCCGCGGCGAGCTGCTGTCGCGGGTCACCAATGACATCGACAACGTCAGCCAGACCCTGCAGCAGACCATGAGCCAGCTGCTGGTCTCCCTGCTGACGGTCATCGGCGTGCTCGCCATGATGTTCTCGATCTCGACGACCCTCGCCCTCGTCGCGCTGGTCACGGTCCCGCTCTCGATGCTGCTCACCGGTCAGATCATGAAGCGCTCGCAGGGGCTGTTCATCTTCCAGTGGCGCCGTACCGGCTCGCTGAACGCGCACATCGAGGAGACGATCACGGGCCACGCCCTGGTCAAGGTGTTCGGCCGGCAGAGCGAGGTCGAGGAGGTCTTCGGCCGGGAGAACGACGAGCTGTTCCAGGCCTCGTTCGGCGCGCAGTTCGTGTCCGGGCTGATCATGCCGGTGATGATGTTCATCGGGAACCTCAACTACGTCGTGATCGCGGTGCTCGGAGGTCTCCGGGTAGCGAGTGGCTCGATGAGCCTGGGGGACGTGCAGGCGTTCATCCAGTACTCGCGCCAGTTCACCCAGCCGCTGACCCAGCTGGCCTCGATGGTCAACCTGCTGCAGTCGGGGGTGGCCTCGGCCGAGCGGGTCTTCGAGCTCCTCGACGCGGAGGAGGAGCCGCCGGAGCAGGCCGTGCCGCTCGCGGCCGACGGCCGGGGACGGGTGGTCTTCGAGCACGTCTCGTTCCGGTACGAGCCGGACCGGCCGCTGATCGACGACCTGTCCCTGGTGGCGCAGCCGGGACAGACCGTCGCCATCGTCGGGCCGACCGGGGCGGGCAAGACCACGCTGGTCAACCTGATCATGCGGTTCTACGACGTGGAGGCCGGCCGGATCACCCTGGACGGCGTGGACATCGCCACCATGCGCCGCGGCGACCTGCGCGGTCGCACCGGCATGGTGCTGCAGGACACCTGGCTGTTCGGCGGCAGCATCCGCGACAACATCGCCTACGGCCGGCCGGACGCCTCGGAGGAGGAGATCCTCGAGGCGGCCCGGGCGACGTACGTGGACCGCTTCGTGCACAACCTCCCGCAGGGCTACGACACCGTCGTCGACGAGGACGGCGGCAGCATCAGCGCCGGGGAGCGGCAGCTGGTCACCATCGCCCGCGCGTTCCTGGCCGACCCGGCGCTGCTGATCCTCGACGAGGCGACCAGCTCGGTCGACACCCGCACCGAGCTGCTGGTGCAGCGGGCAATGGCGGCACTGCGCACGGAGCGCACCAGCTTCGTCATCGCGCACCGGCTGTCCACGATCCGCGACGCCGACCTGATCCTGGTCATGGAGGCGGGCGCCATCGTGGAGCAGGGCACCCACGCCGACCTGCTGGCCGCCAAGGGCGCCTACGCGGCGCTGTACCGCTCGCAGTTCAGCCAGGCGCTGGTCTGAGCGCACGTCGACGTCGTCGGGTCTCGACAGGCCGCCTCGCTGACGGGGCTCGGCGGTGCACGCTGCGGCGTACCTCTGGGTGCCGAGCTCGGCCGCGCCACTGACCATGGAGAACTGGCACTGACCATGGGGAACTGGCACTGACCATGGGGAGTTCACCATGGTCAGTGCCAGTTTTCCTGCATCACCTGGTAAACGGCACGGGCGCAAGCGGCGCGGGGGACGGGCACGCAGACGGCCCGCAGGCGGTGCGGTGCGGAACCGCTCTCCGGTCGGATGATGTCCGGAGCGCCTACGGGCCGGGTGACTGCTTGGTAGTACCAGCGCGCACTGCACATCAGCGTGGCTGGCGGGTGCGCTGCTAGCGAGCAGCCACCTCACGAATCCGTGAAGAATGCACTCCAGGACCACCTCCTTTCCCGTGTCCGACCACGGTACGTCCGGGCCGAGGGGCGGACAAGTGATTTCCAGTGGGATGCGAAGGTTGGCCGGTGCACACGGATCCCGCCCCGGACAGGTCCACGGACCTGGGCCGCGGTGGCCGCTGGGGCCGGGCGGTCCGGGCGGTCGTCACCGACGTCCGGCCCCTGCGGGTGTCCGCGCCCTACCGCCGGCTGTTCGTGGGCAACACCGTCTCCCAGCTCGGGCAGCAGATGACCAACGTGGCGGTGGCGATCCAGGTCTACGCGATCACGCACTCCTCGTTCTACGTCGGCCTGGTGGGCGTCTTCGCGCTGGTGCCGCTGGTGGTCCTCGGGCTCTACGGCGGGGCGATCGCCGACGCGGTGGACCGCCGCACGCTGGCCCTGGTGGCCAGCGCCGGGCTGTGGGCGGTCTCCCTGGCGCTGGCGGTGCAGGCCTTCGCCGGCAACGGGTCGGTGTGGCTGCTCTACGGGCTGATCGCGGTGCAGTCCGGCTTCTACGCGGTCAACAACCCCGCCCGCAGCGCGATGATCCCGCGGCTGCTGGAGCCGGCGTTGCTGCCGGCGGCGTCGGCGCTGGGCATGGCGTCGTTCAACCTCGGCTTCACCTTCGGGCCGCTGCTGGGCGCGCTGGCGATCAAGTGGCACGGGCTGGGGACGGCGTACACGATCGACGTGGTGACCTTCGCCGCCGCCTACTACGCGCTGGTCCGGCTGCCGCGGATGCCGCCGATGGCGAACAGCCCCCGCGCCGGCCTCCGCTCGGTGGTGGACGGACTGGCCTTCCTGCGCCGCTCCCCGAACCTGCGGATGACCTTCGTGCTCGACCTGTGCGCGATGGTCCTGGCCCAGCCGCGGGCGCTCTTCCCGGCGCTGGCCTACAAGGTGTACGGCGGCGGTGCCGGCGTCGTGGGCCTGCTCCAGGCGGCGCCGGCCGCCGGGGCGGTGCTCGCCTTCCTGTTCTCCGGCTGGGTGGGGCGGGTGCGGCTGCAGGGGCTGGCGATCGTGGTCGCGGTGACCTGCTACGGCGCCGCCGTCGGCGGCGTGGGGCTGACCGACGTGCTGTGGGTGGGTGTGGTCTTCCTGGCCCTCTCCGGGATGGCCGACATGGTCAGCTCGGCGTACCGGTCCACGATCCTGCAGGTGGCCGCCCCCGATGAGCTGCGGGGCCGTCTCCAGGGCGTGTTCATCGTGGTGGTGGCGGGCGGCCCGCGCGCCGGCGACTTCCTGGCGGGCTCCGTGGCCAGCGGCACCGGCGAGCGGCTCGCGCTCGTGCTCGGCGGCCTCGCCTGCGTGGCCGGCGCGCTCACCGCCGGGGCCCTGTCCCGGCGGTTCCGCGGGTACGACGCCCACCACCCGACGCCCTGACCCGCGGCGTATTCCCGCGGCGGCGGGTGGGCAGCGTCACGGACGGACCTGGTCCCGCAGATGCTTGCAGAAAGCAAGTTTTGGGTAGCCTCGACAGGTACCCGATCGAAAGCACGAGGACATGTCCCAGACCCAGCAGAAGCCCGGCAAGCACGCCGCCCCGCGACGGAGCGCTCGAGCGGCACGCGCCGTCCCCGTGGACGGCCCGATGTCGCACCGTCAGGTGCTCGAGGCCCTCTCCGGGCTGCTGCTCGGGCTGTTCGTGGCGATGCTGTCCTCGACGGTGGTGTCGAACGCGCTGCCGCGGATCGTCGCAGACCTGCACGGCAGCGAGTCGGGCTTCACCTGGGTCGTCGTCGCGACCCTGCTGACGATGACCGCCTCCACCCCGGTCTGGGGCAAGCTGGCGGACCTGTTCAGCAAGAAGGCGCTGGTGCAGTCTGCGCTGGTGATCTTCGTGATCGGCTCGTTCGGGGCCGGGTTCGCCCCGGACATGGGCTCCCTGATCGCGGCGCGTGCCGTGCAGGGGCTCGGCGTGGGCGGCCTCACCGCCCTGGTGCAGGTGGTGATCGCCTCGATGGTCTCCCCGCGCGAGCGCGGCCGCTACTCCGGCTACCTCGGCGCGGTCTTCGCGCTGGCCACCGTCTCCGGCCCGCTGATCGGCGGCTTCGTCGTCGACTCCGCCTGGGGCTGGCGGGGCTGTTTCTTCGTGGGCCTGCCGGTCGCGCTGCTCGCCTTCGTAGTGCTGCAGAGGACCCTGCACCTGCCCACGGTCCGCCGCGAGGCCCGCATCGACTACCTCGGCGCGGTCCTGATCGCGGGCGGGGTCTCCACGCTGCTGATCTGGGTCTCCCTCGCCGGCCACAGCTTCGCGTGGGCCTCGGTGACCACCGCCTGGCTGGTGACCCTCGGGGTGCTGCTGCTCGCGGCGGCCGTCGTGACCGAGATGCGCGCGGCGGAGCCGGTCATCCCGCTGCGGCTGTTCCGGGACCGCACCACCAGCCTGGCCACCCTCGCGTCGGTGATGGTCGGGATCGCGATGTTCAGCGCCACGGTGTACCTCTCGCAGTACTTCCAGATCGCGCACGCGATGTCCCCCACGCACGCCGGCCTGATGTCGATGGCGATGGTCGGAGGGCTGCTGGTCTCCAGCATCGGCAGCGGCCGGATCATCAGCCGCACCGGGACCTGGAAGCGCTACCTGGTCGGCGGCATGGTCCTGGTGGTGGCCGGCCTGCTGCTGCTGAGCTCGATCGACGAGACCACCGGCCTGGTCCGGGTGGGCGCGTTCATGGCGGTGCTCGGTCTCGGCCTCGGCGCCACCATGCAGAACCTGGTGCTGGCGGTGCAGAACAACACCGCCCAGCGCGACATGGGAGCGGCGAGCTCGGTGGTCGCCTTCTTCCGGTCGATGGGCGGCTCGGTCGGGGTCTCCGCCTTGGGCGCGATGCTCGGCCACCAGGTCACCGGCAGCGTGAGCACGGGCCTGGCGCGGCTCGGGGTGCAGCCCGAGGGGGGCGGCGCGATCCCGGACATGAGCACGCTGCCCGGCCCGGTCCGGGCCGTCTTCGAGACCGCGTTCGGTGGCGCGACCGGTCACCTGTTCCTGGTGGCGGCGCCGTTCGCGGCGGTCGCGCTGGTCGCGGTGCTGTTCATCCGCGAGGTGCCGCTGCGGACCACGATCGACCGTGAGGACGAGCCCACCGCCGCACCGGTGGCGCCGCCGGTGCCCGCCCCGGCCCCGTCGTCGGCCCGGTCGCCGGTCCCGTCGCCGATCCGGGCGCCGGCCCAGCCGGGCCGGGAGCCGGCCGCGGCTCGCTGAGGCGGCCCGGTCGCACCGCGGCCGCCAGGCAGCCGGCGACCAGCAGCGCGAGCAGCCCCGGCGCGCCGAGTGCGGAGACCAGGGGCGGCGCGAGCAGGGAGCCGGCCAGGGCTGCGGCCACCATCACGCTGTCGGTGAGCCCGAGCAGCCCCGCCCGGTGCCGGTCGGCGACGGCGTCCTGCAGCGTCTCGGTGACCGCGCCCTCCACCTGCACCGCGGTGGCACCCGCGAGGGCCAGGGCGGGCAGCGCCCAACCCAGCCGGGGGCTGAGCGGCAGCACCGCCAGGGCCGCTGCGAGCAGCAGCAGACCCGACCGGGTCCGGGCCGGTGCCGGGCCGCCCAGCCGGGACAGCAGGGGAGCGGCCAGGGCCCCGAACCCGAGCACCGCGACCGCTGTCCCGTACCCGCCGGCCCACCGGTCCGCGGCGAGCGGGAGCAGCGCCAGCCCGGTGGCGGCCAGGACCGCGTTCAGCAGCGCGACCGTGAGGATCGCCCGGGTCACCCCCTCGCTGGTCCGCGCCACCTGCAGCAGCGAGCCCGACCCGGACGGGCGGGTGGTGGCGTCGGGGCGGCGGAGCACCAGGCCGTGCAGCAGCGGCAGCGCCGCCAGGGTGGCCATTGCCGCGGATGCCGGCAGCAGCACCGGCGTGGGTGCCACCTCCAGCAGCAGGCCGCCGATCGCCGGCCCGACGACGAACGCGGCCACCTCGATGGTCACCAGCAGGTCGGTCGCCTGCCGGCGGCGGTCGCCGGCCAGACCGGGGACCGCCGCGGCCAGGGCCGGGTACGCCGGCGTGCCGCAGGCCACCGCCCCGGACGCGGCGAGCACCGCCACCAGCAGCAGATCCTGGGCGACCGCGAGCGCCACCACGGTCAGCAGGGCCGCTCGGGCGAGGAGGGTCACCCGCAGGAGCAGGTGCCGCGGGTAGCGGTCGGCCAGCCGGCCGGTCGCCCAGAGAGCAGCACGTAGGGCAGCATCCGGGCGGCCGCGGCCAGGCCCAGCAGCAGGTCGCCGCGCGCGGTCCCGCCGGTCCGCTGCCAGACCAGCAGCAGCAGCAGAGGCCACGGCAGCGACATCGCCACGGCTGCGAGCGCGTGCGCCCCGAGCAGCCGCGGGACCGGCCGCCACGTCGTGGCCTCGGTGGGCCCGGTAGGTCCGGGCGCGGCACCGGTCGGCATCGCGGGCCTCGTCAGTCCAGGAGCCGGGTGGGCAGCGGGGCGAAGCCGTTGAAGCCCACCGTCGAGTAGCAGCTGGTGTAGGCGCCGGTGGACAGCAGCCGCACCGAGTCCCCTTCCGCGAGCGTGAGGGGCAGGGCCACGGGGACCTTCTCGTAGAGCACGTCGACGCTGTCGCAGGTCGGGCCGGCGAGCACGCAGGGCCCCACCGGGCCGCCGTCGGCGCTGGTGCGCAGCCGGTAGCGGACCGCCTCGTCGAGAGTCTCGACCAGACCGGTGAAGACCCCGGCGTCGAGGAACACCCACCGGGTGGGCCCGCGGTGCAGCACCCCGACCACGGAGGCCACCAGGGTGCCGGCGTCCGCGACCACCGCCCGTCCCGGCTCCACCAGGGTCCGTGGACGCCACCGGCCGAAGTGCCGGCGCAGCGCGAGCTCGATCGCGGCGCCGTACGCCGCCAGGGGCGGGTGGCCGCCCTCGAGGTGCGCCGGCAGCCCGCCGCCGAGGTCGAGCAGCCAGGGAGCCAGGCCGACGGCACGCAGCCTCGCGAACACCCCGGCGGCGGCGGCGACGGGTGCGTCCCAGGCACCGGGATCGCGCTGCTGCGATCCGACGTGGAAGCACACCCCGGCCGGGTCGAGCCCGATGCCGTCCGCGGTGCGGAGGATGCGCACGGCGTCGTCCGGGGAGCAGCCGAACTTCCCCGAGAGCGGCCAGTCCGACCCCGCACCGGAGGTGGCCAGCCGGCACAGCACGGAGGAGCCGGGGGCCGCGTCGGCGACCTTGTGGGTCTCCTGCAGGGAGTCCACCACGAAAAGCCGCACCCCGAGGGCGGCGGCTGCCGCGACGTCGGCGCGCCGCTTCACCGGGTGGGAGTACACGACGTCGCCGGGGGCGGCCCCGGCGAGGAGCACCGCGGCCAGCTCGGCCGGTCCGGCCACGTCGAAGCGGCAGCCGGCGCGGGCCAACGCGCCGAGCAGCGCCGGTGCCGGGTTCGCCTTGACGGCGTAGTGCACGCCGGTGCCCGGGAGGGCGGCCGCGATCCGGCGGAAACGGGTCACCGCGGCCTCGACGTCGAGGAGGAGGTACGGCGTCGCCGGGACGTCACCGGACTCGCGGTCCTGCGTCGGGACGAGAGGGTCGATCAGGACGGACATGGCACGTGCCTCACCAGGGTCGGAGGTGCCGTCCTGCCCGAGCCGGCGGCGCTGTCACCCGCTCAGGAGCCCGCGCGGCGGCGCCTGATACCTCGCGCGTCCCGGGTGCCCGGCCGCCCCCCGGTCGGGGGCCGCCGGACCGCTCAGGAGCAGCGGAACCAGGCGGCGGTGTCGGCGACGAGCCGGCCGTCCACCGGGTCCGCGCCGCTGCAGAGCAGCAGCTCACCAGCACCCTCCGGCACCGGTGCGGGGCCGGTGCCGCAGTTGACCACGGCCAGCAGGTCGCCGCGGCGCAGCGCCAGCACGTCCGTCCCGGTGGGCAGCAGCTCCACGTCGTCCGGCAGGCCCGGCGCCAGCTCGCGGCGCAGCCGCAGCATCCGACGGAAGAAGCTGAGCGTGGAGGCCTCGTCCGCGGCCTGCGCCTCGACGGTGAGCGACGCCCAGTCCGCGGGCATCGGCAGCCACGGCTGCCCCGCTCCGGGACCGAACCCGTACGGCGCGGTGTCGCCCGACCAGGGCAGCGGCACCCGGCAGCCGTCCCGACCGGGCTCGCCGGTGCGGAACCAGGACGGGTCGGTGCGGTGCTCGGCGGCCACGTCGACCTGCGGCAGGCCGAGCTCCTCGCCCTGGTAGAGGTAGGCGGAGCCGGGCATCGCCATCATCGTGAGGGCGGCGGCGCGGGCCCGGGCCAGCCCGGTCTCGCCGCCGCCGTACCGGGTGGTCTCGCGGACCACGTCGTGGTTGGAGAGCACCCAGGTCGCGGTGGCGTCCACCAGACCGACGGCCTCGAAGGTGTCCACGACCACCTTGCGGAACTCATCGGCGGACCAGTCCGCCTGCAGCCAGGCGAAGTTGAAGGTCTGCTGCAGCTCGTCGGGGCGGATGTAGCGCGCCATCGACTCGGCGGTGCCGGTCCAGGCCTCGGCGACGGCCATCCGGTCACCGTCGTACTCGGCGAGCACCTTGTGCCAGCGGCGGTACACCTCGTGCACCTCGGGCTGGTCCCACATCGGGTGCGGGGGCTTGTCGTCGGCCCGGCGCGGCTTCAGGTCGGCGGGCTTGTAGAGACCGTGTGCGACGTCGATGCGGAAGCCGTCCACGCCGCGGTCCAGCCAGAACCGCAGGATCGACTCGAACTCGTCGCCGACCTCGTCGTTCCACCAGTTCAGGTCCGGCTGGCTGGAGTCGAACAGGTTCAGGTACCACTGGCCGTCCTCGATCCGGGTCCAGGCGGGGCCGCCGAACATCGAGATCCAGTTGTTGGGCGGCTCGGCGCCGTCCGGGCCGGCACCGTCGCGGAACACGTAGCGGTCCCGGGCGGGCGAGCCGGCTCCCGCGGCGAGCGCCTCCACGAACCAGGCGTGGTCGTGCGAGGTGTGGTTCGGGACCACGTCCACGATCACCTTGATGCCCAGCCCGTGCGCGGTCGCGAGCATCGCGTCGAAGTCCGCGAGCGACCCGAACAGCGGGTCCACGTCGCGGTAGTCGGCCACGTCGTAGCCGTGGTCGTGCTGCGGCGAGGGGTAGAAGGGGGTGATCCACACGGCGTCCACGCCGAGGTCGGCGAGGTACGGCAGCCGGCTCTCGATGCCGGCCATGTCGCCGACCCCGTCCCCGTTGCCGTCCGCGAAGCTGCGGACGTAGATCTGGTAGCAGACGGCGTGACGCCACCACGGGCTGGAGGAGGAGTTGATTTGCACGATCCAATTTCACGGGCAACCGGGGATATGTGTCAAATGCCGGGCGACGCACGGCGGGCAGGGAGCGGCCGCGTCCGGAGGACCAAGGTCCCCCATCGGTGTGCCGTCCTCCCCTGACCGCGCCGGCGCGCCCCGCGTGACGATGACTCAGTGACCACTTTCGACGCTCCCGGCTCCGTGGTGGTCGGTGTGGACGGGTCGGTCACGAGCGACCGGGCCGTGACCTGGGCGACCCGGTACGCGGCCGCACACCGCCTGCCGGTGCTGCTCGTGCACGCGGCCGGCGACGTGGTCCCCTCCGACTTCGTCCTGGACGTGCCCGAGGCACGCGAGCGCCTGCGCGCCACCGGGGAGCGGGTCCTGCTCCGCGCGGAGACGCTGGTGCACCAGGTCGACCCGTCGGTGCGGGTCGGCGCGCGCCTGCGGCTGCACGACCCGCGCGACCTGCTGGTCGAGGCTGCACGACACGCCGACCTCCTGGTCGTCGGCTCCCGGGGCCACGGACTGGTGGTGCGTCTGCTGCTCGGCTCGGTGAGCGCCGCCATGGTGGGCCATGCGCCCTGCACGCTGGTCGTGGTCCGGGAGCCGGTGGCGGGCACCGGTCCGGTGCTGGTCGGGGTAGACGGCTCCGCGGACTCCTCGGACGCGTTGGGCTTCGCCTTCGAGATGGCCGCCGCGCGGGGGGTGCCGCTCGAGGTCGTGCACGCGCTGGGCGACCCCTGGCTGTTCCCGGCACCGCCGCTGCCGGGACCCGAGGCGATGCGACGGATCCGGGAGGAGTGGGACGTGCTCTTCGCCGAGTCCCTGGCCGGCTACGGCGAGAAGTACCCCGACGTCGTGGTCCACCGCCGGCTGGTCCAGGAGAGCCCGGCACACGCGCTGGTGCACGCCTCCTCGACAGCGGCCGTGGTGGTGGTCGGGGCGCGGGGGCGCAGTCGCCACGGGTCCCCGCTGCACGGGTCGGTGGCGCGGGCGGTGGCCGAGCGGGCGCACTGCACGGTGGCGGTGGTGCGGAGTATCGGCGACCGGGCCGCCGAGGAGCGGGGAGGAGCGCCATGAACCAGCCGGTGACCCTGTCACCCGGCGAGTGCGTCGAGCTGCTCGAGGCCGGGGTGGTCGGGCGGGTGGCCATGTCGACACCGGTCGGCCCCCGGATCGTGCCGGTCAACTACGCGGTCCACGACTCGTCGGTGGTGTTCCGCACCTCGTCGTACAGCGAGATCGCCACCTACGGCTTCATCGCCGACGTGGCCTTCGAGATCGACTACCTCGACTACGAGACGCACCTGGGCTGGAGCGTCGTGGCGATCGGCCGGGCGTCCCCGGTCGACGACCCGCAGCAGATCCGCGAGATCCGCGCCAGCTGGGACCCGCGGCCGTGGGCAGGCGGTCAGCGCGGCCTCTACGTCCGGCTGCGCTGGCGAGACCTGTCCGGTCGCCGGCTCGGCAGCGGCTGGACCTACCGGTCCATGATGCCGGTCCGTCGACTGCTCTGAGGGTCCGCTCCGGTCAGCCCAGGCACAGGCAGAAGGGGTGACCGGCCGGGTCCAGGAACACCCGGAAGGACGTGCCCGGCTGGTGCTCGTGCTTGGTCGCGCCGAGACCGAGCACCGCCGCCTCCGCGGTGTCGAGGTCGTCCACGACCACGTCGAGATGCATCTGCTGCGGCGTCTCCTGGCCCGGCCAGCGCGGCGCGGTGTAGGCCTCCACCTGCTGGAAGCAGAGGCACTGACCGTTCTCTGCGCGCACCTCGGCCCAGTCGGGGGACGCCTCGACCTTCCAGTCCAGCATCGCGCCGTAGAAGGAGCCGAGGGCGGCGGGATCGGGACAGTCGAGGACGATGCTCGGGAATCGTGCGATAGCCATGTCTGGCACCGTACGCGCCGCCGCCGACAACGTGGAAGAGCCCGCGAGGGCCGCCGGCAGACCACGGTCGCCCCGTGGACCCGGCTACGCTGCGATCATGGCCGCCACCACCGGGACCGGGGGACTGGAGCTCCCGAGCAACGCCCTCGCCCTGCTGGAGGCGGTGCTCGCGATCAGCTCGGACCTCGACCTGCACAGCGTGCTGAACCGCATCGTCGTGGCCTCCTGCGAGATCACCGGGGCGCGGTACGGCGCCCTGGGAGTGCTCGGGGACGAGGGCCAGCTCAGCGACTTCGTCACCATCGGGCTGACCGAGCAGGAGCACCAGGCCATCGGCGTGCTGCCGCGGGGGCACGGCATCCTCGGGCTGCTCATCGAGCATCCCCAGCCGCTGCGGCTGACCCACCTGCAGGATCACCCCAAGTCCTTCGGCTTCCCGGCCAACCACCCGCCCATGGAGAGCTTCCTGGGCGTGCCGGTGCGGATCCGCGGCACCGTGTTCGGCAACCTCTACCTCACCGAGAAGCTCGATGGGAACGACTTCACCGAGGAGGACGAGCTGCTGGTCGGCGCCCTGGCCACCACGGCCGGCTACGTGATCGAGAACGCCCGCGCCTTCGCGCTGAGCGAACGGCGGCGCGAGTGGCTCGAGGCGTCGGCGCAGCTCAGTGAGACCCTGCAGCCGCCGATCCTGCGCGACGACGCGCTGGAGCGGATCGCGTCCGCGGTGCGCACGGTCTCGGGAGCCGCGGCGGTCGCGGTCCTGCAGCGCGCCGACGACGACCTGCACGAGGTCTGCGCGGTCACCGGCGAGGCGGCGGGCAGCACCGTCGAGCAGGTGGTGAGCGAGCTGCGCGACCAGATCGAGCAGTCCGACACCCACACGGACCTCCTCGTGGTCAACCTGGGGAACGACCGGACCGTGGTGCTGGTGCCGCTCCGGGCCCACCTGGCCTCCAGCGGCGTGCTCCTGGTCATGCGCGAGGGGCGCGGCGTGCTGGAGTTCGAGGAGGCCGAGTTGCTCGGCTCGTTCGCCGACCAGGCATCGCTGGCGCTGGACCGGATGCAGGCGATCTCGGACCGTCAGGAGCTGGTGCTGGTCTCCGAGCGCGACCGGATCGCCCGGGACCTGCACGACCTGGTGATCCAACGGCTGTTCGCGACCGGGCTCCAGCTGCAGGGCGCCCGGCGGCTGACCGCGGAGCCGGAGGTGGTCGACCGCATCGACCGGACGGTCCAGGACCTGGACGTGACCATCCGGGACATCCGGTCGACCATCTTCGGTCTCCGGCACGGTCACGAGGACTCGTTGCGCAACGACATCCACCACGTGGCCCGCGACTACGCCTCGGTGCTCGGCTTCACGCCCGCGGTCCGGACCTCGGGGCCGGTGGACTCGGTGGTGCCCCGACCGATCGGCGACCACCTGGTCGCGGTGCTGCGCGAGGCGCTCTCCAACGTCGCCCGGCACGCCGGTGCGAGCACCGCCACGGTCGAGGTCGTCGTCGCCGACCGCGAGGTGGTGCTCCGGGTCGGCGACGACGGCCGGGGGCTGGTGCAGGGGCGGCACGAGAGCGGGCTCCGCAACGTCCGCCGGCGGGCGGCCGAGCTCGGTGGGGCGGTCCGGTTCCTGCCGGAGGAGCCGCACGGCACCGTGGTCGAGTGGCGGGTGCCGCTCGGCCCCCGCTAGCTAGCGCAGCAGCTTGGCGGCGAGCACCGCGGCCTGGGTCCGGCGCTCGAGGCCGAGCTTGGACAGCACGCTCGAGACGTAGTTCTTGACCGTCTTCTCGGCGAGGAACATCCGCTCGCCGATCTGCCGGTTCGTGAGGCCCTCGGCGATCAGCTCCAGGATCCGGCGCTCCTGGTCGGTGAGCGCAGCCAGCTCCGGCTGCTCGGTGTGACCGGTGCGGACCCGCTCCAGGACCCGGGCGATCAGGCTCGGGTCCAGCAGGGACTGCCCGGCCGCTACCCGGCGGACGCCCTCGATCAGGTCGTTGCCGGCGATCTGCTTCAGCACGTACCCGGCGGCACCGGCGAGGATCGCGGCGAAGAGCGCCTCGTCGTCGTCGTAGCTGGTCAGGATCAGCGCCTTGATCGAGGGGTCGACCGAGCGGACGTCACGGCACACGTCGATGCCGTTGCCGTCGGGCAGCCGGCCGTCCAGCACCGCGACGTCGGGGCGCAGCGCGGGGATCCGGGCGGTCGCCTCCAGCGCCGACCCGGACTCCCCGACGATCTCGATGTCGCCCTCGCTCTCGAGCAGGTCGCGCAGGCCACGCCGCACCACCTCGTGGTCGTCGAGGAGATACACGCGGATCGTGGGGGTGTCCATGCTCCGGTTCTACCGTCTGGAGCCCGTCCGGCCGCGTGACCAGCACGGTGGTCCAGACCAGCCGCGGTCAGCCGAACGTGGCCGGGTCGACCTGCAGCCAGGTGTGCCGGGCGGTCGCGACGACCCGGTCGTCGGCGTCGTAGAGGGTGCTCGCGGTGAACGACTTGCGGCCCTCGCGGCCGAGGAGCCGGCCGACCACGACGTGCGCCTCGCCGACCACCGGCAGCGCGTCGACGCGGGCGGTCATCCGGCCCAGCACGCAGGGCCGCGCCTCCAGGTCCTCCGACCAGCCGCCGACACAGTCCAGGGCCGTCCAGGTGGTCGCCACGCCGCAGCGCTGCACCGCGTCGACCAGGTCGCTGGTCTCGGCGTGCCCGGGCTGCGGCAGCCACACCGACGCGACCAGACCGCGGTCGGCGCCCACGGGTCCGGGGAAGATCCGCAGGCCGTCGCCCTCGGCGCGGTCGGGACCGCAGCCGAAGCAGGTCGGGAACGGGTGCCGGGACCGGCTCGGGTAGCCCTGCATCGCCCGGGCCGCAGCCTCGGGCGGCACCTCCGGCACCGGGGCCAGATCGAGCTCCACCAGCCGGGCCTCGGCGACCGGCTCCGCCGCCGGGCCGAGCACGGCCCGCTCCCCGGCCACCGACGCCGCGAGCGGCGTGTCCAGCGGCGGCGGACGGCGCAGGGTCACCTCGACGGTGACGCCCAGCGGTGCGTGCGGGTGACCGTGCGCGTCCGCGCTGTGGGTGCTGAGGTGCTCGGCCAGGGTGCCGGCGGCGAAGCCGCCGTTGCCGGAGCCGGGTGGGCCGTTGAAGCGGGCGGGCAGCAGCAGGTCGGTGGTCACGACTTGATCCTGTCGTACCGGTCGAGGGCCTCGAGGCGCTCCTTCTTGTGGTCCACCATCGGCTCGGGGTAGCCGTCCGGGGTGCCCTCGGGAGCACTGCTCGGCTCGTGCACGTGCTTGCGACCCAGCCCGGCCAGCTCGGGCACCCAGCGCCGGACGTACTCCCCGTCGGGGTCGAACTTCGCGCCCTGGGTGGTGGGGTTGAACACCCGGAAGTACGGCGAGGCGTCGGTGCCGCAGCCGGCCACCCACTGCCAGCCGTGCATGTTCGAGGCCACGTCCCCGTCCACCAGCCACTCCATGAAGTGCCGGGCGCCGTGCTGCCACTCCAGGTGCAGGTCCTTGACCAGGAAGCTCGCCACGATCATCCGGACCCGGTTGTGCATCCACCCGGTCGCGCGCAGCTGCCGCATGCCGGCGTCCACGATGGGGAACCCGGTGCGCCCCTGCTTCCAGGCGTCGAGCCGGGCGTCCGGCTCGTCGTACGCCATCCGCGCGAACTCCGGTCGCAGGTACTCGCGTGCGGTGTGCGGCTGCGCGAACAGGACGTCGGCGTAGAACTCGCGGAACGCCAGCTCGCGCCGGTAGGCGGCCGCGCCGTCGCTGCGCCGGGTCCTCAGGTCGGCCAGCAACGTGCGCGGGTGGATCTCGCCCCACTTCAGGTGCCGCGACATCTTGCTGGTGCTGTCCAGGTCGGGACGGTCCCGCTCGTCGTCGTAGTCGGTCAGGTGCTCCTCCAGGTAGGCGCGCCACCGCCGGGTCGCCACCTGCTCGCCGGCCTCCGGCAGCTCGATGCCGCCCGGCAGGGTGGGGCAGGGCAGGTCGACGGTGTCGTCCAGCGCCAGCCAGCGCACGGCCCGCGGGGCATCGACCGGCGCACGCCAGCCGTGCTCGACCCAGCTCCTGAAGAACGGCGTGTAGACCCGGTACGGCGCGTCCGAGCCGTTCCTCACCCGGCCCGGGGCGACCGCGTACGGCGACCCCGTCCGCACCAGCTCGATGTCGTGCGCGGCGAGGGCCCGCTCGACGTCCACGTCGCGCTGGTGGCCGTAGGGCCCGTAGTCGGCGGCCACGTGGACGCGGGCGGCACCGACCTGGCGCGCGGCGAGGACCACCTGGCGCACCGGGTCCCCGTGCACCACCGACAGCCCGGGCCCGCCCAGGGACTCGCCGAGCGCGCGCAGGCTGGCGACCAGGTAGCCCTGCCGCACCACCCCGGCCGGTCCCCACAGGGCGGGGTCGAGCACGAAGAGCGGCAGGACGCCCTCGGCGTCACAGGCGTCGAGAAGGGCTGGGTTGTCGGCGAGCCGGAGGTCGCGGCGGAACCACATGACGGTCTGCGTGGGCACGCGTCCACTCTGCCAGGCGGTGGGGAGCGGGCCCAGCGCGCGATGGGGGAGGATGGGTGGGTGAGCGACCTGATCGACACCACCGAGATGTACCTCCGGACCATCTACGAGCTGGTCGAAGAGGGGATCGTGCCGCTGCGTGCCCGGATCGCGGAGCGCCTGCACCAGAGTGGTCCGACGGTCAGCCAGACGGTGGCGCGGATGGAGCGCGACGGCCTGCTGACCGTGGAGGGCGACCGGCACCTGGAGCTCACCGCGGACGGCACCCGGCTGGCGGTGCGGGTGATGCGCAAGCACCGGCTCGCCGAGCGGCTGCTGGTCGACGTGATCGGCCTGGACTGGGAGCTGGTCCACGCCGAGGCGTGCCGCTGGGAGCACGTCATGTCCGAGACCGTCGAGCGCCGGCTCCTGGAGCTGCTCGACCATCCCACCGAGTCGCCGTACGGCAACCCGATCCCCGGTCTGGCCGAGCTGGGCGAGTCCGGGGCCAGCGAGGGCCCCGACGCGGAGGCCGAGCCGTTGGACGCGGTGGCCCGCGGGACCACCGACGCCCGGGTCCTGGTGCGCAGGATCGGCGAGGAGATGCAGAAGGACGAGTCGGTGATGGCGGCGCTGCGCCGGGTCGGCGCCCTGCCGGACAGGGTGGTCACGGTCGCCTCGAGCGCTGCGGGGGTGCTGATCGGCAGCGGCGGCGAGACCGCCGAGATCGATCTCGACCTCGCCTCGCACCTGTTCGTGCACCGGCTCTGAGCCGGCGGCCGCCGGGGTCGGCCGCTCAGGTGGCCTCGGCGAGCCCGACCCCGCAGATCCCGGCGAGGGCGCCGAGGAACTCGGAGGTGCCGTGCTCGAGCTTGACGACCGGCAGGTCGTCGGCGCGGGTGTGGCCCCGGTTGACCACCACCACCGGAATGCCGAGCTTGGTGGCGCGACGCACGAACCGAAGGCCGGACATCACGGTCAGCGACGAGCCGAGCACCAGCAGCACCTCGGAGTCGGGGTCCAGCGCGTCCACCGCCGCGTAGCAGCGCTCCACGCGCTCCCGGGGGACGTTCTCGCCGAAGAACACCACGTCCGGTTTGAGCACGCCGCCGCAGGCCTCGCAGGGCGGCACGGCGAAGCCGGCGGTGTCGTCCAGGTCCACGTCGCCGTCGGGGCGCACCGCCACGTCGCCGTGCCGCTCGCTCCAGCCGGGGTTGAGCCGGCGCATCCGGTCGTGCAGCGCGGCCCGGGAGGTCTGCCTGCGGCAGCCCAGGCAGACCACGTCGGCGATCCGGCCGTGCAGCGCGCACAGCTCCCGCGAGCCGGCCGCCTCGTGCAGCCCGTCGACGTTCTGGGTGATCAGCATCCGCATCCGGCCGGCCCTCTCCAGACCGGCCAGCGACCGGTGGCCGGGGTTCGGGTCGGCCCGCCGCATCCGCGACCAGCCCAGGTGCGAGCGCGCCCAGTAGCGCTGCCGCGCGGTCGGGCCGGACGCGAACTCGGCGTAGGTCATCGGCATCCGGGACGGGGCGTTCGGTCCCCGGTAGTCCGGGATGCCGGAGTCGGTGGACAGGCCGGCTCCGGTCAGCGCCACGAACCGCCGCTCGGCGACCAGGCCGAGCACGTCGGCGACGGCGGGCGCGTCGGCAGGGGCGGGTCGGGGCGTCGTGCTCATCGCGTCCAGGGTACGGACCCGGTTCGAGCCCTCCGGGCGTACCGGCACAGCAGCGCCCCGCCGTCGTGACAGCATGTGCGCCATGACGAGTCGAACCCCGACCACGCGGCGGGGTGTCCGCGCCTGGCTGTCCGACATGGACGGCGTCCTGGTCCACGAGGAGGAGCCGATCCCCGGCGCGGCCCAGTTCGTGGCCCGGCTGACCGGCACCGGCCGGCCCTTCCTGCTGCTGACGAACAACTCCATCTTCACCCCGCGTGACCTCCAGGCGCGCCTGCACCGGTCCGGAATCGACGTCCCCGAGGACGCGATCTGGACCAGCGCGCTGGCCACCGCGCAGTTCCTGGACAACCAGCGGCCCCAGGGCACGGCCTACGTGATCGGGGAGGCGGGGCTGACCACGGCGCTGCACGAGATCGGCTACGTGATGACCGAGCGGGACCCGGAGTACGTGGTGCTGGGGGAGACCCGCACCTACTCCTTCGAGGCGATCACCACCGCGATCCGGCTGATCGAGAAGGGGGCGCGCTTCATCGCCACCAACCCGGACGTGTCCGGTCCGAGCATCCACGGCCCGATCCCGGCGACCGGCTCGGTGGCCGCGCTGATCACCAAGGCGACCGGGGTCGCGCCGTACTTCGTCGGCAAGCCGAACCCGCTGATGATGCGGTCCGCGCTGAACCGGATCGACGCGCACTCGGAGACCACGGTGATGATCGGGGACCGGATGGACACCGACGTGGTCTCCGGCCTCGAGGCCGGCCTGCGCACGATCCTGGTGCTGACCGGCTCGACCCGGCCGGACCAGGTGGACCGCTTCCCCTACCGGCCGACCGCCATCGTGGACTCGGTCGCCGACATCGTCGACCTGGTCGACGAGTGGGACGACGACGCCCAGGAGGTCGTGGACTTCGCCCGGTGAGCCGCCGGACGCTAGCCGTAGCGCACGGCGGAGCGGGCGCGTGCCTTCGCGGCCTCGGTCTCGCGGTCCTTGGGGGCGGCGCTGGTGGTCAGCCCGTCGAGCAGCCGGCGGGTGCTCTCCGCCACCTCGGCGACGGCCCGGTCGAAGGCCGCCTGGTTGGCCTGTGAGGGCCGGGCCGCTCCGCTGATCTTGCGGACGTACTGCAGCGCCGCGGCCTGCACCTCGTCGGCGGTGGCGGGGGGCTCGAAGTTGTGCAGGGTCCGGATGTTGCGGCACATGCCCCTCACGATAGGCGCGCTCACCCGACCTGCACGACCCGGACGGCGTCGTCGACGAGGGCGACCCGGTCCCCGGCCAACGGCAGCATCCGCACGCCCGCCCCCAGGGCGACCGACGTCGGCCACGAGCCCGCGCGGGCGAGCGTGCCGTCCGCGCCGACGTGCACCGCCAACACCCCGCTGGCGTAGGAGCCGCGGTCCTCCACGGAGGTCAGCAGGGTCCGTGCCCGGGGCAGGTAGGTGAAGGCGCGCGGGTCGGTCTCCACGCCCAGGATCGCGGCCGTGCCGAGGCCCAGCAGGCCGGTGCGCCGGATGGCGGTCGGGTCGTGGACGTCGAACGTCGACACCTGAGCGCCGACGTCCCGCCCGTCCGAGGTCGCCGCACGGCCGAGCCCGACCAGCAGCCCGTCTCCGACCGGGTGCAGGTAGACCGAGAACCCGGGCACCTCCAGCTCGTCCAGGACCCGTGGTCGCGCCGGGTCGGTGAGGTCGACGGTGTGCACCGGGTCGGTCTGCCGGAAGGTCACCAGCACCGCCAGGTCACCCAGCCAGCGCACCGCCTTGACCTGCTCGCCGGGTCCGATCCCGGCGACCCGGCCGCGGGTCAGCAGCCGCCCGTAGCTGTCCTGGGCGAGCACGGTGACAGCGTTCTCGCGGGGGGACCACGGGTCCCCGAGCGCGGTGGCGACCCGCAGCAGGCCGCCCTGCTCGCTCATCGACCAGCGGTCCTCCACGGTGCCGGGCACCGTGCCGGACCCGGTGTACTCCGTGCGGCCCGGGGTCAGGGCGAAGGCGTGCACCGCGGTACGCCGGTCGCCGGCGGTCGCGACGTACAGCCGGTCCGCCGAGGAGTAGACCAGGTCGCCGGCGGTCGCGACCGCCGTGGCCCGGGGCACGACCGCGGTCGCCGCGCGGTACGTGAGCACGCTGACCGTGCCGGAGCCGGAGGGCCGCACGGGGTGCCGGACGTCGGTGCAGCCGAGCACCGGTCGGGTCGCGCCGGTCCGGGAGCGAAGCTGCGGCAGCCAGGCCTCGGCGGGCGCCGACCGCACCACGGCGCGGTTTGCGACCAGGGCCTGCTGCTGGGAGAGCGTGGGCGAGGGCCGCACGAAGGGCAGGTCGGGGGTCCCGGACCGGATCGCGACCCGGACGGTGCCGTCCCGGTAGGACCGGGTGGCCAGGACGCCGCCGTCGAGGGTGTCGGCAGCGGTGAGCCGGGGGGCCGCAGGGTCGCTGAGGTCGTAGGAGACCAGCTGGGTCCGGGGGCCGGCGACCGGTCCGGGCAGCAGCGCCGAGAGCCGGTGGCCTGGGCCGGCCGTCCCCCGCTCGGACCTCGGCGAGGGCAGGTCGACGATCGGGCCGCTGCGGAAGGCCAGCACCGGCTCGTCGCCGACCACCAGTACCCGGCCGTCGCTCAGCACCAGCTCAGGGGAGACCATCCGGGCGCCGGGCAGCCGCGTCCGGGACAGCTGCACCGGCCGCGCGCCCGCCACGTCGGTGACGACGAGATCACGACCCACGACGCGGACCACGATCCGGCCGTCCGTCTTGGCCGTGTCGGCCTCGTCCACGTCCGGCTCCTGGACATTGCTGCCGGTGGGGCTGCTGCCCACGGCGGCGTCCGGTCCGACGCCCCGCTCGGGGTTCGACGGGCTGGTGGTCGCGCTGCCCAGCCGGCCGGGTGGCAGCGGGCTCCTGCCGTCCCGGGCCGACACCGGGTAGCCGTCCAGCCCCCACGGGCCGACCCTGGGCAGCGTGACGCGGACGTACCACCGGCGCAGCTGCTCGCAGTCGGCGAACGCGCTCAGACCGGAGCCGGCGACGGCGCTCGTCGCGGCCCCGCCGGTGTGCCCGCGCGCGGCTCCGCCGGCGTAGGTGGCGACGTCCGGGGCGGGGGCCCGCGCTGGTCCGGTGGCCCAGGCGGCGGTGCCGGCCGTGGCGCCGACGGTGAGGGCGATGAGGAGGGCGGTGCCGGTTCGTCTCATGATGGTCTCCCGGGTCGGCTGCAGCAGTGGGACGCAGCCGGACCCGCTGCGGTTCCCCGGCCGAGCGGACGGCCGGACCCGCCGACGACCCGAGGAGGAGAGCGTGGCCCAGCAGGAGACCGACGCGGCCGGGACCCCGAGGACGGGCCGGGAGCTCGACATCGTGCTGTTCGGTGGCACCGGCTTCACCGGCGGCCTCACCGCCGACTACCTGGCCGCACACGCCCCGGACGGCTGCCGCTGGGCGCTGGCCGGGCGCGACCGGGACAAGCTGGTGGCCCTCCGGGACCGTCTCGCCCGCTTGGACCCGGCCCTGGCACGTCTCGAGCTGCTGCACGCGGACGCGGCCGACCCCGCCTCGCTGGCCGAGGTGGCCGCGCGGGCCCGGGTGGTCGCCACGGCCGTCGGCCCCTACATCACCCACGGCGAGCCGCTGGTCGCCGCCTGCGCGCGCGCCGGCACCGACTACGTCGACCTCACCGGCGAGCCGGAGTTCGTCGACCTGATGTATCTGGCCCACCACGACACGGCCGTGCACAGCGGGGCGCGGATCGTGCACGCCTGCGGGTTCGACTCGGTCCCGCACGACCTCGGGGTGCTGTTCACGCTCGGTCAGCTGCCCGCCGGGGTGGCCGTCCGGATGCGGGGCATGGTGCGCAGCAACGGCAGCATGTCGGGTGGGACGTTCGCCTCGGCGCTGACCGCGTTCTCCCGGGCCGGTCAGATGAAGCAGGCGTACGCCGCCCGCCGGAAGGCCGAGCCGCGGCCGGAGGGCCGACGGGTCCGTGCTGTCGCCGGGCGTCCGCACCACGACCGGGCCGAGGGGTGCTGGCTGGTGCCGCTGCCGACCATCGACCCGCTGGTGGTCCGGCGCTCCGCGGCCGCGTCCGCTCGCTACGGACCGGACTTCACCTACAGCCACTACGCGGCCGTCAAGCGGCTGCCGGTGGCGCTCGGCGGGATCGCCGGCGTGGGGGCGCTGGCCGCGGGTGCGCAGGTGCCACCGGTGCGCAGGTTCCTGATGCGCCGGCTGCCGCAGGGGCAGGGCCCCAGCGACGAGCGCCGGGCCCGCACCTACTTCTCGGTGCGCTTCGTCGCGCAGGGCGGCGGCCGGACAGTGCGGACCGAGGTGCGCGGCGGTGACCCCGGCTACACCGAGACCGCGAAGATGCTCGCGGAGTCGGCGCTCTGCCTGGCCTTCGACGACAACCCGTCGACCTCGGGGCAGGTCACCACCGCGACCGCGATGGGTGATGCGCTGATCGGCCGGCTCGTCGCCGCCGGGATCTCGTTCAGCGTGCTGAGCAGCGACCAGACCTGAGCGGCCTCGCCCCGCCGTACCACAGCGTCAGCGGGTTCTGGTAAACCCCGGCGAAAGGGACATACTCCTCGCTACGCTGGCCCCCGGCAGACCAGTGAGCTAGGGGAGACGTTTCACCATGAGTGTGCGGTGGCGCCTGGGGGCGCGGATGTCGGTGGCGGCCCTGATCGTGGCGGCCCCGATGGCGCTGACCGCGCTCACGCCGGCCTGGGTGCCGGTCTCGCAGACCACGTCGGGGCCGGAGACCTCCGGGTCCCGGCCGCTGTCCCGGGCCGCCTCCCTCCCGGATCCCCAGGCCGTCGCCCCGCAGACCACCATCGCCGCCGGGCTGGCGCTGCGGACGAAGGCCGAGCGGAACCGCAAGATCTCGCTGTCCGGGGCCCGGGGCGGCCACACCTGGACCGCCAGCGCGCTCGCCGAGCACGACCTCCCCGCGGCTGCGATGCGGGCCTACAAGAACGCGGCACGCAGCATCGACGGCTCCCAGCCCGGCTGCAGGCTGCCCTGGACCCTGCTGGCCGGGATCGGCCGGGTGGAGTCCGACCACGGTCGGTACGGCGGGTCGGTGCTCGGAGCCGATGGGCTGCCGCGGCCGGCCATCGTGGGAGTGCCGCTGAACGGCAAGGGCCCCGTCGCCGCGATCCGGGACACCGACCACGGCGCCTTCGACGGCGACACGGTGTGGGACCGGGCGGTCGGGCCGATGCAGTTCATCCCCTCCACCTGGCGGACTGCCGGACGTGACGGCGACGGTGACGGGCGGCGGTCGCCCAACGACATCGACGACGCAGCGCTGGCCGCGGCCGCCTACCTGTGCCACGGCGGCCGGGACCTGGCGACGACCAGCGGTGAGCGTGCGGCGATCCTCAGCTACAACCCGTCCACCTACTACGTCGACCTGGTGGGCGCCTTCGCGCGCGGCTACCGGACCGGCACCTTCGTGATCCCGTCGCCGCCGGTGGCTGCCACCGCCGCTCCCGGCGTGGTGCACCAGCGCCGGGAGCGGACCGCCGCGGCGAGGATGGCCGCGGCGGCGCACGCGCGAGAGGTGCGCCACGTCAAGGCCAAGGCGAAGGCCCAGGCCCGGGTGAAGGCCAAGGCGAAGGCCGAGCGCGCCACGGAGGCACGCGCCGGGAAGGCCCACCAGCACGCCCCCCGGCCCGCGCCGGCCCCGCATCCGAGGCCGCACCCGCATCCGCGGCCGCCGAAGCCGTCGCCGGCCAAGCCGGTGCCGGTCCGCAGCGACCCGACCGGTCCGCTGACCGGGGGCCGGACGTCGTGGGCGGTGGCCGGCACCACCTTCCACCTGGCCGACCTGACCGGGGTCCCGCTGGCACCCGGTCCGGACCTGGACGGCGACGGCGTGCGGGAGGCCTTGACCGAGGAGCTGGACGGCGTGGTCGTCCGGGTCGGCACGGTGCGGCTCTCCGTCGTCCGGACCGGCTCGGTCCTCCGGCTGACCCGCCTGGCGGTGCTCTCCTACGGCAAGCCGCTGCCGCCGGCGCCGGCCCCGAGCAAGGCCCCGTCTCCGAGCAAGGCCCCGTCACCGAGCAAGGCCCCGTCCCCGGGCAAGGCGCCGTCCCCGGGCAAGGCGCCGTCACCGGGCAAGGCGCCGTCACTGGCCCCGTCGCCGGACACCGGCGCGGCGCTCGCCTCCCCGGCTGCCTGAGCCCCGTCAGGCCAGGAGCGCGTCGCCGACGTACCCGCCGGGACGGGTTCCCGGCGGGACCGCGAACAGCCCCGAGCCGGTGTGCTGGAGGTACTCCGACATGCCGTCGTCGCGGGCGAGCCGGTTCTGCAGCGGGATGTACTGGTGGGCCGGGTCGCGCACGAAGGCCAGGAAGAACAGGCCGGCGTCCAGGCGTCCCAGGTCGTCGCTGCCGTCGGTGAAGTTGTAGCCCCGGCGCAGCATCCGGGCGCCGTGGTTCCGCGAGGGATGCGCCAGCCGCACGTGCGCGTCCGCGGCGATCAGGGGCCGGCCGTCGGAGCCCTGCACGGCGAAGTCGGGGTCGGTGAACTCCTCGCCCCCGGACAGCGGGGCCCCCTGCGGACGGTCCCGTCCGACGATCGCCTCCTGCTCGCGCAGCGACGTCCGGTCCCACGTCTCGACATGCATGGTGATCCGCCGGGCCACCAGGTACGAGCCGCCGGTCATCCAGTCGGCCCGAGCGTCGTCCCCGGCGCCGACCCACACGTGCTCGGCGACCTCGCGTGGCTCCTCGGCCTTGAGGTTCGCGGTGCCGTCCTTGAAGCCGAACAGGTTCCGCGGCGTCTGCTGCGCGGTGGAGGTGGACGACGTCCGGCCGAAGCCGAGCTGGGCCCAGCGCATCGCCGCGCTGCCGAAGGCGATCCGGGACAGGTTCCGGATCGCGTGCACGGCGACCTGCGGGTCGTCGGCACAGGCCTGCACGCACAGGTCGCCGTCGCTGCGCCCGGGCCGCAGCGCGTCGCCGGGGAAGTGCGGCAGCCGGCGCAGCGCGGCCGGCTGCCGGTCCGCGAGCCCGAACCGGTCCCGCCCGTCGGTGTCGCGGAACAGTGTCGGCCCGAAGCCGAAGGTGAGCGTGAGTCGCGACGGCGGCAGCCCGAGCGCCTCCCCGGTGTCGCCCGGCGGTGCGTCGTACGGCAGCGGCGTCGAGCCGCCCACGTCGCGGCCCTGGGTCATCGCCGCAGCGGCGGCGGTCCAGGCCCGCAGCAGCAGCACGAGCTCCGCGCGCGAGGTCGCGGTGACGTCGAACGCGGCGAAGTGCAGCCGGTCCTGGGCCGGGGTGACGATGCCGGCCTGGTGCTCGCCGTGGAAGGGGTAGCGGTCCGGCGGGGGCGCGGTCGCTCCGTCGGCCGCGCGGGCCGTGCCGAGGCCGCCCGCGAAGCCGGCGGCGCCGGCAGCTGTGCCCGCGCCGGCGTAGCGCAGCAGCCGACGGCGGCTCAGACCGCTCATAGGACGACGGCGGCGGTCAGCCGCGACAGCGGCTCGGACAGCGCGTTCACGCCGTCGGAGAGTGCCCGGACCTGGTCCCGGGTCAGCGTGTCGTACCCGACGAAGCCGCCGGCATCGGTGCGGTGCCGGTCCAGTAGCCGGTCCAGCGCTCCGAACCGCCGGTCGATCAGGGTCGCCAACGCGGCGTCACGCTGGCGGAGGACCGGCGCGAGACCGTCGAAGGCCACCCGCGCACCGTCCACGTTGGCCTCGAAGTCGTACAGGTCGGTGTGCGACCAGATCTCCTCCTCGCCGGTCACCTTGCCGGTCGCGACCTCGTCGAGCAGGCTCTTCGCGCCGTTGCCGATCTGGTCGACGGTGAAGCTGAGCCGCCCGATGCGCCGGTCGAGCACCCGGGTGTCGGCGAGCAGCTGTCCGGCGTACGTCTGGCGCTGCTGCTGCGACAGCGGTCGGTAGCCGGCGTCCGCCGGCGGCCACAGGTCCTTCTCCAGGCGGTGCCACCCGGTCCACTCCTGGCCGGGCTCGAGGTCCGCCGCGCGGGCGTCCATCCGCGGGTCGAGGTCGCCGAAGGACTCCGCGACCGGCTCGATGCGCTCCCAGTGTGCGCGCACGGTCGGGTAGAGCCGGCGCGCCGTCGCGTCGTCACCCGACCGGTACGCCGCCACGAACCGGCGGGTGCCGGTCATCAGCTGCGCGGACTGCTCGGTGACGTAGGCGTGGTAGCGCCGCTGGGCGCCCTCGACCTGCCGGTCCGGCGCCCTGTCGCTCGCGCCCTGGGCCTGCTCGCCCTGCGGGGCCTCGCCGGCGGCGTCCGGCTTGGTCACCGTAAAGGTGCTGCGGATGCCCTTGCCGGACATGCCGGGCTTGCAGGCCGGGACGTAGGTGCCGGCCGTCAGGGTGATGACGAGGTTGCGCGACAGCCCGGGGCCGATGTTCTCCACCTCGCCGACGACGCGCTGCCCGTCCTCGGCGTAGAGGTAGAACTCGGTGACCTGGCTGCCGGTGTTCTTGACCTGGTAGACGACGTTCCCGGCCGTCGCGGTGTCCGTGGACAGCTCGCAGGCGTCGTCGGACGACGTCACGGTGACCGTCCTCGAGTCCGGGCTCGCGTCGCCGTTCGTGGTGCTGTTGCTGGTGCAGGCGGCGAGGGCAGGCAGGCTGAGGCCGGTCACGAGGGCAGCAGCGAGTCGTGGGTGCTTCACGGTGGGTTCCTTCGGTGGGAGGTCAGGAGCGGGTGCCGGCCGGCACCGGCGCGGCCGGCTGCGCACGGTGGCCGCGGTGGAGCACGCGGAAGAACAGCGTCATCGTCGTGGCGACGTACAGCACCCAGGCCACGGCCTGGAGCCAGGTGGTCTGCGGGGAGAAGTTCAGCGTGCCCTTGAGCAGGGTGCCGACCAGGGAGCCGGGCGGCACCACGGCGCTGACGTCGAAGGCGAGGTTGTTGAGCCCGGGCAGCACGCCGGCCTCCTGGAGGTCGTGCACCCCGTAGCCGAGCACCCCCGCGGCGACCAGGATCAGCAGCGCGCCGGTCCAGGTGAAGAACTTCGACAGGTTGATCTTGAGGGCGCCCCTGTAGAAGAGGTAGCCGACCAGCACGGCGGTGGCCAGCCCGAGCGCCGCGCCGAGCAGCGGCCCGGACGCCGAGCCGGAGCCGGTCGCCGCCTGGGTCGCCGCCCACAGGAACAGCGCGGTCTCCAGGCCCTCGCGGCCGACGGCGAGCATCGCGACCAGCACCAGGCTGAGCCTTCCGGCCGCGGCGGCGGCGTCGACCCGGCCGCGGAGGTCGCCGGACAGGGTCCGTGCCGACCGCGCCATCCACATCACCATCCAGGTGACGAAGCCGACCGCGACGAGGGAGAGCACCCCGCCGATGGTCTCCTGTGCCTCGAAGCTGAGCCCGCGCGGCCCGAAGGTCAGCAGCGCGCCGAACGCCAGCGAGACCAGCACCGCGACCGCGACGCCGCCCCAGACCCGGCTGAGCAGCTCGCGCCGGTCGGACTTCACCAGGTAGGCGACCAGGATCACGACGACGAGCGTCGCCTCGAGTCCCTCGCGCAGGCCGATCAGGTAGTTCGCGAGCATGGAATGTCCCGTCCAGACGAGGTTAGGCTGTCCTAAGTAAGGCGAGCCTAACACCCGGTTGGGGGAGTGTCACCCGGCCACATGGGCAGCGGGACGTCAGTGCGCGAGGTATGTCGCGGCCATGTCCAGGTCCCCGTGACCGGCGTCGAGGGCGCGGGCGAAGTGCGCCTGGACGGCCTCGAGGACCGCGAGGTCCGCCCCGGCCGCGCGGGCGGCCTCGACGATCAGCCCGGCGTCCTTGGCGGCTCCGTCCAGGCCGAAGGCGGGGGAGAAGTCGCCGTCGAGCATCGCCCGCCCCTTGAGCTGCACGTACGGCGCGTCCATCGCCCCGCCCTTCACCACGTCGAGGAACTGCTGCGGCTCCACCCCGAGGGCGCCGGCCAGCGTCAGCGCCTCCGCGATCCCCTCGACGACGGTGAGCACCCAGGAGTTCGCGACCAGCTTCAGGCGGGTGCCCTGGCCGGCCTCGCCGACCCACAGGGTGCGCGACCCGATCGCGTCCAGGATCGGGGTCAGGCCCCCGCGCACCGACTCCGGTCCCGACGCCAGCACCACCAGGGCACCGTCCTCCGCGGGCTTCTTGGTGCCGAGCACCGGAGCGTCGACGAAGACCAGGCCCCTCTCGGCGGCCACCTCGGCCAGCCGGTCGGTGCCCGCCACGCCGACCGTGGACTGCTGCAGCAGCACGGTGCCCTCCGCCAGGCCGTCGTGAGCCTCGTCGAGCGCCGCCTCGACCGACGCGGTGTCGAAGAGCATCGTGATCACCACGTCCGCGCCCCGCACCGCGTCGGCGGCCGTGTCGGCGACGGTCGCGCCGGTCTCCGCGAGCGGCTCGGCCTTGGCGCGGGTGCGGTTCCACACCCGCAGCGGGATCCCGGCAGCGGCGATGTTGCGGGCCATCCCGGCGCCCATCGTGCCGGTGCCCAGCAGGGCGACGGTCGGCTGGTCGGTCATCAGGGGGTCCATCCTTCGGTTCGGTCGGTCGTTGTCGTTTCCAGACATCCCCGCACGGGTACCCACCTCGCGGAGTGTCCAGTCCCGAGCCCCGCACGGGCGGCGCCGGGATGTTCCGGTCGGGCTCGTCTGTGCGCGGTGACCAGGGCGAGGTCGCGCCGGGCCGGCGCTGAGTCCTGCCCGCGAGCCGACCCGTCGCATGCCAGCATGGTCCGGTGACAGCGGCCGGCTCCCTGTGGGAGCGCATCTCCGTGGTGGCGCCGGTCCCGGCGCTCGCGGTGGTCCTCGTCACCGCCGTCCTCGCGTTCACGGTGACTGCGGTGCCGGCGCTGTGGCGGCCCGCCCGGCACCTGGTGACCATCGCCCACGAGGGGGCGCACGGCCTCGTGGCGGTGCTCAGCGGGCGGCGGCTCGCGGGCATCCGGCTGCACTCGGACACCTCCGGGCTCACCGTGTCCCGGGGCCGCGCGGCCGGCCCCGGCATGGTCCTCACCGCCGCCGCCGGGTACGTCGGGCCGGCGCTGGTCGGGCTGGGGGCGGCGGTCCTGCTGACCAGGGGCCACGCCGTGGGCGTGCTCTGGGCGCTGCTGGGGCTGCTGGTCCTGCTGCTGCTGCAGGTCCGGAACCTCTTCGGGCTCTGGTCGGTCCTGGCCGCAGGGGCCGCCCTGTTCGGACTGACCTGGTGGGCCCCGGCCGCCGTACAGCTGGTCGCGGCCTACGGGGTCACCTGGTTCCTGCTGCTCGCGGCGCCGCGCCCGGTCGTCGAGCTGCAGCAGCTACGACGCCGCGGCCGGGCGCCAACGTCGGACGCCGACGTGCTGGCCCGGCTCACCCGGCTGCCCGGACTGCTCTGGGTCGGGATGTTCCTGCTCGGAACGCTGGGCTGCCTGCTGCTCGGGGGCCGGCTGCTGGTCGTGGCTGCCGTGCGGTGACCGGCTCCCGGCCGACGCGCCACCGACTGCGCCACCCACTGCGCCGCTGGGCAGCACCGTGGTGACGGCTTCCAGCCGGGCCAGGTGGTCCGCGAGCCCGCCGGCGGCCCGGCCGCGCAGCCGCCCGCTGGTGGTCACCACCACCGCCCGGGTCCGGAGCAGGGGGTAGTCCCGGTCCGCGAGCACGTCGACCAGCGCCTGGTCCTCGCCGTGGGTCAGGTGCGAGAACCCGCCGACCGCGAGGTAGGCGTCGGCGCGGACCGCGAGGTTGGCGGCGTACACGTGGTCGTGCTGGTGCAGCGGGTCGACCGGGACCGCGCACATCTTGGCCGCCAGCACCCGGTCGTAGGCGACGGCCGCCTGCGGGCTGCCGTGCCACGCGTCGAGTCGGGTCAGGCCCACCACGCCCGCGACCCGCGTGGCCGCCGCCGCGCGCAGCACGTCCCCGACCCACGTCCGCTCCACCGTGGTGTCCGCGTCCGTCGACAGCACCCAGGTCTCACCCGGTGGCTGACCCAGCCGAGCGAGGCCACGCCGCACCGTCCGGTCGCGCACCTGCCCGATGGTCACCGACTCCTCGTCGCGCGTGACATGGGCGCCGGGACGGTCCCGCAGCAGGGCACGGGCCCGCTCCTCGGTGGCGTCGCGACACCGGTGAGCGGTCACCTCGAGGGTGCTCGAGGTGACCAGTCCGTCCCGGTGCGCCGCGGCGAGCGAGCCGTACACCGAGCGCAGCGTGCCGACGACGGCGTCCTGCTCGTCGCGAGCGGGGACGACCACGACCACGTGCGTCACCCGAGGGGCTCCCGATGCTCGAGGGCGTGCCGTCCCGACGCCTCCCAGGTCGCGTCCAGATGGTGCTGGCGCACGTAGATGCCCAGGTCGGCGATCGTGCGCGCCAGCCTGGGGCCGCCGCTGAGCCCGGCGGGTCCGACCACCCGCGTGGCCTCGTCGAGGACCTGCTCGCAGGCGGTGACGACCGCGGTGCGGGCGGCGGCCGTCTCCAGCAGCAGCGCGCTCCCCTCGAGGCGGGGCAGTCGTGCCGCGGTGTGGGCGACCGCGACGCCCGCCTGCCACACCGCCTGCTCCATCACGCCGACCCGGCGCAGCTGGTGGGCGGTGGGCCGGAACCGGCGGAGCCCGTCGACGACCTGCTCGAGCACCGAGGCTGCACCGCCGGCCCACACCGCGGCCACGGCCAGGCCGCCGACCACGAACCCGGGCCGCCCGAGGTAGAAGCCGGTCGGCCCCACGACGTCCGCCGCGGCGCAACCGACGTCGACCGCGACGGTGAACGAGCGGGACGCGTCCATGGCGCTGGTGTGCCAGGAGCCGCGGTCCGGCTGCACGGCGGCGACGTCGATGTCGAACAGCAGGTGCGTCTCCGGGTCCACCCACCCGGGGAGGAGCGCACGGTCCACCAGGTCGATGCCGGAGGCGAACCGCGACTCGCCGCTCAGCCGCCAGCCCGGTCCTTCGCGACAGGCGCGCACACCGGTCCCGGCCGAGCGGGACGCCCAGACGCCGTACACCCCCGGCCGCGGCGGAGTGCCCGCCTGGTCGAGGATCCGCACCCCGTCCACGTGTCCCTCGACCAGCCGGGCCAGGGCCAGGTCCACCCGAGCCAGCTCGGTCAGCGCCTCGGCCAGGTCCGGGAACGGGCCGGTCCACACCGCGGCGCGCTCCTCCGCCAGCCGCTGCACGGCCTCGCGCATGGCAGCCGGGGAGGAGCGGACCCGCTCGGCGGTCGGCAGGCCGCTCACGCGTGTACCTCGTAGACGTCGAGGAGGAAGTCGCGGTCGGTGTGGCTGATCACCTTGAAGGCGTTCCGTCGCTGGCTGTCCAGGCAGATCCGGGCGTGCATCTCGGGACCGCTGCGGTAGGCGTCGTGCGGCCGGTGCGCCCAGTGCAGGAAGACCACGTGGGTGCCGGGGACGCACAGCGACCAGAGCGCGTCCAGGGCCGCGGAGAGGTCCTCGACGTAGTAGAGGAACTCAGCGACCACCACCAGGTCGACCGGCCCCTCGACCGGGACCTGGGGGAGCTGCGAGTGCTCGAACCGCACGTGCGCCGGCATGCCGGGACGCCGTCGGGCCAGCGCCACCGCGGCGAGGGAGCCGTCGCTGGCCACCAGCTCGTCGACCCGGTCGGCCAGCGCCGCGGAGACGACGCCGGGGCCGCAGCCGGGCTCCCAGGCCCGCCGGTAGCGCTGCTGGGGCAGGGTGGCCAGGAGCACCGCGAGCTTGCGCTGCTCGTACCAGGAGGTGGCCACCTGCCACGGGTCGGCGTCCGCGGCGTACAGGCCGTCGAAGTCCGGCATCGCGGGCGGTGGCGACGGGGGGACCGCGGGACGGACCACGTACTCGTGCGGCCAGCCGAGGACGTCGGACGGGAGCACCGCCTCGACGTGCGCGGTGAGCGGCTCGCTCTGCGAGCGGTAGCAGGACAGCGCCTCGCGCTTGGCGAGCACCGGCTGCTCCCCGGACTCGACGAGGACCACCTCGTCGCGGACGTCCTCCGGGTCGGTCCAATGCGTGGTCCACAGCCCGAACTCGGACAGCACCGCAGCGGTGGACGCGGCCACCCGGCCCGCGGCGCGCGAGACCGCCTGGTGGTCCGGGTGCGGGTCGTGGCGCCACAGCGTCGCCAGGCAGCGGGCGCCACGCTCCTCGACAGCGGTCCTGAGCACGGCGTCCATGGCGTCGCCGTGCCCGGCCAGCTCCCCGTCGGGCAGGCCCACCACGTCGCTGCTGACCGCGCCCAGAGCGGCGGCCGCGGCGGTCAGCTCCCCCCGGCGGCGGGCCGCCAGCCCGGGGACCTGCACGCCGACGTGGTCCAGCGCGGCCTCGCCGGCCGTCATCACCACCAGGTGCACGTGCACCCCGTCACGGGCCAGCCGGGCCAGCGCAGCCCCCATCGCGAGCGTCTCGTCGTCGGGGTGGGCGACGGCGACCACCACCGTGTCCCCGCGCGCCACGTCCAGCGCCGCGCGCGGGGACAGCACCGGTGACGTCGCGAGCCGGCGGCGCCACTGCCCGGCGTACGTCGAGCCGGGTGTGACCGGGGTGCGGGACTGGGCAGCGACAGACACACGGATCCTTCGGGACGAGTGGGGTGAGCCGGCTGCCGGCATGCTGCTCGACCGGCTCCGTCCCTTACCCGCTGCCGCGGAAAACGTGCACGGGCGCCCTGTCGGGTCTGCGGAGATGGTCGTGGCTCCCGGACTGTGGAGCGGGCACTACGGTCGGGTCGACGTCACTCCCGGTGCGGCCCCGCCGTGCCACCGAGACCCCAGGGGGGACCCGATGACCTGGTTGACCACGCCCGCGCACCATCGTTGGCTGGAGGCGGAGGCCGACCGGCTGCTCGACTTCGCGCGTGCCTCCCGGCACCCGGATGGCGGGTTCGGCTGGCTCGACGACCAGGGCCGGCTCGATCTCGACCGTCCGGTGGAGCTGTGGGTGACCAGCCGGATGACCCACGTGTTCGCGCTCGGTCACCTGATGGGCCGACCCGGGTGCGGCAGTCTCGCGGACCACGGGGTCTCCGCCCTCCGCGGGCGGATGCACGACGACCGGCACGGCGGCTGGTACGCCCAGGTGGGTCCCGGGGGACCGGCGACGACCGACAAGACCGCCTACGAGCACTCGTTCGTCGTGCTCGGCGCCGCCGCCGCGGCGGCCGCCGGACGGCCCGGCGGCGCCGCCCTGCTGCACGACGCGCTCGGCACGCTGCTCGAGCACTTCTGGGACGACCGGCACGGCATGCTGGTCGAGCAGTGGGACGAGTCCTTCCGGACCCTCGACGACTACCGGGGGGTGAACGCCAACATGCACGGCGTCGAGGCGCTCCTCGCGGCCGCGGACGTGCTGGCTGACGCGACGCTTCGCGACCGCGCCCTCCGGATCGTCACGCGGGTCGTGCACGACCACGCCCGGGCCGGCGGCTGGCGGATCCCGGAGCACTTCGACGCCGACTGGAACCCGTTGCGCGACTACAACCTGGACGAGCCGGCGCACCCCTTCCGGCCGTACGGCGCCACCATCGGGCACGCCCTGGAGTGGGCCCGGCTCGTCCTGCACCTGCGCGCCGGCCTGGGTGCGGACGCGCCGGGGTGGCTGCTCGAGGACGCCCAGGCACTGTTCGCGACCGCGGTCACGGAGGGGTGGGCCGTGGACGGGGCGGACGGCTTCGTCTACACGACCGACTGGGCCGGCGTCCCGGTCGTGCGCCAGCGGATGCACTGGGTGGCCGCGGAGGCCACCGCGACCGCGGCCGCGCTGCACGCCGCGACCGGCGACCCGACGTACGCCACGTGGTACGAGACCTGGTGGGAGCACATCGCGGACTGCTTCCTGGACCGCGAGCACGGCTCGTGGTGGCACGAGCTGTCGGCGGCGAACCAGCCCAGCGCGGTGACCTGGCAGGGCAAACCCGACGTCTACCACGCATTTCAGGCCACGTTGCTGCCCCGGCTGCCGCTGACCCCGATGCTGGCCGCGGCCTTGCGGCGCGGCGCCCTGGACTGACCCGGTCGGCGGGCGGAACAAGGTGCGGCTCGGCTCTCGGCGCCGGCGGGCCGGCGGCGTAGTGTAAAACCCGGGCATGGGGGAAGGCTTTACCGCAACGACTCTCAAGTGATGGCTGGTACCAGTCGATACCGGGTACAGCCAGTCAACCCGGAGGTCAGACCGATGAGCATTCTTCACGCCGCTGAGACCACGGTGCCCTGGCGACCGGCCAGCGCTCCTGCGCCGTACCGGCCCGGCGACCGGGTGGCACTCACGAGCCCCGAGGGTGTGCGCTTCCTGGTGCGGGTCGAGGCGATCACGCCCACCGAGACCGGCTGCTTCATGGTCCACGGCGCCGTCGTCTCGCCGCGCCGCTTCCGCAGCCACCTGGTCAGCACCCTGGTCGACGCTCAGGGTGTCGGGCCCTCGGTGCAGGCCGCCCCGTAGCTCTGCCCGTCGAGCCGGCCGGTCAGCCGCCCAGCGCCCGCAGCAGATTCGGCCAGTCCTGCGCGAAGCTCGGATGCAACGCCAGCGAGGGCACGTCCACCAGGTCCACCCAGGCGGCCCCGTCGGACTCCCAGCCTCCTGTGCGCGGCAGCGCCGGGTCGGCGGGCCGCACGGTCTCCACGAGCACGTAGGTGTAGGACCACTCCGGGTGCACCGTGCCGGCGAACGCTCGCAGCGGGGTGAGACCGGCCGGGTCCAGCCGCTCCTCCTCCTCGGCCTCGCGCAGTGCCGCCTCGGCCGGGCTCTCGCCCGCCTCGAGGGCCCCGCCGATGAGTGCCCAGGTGTTGCCGTTGTGCACCAGGGAGGAGCGCTTCTGCAGCACGACGCCGGTCCGGTCCCGGTCGGTGAGCAGCAGCCCTGCCGCGCCGTACGGTCCCCAGTGCCGGCGACCGCATGAGCAGGACACGTACATAGCCGCCAAGGTAGCCGGGCCACCCCAGACGCGAGGCGCTCCGGCGCTGCGGTGCGAGGCTGTGCCGGCTCGGACGGATCCCGCTAGGCTCACAGCACGGCCGCCGACCGGACGCCGACCGACCGAGAAGGCCTGATGCAGATGAGCAGGACGACAGGTGCCGGCTCCACGACGGCCACGGGAGTGGACGACGACGCCCTGCGCGGGCTGCGGCGCTGGAACGTCGCCCTGGCCGTGCTGCACGCGGGTCAGGCCGTCGCGATGCTCGTGTTGGCGACCGGCTTCGCGATCACCATCACCACCTCCTTCCCGCAGGGGCCCCCGGGCACCCCGGCCGAGGCGCCGGCTTCTGCCTTCGAGGTCAGCGTCGTCGCCGCCATCGCGCTGTTCCTGCTCCTCGCGGCGGTCGACCACCTGCTGACCGGGACGATCCTGCGGGGACGCTACGAGAAGGACCTCTGCGCCGGGATCAACCGGTTCCGCTGGATCGAGTACTCGGTCAGCGCGACCATCATGGTGCTGCTGATCTGCCTGTACAACGGCATCACGGGCCTGGCGGCACTGATCGGCATCGCCGGCGCCAATGTCGCGATGATCCTCTTCGGCTGGCTGCAGGAGCTGATGAACCCGCCCGGACGCGGCAGCACCACGATGCTGCCGTTCTGGTTCGGCAGCGTGGCCGGCGCCGCGCCGTGGATCGCGATCACGATCAACCTGGTCGGTGCGGACACCGTGCCGGGGTTCGTGCTCGGCATCTTCGTGTCGCTGTTCGTTCTGTTCATGAGCTTCGCGGTCAACCAGTGGCTGCAGTACCGCGGCATCGGCCGCTGGCGCAGCTACGCCTTCGGGGAGAAGGTCTACCTGGTGCTCAGCCTGGTCGCGAAGTCGCTGCTGGCCTGGCAGATCTTCGCCGGCTCGCTGGCCGCCTGACCCCACCGATCGGGCGTGGCCGGTCGGACGGGCGCGCCGGGGTTGGAACGTGGGGGGCTGGGCATCAGACCGGTGTCCCCGACCGAGGAGAGCCATGGACATCACCGAGCTCATCTTGACCCAGCACCAGCAGCAGCGAGCCCTGTTCGCGGTGCTCGACGACCTGGACCGCTCGGACACCGACGCGCTCGCCGCGGTCTGGGAGCAGCTCGCCACGCTGCTCGAGGTGCACGCCGCGGCCGAGGAGGAGTTCTTCTACCCGCGGGTGCTCGAGCTGGGCCACGGGGCAGGCGGCGCGGACAGCGCGGGTGCGGAGACCAAGGACGCCATCGGCGACCACAACGACATCCGGGACGCAGTCGCGAAGGCCTCGGAGCAGGAGACCGGGTCCGAGGCGTGGTGGAACGCCGTGATCGAGGCCCGCCTGGCCAACAGCGACCACATGGCCGAGGAGGAGCGCGAGGACCTCGCCGACTTCCGCCGGCACGCCGACCTGCAGACCCGCCACGACATCGCCGTCCAGTTCCTGGTCTTCGAGGCCCAGCACGCCCACGGGGTGGCCGCTTCGGACAAGGACCCGGAGGAGTACGTCGCCACCCAGGGCGGCTGAGCCCGGTCTCGCATGTCTCCGGCCCGTCAGGTTGCTGACAGCAAGGATGCGTTATCTTTCCCCGCGAGCACGGCCCATCCGGGTCTTTCCGCCCGCTCCCGAGGAGACACGAGGACATGCGACGTTTCGCGAAGTTGGCCACCATCTCGGGTGGGGTCCTGATCAGCACCTCCCTCGTCGCCGGCTGCGGCGGCACCTCCGGCACGGCGACCGCCTCGAGCGCCTCCACCGTCAAGGTGGACCAGGCTCTGGCGGCAAAGGTCCCCGCGTCGGTGAAGAAGGACGGCGTCATCGTCGTCGGGTCCGACGCCAGCTACGCGCCCTCGGAGTTCCTGGCGTCCGACAACGCCACTGTCCAGGGCTTCGACGTGGACCTGTTCGACGCGGTGGCCGCCAAGCTGGGACTGAAGACGAAGTTCCAGAACGCGAAGTTCGACTCGATCATCCCCGGGGTCTCCTCCGGCAAGTACGAGCTGGGGGTCTCGTCGTTCACGATCAACGCCGACCGCGAGAAGCAGGTAGCGATGGTGAGCTACTACTCGGCGGGCACCCAGTGGTTCACCAGCAAGGGCAACCCGTCCTCGGTCGACCCGGCCGACGCCTGCGGCAAGGCGATCGCGGTGCAGACCAACACCGTGCAGGTCGACGATCTCGACGCGCGGTCGAGGAAGTGCACCTCCGCGGGCAAGCCGGCGATCAAGATCGACTCCTACCAGGGGCAGGACCAGGCGACCGCGGCGATCGTGTCCGGCAAGGACGTCGCCGGTCTCGCCGACTCCCCTGTCGGCGCCTACGCGGTGAAGCAGACCGCCGGCAAGCTGGAGCTGCTCGGCTCGATCTACGACTCGGCGCCGTACGGCTACGTCATCCCGAAGGACCAGACGGGCTTCGCGGACGCGGTCTCGGCGGCGGTGACGGCGCTGATCAAGGACGGCACGTACGCGACGATCCTGAAGAAGTGGGGCGTCGAGCAGGGAGCGGTCACCAGCTCCGCAGTCAACCCGTCGGCCGGATGACCACCGTCGGCACCCAGTCGGCGGAGACCGGGGCGGGCACCCCACGGACGATGACGGCGGTCCCGGTCCGCCATCCCTGGCGATGGGTGGCGGCGGTGGTGATCGCCGTACTGACGGCGATGTTCGTCAACATGCTGGTCACCAACGACGCGTTCCAGTGGGGCTTCATCCGGGACAACCTGTTCACGCCGCCCGTGCTGCGCGGCGCACGCACCACGATCCTGCTGACCGTCCTGTCGATGCTGATCGGGATCTCGCTGGGCGTCGTCCTCGCGGTCATGCGGCTCTCCCCGAACCCGATCCTGTCCGGGGTGGCGTTCGTCTACACCTGGTTCTTCCGGGCGGTGCCGCGGCTCGTGCTGTGCGTGATCTTCGGGGTCTCGGCGATCCTCTACAGCCAGATCAGGCTGGGGGTGCCGTTCGACCGACAGCTCGGCAACCTGTTCGGGGTGTCGCTGGACACCAGCTTCTACTCGGTCGACATGAACACCCTGCTCTCGGCGTTCATGGCCGGGCTGCTGGCGCTGTCCCTGTCCGAGGGCGCCTACATGGCGGAGATCGTGCGCGCCGGGATCAGCTCGGTCGACGAGGGCCAGACCGAGGCGGCGACCGCCCTGGGCATGACCCGCGGCCTGGCGATGCGGCGGATCGTGCTGCCGCAGGCCATGCGGGTGATCGTGCCTCCGACCGGCAACGAGGTGATCGCGATGCTCAAGGACACCTCCCTGGTGGCCTACGTCCCGCTCGCCGACCTGTTCTTCAACTACGAGGCGATCGGGGCCCGCACCTTCCAGGTGTTCCCGGCTCTGGTCGCCGCCGTGCTGTGGTACCTCGCGATGACCAGCGTGCTGCTCGTCGGCCAGTACTTCATCGAGAAGCGGTTCGCCCGGGGCACCAGCCGGGGGAGCGACGCGGTCGGCCTGCGTGAACGTCTGACCACCACCGGAGGCACCCATGGCCACTGACCCCGCCGCGCTGCCGCTGGACGACGTGATGGTCCGCGCCGAGGACGTGCACAAGTCCTTCGGTCGGGTCGAGGTGCTCAAGGGCATCAACCTGGAGGTACGGCGTGGCGAGGTGTTCTGCGTCCTCGGGCCCTCCGGCTCGGGCAAGTCCACCTTCCTGCGCTGCATCAACCACCTCGAGAAGATCAACGCCGGCCGGCTCTCCGTGGACGGCCGCCTGGTCGGCTACAAGGAGCGCGGGGGCCGGCTGCACGAGCTGCGGGACAAGGACATCGCCGCCCAGCGCCGGATCATCGGCATGGTGTTCCAGCGGTTCAACCTGTTCCCGCACATGACCGCGCTGCAGAACGTCTGTGAGGCGCCCGCCAAGGTGAAGGGCGTCTCGCGCGCGGAGGCGAAGCGCCGCGGGGTCGAGCTGCTGACCCGGGTCGGCCTGGGCGACCGGGTCGACGCCTACCCGAACCAGCTCTCGGGCGGTCAGCAGCAGCGGGTGGCGATCGCGCGAGCCCTGGCCATGGACCCCCAGCTGATGCTCTTCGACGAGCCGACCTCCGCGCTGGACCCCGAGCTCGTCGGCGAGGTGCTCGATGTGATGAAGGACCTGGCCCGGTCCGGGATGACCATGGTGGTGGTCACGCACGAGATCGGCTTCGCCCGCGAGGTCGGCGACCAGCTGGTGTTCATGGACGACGGGGTGGTCGTCGAGCAGGGCACCCCCCGCGACGTGATCGCCAACCCGTCGCACGAGCGCACCCGGGCCTTCCTCTCCAAGGTGCTCTGACCCGTCCCTCCTCCCGCCGAGGCGTCTGGTCCTGCGCTCCCACCCCCGCCGAGGCGTCCGGTCCTGCGCTCCCGTGCACAGCCGCGGCCGCAGAACCAGACGCCTCGGCGAGAGGGGGGTAGCGTCGACGTCTCGACGCTGCGGTAGGGGCTGCTCATGTCTGTGTGGTTCGACGGTGCGAACGAGATCGCCTGTGACCTGGACGCGGTCACCCGCGCGCTCGAAGACCCGGGCGCGCTGTACGTGGGAGTCACCGCTCTGATGCCCGGGATGACGAGCGTCGAGCTGGTCGAGCAGGGGGACGGCTTCGTCACCATCGAGACCAACGAGGGGCTGATGCGACGGACCGGCGTCACGGCCGAGACCACTTCCCAACGGGTTGTCGTCGCGTACGACGAGGAGTACCGAGCGGGCGGCAGGATCACCACCCGCTCACACGTCGTCGACGAGTTCGACGCCAGCGACGCCGGCGTCACGCACCGTCTGGTGATCAGCGGCGTCCAGGCCTCTGGCCTCCTCGGGTTCTTCTACCGCACCCTCGGCAGCTCGAACACGGGCAAGGCGTTCCTGGCGGCGTACAAGACGTACTTCGAGCAGCCGAGCGTCTGAGCGGCGGCGCCGACGAGTTCCCGGCGGTGCTCAGCCGTCGGTGTCGCCGGCCCAGGCGCGCTCGACGAGCTCGATGAGCACCCGCCTGTCCACGGTGTCCAGACGCTTCAGGTAGAGGCACCCCTTGCCGGTGGTGTGCGGTCCGAGACGGTCGAGAAGGTCCTCGTTGCTGCCGTAGAAGGTGAGGCCGTACAGCGTGAGCGCCGCCTTTCGCGGGGAGAGGCCAACGGCGAACCACTCGTGCTCCCTGCCGTCGGCGGTGGTGTAGGGCCGCCGGCCGAAGCCGATGATCGAGGAGCCCCACAGCACCGGCTGCTCGCCGGTGACCTGACGCATCAGGTCCAGCGCCACCCGTGCGTCCTCGCGCCGGCGCTCATCCGGTACGGCGTCGAGGAACGTCCCGACGTCCGCGTCCGACCGGGTCGTCTTCCGCGAGGTGTCGCCCATGCGTGCAAGTCTGTCCCGGCCCACCGGCGAGGTCCACCCGGCGCCGGCCGATGCGGACGGGCCGGACCGGTCAGCCGTCGGACCGAGCCAGCCTGATGCCGAGCGCGATGGACCCGATGAGGAGGTCGGCCAGCCCCAGTGAGCCGATGGCCCCAGCCGCCGCGGTGCCCGCGGCGACCTCCGAGCCGCCCGCGGTCGCCCAGCACAGGGCGGCGACGGTGCTCAGGGCGACGCCCATCGCTAGGTGTGTGTAGGGGGCGGGGCGCCGCGGCACGACCTCCGCGCCGTCAGTCATGGGCGCATAGCACAGGGCGACTGCCCGCGGTCCCGCATGGTGCCCCCGGCAGGATTCGAACCTGCGACGCACGGTTTAGGAAACCGACGCTCTATCCCCTGAGCTACGAGGGCGGAGCACGGCCCTGGCCCATGGCTGGGGCGGAGAGGATCCCAGCGGCCGGCACCGGCCATGCAGGGACACAGTAGTCGACCACGGTGGCCCGGCACGCAACGGCGTCGCGCGGATCAGTCCTCGTCCTCCCGGCTGTCGTCGCGACGCCCTCCGAGCAGCACCCGGGTCATGGCGTTGCGGGTGTCCAGCAGCTCCGCGAGCGCCTCGTCGAGCTGGTCGGCGCTGACGTGCAGCGGGCCACCGTTCCCGCCCGGTGCTCCGGCGGCCGAGGCGATCAGGGCAGACCGGCGGAGCAGCTCCTTGAGGAACGACGCGGTCACGCCCTCGGTCCGCTCGAGCACCGTGTCCAGGCGGGACTCGTCCACCTCGAGCGCGCCGCGGTACAGCTGGAACAGCCGACGGCGCGCGTCGGCGTCGGGGAGCTCCATCGCCACGGCCTGGTCGATCCGACCGGGCCGGGCGGCCAGTGCCGGCTCGAGCACGTCCGCGCGGTTGGTGGTCAGCAGGAAGACGACGTCGGCGTCCTCGGCCAGCCCGTCCATCTCCTCGAGGAGCTGGAAGAGCAGCGGGTGGTTCCCGGGGTGCATTCCGCGGTCCTCGGCGATCAGGTCCACGTCCTCGACCACGACCATCGACGGCTGCAGGGTGCGGGCCACCGAGCAGGCGGTGCCGATCAGGCCGAGCGCCTCGCCGGTCAGCTCGACGACGGTCACCCCGCCCAGCTGGCCCACCAGGTGGCGCAGCGTGTGGGTCTTGCCGACCCCGGGCGGCCCGTAGAGCAGCAGTCCGCGCTTGAGGTGCTGGCGTGCGGCCAGCAGCTGCTCGCGGTGCTCGGCGACCCCGATCACCTGCCGCCGGATCATCGCCAGCGTCGCCTCCGGCAGCACCACGTCCTCCGCGTCGACGCGGGGACGCTCGTGGAAGCGCAGGGCCGTCTCCCGCTCTCCGAACATGTCGCTGCCGAAGGAGATCACCTGGCCGCGGAAGACGTTGTGCTGCACCGCGAGCGTCCGGAGGGTGCCGGCGATCTCGTTCGCAGCGCCCGGACGGTCCGCGACCAGCTGCACCTGCAGCCCCGACCTGCCCATCTCGGGGTCGCCGGCCACCACCAGGACGGCGGCGCGTACGTCGTCGTCGCGGACCAGGTAGACCCCGGCACGGACGGCCTGCCGGAGCTGGCCGCCGGGTCCGCACGGCAGGTTGGTCCAGGACACGTTGCCGGGTCTGGGGCCGTAGCCGCGCGCCTCCTCGGGCCGGAGCAGGTCACTGAGCGCGAGGTCGGTGTGCTGGAACTGGGTCATCCCGACGAGCTGGTGGCTGCGTCCGGGCTCGGCCAGCCAGGCGTCCAGCGCCACCTGGACGTTGACCTGGTCGTACGCCGGCCAGGTCTCCTCCACCACCTCGAGGTCGGCGAGGTCGCCCAGGTGGGTCCGCAGCAGCCGGACGAAGGTCGGGCGGTCGCCGGCCCGCGCGGCGCGCACCACCAGCCCGCGGGACCGGCGCGCCAGCTTGCGCAGGTCGGAGAGCCGCAGCCGCTCGGTGTCCGCGTCGCGACCTTGGTCGTCGCCCCGGTCGTAGCCCGGGCCGACGTCCCCGTCCTCGGTGAACTCCATCTGCCAGGTGTCGCCCACGCCGCCCCCTCTTGCCCGGTGCCTGCCAACCTAGGCGGGCGCCGCTCGCCGTGGCCACCCCTCTGCCGGACGTGAGCTGGCGGTGTGCCGCCACGACGGGCGACGAGCGGGTCGCCCCCGTGCGCCGTACAAGGGCTGGTCCGGCCGTGGAAGGGTGTTCCGTATGACCACCTCAGACCGTCCTGCCGACTGGTGGAAGTCCGCCGTCGTCTACCAGATCTACCCGCGCTCGTTCGCCGACAGCGACGGCGACGGGATCGGCGACATCCCGGGGATCACCTCCCGCCTCGACTACCTGGCCGAGCTCGGGGTCGACGTGCTGTGGCTGTCCCCGGTCTACGCCTCGCCGATGGACGACAACGGCTACGACATCAGCGACTACGAGGACGTGGATCCGCTGTTCGGCTCGCTGGCCGACCTGGAGACGCTGATCGACGGCGCCCACGAGCGCGGCATCAAGCTGGTGATGGACCTGGTCGTCAACCACACCTCCGACGAGCACGCCTGGTTCCAGGAGTCCCGCGACCCCGGCTCGGCCAAGCGGGACTGGTACTGGTGGCGGCCGGCGCGGGACGGCGCCGAGCCGGGCACAGAGGGCGCCGAGCCCAACAACTGGGAGTCGGTGTTCTCGGGTCCGGCCTGGGAGTACGACGATCGCAGCGGCGAGTACTTCCTGCACATCTTCACGCGCAAGCAGCCGGACCTGAACTGGGAGAACCCCGAGGTCCGGCAGGCGGTCTACGCGATGATGCGCCGATGGGTCGACCGGGGTGTGGACGGCTTCCGGATGGACGTGATCAACCTGATCTCCAAGGACACCGCCCTTCCCGACGGAGTCCGGCGAGAGGGCCGGAGGTACGCCTCGGGAGAGCAGTCCGTGGCCAACGGGCCGCGCCTGCACGAGTTCCTGCAGGAGATGAACCGCGAGGTGGGCCTGGACGAGCACCGGCTGCTCACGGTGGGTGAGATGCCCGGCAGCACCATCGAGCTGGCCCGGGACGTGACCGACCCGGCCCGAGGCGAGCTCAACATGGTGTTCACCTTCGAGCACGTCGGGCTCGACTCCCAGCCGGGGAGGGGCAAGTGGGCGCTGGCCGACCTGCCGCTGCCGGTGTTGAAGGCCAACCTCGACCGGTGGCAGCGGGGCCTGGCCGAGACCGGCTGGAACTCGCTGTACTGGGACAACCACGACCAGCCGCGGGCCGTCTCGCGCTTCGGCGACGACAGCGCGGAGCACCGGGTCGCCTCGGCCAAGACGCTCGGCACGGTCCTCCACCTGCACCGGGGGACGCCGTACGTCTACCAGGGCGAGGAGCTCGGGATGACGAACACCGACTTCACCGAGATCGAGCAGTACCGCGACGTGGAGTCGGTCAACTACCACCGCGACGCCCTGGAGCTCGGGTTGGGTGCCGAGGAGGTTCTGGACTCGCTGCGGCACCGGAGCCGGGACAACGCGCGCACGCCGATGCAGTGGGACGCCTCCGAGCAGGCCGGCTTCACGGAGGGGAAGCCGTGGCTGCCGGTCAACCCGAACAAGGACGTCGTGAACGCCGCTGCGGCGGTGGCGGACCCGGACTCGGTGTTCCACCACTACCGCCGGCTGATCCGGCTCCGGCACGACCACGCGGTGGTCGTGGACGGGCGCTTCGAGCTGTTGGAGGCGGAGCACGAGCGGCTGTGGGCCTTCACCCGGACCCTCGACCGCGAGGTCGTGGTGGTGCTGGCGAACTGCTCCTCGGAGCCGCTCGACCTCTCCGGGGCCACGCTGCCGGACGTGACCGGTGCCCGGCTGCTGCTCGGCACCCACTCGGACGGCGATCCGGCGGTGCTGGCCCCGTGGGAGTCGCGGGTGCATGCACTGGCGATCTAGGACGGCGCCCTTGCCCGGTCGCCGGACGCTGCCTAGGGTCGAGCGCGCGGGGTGACCGACGACACACCCAGGGTCGGGCCGTCGCCTCGCGGTCCAAGACCAGATCCCGCGCCGCGGGAACGAGAGGAGACCTCCATGTCAGGAAACCGTGTCGTCGTCTACAAGGGCCCGGGCGAGGTGGCGGTCGAGACCATCGACTACCCCAAGCTGGAGCTCCCGGACGATGTGTCCTCGGGACTCGGCCTGAAGAAGAAGGCGCCGCACGCGGCGATCCTCAAGCTCGTCACCACCAACATCTGCGGCAGTGACCAGCACATGGTCCGCGGCCGGACCACCGCGCCGGTGGGCCAGACCCTCGGCCACGAGATCACCGGCGAGGTGGTCGAGGTCGGCGAGGACGTGCTCTTCGTCAAGGAGGGCGACATCTGCTCGGTGCCCTTCAACATCGCCTGCGGGCGCTGCCGGATGTGCAACGAGGGTAAGACCGGCGTCTGCTTGAACGTCAACCCGGCGCGGGCCGGCGCGGCCTACGGGTACGTCGACATGGGCGGCTGGCTCGGCGGTCAGGCGGAGTACGTGATGATCCCGTTCGCGGACTTCAACCTGCTGAAGTTCCCCGACCGGGACCAGGCCCTCGAGAAGATCCTCGACCTGACCATGCTCTCCGACATCTTCCCGACCGGCTACCACGGCGCCTACACCGCCGGGGTCACCACCGGGTCCACGGTGTACGTCGCCGGGGCGGGCCCGGTCGGGCTCGCGGCCGCCCACGCCGCGCAGCTGCTGGGTGCCTCGGTCGTGATCGTCGGCGACATGGTCGGTGAGCGGCTCCGGCAGGCCGAGAGCTTCGGATGCGAGACCGTCGACCTGAGCAGCGGCAACGAGCTGGTCGACATGGTCGAGCAGATCGTCGGTGAGCCGGAGGTGGACGCGGCCGTCGACGCGGTCGGCTTCGAGGCCCGTGGGCACGGAGCCGACGCGCAGGAGGCGCCCGCGACGGTGCTCAACGACATGATGTCGCTGGCCCGGGCCGGCGCCAGCCTCGGCATCCCCGGGTTGTACGTCACCGGCGACCCCGGGGGAGTCGACGAGAACGCCCAGGTCGGCCAGATCGGGGTCAAGCTCGGGCTCGGCTGGGCCAAGTCGCACGCGTTCACCACCGGCCAGTGCCCGGTCAAGCGGTACAACCGGCAGCTGATGAACATGATCCTCAGCGACCGCGCGCAGATCGCGAAGGCCGTCAACGCCACCACGATCAGCCTCGACGAGGCGCCGCGCGGCTACCGGGAGTTCGACCAGGGCTCGGCGAAGAAGTTCGTCATCGACCCGCACGGGATGGTCGCGTAGCGCCACGCTGCCGGGTGGGGCCCCCGCGAAGCCGTCCGCCGGTGTGCGGCGCCCACGTAGACTGGAGCGGTCCGGGTCCCCCGGACCGCTCCGCCCTGCCCCCGACCGCGGGAAGTTCTCTTGTCTGAGTCGCCGAGTCACCCTGCCACGGTGCGCAAGCACCGGGTGCTACGGGCCGTCGCCATCACGGTGGCCGTGGCTCTGGTCGCCGTGCTCACCGGCGGCTTCTTCGTGTACCAGCACCTGAACAAGAACATCACCGCGATGAACGTCACGCCGGCGCTGGGCACCGACCGGCCGACCGAGAAGGTCACCCCGAACGCGCCCACCCGGCCGCTCAACATCCTGCTGCTCGGGTCCGACACCCGGCAGGGGCAGGGCAACCGCATCGGCGGCGAGACCCCGGGGCTGTCGGACACCACGATCCTGCTGCACCTGTCCGCGGACCGGAAGCTCGCCTACGGGGTCAGCCTCCCCCGGGACGCGATGGTGAACCGCCCGGCCTGCATGCGCAAGGACGGCAACGGCACCGACCCCGGTGGGCTGACCATGTTCAACGCGGCGTACGCCGTGGGCGGACCGGCCTGCACGATCAAGACCGTCGAGAAGCTGACCAAGATCCGGATCAACCACTTCGTGGTCATCGACTTCAACGGGTTCAAGCAGATGGTGGACGCGCTCGGCGGGGTGGAGGTCTGCGTGCCGGAGCCGGTCAACGACACCACCGGACACATCACGCTCCCGGCCGGCACCTACAACGTGCAGGGTCAGCGCGCCTTGGACTACGTGCGGGTCCGTCACGACATCGGGACGGCGCAGAACGGCGACATCGGCCGGATGAAGCGCCAGCAGGCGTTCCTCGCCTCGATGGCGAACAAGGCCGTGTCGGCGGGGACCCTGGTGAACCCGGTGCGGCTGTACCAGTTCCTCGACGCCGCCACGAAGTCCCTGACCACCGACCCGGGGTTGGCCAGCCTGAACGGGGTCGGAGGGCTGGCCAAGTCGCTGAGCGGCATCGGTCTCGACCACATCCAGTTCCTGACCGTGCCGTTCGAGGCCTACGCCCCCGACCCGAACCGGTTGCAGTGGGCGCCCAGCGCGCGGAAGCTGTGGTCCAACATCATCAACGACCGTCCGGTGAACAAGGGACTGGCCAGCGAGGTGACCACGGCCCAGACCCGGAAGGGCAGGCCGGCGACGGGCGCGACCGCCGGGGCCTCCCCGAGCAGAGCGGCTTCCGCGGCGAGCGCGGAGAGGGCCGCGGAGAACGGTCTCTGCTCCTGAGCCGGGCTTCGGCCGGATCAGCGACGGACCCCGGTGATGCCCTCCGGGGTGGCGTGCGTCTCGAGGTAGCTGGTGACCAGGGCGATGCCCTCGTCGATGACCTCCTGGTCGCCGTTGCGGTCGCGCTCGAAGGCGATCTGGAAGAGCCTGTCGCTGACCTCGAGGGCCAGCTCCGCATAGAGGCCCGTGGAGTGCTCCACCACCATTCCGGCCTGCTGAGCGACCGCGAACAGGTCGCGTGCCATCTTCTGGTTGTGCCGACGGCAGAACTCCTGGACCGTCGGGTTCGAGCGGCCCCGCACGAAGATCTCCACGCACGAGGGGCGGCGCCGGTACACCTTCACGAAGGCGCGCATGATTGCCTCGACCATGGTCCCGACGCTGAGCACCTCGACCCGGGCGAGGTCCTCGGCGACCTGCTGCTCCATCGCCGCCATGTCCCGCTCGACCAGGGCGAGCAGGATCGCGTCCTTGTCGGCGAAGTACTGGTACAGCGAGGCGACCGGCACGCCCGCCGCGGCCGCGATGGTGCGGGTGCTGATCGACTCGACGCCGCCGGACACCACCAGGGCGCCAGCCTTCTCCAGGATGCGCTCGACGCGGTCACGGCTGCGCACCTGTTGCGGAACGCGTCGCTTCAGCGGCGCCGAGTCGCCGGTCACGTCGGTCATCGTGGCACGGATCGTGCCGGCTCAGGCGCCCGCCACGATCTCGAGGAGCTTGGCGGTGAAGGCCGGGAGATCGTCGGGATTGCGGCTGGTCACCAGGTTGCCGTCGACCACGACCTCCTCGTCCACCCAGGTGCCGCCCGCGTTGCGGATGTCGGTCTGCAGGCTGGGCCACGAGGTGAGCGTGCGACCCCGCAGGACGTCGGCCTCGATGAGCGACCAGGACGCGTGGCAGATGGCGGCGACGGGCCTGCCGGACTCCACGAACGCCCGGACGAAGTCCATCGCACCCTTGTCGGTGCGCAGTGCGTCGGGGTTGGCCACGCCGCCCGGTAGCACGAGGACGTCGAACGTCGTCGGGTCCGCCTGGGCGACGGTCTGGTCGACCTCGAAGGTGTCCGCCTTGTCGAGGTGGTGGAACGCCTGCACGCTGCCCGACTCGGGGGAGACCAGCACGGGCCGGCCGCCCGCGTCCTGGACCGCCTTCCACGGCTCGGTCAGCTCGACCTGCTCGATCCCCTCGGAGGCGACGAGGAAGGCGATGGTCTTGTCGGGGATCTGCTGGGCGCTCATGTCCACTCCCTTGGATCGGCGGAAGGTCCGGTCGGTGCGGGTCGCGGCGGGCCGCCACCCCTCACCGGCCCGTAACCGATCCGTCCGCGCGCAAACCCGGGGGCCGGTCCCGTCCGGGCCCAGGCGAGACGGACTCAGAGAGCTCAGGGAACGACGAGCTGGTCCTTGGCCAGCGCGACGACGCCGCTCTCGCTGACGGTGAAGCCGCGGCGCCGGTCCTCCTCGATGTCGACGCCGATCATCACGCCGTCCGGGACGATGACGTTCTTGTCCAGGATCGCGTTGCGGACCACGGCTCCGCGGCCGATCGTGACGTTGTCGAAGATGACGCTGCGCTCGACCTTCGCCCCGGCTCCGACGTACACGTTGGTTCCGATCACGCTGCTGTCGACGTTCGCGCCCGAGACGATCGAGCCGGCGCAGATGACGGTGTCTCGAGCGAAGGCGTTCTCCACGAACTTGGCGCCGGGCAGCTGCGGGTGCGAGGTGAAGATCGGCCAGTCGGTGTTGTAGAGGTTGAAGATCGGCTCGACGGACACCAGGTCGAGATGTGCCTCGTGGTAGCTGTCCAGCGTTCCCACGTCGCGCCAGTAGTCGCGGTCGCGGTCGGTGGCACCGGGCACGACGTTGCGCTTGAAGTCGTACACGCAGGCCTGCTGCCGGGCGACCAGGCTCGGGATGATGTCGGCGCCCATGTCGTGGCGGGAGTCGGGGTTGGCCGCGTCCCGCTCCAGGGCGTCGACCAGGACGTCGGTGGAGAACACGTAGTTGCCCATGGACGCGAACGACTCGTCGGGGGAGTCGACGAGACCGGGCGGGTCGGCCGGCTTCTCCAGGAACTCCTCGATCGCCACGCCGTCCGGGCCGGTCTTGATGACCCCGAACTGCCACGCCTCCTTGCGCGGCACCCGGATCCCGGCGACGGTGACGCCGGCTCCGGTCTCGACGTGTGCCGCGACCATCTGCGAGGCGTCCATCCGGTACACGTGGTCGGCGCCGAAGACCACGATGATGTCGGGCCGCGCGTCGTTGATGAGGTTCATGGACTGGTAGATGGCGTCGGCGCTGCCGAGGTACCACTGCGGGCCGCGGCGCTGCTGGGCCGGCACCGGAGTGACGTAGTTGCCGAGGAGCGTCGACATCCGCCAGGTCACCGAGATGTGCCGGTCCAGCGAGTGCGACTTGTACTGGGTCAGCACTGCGCACTTGAGGTAGCCCGCGTTCACCAGGTTGGAGAGCGCGAAGTCGATCAGCCGGTAGCTGCCGCCGAACGGGACGGCCGGTTTGGCCCGGTCCAGGGTCAACGGCATGAGGCGCTTCCCCTCGCCGCCCGCGAGGACGATTCCCAATACCTTCGGCATCCTGGCTCCTGTTCGCCCCGTGGGTGAGCTGTGCGTGACTCGCGCAGTGGCACCTGCGCAGTGACCTGCCTCGCACTCGACCCTAGGGCCTAGGGCTGGTCAGGCACTACATTCAGGCTCATGTCATCTGCCGAGAGCACACTGCGAGCCTCGATCCTGACCCGGGAGTTCCCGCCCGACGTGTACGGCGGTGCCGGAGTGCACGTCGACTTCCTGGTCCGTGAGCTGCGCCGCCTGATCGAGGTGGACGTGCAGTGCATGGGTGCTCCGCGCGAGGGTGCGACCGCGCACTCGGAGAAGGAGGACCGTCTCGCCGGGGCGAATGCCGCGCTGCAGGTGCTCTCCACCGACCTGGCGATGACCGCGGCCGTCGCCGGCGCCGACGTCGTGCACTCCCACACCTGGTACGCCAACATGGCCGGTCACTGGGCCAAGCTGCTGTACGACGTGCCGCACGTGGTCACCGCGCACAGCCTGGAGCCGCAGCGCCCCTGGAAGGCCGAGCAGCTCGGCGGCGGCTACCGGATCAGCTCGTGGGCCGAGCGGACCGCCTACGAGGGTGCCGACGCGGTGGTCGCGGTCAGCAACGGCATGCGCGCCGACATCCTCGGCAGCTACCCGGACCTGGACGAGACCAAGCTGCACGTGATCTACAACGGCATCGACACCGACTTCTACCGTCCGGACCCGGACACCTCGGTGCTGGAGCGGATCGGCGTCGACCCGGCGCGCCCCTACGTGGCGTTCGTCGGCCGGATCACCCGGCAGAAGGGGGTGCCGCACCTGTTGAGGGCCGGACTGGCCTTCGACCGCGACCTTCAGATCGTGCTGCTCGCCGGTGCCGCGGACACCCCCGAGCTGAAGGCCGAGACCGACGCGCTGATCGCCGACCTGCGCACCGAGCGGGACGGTGTCTTCGTGGTCTCGCAGATGCTGCCGCGCGAGGAGGTGCGCCAGGTGCTGACCGGGGCGCTGGCGTTCCTGTGCCCGTCGGTCTACGAGCCGCTCGGGATCGTCAACCTCGAGGCGATGGCCTGCGAGACGGCGGTCGTCTCGAGCAACGTCGGCGGCATCCCCGAGGTCGTCCTCGACGGCGAGACCGGGATCGTGGTGCCCTACGACGTCGAGGACGCCTCCGGCTTCGAGCGCGGGATCGCCGCCGGGGTGAACCGGCTGGCCGCCGACCCGGACCTCGCCGCACGGTTCGGCCGCGCCGGCCGGGAGCGCGCGGTCACGTCCTTCGCCTGGGACGCGATCGCGGCGCAGACCGTGGAGCTCTACACCTCGCTGCGCTGACCTCCGCGTCCTCTCGTCGCCGGCGCGCTGCGGCCCGTGTCGTCTTGCCCGAGGGGTGCACCGTCGGGAAATCGTCCGCTGAGCGGACGACTGGACAGGACAACCACCGGTACCGACCCGAACCTTGGCTTGCCGTTATCCTTCCGTTACCGGACACTGGACTGGTCAGGCAGTGCGCCCGCGCTTTCCCGGGGAGCACTGCTGTGTTCGCGGCTCGGGCGCCACGGATCAGGGGAGGGGCTCGCGTGCGAGTGGCAGTCGTCGGCGCGACCGGCGTCATCGGCCGGTCCGCCGTTCCCGCCCTGCTGGGCGCCGGCCACGAGGTGGTCGGGCTGGCCAGGACGGCCGAGAAGGCGGAGCAGCTGCGACGTCTGGGGGTCGAGGCGCAGACCGTGAGCCTGCTGGACCACCCCGGCCTGGTCTCGATGTTCGCCGGCGCGGACGTGGTGTGCAACCTGACCACCCATGTCCCGGTCGGGCTGGCCGCGCTTCGCCCGCGCGCGTGGCGCACGCACGACCGGCTCCGCACCGAGGGCGTCCGCCGGGTGCTCGAGGCGGCCCGGGAGGCACGGGTGCGCCGGGTCGTGCAGGAGAGCGAGTCCTCGCTGTACGGCGACCAGGGCGACGGCTGGGTCACGGAGGACTCGCCGCTGGACATCACCTGGGCCACCGAGCCGGCGTCGGTGGGGGAGTCCCTGGTGCAGGACTTCGTCTGCGGGTCACGCACGGGCGTCGTGCTGCGGCTGGGTCGCATCGTCGGCGACGACCCGCGCACGCGCCGGCAGCTGCGCTCGTTGCGGCACGGCCACCCGGTCGGTCTCGGCGCTCCCCACGGCTGGGCCCACGTCGTGCACACCGACGATCTCGGACCCGCGGTGCTGGCCGCGCTCGCCGTGCCCAGCGGGGTCTACAACGTCGGTGCCGAGCCGGTGCGGAGGGTCGACCTCGTCTCCGGCTTCTCCGTGGCGGCCGGACGGACGCAGCAGTCGACTTCGTCGGGCCGCTGCTGCGCCGGCTCGGGGGCGCCCGCCTGGAGCCGCTGGGGCGCTCCCTGCGGGTGAGCTCGGAGCGGTTCGCGGCGCAGAGCGGCTGGACGCCGAGGCGGGCCCGCTTCGACCCGTCCTGGTTCGACGTCTGCGCGTCGAGCGGGTCCGTGCCGGACGGTGCGCTGCGGTGACCGAGCCCCGCGGCGAGCCGTCGCCGGTCGAGAAGCCCAGTGTCGAGAAGCCCAGGGCCGAGAGGCTCAGCGCCGAGGAGCGCCGCCGGCGCCGGGCCGTGGTGTTCGGCGAGGTGCTGCCCGAGAGCACCGGCGACGACCGCGACGAGCCCGGGGCACCGGGCCCGGGGTCGGCAGCCATCGAGGAGTGGCTGCGCCGTCAGGTCCCGCCGCACCACGGCTGAGCGGGCGCACCGCCGGTCGGTCGGCTCAGGTGAGCCCGCCACCGCCGTGGACGTTCCCGGAGCCGGCGCGTCCGGAGAGCAGGTCGCGGATCTCGGTGAGCAGCGCGATGTCCGGTGCCGGCGGTGCCGGCTCCTCGCCCTTGACGATCCGCTGCTGCACCCGGGTGTAGGGCGTCACCACGAAGAAGTAGACCACCGCGGCGACGATCAGGAACGCGATCGCCGCGTTCAGGAACAGCCCCACGTTGACGTCGAGGAAGGTGACCTTGCCGAAGTCCGGCTGTCCGCCGATCTTGCCGATGAAGCCCAGCATCACCGCGGTGAACTCCTTGACCACGGTGGCGAAGGCGCCGCCGACGATGAATGCCACGGCCAGCTCGACCAGGTTGCCGCGCATGATGAAGTCCTTGAAGCCCGTGAGCATGTGAGTCTCCTCCGAGGGTGCCGGTGCGTCGGGATGCGAGCACGCTAGCCGGTCAGCACGACCGACAGGTACGCCGAGACCGATGCCTGGGCCACGTCCGGCGCCGACGCCGCCGGCAGGCCGAGCAGCACCAGGGCGCCGGTCGTGAGGCCGGGGGACTCCTCGCCGAGGCGGGGGAGGGCCAGGACCGGCACATCGCGCCCCAGGACGGCGGCAGCCGTCCGACCCTGCGGGTCCGCGGCGAGCAGGTCGACGCGGTCGCCGACCCGGAGCAGCCGCACCGCGCCGGGGTCGCCGATCCGCACCGGCACCGCCACCAGGCCCGGGTAGCCGGCGAGCAGCGACCGGGTGACCAGGCGGACGTCGGTCAGCGGCTCGCCCGCGCGCACCGGCCCCGCGGTCGTGCGACCGACCGCCAGCGCCGCGTCCGCGAGCACGCCCCGGGGCACGCTGCCCGGCGCGAAGGGGGTCCGGTGCAGATCGCCGGCCCGGACCACGGCCCCGGCCGGCAGGTCCGTGCGGGCGGTGACGATCGGGGTCAGCGGCGGGGGAGGTGCCGCCAGGGCGTGCAGCGCAGCCAGCACGGCGACGCCCGCGCACAGCGCGGCCAGCGGCCGGCGCCGGGCCAGCACGGACCGGCGGAGCCGACGCAGGGTCAGGAGGAAGCGGTGCATCTCCCGAGGCTAGGAGCAGCGGGCCGCCGGCGTCGGAGGCTGTCCACAGGCCAGCCGGGCGCGTCAGGCAGCGCTGGTGGACCCGGTGGCGCCCGAGGACGAGCTCGCGGCGGCCGGCTTGGCGGACGTGTCGCCGGACTTCTTCTCCGAGGAGCCAGAGTCCGACGAGGAGCCCGAGCCGCCGTCCGAGGACGTGCCCGAGCCTGCGTCGGAGGTGGAGCCGGAGGAGTCCGAGCCGCTCTTCGAAGCGGACGCGGCCGACTTGCCGTCGGTGCGGCTGTCGTTGCGGTAGAAGCCCGAGCCCTTGAAGACCACGCCCACGGCGTTGAAGACCTTGCGCAGGCGGCCCTGGCACTGCGGGCACACCGTCAGCGCGTCGTCGCTGAAGCTCTGGAACTGCTCGAAGGCGTGGTTGCACTCGGTGCAGGCGTACTGGTAGGTCGGCACTCGTCCTCCACAGGCGATGTCTCGTCGCCCCGGCGGGGAAGTGGTCCTGGCACTCGGGGGCGTCGACTGCCAAGTATCCCAACGCCACGGGGTTTCGCAAACTTCCCGGTCGGCGAGGGGCGGCCCGCCGGGTCGGCGGAGCTGCGGCGGGCGCTCCGGGCAGAATGGCCGTCGTGCCCGACCGCCCCGAGACGACCTCCCCGCCCCGGCCGGGTCCGCGCTCGTCGGGCTTCCGCTCCTGGCCACGCTGGGGCCGCTGGTCGACGTACGCGGTGGGCGTCCTGGTGCTGCTGCTCGTTGCCGGGCTGGTCGCGGTGGTCGTGGTGGTGCGGCATCCCTTCCCGCAGACCGAGGGCACCGTCGCGGTGCCCGGGCTCGACGAGCGCACCACGGTGCTGCGCGACGAGCGGGGCATCCCTCAGGTGTACGCGGCGACCAGCCACGACCTGTTCTACGCGCAGGGGTACGTGCAGGCGCAGGACCGGTTCTTCGAGATGGACGTACGGCGGCACACCACCGCCGGACGGCTCTCGGAGATGTTCGGCGCCTCGACCCTCGACGTCGACAAGACGGTCCGCACGATGGGGTGGCGCCGGGTCGCGGAGCAGGAGCTGTCCCGGCTGGCGCCGGACACCCAGAGCTACCTGCAGGCCTACAGCGACGGGGTCAACGCCTACCTGCACACCCACACGCCCGCGGAGATGTCGCTGGAGTACACGCTGCTGGCGCGCACCGGCCTGGACTACCAGGTCGAGGACTGGACGCCGGCGGACTCGGTGGCCTGGCTGAAGGCGATGGCGTGGGACCTGCGCGGGAACATGGAGGACGAGATCCAGCGCGGCCTGCTCTCGGCGACCCGGACCCCGGCCGAGATCGCCGAGCTGTTCCCGCCCTACCCCTACGCGCGGCACCGCCCGATCGTCGAGGAGGGCGCGGTCGTGGGCGACGTCTACGAGCAGAACGCGACCCGGGACGGCACCCGCAGGCCGGCCCGCCCGCCCCTGTCACCGGGAGCGGTGTGGGCGCTCGGCCAGGTGGACCGGGCGCTGCACGCGATGCCGTCGATGCTCGACGGTGCGGACAGGAGCGGCGACGGCATCGGGTCGAACGCGTGGGTGGTCGACGGTGACCACTCCACCACCGGGCGGCCGATCCTCGCCAACGACCCGCACCTGGGCGTCTCGCTTCCCGGGGTCTGGTACCAGATGGGCCTGCACTGCACGACGGTCGGCGACGCCTGCCCCTTCGACGTCAGCGGCTTCACCTTCTCCGGGCTGCCGGGCGTGGTGATCGGGCACAACCAGGAGATCGCCTGGGGGTTCACCAACCTGGGGCCCGACGTCCTCGACCTCTACCTCGAGAAGGTCACCGGGACGACGTACCTCCACGCCGGCCGCCAGCGTCCGCTGCGGATGCGCGACGAGACGATCAAGGTGCTCGGCCGGGCCGAGCCGTTCCGCTTCACGGTGCGCTCGACCCGGCACGGCCCGCTGCTCTCGGACGTCGACGCGGAGCTCAGCACGGTCGGGGCCAACGCGCCGGCGGGCGACGACCCGCCGCCGCGCGGCAACGGGTACGCGGTCTCGATCGCCTGGACGGCACTGCAGCCCGGCACGACCGCCGACGCGATCTTCGGCTTCGACCGGGCCACCAGCTGGTCGGAGTTCCGCGCGGCCGCCCGGCACTTCGCGGTGCCCTCGCAGAACCTCGTGTACGCCGACCGGGCCGGGAACATCGGCTACCAGGCGCCCGGCCGGATCCCGATCCGCAAGCCCGGGAACACCGGTGACTACCCCGGGCTCGGGTGGCGGTCGGCCGACGACTGGACCGGCTCGTACGTTCCCTTCGCCGCGATGCCGAGCGTGCTGAACCCCGCCGACGGCTTCGTGGCCACCGCCAACCAGGCGGTGACCCGGCCCGGGTACCCCTACTACCTGGGGGACTCCTGGGCCTACGGCTACCGCAGCCAGCGGATCGTCGAGCTGCTCCAGCGCCAGGACCGGCTCAGCGTCGCCGACATGGCCGCCCTCCAGCTGGACACCCGCAACGGGTTCGCACCGACCTTCGTGCCGTACCTGCTCAAGGTGTTCATGCCCTCGCAGTACCTCGCGGGCGGTCAGCGGCTGCTGCAGGGCTGGAACTTCAAGCAGGGTCCCGGGTCGGCGGCCGCCGCCTACTACAACGCGGTGTGGCGCAACACCCTGGCGCTGACCTTCCACGACGAGCTGAAGCCGTCGGTGTGGCCCGACGGCGGCGGCCGCTGGTTCGAGGTGATGCGCAAGCTGCTGTCCGAGCCGCAGAACCGCTGGTGGGACGACGTCAGCACGGACGGGGTGATCGAGACCCGTGACGACATCCTGGCCGAGGCGATGGCCGAGGCCCGCGACGAGCTGGTGCGCCGGCAGTCGCGCCAGGCCGCGGACTGGACCTGGGGCCACCAGCACCAGCTCGACCTGGAGAGCCAGACCCTCGGCCAGTCCGACAACGGCCTGGTCCGCTGGCTGTTCAATCGCGGCGGCTACCAGGTCGGCGGAGGCGGCGAGATCGTCGACGCCACCAAGTGGGACGCGGCTGCTGAGGGACCGGACGCCTACGACGTGGTCGCGGCCCCGTCCATGCGGATGGTGGTCTCGCTCGCGGACCTCGACAGGTCGAGGTGGGTCAACCTGACCGGGGCCTCCGGCCACGCGTTCCACCCCAACTACGTCGACCAGACCCGGCTGTGGGTGGACGGGGAGACCCTGCCGTGGGCCTTCGGTCGGCGGGCGGTCGAGGCCGCCGCCCGGCACACGCTCACGCTGGTCCCGACCTCCGACCGCTGACCGGCCTCCGACCGCTGACCGGCGTCAGACCGCTGACCGGCGTCAGACCGCTGACCGGGGTCAGGCCCGCCGACGGGTCAGCCGGCTGATCCCGGACGGCGTCGCCACCGCGGTCACGCGCCGGTCGTGCGGGCCGGCCGGGACCTCCTCGACGATCTCGTCGTCGTAGAGCAGGCAGCACACGAACGTGCCCACCGGCACCCGGCCCAGCGCTCGGTCGTAGCAGCCGCCTCCCTTGCCGATCCGCATCCCGGACCGGTCGACCGCCATCCCGGGGGTGAGGACCACGTCGGCGGTGGCGACCGCCTCCAGGCCCAGCCGCTCCCCGCGTGGCTCGAGCAGGCCGGCGCGGGCCCGCTCGAGGTCGTCCGGGCCGTCGTACACGGCCCAGTCGAGGTCGAAGTCGGGCCGCAGCACCGGTAGGACCACCCGGCGGCCGGCGGCCCGCAGCCCCTCGAGCAGCGGACCGGTGCCGGGCTCGGTGCCGATGGAGACGTAGGCCGCGACGGTGGCGGCCCGGCGTACCTCCGGGGCGGCGAGCAGGTGCTCGGCCAGGTCGCGGGACGACTGCGACACCTCCAGCAGCGACCGTCGGCCGCGGGCCGTGACCAGCTGGTCGCGCAGGGCGATCTTGCGAGCGGCGACCCCGTCGAGGTCGCCGATGCCGCCGCTGCCGCCAGGTCCGCTGGAAGGTTCCACACACCGACGCTACCCACCCCGGCAGCACGCACGCGCCCGGGGCACTCGATAGCCTCGGGTCATGAGCGACGAGGGGCTGCAGCAGGCGCGCACCAAGATGGCCGACGAAGGCGTCGACCCGGTGGCGGTCGACGTGTTCGAGCACTACTACCGGCTGGTGGAGAGCGGCGAGACGGGAATGATCCCGGAGTCGACCATCGAGCCGGTGACGATGCCGGCGCTGGCCGAGATCGACCTGCCGGACCCGACGCCGACGGAGGGGCTGGCCGGCACCGTGGTGGTCAAGCTGAACGGCGGGCTGGGCACGTCGATGGGACTGGACCGCGCCAAGTCCCTCCTCGAGGTGCGCGACGGCCTGAGCTTCCTGGACATCATCGCCCGGCAGGTCCTCGCGGCGCGCGAGGCGTACGGCGTCACGCTGCCCCTGGTGCTCATGGACAGCTTCCGCACCTCCGAGGACACCCTCGCCGCGCTCGGGGGGTATCCGCTCGCGGTGGACGGGCTGCCCCTGGACTTCCTGCAGAACAAGGAGCCCAAGCTGCGCAGGGACGACCTCACCCCGGTGCGGTGGGAGCCGGACCCGTCGCTCGAGTGGTGCCCGCCGGGTCACGGAGACCTCTACACGGCGCTGCGGGGCAGCGGCCTGCTGCAGCGGCTCATCGACGCCGGCTACCGGCGAGCGTTCGTGTCGAACTCCGACAACCTGGGCGCCACGCCGGACCCGCGGGTGGCCGAGTGGTTCGCACGTTCCGGTGCCCCGTTCGCCATCGAGGCGGTCCGCCGTACCCCGTCGGACCGCAAGGGTGGTCACTTCGCCCGGCGTACGTCGGACGGGCGGCTGGTGCTGCGCGAGACCGCGCAGACGCTCGAGGAGGACCAGGACGCGCTCGCGGACCTGTCGCGGCACCAGTTCTGCTCGACCAACAACCTGTGGTTCGACCTGGTGGCGATGCGCGACGAGCTCGACCGGCGCGACGGCATCCTCGGCCTGGCGATGATCAAGAACGTCAAGACCGTCGACCCGGCCGACCCGGACAGTCCCGAGGTGATCCAGATCGAGACCGCGATGGGCGCGGCGATCGAGGTCTTCGAGGGCGCCCAGCTCGTGGAGGTGACTCGAGAGCGGTTCCTGCCGGTCAAGACCACCAACGACCTGCTGGTGCTGCGCTCGGACTGCTACCGGCTCACCGACAGCCACCACCTGGCCCTGGCGGACGGCGTGGACGCCGTGCCCTTCGTCGACCTGGACAGCCGCTTCTACAAGCGGGTGCACGACTTCGACGCCCGCTTCCCCGAGGGTGTGCCGTCCCTGAGGTCGGCCGTCGAGCTGCGGGTCGAGGGGGACTGGACCTTCGGGGCGGACGTGGTCGTCGAGGGCGGGGCCACCCTGGACGGCCCCGGTGGCCGGGTCGAGGCCGGGCGCAGACTCGGCCGCTAGGGTCAGCACATGCCCTCCACCCCGATGCCGGCCGACCGGCTGAGCACCGTCGACGAGCACGTCGAGCGGATCGTCGAGGCGATCGAGCCGCTGGCGCCGTACGACCAGCCCCTGCTGGAGGCGTTGAGCCTCCCGGTCTGCGAGGACATCGTCGCGACGATGGACCTGCCCTCCTTCGACAACTCCGCGATGGACGGCTACGCGGTCTACGCCGCCGACGTCGCCACCGCGACCGACGACCGGCCGGTGCACCTGCCGGTGGTCGGTGAGATGGCGGCCGGCCAGACCCAGTTCGTCGCGCTCAGCCCGGGCACGACGGTGCGGATCATGACGGGGGCTCCGGTCCCGCAGGGTGCCGACGCGATCGTGCCGGTGGAGTGGACCGACGGCGGTGTGGCCACGGTCCGGATCGTCCGCGCGCCGACGCCCGACCAGCACGTGCGGCACCGCGGTGAGGACGTGCGGACCGGCGACGTGCTGCTGGAGTACGGTCGGGTGCTGGGTCCCCGCCAGCTGGGGCTGCTCGCCTCGGTCGGCCGCGCCCAGGTCAAGGCACGCCCCCGGCCCCGGGTGGTGGTGATGTCCACCGGCGCCGAGCTGCGCGAGCCGGGCACGACCCTGGGCCACGACTCGATCTTCGACGCGAACTCCTACATGATCGCGGCGTCCGCCCGGTCCGCGGGAGCGATCGCCTACCGGGTCGGGATCGTCTCCGACGAGGCCAGCGCGTTCCGCGACGCGCTGTCCGACCAGCTCGTGCGCGCCGACCTGGTGGTCACCAGCGGCGGGGTCAGCAAGGGCGCCTACGACGTGGTCAAGGAGGTGCTCTCCGAGCTCGGCACCGTGTCCTTCGGCGAGGTGGCGATGCAGCCGGGGAAGCCGCAGGGCTTCGGCGTCGTGGGCGAGGACGCCACCCCCATCATCACGCTGCCGGGCAACCCGGTCTCGTCGTACGTCTCGTTCGAGGTCTTCGTGGTGCCCGCGATCCGGCGGATGATGGGGCGGCTGCCGTATCGCCGCCCGACCGTCCCGGCGAGGTGCACGCAGCCGATCCGGTCGGCTCCGCAGCGCGAGCAGTTCGTCCGGGCGCGCTTCGACGTCGCCGCCGACGGCAGCGCCCACGTGGCCCCCGTCGGCGGTCACGGCTCGCACCTGATGGGCGACCTGGCCGAGGCCAATGCGCTGGTCGTGGTCCCGGCCGAGGTCACCGCCGTGCGGGCCGGCGACGAGGTGCAGGTGCTCGTGCTGGACCGGGACTTCTGAGCATGGAGCCGAACGAGCCACGTCTCACCCACGTGGACGAGACGGGCGCCGCCCGGATGGTCGACGTGTCCGCGAAGCAGGAGACCCGTCGCGAGGCCGTCGCCAGCGGCCGGGTGCTGGTCTCCCCGACCGTGGTCGGCCTGCTCCGCGGCGAGGGGGTGCCCAAGGGCGATGCCCTCGGGGTCGCGCGGGTGGCCGGCATCATGGCCGCGAAGCGGACGCCCGACCTGGTCCCGCTGTGCCATCCGTTGGCGATCTCCGGGGTGGTGGTCGACCTCACCGTGGCCGACGACGCGGTCGAGATCACCGCGACGGTGCGCACCACGGACCGCACCGGGGTGGAGATGGAGGCGCTGACCGCGGTGTCGGTCGCCGGCCTCACCGTGGTGGACATGGTCAAGGCCGTCGACAAGGCGGCGGTCATCACCGACATCCGGGTGGAGTCCAAGACCGGCGGCAAGAGCGGGCCGTGGACCCGGGGATGAGGGCCACCGTGGTCTGCGCGTCCAACCGGGCGGCGGCCGGCGTCTACGAGGACACCACCGGGCCGCTGATCGTCGCGGCGCTCACCGACCTCGGCTTCGAGGTGACCGGACCGGTCGTGGTCCCGGACGGGGAGCCGGTCGCGGCGGCGATCCGGTCCGCGGTCGACGCGGGGGCTCGCGCGGTCGTCACCACCGGTGGCACCGGTCTGACCCCGACCGATCTGACCCCGGAGGTGACCCGGCCGCTGCTCGACCGCGAGGTCCCTGGGATCGCCGAGGCGATCCGCGCCTACGGCGTCGCGCACGGAGTGCCGACGGCCGCCCTGTCCCGCGGCCTGGCGGGCGTCAGCGGCCGGGCGCTGGTGGTGAACCTGCCCGGCTCCCGGGGCGGGGTCAAGGACGGCCTGGCGGTGCTCTCGCCGCTGCTCGTGCACGCGGTGCAGCAGATCGTCGGGAGCGACCACTGAGCCGGCCGGGTGACCCGTGGCACGCCTCGCTGCGCGAGGGACGGGTCGGGCTGCGGCCGCTGTCGGTCCGGGACGCGTCGGCGTGGAACGAGGTCCGTCGTCGCAACGCGGACTGGCTGCAGCCGTGGGAGGCGACCGTCCCGCCGGGGGACAGCGCCGCGCCCCGGACCTTCCGGAGCCTGGTGCGCGACCTGCGCCGCCAGGCCCGCGAGCACCGGGCGCTGCCCTATGCGGTGACCGTCGACGGCGCCTTCGCCGGCCAGGTCACGGTGACCAACATCGCCGGCGGCTCGGCCCGTTGGGGGCAGGTGGGCTACTGGGTGGACCGCCGGTACGCCGGCCAGTCGGTGATCCCCACCGCGGTGGCGCTGGTGGTCGACCACTGCCTGCGGGACCTGCACCTGCACCGCATCGAGGTGGCGATCCGGCCGGAGAACACCGCCAGCCTGCGGGTGGTGGAGAAGCTCGGCTTCGCGGAGATCGGCTACGCCCCACGGTACCTGCACATCGACGGGGCCTGGCGCGACCACCGGCTGTTCGCGATCACGTCCGAGGACTGCCCGCAGGGTCTGCTGGCGCGGCTGCGGGGCCCATGAGAACGGAAACACCAAGGGCATCACGAGTCACACGAGTTCCCTTGCGACACACCGCCTGACGTGCGGGAGGGCGCCCGACGCCGCTCTTAGGGTTCGAGACGTGGACCTGTCAGGAGTCATCTTCCTCGTGCTCGCCGTCGCCTGGGCCGTCTATCTGATCCCCAAGGCGCTCAAGCATCACGACGAGGTGGCCCGCACCCGGTCCATCGACCGCTTCTCCTCCAAGATCCGGGTGCTCGCGCACCGCGAGCCGGTCGACCGCGGGGAGTCCCGGCTGGTGGTCAGCCCGGCCCGGGTCACGGTCCGGATGGGTGCCCCGGCCCCGGCCCTGGCCCCAGTGCGGCCGTCCCTGTCCCGGGCCCGGGTCGAGGCCCGTCGTACCGCCGCCCGCGCCGCGGCCCGCCGTCGCCGCCGGATCCTCGCCGTGCTGCTCCTCGCGACGCTGGCCACCTCCGTCGTCGCCGGGCTCGGGCACGCGGCGGCCTGGTCCGTCGCGATCCCGGGCGGGCTGACGCTGGCCTACCTGGCGCTGTGCCGCACCCAGGTCCGCCGCGAGCCGGTCGCCGGCTCCCTGGGCCGCCCGGACAAGAAGAAGCAGGCCGCCGCCGTCGCGGAGATCGACCTCGAGGTCACCTCGGAGGCCCCGACGCCGGCGCTCGAGCGGGACGTCGACGACGACGAGGACACCGTGGCCATCCCGTTCGCCGACCTCGAGGCGGCCCTCGCCTCCGGACCGGCCGAGAGCACGCTGTGGGACCCGCTGCCGGTCACCCTGCCGACCTACGTCACCAAGCCGCGGGCGCCGTACCGCACCGTGCGCACCATCGACCTCGGCGAGCCGGGGACCTGGACATCGGGTCACACCGCGGAGGACACCGAGATGGTCGCGGCCGCTGAGGAGCGGGTCGCCGAGGGCACGTCGGTCGACGAGGGTCGGCGCGCGGTCGGCTCCTGAGCCGGGCGATTCGGAACCCGTCCGGACGGGTGGTATCTTTTCGTCTCGCGCCGGTTCGACCGGCGCTCTGGGGCTGTGGCGCAGTTGGTAGCGCGTCTCGTTCGCAATGAGAAGGTCAGGGGTTCGAATCCCCTCAGCTCCACCACCCGAACACCGTTCCCGACCTGCAGGAACGATGTTCCTGTTCCGGGTCCCAGCACTGTCACGCCTCAGCATCGAGCGAACGTGTGCGCTATGTGTTCCCCCGACGGGTGCGTCGCGTCAGCTCAACAGTGGCAACCGCACTCGAAAGACGGTGGCGAGGGGGTCCTCAATCATCTCGATTTCCCCGCCCAGGTCGCGGGCGGTCTCGCGGGCGAGCCATAGTCCGAGGCCGCCGGCGACGCTGGCGTCGCGGCTGCTGACCCAGGCGTCGAAGACATGCTCGACGAGGTCGGGTGCGATGGGGTCGCCGGTGTTGCAGATCGACACGACCAGCGTGTCGTCGCGGTCGGTTGCGGGTCGGGCGTCGACCTGGATCTTGCCGCCCGGCGGTGTGTGGCGCAGGGCGTTGTCAAGAATGGGTTCCACGATCTCGATGAGCTCGACAGAACTCGCCCGCGGCGGAATGCGCCCGTCGATGTCGATCGCGAGTCTCACGTTCGCGAGTTCGGCCTGACGCTGCCAGCGGGTGCTGCTCTGACCGAGGGCGTCTCGAACTGGTTCGGGGTTGGGCTGGTGCGCGCGACTTCGGGCCAGCATCCGGTCGACGATGGAGGTGAGCTGATCGGCGTCGGCGACGACGCGCTTGAGGGCGGCGGTCAGCTCTGCTGGGTCGGTCTCACGCAGGGCAAGCTCGGCCTCGGCGCGCAAGGTCGCCACGGGTGTTCGGAGTCGGTGTCCGGCGTCGGCGGCGAACGCGAGCTCGGTGGTGTGACTGTGGTGTAGGCGCGCCAGCATCCGGTTCAGCGCGCCGACGAGGCGTGCGAGCTCGGTGTCGCGGGCCGGGACGGGCAGTCCGGCGGCAAGATCTCGGGGACCGACTCCCTCGGCGTCCTCGGTGATGCGTGCGACGGTGCTCAGGGTGCTTCCGGTGAGGATCCAGGCCAGGGCGATCATCGCGAGAACGACGGCAAACAGCCCTGCGATGAGCAGCCCGAGGAGGTGAGTTGCCGCGGAGTTGAAGCCTTCGGCGTCGACGGCCACGACCAGGGCGCCAGTCCCGGCGGGTGAGCCTCCGTTGCCGGTCATGGTGAGCGGTACGGCGAGTACGGCGAGGTCGATGTCGGGGCGTTGCAGCGCGAGCCGCGTCTGGACTCCGCGCTTTGAGGCGGTCACGCCGGCGATGTCGGCGAGAGGCCCGACCCCGGCGAGCGAGGGGGTGCTGGCCCGCACGGCGCCGTCGGGGCCGAGGACTTGCACCAGGTCGGTCTGGGGGCTGCCTGCGTCCTGGAGGAGCGAGCCGTCGGGGCCGATCTCGTCGTGTGCGAGCTCGAGGCGGCTTTGAAGTGCTGCCTGGACGGCTTGGTCTGCGGCGTGGTTGACACGCCAGGTCGCGACGACTCCGAACACGACGGCGAAGAGGAGCCCGACGCCCGCGGCACCGAGCACCAACCGGTGGCGAAGCGAGGAGGGGGTGAGGTTCACGACAGGTCGGCCAGTCGGTACCCGACTCCGCGGAGGGTCTCGATCAGGTCGGGACACCCTGCCTCGCCCAGTCGCTTTCGCAAGTAGCGGACGTAGACGTCGACTACGTTGGAGGTGCCGTCGTAGGCGTGGTCCCACACATGGTCGAGGATCTCGGTGCGCCGCAGTACGTCGCCGGGGCGCCGCATGAAGTAGTCGAGGAGCGCGAACTCGCGGGGGGAGAGCTCGATCTCCTGTCCTTTCCAGCGCGCCTTGTGCTCGGCCGGATCCAGGAGTAGGTCGCCGTGGCGCAGCTCGGTGGGCCGTTCGGTCTCACCACGCCGCAGGAGCGCGCGGAGGCGAGCGGCGAGCTCCCCGAAGGCGAAGGGCTTGCCCAGGTAGTCATCGGCCCCGCAGTCCAGTCCGGCGATCCTGTGGCTCACCCCGGTACGCGCGGTGAGCATGAGCACGGGAGTCCAGTGACCCTCGGCGCGAAACCAGCGGCACCAGTCCAGGCCCGACTCGCTCCCGGGAAGCCCGACGTCGCACACGACCGCGTCGAACGGGGTGCTCTGGACGGCGTGGCGGGCGTCGAGAGCATCCCTGACGACGTCCACGGCCCAACCCTCTTGTGCCAGCCCGCGTCGCAGCAGACCAGCCATCCGGATGTCGTCCTCGATCACGAGCAGCTTCACCCACACGCCTCCTGACCCGAGGCTAGTGCCCCAGCCGCCCGCACCGGTCCGTCCCGCATCAGAGGTCCCGCAGCTCTTGGGGACCGGCCCGGGCGACAAGCCGTCCGACTCCGGAGACCACGAGGACGGTCACGCCGGCGACAAGGGCGACCAGGAACGTCAGGTAACCCCAAGGCACGGTTGCCGACGCGGGTGCCGGGTCGAAGATCCCGGTGAGCACCTTGACCAGCAGGTAGGCGACGGTGGTGCCGATCAGCGCCCCGCCTAGGACGCCGGCCACCACCATGGCGCGTGCTTCGATGGCGAGGAACCGTCCGCGTTGACGGGCGGAAGCACCGAGTGCTGCGAGGAGGACCAGGGCTCGGCGGCGTTCGACGATGCCGCCCAGCAGCGCCAGTCCCGAGCAGGCCACGGCGAGCAGGATTCCGAACCCGAGCTCGAGCCGGGCGAGCCCGGACAGGTCGGTCGCGGCCAGGCCCGACGCGCTGGTCACCTGTGAGCGTGCCGAGGAGATGTCCTGGACCCGAGCACCGGCTGAGGTGATGGAGTGCTGGGAGCGCAGGGACGCGGCTGTGGCTGCCGGTGTGGACGTCGAGATCAGGAAGGTGCCGACCGCGTCGGAACCGGTCTGCTGGGTCACGTAGTCGGCGTTCGCCACGATGAAGCTGTCCTTGGGTGCAGTCGGCCACTCGGTGACCTGGCCGATGACGTGGAAGTCGACGGGACGGTAGGCGTGGTCGCTGCCGGTTTGCAGGCGGATCCGAATCAGGTCTCCTGGATGCAGCTGGTAGTCGTGCAGGGTCTCCGCGGACAGCAGGACACCGTCTGGCGTGGCCTGCAGTGCTGCCAGGGTCTTGGCGATGGTCGAGCCGGGCACGAAGGCGTCTTGGAGGGGGCCGACTCGCGCGAACGTCTTCGCCCGGACCCCGTAGAGATCCTGCAGGTCCGGACCTACGTAGCCGAACCGATGCTGCAGCGGCTCGACCGCGGAGACGCCGGGGGTACGCACGATGCTCGCCGCGGCCTGGGGACCGACGGCGACGCCCGGGGGTTCGACCACGGCGACGTCGCTGCCGACGGTGAGGGCCACGTCGAGGCGGGACTGGGTTTTGTAGGTGGAGGTGAAGATGGCCGTGGAGACGGCGAGCCCGAGCGCTACCGCCAGGCCTGCGGCGCCACGGGCGATGATGCGGTGCCGCCGGCGCAGGGCTGCCGCTTCGAGCTCGGGGGCGGTGCCGGTGCCGCCGCGCGACCAGCGTCCCGTGCGTCGTCGCGTGACCCAGGAGGTGATGCGCCACACCAGCAGCGCCAGACCGGGCCAGGCCAGCGCCGGCCCTGCCAGGGCCGCGTAGTTGACCTGGGTCTGGGGAATGCCCTCGGGCGCGAGCACCACCTGGTAGCCGCTGCGCGCGGTCAGCGCGAACGAGACGGCGGCGCCGGCCAGTAGGACGATGTCGAGGCCGGCCTTGAGCGGCCACGGTGTTCCGGTGCGTTCACCGCGGGCCGCCTCCGCCGCCACACTGGTGTGATCCCGTCCGAAGGCGAGCCGCAGCACGGGCGCCGCCTGGGTCGCCAGGGCGAGCACCAGGCCACCGGCGACGGCGGCGGCTGTCCATCCGGGGGAGAGCGAGGTGTCCACAGGAAGTGCGAGCCGAAGGGCCAACACCGCGAGCGGCACGCCCAGCAGCGCGCCCGCTGCCGCGATGGCCACCGACTCGCCGGTCACCATGCGGATCACCTGGAGGATCGAGGCGCCGCGGAGGCGGAGCAGGGCTACCTCGCGGCGGCGGCGGTCCGAGCGCAAGGAGACCACGAGGCCGGCGACTACAGCGGCCAGGGCGAGACCGGGCAGGCCCAGGAGCAGGAAGAGGAGGTTGGCGTAGCGCGCGTCCTCCCCGGCGAGGGTCAGCGCGGTGCCGAGGTTGTCGCCGACCAACGCGCCTCCGGCGACCGCGGCCTGAAAGTGGTTGGCGCGTCCCTGGACGGTGATCGCGGCGGCCTGGGGGTCGCTCGGGAGGCCGGTGTGTCTGAACCCGACGTGGAGCTGGTGGATGACGGTGGTGCTGTCGACCACGGACTTGAAGACCGCGGGAGGGACGAGGACGACGTTGTCCGGTGGCGCGCTGACCCCGGCGCCTGGGGCGAGGCCGACGACCTGGAAGAAGGAGTCCTCCGCCGGCATGTCTACGATGCCGTCGACGGTCAGGGTGTGCCTGCCGGCGGCGGTGCGGACGCTGATCTTGCTCCCGGGTCTGGCGGCGAGGTTGGCCGCGGTCTGCTGGAACAGCATCGGACCTGTGGTCGAGCCGAGGAGGTGGCGTAGCTCGCCGGGGAAGGTCCTGGCGTAGGCCGGCGAGATCGACACCACATAGGCATTGCCGGTGGTACGGGTGCCTTGGCCACCGCTGGACTCCAGGGCACGGACGTGGGCGAAGTCGACTCCTTCGACGGCCCGGACCGCAGGCAGTGCCCGGACGTCTTGGGTCACCTTGGCCAGGTCTCCTTGGGGAGTGACCTGCACCTGCCAGTCGACCGGCACCGATGCCGCCGCACGGAGGGTCAACGCGGCATGACTCTGGGTCACGAAGGCACCGAGCGCGGCCACGAAGGCGACTGTCACAGCGATGCTCACGGCCGCGACGAGCATCTCCCACGGACGACGTCGGAGCAGGCCGGCAAGCCATCGGGTGGTTCTCATCGTGACCTCACGCTCCGAAGGATGGTGCCGTCGGCGACGGCCAGCTGGTCGACGAACAGGTCGGCGAGCTCGGGGTCATGGGTGGCCAGCACCAGTGCGCCACCGGTCGCAGCCACGCCCTCCCGCAGAGCGAGTGCGGCCTCGTGGGCGTGTGCACGGTCCAACGCGCCGGTCGGTTCGTCGGCCAGCACCAGTCGGTGGCCACCGGCCAGGGCGCGAGCGATGGCGACCCGCTGCTGTTGGCCCCCGGACAGCTGGGCGGGTACAGCCGCGGCGAGGTCGGCGCCTCCCACGAGTCCCAAGGCACCGAGTGACTGCTCGCGCGCGGCGTCAGCCGTCTCTCCGCGAAGACGCAAGGGCAAGGTGACGTTCTCCAGCGCTGTCAGCTCGGGCATCAGAGACGGTGCCTGGAAGACCATGCCGATCTGTCCTCGTCGCTCGGCCGGCTTCATGGCGAGACCGGGCCAGGTCACGGCGCCCTCGGAGGGGGGGAGCAGACCTGCCAGTGCGAGCAGCAGAGTGGTCTTCCCGCTACCGGAGCGGCCGGTCAGGGCAAGGTGTGAGCCGGGCCACACTTCGAGGTCGATGTCACGCAGGATCCGGGTGGTGCCGTACCTCACCCCCAACGAGGTGGCGCGGACCAGCGTGACCTGTTCGGTCGATGTCATGACAGGCGACCGTCCAGGAGATGAACGACGCGGTCAGCGGCCGCCGCTACGCGGGGGGAGTGCGTGACGAGCAGCGTGGCACGGTCGTCGGCCCGCAGGACGCGAAGGATCTGCAACAGCGTGGCTTCCTCTGTCGTACTCACCTCGGCGGTCGGCTCGTCGGCCAACAACAGCCGTGGGTTTCCGACCATCGCGACGGCCAGGTTGGCCCGCGCAGTCTCCCCGCCCGACAGCGTCGAGGGACGGGCATGGGTTCGCGCGGCCAGCTGCACGTCCTCAAGGAGTGACCGCAGCTCGGCCGAGGACGGTGCCGGGTCGCGGAAGGAACCCGCGAGACGCAGGTTGCCCAGGACGTCGAGATGCTCGACCAGCCCACTGATCTGGGTCAGGACGCCGATGAGCTCACCGCGCAGCCGCGACTGCACCGATGCGGGTTCGTGGCTCAGCTGGCGGCCGGCTACACACACCGACCCCCCGTCGGGATCATCAAGGCCGGCGAGCAGGTTGAGCAGGGTCGACTTGCCCGACCCGGAGGGACCGACGACGGCGACCAGCTCGCCGGGAGCGAGGGTCAGGGAGACGTCGCGGAGGGCAGCGACCTCCTCCCCGCCGCGGCGGAAGAACCGGTGCAGGCCGTGTGCCTCCAACACCGGCTCGGCTTCCGATGGGCGCCGAGGCTCGGCATCCAGCAGCACAGTGTTCACTTGATGGCCAAGCTCTGGGACATGGTGCGGTAGGCGTCGACGTTGTCGGCGCCAACGGGGCCGTAGAGGTCCATCCGGATGAGGTGACCAGCGTGGTAGACGAGATGCTCCTCGACCTCGTCGCGGTAGACCTTGCCGGTCACCGGGTCCGGGTCGGAGTTACGGCGGAAGACGATGCGCACACCCTGACCGCCGGGGAGTCTGACCGAGGAGATGTCACGAAGTGCGAACGCCGGCACCGATGCCTTCAGCCGCGGGACATCGGTGGAGTGGGCGCTCGAGACCGTCGGCGCGTGGCTCGCCTTGTGACTGTCGACGGCGACGCCGTTGAGCTTGTCAGTGAATCGGACCCGGGTGCCGCTGCCAGTCTGGGCCCACCCTTCGGGATGGGTGAAGGAGTAGCCGCCTGGCCTGTTGGTGTACTTCACGAAGGCGAGGTTGTCGGGGATGTCGCCGGGGGGATTGCTCTCCACCGGCACAGGCGCAACGCTCTTCACCGACGCCGAGGTCCCCGACGATGGCGAAGACGACGTCGCGGTTGACCCGGCTGTCGACGTGCTCGGAGCAGGCGAACCGCCCGCCGTCGTACCGGAGTTTCCACCGCATGCTGCCACGCCCGTCGCGGTCAAGAGCAGGGCGAGTGCGAGCAGGGATCGCCGCATCAGCGGGGCCGGATTGGAGAATGTCATGGGTCAAGCGTGCAAAGTCGACGATGAGACCATGATGAGAGCGGCGCATGCTTCCCCTTGGCCTCAAGCCTGCGGCGGCCGGAGGACCATGCGGCCCCCGGGTGCCCCGCCCTCGACGGAGAGCGAGCCACCGCATGCGGCGACTACCTCCTCGACAATCGCCAGACCCAAGACCAACGCTGCTGGTCGAGCGGGTCCGGGTGTCGTTGAGCGCAGAACCGCGCTCGTCTCGCGTTCGACGCCACGAGACCGGGTGAACCGCACTGGAGTGTCCGGAGACTTCTAAGTCGGAGAATCCAATTGTTGCGCGGGTCTGGTGGCGAGCACAGTGAGCCTGCTCGCTGCCGGTCCGAGGATGAGAGCCCGACTGGTCGACCGGCGTCGTCGAGCGCTACCGGCTCCGTTCCGCCGCCGTGACGACGGGTCGACGCGAAGCGGCGGCGGTAGGCAGGGACGCCGCTCCTTCGTCATCAGACCTCGCCGAGGAAGCGCAGCACCCGCCCCATGAGCAGGTGGGCTGCCGCAGGCTCGTACGACGGCAGCGAAGAGTCGGCGAACAGGTGCTGGTCGCCCGGGTAGAGGAACAGCTCCGCCCGGTCGGTCGAGGCAGCCAGCTGCCGGGCCGCGTCGAGATCGCCCCCTTCCTCGGCGAAGAACGGGTCGGCGTCCATGCCGTGCACCTGCGCGGGGACGGCCTCTGGCCATCGCTCGCCGAACTCCGAGACCGGAAGGCAGGCGTGGAACAGCAGCGCGCCACGGGCGTCCGCGCGGGTCTGGGCGAGCTGTTGGGCGGGCATGGCTCCCCAGGAGAACCCGCCGTAGACCACGCCCGGTGACGACACGGCCTCGGCGGCGGCCACGCCACGCTCGAGGAGGACATCGAAGCCGACCTCGCGGGCGTGGGCCATGCCCTCGTCGATGGTGGCGAACGTGAGGCCGCCGAAGACGTCCGGCGTGTGCACGGTGTGCCCTGCCCCGCGGAGCTCGTCGGCGAAGCCCAGCACTCCCGCGGTGAGCCCCTGGATGTGGTGGTACAGGACGATCTCGGTCATCGATCCTCATCCCTACGATTGATCCAATAATGCGGAACGTTCGGTGACAGTAGTCTGAGCGGACCATGTCCAGCAACCCCCGTCCTCCTGACTACGAGCTCGCCGACCGTCTCGCGCTCACGGCGCCGGCCCAGGTGCAGGCGATCGGCAACCCGCTGCGCACGACGATCCTGGGCCTGCTTCACGAGCGGGCGGCTACGGTGACCGAGCTGGCCGCGGCGGTGGCCCGGCCGAAGAGCACGGTCGCTCACCACGTCAAAGTGCTGGCCGAGACAGGTCTGGTGCGCGTCGTACGGACCCGCCGGGTCCGTGCGATCGAGGAGCGCTTCTACGGCCGCACCGCGCGGATGTTCTACGTCGCCGTGGAGCCGGGCGCCGACGCGGAGGGACTGCCGACGGACTTCAACGACTTCGAAGTGGCGGCCCAGGAGTCAGCGGCGGCCTTCCGCGACCGGCGACTGTGGGGCTTCATCCGGCATGCCCGCCTTCCCGAGGAGCGAGCGGCCGAGTTCTGGGACCGCATCGCGGCGCTGGTGCGCGAGTTCGACGAGCTGCCCAGGTCGGGGGACACCGTGTATGGCTTCGCCGTCGGCATCTACCCGACCGACCATCCGCGGCTGCCGGAAGCCGGGGTCTCCACCTGCCCCGCAGGCCATCCGCCCGGAGCCGGTCCTACCCTGAGTTGATGAGCGACCCCGAGGAGTTGGTCCCGCGTCCCTTCCCGGCTGCACCCAGCGAGGTGGAGGCCCTTCTCGGCGCGCTTCACCGCAACCGGCGTACCTTCGCCTGGAAGACCGGCGGGCTGGACGACGAGGCGATGCGGTGCACCCTGGGACCGTCCACGATGAGCCTGGGCGGCCTGGTGAAGCACCTGTCCTTGGTCGAGGACCACTACCTCACCCACCAGCTGCACGGTCGTGACTACCCGGCGGTGTGGGCGCCGTCAGCGGGCGATGACGAATGGGAGTGGACGTCGGCGGCCGAGGACTCCCCCGAGCAGCTGCGGAGGCTGTGGCTGGAGGCCGTCGGGCGATCTAAGGCTGCGGTTGACGAAGCCCTCTCGGCCGGCGGTCTTGAGCGCACGCTCGCGATCTCGGACTGGTCGGAACCGCCGAACCTGCGCCGCGTCATCGTCGACCTGATCGAGGAGTACGCCCGTCACACCGGTCATGCCGACCTGATCCGCGAGTCGATCGACGGACTGGTGGGGGAGGACGCCCCGCAGTAGCGGTCTCGCCGCGATCCTCCGATTCGTGGGACGTGGGAGCGGTCGAGCAGACAACCAACTCGGCGCCGTACCGGCAACTGCCGGCGAGTGTTCGGACCACGCCGGCTCAGGGCCGCTCGGCCAGCCAGTCGCTCCAGGTCTGGCGGCCGGTGCGCCACGGGTCGTCGGGGATGAGCGCACCGGAGCGCAGGCTTCGGCCGGCCGCACCAGGCAACGGCACGGGCACGACCCTGGCGCGGATGCCGCGCGCCCGGGCCAGTCGGCCGACCAGGTCCGGCATCGCCAGGCGCTCCGGACCGCCGAGCTCCACGGTCTGCTGGCCCGGTGGCTGATCGACCAGGTCGGCCAGGGCGACGGCCACCTCGGCCGCCGCGACCGGCGCCGACAGCATGCGCGGCACCGGCACCAGCGGGCCACGTTTGAGCTGGGCGAGGAGCTGGCCGGCGAACTCGTGGAACTGCGTGGCCCTCAGCACGGTGAGCGCGCCCGCGCCCACGCGGGCCGTCTGCTCCTGGGCTAGCTTGGCTCGGTAGTAGGGCAGGGGAGCGCGGTCGATGCCGACGATCGACAGGAGCACGTGGCGCTCCACCCCGGCCGCTCGCTCCGCCTCGACGAGCGACCCGGTCGTCGACGTGAAGAACTCCGTGGCCACCGCCCCGCGGGTGGTGGTCACGTTGAGGCAGTCGACCACCACGTCCGCCCCGGCGAGGGCGGCCGCGACCTGGTCGCCTCGCCGCACGTCGATGCCCGCGGAGCGAGCGAGTATCACCGTCAGGTGGTCCCGGCGCTCGAGCTCGGCGACCAGCAGCCGCCCGACCAGACCGGTACCACCAGCGACCGCGATCCGCATGAGGCGCTCCTTCCCACCAGGCGCACGCTACCGGCGTCGCGGTTTGGCGCCTTCGTAGCCGCAGGATGTGGGCGAGCGACATGCCGAGTCCCGTGACCACCGGCACGCTGTCCTTTCCGTTGGCCGGGCGGGTCTGGGCGTCGCCGGACACTCATCAATTCAGGCAGGTCGGGACGGACCATCCACTGCTCGGTGTCGACGGAGCAGGTTGCGTCGGGACGACCATGTCCGCCGTCGCCTAGTCCCATTCGTCACGGCGGACTCGTCTACTGCCGGCAGGGACGACGTGGTCGGGACCTGGCTCGGTGTCCCACGGGCGCCGGAGCGGAGCTCGTGACGCCTGAGTGGGTACGGCCCCATGTTTCAAGGCCTGTCGTCGGTCTGCCATCGACGCTTCAACGCTGGTCGGCGACGTACGCCTGCGTCGCGTCACACGATGGGAGGTACCCGGTCACTGGTCCTTCGTCCGAGGTGCCCTGATCCCGACCGCAGCACGTGCACCGGTGAACCTCGATCCGTCCTCGGTGGTCTCGGCGTGCCAGTCGTGGCGCGGGTTGAGCCGATAGAGAAGCGTTTGGATGGACATGGCTCCACCTCCAGGGCTGCAGAATCCGCGCTCGGCTACCGTACTGCCCGGTCGACGGAACCGCCGGCCCAAGGCTCGCGGTGTGCCGGTCCTCGACGGCGCCCGCCGCTGACGCAGCGAGGTACTTCAGCACGCTGACGCTACGTCGAGTGGACGGTGTCCGCAGGCGGCAGTGTGACGCGCCGGTTGACCAGCAAACGGCTCCGAGCACCGCCTCAGCATGGCCCGCGATCGAACTCAGTGTCTTCCGAGCCCCGCGTCGCGGGCCTTCACGATCGCAGCCGACCGGTCGGAGACCTGCAGCTTCGTGAAGACGTTCGAGACGTGGTTGCGCACCGTCTTGAGGCTGATCATCAGCTCGTGGGCGATGGTTGCGTTGCCCTTGCCGGCGGCCACCAACTCGAGTATCTCGCGTTCGCGCTCGGTCAGCGACGGGAACGCGGCGACTGTGGACCCGGCGCCGTTGGCGAAGTGCGCGATCACGCGTTGGGCGATCTCGGGACCGAAGATGGCCTCTCCGGCGTTGACGGCGCGAATCGCGCGGACGATCTCCTCCTGCTCGGCGCCCTTGAGGAGATAGCCGAGGGCGCCGGCCCGCATTGCCGCGAACACCGAGTCGTCGTCCTCGAACATGGTGAGAACGACGACCGCTGGCGCCGGCGTGTTGCGAGTGACCCGGCGGCTGGCCTCGATGCCGTCCAGGCCAGGCATCCGCAAGTCCATCAGGATGACGTCGGGGGAGAGCTGCCTGGCGACCTCGACGGCCCGTAGCCCGGTCTCTGCCTCACCGACGATCTCGACGTCGTCGACATCGGCCAGCATGAGCTCGAGCCCGCGGCGGAACGCGGGGTGATCGTCGGCGATGAGCAGTCTGATCACGCTTCGGCCTCCACGCCGGCCTCCACGCCGGCTTCCACGCCGGCTTCGACGCCGGCCTCCACGCCGGCTTCGACGCCGGCCTCCACGCCGGCTTCCACGCCGGCTTCGACGCCGGCCTCCACGCCGGCCTCCACGCCGGGATCCGCTGCCGGCTGAGCGAGTGGAAGCAGCGCGCGTACGAGGACGCCGCCCTCGGGGCGGTTGCAGATCGTGCAACTGCCGCCAAGCTCGGCCGCCCGCTCCCGCATCGACGTCCAACCGACCCCGCGTGCGGTCGAGTGGTCGGTGCCGTGCCCGTTGTCGGCGACCGTGAGCTCGAAGGAGCCGTTCACATCGATGACGACCCGGCACCGTGTGGCGCTCGCGTGCCGGGCTGCGTTCGTCATCGCCTCGGACGCGATGCGGAACGCCGCGACCTCGACGGCCGCGGGCAGCGGGGGCATCAGGTCGGGTCCTGTCACCTCGATCGTGAGGTCACCGGACAGCGCCGCAGCGCGCTGACGGATCGCACCGACCAGACCGACCTCGTCGATCGCGGGCGGCCGCAGGTCGTCGACGAGCCGCCGTAGCTCAGCGATGGCAGCCTTCACCTCCTCGCGCGCCTCCACCAGCAGCGCGTTGCGCTCGGCGACTCCGGCGCGGGACTGCGCAGCGTTGAGCTTGAGAACGATCGCGGCCAACGAGGGGCCGACCCCGTCGTGCAGGTCGCGGCGCATCCGACGGCGCTCCTCCTCGCGGGCGGTCACGATCCGCGATCGTGACTCGCGCAGCTGGTCGCCCTGCTGCGCGGACCAAACGAGGACCGCGGCGTAGCGCGCCAGGTCCCAGAGCATGGACACATCGGTAGGCGAGAGCCTCCGTCCCACCGGCACCTGAACCGCCAGGTCGCCCAGTCGCTCGCCCCGATGCACGAGCGGGGTGCGGACCACATCCTCGTCATCGCCGTCCGCATCGCTGGTGTCAACCCACACGTTGCTCACCCGCAGTGCCTCGGCGACGGCTTCGGTGATGGACGGGCCGACTGCCTCGGGGTCGGCCGCCTCGGCGCGGTCCGCGAGCAGTCGCAGGGCCTGCTGAGGCTGAGCGCGGTAGCCGTAGACCCACCGCTCGATCCGCTGCCGTAACCAGGAGTACGCCGGATGCACGGCGACCGCCACGACGGCAACCGCCAGCAAGCCACCGGCCGTGCCGTTGCCGCCCATGTGCTCGGCAACCAGGAGCAACAGCGCATACAGGCCGACGACGCCTGCGAGCAGGGCGCCGTACGTCAGCGTGCGACTCAGCACGACCTGGATGTCGAAGAGCCGGTGTCGCAGGATCGCGATGGCGATGGTGGTCGGTAGCGCGACGCTCACGCCGGTGAGAGCGACGTCGACCAGCCACTCGTGATCGCCCAGCACGAAGTGGTTGGTCCATAAGGCAAGGAGGGCCAGCGGCACGGCGAGGGCACCCCAGACGAGCCAGAGCAGCTGAAGCCTCGCCTCGCTGGCCGACTGCCTCCATCGGCTGCGGATGGCGAAGCCTGAGCCGAAGAACAGCAGCACGACGAGTACCAGCCCGATCACACCGAGGAGCGCTGACAAGGACTGTGGAAGCCAGCGCACCGGCGGTGCGTGACCATCGTGCGCCTGACGGAACGCGCTGCCGTCACCCGCTGTTCCGACCAGGAAAAGCGCTGCGCCACCGAGGCCGATCCGGATCCAGGTCCGCCAACGTCTCGACAGCGGATGGCCGTCCGGGAGCAGGTAGGCGACCAGCACCAGCCACAGGAACAGGAAGATCCAGCTCCCCTGGGTCACCTGGTCGGCGACCATAGCCGCCCTACCAGTGGCCGGCAGTCCGGAGGTGCCTAGCAGCAGGCCGACCGAGACCCCGTGTGCCACAAGCAGCCAGCCGATCACACGCTGCGAACCGCGGCCGACGACCACAAGGCCAAGCACGACCGGGATCGCAGCTGCGAGTCCGACGGCTGCGTAGAACATACCGCCAGTGTGTGGCACCCACGTGGCCCGAGTCATCCCTCCCGGGAACAGTTCCCAGAAGGGTCGGGACACCTGCATCATGCGCCCGGACAGCACGCCAGACGACGGTGAGCGCATCGGCGAGAACCGCCGGCGATGCTGACAGAAAGGAGCGGACCATGCCGCTCAGCACATTCGAGAGATTCCTGCCCTGGAGCGGCGTGATCGCCGGCTTGGCGTGGATCGGCCAGAATTTCCTTCAGTTCTATCAGCCCTCCGACGCGCCGGGAAACACCTCCGCGACAGTGATCAACGACCACGTCGTGATGAACATCGGCCAACTTGCCTGTTTGGTGCTGATGGCGGTCTCACTGCTGTTCTTCGCCACCGCGGTGCGCAACCTGCTGCGCTCGGGCGAGCCTCACGAGGCGACCTACTCCGGCGTCGCCTACGGCGCCTGGATCACGGTCTCAGCGGGCCTCGGCCAGATGGTGGTCTGGGACTACGGTGTGTTGGCGGCCGCCGAGGACAAGAACCAGGCCGCGGTCCAGACCCTCGGCTACACGTGGTACTTCGGTTGGGCCGGCATGGCGGTCGGCATCGCGGCTGCCCTCCTCGCACTCGGTCTAGGCGGGGTCCGGAACGGGGTGCTGCCGAAGTGGTTCGCGAGAACCACGAGCGTCATGGGGGCTCTCGCGCTACTCGGCGTCTGCCACGTCCCGCCGGGCGGCCTGGTCAGCTACCTGCTACTGCCGTTCTGGCTGATCGCCGCGGCAATCATCCTGGCCAAGCGCCAGACGGCTACGGCGGCGCAGGCGCAAGCGCTGGATCTGGATCTGGCGAAGTCGTCTGCCGACGCGGTCTGATGCTGTCGGAGCGTGTGCGGGACCCCGGAGCGGGGGGGGTGGACGCGGGGCTTCAAGCGCCCGAATGGATCCGGAAACGACCTTGACCTCACATCTCTGTTCGGCACCCTTCCAAGCTCTCAGACGCTGACGGCAGAGGCCCTACGACTCTGCCGGGGCCCCTCACCCGTGCTCTGTAATGGATCCCAGCGTTCGTGGTCCGGAGCGCATTGCCCAAAGATGTGATGCTCCCTATGAGCGGCGAAACCCGGGGGCTATGAGATGGCGCGATGGGGAGAGACCTGGAATGGACGACCCGAAGGGCTTCTGGGGGCTGTGGCTTGCGGTGACGGCACGTCCGGTCTGGGGCCTCGCAGCTCTGGAGCGGGCAGTCTCACCGCTGCGCGCCGGACTGGCAGCTCTCGCGGTCGTCATGGGCACCTATTCGGTGATCCTGGCCGTGTTCCTGCTGCGGGACTACCCGGCGGCGGGCGAATCGGTCCTGCCGCTCACCGTCGATGAGCAGTACGCGTACCAGATCTGGTACCAGGCGCCGCTGTTCCTGGCGATGACCGCTGCCCTGGCATGGCTTCTGGCGAAGATCTCCAAGAGGGGAGGGTCGTCGTCCGGGAGTTTCGCCGGCTCCTTCGCTCAGGTGAGCTTCGCCACCGCGGTCCCCTTCGCGTTGACCACCATGCTGGTAGAGGCGGTTGTGGCCGGCGCTGGTGCTCGTCGGCCTGGTCACTCCCGATGCCGCACTCGGTTGGCTGACAGGGCCGGGCGAGTGGTTTGCCATGACCTACCGGCTGGCGGGTGTGCTGTGGGTGGTCGCCCTGCTCTCGATCACGTCGCGGCTCGCGACGGCTGCACGCTGGCCCGTGTCGGTGGCGCTGGGCCTCGTGCTCGCAGCAGGCTACGGCCTCCCGATCGCGCTGTTCATCCGCTGACCTCAGCGATCCACGCCAGCGCCAGTAGCGACCATCCTGGTCGAGCCTCGCTCGTTCATCGACGTGAGTCTCAAGGGCACCGTGGTGACGGAGCACGGGCCCCTACGGACGTCGAGCCGGAGCTGTCCAGCGTGCAGGCGCGCGGGTAGACGTGGCCGCTTCGCGGACGAAGGTCACGCGACCACGGTCCGAAGGTCACTGTGTGGCGCGGGGATCGCGCCGTAGCGTCAGTGGCAAAGGAGGTCGTCATGGTCCAGGAACAGATGTCTGGCGACATCGTCCTGCGGGAGCGGGCGGTCAAGCAGCTCAAGAAGCAGCGCGAATTCCAGACCCACCTACTGGTGTACGTCCTGGTGAACGGCCTGCTCGTCGGGATCTGGTCGATCAGCACCCCGGGAGTGTTCTTCTGGCCGATCTTCTCGATCGTCGGCTGGGGCATCGGCGTGGTCCTCCATGGGTGGGACACGTACTTCGGTAGCGAACCCGACGAGGCGCAGATCCAGCGGATGATGAATCGGCTCCAGCAGAAGGACTGAATCGTTCGGTGACCTAGGACCCCGACCGCGCTCCATGTCGGCACACACGGCGCGGGAACCGGGACGGTACATGGCTGTGTGACGCACCAGCCCTGCGAGCGATTCACGGGTTCGTGGCACCGTCCGTCACGGATGTGGCGCAGCTCTGCCATCGCCACGGCAGTGGCAGCTGGGGCGGCGGGCGTGGGCTGGTCGTAGGGCACGGCCAGTTGAGAACGCGGCCATTGCCAGCGTCCAGGGCCTGTCAAGCCGACGCATGACCCGTACAGGCGTGCCGAGGTGACGTACGTGGCGCAGCTCGTGGTCGCGATTGGCTCGTGCGCGTGTCGCCGATGCGATGAACCCGCACCCGATGGCGTATCGTGGAGACCTGTTGAGGGGATGGCTCTGCAAGCCGTCCTGGCCGCGAAAGACGCGCGGCTTGTATCTCGTAATCCTGGTTTTCGGTTCGCTGGACATCAGCACAGATGGATGTCTTCAGCAGCTCGAGGGCACAGTGCCCTCGGCACGAACAAGGGAAACGACTATGACTCAGGGAACCGTCAAGTGGTTCAACGCCGAGAAGGGTTTCGGCTTCATCGCGCAGGACGGCGGCGGCGAAGACGTCTTCGTCCACTACTCCGCTATTCAGTCCAGCGGCTACAAGTCGCTCGACGAGAACCAGAAGGTCGAGTTCGACGTCACCGCCGGTCCGAAGGGTCCGCAGGCCGAGAACGTCCGCGTCTCCTGACTTCACCACGCAAGAGCCCCGACCGCACGCGGTCGGGGCTCTTCGTGCGTCGAGATCGGGACGGTAGACCAGCGACGAGGTCGGTCTGGTCGCGGCACTAGTGGGTGCGAATCAGGCGGCGGACTTGTCCTCCACCCGCGCCTTGAGATCGGCGAGCATCTCTTCGAGGAAGGGCTCGAGCATGACTACGTTTGGCTTCTCAAACGGGTCGAGGTGCGGACGCCTTCCTACCGCGTCGACCGAGGCGTCGATCATGACTCGGCGTGTCAGAGTGGCCATGCCGGGTATCTCGCACGCCGAACCTCGACCGAGTAGGCGGCCCGGGCGTACCCTCGCAGGGTGAGCGCCTTGCCGCTTCCGCAGAGGATGGCCCGGGCCGTGGGCGAGAACCCCCTCTCCGAGCGGTTTGCCGGTGCGCAGGAGTACGTCTACGGACCGGTGATCGACTGGGCACGGCGGAGCCCGTTGCACACCGACGTTCTCGGCCACTCGGTGCATCCTCTGCTCACCGATGTGACGCTCGGGTGCTGGATGAGTGCATCCCTTCTCGACCTTGCCGGCGGCGCGCAGGCACGGCGCGCCGCAACGCTCCTGGTCGGAGCCGGGCTGGCGGCGGCGGGACCGACCGCCATCGCGGGCGCCGGGGACTGGGCGGAGATGTCGGGTGCCGAGCGTCGGATCGGTGCGGTGCACGCGGTGGGCACGGACGTAGCCACGTTCCTCCTGCTCGGCTCGTTGGTCGCGCGGCTCCGGGGCAGATACGCGGCCGGCACCGGTCTTGGCCTCATGGGCAATGCGGTCGCAGCGGGTGCGGGGTTTCTCGGTGCGCACCTGGCGCTGAACCGCGGGACAGCACGCCGGACCCCTCGGTGAGCTGAGCCGGGCGTTGAACACCCGCCCTGCGAGGACATCGCAGGTTGCAGCCGTCCGCCACGGGGGTTTGGTCCAGGCGGTCAGGACCAGGTTGGTGAAGTGGTGCTCGGCGGGGGTGGTGTGTGCCGGTGGGGGGAGTGGTGGTGGATGGCTGGGGTAGCGGTGCCCGGTGGTGGTGGTGACGACGTGTTGGTCGGTCGCGGCCGCGTGCCAGCCGGTGCCTTCCTTGGCGAGGTTGCAGGCCTGGCAGAGTCCTTGGGCGTTGGCTGCGTCGGTGGGGCCGCCGTCCGCGGCTCGGTGGGGGTGGTCGAGGTGCCGGATCGGCGCACCGCACCAGGGGGTGCGGCAGACCTCGTCGCGGGCCAGGAGGTATTGGCGCAGCTGGCCCGCGAAGCGGCGGCGTCGTGAGTCCATGGCGACCAGGTCGCCGGTCGCGGGGGTGGCGTAGAGGCGGCGCAGCCACACCGGGGCGTGGGTGTCTCGGATCCAGGACCGGGCCAGCGGCGCGGGGACGGGGCCGTAGCCGGCGACCCGGGCCGGGGCTGCGCCGGAGCCGAGCAGGGCCTGGTCGCTGATCACGACCTGCACCTCGAGGGGCACCGCGGCGGCGGTGGCCTGTCCGGTGACCCGCTCGACGAGGGTGTCGGCCATGATCTGCCCGCGGCTGCGGTCGTCGCCCTGGCAGCGCAGCGTGTCGGCGTGCCGGGTCAGGCTGGCCAGCACCGCAACACCCTGACGCACCGGCAGCAGCCCGCTCAGCACGCTCATCGTCTCCGGGGCCGGGCGCAGGGTGACCCGACGCTCGCGCTCGGCTCGCGCGGCGCGGTCGGTGAACGCGACCGGGTCCAGCCGGTAGGCGATCCGCCGCGCCTCGCAGGCCACCGCGCGGTCCCCGAGCCGGCCCAGGCCGCCGGGCCGGGCAGCCAGCTCGGCGTCGACCACCCCCCGGTCCCGACGCGACAGGCATGCGGTCTCGCGGGCCACCAGGGTGGCCCGCCACTCGCTGGTCTCACCACGCTCCAACGCGGCCAGCGTGTGCGGCAGCTCCTCGACCAGAGCGTGCGCCAGACCCAGATGCCGGGCACCGCGGGCCGGGCTGTCCCGGCGGGCCAACGCCACCTGAGCCGCGACACCCGTGCCCAGGTCCCGTGCCCGCACCCCCGCCCCGGCCTGCACACGCCGCTGGGAGACATCCAGATCCACGGCGATCCGCGCCTGCGCCGCCGCGGCAGCCGCCTTGACCCTCTCCAGAGCCGACAACGCCTCCACCCCCTCCCCGTCGTCGCCGGGGCTCAACCGGGCCAGGTCACCCAGCCACCCCTGCACGGTGCCCACGGACACCTCACTGACGGGACTGCCTGTTGACGCCATACTGCAGACTAATCGAACACGCGTTCGATTGTCAAGACCGTAGCGGCAGGCGGGGGCGAGCTCACCCGCCACGCAGCTGCCGTGAGCGCCAGCCGTCGAGCGGACCGTCGTACGACGCGGATGCGAGACTGCCGACCGTGACCGGCAGCCAGGCCTTTCCCTCGCGGTCGTTCCTGCGCTACTGGCGTGCCGATGCGGTCTCCGGACTCGGCACCTACGTCACCCTGTTCGCCCTGCAGACGCTGGTGGTCCTCACGCTCCACGGCTCGGCAGCGGACGTCGGCTGGGTCAACGCCGCGCGGTGGCTGCCCTACCTCGTGCTCGGGCTCGTCGTCGGGGCCGTCGTCGACGGCAGGCGCAGAGTCCCGATCATGGTGAGCACCAACGTGGTGCAGGCCGTGCTGCTGCTGACCATCCCGCTGCTGTGGTGGCTGGGTCTGCTGTCCCTGCCAACGCTGATGGTGGTCGTGCTCGCCTACGGCACCGCCTCCGTGGTCAACGTCGCGGCGGCTATGTCGCTGCTGCCGCGGCTGGTCGAGCCGCAGCACCTCCAGCCGGCCCATGCCCGCATCGACGGCGCCGACGCGGTGGCCATGACCGCGGGCCCTGCGCTGGGCGGTCTCGTGGTCACGGCGGTCGGCGCCCCCCTGGCCGTCCTGGTGGACTCGTTGACCTACGTGTACTCGGCGCTCACGCTGCGTCGGCTCGACGTGGACGAACCCCCACCGCGCACCGGGGTGACGGCGAGAAAGCTGCTGCACGAGGTGGTCGACGGCGTCCGGTGGGTCTACCGGAGGTCCGGACTGGCCACGTTGGAGGTCTCGACCCACGCATGGTTCGTCGGACACGCGATCATGGGGGTCACGCTCGCCCCCTACGTCTTCCGTGAGCTCGGCCTCAGGGCCTTCGAGTTCGGCGTCATCGGCGCGGCCGGTGGAGCCGGTGCCGTCCTCGGCGCAACCGTCACCACCCGGGTGGGTCGACGGTTGGGCACCGGCCGCACGATCGTTGCCTGCCACGTCATCACGACGCTCGGCGTGGTCGCGACGGTCACGGCCGGACCGGTGAGGGGGAACGCAGGCACCGTCGCGGTCCTCGTGCTGGGGCAGGGCCTCTACGGTCTGGCGATGGGCATGAGCAACTCCCACGCGATGAGCTACCGCCAGCTGGTGACGCCCGATGAGCTGCAGGCCCGCACCAACACCACGCTGCGTTCGCTCAACCGCGCGGTCATCGTGGTCGTCGCGCCGCTTGCCGGGACCGTCGCCGACGCCTGGGGGATCCGGCCGACGATGGTGCTGGCGGCGGCGATTTTCGCGCTCGTCGCGGCCGGGCTCGGCGCGAGCTCCTTCCGCGACGTGCGTGCCCCGGCATGAACCCGAGCTGCGGGTGCCGCTGACTGTCGTCACCGTCACCGTCGCCGTCACGGCCGGTGCGCCCACGGGGGAACGGCCGGCCGAGCTCGACGACCCGGCCGTTCGCGCGACGCCGGGTCCGGTCAGCTGGTGCAGCAACCGCCGGTGACGGTCTCCGCGGTCGCCACCAGGTCCGCTGTGCTCGTGCCCTCCAGCTCGGGTTGGGAGTCGGACAGCACGACGTAGTTCTCCCAGCGCTGCCCGTCCGGGCCGGTGACCCAGTGCTTGTCCTGGCGGGCGTAGCAGCAGACCACGTCGCCCTCGGGGTCCAGGGCCAGCCCGGCTGCCTCGAGCCGGTCTGCCTGCTCCAGTACCTCGTCCATAGAGTCGCGCTCGACGCCGAGGTGGTTCAGCGTGCCCGTAGCTGCCGGGTTCTCGAACAGCACCAGCTTCAGGGGCGGGTTCGCCACCGCGAAGTTGGCGTAGCCGGGACGCCGCTTGGCGGGCGGGGTGTCGAACAGCGTGGAGTAGAACTCGACGGCGGTGTCGATGTCGTCGACGTTCAGGGCGAGCTGCAGACGGGACATCGGTCTCCTCCTGATGGGCCCTGGGGTGACCCCCTCGGGGCGTATATCGATGCGTGTCTATGTCTTGGGACAGCATGACACTCGAGGGGCTCCCGTACAAGCATCGATGGGCATCTATGCAGTGTCGACGGACCTGCCACCCAGTCGAGCAGCGGTGCCGTCACAGGCCTCGGCGTTCGGCGGTGAGCTCGCTCCGGGTGTCGCCGGTGTTGACCGTCGCGCTCGGCTCGAGCAGGAGCGCGCTGGCGCCCGTCGCCGAGAACGGCTGATGCGGCACCCCTGCGGGTACGACGAAGACCTCTCCCGGGCCGAGCGTGACGTCACCGTCGTCCAGGCGGATGGTCAGCTCGCCGTCCATAACCAGGAACAGCTCGTCGGTCTCGGGATGTGAGTGCCGGGTGAACTCGCCCTGGGCCTTGAAGACCCGTACGTCGTAGTCGTTGACCGTGGCGATGGTGCGCGGAGACCACGTCTCGGTGAACGAGTCGAGGGCGGCTGCGAGCTTGATGGGGGCGTGCATGGGACGACCCTAGCCAGGTGGTCGGCGCCTGGTGCAGGGCGCACGGGTCAGGTCTCTCGCGGCACCACGGAGATCGGGAGCCCGAAGTGCTGCAGCCGGTGCTCCAGGTCCTGGTGGAGCCGGGTGGCGAGTGCGTGGTGCGGCACCGAGAGCATGATCTCGTCGACCGGCTCGCTGAACAGCGTCTCCTCGATGGCGTCCATCGGGTCGTGACGCACCGACACGGAGCCGATGACCCGGCTCCCCGCCGCGGCCTCGAAGCGCGGCGTGGCCCGGTGCAGCACCTCCTCCGCCTCGGTGGCCCGGTCGTGCCGCTCGGGGTGCAGCGGGTGCAGCTCGGCCCGGGCGGGGTTGAGCACCACGACCCGGAACTGCACGCGGTCGATCAGCGCGCGTCGCTCGATGGCGTCGAGCAGGGTCTGGGTGGGGTCCGCCCGGTCCGTGAGGACGAGGACCCGCACGGTGCGGTCATCGGTCATGTCGGTCTCCTTGTCGGGCGGCGGTGCCGCCGGCTCACGTCTCGGACGTGTGCACCAGCTCGGTGCGGTCCCTCTTGGTGACCGACAGGTAGACGACCACGGCCAGGATGGTCCCGAGGAAGAGCACGCTCGTGCCGAGGGTGCCGAGCCCGAGGCCGCCGTCGGCGTGCGGCGAGGCCAGGTAGTCGCCGATGTTGGCGCCCAGCGGCCGCGTCAGGATGTAGGCGAGCCAGAAGCACAGCACCGGTCCGGCGCCGAGCCGCCAGGCCACCAGGACCGCCACGATCAGGCCCAGGGGGAGCATCACCGAGACGCCGGGCGACCAGCCGGTCAGCTCGAGGGTCCAGTCCCCGGCCGCCGTACCCAGCGCGAAGGTGACCAGGACGGTCAGCCAGTAGAAGGACTCGCGCGGGGTCGTGACGATGGTGTGGATGGACAGGGTGCGCTCCCGGGCGTACCAGATGCCGAAGACGGCGGCGAGCAGGACCGCGAACACCGTGGTGCTGATCCACAGCGGCACGCCCTGCCCGTCGGTGAGGTTGTCGGTCAGCAGCGTGCCGACCACGCTGATCAGCACCACGGCCAGCCAGTAGACCCCCGGCACGTACCGGTTGAGCCGGAACTGGGCCACCAACGTGATCACCAGTGCGGCCGAGAAGACCAGGGTGGTGTTGGTGAGGCCGAACCCCAGCGTCTCGTTGATGTAGTCCGCGAAGCTCTCGCCGACCGTCGTGCACAGGATCTTGATGACCCAGAAGTACACGGTGATCTCGGGGACCTTGTTCAGCATCTCCTGGCGCAGGCCTGTGCGGCTCTGAATCGTCGTCATGGGGCGAGTGTGGGCGGCGCCGACTGACCAGAACCTGACCACTCAGAAGCTCACCCTCGCGAGTCCCGTGCTCGCGACCCGGTCAGGGTGAACCTCCTGATCCGCGACTTCGCGCGCCGCTTCCGGACGGAGCAGGGGGCGTAACCCACCGCGGAGCACCACGAGCGCGGCTGGCCCGACCGGGCCCCGCACGGCCGCGTCCTGACCACCGCGAACCCGCCCGGCCGGGCGCTGCCCACCGCCGGTCGTCCGGCCTAGCCTGGAGGTTCGAGAGGGGTGCGACATGGACGACGACACGAGACGGCTGGTGGAGGACTTCGGCTTGGTGTGGAACGCGGACGCGCCGTCGGGTCTGGTGGACGAGGTCTTCGCCGAGGACCTTGTCGACCACAACCCGCAACCCGGTCAGCAGCCGGGACGCGACGGGTTCCGGCAGGTGATCGACCTGTACCACGAGGTGTTCCCGGACCTGCGGATCACGAACGAGGACGTGATCGCGGACGGGGACCGGGCGGTGCTGCGCTGGAGCGCGGTCGGCACGCACGAGGGCGACCAGCTCGGCCTGCCCGCGACGCACCAGCAGGTACGGATGACCGGCATCGACATCGTGCGGATCGCCGACGGACACGTCGTGGAGCGCTGGGGCGAGGCGAACGCGCTGGAGATGATGCAGCAGCTGGGAGCCGGCTGACGGGCCAGGTCGGCAGGCTGCACCGTCAACCGCGGACGCTCCGTCGGTAGTACCGCGACCACTGCCCCGTGCCCATGGAGTAGGCGGCCTGCCAGTCGTTGACCTTCTGCGTGTAGGCCTTCGACCAGTTCTCGTTCTTGTGCTGGTAGGCCCAACCCCAGATGGTGTTCTTGCGGAGGTAGAAGTCGCGCCAGACCGGGGTCCGGGTGACGGAGTCGAGGCGACCCCGTTCCTCCAGGGCGGCGATCACCTGCTTCGCCTGGTCCCACTCCACGTCGACCTTGTCCATCACCGCTCTGCCCGACTGCTCAGCGCGGTCCATGTTCGCCCGTCCCTGCGCCTCGATCGTGGTCAGGGCCTCCTGCTTCCACGTCGTCCATGCTTCCATCATCCGCCGCGCGTCGGCGCTCCAGTAGTCCTCCAGCGCTGCCTGCGAGTCCGCCGCGGTGAAGCGGCCACCACCCGCGCGGGCCATCGCACGCAGCTGCCGCGTGGACTCGTTGCCCAGGTGGAAGCCGATCACGTTGACCACGGGGCGGACACCCCTGGTGGCGAGCGCCTTGGTGGCAGCGACCGGGTCGCCACCGCAGGTCTCGAGCCCGTCCGTGACGACGTAGACGATCGCGTCGCTGGCCGACTCCGGTATGTCGTCGACCGAGCGGCGTACGGCTCGGGCCAGCGGGGTCCATCCGGTCGGGGACACGTCGTCGAGCGTCGCGACGAGCTCGCGCGGCCTGCCGGTGTGGAGCACCTCGGTCGACCGGCAGGACACCTTCTTGTCTGCGGTGGCGTTGCTGCCGCGCTGACCGTACACGCGCAGCGACGCGGTGCTGCCCGCCGGCAGCCGTCGTACGAAGGACCTGATGGCGGCCTTCGCCTCGCTCATCCTGGTGCCCCTGCTGGTGCGTGCAGCCATGCTGCCGCTGGCGTCGAGCACGATCGCGAAGTGGTTCTGCCCCACGACATCCACGCTGCCCATCCGCTCGACCGGTTCGTCGGGGATCTCCTCGATCCGGGCCTTGAAGGAGATGATGTCCTGGGCAGCGTCGGCGTAGTCCGGATGGATCTGAGTGAGGATCTCCTCGGCCCACGCCCGGGAGGTCCGTGGCTGCGCCGCCGTCACCTTCGCCACGACGGTGTCCAGGTCGAACGCCGATCCGGCGTAGCGGCCCGGTCGCCGCATCAACGCCTTCTCGAGGGTGCTGAGGTCACGGCCCGGACGGAAGTCGACGTACTCCGCCTCGGGCTGCAGGTAGATCCCATCGGCGGACACTGGCTGCGTGGGATCGGGCGTAGCGGACGCGGAGGTGGGCGTCGGCGACACGGAGGTCGTGGCTGACGGACCTCGGGTCGGCTCCTGCGGCGACCCGGCGGAGCAGCCGGTGAGCAGCAGGACGGCGGCCGCGAACATGGTGACGGTGGTCTTGGGCAAGCGGATTCCTTGGGACGGCGACGGCGCCGACGCCGTACGTGAGCCGGACCACGATCTCATGACCTGTCAAGCCGTCACCGCGACGGTCAGCAGGCGATCAGTGCGGTCGTGCGCGCGGTCGTGCTGCTCCAGTTCCGGTAGGTGGACTTGATCGAGAACGTGTAGCTCTGGCCGGTGGTCAGCCCGGTCACCGTCCCGCTCGTGACCGCACCGGTGTTCACGGTGGTCGTGGTGGGCGTCGAGGTGATCTGGTAGCCGGTGGTGTAGGTGCTGCTCGACGCGGACCAGGTGAGGCTCGCGGTGGAGGTCCCGCCGCTGGGACCGCAGCTGCCCGACGCCGTCAGAGGCCGCACGAGGGTCGAGGACGTGTACGCCGTCGACGTGGCACTGACCACCTTGTTGAAGGACGCGAAGGCAGGGGCGACAGCGCACGACCAGCCGAGCAGCAACACGGTCACCAGCACCGTCGTCACCAGCCCGGAGTGCCTCACGTCTCGGCTCCGGCGACCTGCGGCGCGGAGGGGACTTCCGCGCGCGGGCGCCGCCACAGCCGCAGCAGGACCTCCAGGCACAGGGCGGCCGGGATCATCCAGACGCTGACCAGGTGCACGACCGGGTGGTGAAGGGCGGCGATGCCCCAGCCCAGCAGCGGGATCACGGCGACCACGTGCCAGGCGGTGTCACCGGTCAGCCGGGCCCGCCAGGGGTCGGGACCCGAGTTGGCGTCGCCCTTGGTCTGCACCACCGTGTCGCCGTCCCGGCGCTGCACCGACACCACCCGGTGGGTGACCACCGGCGATCCGGCGATGGGGGCCGCGAAGGTCAGCATCTGTCCGGCTCGCAGCGCCGAGGCCGGCTCGCCGCTGATCACCAGCACGTCGCCCGGGGCGACGGTCGGCTGCATGCTGCTGGTGCGCATCACCAGGGTCCGGTAGCCGAGCAGGTGCGGACCGACCGCCAGGCCGAGGAACAGCGCACCGGTGACCAGCACGACCAGCACCGAGAGGGTGCGACCGACCCGCCGCGCGATCCTCCGGGGGAGGGACCCGCGCGGCCGACTCGCCGTGGTCGTCCTGGGTGTCACCAGCGGCTACTTGTTGGTGGCAGCCCGTTGGGTGCCGGTGAACGCGAACGTCACCGTGCTGGACAGGCCCTGCAGCGAGTTGGGGGCGCCAGTCGGGAAGGTCAGCGTCGCCATCAGGTTGTCCGACGACCCGGCGGCGAGGCTGCTCAGGTTCGACAGCGCCAGGTTCGAGCCGATCACCGCGCGGGTGGACAGCACCGACGAGGTGGTGCCGCCGCAGGTGTAGGTGAACGCGGGGGAGGTGCCGGACTCGGACCAGGCAGTCGAGCACGACTGCAGCACCAGCTGCAGGCCGTTCGTGACGTCGGAGTCGAGGAGGCTGGAGGGCGAGGCGGAGGTCGTGAGCGTGACGTTGGCGAGCGCCTGGTTTCCGGTGTTCGAGAGCGTGAAGGCCCGCTGCATGGTGTCGCCGGGGACCAGTCCGTTGGCGCCCAGCGTCAGCCGGTTCGCCGCCGTGCCGGCGGTGCCCAGACCGATCACGACCGTGCCCGCGGTGGCGGGCGTGGCCGCTGACGTCGTGCTGGTGAACGTGCCGAAGGTGCCGAGGCCGGCCACCGACGCGGCGGTGCCCAGGGCGGCGATGCTGCCGAGGATCTTGGCGCGCAGGGTCAGCCCGGACGCAAAGGATGTCGATTGACGCACGGTGGAGCCCTCTCGTAGCCACTCCTCCTGAGCGGTTCCTCCCTTGATCGGCAGCCGCCGCACGGTCCTGAGGACTATTCGTCCCGGTCAGGCGACCGTGAAGCTGCCGGGCTCGTTGTACGGCGTCACCACCTGGATCTGGGACGGGATCGAGCGCGGGCTGCCCGGCAGCGCGTCGTGCGCCTGCATCACCAGCCGGCAGGCCTGACGGAGGTCGGCGCGCAGGTCGTGGTGCAGCACCGCCGAGAGCCGCCGCGTCCGCAGCAGTGCGGTGTTGTCGCGGTCCAGGTCGTGCGCGACGAACACCCGGGGGGCGAGTCCGAGCCGGTCGAAGGCCTGCACGGTGGCGGTGTTGCCGCCGCCGATCGAGTAGACCGCGTCGACGCTCGGGTCGTCGTCGAGCACGCCCGACACCGCAGCCAGCATCGAGGCGTCCAGGCCGTCGGTCTCGGTCACCTCCCGGATCGGGCGTCCCGGTGCCAGCTGCCGCATGGTCGCCCGGAAGCCCATCTCCCGCTCGCCCTCGCCGCGGAAGGCGCCGCTGCTGAGGGTGACCAGCACGCTGCCCGGGTCCGCGGGGGACCACTGGGTCACCAGGTAGGCCGCGGTCGCCCCGGCGGCCTGGTTGTCGATGCCGACGTACGCCAGCCGGCGGCTCAGCGGGACGTCGGTGACCAGCGTCACCACCGGCACGCCCCGCGTCGGCGAGCCGGCCCACCACCTCGGCCACGGCGGGGTGGTCGGGTGCCTTGAGCAGCACGCCGTGGGAACCGGCTCGCTCGACTCGCTCCAGCGTTCGCAGCACCGAGCCCACGTCACTCTCCTCGCGCAGGTGGAAGCGTGCCCGGATCACCGCCGGGCGCAGGCCCGACAGCTCGGCCTCGAGGGCGCGCCGCACCGCGGAGGAGAACCGCGCCGGCGCCTGCATCACCAGGTCGACCAGGAAGGTCCGTCCGGCCAGCCGCAGCTGCGACTGCTGCCGGTCCAGGTCGGCGATCGCCCGCTGCACCTCGGCGACGGTCGAGGCGCGGACACCCGGGCGACCGTGCAGGACCCGGTCCACGGTGGCCTTGCTGAGCCCGGACTGCTGGGCGATGTCGGTGATCCGGTGCGGGGGCGGCATCGGCCCTCCTCGGCGCGAATGAGGCGAACATGAGGTGCTGGTGATCTGCCCGGCACCTCTCCGAGCGCCTAGCGTGACAGATGTTCCTCGACGTCCCACCGAGCAGGAGTCCCGATGACCGCCATGCTTCCCTATGCCTCTCGTGGTCGCGTGCGACTGCGCGCCGCCGACTGCGACCTCGACGACTTCGCCGCGCTGGTGGAGCAGACGACGGACCTCTCGCAGTACCCGGCCGCTGCCGAGGTGGTCCACGACGTCCTGCTGTACGACGCCGACGCCCTGCGCGTTGCGGTCGGCACACCGGACGGGCTCGAGGCCGTCGAGGCGGAGCTGGTCCACGCGCTGACCGACGGCCCCGGGGTGGTCGTGGTCCGGGGCGCGTTCCCCGATCTCGACGTGGTGGACCGCGCCACCGCAGCCTTCGACGCGATGGTGGCCGACGAGCGGGCCGCGGGCACCCAGGCCGGGGACCACTTCGCCACGCCGGGTGCCAACGACCGGGTCTGGAACGCCCTGGAGAAGCTCGCGGTCCGGGACCCGCAGACGTTCGTCGACTACTACGCGAACGACATGATCGCGCTGCTCAGCGGCGCCTGGCTGGGCCCCGGCTACCAGGTGACCTCCCAGGTCAACGTCGTCCGTCCCGGCGGCGCCGCGCAGCAGCCGCACCGCGACTACCACCTCGGGTTCCTCGCGAACGAGGTCGTGGAGGGCTACCCGGCCCACGTGCACACGCTGTCCCCGGCGCTGACCCTGCAGGGCGCGGTCGCGCACTCGGACATGCCGGTGGAAAGCGGCCCGACGATGTACCTGCCGTACTCGCACCAGTACGTCGCCGGCTACCTGGCGTGGCGGCTGCCGGCGTTCCGCGACTACTTCTGGGAGCACTACATCCAGCTGCCGCTGGCTAAGGGCGACGCCGTCTTCTTCAACCCCGCGCTGTTCCACGGAGCCGGGTCGAACGTGTCCGCCGACGTCCAGCGGATGGCGAACCTGCTCCAGGTCTCCTCCGCGTTCGGCCGGGCGATGGAGGCGGTCGACCGGGACCGGACCGCGCGTGCGGTGTACCCCAGCCTGCTGGCGCGGCGGGAGGCCGGCGCACCGACGGCGGCGCTCCGGAACGCGGTCGCGGCGGCGGCGGAGGGCTACCCGTTCCCGACCAGCCTCGACCTGGACCAGCCGGTGGACGGGCTGACCCCCCCGGCGCAGAGCGAGCTGCTGGCCCGAGCCCTCGACGAGGGCTGGTCGCCGGCGCGGGTGGACGAGGCGCTGGACGCCTACGCCGGCCGGCGCAGCACCGGAGCCGGTCGGCGGTGAGCCGTCTGGACGGGAAGGTGGTGCTGGTCAGCGGCGCCACCCAGGGGGTCGACGCGGATGCAGGCGGTGGCTCGCTGGACGCCGTCGCGGCCGGTCTCGATCACGGACTCCCGCTGCGGTCGACCGAGCCGGGGGTGCACGTCCCGGCGGGGCCGCCGGCGGTGTTCTTCATGGACCGCTTCGCCACAGCGTTCCCGGGCCGAGCTCGCCGCGCTCCCCTCGCGGAGGTGACCGGGCTCGTGCCGAACGGGTCCGCACGGCAGGATGACCGGGACAGGACCGCAGGCGCGGGAGCCAGGGCGAAGGAGACGACGTGAACACCACGATGAGGGCATCGGTGCTGACCGGGCCGCGGACCATCGAGATGCAGGAGCGGCCGGTGCCGCAGCCCGGGCCGGACGAGGTGCTGGTCCGGGTCGGCTCGGTCGGGGTCTGCGGGTCCGACGTGCACTACTACCAGCACGGCCGGATCGGGTCGATGGTCGTGGAGGGCCCGCTGGTGCTCGGTCACGAGGTCGGCGGCACCGTCGTGGCGGTCGGGTCCGCGGTCAGCCCGACGCGGGTGGGGGAGCGGGTGGCCCTGGAACCGCAGCGGCCGTGCCGCCGCTGCCGGTCGTGCAAGACCGGTCACCTCAACCTGTGCCGCGAGATGGAGTTCTTCGCGACCCCGCCGGTGGACGGCGCCTTCTGCGACTACGTCACCCTGCCCGCGGACTTCGCGCACCCGGTGCCGGACTCGCTCTCCGACGCCGCCATCGGGCTGCTCGAGCCGCTGTCGGTGGGCATCTGGGCCAACCAGAAGGGTGGCACGACCGCCGCCAGCCGGGTGTTCGTCACCGGCGCCGGACCGATCGGGGCGGTCGCCGCGCTGGCCGCGCGCGCCATGGGGGCCACCGAGATCGTCGTCTCGGACCCGGTGGAGTCGCGACGGCGTCGGATCACCGAGCTCACCGGGGCCCGGACAGTCGACCCGAGCGAGGGGTTCGACCCCGTCGGCCTCGACGCCGACGTGTTCCTGGAGTGCTCCGGGGCGACCCCGGCGCTCCTGGACGGTCTCAAGGCGGTCCGCCCCGGCGGCACCGCGGTGATGGTCGGGCACGGCGACGAGCACATCTCGCTCCCCGTCCAGGACCTCCAGGTCCGCGAGGTCACCCTGACCGGCATCTTCCGGTACGTCGACACCTGGCCGGTCGCCATCGCGCTCGCAGCCGGGGGGCTGGTCGACCTGGACGCGCTGGTCACTGCCCGGTTCGGGCTCGACGAGGTGGAGGCCGCGCTCACCAGCGACGCGGACCCGATGAGCATGAAGTCCGTGGTCGTCGTCAACGAGGAGTCCCGATGAGCAACCCGTTCAGCCTGGAGGGCCGCACCGCCCTGGTCACCGGCGCGAACCGCGGCCTGGGCCGGGCCTTCGCCCAGGCGGTCGCCGACGCCGGCGCGGACGTGGTGGTGGTCGGCCGCCACGAGGACCGCAACCGCGAGGCGGCGACCGCGATCGCCGAGCGGTCCGGGCGGCGCGTGACGGTCGCGACCGGCGACGTCACCGACTGGGACGACGTACGCCGGATCGTCGACGCGGCGACGGCCGCCCACGGCCGCATCGACGTGCTGGTCAACAACGCGGGGATCTGCTACCACCGCCCGGCGCTGGAGGTCCCCGACGACGAGTTCTCGACCGTCTTCGACGTCAACGTCACCGGGCTGTGGCGGATGACCAAGGCGGTGGCACCCACCATGATCGAGGCGGGCGGCGGCTCGATCGTCAACGTCGGCTCCATCTCCGCGATGATCGTGAACCGGCCCCAGTGGCAACCGGCGTACAACGCCTCGAAGGCCGCTGTGCACCAGCTGACGAAGTCGCTGGCCGCGGAGTGGGCGCCGCACCACGTCCGGGTCAACGCGATCGCGCCGGGCTACGTCAAGACCGAGATGGCGCCGGTGGACGAGCCGCGGTTCCGGCGGCAGTGGATCGAGGACGCCCCGATGCAGAGGTACGCCACCCCGGAGGAGATCGCGCCCAGCGTCGTCTACCTGGCCAGCGACGCCGCGTCCTTCACCACCGGGGCCGTGCTGGTCACCGATGGCGGGTACACGCTGCACTGACCCGGACCGCCGCGCCGAGGACCCTGCGGGCTACCTCCGGGTCGGCGCGGCAGACCAGTCCCGCAGCAGCCCGCGCGCCTGCTCGGCGGGGAGCGGGCGGCCCAGCAGGTAGCCCTGCGCGAAGTCGCAGCCCAGCTCGGTGACCCGGGCCAGCTGCTCGGCGGTCTCGACGCCCTCGGCGCAGACCCGCAGGCCGAAGGCGCGGCCGAGCCCGACGACGGCCTGCACGACCGCCTCGCCGCGGGTGCCCTCGCCGAGGAAAGAGCGGTCGACCTTGAGCACGTCGACCACCGGGAAGCGCTGCAGGTAGCTCAACGAGCTGTAGCCGGTGCCGAAGTCGTCGATGAGCAGCGAGATCCCGCCCGCCCGCAGCCGGGACAGGTTGTCCTGGGTGGTCCGGTCGTCGTCGACGAACACGGACTCGGTGATCTCGAGCCCGAGCAGCTCCGCCGGGAACCTCGCCGCGGCGAGCGTGTCCAGAAGATGGTCGACGTACTCGTGGGTGCGCAGCTCGTGAGCGCTGGCGTTGACCCGGACCCCGACGGGGCCGAGGTCCTGCCAGGAGGCGGCGGACCGAATCGCCTTGCGCAGCATCAGCCGGCCGAGCTCGCCGATGATGCCGGTCTCCTCGGCCACCGGGACGAACAGGTCGGGCGGGACCTGCTCGCCGGTGTCGCTGGTCCAACGGGCCAGGGCCTCCATGGCCACCACCCGGCCCGAGGCGAGCTCGACGATGGGCTGGTAGGCCACGTCGATCGCCTCCGCACGCACCGCGGCCCGGAGCTCGCCGGCGACGTTCACGCGGCCGAGCACGTCCCCGCGCATCGCCTCGTCGAAGATCCGGTAGCCGCCGGGACGGTCCCGCTTGGCGCGGTACATCGCGATGTCGGCCTCGCTCAGCAGGGAGCTGGTGGTGCTCTGGCCCCCGTGGCAGAGCGCGACGCCCACGCTGGCGGTCGGGCTCAGCCGGCGGCCCGCCAGCTCGACGCCCCGCGCGCAGCAGTCGAGCAGCGCCTTGGCGATGAAGGCGGCACCCTTCGCGTCGATGTCCTCGCAGACCACCACGAACTCGTCCCCTCCGAGCCGGGCGACGGTGTCCCCGTCCCGGACCACTGCGCCCAGCCGGTGCGCCAGGTCGGTGAGCAGGGTGTCGCCGCTGCCGTGCCCGAGGGTGTCGTTGACGTCCTTGAATCCGTCGAGGTCCAGCAGCAGCACGGCGGTCGTCGACCCTTCCCGCGCCGCCAGCCCCAGCGCGTGCTCGATCCGGTCCAGGACCAGAGCGCGGTTCGGGAGTCCGGTCAGGCTGTCGTGCAGCGCCTGGTGCTGGAGCCGGTCCTCGAGGACCTCCCGTCGTACGGCGGCCCCGATCGTCGCGGTCAGCGACTCCACGAACGCGACGTCGTCGTCGGTCCACCGCCGGGTCTCCTCGCTGGAGCAGCAGACCGCTCCCCAGGGCGCGTCGTCGCCGGGGATCGGGCAGCACAGCGCGCTGCGCTGGCCGAAGCGGGTGGCAGGGGCGTCGGGGAACCGGGGGTCGTCGGCCAGGTCGCCGCTGAAGACCACCCGGTTGCCCAGGATGGCTCGTCCGGTGAGCGAGGTCTCGTCGAGGGGGACCCGGACCACCCGCCACCCGGCGACCGAGGACGCGACCATCTCGGCCATGTCGTCTCGTCGGCAGAGGACCGCGGCCGACTGGGTGGGGTACCGGGCGGCCATCAGCTGCACCGCCACCCGCAGCAGGTCCTCCAGCGACAGGGTGAGCGCCTGCCGGCCGAGCTCGGCCAGGGCGCGCTGCTCCTGCACCCGCACGGCCATCGCCTGCTCCGCCTGCCGGTGGGTGCGCAGGTCGCGCTGCACGGTGGCCAGCGCCAGCGGGGTGCCGTCGAGACCCCGGACCAGGAACGAGCTGATCCGCACCGGGATCGGGTCGCCGCCGTCGAAGTGCCGCAACAGGCTGGTCCCCGACCAGGAGCCCTGCTCGCGGACCGACTCCTCGATCTCGCGGGACAGCTCGCGGGAGATGTCGGTGAAGTAGTCGTCGGTGGGCCGGCCCACCGCCTCCGCGTCGGTGCCGAGGCCGACCAGCTCCCGGCCGTACCTGTTCACGTAGGTGACCGTGCCGTCCAGGTCGGCGACCGCGACGAAGTCGTCGCTCATCTCCACGAGCGCGGCCAGCTTCTCGGGCAGCGAGGCGTGCACGCCCGGCGCCCGGTCCCGACGGGCAGGGGCGTGCGGGTCCACCGAGAGGAGCAGCACCGCACCGGTCACCTCGCCCGAGCCCGCCCGGAGCGGGTCGGCGCTGACCCGCCACTCGCTGCCGTCCACCGACGTGAGGTCCGTGCCGCTCTCGCCGGCGAGCGCCGCGCGGGCCAGCCGCAGGGCGGTGCGATCCGCCAGGCGCGCGCCGAGCGGCCGGCCGACCCAGTCCGCGGGCCGGTAGCCGAACCTGTCCAGGAGCCCACCGGCGAGCTGGGTGACCCCTTCGTCGGGGCCCAGCGTCCACACCAGCACCGGGGCGCGCTCGCCGAGCAGCGCCATCGCCACCTCGGGAGGCAGGTACTGCGTCGTCCGCTGCGGCCGTGCTCCCCCGGAAGGCACCTCCTCAGCGTCCCCGCAAGCGCCGGATCGCGCAAGCAGCCCCCGTCACGAGCCGGTCGCCTCCGGCGAGTACGCAGCGCCGGGCACCCTCAGATCCACCTCTTGAACCAGACCCGCTCAAGCCATTCCCGGGTGGTGACCAGGTCTCCGGTGTAGATCGGCCAGAACCAGGCGAAGTTCACCAGCACCAGCAAGACGAACGCACCGGCCACCGCGGTGCCCCAGGTCCGGCGCCGCGGCGTCGCCCGCGGCCCGCCGATCAGCGTGCCCAGGCACAGCACCACCGCGAGGATCGTGAACGGCAGGATCGCGATCGCGTAGTAGGAGAAGATCGGCCGCTGGTCGTGGGAGATCCACGGCAGCCACGAGGCGAGCACCCCGACCACGGCGACACCGAAGCGCCAGTCCCGCTTGCCGACCCAGGCCACCACGGCGTACACCAGCGCGACCACCCCGCCCCACCACAGCGCCGGCGTCCCGAGCAGCAGCTCCTGGCGCAGGCAGGTGCTGCCGGGAGCGGCCGTGCAGCCCTGGTCGCCGGGCTTGATGCCCAGGTCGGCCTCGACGCCCACCGGCCGGTTCAGCAGCAGCCAGCCCTGCGGCTTGGACTGGTAGGCGTGCGTGGCGTCGTTGAGGAACTTGGTGTGGAAGCTGTAGACGTCCAGGTGGTAGTGCCACAACGAGCGCAGCGACCGCCACAGCTCGGGCAGGAAGCCGTCGGTGTCCTGCTTGAGGTAGCCGCCCCAGTAGGGGCCGTACTGGGTGTTCGACAGGGTCCTCTCGTAGGCGCCGGCGTGCAGCAGCCAGCCGGTCCAGGTGCCGACATACACCACCGCGGCGACCACCACCAGGTAGCCGAACGCCGGGACGGCGTCCACCAGCAGGGAGCGCAGGGCGGGCCGGCGCACGCCGAGCGACCGCCGGGCGCCCGCGTCCCAGAGCCACACCAGCACGCCGAAGGCCGCCAGCAGATAGAGCGCGTTCCACTTGGTGCCCAGGCTGAGGCCGAACATCACCCCGGCCGCCAGCCGCCACGGGCGCCACCACAGCCCCCGGACCGGCCCCCAGTCGGCGGCGGTGGGGCGGTAGCCCCCCGGCACCAGGCGGGCCATCTGGCGCCGTCCCCAGTCCCGGTCCGCGATCAGGCAGGAGGTGGCGCACAGCAGGAAGAAGGCCAGGAAGATGTCGAGCAGGGCGAGCCGGGACAGCACCAGCTGCAGGCCGTCGAAGCACATCAGCAGCCCGGCGACCCCGCCGAGCAGGGTGGAGCCGGTCAGCCGCCGCGCCAGCCGCACCATCACCGCGACCATCAGCGTGCCGACCACCGCCGAGGCGACCCGCCAGCCGAACGGGTCCATGCCGAACAGGTGCTCGCCCAGCCCGATCAGCCACTTCCCGACCTCGGGGTGCACGATCATGCTCGGGGAGTCGGTCCACAGCCCTCTCAGGTTCCCCGCGAGGATCTTCTCGTTGGCCCCGTCGACGTACCCGGTGACGTAGCCGTGGTGCCACAGCGACCAGGCGTCCTTGGCGTAGTAGGTCTCGTCGAAGAGGAAGGCGTGCGGCCGGCCCAGGTGCACCAGCCGCAGGAAGCCGGCCAGCAGGGTGACCGCTGCGGTGACCGCCCAGCCGGCGAAGCGGTCGTCGTCGCGGACCGCCGCGAGCCGGCGCCGGGCCGACGGGACCGGGCGATCGTCGGCCGTGGTCGACAGACCCGTGGTGCGCCGGGTCTGTTGCGCGGTGCTCACCCGGTCACTGTACGGACCGTCTGTCGGGCCGTGTGCCGGTCCCCAGGGCCGGTGCGGGATGATCGCGCCGTGACCGACGACCGCGCGACCCCCGGGGTGCTGGTGCTGGCCGCGACACCGATCGGCCGGGTCGCCGACGCGCCCCCGCGGCTCGCGCAGGAGCTCGGCACGGCGGACGTGGTGGCCGCCGAGGACACTCGGCGGCTGCGCCGGCTGGTCGCCGATCTCGGGGTGACCGTCACCGGTCGGGTGGTCTCCTACTTCGAGGGCAACGAGTCGGCCCGCACCCCGGTGCTGGTGGACGCGCTCCTGGCCGGCGAGCGGGTCCTGGTGGTCACCGACGCGGGCATGCCCTCGGTCTCCGACCCCGGCTACCGGCTGGTCGCGGCCGCGGTCGAGCGCGGCGTCACGGTGACCGCGGTCCCCGGACCGTCCGCTGTGCTGACCGCGCTGGCGGTCTCGGGACTGCCGGTCGACCGGTTCTGCTTCGAGGGGTTCCTGCCGCGCAAGGCCGGCGAGCGCGCCCGGCGGCTCGCCACGCTGCGGGACGAGCAGCGCACGATGGTGTTCTTCGAGGCGCCGCACCGGACCGGGGCGACGCTGCTGGCGATGGCCGAGGAGTTCGGCGCGGGCCGCCGAGGCGCGGTCTGCCGGGAGCTCACCAAGACCCACGAGGAGGTACGCCGCGCGGGGCTCGCCGATCTCGCCGGCTGGGCTGCCGACGGGGTGCGCGGAGAGGTCACCGTCGTCGTCGAGGGCGCGGCGGAACGGGCCGACGTGCCCACCGACGAGGTGTCGCTGGCCGCCCTGGTCGCCGAGGAGGAGGCCGTGGGGTCGACCCGCAAGGAGGCGATCGCCGACGTGGCGCGCCGCGCGGGGCTGCCCAAGCGGACGGTCTACGACGCGGTCCTGGCCCACAAGGGGAGCAGGTGAGCGGCCCCACCCGGAGCCGGCACGGCGGCGAGCGGGACCGCAGCCGGCCACCGGCGCCCGAGCCGCTGCCGCACCCGGTCGTCGACAGCCACTGCCACCTCGACATCGCGGACGGCCCCGACGGGACCTGGCTGAGCACCGCCGACGCGATCGCCGCTGCCGCCCGGGTCGGGGTGACCAGGATCGTGCAGATCGGCTGCGACCTTTCCGGCGCGCGGTGGGCGGTCGAGGCCGCCAACGAGCACCCCGCGCTGGTGGCCGGGGTGGCGCTGCACCCCAACGAGGCGCCGCTGCTGGCGCAGCGTGGTGAGCTGGACGCGGCCCTGGCGGAGATCGAGTCGCTGGCCGCGTGTGGGGACCGGGTGCGGGCGGTCGGGGAGACCGGCCTGGACTACTACCGCACCGGCGAGGGGGGCCGGGCCGCGCAGCAGGAGTCCTTCCGGCGGCACGTCGACCTCGCCAGGCGTCTCGACCGCACCCTGGTCGTCCACGACCGGGACGCCCACGACGACGTGCTCGCGATCCTGGACGAGGTGGGCGTGCCGGACCGGTTCGTCATGCACTGCTTCTCCGGCGACGCGGGCTTCGCGCGCGCCTGCCTGGACCGGGGCGGCTGGCTGTCCTTCGCCGGCACCGTGACGTTCAAGAACGCCGAGCCGCTGCGGGAGGCGCTGCGGCTGGTGCCGCAGGACCGGGTGCTGGTCGAGACCGACGCGCCGTACCTGACGCCGACGCCGCACCGGGGCCGGCCGAACGCCTCCTACCTGGTCCCGCTGACGATGCGCTCGATGGCGGCCACCCGTGGGGAGGACCTCGCCGCGCTGTGTGCCGCGGTGCAGGCGAACACCGACGCCGCCTTCGGGGGGGCCTGGTAGCCCGAACGGACTAGCCGTCCGTGTCCAGATCGTGACCTTGGCCACCCCACAAGCGGACATTCCTGGTCAGACTCCCTCGTTGGGTTTGGCCCTGCCGGGTCGCTTCCGTATGGTCTTGTGATTGTTGGCCGGGAGCGGGGAAGTTCTCGGACGGCACTCATGTGGCCCTCACCGGTCGCCTCCGGCCCTCGGCCGGCGACGAGCAGCGAGGGTCGTTGCCTGCCCGGCGCGCCCTCGCCCGGTGGATGGCCGAGTGCACGTCGCCCGCGGCCCGGGGAGCACCACCATTGGAGAGTTGTGCGGCACACCCTCGCACGGATGACCAGCAGCAAGGCCGTTCTCGCCGTCATCGCCGGCGCCGTCGTGCTGGCCGTCGCGGCCACCGGCATCGGCTACGCGGCAATGAACAAGACCGTCACCCTCTCGGTGGACGGCCGGACCCAGCAGGTGCACACCTTCGGTGACACGGTCGGCCAGGTGCTCGCGGACCAGGGCGTCGAGCTCGGCTCGCACGACACGGTCGCCCCGGGCGTCGACTCCGACGTGGCCGACGGTCAGGACATCGCGGTCCGCTTCGGCCGGCCCCTCGACCTCAAGGTGGACGGCAAGTCCGACCGCTACTGGGTCACCGCCACCGATGTGGCCTCGGCCCTCGACCAGCTCGGCGTGCGCTTCGGCGGCGGGGCCGACCTGTCCACCAGCCGCGGCGCCACGATCAGCCGCTCGGGCATGTCGCTCGCGGTGGTCACCCCCAAGACGCTCAAGGTCAAGCTCGCCGCCAAGAAGCAGCGCACCGCGACAGTCACCGCCCTGCGGGTCAGCGACGCGCTCAAGGAGCTCGGGGTCTCCGTCGACGGCAACGACAAGGTCAAGCCGGGCCTGAAGACCGTGCTCGAGGACGGCGACAAGCTCACCTACACCGACGTCCGCGTGGTGCAGCGCACGGCCACCCAGACGGTCGGGCACGGCACCCGCAAGGTCGCCGACTCCGGCATGTACACCGACCAGACCAAGACCGTCACCCCGGGACGCGACGGCGAGCGCTCGGTGGTCTCCCGGGTGACCCTGCACAACGGTGACGTCAGCAGCCGCAAGGCGGTTCGCAGCAGCATCGTGCGCAAGCCCGTGACCGCTGTGGTCCGCTACGGCACCAAGGAGCGCCCCGCGCCTGCACCCAAGCCCGCTCCGACGTCGAACTACGCCGGCGGCAGCAGCATCTGGGACCGGATCGCCTCCTGCGAGTCGGGCGGCAACTGGGCCGCGAACACCGGCAACGGCTACTACGGCGGCCTGCAGTTCAACCTGGGCACCTGGGCCGCGTACGGCGGCACCGGTCGTCCGGACCAGCAGAGCCGCGCCGCCCAGATCGCGGTGGCCGAGCGAGTGGCCGCCGCGTCCGGCGGCTACGGCGCCTGGCCGGTGTGCGGTTCGCGCTGACCAGCCGGGTGGATAGGGTCGCCCCCGTGGCGACCGAGCAGACCGACTCCTCCGCCGGTCCGAGGTTTCTCGGGCCGGCGGAGGTGCGTCTGCTCGCCGACCGGCTGGGGATCCGGCCGACCAAGCAGCGGGGCCAGAACTTCGTGATCGACCCGAACACGGTCCGCCGCATCGTCCGGACCTCCGGGGTCACCGACCAGGACGTCGTCCTGGAGGTCGGGCCCGGCCTCGGGTCGCTGACCCTGGCCCTGCTCGGCACCGGGGCCCGGGTGCTGGCCGTCGAGATCGACCCGGTGCTCGCGCAGGCGCTGCCCGGCACCGTGGCGACGTACGCCCCGGACCAGGCGCACCGGTGCGAGGTCGTCGAGGCGGACGCGCTGCGGGTCACCGCGCTGCCGGGGCCGGCGCCGACCGCGCTGGTGGCCAACCTGCCCTACAACGTGTCCGTCCCGGTGCTGATCCACCTGATGACGCTGCTGCCGTCCTTGCGGCACGGCCTGGTGATGGTGCAGGCCGAGGTGGCCGACCGGCTGGCCGCGCCGCCGGGCTCGCGCACCTACGGCGTCCCGTCCGTCAAGGCGGCCTGGTTCGCCGACGTACGCCGGGCGGGGTCGGTCGGCCGGTCGGTGTTCTGGCCGGCCCCGAACGTCGACTCGGGACTGGTGGCCTGGACGCACCGGGACCCGCCCGCGGTGACGGCGACCCGGGCGCAGGTGTTCGCGGTGGTCGACGCCGCCTTCGCCCAGCGCCGCAAGACGCTGCGGTCCACGCTCAAGCAGCTCGCCGGCTCGGCCGAGGCGGCCGAGGCCGCCCTCGCGCATGCCGGGGTCGACCCGATGGCCCGGGGGGAGTCGCTCGGCGTCGAGCAGTTCGCGCGGATCGCCGAGGGGCTGACCGGGGCAGCCGGGTGACCGGCCGCACCCCCGGCACGGGAGCCCGCCCGGCCCGGCGGTCCGGACCCTCCGGTGCGGTGACCGTGACCGCGCCGGCGAAGATCAACCTGTGCCTGGGCGTGGGGGCGCCCCGAGCCGACGGCTTCCACCCACTGGCCACCGTCTACCAGGCTGTCGGCCTGCACGACCACGTCACCGTCCGGGACGCCGATGAGGTCACGGTGGCCGTCCGCGCCCAGGCGCGGCTGGCCGTGGGGCAGGTGCCCACCGACGCCAGCAACATCGCAGTGCAGGCGGCGCTCCTGCTCGCCGGGCACCGCGGCGTCGACCGCGGCGTGGCGCTGGAGATCGACAAGGGCATCCCGGTGGCCGGCGGCATGGCCGGTGGCAGCGCCGACGCCGCGGCCGCCCTGCTGGCCTGCGACCGGCTCTGGGAGCTGCACACGTCCCGGCAGGAGCTGCTCGAGCTGGCCGCCGAGCTGGGCAGCGACGTCCCCTTCGCATTGGTGGGCGGGACCGCGATCGGCTCGGGCCGCGGTGAAGTGGTCACCCCGCTGATGACCCGGGGCGAGTACTGGTGGGTGGTGCTGGAGGCCCGCGAGGGGCTGTCCACCCCCCGGGTCTACGCGGAGTTCGACGCCCTGCACGCCGGGGCGCCCGTCGGGCCGCCGGAGATCCCCGACGCGCTGGTCCAGGCGCTCCGGCGCCACGACGTCACCGGACTGGGGGAGGTCCTGCGCAACGACCTCGAGGCTCCCGCGCTGCGGCTGCGGCCCGAGCTCGCGCAGGCCCTCGCGACGGGCCGCCCGCACGCACTCGGGGCGACCCTGTCCGGGTCCGGCCCCAGCTGCCTGTTCCTGTGCGACAGCCACACCCACGCGACGCACGTCGCCGCCGACCTGGCCGCGGTCGGCCTGGGCCCGGTCTCGGTCGCACCCGGACCGGTCCCCGGCGCCCGCGTCGTCGTCGCCGCCCCCACGGAGAGAAGCTGAGATGGCCGTCCCGAACCTCGTCAACCTGGAGCGGGTGCACAAGTCGTACGGCGTGCGGCCGCTGCTCGCCGACGTCAGCCTGGGCGTCGGAGCCGGGGAGCGGATCGGTGTCGTCGGCCGCAACGGCGACGGGAAGACAACGCTGCTGCGGGTGATCGGCGACCTGGCGGAGCCCGACCAGGGGCGCGTCAGCCGCAACCGCGGGCTCCGCCTGGGGTTCCTCACCCAGGGCGACGACCTGGACCCGGCCGCCACCGTGCGCGAGGTGGTGCTGCAGGACCTCGCCGACCACGAGTGGGCCGGGGACGCCGGCACCCGCGAGGTGGTCGAGGTGCTGCTGGCCGGCGTCGACCTGGAGCGACCGGTCGAGGGACTCTCCGGTGGCGAGCGCCGACGCTGCTCGCTGGCCCGGCTGCTGCTCGGCGACCACGATCTGGTGGTGCTCGACGAGCCCACCAACCACCTCGACGTCGAGGCGGTCGCCTGGCTGGCCCAGCACCTCGCCCGGCGTGCCTCCGCCCTGGTGGTGGTGACCCACGACCGGTGGTTCCTCGACGAGGTCGCCACCACGACCTGGGAGGTGCACGACGGCCTCGTCGACGTCTACGACGGCGGCTACGCGGCGTTCGTGCTGGCCAAGGCCGAGCGGCAGCGGCAGGCGGCGGCCTCGGAGTCGCGCCGGCAGAACCTGATGCGCAAGGAGCTGGCCTGGCTGCGCCGCGGTGCCCCGGCCCGCACCTCCAAGCCGAAGTTCCGGATGGACGCCGCCTCGGCGCTGATCGAGGACGAGCCGCCCCGCGCGACCGGCTGGAGCTGCAGCGGTTCGCCACCCAGCGGCTCGGCAAGGACGTCGTCGACATCGAGGACGCCGACCTGGTGCGCGGCGAGCGCACCCTGCTGTCGCACGCCACCTGGCGGCTCGGCCCGGGCGACCGGGTCGGGCTGGTCGGCGTCAACGGGGCCGGCAAGACCTCCGTGCTGCGCCTGGTCGCCGGCGACCTGGAGCCCACCCGCGGACGGGTCAAGCGGGGCCGGACGGTCGCCTTGGAGCACCTGACCCAGGCGCTGGACCACCTGGACCCGGCCGAGCGGGTGCTCGACTCCGTGGAGAAGCTGCAGCGGGTGACCCGCACCGCGACCGGGGAGATCACCGCGTCCTCGATGCTGGAGCGCTTCGGCTTCACCGGAGACCGGCTCACCGCCCGGATCGGCGACCTGTCCGGCGGTGAGCGACGCCGCTTCCAGATGCTCCGGCTGCTGCTCTCCGAGCCCAACGTGCTGCTGCTCGACGAGCCCACCAACGACCTCGACATCGAGACGCTGACGGTGCTCGAGGACTTCCTCGACGGCTGGCCCGGGACCCTGGTGGTGGTCTCGCACGACCGCTACTTCCTGGAGCGGGTCACCGACTCCACGTGGGCGCTGCTGGGCGACGGCCAGGTGTCGATGCTGCCCCGCGGCGTGGAGGAGTACCTCGAGCGCCGCGCCGAGTCGCTGCGCCGCCCTGCCGAGGCGTCCCGTCCTGCGGGCCCACCTCCGGGACCGCCTGCGGTCTCACCGGGCGCTCCGGGCTCACTCCCCGGCTCATCGGGCGAGGCGTCCCGTCCTGCGGCCTCGCCTGCGCAGCTGCGCGAGGCGCGCAAGGCGGTGGCCCGGGTCGAGCGCCAGCTGGCCCGGCTGGCCGAGGAGGAGGCCCGCCTGCACGGCGAGATGGTCGAGCACGCCGCGGACTACGAGCGGCTGGCTGTCGCCGACGTCCGCCTGCGTGAGCTCGGCGCGGCCAAGGACGCGCTCGAGGAGGAGTGGCTGCAGGCTGCCGAGCTGCTCGGCTGACCCCGCACGTGCAACGGACCGCCCGGCCGGCCGCGGGTGCGGTCCTGACGGGCGGTCCGTGATGCTGCAGCGCTGCTGCTAGACGATCTTCTTGGCGGTGAGGAACTCCTTGGCCACCGTCTCGTAGCTCTTCTTGTCCACCGCGACCTCAGCGAGGTACTTGGTGAGCTCCTCGGTCGTCAGCGCCGCCGACACGGCGTTGATCGTCGAGGCCACGTCACCGGTCACCTTGGACTTCTCGATCACCGGGGTGACGTTCTGGGCCAGGTAGAGGTTCTTCGGGTCGTCGAGGACGACCAGGTCGTCGGTCTGGATGGCCGAGTCGGTGGAGAAGATGTTGGCCACGTCGATGTCGCCGTCCTTCAGCGCCGTCTTGGTCAGCGGACCGCCAGCGTCGAGCGACTTGAAGGCCTTGAAGTCCAGCCCGTAGACCTTCTTCAGGCCGACCAGGCCCTGGAAGCGGGTCTTGAACTCGGGACCGCCGCCGATGACCAGCTTGTCAGCCACCGGCGCGAGGTCCTCGATGGACTTCAGGTCGTACTTCTTCGCGGTCGCTGCGGTGACGCTGAGGGTGTCCTTGTCCTCCGCGGACGAGGACTCCAGCATCTCCAGGCCGCTCGGCACGACCTTCTTCAGGGCCTCGTTCACCTGCTCGGTGGTGGTGACGTCGGCCGGGGGCTCGCCGTTGGGGGAGAGGTACGACAGGAACGCGCCGTTGTACTCCGGCAGCATGTTGATCGACCCCTCCTTGAGCGCCTTGACGTAGAGCTCACGGGCGCCGATGTTGAACTTGCGGGTCACGGTGGTGCCCTTGGCCTCCAGCGCCTGGGCGTACATCTCGGCGAGCAGCTGGTTCTCGGGGAAGTTCGCCGAGCCGATGGTGATGGACGAGGACGCGGACGAGGAGCTCCCGGTGCCGCCACCGCTGGTCGGGTCACCCCCGCACGCGCTCAGCGGCAGCAGCACCGCCAGGGCGGCTGCGGCCGCGCCGATCTTGGACAACCTCTGCATGGGTGGAACCTTTCGTCTGGCCGTCAGCGCGTCGTGCGTGCGGCGGGGGTTTTCCCTGCGGGGGACTGGGAGGCGGCTCCTCGTCGACGGGACCGGCGGCCACGGCGCTCGCGGACGCCGGGGGACACCAGCGCCCGCTCGGCGCCGGCGCCGGCGTAGTCGAGCGCGACCGCGAGAGCGGCGACGAGCACCGCGCCGGCGAAGATCTGGTCGTACTGGTTGCGGTTCAGGCCGTCGATCAGCAGCCGGCCGAGCCCGCCGAGGCTGGCGTACGCCGCGATCGTGGCGGTCGCGGTCACCTGGAGCACGGCGCTGCGCAGACCGCTGATGATCAGCGGCAGCGCCATCGGGACCTCGGCCCGGAACAGCACCTGCAGCGGGCGCATCCCCATGCCGACGGCGGCGTCCACGGCCGCCGGGTCGACGGACCTGATGCCTGCGTAGGTCTGCGCCAGGATCGGCGGGATGGCGAGCACCACGAGCGCGAGCAGCACCGGCAAGAAGCCGACGCCGATGGACGTGACCAGCAGAAGCACCAGCCCGAACGTGGGCAGGGAGCGGCCCAGGTTGCCCAGGCCGATGGCGACGAAGGAGCCGCGGTTGGTGTGTCCGATCAGCAGACCGAGCGGCAGCGCGACCACCGCGCTGATCACCAGGGCGGCCGCGGTGTACTCGACATGCTGGGCCAGCCGCTCCGGGATCGAGGACTCCCCGGTGAGGTGCCAGTTCGCGCCGTCGAGGAGGTAGCCGAAGTAGTTGACCATCGGCACCGGAGCGGCGATGCTCATGCGCCCGCCCCCGACCGGGCCCAGGGAGTCAGCCGGCGCTGCAGCAGCACCAGGGCGACGTCGCAGAGACCGGCGAGCACCATCGAGAGCACGATGCCGACGACGATCGGCTCCACGAACCCGAGCTGGAACCCGCTGGTGAACAGGTTGCCCAGCCCTCCGGAGCCCACGAGCGCACCGACGCTGACCAGGCTGATGTTGGCCACCGTGACCACCCTCAGCCCGGCGAACAGCACCGGGACCGCCATCGGCAGCTCGACCCCGAGCAGCTGCTGCAGCGGCCGGTAGCCCATCGCGTGGGCGGCCTGGGTGGTCTGCCCCTGTACCGAGATCAGCGCGTCGGCGACGGTCCGGGCGAGCAGCGCCAGCGTGTAGAGGGAGAGCCCGATCAGGACGTTGAGCGGCGAGAGCACGCCTACGCCGATCACCACGGGGATCATCAGGAACAACGCCAGCGACGGGATCGAGTAGATGACCGCGCCGGTGTTGACGACCGGCTGGTAGAGCGCGCGCTTGCGCACCGCGAGGTATCCCACCGGCAGGGCCAGCGCCGCGCCGACGACGACCGGGATCAGGGACAGCCAGAGGTGCTGCACGAGGTCGGCCAGGACCTCGGGGTAGTTGTTCTGCAGGTAGGTGATCATCGGGCCGTCTCGTGCCGGCGGTCCGAGAGGTGCCGGGCGATCGCCTCGTGGGCGACCACGCCGTCGGCGCGCCCGTCGGTGTCCACCCGGACCGCAGCCCCGGCGGGCGAGATGATCGCCAGGTCGGTGACCAGGCGCAGGCTGTCCTCGGGGGTGAAGGTGCCTGCGAGGACCCGGACGTCGCTGTGGCCGTTGGCCGACCAGCCCTGCGGGCGCCCGTCCGGGTCGAGCACCAGGCGGTGGCCGTCCCGGCCGTCGACGTACGTCGAGATCTGCTCGACCTCGAGCGCCTCGGCGGTCATGAAGGACAGCGCCCGGAAGCCCCGGTCCCGGCCGACGAAGTCGGCGACGAACTCGTCGGCCGGGTCGTCGAGCAGCTCCTGCGGGGTGCCGAGCTGGGCCAGGTGCCCGCCCTCGCGGAAGATCGCCACCCGGTCACCCAGCTTGATGGCCTCGTCGATGTCGTGGGTGACGAACGCGATCGTCTTGCCCAGCTCGGCCTGCAGCCGGAGGAACTCCCTCTGGAGCCCGTCGCGGACGATCGGGTCGACGGCGCTGAACGGCTCGTCCATCAGCATCACCGGCGGGTCCGCGGCCAGCGCCCGAGCGACGCCGACCCGCTGCTGCTGGCCACCGGAGAGCTGCGCGGGGTAGCGGCCGGCCAGGGACGGGTCGAGGCCGACCCGGGCGAGCAGCTCGGCCGCCTGCTCGCGGGCCTGCTTCTTGTTGACGCCGTTCAGCAGCGGGACGGTGGCGATGTTGTCGGCGACCGTGCGGTGCGGGAAGAGCCCCGCGTGCTGGATCACGTAGCCGATCTTGCGGCGCAGCAGGGCGGCGTCCTGGGACGTGACGTCCTCGCCGTCGATGCAGATCGTGCCCGAGGTGGGCTCGATGGTGCGGTTGATCATGCGCAGGCTGGTCGTCTTGCCGCAGCCGGAGGGCCCGACGAAGACGGTGATCTGCCCCGTGGGCAGCTCCAGCGAGAGGTTGTCCACGGCCACGTTGCCGCCCGGAAAGGCCTTCGTCACTCCGTCGAACGTGATCATCGAGCTCTCCGAGTGGGTGTCATGGGGCGGTCGCCCGGGAGTCAGAAAGGTAGTCGACAGGTGGTGACCCGCGGATTCCCCGGCGCGAGGAGACGCGTGTCAGGTGGTCGTGGTGAGGGGGTGCTGTGCCCAACCTACGCCGAGCGCATGCAGGACCGCGCGCACCTCGGGGCCCAGCGGCCGGTCGTGGACGGTGGACGGGAGGCCCGCGAAAGCCTTGTGCAACACCGTTCGCAGCGTCTCTGAGCCGTCGCGCGCAGCGGCAGTGCCCCCGAGGAGGGTCGCCTGGTGCAGCGCGACGAGCTCGCAGGCGGTGACGTCGCGGAGCACCTGCACCACCTCGCGGGCCGCCCTGACCGCCTCGAGAGCGAAGCTCTGCACGTCCTCCTGGCCGAGTGAGGTCTCGGTCGCCCCCAAGGACGCCGGGGCGGACCGGCGCCGGGCCTCGTGCACCAGCCCCACCGCACGCTTGTGCAGGACCACCATCCCGGCCTGACGACCGGGCTGGACCGACAGCTGGGACGGCAGCCCGCTGACCCGCGGGTCGAGCATCCGGTGCAGCCGGGCGGTCGCCACCTCGGCCACGTGCAGGAGCGCGACGCGTACGGCGTCCGCGGCCGCAGCCAGGTCGAACCCGTCGAAGCCCGCGGTGCCGAGGAAGCGGCCGTCGACCAGGGCGGGGGAGGTGCTGACCCCGGACAGCGCCCGGTCCACCGCGGCGCCGAGCCCGCGCAGGGTGCGCTGCAGGTGCGCGAGAGCGGGTCCGACGACGCGGAACGACACCGGCGCCTGCAGCATCCGGGGCACCGGCTCCGGCCCGCAGAGGTCCCGCAGCCCGGCTAGCACCTCCGCCAGGTCCGCGTCCCCGCGGGCCAGGGCGGCATCGTAGGGGTCGCGCGGTGCGCCCACGCAGGCGATCTCGGCCGCGGCCACGACCAGCGCCTGGTCGGCCAGCAGCCGGGCGTCCGCGCCGAGCAGGATCGCCTCGGCGGTCGCCACCGGGACACCCTGGAGGAACGCCACGCCCTCCTTGGCACCGAACCGGTACGGCGGCAACCCGGCCCGACCCAGCAGGGTCCGGGCGGGGCCGAGGGCGCCGGAGGGGTCGAGCCCCTCGCCGCTGCCGGTGAGGAAGCCGCCGACGTGCGCGAGCGGGATGATCTCGCCGGCCGCACCGTTGCCGGTGGCCGGGACCGCGGGGTGCAGGTCGGCGTCGAGGACCGCGACCAGCGCCTGTGCGAGCGCGGGGGAGACGCCGGCCTCGGCGTCGAGCACGGTCCGCAGCCGGGTGGCCAGCGCGGCGCGCGCCGAGCGCCGGTCGAGCCACGGGGCGGTGCCGACCGCGCGGGCGAGCATCAGGTCGTCCTGGAAGGCGTCCCGTTCGGCGGCGTCGACGGCGACCCCGGACTGGCTGCCCATGCCGGTGCTGACGCCGTACACGGGCTCGCCGTCGGCGAGAGCGGCGAGGGCGGCGAGGGTCAGCGCCCGGGACCGGGCCAGCCGGTCCAGCAGCCGCGGCGACAGCTCGACGCGGGCCCCGCCTGCGACCGCGAGGACCGTCGGCGGGTCGAGGTCCGCCGGCTCCTCGACCAGGAACACCGGACGCTCCGCGGTGGTCATGCTCAGCGGTACCTCAGCATCGTGCCCACCTCGGCCTGCTCGGCCCGCTGGAGGACCAGGTGCGCGACGGCCACGTCGAGGACCGACAGGCCCCGGTGCCACAGCAGGATCCGCTCGTCGGGGTGCTCGCGGCCGGGCCGGCGACCGGTGACCACCTCCCCGAGCTCCGCGTGCAGGGTCTCCTCGCTGAGCCGCCCGGAGTCCACGTGCGGACGGAGGGCGCCGAACCGTCCGGACCGGGCCTCCCGCCAGTCGTCGACGACGACCTTGTCCATCACGTCGAGCAGGTCCAGCTCGACCGCGCTGACCGTGCCGTACGGCGCCACGAACGCGCCGGGGCGCACGACCCCGGTGCGCAGCAGCGGCGAAGGCGCGGTCAGCCGGGTCGCCTCGACCAGGATGTCAGCGCCGTCGAAGGCCTCCTCGACGGTGTCCACGACGCGCACCCGGGTCCCGGTCACGGCACGCAGCTGCTCGCCGAACGCCTCCCGGGACTCGGGCCGGCGGCTGGTCACCCGGATCTCGTCCAGGTCGAGGAGGTCGTCGAGCATCGTCACGTTGGAGAAGGCGGTGCCCCGCGCACCGGCGTGCCCGAGCACCCGCGCGTCGGGACGCGCCAGGTGCCGCGCGCCGACGGCGGTCATCGCCCCGGTGCGCGCCTCGGTGATCCAGGTGGCGTCCAGGATCGCGAGCGGGACGCCCGTGTACGGGTCGTAGAGCGTTGCCAGCCCGAGCTCGCTGGGCAGGCCGTGCCGGTAGTTGGGCACGAAGTCCCCGACGACCTTGATGCCGCTGATGCCGCGCTCGCCGAGGCCGGCGACGTGCCCGCGCAGCACGTTGAAGTGGCCTCCGGTGGAGCCGTCGCCGTTGTCCGGGACGAGGTGCACGCGGGGCTCGAGGACGGTCTCGCCGCGGCCGTGCGCGCCGACGACGGCCTCGACGGCGTCGATCACCTCGCGGCGGGTGAGGGCGAGCCCGTCGATGTCGGGTCCGGACAGAAAGCGCAGCCAGATGCCGGTCACGGCGCCTCGCCCTCGAAGGGGGCCACCAGGGCCCGCAGCAGCTCGGCGAGCTCGCGCTGCCGGTCGGGGTCCAGGCCGGTCAGCAGCGCCCGCTCCCGGGCCAGCAGCCCTTCCAGCGCGCCGTCGACCGTGGTCCGGCCCTGCTGGGTCAGCCGGACCAGCACGCCTCGCCGGTCGCTCGGGTCGGGCAGCCGCTCGACCAGCCCGCGGGCGGCGAGCCGGTCGACGCGGTTGGTCATGGTGCCGCTGGTGACCAGGGTCTCGCGCAGCAGCCGCCCGGGGGAGAGCTCGTACGGCGTGCCGGCACGGCGCAGGGCGGCGAGGACGTCGAACTCCCAGGACTCGATGCGGTGCTCGGTGAACGCCTGACGGCGGGCGCGGTCGAGGTGGTGCCCCAGCCGGGTGACCCGGCTGAGCACCTCCATCGGCTGCAGGTCGAGGTCCGAGCGCTCGCGCTGCCAGGCCTCGACGAGCCGGTCCACCTCGTCGCGCACGAGGTGATCATACGGGTCGAGATTCTTGACATCGAGACATTCCGTGCCGGCGGACCCGGCCGAAGCGGAGATCCGCCACGCCCACGACGGTTACGATCGTCGCCCCGACGAGAGGAGACCCGTGCATCCGGTCTGGAACCGTTCCCGCCGCCCCGCGCGCGTCCTGGTGGGGCTGGCGCTTGCCGGCTCCCTGGTCGCCTGCAGCGGCGGCGCGGACCGCCCTGGCGGGTCCGCCCCCGCCGCCACCCCGGGTGCCGGGTCGTCGGCGACGACGCCCGGGGCCGACCCGTCCGCCTCCTCGTCGCCGTCCGCCTCCGGGTCGCCGTCCGCTGCCGGGTCGCCGTCGGGCTCGGCGTCTCCCGGTGCCGCCTCGGCCGGGGGTACGGCGGCGGGGTCGCCGAGCGCCACCGCACCGCCGTCGCGGGCTCCGGACCCGGTGGTGAAGTCCTACCGGCGGGTGCTTCGCGACGGGAAGCGGCCGACCTCGACGGTCAGTGCCGCGCCCGCGCCGTTCGACGGCACGGTGCGCTACGGCGACGGCGTCCGGCTCACCGTCACCGCGGTCCGCCAGGCCACCGTGACCGGGCAGGGCGCCGGTGAGTTCACCGGTGAGCCCACCACCGAGGTGCGCCTGCTGATGACCAACCGCGCCGACCGAGCGGTCTCGCTCGACCAGGTCGTGGTCACGGCGCTCTACGGGCCGGACGACCGCAGCGCGCGTCCGGTCTATGACGGCGGCTCCTCCGACTTCAGTGGCTCGCTGCGTCCGGGCGGCCGCGCCAAGGCGGTCTACGGCTTCGCGATCCCTCGCCGCTACCTCGGACAGGTCACCATGGTGGTGGACTTCGACGGGCGGCACACGGTGGCGACCTTCCGGGGGGACCCCCGCGCGGCTGGCTGACGCTCGGTCCCGAAGTGTCTTGACATCAAGATACTTCGCGGGCAGTCTTCTGGTGACCTCGAGGAGTGGAGTCGCCGTGAGCCATAGCTGGGATCCGGACCAATACCTCCGCTACGCCGACGAGCGCGGCCGGCCCTTCGTGGACCTGCTCGGCCGGGTGCAGGCGCGGAGTCCGGAGCGGGTGGTGGACCTGGGGTGCGGTCCCGGGAGCCTCACCGCGCTGCTGGCAGAGCGCTGGCCGGGAGCGGACGTGCTCGGGGTCGACTCCTCGGCCGAGATGGTCCGGCGGGTGGCTCGCCTCCCAGGTGCCGGGCAACCACGACCAGCCCAGCCACACCCTGCTGCGCCGGCTGGCGGCGGACCCCTGCTTCGCGCCGTACCTGGCCGGGGTGGCGCGACCGCACGCCCACGACGCGGCCCGCTACGCCTCCGTACTCCGCGACCTCGGTCTGTCCGTCGATGCCTGGGAGACCACCACCTGCACCTGCTGACCGGCGCGGACCCGGTGTTCGAGTGGCTCAGCGGCACCGGCGCGGGCCCGACGCTGGACGCCCTGCCGCCGGAGCCTCGTGGTCGCCCGCGTGCCGGCGTGAGCCCCCGCGCGCGTCGCGAGCGCGTGCCGAGCCCGCCACCACCCTGCGGGTGTCCGATCCGGCGGCTCCTGCCCTCCGGGGCAGGGGCGTACGTTAACGGCTAGGTGCCGCCGCGCGGGCGGCCGAAGGGAGCCGTCATGAGCGAGCCACTGACCCAGACCCAGATGCTGCTCGAGCTCGAGCCGGTCGTCGAGGAGAATCTCAACCGCCACCTGTCGATGGCCAAGGAGTGGTTCCCGCACGAGTACGTGCCGTGGAGCGACGGCCGGAACTACGACGGGCCGCTGAACGGCGACGCGTGGACGGTCGAGGACTCGAAGATGTCCGACGTGGCGCGCTCCTCGCTGATCGTCAACCTGCTGACCGAGGACAACCTGCCCAGCTACCACCACGAGATCGCGACGCTCTTCGGGCGGGACGCGGCCTGGGGCGACTGGGTGCACCGCTGGACCGCGGAGGAGGGGCGGCACGGCATCGCGATCCGCGACTACCTGCTGACCAGCCGCGCGGTCGACCCGGTCGAGCTCGAGCGGCTGCGGATGGAGCACATGTCGACGGGGTACACCGCGCAGCACCCCGACATGGTCCGGTCGCTGGCCTACGTGTCGTTCCAGGAGCTGGCCACCCGGGTGTCCCACCGCAACACCGGGAAGATCGCCGACGACCCGGTCGCCGACCAGCTGCTGGCCCGGGTGGCCGCGGACGAGAACCTGCACATGGTCTTCTACCGCAACCTTCTCGGCGCCGCTCTCGAGCTCGACCCCAACGGCACGATGCGCGCGATCACGGACGTGGTGACGACCTTCGCGATGCCGGGCACCGACATCGCGGGGTTCCAGCGCAAGGCCGTGGAGATGGCCATCGCCGGCGTCTACGACATCCGCCAGCACCGCGACGACGTGGTCGCCCCGGTGCTGCGCTACTGGAACGTCTTCGAGCTCGAGGGCCTGGACGCCCAGGGGGAGGCCGCCCGCACCGAGCTCGCCGACTTCATGGCGGAGCTCGAGAAGCAGGCGCTCCGCTTCGAGGACAAGCGCGACGCCCTCAAGGCGCGGATGGCTGCCCGCGAGTCGCGCTAGTCCGGCGACCGGTTCGCCGGTGGCCGCCGCGTGCGCGGGTTAGGCTGACCCGTCCGCACCGGTCGCGGCGAGCCCGCGGGCGTCCGGTGAGCAGGCAAGCAGGGTGGCGGTGGGTTCAGCAGTGACACGCAGGTTCGTGCCCAGGTCGCGCCGTTCCGGTGTCGCGGCCCTGCTGTTGACCCTTGTGGTCGGCGTCTCCGGCGCTGCCGGCGGGGCGGCCAGCCGGGCCGACACCCGGCCCGTCCCCGGCACCCCGGTCACCGTGTCCGCGGACGCACTGCCGACCTGGCAGGTCAACGGGGTGGTGTGGAGCCAGGTCGTGGTCGGCAACACCGTGTACGCCACCGGGAGCTTCTCGAAGGCCCGGCCGCCCGGTGTTCCCGAGGGCGGCCCGGGTGAGGTGTCGGCCGAGAACATCTTCGCCTACGACATCCGCACCGGGAACCGCGTGACCCGGTTCCGGCATCGTCTGAACGCGCCCGGCCTGGCGGTCACGGCCTCCCCGGACCGCAAGCGGGTCTACGTCGCTGGTGACTTCACCCGCGTCGACGGCCGACCGCACGGTCACGTCGCCGCGTTCGCGACCTCGACCGACACGCTGGTCACCACGTTCCGGCCGTCGGCCAACGGCCGGGTGCAGGCACTCGCGGTCAGCCGGAGCAGCGTGTACCTGGGGGGTGCCTTCTCGCGGGTCAACGGCCGCGTGCGCGAGCGGCTGGCGGCCCTGGGGTCCGGCGGCGGGGTGCAGGGCTGGCGGCCCTCGGCCGACCGGTCCATCTCGACGATGGTGCTCACTCCGAACGGGCGGAACCTCGTCGTCGGGGGCACCTTCAGCCGGCTCGGCGGCGCCGACGCCTACGGCATGGGGAGCCTCAGCGTCACGACGGGCCAACCCCGGCCCTGGGCGGCGAACGCGACCATCCGCAACGCCACCAGAACCGGCGCCATCACCAGCCTGCGCACGGACGGCAAGCAGATCTACGGGTCCGGCTACGCCTACGGGCCGGGCTCCAGCTTCGAGGGCACGTTCGCGGCCAACCCCTACTCGGGCCGGATCAGCTGGCTCGACGACTGCCACGGTGACACCTACGACGTGCTGCCGGTCGGCTCGGCCCTCTACAGCGTGGGGCACGCGCACGACTGCAGCGCGATCGGCGAGTTCCCGGAGACCACGCCGCGGACCAGCCACCGGCTGCTCGCGTCCGCGACCGTCCCGACCGGGGTCAACCAGGGACCCGACAGCTACGGGTGGAACTACGCCGGCTGGCCGGCCGCGGGCCACCTGGTCTGGTTCCCCGAGCTGACCCCCGGCTCCTACACCGGTCAGAGCCAGGCCGCCTGGTCGCTGGCCGGCAACTACCGGTACCTCGCCGTGGGCGGGGAGTTCCCGAAGGTCAACGGCGTCCCCCAGCAGGGGCTGGTCCGGTTCGCGCGGCCCTACCTCGCCCCGAACGCGCAGGGCCCGTCCGGTGCGGGCTTCGCCCTGGCGGCCGCGTCGTCGGCACCCGGCGCCGTCACGGTCTCCTGGACGTCCCAGACCGACCCCGACAACGAGACGCTGACCTACCAGGTCTTCCGCGACGGCAGCGCCCGGCCGTTCGCCACGCTGACCGGCCGGTCGACGCCGTGGCAGCGGCCGGCGCTCAGCGTCCAGGACGCCGGGGTGCCGCCGGGCAGCCACACCTACCGGGTGCAGGCGCGGGACCCCTTCGGCAACCTCGCCGACAGCGCGACCGCGACCGTGACCGTGCCGGAGCCGGCCTCCTGACGCGGGACCGTGCCGATCTTGCGTAGGCTGGCCCGCGCCATCCCCGGTTGGTCTGTCGGCAGGGCCCGCCGCACTTTGAATGCGGATAAAGCGACGTAGGTTCGACTCCTACCCGGGGAGCCGTCCACACGCCGAGAGCGGCCCAGCGTCAGGAGAGAGCGTGACCTCACCGGAGCAGCACCGCCGACCGGCCGCCGTGGTGGTGCTCGCGGCCGGCAGCGGGACCAGGATGAAGTCCAAGCTGATGAAGGTCCTGCACCCGGTGTGCGGCCGCAGCATGATCGGGCACGTCCTCAGTGCGGCCCTGCACGTCGAGCCCGAGCATCTCGTCGCGGTGGTCGGCAACGGTCGTGAGCAGGTCGGGCCGCACATCCTCGACCAGGTGCCCGGTGCCCTGCTCGCGGTCCAGGAGACCCAGGAGGGCACCGGGCACGCCGTCCGCGTCGCCCTGGACGCGCTGCGGTCCGCCGCCGGGTCGCCGGAGGGGGTGGTGCTGGTGATGGCGGGGGACACCCCGCTGATGGAGGGACGGACCCTCACCGGCCTCGTGGAGGCGCACCAGGCGGCCGGCCGGGCGGTGACCGTGCTCACCGCCGAGCTGCCCGACCCCACCGGCTACGGGCGAGTGCTGCGCGACGCCCAGGACACGGTCACCGCGATCGTCGAGCAGAAGGACGCCACCGTCCAGCAGGCCGCGGTCCGCGAGATCAGCAGCGGGATCTTCGCCTTCGACGGCGCGTTCCTGGCCGAGGCCGTCGCCAGGATCGGCAACGACAACGCCAAGGGCGAGTACTACCTCACCGACGTGGTCGCCATCGCGCACGAGGACGGGCGGGCCGTCGGTGCCTACCGCATCGACGACGTGATGCAGACCGAGGGCGCCAACGACCGGGCGCAGCTGGCCGGCCTGGCCGCGGAGCTGAACCGTCGGATCCTGACCCGGTGGATGCGTGAGGGCGTCACCGTGGTGGACCCGGCGAGCACCTGGATCGACGCCGACGTGGTGCTCGAGCGGGACGTGACGATCCTGCCCGGGGTCCAGCTGCTGGGTGCGACCGTCGTCGCCGAGGACGCGGTCGTCGGTCCGGACTGCACGCTCAAGGACGTCGAGGTCGGACCGGGGGCCACGGTGGTGCGCACCCACGGGGAGCTGGCCGTGGTCGGCGCCCGCGCCACGGTCGGCCCGTTCTCCTACCTGCGGCCCGGCACCGAGCTGGGGGCCGGCGGCAAGATCGGTGGTTTCGTGGAGACCAAGAACGCCCGGATCGGGGACGGCGCGAAGGTCCCGCACCTGTCCTACGTGGGAGACGCCGAGATCGGCGAGGGCACCAACATCGGCGCCGGCACCATCTTCGCCAACTACGACGGCCTCGCCAAGCATCGGACCACGATCGGCCGGCAGGTGCGCACCGCCTCGAACAACACGTTCGTGGCCCCGGTGCGGATCGGGGACGGCGCCGCGACCGGCGCCGGCACGGTGGTCCGGCGCGACGTGCCACCAGGGGCGCTGGCCGTCTCGAGCGGGCCCCAGCGCGAGATCGACGGCTGGACGCTGCGGCGGCGGGCCGGGACCCCGATGGCCGAGGCCGCCGAGGCGGCGCTCGACAGGTCACCGGGCACGGCGGCCGACGGTTCGGTCGACGACGGGTAAAGTGGGCCGTCTCACACGACCGGTCACGGGTTGGCCCCGGACGGTCCGTCTGGGTGACACTCGGGAGAGATTTCGTCGCGACCCATCCCAGCACCGAGCAGGAGACGCATCCCGTGAGTGGACTGAAGCGGACCACCGAGAAGAACCTCATGGTCTTCAGCGGCCGGGCACACCCCGGGCTGTCCGAGGAGGTCGCCGAGATGCTCGGCACCGGGCTGGTCCCCACCTCGGCGTACGACTTCGCCAACAGCGAGATCTACGTGCGCTTCGAGGAGTCCGTCCGCGGCTCCGACGCGTTCGTGATCCAGAGCCACACCGCTCCGGTGAACGAGTGGATCATGGAGCACCTGATCATGGTCGACGCGCTGAAGCGCGCCTCCGCCAAGCGGATCACCGTGGTCATGCCGTTCTACGGCTACGCCCGGCAGGACAAGAAGCACCGGGGCAGGGAGCCGATCTCCGCCCGGCTGATGGCCGACCTGTTCAAGACCGCGGGCGCCGACCGGCTGATCGCGGTGGACCTGCACACCGCCCAGATCCAGGGCTTCTTCGACGGGCCGGTCGACCACCTGATGGCGCTGCCGATCATGTCCAAGCACGTCAAGGCCAAGTACGGCGACGAGCGGCTCGCCGTCGTGTCCCCGGACGCCGGCCGGATCAAGGTGGCCGAGCAGTGGTCGAACCGCCTGGGCGGGGCGCCGCTGGCCTTCATCCACAAGACCCGGGACGTCGAACCGGCCGAACGAGTCGGTCGCCAACCGGGTGGTCGGGGACGTTCGCGGCCGGATCTGCGTGCTGGTCGACGACATGATCGACACCGGCGGGACGATCGTGAAGGCGACCGAGGCGCTGATGGAGGACGGCGCGGCCGGGGTGGTCATCGCGGCGACGCACGCGATCCTGTCCGACCCGGCCGTCGACCGGCTCAAGAACTGCTCGGCCACGGAGATCGTGGTGACCAACACGCTGCCGATCCCGGCCGACCGGCACTTCGACAAGCTGACCGTGCTGTCCATCGCGCCGCTGATCAGCCGCGCGATCCGCGAGGTGTTCGAGGACGGCTCGGTGACCAGCCTGTTCGACGGGCACGCCCAGTAGCGTCGGTCGCCCAGATGGGGGCGGGCCGATTCGCGCCGGGCCCGGCCGGTCGCTAGACTCGCGCAGTTGCCTCGGCGAGGGAGAGCTCGACGCTCCGTGATCGACGCGGTCGCGCTGCCCGGTGTCACACCCCGGGTCTGCGCCCGGGTCGCCATCCTCCCTCTCTCGTGCAGCCGCCGACCGAGCCCAGCAGACGATCCGCATCGACGAGGAGATCCACCGTGTCCGACGACAGCCACATCCAGGCAGAGCCCCGCACCGAGTTCGGCAAGGGCGCGGCCCGTCGGATCCGGCGCGCCGACAAGGTGCCCGCCGTCCTCTACGGCCACGGCGGCGACCCGGTGCACGTGACCCTGCCCGGCCACGCCACGATGCTGGCCCTCAAGCACGGCGGCGTGAACGCCCTGCTCACCATCACCGTGGACGGCAAGGAGCAGCTCACGCTGCCCAAGCAGATCCAGCGGGACCCGATCAAGGGCTTCCTGGAGCACCTCGACCTGATCCTGGTCCGCAAGGGCGAGAAGGTCACCGTCGAGATCCCGGTGCACCTCAGCGGGGAGCCGGACCCCGACGCGCTGGTGGTCACCGAGACCAGCACCATCTCGGTCGAGGCCGAGGCCACGCACATCCCCGAGTACGTCGAGGTCTCGATCGAGGGCGCCAAGGTCGGCGACCAGATCTTCGCCAAGGACCTGCGGCTGCCCAGCGGCTCGACGGTGCTGCTAGACGAGGACACGCTGATCGTCAACGTGACGCACGCGCCGACCGCCGACGAGGTCGAGGAGGAGCTCGCCGGGGCCGAGGCCGAGGCCGGCATCGAGCGCGAGGAGAGCGACGAGCAGGCCGACCAGGGTGGCTCCGCCGACGAGGCGTCCGAGGACTCCTCCGAGCAGTGACCTGCCGGCACGAACGAGAGTGCTGATCGAGACGAGAGGGCCGGGGCACCCGTGAGCCGTCGATGACGACACCCCTGTGGCTGGTCGTCGGGCTCGGGAACCCCGGCCCGTCGTACGCCGGCAACCGGCACAACGTCGGCTACCTGGTCGCGACCGAGCTCGCCGAGCGGCTGGGCGGCGGCGTTCCGCTCCCACAAGAGCGGCCGCGCGGACGTCGTCGAGGGACCGGCTCGGGGGCCCCGGGAGCCTGGACGGTCCGCGGGTGGTGCTGGCCCGGCCCCGGTGCTACATGAACGAGACCGGGGGACCGGTCGCGGCGCTGGCCTCCTTCTACAAGGTCCCCGTCGAGCGGGTGGTGGCCATCCACGACGAGCTGGACCTGCCCTTCGACACGATGCGGGTCAAGGTCGGTGGCGGCGACAACGGTCACAACGGCCTGCGGTCGATGCGCTCGTCCCTCGGATCCGGCGAGTTCTTCCGGGTCCGGGTCGGCATCGGCCGGCCGCCCGGCCGGCAGTCACCGGCCGACTTCGTGCTCAGCGACTACTCCGCCGCGGAGCGCAAGGTGCTCCCGTTCCAGGTGGACAGGGCCGCCGACGCGGTCGAGTCGTTGCTCAGGGAGGGCCTGGAGCCCACGCAGACCCGCTTCAACAGCTGAGCGGGCCGGTGGCGGCGCATCCTTGCGCACGACGATCCGTCCTGTCTGTAGGCAGGGCGGGTAAAATCTCCTGTCGAAAGGGCCAAATAGCGGCACCGTTTCGGACGGCTCTTGCAATCGTTCGTCGGCGGCTCGAAACTGAGTCACCGGGCTCTTCGGGGGCGAAGTGTCCGGTGATCGAAGGATGAACCTCCGCACGCCCGCGGCACGTCCGCGGGCGGTTCCGGTCCGGTTGCGGACCGAGGCCCGGGGGCGCGAAGGATCAGCCATTTATGGGACCGGGGGGACCATGACAGTCACACCAGTTCAGCTGGGTACGAGCGTGCGCCCAGACCACGACCGGGGGGTCGCGGAGCCAGGGGCCGCCGGGCAGCGGGCGGTCGCCGACGACCGGAGTCGGTCGGCCCGACGTCGCAGGCGTCCGTCCGGGGCCCTCGGCGTGGGGTCGTCGACGCTGCTGGTCGGACTGACGGTCGCGCTGGCGGACGGGACCGCCCTGCTGCCCATGGGCTGCGCCGTGGTCCTGGCAGCGCTCGCCGGACTGCGGAGCACCGACGCGCACCGGCACGTCCCGGCCGGCGGCCGGGTCCGGGCCGACCTCAGGGTGGCGGCCGGGCTGGCCCTGGTCCTCTCCGTGCTCGGGGTCGTGGGGCTCGCGCCGCTGGGTCAGGTGCGGGGGGCCCTCACCGTGGTGGTCGCGTCGCTGCTCACCACCGTGGCGCTCCGCGCGATCCGGACGCCCGACGACGAGGTGCGCCGGGTGGTGCTCGTCGGTGCTCAGGACGACGTACAGCGCTATGCCGCCTCGCTGCGCAACCGGGCCCTGGAGGTGGTGGGGGCGGTCGTCGTCGACGCCGCCCCGGCGCCGCTCGGCAGGTCCACCCTCGGGTTCCCGGTGACCCAGGCGCTGGACGGGGTCGCCCACCTGGTGAGCGGCTTCCGCGCCGACGCCGTCTTCGTGCTCCCCGGGCGAGCCGTCGACAGCGACGTGGTCCGACGGGTCTCGTGGGCGCTGGACCGCAGCCCGGCCCGCCTCGCGGTGGTCTGCCCGGTGGCGCAGGTGTCCGGGCACCGGATGCGTCCGACGGTGGTGGGGGAGACCACGGTCCTCGGTCTCGACCCGGTCCGCACCCCGCCGATCGCGACCCTCGCCAAGACCCTGATCGACCGGGTCGGTGCCGGCCTGCTGCTGGTCCTGCTGGCTCCGCTGCTGGCGGTGCTGGTGGTCGCGGTGCGGCTGGACAGCCCCGGTCCCGCGTTCTTCGTGCAGAGCCGGGTCGGACGTCGCGGACAGCTGTTCCGGATGTTCAAGCTCCGGTCGATGCACCTCGACGCCGAGGACCGCAAGCTGGCGCTGATGGCCGAGAACGAGGCGGACGGCGCGCTGTTCAAGATCCGTCGCGATCCCCGGGTCACCCGGTTCGGGTACTGGCTGCGGCGCTCGTCGCTCGACGAGCTGCCCCAGCTGTTGAACGTGGTCCGCGGCGACATGTCCCTGGTCGGTCCGCGTCCGGCGCTGCCCGACGAGGTCGCGGACTACGACGAGATGGCGCTCCGCCGGCTGCTGGTGAAGCCGGGGATCACCGGGCTGTGGCAGGTCAGCGGGCGCTCGGACCTGTGCTGGGAGGAGTCGATCCAGCTGGACCTCTACTACGCGGAGAACTGGCGGCTGCGCGACGACTTCGCGATCGCCGCGCGGACGTTGGGAGCGGTCGTCCAGGCCCGCGGGGCCTACTGAGCCGGCCGGCCGGGGGGTCTCGTCGCCGTCCGCTGCCTGCTCCCGGTGGCGATACCGGACGTGAGAGGGTGAGGCGTGCCTACCTCCCACGCCCCCGCCGCGGCTGCCACCGACGACCATGTCTTCGCCAGCTGGGCGGCCAGCACCGCCGGCGAGCTGTTGGCCCTGGTGCGCACCCAGGGCCTAGAGGGCAAGGCCCTCAAGGACGCCGGTGACCTGGCCGCGCACGACCTGCTGATGTCGCTGTGCGCCGAGCACCGTCCCGACGACGTGGTGATGTCGGAGGAGAGCGCGGCCAGCATCGCCAACCGGGACCGGCTGTCCGCACGGCGGGTGTGGATCATCGACCCGCTCGACGGCACCCGGGAGTTCTCCGAGCCGCCGCGCGACGACTGGGCCGTGCACGTCGCGCTGTGGGAGGACGGGGAGCTGGTCGCCGGGGCGGTGGCGCAGCCCGGCCTGGGCACGACCTTCGACGCCGGTCACCCACCGGTGGTCCCGCCTCGCTCGGCCGCCCGTCCGCGCATCGCGGTGAGCCGCACCCGGCCACCCGCCTTCGTGGAGGGGCTCGCCGAGGAGATCGGCGCGGACCTGGTGCCGATGGGGTCGGCCGGGGCCAAGGTGATCTCGGTGGTCCGCGACGTCACCGACGCCTACGTGCACGCCGGCGGCATGTACGAGTGGGACTCGGCGGCACCGGTCGCGGTCGCCCGAGCGGCCGGCCTGCACACCAGCCGGATCGACGGCTCGCCGCTGGTCTACAACCAGCAGGAGGTCTGGCTGCCGGACCTGGTGGTGTGCCGCCCCGAGCTCGCCGAGCCGATCCTGGCCTACATCGCGCGCGCCGGGGTGGAGTGACCGTCCGCGCGGTCCTGTGGGATGCCGACGGGGTCCTGCAGCGCGTGCCGGGCGGCGGGGAGGAGTCGATGCGTCCCGCGCTGGTCGGCCGCGTCGACGACGTGGACACCGTCCTCGGCCAGGCCGTGCGCGCGGAGCGGCCGGCGCTCGCCGGCGACGTCCGGTGGCTCGACCTGCTCCCCCGCCTGCTGGAGGAGTGGGGGATCCCGGAGGCTCACGACGACGTGGTCCGGATCTGGCTGACCATCGAGGCCGTGCCGGAGGTGCGGGCGCTGGTCGCAGAGCTGCGGGCCGAAGGGGTGCGCTGCTTCCTGGCCACGAACCAGGACGAGCGTCGCGCCCGGTTCATGCACGACAGCCTCGGCTACGGCGACCTGCTCGACGGCGCGTTCTACTCGCACGAGCTCCGGGCCGCGAAGCCGGATCCGGCCTACTTCCACGCCGTGCTGAAGCGCCTGGGCGTCCCGTCCGGGGACCTGCTCCTCATCGACGACAACCCCGGCAACGTCGACGCCGCGCGGTCGGTCGGGCTGAACGCCGAGGTGTGGTCCCACCGCGAGGACCTCGCGGTGCTGCGGGGGCACCTGGCCCGGCACGGGCTGCCCGGCTAGCCACCCTCGGGTGGCTCCGGGGTCTCGTGGCCGGCGCTCTCGTCGCGCTCGGCCCACTCCAGCAGCGGGGTCAGGTCGAAGACCTCCCCGTCGATGCCGGCGTGCAGGTCCCCGAGCTCGGCGAACCGGGCCGGCACCGTGGCGATGGTGCAGTCCTGCGGCTCCACGTCGTCGACCTCCGCCCACGTCACCGGGGTGGAGACCGTCGCCTCGGGGTTGCCGCGCACCGAGTAGGCGGCGGCGATCGTGTGGTCGCGGGCGTTCTGGTTGTAGTCCACGAAGAGCTGGGCCGGGTCCCGGTCCTTGCGCCACCACGTGGTGGTCACCTCGTCGCTGCGGCGCTCCACCTCGCGGGCGAAGGCGAGCGCGGCCCGCCGTACGTCGGCGAAGCCGTGGTCGGGGCGGATGCGCACGTAGACGTGCAGGCCCGAGCCGCCCGAGGTCTTCGGGAAGCCGGTCGCGCCGAGCTCGTCGAGCACCTCGTGCGCGACGTGCGCCACCCGCCGGACGGTGTCGTAGCCGCACGCCGGCCCGGGGTCGAGGTCGATGCGCCACTCGTCCGGGCGCTCCGTGTCCGCACGGCGGCTGTTCCACGGGTGGAACTCCACGGTGGACATCTGGACCGCCCACACCACCTGCGCGACCTCGGTGACGCACAGCTCGTCCGCGGTCCGCTTCCACCGCGGGAAGAACACCTGGACGGTCTCCATCCAGGTCGGCGCCCCGGACGGCAGCCGCTTCTGGTGCACCTTCTCGCCGGTCACCCCGGTCGGGAAGCGGTGCAGCATGCACGGCCGCTCACGCAGCGCGTTCACGATGCCGTCCGCGACGGAGAGGTAGTAGTGGACCAGGTCGAGCTTGGTCTCACCGCGGGCCGGGAAGTAGACCCGGTCCGGGTTGCTGACCCGCACCACCTTGTCGTCGACCTCGATCTCGACCGCGGGACTCCGCGCGGCACTGCTCCGCGGTTCGGCTGCCATGACACGACAACCTAGCCGGTCGGATGCGGGCCGAAAATCTAGAAACTGGTCAATTCGGACTATCCGTGACTATAGGCCCTTCGGGTGAGAGACGGTAACCTAATGGTTGGTCAGCCACGTGAGACCCGGGGGGCGGGTACGGCGGCCAAGACATTTGGGGAGTTCACGCATGAGATTTGGCATCATCGGTCGCGCGTTCGCGACCACGTCGGCGCTGGCGGTCGTCGCGGGCCTCGGCCTGGTGGCCAGCGCCCCGGCGCAGGCGGACACCGCTCCGCCCGCCGGCACGCCGGCCACCGTCTCGGCCGACGGACTGCCGACCTGGCAGGTCAACGGGGTCGTCTGGGCGCAGGAGGTGGTCGGCAACAACGTGTTCGTCGGCGGCAGCTTCTCCGCCGCGCGCCCGCCGGGGGTGGCCGCCGGCGGGGCCGGGGAGGTCGCCGCCGGCAACTTCTTCGCCTACGACCTCAGCACCGGCAACCGGGTCGCCTCGATGGCGCACTCGGTGAACGGCCAGATGCTGACCGTGCGCAAGTCCCCGGACGGCTCGCGCGTCTACATCGGTGGTGACTTCACCACCGTGGACGGCCAGCCCCGCAACCACATCGCGGCCTTCAACGGCACCACCGGTGCGCTGATCACCTCGTTCAGCCCCTCGATCTCCGGGCAGGTCCGCGCGCTCGCGGTCTCCACGACCACGGTCTACGCCGGCGGCACCTTCTCGAAGGTCGGCTCCAGCACGCGGGGCCGCCTCGCGGCGTTCAACCCCACCAACGGTGCGCTGCTGTCCTGGGCACCCACGGCCGACGACTACAAGGTCTCCGCCATGGTGATGACGCCGGACAACACCAAGGTCGTCGTCGGCGGCAGCTTCAGCACCCTGAGCGGAGTGCCCGCCAACGGCATGGGCGCGGTCGACGCCACCACCGGGGCGACGCTGCCGTGGGCGGCCAACCAGACCGTGCGCGACGGCGGCTCCGACAAGGGCGGCATCACCAGCCTGAGCGCCGACGCCAACCAGGTCTACGGCTCCGGCTTCGCGTTCGGGTCCGGCCAGTTCGAGGGCGCGTTCGCCGCTGACCCGGCCACCGGCGCCATCCGCTGGGCCAACGACTGCCACGGCGACACCTACGACACGTTCCCCGTCGGGCGGCGTCTCTACACCGTGAGCCACGCGCACAACTGCGGCACCATCGGCGGCTTCCCGCAGACCGACCCGTGGTCGATCAACATGCGGCATGCGCTGGCGTTCACCACCGACGCCACCGGACCACCAACACCGGCCCCGACGACTACGGCTGGAACTACGCCGGCGTCCCGCCTCGAAGATGCTCCAGTGGTTCCCCGACGCTCAAGGCAGGCACCGTCACCGGCCAGGGCCAGGCCGCCTGGACCGTGACCGGCAACAGCGACTACGTGGCGCTCGGCGGCGAGTTCCCGAGCGTCAACGGCACCGCCCAGCAGGGCCTGGTCCGCTTCGCGGTCAAGAGCCTGGCGCCGAACAAGCGGGCGCCCGTCCGGGCCCCCTCGGCGCCGACGCCGACGGCCGCCTCCCTGCAGTCCGGGTCCGCCCGGGTGGCCTGGCAGGCCGCGTACGACATGGACAACGCCAGCCTGACCTACAACGTCTACCGCTCGGGCACGACGGCGCCGGTCTACACCGCGACCCAGGACTCCAACTACTGGACGTACCCGATGATGGGCTTCGTCGACAAGGGCCTGACGCCCGGCAGCACCTACACCTACACCGTCCGGGCCACGGACCCGACCGGCAACGTGTCGACGTTCCCCAAGACCGCCCCGGTCACCGTCAGCCGGCGCCGCCAGAGCGACTACAGCCAAGGACGTCCTCGGCGACGGCGCCACGGCGTTCTGGCGGCTCGGAGAGCCCTCCGGCCCGACGGTCTACGACTACGCCGGGTTCAACGACGCCATCGCGGCGGCCGGCGTGACCCGCGGGGCGGCCGGCGCCGTCAGCGGCGACCCGGACGACGCCTCGACCTTCGGCGGAGCCGGCGACGGCACTCGTGGCGACCAGCTCGACGCAGTCGACCACACCGTCCTTCACCATCGAGGCGTGGATGCAAGACCACCACCACCACCGGCGGCAAGATCGTCGGCTACGGCAGCGCCAACACCGGCAACAGCTCGAGCTACGACCGCCACGTCTACATGGACAACGACGGTCACATCGTCTTCGGCGTCTACCCCGGTGGCGTGCCGCACGGTCAGCAGCGCCGGCACCTACAACGACGGCAGCTGCCACCACATCGTGGCGACGCTGAGCGCGACCACGGGCATGGCGCTGTACGTCGACGGCAAGCGGGTCGCCTCGGACGCGGGCACGACCTCGGCCCAGGCCTACACCGGCTACTGGCGCATCGGCGGCGACAACCTCAGACGGCTGGCCCAACCAGCCCTCGAGCAGCTACTTCAACGGCACCATCGACGACGTCGCCATCTACCCGTCGGCGCTGAGCCTCGCGCAGGTGCAGCAGCACTACACCGACTCGGGTCGCACGCTGGACGTGGCCCCGAAGCCCGACCGACGCCTACGGCAAGGCCGTCTACAACTCGAGCCCGGACCTCTACTGGCGCCTGGGTGAGACCAGCGGCTCCACGGCGCCGCGACAGCGGTCCCAACGGGATGGACGGCGGCTACTTCGGCGGCACCACGCTCGGTCAGCCGGGCGGCATCGCCGGGACCTCCGACACCGCCGTCGGCCTTCGACGGCGTCGGACGGCGGATCCCTCCTCGCAACGCGGTGGACAACCCGACCGTCTACTCCGAGGAGCTGTGGTTCAAGACCACGACCACCCGCGGGGGCAAGCTGATCGGCTTCGGCAACCAGCAGACCGGCCGGAGCAGTGCAGCTACGACCGCCACGTCTACATGGACGACTCCGGACGGCTCACGCTTCGGGACCTGGACCGGTCGGGCGAACACGGTCACCTCGCCGGACGCCTACAACGACGGCGACTGGCACCACGTGGTGGCCTCGCAGGGCGGCGACGGCATGGCGCTGTACGTCGACGCGGTGCGGGTCGGCACCGACCCGCAGACGCAGGCGCAGCCGTACACCGGCTACTGGCGCGTGGGTGGCGACTCCTCCTGGGGCGGCAGCAGCGACTGGTTCGCAGGGCACCATCGACGAGGTCGCGGTCTACAGCCGGGTGCTGAGCCAGGCGGAGGTCGCAGCCCACCACGACGCCGGCTCCGGCGCGCCGGTGAACCAGAGGCCGACGGCGGCGTTCACCTCCTCGACGGACGGTCTGAAGGCGTCCTTCGACGGGTCGGGCTCCTCGGACCCGGAGGGTGCGGTCACCTACGCGTGGACCTTCGGTGACGGCGAGACCTCCTCGGTGGCCAAGCCCGAGCACGTGTACGGCGCGGCCGGCGACTACTCGGTGTCGCTGACCGTGACCGACGCCGGCGGCCTCACCGACAAGGTCACGAAGTCGGTGACGGTGGCCCCGGTGAACCAGAGGCCGACGGCGGCGTTCACCTCCTCGACTGACGGCCTGAAGGCGTCCTTCGACGGGTCGGGCTCCTCGGACCCGGAGGGCGCGGTCACCTACGCGTGGACCTTCGGTGACGGCGAGACCTCCTCGGCGGCCAAGCCCGAGCACGTGTACGGCGGAGCCGGCGACTACTCGGTGTCGCTGACCGTGACCGACGCCGGCGGCCTGACCGACAAGGTCACGAAGTCGGTGACGGTCACCGCTCCGGCGGGCCCGGCGCTGGTGGCGGCGGACGACTTCGCCCGGACGGTCACCAACGGCTGGGGAGCGGCGGACCAGGGCGGCTCGTGGACGCTGACCAGCTCGAAGGCCAACTTCAAGGTGGGCGGTGGCACCGGGTCGATGACGATGTCCTCGCCCGGGTCGGGCCCGACGGCGAGCCTGGCCGGGCTGTCCAGCAGCGACAGCGACGTCCAGGTGCAGCTCAGCCCGGACAAGCTCACCACCGGGGGCGGTCTCTACGCGACCGTCGTCGGACGCTCGGTGAGCGGGGCGGGTGCCTACCGCTCGCAGCTGATCTTCCGGGCCGACGGCAAGGTCAGCCTGGGGATCTCCCGGCTGGACGCCAACGGTGCGCAGACGGTGCTCAACGCCCAGACACTGGTGCCGGGGCTCACCTACACGGCCGGTGACGTGGTCAACCTGCGTGTGCAGGTGACCGGGACGTCCCCGACGACGGTGCGCAGCCGGGCGTGGAAGGTCGGGCAGGCCGAGCCGACGGCGTGGGCGGAGTCGATCACCGACAGCACCGCGGGCCTGCAGGCCAAGGGGTCCGTCACGCTGCAGGGATACCTGTCCGGGTCGAGCACGAACGCCCCGGTGGTGCTGGGCTTCGACGCGCTGCGGATCTACGACCTCGGGCAGTAGCCCACCGGCCGAGCCGAACGCCCCCGGGACCGTCCTCGCGACGCCCGGGGGCGTTCGGCTGCCGGCGGCGCCCGCACCGGGGCCTCGTAGACTCGGGCCGCACCCCTCCGCCGCCGCCGGACCGGACCGGGTGCGCTCGTGCAGCCCGGACGGGTGCAGCCTCGACGACGTGACACACAGGAGATGAACCCGTGGGTGTGAGTGGCCTGGCCGACCTCGTCCTCCAGGACGCGACGCTTGCCCGTGCGGTCGCGGATGCCCGGGACGGCGCCGTGCCCGCGCTCGACCTCACCGCGCCGAGCGCGCTCCGGCCGTTCGTGGTCAAGGGCCTGGTCGACGCCGGTCGCACGGTGCTCGCGGTGGCCGCGACGGCCCGCGAGGCCGAGGACCTGGTGGTGGCGCTGGAGGGACTGCTCGACCCGTCGCTGGTGGCCTACTACCCGGCCTGGGAGACGCTCCCGCACGAGCGGCTGTCCCCGCGCTCGGACACCGTGGGGCGCCGTCTCGCGGTGCTCCGCAGGCTGCGGCACCCCGGCTCCGAGGCGACCAACGGCCCGGTCCGCGTGGTGGTGGCCCCGGTCCGGTCGGTGCTCCAGCCGCAGGTGCGCGGTCTCGCCGACCTGGAGCCGGTCGAGCTGGCTCCCGGCTCCGAGGCAGACCTCGACGACGTCGTACGGCGACTGGCCGGCGCGGCGTACACCCGGGTGGACCTGGTCGAGAAGCGCGGCGAGTTCGCGGTGCGCGGCGGCATCGTGGACGTCTTCCCGCCCACCGAGGAGCACCCCCTGAGGGTCGAGTTCTGGGGGGACGAGGTCGAGGAGATCCGGTCCTTCTCGGTCGCCGACCAGCGCACCCTGGAGCCGGTCGCCCGGCTGTGGGCGCCGCCCTGCCGGGAGCTGCTGCTCACCGACGACGTGCGCGCGCGCGCCAAGCGGCTGGGGGAGGAGCACCCGCAGCTCGCGGAGATCTTCGAGAAGATCGCCGACGGGCACGCCGTGGAGGGGATGGAGTCGCTCTCCGCGGTGCTCACCGACGACATGGAGATGCTGGTCGACCTGCTGCCCGCGGAGACCCACGTGCTGGTGCTCGACCCCGAGCGGGCCCGCAGCAGGGCGCACGACCTGGTCGCCACCAGCGAGGAGTTCCTCGAGGCGTCCTGGGCCGCCGCGGCGGGCGGGGGACAGGCGCCGATCGACCTCGGCGCCGCGTCGTACCACTCGCTGGCCGACGTCCGCTCGCTCTCCCTCTCGCAGGGCAAGGCGTGGTGGAGCGTGTCGCCCTTCGGGCTGGACCCGGACGCCGGCACGGTGGCCGCCGAGCCGCTGCGCGACGCGCTGGGGGAGGTCGTGTCGGCGGGCGTCGACGTCGAGGCGGGCGCCGTGGAGTCGCGGGTGCTGCCGGTGCGCGCGGTGCGGGCCTACCGCGGCGACATGGAGGCGGCCGTCGCTGACATCCGGGCCTGGCTGCGCAACGACAGCCGGGTGGTGCTGGTCCACGAGGGGCACGGGCCGGCCCAGCGGATGGTCGAGGTGCTCCAGGAGCACGACGTCGCGGTCCGCTACCACGAGTCGCTGGACATCGAGCCCGAGCGTGGTCTCGTGCACGTCACCACCGGCTCGCTCGACCACGGCTTCGTGGACGAGGGCCTGTGCCTGGCGGTGCTGACCGGTGAGGACCTGTCCGGGCAGCGCGCCTCGACCAAGGACATGCGCAAGATGCCGGCGCGGCGCAAGCGGCAGATCGACCCGCTCGAGCTGAAGACCGGCGACTACGTGGTGCACGAGCAGCACGGCGTCGGCCGCTACATCGAGATGAGGCAGCGCGAGGTGCAGGGCGCCACCCGCGAGTACCTGGTGCTCGAGTACGGCTCCTCCAAGCGCGGCCAGCCCGCCGACCGGCTCTACGTGCCCACCGACGCGCTGGACCAGGTGACCCGCTACGTCGGCGGCGAGCAGCCCTCGCTGGACCGGCTCGGCGGCGGCGACTGGGCCAAGCGGAAGAGCCGTGCCCGCAAGGCGGTCAAGCAGATCGCGGCCGAGCTGATCAAGCTGTACGCCGCCCGGCAGGCCACCCGCGGGCACGCGTTCGGCCCGGACAGCCCCTGGCAGCGCGAGCTCGAGGATGCCTTCCCCTTCGTCGAGACCGTCGACCAGCTCTCCACCGTGGACGAGGTCAAGCAGGACATGGAGCGGCAGGTCCCGATGGACCGGCTGGTCTGCGGGGACGTGGGCTACGGCAAGACCGAGATCGCGGTGCGGGCCGCGTTCAAGGCCGTGCAGGACGGCAAGCAGGTCGCGGTCCTGGTGCCGACGACGCTGCTGGTCCAGCAGCACTTCTCCACGTTCACCGAGCGGATGTCCGGCTTTCCGGTCAACATCGCCGGCCTCTCCCGCTTCCAGACCGACAAGGAGGCCGCGGCGGTGGTCGAGCAGCTCCGCGAGGGGACCGTCGACATCGTCATCGGCACCCACCGCCTGCTCAACCCCGACATCGGCATGAAGAACCTCGGCCTGATCATCGTCGACGAGGAGCAGCGGTTCGGGGTCGAGCACAAGGAGCAGATGAAGCGGATGCGGACCAGCGTCGACGTGCTGTCGATGTCCGCCACGCCCATCCCGCGGACCCTGGAGATGGCGATCACCGGCATCCGGGAGATGTCCACGATCACCACCCCGCCCGAGGAGCGGCACCCGGTGCTCACCTATGTGGGCGGCTACGAGGACCGCCAGGTGATCGCCGCTGTCCGGCGCGAGCTGCTGCGTGAGGGCCAGGTGTTCTTCATCCACAACCGCGTGCAGTCCATCGAGAAGGCCGCGGCGCACCTGCGCGAGCTGGTCCCGGAGGCCCGCGTCGCCACCGCCCACGGCCAGATGGGCGAGCACCAGCTCGAGCAGGTGATGCTGGACTTCTGGGAGAAGCGCTTCGACGTGCTCGTCTGCACCACGATCGTGGAGTCCGGGCTGGACGTCTCCAACGCCAACACCATGGTGATCGAGCGCGCGGACACCCTCGGCCTGTCCCAGCTGCACCAGCTGCGCGGCCGGGTGGGCCGCGGCCGGGAGCGTGCCTACGCCTACTTCCTGTACCCGCAGGACAGGCCGATGACCGAGACCGCGCACGAGCGGCTGGCCACCCTGGCCCAGCACTCCGACCTCGGCGGCGGGATGGCGATCGCGATGAAGGACCTGGAGATCCGGGGGGCCGGCAACCTGCTCGGCGGTGAGCAGTCGGGGCACATCGCCGACGTGGGCTTCGACCTCTACGTGCGGCTGGTCGGCGAGGCGGTCAGCGAGTTCCGCGGGACGGGCCGCCGGACCAGCCGGAGATGAAGATCGAGCTGCCAGTGGACGCTCACCTCCCGCACGACTACGTGCCCAGCGAGCGGCTCCGGCTGGAGATGTACAAGCGGCTGGCCGAGGTGCGCTCGGACGAGGACGTGCACCTGATCCGAGAGGAGCTGGTGGACCGGTACGGCGAGCCGCCCGCCGCGGTGGCCAGCCTGCTGTCCGTGGCGCGGTTCCGGGGGCGTGCCCGCCAGGCCGGGCTGAGCGACGTCACCATCCAGGGCAAGTACGTCCGCTTCGCTCCCGTCGACCTGCCGGAGTCCGCGACGGTCCGGCTGAACCGGCTCTACCCTCGCAGCATCGTGAAGGCCGGCATGCGTACGATGCTCGTGCCCCGTCCCTCGACGGCCGTCATCGGGGGGCAGCTGATCCGTGACGAGGCGCTGCTGTCCTGGGCACGGGAGGTCATCGACTCGGTGGTCGACCGCAGCCCGGTCGCCGCGCAGAGCTAGGAGACAGTCGCCGTGAGACGCACCCGCACCGCCGCCCTCGCCGGTCTGCTCGCCGCCGCCGCCCTGGTGACCTCGGGGTGCAGCGCGCATCCGGGTGCCGCGGCCGTGGTCGGCGCGGACCGGATAGGGGACACCCGGCTCGACGCGCTCGCGTCCGCCCTGTGCGCCGCGCAGAGCGCCGGCCAGAACGCGCCGCCGCAGGAGCTGGCCTCCCGGGCCGCCCGGCAGGGTGCCCTCGACGTGCTCATCAACAGCGAGCTGTCGCGCCAGTTCGGGGCCTCCCAGGGGGTGTCGCCCGACCAGGCCCAGGTCTCCGCGGCGCTGGCGGCCAGCGAGCAGAACGTCGCGGCCATCCCGGCCGACCGGCGCCAGGTCTTCCGGGAGACGCTCCGCAGCTACGCCGAGGGCCAGCTGATGCTGGTGAAGATCGGCAGGGCGGCGCTGACCGCGCAGGGCACCGCGAACCCGACCCAGCAGCAGTCGATCGAGACCGGGACCGAGCTGCGCAACGCCTGGGCGGCCAAGAACGTGTCGGTGTCGGTCGACCCGCGCTACGGCAGCTATCGCAGCGGCGCGGTGGTCCCGCGCAGCGGGTCCGTCTCCGTGCCGGTCTCCGACAGCGCGGTCGAGGCAGCCAAGCCGCAGCCCGGGCAGGCGTGGGTCGCGACGCTGCCGGCCAACCAGAAGTGCAGCTGACCCTGCTGGTCACCAGCCCGCGCGTCGCGCCCGGGCTGATGTCCTGGTCGGCCTGGCAGGCGGTCGCCTCCGCCGGGGCCCGGCTGGCCTCCGACGCGGAGGCCCCCCTGGCCCGCGCGGTCGCGGCCGCCGGTCACGCCGTCGAGGTGCTGGCGGACCCCGCGGTCACCGAGCTGCTCGCCCGGGCGCGCACCGCCCCCGTGGTGTGGCTCGCCTCCGACGAGGAGGCCGAGTGGCTGCCGGGCCTGCTGGCCGAGCACGTGGTGAGCCCCGGTCCCGGGCCCGTGGTGGGCGTGCAGGTGCTGCACGGGTCCTACGACGTGCCGGGCGCGCGGCTGCTGGACCTGGTCACGGTGATGGACCGGCTGCGCACCGAGTGCCCGTGGGACAGGGAGCAGACGCACACGTCGCTGGCCGCCTACCTGCTCGAGGAGACCTACGAGACGCTCGAGGCGATCGAGTCCGGCGACCACACGCACCTGCGCGAGGAGCTCGGCGACCTGCTGCTCCAGGTCTGCTTCCACGCCCGGGTCGCGCAGGAGGCCGGCGAGGACGGGTTCGACATCGACGACGTGGCCGGCGGGATCGTCGACAAGCTCGTGCACCGGCACCCGCACGTCTTCGCCGGCCTCGAGGTCGCGGACGCCGGTGAGGTCGAGCGCAACTGGGAGAGCCTCAAGGCGGTCGAGAAGGCGCGCACCTCGGTCCTCGACGGCATCCCGCTCGCGCTGCCGGCGCTGGCGCTCGCGGACAAGGTGGTCGGCCGGGCGGCCCGGGCCGGAGTGGTCCCCGTGGCCTCGGACACCCTCGGCGACCGGCTGCTCCAGCTGGTCGTGGAGGCCAGGGCGGCGGGTCAGGACCCGGAGCAGGCGCTCCGGGGTGCCGTGCGCGTCCTGACCGCCGCGGTCCGCACGGCGGAGCAGCCCTAGCCGGCGGTCGTCCCGGTGGTCGGGTCCGGCTGCAGGGCGTCCCAGCCGAGGACCAGCCCCTCGCGCAGCTGCGCCAGACCGGCCATCCGGGAGCGCTCCTGGGAGCAGTGCAGCGCGTCCAGGACCTGCACCCTGGCCAGCACCAGCAGCTGTGCGTCCCGCACCGCCGTCTCCGCGGTCGCACGCTCCGCCGGAGGGCCTGCGCCGTCGGCGCGGTAGCCGTCCTGGGCGGCCACCGCGACCGCGTCGGCGACGTGCTCGGCGGGCAGCAGCAGGTGGTGTCGCAGCACCACCTGTCCCGTCGGGTCCCAGGCGGGGGCGCCGGCCGCGGCTCGCTCGAGGACCGCGGAGCAGGCCTCCGCGTCGTCGAAGCCCGACGCGACCACGACCAGGTCGGACCGGGAGGAGTCAAGCTCCTCCGGACCGCGCTCCCGCCGCCAGATCCGCGACCACCACCGTCGTGCGTCCCTCGAGGCCATGCCCCGACCCTGCCAGAGCCCCCGGTAGCGGACGCGCCCGGTCCGGGGCCCGAGGCCCGATGGTGGGCAAGGGCGAGCCGCACCCCATCGGCGGGTCGGCGCCGTTAGGCTGAGCGCGACCGTGTCCGTCCTCCCCGACCCGCAGGAGCAGCACCGTGGCGTCCATCGAAGCAGTCGGCGCGCGCGAGATCCTCGACTCGCGCGGCAACCCCACCATCGAGGTCGAGGTCGCCCTCGACGACGGCACCGTCGGTCGGGCGGGGGTCCCGTCCGGCGCCTCGACCGGAGCGTTCGAGGCGGTCGAGCTGCGCGACGGCGGCGACCGGTACGGCGGCAAGGGGGTCGGCAAGGCCGTGGGCGCGGTCCTCGACGTGATCGGCCCCGAGCTGGTCGGCTTCGAGGCCGCCGAGCAGCGGCTGGTCGACCAGCGACTGCTGGAGCTGGACGGCACCCCGAACAAGGCCAAGCTCGGCGCCAACGCGATCCTCGGGGTCTCGCTTGCGGTCGCCCGGGCGGCGGCCGACTCCGCGGACCTGCCGCTGTTCCGCTACGTCGGGGGGCCGAACGCGCACCTGCTGCCGGTGCCGATGATGAACATCCTCAACGGCGGCTCGCACGCCGACACCGGCGTGGACGTGCAGGAGTTCATGATCGCGCCGATCGGCGCCTCGACCTTCCGGGACGCCCTCGAGCAGGGCGCCAGCGTCTACCACGCGCTCAAGTCGGTGCTCAAGCAGAGGGGGCTGGCCACCGGCCTCGGTGACGAAGGCGGCTTCGCCCCGGACCTGCCGAACAACCGGGAGGCCCTCGACCTGATCGCAGTCGCGGTCGAGAAGGCCGGGCTGACGGTCGGCGAGGACATCGTGTTCGCGCTGGACGTGGCCGCGTCGGAGTTCTACAGGGACGGCGGCTACCAGTTCGAGGGCGCCGCCAAGTCGGCCGCGCAGATGCAGGCCTACTACGCCGACCTCGTCGCGTCGTACCCCATCGTGTCCATCGAGGACCCGCTCGACGAGGAGGACTGGGCCGGCTGGGGAGCGATGACCGCCGAGCTCGGCGAGAAGATCCAGCTGGTCGGCGACGACCTCTTCGTGACCAACGTGGAGCGGCTCGGCCGCGGCATCACCGACCGGTCCGCCAACGCGCTGCTGGTCAAGGTCAACCAGATCGGGTCGCTCACCGAGACCCTCGACTCGGTCGACCTGGCCCACCGCAACGGGTTCCGCTGCATGATGAGCCACCGCTCGGGAGAGACCGAGGACACGACCATCGCCGACCTGGCGGTCGCCACCAACTGCGGGCAGATCAAGACCGGCGCCCCGGCCAGGTCCGAGCGGGTCGCGAAGTACAACCAGCTGCTGCGCATCGAGGAGGAGCTCGACGACGCGGCCCGGTACGCCGGCCGCGGCGCGTTCCCCCGCTTCGGACGGGACAGCTGAGCCCAGCCATGCCGCACGGTTCGTCCAGGCGGGGAGGGGACTCCCGCGTGCGCACCCCGGGGCCGGGTCCCCGGGGTGCTGCCCGGCGCACCCCGGGCGGCGCGGGCGCCGGTCGCGCCGGCGGCCGTCCCGGCGCGGGTCCCGGACCGCGGCGCGGTGCCTCGCGCCCGCGGGTGCCCGCGCAGCGGCGGTCGGCACCCCGCCCGCGGTTCACCGGACGGGCCGCGATCCTGGTGCTGGTGGTCGCGCTGCTGATGGTGTCCTACGCCTCGAGCATGCGGGCCTACCTCGAGCAGCGCCGTCACCTGGCCTCGCTGGGCGCCAGCATCGCCTCGTCGCAGGCCGAGGTCGACCGGCTCACCCGGGAGAAGCAGCGCTGGGACGACCCCGCCTACGTGCGGACCATCGCCCACCAGCGGTTCGGCTGGGTGCTGCCGGGGGAGATCGGCTTCCAGGTGCTCGACGACAACGGCAGGCCGCTGGACCACCAGGACACCCTGTCGCCGCAGGACTCCGTGACCGAGGCGAGCCGGCCGCTGTGGTGGCAGTCGGCCTGGGGCAGCGTCGTGACCGCAGGCAAGGAGCAGGCCCAGCATGCGGTGCCGCCACCGGCAGCGAAGATCCAGGCACCGGCACGGCCCACCCCGACGGACGGCACCGGGCGGTGATCGGAGCGCGGGACGAGGCGGTCATCGCCGCCCAGCTCGGCCGGGCTCCCCGCGGGATCCACGGCCTCGGGCACCGGTGCCCGTGCGGCAACCCCGACGTGGTGGCCACCGAGCCGCGGCTGGAGGACGGCACGCCGTTCCCCACCACCTTCTACCTCACCTGTCCGCGCGCCGCGTCGCTGATCGGCACCCTGGAGGCGTCCGGGCTGATGCGCGCGATGTCCGAGCGGCTCGAGACCGACTCCGCGCTGGCGGCGTCCTACCAGAGCGCGCACGAGGCCTACCTGGCGGCGCGCGAGGCGATCGGGCACGTGCCCGAGATCGCGGGCGTCTCCGCCGGCGGGATGCCGACCCGGGTGAAGTGCCTGCACGTGCTCGCCGGCCAGGCGCTGGCCCAGGGCCGGGGGGTCAACCCGCTCGGCGACGAGGTGCTGGACCTGCTCGGGGAGTTCTGGGCCGCCGGGCCCTGTGCCGGTCCGGACGCCGGCGCCGACACGGGTCCCGACAGCGCGCCCGGCGGCGGGTCGGCGGCAGGACCGGACGCGTGACCCGGGTCGCGGCCGTGGACTGCGGCACCAACACCATCAGGCTGCTCGTGGCCGATCTCGACCCGGCCACCGGCACCCAGGAGTCGCTGGTGCGCGAGATGCGGATCGTGCGACTCGGCCAGGACGTCGACCGCACCGGCCGGCTGGCCGACGCCGCGCTGGCGCGGGTCTTCGACGCGGTGGAGGAGTACGCCTCGGTGATCGAGTCCTGCGGCGTCGACGCGCTGCGGTTCGTGGCCACCTCGGCGGCCCGCGACGCCGACAACGCGGAGGCGTTCGTCGAGGGCGTGCGGTCCCGGCTCGCGGTGACCCCCGAGGTGGTCTCCGGGGACGAGGAGGCGGCGCTCACCTTCGACGGGGCGACCCGCACGCTGCCGGCCGTGCCGTATCCGGTGGCGGTCCTCGACATCGGCGGCGGGTCGACCGAGCTGGTCGTCGGCGACGCCCCCGGCGCGGTCGCGGCGGCGCGCTCCCTCGACATCGGCTCGGTGCGGCTGACCGAGCGGCTGCTGCCGTCCGACCCGCCCGGCGCGGCCGAGGTCGAAGCGGCCACCCAGGTCGTCGACGAGGCGCTCGACACGCTGCCGGGGTACGACGTCCGGGTCGGCGACGCGGCCACCCTGGTCGGCGTCGCGGGCACGGTGACCACCGTCGGCACCCTGCTGCTGGGGCTCCGGTCGTGGGACCGCGACCGGGTGCACCACGCGTCGTTCCCGCGCCGGCGGGTGCACGACCTCACCGCCCGGCTGCTGGCGATGACGGTGGCCGAGCGGGAGCGGCTGGGGGTGCCTGCCGGACGGTCGGACGTGATCGGGGCCGGCGCGCTGATCCTGGACCGGGTGCTGCTGCGCTCCGGAGCGGGCAGCCTGACGGTCTCCGACTCCGACATCCTCGACGGCATCGCCTGGACCCTGGCCCGCTAGTGGCCGATCCCGCGCACCTCCCGCACCCGGTCACCGGGCGGCCGTTCCCCTCCCCGGTCCCGCCGGGGTCCGGCTGGCCCGGCGACCCGGCCGAGCCGGGGACACCCGTCGCCGACGACGCCGCCGCGGTGGCCGCGCTCGCCGCGGGAGCCGAGCTGGCCAACCTCGACGCGGCGGTGTCGGTCTGCCGTGCCTGCGAGCGGCTGGTCGGCTGGCGCGAGCAGGTGGCCGCGACCAAGCGGGCGTCGTACGCCGGGGAGCCCTACTGGGGCCGGCCGATCCCGGGGTGGGGGCCGGTGGACCCGGCGCTGCTGGTGCTGGGCCTCGCGCCCGCCGCGAACGGCGGCAACCGCACCGGGAGGATCTTCACCGGCGACCGCTCCGGCGACTGGCTGTTCGCGTCGCTGCACCGGGTCGGCCTGGCCGCCCAGCCCACCTCGGTGCACGCCGGTGACGGCCAGCGTCTGGTCGGGGCCCGGATGGTGGCCGCGGTGCGCTGCGCGCCACCGGACAACCGGCCCACCCCCGCCGAGCGCGACACCTGTGCGCCGTGGCTGGAGCGGGAGGTCGCCCTGGTGGCGGGCACCCTGCGGGTCGTGGTCTGCCTCGGGTCGTTCGCGTGGGACGCCGGGCTGCGCACCTTCCGGGCGCTCGGGTACGACGTGCCCCGGCCCAAGCCGCGCTTCGGGCACGCCGCCGAGACCGTGGTGACCGCGGCGGACGGCCGTGCGGTGCGGCTGCTCGGCAGCTACCACCCCTCCCAGCAGAACACCTTCACGGGGCGGCTGACCGAGCCGATGCTGGACGCCGTGCTCGGCCGGGCCGCCGACCTCGCCGTGACAGGATGACGGGGGCCCGCGGTCGAGGCGGCCCCCGTATCCCAACGGCAGAGGAAGAGGTCTTAAAAACCTTGCAGTGTGGGTTCGAGTCCCACCGGGGGCACCCGGACCGCGCCGACCGAAGAATATCTGCTATCTGCACCTGAAATTGTGCTGAGACTGCCGTCGGGCCCCGCTCGCACGGGAACATCAGCCGAATCGCGACCGTTCTATGACACAGCGGAGCCGTACGATGGGGTGCGGCTCCACTCAGGTTCCCAGAGCGGGGGCCACAGGCCTCCAAGGAGGAGACCACACATGCAAAGCAGCAACCCTGTCTTCCGCAAGGCGGACGGTTTCAACGGGCGGTCCCAGACCTACCCCGCGAGCGGGATGAGCTACCCGGCAGCGGGGGCCGCTTCCGCGCCCCGCCGGGGCGCCCAGACCTACGACCCCTACACGCAGGGCGGCGGTCCGACCGGCACCCAGGTCGACCGCGGCCCGATGACCCTCGACTCGGTCGTCCAGAAGACCGGGCTGACCCTCACCGTGGTGGTGCTCCTCGCCGCGGCGACCTGGGTGCTCACGCCCAACCCGGCGGACCCGGGGGTGAACGCCTCCTCGCTGTACCTGCTCGCGATGGTCGGAGCGTTCGGCGGCTTCGGGCTGGCGATGGTGAACTCCTTCAAGCGGGTCGTGAGCCCCGCGCTGGTGATCGCCTACGCGGCCCTGGAGGGCATCTTCGTCGGCGCCTTCTCCAAGGTGCTCGAGTCGATGTTCGGCGGCGGCCTGGTGACCGGCGCCGTGCTCGGCACCGTCGCCGCGGTCGGCGGCACCCTCGCGGCGTACAAGTTCTTCAACATCCGGGTCAGCCCGACCTTCCGCAAGTGGGTGGTCGGCGCGCTGATCGGCTTCGTCGCCGTCTCGATGCTGGACGTGGTGCTGAGTTTCTTCGGCTCGTCGTTCGGCTTCAACAGCTTCGGCCCGATGGGGCTGCTCTCCAGCGTGATCGGGCTCGGCCTCGGCGTGCTGATGCTGATCCTCGACTTCGACTTCGTGGAGCGCGGCATCGCCGCCGGGCTTCCCGAGCGTGAGTCGTGGCGGGCCGCGTTCGGTCTCACCGTCACGATCATCTGGATCTACATCGAGCTGATCCGGATCCTGGCGATCCTGCGCGGCGACTGACCGCCCCGCACCGCCACGAGCAGACGCCCCCGGGTCCTCCCAGCCGGGGGCGTTCTGCTGTGCCCGGCCGGAGTCCGCGGCGGCCCCGGAGGCCGGTGGTCAGGACAGTGGCGGCGTCGAGACCGTCTCGGTCGAGGCGGGGGACTCCACGTCGCCCTCGGGCTGGCGCCGCCGCCGGCGCAGCTGGACCCAGCGGCCGCGGGTGCCGCGGGAGGCGCCGGAGACCTCGGTCCCGTCGATCTCGGTGCCGGGGGTGCGGGCCGCCTCGACGGCGGCGTCGGTGATCGGCAGGATCGCCTCCCCGCGGATCGGCTCGGGCACCAGGTCCTCGAGCGGGATGACGCCCACTGCAGCCAGCACCGAGGGCAGCAGGACGGCCGCGAGGGTCGAGTACCCTGCCGCCGAGGGGTGGAACCGGTCCGGCCCGAACATCACGGCCGGGGTGGCGCTGAACTCGGGACCCAGCACCGAGCCGAGGGACACGGTCCGGCCGCCGGCCTCGACCGTCGCGATGGTCTGGGCCGCGGCGAGCCGCCGCGACCACAGCCGGGCCACCTGCCGCAGCGGCGGCGCGATCGGCTCGATGGTGCCGAGGTCGGGGCAGGTGCCGACGACCACCTCGGTCCCGGTCTCCCGCAGCCGGAGCACCGCCGCCTCGAGCAGCCGCACGGACTCCGAGGGCAGCCGCGAGTGCGTGACGTCGTTGGCGCCCACCAGGATCACCGCGACGTGCGGCTCGATGCTCAGCGCCCGGTCGATCTGCCGCGACAGGTCCCGGGTCTGGGCGCCGACCGAGGCCACCGAGCGCAGGTAGACCCGCCGGTCGGCGCCCTCGGCCACTCCGGAGGCCAGATGCGCTCCCGGGGTGGCGCGCACCTCACGGACGCCGTACCCGGCCGCCGAGGAGTCCCCGAGCAGCGCGATCTTCACGGCCGGGCCCGGGCGGCCCCGGCCGTACCAGCCGGTTGCGTCCGGGGGCACGTCGTTGGCGTCGCCGATGGTGCGCCGCGCGAGGGTGGCCTCGGCGCGCAGCACGCCGTACAGGAACCCGCCCACGACAGACAGGCCGCCGCCGCCGTACGCGGCGGCCGCCACCAGCTTTCGGGCCGCGCCAGCCTTCCCCATCAGCACAGGGTACGGCGAAGCCATAAACTGCCGGGGTGCACTACGTGAACTCAGTCATGGACCTCGTCGGCCACACCCCTCTCGTCAGGCTGGGCCGCGTCACCGACGGCGCCAGAGCGCTGGTGCTCGCCAAGGTCGAGTACCTGAACCCGGGCGGCTCGGTGAAGGACCGGATCGCCTCCCGGATGATCGAGGCGGCCGAGGAGTCCGGTGAGCTGAAGCCCGGCGGCACGATCGTCGAGCCCACCTCGGGCAACACCGGCGTCGGCCTGGCGATGTACGCGCAGACCAAGGGCTACCACTGCGTGTTCGTCTGCCCCGACAAGGTCAGCGAGGACAAGCGGAACGTGCTCAAGGCGTACGGCGCCGAGGTGGTCGTGTGCCCGACCGCGGTGCCGCCCGAGCACCCCGACTCCTACTACAGCGTCTCGGACCGGCTGGTCCGCGAGATCGACGGCGCCTGGAAGCCCAACCAGTACGCCAACCCGAACAACCCCCGGGCGCACTACGAGACCACCGGGCCCGAGATCTGGGAGCAGACCGAGGGCCGGATCACGCACCTGGTGTGCGGGGTCGGCACCGGCGGCACGATCAGCGGCACCGGGCGCTACCTCAAGGAGCAGAACCCCGACATCCAGGTGGTCGGGGCCGACCCCGCGGGCTCCGTGTACTCCGGCGGCACCGGGCGTCCCTACCTGGTCGAGGGGGTCGGCGAGGACTTCTGGCCCTCCACCTACGACCGCGACGTCGCCGACCGGATCATCGAGGTGTCGGACGCGGACTCCTTCGCGATGACCCGGCGGCTCGCCCGCGAGGAGGCCCTGCTGGTCGGCGGCTCCTGCGGGATGGCGACCGTGGGCGCGGTCCGGCTCGCCCAGGAGCTGGACGCGGAGGGCCGCGAGGACGCCGTCGTCGTGGTGCTGCTCCCGGACTCCGGGCGCGGCTACCTCGCGAAGGTCTTCAACGACGACTGGCTGAGCCAGTACGGCTTCCTGGACGCCACCGAGGAGCAGACCCTCGGTGAGGTGCTCCGCGGCAAGAGCGGGAGGATCCCCGACCTGGTGCACACGCACCCGCACGAGACCATCGCCGAGGCGGTGCACATCCTGCAGGAGTACGGCGTCTCCCAGATGCCCGTGGTCCGCGCCGAGCCGCCGATCGTCGCCGCCGAGGTGGCCGGCAGCGTCTCGGAGCGCAAGCTCCTTGACGCGCTGTTCTCCGGGCACGCGCGCCTCGCCGACCAGGTCGAGCAGCACATGGACGCGCCGCTGCCCACGGTCGGCACCAACGAGCCGGTCGGCACGGCGGTCGCCCGGCTCGGCAAGGCCGATGCGCTGCTGGTGCAGGAGGACGGCAAGCCCGTCGGTGTCGTCACCCGGCAGGACCTGCTCGCCTACCTGGCCACCCGGCAGGACTAGTCCAGCGCCCTGACGTCGGTCGGCCGGAGGTCAGCGCACGCGCGCGGCGATCGGGGAGCCGTCGACCACCTCGGGGTGGAGCAGCCCGGCCAGGGCCTCCACCCCGTCGACCAGCCGGGGGCCGGGACGCGCGAAGGACGCGTTCGCGTCGACCGCCCAGACCGCGGCCTCGGGCGGCAGGACACCGGCCCGGACCACGTCGGAGGCGAGCGCGAGCGACTGCTCGAGCCCGAAGCCGCAGGGTGCGCAGACCACCACCTCCGGCGCCGCCGCGCGCACCTCGTCCCAGCCCACCCGGAAGGACCGCTCACCGGCGGTGCCGAGCACCGACCGGCCGCCGGCGAGGTCCACCATCTCGGGGACCCAGTGGCCGGGCGCGAACGCGGGGTCGGTCCACTCCAGCACCAGGGTGCGCGGCCGGGGACGGTCCGCGACCCGTCGTACGACGTCGGCGAGGCGGTCCCGCAGGGACGCCACCAGCAGCTCGGCCCGGCTCTCGGTCCCGGTGGCCCGGCCCAGGGTGTGCACAGAGTCGAGGACCTGGTCGAGCGTGTGTGGGTCGATGGTGAGCACCTCGGCGGTGCAGCCCAGGTGCGCCAGGGCGTCGTCGACCACCGACACGTCGACCGCGCACACCGCGCAGAGGTCCTGGGTCACCACCAGGTCGGCGTGCAGGCCGGCGAGCGCTCCCTCGTCGAGGTGGTAGAGGTCCTCGCCGCGCCGCAGCGACTCGGCGACGAAGGCGTCGATCCCGGCCGGCGACAGCCCCTCGGGCATCGCGCTGGTGGACACGATGCTGCGCTCGCGCGCCTGGACGGGGTGGTCGCACTCGAAGGTCACCCCGACCACGTGGTCACCGGCGCCGAGCTCGAAGAGGATCTCGGTGGTGGAGGGCAGGAGCGAGACGATGCGCATGCGCCGATCCTACGATCGCCCGCAGTGCCCGGTCCCGGGGTCCGGTGGCTAGGGTCGTCGCCGTGGCCGACCCGTCGCTGTGGACCCTCGCGCTGCTCGCGCTCGCGGGGCTGTTCGCCGGCTTCGTGGACGCGGTGGTCGGCGGGGGCGGGCTGGTGCAGCTGCCCGCGCTGGCGGTGGCCTTCCCGGGCGCGGCGCCGGTGCACATCCTGGCCACCAACAAGCTCGCCGGCACCTGCGGGACGACGGTGAGCTCGCTGACCTACTACCGTCGGGTGCGGCCCGACCCGCACACGTTCGTGCCGCTGATGCTGGTGGCCTTCCTCGGCTCCGCGGCAGGGGCGCTGGCCGCCTCCCAGATCCCGAGGTCCGCGTTCAACCCGATCATCCTGGTCGCCCTGGTGGTGGTCGGGGCCTACGTGCTGCTGCGCCCGGACGCCGGCGACGTGACCGAGCTGCGGTTCACCGCCGGGCACCACCTGGCGCTCGCGGTGGGGGCGGGGCTGGTGATCGGCTTCTACGACGGCGCGCTGGGCCCCGGGACCGGGTCCTTCTTCGTCTTCACGCTGGTGGGCCTGCTCGGGTACAGCTTCCTCGAGGCGTCGGCCAAGGCCCGGATCGCCAACTGGGCCACCAACGTGGCCGCGCTGCTGGTGTTCGCGGCACAGGGCGCGGTGATGTGGAAGGTGGGCCTGGTCGTCGGGGCGTGCAACCTGGTCGGCAGCTACGTCGGCGCGCGGACCGCGGTCAGCCGGGGAAGCCGGTTCGTCCGGGTCTTCTTCGTCGTCGTGGTGAGCGCCTTCATCGTGCGGATCGGGTGGTCGGTGGTGGCGGACTGGTGGTCGTGACGTCGTACCGGACGCTGGCGCGGGACGCCACCGCCGAGATCGAGGTCCGGCGGTCGCGCTTTCTCTGCCGGGTGCGGCGGGTGGAGTCGGAGGAGGCGGCCCGGGCGGTGGTCGGGGAGGCCCGCCACGAGCACCGCGACGCTCGGCACCACTGCTCGGCGTTCGTGCTCGGCCCGGACGGTGCGCTGCAGCGCTCCAGCGATGACGGCGAGCCCTCGGGGACGGCCGGGGCCCCGATGCTCGAGGTGCTGCACGGCCGGGAGCTCCGCGACGTGGTGGCCGTGGTCACCCGTTGGTTCGGCGGCACCCTGCTCGGCGCCGGCGGGCTGGTGCGCGCGTACGGCGACGCCGTCCGGGCGGCGCTCGACGAGGCGGGGGTCGGTGAGCGGGCGCTGTGCACGCGCTACGACGTGCCGGTCGGGCACGGTGAGGCCGGACGCCTGGAGAGCGAGCTGCGCGCCCACGGCGTGCGGGTGCTCGGCGCCGACTACGCGCACCGGGTCGTGCTGCACGTCGCCGTGCCGGCCGGCGCCGACCTGGCGTCGCTGCTCGCCGGCCTGACCTCGGGATCGGTGCTGGCCGACGAGACCGGTCAGGGCTGGGTCGACACGTAGGCTGGCGCGATGCGGATCCGGGAGGCGACAGGCGCGGACTGGCCTCGCCTCTGGCCGATCATCGAGCCGACGGTCCGGGCGGGGGAGACCTACGCCTGGGAGAGGGACACCACCTCGGAGCAGGCGCGAGCGCGGTGGTTGGCGGCACCACCGGGCCGCACGGTGGTCGCCACCGACGACGACACCGTGCTCGGCACCGCCCGGATGGGGCCGAACCGCGACGGGCCGGGCGCGCACATCGGCACCGCGAGCTTCATGGTCGGACCCGAGGCCCGGGGCCGCGGCGTCGGCCGGGCGCTCGCCGAGCACGTGGTGGCCTGGCACCGGTCCGCCGGCTACCGCGGGATCACGTTCAACGCGGTCGTCGAGACCAACACGGCGGCGGTCGCGCTCTGGCGGTCGCTGGGGTTCGACGTGCTCGGCACCGTGCCCGGCGCGTTCCTGCATCCCGTGCACGGCTACGTCGGCCTGCACGTGATGCACCTGCCGCTGGTCTGAGATGCCCTCAGGCCACGGACCCCCGGCCCGGGAGCCCGCCGGAGATCGGCTCAGCGCCGGACGCGGGTGACGGAGTACTCCGCGGTCGGGGGGTCCTGCGCGGTGCCGAACCTGGCGTTCGGCAGGTAGGCGTACCGGCCGAGCACCGCGATCGTGGTGGGCACGTCGAACGACGGCGCGGTCAGCGTCTTGACGAGGCTGCCGGAGCGGCCGGACCTCGTCAGGTGGAAGACCGCGACCTGGTTCAACCGGTTCTGCACGGCATACAGCGTGTGGCCCTTGACCAGCAGGCCGTCGCCGTTGGTCAGCAGCCGACCGCCGAGGTCCACGCGCCTGGCGTAGCCGGTGTACGGGCTCACCCGGAACAGGTAACCGGTCGCCGACTGGACGACCAGCAGTGCCCGGCCGTCCGGGGTGGTGGTGATGCCGTTGGCGTTGAACGCGTCGGGGACCTGTTTCCACTGGCCGCGCAGCGGCACGGTCAGGAACCGCGCCTTGGACGGCTTGCCGCGCTTGCCGAGCGGCACCCCGTAGAGCCGGGGCTGGCTGGAGTCGGTGAACCAGGCCACCCGTCTGGTCAGGGTGACGTCGTTGACGAAGGTGTCCGAGGTCGCGAACTGGTAGCTGCGCAGGATGCGCCCGCTGCGCCCGTCGACCACCCGGGCGTCGCCCGCGGGACCGCCCGAGACGAACAGCCGGCCACGGCGGTCGACCTTCAGGCCTACCGAGGAGGTGCCTGGGCCCTGGCTGATCACCCTGCCCTTGCCGGTGCGGAGGTTGAGCCGGTAGATGTCGCCGTCGGCGAGCGAGCCGAGGTAGGCGAACGGACCGCGCCCGATGGTGATGCCCTCCGGCTGGAAGCCGTCGGGGAGCGGGATCTCCGCGGAGCGGGACGGTGCGGGGTGCGCCGAGGCGGCGGGCAGGCCGGCGGCGCCGAGGGAGACGGCCAGGGTCGCGGCGAGCGCGCCGAGGAGAGCCGTGAGCGGACGGTGGCTGCGGAGTCTGTGCATGGGGGTCCCTTCGTCTGGGCCACCGTAGCCACGGGCGGACGTGGCCACCAGAGGTCGCCGGCCGGTCAGCGAGACGGTGTGGACCGGCCCGGCACGGGACGCGGGCGGTCGGCGAGCGCGGCCAGCGCGGGCCGGGTCACCTGTGGGTCGAGCTTGCGGACCTCGCGGTCGAAGGTCAGCAGCCCGTTGTGCTCGTCCTCGACATCGCTGAGCTGCGTGTAGACGGTGGCCGAGAGACCCCGGGGGACGGCCGCGGCGAGGTGCGCGTGCGTCCGGGCGAAGTCGTCGGCCAGGTCCTGGCGCGAGCGGCTGGCGCCGTACCCGAAGCCGCTGTGCGGGTCCTCCACGTGACCCGGGACCTGCAGCCGCTGGCCGCCGTACTCGGAGAGCACCACCGCCCGGCGGTCCCGGCGGCGGGACAGCCGGACGCGGGGCAGCCGGAAGCGCCGGCGGTAGACGTGCCGGCTCCGCAGGTCGCCACCGCCCTGGTCGTGCCAGCCGCTGGCGTGGTCGACGGGTCGGGTCGGGTCGAGGGCGCGCAGCCGCTCGGTGTTCGCGAGCGCGTCGAACTGTCCCCAGCCCTCGTTGAACAGCACCCAGACGACCAGCGAGGGCACGCTCCGCAGGTGCTCGACGGTCCGGCGCAGCTCCTCGTGGAACACCGCCCGACCCCGGAGGTCGGCCCGACCCATCCGTCCTCGATGCCGGGTGTCGGCGAGCCGGACCGGGTACCGCCCCGGCCACGTCACCGCCGCGGTGCGGTAGCGACCGCCGCCGTTGACCAGGTCCTGCCAGACCAGCATCCCGAGACGGTCGCAGTGGTGGTACCAGCGCAGCGGCTCGATCTTGAGGTGCTTGCGCAGCAGCGTGAAGCCGAGCTCCTTCATCGCGGTGATGTCGTGCACCATCGCCTCGTCGGACGGGGCGGTGAGCAGGCCGTCGGGCCAGTAGCCCTGGTCGAGCACGCCGACCTGGACGTACGGCGTGCCGTTCAGCAGCAGGCGCGGGACCCCGTGCTCGTCGGGACCCACGACGACCGAGCGCATCGCCACGTAGGAGGCGACCCGATCCTCGCCGAGGCGCACCTCGACGTCGTACAGGTGCGGGTCCTCGGGGGTCCACGGCCGCACCTCGGCGAACCGGATCCGGGTCGGCACGCCCACCGCGGCCGAGACGGTGCTGGTGCCGACTGTGACGGTGGCCGTCCCCGCACGGGCGTGCACGGTCACCTCGACGCACCCCTCCGCGAGCAGCGGCACCAGGTCGAGCCGCTCCACGTGGACGGCGGCGACCGCCTCCAGCCAGACCGTCTGCCAGATGCCCGACTGCGCGGTGTACCAGATCCCCCCGCGACGCAGCCGCTGCTTGCCCGAGGCGTGCTGGTGCCCGTCGGACCCGTCCCGGACGTCGACCACCAGCTCGCCGCCGCCGGCGTCCAGGGCCTCGGTGACGTCGCAGGAGAACGGCAGGTAGCCGCCCTCGTTGCGTCCCACCTCCACTCCGTCGACAAGCACCGTGCAGGTCTGGTCGACCGCGCCGAAGTGCAGCAGCAGCCGGCCGCCGGCCGGGACGAACCCGGGGGAACGTCGACCCGGCGGCGGTAGCTGAGCCGCTCGTCGGGCTGGAGCTGCCGCCCGACCTGCGACAGCGGCGCCTCGGGGGAGAACGGCACCAGGATCCGGCCGTCGTACGTCGTCGGCCGCTGCGCTCCGGCCGGGGTGACGGCGTAGTCCCACCAGCCGTTGAGGTTCAGGTAGCTGTCGCGCACCAGCTGCGGGCGCGGATACTCGGGCAGCACCCGCTCCGGGTCCAGGACCCGTCCCCAGCGGGTGAGCAGCGGTCGTCGCACCCACCGATCCTGGCAGAGGCGCACGAGACGCCAGGCACACCGGGGTCGGCTACCGCGTCCTGCTCCACGACGCCGCCGAGAGCCCGGGCACGGCGGTCACCGTCGCCTGACCCCCTCGGGCTGCACGTCGGCGGACCGCTCGACGGTGACCACCGGGTCCATGGTGTGCGGCTCGAACCCCTCCAGCGACGCCTTGATCGCCGCGACGCCGTCGGTGAACGCCGCCGAGGACCGCCATTCCTGCACCTGCTCGGGCGACTCCCACGGACCCGAGCTGACGAAGAGCGTGGGGGTGTCCCGGTCCTGGAGCAGCTGTGCCGAGGCCTCCGGGAACGAGGCCTTCGTCTGTTCGGCCATCGCTCGCCAGGCCTGCACGAAGGCCTCCTCGTGGCCCGGCCTCACCCGCCAGATGCCGAGCGTGTGCACTGTCATGGGGACCTCCCTCGGGCGCGTGCCTTCTCCGATCGTGCGCTCGCACGGCCGCCGGGACCATCCCCCGGAGGAGCTATTCCTGGGGGCCGCTCACGCGTCGGCCGGGAAGGGCACCCCGGTCGCGGAGTGGCAGCGGTACCCGTTCGGGTTCTTCGCGAGGTACTGCTGGTGGTGGTCCTCGGCGTAGTAGTACGTCGGCGCGGGCTTGATCTCGGTGGTGATCGCGCCGTAGCCGCGGGCCATCACCAGCGGCTCGTACGCTTCCTTGAGCTCCTTGGCGGTCTGCGCCTGCTCCTCGTCGAGGGTGTAGATCGCCGAGCGGTACTGGGTGCCGACGTCGTTGCCCTGCCGCATCCCCTGGGTGGGGTCGTGGAACTCGAAGAAGGCCTTGACCAGGTCGGCGTAGGAGACCACCGCCGGGTCGAAGACCACCCTGACCGCCTCGGTGTGGCCGGTCTGGCCCGAGCAGACCTCCTCGTAGGAGGGATGCGGGGTGTGACCGCCGGCGTACCCGACCGAGGTCGACCAGACCCCGGGCATCCGCCAGTAGATCTCCTCGGCGCCCCAGAAGCAGCCGAGACCGAACAGGGCGACGGCGTGGCCGGGCGGGACCTCCTCGGTGACGACGGGCGCGTCCAGCACGCGGTGGCGGTCGGCGATGTTGAACCACTGCTCGGTGCGGCCCCGCAGGGCCTGCTCCGGGGTGGGCAGCTCGAGCTTGCGTCGGTTGAACACAGTCACTCCTCCGGTCGGTCAGGTGGTTCGCCGGCTACAACGCGCCGGACTGCTCGATCCTTCCCGGCGTTAGGCTCGCGCCCATGAGCGAGCAGCAGGCCAGCGGGCACAGCCAGAAGAGCGGCTTCGAGACGCGGGCGATCCACGCCGGCTACGAGCCCGACCCCACCACCGGCGCGGTGATCCCGCCGATCTACGCGACGAGCACCTACAAGCAGGACGGCGTCGGGGGGATGCGGGGCGGCTACGAGTACTCGCGCAGCGCGAACCCGACCCGGACCGCGCTCGAGGGCAACATCGCGGCCCTCGAGGAGGGGGAGCGCGGCTTCGCGTTCGCCAGCGGTCTCGCCGCGGAGCACACCCTGCTCACCAGCCTGTGCGCGCCGGGGGACCACGTGGTGATCCCCGACGACGCGTACGGCGGCACCTACCGGCTGTTCGCGAAGGTCGAGCAGCCGTGGGGCCTCGCGCACACCCCGGCCGAAGGTGTCCGACGTGGACGCCGTGCGGGCGGCGATCGTCCCCGGACAGACCACGCTGGTCTGGGTGGAGACGCCGACGAACCCGATGCTGACCATCGGCGACATCGAGGCGCTGGCCGGCGTCGCCCACGACGCCGGCGCCCTGCTGGTGGTCGACAACACCTTCGCGTCGCCGTACCTGCAGCAGCCGCTCACGCTCGGCGCCGACGTCGTCGTGCACTCGACGACCAAGTACTGCGGCGGGCACTCCGACGTGGTCGGTGGTGCCCTCGTGGTCCGCGACCTCGAGGTGGCCGAGAAGGTGGCCTTCCACCAGAACTCCATCGGTGCGGTCGCCGGCCCCTTCGACGCCTGGCTCACGCTGCGCGGTCTCAAGACCCTCGCGGTGCGCATGGAGCGGCACTGCGACAACGCCGAGCGCGTGGTCGAGTTCCTCGCCGGCCACCCCGGAGTCGAGCAGGTCGTCTACCCGGGTCTGGAGGACCATCCGGGGCACGCCGTCGCCGCCCGCCAGATGCGCCGGTTCGGCGGCATCGTCTCGTTCCGGGTCAAGGGCGGCGAGCAGCGCGCGCTCGACACCTGCGCACGCGCCGAGGTGTTCACCCTCGCGGAGTCGCTGGGCGGCATCGAGTCGCTGATCGAGCACCCCGGTCGGATGACGCACGCGTCGGTCGCCGGCACCGAGCTCGAGGTGCCCGCGGACCTGATCCGGCTCTCGGTCGGCATCGAGACCGTCGAGGACCTGCTGGCCGACCTGGACCGGGCGCTTGGCTGACCCGCGGCCGGGGTCCCCGGACCGGTCCGGCCCCGTGGTGGCCTGCGTCGACTTCGGCTCGACGTTCACCAAGGCCGCGCTGGTCGACGTGGACACCGGAACGCTGCTCGCCTCGGCCAGCCATCGCACCACGGTCGACACCGACGTGCTGGACGGCTGGGACGCGTGCCTGGCCGTGCTGACCCGCGCCGACCCGCGGGCCGCGGACGCCGAGGTGCTCGCCTGCTCGTCGGCCGGCGGCGGGCTGAGGATCGCGGTGGTCGGCAACGAGGAGCTGGTCACCGCCGAGGCGGGCCGCCGGGTGGCGCTGTCCAGCGGCGGGCGCGTGGTGCACGTGTCCAGTGGCGGCCTGACCCGGGCCGGCCTGCCCGCGCTACGGGCCAGCGCCCCCGACGTGGTCCTGCTGGTCGGCGGGACCGACGGCGGCAACGCGGAGGTGCTGCTGGCGTGTGCGGCCACGCTGGCTCACGCACGGTGGCCGGCGCCGGTGGTGGTGGCGGGCAACGTGGACGCACAGCAGGAGGTCGCCGGGCTGTTCGACGCGGCCGGGACGCCGTACGTCCTCGCCGACAACGTCGTCCCGCGCATCGGGGTGCTCGAGCCGGGGTCCGCGCGCGCCGCCGTGCGGGAGATGTTCGTGCGGCACGTGATCGGCGGCAAGCACCTCTCCGTCCGCGCTGACTTCACCGCGATGGTCCGTGGAGCGACCCCGGACGTGGTGCTGACCGCCGTGGAGCTGCTGGCCCGTGGCCTGGGCGCCGACCACCCGGGCGCTGGTGACGTGGTCGTCGTCGATGTCGGCGGCGCCACCACCGACGTGCACTCGGTGCTGGACCCCGGTCCCGGGGACTCCTCGCTCGGTCGCGACGTGGTCGCCACGCTGCCGGTGAGCCGCACCGTCGAAGGCGACCTCGGCATGCGCTGGAGCGCGGTCCCGACGGTCGAGGAGGGGCTGGCGGCCGGGCTGCTGGTGGACGCCGAGCGGCTGCGGGCGGCGGCCGAGCTGCGCCGCGCCGACCCTGCGTACCTGCCCGGCACCGACCGGGACCGTGCCGACGACGAGCAGGTGGCCGCCGCCGCGGTCGGGGTCGCCGTCCGCCGGCACGCCGGGCGCCAGCAGGTCGGCTTCGGCGCCGAGGGGCGAGTGTTGCAGCGGACCGGCAAGGACCTGCGCGAGGCCGACCTGCTGGTCGGCTCCGGGGGCGTGCTGCGCAGCAACCCGGCCGAGACGGCCACCCGGGTCCTCGGCGCGGTCACCGGCGACCGGCCGGCCGGGGGGTGGTTGCTCCCGCGGGCTCCTCGCATCCTGGTCGACCTGGACTACGTGCTCGCACCGGCCGGGCTGCTGGCCGCGGGGCACCCGCGCGCCGCGTACGCCCTCCTGGGACGCCTGCGGTGAGACCGTGACGTGCCTCGGCATAGCCTGATCCCCATGAGTGTCGGGAGCAAGGTCACGCGACGGATGTCGAAGCTCACCCGCACCCAGCGGCAGCGCTCCGAAGACCGCTTCGCCGAGCGGTTCGCGCAGCAGTGGTCCACGCTGCGCGCCGAGCGGCGCCACGAGGAGCCACCCAGCATCCGACCCGGGACGTCGAACTACACGCCCGCCCAGGTGCCGTACGGCGTCGACCTGGCGGCCGCCTGGTCCTGGCGGTTCGTGGTGCTCGTCGCAGCCGGCTACGTGCTCACGCTGGGGATCGCGAAGTTCTCCGTCGTGGTGCTGCCGCTGGTGATCGCGCTGCTGCTGACGGCGCTGGTCGTGCCGGTGGTGAACCTGCTGACCCGGCTCCGGGTGCCGAGGGGACTCGCCTCGCTGCTGGTGGTGGTGGGCAGCATCGGCTTCGTCTCGCTGTTGCTCACCCTGGCCGGACAGCAGATCGTGCAGGGCGCCAGCGACCTGTCCGCGCAGGTGGTGGTCGGCCTCGAGCAGATCAAGGAGTGGCTGAAGACCGGGCCGCTGCAGGCCAGCGACCGCCAGATCAGCAGCTTCATCAAGTCCGTCCAGGACGCGGTGACCACCTCCAACACCGCAGTGGTGACCCGGCTCACCGAGGTGGGCACCGCCCTGGGGCACATCGTCGCCGGCGTGTTCATCATCCTGTTCGGCACCTACTTCTTCCTCGCCGACGGCCGCCGGATCTGGTCCTGGGTGGTGCGGATCTTCCCGCGCGCGTCCCGGGCCCGGGCGGACTCCTCGGGCCGGATCGCGTGGACCTCGCTGACCGCGTTCGTCCGGGCCACCGTGCTGGTGGCGTTCACGGACGCGGTCGGCATCATGATCGGCGCGGCGATCCTGAAGGTGCCGTTCGTCTTCGCGATCGGGGTGCTGGTGTTCCTGGGCGCGTTCATCCCGCTGATCGGCGCGACCCTGTCGGGCTCGGTGGCCGTGCTGGTCGCCCTGGTCGCGCAGGGCCCGGTGGTGGCGGTCTTCATGCTGCTCGTCGTGATCGCGGTTCAGCAGCTCGAGGCGCACGTGCTCCAGCCGTTCCTGCTGGGCCGGCTGGTCTCCGTGCACCCGCTCGCGGTGATCGTCGCGATCGCCTCGGGAGTGCTGGTCGCCGGCATCGCGGGGGCCCTGGTCGCGGTGCCGTTCGTGGCGGCGCTGAACGCGGTGGTCCTGCACCTGGCCGACGAGAGCCGGACCCAGCAGGACGCCCAGGACATGCTGCTGGGAGACGAGAGCCCCTGAGCGCGTCGGCGCCCGGGTCCCTGTCGGGACCCGGGCGCCGGCGCGACCTCTCAGCGGGTGGTGACCGGCTGCTCCTGGGCCGGCTGCGGGGCAGCGGCGTCCCGGGTGGCCAGCGGCTTCTCCTTGAGGAAGAACGCCACGACGAGGGCCACCGCCACCAGCGGGACCGCGGTCAGGAACACGTCGTGCAGGGACTCGCTGAAGGCGCCGGTGACCAGGCTCCGGACCGGCTCGGGCAGCGCCCGGATCGCCTGCACGTTGTTGGTCACGTCGCCGAGCCCGGCGGTCCTGGCGGCCGAGGCGGGCGCCTGCGCGAGGGCGTCGGCGATGTGGACGGCCAGCCGGCTGGACAGCACCGCCCCGAACAGGGCGGTCCCGAAGGAGCCGCCCATCTGCCGGAAGAACGTCACCGAGCTGGTGGCGACACCGATGTCGCTGCGCGCCACCGAGTTCTGCACGATCGTGACCAGCACCTGCATCGTGAAGCCGAGGCCCGAGCCGAGCACGAACATCGACAGCCCGGCGAACCAGTACGGCGTGGTCGCGGTGAGCTGGGCGAGCATCACCAGCCCGACGATCACGGTGCTCGCCCCCAGGATCGGGAACACCTTGTAGCGGCCGTTGCGGCTCATCAGCTGACCGGCGGCGATGGACGTGGTGAACAGCCCGACGACCATCGGCAGCATGGCCAGTCCCGACGTGGTCGGGCTCATCCCGTCGACGACCTGGAGGTAGACCGGGATGAAGATCAGGGCCCCGAACATCGCGATGCCGATCAGGAAGCCGAACAGGTTGGCGATCGAGAAGATCGAGTCCCGGAACAGCCGCATCGGCAGGATCGGCTCCGAGGCTCGCAGCTCGACCGCGACGAACCCGACCGCGAGGACCACGCCGAGCGCCAGCAGCCCGAGGCCGGTGCCGGAGCCCCAGCCCACGTCGGGCCCGGCCCAGGCGGTGTAGAGCAGGAACGAGGAGACCGAACCGACAACGGTCGCGGCGCCGAGGTAGTCGATGGAGTGCTCGCGGCGGACGTGCGGCATCTTCAGTGCGGCCGAGGTGATGACGAGGGCGACGATGCCGATCGGCACGTTCATGAAGAAGATCCACTGCCAGCCCGGTCCCTCGGCGAAGAAGCCGCCCAGCACCGGCCCGAGCACGGACGACGTGCCGAACACCGCGGCGAAGTAGCCCTGGTAGCGCCCCCGTTCACGCGGCGGGATGACGTCGCCGATGACCGCGAGCGCGAGTGACATGAGACCGCCGCCGCCGAGGCCCTGGACCGCCCGGAACGCGATCAGCTGCTCCATGTTGTGGGAGAAGCCCGCGAGCAGCGAGCCGGCCACGAAGGTGACGATCGCGATCTGGAACAGCAGCCGCCGGCCGTAGAGGTCCGAGATCTTCCCCCACAGCGGGGTCGAGGCGGTCGCGCTGAGCATGTAGGCGGTGACCACCCAGGACAGCTTGTCGAGTCCTCCGAGGTCGGAGGTGATCCGGGGCAGGGCGGTGCCGACGATGCTCTGGTCGAGGGCGGCCAGGAACATCCCGGTCATCAGCCCGCCCATCACGACGAGGATCTGCCTGTGGCTGAGGTAGCCGTGCGAGTCGGGGGTCATGCCGGTGTCTCCTGCTGGTCGTGGGACTGGTCGTGGTGGTGCTCGGAGGTCGGGGCCAGGTCGCCCGAGGTCATCAGGCTCTCCACCAGCCGGTGCAGGAGCCGTCGCAGCGTGTCGCGCTCCTCGACGGTCCAGCCGTCCAGCGCGTGGGTGACCACCCGCCGGCGCGTCTCGAAGCCTGCGGCGAGGCTGGCGCAGCCGCGCTCGGAGACCGCGACCCGGCTGGCCCGCCCGTCGTCCGGGTCACCGGTGCGCGCCAGCAGCCCCTTGTCCTCGAGCTGGCGGACGTGGCGGCTGACCGTCGAGGCGTCCAGGCCGAGCACCTGGGCGAGGGCGGACAGCCGCATCGGCCCCTGGTGGCTGAGCAGCTTGAGGATCGGGAACGCGGAGTAGTCGATCTCGTCGCCGGGCTGGCGCTGCCGCATCCGGCGTCCGAGCGCCATCATCAGGCTCATCAACGCGTCCTCGGCCGTCTCAGGCACCGGGATCGGCTCGACGAGCGCGAACGGGGAGGAAGATTGCATGGGCCAAGCGTACGTGCTTGTTGCGTGCAGCACACATGCTTTTCGTCTGCGGGGCTGGTCTCACCGGTGAGCGGGGGGACCTACAGTGAGCGGCATGATCGACGACGGCGTGCGGATCCCCGGGCTGGCCGACATCGAGGAGGCCCGCGTGGTCCTCGACGGGGTCTCGGTCTACACACCGATGGAGGAGTCCCGCTGGCTCTCCGCGCTGGCCGGTGGTCGCGTCCTGATCAAGGCGGAGAACCTGCAGCGCACCGGGTCCTTCAAGATCCGCGGCGCCTACCTGCGGATGTCCCGGCTCTCCGATGACGAGAAGGCCGCCGGGGTGGTGGCCGCCAGTGCCGGCAACCACGCCCAGGGGGTCGCCCTGGCCGCCCAGATGCTGGGCTCCGCGCCACCGTGTTCATGCCCGAGGGCGCGCCGATCCCGAAGGAGAAGGCCACCCGCGGGTACGGCGCCGAGGTGCGCTTCCACGGCCACTGCGTCGACGACGCGCTCGTCGCGGCCCGCGCGTTCTCCGCCGAGACCGGCGCGGTGCTGATCCACCCGTTCGACCACCTCGACATCGTCACCGGCCAGGGCACCTGCGGCTGGAGATCCTCGAGCAGTGCCCCGACGTCCGCACCGTGGTGGTGCCTGCGGTGGCGGGGGCTTGCTCGCCGGCATCGCCATCGCGATCAAGGCCGCGCGTCCCGACGTGCGGGTGGTGGGCGTGCAGGCCGAGAGCGCCGCGGCGTACCCGGCGTCCCTGGCCGGCGGCCACCCGGTGCCGTTGGCCAGGATGTCGACGATGGCCGACGGGATCGCCGTCGGCTGTCCGGGGCAGGTGCCGTTCAAGGCGATCCAGGAGAACGTCGACGAGATCGTCACGGTGAGCGAGGAGTGCGCTGTCGCGGGCGCTGCTGGTCCGCTGGAGCGGGCCAAGCTGGTGGTCGAGCCCGCCGGCGCGGCTGCGGTGGCCGCGCTGCTGGACGACCCCGCACGCCTTCGAGACGCCCGCCGTGGTGGTGCTCTCCGGAGGCAACGTCGACCCGCTGCTGATGATGCGGGTGATCCGGCACGGGATGGCCGCGGCCGGCCGGTACCTGTACTTCCGCGCGCGGATCCCCGACCTGCCCGGCGGGCTCGCCCAGCTGCTCAACGAGATCGCGGGCGTCTCGGCCAACGTCCTCGACGTGGTGCACGAGCGCACCTCGGCCAGCCTGCACCTCGACGAGGTCGAGGTGCAGCTCCAGGTCGAGACCCGCGGCCCCGAGCACGCCGCGAGGGTCCTGGCCCACCTGCGGGACCGCGGCTACACGATCAGCCAGTAGCCGGGCGCCGGCGGACCGGCACGGTCAGCCCGTGTACGGCACCGCGTCGACGATCTCGACCTCGAGGGTCTTGCCGTTGGGCGCCTCGTAGGACACGGTCTCGCCCTTCAGGTGGCCGATGATGGCCGAGCCCAGTGGGCTCTGCGGGCAGTAGACCTTCAGCCCGGACGGTGGCGTCCTCCATCTCGCGGGCGCCGAGCAGGAACGTCTCGACCTCGTCGTCGGCGTCCCCGGCGAACTTGTAGGTCACCTTCATGCCGGGCTCGACCACGCCGTCGTCAGCCGGGGTCTCGCCGACCTCCGCCCGGCGCAGCATGTCCTCGAGCTGACGGATGCGCGCCTCGGTCTTGCCCTGCTCCTCGCGGGCCGCGTGGTAGCCGCCGTTCTCCTTGAGGTCGCCCTCGTCGCGGGCCGCGCTGATCCGGGCCACCACCTCGCTGCGGACGGGGCCGCGCAGGTGGTCCAGCTCCGACTGGAGCTTGTCGAAGGCCTCCTGCGTCAGCCAGATCCTGTTCTGCTCGCTGCTGGCCTGGGTCACGATGGAAAGCTCCTGTGCGTCGTCGGGTGGACCGGGGTGCGGGCACGACCGTGCGTCACCGGTCCGGTCAGGCAAGTCCACGAGTCTAACAACCCGCGCCGTGTGCCCCCAATCGTGAGCCGGCCGGCTCAGCGCCGGCGCGACTGCTCGCTTGCGGTGCACCCGACCAGGTCCACCGTGGTGGCCCGCCGCTCGGTGCGCACCGTGGAGGTCATGCGCACCTGCGTGGGACCGGACCGGACCGGGACGCTCAGCTCGCCCACCACGGCGTGGTCGGCCGCCGAGGCGCGCAGCAGGCAGGACGCCTGCACGCCCTGGTCCTGGCGGACCACCGTGTACGTCGCGACCGCCGCGTGCTGCCCGCGCACCTCGAACCCCACCAGCTGCGAGGTGACCTGCGGGTTGCCGTGGAACACCGCCACCCAGGCGAGCCAGACCAGACCCGTGACGCCGAGCAGGCCCGCAACCCCGACCACCAGCGGACGCCGGGTGCGGGAGGGCCTGCCGTAGCGGTCGGCCAGGTCGGGGGAGAGGGGGCTCACCACCCCATCGTAGGCAACCTAGGATGGGGCGCATGCTCCGCCTGATGCACGTCCACGCCCATCCCGACGACGAGTCGAGCAAGGGCGCGGCCAGCACCGCCAAGTACGTCGCCGAGGGCGTCGACGTGCACGTGGTCACCTGCACCGGCGGCGAGCGCGGCTCGATCCTGAACCCGAAGATGGACCGGCCGGACGTGCTGGCGAACATCGCCGCGATCCGGCGCGAGGAGATGGACCGCGCGCGCGAGATCCTCGGCATCCGGCAGGACTGGCTGGGCTTCGTGGACAGCGGCTGGCCCGACGGGGACCCGAAGCCGCCGCTGCCCGAGGGGTGCTTCGGGACGATGTCGGTGGAGGAGGCGGCGGAGCCGCTGGTCCGGCTGGTCCGCAGCTTCCGTCCGCACGTGATGACCACCTACGACGAGAACGGCGGCTACCCGCACCCGGACCACGTGATGTGCCACCTGGTCAGCGTCGCCGCCTTCGAGGCGGCCGGCGACCCGGACCGCTACCCCGACGCCGGCGAGCCCTGGCAGCCGCTCAAGCTCTACTACCACCACTCGTTCCACCGTGAGCGCACGCAGGCGCTCAGCGACGCCATGCTGGCCCGCGGCCTGGACTCGCCGTACGCCGAGCGGCTCGCGGACTGGGCGCCGGACCCCGACCACGCGGCCCGGATCACCACCCGGGTGCCGTGCGCGGAGTACTTCCCGGTGCGCGACCGCGCGCTGCTGGCGCACGCCACCCAGATCGACCCCGACGGCGCCTGGTTCGCCTGCCCGATCGAGGTGCACCAGGAGGCCTGGCCCACCGAGGACTACGAGCTGGCCCGGACCACCATCGAGGTGCAGAAGCCCGAGGACGACCTGTTCGCCGGCGTCCGTGAGCATGTGGGGAGACTGGACGCATGAGCATCGTGTACGTCGTCAGCGCGGCCGTCGTGCCGCTCCTCCAGACCGGGCCGGACCCGGCGGACGTGAAGCCCGGCTGGCTCGGGTTCGGGATGTTCCTGGCGCTGGCCGTCGCCGTGGTGCTGTTGTGGCTGAGCTTCCGCAAGCAGCTGAAGAAGATCGACTTCGAGGAGGAGCCCGACGAGACGGGCAACGGCTCGGCGAAGGACGAGCACCTGCACGGGAGCTGACCCGGACGGGTCCCGGAGCGGTCAGCCGGTCCTGAGCACCCGGCACAGTGCGTCGTACGCCGTGCGGCTGGGGACGCCCGGGTGCTCGTGCGTCGCGTCGACAGCGGGGACGACCCGCGCGACGCGCTCGGCCCGCTCCACCTCGAACCGCTCCCCGTCCAGGTCGCCGAGCACCTCCTCGGCGGTGTAGAGCACCGCGGGGTCCTGCGGCCCGCCGGTGCCCTCGGCGAGGTTGCTGGCGTCGTGAGCGACGAGGAGGAAGGTGCCACCGACCCGCAGCGCGGCGAAGGCATGCCGGACGGCGGCCCGGCGCTGGCCCGCCTCGAGCTGGAGGTAGGCGATCAGCGCGAGGTCGTAGGGCACCGGCCCGCCGTCGAAGCCGGTGGCATCGGCGTGCACCCAGGACACGTGCAGGTCCCGGCCGCGCGGGTGCCGCTCCTGGAGCGCGCGCCCCTTGTCCAACCCGACCAGCGAGAAGTCGACCGCGGTCACGTCCCAGCCCTGCTCGGCGAGCCAGAGCGCGTTGCGGCCCTCGCCGGCGGCCAGGTCGACCGCCCGGCCGGGGGTGAGGCCGGTCAGCTCGGCGGCGACGAACTGGTTCGGGGTCGAGGACCAGACCAGCTCGGTGGCGGCGTACCGCTCGTCCCAGGCGCGTGCATCCATCCACGGAGCCTAGCGCCGTCCGCCGGGCTTCCTCCGCTCGGACGGCAGGTCACCGGCCGACGGTCACTGACCGGACGGCTTGCCGCTCTGCTGCTGGGACACCGCCGCGTGCACCTCGGCCATGTCGAGGCCGCGGACGGCGCCGATCAGCTCGTCGAGCGCCTGCGGCGGCAGCGCGCCCGGCTGCGAGTAGACCAGCACGCCCTCCCGGAAGGCCATCAGCGTGGGGATGGAGGTGATGTTGGCGGCCTGGGCGAGGCCCTGCTCGGCCTCGGTGTCCACCTTGGCGAACACGATGTCGGAGTTCGCCTCGGACGCCTTCTCGAAGGTGGGTCCGAACTGGCGGCACGGGCCGCACCACTCGGCCCAGAAGTCGACGAGGACGATGTCGTTGTCGGCGACGGTCTTCTCGAATGCCTGTCCGGTGAGCTGGGTCGTTGCCACGGTGTCCGTCCTTGTTCCTGTCGGTGTCGGTCTGTCAGTGGTCTGAACAACGCGCGGGCGGGTGTTCTTCCCGGTCATCCCGGAGTCGCGAGCGGATCTCGGTGGCCCCGGCGGCCACCCGCGGCTAGCGTCGCCCGACATGAGCGACCTTCCCCTCGCCGGCCGGACCGCCCTCGTCACCGGTGTCAGCCGGCGGCAGGGCATCGGCTTCGCGATCGCCCGGCAGCTGGCCCAGCGCGGTGCCAGCGTGTTCTGCGGGCACTACGTCCCCCACGACCGCGACCAGCAGTGGGGTGCGGACGACCTCGGTGAGGTGCTCGGCCGGATCCGCGCGACGCTCGCCCCGGGGGCCCGGCTCGACGACCTCGGCACCGATCTCGCCCGCCCGGAGGCGGCCGACGAGCTGGTGACGGCCGCGGTGGCCTCGCTCGGCCACCTCGACATTCTGGTGTGCAACCACGCCCGCAGCGGCTCCGACGGCCCGCTCGCCGAGCAGACCGCCGACCTGCTCGACGGCCACTGGCAGGTCAACGCGCGCGCCACCCTGCTCCTCACCCGGGCGTTCGCGGGCCAGCACGACGGCCGGGCGGGCGGCCGCGTGGTCTGGATGACCTCCGGACAGCAACTCGGGCCGATGCGCGACGAGATCGCCTACGTCGCCTCGAAGGCAGCCCTCGCGGGGGCCACCCCGTCGGTGGCCGACGACCTCGTGGACCGCAACATCCTGCTCAACACGGTCAACCCCGGGCCGGTGAACACCGGGTACCTGGACGCGGAGACCTCCGACCGCACAGACCGTCTGCCCGAGCTGCTCGCGCACTGCCCGACCGGCCGGTTCGGCGAGCCCGACGACCCGGCGCGACTGGTCGCGTGGCTGGTCAGCGACGAGGCCAGGTGGGTGGTCGGCCAGGTGATCAGCACCGAGGGCGGCTTCCGGCGCTGGTGACCGCTCGACGGTCCTCCAGGTGACGTGCCTAGGTTGGGGGCATGTCGAACCGTCTGGGCGAGGCCACCTCGCCGTACCTGCTCCAGCACGCCGACAACCCCGTCCACTGGTGGGAGTGGTCACCCGAGGCGTTCGCCGACGCCCGCGAGCGCGACGTCCCGGTGCTGCTGTCGGTCGGGTACGCCGCGTGCCACTGGTGCCACGTGATGGCCCACGAGTCCTTCGAGGACGAGACGACAGCGGCGTACATGAACCAGCACTTCACCAACGTCAAGGTCGACCGGGAGGAGCGCCCGGACGTCGACGCGGTCTACATGCAGGCGACCACGGCCATGACCGGTCAGGGCGGGTGGCCGATGACGGTGGTGCTACCCCGGACGGGGAGCCGTTCTTCGCCGGCACCTACTTCCCGGACAAGCCGCGGCAGGGACAGCCCGCCTTCACCCAGGTGCTGCAGTCCCTCACCGAGGCCTGGCGGAACCGGCGCGACGCGGTCGCCGAGGTGGCCGCCGACGTGGCCGGCCACCTGCGCCGGCAGGTGAGCCTCGCCGGCGAGGAGCCGGTGGACGCCGCGGTGCTCGCCGCCGCCGTCACCTCGCTCGCCGGCGACTTCGACCCCACCAGTGCCGGCTTCGGCTCCGCGCCGAAGTTCCCGCCGTCCATGGTGCTGGAGTTCCTGCTCCGGCACGCCGCCCGGACCGGGTCGCCGAACGCGTCCGGGATGGTCGACCGGACGCTGCGGGCGATGGCCCGCGGCGGTCTGTACGACCAGCTCGGCGGGGGCTTCGCCCGCTACTCGGTGGACCGTGCCTGGGTGGTGCCGCACTTCGAGAAGATGCTCTACGACAACGCCCAGCTGCTCGGGGTGTACGCGCGCTGGTGGCGGCAGTCGGGGGACCCGCTCGGGGCCCGGGTCGCGCGCGAGACGGCCGGCTTCCTGCTCGGTGAGCTGCGGACCGCCGAGGGCGGCTTCGCCTCCGCCCTGGACGCCGACAGCGAAGGCGTCGAGGGCAGGTTCTACGCCTGGACGCCGAAGCAGCTCACCGCCGTCCTCGGTGACGCGGACGGCCGGTGGGTCGCGGACCTGCTGGCCGTCACCGAGACGGGCACCTTCGAGCACGGCGCGTCGACCCTGCAGCTGCCCGCCGACCCGGCCACCCCGGCCGATGCGGAGCGGTGGCGGGCCGCTCGGGCGCTGCTGCTGGCGACCCGCGCGACCCGGGTGCGCCCGGCCCGGGACGACAAGGTGGTGGCTGCCTGGAACGGCCTGGCGATCGCCTCGCTGGCCGAGGCTGGCCGGCTGCTGGACGAGCCGTCGTACGTCGACGCGGCGGCGGTCGCGGGCCGGTTGCTCCTGGACCTGCACGTCGACGCGGACGGCTCCCGGCTGCGGCGGGTCTCCCGGGACGGCGTGGCCGGTCGGCACACCGGGGTCCTCGAGGACTACGGATGCGTCGCGCACGGCTTCCTGGCCCTGCTCTCCGCCACCGGGGACGCGGACTGGCTGGTGGCCGCCGGCCGGCTCCTCGACGGTGCCCTGGACCGCTTCGCCGCCGACGACGGCGGGTTCTTCGACACCGCCTCGGACGCGGAGCCGCTGGTGAGCCGGCCCCGGGACCCGGCGGACAACGCCAGCCCCTCCGGTCAGTCGGCCCTGGTGCACGCGCTGGTGGCCTACGCCGCGGTCACCGGTTCGGGACGGCACCGGGACGCTGCCGAGGCCGCCCTGCGGGACGTCCGCACGCTGGCCGAGCGGGTGCCCCGCTTCGCGGGCTGGTCGCTGGCCGCCGCCGAGGCCGCGCTGGCCGGCCCGCTCGAGGTGGCGGTGGTCGGCGCCGACGGCGACCCGGAGCGGGACGCCCTGGAGCGCACCGCTCGCGCCGCGAGCAGCCCGGGGCTGGTGGTCGTGGTCGGCGAGCCGGCCGACGCGTCGGCGGTCCCGCTGCTCGCGGGGCGCGGGCTGGTCGGCGGCCGGGCCGCGGCGTACGTCTGCCGCGGGATGGTGTGCGACCGCCCGGTGACCTCGACCGAGGAGCTGGCGGCGCTGCTCCGCCGCTGACCTGCAGCGGACGGACCGCGGGCTCAGCGCAGGGAGTACGTCGCGATCGACACGCCCACGTAGTGGGAGGCGAACGCCGCGATGGTCAGGGTGTGGAACACCTCGTGGAAGCCGAACCAGCGCGGGAACGGGTCCGGTCGCCGGAAGCCGTAGACGACGCCTCCGACCGTGTAGAGCACCCCGCCGGCCACCATCAGCGTGATCACCGGCATGGTGGCCTGGGCGAAGAACGCCGGCAGGTAGAACACTGCCGCCCAGCCGAGGGCCATGTAGATGGGGGTGTAGAGCCAGCGAGGTGCCCCGGTCCAGAAGATCCGGAAGGCGATCCCCAGCACCGCCCCTCCCCAGGCCACCCACAGCAGGGTGGCGCGGTTCTGCCCGTGCAGCAGCAGCAATGTGAACGGCGTGTAGCTGCCCGCGATCAGCAGGAAGATGCTCGAGTGGTCGATCCGGCGCAGCCACAGCCCGGTCCGCGGTGACCACCGCCCCCTGTGCATGGTGGCCGAGGCGGTGAAGAGGGCCAGGGCCGAGAAGGCGAAGATCGTGGAGCCGATCCGGGTCATCGTGGTCGGGGACAGCACGACGAGCACGATCCCGGCGGCCAGCGCCAGGGGCGCGGTGGCCGCGTGCAGCCACCCGCGCAGATGCGGCTTGACCTCCGCGATGACCTCGCGCACCGAGTCGCCGAGTCGCTCCGAGGCTTCCGAGGCGGCCCCGCTCAGGTGGTGGTGGCGTTCGGTCATCTGTCCAATGTATCCGCCGTTCGGGCGGGCCACCGCATCTTCCCCGAGTAAGGTGTCTGACCGTGGTGGACTGGAAGCGCGGGCTCCGTCGGGTGCTCTACCCGGCGTACGAGGCACGGCTGGCTCGACGGCTGCCGGCGGACCGGCTGCCCAAGCACGTCGGGGTGATGCTGGACGGCAACCGGCGCTGGGCGCGGGCCGTCGGCCGGGACGCGGCGCACGGCTACCGCGCCGGAGCGGCCAACATCTCACCGCTGCTGGACTGGTGCGAGGAGATCGGGGTCGAGGTGGTCACCCTGTGGCTGCTCTCCACCGACAACCTGAACCGGTCCCCGGAGCAGCTGCGCGGGCTGCTGGAGATCATCGAGGAGGCGGTCGCCGCGATGGCGACCGAGGGCCGCTGGCGGCTGCACCCGGTCGGCGCCCTGGACCTGCTGCCCGCCGACACCGCCCGGCGGCTCAAGGAGGCCGCCGACTCCACCCGGGACGTCGACGGGCTGCTGGTGAACATCGCGGTCGGCTACGGCGGTCGGCGCGAGATCGCCGACGCGGTCCGGGCGCTGCTCCAGGAGCACGCGTCCCGGGGCACCTCGATCGAGGAGCTCGCGGACACCCTCGACGTCGAGCACATCGCCGAGCACCTCTACACCAAGGGTCAGCCGGACCCGGACCTGGTGATCCGCACCTCCGGGGAGCAGCGGCTCGGCGGCTTCCTGCTGTGGCAGAGCGCGCACAGCGAGTTCTACTTCTGCGAGGCGTACTGGCCGGACTTCCGGCGGGTGGACTTCCTCCGCGCCGTCCGTGCGTACGCCGAGCGGGAGCGCCGGTTCGGCTCCTGAGCGGTCCGACGTACCGCACTGCACACGGATAACTGGCACTCCCCACGGGGAGTTCACCATGGTCAGTGCCAGTTTTCCGACATCACCTGGTAAACGGCAGCGGGTCGGGCGCTGAGTCTTAACACAGCCGTCATCACGAGTTCTGGCGTGTCGTTCTGCTTCGGCTCGCGGCGCGTCATAATTTCGAGCAGGAGCCGGGTGGGGAAGCCCGGCGCCTCGGGAGGCCCGTTCGTGAGCGATCGCGACCCAGCTCGACACCTGAGATCCGGACGTCTGCACTCGGACGTTCGGGCCCTGACCCGGTCCGTCAGCGTCATCTAACGAGACCGGGGCGTGGGTGTGCGCGCCGGTCGACGAGGGGATCACCGTGGCTGCAAGCGAGAGCACCACCCCGTCGGGGACGTCCGGGACGACCGCCCGCCGCCGGACGCGCGAGACCGGACTGCACGACGGCACCCGCACCTACGTGCTGGACACCAGCGTGCTGCTGGCCGACCCCGGGGCGCTGCGCCGGTTCGACGAGCACGAGGTCGTGCTGCCGGTGGTCGTGGTCACCGAGCTGGAGGGCAAGCGCCACCACCCGGAGCTGGGCTACTTCGCACGGGCCGCGCTGCGGGCGCTCGACGAGCTGCGGGTGCTGCACGGCCGCCTGGACGAGCCGGTGCCGATCGGCGGGGCCGGGGGCAGCCTCCGGGTCGAGCTGAACCACACCGACGCCACGACGCTGCCCTCCGGGTTCCGGCTCGGGGACAACGACTCCCGGATCCTCGCGGTGGCGCACAACCTCTCCCGGGAGGGCCGCCGGGTCACCCTGGTCTCCAAGGACCTGCCGATGCGGATCAAGGCCGCGGCCGTCGGGCTCGACGCCGAGGAGTACCTCGCGGAGCTCGCCTCGGAGGCGGAGTGGACCGGGATGAGCGAGATCGAGGTGGGTGCGGCCGACCTGGACGAGCTGTACGACGACGGGGTGCTCGATCTCGCCCAGGCCCGGGACCTGCCCTGTCACACCGGGTTGGTGCTGCTCTCCGAGCGAGGCAGCGCGCTGGCCAGGGTGAGGGCCGACAAGCGGGTGCACCTGGTCCGCGGCGACCGTGACGCCTTCGGGGTGCACGGCCGCTCCGCGGAGCAGCGGATCGCGCTGGAGCTGCTGCTCGACCCCGAGGTCGGGATCGTCTCGCTCGGCGGCCGGGCCGGCACCGGCAAGTCCGCGATGGCGCTGTGCGCGGGGCTGGAGGCGGTGATGGAGCGCCGACAGCACAAGAAGGTCGTGGTCTTCCGGCCGCTGTTCGCCGTGGGCGGCCAGGAGCTCGGCTACCTGCCCGGCAGCGAGAGCGAGAAGATGTCTCCGTGGGGCCAGGCCGTCTTCGACACGCTCGGCGCGCTGACCACCCCGGACGTGATCGAGGAGGTGCTGGACCGGGGCATGCTGGAGGTGCTGCCGCTGACCCACATCCGCGGCCGGTCCCTCCACGACGCGTTCGTGATCGTGGACGAGGCGCAGTCGCTCGAGCGCAACGTGCTGCTCACCGTGCTGTCCCGGATCGGGGCGAACTCCAAGGTCGTGCTCACCCACGACGTCGCCCAGCGGGACAACCTGCGGGTGGGGCGGCACGACGGCGTCGTCGCGGTGGTGGAGCGACTCAAGGGCCACCCCCTCTTCGCGCACGTCACGCTGCACCGCTCCGAGCGGTCGCCGGTCGCGGCCCTGGTGACCGAGATGCTGGAGAGCCTGGCTCCGTAACGATTTCGACATCCGGCCGCCACAGACGGCCCGCAGAGGCCCGCCGGCAGGCCACTCGGGGAGGGGGGGAGCACCCCCTACCGCAGTTCGGCGGGACGATCTCTGTTGGTGCGGGCGGGTGACCGCAAGATCGCCCGATCGGGCCGGCCTGGACCGAGATCCACAAAAGGTCTCACCATGTGGGCGCTCTGTCTCGTGGAGGTCACGCCCGCGCGTGGGGCGTGGACACCCCTGACCGACTCACGGTAGAAACAGGCCTGTTCCTCGGTGCTGTGTCGCCGATCACACCGGCGGGCATCAGGGACACCGACACGAGCGAAGGGAGCCGCACATGCGGCGCAAGGCCATGGCTGTTGCAGTGGCAGCCACCACATTCTTCGGGGTTGCAGCCTGCGGAGGCAGCGACAGTGGTGGCAGCGGCGGCAGCAGCGACAACACCAAGATCGAGGGCGTTGGCCCGATCACCCTGGTCCAGGGCAAGGACACCTCGGGCTTCATCCAGGGGGTGCTCGACGACTGGAACAAGGAGCACCCGGACGAGAAGGCGCGCCTGATCGAGCTGCCCCAGGAGGCGGACGCGCAGCGGACCAAGATGCTGCAGAACGCGCAGACCAAGTCCGACGCCTACGACGTCTTGGTCACCGACGTGGTGTGGACCTCGGAGTTCGCGGCCAACCGGGTGATCATCCCGCTGCCCGAGAGCGAGTTCCCGCTCGACCAGATGCTCAAGCCGATCATCGACACCACCAAGTACCTGGGCAAGTTCTACGTCGCCCCGTCCTCCTCTGACGGCGGCATGCTCTACTACCGCACCGACCTGATGAAGGCCGCGAACATCGCCAAGCCGCCGACCACCTGGGCGGAGATGGTCGCGGACTGCAAGAAGATCCAGGCCACCCCGCAGGGCAAGGGCATCCCGTGCTTCGCCGGGCAGTACGAGAAGTACGAGGGCCTCACCGTGAACGCCGCCGAGGCGATCAACGGTGCCGGCGGCGTGATCACCGACGACGCGGGCAAGCCGAACGTCGACACGCCGGAGGCGATCAAGGGCCTCGACTTCCTGGTGAACGGCTTCAAGCAGGGGTACATCCCCAAGGAGGCCATCACGTACAAGGAGGAGGAGGGCCGGATGGCCTTCCAGAACGGCAAGCTCATCTTCATGCGCCAGTGGCCGTACATGTACAACCTGGCCAACGGTGACCAGGGCACCAAGGTGAAGGGCAAGTTCGCGGTGGCTCCGCTGCCCGGGCTGGACGGTCCCGGCGCCTCGAGCCTGGGCGGTCACAACCTGGGGATCTCGACGTACTCGAAGAACAAGAAGTCGGCGCTGGACTTCATCAAGTTCTACACCAGCGAGGAGCGCCAGAAGAAGAACCTCGCGCTCTCCTCGTCCGCGCCCACCTTCTCGTCGCTGTACGACGACCCGGCGCTGCAGAAGCAGTACCCCTACCTGCCGACGCTGCGCGACTCGATCAACAACGCGGTCCCGCGGCCGCGGGTGGTTCGCTACGGCGACGCCACCACGGCGATCCAGGACGCTGCCTACGCGGCGCTGACCGGGACGAAGAGCACGTCTGACGCGCTCAAGGGTCTGCAGACCCAGCTCACGGAGATCACCGGGAAGTGACCCTGCTTCTGGGGTGACCAGGAGCTGTGACGGTGGGGTGGCGACGAGGTGTTGTCACCCCACCGCACGACCTAGGAGGGAACATGGCAGTTGCTGCACCCGCCCCCACGGGCCGGAAGAAGAAGGTCAAGGAGTGGAAGTCCCCTGACGAGGGCCAGGGCAGACTGGCGGCCTTCATGCTCTCTCCCACCTTCCTGGTGCTGCTGCTGGTGATCGGCCTTCCGATCCTGGCCGGCATCCGGCAGTCCTTCTACGCCTCGGGCGGGCTCGACGCCAGGGCTTCATCACCGAGGGAGACACCTTCGCGGGCCTGAAGAACTACACGGCCGCGTTCTCCGGCGACAACGCCGAGCGCGTTCTGGAACGCCTTCTACAACACCACCTTCTTCACCGTCGTGTGCGTCTCGATCGAGACCGTCATCGGCGTGGCGATGGCCCTGATCATGAACCGCGCGTTCCGCGGCCGGGCCCTGATCCGGGCCAGCATCCTGGTCCCCTGGGCGATCCCGACCGTGGTCTCGGCCGTCCTGTGGAAGTGGATCTTCAACGCCAACGGCGTCGCGAACGCGGTGATCGGCAAGCAGGTGCTCTGGTCGACCGACGGCTTCCAGGCGCAGATGTCGGTGATCATCGCCGACACCTGGAAGACCGCCCCGTTCATCGGGCTGCTGGTCCTCGCCGGCCTGCAGGTGATCCCCGCAGAGGTCTACGAGGCCGCAAAGATCGACGGGTCCAGCACCTGGAACTCCTTCCTGCACATCACCCTGCCACTGGTGAAGCCCGCGCTGCTGGTCGCGGTGCTCTTCCGGCTGCTGGACACCCTGCGGATGTTCGACCTGCCCTACGTGCTGGTCGGGTCCGGGCAAGCAGAGCGTCGAGACGCTGTCGATCCTGGCGCAACAAGAGAGCATCAACACCAGATACGGGCCGGCGGCGGCCTACGCCATGCTGCTGTTCATCTACCTGGTGATCATCGCCTACGCCTTCATCAAGCTGCTCGGCGCCGACGTGATCGGGGACTCGGGCAAGAAGGCTCCGAAGGTCAAGGGCCAGCGCCGGTCCAAGATCGGCCGCAGCGTCGCGAAGGGAGACACGCCATGACCACCCAGGCAGCCTCTGCACCGGGGGCCCCCGGCACCTCCGTGAGCGACGCCCCGCCGCCGCGCAAGGTCAAGCAGGCCACGGCCGGCGGGGACCGGGCCCGCAAGTACGGCGTGTACGCCGGCATCACGGTGATCATCGTCTACTGCCTCGCGCCGTTCTACTGGATGATCGTGACCAGCCTGCGCCGCGCGGCCGAGGTCTTCGACGGCACGCCGTTGCCGACGCCGCCCTCGGTGGAGAACTACACGGCGGTCTTCGACCCGGTCAACAACTTCACCCGGGCGCTGGTCAACAGCATCATCGTGGCCGGGGTGACGACGGTCGCGGTGCTGGTGATCGGCACGTTCGCGGCGTACGCGCTGGCCCGGCTGGAGTTCCGCGGGAAGAACCTCGCGCTCAGCGCGATCATCGCCACCTCGATGTTCCCCGGCATCGCGCTGGTCGTGCCGCTGCTGAAGATCTTCACCGACATCGGCTGGATCAACACCTACCAGGCGCTGATCCTGCCCAGCATGTCCTTCGCGCTGCCGTTGTCGGTGTGGAACCTCACCGCGTTCTTCCGGCAGATGCCGGTCGAGCTGGAGCAGGCCGCGATGGTGGACGGCTGCACGCAGTGGCAGGCGTTCCGCAAGGTGATCATCCCGCTGGCCGCCCCCGGCGTCTTCACCACCGCGATCATCGCGTTCGTGGCGGCGTGGAACGAGTTCATCATCGCACTCACCATGACCAACAAGTCGGACTTCTTCACCGCGGTCGTGGCGATCGCGCAGTTCCAGGGGAAGACCGGTCGCGACATCCCGGTCGGAAGCCAGATGGCCGCCGGGGTGATCCTCACGGTGCCGCTGCTGATCATGGTGCTCGCCTTCCAGCGCCGCATCGTGAGCGGGCTGACGGCCGGAGGGGTCAAGTAGCCCGTGGCTGACGACTGGTGGCGTGACGCGGTCATCTACCAGATCTACATCCGCAGCTTCGCGGACGCGGACGGGGACGGGCTCGGCGACATCGCCGGGATCCGTTCCCGTCTGCGCTACCTGGCGGAGCTGGGTGTGGACGCCATCTGGATCAACCCCTGGTATCCCTCGCCGATGGCCGACGCCGGCTACGACGTGTCGGACTACCGGGACGTCGAGCCGCGCTTCGGCTCGCTGACCGAGGCCGAGGAGCTGCTCTCGGAGGCGAGGCAGGCTGGACTCCGGGTGCTGCTCGACATCGTGCCGAACCACACCTCGGACCAGCACGCGTGGTTCCAGGAGGCGCTGAGGGCCGGGCCGGGGTCACCGGCTCGCGAGCGCTACCTCTTCCGGCCCGGCCGGGGACAGGGCGGCGCCGAGCCCCCGAACGGCTGGCAGTCGGTCTTCGGCGGCCCTGCTTGGCAGCGGGTGGTCGAGCCCGACGGCCGTCCCGGCGAGTGGTACCTGCACCTGTTCGCCCCCGAGCAGCCCGACCTCAACTGGGAGCACCCCGAGGTCGGCGACGACTTCGAGCGGACCCTGCGCTTCTGGTTCGACCGCGGTGTGGACGGCTTCCGGATCGACGTGGCGCACTCGCTGGTCAAGGAGCCGGGCCTGCCCGAGGCCGAGGACCTGGAGTGGCCGCGCCAGCCGGTGGAGGTCGACGGCGAGCTGCGACGCGCCCCGTGGCGGCCGCACCCGCACTGGGACCGCGACGAGGTGCACGAGGTCTACCGGCGCTGGCGCCGGGTCGCGGACTCCTACGACGACCCCAAGGTGTACGTCGCGGAGGCCTGGGTCGACGAGCCCGAGCGGCTGGCCCGCTACCTGCGTCCCGACGAGCTGCACACCGCGTTCAACTTCACCTACCTGCAGGCGTCCTGGGAGGCCGGCTACCTGCGGCACGTGATCGGCGAGACCCTCGCCGAGCACCGCGAGGTCGGCGCCCCAGCCACCTGGGTGCTCTCCAACCACGACGTGGCCCGGCACGTCTCCCGCTACGCCCGGGACCAGTCCACCCCGGGCAGCAGCGTCATGCAGCTGCTCGGCCGACCCGCCGACCTCGACCTGGGACGCCGCCGGGCACGGGCGGCGTTGCTGCTGACCCTGGGGCTGCCCGGCAGCGCCTACGTCTACCAGGGGGAGGAGCTCGGCCTCGACGAGGTCGAGGACCTGCCCGAGGACCGGCTCGAGGACCCCACCTGGGAGCGCTCTGGTCGGACCGATCGGGGCAGGGACGGGTGCCGGGTGCCGCTCCCGTGGTCCGGTGACCGGCCGCCGTACGGGTTCAGCGGCCCGCCCGGCGGTGATGCCCCGGCCGCCGAGCCCTGGCTGCCGCAGCCCGGGCGCTGGGGGCCGCTCACCGTCGCAGCCCAGGAGGATGACCCGTCCTCGACGCTGGAGCTGTACCGCTCCGCGCTCCGCCTGCGCCGGGAGACCGCGGCACTGGGGGACGGTGAGCTGGCCTGGCTGGAGACCCCGGCCGGAGTGCTCGGCTTCACCCGGGAGCCCGGGTTCGCCTGCCTGGTCAACGTCAGCGGCGCCCCCGCGCCGGTCCCCGAGGGCTGGACGGTGCTGCTGGCCAGCGACGACCTGGTCGACAACCGGCTGCCCGCGGCGACCTCGGTGTGGCTCACCCGGGCCACCCACGCTTCCCTATGACGGTCACCTCGTCCACCGGCTGACCCGACCGTCACACCAATCACACCGGCCCCGCCGTGTGACGCGAGTCATCCCCCGTCCGGTGCGATCTGGTTTGCGGTCCGTGCGGACCGCTTGCGATGGTGGAGCGCAGACGCGCTCAAGGACGGGGGACGGGCGCGGCCTCGACCTTGTCGCCGACGTCAGTGAGACTCTGTGCCCCGCCCCGAGCCCTACGTACCCCTGCACCGTGAGGACCCCCAGCCCACCGCCCCCGGTGGACGCGCCCGCCGATCGCCGCTGACCCTCGCCGCCGCCGCGCTGACCACCACCGCGCTGGCGGTGTCCGCCGGCGTCGTGCTCGAGGGCAGTGGGAGCGCCGCCCCCACGTCCGCCGCCGCGTCGGTCACCTCCGCGGGCCCGGTCGTGGGCGCCAACCGCGCCGCCCCGGGTCGCGTGGACGAGAGCCGTGCCGACCGGAGCCGTGCCGACCGGAGCCGTGTCGGCCCCGGCCGCCTTGACCTGGGGGACCGGTCCGTGTCGGTGTCCCGCTCGGACCGCCGGACCGCGGTGGACCCCACCAAGAAGGCCGCGCTGGACCAGCGGTCCGGGGGCCAGGTCACCCGGACCGAGAAGATCGTCCCGCGCGACCCGCGCTCGGTCGCCCGGGCGATGCTCCCGCAGTTCGGCTTCGGCTCAGACCAGTTCTCCTGCCTGGACTCGATCTACGTCGGCGAGAGCGGCTGGAACGTGCACGCCGACAACCCGTCGTCCTCGGCCTACGGCATCCCGCAGGCGCTGCCCGGGTCGAAGATGGCCTCGGCCGGTCCGAAGTGGCGTGATGACGCCGCCACCCAGATCCGCTGGGGACTGGGCTACATCAAGGCCCGCTACGGGACCCCCTGCAGCGCGTGGAGCTTCAAGCAGGGACACGGCTGGTACTGAGCGGTCGGGGCCGGCGGCCTTCCGGGTCTGTCGCGGTGGCCGGCTGCGGCGGTCGCGTCGGACGAGCCGGCTCAGGGGTGGGTCATGGCGGCCACGTCGAGCGCGGCGTCCAGCTGCTCGCCGGTCAGGTCGCCGTTCTCGACGAAGCCCAGCTCCAGGACCACCTCGCGGATGGTCTTCTCCTCGGCGAGGGCCTTCTTGGCCACCTTGGCGGCGTTCTCGTAGCCGATGTAGCGGTTGAGCGGGGTCACCACAGACGGTGACGACTCCGCGTAGGTGCGCATCCGCTCCACGTTCGCGGTGATCCCGGCGACGCAGCGGTCGGCCAGCAGCCGGCTGCTGGTGGACAGCAGCCGCACCGACTCGAGCACGTTGCGGGCCAGGACCGGCATCATCACGTTCAGCTCGAAGCTCCCCGAGGCGCCGGCCACGGTCACCGTCGTGTCGTTGCCGATCACCTGCGCACACACCATCAGGGTCGCCTCGGGCAGGACCGGGTTGACCTTGCCCGGCATGATGCTCGAACCCGGCTGCAGGTCGGGCAGGTTGATCTCCGCGAGCCCGGTCCGGGGGCCGGACGCCATCCACCGCAGGTCGTTGCAGATCTTGGTGAGCCCCACCGCGACCGTCCGCAGCTGGCCGGAGAGCTCGACGAGGGCGTCACGGGAACCCTGTGCCTCGAAGTGGTTGCGGGCCTCGGTGAACGGCAGCCCGGTGGCCTCGGCCAGCTCGGCGATCACCTTCGCGGCGAAGCCCGCGGGGGTGTTGATCCCGGTGCCCACCGCGGTCCCGCCCAGGGGCAGCTCGGCGAGCCGGGGCAGCGTCGACCGCAGCCGCTCGACGCCCAGCCGCATCGCGGCCGCGTAGCCGCCCAGCTCCTGGCCCAGCATCACCGGGGTCGCGTCCATCAGGTGCGTGCGACCCGACTTCACCGTGTCCGCGAACTCCGCGGCCTTCGCCTCCAGGGTCGCGGCGAGGTGCTCGAGGGCAGGCTCGAGCAGCTGCACGGCCGAGGAGGTCGCAGCCACGTGGATGGAGGTCGGGAACGTGTCGTTGCTGGACTGGCTGGCGTTGACGTGGTCGTTGGGGTGCACGTCGACGCCGGCGCGCTTGGCCAGCGAGGCGAGCACCTCGTTCATGTTCATGTTCGAGGAGGTCCCGGACCCGGTCTGGAACACGTCGATCGGGAACTGGTCGAGGTGCCGGCCCTCGATCACCTCCGCGGCCGCCGACCGGATCGCGTCGGCCTGCTCCGCGGAGATCACGCCCAGCTCGGCGTTGACCTTGGCCGCGGCCGCCTTGACCTGGGCGATGGCCTTGACGTGCTCCGCCTCCAGCGTGCTGCCGCTGATCGGGAAGTTCTCGACCGCCCGCTGCGTCTGTGCTCGCCACAGGGCGTCCTGGGGGACCTCGATCTCACCCATGCTGTCGTGCTCGATCCGGTAGCCGTCCATGTCCTGCACGCTACCCAGCGCGAGGGTCCCCAGACGAGGCCCCCCGGCCGCGGCGGATCAGCGGGGGGCGAGGTACACCCAGTAGCGCTCGTCGCGGTGCTGGAGCCGCACGTCGTACGGCACCGGCGACACCGCGCCGAACACGCGGCGCAGCACGCTCTCCAGCTCGGGTGCGGGGGCGGAGGACCAGACGGCGACCGCTCCACCGGGACGCAGCGCCGCCCGCGCGGTGCCGAGGAACCCGGCGCGGTAGACCTCCGCGTTGCTGTCGTGGACCAGGGACCCAGGCCCGTTGTCCAGGTCGAGCAGCACCAGGTCATAGGTCGCCGCCGCGGCCTCCCGGAGCGTGTCGCGCACGTCACCGGTGACCAGCAGCAGACGGTCGTCCCTGAGCAGGTCCGCACCGCCGGGCACCGTGCCGTCCCGCATCCAGCGCACCAGGTCGGCCTCGATCTCGACGACCTCGACCCGCTCGACCCGCAGGTCCCGGAGCACCTCGCTGGTCGTGAAGCCCAGGCCGAGCCCGCCGACCAGCACCGACCGCGGCCGCGACACCGCGGCCAGGGCGGCCGTGGCGAGGGCGCGCTCGCTGCCGGTCTCGCGGGTGTCCATCACGAACACCCCGTTGACGCGCAGCTCGACGACCGGCTCGGTCCCGGGGTCGTCCCGCCGGCGCAGCAGGACGTCGCCGCGCGGCGAGGTCGCCCGTGCCAGCTCGACGTACCCCATCCCCTGCGTCATCCTCTCCGGGGCTCTCGCCCCCCTCAGCCTAGGACGTCCGGGACGCGGAGGAGGGCCTACGAGGTGGGCTCCGCGGACCGGGTGCGGACCGTCAGAGCGATCGGCTTCTGGGTCTCGGCGAAGAAGTCGTTGCCCTTGTCGTCGACGACGATGAACGCCGGGAAGTCCTCGACCTCGATCTTCCAGACCGCCTCCATGCCGAGCTCGGCGTACTCCAGCACGTCGACCTTCTTGATGCAGTCCTGCGCCAGCCGGGCCGCCGGCCCGCCGATCGAGCCCAGGTAGAAGCCGCCATGCTCGTGGCAGGCCCTGGTCACCTTGGCCGAGCGGTTGCCCTTGGCCAGCATCACCAGCGAGCCGCCCGCCGCCTGGAACGCGTCGACGTAGGAGTCCATCCGGCCGGCCGTGGTGGGCCCGAACGACCCGGACGCGTAGCCCTCCGGGGTCTTCGCGGGTCCCGCGTAGTAGACGGCGTGGTCGCGCAGGTACGTCGGCATCGGCTCGCCGGCGTCGAGGCGCTCCTGGATCTTCGCGTGCGCGATGTCGCGGGCCACGACGAGCGGGCCGCTGAGCGACAGCCGGGTCTTCACCGGGTGCCGGGACAGCTCGGCCAGGATCTCGCTCATCGGCCGGTTCAGGTCGATCCGCACCACCTCGTCCTCGGAGCTGACCGACAGCCTCTCGTCGGTGGTGTCCGGTAGGTACGAGGCCGGGTCCCGCTCGAGCTGCTCGAGGAACACGCCCTCGGCGGTGATCTTGCCGAGCGCCTGCCGGTCCGCGGAGCAGGAGACCGCGATCGCGACCGGGCAGGACGCGCCGTGCCGGGGCAGCCGGACCACGCGCACGTCGTGGCAGAAGTACTTCCCGCCGAACTGCGCCCCGATCCCGAAGGACTGGGTCAGCTTGAACACCTCCTCCTCCAGCTCCAGGTCCCGGAAGCCGTGGGCGTCCATCGACCCCGCGGTGGGCAGCGTGTCGAGGTAGTGCGCCGAGGCGTACTTCGCGGTCTTCAGCGCGAACTCCGCCGACGTGCCGCCGATGACCACCGCAAGGTGGTACGGCGGGCAGGCGGCCGTCCCCAACGAGCGGATCTTCTCGTCGAGGAACTCCAGCATCCTCTGCGGGTTGAGGATCGCCTTGGTCTCCTGGAACAGGAAGGACTTGTTCGCCGAGCCGCCGCCCTTGGCCATGAAGAGGAACTTGTAGGCGGGGTCGCCGGTGCCCGGCGTGGAGTAGAGCTCGATCTGAGCCGGCAGGTTGGTGCCGGTGTTCCGCTCCTCCCACATGGTCAGCGGGGCAAGCTGGGAGTAGCGCAGGTTGAGTCTGGTGTAGGCGTCGTGCACGCCCCGGCTGATCCACGCGCCGTCGTCCACACCGGTCAGCACGCCCTCGGACTTCTTGCCCATCACGATCGCGGTGCCGGTGTCCTGGCACATCGGCAGCACGCCACCGGCGGAGATGTTGACGTTCTTGAGCAGGTCCAGGGCGACGAAGCGGTCGTTGCCGCTGGCCTCGGGGTCGTCGATGATCCGGCGCAGCTGCGCCAGGTGCGCCGGCCGCAGGAAGTGCGCGACGTCCTGCATCGCCTCGGACGTGAGCAGCCGGAGGACCTCGGGGTCGACCTCCAGGAACCGTCGCCCCGCCGCCTCGACGGTGCGCACCCCCTCGGTGGTGAGCAGCCGGTACGGCGTCTCGTCGGCGCCGGCAGGCAGCAGGTCGGAGTAGCGGAACGGGTCAGCGTGCTGGGTGTCGGCACTCACCGGAGGTACCTCGTCACGGGCAGGAGAACAGCGGAGAAGGGCGCTCCGAGCGTAGACGAGACGACTAGGCTGGTCGCATGCAGGGACAGCCGCCCGAGCCTCCAGCCGTCCCGGGGCGTCCGCGGGTCCCGGCGACGCCCGGCGACCCGGGCCTGCTGCGGGTCTCCGACGCCGACCGGCACCGCGTCGCGGACCGGCTGCGGGAGGCCGCGGGGGAGGGCCGTCTCGACCTCGAGGAGCTGGACGAGCGGCTCGAGGCGACGTACCGCGCCAAGACCTACGCCGACCTCCGGCCGATCACCGCGGACCTCCCGGCCGACGCGGCGCAGGCCCGCGCGGCCGCGGTGCGACCGCCGGCCGTCGTGCCCGCGGAGGCGTACCCGTCGTCGCTGGCGCTGATGTCCACGACGCGGCGCACGGGCCGCTGGCTGGTGCAGGACGGTCACACCGCGGTGGCGGTGATGGGGACGGTCGTCCTCGACCTGCGCGAGGCGCAGCTGGAGAGACCCGAGACCACGGTCTACGCGCGAGCGGTGATGGGCGAGGTGAGGGTCATCGTCGACGCCGGCACCCGGGTCGCGGTCGAGGGGCTCGGCGTGATGGGCGAGTTCTGCGAGCAGCGCTCCCGGGTGCCCTTCGACCCTGACGCGGGCGGTCCGCTGGTGCGGGTGCTCGGCGTCGCGGTGATGGGGTCCGTGCACGTGCAACGCAAGGGGCCCCCCGGGCAGCTGGTGCGCACGTGGCTCGGCCTCCGCGGCTCCTGATCGATACGCAATAGTGGCCGAGTCACGCTCTTGTGCGCGCCTGCGATGGGCTACGTTGCCGATGGACGGCCCGCTCGGATCCGTCTGCCGGCGACCACAGACTCCTGGGTCGACCCCCATCCGCACGTTACCGATCCGTGGAGGTGCCGTCGTGGCACGTAGTACCGTCCGAGTCACCGTCGTGGCCGCCGTCAGCGTGATGGCCCTTGCCGCCTGCTCGCCCCCGGCGAGCAAGAGCGGCTCCGGCGACGGAGGCGGCGACAAGGCCGCCACTGCGACGTCCGCGCAGGACCTCGGGGGCATGGACGCGCTGGTCGCCGCCGCCAAGAAGGAGGGCCAGCTCAACGTCATCGCGCTGCCCCCCGACTGGGCCAACTACGGCGAGATGATCAAGGCGTTCAGCGCCAAGTACGGCATCAAGGTGAACTCCGCGCAGCCGGACGCGAACAGCCAGGACGAGATCAACGCCGCCAAGTCGCTGAAGGGCACCAACCGCGCCCCCGACGTGTTCGACCTCGGACAGTCGGTCGCGCTCGCGAACACCGCGATGTTCGCGCCGTACCAGGTGACCACCTGGGCAGACATCCCCGCGGAGTTCAAGGACCCGAAGGGCACCTGGGTCAACGACTACGGGGGCTACATGTCGATCGGCTACGACTCCAGCAAGGTCCCGGACGTCAAGGGGGTCAACGACCTGCTCGCCCCGGCCTTCAAGGGCAAGGTCGGGCTCAACGGTGACCCGACCACCGCCGGTGCGGCGTTCAGCGGCGTGATGATGGCCTCGCTGAGCAACGGCGGCTCCGCGCAGGACATCACCCCGGGCGTGGACTTCTTCGGCAAGCTGAAGAAGGCCGGCAACTTCCTGCCGGTCGACCCGACGCCTGCCACCATCGAGTCCGGCCAGACCCCGGTGGTCATCGACTGGGACTACCTGAACGCCGCGGAGACCAAGAAGCTCAAGACCTGGAAGGTCGTCGTCCCGAACGACGCGGTCGTGGCCGGCTACTACTACCAGGCGGTCAACGCCGACGCCCCGCACCCGGCCGCGGCGCGGCTGTGGCAGGAGTTCGTGTACTCCGACCAGGGTCAGAACCTCTGGCTCGGCGGCGGGGCGCGCCCGGTCCGCGCGGACGCGATGGACAAGGCCGGCACCATCGACAAGGCGGCGTACGACGCCCTGCCCCCGGTGAGCGGCACGGCGGTCACCCCGACCGTCGCGGAGACCGAGAAGGCCAGTGCGTACCTGTCCGCCAACTGGGCCAAGACCGTCGGCTGACCCGTGGTCTCGACGGAAGGTGCGGCAGCGAGAAGGCGTGCCGGTCTGGCGCCGTGGCTCGGGCTGCTCCCGTTCCTGCTGTTCCTGCTCGTCTTCCTGGTGGTGCCGACGCTCACGGTGGTGTTCGGCGCCTTCCAGGAGGACGGGCGGTTCACGCTCGTCAACATCACCACGCTCTTCACGCCGGCACTGCTGTCGGTGCTGTGGAAGAGCGTGGTCCTGTCCGCGGTGAGCTCGGTGGCCGGCGCGGTGTTCGGCGCGTTCCTCGCCTACCTGGTGGTGATCCGCCCGGCGACCAGCGTCTTCCGCCGCGTCGTCACGGCGATCAGCGGTGTGCTCGCCCAGTTCGGCGGCGTGCCGCTGGCCTTCGCGTTCATCGCGACGCTCGGCTTCAGCGGTGTGCTCACGCTGGCGATCGAGGACCTCCTGGGCTTCAACATCTTCGGGTCCGGCTGGCTGTACGCGCTGCCCGGTCTGATCCTGGTCTACAGCTACTTCCAGATCCCGCTCATGGTGATCGTCTTCCTGCCGGCGCTCGACGGCATCCGCCCGCAGTGGCGGGAGGCCGCGGTCAACCTGGGTGCCAGCACCTGGGTCTACTGGCGCCGGGTCGCCGGTCCGCTGCTGTTGCCGGCGTTCCTGGGTGCGGCCCTGCTTCTGTTCGCGAACGCGTTCGCCGCCTACGCGACGGCCGCGGTGCTGGTCAGCCAGGGACAGCCGATCCTGCCGCTGTTCATCCGCGCGGCGCTGACCAGCGAGGTGATGCTCGGCCGGCAGAACCTCGCCTTCGCGCTCGCCTTCGAGATGGTGGTCGTGGTGGGGCTGGTGATGACGGCCTACAGCCTGCTGGTGCGCCGTACCTCGAGGTGGCTGCAGTGAGGCGCTCGCTGGCCTGGGAGACCACCCGGGTGGTGTGGCTGGCTCTGTTCGCGGTGTTCTTCTTCCTGCCGCTGCTGGCGATGCTGGACTTCAGCACCCGGGTCGTCGGGGGCGGCGGCCGGACCCTGCAGCCGTGGCGCAACCTGTTCACCGACCCCACGATCTCCTCCTCGATCGTCACCTCGGTGCTGCTGGCACTGCTCACCACCACGCTGATGCTGGTGCTGCTCACCCCGACGATGATCTGGGTGCGGCTGCGGGTGCCGCGGGCGACCAAGCTGGTGGAGTACCTCTGCCTGCTCCCGCTGACCATCCCGCCGCTGGTGATCGTGGTCGGTATCTCCAACATCTATGCCTGGGTCACCTACTTCCTCGGCGACTCCGCGCTCACGCTGACCTTCGCCTACGTGGTGCTGGTGCTTCCCTACGCCTACCGCTCCATCGACGGCGCGCTGGGCGCGATCAACGTCAACACGCTCTCGGAGGCCGCACGGTCGCTGGGGGCCGGCTGGACGACGGTGATCGTGCGGATCGTGCTGCCGAACATCTGGCCGGGCGTGAGCTCGGCGGCGTTCGTCTCGGTCGCCCTGGTGCTCGGCGAGTACACCTTCGCCGCCCTGCTGAACTTCAACACCCTGCCCACGGTTCTGGCCCTGTTGAACAAGAGCGACGCGCCGACCGGCGTGGCCGGCGCCCTGGCGTCCCTGGTGCTCGCCGCCGTCCTCCTGCTGCTGCTGACGTTCGTCGGCCGACGCTCCCGTACGTCGAAAGGGGCCTGACGTGGCCGTCCTGGACCAGACCGCACGACCGAGAGGCACCAGCTCCGGGGTCTCCCTGGTGGACCTGCGCCGTACCTACGGCACGCTGCACGCGCTGGACGGGCTGAGCCTGGAGCTGGCGCCCGGCGAGATGGTGGTGCTGCTCGGTCCCTCCGGCTGCGGCAAGACCACCGCGCTGCGGATCCTCGCGGGCCTGGACCGCGCCGACGCGGGCCGGGTCCTGGTGGGCGGGGAGGACATCACCGCCGTCCCGGCCAACAAGCGCGACATGGGGATGGTCTTTCAGGCCTACAGCCTGTTCCCGCACATGACGGTGCGCGACAACGTCTCCTTCGGGCTGCGGCTGCGCGGGCAGGACCGGGGAGCCCGGCTGGCCCGGTCCCGCGAGATGTTGGAGCTGGTCGGGCTCTCGGCGTTCGAGGACCGCTACGCCCACCAGCTCTCCGGCGGCCAGCAGCAGCGGGTCGCCCTGGCCCGGGCGCTGGCGGTGGAGCCGGCGGTGCTGCTGCTCGACGAGCCGCTCTCGGCGCTCGACGCGAAGGTCCGGGTCCAGCTGCGTGAGGAGATCCGGCGCGTGCAGCTCGACGTCGGGACCACCACGCTGTTCGTGACCCACGACCAGGAGGAGGCGCTCGCGGTGGCCGACCGGGTCGGCGTGATGAGCTCCGGCCGGCTCGACCAGATCGCCCCGCCCACCGAGCTGTACGAGCGTCCCGCGACGCGCTTCGTGGCGGAGTTCGTCGGGCTCAGCAACCGGGTGCGCGCTCACGTGGAGGCCGGGCACGCCGCGGTGCTGGGGTCGCGGGTGCCGTTGCTCGCCGGCTCGCTGGAGCAGGGCGCCGGGGTCGCGCTGGTGCGGCCGGAGTGTGTGAGCGTGGCCGTTGCCGGGGGTCGGGACGCGGCCAACGCTCGCGTCCTGTCGGTGGCCTTCCTCGGGCCGTTCTCGCGAGTGCACTGTCGTCTCGACGACGGCCAGGAGGTCATCGCCCAGATCCCGAGCGCGTCCGCGGACAGGCTCTCCCAGGACTCCGCGGTCCGGGTGGACGTCGTCGTCGACGCAGTTCTCGTGGTGGCCGACTGACCCGGTCAGGCTGCCCGTTTGCCCGCCGTACGCTGTCCGACCCGTGGTCGCACGTGCTGGGGGCCCGCTGAGCCGTTGCCATCACCGGCGATCCCGGTAGTGTGAGCGGCACCACATCCACCCTTTACCACGGATCGTCCGGCACGTACCTGCCGGTGAAGGAGACGAACGACCATGGCATCAGTGACCTATGAGCACGCCGAGCGGATGTACCCCGGGGGCGACAAGCCCGCGGTGGACGACCTGAACCTCGAGATCGAGGACGGCGAGTTCCTCGTCCTCGTCGGACCCTCCGGCTGCGGCAAGTCGACCAGCCTGCGGATGCTGGCCGGGCTGGAGGAGGTGACCAGCGGGCACATCTACATCGGTGACCGCGACGTCACGCACCTGCCGCCGAAGGAGCGGGACATCGCGATGGTGTTCCAGAACTACGCGCTGTACCCGCACATGAGCGTCGCCGAGAACATGGCGTTCTCCCTCAAGATGGCCAAGGTGCCCAAGGAGGAGCGGATGGAGCGGGTCAAGGAGGCGGCCAAGCTCCTCGACCTCACCGAGTACCTCGAGCGCAAGCCGAAGGCCCTCTCCGGTGGCCAGCGTCAGCGGGTCGCGATGGGCCGGGCGATCGTCCGCCAGCCGCAGGTGTTCTGCATGGACGAGCCGCTGTCGAACCTCGACGCGAAGCTGCGGGTCTCCACCCGCACCCAGATCGCCGCGCTGCAGCAGCGGCTCGGCGTCACCACCGTCTACGTCACGCACGACCAGGTCGAGGCGATGACGATGGGCGACCGGGTCGCGGTGCTCAAGGACGGCATCCTCCAGCAGGCGGACACCCCGCTGAACCTCTACGACAAGCCCGCGAACCTGTTCGTGGCCGGCTTCATCGGCTCGCCCGCCATGAACCTGCTGTCGGCGCACAACGTGGAGGGTCACGCCAAGCTCGGGGACATCGAGGTGCCGATCGACCGGTCCGCGGCCAGCAAGGCGCACGGCGACATCACCATCGGCGTCCGGCCCGAGTCGTGGCGGATCGTCAGCGAGGGCGAGGGCATCCCGGTCAAGGTGAGCGTGGTCGAGGAGCTCGGCGCCGACGGCTTCGTCTACGGCACCAGCGGCGCCGAGGGTGCGCCCGACCAGGTGATCGTCCGCATCGACGCCCGCCGCAACCACCACAAGGGCGAGACCCTGTGGGTGACCACGGACCCCGAGAAGGTGCACGTGTTCGAGACCGACTCAGGGCTGCGGCTGTCCTAGGTTTGGAGGAACGCCGAGGGCGGGGTTGACTGACGACCATGCGCCAGCTGACAGCCCTCGATGCCCAGTTCCTCAACGTCGAGTCGCCCACCACGGTGGGACATGTCGGCAGCCTGATCGTCCTCGACCCCGCGACCGCCCCGGGCGGCCGGTGGGACCTCGAGTCGGTCCGTGAGGTCTTCGAGCCCCGGCTGCACCTCGCGGCGCCGCTCCGGCAGCGCCTGGTCGAGGTGCCGCTGGGGCTCGGTCGTCCGTACTGGGTCGACGACCCGCACTTCGACATCGAGTTCCACCTGCGGGAGCTGGCGCTGCCCGGGCCGGGGACCCGGGAGCAGCTGGGCGAGCAGATCGCCCGGCTGCACGCTCGCCAGCTCGACCGGAGCCGTCCGCTGTGGGAGGCCTACGTCATCACCGGCCTCGAGAACGGCCGCTGCGCGTTCTACTCCAAGATCCACCACGCCGCGATCGACGGGGTCTCCGGCGCCGAGATCCTGGAGACGATCATGGACCTCAGCGTGGAGCCGCGCGAGGTCACGCCGGAGCGTGAGCCGTTCGTCCCGCGGCCGATGCCCTCGACGGCCAACCTGATCCGGCGCGGGGTGCGCCAGGCCGCGCTCAACCCCGTCGAGCTGCTCGCCACCGTGCCGAAGTCGCTGCGGTACGTCGACCAGCTGCCCGGTGCCGGCAACCTCCCGGGACTGCGCCTGGTCAGCGGGTCCGCAGCGCTCGTCGAGCGCGCGCTGGGCGGCTCCGCCAAGGCCCAGACCACCTCCCGAACCCTGCGGCCGCCCCGCACCCCGCTGAACGGCAGCATCACGCCGCATCGCAGGTTCTCCTTCGGCTCGCTGCCGCTGAGCGACCTCAAGCTGGTCAAGAACCACTTCGGGATGACGGTCAACGACGTAGTGATGGCGCTGACCGCGTCCGCACTGCGCCGCTGGCTGCTCGACCACGACGCGCTGCCCGCGACCCCGCTGGTGGGGGCGGTGCCGGTGTCGATCCGCACTAAGGACCAGGCCGGCTCGAACGGCAACCAGGTCTCGGTGATGCTCGCCGAGCTGCCGACCCACCTGCGCGACCCCGAGCAGCGGATGGAGTTCATGCGGGTCTCCATGGTCGAGGCGAAGCGGGCCTTCCAGGCCGTGCCGGCCTCGTTGCTGCAGGACCTCTCCGCGCTGGTGCCGACGGCGCTGTCCGGGCTGGCGGCACGCGCGCTCTTCCGGCTGGCCACCGTGCCGGGGCTGCCGTTCAACCTGTTCGTCAGCAACGTCCCCGGCCCGCAGCTGCCCCTGTTCATCGCGGGCGCCAAGGTCGAGGGGATCTACCCGGTCTCCGCGGTGACCGACATGACCGGTGGCTTGAACATCACGCTGTTCTCCTACGACGGCTCGCTCGACTTCGGCCTGATCGCGTGCCGCGAGATGGTCCCGGACCTGTGGAACCTGATCGGCTACCTGCAGGACGCGATGGCCGAGATGGTGGCCCTGGTGCCCGGCCACGAGGCCGCGGCCGACGCGACGGCTCCGGTCTCCGGGGACCGGTCCGTGGTCGCTGGCTCCCGCGCCGGCTCCCGCACCCGGAAGACCGGGCGGAGCTCGGCGACCAGGGCGCTCGCCAACGCGTCCCCCGCGAAGCGGAGCACGGCCAAGCGGAGCGCCGCAGGTCCGGGCTCGACCGAGCCGGCCGCCGCGGCGAAGCGGACCTCCGCGAAGCGGACCTCCGCGAAGCGGGCTGCCGCGGACTCGGGCGCGAAGAAGTCGGTCACGGCGAAGCGGCCGGGTGCGCCGAAGCAGACCGCGGCGAAGCGGCCGGGTGCGCCGAAGCAGGCCGCGGCGAAGCGGCCGGGCGCGACGAAGCAGACCACGGCGAAGCGGCCGGGCGCGACGAAGCAGACCACGGCGAAGCGGCCGGGCGCGACGAAGCAGGCCGCGGCGAAGCGGCCGGGCGCGACGAAGCAGGCCGCGGCGAAGCGCCCCGGCACCTCGACGAGCACGCGGTCGGGCCCCGACGCCGGAGGCACCGACGCCTCCTGAGGCCGTGCACCCGGTCGCCGTACGCCCTGGGTCCGACTGCGCTGCGCCACCGGTCGAGCCGCGCCACTGACCATGGAGAACTGGCACTCCCCATGGGTTGTTCACCATGCGGAGTGCGAGTTTTCCTACATCACCTGGTAATCGGACCGCCGGCCCGGGCTGCCACCCGGGCGATCGCCTCGACGAAGCTGCCGAACAGCGGCTCGGGCAGGTCGTGCCCCATGCCGGGCACCAGCACCAGCTCGGAGCCGGGGATGGCGCGGGAGGTGGCCCGGCCCCCGGAGACGTGCACCATCTTGTCCTCGAGGCCGTGGATGACCAGGGCGGGCATGGTGAGCTCGCGCAGCCGCCGTGAGCGGTCCGGCTGGTGCAGGACGGCCAGCATCTGCCGGGCGACCCCCGCGGCGCTGATGCCCCGGTCCCACGTCTCGCCGGCACGGGCAGCCGACTCCTCGAGGTCCTCGGGGTAGCCGGGCGAGCCGATCACGGTCCACAGCCGCGCCGAGCTGGCGACGTACGCCTCGCGGGTCGAGACGCTGCGGGCGAGCAGCAGCGGAAGCAGCCGGGGGTCCTGCCAGCCCACCGTGCGCCGCCCGGTGGTGGACATCACCGAGGTCAGCGAGCGCACCCGCTCGGGCCCGGTCAGGGCCATCGTCTGCGCGACCATGCCGCCCATCGAGACCCCGAGGACGTGCGCGGCTGCCAGGTCGAGGTGGTCGAGCAGCGCGAACGCGTCGTGGGCCAGGTCGTCGAGGGTGTACGGCGGCGGGGGTGTCCGGGCCGCGGTCGGGGCGAGGAAGCTGCGCACCAGCATCCGCCGGCTCACCGCACCCCGGTCCCGCGACGAGCGGCCGGTGTCCCGGTTGTCGAAGCGGATCACGAAGAAGCCGGCCTGCGCGAGCAGCCCGCAGAACTCCGGGCTCCACCAGATCATCGGGCCGCCGAGCCCCATCACCAGCAGGAGGGGCTCGCCGGCCGGGTCGCCGAAGGTCTGGTAGCAGAGCTCGAGGCCGTTCGGGAGCCTGGCGATCTGCTCGTCGGACACGGGGACGACGGGCGGCGTCGGGCGTGCCGGGCCGGGGGTGGCGGGCGCCGGTCCGGCCGGCGTGGACGCAGGAGACATGGCAGACGACGCTTCCAGGGTCTGGGGTGAGGTCGTCCTCAGCGTACCGAGCGTCCCCCAGAGGGCCCGCTGATAACGAACCGGACTCGACCTGCATACGCACGGGCCGATGTGGCTATCGTCACATCATGACGACCTCCGTCGGCTCCTTCCTGTGCCCGCCGGGGTTCGCCGGACCCAGCGGGCTGTGGGCGCTCGCCCGGGAGGGAAGCGTGGCCACCGAGGCGGCCCGCCTGGTGCGGCACAACGCCCGGCAGTGGCGCCGGCGGCGCGCCACGCCGTACGCCCTGCGGGCTCCGGAGCAGGCCCTCGACCCGGTTGTGCTGGTGCCCGGGTTCCTGGCCGGGGACGGCAGCCTCGCGCAGATGTCCCGGCACCTGCGAGGACTCGGCTACCGCACCTACCGCTCGATGATCCATGCCAACGTCGGCTGCTCGATGGCTGCCTCCGACGCCCTGGAGCGCCGGATCGAGGCGATCGCGCTCAAGCGCGGCCGCAAGGTGACCATCGTCGGCCACAGCCTGGGTGGGCTGATGGCCCGCGGGCTGGCCGGGCGGCGTCCCGACCTCGTGGACGGCATCGTGACCATGGGCAGCCCGGTCCTGGCCCCCGGCGCCGCACACCCGGTGCTGCTCTTCGACCTGTGGATGGTCACCAACCTCCGCCGGGCCGGGATCGCCTCGATGATGGGGGAGGACTGCACCTCGGGTGACTGCGCCCGGCAGAGCTGGCAGCAGGCGCAGGCCCCGTTGCCCGCCGCCGTGTCGTTCACCTCGGTGTACTCGCGGCGCGACGGCATCGTGGACTGGCGCAGCTGCCTCGATCCGCGGGCCACGACGGTGGAGGTGTCCACCAGCCATCTCGGGATGGCCTTCGACCCGACCGTGCTGGATGCGGTGACCCGGGCGCTGACCGCGCACCGGGAGCGGGCCGGTCGGCTCAGCCCGCCGGCCAGGTCGCCGGCAGCTCCGGACGCCGAGGCGGGTTAGCCCCGCGACGTGAGCAGGTCACCGCGGCCGCGGTGACCGCCCCCTGCACGAGCAGCTGCACGTGCGTGTCGTCGAGCGCCGCCAGCTCGCCCTCCCCACCGCCGAGGATGTCCCAGTCGGAGAGCGTCGCCAGCATGGCCGCCATGAACGAGTCGCCGGCGCCGACCGTGTCCACCACGGTGGTCCGTGGCGCGGGCACCTCCAGGGTGGCTCCGGCGCTGAACGCCAGGGCGCCCTGCGAGCCTCGGGTCAGCACGACCAGCTCGGTGCGCTCGCCGCCCAGCAGCTCGCGGCACACCTGCTCCTCGGTCGCGTCCGGCCGCAGCAGCCGCAGGTCCTCGTCGGAGAGCTTGACCAGCCGGGCGCCGGAGCCGAGCCGGCACACGTCGCGCCAGGTCGCCTCGACGTCGGTGAGGAAGAACGGCCGGATGTTGGGGTCGTAGCTGACGAACACGTCGTCCGCCACCGCCTGGGCGACCAGGTCGACGACCGCGGCCCGGCCGGGCTCGAGCACGGCGCCCAGGGAGCCGACGTGCACGCCGAGCGTGTCCTCGTGCAGCCGCTGGGGTGGCAGGTCCCACACGATCTCGAAGTCGTACGTCGCCGCGTGCTGCTCGTCGAGGTGCGCGGTGGCGGTGCTGGTCGTGCCGCCCGCGACCTCCGAGCCGGGCCCGAGCCGGACGGAGCTCTCGGCCAGGTGCTCGGCGACCAGGGTGCCGTACCGGTCCTCGCCGATCCGCGTCACCAGGGTGGTGGGCACGTCGAGGCGGGCCAGGCCGACCGCGACGTTGAGGCAGGACCCGCCGACCGCGTCGTGGCGGGGTCCACCGTCGGCGGGCACCACGATGTCGACCAGGGACTCGCCTACCACGACGAAGGGGGAGCGGGGCATCGCCGGCTCAGTGTCCGAAGTCCACGGCGGCGTACGCCTTGAGCTTCTGCAGCTTGTGGTCGGACACGATCGAGCGGATGGTGCCGCTGCGCGAGCGCATCACCAGCGAGTGGGTGCTCGCGCCCCCGGCCCGGTAGCGCACGCCCTGCATGAGCTCGCCGTCGGTGATCCCGGTCGCCACGAAGAAGACGTCGTCGCCGGCGACCAGGTCGTCGGTGCCCAGCACGTGGTCCGGGTCCAGGTCGTGCCCGGCGTCGAGGGCGCGCTGCCGCTCCTCGTCGTTGCGCGGCCACAGCCTTCCCTGGATGACGCCGTCGAGGCACTTCATCGCGCACGCGGTGATGATGCCCTCGGGGGTGCCCCCGATCCCGAGCAGCAGGTCGATCCCGGTGCCGGCTCGCGCGGCCATGATCGCGCCGGCGACGTCTCCGTCGGAGATGAACTTGATCCGGGCGCCGGTGGCGCGGATCTCCTCGACCAGGGCCTCGTGCCGGGGCCGGTCGAGCAGGACCACCGTGACGTCCTCGGCGGCGCTGCCCTTGGCCTTGGCGACCTGGTGGATGTTCTCCGCGACCGGGTAGCGGATGTCGACGACGTCGGCCGCCTCGGGTCCGGTGACCAGCTTCTCCATGTAGAACACGGCGGACGGGTCATACATCGAGCCCCGGGGCGCCACCGCCATCACCGCGACCGCGTTCGCCATGCCCTTGGCGGCCAGCGTGGTGCCGTCGATCGGGTCGACCGCCACGTCGCACTCGGGGCCGGTGCCGTCCCCGACGTGCTCGCCGTTGAAGAGCATCGGCGCGTTGTCCTTCTCGCCCTCTCCGATGACCACCACCCCGCGCATGCCCACCGTGGAGATCAGGGTGCGCATCGCGTTGACCGCGACCCCGTCGGCGCCGTTCTTGTCACCTCGGCCGACCCAGCGTCCGGCCGCCATCGCCGCCGCCTCCGTGACGCGCACGAGCTCGAGAGCGAGGTTCCGGTCCGGGGCCTCACGGGCGCGGACAGGCCGGGCGACAGCTGGCTGGCGTCAGACATGCTCGGATCCTAGTGCACGTCGGGCCGCTCAGGTCTCGCCGTAGACGGAGATCTCGGTGGCCTTGACGGTGGCCCACACCTCCGTCCCCGGGACCAGCCCGAGCTGGGCCGACGAGGCCGGAGTCACGTCGGCGACCAGCCCGCCGGCCGCGTCGACGTGCACGCGCACCGCCGATCCGTGCGGGGCCACCGAGGTGACCCGACCCGGGCAGCGGTTGCGGGCCGATCCGGGGGGCTGCTCCAGGGTCAGCGTGACCGCGGACGGGGTGAAGCAGGCGCTGACCCGCCCGTGCGCCGGGGTCGCTGGTGACCAGGGCGGTGCCGGTCGGCAGCGCGATCGACGTGCCGCTGCTGTGCCCGCGGAGCACGTTGAGCCCGACCAGCCGTGCGACGTGGTCGGTGGCCGGTGCGCTGGGCCACCTCGGTGGGCGTGCCGTCCTGGGCCACCCGACCCTCGTCGATGACCAGGACCCGGTTGGCCACGGTCATCGCGTCGATCGCGTCGTGGGTGACCAGCACCGAGACCCCGCCGAAGTCGGCGAGGTGCCGGGCCAGCTCGATCCGCAGCGCCATCGCGATCCCGACGTCCAGCGCGGACAGCGGCTCGTCGAGCAGCAGCAGCCGCGGGTCTGTCGCCAGTGCCCGCGCGACCGCGACCCGCTGGGCCTGGCCGCCGGACAGCTCGGACGGTCGGCGCCGGGCGAGGTCGTCCACGCCGAGCCGCTCCAGCCACCGCAGCGCCGCCGTGCGTGCCTGCCGGGCGCCGGCCCCCCGGCTGCGTGGTCCGTAGGCGACGTTGTCGATCGCGGACAGGTGCGGGAACAGCAGACCCTGCTGGAACACCATCCCGACGTGCCGGTCCCGGGCGTCCATCCGCACTCCGGGCCCCTCCCAGGTCCGGCCGTCGCAGACCACCCGGCCCTCGTCGAGGGGGACGATGCCGGCGAGGGCGCGCACCAGGGTCGACTTGCCCGCGCCGTTGGGGCCGATCACGGCGACCACGTCCCCGGGCTCCGCGCGCAGGCGCACGTCGAGCGTGTGGTCCGGCCGGCGGACGACGACGTGGGCGTCCAGGTAGCTCATCGGTCTCGACGCCGGGTCATCGTCGTACGGCGCCCTGGACCGCGACGTCGAACCAGCGCTCGCGCAGCAGGGCCAGCACCGCGACCGAGACGACCATCAGGATCACGCTCAGCACGATGGCCGCGTCGGGGCTGGACTGCAGGGCGGTGTAGATCGCGTTCGGCATCGTGCGGGTGGTGCCCTGGTAGTTGCCCGCGAACGTGATGGTGGCCCCGAACTCGCCCAGGGCGCGGGCCCAGCCGAGCACCAGCCCGGCCAGCAGTCCTGGTCCGGCCAGCGGCAGCGAGACGGTCCGGAAGGTCGTCCAGCGGCTCGCCCCCAGGGTGGCGGCCACCACGTCGTACTCCCGGTCGGTGGCGCGGAGGGCGCCCTCCACGCTGAGCACGAAGAAGGGCAGCGCGACGAAGGTGTGCGCGACCACCACCCCTGCGGTGGTGAACGGCAGCGACACCCCGGCCACGTCCCGCAGCAGCGGGCCGACCAGGCCGTGGCGCCCGAACGCGGAGAGCAGGGCGACGCCGCCGACGACCGGTGGCAGCACCAGCGGCACGATGACCAGCGCCCGGACCAGCGACCGTCCTGGGAAGTCCAGCCGGGCCAGCGCCCACGCCAGCGGGACGCCGACCAGGCAGACGACGGCGACCGCGGCCACCGAGGTGAGCAGGGACAGCCGTAGCGCCTCCAGGATCGGTGCGCTGGTCAGCTGACCGGGCAGGTCCGACCAGGGGGTCCGGGCCAGCAGGGCCAGCAACGGCAGCGCCAGGAAGACCAGGGCGAGCAGCGCGGGCGTCAGCAGCAGCGCCGGCGCCCGGCCGAGCGCAGCCCCCCGAGCGGTCACGGCTTCCCGAAGCCGGCGTCGTGCAGCACCTGCTGGCCCGTGGCTGACAGCACCAGCTCGACCCAGGCGCGGGCGAGCGCCGGACGGGCGGCGTTCTCGAGCGCGGCGATCGGGTAGGAGTTGAGGTTCTCGTTCGCCGTCGGGACGTCGATGGCGCGGACCTTGGCGCCGGCAGCGGTGGCGTCGGTGGCGTAGACCAGGCCGGCGTCGGCCTCGTCGAGCTGGACCCGGGTCAGCACCGCCTTGACGTCGACCTCCTCGCTGGCCGGCTTCGCGGTGATGCCGGTGTTCGCCAGCACCGTGGCCGCGAGCTTGCCGCACGGCGCCGAGGGGACGCAGACCACGTACCGCACCCCCGTCTTGGCGAGGTCGGCGAAGCGGGTGACGCCAGCCGGGTTCTTGGCCGGGACGACCAGCTCCAGGTGGTTGGTGGCGAACAGCCGCGGCGTGCCGGCGGTCCCTGCCTGTGCGACGACCGTCTGCATGGTGCGGGTGTCGGCGGTGGCCAGCACGTCGGCGGGAGCCCCTTGGTTGACCTGCTCGGCGAGGGTCGCGCTGGAGTCGAAGGAGAGCCGCACCTTCACGCCGGGGTGGGCGGCCTTGAACTGCCGGGCCAGCTCGCCGAAGGTCTCGGTCAGGGAGGAGGCGGCGAGGACGCTGAGCGTGCCGGTCTCCTCCTCGGACCCCGCGGCTCCGCTGCCGCCGGAGGCAGACGAGCCGCAGCCCGCCAGGGTCAACGCGGCGAGCGCGGCGAGCGCGGTGAGTCGGAGGCGGGGGGATGTCATGTCAGCTCCACAACGACGTTGGTCGACTTCACGGACGCGATCGCCAGCACACCGGGCTCCAGACCGAGCTCGTCGGCGGCTTCGGAGCTCATCAGGGACACCAGGCGGTAGGGCCCGCAGACCATCTCGACCTGAGCCATCACGGTGTCCTTGGTGACCGCGGTGACCAGTCCGCGCAGCCGGTTGCGCGCGCTCACCGCGCCGGCCCGGTCCGCGGGCCCGGAGCCCGCGCCGGGATGCCCGGCGCCGCCCTGCTCGGCCAGGCTCTTGGCCAGCCGGGCCAGGTCGGCACCCTCGATGCGGGTCCTGCCGTCGGCCCCCGGCGCGGCGCGGACCCGGTCGGCGTCGATCCACCGGCGCAGGGTGTCGTTGCTGACCCCCAGCACTTCGGCGGCCTCAGCAACTCGGTAGGCGATCACGCTCCTAGCATGCCGCATCTGCGGTCGATGGCACCAGTATGACTCCGCATCTGCGGCGAACCGGTTGGTTCTTTGCCGGACGGGGTACGTCCGCGCCCCACCCAGACGAAGAGGCCTCAGAGGTGACGACGAGCTTCGGATACACGCTGATGACCGAGCAGTCCGGCCCCCGCGAGATCGGGCGCTACGCCGCTGCTGCGGAGCGGGCCGGGTTCGGCTTCGAGGTGTTGCGCGACCACTACTCGCCATGGCTGGCCGAGCAGGGGCACGCCGGCTACGCCTGGAGCATGCTCGGGGCGGTCACCAGGTCACCGAGCGGGTGGAGCTGCTCACCTACGTGACCTGCCCGATCATGCGCTACCACCCAGCCGTCGTGGCACAGAAGGCGGCGACCATCGGGATCCTCAGCGAGGGCCGCTTCACCCTGGGCCTCGGCGCGGGGAGAACCTCAGCGAGCACGTGGTCGGCCGGGGCTGGCCGGGGGTCAACACCCGGCACGAGATGTTCGGGGAGGCGGTCGGCATCATCCGCGCGCCCCACGCCGAGCCGGCTTGTCCGCGGTTGCGAGGATGGACCCGTGAGCCAGCAAGCAGCAGCCCGCCAGCAACGCTCGCCCGCCGGCATGATCGGCGCCCTGGTCGTGCTGCTCGTGATCGTCCTCGGCTGGGTCGCAGTTCGGGCCGTGCTGGCACCGCAGCGCACCACCCCGGTGAAGACGGTCGACTACAGCCGCGTGGTGCCGGCCGCCCGCGAGGCCGCGGACTTCGACCTGCTCGCCCCGCCGACGCTGCCCGCCGGCTGGCGGGCCACGACCGTCGGCTTCACGTCGGGGGCGCGGGCGCACTGGCACCTCGGGGTGCTCACCGACCACGGCCGCTACGTGGGCCTCGAGCAGGGCCGCGGATCAGTCGCCTCGATGGTCGACCAGTACGTCGACCCGGACGCCCGCAAGGGTGCGCCGGTGCAGGCTGCCGGGCGTTCCTGGTCCACCTACACCGACGCGGGCGGTGACCTCGCGCTGGTCGAGCGCCGGGCCGGCACCACCACGCTGGTGGTCGGGCACGACATCGACCGCGACACGCTGGTGTCCTACGTGGAGAGCCTGCGCTGAGCGGCCCTCCGCGCTGAGCCCGCGTCGGCCCGTGGGTGCGTCGTCGACGACCTAGCCACGCGCCTGCGCTCCGCCGGCGTCCCCGTCCCCGTCCCCGCCCGCGACCGCTGCCTCGAGCCGCTGCCGGGCCCCGTCCAGCCACTGCTGGCAGGTCCGGGCGAGGCTCTCGCCGCGCTCCCACAGTGCCAGGGACTCCTCGAGGTCGGTGCCGCCGGACTCCAGCCGGCGCACCACCTCGACGAGCTCCTCGCGGGCCTCCTCGTAGCTGGGCGGGTCCTCACTCATGCGCGTCCTCCTGTTCGCTGTCCGAGCGCCCTGTGACCTCGGTGACCCCCGCGACCTCGGCGCGCGCCGCGGCCCCCGCGACCTCGGTGACCTCGGTGACCTCGGTGAGGTCGGTGACCTGGGCGCCGATCCGGCCGTCCGCCACCCGGGCCCGCACCAGCCCGCCGACGGCGACCTGACCGATCCTGGTGACGACGTGCCCGTCGGCGTCCTGCAGCACCGCGTAGCCGCGGCGCAGGGTAGCGAGCGGCGACATCCCCCGCACCCGGGCCAGCTGGTGCCCCAGATCGTTGCCGGCCCGGTCGAGCTGGTGGTGCAGGGTGCGACGGGCCCGGTCGCGGAGCGCCGCGACCTCGCGGGTCCGCTCGGTCAGGCCGCTGCCCGGGTCGGCGAGAGCCGGCCGGGCCCGCACGGTGTCCAGCGCGTGCTGCTCGCGGGCCAGCCACGCCTCGAGCAGCCGGCGCGAGCGGTCGCGCAGCTGGTCGACCCGCGCGGACTCCTCGGCGACGTCGGGGACCACCAGCTTGGCGGCATCGGTCGGCGTGGACGCGCGTACGTCGGCGACCAGGTCGAGCAGCGGGCTGTCCGGCTCGTGACCGATCGCGGACACGACCGGGGTGCGGGCGGCGAAGACGGCTCGCAGCAGCCCCTCGTCGGAGAACGGCAGCAGGTCCTCGACCGAGCCCCCTCCCCGGGCGACCACGATCACCGACACGTCGGGGTCCCGGTCCAGCCGCCCGACCGCCTCGATCACCTCCGCAGCCGAGCTGGCGCCCTGCATCGCGGCGTACCGGACCGCGAACCGGACCGCGGGCCAGCGTCGGCGGGCGTTCTCCAGGACGTCGCGCTCGGCGGCGCTGTTGGGCGCGGTCACCAGCCCGACTGTCCCCGGGAGGAACGGCAGCGGCCGCTTGCGCTCGGCGGCGAACAGCCCCTCGGCCGCGAGCAGCTGCCGGCGGCGTTCGATGCGGGCCAGCAGCTCGCCGAGACCGACCATCCGGATCTCGCGTGCGTGCAGCGACAGGGTGCCGCGGTTGGCGTAGAAGGACGCCTTGGCGTGGACCACCACCGAGGCGCCCTCGACCATGGGCGGGTTCAGCGAGTCGAAGAGCTGTCGCGAGCAGGTGACCGGGACCGAGATGTCGGCGACCGTGTCCCGCAGCGTCATGAAGACGGTGTTCATGCCCTGGCGGCGGTTGAACTGGGCCACCTGCCCCTCCACCCACACCGGACCCAGCCGGTCGATCCAGCCGGAGATGGCGTTGGCGATCTGCCGGACCGGTGCCGGCTGCTCGAGCGAGGTCTCCATGGCCACGCCAGCACCCTAGGGGAGAGCACCTACGATGGACGCCATGAGCACTTCGGACCTGGGGATGCCCCCTGTCCTCGCCGCCGACCGGGCCGAGGCGCGGTCTGTGCTGCTGGCCGCGCCGCGCGGCTACTGTGCGGGCGTCGACCGGGCCGTGATCACCGTCGAGAAGGCGCTGGACCTGTACGGCGCCCCCGTGTACGTGCGCAAGCAGATCGTGCACAACAAGCACGTGGTCTCCGACCTGGAGTCGCGGGGCGCGGTGTTCGTCGAGGAGATCGCCGAGGTCCCCGAAGGCGCGACCGTGGTGTTCTCCGCCCACGGCGTCTCGCCGGAGGTGCACGCGCAGGCCGAGCAGCGCTCGCTGAAGACCATCGACGCCACCTGTCCGCTGGTCACCAAGGTGCACCACGAGGCGCGCCGGTTCGCCGCCGACGACTACGACATCCTGCTGATCGGTCACGCCGGCCACGAGGAGGTCGAGGGCACCGCGGGTGAGGCCCCCGAGCACATCCAGCTCGTGCAGACCCCCGAGGACGTCGCGGCCATCGAGGTGCGCGACCCCTCTCGGGTGTCCTGGCTCTCCCAGACCACGCTGTCGGTCGACGAGACGATGACCATCGTCGACGCGATCCGCGAGCGGTTCCCGTTGCTGCTCGACCCGCCCTCGGACGACATCTGCTACGCCACCCAGAACCGGCAGATGGCGGTCAAGGAGATCTCGGGCGAGGCGGACCTGGTGATCGTGGTGGGCTCGGGCAACTCCTCCAACTCGGTGCGGCTGGTCGAGGTGGCCCTGGAGGCCGGCGCCAAGGCGTCGTACCGCGTGGACGACGCGAGCGAGATCGACGAGGCCTGGCTCGAGGGGGTCTCGACGGTGAGCGTGACCTCAGGCGCCTCGGTGCCGGAGGCGCTGGTGGAGGGTGTGCTGAGCTTCCTCGCCGAGCGCGGCTACCCCGACGCGCGCGCCGTGCACACGGCGGAGGAGTCGCTGATCTTCGCGCTGCCGCCCGAGCTGCGCCGCGACCTGCGCGCCGCCGAGAAGGCGCGCGGCTGACAGGTGGGTGCTACCGGGCCCGCAACTGCCCGGCATGGCGGAGCGCCACCTGGCGGACCGCGAGCACCGTGAGGGTGGCGGCGTAGCCGACCACCAACGGGGTGGCGTGGTGGGCCAGGCCCGACACCACGGCCTGTGCAAAGCCGTCGGCGGCGTCCGCGACGGTGCCGCGGGCGACCACGGCCAGGGTCGCGACCGTCGCGGCCATCAGCAGCGGAGGCAGCACGCCGACCGCGAAGAAGTCCCGGGGGCGGACCGCCAGGGCGGCGACGACGCACACCAGCACGAACAGCACGTCGAAGGTCGGCCCGAGGCCCCCGGAGGCGCCCAGGTCGAGCAGGACGACGAGCAGGACCGCGATCCCGGCTCCCGGCGTGACCGCGCGACCGGGCTGGCGTCCCTCCTCCCAGAGGGTCCGTCGGTGTGGCGCGGAGGTGCTCACGCCGACACGCTAGGGCGGGCAGCCGACGCTCAGGGTGCGACGCGCCGGACCGGTGGCTGCCGCGGCTCGTCGGCGTCCAGCTCGGGCAGCTCGGGGCGGGGCTCCGCGACCGTCTCCAGCAGCTCCGCGGCGGTCAGCGGTCGCGGTGCGTCGACGACCGCCACCGGGGTGGCCAGCGGCTCCCCGCCCACTCCGAGGTCGGTGAAGCGGCGGGCGGACACCAGGACGCGGTTCTCCAGCGATCCCACGGCGCGGTTGTAGGCGCTCACCGACGCGGTCAGCGAGCGGCCCACCCGGTCCAGGTGCCCGCCCATGGTGCTCAACCGCTCGTGCAGGTCCCGGCCGAGCTCGTGAATCTCCCGGGCGTTGTCGGCCAGCCGGTGCTGGGTCCACGCGTAGGCGACGGTGCGCAGGAGCGCGATCAGGGTCGTGGGGGTGGCCAGCACGACCTGGCGCTCGGCGGCGTGCTCCAGCAGGGAAGGCTCCGCCTCCAGCGCGGCGGACAGGAACGACTCCCCGGGCACGAAGAGGACCACGAACTCGGGGGTCGATGGCTGAGCGCGCCAGTAGGCCTTGCCGGCCAGCAGGTCGACGTGCGACCGCAGCTGTCGGGCATGCCGGGCCAGGTGCGCGGCCCGCTCGGTGTCGTCGCCGCCCGGTGGCAGCGCGCACGCGTCCAGGAACGCGTCGAGCGGGACCTTCGCGTCGACCACGACGTGCTTGCCGCCGGCCAGGTTCACCACCAGGTCCGGGCGCAGCAGCCGCTCCTCGGCGCGCAGCGACACCTGCTCGGTGAAGTCGCACCGGTCGACCATGCCGGCCAGCTCCACGACGCGGCGCAGGTGCAGCTCGCCCCAGCGACCCCGCACCTGCGGCTTGCGCAGGGCTGTCGACAGGGAGGCCGTCTCGCGGCGCAGCGTGTCGGTGGAGTGCCGGACGTCCTCGACCTGCTGCTTGAGCTGGCTCTGCCAGGAGACGCCGTGCTGGGCCATGTCACGCAGTTGGTCGTGCAGCCGGTCGAGGCTCTCGCGCACCACCGCCGCATCGCCGGCCCGTCCCTCCAGCTGCTGCAGCGCGAGCCGCTCGGTCACGCCGCCACGGGCACCGGTCTCGCGACGACGCGCCCAGAGCGAGGTGACCAACGCACCGATCAGCGAGCCCACGAGCAGGACGAGTAGGAGCGAGAGCGTGCTGCCGAGGTCGATTCCGGATGCCATGGCCCGAGCATGCCGGTCACCACCGACAGATCCGGGCAGGCCGCGGCCGGGTGCGTCAGTCCGCGAGCTCGACGACCACCGGTGCGTGGTCGCTGGCGCCGGTGCCGGCCCGTTCGTCCCGGTCGATCACCGCGTCGGTGACCCGGCTCGCGAAGGCCGGGGAGCCGAGCACGAAGTCGATGCGCATCCCCCGGTTGCGCTCGAAGCGCTGCCGGTAGTAGTCCCAGTAGGTGTAGACCTCGGGGCCGGGCAGCAGCGGCCGGACCACGTCCGTGTAGCCGGCGTCGAGGACCGCTTGGAAGGCCGCGCGCTCCGGCGGCGTCACATGGGTGCTGTTCGCGAACTGGGCGATGTCGAAGACGTCCTCGTCGCGAGGGGCGATGTTCCAGTCGCCGGTCAGCGCCACCTGCCGGTCCGGCGAGTCGGCGAGCCACCGCGCGGCGTCGTCGCGCAGCGCCTTCAGCCAGGCCAGCTTGTAATCCAGGTGCGGGTCGCCGACCTTCCGGCCGTTCGGCACGTAGAGCGACCAGACCCGCACCCCGTCGCAGGTGGCGCCGATCGCGCGGGCCTCGGCGGCCACCGGGTCGCCGTACCCGGGTATCGCCGCGAAGCCGTGCTGGACTTCGTCGAGCCCGACCCGGGAGACGATCGCGACGCCGTTCCACTGGTTGTGCCCGAGCGTGGCGACCTGGTAGCCCATCGCCTCCAGCCCCATCGTCGGCCACTGGTCGTCGCGGGCCTTGGTCTCCTGCAGAGCGAGGACGTCGATCCGCTGCCGCTGCACGAACGCCTCGATACGGTCGATCCGGGATCGGACGGAGTTCACGTTCCAGGTGGCGATGCGCATGCGCAGACCCTACGGTCCCGGTCGCGCTCTCCGGGTCTGCACGTCCCGGGCGGCCAGCCAGGCCTCGAACCGGCCGGCCGGCGAGTCGACGTACGACCGTACCGCCTCCTCGAGCTCAGCCAGCTCGGCACGCAGCGCGAACATCCGGTAGTCGACAAGCCGCTCCGGGTCGCAGGCGTGCACGGCCCCGGCCGTGAGGTCGACCGAGCTGCCGCACGCGGGGCAGGGCATGTAGCGGGATGAGAACAACGGACCAGACCTCCTCTGCATCGGGAGGGTTGACCGGTCCGGGCGAGCCCAAACAGCCTATGGCCGACCGGGCAAGGCGAACCTACGCTGGCTGGCTGGTGGGCAGGTGCCGGAGTGGAGACTCAGATGGCAGACAACATCAAGTTCGTCAGAAGCGTGTACGACGCCTGGAACGACCGCAACTTCGACTACCAGGTGGAGCACACGGCGCCGGACGCGAAGATCGTTCTCGTCGGCAGCGGCGACGTCCTCGAGGGCCCGGAGGGCATGCGCCGGTACAGCGAGACCTGGGCCGGCGCCTTCCCCGACGGCCGGGCCACGATCGACCACGTGGTCGCACAAGGCGACCACGTGGTGGTCGAGTTCACCGGCCGCGGCACCCACACAGGCACGCTGGAGACGTCGGCGGGCGCGATCCCGGCCACCGGCCGGTCCGTGACGCTCAAGTTCTGTGACGTCCTCGAGGTGAAGGACGACGTGCTGCTGGAGTGGCGCACGTACCTCGACACCGGATCCATGATGGCTCAGCTCGGCCTGACCGCCGAGCAGGGAGTCACCTCCCAGCAGTAGCACCAGGAACAACGGGCGCCCGCCCACCACTCGGCTGTCGCCGGCGATTCGTCCGACCAGTCCCCACGCCGTAGACTCGCCGCCCGTGGCACTCACCATCGGGATCGTCGGCCTCCCCAACGCCGGCAAGTCGACCCTCTTCAACGCGCTGACCAAGAACGACGTACTGGCGGCGAACTACCCGTTCGCGACCATCGAGCCGAACGTCGGAGTGGTCGGGGTCCCGGAGCCCCGGCTGAGCAGGCTCGCCGAGATCTTCGACTCGGCCAAGCAGCTGCCGGCCACGGTCGAGTTCGTGGACATCGCCGGCATCGTGCGCGGCGCCTCCGAGGGGGAGGGCCTCGGCAACAAGTTCCTCTCCCACATCCGCGAGTCCGCCGCGATCTGCCAGGTCACCCGGGTCTTCCGCGACGAGGACGTGACCCACGTCGACGGCGAGGTCAACCCGGCGAGCGACATCTCCACCATCCAGACCGAGATGATCCTGGCCGACCTCCAGACCGTCGACAAGGCGCTGCCGCGGCTGGAGAAGGAGGCGCGGATCAAGAAGGAGAGCGTCGCAGCCCTCGCCGCGATGCGCGAGGCCAAGGAGGCGCTCGAGGCGGGGACCCCGATCACCGCGACGAAGATCGACCGCGCGCTGCTGCGCGAGCTGATGCTGCTGACCTCGAAGCCCTACATCTACGTCTTCAACTGCGACGCCGACGAGCTCGGCGACGAGGAGCTCAAGCAGCGCATGCGCGACCTGGTCGCCCCGTCGGAGGCGATCTTCCTCGACGCCAAGTTCGAGTCCGAGCTGGTCGAGCTCGGCGACGACGACGAGGCCCGGGCGATGCTGGAGGAGATGGGCGTCGAGGAGCCGGGGCTCGACGTCCTGGCCCGGGTCGGCTTCGACACGCTCGGTTTGCAGACCTATCTGACCGCGGGGCCGAAGGAGTCGAGGGCCTGGACGATCCCGAAGGGCGCCACGGCCCCCGAGGCTGCGGGGGTCATCCACACCGACTTCCAGCGAGGCTTCATCAAGGCCGAGATCGTGTCGTTCGACGACCTGGTCGCCGCCGGCTCGATGGCCGCGGCCAAGTCCGCCGGCAAGGTCCGGATGGAGGGCAAGGAGTACGTCATGGCGGACGGCGACGTCGTGGAGTTCCGCTTCAATGTCTGACGTCGTCGGGCTTCGCTAATGAGCGTTGAGGATTGCTGATTCTTGGGGTCGGGTTGGCCGCGGACGGTCCGCACGTCCGTCGACGCCTCGGCTCTTCGGTCGGGCGCTGCTCCGTTCACTCAGTGGCACGCTGGTGTGATGGCGCTTCCCGAGACTGATCTGCACCGCGTCCGACTCTGGGCGCGGGAGCGCGTGCCCGAGCACCTGTGGGACGAGCTGAAGGTCGAGGCCGACGTCTCCGAGCGCCACGTCGACATCGTCGAGGTGCGACCCCCGTGGGACGGCGTCGGCGAGCGCACGCGATTCCCGATTGCCCGGCTGCGCTACACGAAGTCGACCGGCCTCTGGGCGATCTACTGGCGCGACCGCCACCTCAAGTTCCACGAGTACAAGCGCAAGCGCCCGACCAAGAACGTCCAGGCGCTCCTCGATCACATCGAGACCAGCGGCGACCCGATCTTCTGGGGTTAGCGCGCGAGCCGTTGACTGTCAATATAGCGGAGGATGACCTCAGTTATATGAGAACTGAGGCGCCGCTGCTCGCTCCGATCTTCAGGTCGGACGGTCAGGCGCGTCTGCTCTCCACATTGTTGCTCACCGGCAACCAGCTGAGCATCACCGATCTGGCCAAGCGGGCCGGCCTGGCCTACCCGACCGTGCACCGCGAGGTCGCGCGCCTGGTGGACGCCGGCATTCTGAGCGAGCGACAGGTGGGCCGCACGAGGCTGATCCGGGCTGACGACGTGAGCCCGCTGGTGGACCCCTTGCGCGAGATCCTCACGGTCGCGACCGGCCCAGTCATGATGCTGGCCGAGGAGCTTGGCCGCATCGACGGGATCGAGTCGGCGTTCCTCTACGGCTCCTTCGCCGCGCGGATGCTCGGGGACGCCGGCCCGGCGCCGCACGACATCGACGTCATGGTGCTCGGTGAGCCCGACGTGGACGCGGTCTACGAGGCGTGCACCCGAGTCGAGGCCGCGGTGCACCGTCCCGTGAACCCGACGTTCCTCACCCCTGAGGAGTTCGCGGCACCCTCCGCGTTCCTGGACAACGTGCGCGGCGGCCCGGCGGTCGCCGTGATCGGTGAGCTGCCGTGGCGCTGACCCCGCTTACCCGCGTCCAGCAGACGACGGTCCTCGCGCTGCCTCCCTCGGTGCGCAAGGACATCGCCCTCCGGCTACTCGAGTCGGTCGAGGTGGTTGATGACGACTCGATTGAACGGGCCTGGACCAACGAGCTCTCGTCTCGCATGGACGACATCCGTGCGGCAAGGTCACGACCAGTCCCGGTGAGCAGGTGTTCGCCGACATCGCCGCACGAGGTGCCGCCGACAACGCATGACCCTCGCCTTCGGTTTCCATCCGGAAGCCCAGGCTGACCTCGCCGCTGACGTCGACTGGTCCGACGCCCGCGAGACCGGCCTGGGCGGCCGCTTCGCTGAAGCGGTCCGTGCAGCCCGACGCTGCCGTCGATGGTCCCGCGGCCTGGGCGACGTGGCCTGGTTGGGAGCGCGAGCCGGTCGTGCGTTGGAAGGCCGTGACCGGCTTCCCCTACAGGGTCGTCTGCTTCCCTTGACCGCGACGTGCTGACGATCGTGGCGGTGGCGCACGCCAAGCGTCGACCCGGCTACTGGCGAGATCAAGCCAGTCTCTGACAACAGACGTCGTGAGCGGTCCGCACATAGTCCGCAAGAAGTCCGGCGGAGACCGATGCTCGCCGACGACGTCCAACGGTCCCACACACGTCCCCTCCGGCGTGGTCCGCACGATCACGCTGCAATGGCGGTGCAGATCGATACCGACGAGCTGTCGGCCCTGCGTACTCTGACATCAGGGGCCTCCTTCGTCGTCGAAGTGAGTACACCCCCAGCATCCGCAGGGACCGCACGAGGAGCGGAGGCCCCGCCCCTTCATGGCATCTGACGAGTGTGGTCTGCTCGGTCCGCAGAGCGGCATGGCGCCGGTGCCCACGACAGGGTGTGCGCCGCAGACGCTGGGCGTTCGACGTCGGCTTGGTCGCAGCGGTGGGCTTGCTCGGCCGGCTCGGGTGTTGTGGGGCGTCGGGTCCATCAGGGACCGCTCCGGGCACGAGCATTGTCGACGCGGTGCGAGATGAAGGGCCGCCGTTCGTCGTCGAACGCGCTGGCGGAGCCTTCGTGCGGTTCACGCGGCGCCTCGATCGCGCGACACCGTGGCCCCAGTTTCGGGGTCTGGGTACCGTTGATGGTCAGGCTGCTCGAGACCCCGGTGGCGTTGCACCTAGTCCCTCGGATGTCGCCCATGTCTGCTTCCGCCCCTACCGTTCCCACTCCGCGTCCTGGCGGCTACGCCGCTCTCGCAGCCGAAGTACGAGCTCTCGGGCTGATGAAGCCCCGCCCGGGCTTCTATGCCCTTCTCTTGCTTGCGACTCTGCTCAGCCTGGCGGCAGCCGTCGTCGGCCTCGCCATGCTGCACGACACATGGTGGGCCATCGTGCTCGCGCCCGTGCTTGCAGTCATCTCCACGCAGACCGGTTTCTTCGGCCACGACGCGACGCATCGACAGATCACCCGGCGAGAACGGGGGAGCCGGCACCTGGGTCTGTTCTCGGCGAACCTGATGAACGGGTTGAGCTACGGCTGGTGGCTCGACAAGCACAATGCCCATCACGCGCACCCCAACGACCTCGAGCACGACCCCGACGTGCGTGCGGGCGCCTTGGTCTTCGACAAGAGCCAGGCGAGCGGCCGCCAGGGGATCCCCGGCTGGACCACCAGGCACCAAGGGTGGTTGTTCGTCCCCATGTTGACTCTCGAGGCCCTGAGTCTCCACGCCGCCAGCATCGCTGCGGTCCTGCACCCTGGACTACGCCACAGGAAGACTGAAGCGTCGCTCCTTACCATGCACTTCACCGGCTACGTGTCGCTGCTTGCCCTCACCTTGACCTGGCAGCAGGCGCTGGTGTTCTTCGTCGTTCATCAAGGGTTGTTCGGGGTCTACCTGGGAGCTTCCTTCGCGCCGGGTCACAAGGGGATGCCCGTGCTCACTCCCGACCAAGCCGCCGATCCCCTTCTTCGGCAGGTGCTGACGTCCCGCAATGTCCGTGGCGGCCGGGTCGCGGAAGCGCTGATGGGCGGCCTGAACTACCAGATCGAGCATCACCTCTTCCCGAGCATGCCGCGCCCGAACCTGCATCGCGCCCAGCGGGCGGTCCAGGGGCACTGCGCGAAGCAGGGCGTCAGCTACGCGCAAGCCTCCGTCGGCGAGACGTATGCTGCTGTGATTCGCCACCTCGACTCCGTGGGCAGCGACCTCCGTCGAAGCTGACGGGCGACCTGCGGCGCAGCCGTGACCAGCGCTGAGATCGCCTGGGCGAGAGTCCGGCGGCAGGTCACCCGATATCTCCGAGCGGCTGCCGGGCGAGCGAGCGCGTCCTCGCCCGCTTACGGCGTCACGCCCGACCCAGCACGCGGGATGCTCCCGGGACTACTACGTGCCTGCATCTGCAGACCTGTCTCGACCGCTACGCGTCGAAGACGGTCTCGAGGCCCGCTAGCGCGAGAAGGCGCGCAAGTCGAGGGTTGTGGCTGACGGTGAGGACCCCCGCCAGCCTGCGCACGTCCCGCTGCGCCGTCAGGAGGGCGCTGAGCGCGGACACGTCAACGAAGGTCATGCGGGCAAGGTCGATGGTGATGCGGTTACGGCCTCGAGCAAGGAGTCGGTGAATGACGGGGCTCAATTGAGGAGCGGTCGCTAGATCGAGCTCCCCGACGACCGTGACGATGTCCTGACGAAGCCCCCGATGCACGGTGACCGAGGCCAACATCCCGGAGTTGAGCTGCTGACCGGAAGCCGGAGGGTTGTCGAGAGCGGGTTGAGATGACATACCTGGTCCTGGTTTCTCAGAAGGTTCACCAGGGTCCGGGGCGACAGCGGATGGTCACGAGATGCGACCTCTTCGAAGCCTATACCAAGCGGGCTCCGCGCAGGGTTTCTGGCGCGTAGCACTTCGCTCGTCGACACACGGGGGCAAGGCCACCGTCCCGGCCTCACCATCGCCGGAGCACGACGCGCCACCGAGCACGAGGCTTTCGACGGGCCTGTCGCGCCGGGTTGTGGCTGAATCCTGCCGCGGCGAACGCAGGGCCGTCTGTTCCAGACGTTCGGCTGGGAAGGCGGAAGGGAGGCTTTCGGCACTCCCGGGGGAGGGCACCCGGTGGCAGGCTGGAACGGCAGGGGCCTGAGCTTCCTCCGTTGCGCCACGGGTACGGACGGCTCACCAGCAGCCGGGGCTACACCGGGCTCGGAGGGATGGTGCGAGATGTCGAAGGTCGTGACGGGGCTGCTGGGTGACGGGATCCCGTATCTGGCGGTGGGCGCCGGGCCACCGCTGGTCATGGTCCAGGGACTGACGTCGACGCATGAGGTGCCCACCGGGATGGAGCGCCGGATGACCCTGCCGATGGCGATGCGGCTGAGTGGTGACTTCCGGGTGTACCTGGTCAACCGCAAGCAAGGGCTGCGCCCGGGGGAGTCGATGTCCGACATCGCCAGGCACCTGGCCACCGCGATCGAGGACGACCTCGGCGGGCAGGTGTTCCTGACCGGCACCAGCACGGGCGGGTCGGTGGCCCTGCAGTTGTCGGTGGACCGCCCGGACTTGGTCCGGGCCCTGGTTGTAGTCGCCTCGGCCTACCGGCTGGGGCCGCGGGGCCGACACATCCAGCAGGAGCTGGCGCGGCTGACCAGGGCGGGAGACCCCGCGGGCGGGTTCGCGCAGACGGTGTCCGCCATGATGCCGACCGTGCTGCAGGGCCCGATGCGGCCGATGGCGAGGATCGTGGGCAGGTCGATGGTCCCCGAGGATCCGAGCGACCTGCTGGTGACCCTCGATGCAGAGGACGTCTTCGACGTCGGTGACCAACTGCACCGGATCACCGCCCCCACGCTTGTCATCGGCGGAGCCAAGGACCGCTTCTACCCCCGAGAGCTGTTCGAACAGACCGCCGCCGGTGTCCAGGACGGACGGGCGCACATCTACCCGGACTGGGGACACGGGCGCACCTGCACGTCGTCGACCACCGCGATCCTCACGCTCGGCTTCCTGTTGGCGACCAGACGGGCCTGATCAACCGCGGCCGGCGTCGCCGACGAGTCGCGTGGGCCGCGTACGAGGCCGGCCAGCCACCGGCCGGGGTGCGCGAGTCGGGCCACGGGCAGGCCCGCTGCGCCGCACCGCGTCACGGGTGTGAGATCGCAAGTCACGCCTTCGGGGTGAGGCCCATCGCGGGTCGAACACCGAAAGGAGCAGCAGATGCCTTCTGCGAACAAGATGACCACGCCCGTGGCCATCGACCTGCCCATGGTCGAGGCGCGCTACGCCCAGCTCGACGACTACACCGTCGGCTACGAGTCGTTCAAGGCCGACATCGACACCGCGCCGCTCTTCACGGGGCTGCCTCAGGACCGCTGCCAGTGCCCCCACTGGGGTGTGGTGGCCACCGGCCAGGTGACCTTCCGCTGGGCCGGTCGCGAGGAGACCTACGGAGCCGGCGATGCCTACTACGCCCCGCCGGGCCACACCACGCTGATCGTCGCGGGCACCAGCGTGACCGAGTTCAGTCCGAGCGAGCAGCTCGCCGAGTCCAGCGCCGCGATCGAGCGGAACCTCGCGACGGGAGCCCTGGCATGACCACGATGGAGCTCTCTCGCACCGTCCAGACCAGCGTGGACCGGTTCGTGCGGTTCCTGGAGACCAGCGGCATGGACACGCCCGTGGACACGTTCGCGCCCGATGTCTTCGCCGACCTGACCTTCCCGCGCTGGCGGGTCCAGGTGCAGGGTGCCGAGGCGCTGGTGGAGGCGCGCAGACAGCGGCACCCACAGCCGGGAGAGGTCCGGGTCGAGCGGGTGACCGGCGACGACGGCGGCTACGTCGTCAAGCTCGAGGAGCGGTGGAAGGACGGGGGACGGGACTGGTACTGCCGGGAGGGCTTCATCTGCCTGCTCGACAGCGAAGGCAGGATCGCTGACTTCACGCTCTACTGCACCGGTGACTGGGACGAGGCGCGCGTCCGTGAGCATGCCGCTGCCGTGACGCTCATTCGTCCGTAGCGGCGTGCCGCAGCCAGTGCCACGATGAGGAGGGTGACCAGCGTGCAGGAAGCCCTGGCCCTGGCCGAGCGGTACGTGTTCGGCGCCGAGCCCGGCCGGTTGCCGGCCGTGCTGCATCAGGCCTTCCAGGAAGCCGAGCACGGCCGTGACCGGACGCGGCTCGCCGCCGCGCTGGCTCGTTGCTGGGCCTACGCCGGGGAGCCCACCCGGGCGGCGGAGTTCGCCGACGTGGCCCTGCGCGACGCGCAGTCGACGGGGGAGCCGGCACTCGTCGCGGACGCGCTCGACGCGAGCCTTGCCGCGCACTGGAGCGTCGATGATCTCGCCCTCCGGTCGGAGCTGGCCCGACGGCTCGACGACGTGACCGCGCACGTCACCCAGCCGGACCTGCGCCTGCGGTCGCATCTCTGGTTGCTGACGACCGCCTGCGAAGCATTGGACGTCGCCGGCATGAACCGGCAGATGCGGGCACTGGAGATCCTGGGGGAGGAGTCGGTCCGCGCTCTCGGGTTCGCGGCCTCGCGTCGGCTCATGCTCGACCTGTTGCGAGGCCGCACTGACACCGTCGACACGCTTGCGGCGCTTGCCGAGCGCGCGTTCGCGGAGGTGGACCAGCCCGACGGCCACATGGTCCTTGGCGCGATGCGGGGGTACGGCGCAGTGATCGCGGGCGACCGCGCGACGGCGGCCGACCTGGCCGCGGCCGCCGAGGAGATCGCCGATGCGGAGGGCATCCGGGAGCTGTACGCCGAGAGCGCGTGGCTTTGGCTCGGCGGTGGCGAACCGGACCGGGCGCGCGAGCTGGCCGAGCGCTTCGACGGTGACGTGCTCGCTGCCCTGCCCCGGGACTTCAACTACCTGCTGACTCTGCAACTGCTGCTGGAGGTCGCGCTGGCGACCGATGCCGTGATCCTGGTGGAGAGGATCACGCCTCTGCTGCTCCCGTACCAGGGCCGTGCGGTGATCAACGCGGGGGCGGTCATGTTCCACGGCACCACCGACGACACCCTCGCCCGAGCTCTGGCGACGCTCGGCCGGGGGAACGAGGCGGCCGGGCTGCGTGAGCGTGCGCTCGCGACGTACCGCAGCATCGGGGCGACCTGGTGGCGGGAGCGGCTGGAGTCGTGGCACGCACCCGGCAGGCCGAAGCTGACCCTGCGCCCCGGTCTCGGTGGCGTCTGGCTGGTGGGCTCGGGGCCGCGAGTCGTGGCCGTGCCGGCGCGGCGCGGGCTGACCTACCTCCACACCCTGGTCACGAGTCCAGGCGTCGAGATCAGTGCGGAGACGATGGTCAACGGTCTCGACGGGACCACCCAGGAGACGCTGGGGCCGCTGCTCGACGAGCGGGCGATCGCTGCCTACCGCTCGCGTCTCGTGGCCATCGACGCCGAGCTCGATGCCGCCGACGTCCGCGGCGACGACACGGCGGCCATACGGCTGGACCAGGAGCGCAGGGCCCTGATCACAGAGCTCTCGTCCGCGACCGGCCTCGGAGGTCGCCGGCGCGCACCCGGAGGCAGTGCCGAGCGTGCCCGCGTCGCGGTGAAGAAGGCGATCACGACCGCGCTGGACGGCCTTCGGTCCGCCGACCCGGGCCTGGCCGACCACCTCGCCACCCGGGTCGTGACTGGGCTGTTCTGTCGCTACGAGCGCCTCCCAGAGGTGGAGTGGGAGACCACCCCGGAGCAGGCCATCGGTCCCTCCGGGTGACGGGGGACCTGCACGAGCCGGCTGAGTCCTTGACCCTCTCCGCTGGGCGGGATGGGATCGGACAGGGCGCCCGTGCGCCGCCGCAGGGGGAATCCCATGGGCTCGTTGACCGGCGTCTACCACCTGGCGGTGCACGGCGACGAGCCCGCCTTCGAAGCGGTGATGACCGAGCACGTGATGCCGTCCGTCCGCGTCCGCGTCCTTATCCGAGGTGTGAGCGGCGTCAGCCAGGAGCTCGTCAAGCTCTTCCGGGAGACCGGTGCGCCGCAGTACCGCTGGTCGGTGACGCTGCGGCACTTCGGCAGCGACCCGACGGAGAGCGTCGGCAGCGCTGTCCCGGCCATCTTCCCCGAGCTCGTCGAGCACGTGTCCGAGCGCATCGAGCCGTACGCGGTCTACGTGGGCTTCGAGCTGAACCATCCCGGTCGCCGGGCACCCCGACCCGGACAGGACCACTGAGGGGCCGGCGCCCGATCAGGCGTGTGAGCCCACGTTGACCACGCGGCCGGACTCGTCGCGGTAGAAGAACCGGGTCACGCCCCACGGCTCCGTCGTCAGCGGGTGCACGATGTCCGCCCCCGATGCCCTGGCAGCCTCGTACGCCGCCGTCACGTCGTCGACGAAGACCGAGACGTCCGGGTTGACGCGGGCTGTCGCGTCCGCGGTCATCAGGCTGAGCTGGTGCCCCGCCCCGTCGCTGAGCGTGACGATCCAGCCGTGGTCCATCACGACCTCGAGGCCGAGGATCTCGGTATGGCGGCGTACCGCCTGGGCCAGGTCAGCGACGGTCAGGTCAGGGACGATGCGCTGGATCCTCACGCGCCCAGTCGACCACCGCGCCCCCGGCGTGTCACGGGGCGACCGGGAGAGGTGTCAGCCACGGGGGTCGCGGCGCGGGACTCGACGGCCGGCTCTGAGTGCGGCAACCACGGCGTGGACCGGCCCGCCGACGAGGAGCCCGGCGTCCACGACCGCGAGGAGGACCGAGTGGTCCACGACCTCGGCCGGGAAGGCCGCGTACCCCTCCTCCAGCCCGGCCACGATGTGCAGGTTGAGGACGACGATGACCGTGACCACCGGTCCACCCACGGCCGCGAGCGGGACCCTCGACGCGGCCACGAACCCGTGGCGTGCTCGGCTGCGCATGTCCGGCCTTCCTGTGCGGCCGCGGACCGGGCAGTCCCGGCCCCCGGGCCCGATGCTCCATGGCACGCGACCGACGGGGATCGCTCCAGGGGCGGATTGGCCGAACCCTCGGGACCCATGTACTCTTCTGCTCATCCCCGGCACGAACATGGGTTGGCCCCTGCCGAGCTTCGGCTCCACGAGGTCGCCCGGATGGGTGCTGGGGTGGTCTGGATGAGGAAGCCGCGGATTTGACGGGGTGGAACCAACCAGGTAAGTTTTTGCAGGTTGCCCCGCAGCCAGGCCGTGAGGCCGAGCGCGGTGCGCGTTTGATCCTTGAGAACTCAACAGTGTGCTAAAAGTCGACGAATTAGTTTGTAACGCCAGTCGGCAGGTTGCGGGTGGCCTTTCGGGGTTGTCTGGTATCTGTCGATGATTCCTTTGGTAAGACATGTTCATCCGGGTTTTCTCGGGTGGATCTCTTGCTGGGATACTCCATGAAAGTCGATGGGTTATGGGGCCTTTGGGTTCTGTGGCATCGGTAGAATTCAACGGAGAGTTTGATCCTGGCTCAGGACGAACGCTGGCGGCGTGCTTAACACATGCAAGTCGAGCGGTAAGGCCTCTTCGGGGGTACACGAGCGGCGAACGGGTGAGTAACACGTGAGCAATCTGCCCTTCACTTTGGGATAACCACCGGAAACGGTGGCTAATACCGAATACGACCACTTCACGCATGTGATGGTGGTGGAAAGTTCCGGCGGTGGAGGATGAGCTCGCGGCCTATCAGCTTGTTGGTGGGGTAATGGCCCACCAAGGCAACGACGGGTAGCCGGCCTGAGAGGGTGACCGGCCACACTGGGACTGAGACACGGCCCAGACTCCTACGGGAGGCAGCAGTGGGGAATATTGGACAATGGGCGAAAGCCTGATCCAGCAACGCCGCGTGAGGGATGACGGCCTTCGGGTTGTAAACCTCTTTCAGTACCGACGAAGCGCAAGTGACGGTAGGTACAGAAGAAGCACCGGCCAACTACGTGCCAGCAGCCGCGGTAATACGTAGGGTGCGAGCGTTGTCCGGAATTATTGGGCGTAAAGGGCTCGTAGGCGGTTTGTCGCGTCGGGAGTGAAAACTCAGGGCTTAACCCTGAGCCTGCTTCCGATACGGGCAGACTAGAGGTATGCAGGGGAGAACGGAATTCCTGGTGTAGCGGTGAAATGCGCAGATATCAGGAGGAACACCGGTGGCGAAGGCGGTTCTCTGGGCATTACCTGACGCTGAGGAGCGAAAGTGTGGGGAGCGAACAGGATTAGATACCCTGGTAGTCCACACCGTAAACGTTGGGCGCTAGGTGTGGGACTCATTCCACGAGTTCCGTGCCGCAGCTAACGCATTAAGCGCCCCGCCTGGGGAGTACGGCCGCAAGGCTAAAACTCAAAGGAATTGACGGGGGCCCGCACAAGCGGCGGAGCATGCGGATTAATTCGATGCAACGCGAAGAACCTTACCTGGGTTTGACATATGCCGGAAAGCCGTAGAGATACGGCCCCTTTTAGTCGGTATACAGGTGGTGCATGGCTGTCGTCAGCTCGTGTCGTGAGATGTTGGGTTAAGTCCCGCAACGAGCGCAACCCTCGTCTTATGTTGCCAGCACGCCCTTCGGGGTGGTGGGGACTCATAAGAGACTGCCGGGGTCAACTCGGAGGAAGGTGGGGATGACGTCAAGTCATCATGCCCCTTATGTCCAGGGCTTCACGCATGCTACAATGGCCGGTACAAAGGGCTGCGATACCGCAAGGTGGAGCGAATCCCAAAAAGCCGGTCTCAGTTCGGATTGGGGTCTGCAACTCGACCCCATGAAGTCGGAGTCGCTAGTAATCGCAGATCAGCAACGCTGCGGTGAATACGTTCCCGGGCCTTGTACACACCGCCCGTCACGTCACGAAAGTCGGCAACACCCGAAGCCGGTGGCCCAACCCTTGTGGAGGGAGCCGTCGAAGGTGGGGCTGGCGATTGGGACGAAGTCGTAACAAGGTAGCCGTACCGGAAGGTGCGGCTGGATCACCTCCTTTCTAAGGAGCAACTTGGCATCGGGTCCTGCGGGGTCTGGTGTCCATCGGTTTGTTTCGGGGACGAATGTTTCCCGGCAGCCGGCTCACTAGTGGAACGTCGACTATTTGGTCTGCCTGCTCGGCTGATCTCGTCAGTACTGTCTTGCTGGTCTCTTCGGGGGCTGGGGGGCGTGGAACCTCGGGGGATGGGAGTGGGGAGGTCTGGCACACTGTTGGGTCCTGAGGGATCGAGCTTGCTCGATGCCTTTGTGGGTCACCTTTTCCGTGAACTGCCGGCCGGTCAGATTTGTCCTTTCGGTGGGCGCGGGGTCGAGGGTGGGACCGCCCGTAATTTGAGAACTACACAGTGGACGCGAGCATCTTTGTAGCAAGACAAGCTACTAAGGGCACATGGTGGATGCCTTGGCACCAAGAGCCGATGAAGGACGTAGGAGCCTGCGATAAGCCCCGGGAAGTTGGCAACCGAGCTGTGATCCGGGGATTTCCGAATGGGGAAACCCAGCTGGAGTCATGTCCAGTTACGCCCACCTGAACACATAGGGTGTGGCGAGGGAACGTGGGGAAGTGAAACATCTCAGTACCCACAGGAAGAGAAAACAAAAGTGATTCCGAGAGTAGTGGCGAGCGAAATCGGAACAGGCTAAACCTATTGCGTGTGATAGCCGGCAGGCGTTGCGCAGTGGGGGTTGTGGGGCCGTACAGCTGGTTCTGCCGAACTGGCACAGAGTAAGAAACCGTCGTTGAAGTCGAAGCGGACTGGAAAGTCCTGGCGTAGAGGGTGACACCCCCGTACACGTAAGACGACGGCTCTGGGACGTGACCCCAAGTAACACGGAACCCCTGAAATTCCGTGTGAATCTGGCGGGACCACCCGTTAAGCCTAAATACTCCTTGGTGACCGATAGCGGACAAGTACCGTGAGGGAAAGGTGAAAAGTACCCCTGGCGGGGAGTGAAATAGTACCTGAAACCATGTGCCTACAAACCGTTGGAGCGAGTTTTCGGACTTGTGACAGCGTGCCTTTTGAAGAATGAGCCTGCGAGTTTGCGTTGTGTGGCGAGGTTAACCCGTGTGGGGAAGCCGTAGCGAAAGCGAGTCCGAACAGGGCGTCTGAGTCGCACGACCAAGACCCGAAGCGGAGTGATCTATCCATGGGCAGGTTGAAGCGCGGGTAAGACCGCGTGGAGGACCGAACCCACCAGGGTTGAAAACCTGGGGGATGACCTGTGGATAGGGGTGAAAGGCCAATCAAACTCCGTGATAGCTGGTTCTCCCCGAAATGCATTTAGGTGCAGCGTCGCGTGTTTCTTGCCGGAGGTAGAGCACTGGATAGTCTAGGGGGCCTACAAGCTTACCGAAATTAGCCAAACTCCGAATGCCGGTAAGTGAGAGCGCGGCAGTGAGACAGTGGGGGATAAGCTCCATTGTCGAGAGGGAAACAGCCCAGACCATCAGCTAAGGTCCCTAAGCGATAACTAAGTGGAAAAGGATGTGGAGTCGCACAGACAACCAGGAGGTTGGCTTAGAAGCAGCCACCCTTGAAAGAGTGCGTAATAGCTCACTGGTCAAGTGATTCCGCGCCGACAATGTAGCGGGGCTCAAGTTATCCACCGAAGCTATGGCATTCATGCAATGACCCGGCCTGACTTGTTCAGGTCCAGGTGTGTGGATGGGTAGGGGAGCGTCGTATGGCGAGTGAAGCGGCGGTGTGAACCAGTCGTGGACGCCATACGAGTGAGAATGCAGGCATGAGTAGCGAATGAGGAGCGAGAAACTCCTCCGCCGAATGATCAAGGGTTCCAGGGTCAAGCTAATCTGCCCTGGGTAAGTCGGGACCTAAGGCGAGGCCGACAGGCGTAGTCGATGGACAACGGGTTGATATTCCCGTACCGGCAAAATAGCGCCCATGACGAACCTAGTGATGCTAAGTGCCCAAAGCCCTCTGGATCCCTTCGGGGACGTGGGGGTGGAGCGCATGACCCGAACTGGTAGTAGTCAAGCGATGGGGTGACGCAGGAAGGTAGTCCAACCACCGCGATGGTAGACGGTGGCTAAGGATGTAGGGCGAGAGGTAGGCAAATCCGTCTCTCTGTGTTCGATCACGTGCCTGAGATCTGATAGGGAGCCCGTTTGGGCGAAGTGGATGATCCTATGCTGTCGAGAAAAACCTCTAGCGAGCTATGCGCCGCCCGTACCCCAAACCGACTCAGGTGATCAGGTAGAGAATACTAAGGCGATCGAGTGAACCATGGTTAAGGAACTCGGCAAAATGCCCCCGTAACTTCGGGAGAAGGGGGGCCGGATCCGTCAGCATCTTCACGGTGTGAAGCGGAGATGGCCGCAGAGACCAGGCCCAAGCGACTGTTTACTAAAAACACAGGTCCGTGCTAAGTCGTAAGACGATGTATACGGACTGACTCCTGCCCGGTGCTGGAAGGTTAAGGGGACGTGTTAGCTCATTCGTGAGCGAAGCGCAGAACTTAAGCCCCAGTAAACGGCGGTGGTAACTATAACCATCCTAAGGTAGCGAAATTCCTTGTCGGGTAAGTTCCGACCTGCACGAATGGAGTAACGACTTGGGCGCTGTCTCAACCATGGACTCGGCGAAATTGCAGTACGAGTAAAGATGCTCGTTACGCGCGGCAGGACGGAAAGACCCCGGGACCTTTACTACAATTTGGTATTGGTGTTTGGTTCGGCTTGTGTAGGATAGGTGGGAGACTGTGAGACTCGGACGCCAGTTCGGGTGGAGTCAACGTTGAAATACCACTCTGGTCGTACTAGATATCTAACCTAGGTCCGTTATCCGGATCAGGGACAGTGCCTGATGGGTAGTTTAACTGGGGCGGTTGCCTCCTAAAATGTAACGGAGGCGCCCAAAGGTTCCCTCAGCCTGGTTGGCAATCAGGTTTCGAGTGTAAGTGCACAAGGGAGCTTGACTGTGAGACAGACATGTCGAGCAGGGACGAAAGTCGGGACTAGTGATCCGGCGCTGGCATGTGGAAGCGGCGTCGCTCAACGGATAAAAGGTACCCCGGGGATAACAGGCTGATCTTCCCCAAGAGTCCATATCGACGGGATGGTTTGGCACCTCGATGTCGGCTCGTCGCATCCTGGGGCTGGAGTAGGTCCCAAGGGTTGGGCTGTTCGCCCATTAAAGCGGCACGCGAGCTGGGTTTAGAACGTCGTGAGACAGTTCGGTCCCTATCCGCCGCGCGCGCAGGAAACTTGAGAAAGGCTGTCCCTAGTACGAGAGGACCGGGATGGACGAACCTCTGGTGTGCCAGTTGTTCCGCCAGGAGCACGGCTGGTTAGCTACGTTCGGAAGTGATAACCGCTGAAAGCATCTAAGCGGGAAGCACGTTTCAAGATGAGGTTTCCCACCGGGTAACCGGGTAAGGCCCCCAGTAGACGACTGGGTTGATAGGCCGGAGGTCGAAGGCAGTAATGTACGGAGCCGACCGGTACTAATAGGCCGAGGGCTTGTCCCTCAAAGATGTTGCGCGTCCACTGTGTGGTTCCCGAGTTACGGTCGGGACACCCCCCACCACCACGAGAGCTCCTGTGTGTGGTGTCCGGGGTGAGACCTGATAACTCCATAGAGTTTCGGCGGCCATAGCGAGAGGGAAATACCCGGCTCCATTCCGAACCCGGAAGTCAAGCCTTTCAGCGCCGATGGTACTGCAACCGGGAGGTTGTGGGAGAGTAGGACGTCGCCGGACAAACATTCGCCTAGAGGCCACCCGAGTCGGGTGGCCTCTAGCCGTTTAACACCCCGCCTGACACGATCCACAGCAGCACGCACCCGCGAGATCGAGCACCGCGTTGAGGAGCAGCACGACATGCCGAACCAGGACCGTCCCTCCAGGCCGAGAAGAGACGACAAGGACCGCAAGCCGCGCAGCGGTGGGACGGCGGGAGGAGCCTCGAGGTCCGGAAAGCCCGCGTCCGGTGGACGAGGTGCCGCAGGCGCCGGGGGAGGCCGGCCTGCCGGAGGCCGGCCCGGCAACCGTGACGAGGTGCCGTTCTCCAGGCCACGCGCCGAACGACGCGACGGCGGGGAGAGCCGGTCCTGGGACCGCGGGGACAAGCGCGGCGACGACCGGCGCGACAACCGTTCCGGGTCCCGCTCGGACAGCCGGCGGGACGACCGCGGCTCCCGCGACGACCGTCCCCGGTCGGTGGACCAGGCGAAGTACGACGGCCCCCCGCTGGACGAGTCGATCAGCGGCAACGAGCTGGACCGCAACATCACCCAGCAGCTGCGGGGCCTCCCGGAGAAGCTGGCTGCCCGGGTGGCGCGCCACCTCGTCGCGGCAGGGCTGCTGATGGAGTCAGATCCGGTCACCGCCTACCAGCACACGCTGGCGGCCCGCGCGCGAGCAGCGCGGATCGCGGTGGTGCGGGAGGCGTGCGGCGAGGCCGCGTACGCCGCCGGCGAGTTCGCCGAGGCGCTCGCGGAGCTGCGTGCCGCCAAGCGGATGAACGGCTCCCAGGACTACCTGCACGTGATGGCCGACTGCGAGCGGGCGCTGGGCAGACCGGACCGGGCGCTGGCACTGGCCCGGAACCCGTCAGTGGTCAACTTCGAGGCCGACCAGAAAGCCGAGATGACCATCGTGGAGGCCGGTGCCCGCCGTGACCTCGGCGAGCTCGACGCGGCGTTGCGCACCCTGGAGAACGCGCCGCTGCGCTCGAAGTCCCGCGAGGACTGGGTGGTGCGGCTGCGCTACGCCTACGCGGACACGCTGCTGGCCGCTGGTCGCCGCGACGACGCCGTCGAGTGGTTCCACCGCACGCTGGCCATCGACGCCGACGAGATCACCGACGCGGAGGAGCGGGTCATGGAGCTGGAGCGGACCGCGCCGCGCCCTCCGGCCGACAAGCCGGCCGAACCGGGCAGCTGAGCAGACCAGCCGGACCCCGGGCGTGGGCTCTCGCCTCTCCCACCTGCGGTTCAGGACGGGGTGGCCGCGGCTGCCCCGGACGAGACGGCGCGGGGGCGCGGGCCGGGCAGCGCCGACGGGGTGCCGGCGCTGCCGGTCCCGCTCGAGGCCAGCGAGCTGAGCACGGACAGCAGCGTCACCATGCCGGCGGTCGACAGGGCGGTGACCCAGTCGACCTGGAGCAGCCCCATCTGTCCGGCGCTCAGCAGCGCCAGCAGCGACTGGGCGAAGGACTTGACCGCCCGCTCGGCGGTGGCCTGCCAGAAGTAGCGACCGAACATGACTGCCTCCTCGGGAGTGGTGGTATGTCACGGAGGAGACTCCGGCGGGCGCCGGTGATACCGCACCCGTACAGGATCTGCTACCGGTCGTCAGGCTGACCCGACGTGCGGAGCCTGGGCACCCGGGGCGTCCCGCGCACCACCGGCCGCCGCTCGGCGACGCTGATTGGGTGAACCGTGCCCGGTCGGGGGACGATGAGCGGGATGAACGCCGCGCCGCTGACCGACCGACTGCCCACGACCGCCGACCCCGACGAGCTCTTCGAGCGCTTCGAGGCCTGGGCCGGGGAGCAGGGGCTGACCCTGTACCCGGCCCAGGCCGAGGCTCTGATCGAGGTGGTCACCGGGGCGAACGTCATCCTCAGCACGCCCACCGGGACCGGCAAGAGCCTGGTCGCCACCGGCGCGCACTTCGCCGCGCTCGCGCAGGGCCGCCGCAGCTTCTACACCGCCCCGATCAAGGCGCTGGTGTCGGAGAAGTTCTTCGCGCTGATCGCCGTCTTCGGCGCGGACAACGTCGGGATGCTCACCGGGGACGCGGCGGTCAACGCGCAGGCCCCGATCGTCTGCTGCACCGCGGAGGTGCTGGCCAACATCGCCCTGCGCGAGGGGGCCGGCGCCGACATCGGCCAGGTGGTGATGGACGAGTTCCACTTCTACTCCGAGCCCGACCGGGGCTGGGCCTGGCAGGTGCCGCTGCTGGAGCTGCCCCAGGCCCAGTTCGTGCTGATGTCGGCCACCCTCGGCGACGTCACCCGGTTCGTGGGCGACCTGACCCGCCGGACGTCGCGGGAGACCGCCGTCGTCACCAGCGCCGTCCGGCCGGTGCCACTGACCTACCAGTGGGCGCTCACGCCCCTGCACGAGACGCTGGAGGAGCTGCTCACCACCCACCAGTCCCCGGTGTACGTCGTGCACTTCACCCAGGCCGCGGCGCTCGAGCGCGCGCAGGCGCTGATGAGCGTGAACGTGTGCACGCGGGAGGAGAAGGACCGGATCGCCGAGCTGGTCGGCGGCTTCCGGTTCAGCCCCGGGTTCGGCCGGACCCTCAGCCGGCTGGTCAAGCACGGGATCGGGGTGCACCACGCGGGCATGCTCCCGAAGTACCGACGGCTGGTCGAGCAGCTCGCGCAGGCGGGGCTGCTGAAGGTCATCTGCGGCACCGACACCCTCGGTGTGGGGATCAACGTGCCGATCCGGACCGTCGTCTTCACCGGTCTGAGCAAGTACGACGGGCGCCGCCAACGGATGCTCAAGGCCCGGGAGTTCCACCAGATCGCCGGTCGCGCCGGGCGGGCCGGCTACGACACCGCGGGCACCGTGGTCGTGCAGGCGCCCGACCATGCGGTGGAGAACCACCGGCTGGTCCTCAAGGCCGGGGACGACCCCAAGAAGCTCAAGCGGGTGCAGCGCAAGAAGGCCCCCGAGGGGCAGGTCACCTGGACCGAGGACACCTTCGACCGGCTGGTCGCTGCCGAGCCCGAGGCGCTGGTCTCCCGGATGCGGGTCACGCACGCAATGCTGCTCAACGTGATCGCGCGGGACGGCGACCCGTTCGCGGCGATGCGGCAGCTGCTGCGCGACAACCACGAGGACCCCCGCGCCCAGGTCCGGCTGGTCCGCCGGGCCGTCGCGCAGTACCGGGGGCTGCTGGCCGCCGGCGTCGTGGAGCCGGTCGCCCCGGCCGGCGAGGACGGGCGCACCGTCCGGCTCGTCGAGGGCCTGCAGCTCGGGTTCGCGCTCAACCAGCCGCTGTCGGCGTACGCGCTCGGCGTCTTCGACGTGCTAGACCCCGAGGAGCCGACCTACGCCCTCGACATCGTCTCGGTCGTCGAGGCGACCCTCGAGGACCCACGCCCCGTTCTGGGCGCCCAGGAGCACAAGGCGCGCGGCGAGGCGGTCGGGGAGATGAAGGCCGAGGGCATCGAGTACGACGAGCGGATGGAGCTGCTCGAGGAGGTGTCCTGGCCCAAGCCGCTGCAGGAGCTGCTGGAGCACACCTACGAGGTGTACCGCCGCAGCCACCCCTGGGTGGCCGAGGACGCGCTCTCGCCGAAGTCGGTGGTGCGCGACATGTACGAGCGGGCGATGACCTTCGGGGAGTACGTCGCCTACTACGGGCTGACCCGGTCCGAGGGGCTGGTGCTGCGCTACCTCGGCGACGCCTACCGGGCTCTGCGCCAGACCGTGCCGGAGCGGGTGCGCACCGACGAGCTCGAGGACATCATCGAGTGGCTGGGCGCGGTGGTGCGGCAGACCGACTCCAGCCTCCTCGACGAGTGGGAGCAGCTCAGCGAGCCTCATCGTGCGGTGGTGGCCGACGTGCTGCCGCCCGCGCCGGAGGACATCACCGCCAACGAGCGGGCGTTCACGGTGCTGGTCCGCAACGCGCTGTTCCGCCGCGTGGAGCTGGCGGCGCTGCGGCGCTGGGGACCGCTCGCGGACCTCGACGCGGAGACCGGCGGCTCGATGACCGCCGAGGACTGGCGGGCGGCGCTGGACGCCTACTTCGCCGAGCACGACAGCATCGACACCGGGCCGGACGCCCGCGGCCCGCGGATGCTGGTCGTGGAGAAGGTGGACCGGACCTGGCAGGTGCAGCAGATCCTCGGGGACCCGGACGGCGACCACGACTGGCGGATCACCGCGACCGTCGACCTGGAGGCCAGTGACGACGAGGGCGACCTGGTGATGGAGGTGACGGGCCTGGTCCGACTCTGAGGAGGACGGTCAGACGAAGGCGCTCTCCCCGGTGATCGCGCGCCCCACGATGAGGGTGTTGATCTCCCGGGTGCCCTCGTAGGAGTAGATCGCCTCGGCGTCCGCGACGAACCGCCCGACGTGGTGCTCGAGCAGGATGCCGTTGCCGCCGAGCACCTCGCGCGCCCAGCCGACCGTCTCCCGCATCCGAGAGGTGGTGAACGCCTTGGCCAGCGAGGCGTGCTCGTCGCGCATGACGCCCGCGTCCTGGAGCTGGGAGACGCGCACGCACATCGCGGTGGAGGCCACCACGTTGGCCAGCATCTTGACCAGGAGGTCCTGGACCAGCTGGAACCCCGCGATCGGCCTGCCGAACTGCTCGCGGACGCGGGTGTAGCGCAACGCGTGCTCGTAGGCGCCGCGGGCGCAGCCGGTGGCCTGCCAGGCCACCCCCATCCGGGTCACCTTGAGCACCTTCGCGGTGTCCTTGAAGCTGCTGGCGTGCGCCAGCCGGTTCGCCTCCGGGACCCGGACCCCAGACAGGTGGATCTCCGCGTTCTGCACCACCCGCAGCGCGATCTTGTCGCGGGTCACGTCGAAGGTCATCCCCTCGGTGCCCTTCTCGACCACGAAGCCCTTGCTCGGAGTTCGGCAACCGCTCCTCGAACGCCACCACGTTGGGGTGCAGGTCCTCGAACTCACCGAGCCCGAGCTCCAGCGCGCGCTCCACCGTGATCAACCGGTCAACCGGAGGGATCTCGTTGGCCAGCGCACGCAGCAACGTCGTCTTTCCGGCGTTGGTGGCCCCCGCGATCATGATGTTCTTCCGCGCCGCGACCGCAGCCGAGGAGAAGCCCGCGAGCTCGGAGGACATCGAGCCGTTCTCGACGAGCATGTCGAGGCTGGCGCGCTGGATGCGGGCACGACGGATGGACAGCGAGGGGCGCTGGCACACGCCCATAACCGCGGAGAGGCGGCTGCCGTCGGGCAGGCGCAGTTCGAGTTGCGGGTTGGCGGTGTCGAAGGGAGGGCTGGTGATGGAAGGGTGGGCGCCGAGCACCTGGACGAGCTCGACCAGCTCCTCGTCGGTCTCGGCGACCGGTGGGAACCGCTTCTCCTCGCCGTTGGCGTAGCCGACGAAGGCGGTGTCGCGACCGTTGATCGAGATGTTCTGGACCTAGGGGTGGTCGAGGAGCGGCTGCAGCCGGCCGACGCCGTACAGCGCGGCATGGATGCCCTCGGCGAGCTCGGCCTCCTCGGCGACGTTGGGGGGGTGCGTCCGGCGGCGATCTCCGCGCGCGGCGTGGGCCTCGAGCACCCGGGCGATGACGGCGCGGGCGAACTGGCGCTCGTCCTCCGAGGTCATCGGGGGCAGGCCGTTGGCGGCGTCCTCGCGACGCTGGGCGGAAAGCGCCTCGGCGACTTCCTTGCGCAGGTCCCACAGCAGTTGCTGGTCCATGGACGTCGCTTACTTCGCGTCTACGGACGCGGCCGGTCAGGGTGTTCAGGTCGTGGATGCGTCGCGGCGAGGTCGTAGAGCGAGCGCACCAGCACCAAGCGGCGGACGTTGCGGGCGACTCGGTGCGCAGCGCGTCGGCGGCCTTGCGATCCTCGGCGATGATGCCGAGCGCCGCGGACCGGGAACCCGGCGAGGCGAGGAGCTGCTCAGCGTCGGTGAGAGCGCGGCTGTCGTTGGCCGAGGAGAGCAGCGCGATCCCGGTCGGGGTGACGTCGATCGAGCCGAGGTGCAGGGATGCCTGAAGTCCGTGCAGGCGCTCGCGCAGGTGGGCGACGTCCTCGAGCTCGCCACCGCTGATCAGGACGAGCGCGTCGGCCTGGTCGATCACCGCCATCGCCGGCGAACCAGGAATCAGCCGGCCACAGTCGGCCAGTACGTCGTACTCCCCGGCGCGGCGAAGGGAGAGGGCAAATGCTGCCAGGCGGGACCGAGTCCGAGCACCTGGCCCAGGTGGTCACCCCAACCAGCGTGCGCATGCCGCCTGCGGTGGTCTGGAGGTGGTCCTCGAGCGCGGCACGTCTGTCCGGCGCGCACGGCAGCGCCAAGGGAGAGCAGGTCGTCGTCTGGTCAGAGGGTCACCGTTGTCGGCGCGGTAGCGCCGCCGTGTCGCCGCAGGCCAGGTCGAGGTCGGCCACGACGGGCGGCCGGGCCAGAACCGAGAGAGGCCGGCGACGGTGACGCTGACCCCCAGGGACCCCTTGGCCGAAGCGAAGGCGATCAAAACCATCGGCGCCCGCCGTCCGGAGAGGGCGCGATCTTGTCCTCGTCCATGGCGATGCCGCGCCCGATGATCGCGATGCAGGGGTCGTCGGTGCCGGTGGCGCCGACGATGTCGTCGACGACGCCCTGGGGTACGACGACCGTGGCCACGGAAGCCCTGGCATCACTGCCGAAGCCCGAGGACTTGGCCTTGCTGATCGAGAGCACGAGGCCGGTGGCCAGCGCTTCCGAGGGGTTCTGGGAGTCGCCGATGCGGACCAGGCGCACCGCGTCGCCGCTCCGAAGACCGGGCGGGTACTTCCCGGACGTCAGCGGTACGCCGACCTGGGCCTGGTCGACCTCGAGGGGCGGACTCGTGCGCAGCAGCTTGGCCTGGAGCAGCTGACCCGGGTAGAGGGTCTGGCGGGCGTAGAATTGTCGATGATCTTGTCGACCTGGTCCACCGGGATCGCACCGAGCCCGTCGCCCGGAGACGTTGCGCGACTCGAGCATGTCGCGGGTGATCTCTTCGCCGACGTCGACCTGGCGGGAGACCACGAGGACCGGCTCGCGGGAGTCCATCTGGAGCGCCAGAGGCCGGCGAGCGCCGCACCTCCGACGATGAGGAGGACCGCAAGGGCGGTCAGCACCGGACGACGCCGTTTGGGCGGTGAGGGAACCGACGGGCGCAGGGACGAGCCTCCCTTGGGGGCCCATGGGGCCGTGTCTTCCTGCCCGGGACCGCTGCGGCGCTCTTGCCGCGGGTCTGGTCGGTCGTCTGGGACATCCGTGCTCCCCCGAATGAAAGATTGATGGGCGTGGCGAGAGGGCACGGATCTCGTCTCCGCTCCCCCCA
>CAWARV010000002.1:0-44787 GCA_963784625.1 uncultured Actinomycetota bacterium
CGTGCTCCACCGAGAGGTCCATCAGGCCGACGCGCTGGTCGCGCGCGGAGCTCGCGGCGGCGGAACGCACTCGGTCGACGGCGCGGGAGTGGGCGCGCTGCAGCATCCACCCAACGGCGGTCCCGCGCTCCGCATCGAAGCGCGGCGCGTGCTGCCACACCTCGAGCATCACGTCCTGGGCGACTTCCTCGGACTGCGAACGGTCACGGAGGACCTGCACGATGAGGCCGAGCACGCGCGGCATCATGCGGTCGTAGAGATCGGCGAATGCAACGTGGTCGCCCTGCGCGACCAGGAGCAGCAGTTCGCATTCGAGAGCGCGGCCGGTGCGCTCGGACGTCATCGTCATCGCGGTGGGACACAACCTTCGTAGTCAGCCCCAGACGCCGGTCGGAGTTGTTCGCTCCTACTGGAAGAGACCGGCCACGTGGCTGGCTGTCGCGCTGCTGAACCTGTGAGCCCCGCCGGTTGACGCCAGCGGACTCGCCGCTTACGCGGCGGCCTGCTCGTATCCGCGGATGCCGCGCTTGCGCATCGCGGTCTCGACGATCGTGAGACCCTCGAGGCCCGGCATGTTCGAGATGTGGGTGTCGATCTTGCGGATCTCGGCCACACCCTCCTCGCCGCCCATGAGATGGCCCAGCACGTGCTTACTCTTCGTCGGAGCTGATGCCTGAACTCACCGGTGCCCACGCCTTGGAGAGCGCGAAGCGGGTGATGAGCTGGGCCTTCTTGCTCTTCGCGAGTCGATCGCGCGCCTGCGAGGCGTAGAACGCCACGTGGCGCGCCTCCTGGCGCGCGATGCGGCGCAGGAGCTCCGACATGACGGGGTGGTCCTCGAGGTCGGCGAGGCGGTTGTAGGCAGCGATCGCGGACCACTCGTTGGCCGCACCCCACGCCATGTGGACGGCGGTGAAGTCGAGGCCGATCGTGTTGCTCATGAGGGACTGCTTGATCGGATCGAGGCGGTGGTGAGCTTCCGCACCCCGAACGGCACCGTCCGGATCTCGCCGGGCGATGGTCCCGCCCCCGGACCGGGTCCCGCTCGCTGGGAGACAGTGACAAGCCCAACATCTGGCACCACCCCGAGACCTCCGGAAGCTTCGAGAACCGCTCCGTGGACCAGGAGCAGCCGGTGGAGTCCGCCATGCGCGAGATCCTCGGCGGCCGCGGCTGGGCCGGTCTCGACCTGCTCGACCTCGGCTGCGGCACCGGCTTCCACCTGCCCCGGTGGGCGGTGGAGGGCACGGGCAGGTGCACGGGGTCGAGCCGCACCCGGACCTGGCCCGGGCTGGGCGGGGACGCCGTACGTCCCGGCTGGCCAACGTGACCGTGCTGCGCAGGTACGGCGCAGCGCATCCCCCTCCCGGCGGGGGAGCGTGGACGTGGCACAGGCGCGCTGGGCGTACTTCTTCGGGCCGGGCTGCGAGCCCGGGCTGGGCGGCGGGGACCGGGTGGATGCGTCCCGGCGGCACCGCCTTCGTGATCGACAACGACTCCTCGCGGGCAGCACCTCGGAGCCTCGTGCACCACGGGCTACCCGACGGTCCGGCGCCGAGGAGGTCGAGCGGTCTGGTCGCACGCACGGCTGGCAGCGCCGGTCGCTCGACGTGGAGTGGCGCTTCCGCACCCGCGACGAGCTGGCCGCGGTGCTCCGGATCGAGTTCGACGAGGCGCCTCGCCGCCGAGCTCCTCGCGGGGCACCGGCGGGGGCGTCGTCGACTACGCGGTCAACCTGTGGTGGCAGGGATACCGGACCGGCTCGCTAGCTGCTCTCGCGCACGCTCAGGGTTGGGGTGAGCACGCAGCCCTGCTGCGGGATCGGCTCGGTGCGCCAGCAGCGCGCCGAGGTAGCGGACCACCTCGACCGCGACCTGCTCGAGCGGCTGACGCACCGAGGTGAGCGACGGGGGGCGCGCACCTGCGCGGCGATCGAGTCGTCGAAGCCGACCACGGCCACGTCCCGCCCGGCGCGCAGCCCTCTGGGGTCGAGGGCTCGCAGCACCCCCATCGCGATGGTGTCGCTGGCGCAGATCGAGCGCCGTGGGCCGCTCGGCGCGTCGGGACGTCGAGCAGCGCGTGCGCGGCCCGCCGGCCGAAGTCCAGGGTGTCGTCGCCGCGCGCCGAGAGCCGGCTCGTCGGCAGTCCGCGGGCGTGCATCGGGTCACCCAGCCGCTGCGCCGGTCCTCACCGAATGAACGAGCCGCGCTGCCAGCCCACCCAGGCGATCCGGGTGTGTCCGCGCTGCCACGAGGTGGTCGATCGGGAGCCGCGACGCCCGCCTGGCCGTCGACGTCGACCCACGGGTGCCGCGGCCGTCGGCTCGTCCCAGGGCCGGCCGAACGCCACGAACGGGACGCCCTGCCGGCGAGCCAGGCCGCGGCGGGTTGCCCGCGGAAGCTGTCGATCATGACGAAGGCGTCGACCGCCGCGGAGCGGAGCGGCTCGTCGTAGGGGTCGGTGCCGACCTGGTCGGGCTCGGCGGTGAACAGCAGGACGTGGTAGCCGGCCACCTCGGTGCTCTCCACCAGGGTGTGCACGAACCGGTCCATCAACGCGTTGGCACTGTCCTCGACGGCCGGCTCGACGCGCAGGCCGACCAGGTGGGAGGCGCGGGTGCGCAGGTTGCGGGCCGCCCGGTTCGGCGAGTAGCCGAGCTCCTCGATCGCCGCCTGGACCCGCGCCAGGGTGTCCGGGCGGAGCAGGTCCGGGCTGTTCAGCGCGTTGAGACGGTCTGCCGGGAGACCCCGCCGCTCGGCCACGGTCGCCAGCGTCGGGGCGCTCTCGGTGTGCTGTGGCGTGGTCGACATCGGCGTACTCCCCCGGTGGAACGGATGGCATCGCGGTGGTGGAACGATCGGATGATTGCACGGATCTCCGGTAGCGCGGCGGCGTCAACCGGGCATTGTCGGCGCGCTGGCCTAGCGTCTGACGCATGACCCGAGCCAGAGCCCGTCCCGCCCGAGCGAGCTACCGCTGCGCGGAGTGCGGCTGGGAGACCGCCAAGTGGGTGGGCCGGTGCGGGGAGTGCCAGGCCTCGGGCAGCGTGGCGGAGGCGCGCGCAGCCGGCCGGCCGGACCGTCGCCGGACCGGTCAGCAGCCCGGCCGATCGGCACGGCCGGGCTGCTGACCGGTCCGGCGACGGTCCGGCCGGCCGGCTGCGCGGCCGCCTCCGCCACGCTGCCCCAGGCCTGGCACTCCCCGCACCGGCCCACCCACTTGGCGGTCTCCCAGCCGCACTCCGCGCAGCGGTAGGTCGCTCGGGCGGGACGGGGTCTGGCGCGGGTCATGGGGCAGACGCTAGGCCAGCGCGCCGACAGAACCCGGCAGGCGCCGCCTCGCCACGGGCGGCCCGTGCCATTATTGGATCGTTCCACCACCGCGATGCCATCCGCTCCACCGGGGGAGTACGCCGATGTCGACCAGGTCCCAGCACACCGAGAGCGCCCCGACGCTGGCGACCGTGGCCGAGCAGGCCGGGGTCTCCCGGCAGACCGTCTCGAACGCGCTGAACAGCCCCGACCTGCTCAGGCCCGACACGCTGCTGCGGGTCCAGGAGGCGATCGAGCGGCTCGGCTACTCCCCGAACCGCGCTGCCCGCAACCTGCGCACCCGCGCCTCTCACCTGGTCGGCCTGCGCGTCGACCCGGCCGTGGAGGACAGTGCCAACGCGTTGATGGACCGGTTCGTGCACTCGCTGGTGGAGAGCACCGAGGTGGCCGGCTACCACGTGCTGCTGTTCACCGCCGACCCCGACCAGTCGGCGCCGGACCCCTACGATGAGCTGCTCCGCTCCGCGGCGGTGGACGCCTTCGTCATCACCGACACCTACCGCGGGAACCCGGTCGCGGCCCGGCTCGCCGAGCAGGGCGTCCCGTTCGTCGCGTTCGGCCGGCCCTGGGACGAGCCGACGGCCGGGCACCCGTGGGTGGACGTCGACGGGCAGGCCGGCGTGGCGCTCGCGATCGACCACCTCGTGGCAGGTGGACACACCCGGATCGCCTGGGTGGGCTGGCAGCGCGGCTCGTTCATCGGGGAGGACCGGCGCAGCGGCTGGGTGACCCGGATGCACGACCACGGACTGTCCACCAGCCGGCTCTCGGCCCGCGGTGACGACACCCTGGACTTCGGCCGGCGGGCCGCGCACGCGCTGCTCGACGTGCCCGACGACGAGCGGCCCACCGCGCTGATGTGCGCCAGCGACACGATCGCGATGGGGGTGCTGCGAGCCCTCGACCTGAGAGGGCTGCGCGCCGGGCGGGACGTGGCCGTGGTCGGCTTCGACGACTCGATCGCCGCGCAGGTGGCGACCCCGTCGCTCACCTCGGTGCGTCAGCCGCTCGAGCAGGTCGCGGTCGAGGTGGTCCGCTACCTCGGCGCGCTGCTGGCGCACGAGCCGATCCCGCAGCAGGGCTGCGTGCTCACCCCAACCCTGAGCGTGCGCGAGAGCAGCTAGCGAGCCGGTCCGTAGGTCCGCCACCACAGGTTGACCGCGTAGTCGACGACCGTCCCCCGGTGCCCCGCGAGGAGCTCGGCGGCGAGGCGCTCGTCGAACTCGATCCGGAGCACCGCGGCCAGCTCGTCGCGGGTGCGGAAGCGCCACTCCACGTCGAGCGACCGGCGCTGCCAGCCGTGCGTGGACCAGAACCGCTCGACCTCCTCGGCGCGGACCGTCGGGTAGCCGCGGCGGAACCAGGCTCCGAAGGTGCTGCGCGAGGAGTCGTTGTCGATCACGAAGGCGGTGCCGCCGGGACGCATCACCCGGTCCAGCTCGCGCAGCCCGGGCTCGCAGCCCGGCCCGAAGAAGTACGCCCAGCGCGCCTGTGCCACGTCCACGCTCCCCGCCGGGAGGGGGATGCGCTGCGCCGTACCTGCCAGCACGGTCACGTTGGCCAGCCGGGACGTACGGCGTCCCGCCAGCCGGGCCAGGTCCGGGTGCGGCTCGACCCCGTGCACCTGCCGTGCCTCCACCGCCCACCGGGGCAGGTGGAAGCCGGTGCCGCAGCCGAGGTCGAGCAGGTCGAGACCGGCCCAGCCGCGGCCGCCGAGGATCTCGCGCATGGCGGACTCCACCCGCTGCTCCTGGTCCACGGAGCGGTTCTCGAGCTCGTAGGTCTCGGGGTGGTGCCAGATGTTGGGGCTCGGGACCGCTCCCGCGAGCGGGACCCGGTCCGGGGGCGGGACCATCGCCCGGCTAGATCCGGACGGTGCCGTTCGGGGTGCGGAAGCGCACCGCGACCACGCCCGGCGCGCCGGCCGGCGCGACCCACTCCACGGACGCCTCCTGGAAGGGACCCTCCACGCAGTTGTCGAGCCAGTCGCTGACCCGAGCCGGGTCCCCGGCGATCTCCAGGGTGTCGATCTGCACCGCTCCGGTGCCGCCCTGGCCCGGGTGCAGGGCGGCGGGGGACTGCCACTGCACGAAGAAGGGCAGCTGCGGGTCGGACTGCATGCCCATCACCCCGATCTGTCGCCACCGCAGCTCGACGCCGTCGGGACGGTGCCGGTTGCCCTGCACCGAGTCGCGACCCAGCCGGGCCTCGACCTTGCCGATGTCGTCGACCGCCACGACCCAGCCGAGCCATCCGCCGCCCAGCCGGGACCGGGCCCGGACCGCCTGCCCGAACGGGGCCTTGTCCGAGGAGGGGTGGTCGAGCACGTCCACGATCTCGACGTACGTGCCGGTGCTCATCGGCAGCACCTTGTTGCGGGTGCCGAAGCGCGGGTGGATGCCGCCGTCCCGGAACTCCTCGCCGAGCAGGGCACCGATCCGGCGGGCCGTGCCCTCGAGTCCGTCGGGGCCGGCTGCGTACGAGACGTGGTCAAGGCGCATACGAAGCATTCTCACCATGCACCCGCTGCTGCCCGACACCGGGGGTCGCGGTCGCTGGTCTTGTGCTCGGGGCCGCACAGGTGAAAAGTGTGTGCGGCAGGTCACTCCTCGAGGAGGTCGCTTTGGCAGGGAAGCAGGCATCCGGTCCGCGGGCGCCGATCCCGCCCGCGGACCGCCCGGAGTCCATCCGCAACGTGGTCCTGGTGGGCCCCGCGGGGTCCGGGAAGACCACCCTGGTCGAGACGTTGCTGGTCTCGGCCGGTGTGCTTAACCGGCCCGGTTCGACGCTGGACGGCACCACCGTCAGCGACTTCGACGACGCCGAGCATCGCCAGCAGCGCTCGGTCGCGCTGGCGCTGGCGCCGCTGCGGCACCGCGACGTGAAGGTGAACCTGCTCGACGCGCCCGGGTACGCCGACTTCGTGGGCGAGCTGCGTGCCGGCCTGCGGGCCGCGGACTGCGCGATGTTCGTGCTGGCCGCCAACGAGGAGATCGACCAGCCGACCCGCTCGCTGTGGCGCGAGTGCGCCGAGGTGGGGATGCCCCGGGTGGTCGTGGTCACCAAGCTGGACCACGCCCGTGCCGACTACGACGAGGTGGTCCGGCAGGCGCGGGAGGCCTTCGGTGACCGGGTCCTGCCGGTCTACCTGCGCGAGGGCGAGCGGCTGGTGGGCCTGCTCACCGGATCGCCGGAGTCGGCCGGCACCCGGCACGAGGAGCAGCGCAGCGCGCTCATCGAGGGGGTGATCGAGGAGTCCGAGGACGAGACGTTGATGGAGCGGTACGTCGGCGGCGAGGAGCTGGACGTCGGGCTGCTGGTCGCGGACCTGGAGCGGGCGGTCGCCCGGGGCACCTTCCACCCCGTCGTGCCGGTCGACTCGGCCACCGGGGTCGGCGCCGCCGAGCTGCTGGACCTGGTCGTCACCGGGTTCCCGGCGCCGGCGGAGCACCCGATGCCGGAGGTGTTCACCCCGGAGGGCCGCACCGGCCCCACGCTGCGCTGCGACCCGGTGGGCCCGCTGGTCGCCGAGGTGGTGCGGACCACCACCGACGCCTACCTCGGCCGGCTCAGCCTGGTCCGGGTGTTCTCCGGCACCGTGCGCCCCGACGCCACCGTGCACGTGTCTGGGCACCCCTCCGCGTTCGCCACCGCAGCGCACGAGGGGCACGAGGACCACGACGAGGACGAGCGGATCGGCGCGCTCTCGGTGCCGCTGGGCCGGGTGCAGCGACCCGCGGACCAGGTGGTCGCCGGCGACATCTGCGCTATCGGCCGGCTGTCCCGCGCCGAGACCGGTGACACGCTCTCGGACCCGGAGACGCCGCTGGTGCTGCGGCCCTGGACCATGCCCGAGCCGCAGCTGCCGCTGGCCGTCGAGGCGAGGGCCCGCACCGACGAGGACCGGCTGGGCCTGGGGCTGGCCCGGCTCGCCGCCGAGGACCCGACCGTGCGCGTCGAGCACAACGCCGAGACCCACCAGATCGTGCTGTGGGCGATGGGCGAGGCGCACGCGGACGTGCTGCTGGACCGGCTGGAGAACCGGCACGGGGTGGCCGTGGACCAGGTCGAGCTGCGGGTGCCGCTGCGGGAGACCTTCGCGGCGACCTCCCGCGGGCACGGCAGGCACGTCAAGCAGTCCGGCGGCCACGGGCAGTACGCGGTCTGCGACATCGAGGTGGAGCCGCTGACGACCGGCTCCGGCTTCGAGTTCGTCGACAAGGTGGTGGGCGGCTCGGTGCCGCGGCAGTTCGTGCCCTCGGTGGAGAAGGGCCTGCGGGCGCAGATGGACCGGGGGCTGGTGGCGGGCTACCCGGTGGTCGACATCCGGGTCACCCTGTTCGACGGCAAGTCGCACAGCGTCGACTCCTCCGACATGGCCTTCCAGACCGCGGCCGCCCTCGCACTCCGCGAGGCGGCCGGGTCGAGCACCCGGCTCCTGGAGCCCGTCGACGAGATCGCGGTCGACGTACCCGACGAGCTGGTCGGTGCGGTGATGAGCGACCTGTCCGGGCGACGGGGCCGTGTCACCGGCAGCGAGCCCGCCGGCGAGGAGCGGACCCTGGTGCGGGCCGAGGTGCCGGCGGTGGAGATCAGCCACTACGCCGTCGACCTGCGGGCGTCCTCCCACGGCACCGCCTCGTTCACCCGCCGCTTCGCGCGCTACGAGCCGGTGCCTGAGTCGGTCGCCCCGCGGCTGCTGAGCTGACGCCGATTACCATGTTCTCCTGGTAAACGGGCACTGCGCACGGTGAACGAACCATGCGGAGTGCCCGTTCTCCATGGTCAGTGGTCAGTGGGATGGTCAGCCGGGATCGCCGGCGTGCGCACAGGGCTGGTCAGCGAGGGTCGGCGGGATGCAGCGCCAGCGCGGAACGGGACGCCAGGTGCCGTGAGCAGTGCTCGGTCAGCTCGGCGTACGCCGCCGCACCCATCAGCTCGGTCAGCTCGGCGGCGCTGGTGACGTAGAGCGGCTCGGTGGCCACGTGCGCCTCGGGGTTCCCCGTGCAGTACCAGTCCAGGTCGTGCCCGCCCGGCCCCCAGCCGCGACGGTCGTACTCGCCGATCCCCACCTCGGTGTACGCCGTGCCGTCGGGCAGCTCCACCTCGCGGAAGGTACGCCGGATCGGCAGCTGCCAGCACACGTCCGGCTTGGTCTCCAGGGGGTGCCGCCCCTGCCGCAGTGCCAGGCCGTGCAGGGCGCAGCCGGCGCCACCCTCGAAGCCCGGCCGGTTCAGGAACACGCAGGCGCCGTCGTGCACGGCGGTCTTGCGCTCGCCCTCGTCGTCGGTCTCGATCCAGGCGTTCTTCCGCCGGGTACCGGCCTCGTGGTGCTCCCAGTGCTCGGGGTCGAGCTGGCGGACGAACCCTCGGACCCGCTTCTCGTCGGCCTTGTCGGCGAAGTGCGCGCCCAGCGTGCAGCAGCCGTCGTCGGGTCGCTCGGCGTAGATGCCTGCGCAGCCCTGCCCGAAGATGCAGGTGTACCGCGACGTCAACCAGGTCAGGTCGCACTTGAAGACCTGGGCCTCGTCGGCGGGATCGGCGAACTCGATGTAGGCACGCGGGATCACCAGGTCTGTCTCGGGCACGCTGGCCAGCCTACGTCGCCCACTAGGCTCTGCTGCATGAGGTTGGGCGTTCTCGACATCGGCTCGAACACCGGTCACCTGCTCGTCGTGGACGCCGCCGGCGGCGCCGCCCCGATGCCGGCGTACTCGCACAAGGAGCCGCTGCGGCTCGCCGAGCACCTGGACGCGACCGGGGCGGTGAACGACGCCGGTGTGCAGGCGCTGACCCGCTTCGTGGCGTCCTCGGTGGTGGTCGCCGAGGACCGGGGCTGCGAGGAGATGGCCGGCTTCGCCACGTCCGCGGTCCGCGACGCGCGCAACTCCGAGAAGGTCCTCGAGCACGTCCGGGACGAGACGGGGGTGGACATCCAGGTCCTGCCCGGCGAGGACGAGGCCCGGCTGACCTTCCTGGCCGTCCGGCGCTGGTTCGGCTGGTCCTCGGGCCGGCTCGCGGTCTTCGACATCGGCGGCGGCTCGCTGGAGATGGCGGTGGGGTCCGACGAGGCCCCCGACATCGCGCGGTCCCTGCCGCTCGGTGCGGCGCGGCTGACCCGGGACCACCTCGCCGGCGGAGCCGACCAGGACGCGGTGCGCGAGCTGCGACGCGCGATCCGGGCCGGCATCGCGCGCGACGCGGGCCCGGTCACCCGGGCCAGGCCGGACCACTCGGTCGCCACCTCGAAGACGTTCCGCTCGCTCGCCCGGATCTGCGGCTCCGCGCCCTCCGGGGACGGCCCGCTGGTACGGCGCGTGCTGGACGCCGGGGTGCTGCGCGAGATGCTCCCGCAGCTGCTCGCCATGTCCAGCGACGAGGTCGCCGCGCTGCCCGGAGTGTCCTCGAGCCGGGCGCACCAGATCCTCGCCGGCGCGCTGGTCGCGGACGCGGTGATGGACCTGTTCGACCTGGCCGAGCTGGAGATCTGCCCTTGGGCGCTGCGTGAGGGGATCATCCTGGAGCGGCTCGACCAGATGAGCGTGCTCGGTTGATCGGGCTGTCCACCGCCTCGGTCTATCCCGAGAGCACCGCTGACGGCTTCGAGCTGGCCGCCCGGCTGGGCTACGACGCGGTCGAGGTGATGGTCGGGATCGACCCGATCAGCCAGGAGACGGACGTGGTGCGGCACCTGGCCGAGCACCACCAGATCCCGGTCTGCGCCGTGCACGCGCCCTGCCTGCTGATCACCCAGCGGGTCTGGGGCTCGAGCCCTGGGGCAAGCTCGAGCGGAGCGCCGAGATGGCGCGAGCGGTGGGCGCGGACGTGGTCGTCGTACACCCGCCGTTCCGGTGGCAGCGCGACTACGCGCGCTGGTTCGTGGAGGGGATCGCCGAGCTGGAGGAGCGCACCGGCGTCGCGTTCGCGGTCGAGAACATGTACCCCTGGCGGGCCTCCCGGCGGGAGATGCAGGTCTACGTCCCCGGCTGGGACCCGTCGCTGGAGGACTACGCGAACGCCACCATCGACCTCTCGCACTCCGCGGTCTCGCGCTCGGACCCGGTGGCGATGGCCCGGCGGCTGGGCGGGCGCCTGCGGCACATCCACCTGACCGACGGCACCGGGTCGGCCAAGGACGAGCACCTGGTGCCCGGGCGCGGGACCCAGCCGGTCGCCGAGCTGCTCGAGCACCTGGCCGGCGTCGACTTCGCCGGCCACATCGTGCTGGAGATCAACACCCGCAAGGCCGCCGGGCGCGAGGCGCGCGAGCTCGACCTGGTCGAGGCGTTGGCGTTCGCCCGGCTGAACTTCGCCGTGGCGCCGGGGACCCGGTGAGCGAGGAGCCTCGTGGCCGGGGACGCCGACCGGGCGGCCCGGACACCCGCGGACAGATCCTCGCGTCCGCACGCAGGTCCTTCGCGGACAAGGGCTTCGGGCGTACCACGATCCGCGCGGTCGCCGGGGACGCCGGGGTGGACCCGGCGCTGGTGCACCACTACTTCGGAGCCAAGGACGACCTGTTCCTGGCGGCGCTGGAGATCCCTGTGGACCCCCGGGCCCTGGTCCCGGCGGTGTTCCGGGACGGACTGCCCGGTGCCGGTGAGCGGCTGCTCCGGCTGTTCCTCTCGGTCTGGGACGACCCGCACAACCGGCTGCCGCTGCTCGCGCTGATGCGCAGCAGCCTCGCCCAGGAGACCCCCGAGACCCTGTTGCAGCAGGGCCTGCTCCGGATGGTGCTCACCCCGATGCGGGCCGCGTTGCCGCCCGCGGAGGCGGAGCGTCGCACCCAGCTGGTGGTCAGCCAGCTGGCCGGACTGGTGGTGACCCGCTACCTGCTGGCACTCGAGCCGCTGGCCTCGATGCCCGCCGAGGAGGTGCTCGCGGCGGTGGCGCCGACGCTACAGCGCTACCTGGACGGACCGCTGGCCTGATCCGCACGGCGACGTGACCGGGTCGGGGCCCGGCGGGTCTTGACGCCCCACCGGCGGACGAGCAAAGTTCAACACGTGGTGAAAAGCCAGGCCGTGGTCGAGGTCCGTGACCTTGTCGTGCAGCGGGGCCGCATCCGTGCGGTCGACGCGCTGAGCTTCACCACGGCCCCCGGCGAGGTCACCGGCCTGCTCGGCCCGTCCGGGTCGGGAAAGTCCACGCTGATGCGCTCGATCGTCGGGGTGCAGGTCGTCGCCAGCGGCAGCGTCGAGGTCCTCGGCCTCCCGGCGGGTCATCGGCGGCTGCGGGACCGGGTCGGCTACGTCACCCAGGCGGCCAGCGTGTACGACGACCTGACCGTCGCGGAGAACCTGCGCTTCTTCGCCCGGGTGCTCGGCGTCGGTGCCGAGGAGGAGGACCGGTGCGTGAGCGCCGTCGACCTCGACTCCGCTCGCGAGCAGGTGGTCGGCCGGCTCTCCGGTGGCCAGCGGTCCCGGGTCTCGCTGGCGGTCGCCCTGCTCGGCCGACCCGAGGTGCTCGTCCTCGACGAGCCCACCGTCGGCCTCGACCCGGTGCTGCGCCGCGACCTGTGGGCGATGTTCCACCGGCTCGCCGACCAGGGGGTGGCGGTGCTCGTCTCCAGCCACGTGATGGACGAGGCCGAGCGGTGCGACCGGCTGCTCCTGATGCGCGCCGGGCGGCTGCTCGCCGACGAGACCCCGGCGGAGCTGCTCGCGCGCACCACGGCCAGGGACGTCGAGGACGCTTTCCTGCGCCTCGTGGAGGGACAGGTGGTGGCATGAGCGCCCGGATCACGCTGGCGGTTGCCACCCGGGTCCTGGTGCAGCTGCGGCGGGACCACCGCACCCTCGCGATGCTGCTGGTGCTCCCGTGCCTGATCCTGGCGCTGCTGTGGTGGATGTTCGACGCCGGGGCGGGCGCCGGGGGCTTCAGCAGGCTCGGGCCGCCGCTGCTCGCGCTCATCCCGTTCACGGTGATGTTCCTGGTGACCTCAGTGACCACGCTGCGCGAGCGCGGCTCCGGCACCCTGGAGCGGCTGCTCTCGATGCCGACCGGGAAGGGCGACTTCCTCGGCGGCTACGCGCTGGCCTTCGGCCTGGTCGCGGCGATCCAGTCCGCCCTCGCGGTGCTGGTCAGCGCCACCCTGCTGGACCTGCGCATCTCCGGGCCGGTGTGGATGCTGGTCGTGGTCGCGGTCGCCAACGCGGTCCTCGGCTGCGCGCTCGGCCTGTTCGTCTCGGCGTTCGCCCGCACCGAGTTCCAGGCGGTGCAGTTCATGCCGGCCCTGGTGATCCCGCAGATCCTGCTGTGCGGTCTCTTCCTGCCCCGGGACGCCATGCCGCGAGCGCTCGAGCTGATCTCCGACATGCTGCCGCTGTCCTACGCCGTCGACGCGATGAGCACGGTGTCACGGACCACCAGCAGCGGGTTCGGGGGCGTCGACGGAGCGTCTGGGTGGACCTCGGCGTCGTGGGCGCGTTCGCGCTGGTGGTCCTCGTGCTCGGCGCCGCTACGCTGCGCCGCCGTACCCCCTGAGCGCGGATCCGGGCCGCGCCCGGTACCGGTAACCTGTTGTCGGCTGCAACCGGGCGGCCTCGTGTCCCTGCTGGAGGAGATTCGTGTTACGGCAGCCATTGCTGGTGCTCGCGCGCAGCGAGAAGGTCAAGGGCTTGGTCACCGCGATGCCGGTGTCGAGCGGCATCGTCACGCGCTTCGTCCCGGGCGAGGCCACCGACGACGCGGTCCGCGCGACCGGCGAGCTGATCGAGGACGGGTTGCACGTCACCCTGGACTTCCTCGGCGAGGACACCCTCGACCGCGAGCACGCTGACGCCACGGTGGCCGCCTACCTCGACGTGCTCACCGCACTCAGCGACCAGGGGCTCTCGCGCAACGCCGAGGTCTCGGTGAAGCTGTCCGCGGTCGGCCAGGCGCTGCCCGACGTCGGCGAGAAGGTGGCGCTCGAGAACGCCCGGACGATCTGCCACGCAGCCCGCAACGCCGGCACCACGGTCACCCTCGACATGGAGGACCACACCACCACCGACGCGACGCTCGGCACGCTTCGCGAGCTGCGCAAGGACTTCCCCGAGACCGGCGCGGTCCTGCAGGCCTACCTGCACCGCACCGAGGCCGACTGCCGCGACCTCGCCTACGAGGGGTCGCGGGTGCGCCTGTGCAAGGGCGCCTACAACGAGCCCGAGTCGGTCGCCTTCCAGGACAAGCACGACGTCGACAAGTCCTACGTGCGCTGCCTCAAGGTGCTGATGGCGGGCCAGGGCTACCCGATGATCGCCTCGCACGACCCGCGGATGGTCGACATCGCGGGGGCGCTGGCCACCCGCAACGGCCGCGCCCAGGGCAGCTACGAGTACCAGATGCTGTACGGCATCCGGCCCGACGAGCAGCGCCGTCTCGCCGAGGCCGGCGAGAAGGTCCGGGTCTACGTGCCCTACGGCCAGGAGTGGTACGGCTACCTCATGCGCCGGCTCGCCGAGCGGCCCAGCAACCTCACGTTCTTCGCCCGCTCGCTGATCTCCAAGGGCTAGGACGCCTCGATGACCGTCGCGATCATCGGTGCCGGGGTGATGGGGGAGACCCTGCTGTCCGGGCTGGTGCGGTCCGGACGCCGCGTCGACGACCTGCTGGTCGGGGAGAAGCGCGCCGAGCGCGGCGCCGAGCTCGAGGAGCGGTACGGCGTCACCGTGGTGACGAACACCGAGGCCGCGCAGCGGGCCGACACCCTGGTGCTGGTCGTGAAGCCGCAGGACATGGGAGCGGTGCTCGACGAGCTCGCACCCGTCGTACGCCCCGGGCAGCTGGTGGTGTCGCTGGCGGCGGGGATCACCACCGGCTTCATCGAGAGCCGGCTGCCCGACGGGGTCGCAGTGGTTCGGGTGATGCCGAACACGCCGGCCCTGGTGGACGAGGGGATGGCCGCGATCTCGCGGGGGTCGCACTGCGACGAGGCGCACCTCGTGGAGGCCGAGTCGCTGATGTCGGCGACCGGCAAGGTGCTCCGGGTGCCGGAGCGGCAGCAGGACGCGGTCACCGCGATCAGCGGCTCGGGTCCGGGCTACATCTTCTTCGTGGTCGAGGCGATGATCGAGGCCGGCGTGCACCTCGGGCTGCCGCGCTCGACCGCGGCCGAGCTGGTCGTGCAGACGGTAGTGGGCTCCGCGACCCTGCTGCGGGACACCGGGGAGCACCCGGTGGTGCTGCGCGAGCGGGTCACCTCGCCAGGCGGCACGACGGCCGCGGCGCTGCGCCAGCTCGAGGAGCACAAGGTGCGGGCGGCGTTCCTGGTCGCCATCGAGGCGGCCCGCGACCGGTCCCGGGCGCTCGCCGAGGGGATGGACTAGGGGGCGGGGCCGCCGCGCGCCCGCAGCAGCTCCGGGGCGTGACGAGCGCCACGGTAGGGTCGCGGCATGCCCGGTTCCGCCTGCGTCGTCTTCGATCCGACGCTCACCGACTATGACTTCGGGTCCTCCCACCCGATGTCACCGATCCGGGTGGACCTGACGGTCCTGCTGGCCAGGGAGCTCGGCGTGCTCGCCGGGCCGGACGGGGGGCCGGGGCTGGCGACCGTGCGGGCGCCGATGGCCAGTGACGAGCTGGTGGCCACCGTGCACGACCCGGCGTACATGGACGCGGTCCGGCTGGTCAGCAAGGACCCGCATCGGATGATCGAGGAGCGCGGTCTCGGGACCGCCGACAACCCGACGTTCGAGGGCATGCACGAGGCCTCCGCCCATGTCGTCGGCGCCACCGTCGAGGCGGCCCGGCGGGTGTGGACCGGCGAGGTCAAGCACGCCGCGAACATCTCCGGCGGTCTGCACCACGCGATGCCGGACAAGGCCAGCGGCTTCTGCGTCTACAACGACGTGGCGGTCGGGATCCGGTGGCTGCTCGACCACGGCGCCGAGCGGGTGGCGTACGTCGACGTCGACGTGCACCACGGCGACGGGGTCGAGAAGGTGTTCTACGACGACCCGCGGGTGCTCACCATCAGCCTGCACGAGACGGGCCAGATGCTGTTCCCCGGCACCGGTTTCCCCACCGACACCGGCGGCCCGGGCGCCGAGGGCAGCGCCGCGAACGTCGCGCTCCCCCCGGGCACGGCGGACGCCGGGTGGCTGCGGGCGTTCCACGCCGTGGTGCCGCCGCTGCTCCGCTCCTTCGCCCCGGACGTGCTCGTCACCCAGCACGGCTGCGACTCGCACCTCGAGGACCCGCTGGCGCACCTGATGCTGACCGTGGACGGCCAGCGCGCGGCGTACCTGGCACTGCACGAGCTCGCGCACGAGGTCTGCGACGGTCGCTGGGTGGTCACCGGCGGCGGGGGCTACGCCATCGTCGACGTGGTCCCGCGCTCCTGGACGCACCTGCTGGCGATCGTCGGTGGTGCCCCGCTGGACCCGGAGACCTCGACCCCGCAGGCGTGGCGCGAGCACGTGCAGCGGCTGATGGGCAGGAGCGGACCGTTCCGGATGACCGACGGCCGCGCGCCCGTCTTCCGCGACTGGTCGCTCGGCTACGACCCGTCGGTGTGGCTCGACCGTGCCGTGCACGCCACCCGGGAGGCGAGCTTCCCGTCCAACGGGCTGGACGTGCACTACTGAGTGCGGTCGTGCCGCGCACGGGGTGTCCAGGCGACACGCGGGACGGGAGCGCAAAAAGTTGCACAAGAGTGCCCCTCTATCCCAGTGGCCCCACTAGGCTCTAGTCTCACGGAAGCACAGGCGAAGGGTCTCCGGCGGGGAAGCCGGAGGGCGAATGTGCGCGAAAGTGCGGTGCAAGATGGCTTCGAGCTCAGGTCCCACGGGCCACTCCGGCCCTAGCGGGGACATCTCTGAGGTGAGGTTCCTGACGGTCGCCGAGGTGGCGAGCGTCATGCGCGTGTCCAAGATGACGGTCTACCGCCTCGTGCACTCCGGCGACCTGCCGGCAGTCCGGGTCGGGCGCTCGTTCCGGGTCCCCGAGGACGCGGTCAACGAGTACCTGCGCAAGAGCTTCTTCCAGACCGGCTGAGGTCTCGCGGGTCCACGGCGCGACCAGAAGCACCACAGCCACCCGCCTGCAGGCGGGTGGCTGTTGTGGTCGGTGGGGGCGGTCAGAAGCGCATGAAGTTCGCCGTCACGACCCACTCGCCCCGGCTGTTCGGGGTGGCGCCGATGCCGATGCGGCGCGGGCTGTGGCTGAGGATGATGTGCCGGTGCGGAGGCGAGGCCATCCACATCTTCACCAGCGTCCTGGGGGTGATCGTGCCGCGCCCCAGGGTCTCGCCGGCGTACTGCGCGTGGCAGCGGTTCAACAGCCGGGTCATCGACTGGTGCCTGAACGAGTCGGCCGCGGCCAGGTGCGCGCTCCACCGGGTGGCGAACCTGTCCGTGCACCGCGCCACGGTCAGCTTGCGCAGGTCGTGCTGGTGGCGGACCTTGTTCACCCGGTCCAGCACCCGCTTCTCGTACGACGCGCGGCCGATGGCGGGGTAGGCGGACTGGGCGACGAGCAGCAGCGGTGAGGACGACCCGCCGCGCAGCTCCTTCTTGGCGTAGGCGACGCCGGTGACGCGCAGGCCGGCGCCGGTCTCCTTCTTGGCGTAGGCGACGCCGGTGACGCGCAGGCCGGCGCCGGTCTCCTTCTTGGCGTAGGCGACGCCGGTGACGCGCAGGCCGGCGCCGGACTCCTTCTTGGCCAGGTGGCTCTCGGTGGGCCGGCTGTGACCGGGCTGCCACTGCTCGGTCGCGCCCAGCTCGACGACCGGCCGGGCGGGTCGCCGGACCGGGTCGGAGCCGTGGGCGGAGGCCAGGCAGGTGGCGGCGACCGCGGCGACGACGCCGGCGGTGAGGATCCTCTGCGCTGGGCGCAGGACACGGGTCAGGTTCATCGTCAAGGCCCCTCCCAAGGCCTCACGAGCGTCCGGTGGGACTCCCGGAGGAGAGCCCCGGCCGGCCGAGGTGTCTTCGTGAGCTGGTGGCGAGGAGTGGTGCTCCCCGCGCTGGATGAACGGTGCAGGTCATGCGCAACCTCTATCGGCACCCCAGCCTGGGCACTTGAGGAAATCGGGCACGAGTGACCGCGTTTCGTCCCGATGGGCTGGCCGGTTAGGCTGAGCACCTCGCCGGTGTGAGCCGGCGATCCAGTCAGCTCGCAACTCCAGTCAGACGTCGGCCCCGGGTCGTCGTGTCGAGGCCCGGAAGGTCGTATCAGTGGGTTCGGTAGTCAAGAAGCGTCGTAAGCGGATGGCCAAGAAGAAGCACCGCAAGCTGCTGAAGAAGACGCGCATCCAGCGTCGTCGCCAGGGCAAGTAGGCCCGGCACTCACGGGTCGGGAGCGACATGGGGCGTGTCGTGCTCGTCACCGGGGTCTCCCGTGATCCCGGTGGACGGTTCGCGCGCCTGATCGCTGCCGACCCCGCAGTGCAGCGGGTGATCGGGGTGGACGTCGTGCCGCCCCGGGCCGACCTGGGCGACGTCGGCTTCGTCCGTGCCGACATCCGCAACCCGGTGATCGCCAAAGTGATCGCGGGGCAGGACGTCGACACGGTCGTGCACATGAGCGTGCAGTCCTCCCCCCGGGAGGGCGGCGGCCGCACGTCGATGAAGGAGCACAACGTCATCGGCACCATGCAGCTGCTGGCTGCGTGCCAGCGCGCCCCGGGTCTCGAGCGGCTGGTGGTGAAGTCCTCCTCCGCGGTGTACGGCTCCTCCAGCCGCGACCCGGCCATGTTCACCGAGGACATGAGCGCCAAACGGCTGCCCCGGTCCGGCTACGCGAAGGACGTCCTCGAGGTCGAGGGGTACATCCGCGGCTTCGCCCGCCGGCGTCCGGATGTGGCGGTCACTCTGCTGCGCGCCGCCAACACGGTCGGTCCCGGGGTGTCGTCCCCGCTGACCCAGTACTTCCGGCTGCCCGTGGTCCCCACCGTGCTCGGGTACGACGCGCGGCTGCAGTTCCTGCACGAGGACGACCTGCTGGGTGCCCTGCACCACGCCGCGCTCGGCGGCGTGCACGGCACCTTCAACGTCGCCGGCGACGGGGTGCTGATGCTCTCCCAGGCGCTGCGACGGTCGGGCCGTCCGACCGTCGCCGTCCCGGGCTTCGCGCTCAACGCCGCGGGCACGGTGACCCGGCACGCCGGGCTGCGACGGCTGCAGACCGAGCTCACCGGGTTCCTCACCTTCGGCCGCGGGCTGGACACCACCCGGATGCACGCTGTGCTCGGCTTCCGGCCCGAGCACAGCACCGCCGAGGCGTTCGCCGACTTCGCTCGCTCCCTGGCACCGGCCGGCGTGCCGCGACCGATCGCGGCGACCCTGGCCGCCCACCCGGGGGGCGGCGGCCATGCCTGACGCCGAGGTCATCCCGCTGGGCACTCGAGGCAGGCCAGGTCGTGGCACCGGCAGCGCCAAGCCCTCGTCGGCGGCGCGCACCCTGGCGTCCTCGAGCACCCGCAAGCGGTCCGTCCCCGGTCCTCGCGACGGCGATCGGGCGGACGCGACCGCGGCGGAGGCTCCCGGTGCGGCACCGCGCGGGCCGGACCAGCCGGCCGCCGGGGTCGGGCTGCCCGAGGACGTGCCCCCGAAGGCCGCACGGCGTAGGCGCGCTACGTCGCGGACGGGCCCCGTGGTCGGCCCGCGCCCCGAGGTGCCCGTGGACCCCGCCGGCCGGTCACCCGACCAGCCGGACGCCGTTCCGGACGAGCGGCCGGCCACGAGCCCCGACACCGGGCCCGACACCGGGCCGGACACCGGGCCGGACGCCGGGCCGGCTGCCGGCCCGGACGACAGGGTCCGGGTGCGGGACCGCTCACCGGCCGGTGGGATCCCGGTCGGGGACTGGGCCCAGGCACTCACCTCGGCCGCTCGCGAGGTGTTCGGCGACCGGTGGGAGCAGCGGACCGCGGAGCTGCTGGCGTTCCTGCGCCGACGGGTCACCGGTGACTTCGAGGTCGACGAGTACGGCTTCGACGCCGAGGTCTGCGAGCGCTTCATGCTCGCCCTGGTCCGTCCCCTCAAGGAGAAGTGGTTCCGCGTGGAGGTGCGCGGCGCCGAGAACATCCCCACCGAGGGCGGCGCCCTGGTGGTGTCCAACCACTCGGGGACCGTGCCGATGGACGGCCTGATGACGATGGTCTCCATCCACGACAGCACCGGACGCAACCTGCGCCCGCTCGGCGCGGACCTGGTGTTCCGGATGCCCCTCATCGGCGAGCTGGCCCGCAAGGGGGGCGCCACCCTGGCCTGCAACGAGGACGCGCAGCGGATGCTCAGCGGCGGCGAGCTCGTCGGGGTCTGGCCGGAGGGCTTCAAGGGCATCGGCAAGCCCTACTCGGAGCGCTACAAGCTGCAGCGCTTCGGGCGGGGCGGCTTCGTCGCCGCGGCGATCCGCACCGGGGTCCCGATCATCCCGTGCTCCGTGGTCGGGGCCGAGGAGATCTATCCTCTGGTCGGCAACGTCCCGGCCCTGGCCCGGCTGATCGGCATCCCCTACCTGCCGATCACCCCGTTCTTCCCGTGGCTCGGACCGCTCGGGATGGTGCCGCTGCCGTCGAAGTGGCTGATCGAGTTCGGCGAGCCGATCCGCACCGACGCGTACGACGAGGGTGCCGCCGACGACCCGATGCTGGTGTTCAACGTCACCGACCAGGTGCGCGAGACCGTGCAGCAGACCCTGTACACGCTGCTGATGCAGCGGCGCTCGGTCTTCTACTAGCTGCCACCCGCCGCCGTCGCGACTGAGCCGGTCCCCGGCACCGCCGTCGTCACGCCCGCGAGCTGGCCCGTAGGGTCGAGCGGCGCCGCGGGCAGCGCGGACGAGACCGGGACGTCGCCGCCGGACGAGCCGGACGGAACGCCGGTGGACGAATCGGACACCGTCCCGCCGCCCGTCCCGGCCGTGCCGGTGGTCGTCGTATCGACCGTGCCGCCGCTGCCCGTGGTCGCGCCGGTGCCGCCGGCCGCCTGACCGGACGTCCCTGCGGCTGGACCGGCGCTCCCCGGAGACCCCGCGGGCTCGCTCGCGGGACCCGGCGACCCGCCCGGAGTGCCGGTCGTCGGCGCCGCCGAGCCGGACGGCGCCGAGCCGGCGCCGCCCGGTGGTGCGCCCGGTGGTGCGCCCGGTGGTGCGCCCGGTCCGGGGCCGGCCGGCGCCGGGGACGAGCCGCTGCCCCCGGCCGGAGCAGCCGTGGTCGGCCGGGCCGTCCCGCCCGTGCCGGGCGCCGTCCCGGCGGCCGGGCCGGCAGTCGTCCCGGTGGTGGTGTCCGTGGGGGTGCCGCTGGTCGTGCCGGTGGTCGTGCCGGTGGTCGTGCCGGTGGTCGTGCTGGTGCTCGACCCGGTCAGCGGCGTCCCGGAGGCGGTCGGCGTCGAGGCGTAGGGCGAGCCCGGCACCGTGGCGGCGACCGGACCGCCGGACAGCACCGACCCGTCCGGCGAGCCGAGCGCCCCACCGCCGGCCGAGCCCGACCCGGTGGCCCGTGGTGCCAGCAGCCCACCCAGGTCCACCGGTGGCAGGTCGCTGCACGTCGGGCAGAGCCCGGTCGCGTCGCTGTCGATGTCGCCCAGGGCCGCGATCGCCTCGCGCAGCCCGGCGAGGGCGTCGGGCGAGGCCGTGGAGGCGATCAGCGCGAGGGCGTCGCGGTCCTGGGCGATGACCGTCCGGACGGTGCGCACCGTGGCCGGGTCGCCGGTCTGCCGGTAGGAGGTCAGCAGCAGGACGGCACCCTGACGGACCTGGTCGGTGAACGCGGAGAGGGTCCCGGGCACCAGCGGGTCGCCCGAGGCGTCCCCGTCGATCAGGCCCTGGGCCTCCTGGAGCCGTCCCGAAGCCTGGTCGAGGAGGTCTCGGCCGCGCCCGGCATCAGACGGCGAGAGCCGGGTCTGCACCGTCTCGATCCCGCGCTTGACGGGGTAGAGCGCCTCCCCGGGCAGGGCGCGCTGGGCAGCAGCGGCCATCCCGGAGGTGCCACCGAGGACGATCGTCGCGGTGGCGGCCGCGACCAGGGTGCGGGTGCGGGTGCCCAGGGCCGGCGTCGGGTCGCCTGGGTCGGCGGGTGCGTCGTCCCGGCCCGTCAGGACCGCGGCCGCCTCGGTCATCAGCCGGGCCCGCAGGTCCGCGCTGAACGCCTCGCGCGGTCGCGCCGCCTCGTCCCGTCGCGCCTCCGTCAGGAGGCCGCTGACGACGTCGACGAGCAGGTCGACCTCGGTCCGGGGGTCGGCGGTGACCGGGCCGGTGCGTCCGGCGACGACGTCGTCGAGCCGCGCGGCGAGCTCCTCGGCACGTCGGCTCGGGCGACGGATCGGAGGGGTCATCGTGCTGGTCCTCGAAGGTCAGTGGCAGATCGGCCGGACACCCTGGTCAACGACCCGGCCGCGGTGGGGGTTACGGATCGCACCGACGCTCCCCGGACATCCGTGAGGCGAGGTTGCGCACCCCGCGCAGCTGGAGCTGCTTCACGGCACCGTCGCTGCGGCCCAGCACCCGGGCCGTCTCGGCGATCGAGAGGCCCTGCAGGAACCGCATGATCAGGCACTCCTGCTGCTCGTGGGGCAGCTCCGTGAGCGCGGCCAGGAGCGCCCGGTGGGTCAGTGCGGTCAGCACCGTGCTCTCCGGGCCCTCGGTGCTGGCGTCGTACGCGGCCAGGTCGTCGGTGCTGCGCTCGAGACGGGTGCGGCCGGCCTTGAAGTGGTCCCGGGCGAGGTTCCGGGCGATGGTGGTCAGCCACGCTCCGAAGTCCTTGCCCTGCCAGTGGAAGGTGCGGATGCTGCGCAGGGCCCGCAGGAAGGTCTCCGAGGTCAGGTCCTCGGCCAGCGGGACGGAGCGGACCCGGTAGTAGACGAACCGGTAGATCGATCCGTGGTAGTGGTCGTAGAGCAGCCCGAACGCCTCGCTGTCCCCGCCCCGGGCCAGGTCCACGAGCGCCACCAGCCGGGTCGCCTCCGCCTCGACCGCCGCCGGGGAGCCGGCCGCGAGGACGGCCGGACGGATGACCGGAGGGACGGCCGGCGGGCGGCCCGGAGCGGTCGCCGCCACCGGGCGGGACCCGAACCGGCTGCGCGGGCGGCCGACCCCGACCGTGTCGGCGAGCAGCCAGCCGTCCGGGACGGGGGTCGGGCCGGCGGCCACCTGGAGGCCCGGGCAGAGCGCCTGCAGCACCGCTGCGCGCAGGGCAGCCAGGCCGGCAGCCGGCTCACGGTCGCACGTCTCCATCGGACTCCCTCCCGGACGGAGCGACGCTGGTGCCGTCGGCCGCGCCGGTCTGCTCGAGACCGGTCCAGAGTAGGCCGACCGGACGGGCGTGTGAACCGCCCGGACGGGGGGTGTCAGCGCAGGCGTCGGCGAACCGCCACCGCGCCGACCACCCCGCCGGACGCGGCGCCGGCGAGAACGGCGCTGACCAGCCCGGCGCGGGCCGCCTTCCGGCCGGTGCGGTAGTCGCGGATCCGCCAGTCGTGCTCGCGGGCGTGGTCGCGCAGCCGCTTGTCGGGGTTGATCACGCACGGGTCGCCGACGAGCGTGAGCATCGGCAGGTCGTTGTAGGAGTCGGAGTAGGCCGAGCAGCGGCTCAGCAGCAGATCCTCCCGCTCGGCCAGGGCGGCCACGGCCTCCGCCTTCGCGGGCCCGTGCATCATCTCGCCGACGAGCCGACCGGTGTAGACACCGTCGACGTGCTCCGAGACGGTGCCGAGTGCCCCGGTCAGCCCCATCCGGTGCGCGATGACGGCGGCGATCTCGACCGGGGCCGCGGTCACCAGCCACACGCGCTGTCCGCGGTCGAGGTGCAGCTGCGCCAGGGCCCGGGTGCCCGGCCAGATCCGGTGGGCCATCGCCTCGTCGAAGATCTCCTCGCTCAGCGACTCCAGCTCGGTCACCCGGTGGCCCTTGATGAAGGCCAGCGCCGACGCCCGGGCCTCCGCGACGTGGTCGGGGTCCTCGACCCCGACCACCCGGAAGTAGGCCTGCTTCCAGGTCGCGGCCAGGATGTCGCGGGTGCTGAAGAAGTCGCGGCGGTACAGGCCGCGGGCCAGGTGGAAGATCGAGGCGCCCTGCATGATCGTGTTGTCCACGTCGAAGAAGGCCGCGGCCCTCGGGTCCGGGGGCACCGCCAGCGAGCTCTCCACCTCGGCGGCCGCCGCTGACGCCTCGCCGGCGAGCGCGGAGCGGCTGCGCAGGTCGGGCGGCACCTCGCGGCGGTGTGCCCGTTGGGAGCGCTGGCGAGCCGTCACGGGGCCAACCCTAGTGCCCACCCGTCGTACGCGGGTGGTGTGCGAGACTCGGGCGTGTGACCGGCTCACTCCCACAGCTCCTAGCCGGTGCGGCAGACGAATCCCCGGACCGGGTGGCACTCGTCGAGCCGGGTTCCGGCCGTCGCGTGACGTGGGCCGCCCTCGACGCGGAGGTGGACCGGGTCGCAGCGGGACTGGACGCGCTCGGACTGGTCGCCGGCTACCGGGTGGTGGTCGCGCTGGGCAACCGCATCGAGTTCGTGACCACCTACCTCGGGGTGCTGCGCGCCGGCCTGGTCGCGGTGCCGGTGAACCCGCGCTCGGTCACCGGTGAGCTGGTCCGGCTGGTCGCGGACTGCGGTGCCCGGGTGCTGGTCGCCGACTCGTCGACGGTCACCACGGCCCGGCAGGCGGTCGCCGGGCTGCAGGACGCCCTGGTCGGGGCCGACGAGGCCCTGCGCCGATCCACCCCCGTGCCGAGGATCGTGGTGGTGTCCGCGCCGACCGTGCCCGGGGAGCTGTCCTACGAGACGCTGCTGGGATCGGGCCGTGGTCGAGCGCCCGTCCCGTCCCGCGAGGACCTGGAGCGGCTGGCCGTGCTGCTCTACACCAGCGGCACCTCCGGGCGTCCCCGTGCGGCGATGCTCAGCCACCGCGCGCTGCTCGCCAACATCGAGCAGACCGCCGGGGTGCAGCCGCCGATGATCACCGAGGACGACGTCGTCCTCGGGGTGCTGCCGCTGTTCCACGTCTACGGGCTCAACGCCGTGCTCGGCCTGGTCCTGCACCAGCGGGCGATGCTGGTCGTCGTCGACGGCTTCGACATGCAGGGGTCGCTCGACGTCATCGAGGACCAGGCGGTGACGGTGATCCCGGTCGCGCCCCCGGTGTTCGCCTACTGGCAGGCAGTGCCCGACCTTGGGGAGCGGCTGAGCCGGGTGCGGCTGGCGCTGTCGGGGTCCGCGCCGCTCTCCACCGCCCTGGTGTCCGACTTCGTCGAGCGCACCGGGATCCCGGTGCACCAGGGCTACGGGCTGACCGAGGCGTCCCCGGTCGTCACCTCGACCCTGCAGAGCGTGCAGGTGAAGCCGGGCTCGGTGGGCGCGGCCCTGCCCGGGATCGAGCTCCGGCTCGTCGAGGACGACGGCCGCAGCGCCGAGAGCGGAGACCCCGGTGAGATCCACGTGCGCGGGCCCAACCTGTTCAGCGGCTGGTGGCCCGACGGGGCGGGCGGCCCGGACGCCGACGGCTGGTACGCCACCGGTGACGTCGGCTTCCTCGACGGCGACGGCGACCTGTTCCTGGTCGACCGGGTCAAGGAGCTGGTGATCGTCTCCGGGTTCAACGTCTACCCGGTGGAGGTCGAGGAGGTGGTCGCCGAGGTCGACGGCGTGGCCGAGGCGGCGGTGATCGGCACCCCGGACCCGCGCACCGGTGAGGCGGTCGTCGCCTACGTGCGCCCGGAGCCCGGGTCGTCGTACGACGCCGGCGAGCTCGAGGAGCGGGTGCGGGACCACTGCAGCCGCCGGCTGGCCCGCTTCAAGCAGCCGGTCGAGGTGCGGGTGGTCGCGGAGCTGCCGCACACCGCCACCGGCAAGGTGGCCAAGGGGCGGCTGCGGGCCACCCGTCGCCGGGCGGACACGGGGCTGCTCGAGTGAGCGGCCGGGTCACGATCTACTCGAAGCCGGGCTGTCACCTGTGCGACGACGCCCGGGCGGTGGTCGCCCGGGTGTGCGCCGAGCTCGGGGAGACCTACGACGAGGTCGACATCACCGCCGGGCCCGATGCCGCCGAGCTGTCCGCTCGCTTCGGGGAGGAGATCCCGGTGACCTTCGTGGACGGTCGCCAGCACGACTTCTGGCGGGTGGACCCCGACCGGCTCCGCGCCGCCCTCGGCTGAGCGGCGGCCCCGTACCCGGTGGGGAGGCGGCGCTAACCCCCGCCGCTGGTGACACGGGTCACGTGTGCTAGTGCGAGAGCCCGCTCGGTTTGTTCTCCTGTTCACAAACTCCTAGAGTGAGGATGCTGTCGGCCCAGTTCCGGGGTCGCGGACGACGGTCCGGCCGTGGTCGCGCCCGCCCGTCCGGGCGCCCGCCGACGCAGAGACCACAACGTCTGAAGACGTCAGGAGAAGCGTGACCTCGCCGCGTAGCGCTCGGACCGGGGCCCTGAACGGGGGCCCAGCAGGTGCGACGTCCGCGAAGGCGGGCGACCGCGGCATCCCCGAGGCCACCGTGGCCCGGCTGCCGGTGTACCTGCGCGCCCTGACCGGCCTGGCCGACCGGGGCACCGCGACCTGCTCCAGCGAGGAGCTGGCGGGCGCGGCCGGCGTGAACAGCGCCAAGCTCCGCAAGGACCTGTCCTACCTCGGCTCCTACGGCACCCGCGGGGTGGGCTACGACGTGGAGTACCTGCGCTACCAGATCGCCCGCGAGATCGGGGTGACCCAGGACTGGCCGGTGGTGATCGTCGGCATCGGGAACCTCGGCCACGCACTCGCCAACTACAGCGGCTTCTCCTCGCGCGGCTTCCGCATCGTCGCGCTGCTGGACGCCGACCCGGCGCGTCAGGGGCAGGCCGTCGGCGGTCTCGGTATCCGGGCGTTCGACGAGATCGAGGCACTGGTCGAGGAGCACGCCGTCGCGATCGGGGTGATCGCCACCCCGGCGGTGGCCGCGCAGGACGTCTGCGACCGGCTGGTCGCGGCCGGCGTCACCAGCATCCTGAACTTCGCCCCCGCCGTGCTCTCGGTGCCCGACGGCGTCGACGTGCGCAAGGTCGACCTGTCCATCGAGCTGCAGATCCTCGCCTACCACCAGCAGCGCAAGTCGCTGGTCGGGCAGGCGGGCTTCGCCGACGTAGCCGTCCCCCTGGACGGGGTGGTCGGCGCATGAGCACCTCCCGCCGTCAGCCGCACCGAGGGGACCCCGCATGAGCGTCCTGGTCGTGGGGGTCTCCCACAACACCGCACCCGTCTCCGTGCTCGAGCGGCTCTCGCTCGGCGCCGACGGCCTCGACAAGCTGCTGCGCGGGGTCGCCGACTGCGAGCACGTGCTCGAGGCGACCGTGCTCGCCACCTGCAACCGGATCGAGATCTACGCCGAGGTGGACCGCTTCCACGGCAGCGTCGAGGCGGTCTCGCGGCTGCTGTGCGAGCTGGCCGACGAGGGCCCGAGGACGTCGTCCCGCACCTCTACGTGCACTACGACGACGGCGCGGTCTCGCACCTGTTCCACGTCGCCTCCGGGCTCGACTCGATGGTCGTCGGCGAGGGCCAGATCCTCGGCCAGGCCCGCGAGGCGCTCCGGATCGGCCAGGAGGCCGGCACCATCGGACCGGCCCTCAACGTGCTGTTCCAGCAGGCGCTGCGGGTCGGCAAGCGGGTGCACGCCGAGACCGACATCGACCGCGCCGCGCCCTCCCTGGTCGGCGGTGGCGCTGGAGCGTGCCGCCGCGCACGTCGGGCCGATCGAGGGCAAGCGCGTGCTGGTCGTCGGTGCCGGCTCGATGGCCGGCCTGGCGGTGGCCACCGTCGTCCCGGCTCGGCGCCGCCGACATCGTGGTCGCCAGCCGCACCGAGGCGCACGCCCGCCGCCTCGCCGAGCAGTACGACGGCCGGGCGGTCCCGCTGGCCGCGACGCAGGCAGGCGCTCGCCGAGGCCGACGTGCTGATCTCCTGCACCGGCGCCACCGGCGTGGTGCTGCCGCTCGCGGTCGTGGCCGCCGCCCGGGCGGACGCCGCGCGGCCGCTGGCCGTCATCGACCTGGCGCTGCCGCACGACGTCGACCCGGCGGTCGCCGAGCTGCCCGGGGTGCTCGCTGTTCGACCTGGCCCGGCTCGCCGAGGAGGTCAACGAGGGCGAGGGCGCCACCGACGTCGCAGCGGTCCGCGAGATCGTCACCCAGGAGATCGCCGCGTTCCTCGCCGCCCGCAGCTCGGCGACCGTGACCCCGACCGTGGTCGCGCTGCGCACCATGGCCACCGGCATCGTCGAGGCCGAGATGCAGCGCCTGCACGACCCGGCTGCCCGAGGCTCGACCCGGCCGTGCGCGCCGAGGTCGAGCACGCCGTGCGCCGGGTCGCCGACAAGCTGCTGCACCAGCCCACCGTGCGGGTCAAGGAGCTGGCCAACGAGACCGGCGCGGTGTCCTACGCCACCGCGCTGGCCGAGCTGTTCTCCCTGGACCCCGACGCCGTCGAGGCCGTCACCCGGGCGGAGGGGCTCCGATGAGCCGACCCCCACCCGCGCCATCCGGCGTCGGCACCCGCCGGTCGCTGCTCGCGCGCACCCAGTCCGAGCAGGTCGCCGCAGCTCCTGCGCGACGGCGCTCGGCCGCGACGTCGAGCTCGTCGAGGTCACCACCGAGGGTGACGTCTCCTCGGCCCCGCTGGCGTCGATCGGCGGCACCGGCGTCTTCGTCAGCGCCCTGCGCGACGCGCTGCTGCGCGGGGACGTCGACCTCGCCGTGCACTCCCTCAAGGACCTGCCGACCACGCCGCACGAGCAGATCACCCTGGCCGCCGTACCCCAGCGGGAGGACCCGCGCGACGCGGTGGTGGCCCGCGACGGGCTCACGCTCGGCGAGCTGCCGGCCGGCGCGCGGATCGGCACCGGCTCCCCGCGACGGGCCGCGCAGCTGCGCGCGCTCGGTCTCGGTTTCGACGTGGTGGGAATCCGTGGCAACGTGGACACCCGGATCGGCAAGGTGTCCTCCGGGGAGGTGGACGCCGTCGTCCTGGCCCGGGCGGGCATCGCCCGGCTCGGACGGATGCGGCGAGGTGACCGAGGTGCTCGACCCGCTGCAGATGCTGCCCGCCCCCGGGCAGGGTGCGCTGGCGGTCGAGTGCCGGGCCGTCGACACCGAGCTGGCGGCGCAGGTGCGCGACGGCGATCGACGACCCGCGGACCCGGTCCGCGGTGGCCGCCGAGCGCGCGGTGCTGGCCACGCTCGAGGCGGGCTGCTCGGCCCCGGTCGGGGCGATGGCCGAGATCGCCGAGGGTGAGGACGGGGACGAGCTGTGGCTGCGGGCGGTGGCACTCTCGGCCGACGGTGCGGTCGCCGTACGGCGGTCCGCGACCGGGTCGCCGCAGGACGCGGAGAAGGTCGGCCGCGCGTTGGCGCGAGGAGATGTTGGAGGACGGGGCGTCGGCGCTCATCGAGGAGCAGACGTCATGACGAGCACGAACAAGACACAGCCCACCACCAGTAGCAAGAAGGCGACTGTGAGCAAGCACGGCAACCAAGAGCCCGAGGACCACACGGGCGACCCGACGCACCGCAAGGCGGCCACCAAGAAGACCTCTGCCGGCACGCAGCGCGAGCAGCGAAGGCCTCCGAGGCGCCGGTGCGGTCCGCGCTCCCGATCGGCTTCGTCTCGTTCGTGGGCAGCGGCCCCGGGGACCCGGAGCTGCTGACCGTGCGCGCCGTGGACCTGCTCCGCCAGGCCGAGGTCGTGGTGACCGAGGCCCCCGAGCACGTCGGCGCTGGTCGCGAGCGATCTGCCCGCAGCGCCGAGGTCGTCGACGGCGGCTTCGGCCAGGACGGCCAGCCGCTGACGCACGCCGGCCGGGCCAAGGTGATCGTCAAGGCAGGCCAGGACCGGCAGGCGGGTGGTGCGGCTGATGGCCGGCGACCCGTTCGTGTACGCCTCCGGCCCCGAGGAGGCGCAGGCCTGCGTCAAGGCGGGGGTCCGGCTTCGAGATCGTCCCCGGGCGTCTCCTCGGTGACCGCGGTGCCCGCGTACGCCGGGCGTGCCGCTGACCGACAAGAAGCACCGCGAGGTCGCGGTGGTGAACTGCTCGGAGGCGAAGATCGACTGGTCGCAGTACGCCGACGACCGCACCCTCGTGCTGCTGTCCGCGGTCGGCTCGATCGCCGAGGTCGCCGCCGCCCTGGTCGCGGCCGGCCGTAACCCGGAGACGCCGGTCGCGATGACCCGGGTCGGCACCACCACCGAGCAGCAGACGGTGGTCTCGACGCTGGCCCGGATCGGCGCCGACGCGCGCGCCGCCCGGATGACGCCGCCGGCCGTGACGGTGATCGGCGACGTCGTCGACCTGCGCACCGCGCTGTCGTGGTTCGAGACCAAGCCGCTGTTCGGCTGGCGGGTCCTGGTGCCGCGCACCAAGGAGCAGGCCGGCGCGCTGTCCGCCCGGCTGCGCGGCTACGGCTCGGTGCCCGAGGAGGTGCCGACCATCTCGGTGGAGCCGCCCCGCAACCCGCAGCAGATGGACAAGGCGATCCGCGGGCTGGTCGAGGGCCGCTACGAGTGGATCGCGTTCACCTCCGTCAACGCGGTCAAGGCGGTGCGCGAGAAGTTCGACGAGTACGGCCTGGACGCCCGCGCGTTCTCCGGGCTCAAGATCGCGGCCGTCGGCGACAAGACCGCCCAGGCGATGCAGGCCTGGGGTCTGCGTCCCGACCTGGTGCCCTCCGGCGAGCAGTCGGCCCGGGGGCTGCTGGAGGACTGGCCGCCGTACGACGACCTGCTGGACCCGATCAACCGGGTCTTCCTCCCGCGCGCCGACATCGCCACCGAGACCCTGGTGGCCGGGCTGCTGGACCTCGGCTGGGAGGTCGACGACGTCACCGCCTACCGCACCGTCCGGGCCACCCCGCCGCCCGCCCCGACCCGGGAGGCGATCAAGACCGGCAGGTTCGACGCGGTCGTCTTCACCTCGTCGTCCACGGTGCGCAACCTGGTGGGCATCGCCGGCAAGCCGCACACCTCGACGGTGATCGCGGTGATCGGCCCGGCCACCGCCAAGACCGCGGAGGAGCACGGCCTGCGGGTCGACGTGCTCGCCTCGTCGCCGTCGGTGGAGGTCCTCGCCGACGCCCTCGCGGAGTTCGGCGCCGCCCGCCGGGCCGCGCTGGTCGAGGCCGGGCAGCAGGTCACCCGGCCGTCCGAGCGGCGGCCCTCGGCTCGGCGACGGGCCACCTGATGACCTTCCCGGTCACCCGGCCCCGCCGGCTCCGCCGGACGCCGGCGATCCGGAGGCTGGTCGCGGAGACCTCCTACCAGGCCCGACAGCTGGTCCTGCCGGTGTTCGTGCGCGAGGACGCGGCCGAGCCGACGCCGATCAGCAGCATGCCCGGCGTGGTGCAGCACTCGCGGGACTCGCTGCGCAAGGCGGCCGCCGAGGCGGCCGGGCTCGGGCTGGGCGGGATCATGCTGTTCGGGGTGCCCAGCCGCAAGGACGCCACCGGCTCCGGGGCGGTCGACCCGCACGGCGTGCTCAACGTCGCCATCGCGGACTGCGTGGCCGAGGTCGGGGACGCGCTGCCGGTGATGGCCGACCTGTGCCTCGACGAGTTCACCGACCACGGCCACTGCGGCGTGCTGACCGCGTCCGGCAGCGTCGACAACGACGCGACCCTGGCGGTCTACGCGGAGATGGCGCTGGCCCAGGCCACGGCCGGGGCGGCGTTGCTCGGACCCAGCGGGATGATGGACGGCCAGGTCGGGGTGATCCGGTCCGCGCTGGACGGCGCCGGCCACCAGGACGTGGCGATCCTCGCCTACTCCGCCAAGTACGCCTCGGCGTTCTACGGGCCCTTCCGCGAGGCCGTCGACTCCTCGCTCCAGGGGGACCGGCGCACCTACCAGCAGGACGGCGGCAATGGGGTCGAGGGGGTGCGCGAGGCGCTGCTGGATGTCGAGGAGGGCGCCGACCTGGTGATGGTGAAGCCGGCCCTGGCCTACCTCGACGTGATCCGCGCGGTCCGGGAGGCGGTCGACGTCCCCGTCGCGGCGTACAGCATCTCCGGCGAGTACGCCATGGTCGAGGCGGCCGCCGCGCACGGCTGGATCGACCGCGAGGCTGCGATCCACGAGACCCTCACCTCGATCCGGCGCGCCGGGGCCGATGTGATCCTGACCTACTGGGCCGCCGAGGTGGCCCGGGGAATGTCCCGCTGAGCACGCGGTGCCCCTTCTCACACCCGCGCCCCCCGCACGGGTTCGTGGTCCGGCCCGCGTGCGAGACAGAATGCCTAGGTGACGCAGATGCCCTCGACCTCGTCCTCCGCCGCGCTGTTCGCGCGGGCCCACGCGGTGACTCCCGGCGGGGTGAACTCGCCGGTGCGTGCGTTCAACGCCGTCGGGGGCACCCCCCGGTTCATCGAGCGGGCCGAGGGCCCCTACCTGTTCGACGTGGACGGGACGCAGTACGTCGACCTGGTGTGCAGCTGGGGACCGATGCTGCTGGGACACGCCCACCCCGAGGTGCTCGACGCGGTCCGTGACGCGGTCGCCCGCGGGACGTCGTTCGGCACCCCGACCCGGCCGGAGGTCGAGCTCGCCGAGGAGATCGTCGGGCGGACCCCGGTGGAGAAGGTCCGGTTCGTGTCCTCCGGCACCGAGGCGACCATGTCCGCGATCCGGCTGGCCCGCGGCTTCACCGGCCGGGAGCTGGTGGTCAAGTTCGCCGGCTGCTACCACGGCCACGTCGACTCGCTGCTCGCCCAGGCCGGGTCGGGGCTCGCCACCTTCGCGGTCCCCGGCACCCCCGGCGTCCCCGCGGCCTCGACCGCGGGCACCATCGTGCTGCCCTACAACGACCCGGCCGCTGTCGGGGCGGTCTTCGCCGAGCGTGGCGACGAGATCGCCTGCGTCATCACCGAGGCCGCTCCCGGCAACATGGGCGTGGTCCCGCCGGCCCCGGGGTTCAACCGGCTGCTCGCCGAGACCTGCGCCCGGCACGGCGCCCTGTTCGTCAGCGACGAGGTGATGACCGGCTTCCGGGTCACCCGCTCGGGCCACCACGGCCTGGACGGTGCCGTCGAGGGCTGGGCCCCGGACCTGGTCACCTACGGCAAGGTGATGGGCGGCGGCTTCCCTGCGGCCGCCTTCGGTGGCCGCGCCGACGTGATGTCGATGCTCTCCCCCGAGGGGCCGGTCTACCAGGCGGGCACCCTCTCGGGGAACCCGGTGGCGACGACCGCGGGCCTGGCCACGCTGCGGCTGGCCACCGACGAGGTCTACGCCCATCTCGACAAGACCGCGCAGGTGGTGCGCGAGGGGCTCGGGGCCGCGCTCGAGGAGGCCTCGGTACCGCACGTGGTGCAGCACGTCGGGAACATGTTCAGCGTGTTCTTCACCGACGAGGGGGTCACCCGGGTCCCGGACTTCGCCGCCGCCGCCGCCCAGCACCCGGACCGCTACAAGGCCTTCTTCCACGCGATGCTCGACCAGGGCGTCTACCTGCCGCCGAGCGCGTTCGAGGTGTGGTTCCTCTCCGCAGCCCACGACGACCGGGCCGTGGACCAGATCCTGTCCGCGCTGCCGGCGGCGGCCCGGGCCGCGGCGGGTGTCCCCGTGCCCGCCGGGACGGCGCGATGAGCGAGCGCACCATCGTGCACCTGCTGCGGCACGGCGAGGTGCACAACCCCACGGGGGTGCTCTACGGGCGGCTGCCCGGGTTCCACCTCTCCGACCTCGGCGGCCGGATGGCGCAGCGGGTCGCGGACGTGGTCGGGGACCGCGACATCACCCACGTGGTCGCCTCGCCGCTGGACCGGGCGCAGGAGACCGCGCGCCCGACGGCCCGCGCCCGCGGCGTCGACGTGGTCACAGATGACCGGGTGATCGAGTCGACGAACGTCTTCGAGGGCCGGCGGTTCAGCCTGGGCGACGGCATCGTGCGACGGCCCTCGACCTGGCGGTACCTGTGGAACCCGTTCCGGCCGTCCTGGGGGGAGCCCTACCAGCAGGTCGCGGACCGGATGATGGCGGCGGTGCGCGACGCCCGCGACGCCGCGCGCGGTCACGAGGCCGTGGTGGTCTCCCACCAGCTGCCGATCTGGACCACCCGGCTGCACGTGGAGCGCCGGTCCTTCCTGCACGACCCGCGCAAGCGGCAGTGCACGCTGTGCAGCCTCACCTCCCTGGTCTTCGACGGCGACCGGCTCAGCTCGCTGCGCTACTCCGAGCCGGCCGCGGACATGATCCCGCTCAAGGACCGGCACAAGACCTTCTCCTCCGGCGGCACCGCACCGTGAGCCGGGTCCGTCGTCCGCTCGCCGCGCTGGCCGCCGGGATCCTCGGCGCCGGCCTGCTGGCCGGCTGCGCCAGCAGCAAGGTCGGCACCTCGGGCAACCAGGGGTACGTCGCCGGGAAGGGCATCATCACCTCGGTGGCCGAGGCGAACCGCCGCCTGCCGGGGGAGGTGTCCGGGCCCACGCTGGCCGGCAAGCAGGCATCGCTGTCGGACTACCGGGGCCACGTCGTGGTGGTCAACGTCTGGGGATCGTGGTGCCCGCCCTGTCGCGCCGAGGCGCCGATGCTGGCCGCCGCCGCACGGGACCTCGCGGACCGCGGCGTGGTGTTCCTGGGCATCAACTCCCGCAACCCCGAGCGCGCGGGGCCGCAGGCCTTCGAGCGCCGCTTCGACATCCCCTACGACTCGATCTACGACCCCGACGGCCGCACCCTGCTGGCCTTCCACGGCACGCTGTCGCCCAACTCCATCCCGAGCACGGTCGTGATCGACCGCCATGGCCGGGTCGCCGCCAGCGTGATCGGCACGGTCACCCGCACCACGCTCTACGACCTCGTGGACGACGCCGGCGCCGACCCGGGCGGCACCGGGGGTGCAGCGTGACCCTGCTCGACCTGGGCTCGTGGTTCTCCGGCACGGTGCTGACCGGCTCCCTTCTGGTGGCGCTGCCGGTGGCGCTGATCGCCGGTGTCGTCTCGTTCTTCTCGCCCTGCGTGCTCCCCCTGCTACCCGGCTACCTCTCCTACGCCACCGGGCTGACGGGAGTGGACCTGGAGCAGGGCAGGCGCGGCCGGATGCTGCTGGGCAGCCTGTTGTTCGTGCTCGGCTTCTCCTTCGTGTTCGTCTCCTTCGGCGCGCTGTTCGGGTCGCTAGGGGACTGGCTGATCGTCTACCGGCGCCCGCTCAGCATCGGGCTGGGCGCGTTCACGGTGCTGGTCGGGATCGCGTTCATCGGGCTGGTGCCGATGTTCCAGCGCGACCTGCGGGTGCACAAGGTGCCCGCGGTGGGACTCGCCGCGGCGCCGCTGCTGGGGGTGCTGTTCGGTCTCGGCTGGACGCCGTGCATCGGTCCGACGCTGTCGGCCGTCGAGGCGCTGGCCGTCAACGAGGGGACGGCCGTGCGCGGTGCGGTGCTGAGCCTGGCCTACTCCCTGGGGCTGGGCATCCCGTTCCTGATCGCCGGACTGGCGTTCCGCCGTACCCTCGGCGCGGTCCGCTTCGTCCGGCGGCACCAGGCCTGGGTGACCCGGCTCGGCGGGGTGATGCTGATCTCGGTCGGGCTGCTGCTGGTGACCGGGCTGTGGGACCACTGGGTGGTCGACCTGCAGTCGTGGGTCTCCGGCTTCGAGGTGCCGGTGTGAGCGACCCGACCGTGAGGACCCGATGAGCACCGACGTCACCGAGGCCGAGACGGAGGCGGGGGGCTCGGCGAGCCAGCCGCCCACGCCCCCGTCGGCACCCCCGGCGCTGAGCCCCGTCGAGCTGTCCCGCTGGGCGTGGCGGCAGCTGACCTCGATGCGCACCGCGCTGGTGCTGCTGTTCCTGCTGGCCCTCGCCGCGGTCCCCGGCTCGGTCATCCCGCAGTCCAACATCGACGCGGTCAAGGTCGCGAACTGGAAGACCGCCCACCCCGCGCTGACCCCGGTCTACGAGCGGCTCGGGCTGTTCGACGTCTACGGCTCGGCGTGGTTCTCCGCGATCTACCTGCTGCTGATGGTCTCGCTGGTGGGCTGCGTGGTCCCGCGGCTGCGGATCTACTGGCGGGCACTGCGGGCCCGGCCGCCCCGGGTCCCGAGCCGGCTGTCCCGGCTCCCGGAGTCCCGAGTCCTCGAGGTCGACGAGGACCCGGCGCTGGTGCTGGAGCGGGCCCGTACGGCGCTGCGCCGGCGGCGCTACCGGGTCGACGTCGTCATCACCGACGACGGTGGCGCGGTCTCGGCGGAGAGGGGCTACCTGCGCGAGGCCGGGAACCTGCTGTTCCACCTCTCGGTGCTGGTGGTGCTCGTCGGCTTCGGCTTCGGCCAGCTGTTCGGCTACAAGGGCGGCGTGATCACCATCGTCGGCCAGGGCTTCAGCAACACGCTGAGCCAGTACGACGACTTCGCGCCGGGCAAGCTGTTCGACCCCGCGGACCTGTCCCCGCTGAGCTTCAAGGTCGACGACTTCCACGTGAAGTGGCTGACCAGCGGCCCCGAGATGGGGCAGCCGGAGTCGTTCGACGCGAACGTCACCTACCGCGCCACCCCGACCTCGCCCGCGCAGACGCACGACCTCGCGGTGAACCACCCCCTGAGCACGCCGGGCACCGACGTCTTCCTGGTCGGTCACGGCTACGCGCCGGTGGTCACCGTCAAGGACGGCCGGGGCAAGGTCGCCTACCAGGGACCTGCGGTGTTCCTGCCGCAGGACAGCAGCTTCCGCTCCTTCGGCGTGATCAAGGTGCCGGACGCTGAGCCGCAGCAGCTCGGTTTCGAAGGCCTGTTCCTGCCGACGTACGGCTACACCCGCACCGCCGGACCCTTCTCCCAGTTCCCCGACGACCTCGACCCGGTGCTGTCGCTGGTGCCCTACCACGGTGACCTCGGCCTGGACAGCGGCGAGCCGCAGTCGGTCTACGCGCTGCAGAAGGGCCCTCGGCTGAAGACCTTCGAGAGCGCCGACCCGGCCACCCTGGGCCCGGTCAAGCGGATCAAGCTCCAGGTCGGGGAGACCGCACAGATCCCGGACGGGCTGGGCTCGATCCGGTTCGACGGCGTGCAGCGCTTCGTCAAGCTGCAGATCAGCCACAGCCCCGGCAAGGAGGTCGCGCTGGTCGGGGTGATGGTCGGCATCCTGGGCCTGATGGGCTCGCTCTTCATCCGTCCTCGACGGGCCTGGGTACGGGTCTCACGACGGCGGGACGGGCGTACCGTGGTGGAGCTGGCAGGGCTCGACCGCAGCGCGGGAGGCGATCTCGCCGGCGAGGTCGACGAACTCGAACGGCTTGTCAGGAACGCACCCGACCATCCAGGCCAGCCGGCCGCCGACCCGTCCAGCACCGAGAGGGAGCACCCGTGAGCACCGCGGACTTCGCCGCCTTCAGCGACAACGCCATCATGTTCGCCTCGATCGTCTACATCCTGGCGTTCCTGGCCCACCTCACCGAGTGGGTGCTGCTCCGCTCACTGCCGGTGCCGGCCTCGGAGCAGGACCAGGCGCGGGAGCGGGTCTCGGTGTCCGCCTCCTCGGCCTCCGCCCCACCCGCAGGTGGGTGGGCGGCGGCCGGCGTGCCCGCCGAGGACTCGGCGGGGCAGGAGCTCCGGGTCGAGAAGTGGGGCCGGATCGGCCTCGCGCTGACCGTGGTCGGCTGCGTGCTGCACGGTCTCGCGCTGGTCTCCCGCGGTCTCGGCTCGGATCCGATCCGAGTCCCCTGGGGCAACATGTACGAGTTCACCCTGGCCGGCACCTTCGGGGTCAGCGTGATGTACCTGGTGCTGCTCAAGCGCTACCACCTGCGCTGGATGGGTCTGCTGGTCACCGCGTTCCTCGTCGTGGTGCTGATGCTCGACGTGCTGGTGCTGTACCAGGACGCCGGCCCGCTGGTCCCGGCGCTGCACTCCTACTGGCTCGCGATCCACGTGCTGGCGGCGGTGGTCGCCTCCGGTGCGTTCGCGGTCGGTGCGCTGGCCCTGGTGCTCTACCTGGCCAAGGACCGTGCCGAGCGGCGCGGGACGATGCAGGCCGGTGGCTACCTCAGCCGGCTCCCCGCGACCCGCTCGCTGGAGCGGGTCGCCTACCGGCTGCACGCCTTCGGCTTCCCGATCTGGACGTTCGCGGCGCTCGTCGCCGGGCCGATCTGGGCCGAGTACGCGTGGGGCAGCTACTGGAACTGGGACCCCAAGGAGGTGTGGGCGTTCATCACCTGGGTGATCTACGCCGCCTACCTGCACGCCCGGGCGACCGCCGGGTGGAAGGGCAAGGCGGCCGCGATCATCGCGCTGATCGGGTTCGCGTCGCTGCTGTTCAACTTCGTCGGGATCAACTACTTCTTCGGCAGCGGCAGCCTGCACTCGTACGCCGGCAACTGAGCCGGCGTCAGTCGTTCGGCTGGTCCGGGTCGCGACGGCGGTTGCGACGGTTGAGGTCGCGGAGGAAGTCCTCGTCGTCGTCGGGCGCGATTCTGCGCGCCGGCGGCCGGTGCGGCGGCGCCGGGCGACGGGTCTTCGCCGACGCGCCACCGCGGCGGCGCTCGATGAGCCAGAAGGTGGCATACACGAGTGCCGCGAACACGATCACGACGAGCAGGAACTTACCCACGCCCCCAGCGTAGGCACCTACCCAAGCGGCGCAACCGGAAGTGCCCCGATTAGGCTGGGCGGCGTGAAGGAGTTCGTCGTCTACACGCTCGCGCGGACCGGTCTGTTCGTCGCGTCGTACCTGGTGATCCTGGGGGTGTGGACGGCCGTCACCGGGAGGGCGAACCTGCTGTGGCCGCTGATCCTGGCTGCGGTCGTCTCCGCGGTGGCGTCGTACTACCTGCTCGCCGGGCCGCGCACGCGCTTCGCCGCCCGGGTCGACGCCCGGGCCAGCAACATCGCGCGGCGCTTCGAGGACGTGCGCAGCAAGGAAGACGAGGACTAGACGGGTGGCTCCCGACGATCCGAGGGACGGGTGCTGCCGGGAGACGCGCCGGTCGCACGACCGCGACTGGGTCAACGAGGCGGTCCGGAAGGTCGAGGCCGACAGCAACCGCTCCGCGGACACGCACCTGCACGTGTTCCCGCTGCCGGAGACCTGGGACGTGGACCTCTACCTCAAGGACGAGTCGGTGCACCCCACCGGCTCGCTCAAGCACCGGCTGGCCCGGTCCCTGTTCCTCTACGCCCTGTGCAACGGCTGGATCGGCGAGGGCACCACGGTCGTCGAGGCGTCGTCGGGCTCCACAGCCGTCTCCGAGGCCTACTTCGCGCGGCTGCTGGGGCTGCCCTTCGTCGCGGTGATGCCGGCGTCCACGTCGCGGGGCAAGATCGACCTGATCGAGCTGTACGGCGGGCGCTGCCACCTGGTCGCCGATCCCGGCACCATCTACGACGAGGCTCGCCGGGTCGCCGCCGAGGCCGGCGGGCACTACCTGGACCAGTTCACCTACGCGGAGCGCGCCACCGACTGGCGCGGGAACAACAACATCGCCGAGTCCATCTTCGCCCAGCTCGCCCAGGAGCGGCACCCGGTGCCGGCGTGGGTCGTGGTCGGGGCCGGCACCGGCGGCACCTCGGCGACCATCGGCCGCTTCGTGCGCTACCGCCGCCACCACACCCAGGTGTGCGTGGTGGACCCCGAGAACAGCGCGTTCTTCGACGGCTGGGCGAACGACGACCCCGGCTTCGTGACCGGACGGGCCTCGCGCATCGAGGGGATCGGCCGCCCGCGCGTGGAGAGGTCCTTCGTGCCGTCGGTGGTGGACGCGATGGTGTCGGTGCCCGACGCGGCCTCGGTCGCAGCGATGCGCTGGTGCAGCGCGGTCACCGGACGCCTGGTCGGGGGCTCCACCGGCACCTCGATCTGGGGCTCCCTGCGGCTGGTCGCCTCGATGCGGGCACAGGGGCAGGCCGGCAGCGTGGTGACGCTGCTCTGCGACGCGGGCGACCGCTACGCCGGCACCTACTACGACGACGACTGGCTCGCGGCGCAGAGCCTCGACATCACGCCGTACAGCCGGACGCTGGAGACGTTCCACGACACCGGCCGCTGGGTCGAGCCACCTCGCGCGCGACGCTGACCCCCCGTCCGGCGACGACTTGTGTTCGTCATATCCACGCCGGCGTGAGCGGTCCGACACGCGGCGCGAGGCTTGGACCTCGGTCGACGGGGTACCCCACGCCTCCGACCCGACGACCACGAGGGGACACCATGCCGGACCCGTCACCCAGAGGACCCGTGAGCGCCGCGGTCCTCGCGGCCCTGCACGGACGCCGTACCCTGAACGTCGCGGACCTCGTCCGGCGCGTGGAGTCCGCCCCCGGTGACGTGCTGGCCGACGAGGACCTCCAGCTGACGCTGTGGGTGGCCTACGAGCTGCACTACGGCGGTCTGGACGGGGTGGACGAGCGGTGGGAGTGGGACCCCGACCTGCTGCGCGTGCGCGCCGCCCTGGAGGCGCGGCTGGAGCAGCGGCTCCGCGAGCTGACCGCCGGCAGCGTCGCCGCCGCGATGGCCTCGTCCTCCGACGTGGCGGACCGGATCTTCGCGCAGGCCGCGGCGAGCCAGGGCCCGTCGACGAGCCGGTTCCTGCAGCGGGAGGCCTCGGCCGACCAGTTCCGTGAGGTGCTCGTGCACCGCAGCCTCTACCAGCTCAAGGAGGCGGACCCGCACACGTTCGTCGTCCCCCGGGTCAGCGGCGGGGCCAAGGTCGCGCTCGTGGAGCTGCAGTTCGACGAGTACGGCGCCGGGCGCGCGGACCGCCAGCACGCCACCCTGTTCGCGCAGGGGCTCGCCGAGTGCGGTCTGGACCCGAGCTACGGACGGTACGTCGACGCCGTGCCCGCCTGCTCGCTCGCGCTGAACAACGCCATGAGCCTGCTGTGCCTGCACCGGCGGCTGCGGGCCGCGGCGCTCGGCCACCTCGCCGCGATCGAGGTCACCAGCTCGCTGCCGTGCCGCAAGTACGTGCAGGGACTGCGCCGCCTCGAGCTCTCCCCGGCGATGACGGACTACTTCGACGAGCACGTCGAGGCGGACGCGGTGCACGAGCAGGTCGCCACCCGCGACATCTGCGCGAGCCTGGTCGCAGCGGACCCCGCGCTGGCCGAGGACGTGTGCCTGGGGGTCGCGGTCGCGCTGCTGATGGAGGAGCGGGTCGCCGACCACGTGCTCACGGCGTTCGGGCGCGGCCAGAGCTCCCTGCGCGAGCCGGTGGTCCTGCCCGAGATGGTCGGGGCCGTCGCGTGAGCGTCGTCCGGCTGGAGGGCGGCGACCTGGTCGCCGACGGTGACGGTGCCTCGGTGCGTGCGTGCCCGGACGGCCCGTGGCTGGTGCGCGGGGCCGACGGCGTGCGGGACGAGGACGGGGTCGTGCACGCGACCCGCCGCCCGGTGGTGGCGGTCTGCGCCTGCGCGCGCAGCCAACGGGCACCCTGGTGCGACGGGACCCACAAGGTGCTGCGTCCCGGGAGCGTCGTCCATCGCCAAGAGGACCTCCCCCGCAGCGTCTGACCCCGGAGGCGCAGCCCGGGTCAGGCCGAGGCGAGGAGCAGCCCGACCAGCACCCCGGCCGCCCAGAGCAGCTCGGCGACGCCGGTGCTCTGCAGCACCGGGACCAGGTGGCGGCCGGACGCCCCGCCGAGCACGGTCCGGGCGGCGGGCAGCGCGGGGAGCACGAACACCAGACCGAGCAGCGCCAGCGTGCTGGTGCTCAGCGCGACCGCCACCAGCGCTACCAGGGCCGCCCCCACGAGCAGCGCATACAGGCCCCGGGTGCGCTCGGGACCCAGCACCACCGCGAGGGTGCGCTTGCCCGAGCCACGGTCGGTGGGGATGTCGCGCAGGTTGTTGGCGACCAGGATCGCGCAGGCCAGGGCACCCACGCCGACCGCGGCGTACCAGGCGGGCAACGGCAGTGTCCCGGTCTGCACGAACGTCGTCCCGACCACCGCCACCAGGCCGAAGAAGACGAAGACCATCACCTCGCCGAGCGCGCGGTAGCCGTAGGGCATCGACCCGCCGGTGTAGAACCAGGCAGCGACCACGGCGAGCGCGCCGACCAGGACCAGCCACCACGACGAGGTGGCTGCCAGCACCAGGCCGGCCAGCACCGCCACGCCGAAGGCCGCGAACGCCGCCGTCCGCACCGCCTCCGGTGTCGCCGTGCGCGAGCCGACCAGCCGCAGCGGCCCCACCCGGTCCTCGTCGGTGCCGCGGATCCCGTCGGAGTAGTCGTTGGCGTAGTTGACGCCGACCTGCAGCGCCAGCGCCACCACCAGGGCCAGGCCGGCCTTCCACCACACCACCTGGTCGACGTAGCCGGCGACGCCGGTGCCGGCCAGGACCGGGGAGAGGGCGGCCGGCAGGGTGCGTGGACGAGCGCCCTCGAGCCACTGCGCAGGGGTTGTCACAGTCGCCGATTCTCGCAGGCATAGCGTGGCCCCTCGTGAGCAGCCCTCCGCCCGGTCTGCGGCCGGTGCATGGCACCGCGGACGAGATCCTCGCGCTCCTCGGGGAGTGGGACCGTGCGGACGACCCGCCGGCGCTGTCGGTGGAGACCTCCGGCTCGACCGGCATCCCGAAGCGGGTGCTGCTGAGCCGGGCCGCGATGCGTGCCTCCGCGGACGCCACCCATGCCCGGCTCGGCGGTCCCGGACAGTGGCTGCTGAGCCTGCCGCCGTCGTACGTCGCCGGGCTGCAGGTGCTGTTCCGCTCCATCCGGGCGGGCACCACCCCGGTGACCTCCGTCGAGGAGCTGACCGGCGAGCGCCGCTACCTGTCGCTGGTGCCGACCCAGCTGGCCCGGCTGCTGGACCGGGACCCCGCAGGCGGCGACCCGCTGGTCGGGCTGGACACGGTCCTGGTCGGCGGCGCCCGGCTCGACCCTCGGCTGCGCGAGCGCGCGACCGCGGCCGGCGTGCACGTGGTCGCGACGTACGGCATGAGCGAGACCTGCGGCGGATGCGTCTACGACGGGGTGCCGCTGGACGGGGTGCAGGTCGACGTGGGCCCCGACGGGCGGGTGCGGATCGGCGGCCCCGTGGTCTTCGACGGGTACGACGGCCGGCCCGAGCTGACCGCGGAGGTGCTGGACCACGGCCGCTTCCGCACCGCCGACCTGGGCCGGATCACCGCGGACCACCGGCTGGAGGTGCTCGGCCGGGTCGACGACGTGGTCGTCTCCGGGGGACTGAACGTGCCGGCGGGCGCGGTCGCGACCCGGCTGCGCGAGCACCCCTCGGTCCGCGAGGCCGAGGTGGTCGGGGTGCCGGACGACGAGTGGGGCAGCGCCGTCGTCGCGGTGCTGGCCGGGGACCTGGACCTGCTCGCCGCCCGGGACTGGGTCGCGGCCACGCTGCCCCGGACCTGGGCTCCCCGCCGCCTGGTCACCGTCGCGACGCTGCCGCTGCTGGCCAACGGCAAGGTCGACCGGCTGGCCGTCGAGCGGGTGGCCCGTGGCTGAGCAGCACGTCTACGCGATCCCGATGCGGACCCGGTTCCGCGGCATCACCGTGCGCGAGGGGATGCTGCTGCGCGGCGACGCGGGCTGGGGCGAGTTCAGCCCGTTCCTCGAGTACGACGACCGGGTGGCCGCCCCCTGGCTGCGGGCCGCGCGGGAGGCCGCCGACGAGGGCTGGCCCGCGCCGATGCGCCGGCACGTCCCGGTCAACGTGACGGTGCCGGCGGTGGGCGCCGCGCAGGCCGCGGCCGTGGTCCGGGCCGGGGCGGGCTGCCGCACCGCGAAGGTCAAGGTCGCCGAGCCGGGGCAGACCCTCGGCGACGAGCTGGCCCGCCTCGAGGCGGTCCGCGACGCGCTGGGCCCCGACGGTCGCATCCGGGTGGACGCCAACGGGCTGTGGTCGGTCGACGAGGCGCTGGCCCGGATCCCGCTGCTGGACCGGGCCGCCGGCGGCCTGGAGTACGTCGAGCAGCCGGTGGCCGCGGTCGAGGACCTCGCCCTGGTCCGGCGGCGGGTGCAGGTCCCGGTCGCCGCCGACGAGTCGATCCGGCGGGCCGAGGACCCCTACCGGGTCCGGGACCTGGAGGCGGCCGACGTCGCGGTCCTGAAGGTGCAGCCGCTCGGCGGGGTCCGCGCCTGCCTGCGCATCGCGGAGGACATCGGCCTGCCCGTCGTGGTGTCCTCCGCCCTGGAGACCAGCGTCGGCATCGCCATGGGCCTGGCGCTGGCGGCGGCGCTGCCGTCGCTGCCCTATGCCTGCGGTCTGGCGACCGTCTCGCTGCTCACCGACGACGTGGTGGCCACACCGCTGCTGCCGGTGGACGGCCGGCTGCCCGTGCTCCGCCCCGGGCCCGACCCCGCCGCGCTGCTGCGGACCGGGGCCCCAGCGGACCGTGTTCGGCACTGGCGCGACCGGCTGGCTTCGGTAGGTTCCTGGGCATGACCCCCGCGAACGCCTCGACGGCTCTGGCGTCCACGCTGGTCGACGAGCTGGTCCGCTGCGGGGTCCGCGACGTCGTCCTCGCGCCGGGCTCGCGCAGCGCGGCGCTGGCCTTCGCCGTCCATGCCGCCCAGGCCGCGCAGGACCGGGTGGTCCTGCACACCCGCATCGACGAGCGGTCCGCGGGCTTCCTGGCGCTCGGGCTGGCCCGCACCAGCAAGCGGCCGGTGCTGGTGGTCACCACCAGCGGCACCGCGGTGGCGAACCTGCACCCCGCGGTCCTCGAGGCCTCGCACGCGGGGATCCCCCTGGTCGTGGTGACCGCCGACCGGCCGGCACGGCTGCGCGGCACGAACGCCAACCAGACCACCGACCAGGCCCGCCTCTTCGGGGGCGCGGTCCGCGACCACGCGGACCTGCCCGCCGGCTACCCCGGTCGCGGCGAGGTGGAGCGGCGCCAGGTGGCCTCCTGGCGAGCCGTCGCGGCCCGGGCCGCGGCGACCGCCCTGGGCCGGCTCGGGTCCCGGCCGGGACCGGTGCAGCTGAACGTCCAGTTCGAGGAGCCGCTGACGCCCGGCACGTCCGACGGCTGGGGCTGCCCGCTCGACGGGGGCGTCGAGGGCCATCCGTGGATGACCGCGGGCGACCCGGCGCTGGCCCCGCCGACCCCGGTGAGCACCGACCTGCGCACCGTGGTGATCGCCGGCGACGACGCCGGACCCGCGGCCCGGGTGCTGGCCGAGCGGGCCGGCTGGCCGCTGCTGGCCGAGCCGACCAGCGGCGCCCGGACCGGTGGGCAGGCGCTGCGCACCTACCGGCTGCTGCTCGGCGACGAGGACCTCGCCGGCCGGGTCCAGCAGGTGGTGGTCCTCGGTCACCCGACCCTGTCGCGGCCGGTCGCCCGGCTGCTGGCCCGCGACGACCTGGAGATCTACGCGGTCCGCGGCGCGTCGGGCTGGAGCGACCCCGGGCACCAGGTGCACGTGGTGGCCGACCGGGTCGAGCCGGCCGGGGTGCGGCCCGGCCGCTCTGTCACCGACCGGCCCCCCGACCGGGCCCCCGACCGGGCCTCCGAGAGGCTCCCCGAGCCGGTCCGGGAGCACGACCCGTGGCTCGCCGAGTGGCGACGCCGCGACGCCGACCTCTCGCGCCGGCTCGACGCGCTGCTCGACGCACGGGGCGGTCTGCTGCCCCAG
>CAWARV010000003.1:0-855768 GCA_963784625.1 uncultured Actinomycetota bacterium
CGCACGACGCCCTGCTGGATGTCGCGCTGCTGGCGTTGGACCTCGGCAACCGCGCGCATTCAGTTGCTCGTTTTCGCCCCGAAGCCGGGCGTTGTCGCCGCGCAATGTGTCGATCTGGCCGCTGAGATCGAGCAGGCCACGGCGCAGCTGGTTCAGCTGCTCGGTGAGCTGCGCCTGCTGCTCGGCCTGCCGGCCGCGCTGCTGCTCGGCCACCTGGTCGACCCGCTGTCGCAACTCGAGGATCGCCCGGCGTGCCTCATCGTCGCCGAACAACGCGGCCTGCGCCGGGCCGGTCAGCACCGCAGCCACCAGGCCGAGTGCGATGGCAGCCGGGAGGCGGTGCTTGAGCAGGGGCCTGGTCACCGCGCAATGATCTCCGCACGCCGGTTCTTGGCCCGGCTGCCTTCGTCGCTGCCGTTGGCCGCCGGACGCTCCTCGCCGAAGCTGACCGCTTCGATCTGCCCTTCGCTCGCGCCGAGCAGCGTCAGTGACCGCGCCACCGCCTCGGCGCGCTTCTGGCCGAGCGCCAGGTTGTATTCGCGGCCGCCGCGCTCGTCGGTATGGCCTTCGACGGCAACACGGCGCGACTTGTCGCCCGTCAGCTGCCGCGCGTGGCTGTCGATCACCGGCCGAAACTCGTCCTTGACAACAAAGCTGTCGTAGTCGAAGTACACGACCCGCGCCAGGTTGCTGTTCACGCCGCTGTTCGACTTCGACAGATCGACGCTGGCGACGCCGGACTGCGGCGTTGCGCCGCCCGCACCGCCCGCGCCGCCCATACCGGACGACAAACCGCCAGGCGCCCGCGATTCGATCGGCGCCGGCTGGTCGAGCTTGACGCCCGATGCACAGCCGGCCCAGCAGGTCGCCGGGGCGGTGAGCGCGGCGGTGCCACCGGGCGGCCTGCTGTGGGTGGGCGCCTCGAACCCGGTCCGCGACCTGGACCTGATGGTGGCGCCGTACGGCGTGGGCGAGCGGCGGATGGTGGTCGGCAACCGGGGCCTCGCCGGCATCGACGGGTCGGTCTCCACCGCGGTCGGGGCCGCGCTGGGCCGCCCGCACAGCACCCGGGCGCTGGCGCTGATGGGCGACGTGACGTTCCTGCACGACAGCAACGGGCTGGTGATCGGCCCCGACGAGCCGCGTCCCGACCTGACGATCGTGGTGGTCAACGACGACGGCGGGTCGATCTTCGCCTCGCTCGAGCAGGGGTCCGCGGAGCTCTCAGGCTCCTACGAGAGGCTCTTCGGGACGCCCCACCGGGTGGACCTGGCCAGCCTGTGCGCCGCCACCCGGACCCCGCACTGGCGGGTGGACTCGCTCGCCGAGCTGCGCCATGCCCTGGCCAGCCCGGCCGGCGGCATCGAGGTCGTGGAGGCCGTGGTGCGCCGCGACGACCGGCGCGACCTGGACGCGGCGGTCCGCGCCCTGGTCTCCGGAGCCTGAGACCGGGGCCTGGGACTGGCGCCCGGGACCGGAGCCTGAGCCGGGGCCTGGGGACACCCGGCCACGGCCAGGCCCGCAAGCACGATCAAGCGGCGGCTCCCGGGAGCGCGCACGATGGGCGCATGAGCACCGCAGCCGACCACTTCGCGACCTTCGTGGACGTCCTGGCCGGCGCGTTGGACGACCACGACGCCACCGCCGCGGACCTGGCGACCCGGCTGCACCTGTCCCGCTTCCACCTGGACCGGGTCGTCTCGTCCGTGGCCGGCGAGTCCCCGAGCCGGCTGCGGCGCCGGCTGCTGCTGGAGCGGGCGGCGTACCGCCTGCTCACCACCCGGCGCACCGTCCTGGACGTCGCCGTCGAGGCCGGCTACGGCTCGCACGAGGCCTTCACCCGGGCCTTCACCCGCGCCTACGGCGTCGGGCCGGGCTCGTTCCGCGCACGGCCCACGCGGCCGCTCCTCGCCGCGCCCAGCGGCGTGCACTTCCACCCACCCGGCAGCCTGCGGCTGCCCGCCCAGAGGAAGGTGACCCCGATGGACCTGTTGACCGCGATGGTCGAGCACCACGTCTGGCTGACCGGCGAGATCGTCGAGCGCGCGGCCCGGCTCGACGACGCCGCGCTGGACGAGGAGATCGAGCTGGCCGTCGACGACGACCCCTCCCCGGCGACGCTGCGCCGGCTGCTGTCCCGGCTGGTCGGCCAGATGGGCATGTGGAACGCGGCCCTGGCCCACCGCGACTACGACTGGTCGGTCGAGGAGCACGAGTCCCTGGAGTCGCTGCGCCGCCGGCTGGCCGAGGAGGGACCGGCGTACGTCGCCCAGGTGCGGGAGGTCGCCGAGGAGGGCCGGCTGGACGACACCTTCGTCGACGCGCTCTGCGAGCCCGCCCAGGTGTTCACCTACGGCGGCATGATCGCGCACGTGCTGACCTTCGCGGCGCACCGCCGGACGCTGGCACTGCTCGCCCTCGACAAGCACGGCGTCCCCGACCTCGGCTGGGGCGACCCGATGCGGTGGGTCGCCGACGCCCGGGCCTGACGGCAGGGGGACCGCCGCCGGGCCGTGCTGTCCAGCCCTGGTCCAGCCCGCCGAGGACCGGCCGGCCGGCTGGTTGAATGAGACGTGCACATCGCGCTCTCCCTCGCCGCCCTCGCCACCGCCGTCATCGTCGTCGTCGGCGTCTGTCGGCGGCTCGACCTGCCGGCGCCGCTCGTGCTCGTCGCGGTCGGCGCCGCCGCGTCCTTCCTGCCGTCCATCCCCGAGGTGCACCTGACCGCGGAGGTGGTGCTGGTCGGGCTGCTCCCGCCGCTGCTCTACTCCGCAGCCCTGCAGACGTCGCTGGTCGACTTCAACCAGAACCGGCGGCCGATCCTGCTGCTCTCCATCGGCCTGGTGGCCTTCACCGCGATCGGGGTCGCGGTCACCGCCCACCTGGTGCTGCCCGCGATCAGCTGGCCGGCGGCCTTCGCGCTGGGGGCGGTGGTCGCGCCCCCGGACGCCGTCTCGGCGACCGCGATCGGCCGCCGGATCGGGCTGCCGCGACGCATCGTGACCATCCTGGAGGGGGAGTCGCTGCTCAACGACGCGACCGCCCTGGTCGCGCTGCGGACCGCGATCCTCGCCGTCGGCGGCACGGTCACCGTGCTCGGGGTGGCGCTGGACTTCGTGGTCGCCGCCGCCGGGGGCGTCGTGGTCGGGCTGCTGATGTACGTCCTCGTCGGCCGGGTCCGGCGGATGGTCACCGACCCGGTGATCGACACCAGCCTGTCGCTGGTCACGCCGTTCGTCGCCTACGTGGCAGCCGAGCAGATCCACGGCTCCGGGGTCCTCGCGGTGGTCATCGCCGGACTGCTGCTGGGGCACCGCGCGCCGGTGCTGCAGACCGCGACCTCCCGGATCGCAGAGCGGCTGAACTGGCGGACCATCCAGTTCCTGCTCGAGAACACCGTCTTCCTGCTGATCGGCCTGCAGGCGCGGTGGATCCTGCGCGACGTCGAGGCCAGCGCGGTCTCGATCCCGGACGTCGTACGACTGGTGCTGGCGGCGTTCCTGGCGGTCGTGGTGCTGCGCCTGGTGTGGGTGTTCCCCGTGCGCTTCCTGCTGGTCCGCGTCGACGAGGACCGGGAGACCGGGGAGCGCCCCACGTGGCGGCACACCGCGGCGCTCGGCTGGGCGGGGATGCGGGGCGTGGTGACGCTCGCCGCCGCGTTCGCGATCCCCGAGGAGGTCGAGTTCCGCGAGACGCTCATCCTGACCGCACTCGTGGTCGCGGCCGGCACCCTGTTCCTGCAGGGGTCCACGCTGCCGTGGCTGGTGCGCCGGCTCGGGCTGCGCTCGCCCGACCCACGCGAGGACGCGCTCGCCCTGGCCGCGCTGTTCGAGCGGGCCAGCGCCGCCGGACTGGAACGGCTCGAGCGGCACGTCGGCGACGACGACCCCTTCGACACGATGAACGCGCTGCGCGAACGCGCCATGCGGCGCAACACCGCCGCCTGGGAGCGGCTGGGTGGCACGCACCCGGACGAGGAGACCCCGAGCGAGTCCTACGCCCGGCTGCGCCTGGAGATGCTCGAGGCGGAGCGCAGCAAGGTGCTCGAGGTCCGCAGCACCGGCAGCATCCCGCACGAGGTGATCGAGGACGCGCTCGCGGCCCTCGACGTCGAGGAGTCGATGATCTTCGTCGGCAACGAGCGGCTCGTCGAGCTCCGCGGCGGGGCAGACGGTCAGCGGCACCGCCGGCACGATCAGCGTCTGCGAGCACCTGGCGTCCGCCCCTCGCGACGTGGACTCGGACTTCGCAGGCGTCTGCCAGGACTGCGTCGAGGAGGGGCTGACCACCTGGGTGCACCTGCGCCGGTGCCTGGCCTGCGGGCACATGGGCTGCTGCGACTCCTCGCCGCGCCGGCACGCCAGCGGGCACTTCGAGCAGACCGCCCACCCGGTGATGCGCTCGGCCGAACCCGGCGAGGACTGGCGCTGGTGCTTCGTGGACAGCCGGCTGGGTTAGGTTCCCTGGCATGAGGATCACCAAGTTCGGGCACGCCTGCATCCGCGTCGAGCACGACAGCCAGGTGCTGGTCGTCGACCCGGAGCCTTCACCGAGCGGGAGGCCGTCGAGGGCGCCACCGCGGTGCTCGTCACCCACGAGCACTTCGACCACCTGGATCTCGGGCACCTGCGCGCCACCGACGCACCGATCTGGACGATCGAGGCGGTCGGCCGCGCAGATCACCGACGGCGACCCGAGGTCGCCGAGCGCGTGCAGGTCGTCGCGCCAGGGGAGCAGGTCGACGCCGGCCTGCCGGTCACGGCGGTCGGCGAACGGCACGCGGTGATCCACGCGGACCTGCCCGGCCTCGCCAACAGCGGGTACGTCGTCGACGCCGGCGGCACCCGGGTCTACCACCCGGGCGACTCCTTCACCCCGCCCGGCGGGCCGGTCGACGTGCTGCTGCCTCCCCGTCGCACGCCCCGTGGAGCAAGCTGTCGGAGGTCGCCGACTTCGCCCGCGTGGTCGGGGCGCGCACGGTCCGTCGGGATCCACGACGGGCTGCTCAACGCCACCGGCCTCACCGTCACCGGCCGCGTCCTGGGCGGGCTGCTCGACGGCTACGAGCGGGTGCCGGCCGGGCGCGGACCTGTCCCGCTAGGGCAGCTCAGCCGGCCAGCGCGTCGCGCACCGGCACGAACTTCGCCTGCGCCTCGGCGAGCTCCGCCTCCGGCTCCGAGTCCGCGACGATGCCGCAGCCGGCGAACAGCCGGACCGTGGCGCCGTCGAGCTCGGCGGAGCGCAGCGCCAGGCCCCACTCGCCGTCACCGGTCGCGTCCATCCAGCCGACCGGTCCGGCGTAGCGGCCGCGGTCCATGCCCTCGATCTCGCGCGATCAGCGCGGTGGCCACGTCGGTGGGCGTGCCGCCGACGGCCGCCGACGGGTGCAGCGCCTCGGCCAGGTCCAGCGAGGTGCCCGGTCGGGTCGGCGGCGTCGTGGACCACGCCCGCGACATCGGTGGCCAGGTGCATGACGTTCGGCAGGTGCAGCACGAACGGCGACTCGGGCACGTTCATCGACGAGCAGTGCGGGGCCAGGGCGTCGGCGACCGAGCGGACCGCGTACTCGTGCTCCTCGAGGTCCTTCGACGAGCGGGCCAGCGTGGCCGCGAGCGGCAGGTCCCGGGCGTCGTCCCCGGTCCGGCGGATGGTGCCCGCCAGCACCCGGGAGGTGACCAGCCCGCGCTCGCGCCGGACCAGCATCTCCGGGGTGGCTCCGAACAGGCCGTCGACGTGGAAGGTCCAGCACATCGGGTAGCGCCCGCCAGCCTGCGCAACGGCCAGCGCACGTCGATGTCCTCGTCCGCGGTGGCCAGCAGGTCGCGGGCGAGGACCACCTTCTCCAGCGCGCCGGCGTCGATCCGCCGCACCGCCTCGGCCACCACCGCGACCCACTCGGTGCCGGACAGGGCGCCGTCGGTGAAGCGAGATGCCGCGGGGCGCGGGCGGGGCTCGGTGGCCGCCACGCCCGGGGTGGCCGGGATCGACCCGAGCCCGATGGTGGTCAGCCACGCGCGAGCCGCCGCGGCGGCCGACGACCACCTCGGGCACCACCAGCACGCTGTCGCCGGGCGCGTCGGCGAAGGCGAAGGAGCCGAAGCAGACGACGCCGGTGCCGGGCTGGTCGACCTCGTCGCGGACCACGGCGCTGCGGACGTGCTCGGCCCACCAGCTCTTCGCGTCGGCGAAGCGGTCGGGCCCCGACGTACGGCATGCTCGCGGCCACGCCCCAGCCGACCAGGCCCTCGCCGCGGCGTACCCAGGCGGTGGCGTCCGGGGTGTCCGGCAGCAGCGCCAGCAGCGGTCCCGGGTCGTCGACGGGGACGGTGCGCACCACCAGCGGCGCCGACTCCCGGCCTGCCGACGCTCGCCGGCGCGGGTGCCGGAGCTCTGTCACGAGGGCAGCCTACGGGCAGGTGACCCGGTCGGCGGACCGGCTCCGTGCGCCCGCCACCTACGCTTGGCCCGTGACCCGTGCCCAGCTCGACAAGAAGCCCGCCGAGGTGGCCGCGATGTTCGACGCGGTCGCGCGGCGCTACGACCTCACCAACGACGTGCTGTCGCTGGGCCAGGACCGCCGCTGGCGCACGCGTCGTCGTCGACGCGGTCGACCCGCAGCCCGGGCGAGCAGGTGCTCGACCTCGCCGCCGGCACCGGCACCTCGAGCCAGCCGTTCGCCGACCGCGGGGCGCACCGTCGTGCCGTGCGACTTCTCGCTCGGGCATGCTCCGGGTCGGCAAGCAGGCGCGGCCGCAGCTGGGGTTCACCGCCGGCGACGGCACCCGGCTGCCGTTCGCGGACGCGCACCTTCGACGCGGTGACGATCTCGTTCGGGCTGCGCAACATCGTCGACCCGGACGCCGGGCTGCGCGAGATGCTGCGGGTCACCCGGCCCGGCGGCCGGCTGGTGGTCTGCGAGTTCAGCCACCCCACCTGGGAGCCGTTCCGCACCGTCTACGTCGAGTACCTGATGCGCGCGCTGCCCCCGGTCGCCCGCGCGGTGTCCTCGAGCCCGGACGCCTACGTCTACCTGGCCGAGTCGATCCGGGCCTGGCCCGACCAGCGGCGCTCGCCGGCCGGATCGCCGAGGCCGGCTGGACCCGGCCCCGCTGGCTGAACCTGTCCGGCGGCATCGTCGCCCTGCACCGCGCCACCCGCTGAGGCGTCTGCTTCTGCGCTTCCCAACTGGCCGAGGCGTCTGCTTCTGCGCTTCCCAACTGGCCGAGGCGTCTGGTTCTGCGCGGCCGGGCGATCGACGCATGCCGCGATCCGTTGATTGTCACGGGCCCTGCCCACGTGCACCTTCGCCTCGACACGCAGGCAACCCTGGGCGTCGGGGCGCAGATGCAGACGCCTCGGCGGGGGTGGGGGCGCAGAAGCAGACGCCTCGGCGGGGGTGGGGGCGCAGAAGCAGACGCCTCGGCGGGGGTGGGGGCGCAGAACCAGACGCCTCGGCGGGGGTGGGCGCGCCGGGTCGACGGGGCGGCGTGCGGGATGTGACGTAGGCCTCTAGACTCCACAGTGTCGCCCGTTCGTGAAGCAATTCACAAAGGCACATGTCGCTCGCCCCGTCGACGGAGAGGTGCCACGCATGACTCGGAGGACCGCGGATCTGCGGCAGGCCGACGTCATCGTGGTGGGAGCCGGGCCGGCCGGGGCCAGCGCCGCGTACCACCTGGCCGAGGCCGGCGTGGACGTGCTCCTGCTGGAGAAGCAGTCCTTCCCGCGCGACAAGATCTGCGGCGACGGGCTCACCCCCCGCGCGGTCCGGCAGCTGATCGCGATGGGGATCGACCTGGACGCCCCGGGGTGGCAGCGGAACAAGGGGCTGCGCATCGTCGGCGCCGGGCACCGGCTCGAGCTGCCGTGGCCGGAGCTGGCGACCTTCCCGCACTACGGCATGGTCCGCACCCGCACCGACCTCGACGAGATCCTCGCCCGGCACGCGGAGAAGGCCGGCGCCCGGCTGATGGAGAGCACCGCGGTCACCGCGCCGGTCATCGACGAGCGGACCGGGCGGGTCACCGGGGTCACCGCGCGTCCGGTCGACGACCGCGGTCGCAAGATCGGGGACGCGGAGACCTACTCGGCGCCGGTCGTGATCGCCTGCGACGGCGTCTCGGCCCGGCTGGCGATCGCGCTGGGCCTCGAGCGGCGCGAGAACCGCCCGATGGGTGTCGCGGTCCGTGCCTACTACGAGACGCCCCGCCACGAGGACCCGTGGATGGAGTCCTGGCTGGAGCTGTGGGACGGCGAGCCCGGCCGCTCCGACCTGATGCCCGGCTACGGCTGGATCTTCGGGGTCGGCGACGGCACCGCCAACGTCGGGCTCGGCATCCTCAACAGCTCCAAGGCGTTCCAGCACGTCGACTACAAGGACGTGCTGCACCGGTGGCTCGCGCAGACGCCCGCCGAGTGGGGCTTCCGCGACGAGAACCTCGTCGGCCGGATCGGGTCCGCCGCGCTGCCGATGGGGTTCAACCGCAAGCCGCACTACACCCGCGGCGTGCTCCTCTCGGGCGACTCCGGCGGCATGGTGAACCCGTTCAACGGCGAGGGCATCGACTACGCCCTCGAGTCCGGCCACATGGCCGCCGAGACGATCGTCCAGGCTCTCGCGCGGCCCGCTGGCCCCGGTCGGGAGCAGGTGCTGCACGGGTACGCCGCCGCGCTGGACGCCGAGTACGGCGGGTACTTCACGTTGGGCCGCGTGTTCGCGAAGATGATCGGCAACCCGACGTTCATGAAGCAGGCCACGAAGTTCGGCCTGCCGCGGACGACGCTGATGAAGTTCACGCTCAAGCTGATGGCCAACCTCACCGACCCGCACGACGGTGACGTCTCGGACCGGGTCATCAACGCACTCGCCCGGGTAGCGCCGGCCGCTTAGGGAAGAGGGGAAACCACCGTGGAGCTCTACACGCCCGTACTCGCGCTGTTCGTCCTCGCGGCGGGGTTCGCCGTCTTCTCCGTGGCCATCAGCTCGCTCACCGGCCCGAAGCGCTACAACCGCGCCAAGCTCGACTCCTACGAGTGCGGCATCGAGCCCACGCCACAGGCGCTGGGCGGCGGCCGGTTCCCGGTGAAGTACTACATCACCGCGATGATGTTCATCGTCTTCGACATCGAGATCGTCTTCCTCTACCCCTGGGCCGTGTACTTCGACGCCATGAAGGTGTTCGGGTTCGCCGAGATGGTGGTCTTCATCCTGACGGTCTTCGTGGCCTTCGCGTACGTATGGCGTCGGGGAGGTCTCGAATGGGACTGAGCCGACCGAGCGCACCCAACCGGAAGGAGATCTGATGGGTCTCGAGGAGAAGCTGCCCAGCGGCGTGCTGCTGACCACGGTCGAGGGCGTGGCGGGCTACATGCGCAAGGCGTCGTTCTGGCCGGCCACCTTCGGGCTGGCGTGCTGTGCGATCGAGATGATGACCTCGGGCGGGCCGCGCTACGACCTGGCTCGGTACGGCATGGAGGTCTTCCGGGCCTCGCCGCGGCAGGCCGACCTGATGATCGTCGCCGGCCGGGTGAGCCAGAAGATGGCGCCGGTGCTGCGCCAGATCTACGACCAGATGGCCGAGCCGAAGTACGTGCTCGCGATGGGCGTCTGCGCCAGCTCGGGCGGCATGTTCAACAACTACGCGATCCTGCAGGGGGTCGACCACGTCGTGCCCGTCGACATGTACCTCCCGGGCTGCCCGCCGCGCCCGGAGATGCTCATCGACGCGATCCTCAAGCTGCACGACCAGGTCCAGTCGACCAAGCTGGGCGTCAACCGGCGCAACCAGATCGAGGAGCAGGAGACGGCCGCCCTGCGGGCGCTGCCGACCTCGGCGATGAAGGGTCTGCTGCGGTGAACCAGGACACCGGCGACAAGCGTCCCGAGGACTTCCCCGAGGTCACCGAGGGCACGGAGCGCGACGCTACGGACCTCGCCCCCGAGAACCAGCTCCCCGCCGACCCCGAGCAGCTGCAGCCCGAGGTGGTCGGGGTCCGGCACGGGATGTTCGGCGTGCAGGGCACCGGGGACACCTCCGGGTACGGCGGCCTGGTGCGCCCCGTGGTCATGCCCGGCGGCAGTCCGCGCCCGTACGGCGGCTGGTTCGACGAGGTCGCGGACGCGCTGGCGGAGGTCGGAGCCGACGCGGGGCCGGCTGTCGAGAAGGTGGTCGTGCACCGCGGCGAGGTGACGTTCTTCATCCGCCGCGCGCGCCTGCTCGAGGTGGCCCGGCACCTCCGCGACGACCCGCGACTGCGCTTCGAGCTGTGCCTGGGGGTCTCCGGGGTGCACTACCCCGACGACGTGGCCCGCGAGCTGCACGCGGTGTACCACCTGCTCTCGATGACCCACAACCGCCGGATCCGGCTCGAGGTGACCTGCCCCGACGCGGACCCGCACATCCCGTCGGTGGTCGCGGTCTACCCGACCAACGACTGGCACGAGCGGGAGACCTACGACTTCTTCGGAGTCATCTTCGACGGTCACCCCGCCCTGACGCGCATCGAGATGCCCGACGACTGGCCGGGCCACCCGCAGCGCAAGGACTACCCCCTGGGTGGTATCCCGGTCGAGTACAAGGGAGCCACCGTCCCACCGCCCGATACGCGGAGGTCGTACACCTGATGACTGCCAGCACCGGAACCCACGATCCCTACGCGCCGCCGCCCGCGGGTGGGGCCGACACCTCGACGGGGCGCGTCTTCACCGTCACCGGCCAGGACTGGGACTCCGTCGTCCAAGGCATCGCCGACTCCGCTGACGACGGCGGCGACGCCCATGAGGACCACGTCGTGGTCAACATGGGACCCCAGCACCCCTCCACGCACGGCGTGCTCCGGCTGATCCTCGAGCTCGAGGGCGAGACGGTCACCGAGGCCCGGTGCGGGATCGGCTACCTGCACACCGGCATCGAGAAGAACATGGAGTTCCGGTCCTGGACGCAGGGCGTCACGTTCTGCACCCGGATGGACTACCTCTCGCCGTTCTTCAACGAGGCCACCTACTCCTTCGGCGTCGAGCGGCTCCTCGACATAGAGGACGACATCCCCGAGAAGGCGCAGGTGATGCGGGTCCTGCTGATGGAGCTGAACCGGATCTCCAGCCACCTCGTCTGCATCGCCACCGGCGGCATGGAGATCGGCGCGCTGACGGTGATGACGATCGGGTTCCGGGAGCGCGAGATGGTGCTCGACCTGTTCGAGCTGATCACCGGGCTGCGGATGAACCACGCGTTCATCCGTCCCGGCGGTGTCGCCCAGGACCTGCCCCCGGGGGCGCTGGACCAGATCCGCGACTTCGTGGCCCTGATGAAGAAGCGGCTGCCGGAGTACGCCGCGCTGTGCAACGCCAACCCGATCTTCAAGGGGCGTCTGGAGAGCATCGGGCACCTCGACCTCTCCGGCTGCCTGGCGCTCGGGATCACCGGGCCCGTGCTGCGCTCGACGGGCTACGCGTGGGACCTGCGCAAGACGCAGCCGTACTGCGGCTACGAGGACTACGACTTCGAGGTGCAGACCTGGGACACCTGCGACGCGTACGGCCGGTTCCGGATCCGCCTCAACGAGATGTGGGAGTCGCTGAGGATCGTGGAGCAGGCCGCCGAGCGGCTCGCCGGGCTGGAGGGCGCACCGGTCATGGTCGCGGACAAGAAGATCGCCTGGCCCAGCCAGCTGGCGGTCGGCACCGACGGCATGGGCAACAGCATGGACCACATCCGGCACATCATGGGTGAGTCGATGGAGGCGCTGATCCACCACTTCAAGCTGGTCACCGAGGGATTCCGGGTCCCGGCCGGCCAGGCCTACGTGCCGGTCGAGTCACCCCGTGGCGAGCTGGGCGCGCACGTCGTCTCCGACGGCGGCACCCGGCCGTTCCGCGCGCACTTCCGTGACCCCTCGTTCACGAACCTCCAGGCCACCTCGGTGATGAGCGAGGGCGGCATGGTCGCCGACGTCATCGTGGCGATCGCCTCCATCGACCCGGTGATGGGCGGGGTGGACCGGTGACCGGACAGCTGGACGGTCGGGCGGGCGGCCAGGTGGACGGGCACGCGCCCGGCCACACGGACGGTCCTCTCGACGAGACCACCCTCGCGGAGCTGCGCGAGATCACCCTCCGCTACCCGCAGCCGCGCTCGGCGCTGCTGCCGATGCTGCACCTGGTCCAGAGCGTGGAGGGCCGGGTGACCTCGCGCGGCATCGAGGCCTGCGCGGACATCCTCGGCATCTCGGCGGCCGAGGTGTCCGGGGTGGCCACCTTCTACACGATGTACAAGCGCCGTCCGGTGGGTGACTACCACGTCGGCGTGTGCACCAACACCCTGTGCGCGGTGATGGGGGGCGACGCCATCTTCGCCGCCCTCAAGGACCACCTCGACGTCGGCAACGACGAGACCACCGAGGACGGCCGGATCACGCTCGAGCACGTGGAGTGCAACGCAGCCTGCGACTACGCGCCGGTGGTGATGGTGAACTGGGAGTTCATGGACAACCAGACGCCCGAGTCCGCACGGCAGGTGGTCGACGACCTGCGGGCCGGCGTCGAGGTGACCTCCACCCGAGGGCCGCGGGTCTGCACCTGGCGGGAGGCCGAGCGGGTGCTGGCGGGCTTCACCGACGACCGGGCCGACGAGGGGCCGGCTGCCGGTCCGTCCTCCCTGCTCGGGCTGCAGATCGCCCGCGAGCGCGGCTGGAGCGCGCCCGTGCCGACACGCCGCGGGGTCGCCGGCGCGCCGGCGGACACCGTCGAGGGCGCGCAGCGGGTCTCGGACACCGACCGTGCGGAGTCCGAGACCGACATCGACCGGTCCGAGGCAGAGACCGTCGGCGAGGACGCCGGCGGGAAGGAGGAAGGTTCCTGATGGTGGACATGCTCACCCCGGTTCTCTCCGAGGCCTGGGACGGCGACCGGCCGTGGACCCTGGAGTCCTACGAGGGCGTCCGTGGCTACGAGGCCCTCGACGTCGCCTTCGGCATGCCGCAGGACGAGGTGATCGCCCTGGTCAAGGAGTCCGGCCTGCGCGGCCGCGGCGGCGCAGGCTTCCCGACCGGCATGAAGTGGGGCTTCATCCCGCAGGGGGACGGCAAGCCGCACTACCTGGTGGTCAACGCCGACGAGTCCGAGCCCGGCACCTGCAAGGACGTGCCGCTGATGATGGCCACGCCGCACACGCTGGTGGAGGGCGTGATCCTCACCTGCTACGCCATCCGGGCGAACCACGCCTTCATCTACGTGCGCGGCGAGGTGCTGCAGGTGGTGCGCCGGCTGCAGCGCGCCGTCCAGGAGGCCTACCTCGCGGGCCATCTCGGCACCGACATCCACGGGTCCGGGTTCGACCTGCAGGTCACCGTGCACGCGGGCGCCGGCGCCTACATCTGCGGGGAGGAGACCGCGCTGCTCGACTCGCTCGAGGGCCGGCGCGGCCAGCCCCGGCTGCGGCCGCCCTTCCCGGCGGTGGCCGGCCTGTACGCCGCCCCCACGGTGATCAACAACGTCGAGTCGATCGCCTCGGTGCCGAGCATCGTGCGGAACGGCGCCGAGTGGTTCGGCTCGATGGGCACCGAGAAGAGCAAGGGCATGACCCTCTACTCGCTGTCCGGCCACGTACGCCGTCCCGGCCAGTTCGAGGCGCCGCTCGGCATCACGCTGCGAGAGGTGCTCGACCTCGCCGGCGGGGTGCGCGAGGGGCACCGGCTGAAGTTCTGGACGCCGGGGGGCTCCTCCACGCCGATCCTGACCGACGACCACCTCGACGTACCGCTCGACTACGAGGGGGTCGGCGCGGCGGGCTCCATGCTCGGCACGAAGGCGCTGCAGATCTTCGACGAGACGACGTGCGTGGTGCGGGCGGTGCTGCGCTGGACCGAGTTCTACAAGCACGAGTCCTGCGGGAAGTGCACGCCGTGCCGCGAGGGCACCTGGTGGCTGGTGCAGACCTTGGCGCGGCTCGAGCAGGGCCGCGGCGAGGCACGTGACCTGGAGATGCTGCTCGACCAGTGCGACAACATCCTCGGCCGCTCGTTCTGCGCCCTCGCCGACGGCGCGGTCAGCCCGATCACCTCCTCGATCCAGTACTTCCGCGACGAGTACGTCGCCCACTTCGAGCACGGGGGCTGCCCGTTCGACCCGGCCGCCTCGACCCTCTTCGCCGCGGTGGGAGCCCCAGCATGAGCAGCACGGAGATGCAGAGGACCGACCTGGTCAACCTCACCATCGACGGGATCGAGACCAGCGTGCCCAAGGGCACGCTGCTGATCCGGGCTGCCGAGCAGATCGGCGTGCAGATCCCGCGGTTCTGCGACCACCCGCTCCTGGCTCCCGTCGGCGCCTGCCGGCAGTGCCTGGTCGAGGTGGCCATGCCCGACCGCGACGGCGAGCTGAAGACGATGATGGGCCCCCCCGGCCGGGTCAAGCCACAGGCCTCCTGCACGCTCGCGGTCGCCGAGGGCATGGACGTCAAGACCCAGGTCTCCTCGCCGATCGCCGACAAGGCCCAGCAGGGCAACATGGAGTTCCTGCTCATCAACCACCCGCTGGACTGCCCGGTCTGCGACAAGGGCGGAGAGTGCCCGCTGCAGAACCAGGCGATGTCGAACGGCCGGGGGGAGAGCCGCTTCACCGAGACCAAGCGGACCTTCCCCAAGCCGATCAACATCTCCGCCCAGGTGCTGCTGGACCGGGAGCGGTGCGTGCTCTGCGCGCGCTGCACCCGCTTCTCCGAGCAGATCGCCGGCGACCCCTTCATCGCCCTCATCGAGCGCGGCGCGCTGCAGCAGGTGGGCATCTACGAGAAAGAGCCCTTCGAGTCCTACTTCTCGGGCAATACCATCCAGATCTGCCCGGTCGGCGCTCTCACCTCCACGTCGTACCGGTTCCGCTCGCGGCCCTTCGACCTGGTCTCCACCCCCTCGGTCTGCGAGCACTGCGCGGCCGGCTGTGCGCTGCGCACCGACCACCGCCGCGGCAAGGTCACCCGTCGCCTGGCCGGCAACGACCCGGACGTCAACGAGGAGTGGAACTGCGACAAGGGACGCTTCGCGTTCCGCTACGCCCGCGGCGAGGACCGGCTGACCACCCCGCTGGTGCGGGACGCCGGGACCGGCGAGCACCGCCCGGCGTCGTGGACCGAGGCGTTCAGCGTCGCCGCCCGAGGGTTGGCGGCCGCGGCCGGTGCCGTCGGGGTGCTGCCGGGAGGCCGGCTCACCGGGGAGGACGCCTACGCGTACAGCAAGTTCGCCCGGCTCGCGCTGGGCACCAACGACATCGACTTCCGGGCCCGCGTCCACTCCGCGGAGGAGGCCGACTTCCTCGCCGCGCACGTGGTGGGCAAGGCGCTCGAGGTGACCTACGCCGACCTGGAGAAGGCACCGCTGGTGCTGCTGGCCGGGTTCGAGCCGGAGGACGAGTCCCCGATCGTGTTCCTGCGGCTGCGCAAGGCCGCCCACAGCGGCACCCGGGTGGTGGCGGTCGCGCCGTTCACGTCCCGGGGGCTGCAGAAGATGCGCGGGACGCTGGTGCGCACCGCGCCCGGCGACGAGCCGGACGCGCTCGCCGCGCTGGCCGACGACGCCGACGTCGCGGTGGACGCGGGCACCGTGATCCTGGTCGGCGAGCGGCTGGCCGGCGTTCCCGGGGCGTTGACCGCGGCGCTCACGCTCGCCCGCAGCACCGGCGCCCGGCTCGCCTGGGTGCCCCGGCGCGCCGGCGAGCGCGGCGCCCTGGAGACCGGCTGCCTGCCGAACCTCCTGCCCGGGGGACGGCCGGTCACCGACGCCGCGGCCCGGGTGGACCTGGGCACGGTGTGGGGGAGCACGGTGCCGCACGCCGCCGGCCGGGACACCTCGGCGATCCTGGACGCCGTGACCACGGGCGCGCTGCGTGCAATGGTCGTGGGCGGTGTCGACCCGGTCGACCTGCCCGACCCGGTGGCGGCGACCGCCGCGCTCCAGGCCGCCGACTTCGTGGTCAGCCTGGAGATCCGGGCGAGCGCGGTCACCGCGCACGCCGACGTGGTGCTGCCGGTGGCACCGGTCGCGGAGAAGGCCGGCATGTTCGTGGACTGGGAGGGCCGGGTCCGGCCCTTCGACAAGGTGCTGCCGGACTCGCACGCGTTGCCCGACCTGCGGGTCCTTGCGGGGATCGCCGACGAGATGGGCGTGGACCTCGGCTTCAAGACCGTGGCCCAGGCCCGCGGCGAGATGCAGGAGCTGGGGGCCTGGGACGGCCCCCGCGCGGAGCTGCCCGGAACGGCCCCCGCGCCGGCCCCGTCCGCCGAGGAGGGCACGCTGCGGCTGGCCACCTGGAAGCTGCTGATCGACGACGGCCGGATGCTCGACGGCGAGGACGACCTGCGCGCCACCGGCCGGACGGCGGTCGCGCTGGTCTCGGCCGGCACGCTCGACCGGCTCGGTCTGGAGGCCGGCCGGCAGGTCACCGTCTCCGACGGCTCCGGCGCGGTCCGCCTCCCGGTCGGGGTCGCGGACCTTCCCGAGGGTGTCGTGTGGACACCGACGACCTCGTCGTGGTCGGCTGCCTCCGGGGCCGCCGTACGGCTGGCGGCGAGTGAAGGGACGGGTGCATGAGCACGCTGGACATGGTCAGGGCAGCGGACGACCTCTCCGCGTTCGGCCGGGACGCCCTGTGGGTGATCCTGCTCAAGGCCGTGCTGATCTTCGTGATCCTGGTGCTGCTCACGCTCTTCAACATCTGGTTCGAGCGCCGCGTGGTGGCCCGGATGCAGAACCGCATCGGCCCCAACGTGCACGGTCCCTTCGGCCTGCTCCAGTCCCTCGCGGACGGGGTGAAGCTGGCGCTGAAGGAGGACATCATCCCCACGGCCGCCGACAAGGCGGTCTTCATCATCGCGCCAGTGCTCTCGACGGTGCCGGCCTTCCTGGCGTTCTCGGTGATCCCGTTCGGTCCCGAAGTGAAGATCCCCTTCACCGACACCATCACCCCGCTGCAGCTCACCGACATGCCGGTCGGCGTGCTCTTCATCCTGGCGATCAGCTCGATCGGCATCTACGGCATCGTGCTCGGGGGCTGGTCCAGCGGGTCGACGTACTCGCTGCTCGGCGGGCTCCGCAGCTCGGCGCAGATGATCTCCTACGAGGTCGCGATGGGGCTGGCGCTGGTCGCGGTCTTCCTCTACAGCGGCTCGCTCTCGACGTCCGGGATCGTGGACGCGCAGGAGCGGCTGTGGTTCGGCATCAACCTGCTGCCGTCCTTCATCATCTACGTGATCGCGATGATCGGCGAGACCAACCGCGCTCCCTTCGACCTGGCCGAGGCCGAGGGCGAGCTGGTCGGCGGCTTCCACACGGAGTACTCGTCGCTGAAGTTCGCGCTGTTCTTCCTAGCCGAGTACATCAACATGGTGACCGTCGCAGCCCTGGCCACCACGCTGTTCCTGGGCGGCTGGCGGGCCCCGTGGCCGATCTCCGCGATCAACGACGGCATGTTCAACGAGGGCTACTGGCCGTTCCTGTGGTTCATCGCCAAGGTGATGGTCTTCATCTTCTTCTTCATCTGGCTGCGCGGGACGCTGCCGCGGCTGCGCTACGACCAGTTCATGAAGTTCGGCTGGAAGGTGCTCATCCCCGCCTCGCTGCTCTGGATCATCCTGGTCGCCGGCATCCGGCTGATCAGCCTGGAGGGTGGTCTCGACCGTCGATGGGTGCTCGGTGCCGGAGCGGTGCTGGCGGTGCTGGTGGTGCTGCTCTACTTCGTCGGCGAGAAGGAGGAGGAGCCCACCGAGGTGGCAGGCGTCGACGCGGACGAGGAGGCCTTCGACGCGTTCGCCGGGGGCTACCCGGTGCCGCCGATGAGCTCGGCCCGGCAGACGACGGCGCAGACCACACCCCCGACCACCCAGACCACAGCCCAGACGACAGCCGGGCCGTCAGCACAGACGACCGTCGGCACAACCGGGAAGCGTGAGTAGATGCCCACTCTCAAGGAGCAGTTCTGGGACCCGGTCGCGGGTTTCGGGGTGACCTTCCGGACGATGTTCCGCAAGGTCGTCACCGAGCAGTACCCGTTCGAGAAGAAGCCGACCGCTCCCCGGTTCCACGGACGCCACCAGCTCAACCGCTGGCCCGACGGGCTGGAGAAGTGCATCGGCTGCGAGCTGTGCGCCTGGGCCTGCCCCGCCGACGCGATCTACGTCGAGGGCGCCTCGAACACCACCGACGAGCGCTACTCGCCCGGTGAGCGCTACGGCCGCGTCTACCAGATCAACTACCTGCGCTGCATCCTGTGCGGGCTGTGCATCGAGGCGTGCCCGACCCGGGCGCTCACCATGACCAACGAGTACGAGCTGGCCGACAACAACCGCGCGGACCTGATCTACGAGAAGTCCGACCTGCTCGCGCCGCTGCTGCCCGGGATGGAGCAGCCGCCGCACCCCATGCAGCTCGGCAACGACGAGGGCGACTACTACCGGGGCTCGTTCTCCCCGCGCCGGTCCGCCGGCGAGCCCTCCGAAGGCGAGGGCTGAGCCGTGGTCGCGTTCTGGGTCCTGGCGCCGATCATGGTCGTCGCCGCGCTCGGCATCCTCTTCGCCCGCAAGGCGGTGCACGCCGCGCTGCTGCTGGCGGTGGTGATGATCAGCCTCGCCGTGCTGTACGCCGTGCAGGACGCGCCGTTCCTGTTCGCGGTGCAGATCATCGTCTACACGGGCGCGATCCTGATGCTGTTCCTGTTCGTGCTGATGCTCGTGGGCGTGGACGCCTCCGACTCGGTCGTGGAGACCATCCGGGGCCAGCGGGTGATGGCCACCCTGGCCGGGCTGCTGTTCGGCTCGGTGCTGGTGCTGGGGGTCGGGCAGGTCTCCTTCGGGGTGGTCTCCGGGCTGGGCGCCGCCAACCAGGACGGCAACGTCCAGGGCCTGGCGCAGCTGCTGTTCTCCCGCTACATCTTCGCGTTCGAGGCGACCAGCGCCCTGCTGATCACCGCCGCCATCGGCGCCATGGTGCTCGCGCACCGGGAGCGGCTCACGCCCCGGCCCACGCAGGGTGACCTGGCCGCCCAGCGGCTCCGGGACTACGCCGAGAAGGGCACGCCGCTGGGGCCGCTGCCCGCGCCCGGGGTCTACGCCCGGCACAACGCCGTGGACACCCCGGCGCTGCTGCCCGACGGGTCGCCGGCCGAGAAGCTCGGTGTCGCGCACGCTCAGCGCCCGGGGCACCGGCCGCACCGTCCGCACCGACGCGATCCAGCAGCTCTCCGGCTCCATGTCCGCCGACGACGAGGAGGAGCGCCGATGAGCGCGACGCCGTTCGTGGTGCTCTCGATGATCCTGTTCACCATCGGCAGCGTCGGCGTCCTCACCCGGCGCAACGCGATCGTGGTGTTCATGTCCGTGGAGCTGATGCTGAACGCCTCGAACCTCGCTCTGGTCACGTTCTCGCGCGTGAACGGCAACCTCGAGGGACAGGTCGCCGCCTTCTTCGTGATGGTGGTCGCGGCGGCCGAGGTCGTCGTCGGGCTGGCGATCATCATGACGATCTTCCGCACCCGCCGCTCGGCCTCGGTCGACGACGCGAGCCTGCTGAAGTACTGAAGGAGCTCACTGATGTTCGTTGCCGTGCAGGAGTCCGCGCCCGTGGTGGACCCGTCCGCCACCAGCGGGGTGCTCTCCCTGCTCTGGGTCATCATCGCCCTGCCCGCGCTCGGTGCCACCGTGATCCTGCTGCTGGGCAACACCCGCTCCGCGCGGTGGGCGCACTGGCTCGGCTGCGCGACCGTGGCCCTGTCCTTCGTGCTGAGCGTGGCCTGCTTCGTCGCGCTGCTCGGCCGCGGTGAGGAGGGACGCCAGGTCGGCCAGACCCTCTACACCTGGGTGGACGCGGGCTCGTTCCGGGCCGAGCTCGGCCTGCTCTACGACCCGCTGTCGGCGCTGTTCCTGTTGCTGATCACCGGGGTGGGCTCGCTGATCCACCTCTACTCGGTCGGCTACATGGAGCACGACGCCCGTCGGCCGCGCTTCTTCGCCTACCTGAACCTGTTCGTCGCGGCGATGCTGACGCTGGTGCTCGCCGACAACTACCTCGGGGTGTTCCTGGGCTGGGAGGGCGTCGGCCTGGCGTCGTACCTGCTGATCGGCTTCTGGCAGCACAAGACCTCGGCCGCGGTGGCCGCCAAGAAGGCCTTCGTGGTCAACCGGGTCGGCGACGTGGGCATGGCGCTCGGCACGATGCTGGTCTTCACCACCTTCGGGACGGTGGCGTTCGCCGGGGTCTCCGCGGCCGCCGGCCAGGCGTCCGAGACGACGATGACCGTGCTCGGGCTGCTGTTCCTGCTGGCCGCCTGCGGCAAGTCCGCCCAGGTGCCGCTCCAGTCCTGGCTGCTCGACGCCATGGAGGGTCCCACCCCCGTCTCCGCGCTCATCCACGCGGCGACGATGGTGACCGCCGGCGTCTACCTGGTGGTCCGGTCGAGCTTCATCTACGACAACGCCCCGGTCGCGCAGACGGCGGTGGTCGTGGTCGGCGCGGTGACCCTGCTGTGGGGCGCGGTGATCGGCTGCGCCAAGGACGACATCAAGAAGGCACTGGCCGGCTCGACGATGAGCCAGATCGGCTACATGATGCTCGCCGCCGGGCTCGGTCCCGCCGGCTACGCGTTCGCCATCTTCCACCTGCTGACGCACGGCTTCTTCAAGGCCAACATGTTCCTCGGCGCCGGCTCGGTGATGCACGCGATGGACGACGACGTGGACATGCGGCACTACGGCGCGCTGGCCAAGGCCATCCCGCTCACCTTCGCGACGTTCGCGGTCGGCTACCTGGCGATCATCGGGGTGCCACCGTTCGCGGGGTTCTGGTCCAAGGACAAGATCATCGAGGCCGCGTTCGCCGACAACCTCGTGGTCGGCCTGGCCGCCCTGCTCGGCGCCGGCATCACCGCGTTCTACATGACCCGGGTGATGCTGATGACCTACCTGGGCCAGAAGCGTTGGGCGGACAAGGTGCACCCGCACGAGTCGCCGGCCACGATGACGGTGCCGCTGGTCGTGCTGGCCGCGCTGTCGGCGCTCGGCGGGCTGCTGCTCCTCGGCGGCTGGGTCGTGGAGTGGCTGGCGCCGGTGGTCGGCCCAGAGCCGACCCATGAGCTGCCGCTCCCCGCCCTGCTGCTCTCGGTGATCGTGCTGCTGGTGGTGGTCACCGGCATCGCGGTCGCCTGGCTCACCGTCGGCCGCCGCGAGGTGCCGCGCACCGCCCCCGCGAAGGTCTCCTTCGTGACCCGGGCCGCCCGGGCCGACCTGTACGGCGACGCGCTCAACGAGGCGCTGCTGATGCGCCCCGGCGACCGGTTCGTCTCGGGTCTCGCCACCTTCGACGACCGCGGCGTGGACCGGGTCGTGACCGGCACCGGCGGAGCGTTCGGCGGCATCTCGCAGCTGGCCCGCCGCCTGCAGACCGGCTTCGTCCGGTCCTACGCGCTGTCCGTGCTCGTCGGCGCCGTGCTCGTGGTGCTGGCGCTCCTGGTGGTGAACCTCGCATGACGACCGACCGACCGTTGACGACGATGAAGGTGTCGCTGTGAGCTTTCCCTGGTTGACCATCGCGCTGCTGCTGCCCGTGGTCGGTGCGGTGGTCGTGGCGGTGCTCCCCACCGCCCGCCGCCCGGCGCTGCCGAAGGTGGTGGCGCTCGCCTTCTCCCTGGTGACCCTGCTGGTGGTGGCGGTGATCGGGATCGGGTTCGACCCCGGCGGTGCGCGCTACCAGTTCACCGAGACCCATGACTGGATCCGGGGCTTCGGTGCGCACTACGCGCTCGGCGTGGACGGGATCGGCCTGACCCTGGTGCTGATGACCGCCATCCTGACCCCGATCGTGATCCTCGCGTCCTGGCACGACGGCGACGAGGGCCGGTGGGGCACCGGGGCGTTCTTCGCCTGGATGCTGGCGCTCGAGGGGCTGTCGATCTGCGTGTTCGCCGCGACCGACGTGTTCCTGTTCTACGTGATCTTCGAGGCGACGCTGATCCCGATCTACTTCCTGATCGGTGGGTTCGGCGGGCCCAAGCGGTCGGCGGCGGCGGTCAAGTTCCTGATCTTCAACCTGTTCGGCGGCCTGCTGATGCTGGCCTCCGTGGTCGGGCTGTACGTCGTGTCCGCGCGCACCGCGGCCGGGCCGACGTACCTGCTCTCCGAGCTCTCCCAGGTGCCGATCGACCAGGGTCTCGCGCGCTGGATGTTCGTCGGCTTCTTCGTCGCTTTCGCGATCAAGGCGCCGATGGTGCCGGTGCACACCTGGCTGCCGGACGCGGCGGAGGAGGGCAGTGCCGGCACGTCGGTGATGCTGGTCAGCATCCTGGACAAGATCGGCACCTTCGGGATGATCCGGTTCTGCCTGGAGCTGTTCCCCGAGGCGTCCCGCTGGGCCACGCCCGTGGTGCTCGCGCTCGCGGTGGTCAGCGTGCTGTGGGGTGCGCTCGCCGCGATCGGCCAGAAGAGCATCCCGCGGCTGATCGCCTACACCTCGGTCTCGCACTTCGGCTTCATCGTTCTCGGCATCTTCGTGCTGAACAGCTACGGCCAGACCGGCTCGACCCTGTACATGTTCAACCACGGCATCTCGACGGCCGCGCTGTTCCTGGTGGCCGGCTTCCTCATCAAGCGGCGCGGCTCGGCGCTGATCAGCGACTACGGCGGCGTCGAGAAGGTCGCGCCGGTGCTCGCCGGACTGTTCCTTGTCGCCGGCCTGTCCTCGCTGTCGCTGCCCGGGCTCTCGCCGTTCGTCTCGGAGTTCCTGGTGCTGCTGGGTGCCTTTGCCTACGCCTGGTGGTGGGGGGTGGCCGCGACCCTCGGGATCGTGCTGGCCGCGCTCTACATCCTGTTGATGTACCAACGCACGATGACCGGACCGACCCGTCCCGAGGTGGCCGGCATGCGGGACCTGAACCTGCGAGAGGTCGTCGCGCTGGCGCCGTTGGTGGTGCTCCTGGTGGTGCTCGGCTTCTTCCCGAAGCCGCTGACCGCGATCATCAACCCGGCCGTCGCCGACACGCTCCAGCAGATCGGCGCCGAGGACCCGGCGCCCGCCGTGCCCGCGCGGGCCAGCGCAGAGGAGACCAGCAAGTGAACCTGGCAGCGGACTTCTCCAAGCCCACCATCGAGTACGGGCTGCTGTCGCCACTGCTCGTGGTGCTCGGCGTCGCGGTGCTCGGCGTCCTCGTCGAGGCGTTCGTGGCGCGCCGCTCGCGCTACCTGGTGCAGACGGTGCTGGCGCTGGTCGGGGTCGTCGGGGCGCTGGTGGCCACCGTGCTGGTCGCCCTGAACCTCTCACCGGTCGGCAGCACCGGTGGCCGCGGACAGCTGACCGTGGAGGGGGCCATCGCCGTGGATGGGCCGACGGTCTTCATCTGGGGCACCATCCTCGCGCTGTCGACGATCAGCGTGCTGCTCTTCGCGGAGCGCACCCTCGAGGGTGGCGTCACGGCGTTCGCCGGCCAGGCCGCGGCGCTGCCGGGCACGTCGGCCGAGCGGGAGGCATCCACCCGGGGTCTGGAGCACACCGAGGTCTTCCCGCTGATGATGTTCTCCATCGGCGGGATGCTGCTCTTCCCGGCCGCCAACGACCTGATCACCCTGTTCGTGGCGCTGGAGATCCTCTCCCTGCCGCTGTACCTGCTCTGCGGGCTGGCGCGTCGGCGCCGGCTGCTCTCGCAGGAGGCGGCGCTGAAGTACTTCATGCTCGGGGCGTTCAGCTCCGGGTTCTTCCTGTATGGCGTCGCGCTCACCTACGGCTACGCGGGGTCGATGCGCTTCGCGGACATCTCCGAGGCGGTCGCCGGCCGGATCGGCGGTGACGTGCTGCTGCTGGCCGGCATCGGCCTGCTCTCGGTGGGCCTGCTGTTCAAGGTCGGTGCCGCGCCGTTCCACTCGTGGACTCCGGACGTGTACCAGGGCGCCCCCACCGCGGTCACCGCCTTCATGGCCGCCTGCACGAAGGTGGCCGCCTTCGGGGCGCTGCTGCGGCTGTTCTACGTCGCCTTCGGGGGAGCCCGCTGGGACTGGACGCTGATGATCAGCGTCGTCGCAGTGCTGACGATGCTGGTCGGCTGCATCGTGGCGATCACCCAGTCCGACATCAAGCGGATGCTCGCCTACTCGTCGATCTCGCACGCCGGCTTCCTGCTGGTCGGCTTCGTGGGGGTGCACACGGTCACCGGGTTCGACGGCGTCCGGATCTCCTCGCTGCAGTCGGTGATGTTCTACCTCGTCACCTACGGCTTCATGACGATCGGCGCGTTCGCGGTCGTGACGGTGGTCCGCGACGCGGGAGGCGAGGCCACGCACCTGTCCCGGTGGGCCGGCCTCGGCAAGGAGTCGCCGGTCGTGGCGGGGGTCTTTGCGTTCTTCCTGCTCAGCATGGCGGGCATCCCGCTGACCGCCGGCTTCGCCGGCAAGTGGGCCGTGTTCACCTCGGCGGTCTCGGGTGGCGCCTGGCCGCTCGTGGTGGTCGCGGTGGTGCTCTCGGCGGTCGCGGCGTTCTTCTATGCCCGGGTGATCGTGCTGATGTTCTTCTCCGACCCGGTCGGCGAGGGACCCGTGGTGATGAACCCCAGCCTGCTCACCACTATCGTGATCGCTGTCGGGTTCGCCGTGACCGCCATCCTGGGAGTCTTCCCGGGACCGGTCCTGGACCTGGCAGCCACCGCGGGCCAGTTCATCCGCTGACCTGCTCGTCCAAGGGACCCTGATGACCTCCACCGCCGCCGACGGGAACTCGTCGCTGGCCCTGCCGGTCCTCGACGACGAGCTGGAGGCGCGGCTGCGCGCCCAGCTCGTCCTGGTCGAGGAGCGGCTCGAGCGCGAGATCCGCAGCGAGGCGCCGTTCGTGACCGAGGCCGCCCGGCACCTCATGCACGCGGGCGGCAAGCGGTTCCGGCCGGCCCTGGTGCTGCTGGCCGCCGAGGCCGGCGACTCGCGGCGCGAGGGCGTGATCACCGCGGCCTGCGTGGTCGAGCTGACCCACCTGGCCTCGCTGTACCACGACGACGTGATGGACGAGGCCGACCTGCGCAGGGGCGCGGAGTCCGCCAACTCCCGCTGGGACAACCACGTCGCGATCCTCACCGGCGACTTCCTGTTCTCCAAGTCCTCGGAGCTGACCGCCAGCCTGGGACCCGACGCCGTCCGCATCCAGGCGGAAACCTTCACCAAGCTGGTCGAGGGACAGATCCTGGAGACGCTCACCCCGGACCGGGACCCGCTCGAGCACTACCTACGCGTGGTGGCCGGCAAGACCGGCTCGCTGATCGCGACCTCGGCGCGCTACGGTGCCCGGTTCTCCGGCGCCCCGCTCGAGGTGGAGGAGGCGCTGACGGCGTACGGCGAGCGGGTGGGCATGGCCTTCCAGCTGTCCGACGACATCCTGGACATCAGCTCCGAGTCCGAGGAGTCCGGCAAGACCCCGGGCACGGACCTGCGCGAGGGCGTCCCCACGCTGCCGGTGCTGATGGCCCAGCGGTCCGCCGACCCGCAGGACGCCCGGCTCCTGGAGCTGCTGGCCGGTGATCTCAGCGACGACGCCGCGCACGCCGAGGCGCTGGCGCTGATGCGACGGCACCCGGCCCTCGACGAGGCCCGGCAGTACGTGCTGCGGATCGCCACCGAGGCGCAGGAGCTGCTCCGGGTGCTGCCCGCCGGGCCGGTGCGGGAGGCCCTCGACGCGTTCGCGGTGCTGATCGCCACCCGCAGCGCCTGAGGGGGCATTGCGCCGGAGGCAGGGGGTACGAGACGGTGTTCCCCCACCTTACAGAAGGAGCCTGCTCATGGTCGTCCTCGGAGTGATCCTGCTCATCATCGGCCTCGTGGTCCCGATGCCCGTCCTGACCACGATCGGGATCATCCTGATCGTCGTCGGCCTGGTGCTGAACCTGGTCCCGATCGGCGGTTCCCGTCGACGGGTGTTCTGACCCGGGGCCGGCCTCGGGCCGGCTCGACCCGACGGGCCCCGGCACGATCGTGCCGGGGCCCGTCGTCACAGGTCGATGAGCTGCTCCCCGCCGAGGACCCGGCCGACCGGGCCATCGGCGCGTCCTGCCGCCGCGCCGAGAAGGGTCGCGGCGGCGAACTCGGCCGCGAGCCGCTCGAAGATGCGGCCGTGCCGCAGCATCGCGTGCTTTCCCCCGGCCACCCGGACATAGCCGACCTGCGCCGTCCGGCGGAGCCCGCCCGCCACCACCGAGGACCGCTCCGGGCTCGCGACCCGGTCCTGGTCGCCGTGCACGACCAGGACCCGGCGCCCGGACAGGTCGTGCTCGCCCTCGCTGCCGTAGAGCCAAGGGTTCAGCGCCACCACGCTGCGCACCTGCGGGTCCTGCGCCGCCAGCAGGGCCGCGCGTCCTCCCAGCGAGTGCCCGACCAGGCAGGCCGGCAGGTCCGCGCCGAGCCGGTCCCGCAGCTCCCGGAGTGCCCAGGCCACGTCGTCGACGGGAGAGTGGTCGCGGTCCCAGCCCCGCGTCGAGTTCAGCAGCCGGAGCACCGCGAGCCGCCCGCGGCCGGAGCGTGCCACCCGGGCCGCGACCGGGATCATCCGGAGCACGGACAGCTGGGTGGGGCTCACCGGCACCGCCCCGCCGGGGCGCGCCGCGCCGCCGTGCAGCACCAGGACGACGCCGGTGGGACGGGCGGGCACGTGGGTCTCGGTCAGCCGGGCGCGTGAGGTCACCCGCCCAGTGTCCCCACGGGGACAAACGGCTCGGCGAGCCGGATGAGATGCGTCACTTACCTCAACACATACCTAAACAGTGTGTGCATTTCTATGTCGCAGCCGGGTACTCTCCCGCTATGGCTTCTCTCGAACGTGTTCTCACCGTCGACAAGCCGGCGGCGCGCGTGTGGGACTACCTGTCCGACTTCACCAGCACCAACGACTGGGACCCCGGCACCGTGCGCACCGTCCGCACCGCGGGTGACGGAGGTGCCGGCACCATCGACACCATCGCCGTGCGGCCCGCCGCCGGCGGCGGCACCCAGGTCACCTACCAGGTCCAGCTGTCCCTGCACGGGCTCGCCAGGCTGGCGGAGCCGCTGATGGCTCGCCCCCTCGAGAAGCTGGGCGACGACGCCGAGAAGAGCCTGGCCCAGGCTCTCCAGCAGCTATGAGCAGCGACCTGGTCCTCAGCGGCTGGTCCGTCGCGGCGGCGGTCGTCGTCTGCTCCGTGGGGTTCGGCGCGCTGTGGGTGTGGGGCAACCGCGGTGGCCTGATCAGCCTGGTCGACGTGGCGTGGGGTGCCGGGTTCCCGGTGATCGCGCTGGTCACGCTGGTCGTGTCGGGACAGGGATCGCCGGACCGCAGCACGCAGCTGCTGCTGGTCGCCATGCCCGCGGTGTGGGGCGTGCGGCTCGCCGTGCACAACGGCCGCCGCCTGGCCCGGCACGGCACCGAGGACCCGCGCTACCAGACGATGGTCGACGAGGCGGACACGTCCCGGGCGCGGACCACGCTGACCAAGGTGGTGCTGCCGCAGGCCGGGTTCATGGTCGTGGTCTCCCTGCCGATCACGCTCGGTCAGAACAACCGGGACTCGTGGCTGCCGCTGACCGTGCTCGGGGTGCTGGTCTGGGCGGTGGGCGTGTTCTTCGAGGCCGTCGGGGACGCCCAGCTGCAGAGGTTCAAGGCCCGCCCGGACAGTGACGGGAAGGTCATGGACGAGGGCCTCTGGCGCTACACCAGGCACCCCAACTACTTCGGTGACGTGTGCAACTGGTGGGGCATGTGGCTGGTGGCCGCGCACTCCTGGCCGGGGCTCGCCTCGGCGGTGGGTCCGGCGCTGATGACCTACACGATCATCGCCAAGACCGGGTCCGCGATGACCGAGAAGAGCATGGCCGGCTCCAAGCCCGGTTTCGAGGAGTACGTCGAGCGGACCAGCGCCTTCTTCCCCCTGCCTCCGAGGCGGCGGTCCGGTGCCTGAGGGGGACAGCGTCTACCTGGTGGCCCGTCGGCTCGACCGCGGGCTCAAGGGCCGGCGCCTCGCCCGGTCCGACCTGCGGAGTCCCAAGGTGGCCACCGTCGATCTCGCCGGTCGCACCGTCGTCGAGAACGACACCCATGGCAAGCACCTGCTCACCCGGCTCTCGGGCCACCTCACGCTGCACACGCACATGCGCATGCAGGGCTCGTGGTCGGTCGTCTCGGCCGGCAAGCAGCTCCCTCCCGCCCTGATGAAGGACGTCCGGGTGCTGCTGCAGGCGATCAGTGGCCCGACGGCGTACGGCTTGCTGCTGCCGGTCGTCGACGTCGTGCACACCTCGCGTGAGCACGAGCTCGTCGGTCACCTCGGGCCTGACCCGCTGCGGGAGGACTGGAGCGCCAACGAGGCGATCCGGCTGCTGGAGAAGGACCCCGCGCGACCGGTCGCCGCCGCTCTCCTCGACCAGCGGCTGCTGGCGGGGCTCGGCAACCTGTGGGTGAACGAGCTGTGCTTCCTGCGCGGGCACAGCCCCTGGACTCCCGTCGGCGAGGTCGACATCCCACCGATGGTGCGGCTCGCAGCCCGGGCGCTGCGCCGCTCGGCACGCACGCCGGGTGCCTACCAGGTGACCACCGGGAACACCCGGCGCGGTCAGCAGCACTGGGTGGCCGGCCGGGCCGGGCAGCCCTGCCTGCGCTGCGGCACCCCGGTGCGCGTGGTGGCCGAGGTGCCCAACGACCCCGACAGGCGGCGCACCTGGTGGTGCCCGAGCTGCCAGCCCGGTCCCGAGCCGGGGCCCGAGCGGGTCGAGCCGGCACGATCCGGCACCGGCCGGGGAAGATCTGGGCGAAGCGGGGCGTTGTGACCGGTATGCGAGCTATTGGAGTCACGTCGTTCGGTGGTCCCGACCAGCTGCAGGTCCTCGACCTGCCCGAGCCGCACCCGGGCCCGCTCGAGGTGCGCATCCGGGTGCACGCCGCGGCCGTGAACCCGACGGACACGAACCTGCGCACCGGGGCCTACGAGATGGGCGACGCCCGTCCGCCGTACGTGCCGGGAACCGACGCGGCCGGCGTGATCGACGAGGTCGGCCGGGACGTCGACTGGTGGCAGGTCGGCGACCGGGTGATCGCCGTGCTGGTGCCGATGAGCGCGAACGGCGGCGCCTACGCGGACCAGGTGGTCGTGCCGGCGGCCTCCGTCGTGCGGCTGCCCGACGCGATCGGGATGGTCGCGGGCTCGACGCTGCTGATGAACGCGCTGACGGCCCGGCTGGTGCTGGAGAAGCTGGCGCTCTCGGCCGGGCAGACCCTCGCGGTCACCGGAGCAGCAGGCGCCTTCGGTGGCTACGTCGTGCAGCTCGGCAAGGCCGACGGCCTGACCGTGGTGGCCGATGCCTCGGAGCGGGACGAGGGGCTGGTGCGTAGCCTCGGCGCCGACCACGTGGTCCGGCGCGGTGAGGACGTCGTCGCCCGGATCCGCGAGCTGGTGCCGGACGGCGTCGACGGGCTCGCCGACGGCGCGGTGCTCGACGACCGGGTGCTCGCCGCGATCAAGGACGGCGGGGCGCTGGCCACGATCCGGGGCTGGTCGGGACCCTCCGAGCGCGACATCGCGGTGCACCCGGTGCTGGTCTTCGACTCCGCAGAGCGCACCGACCTGCTCGACCGGCTCCGCGGACAGGCCGAGGACGGCACCCTCACCCTGCGCGTCGCCGAGGTGCTGCCCGCGGAGAAGGCCGCCGAGGCGCACCGGATGCTGGAGGCCGGGGGTGTGCGCGGGCGGCTGGTGCTCGACTTCAGCTGACCGGCAGACCTGCTTCGACCAACCGCACGGCGGCCGCGAGGTCGTCACCGAGAGGACGATCGGCGCGCTCGTCCTCGAGCGCGTCGGCCGCCGCGACGTACACGGCCTGCAGCGGACCCCGGGGGAGCCGAGCCGGGTCGGTGCGCAGCGCGCGTACCGCCGCGACCAGCTCGCAGCCCAGGACCACGGGAGCCAGCGCGGCCATCTCCTCGCAGGCCCACACCGCCTGGGTCGAGAAGCTGGCGTGCTCCTCGAGGCCGAGCGACACCACCGCGTGCCCGGTCGAGACCGGGGTCGCCATGATCCGGGCCCGCGCCAGCGCGTCCTGGGCGAGGTACTCCAGGATCATCACACCCGAGCTGCCCGCGGGGCCCGACGCCAGGAACGCCGGGAGCCCGGACAGGGACGGGTTGATCAGCGCTGACAGCCGGGCCGCGGACAGCGCGACCACCGGGTAGGTGGCCTGCCGGAGCGCGTCCAGGGTCGCCGACAGCCGGGCCGTCACGAAGCCGCCGTGGTGCAGGGGGATGCCGTCCGCGACCACCAGGGGGTTCTCCGTGGAGTCGTGGACCTCGACCAGCACCGCGTGCTCCGTGGTGGCGAGCGCGTCGACGAACGGCGCGTGCACCTGCGGGACCGTGCGGAGAGCGAACGGGTCCTGGACCCGGGCGGGCGCCCAGTCGCCGGGCTCGAGCAGGGCCATCAACCGCCGTGCCACCGCCTGCTGCGAGGCGTCCGGCCGGCCGGCGTGCACCCGCGGGTCGAACGCCTGCAGCGACGCCCGGAGGGCGGCGGCCGACAGCGCCGTGACCCGCTCGGCCGCGCAGGACAGCAGCGCCAGGCGCCGGTGCACCAGGGCCGCGGTGGCCAGGGTGAGGGCGTTGCTGGACATGAACGGCAGCGCGTCGCCCTCGTCCACCGGGGCGACGGGCACCTGCCCGGACCGCCAGGGCCGCTCGCCCACCAGGGTCAGGCCCAGCTCGGCCAGTGGTACGAGGTCACCGGTGCCGATGGACCCGAACCGGTGCAGGTCCGGCACCGCTCCGGTGGCGACCGCGGCGCCGAGGCTGGAGGCGAGGCCCGCGCTCACCCCGGACCGGCCGGACGTGAGCTGGTGCAGGCGGATCGCCATCGCCGCCCGGGCGGTGGCGTCGTCGTAGGACTCCCCGAAGCCGGCCGCGTGGCTGCGCCACAGCCGCAACGCATGCGAGGAGCCGTCGCCCGCGGTGATCTCGGTCGGCACGTTGCGCAGGGCGCCGACGCCGGTGGTCAGCCCGTAGACCGCCCCTGACCGGCCGGCGGTGCGCAGGTGCAGGTGGGAGGCGGCGATCCGCTCGACCGAGGCGTCGGTGAGCTCGACCGGGGCCGGTCCACCCTGCTGTGCCCAGGCGACGAGGTGCTCCAGGGACATCGCGGCCGACGACACCGGCTGCTCCTTCGGGGTGGGGGCGGGGACACCAGCATGGACCAGGGGAGCAGACTTGCAGCACCGCGGGGATCCCGCACCCGAACGACGAAGGAGCCCGGCATGGCACTGCTGACCACCCGCTTCGACGCGGAGAGCACCGCGGCGGAGGTCGTCGAGGGCGTGGACCTGCGCGGCCGGACCGCCGTGGTGACCGGCGGTGCCTCAGGCATCGGGATCGAGACCGCCCGCGCGCTGGCCGGGGCCGGCGCCTCCGTCACCCTGGCGGTCCGCGACACCACGGTCGGAGAGCGGGTCGCTGCGGACCTGGTCACGACCACCGGCAACCCCGACGTGCGGGTGGCGGCGCTGGACCTGGTCGACCTGGCCTCGGTCCGGGCCTTCGCCGACGCCTGGACCGGTCCGTTGCACCTGCTGGTCAACAACGCGGGGGTGATGGCCGTCCCGACCCTGGAGCTGACCGAGGCCGGCTGGGAGCGGCAGCTCGCGACCAACCACCTCGGTCACTTCGCCCTCGCCCTCGGCCTGCACCCCGCGCTCGCCGCGGCGGACGGGGCGCGGATCGTGTCGGTCAGCTCCAGCGGGCACCTCGCCTCGCCGGTGCACTTCGACGACCTGTTCTTCGCCCGCCGCGCGTACGACCCCTGGCAGGCCTACGGCCAGTCCAAGACCGCCAACGTGCTGCTCGCGGTCGAGGCGACTCGGCGCTGGGCCGGGGACGGCATCGTCGCCAACGCGTTGATGCCCGGCGGGATCATGACCAACCTGCAGCGCTACGTCGGCCAGGAGGTCAAGGACCGCTGGCAGCGCCTGCAGCACGAGGGCCGCTTCGCCTTCAAGACCCCCGAGCAGGGCGCGGCCACCACGCTCGTGGCGGCCGTGGCACCGGAGCTGGCGTGCACCGGCGGGCACTACCTCGAGGACTGCAACGAGTCGCCCGTGGTCGCCGACGACGCCAAGGTCGGACGGGGGGTGCGGGCCTGGGCGGTGGACCCGGACAACGCCCGGCGGTTGTGGGACGTGTCGCTGGAGCTGGTCTCCGCCGGGTAGTCCCGCGTCCTAGACCACGCCGGGCCCGGGCGGGCGGGGCCGGGCGGCGTTCCCGGGCAGCCCGAACTCGGTGTGCACGCCGTCGCTGAACGCGACCTGGTCCGGGGGCCGTGCGGCCAGCTCGCCGAGGCCCACGGAGCCCATCAGCTCGTCGTCCACGCTCACCGCCTCCGCGTCCCGCAGCGGCCACGGACCGTGGGTGTTGGGGACGTAGAGCGTGCGCCCCCACCAGTGCACGTGCAGGCCCCACCGGGCGCTCAGCCAGTCGTCGAGCGGTGTGCTGGGCCGGGGGTCGCCGACCCGGATCACGAGGTGGCTGACCGGGCGGGGGCCGCGTCGGCGCAGCCGGGCGTCGTAGGTGCGGAGGTCGCCGGTCGCGGCGTACCGCATCCGCGCCCAGCGGTACGGCAGGCCGAACGCCGCGCGGGCGCCGGCCACCACCAGCGACCGGTCGCTGTCCAGCGACAGGAACACGATGCCCCGCCGACCGGTGGCGTCGACCGAGTAGAGCCGGACGTTGGTCTCCAGGAACGTGCCGGCCCAGGGCACGCCCGGACCGCGGGACACCCCCGCGCCGACCATCCGGAAGGGGATCAGCCCGACGTAGGTGCGCCCGTCCAGGGTGTCCGGCCGCACGCCGGGCGGCATCAGGTGCGCGACGCGGCCTGGGTCGACGGCCCAGTGCAGGAACGTGAGGTCGCGCCAGTCCTGGTTCATCATCACCGGACCCGTGAGCGCGGGGGCCCGGGTGGAGAGCGGTTCGACGGGGGAGGCCACCCGCTCAGCCTAGGCCGGGTTCCCTCCGGTACCGGACCACGAGCACGCAGACGTCGTCCTCCGGCTCGGCGCCGGCGAGCATGCTGCTCGCCAGGCGGTCGCACAGCTCCTCGACGGCCAGGTGCCGCAGGCTCAGGGTGGTCTCCAGGAGCCGGGTGAGGCCGTCGTCGAGAGCGGCGTCCCGGCGCTCGATCAGCCCGTCGGTGTAGAGGACGAGCAGGTCGCCCTCGCTCAGCCGGGCCTCGGCGGTCTCGCGCGGCACCGGCTCTAGGCACACCAGCGGACGCTCGCGGCCACCCCACAGGAACCGTGCGGTGCCGTCGGCCTGCGCGAGCAGCATCGGCGGATGACCGGCGCTGGCGTAGCGGAGCCGTCCAGAGGCGCGCTCGAGGACGGCATAGGTGACCGTGGTGCACTCGGCACCCTCGATGCGGAAGCCCGACTCCTCGGTGTGCTCGAGCAGCTCGGCGGCGTCGAGGTACACCAGCGCCAGGCTGCGTACGGCGCTGCGCAGCTGCCCCATCGCGGCCGCCGCCTCCAGGTGGTGCCCGACCACGTCGCCGACGACCAGCCCGACCCGGTCGCCGGGCAGCGCGACGACGTCGTACCAGTCCCCGCCGATCTGCCGGTCCCGGTCGGCGACCCGGTAGGTCAGGCCGACCTCGAGGCCGGGCACCGTGTCGATCCGACCCAACAGGGACCGCTGGAGGCTGAGGATGACCTCGTGCTCGATCTCAGCGAGGCGTCGCTCCTCCGAGACGTCGACCAGGGTGATCAGCACCCGGCCGGGGTCCAGCCGGGTCAGGTGCACCTCCAGGGACGTGTCGGGGCCGTGCGGGAGGGCCACCCGGCGGACCTCGCCGAGCGGTCCGCGTCGCTGCCGGGACCCGGTCGCCAGGCTCACCAGGGCTGGGTCGAGGGACCGCAGCACCGGGAACAACCGTGCCGGGTCGCGGCCCGCGAGCGCCGGGGAGAGCATCCTCGCCGCCGCCGGGTTCATCCGGATCACGGTGCCCACGTCGTCGATCTCGATCAGCCCCACGGGGCACTCGTGGACGAATCGCAGCAGACGGTCCAGCTCCTCGACGGGACCGGCCTCGTGGCCGGGAGAGGCGCTCATGGGGACTCGACGGACCGGTGCCGCCGGCCCGGCCCGGGCCGCGCGAGCAGCCCCAGCCGCGTCCCGGGCGACCCCGTCGCGTGCGCGCTCACGTGTCGACCCTAGGAACCCGGAGCCCGGTCGGGCAATGCCCCGTCTGCGCGCACCGGGCTAGTGCAACCGACCGCGCGCCGGGTCAGATCGCGACGCTCTGCGCCAGGGAGGCCTGCCGCTGCGCGCGCCGGTGCCGCAGCGTGGAGGCGGTGAAGAGGGCCAGCGCGAACCAGATCAGCCCGAACCCCACCCAGCGCATCGTGGGCATCGGCTCGTGGAAGAACAAGATGCCCAACAGGAACTGCACGGTCGGGGTGAGGTACTGCATCAGCCCCAGGGTGCTCAGCGGGATCCGGGTCGCGGCTCCACCGAAGCACAGCAGCGGGATCACGGTGATCACACCCGTGCCCACGATCAGGACCACGTGCAGCCCGCCGTTGCCGACGAAGGTCGAGGCGCCGGTCGCGGACAGGAAGACGACGTAGGCGAACGCCAGCGGCGCGACCAGGGACGTCTCGATGACCAGGCTCTCCACCGCGCCGGCGTTCGCCTTCTTCTTCGCCAGGCCGTAGCTGCCGAAGGAGAACGCCAGGACCAGCGCCACCCAGGGTGGGTGGCCGTACTCGACGGTGAGGCCCAGCACCGCCACCCCGGCGATGCCGAGCGCCACCCACTGCAGGCGGCGCAGCCGCTCGCCCAGCACCATGACGCCGAGCAGCACGCTGACCAGCGGGTTGATGAAGTAGCCCAGCGAGGTCTCCACCACGTGGTGGTGGTTGACCCCCCAGATGTAGGTGCCCCAGTTGACGGTGATCAGCACCGAGGCGACCGCGAGCAGCCACCGGGTGCGTCGGCTGGCCAGCGTCGCCCGCAGCGCCTCCCGCTTGCGCATGAGCAGCACGACGCCCAGCATCAGCAGCAGCGACCAGAGCACGCGGTGGGCGAGGATCTCGACCGCTCCGGCAGGTCTCAGCAGCGGCCAGTACAGCGGGAAGAAGCCCCACATGGTCCAGGCCGCCAGGCCGAGGAGGACCCCGCGCCGCGCCTCGGCCGAGGCGGGCTCAGACAACGGTCCAGGTATCCCCTGAGGCGAGCAGCCCGGCCAGCGCGTCCGCACGGTCCGCGGTGCCCTGGCTGGCCGTGACGATCTGCTCACGAGCCTGGTCGTCGTAGGTCGGTGCCTCGACCTGTCGGAAGATCCCCACCGGAGCGTGCTTGAGGATGCCGGAGTCGGTCAGCCGCGAGATCGCGAACGCCGTGGTCGGGTCGGCCGCGTGCGCGTCGTGCACCAGCACCTCGGCCGCGGCCGGGTTCTCCTCGACCCGCACCCCGCCGGTGAACCGGTCCCGGACCACGCCGAGCTGACCCTCGCGACCGAAGCGGATCGGCTCGCCGTGGCGCAGCGGGATGATCGCGTCGGCCTTGGAGTCGTTGTCCTTGATGGCGTCGAAGGCGTTGTCGTTGAAGATCGGGCAGTTCTGGTAGATCTCGACCAGCGACGTGCCTCTGTGGGCGGCGGCCGCGGACAGCACCTCGGTGAGGTGCTTGCGGTCGGAGTCCACGGTCCGCGCGACGAAGGTGGCCTCCGCGCCGAGCGCGAGCGAGACCGGGTTGAAGGGGTTGTCCAGGGATCCCATCGGGGTGGACTTGGTGACCTTGCCGGGCTCGGAGGTGGGGGAGTACTGACCCTTGGTGAGGCCGTAGATCCGGTTGTTGAACAGCAGGATCGTCATGTTCACGTTGCGGCGCAGCGCGTGGATCAGGTGGTTGCCGCCGATGGACAGCGCGTCGCCGTCACCGGTGACCACCCACACCGACAGGTCCTCGCGGCTGGTGGCCAGTCCGGTGGCGATCGCCGGCGCGCGGCCGTGGATCGAGTGCATGCCGTAGGTGTCGAGGTAGTAGGGGAAGCGGGAAGAGCAGCCGATGCCCGAGACGAACACGATGTTCTCGCGCTTGAGGCCGAGGCCGGGCAGGAACCCCTGGACGGCGGCCAGCACCGCGTAGTCCCCGCAGCCCGGGCACCAGCGGACCTCCTGGTCGGAGGTGTACTCCTTGCGGTTCTGCGGGTCCTCGGCGGTCGGGACGCCGCGCAGGCCGGGGAAGGGCAGGACGTCGGTCATCGGGTGATCTCCTTCGTGATCGCCTCGGCCAGCTCGGAGGCGCGCAGGGGCAGGCCGCGGACGTGGTTGTAGCCGACCACGTCCACCAGGTACGTCGCCCGGACCAGCATGCTGAGCTGACCGAGGTTCATCTCGGGGATGATGACCCGCTCGTAGCGGGCCAGCACGTCGCCCAGGTCGGCCGGGAACGGGTTGAGGTGCCGCAGGTGTGCCTGGGCGACCGGGTGACCCGACGCGCGCACCTGGCGCACCGCCGCGCCGATCGGCCCGTACGTCGACCCCCAGCCGAGCACCAGGACGGTAGCCTCGCCGGTCGGGTCGTCGACCTCCAGAGGCGGGATGTCCTGGGCGATCCGGGCGATCTTCGCGGCCCGGGTGCGCACCATGAAGTCGTGGTTGGCCGGGTCGTAGGAGATGTTCCCGTGTCCCTCGCCCTTCTCGAGCCCGCCGATCCGGTGCTCGAGCCCCGGGGTGCCCGGCAGGGCCCAGGGGCGGGCCAGGGTGTCCTGGTCGCGCAGGTAGGGCCAGAACTCGGGCTTCCCCTTCGCGTCCTCGTGGTTGGGCTCGGCGGCGAAGTGCGGGTCGATCACCGGGAGGTCGGCGACCTCGGGGATCCGCCAGGGCTCGGAGCCGTTGGCGAGCATCCCGTCGGAGAGCAGCACCACCGGGGTGCGGTAGGTGACCGCGATGCGGGCCGCCTCGACGGCCGCGTCGAAGCAGTCCGCCGGCGACTGCGGAGCCACCACCGGCACCGGGGACTCGCCGTTGCGGCCGAAGAGCGCCTGCAGCAGGTCGGCCTGCTCGGTCTTGGTCGGCAGCCCCGTGGAGGGGCCGCCGCGCTGCACGTTGACGACCAGCAGCGGCAGCTCCATCATCACGCCGAGGCCGATCGTCTCCGCCTTGAGCGCGAGACCCGGGCCCGAGGTGCTGGTGACCCCGAGCGCCCCGCCGAACGACGCGCCGAGGGCCGCGCCGACCCCGGCGATCTCGTCCTCGGCCTGGAAGGTGGTGACGCCGAAGCGCTTGTGCTTGCTGAGCTCGTGCAGGATGTCGGAGGCCGGCGTGATCGGGTAGGACCCGAGGAACAGCGGCAGCCCGGACTGGGTGGCCCCGGCGATCAGGCCGTAGGACAGCGCCAGGTTGCCGGTGATGTTGCGGTAGGTGCCGGCCTTCATCGGGGCCGGCTTGATCTCGTACTGGACGCTGAAGGCCTCGGTGGTCTCGCCGAAGTACCAGCCGGCGTTGAACGCGGTGATGTTGGCGTCGCGGATGTCGGGGGCCTTGGCGAACCTGCGCTCCAGGAACGCGACGGTGGACTCGGTCGGCCGTCCGTACATCCAGGAGAGCAGTCCGAGCGCGAACATGTTCTTCGCCCGGCTCGCGTCCTTGCGGGACAGCCCGAACTCCTTGACCGCCTCGACGGTCATGTCGGTGAGCTCGAAGGCGTGCAGGTCGTACTCGTCGAGTGAGTCGTCCTCGAGGGGGCTCCGGGCGTAGCCGGCCTTGTTCAGGTTGCGCGTGGTGAAGTCGTGGGAGTCGACGATGACCGTCGCGCCCTTCTTGATGTCCGCGAGGTTGGCCTTCAGCGCGGCCGGGTTCATCGCGACCAGGACGTCGGGGGAGTCGCCGGGCGTCAGGATGTCGTGGTCGGCGAAGTGCACCTGGAAGGACGAGACCCCCGGGAGCGTCCCCTGGGGGGCGCGGATCTCCGCGGGGAAGTTGGGCAGGGTCGACAGGTCGTTGCCGAAGCTGGCGGTCTCCTGGGTGAAGCGGTCGCCGGTGAGCTGCATCCCGTCGCCGGAGTCGCCGGCGAACCGGATGATCACTCGGTCGAGCTGCTGGACCTGCTTGGTCACGGCCTTCGTCGCCTTCCTTCCACAGGGCTGCGGTGCGGACCCGCTCCTCGAGATAAGGGTGCCCTTCCCCGGCCATGCTACGGCCGGTCCGGGCGCGGACCGTCCTCAGTCCGGATGACGGTGCCCTGCGTCGTGTGAGTCGCGACACGCCGAGATCTCGAGGGTTCGGAGACGAAAGACCTCTAATACTAGTAGTCTACGTAACTTAGTAGACCGTTCAGCGGGAGCGGCGAGAAGGAACGGGTCAGACATGAGCATCAAGTGGAAGGCCGCAGCAGCCGGCTCGGTCGTCGGCGTCCTGGCCCTCGCTGGGTGCGGCGGCAGCAGCGGCGCCGCCCAGGGTGAAAGGTCGTTGAGCCTGGTCGGCTTCTCGATCCTCGAGCAGGCGAACAAGCAGGTCATCGCGGACTGGGGCCGCACGGCCGCAGGCAAGGGCGTCGCCTTCACCCAGTCGTACGGCGCCTCGGGCGACCAGAGCCGCGCGGTCCTCGGCGGTCAGCAGGCCGACCTGGTGCACCTGTCGCTCGAGCCGGACGTGCAGAAGCTGGTGGACGCGAAGCTGGTCTCCCCGACCTGGGACCGGACGCCGACCAAGGGCATCCTCACCCAGTCCGTCGTGGTGATGGTGGTCCGCAAGGGCAACCCCCTCGGCATCCGGACCTGGGACGACCTGGTGAAGCCGGGGGTCAGGATCATCACCCCGAACCCGTCGTCGTCGGGCTCGGCGAAGTGGAACATCCTCGCCGCCTACGGCCACGTGCTGGCCCGTGGTGGCTCGGACGCCGACGCGCAGGCGTACCTGACGAAGCTGTTCGGCAACGTGGCCGCCCTGCCCGGCAGCGGACGTGACGCCACGACGGCGTTCACCAGTGGCAACGGCGACGTGCTGCTGTCCTACGAGAACGAGGCGATCCTGGCCCGCCAGAGCGGCGCCGACTTCGACTACGTCGTCCCCGACCAGGACCTGCTGATCCAGAACCCGGGGGCGGTCACCACCCACGCCGACCCGAAGGCGAAGGCCCTCCTGTCGTTCCTGACCGGCAAGCAGGCCCAGACCGACTACGCCGAGGAGGGCTTCCGTCCGCTGCGCGACGACGTCTCGGTCGAGGTCGAGGGGGCCAACGACCCGAAGCACCCGTTCCCCACCCCCGCGACGCTGATGACCATCGACAAGGACTTCGGCGGCTGGGCGGCCGCCAACCAGAGGTTCTTCGACGAGAAGGACGGGATCGTCACCCGGATCCAGGCCCAGACGGGCAAGCAGTGAGCCAGACCGTCCTCGCTCCGGCCCCGCCCGCGCGCCCCGCGCCGGTCCGGCCGGAGCGGCTCGCTCACCGCCGTCTCGCGGCTCGGGCTCGGCGTGACGCTGCTGTGGCTCAGCGTGCTGGTGCTGATCCCCCTCGCCATGGTGGTCGCGACCGCGGGGCTCGGTCGGCTTCCTGGACACGGTGACCAGCTCGCAGACGCTCTCCGCGGTGGAGCTCACCGTGCTCGAGGCGCTGCTGGTCACCGTGCTGAACGCGGTGATGGGCACCACCATCGCGTGGGTGCTGGTGCGCGACCGCTTCCCGGGCAGAGCCGTCCTGAACGTGGTCATCGACATCCCGTTCGCGCTGCCCACGATCGTCGCCGGCCTGGTGCTGCTCTCCCTCTACGGACCGAGCAGCCCGCTCAGCGTGGACGTCGCGAACACCCGGGCCGCCGTGTTCCTGGCACTTGCGTTCGTGACGCTGCCCTTCGTGGTCCGCACGGTGCAGCCGGTGCTCGAGGAGCTCGAGGCCGACGTCGAGGAGGCCTCGGCCTCGCTGGGGGCGACCCGGCTGACCACGTTCCGCCGCGTCGTCCTGCCGAGCCTGGTCCCGGCGGTGGCCGCCGGGGCGGCCCTCTCCTTCGCGCGGGGGATCAGCGAGTACGGGTCGCTGGTGCTTCTGTCGGGGAACCTGCCGCACCGCACCGAGGTGGCCTCCGTGCGGGTGCTCAGCTACATCGAGAGCGGCAACACGGCCGCCGCGGCCGCGGTCGCCACGCTGATGCTCGCGGTCGCGCTGGTCGTCATCGTCGCGCTCGACGTCATCCAGAGGCGGGTGTCCCGCCGTGGCTAGCACCCGGATGCGAGAGCCGGTGGCGGTGCGGTGGGGGTTGCGACTGCTGGTGACGGCGTACGTCCTGATGCTGGTGCTGTGGCCGGTCTCGCTGGTCGTGAAGTACACCTTCGCCGACGGGCTGACCGCGCTGACCAGCGCGCTCGGTGACGCCGACGTTACCCACGCGCTGCGGCTGACCGCCCTGGTCGCGGTGGTCTCGGTCGTGATCAACCTGGTCTTCGGCGTCGGCGTCTCCCTGCTGCTGGTGCGCTACCGCTTCCCCGGCAGGAGAGCCCTCTCGGTACTCATCGACCTGCCGCTGTCGGTCTCGCCGGTGGTGGTCGGGCTGGCCCTGCTGCTGGTGTTCAACCCGCGCACCGGCCTCTTCGGGCCGGCCCTGTCGGCGGCCGGGATCCAGGTCGTGTTCTCCACCCCCGGCATGGTGCTGGCCACCGTGTTCGTCGCTCTTCCGCTGGTCGTCCGCGAGGTCGTCCCGGTGCTGGAGGAGATCGGCGACGAGCAGGAGCAGGCGGCCCGCAGCCTGGGCGCCAACGCCTTCGCGACCTTCCGACGGATCACGCTGCCGAGCATCCGATGGGCCGTCGTGTACGGCGTCGTCCTCAGCCTCGCCCGCTCGCTCGGCGAGTACGGCGCGGTGAAGGTCGTGTCGGGCAACGTGGTCCAGCAGACCCAGACCGCCACCCTCGTCGTGGAGTCGAAGTACCAGGGCTTCGACCAGGCCACCGCCTACTCGACCGCCTTCCTGCTCGCCCTCGCCTCGGTGGTCTGCATCGTCGTGGTCGGCATCCTGCGTCCCTCCCGTACCGAACCGTCCTGAGCTGAGGAACCCATGAGCATCGAGATCAACCACATCCACAAGCGCTTCGGTGACTTCGTCGCCCTCGAGGACGTGTCGCTGCAGATCCCGACCGGGCAGCTCACCGCCCTGCTGGGCCCGTCCGGCGGGGGCAAGTCCACGCTGCTGCGGATCATCGCCGGGCTGGAGAGCGCCGACGGGGGCAGCGTCCACATCGAGGGGGTCGAGGCCACGCACCTGCCGCCGCAGCAGCGCAACGTCGGGTTCGTGTTCCAGCACTACGCCGCCTTCAAGCACCTGAGCGTGGCGAAGAACGTCGCGTTCGGGCTGGAGATCCGCAAGCGCCCGAAGGCGGAGACCCGGCGCCGGGTCGAGGAGCTGTTGGAGCTGGTGCACCTCTCCCAGTTCGCACACCGGCTCCCCGCCCAGCTCTCCGGAGGCCAGCGGCAGCGGATGGCGCTGGCCCGGGCGCTGGCCGTCGAACCCACGGTGCTGCTGCTCGACGAGCCGTTCGGCGCATTGGACGCCAAGGTCCGCAAGGAGCTGCGTGACTGGCTGCGACGGCTGCACGACGAGGTCAACGTCACCACCGTCTTCGTCACGCACGACCAGGAGGAGGCGCTCGAGGTGGCCGACGAGATCGTGGTCATCAACGAGGGACGGATCGAGCAGGTCGGCTCACCCGACGACCTCTACGACGTGCCGGCGAACGACTTCGTGATGGGCTTCCTCGGCCCGGTCACCCGGCTCGACGGCCGGCTGGTCCGGCCGCACGACATCGACGTGCTGACCTCCGACGCGGTGCCGGGCAGCGTCCGCGGCGAGGTGGTCCGGATGCTGCGGGTCGGCTTCGAGGTCCGGCTGACCGTGCGTCCGCCAGCGTTCGCCGCGCCCGGAGCAGCGGGCCCGGCCGCCGGCCGCGAGGAGCACGACGTCCAGGTCGCGCTGACCCGCTCGCACGCCCGCGAGCTGGACCTCGACGTGGGTGCTGCGGTGTGGCTCTCCCCGAACCGGGGAGCCAGCACGCTGACCTCGGCGGACCGCGAGCGCGTGCCCGCGATGTGAGCCGGAGTCAGGACCGGTAGACCACGAGCTTGTCGCCGGTCCGGACCTCGTCGAACAGGGCGGCGAGTCCGGCGTAGTCCCGCACGTTCACGCAGCCGTGCGAGGCGCCCGCATAGCCGCGGGCGGCGAAGTCGCTGGAGAAGTGCACCGCCTGCCCCTTGCTGAAGAACATCGACAACGGCATCGCCGAGCCGAACAGGCTGGAGACGTGGTCGCGGTCCTTCCAGTAGACGGAGAACAGCCCCTCGCGGGTCGGGGTGTACTCCGACCCGAAGCGGACGTCGAGCCGGGACCGGACCTGCCCGTCGACGACCCACCGCAGGCTGGTGGTGGTCTTGTCGATGCACAGCGCCCGCCCCGTGGTGCACCGGGCGTCGAGGACGGAGCCGGTCGTCGCCGGCTCGGGCCGGCGATTCGCGAGCTCGTCGGCGCTCGGCGCGGAGGTCATCGCGGTGAGCAGGTCGAGGGTGCGCCGGTCGACGTCGCCTGTCAGGGGGATCCGCCGCTTGGCCTGGAACCCCCGGACGGCCGCCGTCGTCCGGGGCCCGTAGACGTCGGACACGTCCCCGGCGAACCAGTCGACCTGCCGCAGCCGCGCCTGCAGGACGCGGACCTCGGCGCCACGGTCGCCCCCCTCGAGCAGCGCCGGCCCGGACCGGTTGAACATCTCGTCGGAGGTCGGCGTCCGGGTCATCGTCACCAGCCGCCGCCAGGTCCGCGGCTCCACGACGCCGGTGGGTTCGAAGCCGCGCTTGGCCTGGAAGCCGCTGACCGCGGTGCGGGTGGCCCGGTCGTAGCTGCCGCTCATCGGCGGCACGTACCAGGCCAGCTGGGTGAGCCGGCCCTGGAGCTCCCGTACCCGGACGCCCCGGTCACCGGGGGACAGCACCGGCTTCGGCTTCGGCTTCGGCTTCCCGCGCGCGGGGGCGGGGCTCGGCGGCGCTGTCGTCGTGGGGGTGCCGGCAGCGGACGGGGAGCCCGACGGGGCCGACGGGGAGCGGGTCGACGGGGAGCGGGTCGCCGCCGTGCCGGCCACGGTCGGCGCGGAGGTCGCGGCGACCTGCCGCTCCTCCGACCCGGGCGCGGTGCCGCCCGAGCGGCCCAGCAGTGCGTACGTCGCGCCGCCGACCCCCAGCACCGCGACGAGGGTCACGACGGTCCCGGTCGCCAGCCGGCCTGCTCTGCGCATCGGTTCCTCCCCCCGGGGACGGGTCCTGTGGTGCCGGGGACGTTACCCGCCCCGGACCCCGGCCGGGAGTGCCCGGCTGCGACACACCGGCGGCGGGCCGGGTCCTAGAGTGGCCGGGTGGACGTGGACCTGGGGATGCCGGTGCTCGGCGGGGCCGAGGTGGCGCCGCGCCCCGCGCAGTACCGCCTCGACTGGGGGCGGACCTACTCGCTGTCGGTGTTCAACTTCGCGCTGGCCTGCTGCGCGGTCGAGTTCGTGGCCGCCACCATGGGACGTCAGGACTTCGCCCGGCTCGGCCTGACCCCCGCCCGGGCGGACGCGCCGACCGTCGAGCTGATGGTGGTCTCGGGCACCGTCACCGACAAGATGGCGGCGGCCGTGCAGCGGCTCTACGACGAGCTCCCCGAGCCGCGCTACGTCATCTCCTTCGGGTCCTGCGCGAACTCGGGCGGCCCCTACTGGGACTCCTACTGCGTCACCAAGGGCGTGGACCAGCTGCTCCCGGTGGACGTCTACGTGCCTGGCTGCCCTCCGCGACCCGAGGCGCTGCTGGACGGCATCAGGATGCTCCAGGAGCGGATCGACGGCCGCCCGCCACCGTCCCGTCCGGCCGGGGCCGCCACGCTGACCCGGGGTCTGGTCGCACCTCCGGAGGAGGCCCGGTGAGCTCGGCCTCAGGAGGAGGCCCGGTGAGCTTGTGGCTGGAGCAGGTGTCCGAGGCCTACACCGGCGGGCTGGGTGCTGACGCCGTGGTCGAGGACGGTTTCGCGCCGGTCGCAGTCGACGTCCCGGCCGACCGCTGGGAGCAGGCCGTCCTCCTCGCGCGGGACGGCCTGGGGTGCCGGTGGTTCGACTGGCTGTCCGCGGTCGACGAGCTCGACGACGGCTTCCGGCTGGTCGCTCACGTGGCGGCCCGCCGTACCGGCGCGGTCGAGCACCTGCTGGTGCGCACCCTGCTCCCGCGGGCGCTGCCCGTGGTCTCCACGGTGGCCGGCGTCTACGCGGGCGCCCGCTGGCACGAGCGGGAGACGCACGAGATGTTCGGCATCGACTTCACCGAGGCGGGGGAGCCGCTCGCCCTGGAGACGCTGCTGCTGCCCGAGGACTTCGAAGGGCATCCGCTGCGCAAGGACTTCGTGCTGGTGTCGCGGGTGGCGAAGCCCTGGCCCGGGGCCAAGGAGCCGGGCGAGTCCGACGCCTCGATGGGCGGCGCCCGCACCCGGCGACGGGCCCGACCGCCGGGAGTGCCCGACCCGCGGACCTGGGGGCCACGATGAGCGACCAGCCACCGCTGCCGCCCCGGTCACGCGGCGTGATCGCGCTGATCGAGGAGAACTGCACCTCGTGCATGCTCTGCGCCCGCGAGTGCCCGTCGTGGTGCATCACGATCGACTCGCACCCCGAGCCCGTGCCGCCGGACCCCGCCGGGGGGCGCCCCCGCACCCGCCACGTGCTGGACCGGTTCGCGATCGACTTCTCGCTCTGCATGTACTGCTCGATCTGCATCGAGGTGTGTCCGTTCGACGCGCTGCACTGGAGCCCGGAGCACGACTACGCCGAGCTCGACATCCGCGACCTCACTCACGAGAAGGACCGCCTCCGCGAGTGGATGTGGACCGTGCCGCCGCCGCCCGCCCTGGACGAGCGCTCCGAGCGCGCCAGAGAGGTCGCCGCCGCGGAGAAGTCCGCCACCTCCGCGTCCCGGCCTGGGACGTCCCCGTAAGGTTGCGGCGATCCGGGTGGTCGGATCGGGCCGACGCAGAACTGAGAGAGGTCGTTGATGGCGCACGGGACACCTGACAGGGACATCGACGAGCGCGACGTCGAGGTCCACCCGCAGAAGCACGCGGCTGCGGGCGTCACCGCCGTGGCCGTGTCGATGAAGCGGTCGCTGCAGCAGATGGGACCCACGCGCACCGCCAAGACGCTGCTCAAGCTCAACCAGACCGACGGCTTCGACTGCATGTCCTGCGCCTGGCCGGACCCGGACCCGGACCACCGGCACACCGCGGAGTTCTGCGAGAACGGCGCCAAGGCGGTCGCCGAGGAGGCCACCAAGGCCCGCGTGGACCGGGCGTTCTTCGCCCGGCACTCGGTCGCCGACCTCTCCGAGCGCACCGAGTACTGGCTCGGCAAGCAGGGCCGGCTGACCGAGCCGATGGTGCTGCGGGAGGGGGCCTCGCACTACACGCCGATCGGCTGGGACGAGGCCTTCGCGCTCGTCGGTGAGGCACTCAACGGGCTGGGCAGCCCCGACGAGGCCGTCTTCTACACCTCCGGCCGGGCCTCCAACGAGTCCGCGTTCGCCTATCAGCTGTTCGCCCGGGCCTTCGGCACCAACAACATGCCCGACTGCTCGAACATGTGCCACGAGTCCACCTCGATCGCGCTGCAGGAGGTGATCGGGATCGGCAAGGCCAGCGTGGTGATCCAGGACGTGTACGACGCCGACCTGATCGTGCTGATGGGGCAGAACCCGGGCACCAACCACCCGCGGATGCTGACCGCCCTGGAGCAGGCGAAGCGCAACGGCGCGAAGATCCTGGCCATCAACCCGCTGCGCGAGGCTGGGCTGACCCGGTTCAAGAACCCGCAGAACGTGCGAGGCGTCGTCGGCAACGGCACCGAGCTGGCCGACCTGCACCTGCCGGTGCGGATCAACGGCGACCTGGCCCTGATGCAGGCCATCGGCTCGCTGCTGCTGGAGTGGGACTGCATCGACCGGGACTTCGTGGAGCAGCACACCGTCGGCTTCGACGAGTGGGCCGAGCACGTGCGGTCCGTGGACTGGGCCGCCGTCGAGCAGGCCACCGACCTCAGCCGGGCGCAGATCGAGGAGGCCGCGGGCATGTTCCGCGACTCCTCGGCGACCGTCATCTGCTGGGCGATGGGCATCACCCAGCACCGCAACTCGGTCGCGACGATCAAGGAGATCTGCAACGTCGCGTTCCTCCAGGGCAGCATCGGCCGCCCCGGCGCGGGCCTGTTCCCGGTGCGCGGTCACTCCAACGTCCAGGGCGACCGCACGATGGGCATTTGGGAGCGACCGCCGGCCCACTTCCTGGACGCGATCGAGCGGGAGTTCGGCTTCGACCCGCCGCGCGAGCACGGCCTGGACACCGTCAACGCGATCCGCGCCCTGCGGGACGGCGAGGCGCACGTCTTCGTCGGGCTCGGCGGCAACTTCACCGCCGCGACGCCGGACACGGAGGTCACCGAGCGGGCGATGCGCAACGCCCGGCTGACGGTGCAGATCTCCACCAAGCTGAACAGGTCCCACGTGGTGGCCGGCAGGACCGCGCTGATCCTGCCGACCCTCGGCCGCACCGAGAAGGACCGCACCGGGGGTCGCGCCCAGCGGATCACCGTCGAGGACTCGCTGTGCGTGGTACACGCGTCGCAGGGCCCGCTCGAGCCAGCCTCCCCGGATCTGCGCTCCGAGGTGGACATCGTCTGCTCGATGGCCAAGGCCACCCTCGGCGACCGCTACGGGCTGACCTGGGACGCCTTCCGCGCCGACTACACCGAGATCCGGCGGCGCATCGCCCGCGTGGTCCCCGGCTGCGAGGCCTACGACGAGAAGGTCGACCGGCCCGGCGGCTTCACCATGCCGCACCCGCCGCGGGACACCCGCACGTTCGACACCACGCCGGGCAAGGCCGTGTTCAGCGTCAGCCCGATCGACATGCTGCACGTGCCCGAGGGGCGGCTGCTGATGCAGACGATGCGCTCGCACGACCAGTTCAACACCACCATCTACGGGCTCGACGACCGCTACCGCGGCGTCTCCGGTGGCCGTCGGGTGGTGTTTGTGCACCCCGATGACATCACCGCCCTCGGGCTGCACGTCGACCAGTACGTCGACCTGGTCAGCGAGTGGACCGACGGCTCGGAGCGCTCGGCCCCGTCGTTCCGCGTGGTCGCCTACGACCAGCCGCGAGGCTGCGCCGCGGCGTACTACCCGGAGACCAACCCGTTGATCCCGCTCGACTCGTCGGCGCTGCAGAGCAACTGCCCGACGTCCAAGGCCGTGATCGTGCGGCTGGTGCCGACCGACCTGTCACCCGCGGCCGTCGCCGGGTCCGAGCGGGTGAGCCACAGCGACGGTCACGGCGGCGACCTCGGTCAGGACGAGTGGCACAAGGCGCACCCCCAGCCCACGCATCTGTCCTGAGCCCGGTGGCCGGATCGGAGCATGACCCCGGCCCGGACCACGACGTGGACGACGAGCGCTGGCTCGTCGTCCACGGTCGTCGGTGGCGGCGCGAGGACCCGGGGCTGCCCGAGGATGTGGCCGCGCGGCTCCGGTCGCACCTGGGCCGGGGCCGCTCGGCGGTGGGGCGGCTGACCCGTGCCGGGCAGGACCCGGCTGACGCCCGGCGCCGGGTCGACCTGGCCAAGCACGGACTCGGGGAGCGGGGCACGCCCTGGTGGGAGCAGTCCACCGACGAGCGGCGGGCCCGCTGGACCGAGGCCCTGGCCGCCCTGGATGCGCTCGACGAGCCGGACCCGTCACCGCGGCCGGAGGGTCAGCGGTAGCTGGAGAGCGGAATCCCGGCCGATGCAGCCAAGCGGTCCAAGGTCACCACCAGGGCGGTCGGGGGCTCGATGAGCGGGGCCCGCAACGCAGCTTCCTCTGCCGGGGCCTTTCCCGACGCCATTCTTGGATGCAGGAGAGGTCTTGCGGCGCAGATGCCATGCTCAGATCGTGCGAATGACCAACCTCCTCTTGAAGTTCCTACTCGAGCTGACAGGCTTCATCGCCCTCGCCTACACGGGTGCGGCAATCGGATCCGGTCTCTGGGCGGTCGTCCTCGCCGTGGCTCTCCCCAGTGTGGCCATCGCAGTGTGGGCGCGCTGGAACGCGCCCCGGTCGGTACACCGGTTGCCGACTGGCACCCGGATCCCGCTCGAGCTGGGTTTGTTCGTGACGGCCGCGCTCGGCCTGCTGGTCGCCGGTTCGGTGACGTTGGCGGTGGTCTACCTGGCGCTCGTCGTAGTGAACGCTGTGCTCCTCACCGCTCTGCGCCAGTGGGAGGCGTGAACCCCCTCGACAACGACTTCCTGGCCCATCTGTCGCTGAACGGGTGCACTCCCGCGCCGTGCTGGCCTGGCCACCGAGACCGACTCACGGCAGGCTGACACCATGCGGAAACTGACCTTCGGCATGAACCTGAGCCTGGACGGCTACATCGCCGCGCCCGGCGACGACCTCGGCTGGAGCGTACCGAGCGACGAGCTGTTCCGGTGGTGGTCCGACCGGGTGAGGGCGACAGGCACGGCGTTGTACGGGCGCAGACTGTGGGAGACGATGAGCTCCCACTGGCCGACCGCCGACCAGCAGCCGGGTGCCACACCGGCGCAGATCGAGTTCGCCCGCCGCTGGCGGGACCTGCCGAAGGTGGTGTTCTCCTCGACGACCAGCACGGTCGACTGGAACACCCGCCCGGTCCGCGGCGACGCGGTCACCGAGATCACCCGTCTCAAGGCCGAGGACGGCGGAACCATGAGTATCGGCGGCGCCACCCTCGCCGCGGCGGCCATGCGGGCCGGGCTGATCGACGAGTACGCGATCGTCACCCACCCGGTCCTGGTGGGCGGCGGCACGCCATTCTTCACCGCCCTGGACAACTGGGTGAACCTCGACCTGGTGGAGACCCGGACGTTTCCCGGCGGCGTGCTCCTGACCAGGTACGAGACCAGGCGCTGAGTACCCGACCTCGGATCGGCGCGGGCCACCCCGGGTTCTCGTGGCCGATAGGGACCGGTGTCCGGGGAACTGGTTGCAGGTCAGTGCGATCTAGGTCGTGGATGAAGAGCGACGTCCCGGAAGCCGATTGGTCACCGCATCGCGATCGGCGTGCGGGGACTACTTGCAGGGCTGCTGGGGGTCGGGTCGGAAGGGTAGCGGGCGTCGAGCAGGGGCCAGTGGCACGCCGTTCACCCTGATCCGCTAGGAACGGTGCATGGCGCAGCAGATGAACCTCCGCGAGTACATCGACCACCTTCGGGTGGAGGGCTACACCGTCCACGGCAGCAAGGGCGAGGACCCGATGCTGATCGCTCCCGACGGGAGCGCGGTGGAGACATGGCGGGAGGACTACCCCTACGACGAGCTGATGGACCGGGAGGCATACGAGGAGGAGAAGTACCGCCTTCAGGTGGAGCTGCTGAAGTTCCAGTACTGGTCGGAGGACAGCGGCGCCAAGCACGTGCTCGTCTTCGAGGGCCGTGACGCAGCAGGCAAGGGAGGCACCATCAAGCGCTTCGTGGAGCACCTGGACCCGCGCGGCGCGCGCGTGGTGGCGCTGACCAAGCCCTCCAGCAGCGAGCAGGGGCAGTGGTACTTCCAGCGCTACGTCCAGCACCTGCCCACCGCCGGCGAGATCGTGCTCTTCGACCGCTCCTGGTACAACCGCGCCGGCGTCGAGCGGGTGATGGGCTTCTGCACCGACGAGCAGTACGACACGTTCATGACCCAGGCGCCGATGTTCGAGCGGATGCTGGTGGACTCCGGGACGACGGTGACCAAGCTGTGGTTCTCCGTGACGCGCAGCGAGCAGCGCACCCGCTTCGCGATCCGTCAGATCGACCCGGTCCGCCGGTGGAAGCTGTCACCGATGGACCTCGAGAGCCTCGACCGCTGGGAGGACTACACCGCGGCCAAGGAGGCGATGATCACCAGCACCGACAAGAAGCGCGCGCCGTGGATGCAGGTGAAGAGCAACGACAAGAAGCGTGCCCGGATCAACGCCATGCGCGCCTTCCTGCACCAGTTCGACTACGAGGGCAAGGACCACGACGTGGTCTACGCGCCCGACCCGTTGGTCGTGAAGCGCGCGAAGTACTCCGAGGGCGACTGATCGGCTCTCGGCCGGCTCAGCGCTGCACTGGGTCGCCGCCGGCCGGCCGGACCCGGCCCAGCAGCTCGGTGAACGCTCCGCTACCGGCACCCCGGGGCCGACGGAGGATCGGGCGGAGTCGTGTCGTCGGTCGGTAGCACTAGCATGCCGGGCGTGACTGTAGCGCTCCGGCCTCTCGGTGAGGCCGACCTCGACCGGCTCTTCGAGTGGGAGCGCGATCCACACGCTGTGGCCATGGCGGCCTTCACTCGCGTGGATCCTTCGGATCGCGCGGCGTTCGACCGTCACTACCGGCGGATCCGAGACGATCCCGACTGCGTACTGCGGGCGATCGACGACGGCGGCACCTTCGTGGGGACGATCGGGAGCTTCACCATGGACGGTGAGCGCGAGGTGACCTACTGGATCGACCCGTCTCGGTGGGGCCACGGCCTCGCCACACGGGCGCTCCAAGCGTTCCTGGAGATCGAGGCGACGCGACCGCTCTTCGCCCGTGTCGCCGAGCACAACATGGGCTCGGCGAAGGTGCTAGCCCGTGTCGGCTTCGCTCAGGTCGGCTCGGAGGCCTCCTACGCCGACGGTGTGGGCCGTGAGGTCGTCGAGCGCGTCTACTGCCTCACTCCCTAGCCCCATGCGGGCCAACACGGGGATGGTCGCGCGCACGCCGGTACGGTGCCCGCCGGGCTGGTACAGCCGGCGGCAAACCGGCGTTCGGCGCCAGCTCCGTCTGGTTGAAGCTCCATCGACACCCGATCCACTCATGGGATGCTCGCGCCCCCGATGCCCTCTCGCGAGCGCCGAAGCCCACGAGGTCCGGTGTGCGGAGGCAGGGTTGGCATCTGTTGATCCTCGTGATTGAGTGAATGGCTGGCGCTTTTCGTCCGAAGCCTGTGCTCTGTTGCGTCTTGCTCGCGTCGGGGTTGGCTCCGGGGGTTCTCGCGCGAGTCACTCAAGAGGAGCCAGATCATGTCGACGATCCCGCATCTCTCTCCGCGTACTTCCTTCGTTGTGACCCTTGTTGCCGCGGCCTTCGTGCTGTTCGGCACGTCAGTCGCGTTCGCGCAGGACAACAGCATGGGCGGAAAGGTCCGCAGTGGCCAGGAGGTAGTGATCCCTGCCGGGCAGACCGTGGAAGGCAACCTGTATGTGTCAGGCGGGACCGTCCGCGTCGAGGGAACGGTCACCGGGGACCTGGTGGTGGCCGGTGGGCAGGTTGACGTGCCGGGTGAGGTCAAGAATGACCTGCTGGCCACCGGCGGCACAATCGACGTCTCCGGGAGGGTCGACGGTGACGCCCGACTGGTCGGCGGCCGGGTCGTGGTGAGCGGACCGATCGGCCAGGATCTGGTGCTCGGAGCCGGGCAGGCGACAGTGACGTCGTCCGCGCGTGTCGGGCAGGACCTCGTGTTCGGAGCCGGGCAGATGACGCTCGACGGCAGGGTCACCGGCAGCGTGCTGGGTACCACCCCGAACTACACCAAGCACGGCACCGTCGGTGGCACCGAGAACATCACCATCGCCGAACAGGGCGAGCAGGGGGAGCCCACCGTCGCGTCTCGGCTGGTCGACGGACTGCAGCGATGGATCGGCATCCTCGCGGTCGCGGCGCTGGTCTTGTGGCGGCTTCCTCGCATGCTGCGAGGGACCGCCGACAGCGTCCGTCGCTCCCCGCTGCCCAGCCTGGGATTCGGCGTCCTGGGGATGATCGGCCTGGTCGTCTTCGTCGTCGCCGTGCTGCTTGTGGCGGTCCTGCTTGCAGTCGTCCTCGGGTTGCTGGGCCTGGGGGATCTCGTCGCGCTCGCGCTGTCTGGCGCGCTGGCCCTCCTGGTCATCGCAGGTTTCGCCTTCTTCGCCATCGTGACGTTCCTCGCCCCGGCGGCGGTCGGCCTAGCCCTGGGGGCCCTCGCACTCGGCGACGGATCGCGGAGTCGACGCTGGTTGGGCTTGGTACTCGGACTACTCGTCGTCGTGGTTCTTACGTCGCTGCCCGTGGTCGGCGGCTGGGTCGGCTTCCTGGTCATGCTCCTCGGTCTTGGTGCGGCCGTCCGCCTCGCATGGTCACGGCGACGACGCCCCCCTGGCCGGGTGGCCGTGGAACCTGCGGCAAGCTAGCCGATGGCGGGGATCCGATGGGCAGACCGAAGACACCTCCACAGCCGCTGCAGGGCAGGTCGGAGGAGAGGTTCAGCGGCCCTCAGACCTCCTGGGCAGCACGGCGAACCAGCGCCACGGCCGACCAGACCATCTGCTCGACGGCATGCTCGCGGGTCAGGCCGGCGACGTCGGTAAGCCAGACGAGCGACTCGATCCCGCTGACAGCGCGGACCGCGATCGCCAGGCGGCGTACGCCGTCGTCGCCGAGCGGGGCGGCCAACGGCTCGAGCGCCTCGGCGAACCAGTCGATCGCCCGCCCCTGGCGCAACGGAAGCTGTCGAGGCTCCGTGTCGGGCTCGAGCGAGAGCCGGAGCATCGTCCGTTGCTGGGACTCGGTGTCCACGACCATCGCCATGAACCCTCGGACCGCGGCCGCCACCCGCTCCTCCGGATCCTGACCCACCTCCTCGGGAAGCATCGAGGTCGCCTCTACCTCGGGGTGGGCGGCGAGCAACAGCGACTTCTGGGTCGAGAAGTAGCGGTAAGCCGTCGTACGCGACACCGAGGCTGCCTCCGCCGCCTCCCCGACCGTGGGTGGCCGGCCCCCGAGGGCTACCAGATCCCGTGCGGCAGCGACCAGCGCCGTCCGAGTGCGCTGCCTCTGACGGGCTCGTCCGTACTGCTCATGCGGCGTTGACACCGCCGTTACGATACCGTAGTTTCGTTATGGGACGCGAGTCCCATAAAATCGAAAGGCCATCATGCCGACGACCACCGCCCCCCTCGTGCGAAACACCGACGACGCTGAGCGGCGGTGGTTCTACGGCGGCGGCCTCCACCGCTGGTTGGTCCGCGAGCACGAGGGGGGCGATGGATTCCTGCTGTTCGAGGACACCGTCGAGCCCGGCAAGCGCACCCCGTTGCACACCCATCCCGCCGCCGACGAGACGTTCTACCTGCTCGACGGGTCGATACTGCTCCACATCGACGGCGTCGAGCACGAAGTGCGCGCCGGCGGAATCGCGGTCATCCCACGGGGAGTGCCTCACGCGTTCCTGGCTCAGGCGGAAGGCGCTCGCATGCTCTGCCTGCACACGCCTGGGGGCGGCGAGGAGTTCTATCGGACTGCCAGCGAACCCGTGGTCCCCGGCGAGCCGGCCGTGGCCGTCGACTTCGACCGGATCCGGCTGGCCGCCGCCGCGACCGGCAGCATGACGATCGTGGGACCTCCGCCCTTCTGAGACCTGCAGCCGTTCTCGAGAAACGCCCACCGGCGCCCGAAGCCGACCGCCGTCGGGGTCCGCCGGACGGCCAGTCGCCGGGATCGCGACGTCCTGGGGATGCGTGGAACCACCGCGCGCAAGTCAGGCCCCGCCACCCCTGCTCGTGACGCTCCGATCCCTCCTGTCCCGCGAGCGACGGCTCATCGAGCAGCGCGTCGACCGGCCCGCTCCCGACGGAGCCCGACCGCGCGCTCGCGGGGCTGACCGCGCGCGAACGCGACCCGCTGCGCCTGATGGCGCTAGGTCGCTCGAACGCCGAGATCGCAGCCGAGCTCTACGTCTCGGAGACCACCGTCAAGACGCACGTGAACAGGCTGTTCGCCAAGCTGCGTCTGCAGAACCGTGTTCAGCGGTGGTGCTCGCCTCCGAGTGCGGGCTCGTGGTGCCGGGCCGGGCGCAACACTAGACGCACGGCTTCGGCGAAGGAGGCGGCCTGACGATGCATGAGTCCCGTGAAGTCCCCCGTACAGCGATGCCGAGACGGGCCTACGGAATCTGCGCATGCCGGCGACCGATCGGGCTACGGGAAAGCACGCTTGCTACGGACTCGTGATCAAGGCTTCGGCCTCGATCTCGACCTTCCAGCGTGGGTCGAGGAGGCCGGCGACGATGACCATGGTGGCGGCGGGGCGGATGTCCGCGAAGTGTCGTCCGTGTTCGGCGCTCACAGCGTCGGCGCTGGCCGGGTCGGTCAGGTAGATCCGGGTGCGGACGACCGCGGACAGCTCAGTGCCTGCCTCGGCGAGCGCCGTGCGGATGATCTCCAAGCAGCGGCGAGCCTGGGTTCCGGGGTCGTCCGGGCAAGACCCGTCGGGCCAGATCGGCCCGGTCCCGGACACGAGTACGCGGTCGCCGACACGAACGGCTCGCGAGAAGCCGATGCTCGGCTCGAAGGGAGAGCCGGACGCGATGTTGTTGCGCTCCTGCATGGCACAAGTGTTGCAGTCTGTGCTGTTCGGGCGTGGTGGCGGAATCACCGGGAGGTGACGACCCCACAGGAGTGCCCGACGAGGTCCGAGTTCCTATACCAGGGACAACGGACGGAATCGCCGACGCGGATCACGCCACCAGTCTGCGCACCTCCGGGCAACGGCTCATCGACCGTTGGCCTACGAACGCAGGTACGAGACCAGTCCTTCGCACTCCGCACGACAGGACGAGCGTCAGCTGGATGCGTGGAGGCCCTGCCGTCTCGGGCTGGTCGACGCGGTCGGCTCGCTCCGCGAGGATGGGAGGCGGTCGCAGCGCGGGCTGCGGTGCGGACTGGTCCGATGTCGAGACCAGGGACGAGGGCTGCCCCACGGGTTACCTGTAGAAGCCGGGAGAGGAGGAGGCGGGACGGATGCCGGAGGTCGAGTGGAGCGCCGACGTGGGGCAGGCGGAGTGGATCCGGGGACGGCTTCACCTCTTCGAATCGGGAGAGGTGACCTCGGTGGTGCCGACCGGATTCGAGGCATACGCGCGGGTCCTGCATCCGGCCCACGACTCCGCGGCGCGTCCGATCCGCTGGTCCGAGGTAGCGGCACACAACGGGACAGAGCTGCGTCCTGGCGCTCACTTCCCCGACATCGCCCTGCTGCCACCCGGCGACGGACGTCGGGTGTGGGCTGTCCGCGGACCTCAGGAAGGCACGCTCGGTGCCGGTGAGGCCTCCGCGCTCGTAGACGTGCTGCGCCAGCACACGACCACCCCGGACAGCTGTTGGTTCTGTCTGTGGGATGGCTACGGTTGGGAGCGAAACTCGTCCTACTCGACGTCGTTTCCAGCCTCCGACGACGAGCCGCCGCCCGGAGCCCAGCCCGGCCTCTACGCGGGCCCCGACGCTGACGTCGACGTTCCTAGGCCGCCTGGCGCTCCCGATGACCCGATACCCCGCCAGGTGCGGGGCGGGCCTCGCGTCCGGCTGCCAGGGCGTGACTACTTCCTCTACACAGGAGGGCTGGACTCCGCCCTGGCATTCGTCGATCCCGAGCAGCAGACGCCCAACCTGTGGTGGCCGGCCGACCGGGCCTGGTGCCTCGCCAGCGAGCTGGACCTCGCGTGGACCTACATCGGCGGTTCACGGGAGCTGATCGACCACATCGTCGGGGACGACCGGATCGAGGCGTGGCCGGCCGAACCCACGGACACCCATCACATGCGACTCCCACCGTGGCTGGTGTCTGCCATCGACGGGGCGGTGTCACAGGTCCTGGAGGGACACCCGGGTCGTGTGCAGACCCAGCTCGGCACGGTGACGGCCACCGCGCGTCGTCCGCGGCGTTCGCGTCACGGTGACCTCTGGACCACGAGTGTTCGCCTCGACGGGTCCTCTGACGGGAGCGGTTGGACCAGCCTCTCGGCCCGGGATGAGGAAGCGCTAGCAGAGGAGATCGGCCACCAGTTGGCCTGGGCGGTCATCGACCTCCTCGGTTGACCGCGAGTTCGGAGGAACCATGAAGCTGTTGCTCACATCAGGCGGCATCACCAACCCCAGCATCAACGCGGCGCTCGTGAAGCTCCTCGGAAAGCCGATCGCCGAGAGCCACGCCCTCTGTGTCCCGACGGCGCAGTGGGGCCATCCGATGTGTGGGCCGGCGTCGGTGCGGGGGCTCGTTGCCGGCGGGCCCGAGTTCCGTCACCTGTCCGGCCTGGGCTGGGCGTCGCTCGGCGTCCTCGAGCTCACCGCACTGCCCACCATCGGCGGGGAGCGGTGGATGCCGTGGGTCCGTGAGGCGGACGTGCTGCTGGTGGACGGTGGTGACGCGACGTACCTGTGCCACTGGATGCGGGAGTCGGGACTCGCCGACCTGCTGCCGTCGCTGCCCGACACGGTCTGGGTGGGGGTGAGTGCGGGCAGCATGGTGATGACTCCCCGGATCGGAGCGGGCTTCGTCCAGTGGCCTTCCGCGCCGGACGACCGCACCCTGGGAGTCGTCGACTTCTCGATCTTCCCGCACCTCGACGCGTTCCCGGGGAACTCCTCGGTCGACGCGGAGAGGTGGGCCGTCGACATCGGCACCCCGGCCTACGCCATCGACGAACAGACAGCCATCAAGGTCGTCGACGGCTCCGTCGAGGTGGTCTCCGAAGGACGGTGGATCCCATTCAGGTCATAGTCGTGGGTGCGATTCACGCGCGCTTCGATCACGCGGAGCACTGCGTTGAGCGTCCGCTCACCCGCGAATCGTCGCAAAGGGATCCCCGAGGTTGGTCTTGCGGGTGCTCAGCGCGTGGTCTCGTACCTGGTCGGGAGCACGCCGGCGGGAAACGTCCAGGTCTCCAGCAGATTTCGGGTTCACCCAGGTGTCCAGGGCGGTGAAGAACGGCGTGCCGCCGCCCACCACGACCGGGTGGGTGACGATCGCGTACTCGTCGAGGAGAGCACCACCTCCGGTAGGTCCCGCCAGCGGCGGGCGAACTCGATCTGCGCCGGTGTGGCACCCGGCTGCTGGTCGGCGGTCGGCCGGTGGGAGCTCATCGTCTCCCACTCACGCCGGTTGACCACCGCGCCAAGCGGACTCTCCGTACGGAAGGGAACGTGCTGCCGCAGCATCTCCCACTCAGGCGACGGGATAGACGATGAACTCGAGCAGAGAGCCGTCGGGGTCGCGAAAGTAGACGCTTGACCCAGCGCCGCCGCCACCGTGGCGCTCCACTGGACCGGCCTCGATGACGACGCCGTGCGCGGCCAGGTGGTCCGCCAGCTCCTCGGCGCTGCCGGGCCAGACCCAGCAGAGGTCACTACCTCCCGGTGCCACCGGCCGGGCGGCAACCAGGGTGCCGACGTCCAAGCCGGGGCCGTGGACGTTCAGTTGCTGGTTCCCGAAGCGAAACGCGACTCGTCCGTCCGGATGGTCGATGACCTGGGCGCCGAGCACGTCACGGTAGAACGCTGTCGAGCGCTCCCAGTCGCTCACGGCTATGACCACATGATCCAGCCGCACCTGTCCACTCATCTCGCTAGTCTGACGCGTTCGCGACCTGCAGGACGGTGGGCACGCCCAGCGTGCCGGTGACAGATCGCGGACCCGGTCACGCTCCGCGTGACCACCTCGCTTCGGTGAGAAGGGGCGTCCCAGACAGCCGACCCTAGGATGACCGGATGCAGGTGACTCGGCTGGCGACGTACCCGCTCAAGTCCGCCTCCGGGCTGCGTTCGGACGTCGCGACGGTCACCGCGATCGGGCTGGAGCATGACCGCCGCTGGGTAGTGCTCGACGACGAGGGCAACCGCGTCAGCGCGCGTGAGTGCCACGCGCTGCTGGGACTCACCGCGTCGCCTACCGCTGCCGGGCTCCGGCTCACCTCTCGGGACGGAGACGTCCTCGACGTGGCTACCCCGCAGCCCGGGGCGCCCACCGTCTCGACCCGAATGAGCAGGGTCGATCGGCTTGCGCTCGCCGGTAGCGATGCCTGTTCATGGCTCAGCGAACGTCTGTGCAGACCGGTGCGGCTCGCGCACTTGGCGGACGTCCGCGCCCGCGAGATCGGAGGCTCCCACGGCGGACGCCCCGGGGAGTCCATGAGTCTCGCCGACGCCGGCCCGGTGTTGCTGGTGACCGAAGCCAGCATCGACCGGCTGCGTGACCTCGTTGCCCAGGAGTCCGGCGAGCCGTGGCTGGAGCGAGATGCTGCTCTCGAGCGGTTCCGCCCGAACATCGTCGTCGATGGCGACCGGCCATTCGCCGAGGATGGGTGGCATCGACTGCGGACCGGACGACTGACCTGGAGGGTCGGCGAGCTCTGCGACCGTTGCGTGCTGACCACCATCGACCTGGACACCCTCACCACTGGCAGTGAACCGATCCGAACACTCGCTCGCCACCGGAGGTGGGACGGTGCGACCTGGTTCGGTATCCGGCTCATCCCTGAGCTCGCGCAGGGCGAGACCTATCTGCTCGAGTCTGGAGCTGAGGTCGAAGTGATGGCGGTGGCGTCGTAGGCCGACCCTAGGGCCGGCGTACGACATAGCGCAGCAGGACGACACCGTTGCCGAATCGACGGCTCTCCACCAGCTCCAGGTCGGTCGGGTGGTCAGCTGTCTCGAACAGCCGCCGACCGTGGCCGAGGATCACGGGGTTGACGTAGAGCCGGTACTCGTCGACCAAGTCCAGGTGGCGGAACGTCTCGACCAGGTCGGCTCCGCCGAGCGTCATATCTCCGCCAGGTTGCCGCTTCAGTGCGTTGATCTCCTCGGGGTCCACCCGTGCCCTCAGCGAGGCGTTGGGACCGACCTCCTGCAGCGTGCGGGAGAACACGATCTTCGGCACCGCCCTCCAGATCCCGGCGAACTCGCGCATGGTCGGCGAGCAGTCCGGATCCTGGTCGGCGGTCGGCCAGAACGCTTCCATCAGCTGGTAGGAGACGCGGCCCTCCACAAAGGCGCTCATGGGCGCGAGCCGCTCGTTGAAGTGCCCGTGGAGCTCCTCGTCGACCAGGTGCCAACTCAGGTCGTGGTCTGGACCTTCGAAGTAGCCATCCAGCGAAAGCATCATCTGCACGACCATTCTCCGCATGCGTCCTCCTGGCTCGAAGCTCTCGGTACGAAAAGGTGGACCAGCGGACGCGGTCAATCTGATCGGTCCTTTCGGTCTTCGCCGGGATCGGCCGGCCAGGGACCAGTCTGCGTGTATCCCGCGCGACGATCGTCACGCCGAGTGTGACCCGAACGGAATCCGCGAAACGGGCTTGCCGGTCGGTCGCGCTGACCATGGCCGGTTGCTGACCTCTGGCCGGTGCGGTATCTCACTCCCGCCCCAGGTTCGCCTGTACCGACGGAGACTGCGGTCATTGCACCCGGTCTATGCGGCGGATCCGCTGGTCGGTGACCTCCGTGATCGCCTCGATGCGGCAGCTGGTTGGGGCTACCAGCAGCACGGAGTCGATGGTCGTAGCCACTGGGAGCCCGTGTTGCACGGCATCCTCGGCGCGCTGAACCGTCTGCAGGTCGGCAAGCGGCCGTTCCGCAACCGTGAGGTGGGGTACCACGTCGTCATGGGCACCCCCGTAAGGGGGGAGCTGCGGGAAGGCATCCCAGACCCGTGAGGTGATTTGACGAAAGGGCTCGGGTGGGTCGGGCTCCAGCCACAGCACGTCGTCACCGAACCATCGCGTCCGTGAGCAGGCACCCAGGCGCCGAACTCCTGGAGAGTCCTCCGCCAACTACCGCTCGGGATAGACACCAGCACGCTCGCTTCGAGGCCGACCGCGTAGAGAGACCCGCTCGCGGTCACCGGTCACACGTCGGCGGCTCGATCATAGGACGGGAGTGCATGTACGAGGGCATCTCGACCCGGTCCATCGCCGGCTCGGGACGCCTGTGCCGAACAGTCGTTGTCCTCGGTCCAGATCAGGCACCCCAGCGCCAGCGCGGGGGCGACGAAGGCGGCGAGCATGCGCGGAGCTCGCGGACCCCGACCTGGCGCCACCCGGCAACCCCTTCTGACCTGCGGAAGCGCTCTCAGATCAGCGGTAGTTGGTGAACTGCACCGGGAAGTCGTAGTCCTGTCCCTTGACCAGCGCGATGACCTCCTGGAGGTCGTCACGCTTCTTGCTGGTCACGCGCAGCTCGTCGCCCTGCACCTGCACCTTGATGCCCTTCGGGCCCTCGTCGCGGATCAGCTTGCCGACCTTCTTGGCCTGCTCCTGGGAGATCCCCTCCTTGAGCTCGACGGAGATCTTGGACTCCCGGCCGGACTGGCGCGGCTCGCTGGCCTCGAGCACCTTCAGGGACTGCTGGCGCTTGATCAGCTTGTCCTTGAACACGTCGAGCACCGCGGTGGCCCGGTCGTCGGCGTTGGCGGAGATCTCCACGCCGTGCTCGCCGGACCGCTCGATGGTGGCCCCGGTGTTCTTGAAGTCGAAGCGCTGGGTGATCTCCCGCTGGGACTGGTTGATCGCGTTGTCGATCTCCTGCTGGTCGAGCTTGCTGACGATGTCGAACGACGAGTCGGCCATGGGGCGGGTCCTCCTGGGGGCGGCGGGGCTGCCGGATTTAGGTCTCGGATGGTGCTGCGCTATTCTTTCGTCCCGGTGAGCCAGAGACAATCTGGGGACCCTGGCAGGTTGCCCGAGTGGCCAATGGGAGCGGACTGTAAATCCGTCGGCTTAGCCTTCGAAGGTTCGAATCCTTCACCTGCCACTCACCGCGAAGGGCCCGTGACCGCGCAGAAGCCGGTTCCGGGCCCTTCTGCATCCCCGGTCCGCGCGGCACCCTGGGAGAGTGGTGTACGACCAGGAGCTGGCGGCCCGGGTGCGGGAGACGCTCGGCGAGCTGACCGGCTTCGACGAGCGGTCGATGTTCGGCGGCCTCGCGTTCATGGTGAACACGCACCTGGCCTGCGGGGTGATGGGGGAGGATCTGATGGTCCGGGTCGGCCGTGACGGCTACGAGGCCGCCCTGGCGCGGGGCGCGCTGGAGCTGGACTTCACCGGCCGGCCGATGCGGGGCCTGGTCACGGTCCCCGGTGCCACGCTGGTCGACCCGTCTGCGTTGGAGAGCTGGGTGGGCACCGCGGTCGACGTCGCGCTGGCGGAGCCGCCGAAGCCGGCGAGACCCCCCGGAGCCGCGGGGTCGGCGAAGCGGCCACCCCGCCGGTGGCACTGAGCCGCTGACCGGGACGGGGGTGCTCAGCCGTCCGCGAGCGAGGCGAGCAGGGTGTCGTGGGCCTCGCGTCTGGCGAGCTGGGTTGCGCCGATCACGCTGGCCCGGTCGCCGAGAGCCGACCGGATCACGTCCGGCGGGTAGAGGGTGAGGGTGCCGGCCAGCTGCCGGGCGCGCTCCACGAGGGCGGGATTGCCACCGACGCCGCCGGTGAGGATGACCGCCTGCGGATCGACCACGGTGCACACCGCTGCGATCACCACCGCGATCCGGTGGCACTCCTCCTCGAAGAGGTCTGTGGCGGGCGCCTCCTGCCGGGCCGCTCGCTCGAACAGCTCCTCGACCGTCCGAGGAGGAGGTCCGGACCAGCCGGTCCGCTCCCGTGCTGCCTGCAGGAGGCTGAGGCCCCCCGCGGCGTCGTGCGCCCGCACGTCGAGGGGCTTCGCGCCCCCGTCCGTGGGCAGGAAGGCCACCTCGCCCGCGGCGCCGTGGGCGCCGCGCAGCAGGGACCCCTCGTGCACGATGCCGGCGCCGATGCCGGCGCCGACCGCGACGACGGCGAAGGTGTCGATCTTCCGGGCCGCACCCACCCAGTGCTCACCGAGCGCGGCGAGGTTGACGTTGTTGTCCATGCTCACCGGGGCGCCCAGCGCGGCGCTCAGCGGAGACCGGAAGTCGAACGGCTCGAACTGGTCGATGTTGGAGGCGAAGCGCACGGTGCTGTGGTCGGCCCCGACCACGCCTGGGACCGAGACCCCCACACCACGCAGATCGTCTCGTGACAGGTTGGCTGATCGCAGGGCGTCGTGGACCTGGCCGACCGCCTGCTCCACGATGTGGCGGCCGCCCTGCCGGGCCGTGGCCGCGCGGTCCTCCGCGAGCAGCCGGCCCCGCAGGTCGGTGACGGCGACCCGGATGTTGCTGCCTCCCACATCGATCCCGACCAGGGCGCCGGCGCTCCGCGGCACCTCGAACAGGTCAGCAGAGCGCCCCGGCCGCCCGCTCTGCCGACCCGCGCTGGCGACCAGGCCGAGGCGCTCGAGGCGGTCCATCGCCGAGAACACCGTCGGCCGGGACAGCTCGCAAGCCGACGCGGCCATCGGCCGGGTGGCCGGCTCCTCCTGGGCGAGCAGGTAGGCCAGGACGCGCTGGACGCTCGAGCGCGTCGCCGTCTCGTTCATGCCACTCCGCCCCTTGACCCGTACCGGACGTGCTGACTATATTCCCCAAATAAAGCAAGTTGCCTAATAAATGGGAGCCAGCATGATCCAGCCTGCCCCTGCCTCGCTCGGCCACCGCGGGACCGGACCGTCGCGCCGCGGCTTCCTGGTGGCGTCCGGCGGTCTCGGGCTCGCCGCCGCCCTGTCCGCCTGCGGCGTCGGCACCGGCGGGTCCTCCGGCTCCGCGGGCGACGGCAGTGGCGCGATCCGGGCCCTGTTCATGAAGCAGGCCGGCTACGCGGAGGACGACATCCGGTCGATGACCGCCTCGTTCCAGAAGGCCAACCCCGGCATCACGGTGACCACCGACTTCGTGTCCTACGAGGCCCTGCACGACAAGATCGTGGCGGCGGCCCCGGCGGGCACCTACGACGTCGTGCTCATCGACGTCATCTGGCCCGCGGAGTTCGGCTCCAAGAACGTCGTCGCCGACGTGACCGCCCGGTGGCCGGAGGCGTGGAGGAAGCAGATGCTGCCAGGGGCGGTGGCCACGCCGCAGTACGACGACAGGCTCTGGGGGGTGCCGTGGATCCTCGACTCCAAGTACCTGTACGCCAACAGCAAGCACCTGAGGAAGGCCGGGGTCGACCCGCGCGAGCTGAGCTCGTGGGACGGCGTGATGAAGGCGGCCCGCGCGATCAAGGCCAGCGGCGCGACGACGTACCCGTTGGTCTGGTCCTGGCAGCAGGCGGAGGCGCTGATCTGCGACTACGCGCAGCTCCTCGGCGCGTTCGGAGGCAGGTTCCTCGATGACAGCGGCCAGCCGGCCTTCAACCAGGAGGGTGGGGTGGCCGCCCTCGAGTTCATGCGCCAGGGCATCGTGGACAAGCTGACCAACCCGGCCTCGACCCAGTCACTGGAGGAGGACGTCCGGCGGGTCTTCTCCGCGGGGCAGGCGAGCCTCGCGCTGAACTGGACCTACATGTACGGACTCGCCGACGACCCGAAGCAGAGTCAGGTCGCCGGGAACGTCGAGGTGCTCCAGACGCCGACCGGGACAGCGGGGCGGCCCGGCGTGAACGGCAGCATGGCGCTCTCCGTTGCCCGCGGCAGCAAGCAGCAGAGCGCCGCCTGGAAGTACGTCACCTACCTCACCAGCCAGCCGGTTCAGAACCGCTTCGCGAAGAGCTCGCTGCCGGTGTGGCAGACCTCGTACGACGACGCCGCCGTCCTCGACACCAGCCCCGCCGTCGTCCCGGTGGCGAAGAAGCAGCTGGCCGACATGATCCTGCGCCCGCAGGTGACCAGCTACAACGCCATCTCGCAGGAGCTGCAGGGCGAGATCCAGAACGCGCTGCTGGGGCGCAAGCCGGCTCAGCGAGCACTCGACGACGCGGCCTCCAAGACCGCCTCGCTGCTGGGCTCGTGAGCGCGGCCACCTCGACCCGACCGGCCCGGAGGCGCAGGGCGTCCGCAGGCGAGGGGCGTCTGGCCCTGTGGCTCCTGCTGCCGGCTGCAGTCGTGGTCTTCGGGGTGGTCCTCTACCCGGTCGGCCGGACGTTCGTGGTCTCACTGTTCGGGGTGGACAGCCCGATGCCGGGGTCCTACCCGTTCGTCGGGTTGGACAACTACACCCGGGTGTTCTCCGACAGCGCCTTCTACCGGGCGCTGTGGCACACCGGCTACTTCACGCTCGTGTCCACGGCCGCAGAGCTCGTGCTCGGCACCGCGGTTGCCGTGCTCCTGAACGCGCCCCTGCGGGTTCGATGGCTCTGGCGCAGCATCGTGGTGCTGCCGTGGGCGCTGCCGACGATCGTCAACGGCGCCCTCTGGCGGTGGATCTACAACGGCCAGTACGGCGCGCTCAACGGACTGCTCCACACCCTCGGCCTCGCCGAGACCCCTCACCAGTGGCTGGGCTCGCCGTTCCTGGCGTTGAACATGGTGATCATCGCCGATGTCTGGAAGAACACCTCGATCGTCGCCTTCTTCGTGCTCGCGGGCCTGCAGACCATCCCGGAGGACGTCTACGAGGCGGCCCGCGTGGACGGCGCCTCACGCTGGCGGGCCTTCCTCGCCATCACGCTGCCCCTGTTGGTGCCCAGCATCGCCGTGGTGCTGGTGCTGCGCACGATCGAGGCGTTCAAGGTCTTCGACATCATCTACGTGATGACCGGCGGCGGCCCGGCCAGTGGCACCCAGACGATCGCCTTCTACACCTACCTCCAGGCGTTCTCGAACCAGCTCTACGGGTACGGCGCCGCGCTCGCCTACCTCATCGTGCTCGCGGTGCTGGCCCTGGCGACCTTGTACCTGCGGCTGCTCCGGCAGGGCGACCTCGGGGGAGTGCGATGAGGCCGTCGCGGCGCTACCTCCTGGGGATCCACGCAGCCGCCCTGGTGATGGCGCTGGTCGTCCTGGCGCCGTTCGCGTGGCTGGTCGTGTCCAGCATCTCGCCCCCGCGCGAGCTGCTGGCCGCGCATCCGCACTGGTGGCCGGACGCCCCCACGCTGGACCGTTACCGCGCCATCCTGACCTCGAAGGCCGGCACGGGGTCCGACGTGGCGGCGAACTTCCGGCTCGCGGTGCTCAACAGCCTGGTGGTCGCGGTGGCCACGACGCTGATCTCGCTGACCGTGGGCGCGCTCGGCGGCTACGCGTTCGCCCGGCTGCGCTTCCGGCTCCGGCGCACCACGCTCTTCGCCTTTCTCGGGGTCTACATGATCCCGCCGATCGCGCTCGTCATCCCGCTCTACCTGGGGCTGGCGAACCTGGGACTGCTCGACACGAAGACCGGCCTGGTCGTGACCTACTGCTCGATCGTGACCCCGTTCTGCCTCTGGACGATGAGCAACTACTACGTGAGCCTCCCTCCCGACCTGGAGGACGCCGCCCGCATCGACGGCTGCAGCAGGCTCGGCGCGCTGGTGCGGGTGATCCTTCCGTTGGCCAGGCCGGGCCTGCTGACCACCGGCATGTTCGGCTTCCTGCTGGCCTGGGACGAGTTCCTCTACGCCCTGATCTTCACCTCCACGACCTCGGCGAAGACCATTCCGGTCGCCATCGCGGAGTTCACCGGCAAGTACTCCTCGGACTTCGGGCTGGTCGCTGCCGGCGGCGTCCTGGCGGCCCTGCCGCCCCTGGTCCTCGCCCTGCTCTTCCAGCGCTACATCGTCGGGGGCCTGGCCTCGGGCGGCGTGAAAGGTTGACGTGATCGTGCGCTTCATCGACGGAATCCGGGCCCAGCCCCACGTGCTCGGGCACAGCGCCACGCGGGTCCGCGAGGGCCTGGCCGCGCTGTCCCGCCCCGACCCCGCTGCGGTCGTCGCGCTGGTCGGGATCGGTGCCAGCGAGCACGCCGCCCGCTCCGCCGCCCTCGCCTGGCGGGGGCTGGGGATCCGCGCGTTCGGGGTCCCCTCCGCCGAGCTGATCGGCGTCCCCGGCACTGCGGACGTGCACGTAGCGCTCAGCGAGTCCGGGCAGAGCGCCGAGACCGTGCGGGCGGCGGAGCAGCTGAGCGGCCGGGTGCTGGCGGTGACCAACGACCCCGACTCGCCGCTGGCGACCCTCGCGGACCGGGTCCTGCTTCTGGGCAGCGGCCCTGACACCCCCGTCTACACGACCGGGTACACCGCCACGCTGCAGGCGCTGGGCCTCCTTGGCGAGCAGTGGGCCGGCACGTCGAGCGACTGGTCCGCGCTGCCGGATGCGGTCTCCCGGGTCCTGGAGACCGCACAGCCGGTGGTCGCGCGGCTGGCGCAGCGATTCGAGGACGCCCGGATGGTCGACGTGGTGGCGAGCGGCACGTCGACGGCGACCGCCGGCGAGGGCGCACTGCTGCTGCGCGAGTCGTCCCGGCTGCACACCGCCGCCCACGAGACGTACAACTACCTGCACGGACCGATGGAGCCGCTCGATGAGAGCGTCGCCGTCGCCGTGGTGGGGGACGGCCGGGAGGTCCGGCTGGCCCGGGACCTCGCCGGGCTCGGCTGCCCGACGCTGCTGCTGACCTGCCGCGTCGACGTGCCGGCCACCGACGGCCTCACCGTCATCACCCTGCCGGCGGTGGGGTCGCCGCTGGCGCGGGCGGCCGTGGAGATCGTGCCGCTCCAGCTGCTCGGGGCGGAGGTCGCGCGCCGCCGCGGTCTGGCCGTGGACGGGTTCCGCTACCCCCAGGACGACACCAAGCTGGACCGGTCGTGAGCACCGCCACCCTGCACGTCATCGGCAACGTCCAGCTGGACGTGCTGGCCAACCCGGTCTCCCGGCTGCCCGTCCCCGGTGGGGACGAGATCGTGGAGGAGATCTCTGTCCGGCCGGCCGGCGCCGCAGGCAACGTGTCCCTGGCCCTGCATGCGCTCGGGGTGCGCCACCGGCTCTTCGGCGTGCTCGGCGACGACTACGCCGGTCGCTGGGTCGCCCAGGAGCTGGACCGGCTCGGGCTCGCCGCGGACCTGACCGTGCTGCCGGGACAGGCCACCGGCATCTCGATCGCGCTGGAGGCACCGGGTCGCGAGCGCGCCTTCCTGACCGCTCACGGCGTGCTCGCCGGGTACGGCGTGGAGTCGCTGGCGCCCGACGCGGTCCGGGCGGACCTGGTCCTGGTGACCGGCTACTTCTCGCTGCCCCGACTGCGAGGCGAGGCCACCGCCGACCTGCTGGGCCGGGCTCGGGCAGCCGGGGCGCGAACGCTGCTCGACACCGGCTGGGACCCCGAGAACTTCGCCGGCTCCGCCGCCAAGGAGGTGCTCGACCTGCTGCCGCTGGTCGACGTCTTCCTGCCCAACGAGCCCGAGGCGCTGGCCCTCACCGGCGCCGACGACGTGCACACCGCGGCGGGGCTGCTGCACGACCGCTGCCCGGGCTGGGTGGTGCTGAAGCGCGGCGCCGCCGGGGTGCTGGCGACCGGACCGGACGGCCGGGTGCTCGCGCTGCCCGCGCCACCGGCTGTGCCGCTCGACACCACCGGGGCAGGCGACAGCCTCGCGGCAGGGATGCTCGCCGAGCTCGTCGTCGGGCACGACGTCCCGGCGGCGCTGCTCACCGGGGTCCGCGTCGCCTCCACCGTGGTCGCCCGCCCCTCCACGGACCGCTACCCGAGCCGGGACCAGCTGCTGGGCTAGGCGGGTGCCATGGGCCCGCCGGACAGCTGGCCGGTCAGCCGCGCGCCGGCCGCGACCAGCAGCGGGACGGCCCGGCCCACCACCTCGTCGGTCATCCGCGTCACCGGGCCGGACACCGAGACCGCTATCCAGGGCGCCGGGCCCGGCCCGACCGGCACCGCCACGCAGCGGACCCCGGTCTCCTGCTCCTGCTCGTCGAGCGCGTAGCCCCGGGCCCGGACACGGTGCAGGTCGGCGAGCAGCGAGTCCTCGGTGACGTGCGTGAGCGGGGTGTGGGCGGGCAGGCCGACCCGGCCGACCACCTCGCGGACCCGGTCGTCGTCGAGCTGGGCGAGCAGCGCCTTGCCGACCCCGGTGCAGTGCAGCTCGACGCGACGCCCGACCTCGGTGAACATCCGCATGGTGTGCCGCGACGGCACCTGGGCGACGTACTCCGCGTGGGACCCGGACAGGATCGCCAGGTTGGCGGTCTCACCCAGGGCGTCGACGAGGCCGCTCAGCACGCCCTCGGTGTCGGCACCGACCATCGAGCCCGCCTCGGCGCCCAACGGCACCAGCCGGAACCCGAGGGCGTAGCGGCGGTTCGGCATCTGGCGCATGTAGCCACGGTCGACCAGCGTCCGGAGCAGGCGGTGCACCGTCGGCAGCGGGACGCCGGTCGCTCCCGCGATCTCGCCGATGGACAGGTGCCCGCCGTGCGCCGCGACGGTCTCGACGAGGTCGAGGGCCCGGTGCACGGACTGCACGCCGGCCTCGGTGGCCCGGCGGGCGCTGCCGTCCGGGCCGGTCGTGGGGCCGGTCGCGGGGCCGGTCGGGGGGCGGGTCATCGGCGGCCTCCTCCGGCGGTCGGGCCCGGTGCACCCGGTTGAGCCGGTTGACATCGGGGCACTGAGTCCATAGTTTCCATTATCGTCACCGAGATTTCCACATGACGGAATACAAGGCAAGGGACTGGCATGGACAACCGCGTGCAGACCGGCGGTCTCAGCGTCGCTGAGAGCCTCCACCGCTTCATCACCGAGGAGGCCCTGCCCGGCTCGGGCGTGGACCCGCAGGCGTTCTGGGAGGGCGCGGACGCGCTCATCCACGACCTCGCGCCGCGCAACCGCGAGCTGCTCGCCCGGCGCGACGAGCTCCAGTCCCGCATCGACGACTTCCACCGCGAGCACCCCGGGACCCCGGACGCGGAGGCCTACACCGCGTTCCTGACCGAGATCGGCTACCTGCTGGAGGAGCCGGGCGACGTCACGGTGACCACCGACAACGTCGACGACGAGGTGGCCCGGATCGCGGGGCCGCAGCTGGTGGTGCCGCTGCTGAACGCGCGCTTCGCCACCAACGCCGTGAACGCCCGCTGGGGCTCGCTGTACGACGCCCTCTACGGCTCCGACGTCATCACCCGGGAGGGCGACCTGGCCCCCGGGGACTCCTACAACACGGTGCGCGGCGAGGAGGTCATCGCTCGGGGCAGGACCCTGCTCGACGAGCACTTCCCGCTGGAGTCCGGCTCGCACGTGGACGCCACGTCGTACGCGGTGGACCGGGACGGCCTCGCCGTCAAGCTCAAGGAGGGCGCCGTCCGGCTCGCCGACCCGGCGCAGCTGGTCGGCTTCCGCGGCGACCGGGAGACGCCGGAGGCGGTGCTGCTGGTCCATCACGGGCTGCACGTCGAGATCGCCATCGACCGCGCCGACTCCATCGGGTCCACCGACGCTGCCGGCGTGAAGGACCTCGTGCTGGAGTCGGCGGTCTCCACGATCATGGACCTCGAGGACTCGGTGGCGGCGGTCGACGCCGGGGACAAGGTCCTGGGCTACCGCAACTGGCTGCAGCTGATGGACGGCTCCCTGGCCGAGGAGGTCACCAAGAACGGCAAGACGTTCACGCGCGCGATGAACCCGGACCGGACCTACACGGCCCCGGACGGCTCGGAGCTGACGCTGAGCGGCCGCTCGCTGCTGTTCATCCGGCAGGTCGGCCACCTGATGACCACCGACGCGGTGCTGGACCGGGACGGCAACGAGGTGCCCGAGGGCATCCTGGACGCGCTGGTCACCGCGCTCGGCAGCATGAAGGACATCCGCGGCGAGTCGGGGCTGAGCAACTCGCGCACCGGCTCGATGTACGTCGTGAAGCCCAAGATGCACGGACCGGAGGAGGTCGCCTTCACCGTCGAGCTCTTCGCCCGGGTGGAGCAGGTCCTCGGCCTCCCGCCGCTGACCATCAAGGTCGGCATCATGGACGAGGAGCGCCGGACCACGCTGAACCTCAAGGCGTGCATCGAGGCTGCGCGCGAGCGGGTCGCCTTCATCAACACCGGCTTCCTGGACCGCACCGGGGACGAGATCCACACCTCGATGCTGGCCGGACCGGTGGTCCGCAAGAACGACATGAAGGGCGAGACCTGGATCAAGGCGTACGAGGACTCGAACGTCGACATCGGGCTGGCCTGCGGACTGCTCGGCCGGGCGCAGATCGGCAAGGGGATGTGGGCCGCGCCCGACAGCCTGGCCGCGATGCTGGAGGCCAAGGTGGGTCACCCGCGAGCCGGGGCGAGCTGCGCCTGGGTGCCCTCGCCCACGGCAGCCACCATCCACGCGCTGCACTACCACCAGGTCGACGTCCGCGCTCGCCAGGAGGAGCTGCGCGGCGGCGGCCGCCGCGCCTCCCGCGCCGACCTGCTGACGATCCCGCTCGGCGACCCGGCCTCCTGGTCCGCCGAGGAGCGCCAGGCCGAGGTCGACAACAACCTCCAGAGCCTCCTCGGGTACGTCGTGCGCTGGGTCGACGCCGGCATCGGGTGCTCCAAGGTCCCCGACATCACCGGCGAGGCGCTGATGGAGGACCGCGCCACCTGTCGGATCTCCGCCCAGCACGTGGCCAACTGGCTGCACCACGGCGTGGTGGACGCCGACCAGGTCGAGGAGACGCTGCGCCGGATGGCCGAGGTGGTCGACGAGCAGAACGCCGGCGACCCGTCGTACCAGCCGATGGCGCCGGACTTCGACGGTGACGCCTTCCTCGCGGCCCGCGCCCTGGTCTTCGAGGGCCTCGAGCAGCCCAGCGGCTACACCGAGCCGATCCTGCACCGACGGCGAGCCAGCCGGAAGAGCTCACGACCGGAGGGGACCGCCTGATGAGCCTGGACCTGAACACCGCCCGCATCATCGTCGCCGGGGCCCGCGAGCACGCGGCCGCGCCGGCTTCAAGCCGCTGACCGTGGTGGTCCTCGACGCCGGTGGCCACGTGGTGGCCGCCGAGCGCGAGGACGGGTCGTCGATGGGCGGCTTCGAGATCGCCGTCGGCAAGGCGCACGGCGCGCTGTCGCTCGGCATGGGGTCGCGCTCGATCATGGCCCGCGCGGAGCAGCAGGCGTTCTTCATCGCCGCGGTCACCTCGGCCGTCGGCGGCGTCGCTCGTGCCCGTGCCCGGCGGGGTGCTGGTCCGCGACGCCGAGGGCGCGCTGCTCGGCGCGGTCGGCGTCACCGGGGACACCTCGGACAACGACGAGGCGGCCGCCGTCGCAGGCATCGAGCCGGCGCGGGCTCGTCGCGCCAGCCCGACTGAGCGCCGATCGGGGACCGGCGAGCGGCCGCGCCTCCTTGAAGTGACGCGGGCCACATCATAGAGTTCGTCCCGCGGAATAGAAGTTCTGTCAGGTGGAATCTCAGGGAAAGTGAGGCGTCGCGCATGGTCACCGACCTGCAGGCTTCGGCCGCGACGACGGCGGACCGGCGCGATCGCGCGGGTGGCCGCCCGGTGCCGGGACCTGCTCCCGGCCGAGGGCGTCATCACCGACCACGCCCGGCTGCGCACCTACGAGTGCGACGGGCTGGCTCACTACCGCGTGATGCCGGCGCTGGTCGTGATCCCCGAGACCGCCGAGCAGCTCGCCGCGCGTCGTCCGCGCGTGCGCCGAGCACCGGGTGCCGTTCGTGGCCCGCGGCTCGGGCACCGGTCTGTCCGGCGGGGCGCTCCCGCACGCCGAGGGCGTGCTCGATCGTGACCTCGCGGATGCGGGCGATCCGGGAGGTGCGCCCCGAGGACCAGCGAGCTGTCGTCGAGCCCGGCGTGATCAACCTCGACGTCACCCGGGCGGCGACCCCGCACGGGCTACTACTACGCGCCGGACCCGTCCAGCCAGCAGATCTGCTCGATCGGCGGCAACGTCGCGGAGAACTCCGGCGGCGCCCACTGCCTGAAGTACGGCTTCACCACCAACCACGTGCTCGGCCGCGGAGTTCGTCACGCCGCAGGGCGAGGTGGTGCAGCTCGGCAGTGCGGCCCCTGACAGCCCTGGCTACGACCTGCTCGGCGCCGTGGTGGGGTCGGAGGGCACCCTCGGCATCGTCACCGCCACCACTGTCCGGCTGGTCCGGCTGCCCGAGGAGGTCCGGACCGTGCTGGTCGGCTTCGAGTCGACCGACCAGGCCGGAGCCGCGACCTCGGCCATCATCGCCGCGGGGATCGTGCCCGCCGCCATCGAGATGATGGACGCGCTGGCCATCGAGGCCGCCGAGGCGGCCGTGCAGTGCAACTACCCGGCGGGCGCCGGGGCCGTGCTGGTGATCGAGCTCGACGGCGCCGCGATCGAGGTGCGGCAGGAGTACGCCGAGGTCGAGCGGCTCTGCGCCGAGAACGGCTCCTTCGAGCAGCGGCTCGCCACGGACGCCACCGAGCGCGCCCTGATCTGGCGCGGCCGCAAGTCGGCGTTCGCCGCGGTGGGCCGGATCAGCCCGGACTACATCGTCCAGGACGGGGTCATCCCGCGGACCGCGCTGCCGGAGGTGCTCCGGGCGATCGCCGAGCTGTCGTCCTCCTCGGGCGTCCGGGTGGCCAACGTCTTCCACGCCGGCGACGGCAACCTGCACCCGCTGGTGCTCTTCGACGACGCCAAGGAGGGAGCGGGCGAGGCCGCCGAGAAGGTCAGCGGCGCGATCCTCGACCTGTGCATCGAGCACGGTGGCTCCATCACCGGCGAGCACGGTGTGGGCGTCGACAAGGCGAAGTACATGCCCCGCATGTACAACGACGACGACCTCGACACCATGCAGCTCGTGCGCTGCGCGTTCGACCCGGACGCGATCTCCAACCCGGGCAAGATCTTCCCGACCCCCCGGCTGTGCGGCGAGGTGCCGGGTCGCCACAAGGGCGTCCACCCTGCCCAGGCCGCCGGCCTCGCGGAGGTGTTCTGATGCGCAGCACCCTGGACCGCACCGCGCGCGAGGCGATCGCCGCCTCGTGCGAGGACGTCAGCGACGGCGGCGACAGCGACCGCGTCGACGGGATGCCGGCCGGCCTGGTGGCCCGCCCGAGCTCCACCGAGCAGGTCAGCGAGGTGCTCCGGGCCGCGGCCGCGCACGGGCTGAGCGTCGTCCCCCGTGGAAGGGGCACCAAGCTCTCCTGGGGTGCTCCGCCCAGCGCGGTGGATGTGGTCGTCGACGTCAGCGCGATGGACCGGGTGCTCGACCACGCCGCCGGCGACCTGATCGTCGCCACCCAGGCCGGCGCCCGGCTCGGCGACGTGCAGCGCGCGCTGGGCGAGCAGGGCCAGCGGCTCGCCATCGACGAGACCGTCCCCGGAGCCAGCATCGGCGGGACGCTCGCGGCCAACACCAGCGGTCCGCTGCGGTTGGTCACCGGCTCCGCCCGGGACCTGCTCATCGGCATCACCGTGGTGCGCGCCGACGGGGTCGTGGCCAAGGCCGGCGGCCGGGTGGTCAAGAACGTCGCCGGCTACGACCTGGGCAAGCTGATGATCGGCTCGTTCGGCACGCTCGGCGTGATCACCGAGGCGCTGTTCCGGCTCCACCCGGTGCCCGAGACCCGCCGCTGGGTCAGCGTGGACGTGCCCGACGCGGCCTCGGGCCACGACCTGGTGCAGGCGGTGGTGCACAGCCAGGCCGTCCCCACCGGGATCGAGATCGACTGGCCGGCTGATGGCGGGGGTCGGGTCGACGTGCTCGTGGAGGGCCGTCCCGACGGCGCGGCGGGCCGCGTGCGGACGGTGGCCGACCTGCTCGGCGCCGGTGCCGTCGTGGGCGACACCGAGCCGTCCGGCTGGTCGAGCTACCCGTGGGGGCCGGGGGAGACCGGCCTCAAGCTGACCTTCGTGCTCTCCGGACTGCGTGACGTGCTGGCCGCCGCCCGCGAGGTGGGCGCCGACCTGCGCGGCTCCGCCGGCTCGGGCGTGGTGTACGCCCGGGTCGCCGACCCCGACGTCGTGCCCGCCGCCCTGGACCGGCTGCGCTCCACCTGTGCCCGGTACGGCGGCACCGCCGTGCTGGTCGACGGCCCCCCGTCGGTGAAGCAGGCCGTCGACGTGTGGGGGCCGGTGCCGGCGCTCGACCTGATGCACCGTGTCAAGGACCGCTTCGATCCCGACCACCGGCTGGCGCCGGGACGGTTCGTGGGAGGAATCTGAATGACCGACCAGAAGCAGGAACCCGGCGAGCTCGGGCAGATGGGCAGCATCATCGACCTCGGGATGCCGGTCACCGGTGGCGCCTTCGACGAGCACCACCCCCCGGACGCCGCTCTGGTGGGGGACTGCGTGCACTGCGGCTTCTGCCTGCCGACCTGCCCCACCTACGTGCTCTGGGGGGAGGAGATGGACTCCCCCCGCGGCCGGATCGACCTGATGAAGCAGGGCCTCGAAGGCGAGCCGATGAGCGACTCGATGGTCTCGCACTGGGATGCCTGCCTCGGCTGCATGGCGTGCGTGACCGCCTGCCCGTCGGGGGTGCAGTACGACCGCCTGATCGAGCAGACCCGGGCCCAGGTGGAGCGTCGGCACGAGCGCACCGCCAAGGACAAGGCGCTGCGCGGGCTGATCTTCGCGCTGTTCCCGCACCCGCGCCGGCTCCGGCTGCTGCGCGGGCCGCTGCGCCTGGTGCAGCGCGCCGGTCTCGACCGGGCGATGCGGCGCACCGGCCTGCTCGAGCGGATGGCGCCGCAGCTGGCGGCCATGGAGAGCCTGGCGCCACGGATCGGCCGGCCCGAGCCGCTGCCGGAGCGGACGCCCGCGACCGGTCCGCGGCGCGCGGTCGTCGGCATGCTCACCGGCTGCGTCCAGGGTGCCTTCTTCCCCGGCGTGAACGCCGCCACCGCCCGGGTGCTGGCCGCCGAGGGCTGCGACGTGGTGGTGCCCGCGAGCCAGGGTTGCTGCGGCGCCCTGTCGGCGCACAACGGCCGCGAGGATGAGGCGCAGGGCTACGCGCGCCGGCTGGTGGAGAGCTTCGAGGCTGCCGGCGTCGACCAGGTGGTCGTGAACGCGGCCGGCTGCGGCTCCACGATGAAGGAGTACGCCGACCTGCTGGCCGACGACCCGGCGTACGCCGCGCGAGCCCGGGCGTTCGCCGAGAAGGTCCGTGACGTCGCCGAGATCCTCGACGAGCTGGGACCCGTCGCGCCGCGGCACCCGCTGCCGATGACGGTGGCCTACCACGACGCGTGCCACCTGGCCCATGCCCAGGGCATCCGGACCCAGCCCCGCTCGCTGCTGCGGGCGATCCCGGGCCTGGAGCTGAGGGAGATCTCCGAGCCGGAGCTGTGCTGCGGGTCGGCGGGGATCTACAACATCCTCAACCCGGAGCCGGCTCGCGAGCTCGGCGACCGCAAGGCCGCGAACATCGTGGCGACCGGGGCGCAGGTGCTGGTCACCGCCAATCCCGGCTGCCTGATGCAGGTGACCTCGGCCATCGAGCGGTCCGGGCACCCGATGGGGATGGCGCACACCATCGAGATCCTCGACGCCTCCATCCGCGGGCTCTCCGCGGACGACCTGCGCCCGACCTCCGCCTGACCTGCGCCTCATCCCCGCCCGACCGGCACCGACCGGTGCCTGACCTGCGCCTGACCCCACCCACACCAGGAGAACCGATGTTCCAGCAGGATCCCCAAGCAGTAGGCGGCTCGTTGCTGCTCAGCGCCCTGTGCGCGCTGCTTCCGTTGATCGTCCTCTTCGTGCTGCTCGGGGGACTCAAGCTGCGCGCCTGGGTCTCCGGCCTGTCCGCCCTGGCGGTGGCGCTGCTCGTGGCCGTGGTGCTGTTCGGGATGCCCGTGGGGCAGAGCATCAGCGCCGCGCTCGACGGTGCCCTCTTCGGCTTCTTCCCGATCCTGTGGATCGTCATCAACGCGGTCTGGATCTACAACCTCACCGTGACCTCGGGACACTTCGAGGTCCTCCGCCGGTCCTTCGAGAAGGTCAGCCCCGACCAGCGGATCCAGGCGATCATCATCGCCTTCTGCTTCGGCGCCCTGCTGGAGGCGCTGGCCGGCTTCGGCACGCCGGTGGCGATCTCGGTCGTCATGCTGATGTCGCTCGGCTTCAAGCCGGTCAAGGCCGCCACGGTGGCGCTGGTCGCCAACACCGCGCCCGTCGCCTTCGGTGCGCTGGCGATCCCGATCGTCACGCTCGCCCCGATCGCGGCCGGCGTCAGCAACGACCCCCGGCTCTCCGACGCCAACGCCCTCGGCACCCTCGGCTCGATGGTGGGACGGCAGACCCCGATCCTGGCGCTGATCGTTCCGCTCGTGCTGGTGTTCATCGTCGACGGCCGGCGCGGCGTCAAGCAGACCTGGCTGCCCGCCCTGGTCGCCGGTGCGGTGTTCGCCCTGGCCCAGTTCGTGACCGCCAACTACATCTCCGTCCAGCTCACCGACATCGTCGCCTCCCTGCTGGCGGCGGGCTCGCTGGTCCTGCTGGTGCGGGTGTGGCAGCCCGCCGAGACGCTCAGCGCCGACCTGTCCGGCGACGGCAGCCACGCCGGCACCAGCTCGACGACGGCCTCCGCGGCCGTGCCCGCGGTCGGCCTGTCCTCCACCGGCACCACCACGACCACCACGACGGCGGCGACGGGCGGCGGGCAGCCGGCGGTCGACGCGCGCTCGGAGGTGATGCGGGCCTACGCGCCGTACCTCGTGATCATCGTGATCTTCTCGATCATCAACATCCCCGCCGTGGTCTCGTTCCTGGCCAAGGAGCCGTTCACCTACATCTTCGACTGGCCGGGGCTGGACATCCAGAACAGCGCCGGCACGGCCGTGGCCACGCAGTTCAAGTTCAACTGGCTGCCCGCCGCCGGCACCCTGCTGGTCCTCGCGGGGCTGGTCAGCATGCTGATCCTCAAGGTCAGCGTCGGCCGTGCCCTCAAGACCTACGCCGCGACCTACGTGGAGCTGCGCTCGGCGATCATCACCGTGATGGCGGTGCTGGGGCTGGCGTTCGTCATGAACCTGTCCGGCCAGACCGCGTCGCTGGGCGTGTGGCTCGCGGGCACGGGTGCGGCGTTCGCGATCATCTCCCCGATCCTGGGCTGGATCGGGGTCGCGGTCACCGGGTCGGACACCTCCTCCAACTCGCTGTTCGGCGCGCTGCAGGTGCAGGCGGCTGCCAAGGCCGGACTGGACCCCGTGCTGATGGCCGCGGCGAACTCCTCCGGTGGGGTGCTCGGCAAGATGGTCAGCCCGCAGAACCTGGCGATCGCCGCGGCAGCGGTGGGCATGTCCGGCAACGAGGGCGAGATCTTCCGCAAGGTGATCGGGTGGAGCCTGGGGATGCTGGTGCTGATGTGCATCCTCGTCGGCCTGCAGTCCACGCCGGTGCTCGGCTGGATGATCCCCTAGCCGCGAGAGCCGGGAGCACGCGATGACCGGCGACCCGCGTCCGGCGGGGTCGGTGCAGTCGGTCGACCGGGCGCTGTCGCTGCTCGAGGAGCTGGCCCGCGCCGACGCGCCGATCGGGGTGGCCGAGCTCGCCGAGCGCACCGGTCTGGCCCAGGGCACCGCGCACCGGCTGCTGCACGGCCTGCAGCTGCGCGGCTACGTCCGCCAGGGGGCATCGCGCAAGTACGTCGTCGGGCCGGCGGCGCTCCGGCTCGGCGACGCCGCCCAGCGCTCCCTGGCGCGCAGCGCCGAGCCGTGCCTGGCGGAGCTGGTCGGGCTGTCCGGCGAGACCGCCAACCTCGCCGTCCTCGAGGGCGACGACGTGGTGTACGTCGCCCAGGTGCCGTCCCCGCACACGCTGCGGATGTTCGCCGAGGTCGGCAGGCACGTGCCGCCGCACTCCACGGCGGTCGGCAAGGTGCTGCTGGCGGCGCTCCCCCCGGAGCGGGCGGTCGCGCTGCTGCGCCGTACCGGCATGGCGGCGCGGACGCCGCGCACCATCACCGAGCTGGATGCGATGCTCGCCGAGCTGGAGGCGGTCCGGGAGGCCGGCTGGGCGGCCGACGAGGAGGAGCAGGAGACCGGCGTGCGCTGCCTGGCCGTGCCGGTGGGCGTCGAGGAGCAGGTCCTCGCGGCGATGTCGCTGTCCGGCCCCGCCGAGAGGTTCGCCGGCGGCCAGGACCCGGCGATGGTGGCGCTGGTCCGGCGGGTCGGCCGCTCCTTCGGTCGCGGCTGAGCGACCGGCTGGTCGGCAGGCCAGGTGGTCAGTAGGAGAGTGCCTTCACCACGTAGAGGACCAGGAACGCCCCGAGCAGCAGGCCGATCAGCCCGAGCACCAGCCACGGGGTGAGCGTGCGTCGTCCCGGCCCGGGTGGGGTGGTGCCCGCGTCGACGCTGCCCGCGCTGGGCGGCGTCTCGCCCGGCGGGACGCCGCCGCCCGGCTCGAGGCCGGCGGTGTCCTCGGGGGTGGGGTCGGGGTTGCTGGTCACGGGGTCCTCCTCGGGGTGGACCCCGATCCTGCCCGCTGTCGCACCGGGCCATGCACCGACGTGACCGGTTCCACGCCGGCTCTGCTCGGCCGGGGTGGGGCTCAGAACAGGGTCTCCTGCACCGAGGTCGGTGCGGGCTCGGCGGTGGGGCGCAGCGGCGGGAACCGCATCGAGGCCGAGCGGCCCCGTGCGGGGAGTGGTGGCCGCCAGCCCGCGTCGGCGTCCACCGCCCGGGGGACGGCGACCTCGCGGCCGGTCAGGGCGCGCACCGCGGTCGGCACGTGCAGCTCCAGGGCGGCGAAGGTGGAGCGCACCGCGGACTCGTCCAGCGGCAGGCAGCCCCGCCCCTCGTCGAGGTGCAGGCCCAGCGGCGCGTCGTGCACCATCGTCATCACCGCGCAGTTGAGCTCCCACCGCTCGCGGGCCTGCGGATCGGCCAGCCGCCGGGTGGTGGCGGCACCGAGCGCCGCACGGCAGCGGTCCCCGGACCCGACGGCGTCGTCGAACGCGGCACTGGCGGTGCCGAACGCGGCGAGCAGCCGCGCTGCGGTCTTGGCGCCGATCCCCGCGACACCGGGCAGGTTGTCCGAGGGGTCCCCGCGCAGGGCCGCCAGGTCGAGGTACTGGTCGGGTCGCACGCCGGTGACCATCTCCAGACGCTTCGGGTCGAGCATCGGCGAGGCGTCGACGCCGCCGTTGAGGATCCGCAGCATCCGGGTGTTGTCGTCGACCAGGGCGAAGGAGTCCCGGTCCGAGGTGGCCAGCACGGCGCGGGCACCGATCGAGCGTGCGTAGGACGCGGCGGAGGCGAGCACGTCGTCAGCCTCGAGCCCGTCCGGCACCGCGACCACGACCCCGAGCCCGCGCAGGATCTCGACGGCGAGGTCGAGCTGGTCCTCGAGGGTCTGCGGCTTCGGGTCGCGGTGCGCCTTGTAGGAGGGCCACCGCTCGCGGCGCGTGCTGGCCCGCCGGTCGTCGAACCCGACCACCAGGGCGTCCGCGCACGAGCGGTCGACGGCCGCCACCAGCTGGGAGAGCAGGCCGCGGACCGCCCACAGCGGCTGCCCCTCCGGGCCGCGGAAGCCGGTGCGCGCGGAGGCGTGGAAGCTGCGGTGCAGCAGCGAGTTGCCGTCGACGGCGAGCAGCGTCCGGGCGGACGAGTGGGTGGTCATCGCGGTCAAGCCTGCCACGGTGGGGGGACACTGGTGCGATGTGTGGCATCGCAGCCGTCCACGACCTGACCCCGCGGCCCTCCGTGACCCGGCTGGCGGCCGGCCGGGCGGTCGGGGAGGACCTGCTCTCCCGGCTGCACCACCGCGGGCCCGACGGCCACGGCTCGCGACAGGTCGGGTCGACCTGGCTTGGCCACACCCGGCTCTCGATCGTGGACCTCGCCGGTGGCAGCCAGCCGCTCGCCGACGAGAGCCGCCGGCGGTGGGTGGTCGTCAACGGCGAGATCTACAACCACCAGGCGCTGCGCTCGCGGCTGCCGGGCCCGTTCCGCACCGCCTCGGACTCGGAGGTGGTGCTGCACGTGCTCGGTCGGGGCGTGGAGCGGATCCACGACCTGCAGGGCATGTGGGCGTTCTGCGTGGCCGACCAGGACGGCCGGATGTGGGTCGGTCGGGACCCGCTGGGCGTGAAGCCGCTGTACTGGGCGCGGTCCGACGACCGGCTGCTGGTGGCCTCGGAGCTGCAGGCCTTCCCGGTCCCCGTCCGGCCCCGGGTCGAGGAGTTCCCGCCGGGTCACGTCTGGACCTCGGAGGGCGGCCTGCACCGGTACGTCGACCTGCGGAACGACCCGCTCGGCACCGTGGGCACGGGCGGGCCGCTCCCGGAGGAGTTCGGCTCGCCGGGTCAGGCGCGCACGGCCATCCGCGAGGCCCTGGTCGAGGCGGTCCAGATGCGGACCATGGCCGACGTGCCGGTGGGGGTCTTCCTCTCCGGTGGCCTGGACTCCAGCGTGGTCGCGGCGATCCTCGCCCGGCAGGCGCCGCCCGGCAGCGTGGTGCACAGCTTCGCCGCGGGCACGCCGGGCAGCAGCGACCTGGTCGCGGCGCGGGTGGTGGCCGGGCTCCTCGGGCTCGAGCACCACGAGCGCGTGTACACCGACGAGGACGTGGTCGAGGTGCTGCCGACCGTGGTGCGGGTCACCGAGTCCTACGAGCCCTCGCTGGTGCGCAGCGCCGTCCCCAACTACCTGCTCGCGGAGCTGGCGGCGCGGCACGTCAAGGTGGTGCTGACCGGGGAGGGGGCCGACGAGCTCTTCGCCGGCTACCACCACCTGCGAGACCTCGACGAGGAGGCCCTGCGCGCGGCGCTCGTCGCGGGCGTCGAGACGCTGCACCACCTCAACCTGCAGCGCTGCGACCGGGTCACGATGGCGCACGGCCTCGAGGCGCGGGTGCCGTTCCTGTCCCGGCACCTGCTCGCGGTCGCGCAGCGGATCCCGGTGGGCTGGAAGCTGCTGGGCGAGGACGGCCAGGAGAAGCGGCTGCTGCGGGAGGCGTTCGCCGGCTGGCTTCCCGAGAGGATCCTGTGGCGGCGCAAGGAGCAGTTCGGCGACGGCTCGGGGACCTCGGCGGCGGTGGACCGGGTCGTGGACGCGCTGGTGCCCGATCCGGACTGGACCGCGGTCCGGTTCGCGGGGCTGCCACCCGCCCGCAGCCGCGAGGAGCTCGGCTACCAGCGGATCTTCGCCGCGCACCTCGGCGGCATCGATGCCGAGCACGTGCTCGGCCGGTTCGCGACCGCCTGAACGACGGTTGCCGCCCCCGGCTAGCGTCCGGTCCATGGACACCTTCCCGCTCGGTCCCGCCACCGTCCGCCGCACCGGGTTCGGGGCGATGCAGCTGCCGGGCCCCGGCGTGCTCGGGCCGCCGCGGGACCACGCCGCGGCGGTCGCGGTGCTCCGACGTGCCGTCGAGCTCGGCGTCAACCACGTCGACACGGCGCAGTTCTACGGTCCGGACGTCGCCAACGACCTGATCCGGGAGGCGCTCGCGCCGTACCCGGAGGACCTGGTGCTGGTGTCCAAGGTAGGGGCGCGCCGGGACCCGGCCGGGGCCTGGCTCCCCGCCCAGCGTCCGGAGGAGCTCCGCAACGGCGTCGAGGACAACCTCCGCAGTCTCGGCCTCGAGCGGCTGGGGGCGGTGAACCTGAGGCTGATGCCCGCCGAGGAGGTGTGCGACGAGCGCCAGCGGGTCCGGCTCGAGGACCAGCTCGCGGAGATGGTGGCGCTGCGCGAGGAGGGCAAGATCGCCGGGATCGGACTGTCCAACGCCACCCTCGAGCAGGTGCGCACGGCGATGGCGGTCGCGGGGCTGGTGTGCGTCCAGAACCCGTTCAGCGTGGTCGACCGGCACGACTCGCCGGTCCTCGACCACTGCCGCGAGCACGGCGTCGCCTACGTCCCGTTCTTCCCGCTCGGCTCGGCGTTCCCCGGGATGCCGAAGGTCGCCGACGACGCCAGGGTCCGGAGTGGCGGAGCGCCGGGGGGTCACCGCCGCGCAGGTCGGACTGGCCTGGCTGCTGGCCCTGCACGAGAACGTGCTGCTGATCCCCGGCACCTCGCGGCTCGCCCACCTGGAGGAGAACCTCGCCGCCGCCGAGGTGGTCCTCGGCGAGGACGACCTCGCCACCCTGGGCCGGTAGCCTGGGCAGATGGCGACGACGAGCTGGTCCGACCTCTCCGCGAACCGGCAGCGGGTCATCTGCGCGGTCGGTCTGGTCGAGCTGGCCCTGACCGGGGTCGCGCTGCGCGACCTGGCCCGCCGGCCCGCGGCCCAGGTGCACGGCCCCAAGGCGGCCTGGGCGCTGGGGTGCCTCGTCCAGCCGGTCGGGCCGGTCGCCTACCTGGTCGCCGGCCGCCGTCGGTGAGCCGCCCCCCAACGTCGACCGGAGCGTCGACCGGAGCGTCGACCGGAGCGTCGACCGGAGCGTCGACCGGAGCGTCGACCGGAGCGTCGACCGGAGCGTCGAGCGGCGTGGCTGAGCGTTCTGCGTCGAGAGCCGTACGCGCGCTCTGGAGCAGCCCTATCCTCTGCGCATGACGTCGATCGCCCCCATGTCCCCGACCGCCCCCGCCGCGGTCCAGGACACCACGGCGGAGCCCCTCACCGCACTGTCGGCCGTCCGCCTCGCGGCGCTGGTGCGCTCCGGGACCGTCTCGGCCGTGGAGGTCGCGCAGGCGCACCTGCAGCGGGTCGCCGAGGTCGAGCCGCTGACCCGGGCGCTGCTGCAGGTCGACCCCGACGAGGTTCTCGCGCAGGCAGCGGCGGTCGACGGCCGGCGGTCCCGGGGGCGCGCGCGGGGACCGCTGGCAGGTGTGCCGGTGGCGGTCAAGGACAACATCGACGTGGCGGGAGAGGTCACCGCCTGCGGCTCCCGGGCACACGGCGCGGCTGCCCGGTCGGATGCCGAGGTGACGCGCCGGCTGCGCCGGGCCGGGGCGGTCCTGCTGGGACGGGCCAACATGGACGAGCTGGCGATGGGCGCCTCGACGCAGACCTCGGCGTTCGGTCGCACCCAGAACCCGCACGACACGCGCCGCAGCGCCGGCGGGAGCAGCGGCGGCTCCGCGGCCGCTGTCGCCGCCCACGAGGTGGTGCTCTCGGTGGGCACCGACACCGGCGGGTCGGTCCGCGAGCCCGCCTCCCAGTGCGGCGTGGTCGGTCTGGCGCCGACTCCGGGGCTGGTGCCGATGCGCGGGGTGGTGCCCTTCGCCCCCGGGCTCGACCGGGTGGGACCGCTGGCCCGGACGGTGGCCGACACCGCGCTGGTGCTCTCGGTGCTGGCCCGTCGTCCTCGGCTCGCCGAGCCGGTGTGCCGTCCGGACCTGCGAGGACTCCGGGTGGGGGTGCTCGAGGAGCTCCGGGGGTCACGCAACCAGAGCGGGGTGCTCGGACGTCTCGACGTGGTCCTCGCCGCGCTGAGGGACCTGGGCGCCGAGGTGCTGCCGGTCTCCGCCCCGGCCACGGGGCGGGCGCTGGCCACCTACATGACGGTCACGTCGGCGGCGTCGGTGGCCGGCCTCGAGCTCTGGGTCCGCACCGGGCTCGCCGGCCCCGAGGTGGAGCGCCGCTACGCGTGGGGGCTGGAGCTGCTCCGGCAGCGTCCCAGCCCGCTGGAGGTGGCCAACGAGGCCCGACAGGTGCTGCGCGCCCAGGTGGACGCCGCACTCGACTCCTGCGACGTGCTGCTCTCGCCGACCATGCCGACCACCGCGCCGCTGCTCGACGGGCCGACCTCGCCCGAGGACCTCGCCGACCCGCTGGCAGCGCCGTACACGGACTGCTGGACGGTGGTCGCGAACCTCGCCGGCCTGCCGGCGCTGTCGCTGCCCAGCGGCCGCTCCGCCGCCGACGGGATGCCGGTGGGCACCATGCTGATGGGGCGCCCGCACGCCGACCTCCTGCTGCTCGGCGTCGGCGCGATGCTGGAGGCGGCGGGCGTCGACGGCTGATCCGTGACCGCTCAGTGGCCCCGGTCGACGTACGAGACCACCCGGTTGAGCAGGGAGGCCGCGCGGGTCAGCTCGGGCGGCGGCGGCGGCGGGTTGTCGGCCAGCTCGTAGAGCAGCGGCGCGCCCTCGGGATGGCCGAGCTGCTGGGCGACCTGGGCGCAGGCTCGGGCGGCGTCGCGGACCACGGGCGGCTCGACGGTCCAGATCGACTCGAAGAGCCGCTTCATGTTCGGCACCGTCGACTGGCCCGGGAGCTCCCAGGCCGTGAGCATCGCGGGATAGTCCGGGGCGTCGCAGACCACTGCCCACTCCCGGCGCATCGGCGCGTCCTCGGGCAGGTGCACGAACGTGGTGCTGCCCGTGTCCGTGGGCTCCTCGTCGAACTCGGCGAAGACCATCGTCGAGCGGGCCACCCGGGCGAGCTCGTTCCAGCGCTCCTCGGCCCTGCGGTAGTTGCGCTCCACCTGGAAGGCGCCGAAGATCATCGGCTTCTCGGCCCGGGCGCAGCACTCGTCCTCGATCGCCCACGACATCGCCAGCAGGGTCGCCTTGGACAGCCGCTGCGGCTGGAGCGTCGGATGCGTACGGCGGATGGCCGCGAAGACCGACGGGGCCCCGGGAGGGTCCGCGACCGAGGCCTGGGCGAGGAGCACCGCGGCGATCGCGACCTCCAGGCGGGAGCCCCCATCACGGCGCCGGACCACCTGGCGGACCAGCTCCACCTCGCTCTCCGGGTAGCGCCGGTGACCGCTGTCGCGGCGCTCGGGGCGCGGGAAGCCGTGTCGCGACTCCCACATGCGCAGCGTCGCCGGCGCGAGGCCGGTGCGCTCCGCGAGCTCACCGATGGACAGACCCTCAGGGCTGGACGGCTGGTCGGCCGTCGCGGGATTCTCGACGGCCGGGGGTTGCGCTCGCTGGTTGTTTGAGGTCACGATGGCAGGGTAGACCTAAACAAGCCGTTCAGGAAAGTGTTGAACTTTCCCGGCCCTAGAGAAGGAGCGCACCATGAGCACCGAGCAGACCCGCAACGACGAGGTTCGCGACTGGACGGACCTCGGCCGCGAGATGTGGTCGTTCCTCACCGGCCGCGAGGCCGCGATCAACTACACCTTCGTCGACATGGCCGTCGAGGTCCCCCGGGACACCGGCGCCGAGGCGCCCCGGGCCACCTGGAAGCTCAACGGCACACTCCAGGTGACCACCAAGGACAACACCTCCACGAGCTGATCATGGCTGCTCAGTCGACCGGACGCTCCGCCGTCCGCATCCTCGTCGAGGCGGACCTCGCGGTGTCGGTCGAGGTACCCGGTGCGCAAGCCGTCACCGCGCACCTGACCGGCAGCGGATCGGCGCTGAGCCTCACGGTCAGCGACCCGCACCTGTTCGCCGGCCGCAAGGACTCCGCGGCCGTCCGCGCGCTGGCCGAGTCGCTGTCCGGGCAGGGGGTGACGATCACCGTCGTCACCCCCGCCGGCCCGCTGGTCACGCTGGGGGCGCCCCGGGCCCCCTGGTGGCAGCGGCCTCTCACCGGCTCGCAACACATCCGGATCGAGCGGGTCGCGGCGCTGTGGTCGCTGGCCCGGGGGCGGGCACGCGCCGGCGGCACGGGTGCGCTGCCCTCCGCGGCTCTGGTGCCACCGACCACCGTCTGGCCCCTGGCCCCGACGTTTCTGCGCCGTCCGCGGCGGGTCACCACCACGCACGACCCGAGCCGGGGAGGGAACCCCCGTCTGGTCATGGCCCCCCGGCCCGACCCGTGGCCGGGTGACGTGCAGTCGACCTACCCGCTGCGCGGCGGAGCCACCACCATCGGCAGCGACGCCGGCTGCGACGTCGTGCTGCCCGGCCTGGAGCCCGTGCACGCCGAGGTGCGCCACGACGACCGGGACGAGTTCGTGCTGGTCCGGCGTGCCGGGACCGGCGTGCTGCTGGTCAATGGGGCCCCGGTTATGAGGGCCCTGCTCCGCACGGCCACCCGGATCGAGATGGGCTCCTGGACGATGTCGTTCTACCGTGAGGAGTACGCCGACCACGGACGCCCGTACGGTGGCCGGGTGGGCGGTGAGATCGGCCACCAGAGGCCGCAGCCGCGGCAACCCCGGACGCACGTCGAGGAGAACGAGTGACACGAAGTGGACCCGTGCTGGTCGCCGGGGCGTCGGGCTTCGTCGGCCGCCGGCTGTGCAAGGCGCTGACCGAGGCAGGGCACGACGTCAGGGCCATGACCCGGCACCCCGAGACCTACGAGGGGTCGGGGGAGCCGGTGCACGGCGACGTGCACGACCCCGGGACCCTGGCCGCGCCTCTCGAGAGCTGCCGCGCGGCGTACTACCTGGTGCACTCGCTGGACTCCAAGGACTTCGAGCGGCTGGACGCGGAGGCCGCCCGCGCCTTCGGCCAGGCCGCCGCGGACGCAGGCGTCGGGCAGATCATCTACCTGGGCGGGCTCGGCAGCGAGTCGGACACCCTGTCCTCGCACCTGCGCAGCCGCCGCGAGGTGGAGGGTCTGCTCGGGCAGGCCGGCGTGCCGGTCACCGTGCTGCGGGCCGGCATCATCGTCGGCAGCGGCGGCATCTCCTGGGAGATGACCCGGCAGCTGGTCGACCACCTGCCGGCGATGATCACCCCGAAGTGGGTCCGTACGCGCACGCAGCCGATCGCGGTCGGCGACGTGGTCCGCTACCTGGTCGGCGTGCTCGACCTGGCCGAGGCCGTCCCGGCGGTGCTCGAGATCGGCGGCCCCGAGGTGCTGCAGTACGTGACGATGATGCGGCGCGTCGCCAAGATCAAGCGGCGCAGGCTGCTGATCGTGCCGGTGCCGCTGCTGACGCCCGGGCTGTCGTCGCGGTGGCTGGCTTTGGTCACCAACGTGGACACCACCACCGGCCGCTCGCTGGTGGACTCGATGGCCAACGAGGTCGTGGTGCACGACACCCGGATCCGCACCCTCGTCCCCTTCGAGCCGGTCGGGTACGACGAGGCGGTGAGACAGGCGCTCCGGGAGCACGAGACCTCGGGGGAGAAGGTGGAATGACGACCTCCGGTGTCGACCGGCCGCCGCTGTGGTCGCGGGCTTGGTCCGCGGTCGCCGCGCGGCTGCCGATGCCCATCACCCACGTGGTGCCGGTGCGGCACCCGGAGTCCCGCGACGTCGAGACCCGGCGGCGGCGGGTGGTGGTCGGGACGTCCCTTCTCGGCGCCGGGCTGCTCGGCGCCTCGCTGTCGGCGAGGCCGAACTCCACCCGCTTCTACGTGCTGACCCTCACCACGGCCGGCGTCTGGGTGCTCGGAGGGCTGGCCTCGGGCCCGTTGCACCTCGGCTGGATCCAGGGGCGCGACCGGCACCTGCGCCGTCCCGTCGTGACGCCGGTGGCCACCGGCGTCGGCGCGTTCGGCTTCTTCTACGGGTGCGCCTTGGTGGCCCGCAGGATCCCGGTGCTGGAGTCGGCGATCACCCGGGTCCTTGCGTTCGCCGACGAGGGCAGCATGCCGCTGGTGCTGCTGACGACCTACCTCAACGGCCTCGGCGAGGAGATGTTCTTCCGGGGTGCCCTCTACACCGCGCTGCCCGAGGCCCGGGCCGTCACCGCGTCCACCGGTGTCTACGCCCTGGCGACCGTGACGACCCGCAACCCGTCGCTGGTGCTGGCCGCCACCGTGATGGGCGGGCTGTTCGCGATGCAGCGCCGGGCCTCCGGCGGCGTGCAGGCGCCGCTGCTCACCCACCTGACCTGGTCCACGCTGATGGTGCGCTACCTGCCCCCGCTGTTCCGGCACAGCGGGAGCGGGACCCGGTGAGCGAGCCCCCGACCCGCGGCCGGCACGTCGACGTCGCGGTGGTCGGCGCCGGCCTCGCCGGGCTGGCCTGCGCGCGGGTGCTGACGGCGCGCGGCCTCGACGTGCGGGTGCTGGAGGCCTCGGACGCGGTCGGTGGGCGCGTGCGCACCGACCACGTCGACGGCTTCACCCTGGACCGCGGCTTCCAGGTGCTGAACACCGCCTACCCGGCGCTGCCGGAGGTGGTGGACCTCGACGACCTCGACCTGCGCGACTTCGACGCCTCGGTCGCGGTGCGGCTCGACGGCCGGAGGGTGACGCTTCCGAACCCGCTGCGGCAGCCGACCCGGACGCCAGCGCTGGCCGGCATCCCCGTCGGCGGCATCACGGGAAAGGCCGCCACCGGGCTGTACGCCGGGCTGTGCGTGACGCTGCCGGCTCGGATACTGCGCCGACGCCGCGACGTCGGCGCCGCCGAGGCGTGGCGTCGGGCGGGCATCCCGGCCGACGTGGTGGACGGGCTGCTGCGGCCGTTCTTCTCCGGGGTGCTCCTCGAGCAGGACATGACGACCTCCCGGCGGTTCACGGACCTGATGATCGCGATGTTCGCCCGGGGCCGGTCGACCGTCCCCGCGGGTGGCATGCAGCGGCTCCCGGAGCTGGTCGCCGCGCCGCTGCCGGCGGGCACCGTCGAGCTCGACTCACCGGTGCACGAGGTCGCAGCCCGCCGGGTCGAGGCGGCGCACGGAGCGCTGTCCGCGCGTGCCGTCGTGGTGGCCACCGACGCCTGGGACGCCGGACGGCTGCTGCCTGCTGGTCTGGTGGCACCACGGGCGCGCGGCGTGTCCACGCTCTACCACGTGGCCCCCGACTTCCCCGAGGCGTCCGCGACGCTGCTGCTCGACGAGGCGGCGTCCCCGATCGCGAACACCATCGCGATCTCCCGGGCGGCGCCCGAGTACGCCCCCGCGGGGTCGGTGCTGGTCGCCAGCTCGATGGTGCACGGCAGCATGCCCGCCGACGTCGACGGCCCGCAGGTACGTCGCGCCCTCGGCCGGCTCCACGGCACCGACGCCGGCGCCTGGGAGCTGCTCGCGACCTACGCCCTGCCGCACGCCCTGCCTGGCATGCCTGCTCCGCACCCGATGCGGCGGCCGGTGCGCGTCACCGGCGCCGGCGAGACCCTCTACGTCGCCGGCGACCACCGCGACACCAGCTCGATCCAGGGCGCGCTCGTCTCCGGACGCCGCGCCGCGCACGCCGTCCTCGACGACCTCGGAGCCCGCCCATGACCCGCCATCTGGTCGCCCGCGCCCTGGACACCGCGCTGGACCGCGCCGTCCTCCCGGGCTACTCGAAGATCGGCTACCGGCTGCGCAGCGTGACCTGGGACCGTGACGACCCGCGGCCGGGATCCCTGGCCGGCAAGGTCGCAGTGGTCACCGGCGCCAGCTCCGGGTCTGGGCACCGCCGCGGCGGTGGGCCTGGCCCGGCTCGGGCGCGGAGGTGCACCTGGTGGTCCGCGACCTGGACAAGGGACGCACGCCGCCGCCGAGATCCGCGACGAGGTCCCCGGCGCCGCCCTGGTGCTGCACCGCTGCGACGTGTCGGACTTCGCCTCGATCCGGGCCTTCGCCGGCGCCCTGCGCGACCTCGGTGACCGCGGATCGACGTCCTCGTCCACAACGCCGGGGTGATCCCGCCGGACCGCCAGGAGACCGCGGACGGGCACGAGGTGACGCTGGCCACCCACGTGCTGGGGCCGGTGCTGATGACCGAGCTGCTGCGCGCAGCTGCTCGCCGCGGCCGGTGGCGCCCGGGCGGTGCTGGTCTCCTCGGGTGGCATGTACGCCCAGCGGCTGCCGGTCGACGACCCGGAGTTCCGCGGAGGGGACGTACGACGGCACCACCGCCTACGCGCGGACCAAGCGGATGCAGGTCGCCCTCACGCCGCTGATGCAGGAGCGCTGGGCCGCCGACGGGATCGCCGTGCACGCCATGCATCCGGGCTGGGCCGACACCCCCGGCGTGGTCAGCGTCCCTGCCGGCGCTTCCACAAGCTGATGCGGCCCGCTGCTCCGCGACACCGCCGCCGGAGCCGACACCGTCGTCTGGCTGGCCGCCACCCAGCCCGCGCCCGGGGGTGGGCAGTTCTGGCACGACCGGGCCCCGCGTCCCGAGCACTACCTCGGGCTGTACCGCGAGGGCGCGGGCGAGGTCGAGCGGATGTGGGCCTTCGTCATCCGGGCGCGACCGGCCTGGACTGACCGGACGGCGGGCCTCAGCTCGCCAGCAGCAGCTCGCCGAGCGCGCCGAGCAGCTGCCGCGGACAGGTCGAGCGCCTGCAGCGACAGGATCGCCGCCGCCGGCTCGGCCGACCCGCGGACGGCGTCGTACACAGCCGACTTCAGCTCGAAGTCGAGCTGCGCACGGTCGAGCAGCGCGAACACCCGCTGCGGCACGTCGCTGAGCGGGCCGTACGACCCGGACCCGGTAGCTCCGGTCCGGCGGGAGCGTGGCGGCGTCCCCGTCCACGTCGTGCACGGTCACCTCGCCGGTGCCGTCGTCGTAGCTGATCCGGGTGCGGGCCCAGCGTCCGTCGTCACGGTCCTCGGCCAGCGTGAGCTCGCCGTCCGCGCCGGCGTACACCCGCAGCTCGACCGTCGACGGCAGCTCCGTGCCGCCGGCGAGGTCCTCGACGGGAGCCATCGGGATGATCGCGCCGGCCCGGGCCAGGACCGGGATCGAGGACAGGTCGCGATGCAGGTAGACGGTGCGGCCACCGGTGTAGCGAAGACCGGTGAACACGTCGGTCCAGGACCCCTCGGGCAGCCAGGTCCGGACCCGGCCGAGCCCGGTCGCCCGGTCAGCGGGAGAGGTGATCGGCGCGACCAGCAGCTCGCTTCCGAACATGAACTGGTGCGGCACCGTGTACGCCGCCGGCTCGTCGGGATGGTCGTAGTACATCGGCTGCACCAGGGGCTCGCCCTCGGTGGGCGCGCAGGTTCATGGTGCCCAGGTACGGCAGCAGCTGGTGCCGCAGCCGCAGGAAGTCGGTCATCACCGACTCCGCGGCCGGGCTGAACCGCCACGGCTCCTTGGTGTTGAACGGGTTCAGGCCCGAGTGCAGCCGGTTGACCGGGGAGAACACCCCCAGCTGGACCCACCGGGTGGCCAGCTCGTCGTCCCGGTAGCCGCGGAAGTGGCCGCCGATGTCGTGGCTCCACCAGCCGTAGCCGGCGTTGGAGGCGGTCGCGGTGAACTCGGGCTGGAAGGCGAGCGACTCCCAGGTGATGTAGGTATCGCCGGAGAAGCCGATCGGGTAGCGGTGGCTGCCGATCCCGGCGTAGCGGGAGAACGTCAGCGCTCGCCGGTCCGACGCGCCCGGAGTCCAGGAAGTGCAGGTGGTTCAACAGCCACAGCGGGTCCAGGCCGGGCAGCTTGGTCACGCCGCCCTGCTGCCAGTCCAGCCACCAGAAGTCCACCCCCTCGTCCTCGAGCGGGTGGTGCAGCTCCTCGAGGTAGGCCTCCACGAACACCGGGTCGGTGGGGTCGAAGCCGACCGGTAGCCGGGAGGCCGGGTCGATCCCGAGCCGCTCGGCGATCCGCGGGTACGCCGCCTCGTGCGCGTGCACCCCCTCGGCCGGGTGCACGTTGAGGGAGACGGCCAGCCCGCGCTCGTGCAGGGAGGTCAGGAAGCCCTTCGGGTCCGGGAAGAGCTCGGTGTTCCAGGTGTAGCCGGTCCAGCCGCTGCCGTACGCCGGGTCGATGTCGACCCAGTGCCAGTCCATGTCGATCACCGCCACCGACAGCGGCACCCGCTCGGCGCGGAACCGGTCGACCAGGGCGAGGTACTCCTCGGCGGTGTAGGGGTGGTAGCGGCTCCACCAGTTGCCCAGGGCATAGCGCGGCAGCAGCGGGGGAGGCCCGGTCAGGGCGTACAGCGCCCGCAGCGCCGCCTTGTAGTCCCGCCCGTACGCGAAGACGTAGAGGTCGTGGGTGCCCGGCCGGCGCGGCGCGATCCAGCCGTCGTCGGTGAGCAGCACGGTACCGGAGTCGTCGACCAGGGCGACCCCGTCGCGGGCCAGCACCCCGTCCTCGAGCGGGATCGCCCCGTCCACGTCGTCGAGGGTCCGCGCGGTGCCGCCGAGGTTGGGGCTGTCCAGCCCGAACCTCCACACCGAGTCGTGCGAGTGGTATCCGCCCTTGGCCTGCACGGAGAGTCCGTGGGTCGTGAACGGTCCCTTGTCGTAGACCAGGTGCAGCCGCTCGGTGTGGATCTCGAGCCGGCCGTCGCTCTCCTCCCGGGTGAACCGGGTGGGAGGGAAGGCGCGGTTGAGCACGGTCTGTGACGCGCGGTCCTCGAACTCCCCGGACTCGCTGTACTCCAGGCGCACCAGCCCCTCGTCGAGCACGGTGACCCGGAACCTGTCGCCGGCGACGACGTTCGCCGGGTCGGCGAGCGGGTGCGTGTCCAGACGGAAGTGCGGCTTCACGGGGTCCCCTCAGACGTTGCCGATGACCCGGGCGATCTCGATGCGGAGCGCCACCCGGTCCGGGTTCTCTCGTGGCTGACGGTAGCGCTCGGCGTACCGGGAGACCGCCTCGGCGACCGACGCGGCGTCCTCGCGGACCTCGGCGAGCCCCTCGATCGTCGACCAGCGGCGGCCGTCGACCTGGCACACCGCGACCCGCGGGTCGGTCCCGGAGCGGAGGTTGGCCACCTTCTGCGAGGTCGGCGAGGTGATTCCCCAGGCGAAGCCGGCCTCCACGTCCACCACGATCCCCATCGGGACGACGTGCGGGGAGCCGTCGCGGCGCAGCGTGGTGACCGTGCACAGGTGCCGTTCGCGCCAGAAGGCCAGGTGGTCGCCGGTGAGCTCGCGGACGCGGGGCATGTCAGGCCTCTCCTGCGCAGCGGAACCCGATGTTCGCGGACGCGGACTCGGGGGTGTTGGAGGAGCGCGCGGCCACCCGGTAGCGGTGGCAGTAGGAGTCGTGGCACAGGAACGAGCCGCCGCGCATCACCCGCTGCGTCCCGTCCTCGGGGCCGCGGGGGTCGTGGACCAGGCCGTCGCAGCGCGCGTAGGTGTCGGCCGCGAACCAGTCCGCGCACCACTCCCACACGTTGCCCGCGGTGTTGTGCAGCCCGTAGCCGTTGGGGCTGTACGACGTCACCGGGGCGGTGGTGAGCCAGCCGTCCTCGCCGGTGTTCTCGGAGGGGAAGGTGCCCTGCCAGATGTTGCACCGCCAGCGCCCCCGCGGGGTCAGCTCGTCTCCCCAGGCGAACCGGGCTCCCGCGAGACCGCCGCGGGCGGCGTACTCCCACTCCGCCTCGGTCGGGAGGCGCTTGCCGGCCCAGGCGGCGTAGGCCTGCGCGTCGTACCAGGAGACGTGGACGACGGGATGGTTCTGCCGGGTGGCCACGTCGGAGCCGGGCCCCTCGGGCCGTCGCCAGCTCGCGCCCCGCACGGCCAGCCACCAGGGCGTGCCGGCGGCCCGGTTGACGACGTCGGCCGGGCGACCGTCGAAGGCCAGGTGGAAGACCGCCGAGATGCCGAACTCCTCGGCGCCGGTGACGTGCCCGGTGTCCTTGACGAAGGTCGCGAACTGCGCGTTGGTGACCGCTGTCGCGTCCATCGCGAACGGCTCCACCCGCACCGGGTGCACCGGCGTCTCCCCGTCGGCGGGATACCCCTCGTCGAACGCGTCCCCCATCGTGAACGTGCCGCCCGGGACCGGCACCGTGCCGCGGGGTCGTCGGCGGCTGCGCACCGGGGCCGGCCGGTCCACCTCGCGGGGCGCGGCTGCGGGGGCGCAGCAGGACGGTCGTTCCATGCCGACCACCGTAGGACCTCGCCCGGCCCGACCGGGTGGCGGTGCCGCGAACCGCGCGGGGGCGGCGCGCGCCGGCCGTAGGGTGGCTCCACCACTGACGAGGCGAGGTGGAGGTGAGGTGGCACGGTGACGGTGCTGGGGGAGGACGGGCGGGCCCGTCCCGCGTGGGCGGCCGTGGACCCGCTCCTGCGCGAGTACTACGACACCGAGTGGGGCATGCCGGTTCGCGACGAGCAGGGGCTGTTCGAGCGGATCAGCCTCGAGGCGTTCCAGTCCGGGCTGTCCTGGGTGACCATCCTGCGCAAGCGGCCCGCCTTCCGGTCGGCCTTCGCCGGGTTCGACCCCGACGCCGTCGCCGGCTTCGACGCGACCGACGTCGAGCGGCTGATGGCCGACGCGGGGATCGTGCGCAACCGCCGCAAGATCGAGGCCACGGTGACCAACGCGCGGGCCACCGTCGCGCTGCGCGCCGGGGAGGGACTGGTCGACCTGGTCTGGTCGTTCCGGCCGTCCGAGACCCCCGCACCGGCGTCCTACGACGAGGTGCCGACCCGGTCCCCGGAGTCCCTCGCGCTCTCGAGGGCGCTGCGCGGCCGGGGGTTCACGTTCGTCGGGCCGACCACGATGTTCGCGCTGATGGAGGCGGTCGGCATCGTCGACACGCACCTGGTCGACAGCCACCGTCGGGGGTCGTCCGGCATCTGGACCTAGCCGGCACGAACCGGGCAAGGCCGCCTAGGTGGCCGCGCGCGGAGGTGTAGCGCCCGCGAGCCCCGGGTACGGTGACGGCACACGCTCGCCGCAGCAGCGTCGGCCCTTGCGGCGGGCTGCGCGGCGGGAGCACCCACGGACAGGACTCCTCCTCATGCGCGTTCTCGTGACCGGGGCGACCGGCTACATCGGCTCGCGCCTCATCCCGGGTCTGCTCGAGGCCGGCCACGAGGTCGTCGCGGGCATCCGCAAGACCGGGGACGTGGACGCCTTCGCCTGGGCCGACCGGGTCGACACCGCCCTGTTCGACATCGAGAGGCCCGAGCTGGTGCGGTCCGCGGTCGACGGGGTGGAGGCGGTCTTCTACCTGGTGCACTCGATGGCCTCGGACGACTTCGTCGCCAAGGACCGCGCCGCGGCCGAGTGCGTGGCCGCCGCGGTCGCCGGCGCCGGGGTGTCCCGGCTGGTGTACCTGTCCGGGCTGGTGCCGGACGGCGAGCTGTCAGACCATCTCCGCTCCCGGCTGGAGGTCGAGCAGGTCTTCCTGGACGGCGCCGTGCCGACGGCGGTGCTGCGCGCCGCGATGGTGATCGGGTCCGGGTCGACGTCCTTCGAGCTGTTGAGGCGGCTGACCGAGCGGGCCCCGGTCACCCCGGTGCCGACCTGGATGCGGTGCCGGATCCAGCCGATCGCCGTGCAGGACGTGGTCCGGCTGCTGGTCGCCGCCCTGCAGGGGGAGCCGGGCAACCGGCACTACGACGTCGGGGGCCCCGAGCAGATCGGGTATCCCGAGCTGCTCGGCCTGTTCGCCCGGGTCGCCGGGCTGCGCCGGGTGCGGGTCTTCGTCCCCCTGGTGCCCGTCGCCCTGGTCGGGTGGGTGGCGTCCAGGATCACCGGGATGCCCCGCGGGACGGTCTCGGCGCTGGTGCACAGCCTGTCCTCGGACATGGTCTGCCGGGACGACGACGCCCGGACGGAGCTCGCCGGGGACCGGCACGCCTACGTCTCCCTGGAGGAGGCGCTCCGGGGCGCGCTGACCCCGGAGGAGGTCGGCACCCGGGACGCCGCCGCCCCGCAGGCGCCCGCGCCCACGGACCCGGAGTGGGCCGGTGGCGCGACCACGGTCCGCGGCCGCGTGGTGGTCCAGCGGCCCCGGACCCTGGCTGGCTGGCTGCTCCTGGGCCTGGGCACTCGTCGCGCCGAGCGCCGTGCGCCGGACCAGCTGGGCTGACCCGACCCGATGAGAGCCCTCGTCGCACGCTCCCTGCGCGGCCTGCTCTGGGACAAGGCGCCGCGCAACCATCGCCAGGACCCGCACCCCTTCCTGGTCCGCCGGGTGGTGACCTCTCTGTTCGTCGTGGTCGGCGCGGCGGTGCTCGGCTGGTCGCTGCAGATCGACGCCGGCGACCCGACCTTCTACCTCGCCACCCTGGTCCTCGCAGGGGTGTGGACGGTCGGCGCCTTCGCGTCCGGCCCGCTGTACCTGGGCCGGGTCGCGGACCACCGCAGCCAGGGCGACCTGCGCCGGCCGGTCGTCGAGGCGGTCGCGCTGGGGCTGGTGCTGGCCGGGGTCTTCGTCCTGGGGGCGCTGCTGGTGCGACAGGTTCCGCTCGCCGAGCAGCAGGTGTCGCAGGTGCTGTCGCACGCGCGGCAGGGGGCGACCCCGCTGCTGCTCGTGGTCACCGTGCTGAACGGCGTCGCCGAGGAGCTGTTCTTCCGGGGCGCCCTCTACGCCGCGGTGCCGCGCCACCCGGTGCTGGTCAGCACGGTGGCCTACCTGGTGGCGACCCTGGCGACCGGCAACGTCATGCTCGCGTTCGCCGCGGTCGTCGTGGGGGTGGTGGTCGGTCTGGAGCGCCGGGCCTCGGGCGGTGTCCTGGCGCCGATCCTCACCCACGTCACCTGGTCGACGACGATGCTCCTCGCGCTGCCCCTGGTCTTCTGAGCGGCACTCCTGGCGGCTGTCCCTGACCGCCGGCCTGCTCGATGGACCAGGCGGTCACCAGGAGCGTGACGCCGCTCAGCCCAGCAGCCGGCGGAGCAGGGCGGGGGCGCTGTCCGCGCCGTCCAGCTCGGCCCACCGCGCACCGGCGGCGGCGGCGAACGCGGCGGCCTGCTCGGCATCCTCGCCGGGGGCCAGCACCACCAGCTCCGGGAGCGTGCGGGCCACCGGCACCGGGTCCTCGTCGGTGTGCCGGCAGTCCGACAGCAGCACCACGACCCGGCGCTGGGCCCGGGCCGTCGACAGCTCGCCCGAGGCGGCGCGCAGCGCGTCCGCGAGCCGCGTGACGCCGTGCCCGCGCAGCCCGAGCACCTGGTCGACGACCACGGCCGCGCGCTGATGACCGTGCAGCGGGCGGAGCGTCCGGACGTCGCCCGCGAACGCGATGACCGCGTGCTGGGCCGGAGCCCGCAGGGCGCAGGCAGCGGTGACCGTGGCGGCGACCGCCAGCCGGGCCCCACCCATCGACCCGGACGCGTCGACGAGCAGGCAGACCGCGACGTCCTGGCGTCCCCAGTCCCGGGCGGTGAGCTCGTCGAGGTCGGCCGGACGGCGCTCGCCGCGCGCGGTGAGGATCGCGTCCAGCGACGCGTCCACGTCGAGGTCGCCGCCGCGGCTGGCGCGGACCTGTCGCGGCCGTGCGGTCCCCGCCCGCACGGCCCGGCCGGACCGGGATCGGTCCACCACCAGCCGCGCCGCGAGACGACGGGCCTGCGCTCGCAGCGACTCGTCGGTGGCGTGCACGAGGTCCGCGACCAGGGCCAGCGTGGCGTCCGGGTCGGCGGCCAGCACCCGGTCCAGGGCCTGCTCGTCGAGCACCCCCACCTCGGGCGACACCTCGGCGAAGCTGGCGTGCCGGGCCAGGGCGGAGCGGCCGACGGTGCGCGACTGGGCCGCCTCGGACTTCGGGTTCCTGCGTTGCTCGGGGCGGCCCGCCGGGGTGGGCGGCGGGCTCAGGCTTCCCCCGGGTCGGTCCCCTCCGGAGGTGAGGCGGGCTCGGCGCCGAAGACCTGCACGTAGAGCTCGCGGACCACGTCCTCGGGCCGACGGCTCGCGGACTCGTGCAGCCGGATCCGGCCGGACAGGGACACCAGCGCGGCGTCCAGCCCGGCCCGCCAGTCACCCGCCGGCACCGACCGCATCACGCACAGCCGCGACGCGATGGCGACCAGGTCGATGGCGCCGCGCACCGACGAGCCGATCCGGACGTCCGGGTGCGATCGGGTACGCCGGACCAGGTCGACGACCTGGCCGCGGAAGGCGTCGGACGCCGGGGCTGAGCGCAGGGCGACGATCGCCGACTCGGTGCCCGCGGACTGGTAGTCCATCGAGATCCGGCAGGTCCGGTCGTAGATCGCCGAGGAGATGCGCTCGGTGCCGACGGCGTCGAAGGGGTTCATCGCCGCGACCAGCCGGAAGCCGGGCTCGGCGTGGACCAGCCCGAGGCGGGGCACCGTCAGCTCCGACTCGGACATCACCGTGATCAGGACGTTCAGCGTCTCCTCGGGGACCCGGTTGATCTCCTCGACGTACAGCAGGCCGCCGTCGCGCAGGGCGGAGACCAGCGGGCCGTCGACGAACACGTCGGGGGCGTACCCCCGGGCGAGGACCTGGGCCGGGTCGAAGTGCCCGACCAGCCGGGCCGGGGTCAGCTCGGCGTTGCCCTCGACCAGGTGGAAGGGCGCCGCGCGGGCCGAGGCGACCGCGCGCAGCAGGGTGGACTTGCCGGTTCCGGGGGGCCCCTCGAGAAGCACGTGGGCGCCGCCGTCGAGGGCGGCGACCAGCAGCTCCACCTCCCGGGCCCGGTCGAGGACCGGACCCGGGGACGGGGTCGTGGGTGCGTCGGTCAAGGGACGTCTAGTCGTGGCTGTGCACGACGACACCGCGCACGTTCTTGCCGGCCAGCAGGTCGTCGTACCCCTCCTGGACCTGGTCCAGGGTGTAGGTGCGAGTGATGATCTCGTCCAGCTTCAGGTCCCCGGACTGGTAGAGACCGAGGATCTTGGGGATGTCGGTGGTCGGGTTGCAGTCGCCGAACAGGCTGCCCTTGAGCGACTTGCGGTACAGCGTCATCACCGTGCCGGGGAGCTGGATGTTGGGCTCCATCACCTTGTTCAGACCGGTGAGGACCACCACGCCGCCCTTGCCCACCGCGTTGAACCCGCCGGCGACGATCTCGGCGGTCATCAGGTCCGGGGTGAGGATCGCCGAGTCGGCCATCTGCCCGCGGGTCAGGTCGGTGATCGTCTCCTGCGCCTCCTCCACGGTCGCGAAGGCGTGCGTCGCGCCGAGCTCCATCGCCTTCTCGCGCTTGTTCTCCAGCGGGTCGACGGCCACCACGTACTTGGCGCCGGCGTACCGGGCGCCCTGGACCGCGTTGATCCCGATGCCGCCGATCCCGGAGACCATCACCGTCTGCCCCGGGCGGACGTCGGCGGTGTTGACCGCGGACCCCCAGCCGGTCGGCACGCCGCACCCGACCAGCACCGCCTTCTCCAGGGGCAGGTCGTCGTCGACCTTGACCGCCGAGTTCTGGTGGATGACGGCGTACTGGCTGAACGTGCCGAGCATGCACATCGCGCCGTACTTGCCGCGCGGGCCGCTGAACGGGAAGTGCTCCCCGGGCAGGTATCCCTCGAGGATGGTGGCACCCATGTCGCAGATCGACTGCTGCCCGCTCGCGCAGTAGCGGCAGGTCCCGCAGTTGGGGATGAACGAGCAGACCACGTGGTCGCCGACCTTGACCCGGGTGACCCCGGGGCCGACCTCCTCGATGATGCCGGCACCCTCATGGCCGAGCACCATGGGCAGCCGCGCCTCCAGGTCGCCGTGCGCGATGTGGACGTCGGAGTGGCACAGACCGGCGTGCGTGTAGCGGATCAGCACCTCGCCCTCGCGGGGACCGTCGAGGTCGAGCTCCTCGATCTCGATGGGTTTGCCGGCTTCGACCACGACCGCGGCTCTCGTCTTCATACGTGCCCTCCTGGGGGGATGCTGGACCTATGGCAAGTCAAGCCCCGCCGGGGGTCGCTCGCCCTACCCGTCCGGTCAGGTGGCAGCCCCTCGGCCGGTGGGTCCCCTGAAGGACACCCTCGGCCGTACGGTGATGCACATGGGTAGATATGTCATCGAACGCACGTTGCCCGGCGCCGGTCGGCTGAGCTCCGAGGAGCTGCGCGGCATCAGCGCGAAGTCCAACGAGGTGCTGGCCGACATGGACGACGTGTCCTGGATCGAGTCCTACGTCACCGAGGACAAGCTCTACTGCGTGTACGACGCGGGGGACCCCCAGCTGATCGAGGAGCACGCCCAGCGGGGCGGCTTCCCGGCCGACCGGATCAGCGAGGTCAGGACCACCATCTCCCCCGAGACCGGGCGCTGACCCGCTCCGCCTTCGCGGCCACCGCGGTCGCGTGTAGTTTGGGGGCGTCCTGTTGGGAGGCCCGGTGCAGTCGATCCTTGAGTCCGACCCGTCCGCTCAGCGCGTCGGAGGCTCGACCGAGGCCCAGCGTCCCGCCCTGGTCAAGTTCCATGCCCCCGAGGTGGTCTTCGGCCTCGGCTCGCTCGGCGAGGCGGGGTTCTCCGCCGCACGGCTCGGTGCCCGCCGCCCGATGGTGGTCACCGATCCCGGCCTGATCGAGGCCGGCTGGTGCGACGAGCTGCTCGGGCTGCTGCGGGAGTCCGGACTCCGTCCGGTGGTCTGGTCGCAGGTGACCCCGAACCCGAAGGACCACGAGATCCACGCCGCCTACCAGCGGTACGTCGAGCAGGGCTGCGACGTGCTCATCGCGCTGGGCGGCGGATCCTGCATCGACGCGGCCAAGGGCGTCGCCATCCTCTCCGGCAACGGGGGACGGATCCTCGACTACGGCGGCGTTGACCTGGTGGCCAAGCCGATCCCACCGCTGCTGATGATCCCGAGCACCTCGGGGACCGGCGCGGACGTCTCGCAGTTCTGCATCGTCACCGACACCGAGCGCTCGGTGAAGATCACCATCATGGGGCGCGCCCTGGTCCCGGACATCTCGATCACCGATCCCCGGCTGCTGGTGACCATGCCGGACTGGCTCAACGCCGCCACCGGCCTCGACGCCCTCACCCACGGCATCGAGGCGTTCGTGTCGCTGGCCCACAACCCGTTGGCGGACATGCACGCGCTGAACGCAGTCGAGCTGGTGTGCGCGAACCTGCGCACCACCATCGTCGCTCCGCGCGAGGAGACGGCCCGGTCCAAGATGGCGCAGGCCAGCCTGAACGCCGGTCTGGCGTTCACCAACGCCATCCTCGGTGCGACGCACGCGATGAGCCACCAGGTGGGCGGCCTGCTCGACGCGCCGCACGGGGTCGTCAACGGCGTCCTGCTGCCGCACGTGATCCGGTACAACGCACAGGAGAGCCCGGAGCGGTTCGTCGACCTGGCCCGGTCCGCCGGGCTGGTCGTCGACGGGGTGCCCGCCCCCGAGGTGGCGGAGATGCTCGCGGTGCACGTGCGCGAGCTGGCCGACGACGTCGGCGTACCCCGCGGGCTGCGCGAGCTCGGAGTCGACGAGACTGCCATCCCCCAGCTGGCGCTCACCACGCTCGACGACGCCTGCCTGACCACGAACCCCCGCTCGGCCTCGTCCGACGACGTTGAGGCCCTGTTCCGGGCGGCGCTGTGACGGGCGAGCACCGGTGACCTCTCGCCCGGCACGCCTGGACCTGGCGACGCTGACCGGTGTCCGGTCCGGCAAGACCTCCTACTACCGTGCCTACGTCCGCTCCGACGAGCGGATGGAGCACGCCGTACGGGCGATGGACTCGATCTCGCGGGCGCTGGTGCGGACCGTCGAGGGGCCGCGCAGCCTCCTCGAGGAGGTCGTCCGGGCCGCCGCCGCGCACCTGAACGCCGAGTGGACCGTGCTGGCCCTCGCCGACGGGCACCTGCAGGGCGCGCGGCCCCGCTTCCTGGCCAGCGACGACGCCGGCGAGATCTCGGTGGACGACGGCGACCTGCCCGCCTCCGCGCGCAGCGAGCTCGAGGCGATCCGGGCCGGCCACACCAGGCCGGTCATCGACGCCAGCGGCTGGATCCGCGTCCCGATGACCCTGGAGGGGCGCGGCGTCGGCAGCCTGGTCGCCCAGCACCGTCTCGAGGTGGACCCCGAGCCCGGGGACCTGGCGGTGCTGCGGATCCTCGCCAACCAGGCCGCCGTCTCCCTGCACACCTCCGAGCAGTACCAGGCCGGAGTCAGCCTGCACCGGCGGGCGCAGCGGCTCTACGACGAGGCGACCGCTCAGGCGCGGAACCTGGCGGACCGCACCGCCGAGCTGCGACAGCTCGAGGAGCGGCTGCTGCTGGCCACCCAGCGCGAGCTGATCGACGGTGAGCGGCACCGGATCGCCCGTGAGCTGCACGACAGCGTGACCCAGTACGTCCTCTCCGCGGGGATGGCTGTGGAGGTCGCCCGCGGTGACGCCGAGGGGCTCGGCCCGCGTGGGGAGAAGATCCTGGAGCGGCTGAGCACCGCCAAGACGCTGTCCCAGGAGGCCGTCGAGCAGCTCCGGCGGGCGATCTACGCGCTGCACCAGCCGCACCGGGACACCGTCTCCACGCTGCCGGAGCTGCTGCACGAGGTGGCACACCAGCACCGGCCGCACCTGCACGTGCAGGTGCGGGTCGAGGGCGACGTGCAGCGGCTGCCGAACGACGCGGACCACGAGATCGCCCGCACCGTGGGCGAGGCGCTGTTCAACGTCGCGACCCACGCACAGGCGACCCGGGCGATCGTCCGGCTGCGCTACCGCGCCGAGCGGATCACCGTGTCGGTGGCCGACGACGGCTGCGGGGACCCGTTCGACCTGAGCCGCAAGCTGCGGCTCGAGCGCGCCACCGTCGTCGACGGCCGGCACCGTGGGCTGGCGAACATGGAGAGCCGGGTCAGCGACCTGGGTGGCAGCCTCGCGTTCCGCCGGGCACGGCTCGGGGGGGTCCGCGTGGAGATCCGGATCCCGCTGCCGCTGGCCCCCTCGACCCGCCCGGACCTGGTGGCCGACCTGGCAGCCGAGACCGTCAACCCCGAGAAGCTGGAGGCCTGATGGCCACCCTCGCACCCTCCCAGCAAGGCGCCCGCAGCGACGTGGTCGGCATCATGCTCGTCGACGACCACGCGATCGTCCGGCAGGGCCTGCGCTCGATCCTGGAGCGCGAGGACGACCTGCGCGTGGTGGCCGAGGCGTCCAGCGCGTCCGAGGCGCTCGCGGTGGTCGGTCGCGCGAACCCCCAGATCGTGCTGCTGGACCTCAAGCTGTCCACCTCGTCCGACAGCGAGGGCCTGGAGCTCTGCCAGCAGCTGACCGCGGGGTATCCCGAGGTCGGGGTCCTGGTGCTGACCACGTTCCTCGACGAGCAGCTGGTGCTGCGGGCCATCCGGGCCGGCGCCCGGGGCTACGTCGTCAAGGATGTCGACACCTCCGCCCTGATCCGCGCCATCCGCGACGTGTCCCGCGGCGAGAGCGCCTTCGACGCCCGCAGCGCCGCCGCCATGGTGCGCGGTCTGAACGCACCCCCGGTGGAGGAGGCCAAGCAGCTCACCGCCCGGGAGCGCGAGGTGCTCAGCCTGCTGGCGCGGGGCCTGTCCAACCGCGACATCGGCGCGAAGCTCTACATCTCCGAGACCACCGCGAAGTTCCACGTCGGCAACATCCTGCGCAAGCTGGGGGTCTCGCGGCGCGCGGAGGCCGTCTACGAGGCCAGCAAGCTCGGCGTGATCTGATCCGTCCGGCGGCAGCCGCTCAGTCCTTGGCCCGCCGGCAGGCGTTGCCGACGTCGACGGTGCGACCGCGGTCCACCACGACCCGCCGGGTCACCACGTCGTCGTGGTGACGGCCGACCCGGAGACCCGCCCGGCCGGCGTGGTCGCGGTCGTGGTCCGGCCGGGTGCACGTCAGCATCCAGGCCTCCTTGACCCCGGTGGCGTACGGCGGCGTCGGCTGCTCGAAGCTGACCTGCCCGGTCCAGTCCGAGGCGGACGTACCGCCGCGGTAGTTGTTGACCTCGACGGTGTAGACCCCGGGGACCGGGTCGACCAGGAACGCCACCTCCGGGTCGGCCAGCGTCGCGGCCTGCGCGACCAGATCGCCGTTCGCGTTGTAGACGAAGACGTCCCAGTCCAGCGCCTCGTCGCCGCTGGCCCCCGGCCACGAGACGGTCACTCTCGCCCGCGCGTTGTCGTAGTCGGGGAGTCCCTTGATCTCGAAGGTGGTGAAGTCGCTCTGACCGACGGGGGGCACCCCCGGCGGGTTGGTCAGCGCCAGGGCCGGCTGGGCAGGGGCCTGCGGCAGCCGGCCGCCGCGTCCAGCGACCACGGGCCGGGTGGACGGGTTGACAGCCCAGCGGAACCGGCCGCCCCGGGTGTCCAGCGACGACGACAGCACGTCCCGGTAGGTCAGCGGATCCGTCGTGACGCTCGGGTCGGCGTCGTCGACGACCACCGGCGAGGTGTGTGAGATGAACTGCTTGCGGATCGTGAGCCGGCGGTTCTTGGGTGCGGTCCCCGTGATCGTCGAGTGGTAGGCCGGGCGGAGGTTGGCGGTGGCGAACCGGTAGTAGGCCTCCCGGTTGCCGCCACGACCCGCGCCGGCTGCCGGTGGCAGACCGAGGTACTCCGCGACGACGGCGTCCTGGTAGGCCGGGTGGAAGCCCTGGTCGCCGATCTCGAAGGTGAACCCGAAGCCACCGGTGTTCCAGTACGACCAGTCCTCCGTCGAGCCCGAGGTGTCGTAGAGCTGGAACGCGGGCCAGTTCTTGTAGCCGTTGGCGTCGGTCATCAGCGCACCGAGCCGCTGGTACTGCGCGTCGTCGGGGGACAGTCCGGTGTCGTAGCGCGAGGGTGGGCGCAGGACGAGGTAGCTGTAGGTGTGGTTGGTGACCAGGCCCGTCACCTGGCGGCGCGAGACCAGGGAGCGGATGTTGTCGACCTCGGGCTCCGAGCCGGGGGCGTCGCCGCGGTAGGTGTCGTCGGACCAGCTGGCGCTGGCCCCGGGCCCTCCCCAGAAACCCGGGTAGTTGCGGTTCGGGTCGGTCCCGCGCAACCGGCCGGCGGGGTTGTCCGAGCACGTCCCGCCGGTGAAGGCCGCCGGCGTGAAGACCGAGACCCGGCAGTTCTTGCGCTTCATCTCGTAGTCGCGAAGCGAGAAGTCTCCCAGCGCCGGTGCCGAACGGGAGATGTCGAAGCCGTCGACGTTGACGACCGGCACGAAGATCGTGCGCTCCCGGTCGACGATGCGGGTGGCACGCGGGTCCGTGCCGGCGTTGTTCACCAGGTCGTAGGCGAACTCGAGGGTGTGCTCGCTGCTGGGCCACTCCCGGGCATGGTGCGCGCCCATCATCAGCAGCACCGGCTTGCCGTCGCGAGTGCGGCGCACGTGCCTGGTCACCTCGACCCCGAGGACCCGGCGGCCCTCCAGCGACCGGTGCTTGAGCCGGATCAGTCGCACCGTGTCGGGGTGCTCCCTCGCCAGACGGCGCATCTCGCGGTTGTAGTCGGGGAGCGTCCGGTAGTGGTCCTGGCCGCTCGGCAACGGTGAGGCGCCCACCTGGGCGGCGTACGCCCGGTCCTTGGCGACGTTCGCGCGGGTCTGCGCCGCCAGGTCTCGGACCTTGACCCGCCAGGTGAAGCCCGCGCCCCGCAGGACGGCTGCGTCCTGGGGCCCGTGCAGCAGCACGTCGATGCCGTCGGCACCCGCCGCCTCGGTGACGTCGAGCCCGAGGGCCGCGACCTTGGCGCGCGCGGCAGGCGAGGGGGCGTGCACCCGGACCATCGAGACGATGCCCGGTCGGGAGTGCCGCTGCAGGTTGGCATCCTTCCCGGCGTCGACGCCGAAGGCGGTGGGAGTGCCGAGGGCGAGGAGGCCGGCGACCAGCGCTCCCGCGCCGAGAGCGACTCCCGCGACCTGCCTGGCGCTGATGTGTGTGCCCACCGTCGTCACCCCACCGAGACCGTGTGACCTGCGTCACAGCAGATCCAACGTAGGACACGGGGAGGAGCCCGGCAACCACCCGATCGGGGGGTGGCACTCCGCTCAGTCGGGGTGGGGCAGGTCGACGACGAGCCAGCCGCCGTGGAACTCGTGGACGTCGTAGGACAGACCGGTCGCGCGGCCCCAGCGGTGCAGCTCGTCGAGGCTCACGGTGCGCACGTGCCCGTAGGTCTCGTTCACCTCCTCCTCCAACGGCACCGCCACCACCACCCGTCGCGACGCCAGCCGCAGCGCCTCGGCCAGCACCTGGCTGCTGTGCGCCGGCTCGACGTGCTCCAGGAGGTGCACCGCCAGCACCGTCTCGGCCAGCGCGTCCGGGCCGGGGAACCGGGCCGCGTCCGCGTTCGTGGTCGTGAGCGGGATGCCCAGTCGCGGGGCCATCGTCTCGAGGAGGTCGACCGTGCGCCGGGACACGTCGGAGGCGCGGGTCGGCCGGCCGGTGCGAGCGACCCGCAGGGAGAGGAAGCCGAAGCAGCAGCCCAGCTCGAGCACCGGGCCCGGCGCCAGCAGCCCGATCGCGTGATCGTGCACCGGCGCGTAGCGGGCGATCGACGTGGGCCTCCCGGGCCACGGGGTGCCGGACAGCTCGTCGAGCCGCCGAGCGTGTTGCGGTAGAACAGCTCCCAGCTGTCCAGCGGCATCCTCGGCGCTGGTCCGGACCACGCCGGTGAAGACCCGCTCGAACAGGTCGGAACCGCGCAGCCAGCCCGGTCCGAACAGCTCGTCGTGCAGCAGCCCGGCCAGGTCGTCGTCGATCGACGCTGCGGTGAGCGCGTGCGAGAGACGCGCCCGGCCGTGTTCCGGCGTGAGGTCGAAGTGCGCGCGTGCGGACGGTCCGGCTGCCGCCGGGGCGGGCGGTCGCCCTGCATCGCCTCCACGATCACCAGGTCGTCCTCGTAGCGGCCGTCAACGGTGGGCGCGAACGGGTCGATGCGGGCCGCCCCCGGGTCGGCGGCCGGGTCCACGGCTGGGTCCACGGCCGGGTCGGCGGCCGGGTCGGCGGCCGGGTCGGCGGCTGGGTCGACGGCTGGGCTGGTCATCGTCCCGAGCCGGACATCGAGGTCGTCACGCGTTCCAGCCCGTGCAGGTTGCGGACCACCTGCACGCGGTCGCAGTGCTCCTCGTACGCCGGCAGGTCGCACCGGCCCAGACCCCACGAGTACCGCGGCTCCGGAGTCAGCCAGACCGTGGCCCGGGCCCGTCGGGCGAGCTCCTCGAAGACGGGGAGGCGCGGGTCCTTGCCGTTGCCCCGGCCGTCACCGAGCACCATCAGCGTCGTACGCCGGGTGACGGCGGAGCCGTACAGGTCGAGGAACTGCTCGAAGGCATGCCCGTAGTCGGAGTCCGCGTCCACGTCGAGCACGCCACCGGCGGGCAGCCCGGCCAGCACCAGCGACAGCGCGTCCTCGATCCGGTGCTCGGAGAACAGGTCGGTGATCTCGACGCAGGTCCTTGACGAAGGCGAAGCTGCGGACCTGCGCGGCCACCGACTGCAGGCTGTGCACCAGGTGCAGCGTGAACCGGGCCGTGCTGCGCACCGACAGCGACACGTCGGTGAGCACCAGCAGGCGCGGCCGGTCGGTGACCTTGCGGACCGTGACCGGTCGGAACGGGACGCCGTCGTACTTCATGTTGGCGCGCATCGTGCGCCGTCCGTCCACCACTCCCTGGGTGGCTACGGCACGCTTCGGGCGCGGCGCCCCGTGCAGGCTGCGCAGCAGCCGGCGCAACGACTCCTCGAGGTCGGCGCGCTCGTGCTCGTCGAGCGTCTCGGCCTGAGCGGCCTCGATCTCGTGGCTCTCGATCTCCTTCTCGACCGCGAGCAGCTGCTGCAGGTGGTCCCGGAGCCGTTCCGGCAGCCCCTCGAGGAGCGGGGCCAGCGCGGCGCGCAGGGCGGCGAGGCTCTCCGGCTCGGTCCAGTCGCCGTCGTCGGGCAGCTCGTCGGTGAGCCACTCCCACAGGGCCATCTCCTCGGCGACGCTCAGCTCGGTGTCGAGCTCGAGCCCGGGACGGGTGGCGAGCTCGCCCGGGGAGCCCGGGTTGCGCATCCGGCTGGTGGACAGCTGCACGCGGGCGGCCTGCTCGTTGGCGCCCTGGGCGTCGTTGGACAGCACGATCTCGTCGGTCATCGCTGCCATGTCCAGCCGGTTGGCCTCCTGGTGCAGGTTGTACTGCTGCGCCATGTCCTCGGGGTCGAAGTAGCTCTTGATCTCGTCCGGCTTCCCGTGGGAGTGCCCCTGCTGCGGGTTGTCACCGGGGTTGTCCGAGAGCGTGAACTGCTCCGTGGGCCCCTCGTCCGAGAGGTCGTCGTGCGCGTGCGAGTGCGCGTCCGGCTCCGGTGGCAGCACCGCCTGCAGCCCGAAGAAGCGGTCGAACACCCGATGGAAGACGTCGACGTCGCGACGGTCCTTGACCAGGGTGACCAGGAGGGCGGACCGGAGCAGCTCGCGCTCGGCGAGCACCCCGGGCTGCGCCGCCGCGTGCATGGCGTCGAGCGCCTCGGAGACGCTCACCCGCATGCCGTGCAGCCGGAGCAGCCGGACGAAGCGGTGCAGGGCGCTCTCCACGGCTCAGACCGGACGCTTGCGTGCCCCGGCGGCGAACGACCGCTCGCCCTTGTCGGCGCTCACCGTGCGCTTGCCCGCCGTGCGGGCGCCCGGCGAGCCGTAGTAGTCCTTGTCGTGCCGGCCGGGCTCGTCCTTCGCGGCCCGCTTCGCGACCCCGTCGACGTCGCCGTCCTCGCGCCGGCCCGCGTCCTCGGGGCGCGGCCGTGCCCGTGTCCGTGTCCGTGCCCTGCGGCGTGGTCCGGGACCGTCGCGTTGGGGTCGACCAGCCGGGGCAGTGCGGCCTGGGCCCGGCGCAGGTCGCGCTCGTACTTCACCACCACGTTGAGGGTCTGCCCGAGCACCTCGCCGTCCAGCTCGGCTGACGCCGAGCACCGCCAGCGTGCGGGCCCAGTCGATCGTCTCGGAGATGCTGGGCGCCTTGCGCAGCTCCAGCTCGCGCAGCCCGCGGACGATCTCGACCAGCCGGACGGCCAGCGCCTCGGCGAGCCCGGTGTCCTTGGAGCGGACGATCTCCAGCTCGCGCTCGGCGGTCGGGTAGTCCAGGAACAGGTGCAGGCAGCGCCGCTTCAGCGCCGCCGACAGGTCGCGGGTGTTGTTCGAGGTCAGCACGACGTACGGCAGCGTGCTTGGCCCGGAAGGTGCCGACCTCGGGGATCGAGATCTGCCACTCCGACGAGCAGCTCGAGCAGCACCGCCTCCAGGGCCTCGTCGGCGCGGTCGACCTCGTCGATGAGCAGGACGACCGGCTCGTCGGAGGTGATCGCCTCCAGCAGCGGGCGGGGCGGCGAGGAACCGCTCGGAGAAGAAGATGCTGTCCTGCTTGGCGATCCGCTCGACCGCCTCGGTCAGGTCGGCGGCGTCCTCGACGACCTGGCCGATCTTCTCCCGCAGGATCTGGGTGTAGAGCAGCTGCTTGCCGTAGTCCCACTCGTAGAGCGCCTTGGACTCGTCCTGGCCCTCGTAGCACTGCAGCCGCAGCAGCCGGCGTCCGGTCGCCTCGGCCAGGGTGGTGGCGAGCTGGGTCTTGCCGACCCCGGCCGGGCCCTCCAGGAGCAGCGGCTTGTCCAGCCGGGTCTGCAGGAAGACGGTGGTGGCCAGCCGGTCGTCGGCCAGGTAGCCGTACTCGGCGAGCCGCTCCTTGGCGGCCGCCACGTCGGCGAAGTCGGGTGGCGTCGGTCACGCTGCTCCGACAGGGTGTCCGTCGGGATCGTGGGCGGAGGGGCCGGCAGGCTGGCCGTCACCGGGGTACCGGCCGAGCCTGCCGGGGCTGGCGGGGTCAGCCGAGCAGGTCGTCGAGGTCGCCGTTCATGCAGTGGTCCACGACGGGCCGCACCGTCTCGAAGGTGCACTCCTTGGCGTTGCCCGGCGTGCAGGCGTCGCCCAGGACGTGCTTGGTGATCCGGTCGACGTCGGCGTCGTCGCCCGGTGATCGTCTTGGAGTTCTCGTAGAACTTCGTCGGGCCCTGTGCCCAGCCGGTTCTTGGAGTAGCTGTCGGCGGTCACGTCGGTGAACTTCTCGGTGATGCCGACGTCGCGCAGCAGCCGGATCGAGGCCGCGAGCGCGGCCTCGGCGGCCTGCACGTCGGTCATGCCGTGGGTGTCGATGTCCATCGCCCGGGCGATGTCGGCGAACCGCTTGTAGGCGACCGGCATGTTGAACGCCCACACGCGTGGCAGCGCGATCGCGTTGTTCAGGCCGTGGTGGGTGTCGTAGAACGCGCTCACCGCGTGCGAGATCGAGTGGATGATCCCGAGGCCGCCGGAGTTGAACGCCTGGGCGGCGATGTACTGCGCGTACATCATCCCCTCGCGGCCGGCGAGGTCCTCGCCGTTCCAGACGGCAGCCCGCAGGCTCTCCGAGGTCAGCTTGATCGCGTGCAGCGCGTTGCCGAGCGACGGCTGGAAGTTCAGCCGGGAGACGTAGGGCTCGCTGGCGTGCGCGAGCACGTCGAACCCGCACTGGGCGGTGTAGTCGATCGGGCACGAGTAGTAGAGCACCGGGTCGTCGATCGCGAGCGAGGTCACCGAGGCGTCGTCGAAGGCGACGTACTTGTGCGGGTTGTCGGGGTCGGTCGTGGTGTCGGTGATGACGTAGGCCCACGAGGTCTCCGAGCCGGTGCCGGCCGTCGTGGACACCGCGATGTGCGGCGGGTTCTTCGGGTTCTCGGACATGTTGAAGCCCTCGAACTCGTTCACGTTGCGGCCGTCGTGCGCGACCGAGACGCGGGCGCCCTTGCAGGCGTCGTGCGAGGAGCCGCCGCCGATCGAGACGAACGAGTCGCAGCTGTTCTCCTGGTAGAGCCCGACGGCGTCCATGACGTTGTAGTCCTTGGGGTTGGACTCGACCTTGTCGTAGACGACCACGTCGAGACCGTGGTACTTCATCGACTCGACGATCTTGTGGACGATGTCCGAGCCGCGCAGCCCGGAGGTCATCACCAGGGTCTTCTTGAACCCGAGCTTGAGGGCCTCGGGGCCGATCATCTCGTGGGCGCCGGGGCCCATGAGGGCACGCGGGAAGGGATGGAACTCCTTGATCGGGAACGGTTTGAGCAGCTCGTCAACCTGCATGTGAGCCTCCTGGCTGGATCGTTGAGACGAGGGGGACGACCTCGTGTCGACGGTAGGAGCGGGTCGTCGGCGGGCACAGGACAGGATCCGGAAACGGGCCGTCCAGACCCTCGTGGTGCTGCCCGCTCATAGGGGGTACCTGTCCGCACGGACAGGTACCGCGCGCTCCTGCCGAGGGGGGTGCCGCCCGCGGCCGGTCCTAGCGTTGTCCTGGAAGAACCCGTCACGCCCCACCCAGAGAGGGAGCCCTCCCATGACCGACCCCCACGCCCCGTCCGACGACCTCGAGACCACCCCGGAGTCCGGCGACCTCGCCGAGTCCGCCCTCGTCGAGGAGGTCTCGATCGACGGGATGTGCGGCGTCTACTGATGCCCGACACCCTCGCTCCGATGCTGGGAGAGGCCTGGCAGCTGAGCGGTTCGGTCTCCTTGCGACCGGAGCCGTTCGGTGCGCTGGCCTACCACTTCGGCACCCGCCGACTGAGCTTCCTGAAGACGCCCGAGCTCGTGGACGTGGTACGGCTCCTGAGGGAGTGTCCCTCGGTGGAGCACGCCCTCCGCTCGGCGGGCGTGCCGGAGGGGCACTGGACGTCGTACGTCACCGCGCTCCAGGGTCTCGCGACCGGGGGCATGATCGAACGAAGGGACCCCGCATGACGATCCTCGAGGAGCGCGCGGCCACACCGCCGCGACCCGGCCGGCTGATCGACCAGTTCGAGCGGGGGCTGGACGCCCCGATCTGCCTGACCTGGGAGCTCACGTACGCCTGCAACCTCGCCTGCGTGCACTGCCTGAGCTCGTCGGGCCGGCGGGACCCCGATGAGCTGAGCACCCAGGAGTGCAAGGACCTCATCGACGAGTTCGAGCGCATGCAGATCTTCTACGTCAACATCGGCGGCGGCGAGCCGACCGTGCGGCCGGACTTCTGGGAGCTGCTCGACTACGCCGTCGACCACCACGTCGGGGTGAAGTTCTCCACCAACGGGTTCCGGATCACCCCGGAGCGGGCGGCCAAGCTGGCGGCCACCGACTACGTGGACGTGCAGATCTCGCTGGACGGTGCGACCGCCGACGTCAACGACGCCGTGCGCGGCGCCGGCACCTACGACGCGGCGATGCGCGCGATGGCCAACCTGCAGGCGGCGGGCATGCGCGACTTCAAGATCTCGGTCGTCTGCACCCGGCACAACATCGGCCAGCTCGACGACTTCAAGGCGATCGCGGACCGGTTCGGGGCCCAGCTCCGGCTCACCCGCCTGCGCCCCTCCGGCCGCGGCGCGGACGTGTGGGAGGAGCTGCACCCGCTGCCTGAGCAGCAGCGCGAGCTCTACGACTGGCTGCTCGCCAACGGGGACAAGGTGCTGACCGGTGACTCGTTCTTCCACCTGTCCGCCTACGGCGAGGCGCTGCCCGGGTTGAACCTGTGCGGAGCCGGACGGGTGGTCTGCCTGGTGGACCCGGTCGGCGACGTCTACGCGTGCCCGTTCGCGATCCACGACCGCTTCAAGGCCGGGAACGTCCGGTCCGTGGGCGGCTTCGACACGGTGTGGAAGCACTCCGAGCTGTTCACCGAGCTGCGCAGCCCGCAGACCGGGGGAGCCTGCACCCAGTGCTCGGCGTACGACTCCTGCCGGGGTGGCTGCATGGCCGCGAAGTTCTTCACCGGCCTGCCTCTGGACGGCCCGGACCCGGAGTGCGTCAAGGGCAACAGCACGGCTGCGCTCAGCCAGGTCGGGACCCGGCCCAGCGCGTCGCAGGACCACTCCCACAGCGGGACGGTCCGCAACGCCCCGGTGCCGCTGACCCTGCTGACGACCCGTCCCGACCGGGCTTGCGACGAGAGCCCGCTCACCGGTCTGCGGGCAGGAAGCTAGGGCGTCCCCGTGCACGAGTCGGTGGCACCCCGCGCCGGAGGACTGGGTCTCGGCCAGGCGCGATGGCCCACCGTCGTCCCGCACGAGGCGCTGCTGCTCGTCCCGGTGGGCTCGGTGGAGCAGCACGGCCCGCACCTGCCGCTGGCCACCGACGCGATGATCGCGACCGCGGTCAGCCGGACGGCCGCCGAGCGCCTGGACGCCGCCGGCACCCGGGTGCTGGTCGCCCCGGCGCTGGCCTACGGCGCCAGCGGCGAGCACGAGGGCTTCCCCGGCACCGTGTCCATCGGCCACGAGGCGCTGTCGCTGCTGCTGCTGGAGCTGGGTCGCTCCGCCGCCCGGTGGGCGCGCGGCGTGATCTTCGTCAACGGCCACGGCGGGAACACCTCGACCGTCCAGAAGGCGGTGGAGCTCTTGCGCTACGAGGGCCGGGCGGTGGCCTGGACCTCGACCGCTCTCGCCGGGTCGGACGCGCACGCCGGGGACACCGAGACCTCGCTGCTGCGGCACCTCGCGCCCTGGCTCGTCCGGGTGGACCTGATGGCGGCGGGAGCCACCGAGCCGGTCGCCGAGCTGATGCCCAGGCTCCGTGCCGAGGGGGTCCGGGCGGTCTCGACCAACGGTGTGCTGGGCGACCCCCGTTCGAGCAGCGCCGACAAGGGCCGTCGGCTCTTCGAGCGGCTCGTCGACACCCTGGCCGCCGAGCTGGCCGACCTCGACGTCGGCCAGAACGGCCGGCTGACCAGGCTCAGCCGGCCGCACGCCCGCCAGGCGACGCCGTGACCGGTGCGCCGCCGGTCGCGCTGGTCACCGGAGCCGCCCGCGGCATCGGGGCCGCCGTGGTCCGACGGCTGCTCCACCGCGGCTTCGTCGTGCACGCGCTGGACTCCTGCGCCGGTGAGACCGCCGGTACGGCGTACCCGCTCGCCAGCCCGGCGGACCTGGACGCCGTGGTCGCCGCGGACCCGTCGCGGGTGTTCCCGGTCCGGGCCGACGTACGCGACGTCGACGAGCTGCACGAGGTGGCCGACGGGATCGCCGACGCCCACGGGTCCCTGGACGTGGTGGTCGCCGGGGCGGCCGTGATCGCGGGGGGTGCCCCGCTGTGGGACACCGATCCCGCGCAGCTGCGGCTGCTGTGGGAGACCGATGCGCTCGGAGTGTGGAACACCGCGCACGCGACCGTCCCGCACCTGCTCTCCTCGTCCCGCGACCCGGCCTTCGTCGGCGTCGCCTCCGCCGCTGGGGAGCGCGGGCTGTGGCACCTGTCCGGCTACTGCATGGCCAAGCACGCGGTCGTCGGGATCGTGCGCGGCCTGGCCGCGGACCTGCAGGGCACCGGGGTCACCGCCTGCGCGGTCGCGCCCGGCTCGACCGACACCCCCATGCTGGCCGCGACCGCGGCGCTCTACGGGGTCGAGCTGGGCACGCTCGCGCAGTCGCAGGCCGCGGGACGGCCGCTGCGGCCCGACGAGGTCGCCGCGGTGGTCGAGTTCGGCTGCATCGCCGGCACCGTGGTGCACGGCTCGGTGCTGCGCGCCGACGGCGGGTTCGGGGCATGAGCGCGGCGGCGCTGCCGGAGGGGTTCACGGTCCGGATCGGGCCCGGCACCCACGTGTGCGCGGGAGGATCGCTGCTGGTCGGGGACTCCGGGACGGTGCTGCGGCTGCGTCCCCGAGCGCGGCCGCTGGTCACGGCCGGGGGCAGCGTGGTGGTCCGCGACCCGGACTCCGCGACGCTCGCCCGGCTGCTGCTCGACCGCGGGCTCGCCGATCCCTGGTGGGAGGCGCCCGCGCCTGCCGACGACGGGATCCGCGACGTCACCGTCGTGGTGCCGGTGCGCGACCGTCCACAGCAGCTGGCCCGGCTGCTGTCCGCGCTGCCCGGACTGCCGGTGGTGGTGGTCGACGACGGCTCCGCCGACGCGGCCACGACCCGGGCGGTCGCCGGGGAGTTCGACGCGCTGCTGGTCCGGCACCCGGTCAGCGCAGGTCCCGCCGCCGCCCGCAACTCCGGCCTGGCCCGGGCGCGGACCCCGCTGGTGGCCTTCCTCGACTCCGACGTGGTGCCCGAGCCGGGCTGGCTGGGCAGCCTGCGGCGGCACCTCGACGACCCGGCGGTCGGGCTGGTGGGGCCGCGGGTGCTCGGGGGCCTGCCCCGCCCCGACGACACCTGGCTGTGCCGCTACGAGGCCGCGCGCTCCTCGCTGGACCTCGGCGCGCTGGCCGGTCCGGTGCAGCCGATGAGCCGGGTCGCCTACCTGCCGAGCGCGGCGCTGCTGGCGCGCCGCGAGGCGGTGGCGGGCGGCTTCGACGAGCGGATGCAGGTCGCCGAGGACGTCGACCTGGTCTGGCGGCTGCACGAGGAGGGGTGGCGGGTGCGCTACGAGCCCGCCGCCGTGGTGCGCCACGACCACCGCACCGCCCTGCTGCCGTGGCTGCGCCGCAAGGCCTACTACGGCACGGGTGCCGCGCCGCTGGCCGCGCGGCACGGCTCGCAGGTGGCGCCGCTGGTGCTCACCCCGTGGACCGCCACGCTCACCCTCACGCTGCTCGCGCAGCGCTGGTGGTCGCTGCCGCTGGCCGGACTGGTCGGCGCGGGGGTGGTGGTGAGGGTCAGCCGCCGGGTCCAGGACGAGCGTCGTCCGCTGCGCACCGCGGCCACCTTGGCGGCGCTCGGTGCCACCTCCACGCTGCGCCAGGCCGGGTCCGCGCTGACCCGGCACTACTGGCCGCTGGCGGCCGCGGCGTCGCTGCGCTGGCCGCGGGCCCGCCGTGCCGTCCTGGTCGCGGCGGTCGCCGACGCCGTGCTCGACCACCGCCGGGTGCGTCCCGACCTGGACCTCCTCCGGTTCACCGCGGCCCGGCGGCTCGACGACCTGGCCTACGGCACCGGCCTGTGGGTCGGCGCCGTCCGGGCCGGCAGCCCCGCCGCGCTGGTCCCCGCCTTCCGTGGATTCACCCGACCCCACCAGCCGAGAAGAGGCACCTGATGAGCAAGAACGCCTGGTTCGAGACCGTCGCCGAGGCACAGCGCCGAGCCAAGAGGCGGCTGCCGCCGTCCGTGTACGCCGCCCTGCTGGCCGGGTCGGAGCGGGGGGCGTCGTACGCCGACAACACCGCGTCGTACGCCGAGCTGGGGTTCGCGCCGCACGTCGCTGGAGCGTCCGCCAAGCGGGAGCAGTCCACCTCGGTGATGGGGCAGGACATCTCGATGCCGGTGATCATCTCCCCGACCGGGGTGCAGGCCGTGCACCCCGAGGGCGAGGTGGCGGTGGCCCGTGCGGCGGCGGCCCGGGGGACCGCGATGGGGCTGTCCTCGTTCGCCGGCAAGCCCGTGGAGGAGGTCGTGGCCGCCAACCCGCAGACGTTCTTCCAGATGTACTGGATGGGCTCGCGCGAGGACATGCGCGCCCGGATGGAGCGAGCCCGGTCCGCCGGCTGCGTCGGGCTGATCGCCACCCTGGACTGGTCGTTCTCGCACGGGCGGGACTGGGGCAGCCCGTCCATCCCGGAGAAGATGGACCTCAAGACGATGGTGCGCTTCGCGCCGGAGGGGCTGCGCCGGCCCCGGTGGCTGCTGGACTTCGCCCGCGGCGGCGGCATCCCCGACCTGACCGCGCCGAACCTCGCCGAGGGGGACGCCCCTGCGCCCACGTTCTTCGGGGCCTACGGTGCGTGGATGATGACCGACCCGCCCTCCTGGGAGGACGTGGCCTGGCTGCGCGAGGAGTGGGGCGGCCCCTTCATGCTCAAGGGCGTCTGCCGCGTCGACGACGCGCGCAAGGCGGTGGACGCCGGCGTCACCGCGATCTCGGTGTCCAACCACGGCGGCAACAACCTCGACGGCACGCCGGCGCCGATCCGGGCGCTGCCCGCGGTCGTGGAGGCGGTGGGCGACCAGATCGAGGTGGTCCTCGACGGCGGCATCCGGCGCGGCAGCGACGTGGTCAAGGCGGTCGCCCTCGGGGCGCGGGCGGTGATGATCGGCCGCGCGTACCTGTGGGGGCTCGCGGCCAACGGCCAGGGCGGCGTCGAGAACGTCCTGGACGTGCTGCGCGGCGGGATCGACTCGGCCCTGCTCGGCCTGAACCACGCCTCGATCCACGACCTGTCCCCGGCCGACGTGCTGGCCCCCGACGGCTTCTTCCGGCCTCTGGGCACCTGACGTCCCCCGCGCGTCCCCGACGTCGCCGAGGCGTCTGGTTCCGCGTCCCCGACATCGCCGAGGCGTCTGGTTCTGCGTCCCCGGCGTCGCCGAGGCGTCTCATCCTGCGAATCCGTCCCCAGCAGCGACGCAGAAGCAGACGCCTCGGCGAGAGGGGGGAGCGGGGTTTTGCCCGTCGGTCAGGGGCGACCGGTCACCGCTCGCCGCGGCCGCCCCGCTGCGCCGGCACCACCATGTCCAGCACGTCGGGCTCCAGGGTCTCCCGGTCCCCGCGCGGGAACTCGAGCCGCGCCCGGAGCGGCTGGTCCCGTCGTGCGGAGGCCAGCGGCAGCCCCCGGCGCAGGCGTGCGGCCGGTCCGGGGGCCGGCACGGTTCCCAGTCTCGCCCGATGCAGGAACGGCACGCCGCCGGCCCGGCCGAAATGCGCGCGGACGACCTGACCGTCGGCGATGGCCGCGCACGCCGAGCTCCGCCGCCGGGGCATCGTCAAGGTCCTCGCCACCTGGTTCGTGAGGCCCAGCGGGAGGACCCCCAGGGCCGGCCGGGCGGAGGACGGAAGGTCGGCCAGGGTCCCCGCGGCCGCCCCCAGGGCCGGGTCGCCCGCGCCGACGACGACCAGGCCGTGCCCCTCCAGGGCAGCCTGCTTCACCACCTGTCCGAGCATGGCCGGACCGCGGCGCTGCGGCCCAGGGACAGGCCCGCGTCGGCGAGCGTCTGCCGCGTGAGCTCGAGGGCGGCGTCGTCCGGGTGCGCGGAGGTGTCGACGACGAGCGCGGCGAGCCCGAGCGCGCTGGTGGGGAGCATGCAGGCCAGGCTAGGACGCCCGGATGAGACAAAGCCAAGAAACCGGACGGGCCGGGCTCTACCGTGGAGACATGCGTCGCCTTGTCTCACTCGTCCTCGCCCTGGTGCTGTGCCTCCTGCTCGGGACGGCCAGCCACCCCGGGGACGCCCGGAGGCGGCCGCCGCGGCGACCCCGAAGGTCACCAAGCTGCTGGTCTTCGTCGAGGAGAACCACTCGCTGGCGCAGATGCGCGACGGGATGCCCTACACGTTCCGGCTCGCCCAGCGGTACGGGTACGCCTCGGACTACCACGCCCTGCGGCACCCGTCGCTGCCGAACTACATCGCGATCGCGGGCGGCGACACCTACGGCATCCGCGACGACAAGGGCCCGGCCGCGCACCGGATCACCAAGCAGTCGGTCTTCGGCCAAGCCCGCCGGCACGGCAGGACCGCCGCCGTCTACGCCGAGGGCATGACCTCGAGCTGCCGGACCTCGAACAGCGGCCGGTACGCCGTACGCCACAACCCGTGGACCTACTTCGTGAACAACCGCGCGGGCTGCCGGCTGCGAGACCGGTCCATGGCCGCGTTCGCCCCGGACGTCCGCCGGGGGAGCCTGCCGCGGGTCGGCATGGTGGTGCCGGACCTGGTGCACGACGCCCACGACGGCAGCCTCGCGACCGCGGACGCGTGGTTCAAGAAGCAGATGCGGACGATCTTCGCCGGCCCCGACTGGAAGGCGGGCCGGCTGGCCGTCGTGCTGACCGCGGACGAGGACGACCGGCACGCGGGCAACGTGGTGCTCACGACCGTCATCCACCCAAGCCAGGACCACCACGTGGTGACCACCCGGCTCACGCACTACTCGCTGACCCGGCTGTACGACGAGGTGGCCGGCCTGCCGTACCTGCACCACGCGGCGTCGGCGCCCTCGATGGCGAAGGCGTTCCGGCTGCCCGTCGGCTGACCCGCTGCCCGACGCCGTACCTGGCGAGATCGTGGCCGATCCCGACCCGGGAACGGCCTCCGTCACCATCGGCCACTCGCGAGCCGGGCGGCGGCGGCCTGGCCGGGTCGGGTGTTACACGTCCCCCGGCCACACCTCGGTGTAGGGCGCGAAGGCCGAGCGCCACCGGGCCGCCTCGTCCTCCGGCAGCGGACCGCGCGCGGCCGCGGCCACCGCGGCGAGGAGGTGCTCGGGGGAGCCGGTGCCGACGATCGCGGTCGAGACCCCCGGGGCGAAGGCGGTGAAGCGGAGCGCGGTGCCGAGCCAGTCGCCGTCCGCGGGTTGGAGCGCCAGCGTCCGGAGCCGGTCCCAGTACAGGTCGCCGTACGCGCCGTCGGGACGGCTCGCGTGCCGCCACGGCGCATTGGCCAGCGGTCGCTTCGCCACCACGGCGACACCCTGGGCGGCGGCGTCCTCGAGCACGTGGTGCAGCGACCACTGGTCGACCAGGCTGACGGAGGTCTGCACCGCCCCGAACAGCCCCGAGCCCACCGCCCACTCGAGCGCGTCGTTCTCCCCGCTGTAGCCGGCCACCCGTACCTTGCCGGCGTCGCGGGCGTCCAGCAGCGCGCTGACCACCTCGCCCCGCTCCAGCAGCTCTCGCGGGCAAGAGTGCAGGAAGACCACGTCGACGACGTCGGTGCCGAGCGTGCGCAGCGCCAGGTCGATGCCCCCGGACACGGCCGCGGGCGTCCAGTCCTCGGCCCCCGGGACGTCGTAGCCGACCTTCGTGGACAGCACGTACTCGCTGCGACGGTGGCCGAGGTGCCGGCCGACGCGCTCCTCGGACCTGCCGTAGCCGCGCGCGGTGTCGACCAGGGTCACCCCGGCGTCGAGCGCGCCGTTCAGCAGTCGGCCCGCGACGGCGTCGTCGTACGCGTCCTTGCCGATGTGACCGGCGCCGAGACCGACGACGGACGTGCTCAGGCCCGTGTCGCCGAAGGGCCGCTGGAGCACGGGCGGCTACTCGACCCGCCGGTCGCGGACGATCTGCTGCACCACGTGCGGTCGCTCGGAGGGGTCCGAGGACTCCTCGCGCCGGGTGACGACGTGCTCGCGCCCCGCGGTCGCCCGGGCGTGCGCCATGAGCACGCCGCCGGCGAGCATCAGGATGACGCCGGCGACATCGAGGTTGAGGTGCGGCACGGTCCCCTCCACCGCGAAGCTCAGCAGTGCACCGACGACGATCAGGAAGAGCCCTGTTCCCATCGCGCACCCGCCTCCTGGTCGTGACCCGACGTCCGAGGACGTCCCGGCTCCCAGCCATTGTGCACCCCGCCGGGTGACTTCGGAAGGGCGCACTGTCCGGCGGCACGAGGCGGCCGATGCCACGGCGAGCGAGACGTGCGGCCCCCGGCCCGCTAGTGTCGATGCATGGACACCCTGGACAGGCACAACGTCACGGTGTCTGGGCGGCCGGACGGCCAGGCGATGGTCTTCGCGCACGGCTTCGGGTGCGACCAGAACATGTGGCGGCTGGTCGCGCCGGCGTTCGAGGAGAGCTTCCGCGTCGTCCTCTTCGACCATGCCGGCGCCGGACGCGCCGACCCGCTGGCCTACGACGTCGAGCGGCACTCGACCCTGGACGGCTACGCCGCCGACCTCGTCGACATCTGCACCGCGCTCGGCATCGAGGGCGGCATCCTGGTGGCGCACTCGGTCTCCTCGATGATCGGCGTGCTCGCCGACCTCGCGGCGCCGCACCTGTTCGACAAGCTGGTGCTGGTCGGGCCGTCGCCGCGCTACCTCGACGACGACGGGTATGTCGGCGGCTTCTCCGAGTCCGACATCCGCGAGCTGCTGGACTCCCTGGACAGCAACTACCTCGGCTGGTCGTCGGCGATGGCCCCGGTGATCATGGGCAACCCGGACCGTCCGGAGCTGAGCGAGGAGCTGACCGACAGCTTCTGCAGCACCGACCCGGACCTCGCCCGACGGTTCGCGGAGGTCACCTTCCTGTCCGACAACCGGGACGACCTGGCCCGGGTCAGCACGCCGAGCCTGGTCCTCCAGTGCTCCAGCGACGTGATCGCACCCGAGGGCGTGGGCCGGTACGTCGCCTCGCGCCTGCAGCACGGCAGACTGGCCGTGCTCGAGGCCACCGGCCACTGCCCGCATCTCAGCGCCCCGGAGGAGACGCTCGCCGCGATGACGCCGTTCGTCCTTGAGACGCACGCCCACGCGGGTTGATGGACACCCGATCGTCGGACGAGGCCTTCTACGACGCCCTTCTCGACGACGACCCCGAGAAGCTCTACGACCGGGCTCCCTGCGGGTACCTGACCACGACACCCGACGGCACCGTCGTCAAGGCCAACAGCACGTTCCTGCTGATGACCGGCTACACCCGCGAGGCCCTGGTGGGGCGGCTCACCTTCGTGGAGATGCTGAGCGTCGGTGGCCGGATCTACCACGAGACGCACTACGCGCCGCTGCTGCGGATGCAGGGCTATGTCACCGAGGTCGCCTTCGAGCTGGTCCGTCCCGACGGCAGCCGCGTGCCGGTGCTGGTGAACTCGGCCCTGGAGACGGAGCCGGACGGGACCCCGGTCCTGGTGCGGGTGGCGGTCTTCGACGCCACGCAGCGCCGGGAGTACGAGCGGGAGCTGCTGCGGGCCAAGCAGCGGGCCGAGGCCTCCGAGCTGCGGGCGCAGGCCCTGGCCCGGACGCTGTCTGCCACGCTGATCCCGCCCTCGCCGCCGCGGATCCCCGGTCTGGAGGTCTCCGCCGGCTACCGCCCCGCCGGTGACGGCGAGGAGGTGGGCGGCGACTTCTACGACATCTTCCAGGTCGGCACCGACGACTGGGTGGTGGCGCTCGGCGACGTCTGCGGCAAGGGGGTGCAGGCCGCCGTCGTCACCTCGCTGGTGCGGCACACGCTGCGGGCACTGGCGGTGCACACCCTCGACCCGAGCGAGCTGCTGGAGACCCTGAACGACGTGCTCATGGAGCAGGCGCTCGACCGGTTCTGCACCGCGGTGGTGGTCCGGCTGCGCCGCCACCAGGACGGCGCGTGGACCGCGACGCTGAGTGCCGGTGGCCACCCGCTGCCGCTGCTGCTGCCTGGCGCGGAGCAGCGGATCCAGGTGGTGGGGCAGCCGGGGTCGCTGATCGGCGTGATGCCCACCGTCACCTGCACCAGCACCACCGTCACGCTGTCGCCCGGGGACCTGCTGGTCACCTACACCGACGGGGTCACGGAGGGGCGCCGCGGGCCGGAGTTCTACGGCGACGACCGGCTGTACCGCTCGGTGGTCGAGAACCGGGACGCGGCGCGACCGGCCGAGCACATCCTGGAGCGGGTGATGGACTTCCAGTCGGGCAGCGCGCGCGACGACATCGCGGTTGTCGCGATCCGGGTGCCGACCGGCTGACGGTCGCGGCCGGCCGTGGCTACGATGCGCAGATGAGCGACCCGCGCGCCGGCACCGTTGCCGCCCCCTCCGACCTCGTCGACGTGGCCCACCTCGTCACCGCCTACTACACGGGCGACCCGGACCCGACCGACCCCGACCAGCGCGTCGCGTTCGGCACGTCGGGGCACCGGGGCAGCAGCCTGAACACCGCCTTCAACGAGACCCACATCGTGGCCACCACCCAGGCGATCTGCGACTACCGCAAGCAGCAGGGGTACGACGGGCCGCTGTTCGTCGGCCGGGACACGCACGCGCTCTCGGAGCCGGCGTGGGCGTCGGCGCTGGAGGTGCTCGCCGCCAACGAGGTCGGCGTGATGGTCGACGACCGGGACGGCTACACCCCGACCCCGGCCGTCTCGCACGCGATCCTCCGGGCGAACCAGGGTCGACGCAGCGGGCTGGCCGACGGCATCGTGGTGACCCCGTCGCACAACCCGCCCTCGGACGGCGGCTTCAAGTACAACCCTCCGCACGGCGGTCCCGCGGACTCCGACGCCACGTCGTGGATCGCGGAGACGGCCAACGCCTACATCGAGGCGTCCCTGTCCGGGGTGCGCCGGATCCCCTTCGCGCGGGCCCGCGCGGCCGCGGCGTCGTACGACTTCCTGGGCACCTACGTCGACGACCTGCCGAACGTCGTGGACCTGGCGCGGGTGAGGGATGCCGGCGTCCGGATCGGGGCCGACCCGCTCGGGGGAGCGTCGGTCGCCTACTGGGGCGAGATCGCCGACCGGCACGGCATCGACCTGACCGTGGTCAACCCGCTGGTCGACCCGACCTGGCGGTTCATGACCCTCGACTGGGACGGCAAGATCCGGATGGACTGCTCCTCGCCGTCCGCGATGGCCTCGCTGATCGCCCGCAAGGACGAGTACGACCTGGCCACCGGCAACGACGCGGACGCCGACCGGCACGGGATCGTCACCCCGGACGGCGGGCTGATGAACCCGAACCACTACCTCGCGGTGGCGATCCGCTACCTGTACGGCGGCGCGCGACCGTCCTGGCCGGCGGAGGCCGCGATCGGCAAGACCCTGGTCTCGTCCTCGATGATCGACCGTGTCGCGGGGCTGGTCGGGCGGACGCTGACCGAGGTCCCGGTGGGCTTCAAGTGGTTCGTGCCCGGTCTGATCGACGGCTCGATCGCGTTCGGTGGGGAGGAGTCCGCCGGAGCCTCGTTCCTGCGCTTCGACGGGTCCGTGTGGACCACCGACAAGGACGGCCTGATCCTGGCGCTGCTGGCCTCGGAGATCCTGGCCACCACCGGGAAGACCCCCAGCCAGCACTACGCCGAGCTGACCGCGGAGTACGGCGACCCGTCGTACGCGCGCGTCGACGCGGCGGCGACCCGCGACCAGAAGGCGAAGCTCGCGGCACTGTCCCCGCAGGACGTCGCAGCCTCGACGCTGGCGGGGGAGGAGATCACCGCGAAGCTCACCGAGGCCCCCGGCAACGGCGCGAAGATCGGCGGGCTGAAGGTGACCACGCAGAACGCCTGGTTCGCGGCGCGGCCGTCCGGGACCGAGGACGTCTACAAGATCTACGCGGAGTCGTTCAAGGGCCCCGACCACCTCGCCCGGGTGCAGGAGGAGGCCCGCGACGTGGTCAGCGCCGCCCTCGGCGGCTGACCTGCTCCGGACCACGCGACGTCCTGGACCCGCAGTAGGGTCGGCGCCATGACCACGCCCCGCGAGCAGCCCTGGTCCGACGACGCCCCGGAGCACGGTCAGGTCGTGGTCGTCACCGACAACCCGATCGGCCGGGCGGTCGCCGAGATCGCCCGGGTCGCCGGCCGTCCGGTGCATCTCCTGGTCGACGAGGGCGTGGAGCCCACGCCGTTGCAGTGGCTCACCGACCACCCGCTCGGCGAGGCGGACGCCCTGGTCCTGTGCGACCACGACGCACCGCAGGCGGGGGAACTGCTGCGGCTCGCCCTCGCGGGCAGCGCCGGCTACGTGGCGATGATGGGCAGCCGGCGCCGGGCCGAGCACGTCTTCGACTCGCTTGCCGACCTCGGGGAGGCGACGCTGGCCCGGCTCCGGGTGCCGGCCGGCCTGAACATCGGCGGCAAGGCCCCCGGCGAGATCGCCCTGTCCGTGGTCGCCGAGATCGTCGCGGTGTCCTACGACCGGCCCGGCGCTCCGATGAAGGAGCGCTGAGCGGCCCCGCTCAGCCGCGCAGCGCCGCCGCCTCGCCGGCCAACCGGGTGACCCGCGCCCAGTCGCCGCCGCGGAGCGCGTCCGCGGGGGTCAGCCAGGAGCCGCCGACGCAGCCCACGTTCGGCAGTGCCAGGTACGACGCGGCCGTCGCGGCGGTGATCCCGCCGGTGGGGCAGAACCGCGCCTGCGGCACCGGCCCCCCGATCGACCGGAGGAAGTCGACGCCGCCGGAGGCCTCCGCGGGGAAGAGCTTCAGCTCGCGGTAGCCGAGCTCGAGCAGCCGCAGCACCTCCGAGACGGTCGCGGCACCGGGCAGGTGCGGCAGCCCGGTGTCCGACATCGCGGCGGCCAGCGACTCCGTCGTACCGGGGGAGACCAGGAACTGGGCGCCGGCGGACTGGGCGTCCTTGGCCTGCACGGCGGCGACGACGGTGCCGGCGCCGACGAGGATCTCGGGCACCTCGGCGGCGATCGCCTCGATCGCGTCCAGCGCGACCGGGGTGCGCAGCGTCAGCTCGATGACGGGCAGCCCGCCTGCGACCAGGGAACGGGCGACGGGGACGGCGTGGGCGACGTCGTGGAGCACCACGACGGGCACCACCGGGACGCGGTCGAGCAGGGACTCAGTCATCGGCGTTCTCCGTCTCGGGGAGGGGGCTGGGGAAGACGCTCGCACCCTGGTCGGCCGGACCGACCGCGGTGCGGAACGCGTGGAAGAGCTCGCGGCCGGTGCCGAAGACCCGAGTGTCGTCGGGCTGGCAGGCGACCCGCGTCTCCAGGTCGTACGGCGCCACGTGCACCTCGAGCACCCCGGAGTCGGCGTCCAGGGTGACCAGGTCCCCGTCCCGCACGCGGGCGAGCGGACCGCCCACCGCGGCCTCCGGGGTCAGGTGGATCGCCGAGGGCACCTTGCCCGACGCGCCGGACATCCGGCCGTCGGTGACCAGCGCGACCCGCTGCCCGCGGTCCTGCAGCACACCGAGGGCGGGCGTGAGCTTGTGCAGCTCGGGCATCCCGTTGGCGGCCGGCCCCTGGAAGCGCAGCACCGCCACGAAGTCGCCCTCCAGGGCGCCGTCGGAGAACGCCTGCAGGAAGTCGGCCTGGTCGTCGAAGACCCGGGCCGGGGCCTTGACCTGCCGGTGCTCGGGCCGGACCGCCGAGGTCTTGATGACGGCGCGGCCGAGGTTGCCGTCGAGCATCCGCAGCCCCCCGTCGGCGGAGAACGGGTCGTCCGCTCCGCGCAGCACCGTGGCGTCGTGGCTGGTCTTCGGGCCCTCCTCCCAGGTGACGCCGGCCCTATCGAGCCTGGCCTCGGTGGTGTAGCGCCACAGCCCGTGCCCGGCGACCGTCCGCACGTCGTCGTGCAGCAGTCCGGCCCTGAGCAGGGAGTGCACGACGAACGCGAGTCCCCCGGCGGCGTGGAAGTGGTTCACGTCGGCCTTGCCGTTGGGGTAGACCCGGGTGACCAGGGGCACTGCGGCCGACAGGTCGGAGAGGTCGTCCCAGGTCAGCGAGATCCCAGCCGCGCGGGCGATGGCGACCAGGTGCAGGGTGTGGTTCGTCGAGCCACCGGTGGCCAGCAGGGCGACGCAGCCGTTGACGATCGCCTTCTCGTCTACGATCCTGCCGACCGGGGTGAACTCCTCACCCCAGGTGGTCAGGTCGGTCACTCGCGCGCCGGCCGCGTTCGTCAGCGCCTCGCGCAGCGGGGTGCCCGGGTTGACGAAGCTGGCGCCGGGCAGGTGCAGGCCCATCACCTCCATCAGCATCTGGTTGGAGTTCGCGGTGCCGTAGAAGGTGCAGGTGCCCACCGAGTGGTACGACGCCGCCTCGGCCTCGAGCAGCTCCTCGCGCCCGACCCGGCCGGCGGCGTACTCCTGCCGGATCCGGGCCTTCTCGTCGTTCGGCAGCCCCGAGGTCATCGGGCCGGCCGGCACGAAGATGGTCGGCAGGTGCCCGAAGGAGAGCGCGCCGATCAGCATGCCCGGGACGATCTTGTCGCAGACCCCGAGCATCAGCGCGGCGTCGAACATGTCGTGCGAGAGGGCGATCGCGGTGGACATCGCGATCACGTCCCGGCTGAACAGGGACAGCTGCATGCCGTCGCGGCCCTGGGTGATCCCGTCGCACATCGCCGGTACGCCGCCAGCGAACTGGGCGATGCCGCCGGAGCGGAGCACGGCCTGCTTGAGCTGGGCGGGGAACGACTCGAAGGGCGCGTGCGCGGAGAGCATGTCGTTGTAGGCCGACACGATCGCCACGTTGGGCTTCACCTTGCCGCGCAGGGCGGCCTTGTCGACCGGGCCGGAGGCGGCGAAGCCGTGCGCGAGGTTCGCGCAGGCCAGCCGGCCGCGGGCCGGGCCGGTGGTGGCGGCGGCGTCCAGCCGCTGCAGGTACGCAGTGCGCTCGGCGCGGCTGCGTCCGACGATGCGGGCCGTGACCTCCGCGACGACGGCGTTGATCTGGGTCATTCGCTGCTGCTCTCGTGCCAGGAGCGACCATCGCGCTCGAGGAGGGTGGTCGCGGCGCTGGGACCACTGGTGCCTGCCGGGTAGGGCCGGGGGGCGTGCTCGGGACGCGACCAGCGCTCGTGGATCGGCTCGACCCAGGCCCAGGCGGCCTCGACCTCGTCGCGCCGCATGAAGAGCGTCGGGTTGCCGCGGACGATGTCCATCAGCAGCCGCTCGTAGGCCTCCGGCGACCGCCGCTGGAACGTCTTCGCGTAGCTCAGGTCCAGCGAGACCGGACGGAGCCTGATGCCGCCGGGGCCGGGCTCCTTGGCCGTCATGTGCAGCCGCATGCCCTCGTCGGGCTGGAGCTGGATGACCAGCCGGTTGGGCTCGTTGGTGCCCTCGCTGCCGGGGAACATCGGGTGCGGGACGGCCTTGAACTGTGATCACGATCTCGGAGAAGCGGCGGTCCATGCCGCTTGCCGGTGCGCAGGTAGAACGGCACGCCGGCCCAGCGCCAGTTCTGCACCTCGGCCTTGATCGCCACGAAGGTCTCGGTGGCCGACCCCGGGCGCTCGGCGTCGGCGCGGTACGACGGCGCCGCGAGGCCGTCGACGAGGCCCGGGGCGTACTGGCCGGCGACGACCGACGCGGTCGACGTCGTCGCCCTCGATCGGCTTGAGGGCCTGGAGCACCTTGAGCTTCTCGTCGCGGACGGTCTCGCGGTCGACGTACGTCGGCGGCTCCATGGCGACCAGGCAGAGCAGCTGGAGCAGGTGGTTCTGGACCATGTCGCGCAGCGCGCCGGAGCCGTCGTAGTAGCCGCCGCGGCTGCCGACGCCGAGGGACTCCGACGGCGGTGATCTGCACGTGGTCGATGCAGTTGGCGTTCCACAGCGGCTCGAGGAACGTGTTGGCGAAGCGGGTGACCAGCAGGTTCTGCACGCTCTCCTTGCCGAGGTAGTGGTCGATCCGGAAGATCTGGTGCTCCTCGAACACCGCGCCGACGGCGTCGTTGATGGCGCGGGCCGAGGCGAGGTCGTGGCCGAGCGGCTTCTCCAGCACCAGCCGGGAGGTGGCGGTGACCAGGCCGTGCTCGGCGAGCCGGTCGCTGACCGGGCCGAAGAGGGCGGGCGCGATGGCGAGGTAGAAGACCCGGACCCGTTCGGGGTCGGAGTGCTCGTCGGTGAGGCGCTCGGCGAGGGGCGGCCAGCTCGTCGCGTCGTCGATGTCGAGGCTGACGTGGGTAGAGCCGGGCGATGAAGCGCTCGACGGTCGGCGTCGTCCAGCTCGGCGGGACGCGACGAAGCGGGGCAGCTCGCCGCGGATCTTGTCGCGGTAGCCGGCGCTCGTCGAGACCGGCGCGGGAGACCGCGACGATCCGGGTCTCCGCGGGCAGCTGGCCGTCGCGGTCGCGCAGGTAGAGGGCGGGGAGGAGCTTGCGGACGGCGAGGTCGCCGGTGCCGCCGAAGACGACGAAGTCGCAGGGGGTCACCGGGACCGGACCGGTCGTGGGGTGCCCAGAGGAGGGAGGCATCAGGGGTTCTCCGAACGGAGGGAGAAGCGCGTGAGGGAACCACGGTAGGGACAGATTCGGCATGTGCAAGCAAGGATAGGTCTTTCGGCGTGCATAAGTGACGCACGTCTTGTGCTGCCGGGCGCGTGCGAGGTGGTTCAATGCGAACTGTGACCGTCCAGGCCCCGCGACGCACCGGAGAGGTGTTCTCCCTGATCCGGGACGGCCGCGCGCTCACCCGCAGCGAGGTCGGCCGGCTCACCGGCCTGTCCCGCACCGCGGTCGCCGCCCGGCTGAGCGCGCTGCTCGGCTCCGGGCTCGTCGTCGAGGGGGACGACGACGACCGTGCTCGCTCCACCGGGGGCCGGCCCCCGACGCACCTGCGGTTCAACCGGGACGCCGGCGTGGTGCTCGCCGGCGCGATCGGTCGCAGCCGCACCCAGCTCGCGGTCTGCGACCTGGACGGCGACGTGCTGGCCTCGACCGACCTCGACCAGGAGGTCGGCGCGACGCCGGCGGGCGTGATGCCGCTGGTCGCGCAACGGCTGCGGGTCGCTGCTGGACCAGGCGGGGCGGGGCGCCGGCGACGTACGCGCGGTCGGGCTGAGCATTCCCGGCACCGTGGACGTCGTACAGGGCGCGAGCCTGCGACTCCCCGATCATGTCGGGCTGGGACGGGGTCCGTGCTCGCCGCCGCCTGACCGCGCTGACCGAGCCGGGGCGCGCTCCGGTGTTCGTCGACAACGACGTGAACGTGATGGCGCTCTCGGAGCGTCGCGGCCACCTGGAGCGGCACCGCGACCTGATCCTGGTCAAGGCGTCCACCGGGATCGGGGCCGGCATCGTGGCCGGCGGCCGGCTGCTGCGCGGGGCGCTCGGGGCCGCCGGCGAGATCGGCCACACGAAGACCGAGTCCGCCGACGGGCTGCTCCTGCCGCTGCGGCGACACCGGCTGCCTGGAGGCGGTCGCGGGCGGATGGGCGCTGGTGCAGGCCGCGCGGGAGCGCGGGCTCGAGGTCGACCACGTGCGCGACCTGGTCCGGCTCGCCGTCGAAGGCGACCCGGACGCCCGGCACCTGGTCCGGGAGGCGGGCCGGCGGATCGGCGAGGCGGTGGCCTTCGCGGTCAACCTGCTCAACCCCGAGGCGGTGGTCGTCGGCGGCGACCTGGCCGCGGCCTACGACACCTTCGTGGCCGGGCTGCGCGAGTCGGTGTACGCGCAGCGCCTCGGCGCTGGCCACCCGCGAGCTGCGGATCGTCCCGGTCACCCACGGCGAGCGGTCCGGCGTCGTCGGCTGCGCCGCCCTGGCGATCAGCGAGGTGCTGGACTCCGGCGCGGTCGACCGCGCCCTGGCCGCCCGCGCCTGACTCCCGCTCCCCCCGCCGAGGCGTCTGCTTCTGCGGGTCCCCCTCCGCCGAGGCGTCTGCTTCTGCGGGTCCCCTCCGCCGAGGCGTCTCGTTCTGCGACGTCAGCCCCTCCTCTGCCGCAGAACCAGACGCCTCAGCGGCATGGGGGACGCAGAAGCGGACGCCTCGGCAGGCGGGGGGAGCGAGCAGGAGGGGTCAGCGCAGGTTCTGCAGCCGGACCTGGCCGCGCGCCGCCACCTTGCCGTCCGGCGTCGACGGTCTCGACCAGCCAGACCTGCTGGGAGCGGCCGCGGTGCAGCGGCGTCGCGGTCGACGTCAGCGTGCCCTCGCGGACCGCGCGGTAGAAGTCGGTGTTGTTGTTGACGCCGACGACCTTCCCCTCGCTCGCCGACCCAGAGGGCCGCACCGACGCTGGCGAGCGTCTCGACCACGCTGCAGTGCACGCCGCCGTGCACGATGCCGTAGGGCTGGTGCAGGTCGGGGCGGGCGGTCCAGGTGGCCACCACCCGGTCGCCGCTGACCTCGACGAACTCCACGCCGAGGTGGCGGACGAAGTCGCCGGTGATGTCGAGGTCGAGTCACGGAGTCGCTCATCCGGGCCAGTATCGCCGGCGGCAGGTCCCGGTCCGGCCGGCCGGGGAGAAACAGTCGACAAACCCTTGGCATATTCGCAAGAGAAGTGTAGAACTTAGGGGAAGCCTCAGCGACAGGAGCCGTCATGACCAGCACCGACGACCGCACCGGCGCCGCACCCGCCCCGAGCGGGCCGCTCAGCAAGATCGACTACTCCGAGCGGATCCCGAACAACGTCAACCTCGCGGACGACCGACGGCTGCAGCGGGCGCTCGAGGGCTGGCAGCCGAAGTTCATCGACTGGTGGAAGACCCTCGGCCCGGCGCTGCCGACCAAGGACGTCTACCTGCGCACCGCGATCGCCGTGGGCCGCGACGGCTGGGCGCACTTCGACCACGTGCCGATGGAGGAGTACCGCTGGGGGATCTTCCTGGCCGAGCAGAACCCGGACCGCACGGTCGAGCTTCGGCAAGCACAAGGGGCGAGCCGGCCTGGCAGGAGGTGCCCGGCGAGCACCGCGCCGACCTGATGCGGCTGATCGTCATGCAGGGCGACACCGAGCCGGCCTCCGTGGAGCAGCAGCGGGTGCTGGGCAACACCGCGCCGAGCATCTACGACCTGCGCAACCTCTTTCAGGTCAACGTCGAGGAGGGTCGGCACCTGTGGGCGATGGTCTACCTGCTGCACGCCTACTTCGGCCGCGAGGGCCGTGAGGAGGCCGAGCAGCTGCTCAAGCGGAACAGCGGCGACATCGACGCGCCCCGCATCCTCGGCGCGTTCAACGAGGAGACCACCGACTGGCTGCAGTTCTTCATGTTCACCTACTTCACCGACCGCGACGGGAAGTACCAGCTCGGCACCCTCAAGGAGTCGGCCTTCGACCCGCTGGCGCGCACCTGCGAGTTCATGCTGAAGGAGGAGGCGCACCACATGTTCGTCGGCACCACCGGCGTCCAGCGGGCAGTGGAGCGCACCGCCGAGCTGATGAAGGAGCACGACACCGCCGAGATCTTCCCGTACGGCGGCATCCCCCTGCAGGTGATCCAGAAGTACCTCAACTTCCAGTTCTCGGTCTCCATGGACCTGTTCGGGTCCGAGCAGTCCACCAACGCCGGCAACTACTACTCGTCCGGGCTCAAGGGCCGCTGGCAGGAGACCCGCCGCAAGGACGACCACGTCCTGCTCGAGGACACCCGCACCATGCACTACATCGAGGACGGCGAGATCCGGGAGAAGACCGTCCCGACGCTGTCCGCGCTCAACCTCGACCTGCGTGACGAGTACGTCGCCGACTGCGCGAACGGCGTACGGCGCTGGAACCAGGCCCTCGAGGACGCCGGTCTCGACGACCGCCTGATCCTGCCGCACGAGGGGTTCAACCGCCGGGTCGGCGTGTACGCCTCGCACCACGTCAGCCCGGACGGGCGGGTGCTCACCGACGAGGAGTGGGCGGACTCGGTGGACGAGTGGCTGCCCTCGGCCGAGGACCGCGCTGCGGTCGCGGCGCTGATGGTGCCCGAGTACGAGCCGGGCAAGTTCGCGGGCTGGATCACCGCACCGCAGACCGGCATCAACGACCAGCCGGTCGAGTTCGACTACGTGCACCTCGCCGACGAGGGCGTGGCGTAGTGGCCGCCGCCTCGCTGACCTGGGACCACGAGGCGGACCCGAGGTGGGACGCGGACAAGCAGCGGGTCATCGGCTCAGCACCGGCCGGGGTCTTCGACCTGGCCTACACCGCGGACGCCGGGCTCCCCGGCGACTGGTGGGTGGCCCGTACGGCGGACGGCACCGCGGTCGGCTACGGATGGCTGGACGCCACCTGGGGCGGTGACGCCGAGATCCTGCTCGCCGTCGACGCCGCGGCGCAGGGGGAGGGGGTCGGCTCGTTCGTGATCGAGCGACTCGAGCACGAGGCCGCCACGCGGGGGCTGAACTACGTCTACAACACGGTGCGGTCCTCGCACCCCGACGGGGACCGGCTGCACGACTGGCTGGCGGTGCGCGGCTACCGCGGCTCGTCGTCGGACACGACGCTGCGCAAGCGCGTCGGCGCCGACTCCCAGCGTGACCTGTCCCCGGGCGGCGCGGCGTCGGCGCGGCCGGGTCCGTCGCGGTCGGCCGCCGACGGGGCGCCGTACGATCCGGCCGGCGAGGGCGAGCGGGCGCCCGGGCACGAGGAGGCCGGCGGGTATGTCGACGTGGAGGAGCACCGGTACTGAGGGCATGACCGGGGCGCAGAACCAGACGCCTCGGCGGGTGTGGGAACGCAGAACCAGACGCCTCGGCGGGTGTGGGAACGCAGAACCAGACGCCTCGGCGGGTGCGGGGACGCAGGACCAGACGCCTCGGCGGGTGGTCCGTACTGGCCTCAACGAACTACCCTCCCGAGTCCCATCCGGACCTGTCGTGAGGGGGCCTTCAGGGGTTAGACATGGTGGTGGTCGGCCGCCGTGCCTCGGGGCTGTGCGCCGGTCCCGGGTCGGGGGGCTAGGGGTGGGGCAATGGCATCGATCCTCGTCATCGACGACGAACCGGATCTCGTCCGGTTCGTGAGGCGAGCCCTGGAGAACGAGGGGCACCACGTACGCACGGCACTGGAGGGCGCGGACGGGCTCCGGATGGCGGTGACCGAGCCGCCCGACATGGTCCTGCTGGACCTGGTGATGCCCGGCGTCTCGGGCCGCGCGGTGCTGTCCGGGCTGCTGGCCGTCCACCCGGAGGTCCGCGTGATCGTGCTGTCCGCGGAGGCGGACGTGGGGGCGCGCGTCGAGATGCTCGAGGCGGGCGCCGTCGACTTCGTGCCCAAGCCGTTCGCGCTGCGCGAGCTGCTCGCCCGGGTCCGGGGCCGGCTGCGGGAGCCGGCCGGCCGGCGTACGCCGGACCGGGAGGTGCTGCACGTCGGGAGCGTGCGCCTCGACCTGCACGCCCGGACCATCCAGTTCGCCGACCGCAACGTCGCGCTCTCGCAGCGGGAGTTCCTGCTGCTGCACCACCTGATGCGCCGCGCGGACACGGTCTGCTCGCGCGAGGAGCTGCTGTCCGAGGTGTGGGGCTACGCGTTCGACCCGGCGACGAACGTGGTGGACGTCTGCGTGGCCCGGCTGCGCCACAAGCTGCGCGGTGACCTGATCCGGACGGTGCGCAATGTCGGCTATCAGCTCCAGAGCGGCTGAGCTCCCGCTTCCCGCCAGACCGCCGTCGCTGCGGGGACTCGGGAGCTGGACCGGCTCCGCGGCGGATGTCGCCTTCGTCGCCTTCGCGGTCACGATGCTGTCGCTGATGCACGTCCGTGCCGGCCAGGAGACCATCCCCTACCATCTGCTCTTCTTCGGCCTCACCGTGCTGTACGGCTTCCGGGTGTGGCCGTTGGCTCCCACCGTCGCGGTGATGACCGTGCTCACGCTCGCCACCGGACTCGTCATGTTCACCCACTACCAGGCGGGCTACATCGACGACGGGGAGCTGGCCGAGATCCCGCTGATGCCCGCCCTGGTCGTCGCGATGATGTGGCACGCCCGGCGCCGGGCCGCCGCGCAGGTCGCCCTGCAGGACCTGCACGACCATCAGATCGTGATGCTGGAGCAGCAGCGGGACCTGTTCCGCGACACCTCGCACGCGATCCGCACGCCGGTGGCGATCGCCCGCGGGCACCTCGAGCTCTCGCACGAGACCATCGCCGACCCGGGCACCCGGGCCGACCTCGACGTCGCGCTGCAGCAGCTCGAGCGGATGTCCGTGCTGTCGGACCGGCTGCTCACGCTCGCCCAGCTCGACGCAGGCGAGACGCTGCCCGCGCGGCGGGTGTCCCTGGCCGCCTTCGTCGACGGGGTGGGCCGCAACTGGACGTGCGTCGCAACCCGGCGGTGGACCGTGTCCTGCACCGAGGACGGAGTCGTGCTCGCAGACCCGGTCCGGCTCGAGGAGGCCGTGGACGCGCTGATCGAGAACGCCGTCCACTTCACGGCCGACGGAGGGCACATCCGCATCGAGGGGACGGCCACGCCGAGCGAGTGCGTCGTCGCGGTCTGCGACGACGGGCCGGGGATCGCCGAGCCCGACCTGGAGCTCGCGTTCGACAAGTTCTGGCACCGCCGACCGCCCAACGGGCCGATGGGCAGCGGACTCGGACTGGCGATGGCCCGCGCCACCGCCAGGGCCTGGGGCGGCGGCGTCCGCGCCCGGAACGAGCCCGCGGGTGGTGCCCGGTTCGAGCTGACCCTCCCGCGGGACCCGGTGTCGTGACGGGCTGGTGACGACCCTGTCATGACGTGGGCGCCCGGGTTCGTGGACGCCTAGGGTCGGGGTCGCCGCAGTCGCCGGCCGGCCTCGGGAGGCAGTTGCGCCCGGCGAGGCGGCCCTGGTCCACCTCGGGCAGCGCGCTAGGAGCGCAGCCCGCCACAGCCGGGTCACCCTCCCCCCGGGTGGCCGCGCCTGGCTGCCGTCCCTGCGGCGCGAGGTGCCGTGCGGCTGTCGGCGTCCAGCCGCTGCCCGAGGTGCCCGCCCCCGTCCTGCGAGATGGCACCCGGCGTGACGTGGCGATGACAGAGGCGTCATGCGTCTCGCTCTCGACCCCCGGTTGAGGCGACGTTGTCCAGAGCAGGCATCCCTGGGCTCGTCAGGAGGGTGACGCACATGCGTGGACACAAGGCGGTCTCGTCGTCGAGGGCTCCGGCCCCGTCAACCCGACCGCGCAACCGTCGGCCCCGACGGCTGCTGTCCGTCCTCACCACGCTCGGGCTGGCCACCGGGACCCTCTTCGCGCTGCCCGTGGCGCCCGCCACCGCGGCCACCGACCAGCTGAGCCTGAAGGTGGTCAGCGCCCGCACCGAGCCGCGCTTCGACGCCGGCGCCGGGGTGAGCAAGGGCGATCCGGTCACCCACTACAAGTTCATCATCAACGAGGACAACACCGGCACCACCGAGCAGCGGTCCCCCTCCGGAGGGTGCTCGTCGAACACGCCGGGCTACCCCGGCACCTGCAGCTGGCCGTCGATCACCGAGGTGCCGCACGCGAGCCCCGTCTACACCCAGGGCACCGAGGCGGACCTCGCCGGCGGAATGACCCTGCCGAGCGGTCGCTACCTGATCTCGGTGCTGGCCGACGGCTTCAAGCTCGACGGCGCGCACTTCACCGTGCCGCTGGACGGCCCGGCAGCGAGCCCCGGCCTGGTGACCGTCGGGCTGCAGCCCGACCCGCTGCCCGACGCCACGGTGCGCGGCCAGGTGTTCGCCGACGTCGCCCCCACCAACGGCACGCTCGACCCCGGGGACAACGGCCTGGCGGGCTTCGTCGGGCACATCAACGACACGCTCGGTGAGGTGAGCACCGACGTGTACGGCAACCCGCTGTGTACGACGTACCAGGGGGAGGACCCGGACACGCACGTCATCCCGCTGGGCAGCCTGGATGCGGACATGCTGCCGGTGGTCGACGTCAAGGGCGGCACCTGCGTCAGCGACGGCACCGGCCTGCTGACCATCCCGCACCTGGGCACCAACCGCTACACGCTGTCCGCGACCCCACCGGACGGCCAGCGGTGGACCCAGACCACCACGCTCGAGGGCAACCACGACTGGGACACCTGGGTGATGGAGGGCAGCACCGGCTTCGACACCGAGGCCGTCCGGGCCGGCGAGCCGGTCCCGCAGCCGCTGTTCGGCTTCGCGCCGCCGAGGAACGACCTCTCCGGCGGCAGCGGGCACATCACGGGCGTGGTGGTCGGGATCAAGTCCTACACGCCGCCGCGCGGCGGCGCCTTCGACTACTGGGGCGGCAACACCGGCACCAAGCTGGACAAGCCGATCGTCAAGCCCTGGCTGTCCCTGTCCGACCTGCAGAACGGCGACCAGGCGGTCTGGGTGGGCGAGGGCAACGCCAACGGCTCCTTCGACATCTCGGGCGTGCCGGACGGCAACTACTCCCTGAGCTGGTGGGACGAGCCGCAGGACCACAACCTGAACATGGTCAACGTGACGGTCAGCAACGGCCAGACCGAGCAGCTGGGCAACCTGCCGCTCAACGGCTGGTGGACCGAGTACGAGGGCTACGTCTTCAACGACACCAACCGCAACGGGGTCAAGGACCTCGCCGAGCCGGGCGTCCCCAACTTCACCCTGACCATGCGCAAGCAGGACAACTCGCTGATGGACCGCGGGACGACCACCGTCACCACCGACTCGACCGGGCACTACTGGTTCGAGTCCGCCTACCCGCTCGGCGAGTGGACGGTCATGGAGGCCTACAACGACTCCTTCTACACCACCGGCATCACCTACCAGGCTGACAACCAGCCGTCCCCGACCACCGTCAAGGGCGCCGGCGTCGACGTCAGCGTGCTGAACATCATCGGTCTCAGCGGCCGGCTCGACTGGGGCATCCACACCTACGACCCGACCGGAGCCAACGGCGTCGACCCGCGCAACGGCGGCATCGTCGGCTCGGTCAGCTACGACACGACCCGCAACGAGCTCGACCCCCGGTACGCCGCCTCCGAGGACTGGCAGCCGGGCATCCCGGACGTGCCGGTGGACCTGTACGCGTTGGTGCCCTGCGGCACCAACGCGGCCGCCCCCTGTGACTCGACGGGCCGCTACGAGCTGGCCGAGGACGGGTCCTACGCCACCGGCAGGCTGCTGAACAGCTACCTCTCGGAGCAGTGGAGCCGGCCGACCGGCTGCGTGGCGCGCGACGTCGACGGCCACCCGCTCGCCCACCCCGGCGACGAGAACGTGCTCGCCCCCAACCAGGGCACCGACGGCGAGTGCATCTCCAGCTTCCTGCAGAGCGTCCAGTTCAGCCCCTACCCGACCGACCAGGGCACCCCGGCCGCCAACTTCGGGGCCGCCGTGAACGGCAACTACGGCTTCGCGGACGCCTGCACCGGCGCCGTCGACGGCACCGACCCGTCCGCCCCGACGTGCGACGGCACCTGGGAGCCGCTGACCGCGAAGGACTACCTGGTGCGCCTGCGGATGCCCAACGACGCCACGGGCCAGCCGCTCTACAAGGCCACCGCCGAGGAGGACATCAACATCGGCAACGGCGACCAGATCGTCCCGCAGGTGCCACCGCCCGCCTGCGCCGGCGCACTGCACACCGTGGACCTGGCCAACGACGGGACCGACGGCTACCCGGCGAACCCGGACTACATCCCGGGCGTCACCGTGCCCGCCTCCACCCCGGTCGACAACGCCACCTTCGTCGACATCGGCGGGTCGCCGTACGAGGGCACCCCGAAGCCCCGCTGCGACACCAAGCTGGTGCACGTCAGCAACGGCAAGTCGATCGTGCCGATGTTCAACGTCTTCACCGACGTGCCGCTGCCCTCGCGGATGCGCGGCCTGATGGTCGACGACATCAACTTCTCCACCGACCCCCGCTCGACGATGTACGGCGAGAAGGCCGGCGTCCCGTTCAGCCCGGTCGGGCATCTACGACTTCACCAACCGGCTCGTCTACTCCACCGAGTCCGACTTCAACGGCGTCTACGACGTCCTGATGCCCTCCACGAACCACATCAGCTGCCCCACGCCGTCCGGGGTGTGCGCCGACATGTACCGGTTCGTGGCCAACGACCCCGGCGTGCCCGGGCAGCTGAACCCGAACTTCAACCCGCGCTACCGCACGCATCGCCACCGAGTTCGAGGCGATGCCCGGGGTGGCATCCCGACGGACCTCGCCCCCACCCAGGTGGGTCTCACCGTCGAGTCACCCGCCACCGGCATCCGGCAGCCGGTGTCCTGCCCGCTCGGGACGGGCACGCCGCAGCTGATGGCGGTCTCCAAGCCGTTCGTGAACGGCTCCGGCTCGTTCACCATCAAGGGCAGCGGTTTCGGGGCCGCCAAGGGCACCGGCAAGGTGACCCTCGACGACACCATCGTGCTGCCCACCACGGGCACCTGGAACGCCACCACCATCGACGTGACGGTGCCCGCGGGCACCCCGCCGGGAGCCCACCAGCTGCGCATCACCGCCGACAACGGTCAGCGAACCGTCAACGGGCTCACCTTCCACGTCCGGGGCGGGACCTACACCCCGAACCTCTACGAGGTCGGCCCCGGTGTGAGCACGGGCCGCTACAACCCCGACAACGCCGCCAGCAGGTCCGCTGCCGGTGTCGACCATGCGATCCAGAACGCCCTCGACGACGCACGGGCAAGCGCCGGCGACGACCTGGTGGTCGTCTACCCCGGTACGCCGGACCTGGCCGACCCACGCAACAACCCGCGCGGCGCCTACTACGAGAACCTCGTGATGGCCTCGCCGGTCAAGCTGCAGGGGGTCGGTCCGGGAGGCTTCCAGGGCGGCACGTTCGTGCCCGGCTCGATCATCGACGCGAGCGCGTTCGGCGGCGACACCGACCTGGCCACCGACTGGTACACGAAGGTGGGGAACCTGACCTGGGACGGCAACCAGACGGTCAGCGACGGCGAGGGCATCTACGTGCTCGCCTCGCAGAACGCCACCACCGCCGCCGGGCGCGCCCGCCAGTTCACCAGCACGTTCAAGGCCGCGATCGACGGGTTCGACCTCCGTGGCGGCGACCAGGCAGGGCTTCCCGGGCAACATCAACGACCTCACCGGGACTCCCACCGGACTGCCCCCGACCATCGTCACCCAGGGCGGCGCGGTGTTCGCCAACGCCTACGCGCGGAACCTGCAGATCACCAACAACGTGGTGCAGAACAACGGCGGCGGCTACGGCACGATCCGGATCGGCACCCCCGACCTGCCGGCGCCGGGCACCAGCCAGCACAACGAGAGCGTCCGGATCGCCAACAACCGGGTCATCGCCAACGCCGGCACCAACCTGGCAGGCGGCATCGGTCTGTTCGCCGGGGTCGGACGGCTACGAGGTGACGCGACAACGACATCTGCGGCAACTTCTCCCTCGAGTACGGCGGCGGCCTGAGCGTCTACGGCCGCAGCCCGAACGGGAGGATCCACCACAACCGGATCTACTTCAACATGTCCAACGACGAGGGCGGCGGCGTGATGGTCGCCGGCGAGCTGCCGGCCAACCCCGACACCCTCTCGCCGGGGTCCGGTCCCGTGGACATCTACGCCAACCAGATCCAGGCCAACCTGGCCAACGACGACGGCGGCGGCCTCCGGTTCCTGATGGCCGGCGGCACCGGCGGCACGGACGTCATGAACGTCTACAACAACACGATCGTGAACAACGTCTCCACCCACGAGGGCGGTGGCATCGGCCTCAACGACGCACCCAACGTGCGGGTCTACAACAACACCGTCATGAAGAACCTGACGACGGCCACGGCCGTGACCTCCGACGGTCAGCCGGCCCCGGCCGGGCTGTCCACGTCGGCGAACTCCGCCCTGCTGCAGAACACGCTGCCGGGTGGGGCGCCGTCCTTCAGCAACCCGCGGCTGTTCAACAACATCTTCTGGGACAACCGCGCCGGAACCCGGGCCGGGACAAGCGTCACCGGTATCGGCGTGGCCGGCGACAGCACGCCGGCCGACCACTGGGACCTCGGAGTGGCCGACGGCACCGGCGTGCTCGCACCGACGAGCTCGGTCGTGCAGCAGGCCGCGGGCAACCACCCCTACACCACGAGCGCGACCAACTCGGTGTCCGACCCCACGGTCGTCGACGACACCTACGACGTGTCTGTCTCGTTCGCCACCTGGCGGCAGAACCCCGCCTTCGTCGACGCGACGCTGGTAGCCGTCGAGCTGCCCCCGAACCAGCAGGGTGACTACCACCTGAAGGCTGCCTCGCCGGCCGTCGACCTGGGCGCGGCGAGCAGCTCCGGGGTCACCGCCCCGGCGACGGACATCGACGACCAGGCCCGGCCCGCGGGTCCGCGCTTCGACAGCGGCTCCGACGAGTACGGCGCGACGGCCACACCGCCGCCGACCGGCACGGCGGACCTGTACTTCTCCACGACAGGACCCACCACGCCGCCGACCCGTCCGACCTGCTCGCCCGTCGGTGGGACCGCCGACGCCGCCGACATCTACTCGTGGGACGGTGGCTGCTTCGGTCGGGCGATCGACGTGACCGCCCCGCCGTACAACCTGCCGGGGAGCGCCAACGCGGACGGCTACTCGCGGGTCGACGCCACGCACTTCTACATGTCCTTCACCGCCCCGGTCGCGGTGCCCGGGATCGGGCTCGTCGCCGACGAGGACGTCGTCTACTGGAACGGCACGAGCTGGTCGCTGTGGTTCGACGGCAGCGCGCACGGGCTTCCGTCACTGACCATCGACCTGGGTGCCATCAGCGTTGCCGGGAACACGCTGTACTTCTCGACCAACAACGCGGCGGTGCCACCCGGAGCAGGCGGCACCGGTGACGACGCGGACATCTACCGCTGGAACCCCGCCAACGACACCTACACCCGCGTCGTCGACGCCAGCGGCCCCGGCAGCATCGGACTCCCGGCGGCGGCCAGTGTCGACGGGGTGTCCTGGGTCGACGGGAAGCACTTCTACCTGTCGTTCAGCAGCACGACGACGATCGTCCCCGGGCTGGGCAGTGTCGAGGACGAGGACGTCGTCTACTACAACGCCGGGTCCTGGTCGGTGGTCTTCGACGGCACGGCCGCCGGTCTCACCAGCCCCAACCTGGACGTCGACGCGTTCTCCTTCGCCGGCGTGGCCAGCGCGCCTCCGGCGGCTCCGCCGCCCCCCACGGCGCCCGCGTTCCCCACGCCGACACTTCGCGACAACTTCAACCGGGCGAACGCCAACACGCTCGGGTCCGGCTGGAGCCAGGCGACGCTGCTGGGCAGCGCCGCGATCCGGGTCAACGGCCAGCAGGCCAACGCAGCCCTGGCCGGGTGGGCGATGTGGAACGGGCCGGGCAACGTCTTCGGTGCCAGGCAGGGCGCGGCCTTCACCTTCGCGAACGCGTTGGTGAGCTCCGGGGGCGGCAGCTGGCTGCTGCTCAAGGGGAGTGGCGGCACCGCCAGCACCCCCGTCAGCTATGTCAGCGTGCGCTACGCGGCCGGCGCGGTGACGGTGGCGACGACCAACGACGCCGGCATCACCAGCTCCACGCGCGCCACCTTCACCGGCCCGAACGCGACCTTCGTGTCCGGTGACCGGATGACAGCGCTCGCGGACGCCACCGGCAACGTGTTCGTCTGGAAGACCTCCGGAGCGACCACCAGCTACGTCGGCGGGGTCACGATCCCGACCAGCGGCGGGTTCTCGTGGACCCAGGGCACCGGCGGTGGCCGCGCGGGCGTCCTGCTGCCGTCGGGCGCGCGGATCGACGACTTCGGCGCCGGGACGCTGCCATGACGGGCTCCGGCCGACGCAGCCTCGGGCGGTGGCCCACGTCCACTGGTCCGGCACCACACCCAGCGACGACGGCACGGAGGGCACGGACATGACAGAGCGAACCAGCCTCAGCCGGCGGCAGTTCCTGCGCGCCGGCGGCGCGGTCGCCGTGGCCGGTGGCGTCGCTTGGACCGGGAAGGTGCTGCTCCCGGAGCTGGCGACGGCAGCCGACGCGCCACCGGACCTGTATCTCGGCGGCACGGACGGCTGGATCTACCTGCCACCCACGCCGGGGATCCCGCCGTACCACCCGGACAAGCTCGCGCCCAGCCCGCTGACGACGTACATCTTCGGGTTCCGCAACGTCACCGGGCTCACGCCCACCCAGCGGAACGCCCAGAAGAACAAGGCACAGCACAGCGCCCCGCTCTTCTGGGTGAACCAGGTCGACCCGGCCCACCCGGTCGACTTCCGGGTCACCCTGACGAACCTCGGTCTCGAGCTGCGTCCCGACCTGTTCGACGCGCACACCCTGCACTGGCACGGCTTCCGCAACGTCATCCCGTTCTACGACGGTGAGCCGACCGGGTCGGTGTCGGTGCCCAGCGGACGCGAGTTCACCTACGTCTACCGGCCGCGTGACCCCGGGACGTACATGTACCACTGCCACGTCGAGGACGTGGAGCACGTGCACATGGGGATGACCGGCCTGGTGTTCGTGCGTCCCCTGCAGGACGGGAACACGGCGCTGTACCCCAGTGGGAGGTACCTCTACAACGACGGGGACGGCTCCACCGGCTTCGACCGCGAGTTCGCGATGTTCCTCTCCGAGGTCTGGGCGGAGGCGCACTGGGCGGACGCGCACATCCAGCTGCCGGAGTGGAGCGACTACCGGGCCGACTTCAGCCTGCTCAACGGACGGGTCTACCCCGACACCCTTGCCCCGAACGGCTCGGTGGACCCGTTCCACCCGGTGACCGACGCACAGGGCGACCTGATCGCGCCGCCGGGCAACCCGCAGCTGAAGTACCAGCCGCACTCGTCCCTGGTCACCTGCAACGCCGGCGAGCGGGTGGCACTCCGGTTCGCCAACCTGGGGTTCCGGGAGCAGGCGATGACCATGGCCGGCATCCGGATGCGGGTGGTCGGCCGGGACGCCACCCTGATGCGGGGCCGGAGTGGCACGTCCACCGCCTACGAGACCCAGACCGTCAACGTCGGTCCCGGTGAGAGCTACGACGTCGTGTTCACCGCCCCGGCGTTCAGCAGCGGCGGCGGCAGCAGCGGGCAGGGCTACGACACCTACCTGCTCTACAACCGCAGCTACACCCGCTCGGACAACCTGGCACCCGGCGGTTTCGGGGGCCAGGCGACCGAGGTCCACGTGTACCCGAGCGGGCAGCTCGGGACGCAGCCCTACCCGAACCACTGGGGAGTCTGAGCGCCATGACGCGACCGGTCACCGCCACCTCGGTCCCGACCCGTCGGAGAGGCGTGGGTCGCCGTCGATCGGCGGTCGTCGCACTCGCCCTCGCCGCGCTGGTCGGCGCGGCACTGACCGGCGCCCCCGGGGCCACCGCGGTCGACCCGCCCCGCGTGGGCATGGTCTGCACGACCGGCAACCCGGCGCCGGGCAACCAGAAGGTCTTCGACCTCACGACCAAGACCGGCTACATCAGCCTGCCCGACGCCAACACCGCCTTCATGTGGGGCTACTCCAGCGGGTTCGACGGGTTCCAGCACCCCGGCCCGGTGCTGTGCGTGAACGAGGGCGACACGGTGACGGTCATCCTGCACAACACGCTCGAGGACCCGACCTCGATCGTCTTCCCGGGCCAGGAGGAGGTGCTGGCCGACGGCGCGCCGGTGCAGACCCAGGTGAACGCCACCAGCGGGCTGGTCACCTCGCTCGTGGACCCGGCCCCGGCGACCGGGGGGACCGTCACCTACAGCTTCGTGGCCGGCCACCCGGGCACCTACCTCTACGAGTCGGGCACCAACCCGGAGAAGCAGGTCCGGATGGGGCTGTTCGGCGCCCTGGTCGTGCGGCCCAGCCTCGGCGCCGACCACGCGTACGACCGCGTGGACAGCACGTTCAACGCGTCCGAGGAGTTCCTGGTCCTGCTGTCGGAGATCGACCCCTACCAGCACCAGGCCGTCGAGCAGCACACGAGCTTCAACATGAACAGCTACCACCCGCGCTACTGGCTGATCAACGGCCGCGGCTTCCCCGACAGCATCGCGGACAACAACGCCTCGTGGCTGCCCAGCCAGCCCTACGGAGCCCTCGCCCAGATCTACGGGTACGACGCAGCGACGCATCCGCGCCCGGGCCTGGCCCGCTACCTCAACGTCGGCACCGAGGACTACCCCTTCCACCCGCACGGCAACAACGGCCTGGTGATCGGCCGCGACGGCCGCCCGGTCGCGGGCGCCTCGGGGCAGGACATGTCGTTCGAGAAGTTCGCGGTCAACATCGGTCCCGGACAGACCTGGGACGTGCTCTTCAAGTGGCTGGACGCCGAGGGCTACAACCCGACGACGAACCCGGTGACCACCACGGTGCCGAGCCTCGCGAACTCCGTGATCGGCACGTTCTACGGCGGCAGCCCCTATCTGGGCACCAGGGAGGCGCTGCCTCCGGGGGTCCAGACCCTCAACCAGTGCGGGGAGTTCTACATCATCTCCCACAACCACGCGCTCTTCCAGATCACCTCCTGGGGCGCCACCATGACCGGTCCCATCACCTACATGCGGATCGACCCGCCCGGGTCCGACCACTGCCGGTCATGAGAGAGACGGCGAGAACGATGACAACAGGAACCTTCCTGAAGCAGGCCGTCGGCACCCTCCTGGTCGGCACCGGGCTCGCCCTGCTGGGCGTGCTGTTCGGACCCGCGGCGCCCGCGACGGCTGCCCCGGTGAGCCTCGACCTCTACACCCGCGTCGGCACCGCGAACCTGCCGGGCAACCCGTCGCTGCCCGTCTGGGGCTACGGGACGACCGCAGGCACGACCGAACGGCCCGGCGGCCCCACGCTGACCGTCCACCAGGGCGACACCGTCACGATCACCCTGCACAACTCCCTGACCGAGGCCACCGGCCTGCTGCTGCAGGGCCAGCAGATGGTCCCGGACCGCACCGGCGCGTCGGCTGGCGCGACGAAGAGCTACTCCTTCACCGCAGCCAGGCCCGGCACCTACCTCTACGAGGCGGCTCTGCTGCCGAATGCCCAGCACCAGGTGGCGATGGGGCTGTACGGCGCCCTCGTCGTCCTTCCCGCCGCCGCCGGGCAGGCCTACGACGACCCGTCCACCAGCTTCGACAAGGATCAGGTGCTGGTTCTCAGCGAGATCGACCCGGCCCTGAACAACGCGGCCAACAAGGCGACCTTCGACATGCGCAACTTCGCGCCGCGCTACTCCCTGCTCAACGGGACGGCGCACCCGGCCACCGCGCCGATCACCACGGTCGGCGGCGACAAAGTGCTGCTGCGGTACGTGAACGCGGGCACGACGTACCACTCGATGGGGGTGCTCGGCGCCCACCAGAGCGTGATCGCACTGGACGGCAGCCTGCTGAGCGCCGGCCGCCCCTACGTGGCGGAGACCTTCGGTCCCGGACAGACCGCGGACGCCCTGGTCACCGCGCCGACGACGCGGACCCCGAGGAAGGTGCCCGTCTACGACGCCGGCCTGCTGCTGCACAACAGCAACGCGGCCAGCGGGGGCTTCGGGGGCATGCTGACCTGGCTCCAGGTCGCCGCCGACCAGGCCGCCGGCGGCGACACCACGGGCCCGGTCACCGGCGCCGTCGGCTACGCCAACGGCCGGCTGACCGCCACCGTGGACGACGGGTCCCGGGGTGGCGCGAACCTCACCGCCGTCGAGTACTTCCTGGACGTCCTCGGGGCGGAAGGATCCGGCACCTCGATCCCGGTGCCCACCACCCCGTCCGCGCGCTTCGACCTCGACGTCGCGTTGTCGGTGCCGTCGGGAGAGCACATCGTCTACGTCCGTGGCAAGGACGCCGGCACCTGGGGACCGCTCAGCTCGGTGCTGGTCGACGGCGGGGACGCTGGAGGTCCCACCACTCGCTCGCCGCTGCTCACCCCCGGGCTGACGAACGGGTCCACGGCGGTCGCGGTGTCGGCGACCGGTGACGACTCGGCCTCGGGCGGCTCGAACATCCAGGCTGCCGAGTACACGCTCGACGGCGGCCCGGCCGTGGCGATGGCCGTCAACGCGGCGGCACCGGTCGCCAGCCTGGACGGGACCATCCCGGCCGGCGTGGTCGCCGGGCTCCGCGAGGGCTCGTACGTCGTCGCGATCCGCAGTCAGGACGCCCAGGGCAACTGGGGCGACCCCGCCACCCTGACTCTCGACGTGGACAAGGCCGGCCCGACCGCCACGAGCCTGTCGGCAGCGCCCACTCCGAACAACGGCACGCTGCCCTTCAACGCGAGCACTCCGGCGGTGCGGGTGATGGCGACCTTGACCGACCCGCCGTCGGCCACGGGCCTGGGCAACCCCGTGAGCAAGGCCGAGCTGTTCCTCGACACGGTGGGCGCCGACGGGGCCGGCATCGGGATGAAGGCCAGCGACGGCGTGTTCAACGCTGCGTCCGAGGGCGGCTACGCGGACATCCCGCTGGCGACGGTCCGGGCGATGAGCAACGGCAACCACACCCTCCACGTGCACGCCCGCGACGCGGCCGGCAACTGGGGGCCGATCGCGACCACCACCCTGCTCGTGGACAAGACCGGCCCGTCGGTCACCGGGGTGGCCGCGACCCCGAACCCGACCCAGGGCGCGGGACCGGTCACGCTGACCGGGTCCGCGACGGACACACTGTCCGCGGTCACCGCCGCCGAGTGGTTCGTCGGCGCCGACCCGGGCGCCGGGAACGCGACACCGATGACCCGGACCGGGTCCGGCCTCGGACCGGTCGCGCTCTCGGCCGGCGTCGACGTCCGGGACTGGAGCGAGGGCACCTACACGCTCAGGGTGCGGGCGAAGGACGCCGCCGGCAACTGGGGGGCGACCACCAGCACGGTCCTCGCCGTCACCGGGCCGCTGTTCTTCTCGACCCTCGGCAACACCAACCCGCCCGGGGTCACCGGTACGGCGGACGACGCCGACATCTACAGCTGGAGCGGCAGCGCCTTCGCCCGGGCCATCGTCGTGACCGCTGCGCCGTACAACCTGCCCCTGAGCGCCAACGTGGACGGCTACAGCCGGGTGGACGCGACGCACTTCTTCCTGTCGTTCAGCGGCGCCACGACGGCCGTCCCGGGACTGGGCAACGTCCAGGACGAGGACGTCGTCTACTACGACAACGGCGTCTGGTCGGTCTACTTCGACGGCACCGCGCACGGCCTGGGGACCACCGGCAACCTCGACCTGGACGCCATCGACGTGGTCGGCGCGGCCGGCGGGACCGGAGGGACGCTGTACTTCTCCACTCTGGGCAACACCAACCCCCCAACTGTCGCGGGGACGGCGGACGACGCCGACGTCTACTCCTGGAACGGCACGTCCTACGCCCGGGTGTGGGACGCCACCGCGAACGGCCTGGCCGCGGCCGCGAACGTGGACGGCCTGGTCCGGGGCGCCGACAACCTGCACTGGCGGCTCTCGTTCAGCCCTGACACGACCACCGTCCCGGGACTGGGCGCCGTCCAGGACGAGGACGTGGTCTTCGACGACGCGGGCGTCTGGTCGGTCTACTTCGACGGCACCGCGAAGGGCCTCACCTCCGCCAACCTCGACCTGGACGCGTTCGACCTGCCCTGACCGAGACCAGAGGCTGAGAGGAGACCGGTCCACATGGTGACCACCACGCTGCACCCGCCGAGCGGCCGGCAGGCACCGCGCACGCGGCGGCGACGGTGGGCGGTGGTCGTCCTGGTGCTGCTGCTGGTCCTCGGGGCGTGGGCCTGGCGGGCCCAGCGCGGAACCGACATCCGGGCGGGCACCACGCCGGTGGACACCGTGGGGATGGCGGCCCGCTACGGCATCGACGTCTCCCTGGTCGCGGTCACCGCCGCGGGTGGGCTCCTCGAGCTCCGCTACCAGGTGGTGGACCCGGACAAGGCGGACCGGCTGATCCACGACTCCGCGCTGGCCCCCGCCCTGGTGGTCGAGACCACCGGCGCCACCCTGGTGATGTCCTCGCCGCCGCACCACCACGGGACCGAGCTGCAGCTCGGCGGGACCTACTTCTTCCTGATGGCGAACGCCCGCAACGCGGTGCACCGCGGCGACCGGGTCACCCTGGTGATCGGCGACGCGCGGCTGGAGCACCTCGAGGCGCAGGGATGACGCGCCGGCCGGGCCCGGGGGCGCGGGCGCGCCGAGCGGCGGTCCTGCTCGCCGTGCTCGCGGCCGGGATCCTCATGTCGTCCGCCCCGGCCTCCGGACACAGCGAGCTGGAGCGGTCCGACCCGGCCCAGGGCGGGATGGTGGCGCCGGGACCGGCCACCCTCACCTTCTGGTTCACAGAGCCGGTGGCGGTGCGAGCCAGCACGTTCTCGCTGCGCGGGGAGGACGGGTCGGAGGTCGGCACGACGGTGACGTCGTCGGGCGCCGGTCAGGTGGTGCGGGTGGCCAGCGCGCCGCTGGCTCGCGCTGTCTACACGGTGCACTGGCGCGTGCTGTCCCTCGACGACGGCCATCCCTCGAGCGGCTCGGTGGTGTTCGGTGCCGGGCTGCGCCCCGACGTCCTGCCCGATGCCTCCGGGGGGGTTCCCGAGCTGCCGGGTCTGGTCCTGCGCTGGCTGGACCTGTCGGCGGTGCTGCTCGCCATCGGCGCGCTGGCCGTCTCCGGGCGCGTCCTCGCCGCGGCGGCGGGTGGCTCGCGACTGCGCCGTCGGGCCCTCCTCGTCGGCCTGGTCGCCGCGGCTACCGCCTCCCTCTCGGGAGCGCTGACCCCGGTCGTGGCGACGGTCGGAAGCGGGTCGTCGACGCAGGCCCGGGCCGCACAGACGTGGGCGACTCTGACCGGGACGCCCTGGGGGCAGCTCTGGCTCCTGCGGGAGGTGGCCGTGCTGACGGCCGTCACGGCGGTGTGGGCCGCGCGTCGCCGCAGGGCGGCCGGCCGGTGGGTGCGGGTCGCGCTCGCCGGACTGGTCGCGGTCGCGGCGCTGGAGTCATGGGCCGGGCACGCCTCGGGGCTGCCGGACCGCGCCGCACCGGCGGCCCTGGCGTCGACCGTCCACGTGGTCGCCGCCGGCGTCTGGGTCGGCGGCCTCGTGGCCCTGCTGCTGTGCCTGGGTCCGGCGATCCGGCGCGACCCGGACCGGACCCGCACCGCGCTGGCCCCGGTCTGGCGGGCCTACGGTCCGATGGCCGCGGTCGCCGCGGTGCTGCTCGTGTCCACCGGGCTGTACGAGGCCGGCCGTCACGTGCCCGACCTGCGGCTGGCCACGACCACCGTGTACGGCGCCGGCGTGGCGGGCAAGCTGGTCCTCGTCGCGGGGGCGCTGGCGCTGGCAGCGATGAACGCCTCCGTGGTGCACCCCCGGCTGGCCGCTCGGGTCGGCCAGCTGCTGGGCCGCCCCGCCGGGTGGCGCCCGGTCGCGCCGCGGCGCCTGCCGGCGCTGCTGGTCGCCGAGGTCCTTGTGCTGGTCGCCGCGGTCGGCGCGGCCGCCCTGCTCACCTCGGTGCCGACGTCCCGGGAGATCGGCACCGCGACCCGTCCGCTGGCCCCGCACGCCGAGAACGTCGCCGGGCTGTTCGTCACCTTCGAGGAGGTGCCGGGCGGTCCCGACCGCAGCCGGCTGCTCGTCCGGGTCCGGCCCACCGTCCTTCCGGCAGCCGCTCCGGTCCATGCCGTCGAGGTGGAGCTGCGCGGGCCGAGCGGGACGGCCCGGGTGGTCCCGCTGCGGGCCCTCGACACCTACCGCTTCGAGGCCGAGACCGACCGGCCGGCGCCGGGCAGGTGGACCGCGTCCGTCTCCGTGCTGCGCACCGCGCTGCCTCCCGCGGTCTCCGTGGTCCGGTGGACGGAGCCCCGGCCGGGCGCGGAGCCCGCCTCGTCGGTGCAGCGCTGGACCACCGGGCTCGCGGTGGCGCTGCTCGGGCTCCTCGCCGGCCTGCTGGTCGTCGTACGTCGGCGGCGTGCACCGGACCCGGTGCCGTCGGCTGGACCTGACCAGGACACTGCTCGCGTCGGGCAACCGACACGGGAGGTCGTCGGCCGATGAAGGTGTCACTGTCAGGGGTCGTCACGACCGCGGTCGCGCTGCTGGTCTCGGGCACGTCCTCGCTGTCGCTGCCCGCGAGCGCCGTCGCGGGTCCCGCTCCGGTCAGCGCGGCCGTCTCGGCCGCGGCCGCCGGCACCGGTGACCTGAGCACGGTCCTCGTCACGCTCCGCGACCGGGCCGACCTGCGCACGGTCACCGGATCGAGCCGGAAGGCCAGGCTGCAGAGCCTGGTCACCCTGCTGCGCGCCAAGGCGGGCACCACCCAGGCGCCGCTCCGCACCCGGTTGGAGACCCTGGCGGCGCAGGGCAAGGTCACCGCCGTCGTGCCCCTCTGGGTCACCAACGCGATCTCGGTCACCGCCACCGCCGACGTCATCGCTGAGCTGTCCGTCCGCCCCGGTGTCGCGACCGTGGTCCCGGACGCGATCACGCTCGTGCCCGCCATGACGGCGGCGACCCCCAACCAGCGCGAGATCGGCGCGCCGCCGGTGTGGGACCAGGGCGGCACCGGGGCCGGTGTCGTCGTCGCGAGCCTGGACAGCGGCGTGGACGCCTCCCACCCGGACCTGGCCGGCCGGTGGCGAGGAGGCACCAACAGCTGGTTCGACCCCTACGGTCAGCACGCCGGCACCCCGACCGACTTCTCCGGGCACGGCACCGCCACGATGGGGGTGATGGTCGGCGGTGACGCCAGCGGCGCCTCGATCGGGACCGCGCCCGGTGCGCGCTGGATCGCCGCCCGCGTGTTCGACGACGCGGGACGCTCCTCCACCACGGCCGTGCACCAGGCGTTCCAGTGGGTGCTGGACCCCGACCACGACCCGGCCACCGACGACGCCCCGCAGGTGGTCAACGGCTCCTGGACGATCGGCGCCGGACCCGGGTGCGACCTGCAGTTCCAGCCGGACGTGCAGGCGCTCCGGGCGGCGAACATCCCGGCGGTGTTCTCGGTCGGCAACTACGGGCCGGGCGGCGCGACCAGCGCGAGCCCGGCGAACTACCCGGAGGCGCTGGCGGTGGGCGCGGTGGACGGCAACGACGTCGTGGCCTGGGACAGCGGCCGGGGGCCGTCCACGTGCGGTGGCCGCACGCGGGTCTTCCCGGACGTCGTCGCCCCCGGTGTCGACGTGACCACGACCGACCGCTGGGGCCTGTACCAGGTGAGCTCGGGCACCTCGGTGGCCGCGCCGCACGTCGCCGGAGCGCTGGCGCTGCTCCTGGCCGGACGGCCCGCGATGACCGCGGACCAGCAGCTCGCCGCGGTCACGCTGACCGCGAGGGACCTGGGCCCGACTGGGGCCGAGGACAGCTACGGCAGCGGCCTGCTGGACCTCCCCGCGGCGTACGCGTCGCTCGGCGGCCCGCCGCCACCTCCACCGCCACCGCCTCCTCCGCCGCCGGCACCTGACGTCGCGGTGTCGGTCACCCCGCAGACGACGACCGTCCAGGCAGGCGGCAGCGTCACGCTCAGCGTCCAGGTCACCGCCACCAACGGGTTCGCCTCCGACGTCTCCCTGGCGCTCGCGGGCCTCACCGCGCCGACGGCGACCTGGTCCTTCACGCCCGCGGTGGTCAGCGGCGGCGCCGGGACCGCCCAGCTGGTGGTCGGCACGACGACGGCGCTCGCGGCGGGCAGCCACCCGCTGACCGTCACTGCCTCCGGAGGCGGTCTCAGCCGGACCGTCGGCGTCGGTCTGACGGTCACCCCGCCTCCCGCGACGGACGCGCTGGAGCTGTCGACGTACGGCAACACCAACCCGCCCGGGGCGGCCGGCACGGCCGACGACGCCGACCTCTACGGCTGGGACGGGACGGCCTACCGTCGCGCCTTCGACGCCAGCGTGGCCAAGCTCCCCGACAGCGCGAACGTCGACGGTCTCGACAGGGTCGACGCGACGCACTTCTACGTGTCGTTCAGCGGTGCCACGACCAGCGTGCCCGGCATCGGGACCGTGGAGGACGAGGACGTCGTCGCCTACGCGAACGGCGTCTGGTCGGTGTACTTCGACGGCACCGCGCGCGGGCTCACTGCGGCGAACCAGGACCTCGATGCCATCAGCGTCGTCGGAGGGACCCTGTACTTCTCCACGCTGGGCAACACGAACCCGCCCGGCGTCGCGGGGGCGGCCGACGACGCCGACGTCTACAGCTGGAACGGCGCCTCGTTCGCCCGGGTGTGGGACGCCAGCGTCAACGGCTTCGCCTCCGCCGCGAACGTGGACGGCCTGGTCCGGGTGGACGGCTCGCAGCTGTACCTGTCGTTCAGCCCGACCACCACGGCGGTGCCGGGCCTCGGGACGGTCGAGGACGAGGACGTGGTGCGCTTCGCGAACGGCGCGTGGTCGGTGTACTTCGACGGCACGGCGCATGGTCTGGGTGCCTCCGGCAACCTCGACGTGGACGCGTTCGACCTGTCCTGACGGTGGTCCGGTCACCCGGGAGGGGGCATTCCCGCGCAGACCCGCCCGGGGCGGACCCGTGTGTGGCAACGACGTCACGGTGGGACTTCCGCGCGTCACCCAGCTCGGCGATGCTGGGGGGAAGCCGCCGAGACCACGTGCGAGGGACCCATGTCCACCCTGTCACCGCTGCTTCACGTCACCGAGGCTCTGCCCCGCATCGTGGGGAGGCTCGGCCTGCGGGCACCGGCGCTGCCGGAGGTCCTCACCAGACAGCTGCCCCGGATCGTCGAGCCCCTGGCGTCGCTGCCCCCGGTCCGCCGGATCGCCAGCAGGCTGGTGATCAACTACTACGGCTACGCGACCGCGCTCCGGCCGCGGGCGCTGACCCTGGAGAGCGACTACACGACGTGGTCGAGCCTCACCGACCGGAGGTTCACCGGCCGGCACCTCCCGCCGGCCGACCCGGAGACGATCCGGTCGCTCCCGTCGGAGGCCGACGTGAACGCGCTGTACCGCCGCGAGCGCGAGCTCGCCTCGACCGACACCAGCGTCTGGTTCATGTTCTTCGCCCAGTGGTTCACCGACAGCTTCCTACGGACCAGCCGCGCGGACTTCCGGCAGAACACCTCCACCCAGGAGATCGACCTGTGCCAGATCTACGGGCTCGGGGTCGACCAGACGCGGATGCTGCGGTCGGGCACCGGGGGCCGGCTCAAGAGCCAGCTGATCGAGGGCGAGGAGTTCCCGGCCTTCCTCTTCCAGCCGCGGGAGCCGGGGGAGCCGCTGGCGTTCAAGCCGGAGTTCGTGGGCCTGCACGACGAGCGGTTCGTCATCGACACGGTCCTGGGCGGCGCGCCCGACGAGCGGAAGGACGCCGTGTTCGCGGTGGGGCTCGAGCACGGGAACGCCACGATCGGGAACACCATCCTCAACACGGTGTTCTTGCGCGAGCACAACCGGGTCGCCGGCCTGCTGTCGGCCGGGCATCCGGACTGGGACGACGACCGGCTCTTCGAGACCACCCGCAACGTGCTGATCGTGCTGCTGCTCAAGCTGGTGGTCGAGGAGTACATCCGGCACATCGGCCCCTTCGACTTCCCGATCGAGGCGGTGCCGTTGATCGCGGACGAGGAGCGATGGAACCGGCCCAACTGGATCGCGATCGAGTTCAACCTGCTCTACCGCTGGCACTCGCTCGTGCCCGACGCGATCGGCGAGGGGGCGGAGGCGCTGTCACCGCCGGACTTCTTGAACAACAACCCGTTGGTGACCGCGCGGGGCATCGAGGCGCTGGTGACGCTGTGCTCCCAGCAGCGCGCCGGCAGGATCGGGCTGTTCAACACCCCGACGTTCCTGGTCGACCGGTCCGTGCCGGACCGTCCCTCCCTCGAGGAGCGCACCATCACGCTGATGCGCCAGGCCCGCCTCCGGTCCTTCAACGACTACCGGGAGTCCTACGGGCTGCGCCGGCTGGGCAGCTTCGCCGAGCTCACCTCCGACCAGACCGTGCGCGAGCGTCTGGCGGCGCTGTACGGCGACATCGACCGGCTCGAGTGGTACGTCGGGGTCTTCGCCGAGGACTACCCCGACTACCTGATGATGGGCGAGCTGCTGACCACGATGGTCGCGAACGACGCGTTCACCCAGGCCCTCACCAGCCCGCTGCTCGCCCGCAGCGTCTTCAACGCGGCCACGTTCTCCAGCGAGGGGCTGCAGGTCATCGAGACCACGACGTCGCTGCAGCAGATCCTGGCCAGGAACACGCGGTTCCCCGATGCCGTGGTCGCCAGCTTCGACTGCTGACCGGAGGTCACGGCTTGGGTCCGGCCTCCTGGTCCATCCGGTCCCACTCCGCCTGGGCCGGGTCGTGCCACCGGGCGTGGCGGTCGTGGAAGGCGGCTGCCGCCCGGGGCCCGGGCCAGTCGTGGTCGAGGAGCTCGCGGGGCAGGTCCGGGTCCAGGAACGGGAAGCGACGCCACTGCTGGACCATCTCGACCTGCGCGACGAAGGCGTCGCGGGGCCCCGCACACGCGCGTCCCGCGAAGGTGTCCAGGAACTCGAGGTAGCGGTCCTCCACCTCGGCCAGGTCCCAGGCGTCGCCGAGCAGCCGGCTCTCGTCGCCGATGCCGCTGGCCGGCCCGACCCACGCGAACGCCTGGCCGGCGAGCCCGAGGTCACGCACCACGGCGTGCACGTCGGGGGCCTTGGTGGCGTCCGGGGAGACCCACAGCCCCGAGGTCGGCGAGCCCAGACCCAGCCAGGTGAGCCGGGTGCGGAGCCGGTGCCGGAGCTGACGTCGTGTCTCCGGGATGGGCACGCTCAGCACCAGCCAGCGACCGTCCCACGGGTGCCGCTCGCGCATGAAGCCGTAGATCCGGCGGGTGCCCTCCTGCAGGAGCCGCACGCCGTCGGGGGTGAGCTCCCAGAGCACCCGCCGGCCCTGCCGCTCGCTGGTGAGCAGGTCCTCGCTCGCCGTCCGGCTCAGCGCCTGGCGCGCGGACTTCTCCTCCACGCCCACCGCGCCGAGCGCGCCGAGCAGGGTGGCCGTCCACACCGGGGCGTGCCGGGGGAGGACGAACTCGCCGAGCACGGTGAGCAGCAGGGAGCGGGCGCTCGCCGAGCCGATCTCGCGACGGCTGTAGGGGGCGGCGCCGGACTCGCTCGTCATCGCCCTCCGTCCCGGAACTGGTCGTGGAGCACGAGTATCGCAGTGTCGCGCTCGTCCGGATCCGCCTCCCCGGGACAGACCTACTACAGAAGGTTGACGAAACTGTGAGCGTGCGTAGAGTGTCGTACGCCGCACCATCCACCCGCCGTCCAGATGAGGTGTCCGTCATGACCGTTCTCGACAACGAGCAGGCCGCACAGGGGACGGGGCCCGCCGAGGGGCCTGCCGTGCCGGTGGTCGACTTCGACACCCATCCGGACCGCTACCGGCACTGGCGGCTGGCCGTGGACGGCGACGTCGCCACCGTCACGCTCGCCGTCGACGAGGACGCCGGGCTGGTGGACGGCTACGCGCTGAAGATGAACTCCTACGACCTCGGTGTCGACATCGAGCTGTACGACGCCGTGCAACGGCTGCGCTTCGAGCACCCCCAGGTCAAGGCCGTGGTGATGACCGGCGGGCTCGAGAAGATGTTCTGCGCCGGGGCGAACATCCGGATGCTGGCGCAGTCCTCGCATGCCTGGAAGGTGAACTTCTGCAAGTTCACCAACGAGACGCGCAACGCGATCGAGGAGGCAGCCGCGACCAGCGGGCAGACCTGGATCGCGGCCCTGAACGGCACCGCCGCGGGGGGTGGCTACGAGCTGGCCCTGGCGTGCGACGAGATCGTGCTCATCGACGACGGCTCCTCCACCGTCAGCCTGCCCGAGGTCCCGCTGCTGGGCGTGCTGCCCGGCACCGGTGGCCTCACCCGGGTGGTCGACAAGCGACACGTCCGCAAGGACCGGGCCGACCTGTTCGCCACCAAGTCCGAGGGCTACCGTGGCGCCACCGCGGTGGACTGGGGACTGGTAGACGCGACCGTGCCCCGCAACAGCTGGGACGAGGAGATCACCCGCCGGGCGCGCGCCGCCGCCGACGCGTCCACGCGACAGGCCGGCTCGGGGGTCGAGCTGACCCCGCTCGACCGGCAGGAGACGGTGACGGAGATCCGCTACCCCCACGTCACCGCGACCATCGACGGAGCCGCCCGCCGGGTGGACATCACCGTGGCGGGTCCCGCCGAGGACCCGCCGGCCGACGCGGCAGGGGTGCTGGCCCAGGGCGTCGACTGGTGGCCGCTGGCGGTCACCCGCGCCCTCGACGACCTGATCCTGCGGCTGCGCACCAACGAGCAGGGGCTCGGCACCTGGGTGCTGCGCACCACCGGTGACGTCGACCGGGTGCTCGCCTACGACGCCCAGCTCGCCGAGCTCTCGCAGACGTGCTGGCTGGCGCACGAGACCGCGCACTACCTGCGCCGCACCCTCAAGCGGCTCGACGTGACCAGCCGCAGCCTGGTCGCGGTGGTCGAGCCGGGCTCGTGCTTCGCCGGGCTGCTGCTCGAGCTCGCGCTCGCGTGCGACCGGCAGTACATGCTGGAGGGCGTCTACGAGGACGTGGACCCGGACGCCGACCCCGCCGTGCTGGTGCTCACCGAGAGCAACCTGGGCCGGTTCCCCATGGGCAACGAGCTGTCCCGGGTGGAGTCGCGCTTCTGGGGGCACGACGACCTGCTCGCCGAGGCGGGCCGCCGCGTCGGTGCCCGGCTCGACGCGCGGGCGGCCGAGGAGGTCGGTCTGGTGACGATGGCGCTGGACGACATCGACTTCGAGGAGGAGATCCGGATCGTCCTGGAGGAGCGCGCGTCGCTCTCCCCGGACGCGCTGACCGGCATGGAGGCCAACCACCGCTTCGTCGGACCGGAGACGCTGGAGACGAAGATCTTCGGGCGGCTGACGGCCTGGCAGAACTGGATCTTCATCCGGCCGAACGCGTCGGGTCCCGAGGGGGCGCTGCGCCGCTACGGCAGCGGCCAGCGCGGCAGCTACGACTACGACCGGGTCTGATCCGGCCGTGGACGACACCTTCAACGCCGCGACGTACCTGGTGTCCCGGCACTGTGCGCAGGGACGCGGCGACCGCATCGCGGTGCTCGCCTCGGAGACGATCGACTATGCCGAGCTCGACCGCCGGGTCGGTGTCGTCGCCTCCGGCCTGCGGACGCTGGGACTCAGGCGCGACGACCGGGTCGTGCTGGTGATGAGCGACGAGATCCCGATGCTCACCGGCCTGCTGGGCGCCTTCCGGGCCGGTGTGGTGGCGGTCCCGGTCTCCACCATGTTCACCGGTGCCGAGCTGGCCAAGGTGATCGCCGACTCCGGGGCCCGGGTGGTCCTGGCGGGCGCGGAGTACGCCGGCGCGGTCGCCGAGGCGGTGGCCGCGGCGCCGGAGGTCGAGCACACGGTGCTGGCCGGCGACGGCACCCTCGCGCTGCGTGCAGGCGTGCAGCCGCACACCTGGGCCGAGCTGCTCGCCGCCGGCGAGCAGGCCGGGCTGGTCGAGCCGGCGCGGACCGGGGACGACTCCTGGGCCCTGTGGCTCTACACCTCCGGCACCACCGGCCAGCCCAAGGCGGCCATGCACCGGCACGCGAACATCCGGCACGTCTGCGAGACCTACGGCGCCCAGGTGCTCGGCATCACCGCGGACGACGTGACCTTCTCGGTGGCCAAGATGTTCTTCGCCTACGGCATCGGCAACACCGTGTTCTTCCCGCTGTCCGCGGGTGCGGCCACCGTGCTCGAGCCGCGCCGACCGACCCCCGACGTGGTGCGCGAGCGGCTCGAGCAGAGCCGGCCGACGCTCTTCTTCGGGGTGCCGACCTTCTACGCCGCGCTGACCGCCAGCGCGGTGCCGGTCGACGCGTTCGCGTCGGTGCGGATGTGTGCGTCCGCCGGGGAGCCGCTGCCCGCGCCGCTCCAGCGCCGCTTCACCGACCGCTTCGGCGTGCAGATCCTCGACGGCATCGGCTCGACCGAGGCGCTGCACATCTTCCTCTCGAACCGGCCCGACGACATCCGTCCCGGCACCACCGGCGTCGCCGTCCCCGGGTACGACGTCGAGCTGCGTGACGCCGTGGGTCAGCAGGTGCCGGACGGCGAGCCGGGGGCGCTGCACGTGCGCGGGGCGTCGATCGCGCTGGGCTACTGGCACCGCACCGACGCCTCCCGCCAGGTCTTCCAGGGGGAGTGGCTGAGCACCGGCGACACCTACGTGCGCACCGAGGGCGGCTACTACACCTGCCTGGGACGCAACAGCGACATGCTCAAGGCCGGCGGCATCTGGGTCTCGCCGTCCGAGGTCGAGAGCAGGCTGCTCGAGCACCCCGCGGTCCGGGAGGCCGCGGTGGTGGGCGTCGCGGACCAGGACGGTCTCGACAAGCCGGTCGCCGTCGTGGTGGTCTCCGAGGAGGCGATCGCTGAGGGAACAGCCGAGGAGGACCTGATGACCTGGTGCCGGGACGGGCTGGCGCACTTCAAGGCACCACGCAAGGTGGTGTTCGTGACCGAGCTGCCGAAGACGGCGACCGGCAAGCTGCAGCGCTTCAAGGTGCGGGACCTGGTCGCCGAGCGGCCGAGTCCCGACCAGGAGACCGAGCTGGAGGTGGCCCCGTGAGCGGCGACGGCGTGTCCCCGCGCGGCACCGACGGCGAGGTCGAGGTCGACATCCTGATCGTCGGCGCCGGCCCGGTCGGCCTGTACGGCGCCTACTACGTCGGCGAGCGCGGGCTCACCGCCGCCGTGGTCGACTCGCTGAGCGAGGTCGGCGGCCAGGTCACCGCGATGTACCCGGAGAAGCAGATCTACGACGTGGCCGGCTTCCCGTCGGTGTCCGGGCGCGAGCTGGTCCGGGGACTGGCGGCGCAGGCCTCGCAGCGCAACCCGACGTACCTGCTCGGGCAGGAGGCGCAGCAGCTGGAGCGGCTCGAGGACGGCCGGCTGCGGGTCACCACCACGCGGAGCCGGGTGGTCGCCGGGGCGGTCATCGTCACCGGCGGCATCGGGACCTTCACGCCGCGACCGCTGCCCGCGGGGGAGGACTACCTCGGTCGCGGGCTGGAGTACTTCGTGCCCAGCAGCCAGGAGTACGTCGGCCGCGACGTGGTCATCGTCGGCGGCGGCGACAGCGCCATCGACTGGGCGCTGATGCTCGAGCCGCTGGCCGCCAGCGTCACCCTGGTGCACCGCCGCGAGGCCTTCCGGGCGCACGCCGGCACCGTCGACAAGGTGCGCGCGATCGACGTGGAGATGATCACCAACGCCCAGGTGACCGCCCTGCAGGGCGACACCGTGCTGGAGCGCGCCGTCATCGCCGTCAAGGGCGAGGACGCACCCCGGGTGCTGCGCTGCGACAAGGTGGTCGCCGCGCTCGGGTTCACCGCCAACCTCGGCCCGCTGCGCGAGTGGGGGCTGGAGCTGCGCGACAACCGGCACCTGGTCGTGGACACCGCGATGCGCACCGGCCTCCCCGGGGTCTTCGCCGCCGGCGACATCACCGACTACGAGGGCAAGGTCCGGCTGATCTCGGTCGGCTTCGGGGAGGTGGCGACCGCGGTCAACAACGCCGCGGTGTACCTCGACCCCAGCGCCCACGTGTTCCCCGGCCACACCAGCAACGAGCCGCACGACGTACCCGTTCCCGCCTGAGGAAGACCGAGGACCCATGCCCTACGTGATCGCGAGTGGCTGCATCGACGTGAACGACAAGTCCTGCGTCGAGGAGTGCCCCGTCGACTGCATCTACGAAGGAGACCGGAAGAGCTACATCAACCCCAAGGAGTGCATCGACTGCGGGGCCTGCGAGCCGGTGTGCCCGGTCGAGGCGATCACCCAGGACCGGCGCGTGGCCGACGGGGACGAGCAGTTCGTCGAGGACAACCGGGCGTTCTTCACCGAGGTGCTGCCCGGGCGCGACGAGCCGCTGGGCGCCCCCGGCGGCTCGGCCAAGGTCGGCGAGCTGCACGCCGACACGGTCCTCGTGACGGGCTGGTAGCGCAGGTGCTCGACGGCCACCTCCTCGTCGACGCCCACGTGCACGTGCCGGTGCTCGGCTCGCTCTCACCGGCGTGGGTGGAGTGGGCCCGCGCCTTCGGACCCGAGGGCATCCTGGAGGACCTCTGGGACCCCGATGGCGTCCCGCGACCGGCCCGGCTGGACACCCTGTTCGCCGAGCAGGGCGTGGACCACGCGCTGCTGCTGTGCGAGTACAGCCCCAAGGCGACCGGCTACCAGCGCTTCGAGGACCTGCTCCCGCTCGTCGAGCACAACCCGGTCCGGTTCCGCCCGGTCGCGAACGTCAACCCGCACCTGCACTTCCCGATCGCCGCGGAGCTGCGCCGTCAGCTGGACCTCGGTGCGGCCGCTCTCAAGCTGCACCCGGTGCACGGGGGCTTCCGCTGCGACGACGCCGCGCTCTACCCGGCCTACCAGGTGCTCGCCGAGCGGGGTGTGCCCCTGGTGGTGCACTGCGGCACCAGCACCTTCCCGGGGTCGATGAACGAGCTCGCGGACCCGGCGTACCTGCTGCCGGTGGTGCGGGACTTCCCGACCCTGGACGTGGTGCTCGCGCACGGCGGCCGCGGCTGGTGGTACGACGCGGCGGCGTTCATGGCGCTGTCGTACGACACCGTGTGGATCGAGCTGTCCGGCCTGCCCCCGAAGCGGCTTCCCGACTACTACCGGAGCTACGACCTCGGCCGACTGGCCCGGCGCTGGATCTTCGGCACCGACTGGCCCGGCGTCCCCGGCACCGCGCAGAACGCGCGGGCGGTGGCCGGGCTGGGCCTGCGCGACGAGGTGGCGGCCGACGTGCTCGGAGGCAACGCACTGCGTGTGTACGCCGGTCTCGCCGACCGGCCGCCGCGACCTGATCCCGGACCGTCCGGGTCCGCCGACCGCCGGCCCCCCGGACCCGGCAGCACCGGACCCGGAAGCACCGGACCCGGGAGCACCGGACCCGGGAGCACCGGACCCAGCAGCACCCCCGAACCCAGCAGCACCCCCGAAGGGAGCCCCGCATGAACGACCCGGTGCCGGCCGGCCGGCCGGCCGGCGATCTGTCCGACGAGGAGCTGGAGACGCAGGGCAAGCAGCTGCACGACAGCCGCAACTGGGTCTTCCTGCACGGCACCGCTGCCGCGTTCGAGACGCACACCCGGCGGATGCTCGAGCTGGAGCAGGAGTACCTGCGCCGCTTCCCCAAGCGCACCTGGCAGGGCAGGGGCGGCTCGGACGACGCCGTGCAGGCGCCCGCCGAGGGCTCCGGCGACCCGACCACCCAGCTGCTGGAGCGGGTCGCCGCCGCGGGCGGCCGGATGCACAAGCTCGAGGTGCACCAGGTCGCCCGCGAGCTCGGCGTGGACCGCGCCACCCTGGCCGGGCTCTACACCGGCGGGGAGAAGGTGCTGGCCACCGAGAAGCAGGACCGGGTGCTCACCGACGCCGGTCGCCGGCGGCTGGGGGAGCAGGCGTGATCCGCAACGTGGTGATGGGCCGGCTGCGCGAGGGGGTCGCGCACGAGCAGGTGCAGCCCGCGCTGGACGCCATCGCCGCGCTGCACCCGGCCGGCCTGCTGGACCTGCGGATCGGCCGGGACCTGCGGCTGCGTGCGGAGTCGTGGGACTTCGCGATCACCTCCGACTTCGTCGACGAGGCCGCCTACCGCGCCTACGACGTCGAGGACGAGCACAACCGGATCCGCCGGGAGCTGTTCGCGCCGATCTGCGAGCAGATCGTCCGGGTGCAGATCGACGCCGGCTGAGGGCGACCCCGGTGTCGCCGTCCCGAGCCTGGACGGGGGTAGCGTGACGCCCCGCAGGACCTGAGCCCGTTGAGAGGGAGACAGCATGGCCGAGCACACCCGACAGGCGGCGCAGGAGCCTCGGGTCGCGATCGTCACCGGCGCCGGCCGGGGGATCGGTGCGGCGATCGCCGAGCGGCTCGGCGCCGACGGGATGACGGTCGCCTGCCTGGACATCGACGAGGAGGGTGCCGGGACGACGGCCGCCCGACTGGTCGGCCAGGGGGTCCGCGCCGCCGGGTTCGCCGCCGACGTCAGCGACGAGGCGGCCGTGGACCGGGTGACGGCTGAGGTGGCCGAGCGGCTCGGCCCCCCGACGGTGCTGGTCAACAACGCCGGGGTGCTCCGCGACAACCTGCTGTTCAAGATGTCCGGCAGCGACTGGGACACCGTGATGAGCGTGCACCTGCGGGGGACGTTCCTGATGACCCGCGCCGCGCAGCGGCACATGACCGCCGCGTCGTACGGCCGGATCGTCAACCTGTCCTCCACGTCCGCACTGGGCAACCGCGGCCAGGCCAACTACTCCGCCGCGAAGGCCGGCCTGCAGGGCTTCACCAAGACGGTCGCGCACGAGCTCGGCCGGTTCGGGGTCACCTGCAACGCGGTCGCGCCCGGCTTCATCGTCACCGAGATGACCCGGGCCACCGCGGACCGGGTGGGACAGAGCTTCGAGGAGTTCAGCGCCGCACGGGTCGCGAACATCCCGGTCCGGCGAGCCGGGCAGCCCGAGGACGTCGCCGACGCGGTCTCGTTCTTCTGCTCGCCGCGCTCCGGCTTCGTCTCGGGTCAGGTGCTGTACGTCGCGGGCGGTCCGCGCACCTGAGATGGCGGGATCCCGCCTGTCCGATATGTCTGTTCAGCCGCGAGCCGTCATCGCAGCGCCTACGATCGGACAGCAGGAGGAAGCCGGTCGGCACCTCCCGGATCACCAGCACTCGACAGGCCGGACACGTAGAACAGGCACGACAGGGACAGGCGCGCACAGGACACCCGAACGGGTGCCACGACACGCGTGCCACGACACGGGGGAACTGCGACAGGTGCTGCACCGGATCGAACGGGTCGAGGAGGCCGAGCACCTGCTGCGCGAGGACGCGCGCGCGGCGCTCGCGCACGCCCGCTCGGTGCTCGAGAACCCGGGTGCGGACCCCGACAGCCGCGGATACCAGCGCTGGCTGCTGCTCAAGGGGGCCGCGCAGGCCCAGGTCGGGGACACCGAGGACGGTGCCCGGCTGCTGCGCGAGGTCCGGGAGTGGGCGGAGGCGCAGGGCGACACGCTGCTGCTGGCACTCAGCCACCGGCGGCTCTCGGCCCTGTTCCGCCGGGTCGGCGACCCGGCCCTGATGCTCGAGCACGCGGTCCGGGCGGTCGACCTGCTGGAGGAGATCGGCCACCCGGTCGAGGACTCCGTCCGCGGCGACCACCTGCTGGGTCTGGCCGACGCCCTGGGGGCCGGCGGCTCCTACGACGATGCGGTGCTGCGCTACCGGGAGGCCGCGCGGCTGGCCGACGGCTGCGACGACCAGCACCTGCGCCTCGCGGTCCTGAACAACCTGGCGTACACGCAGTACGAGGCGGGCTGGTCCGAGGAGGCCGTGCACACCGCCGAGCTGCTCCGGTCGGAGTCGCAGCGGCAGGGCATCGCGCTGCGGACCCATGACGGGGACACCATCGCCCGCGCCTACATCGCCGTCCGCCGCTACCAGGACGCCGCGGCCGTCATCGACCCGTTCTGCGACGCCGCCGCGAGCGGCGAGGACTGCGACGGCGCGGTGATGGCGCTGCTCACCCTCACCGAGGTGCGCCGGCTCACCGGGGACCACGACGCGGCGCAGGCGGCGCTGGACCGGGCCGACCGCCTGGTCCAGAAGTACGCGCTGACCGGCCGGGCCATCGACGTGCTGCGCGAGCAGGCCGAGCTGTTCGGGGCGCGCGGCGCCTACCGCGACGCCTTCGAGACCTACCGCGACTTCCACCTCGCCGACGTCGAGATGCGGGCCATGGAGCGGGACAGCCGGGCCCGCACCCTGAACGCCATCTTCGAGGCGACCGAGGCCCGTCGCAGCAGCGACTACTTCCGCGAGCTGTCCGGCCGCGACCCGCTCACGGGGCTGCACAACCGCCGGCACCTGGACAGCCGGCTGGAGGACCTGCTCGTGCAGGCGGCGCTGCGCGGCGCGACGCTCACCATCGGCCTGGTCGACCTGGACCACTTCAAGCGGATCAACGACACCCTCTCGCATGCCGTCGGGGACGAGGTGCTGCGGCAGGTGGCCCTGCTGCTGCAGGACGCCGCCGACGGGGTGCCGGACGGTCTGGCGGCACGGATGGGCGGCGAGGAGTTCCTGGTGCTGCTCCCCGGCGTCGACCGGTCCGAGGGCATCGCCCGGCTGGAGCGGCTGCGCACGGCGATCGCGCAGCACTCGTGGTCCGCGATCAGCGACCGGGTGGTGGTGACCGCGAGCATCGGCGTGGCCTCGGCGCCCGAGGACCAGCTGGAGCGCGCCGCCCTGGTCGCACGCGCGGACGAGAACCTCTACCGCGCCAAGCGCGAGGGCCGCGACCGCGTGGTCAGCTGACCCATGCGGCCCCGCCGAGCCCGGGTGCCCACCCTGGGCGGCCGGCGGCCCGGCCGAACCCGGCTCGGAACGGCTACCGGTCCGGGTGCTCGGGAGGGGTGCGCAGCCGGTCCAGCCGGGTGCGCAGCAGCTCCTCGCGGTGGTTGTTGCCGTGCAGCCGCAGGTAGCGCTCGCCGAAGATCGCCAGCAGGGCGTCGTCGAGGCGGCGCACCGCCCCGGGAGGGTAGCGGTACCCCATGCGGGCGTTGATGACCGCGCTGTCGACCGAGGTGAGCAGCCCCGCGAGCTCGTCGAGCGAGGTGACCCGAGCTCGAGCAGCAGCCCGGACACCCAGGCGTAGTGGTCGGTGCGCGACCAGCCCGCGTCGGCGTACTGCGCGGCCAGGAAGGTGGCCAGGTCCTGGGCGCTGATCCGCGGGTCGCCGTGGTCGACCTCGGGTCGCTGCTCGGCGACGGTGGCCTGCAGCCGGTCCCGGATCAGCGTGAACTCCCGGTCGGCGAGCTCCAGCAGGCCGGCCGCCAGGGTGAACCTGCGGTCGAGGTCGGGCACGTGCTCCTCGGGGATGGTGCCCTTGTAGCGGATCGCGTGCTCGAACTCGGCCCAGGCGTGCTGGAGCACGGTGCGGACCTGGACCTGCGCGGTCCGGTCCCGCAGCGCGTCGTAGGCGGCCGGGGTGCTGCGGTCGGCGGCCGGGGTGACCAGCAGGTGTCGGCTCGCGTAGCCGAAGCGGCCCTCGCTGGCCGTCTCCTGGCCCATGTCGCGGTCGACGAGGACGGTGAGCTGGTCGCCGAGCAGGTCGGCGACCGCCCGGACGTCGCTCTGCAGGTAGGTGATCACCCGGACCCCGATCTGGTCGGTGATCTCGGTGAGCGGGTCGGGGAACAGCGGCCGGCCCTCCACGCTGCGGTCGGCCTTGGCCGCGAACGAGGCCACGCTCTTGGCCCGTCCGGTGACGCTGAGGTAGTTGATGCCGGCGTCGTCGAGCAGGGTGGTGACCAGGGCCACGAACCGGTCCGTGGCCACCCGGAGCTCGGGCTGCCGGTCGGCGTAGTCCTGGACCGCGTGCCGGACCGGGTCGCGGCCGACGGGGTCGGACGGCGCGTCGCCGTCGACCCGGGTGCCGGCCCCGTCGCTGGCCCGGGAAGCAGCAGGTGCCGCCGGCGGCGCCGCGTCCGTCCCGGGGTCGGCCGGCGATACCGGGTCGGACTGCGCGACCCGGCGGGCCCGCGGCGTGGGCCGGTGGTCCTCGGGCAGCGTCGGGGTGACGATGTAGCCGGTCTCCAGGTCGCCGTACGTCGTGGTCAGCGCGGGCCGGCGCTCGGCGAACAGCGCGACGTAGGCGCAGACCACCGCGTCCACCTGGTCCTCCACCCGGCGCAGGTCGCTCTTCCGCCCGGCGTCCGCCACGTCGGCCACGAGCGCGGTCCACGCCTCGCTGCCGGACAGCCGCAACGGGACGTCCGCGGTTTCGAGCCCGGCGAGCAGCTGCATCAGCCGCTGGAGCTCCGCGGTCAGGCCCGGCAGCGTCCGGCCGGGCTTGTTCTTGTACTTCAGCGTCCGGCCCAGCCGGAACAGCGCCACCGTCGCCGGGTGCGGGTACACCTCGATGGCCCGGCGCCGGGCCCTCGACGCCGGGTCGATGTCCAGGCCCAGGCGGTCGGCGAGCCGGGCGCCCCGGGTGCCTGCGGTGAACTCCCGCCGGGCGGTGTTCGACGGGTGGGCGCCGGCGTCGAAGCGCGCGAAGTCCCGGTTGAGGGCCGCCTCGCAGGGACGGTTCCCGGTCGGGTTGACGACCACCAGGGTGGCGTCGATGCCGACCCGGCAGTCGTCGGCGAGGTACGGCGCCAGGACGCCGACGATCTGGTCGTCGTCGCCCTGCGCGGACACGTGCAGCAGCCGGCCGTCGGCGTCGAGGACGGCCACGCCCGTGGGTCGGCGCTCGCCCCACGCGAGGTCGATGCCGGCGAAGTGCATGCCCTCAGCCTGCCCTGTCCGCCCACCCGGTGCACGTCGGCCCCACCCGCCGGTGCGGACGGCGTCCGGAGCGGGTTCGGCGGCGCCGTCCGGGGTTGGCTAGCGTCGGACCATGACGACGACCGCAGACCTGCTCATCGACGCCTTCGACCGGGTCCGCGAGACGGTGCGCGCGGCCGTCGAGGGGCTCGACGAGGACCGGCTCGCGTTCCGGCCGGACCCGGAGGCGAACTCCCTGGCCTGGCTGGTGTGGCACCTGACCCGCGTGCAGGACGACCACCTGGCCGGGGTCGCCGGCGGCGAGCAGCTGTGGACCGCGGCCGGCTGGGTCGAGCGGTTCGGGCTGCCGTTCGACGTCTGGACGATCGGCTACGGACAGACCGCGGACGAGGTCGCGGCGGTGCGGGCCGGCGCGGAGCTGCTGGCCGGCTACCAGGACGCGGTGCACCGGGCCACCGTCGACTACCTGGGCACGCTGCGCGAGCAGGACTACGCGCGGGTGATCGATGAGCGCTGGGACCCGCCGGTGACGGTGGCCGTGCGCCTGGTCAGCGTGCTCAACGACACCACGCAGCACGCGGGGCAGGCAGCGTACCTGCGGGGTCTGGTCGACCGTCGGGGCTGAGGCCGGCGCGGACGCGGGTGCGGTGCTCCCCGGCGCAGATCCGGTCGGCCTGCTCACCGGTGACCACCTCGCAGACCCAGTCCCAGTGCAGCGCGACCAGGTCGCCGACCGCGGGGACCTCGATCAGCGAGCTGGCCGCGCACCGACCAGCGGGCCTGCTCGGTCACCGGCGCCGCCTCGGAGAGCCGCTCGCCGTCCCAGGCCAGCAGCCGGGAGCCCACCGTGACCTGCTCGCCGTCGACGGCGAGCACCCGCCCGACCCGGATCCGGCAGCGGTCCAGCACCTGCACCGCGGGACCCGGGGCCCGGCCGGCGCGGAGCAGGTCCGCCCAGGGGTAGACCTCGAACACCTGGAAGCTGTGGTGCGCCGACGCCCTGGCCCCGGCGGCCCGCCAGGTGCCGCCGGGCTGCCCCCGGAACCGGTCCTGCAGCCGGGAGACCAGGGCGGCCGGGTCGACGCGGTCCAGCAGGTCGCTCCCGACCCAGTAGGCCTCGACCACGTCGACGGCCAGCGGGTCGTCGAGCCCGGCTGCGTCCGCGAGCGCCTCCAGGTAGGTCCAGGCGCCCTCGAACCGGCGGGCCCGGCGGTCGATCTCGACGCCGGCGTGCGGGTCGAGCATCGCGTCCGCCCCGTCGGGCCCGCAGTAGCCGAGCTCGTTGGGCGGGTAGGCGTAGCGGGCGAAGCGCACCGCCCCGAGCCGGCTCATCCGCTGGCCACTGGTCAGCAGATCCGGGGGAGCTGCTCCCCGATCGGCAGGTCGACCACGCGGGTGCCACCGAGACCGGTGCGAGCGACCACCATCCGCGGATGCTCCGGGACGCAGGTCCCGATGCGGCGTGCCCCGCGACCCAGGGGATGGCTCTGCATGGCGGCGAGGACCCCGTCGGCGCCGTCCGCCGGCACGATCGCCAGCAGCTTGCCCTCGTTGGCGACCTGGAGCGGGTCGAGGCCGAGCAGCCCGCAGGCGTCGCGGACCTCGGCGGGGATCGGCAGGTCCCGCTCCGACGAGCTCGATGCCCACCCCCGAGGCGCGGGCGATCTCGTTGAGGGTCGCCGAGACGCCACCGCGGGTGGGGTCGCGCAGCACGTGCACGTCGACGCCGGTGGCGAGCAGCTCCGCAACCAGGCCGTGCAGGGCCGCGGTGTCGCTCTCGATGGTGGTCCCGAACTCCAGGCCCTCGCGGCAGCTCATCACCGCGATCCCGTGCACGCCGATGTCGCCGCTGACGATCACCGCGTCGCCGACCGCCGCCCGGCGCGGGCCGATCTCGACCCCGGGTGCGACCACGCCGATCCCGGAGGTGTTCAGGTAGACGCCGTCACCGCTGCCGCTGTCGACGACCTTGGTGTCCCCGGTGACCAGCTGCACCCCGGCCACCTCAGCGGCCTTGCCCACCGCCATCGCGACCCTGCCGATGTCGGACAGGCTGGTGCCCTCGGCGAGGATGAACGCGGTCGAGAGGTACAGCGGCGTCGCGCCGGACATCGCCAGGTCGTTGACGGTGCCGTTGACGGCCAGGTCCCCGATCGACCCGCCGGGGAAGAACATCGGCTTGACCACGAACGAGTCCGTCGAGAACGCGAGGCGGCCGCCCTCGGCGATCCCGGCGGGCGCCAGGACGGCGGAGTCGCCGAGCTCGGCGTGCGCGGCGCCGCCGAACGCCGGCAGGAACAGCTGCTCGATCAGCTCCCCGGACATCGCGCCTCCGCCGCCGTGGCCCATCACGATGGTCGGGGTGTCCCGCAGCGGCGTGGGACAGACCCACCCCTCGAAGTCCAGGTCGTGGCCGGGCCGGTCGCTCATCGGGTCTCCGCCAGCTCGAGCCGCCGGTAGGTGAAGTACGCGGCACAGGCGCCCTCGGAGCTGACCATCGTGGCGCCGAGCGGGTTGCGGGGCGTGCACTCCCTGCCGAACGCGGCGCACTCGTGCGGCTTGATCAGCCCCTGGAGCACCTCCCCGGACCGGCACAACGACGACTCGGCGGTGTGGATGCCGGTGACCGAGAACCTGGTCTCCGCGTCGAAGTCGGCGTACCGCTGCGAGAGCCGCCAGCCGCTGTCCGGGATCATCCCGATCCCGCGCCAGGTGCGGTCGGTCACCTCGAACACGTCGCGCAGCATCGCCTGGGCGGGGAGGTTCCCCTCGTCGGTGACCGCCCGTCCGTAGGCGTTCTCCAGCTCGTGGCGGCCCTGCTCCAGCTGGAGGACGGTGCGCCGGATGCCCTCGAGGATGTCGAGCGGCTCGAAGCCGGTGACCACGATCGGGACCCGGTACCTCTCGGCCAGGGGCGGGTACTCGGAGGTGCCCATCACCGAACAGACGTGCCCGGCTGCCAGGAACGCCTGCACCCGGCAGGTCGGGGACTCCATGATCGCGGCGATCGCGGGCGGGACCAGGACGTGCGAGACGAGCAGCGAGAAGTTGGCGATGCCCAGCCGCTTGGCCTGGTAGACGGTCATCGCGTTCGCGGGCGCGGTGGTCTCGAAGCCGATGCCGAAGAACACCACCTGCCGGTCGGGGTTCTCCCGGGCCAGCCTGAGGGCGTCCAGCGGCGAGTAGACGACGCGGACGTCGCCCCCGGCGCTCTTGATGGAGAACAGGTCCCTGCTGCTGCCCGGCACCCGCAGCATGTCGCCGAAGGAGCAGAAGACCACCCCGGGCTGCTCGGCGATGGCGAGGGCCTTGTCGATGATCTCCAGCGGGGTGACGCACACCGGGCAGCCCGGACCGTGGATCATCTCCACGCCGTCGGGGAGCAGCTGGTCGATGCCGTGCCGGATGATCGAGTGCGTCTGGCCGCCGCAGACCTCCATCATCGCCCACGGCCGCGTGGTCGCGGCATGGATCTGGTCCAGCAGCTTGCGGGCCAGGTCCGGGTCGCTGAACTCGTCGAGGTACCTCATGAGACGGCTCCTGTCTGACCGGTGGGCCGACCGGTCGCCTGATGGGCGGCGCGCGCGAAGCCGTCCCCGAACTCCTCCTCGAGGATGCCGAGCCTCTCGAAGTTGGCCAGGGTCTCCTGCGCCGACTGCTCGTCGAGCCGCTGGATGGCGAAGCCGACGTGCACGATGACGTACTCGTCGACCTGTACGTCGGGGATGTACGCCAGGCACACCTCCTTGCGGAGGCCCCCGAAGTCGACCTGCGCCATCGTCTGGCCGTCCTGCTCGTGGACGGACACGACGCGGCCTGGGACTGCCAGACACATGGGTGGGTCTCCCTTCCTCTCGCGGTAGGTCAGCTCGCCGAGCCGACCAGGATCTGTCCGAGCGCGATGCCGCCGTCGTTGGGCGGCAGCAACCGGGGCCGCAGCACCGTCAGCCCGTCGCCCTCCAGCAGCCGGACGCACCCGTCGAGGAGCACGCCGTTGGCGAACGCGCCGCCCGCCAGGGCGACCACGTCCGGTCCGCCACCGGCCCGCTCGCGGTGGGCCAGCTCGCGGACCAGGGCGGCCACGCCGGCATGGAAGCGGGCCGCGGTCTCGGCCGCCGGTGCCCCGCGGCGGACGTCGGCCACCACCGCACGCACCACCGGGCCGGGGTCGGCCACCAGGACGCCGCCGGGACCGGCCGCGAAGCCGAAGGAGTACGGCGCCGCCGGGCCGTGCGAGCGCGCCAGCGACTCCAGCTCGATGGCGGCCTCGGCCTCGTAGTCGACCCGGTGCCGCGCCCCGACCAGCGAGGAGACGGCGTCGAAGAGCCGGCCCATGCTGGAGGTGGGCACACAGCCCAGACCTGTGCCCAGCTGGTGGGCCAGGACACCGCGCTCGGTGACCGGGCAGGCCCGCACCGGGGCGAGGTCCGCATCCCAGCCGACCCCGGCCGCCCACAGGTGCGCCAGCGCCATCCGGTAGGGGCGGAGCACGCTGGCGTCCCCGCCGGCCAGCGGGACGTAGCCGAGGTGCGCGGCGCGACGGAACGACTTGTACCCGCAGACCAGCACCTCCCCTCCCCACACGGCGCCGTCGGTGCCGTAGCCGGTGCCGTCGAAGGCGACCCCGACCACGCTCCGGTCGGGGCCGAGGCCGTGCTCGCCCATCACCGACGCCACGTGCGCGTGGTGGTGCTGGACGGTGCGCACCTCCCGACCCTCGGCGTGGGCGCGGGCCCAGGCGGAGGACCGGTATCCCGGGTGGGCGTCGGCGACCAGGACCCGGGGCCGGACGCCGGTGAGCTGCTCGAGATGCCGCTCCGACGCGGTGAGGGCGTCCTGCGTGGCCAGGTCGTCCAGGTCGCCGATGTGCTGGCTCAGCCAGGCGTACCGGCCGTCGGCGAGCGCGCAGGTGTTCTTCAGGTCCGCGCCGACCGCCAGCACCGGCTCGACGTCGAACGGCAGCGCCACGGGCAGCGGTGCGTGCCCCCGGGAGCGTCGTACCGGCAGCTCCGCGCCGCCGACGAAGCGGGCCACCGAGTCGTCGCAGGGCACGTGGATGGGCCGGTCGTGCCGCAGCCAGGCGTCCGCCACACCGGCCAGCCGCTCGAGCGCCTGCTCGTCGTCGGTGACGATCGGCTCTCCGGCGAGGTTGCCCGAGGTCATCACCAGCACATCCGGCGCGGTCCCGTCCCGGGGGTCGAGCAGCAGCACGTGCAGCGGTGTGTAGGGCAGCATGATCCCGAGATCGGGATTGCCCGGCGCGATCTCGTCGGGGATCTCGCTGCCGTCGGCGCGGGGGAGCAGCAGGACCGGGCGGCGCGGGCCGGCGAGCAGCCGTCGCTCGGCATCGCCCAGGACCACCAGGGACCGCGCCACGTCGAGGTCCCGGACCATCAGCGCGAAGGGCTTGTCGCCGCGGCGTTTGCGACGGCGGAGCTCGGCGACCGCGCGCGCGTCCCGGGCGTCGCAGGCCAGGTGGTAGCCGCCGAGACCCTTGACCGCCAGGATCCGGCCGTCGGCGAGCTGCTCGGCGGCCTGTCGTACGGCGGCGTCGCCGGTCGTCCGCAGCCCCGGGCCGACCAGCTCCAGGGTGGGGCCGCAGTCCGGGCAGGCGATCGGCTGGGCGTGGAAGCGGCGGTCGCCCGGGTCGTCGTACTCGCGCCGGCACGCCCCGCACATCGGGAAGCCCGCCATCGTGGTGCGCGCCCGGTCGTAGGGCAGCGAGGTGATGATGGTGAACCGGGGGCCGCAGTTGGTGCAGGTCACGAAGGGGTGCCGGTAGCGCCGGTCGGCCGGATCGGCCAGCTCGGCCAGGCACGCGTCGCAGGTGGCCACGTCGGGGGAGGCCAGGGTCCGGCCCGCACCCCCCGCGGTCCGCTCGATGACGAAGCCGGTGCCGCCGCGCGGGACCAGCTCCGTCTCGTGCACCCCCTCCACCTCCGCCATCGGCGGCGGCTGGTCGACCAGCCGGCGGCCGAAGCGGTCCACGTCCTCGGGATCGCCCTCGACCTCGACGACCACCCCTCCGGGGGTGTTCGCGACGGTGCCGGTCAGGCCGAGCTCGGTGGCGGAGACGTAGACGAACGGCCGGAAGCCGACGCCCTGCACGAGCCCGAACACGTCGAAGCGGCGCCGGACCCGGGAGGCACGCCCACTGCCCAGCAGCTGCAGCCCGGACAGCGCGGCCCGTGCCTGGGCCTCGTCGATCGCCTCCACCGCGAAGCCCATGTGGATCAGCACCCACGACCCGACGCCGGGGGGCTCGTCGAGCAGGCCGATGTTGACCTTGCGCTCGGCGCCCTCGACGTCGACCACCGCCACCTGGCCGGCGTACCCGTCGGCGATGCTCGCCACCCGTCCGGGGATGCCCAGGCACATGCTCAAGCCTCCACGCCGGCATGCAGGCGGTCCAGCAGACCGGTCAGGACCCCGAGCGCCTCCGGGACGGCGGCGGCGACCGCCGGGCTGAGGCCGATGCCCTCCTCGACGGTGGCGGGGCGACACCCGACGACGTACGTGCGGGGCAACGAGCCGCCGAGGGCGTCGAGCGAGGCGAGCACCGCGACCGGGTTCATCCCGTGCGGGTCGAGGTCGACGTCGCCCAGGTCGTCCGGCCCGACCTCGAGCACGGTGACCGTCCCCGGCCGCTCGCCGACCGGCACCGCGTCGACGAGCACGAGGGCGTCGTACCCGTCGAGCAGGTCGTAGGCCAGGTGCATGCCCCGGATCCCGTAGTCGACCACCCGGACCACGGTGTCGTCGAGGGCGCACAAGCGCCGGTGGTCCTTGAGGGCGCACAAGCGCCGGTGGTCCTCGAGGGCGCACAAGCGCCGGTGGTCCTCGAGGGCGCACAAGCGCCGGGCGACCTCGGGCCCGAAGCCGTCGTCGGAGTTGAACAGGTTGCCGATGCCGGCGACCAGGACGGTCATCGTCGCTACATCTGCCGCATCCGCAGGTACCGCTGCAGGTCGGGGATGGACCTCACCCCGACGACCGCGGCCACGGCTCCCACGCCCACGATCACCAGGCTGGTCAGTCTTCCGATCATCCTCATGGTCGGCTCTCCTCTCGCTCGTTCAGCGGCTCGATCTCGTCGGGGGCGAAGTAGAGGTAGCGGCCGTACCAGTCGTGCAGGTCGCCGGCCGGGTCGTCCTCCAGCACCAGGGCGACGTGGGTGCCGCCGTCGACGTCGAACAGGACGGCGGTGACCCGCGCGACCTGGTCGGCGAAGAACAGGTCCTGGGCGTCGGCACGACGCCTCGGGTGCACCCGCACCCGGCTGCCCTGGCGGACCGGCACCCCGGCCACCATCACGCAGTCGGTCGACGGGTCCACGGCGGCGTCGGTCCCGGGGTCCCACCAGGGGGTTCCGCCCGGGTCGGTGAAGGTGGGGGGTCCCGCTGGCCCGGAGCCCGGGCCGACCGGCCGGCGCGGGTCCCGGAAGATGCCGTGCAGCTGCTGCAGGTCCGCGGGGGTCATCGCGTCGCAGCGGTCGATGATCGCCGCCGCGCGCGGGTCCGTGGCCCGGGCCTCGGCCTTCTCGGCGTCGGTCATCGTCATCACGCGCAGGGTCAGGATCTCGTCGATCTCGGTGGCGTCGAACAGCGCCCCGGCGCTCTCCGCGGCGAGCTCGGGGTGGTCGTAGAGGATGATCGGCGAGCCGAGCAGCAGGTCGTCCGCGCCCTCGACGCCGGCCAGGAACGGCCAGCACCGATCCTGACGCAGCTCCGCCGCCAACGTGCGCGCCTCCGGCGGCGGGTCGACGACCGAGACGAACGCGCAGTGCCGCGCCTCGAGCAGCAGGTGCGCGCCGAGCAGCGAGGTGCGGGTGGCGTCGTCGCGGGTGCCGGGCCGGTCCGGATGGGTGTTGTCGACCACGACGGTGAGCGCGGTGAGACCCGCCCGTGCCTGCGTCGTGACCCGCACCGTCACGGTGAGCGGCCACCGGGACCGCACCACGCTCGCGCCGCCGGAGAGCGGCTCGACCTGCTCGCCGCCGTCGACCCGCAGGGTCTCCGTCCGGTCGCCGCATCCGGGGACCTCGAGCACCAGCTCCTGCTCGACCGCCTCGTCCCAGCTCAGGACCGTGCCGCCCTCGACCTCCAGGTGGGCGACCGCGACCCCGGCGGCGTCGTGCACCTGCCGGCGCTGGAGCTGCAGGAAGCGCAGGTGCACGGTGACCGCGGAGGCGTCGCCGACCCCGCGCAGCACGGTGCGCATGGTCATCGACGGGGCCTCGCCGAGCCCGCGGTCGTCGGCCCCGGGTGGCCCCAGCACCCCGAACTGCCACCGGCTGTGGTTCTTGCCCGAGCTCGCGCGGTAGGGGTAGAGCAGGTAGCCCTCGTAGAGCACGGCGTCGGCGACGGTGCGGGCCTGCTGCAGCCGGTCGGACGTGGGCGTCACGAGTGCACCTCCGTCGCGGCGTCCGCTGCGAGCAGCCGGGTCACGGTCTCCTCCCAGGAGACCAGGCCGTGCCGCGCGCGGTAGTCGCCGAGCAGGCTCAGCACGTCGTGGTCGAGCCTGATCCAGCCCCGCGCCGGGAAGAAGACCTCGAGCATGTCGCGCCAGACCTGCACCGGGAGGTCGTAGCGGGCCTCGCTGTCCCAGGGGATCTGCTGGACCCCGAAGCCGTGCTCGCCGCGGGTGAAGACCGTGCCGGAGAACATCAGCGTGACCGGCACGACGCCGTCGCCGACCGAGTGCAGGTAGCGGGAGCCGGTGACGTCGAAGTCGTAGGTGCACGGCAGCGCCAGGTCGACCTCGGTGCTCCCGGAGAACCCCTGCACGGTGGTGTGGCACTGCATCCACTGGAAGGGCTTGAGGGTCTGCGGCCAGCGTTCCCGGTCCCCGAAGATCGCCAGCAGACCCCGCTCGTCAGCGGGGTCGTAGGCCCGCCGGTGCGGCTCGATCCGGACCTGGCAGCGCAGCGAGACCGCGTGCACGTGCAGACCGGAGGACTCCTCGAGAAGCAGCCGGGCGGTCAGCTCGGGGGCAGCGGCGTACGGCGTCGGCGCGACGTCGAGGACGGTGAACGACCAGGTGCTCATGGCCGCGCCCGGTAGGGACGGCTGCGGGCGTCGACCATCGCGAAGAACTCGTCGAGGGCCGCGCGGGCCTCCTGTCCGCCGTCGAAGCCGCGCCAGGTGAGCCGCATCCGGCCGACCAGCTCGTAGCAGCTGTCGATGGGCACCACCGTGCAGGTGAAGCCCCCCGCGATCGAGGGCCGCCCACTGCCGCGGACCAGTAGCGCCTCCACGTCCGGGAGAACCGTGTCCAGGCCGGGGTTGGACGCGAGCACGCGGTCCCAGGCGGTCATCGACAGCTCGGACTCGGTGGCTCCGGCGGGGCTCGGGTAGAAGGCCACCACCCGGTCCTGCACGCTGTTGTGGAAGAGGAACGCCAGCCCGACCGGGATCTGCAGGTCGTCCCAGTCCGCCTGGGCGAGCCGGAACCCGGGGAACGACACGTAGCGGTCGGGCACCGCCCGGTAGCGCAGGTCGGCCTGGTGGTCGGTGAAGAGCAGGTAGCAGGGGCGGCACGTGCACATCAGGCTGCGGCTGTGCACGTCAACCACGTGCTGGTGCTCGTCGGCCACCGGCGCCGAGCACATCTCGCAGCGCTCGCCGGGCTCGACCGGCGGACGGCCGCCGCTGATCCGGCGCAGCGTGCCCAGGGACGAGCGTCCCGGGACGCTCACGCTCCCACCGCCGTCGGCACCGCGACGGAGACCTCGGTGCCGTCCACGAGCAGGGGCAGCGGGTCGAGGTGCAGCGACGCGTCGGCCCCGGGCTCCAGGCAGGCACCCGCATGCCGTACGTCGAAGTGCGCCGCGCAGGCCGGGCAGGTCAGCACCGCGTCCCCGGCGGCACCGCCCAGCCGTCGCTGGGGGAGGGCTCCCCGCAGACGGGAGCCGCACCGTCCGCAGGCGTCCCGGAACGCGAACAGCTCGGCGCCGACGCGCACCACCAGGAGGGACGCGCCGCCGACGGCCGCGGTCGTGCTCTCACCGGTCCCGAGGCCGGCGACCTCGGGCACCAGGTGCCAGGCGCCGCCCCCGTCTCCAGTGCCCGGGCCACCCCGCGTCCCACCGACGTCGAGACGGGTCCGCAGAGCCGCGACCGGGATCAGCGTCCCGGCGCCGGTCTCCGGCTCGGCGGCCTCCACCTCGATCGAGGTGACCTCCGGCGCCGCCGCCTCGATGGCGTCCTGCACCGCGAGCTCCAAGGTCACCGCGGAGGAGGCGCAGCCGTCGCAGGAGCCGAGCAGCCGCAGGTGCACCACCCCGTCGCCGGTCACCTCCAGGAGCTCGACGTCGCCACCGTGCGAGCCGAGATAGGGCCGCACGCCGTCGAGCGCCTGCTCGACCCGGGCCCGCACGTCGTAGGGGTGCAGACCGTGGACCAGCAGCAGGCTGGCCACCAGGTCGTCCGCGGCGAGCAGCGCGAGCAGCTCGTCGTCCAGGCGGCCGCTGTCGTAGACGATCTCCAGCAGCCGCTCGAGCCCGGCGCCGTAGAGGTCGGTGACCACCCGGACCAGCTCCTCGGCGCGCTCGCGGGACCGCCCCAGGGCGGCGGGCCCCCCGGCGGCGAGCGAATCGATGAGCGCGTCGATGCGCTCACCGGTGGCGCGCAGGTCCGGTGCGGCGGGGTCACCGGGGGCCTGTGGCGCGGCGGGCCCTGAGTCGGAGACGGTCACGGTCGCGCTCAGCCCACGCCGGCGGACTGGGTGGGCGTGTGCACCATCTCGAGCTTCTTGCCCGCACCGAGGTACATGTGCACCCCGCACGGCAGGCACGGGTCGAAGCTGCGGACGGTGCGCATGATGTCGATGCCCTTGAAGTGGTCGCGGTCGTTCTCCTCGAAGATCGGCTGCCCCTGCACGGCGTCCTCGTAGGGGCCCGGGGTGCCGAAGCTGTCGCGGGGGTTGGCGTTCCACGGGGTCGGCGGGTAGGGGTGGTAGTTGGCGATCTTGCCGTCGCGGATCACCAGGTGATGCGAGAGCACGCCGCGCACCGCCTCGGTGAAACCGCAGCCGACGCCCTCGTCGGGCACCTCGAACCGCTCCCACGTCTTCGTGCGGCCGGCCCGGATCTCGACGAGCGCCTGCTCGGCGAAGTGCAGGGCGCAAGCGGCGGCGTACGCCTGGAAGTAGGTCCGGGCGCGCCCCCGCTCGATGGTGTTGGACCACTGCGGGATCTTCCACTCGAAGCTCACCGGGCCCTTCAGCGCGGTCTTCGGCAGGTTGATCTCGACGCTGTGGCCGGTGGCCCGCACATAGCCGATGTCGACCAGGCCCGACAGAGCCGTCGACCACAGCCGGGCGATCGGGCCGCCGCCGGTGTCGAGGGCCAGGTGGTCCTGGCCGTCGTACCAGCGCGGCGACATCACCCACGAGTACTTGTCGTCGAGGTCGCGCTTCTGCGGGTGCGGGTTGGTGTGCTGGTTCCAGGGGTGGCGCCGGTCGACCGGGTTGCCCAGCGGGTCGTCGCGGACGAACATCTCCTGGTCCTCCCAGTCGTCGTAGTACGACGAGCCGAGCATGATCCGGATGCCGAGGTTGATGTCCACGAGGTCGTTGGTGACCAGCTTGCCGTCCACGACGACGCCGGGGGTCACGAACATCCTGCGTCCCCAGTCGGTCATGTCCTTGTAGGCGAAGTTGCACACCTCCGGATCCTGGAAGGAGCCCCAGCAGCCGAGCAGGATCCGGCGGCGTCCCACCTCCTCGTAGCCCGGCATCGCCTCGTAGAAGAAGTCGAAGAGGTCGTCGTGCAGCGGCACGACCTTCTTCATGAACTCCACGTAGCGCATCAGCCGGCTCAGGTAGTCGGTCATCAGCTGGATCGTCGCCACCGTGCCGACCCCGCCGGGGTACAGCGTGGAGGGGTGCACGTGCCGGCCCTCCATCAGGCAGAACATCTCGCGGGTGTAGCGGGAGACCTGCAGCGCCTCGCGGTAGAACTCGCCGGTGAACGGGTTGAGCGAGCGCATGATGTCGCCGATGGTGCGGTAGCCGTGCTCCTCCGCGTGCGGTGACTCGGAGCGGTTCGCCAGCTCCAGCACCCCCGGGTTGGTCTCGCCGACCATCCGCTCGCAGTAGTCCACCGCGAGCAGGTTCTCCTGGTAGATGTTGTGGTCGAACATGTACTCCGCGGCCTCGCCGAGGTTGACGATCCACTCACCGAGGTGCGGGGGCTTGACGCCGTACGCCATGTTCTGTGCGTAGCAGGAGCAGGTCGCGTGGTTGTCACCGCAGATGCCGCAGATCCGGCTGGTGATGAAGTGCGCGTCGCGCGGGTCCTTGCCCTTCATGAAGATCGAGTAGCCGCGGAAGATCGAGCTGGTGCTGTGGCACTCCGCGACCCTCATGTTGCCGAAGTCGATCTTGGTGTAGATGCCGAGGGAGCCGACGATGCGGGTGATCGGGTCCCAGGCCATCTCGGTGAGGCCCTGGTCGTCGGTGGAGACGCTGCTGGGGCTGGGGATGGTCGACGTCATGCGTCGCCTCGCGTTTCGTGGTCGGTGAGGAGAGAGCGGTGGGTTACCAGGTGCGCTTGGCGCCGGTGGTCAGCTGACGCCCCTTGTGGCGCCACTTGGGCTCCTTGTCGAGGGTCTGCGTGGTGACGTTGCGCAGCCGCTTGATGGTCCGGCCGTAGACGCCGATGGCGTTGGTCGACAGCTTGCCGCCGGGAGGCTCGTCCATGAACGGCATGAACTTGTCGGGGAAGCCGGGCATCGTGCAGCCGATGCAGATGCCTCCCACGTTGGGGCAGCCGCCGACACCGTTCATCCAGCCCCGCTTGGGGACGTTGCACTTCACTGCCGGCCCCCAGCAGCCCAGCTTGACGATGCACTTGGGCGAGCCGTACTCGGTGGCGAAGTCGGCCTGCTCGTAGTAGCCGGCCCGGTCGCAGCCCTCGTGCACGGTGTTGCCGAACAGCCACTGCGGACGGAGCGCGTCGTCGAGCGGGATCATCGGGGCCTGGCCGGTGGCCATGTAGAGCAGGTAGGTCAGGGTCTCGGACAGGTTGTCCGGCTGGATCGGGCAGCCGGGAACGCACACGATCGGGATGCCGACCTTGGACTTCCACTGCCAGCCGAGGTAGTCGGGGACCCCCATCGCGCCGGTCGGGTTGCCCTGCATGGCGTGGATGCCGCCGTACGTCGCACACGTGCCGACCGCCACCACCGCGGTCGCCTTCGGCGTGAGCCGGTCGAGCCACTCGCTGGTCGTCATCGGCTGGCCGGTCAGCGGGTTGTTGCCGAACCCGCACCAGTAGCCCTCGTCGTGCAGCAACTCGTTGGGGATGGATCCCTCCACCACCAGCACGAACGGGTCGAGCTCACCGCGCTCGGCCTTGAAGAACCACTCGAGGAAGTCGTCGGCCCCTCCGCTGGGACCGCTCTCGAAGTCGATCAGCGGCCAGTGCACGGCCACTTGGGGGAGCCCCGGGAGGGCGCCGAGGGCGATCTCCTCGATGCTGGGCTGGGTCGCGGCGGTCAGCGCGACGGAGTCCCCGTCGCAGCTGAGTCCCGCGTTGATCCACAGCACGTGGATGAGAGTTTGCTCTGCCTTCACTGCTTCGGCTGTAGGCATGCTGCCGGCCCTCCGGGGGCGCCGTCCGTCCCCGCTCGCTACGTCGGACCCCGGTGCGTTGGGCCCCTGGACCCTCCCGACCCCATCTGAGACCTCCGTCACATGTCATGTCAAGGGCGGTCGGCGCGGCGCAAGTCAGGCCAGCCAGGCCAGCCAGGCGTCCAGGTTGTCCCCGGTCCGAGCGGACAGGGCGACCACCCGTACACCGGGGTTTACCGCTCTCGCGTCGGCGGTGAACCGCTCGGGGTCGAAGTCGACGTAGGGGAGCAGGTCGGTCTTGTTCAGCACCACCAGGTCGGCGGCCGCGAACATGTGCGGGTACTTCAGCGGCTTGTCGTCGCCCTCGGTGACCGAGACCACCAGGACCCGGTGCCGCTCCCCGAGGTCGAAGAGCGCGGGGCACACCAGGTTGCCGACGTTCTCGATGAACAGCACGCTGTCGGGGGCGGGCTGGAGCGCCTCCAGGGCCCTTGCGACCATCGGTGCGTCGAGGTGGCACCCGGCGCCGGTGTTCACCTGCACGGCGCGGGCGCCGGCGCGGCGGATCCTCTCGGCGTCGAAGCGGGTCTCCTGGTCGCCCTCGATCACCGTGACCGAGGTGTCCAGCGCGGCGATGGTGCGCTCGAGCAGCGTCGTCTTCCCCGAGCCCGGCGAGCTCATCACGTTCAGCGCGGTGACCCGGTGCCGGGTGAGCCAGTCGCGGTTGCGGGCCGCCAGCTCGTCGTTGCGGGCCAGCACCGCCAGCTCCAGCTCCACGGTGTGGGTGCGCCGGCCGGCGGCCGGTCCCGGGTGCGTGTGCTCGCCGCCGGGCCCGGGCCCGTGGCCGTGCGGCTCGGCGACCGCGCTCACCCGCGCCTCGTCGCCCCCGCAGCCGCAGGTGCTGCACATCCTCAGCCCACCTCCACCGACGTCACCGAGAGCTCGCGGCCGGACAGCAGCGCCACGTCGGCGCTGCCACACTCGCACAGCAGCAGCGCGTCCGCGAGGGAGAAGTCGGCCTCGCACGAGCGGCAGTGCGCCCGCGCCGGCTCCTCGAGGATCTCCAGGACGGCGCCCTCGAGCGGGGTGCCCGCGGCGGCGAGATCGAAGCAGAAGCTCAGCGCGTCCGGCACCACCCCAGCCAGCGGACCCACCCGCAGGCGCACGACGCTGACCGGCCGGTCGCCGGTGCGTCCGCGCACCGACGACACGACGCTCTCCGCGATCGCCAGCTCGTGCATGGACGGGTCCCGCCTGTCTCCAGCAGACTAGGCGGGAGCCGTTCCGGCGGCAACGCGTCGGAGCGTGCGACCCGCTAGGAAGGCGCCGTGGCCAGCTCGCCGGTCCGCACCCGCGCCAGCGTGGTCGCGACCAGGTCGAGGACCTGCGGCAGGGAGGCGAGCAGCTCGGCCACGTCGCCCCGGGAGACCGCGCCGGTGTCGACAGCCGGGTCCTCGAGCAGCCGGTCGGTGCCGGCGAGCCGACGCTCGAGCCAGGGGATCGGGTCGGCCCCCAGGGCCGGGTCGAAGACCCGGTCGCCCGGCTCGTCGTCGTGCATGACGGGATGGTGGTGCATCCGGTCGGCCGAGCCCGGTCCGCCCGCCACCGACTCCAGCAGGTCGCAGCGCCACAGCGCCCGGTCGACGACGATCCGCTGCGAGGCGTACACCGACCCGCGATGCGGCTCGTCCGCCAGCACGCGGAGCTCCACCCGGACCCCGCGCTCGGGCCCCTCCTGGTCCGGACCGGGGTCCGGGTCCAGGAAGGACAGCGCCTCGACGAGGACGGCGAGGCGGCCGAAGCAGACGACGCTCCTCATCGGCTACTTGCCGACCCAGACCGTCTTCAGGTTGGTGAACTCGCGCATGCCGTGCGCGGCCAGCTCGCGACCGTGGCCCGAGGCCTTGACCCCGCCGAACGGCAGCGCCGGGAACGACGCGGTCATCCCGTTGATGAAGGTCTGGCCGGCCGCCAGGTCCCGGATGAAGACCTCCTGCTCGTCCGGGTCGGTGGTCCACGCGTTCGAGCCGAGGCCGAAGCGGGTCACGTTCGCGATCCGGACCGCGTCCTCGATGCTCTCCGCGCGGTGCACCTGCGCGACCGGGCCGAACACCTCCTCGAGGAACATGTCCATCTCCTCGGTGACCCCGGTGAGCAGGGTCGGCGGGAACCACCAGCCGTCCCGGTCCGGACGCTCGCCTCCCACCAGCACGGTGGCGCCCTTGTCCACGGCGTCCTTGACCAGGGCCTCGACGTCCTCGCGGCCCTGCTCGTTGGCCAGCGGCCCGACGTCGGTGCCCTCCTCCATCGGGTCGCCCACCACGAGGGCGGACATCTCCTTGCTGAAGAGCTCGAGGAACTCGTCGTACACGTCCGCGTGCACGATGAAGCGCTTCGCGGCGATGCAGGACTGCCCGTTGTTCTGGCACCGGGACGTGGTGGCGACCTTCGCGGCCCTCGCGAGGTCCGCCGACGGCATCACCACGAACGCGTCCGACCCGCCGAGCTCGAGGACCACCTTCTTCAGCACCTCACCGGCGGTCCGGGCGACCGCGACCCCGGCCGCCTCGCTCCCGGTCAGCGTCGCCGCGGCGACCCGGTCGTCCCGCAGGATGGCCTCGACCTTCTTGCTGCCGATCAGCAGCGTCTGGAACACGTCGTCGGGGAATCCCGCATCGCGGAACAGCTCCTCCATAAAAAGCGCCGTTTGGGGAACGTTGCTCGCATGCTTGAGAAGACCGACGTTCCCCGCCGCCAGGGCCGGAGCCGCGAACCGCATGGCCTGCCACAGCGGGAAGTTCCACGGCATGATCGCCAGCACCACCCCGATCGGCTGGTAGCGGGCGTAGGCCTGGGAGGCGTTGACGGTCTCTGGGTCGACCCGCTCGTCGGCGAGGAACGCCTCGGCGTTGTCGGCGTAGTAGCGCAGCGCCGCCGAGCACTTGCCGATCTCCGCAGCCGAGGCCTTCTTGGTCTTGCCCATCTCGAGCGTCATCAGCTCGGCGACCTCGTCGGTCCGCTTGTCCAAGATGTCGGCCGCGGCACGCAGCCAGCCCCGACGCTGGTCGTGGGTGGTGAGCCGGTACGACGCGGCGGCGGCGGCGGCGCGGGAGAGCCTGTCCTCCACCTGGTCGTCGGTGAGCTCGTCGAACGTCTTGAGGACCTCGCCCGTGCGCGGGTCGGTGGTGGAGATAGCCATACCCTTAGCCTTCCATGCGACAACCCGTCGACCAAGCAGTGTGACCACCGAGAACGAGGAGCAGCGTGATGCAGATCTGGCCGGGGCGCCCGTACCCCCTGGGTGCAACGTACGACGGGGCCGGGGTCAACTTCGCGCTCTTCTCTGAAGTGGCCGACCAGGTCGAGCTGTGCCTGATCGACGAGGAGGGCAAGGAGTCGCGGGTCGAGATGCGCGAGACCGACGCCTTCGTGCACCACGCCTACCTGCCCGGCGTGCAGCCGGGTCAGCGGTACGGCTACCGGGTGCACGGTCCCTACGAGCCGGAGAACGGGCACCGCTGCAACCCGGCGAAGCTGCTGCTGGACCCGTACGCCAAGGCGGTCGAGGGTCAGATGGACGGCGACGAGTCGCTGTTCTCCTACAAGTTCAACAAGCGGAAGACGTTCAACGACCGCGACAGCCTGGGGCACAACATGCTCTCGGTGGTGGTCAACCCCTTCTTCGACTGGGGCAGCGACCGCTCGCCGGACCACGAGTACCACGACACGATCATCTACGAGGCGCACGTCAAGGGCCTGACGATGACCCACCCGGACGTCCCCGAGGAGATCCGCGGGACGTACGCGGGGCTCGCGCACCCCGCCATCGTCGACCACCTCACCAGCCTCGGGGTCACCACCGTCGAGCTGATGCCGGTGCACCAGTTCGTCCAGGACACCACCCTGGTGGACCAGGGCCTGGCCAACTACTGGGGCTACAACACCATCGGCTTCTTCGCCCCGCACAACGCCTACTCCGCCACCGGCCAGCGCGGCCAGCAGGTTCAGGAGTTCAAGTCGATGGTCAAGGCGCTGCACGAGGCGAACATCGAGGTGATCCTCGACGTGGTCTACAACCACACCGCCGAGGGCAACCAGCTCGGCCCGACGCTGTGCTTCCGCGGCATCGACAACGCGGCGTACTACCGGCTGGTGGACGACGACAAGCAGCACTACTACGACACCACCGGCACCGGGAACACCCTGCTGATGCGGCACCCGCACGTGCTCCAGCTCATCATGGACTCCCTGCGCTACTGGGTCACCGAGATGCACGTGGACGGCTTCCGCTTCGACCTGGCCTCCTCCCTGGCCCGCCAGTTCCACGAGGTGGACCGGCTCTCGGCGTTCTTCGACCTCGTCCAGCAGGACCCGGTGGTCAGCCAGGTGAAGCTGATCGCCGAGCCGTGGGACATCGGCGACGGCGGCTACCAGGTCGGCAACTTCCCCCCGCTGTGGACCGAGTGGAACGGGAAGTACCGCGACACGGTCCGCGACTACTGGCGCGGCGAGCCGGGCTCGACCGGCGACTTCGCCTCCCGGATGACCGGGTCCTCCGACCTCTACGAGCACTCCGGCCGCAAGCCCATCGCCTCGGTCAACTTCGTCACGGCCCACGACGGCTTCACGATCCGCGACCTGGTGTCCTACAACGAGAAGCACAACGAGGCCAACGGCGAGGGCAACAACGACGGCGAGAGCCACAACCGGTCGTGGAACTGCGGTGTCGAGGGGCCGACCGACGACCCCGAGGTGCAGGCGGTCCGGGCCCGGCAGCAGCGCAACTTCCTGGTCACGATGCTGGTGTCCCAGGGCGTGCCGATGATCCTGCACGGCGACGAGCTCGGCCGCAGCCAGCAGGGCAACAACAACGTCTACTGCCAGGACAACGAGCTCTCCTGGATGAACTGGGACCTCGAGGACTGGCAGCAGGAGCTGCTCGCGTTCGCAAAGCGGGCGATCCGGCTGCGCAGCGAGCACCCCGTGTTCCGCCGCCGACGGTTCTTCGCAGGCGAGGTAACCCGTGACGGGACTGCCGCCGCCGACATCGCCTGGTTCACGCCGGACGGCACCGCCAAGGAGGACTGGGACGACCCCGAGGACAAGGCGCTGATGGTCTTCCTCAACGGCGAGGGCATCCCGGAGCCCGGCCGGCGCGGCGAGCCGGTCGTGGACGACTCGTTCCTGATCGCGTTCAACGCCTCGGAGAAGCCCATCCCCTTCATCATCCCCGGCGAGGTGTACGGCGAGGGCTGGGTGGTCGCCCTGGACACCCACGACGACGAGGCCGGCAGCGTGTCGTACTTCGACGACGCCGCACCGCTGGTCCCGGGTCTCGAGTTCCGGGTGGCGGACCGCTCCGTGATGGTGCTGCGCCGCCCGCGCTGACCCGTCACCGTGGGCCGGTCCTCGGGGGGCCGGTCCTCGGGGGGCCGGTCCTCGGGGGCCGGTCCTCGGGGGGCCGGTCCTCGGGGGCCGGCCCACGGTCGTGCTCCGGGTCGGCCGCCGCTGGTCCGGGACAGGCTGGTCGCGCAGGCGGTCCGTAGGCTCGGGAACATGGCCCGACACAGGTGGACCCCGTCCGACATGCCCTCGCTCGAGGGCACCGCTGCCCTGGTGACCGGGGCCAACTCCGGCATCGGCTTCCACACCGCGCTGGAGCTGGCCCGGCACGGAGCCGCGGTCACCCTGGCGGTCCGGACGCCGTCGAAGGGGGCCGACGCCGCCGACCGGATCCGCAAGGAGGTCGCCGGCGCGGACGTCCGCGTCGCACCCCTCGACCTCGGCTCCCTGCGGTCCGTGCGCGAGCTCGTCGACGCCTGGGAGGGACCGCTGGACCTGCTGGTCAACAACGCCGGCCTGATGACCCCGCCGCGCTACCGGCAGACCGAGGACGGCTTCGAGCTGCAGTTCGGCACCAACCACCTGGGTCACTTCGCGCTGACCGGAGGGCTGCTGCCCGCCCTCCTGGCGGCGCCGGAACCGCGCGTGGTCACGGTCGCCTCGCTCGCGCACCGGCAGGGCCGGGCGGACGTGGTCGCGGGCAACCCGGCGGAGCGCTACCAGGCCTCCGCGGCGTACGGGAACTCCAAGCTGGCGAACCTGCTGTTCGCCTTCGAGCTGCAGCGCCTGGCCTCTCAGGCCGGGACGCCGCTGGTCTCGACGGCCGCCCATCCCGGCGTCTCGGCGACCAACCTGGTCACCAGCGAGCAGGGACTGGGGTCCCTCCCCGGGGTCCGGCTGCTCGCCCCGCTGGCCTTGCGCGCGGTGTTCCAGTCGGCCAAGGCAGGGGCCGAGGCGACGCTCTACGCGGCGACCGTCGCCACCGCCGGGTCCTACACCGGCCCGCAGGGGCTGCGCGGGACCCGGGGCGCCGTCGGCCCTGCCGACCTCAGCCCGCTGGCCCGCGACGAGTCCCTGGCCCGCCGGCTGTGGGAGGCGTCCGAGGAGCGGACCGGGGTCCGCTATGACTGGGCCACCGTGGAGCAGTAGCAGGTTTCCCACCGGTGCCTAGGCTGAGCCTCATGAGCAAGCCCACCCCCGCCGCCACCACCCTGGGCGCACTGCGCGACAGCGGCTACCGCTCGCGGTCGGTCAAGGCCGAGATCCGTGAGAACCTCCTCTCCCGGCTGCGCGCCGGCGAGACCGCCTTCCCCGGGATCGTCGGCTTCGACGACACGGTGCTGCCCCAGCTCGAGAGCGCGCTGCTCGCCGGGCACGACCTGGTGCTGCTCGGCGAGCGGGGCCAGGGCAAGACCCGGCTGATGCGCACCATCAGCACGCTGTTCGACGAGTGGGCCCCGGTCGTCGAGGGCTGCGAGATCAACGACGACCCGACGGCGCCGGTGTGCGCGCGCTGCCGCCGCCTGGCCGCGGACACCGGCGAGGACCTGCCCGTCGTCTGGCAGCACCGCGACGACCGGTACGTCGAGAAGCTGGCGACCCCGGACACCAGCGTCGGCGACCTGGTGGGGGACGTGGACCCGGTCAAGGTCGCGGAGGGCCGGACCCTGGGCGACCCGGAGACGGTGCACTACGGGCTGCTGCCTCGCACCAACCGCGGCATCTTCGGCATCAACGAGCTGCCCGACCTGGCCGAGCGGATCCAGGTCGCGATGTTCAACGTGCTCGAGGAGCGCGACATCCAGGTCCGCGGCTACTCCCTGCGGCTGCCGATCGACGTGCTGCTGGTGGCCAGCGCGAACCCCGAGGACTACACGAACCGCGGTCGGATCATCACCCCGCTCAAGGACCGCTTCGGAGCCGAGATCCGCACCCACTACCCCCGCGAGGTGTCCGAGGAGGTCGCCCTGGTCGCGCAGGAGGCGGCGCTGGTCGCCGACGTGCCCGAGCACCTCCTGGAGGTGGTCGCCCGGCTGACCCGCGGGCTGCGCGAGTCCCCGGCGGTGGACCACCGGTCCGGGGTCAGCGCCCGCTTCGCGATCGCGGCCGCCGAGGGTGTCGCCGCCTCAGCGCTGCGCCGCGGCGCCCGGGTCGGCGAGGGCACGTCGGTGGCGCGGGTGTGCGACGTGCCGACCGTGGTCCCGATGCTGCTGGGCAAGGTCGAGTTCGAGATGGGCGAGGAGGGCCGGGAGGCCGAGGTCGTGCAGCACCTGCTGCGCGTAGCGGTGGCCGAGACCTTCCGCGACCGGCTCGCGGGACTCGACCTCTCCGGCTTCACCGAGCTGTTCGCCGAGGGGGCGACGGTCGAGACCGGCGAGCTGGTCCCGGCCGACGACCTGCTCGAGCAGGTCGGCACGGTGCCCGGTCTGTCCAAGGTGCTGGACCGGCTCGGTCACGGCGACGACGCGTCCCCGGGGGAGGTCGCGGCGGCTCTCGAGTTCGTCCTCGAGGGCCTGCACCTGACCCGCCGCATCGACAAGGAGTCGGTGGCCGGGCGCTCGGTCTACGGGGCCTGAGATGTCCCGGTTCCGCTACGGACCCTGGCACGACGGCCCCGACCCGCTGGCCCCGCCGTACGACGTGCGAGCGGCACTGGACGCCGTCGGTCGCGACGTCCTCTCCGGCGGGTCGCTGCGCGAGGCGCTCAGGGACCTGCTCCGGCGCGGCTTCGACGGCAACCGGGGGCTCGACGAGCTCGCGGAGAAGGTGCGCCGGCTGCGCAGCGCCGCCCGACGGCGCGGTGACCTGGGCGGCGCCCTCGACCAGGTGCGGTCGGCACTGGACCAGGCCCTCGCGGCCGAGCGGGACCAGCTGGCCGGCGAGGAGGGCGACGACGCGCGGTGGGCCGAGATGGAGCTGGCCACGCTCCCCGACGACACCGCCGGTGCGGTGCGCGCGCTCGCCGACTACGACTGGCACTCCGAGGCGGCGCGGGCGACGTACGCCTCGATCCAGCAGATGCTCCGCAACGAGGTGCTGGACGCGCAGTTCGCCGGGCTCAAGCAGGCGTTGGAGTCACCCGACCCGGCCGCGATGCAGGCGGTCAAGGACATGCTCGCCGACCTCAACGGGCTGCTCGCGGCGCACGCGCGCGGAGAGGACACCGAGGACCGCTTCCGGGAGTTCATGGACAAGCACGGTGAGCTGTTCCCGGAGGACCCGCAGGACGTCGACGAGCTGATCGACGCGCTCGCACGACGGCAGGCCGCCGCGGACCGGATGATGTCGTCGCTGTCGCCCGAGCAGCGCCAGCAGCTCGGCCAGCTGATGAGCGACGCGATGTCGGACCCGGACCTCGCCTCCCAGATGGCACAGCTGTCCGACAACCTGCGCGCCCTGCGACCCGGGATGAGCCGGGGGCCGGTGAACATGCGCGAGGGCGGTGAGCCGCTCGGGTACAGCGACGCCGTCGAGGCGGTCGCCGAGCTCGCGGACCTCGAGGCGCTCGAGCAGTCGCTGGCCCAGGGTCATCCCGGCGCGACCCTGGACGACGTCGATGTGGAGTCTCTGGAGAAGCAGCTGGGGGCTGGCGCCGCGGCGGACTTCCGGGCGCTGCGGGAGCTGGAGCGGGAGCTCGAGCGGCAGGGCTTCGTGTCCCGCGGCGACGACGGCCTGCGGCTCACCCCGCGCGCCGTGCGCAGGCTCGGCGAGACCGCGCTGAAGAAGGTGTTCTCGCAGATGGAGGCGGCCGGCACCGGGGACCACCAGGACCGCCGTACCGGGTCCGCGGACGAGCTCGTCGGCACGACCCGGGCCTGGGTCTTCGGCGACGAGCTGCCCATCGACGCCGTCCGCACCGTCTCCAACGCGCTCCGCCGCGGCGCCGGGATCCCCGGCCGGCTGCTCGTGGAGGACTTCGAGGTCGTCGAGACCGAGCGGCGGACCACCGCCGCGGTCGCGGTCTGCGTGGACCTGTCCTTCTCGATGGTGACCGAGGGGCGCTGGGGGCCGATGAAGCAGACCGCGCTCGCGCTCTCGCACCTGGTCGAGACCCGGTTCCGCCAGGACGCCTTGGAGATCATCGGGTTCGACCGCTCCGCCCGCCGGCTCAGCCCGGTCCAGCTCGCCGACGTCGAGCCCGAGTGGGTGCAGGGCACGAACCTCCAGCACGCGCTGATGATCGCGGCCCGGCACCTGCGAAGGCATCCCGACGCCGAGCCGGTGGTGCTGGTCGTGACCGACGGCGAGCCGACCGCGCACCTCGCGCCGGACGGCTCGCCGGTCTTCCACTGGCCGACCACCCGGGAGACGCTGCGGGCCACGGTCGGCCAGGTCGACGAGCTGACCCGGTACGGCGCCCAGATCAACTTCTTCATGCTCGGCGAGGACCCGGGGCTGTCCCGCTTCGTCGATGCGATGGCCCGCCGCGCCGGGGGCCGGGTCTTCACCCCGGACCTGGGGCGGCTCGGTGAGTACGTGGTCGCCGACTACCTCCGAGCCCGCCGCGGCCGCCGCTGACCCCCACCCCCCCGCCGAGGCGTCTGCTTCTGCGCCGCTGACCCTGCCGAGGCGTCTGCTTCTGCGCCGCTGACGCGGCGTCCGGTTCTGCCACTTCACAGCAGGTACGTCGGGACGCCCAGCGCCCGACGCGCCCGTTCGACGCCCCGGTAGAGGACCTCCTCGACGTTGCGCGTCGCCCCGAACACGTGCTGCTTGCGCACCCCGTCCACCTGCCACCCGAAGCGGCGGGACAGGTCGTCGCGGCGGGCACGGTCGGCGTCGCGGTCCGCGTGATAGTCCTCCCCGTCGTACTCGCAGCCGTAGCGCAGCTCCGGGACCCCCAGGTCGACCCGGTAGACGACGGTGTCACCGACCGTCACCGGCACCTGCGGGGTCGGCGGCGGCAGGCTCGGCAGGTCCAGCCAGCGCAGCCGCAGCACCGACTCGCCGGGTGACTCGGCGCGTCCGTCGACCAGCGGCGCGAGGGAGCGCAGCTGGACGACGCCGCGCATGCCCTTGAACCGCTCGACCCCGTCGACCAGCTCCCCGATGGTGAAGCCACCGTGTCGCAGCAGCGCGTCCATCGCACCGATCGCCCGGTCGCGGTGGGCCAGCCGCCCGAGGTCCCAGGCTGTGCGCAGCGGCGTCGTGACGTTCACGCCGTCGACCCGTACGACGTCCGAGGGCCGGAAGCTGCGGGCGCCGCCGGTGGTCAGCGTGTTGCGCAGCCGCGTGTGCCGATGCCGGTGACAGACCGTGAGCGTCACCGGCCGGCCCCGATCACCCGGTGCGTCGATGCCGCTCCACAGCCAGCACGCGGACCAGTCGGTGACCACCGCGGCGTGCGGTACGACGAGCGCGAGGGCCGACGCGCGCAGCAGCAGGCTGTCTGTCGTCTGCGCGGCGACGTACACGCCCTTGAGCACGCGGCGGACCAGCCCACGCTCCAGCAGGAGGCGCATCCGGTGGACCGGCAGACCCGCCTGCGTCGCCTGGCTCAGCGTGAAGGGGCGGTCCAGCGCGAGCGGGAAGGTCTCGTCGAGCAGCGGCAGCCCGGTCGGCAACGTCCACGAGGTCATCGGCATAGCGTGGCGGGACCGGCCCATGGGCGGGGGGCCTCATCCACAGTCCCGCAGAAGCAGACGCCTCAGCGGGGTGGGGAGCGCAGAAGCAGACGCCTCGGCGGGGTGGGGAGCGCGGTCAGACGGGGGTCACCGGGTCACAGGTGTCGGGCCAGGTGCCGGGCCAGGTGCTCTTCGACCGCGGCGTTGAAGGCCGCGGGCTGGGCAGCCGACGCGATGTGCGAGGCGTCCGCGAGCACGACGGCGTCCGCGCCGGGGATCCTCGACGCCAGGTCCGCGACCGCCGCGGGCGGGGCGACCGGGTCCTCGGCGCCGCCCACCACCCGGGTGGGCGTGCGGATCGAGCCCAGGTCCGCGGTGGCGTCGAAGCCGGCCAGCGCCTCGCAGCAGGCCGCGTAGCCCTCCCGGTCCACCCCGGTCAACATGCCGATGAACCGCTCCACCTGGTCCGGCCGGGTGGCCCGGAAGTCGTCGGTGAACCAGCGACCCCGGGTCTGCTCGGCCAGCCCGGCCGTGCCGGAGGAGCGCACCAGGGCGGCCCGCTCGTGCCAGCCGGCGGGCTCGCCGAACACCGGGACCGTGCAACACAGCACGCTCGCCAGCAGCCGCGACGGGTGCGCGACCGCCAGCCGCTGGCCGATCGCCCCGCCCAGCGAGAGGCCGACGAAGCCGAACCGGTCGACGCCGGCGGCGTCGGCGACCGCGAGGACGTCGGCGGCCAGCCCGTCCACCGAGTAGGGACCCGGCGGCGCGGGGGACCGGCCGTGGCCGCGGGTGTCGACGCGGATCACCCGGTAGGAGGCGGCCAGCACGACGGTCAGCTCGTCCCACATCTCCCACGTGGTCCCGAGGGAGGGGGACAGCACGACCGCGGGCGCGTCGCGGGGGCCGTCCTCGCGGTAGGCCAGCAGCTCGCCCATCTCAACGCTCCATCGTGACGGCCAGGCCCTGCCCGACGCCGACGCACAGCGTCGCGACGCCGACCCCCGACCCCGCCGCGGCCAGCTGGTGGGCCACCGCCCCGGCCAGCCGGGCGCCGGAGCACCCGAGCGGGTGGCCGATCGCGATCGCGCCGCCGTGGGGGTTGACCACCTCGTGGTCGAGGTCGGGCCACTCGGACAGGCAGGCCAGCGCCTGTGCCGCGAACGCCTCGTTCAGCTCCATCGTGGTCACCTCGGCGTGCGTGCGGCCGGCCTTCGCCAGCGCCCGGTCGACCGCCCGCACCGGCCCGATCCCGAAGTACTGCGGGTCCACGCCGTCCACGCCGGTGGCGGTGATCCTGGCGAGCGGCTCGACGCCGAGCTGGGCGACACCCTCGGCGTCGGCCAGCAGCAGCGCGGCCGCCCCGTCGGAGAGCTGGGAGGCGTTGCCGGCGGTCACGGTGCCGTCGTCGCCGAAGGCGGGCCGGAGCCGGCCCAGCGACTCGAGGGTGACGCCGTCGCGGATGCCCTCGTCGCGGGACAGCTCCGCGCCGGGCACCTGCACGACCGCGCGGTCGTAGGCGCCCGAGGCCCAGGCAGCGGCCGCCCGGCTCTGCGAGCGGACCGCGAACGCGTCGGCGGCCTGACGGCCCACGCCGTACCGTGCGCCCAGCAGCTCGGTGCTCTCGCCCAGGCTCAGCGTCCACTCCGGCGGCATCTGCGGGTTGGTCATCCGCCAGCCCAGGGTGGTGGAGTACATCGTCGCGTTCCCGGCGGGGAACGCCCGCTCGGACTTGGGCAGGACGTACGGCGCCCGGGTCATCGACTCCACCCCACCCGCGACCATGACCGAGGCGTCGCCGACGGCGATCGCGCGCGCGGCGCCGACCACGGCGTCGAGCCCCGAGGCGCACAGCCGGTTCACCGTCGAGCCCGGGACGGAGGTGGGCAGCCCGGCCAGCAGGGCGGACATCCGGGCCACGTTGCGGTTGTCCTCGCCGGCCTGGTTGGCGGCGCCGAGGACGACCTCGTCGATGCGGGCCGGGTCGAGGCTCGCCGTCCGGTCCAGCAGCGCCCGGATCACCACGGCGCCGAGGTCGTCCGGACGGATCCCGGCCAGGGCGCCGCCGTGCCGACCCACCGGGGTCCGCACCGCGTCGACGACGAACACCTCACGTCCCTGCATGATGCGCCTCCCGAGCTCCAGGTCCTCGTCACGACCCTACGGCGTCAGCGGGGAGCAGCACCGGTCGTCGCCGCGTCCGGTGCGGACCGGTGCTCCAGCTGCGAGTGCCGGCGTCCGTAGAACCAGTAGACGCCGAGCCCGAGGAACAGCCAGACCAGGAACCGCAGCCAGGTCTCGAGGGCCAGGTTGGTCATCAGCGCCGCGCAGAGCGCCGCCGACACGATCGGCAGCAGGGGCACCAGCGGGGTCCGGAACGGCCGCTTCATCTCGGGCTTGGTGCGGCGCAGCACGACGACCGCGATCGAGACCACGAGGAACGCGAACAGGGTGCCGATGCTGACCATCTCGGCGAGCGCGCCGAGCGGGACGAAGCCGGCCAGCAGCATCACGACCGCGGTGGTCCCGATGGTCACCCGGTACGGCGTCTGCCAGCGCTCGTGCACCTGGCCGATCCACGCGGGCAGCAGGCCGTCGCGGCACAGGGCGAAGCCGATGCGGCCCATCGCCACGATGTCGACCAGGATCACCGAGGTCAGGCCGGCGATCGCGGCGATGGCGATCAGGACGCCGGCCCAGCCCATCCCGACCTGGTCGAAGGCGTCGGAGATCGGTGCGCCCTCGGAGAGGCCGGTGTACTTGACCATGCCGGTGATGACCAGGCAGACCAGGACGTAGAGCACGGTGCAGATGGCCAGGGTGCCGAGCAGTCCGCGCGGCATGTCCTGGGCCGGGTCCTTGGTCTCCTCGCCGAGGTTGGCGACGGCCTCGAAGCCGCTGTAGGCGAAGAAGACCACGGCGGCCGCGACCAGGACGCCGGTGAAGCCGTAGGCGGTCGGGTCGGCGCCGGTGACCCACTGCCACAGCGGCTGCTTGAGGCCGCTGAGCGGCGCTCGGGCGGCGCCGGGCGGGCCGGCGGCACGAACGGTGAGAGGTTGGCCGGCCTTGACGAAGAAGATGCCGAGCACGACCACGAACACGCAGACCGAGACCTTGATGACGACCAGCGCGTTGGTGACCCAGCTGGACTCGCGGATGCCGACCATGGCGACGACGCCCAGGACCAGCGCGATGGCGATCGCGCCGAGGTTGACCGTCGAGTCCTCCCCGAAGATCGAGGTCGGCAGGTTGAGGGCGTCCTGGAGGTAGCCCGACCAGCCGCGGGACACGACCGCGGCGCCGAGCGCGAACTCCAGGATCAGGTCCCAGGCGATGATCCAGGCGAAGATCTCGCCGATCGTCGTGTACGCGTAGGTGTAGGACGCTGCCCGCGGTCGGTACGGCGGCCGCCAGCTCGGCGTAGCAGAGGGCGGCGAGCAGGCTCACGACCCCCGCGATCGTGAACGAGACCACGATCGCCGGACCGGCGTCGTTCTTGGCCTGGATCCCGGTGAGCGTGAAGATGCCGGTGCCGATGACGATGCCGATCCCGAAGCTCATCAGGTCCCAGGCGCTGAGCCTGCGAGCCAGACGAGGGGAACCGCCGCCGTCGTCGGGGTGGTCGTTCTGACGGATGACGTCGTCGACGTCCTTGGTGCGCAGCACCCTGCTAGCTGACATGCGCCGTCCGTACCCAGGGGGCCCGCGGTTAGCCCTGGAGCCGGCGGGCGAGCAGCGCGAGCAGCGCGTCCCAGTGCCGGCGGGTGGCCGCCTCGTCGTACACCGCGGGGTTCATGTTGCGTTCAGGGGACGCGGCTACCGTTCTGACGTGAACTCGTTGCTCCAGACGCTGCTGCACGTGCCGGGCCCGGTGGTGCTGCTGGTCGTCGCCGGCCTGGTCTTCGGGGAGGCCGCGCTGTTCCTGGGCTTCGTCTTCCCCGGCGAGACCGCAGTCCTGCTGGCCGGGTTCCTGGCCTCCACCGGCCGGATCTCGGTGACGGTGCTCGCCGTCGTGGTGGTGGTCGCCGCGATCGTGGGCGACTCGGTGGGCTACGAGGTCGGCAAGCGCTTCGGTCCCCGGCTGATGCGCACCCGGCTCTTCTCCCGCTACGAGGTCCGGGTGGGGCAGGCCCGCGGCTTCCTCGACGGCCGGGGCGCCTCGGCGGTCTTCATCGGCCGGTTCACGGCGTTCCTGCGCGCGGTCACCCCTGGCCTGGCCGGTCTCAGCGGCATGCGGTACCGGCGGTTCCTGCTCTTCAACGCGCTCGGCGGCCTGGTGTGGGGGGTGGGCGTCGTCGTCGCCGGCTACCTGGCCGGTAGCTCCTACCAGCAGGTGGCCCACTACCTCGGACGAGGGGGTGCGGTCGTCGCCGGGGTGCTGGTGGTCGCGGCGCTGGTCACCTGGAGGGTCGTGAGACACCGTCGGCAGGTGACCGAGCCGCGCCTGCCCGCCGGGACCCCCTGAGACCGCTCAGCCTGCCCGGTGCTCCGGGGGGACGACCTCGCCGGGACGTGGCGGCGGTGGCGGGGTGCCGTCGCCGAACGGGGTCCCGTCCAGCTGCTCGCGGTGGTGCGGGGCCAGCCAGCCTGTGAGGTCCGGGCCGGCGGGGACGATCCCGGTCGGGTTGATGTCGCGGTGCACGAGGTAGTAGTGCCGCTTGACGTGGTCGAAGTCGACGGTGTCGCCGAAGCCCGGGGTCTGGAACAGGTCGCGCGCGTAGGCCCACAGCGCGGGCATCTCGACCAGCTTGTTGCGGTTGGCCTTGAAGTGCCCGTGGTAGACCGCGTCGAAGCGCACCAGGGTGGTGAACAGGCGCACGTCGGCCTCGGTGACGTGGTCGCCGACCAGGTAGCGCCGGTGCGTGAGCCGCTCCTCCAGCCGGTCCAGGGCGGCGAAGAGCCGCTCGTAGGCCCGCTCGTACGACGCCTGCCGGCCGGCGAACCCGCAGCGGTAGACGCCGTTGTTGATGTCGGTGTAGACCCAGGCGTTCACCTCGTCGATCTCGTCCCGCCAACGCTCCGGGTAGAGCTGGGGGGCACCGTCGCGATGGTGGTCCGACCACTCGAGGGAGAGGTCGAGGGTGAGCTGCGGGAAGTCGTTGGTCACCACCTGGCCACTCGGCACGTCGACCAGCGCCGGGACGGTGATCCCCTTGTCGTAGTCGGAGTAGCGGGCCAGGAACGCGTCCTGCAGCCGCTCGACGCCGAGCACCGGGTCCCGGCCGCCGGGGTCCAGGTCGAAGGTCCAGCTCCGCTCGTCGTGGGTCGGGCCGCAGACGCCCATGCCCAGTGCGTCCTCGAGGCCGAGCAGCCGCCGCACGATGATGGCGCGGTTCGCCCAGGGACAGGCGCGCGAGACCACCAGCCGGTAGCGGTTCGGCTCGACCGGCCAGGTCCGGACCCCGTCCCGGTGACCGGAGCCGCCGCGGGTGACCCGGTCCTCGAGGTAGTCGGTGTCGCGGTCGAAGTCGTCCTCGACGTAGGTCTGCTGGGTCATGGGTCCCCTTGCGAGATGGTCAAGCCGTCAACTACCTGGTACCTCGCCGGGTGCTGCGCAAACCTCCGGGCCGGAGCGGGCTCACCCGGTGGCACGACGGACCACCAGCAGGGCCTGTGCCGAGCGTGCGACCAGTCCCCGCTCGTCGTACACGCGGGAGGTGGCCAGCCCGACGGTGCCGCTGCTCAGGGCCGTCTCGGCGTCGAGGCAGACCCAGTCCCCGACCGGCGGCCGCAGCACGTGCACGGTCAGCTCGGTGTTCAGGAACGCCCAGCCGGCAGGGTCCAGGACCGCCGAGACGCCGGAGGCGGAGTCCACGCAGGTCATCAGCCGCTGCACGGGGCTCATCGCCTCGCCGTCCACCAGCGGCACGCGGGGTCGCATCCACGCCAGGGCGGGCCCGGGCTCGGTGACCGCGCCGCGCACCCACCGCCACTCCACGGCGTCCAGGTAGCCCCCCGACCAGCTCTCCGGCGGGGGCTTGGGCCTCCCGTCCGCGGGCGTGTGCGGCAGCGGGTCGCCGGGTCCGCCGGGGCCCTCCTGGGAGGTGGGGAACAGCCAGGCCGTCGCCCGGGCGCAGGCGCGGCCGCGCTGCGTCGTCGTACGCCGTCGCCTCGCACATCGCGACCGTCCGGCCGGGGCGCACCACGGTCGCGTCGACCCGCAGCGGTCCCACCGGGACCGGGCCGAGCAGCTCGACCGTCAGCCGGCCCACGACCCGGTCCGGGTCGAGCGTCTCGACGGCCCGCGCGAGCAGTGCCGACGGCGGGCCGCCGTGCTGGCTGTCGGGTCCCCAGGGACCGGCCGTGGAGTGTGTGGAGAGGAAGCGGCCGGGGCCGTCGGGCACGTAGAAGGACTGCACGGCAGCCATCATCCCCAGCCCCGCGCCGACCCCGGTCGGACCGGGTCGACGGCACCCCTGCGGCGTCGATTTCCGCAACCGTCCAGGGCGTGTGTATCCTTCCTTGCCGTTGCCCCTTTAGCTCAGTCGGCAGAGCGTCTCCATGGTAAGGAGAAGGTCTACGGTTCGATTCCGTAAAGGGGCTCTGGGTCGGGAGGCCCCGTCCGGGTGGACGGGGACACCGGGTCCGAGCGGCGGGGTAGCTCAGGTGGTTAGAGCACACGGCTCATAATCGTGGTGTCGCGGGTTCGAGTCCCGCCCCCGCTACTCACCAGTCCAGCACGAGGGTCCCGGTTGACCGGGACTGGCACAATAGAACGGTTGCCCGTCCGGGCAACGCGACCGGCGGTACCGAAAGTAGAGGCAGTTCCGTGGCCAGCAAGAGCTCAGACGTCCGCCCCAAGATCACGATGGCCTGCGTGGAGTGCAAGGAGCGCAACTACATCACCAAGAAGAACCGCCGCAACGACCCGGACCGCATGGAGCTGAAGAAGTTCTGCCCGCGTTGCCGCACCCACACGGCGCACCGCGAGACGCGCTGACCGAGCGTCACCGACCTCCGAACGGCCCCGGGTGATCCCGGGGCCGTTCGTCGTCTCCGGGGCAGGCCAGTAGCCTGCTAGCCATGGCAGTCGACGAGAGCCTCAGCGGCCGGACCTTCCCGCCGACCTCCCCGTACGCGGTGTCCCGCGAGAAGATCGTGGAGTTCGCGCACGCCACCGGCGCGACCTACGAGGGGGGCGAGGCGCGGCCCCGGCCACCTTCCCGATCGTGGTCGCCTTCCGCGCGATGACCGAGCTGATGGAGGACCCGTCGGTGGGCATCGCGCTGCACCGCGTCGTCCACGGCGAGCAGCGGTTCACCTACACCCGCCCGGTGGTGGCCGGCGACGTGCTGACCGCGACCCTCACCGTCGACTCGCTGCGCCAGATCGGCGGCGCCGACATCATCGGCACCCGCAGCGAGATCGTCGACGCCGAGGGCCGCCCGGTGTGCACCGCGTTCGCGACGCTGGTGCACCGCGGGGAGGACGCATGAGCAGGCTGAGCGCCGGCCAGGAGCTGGCCGAGCAGGTCTACACCGTGACCCGCGCGGACCTGGTCCGCTACGCGGGCGCGAGCGGCGACTTCAACCCGATCCACTGGTCGGACCGGGTGGCCACCTCGGTCGGCCTGCCCGGGCGTCATCGCGCACGGCATGTACACCCTCGCCCTGGCCGCCCGGGCCCTGGACACCTGGGCCGGCGCGACCGGGCGGGTGCGCGAGCTGGGCTGCAAGTTCACCAAGCCGGTGGTGGTGCCCGACGACGAGACCGGCGTGAGGTGCGTGGTGCGGGGCACCGTCAAGAACGTCACCGACGAGGGCGCGCAGGTCGCTCTGGAGGTGACCTGCGGCGGGGAGAAGGTGCTCGGGATGCCCCGGGCGGTGCTGCGTGCCTGAGCGCACGGCCACCCGGCTCGCCGATCTGACCACGCTGCGTCTCGGCGGCCCCGCGCGGCGATCTCGTGCGCGCCGAGACCGAGGCTGAGCTGGTGGACGCCGTCCGCCGCGCGGACGCCGACGGGACGCCGCTCCTGCTGGTCGCCGGCGGCAGCAACCTCGTCGTGGGCGACGACGGCTTCGACGGCACGGTGGTGCAGGTGGCGACCACCGGGGTCGACCTGGCGCAGGACACCTGCGGCGGAGCGGTGGTCACCGTCGCCGCGGGCGAGCCGTGGGACCCCTTCGTGGCCCGGGCGGTCGAGAACGGCTGGGTGGGTCTCGAGGCGCTGTCGGGGATCCCCGGCAGCGTCGGTGCCACCCCGGTGCAGAACGTCGGCGCCTACGGCCAGGAGGTCGCCGACACCGTCGCCACGGTCCGCTGCTGGGACCGCGAGCAGGACCGGCAGCGCACCTTCGCGGCCGCCGACTGCGGCTTCGGCTACCGGACCAGCCGCTTCAAGCAGCGACCCGGGCCGCTACTCGTGCTCGCGGTCACCTTCCAGCTGCGGCTGGGGGACCTCTCCGCGCCGGTCCGCTACGCCGAGCTCGCCCGCACGCTGGGCGTCGCGGTCGGCGGCCGGGCGCCGACTGGCCGAGGTCCGCGCGGCGGTGCTGGCCCTGCGCGGCGCCAAGGGCATGGTCCTGGACGCCGCGGACCACGACACCTGGAGCGTCGGGTCGTTCTTCACCAACCCGTTCCTCGATGCCGACCAGGCGGACCGGCTGCCGCCGGAGGCGCCCCGCTGGCCGCAGCCGGACGGCAGCACCAAGACCAGCGCCGCCTGGCTGATCGAGCACGCCGGCTTCACCAAGGGCTACGGCGAACGAGCACGTCGCCCTGTCGGGCAAGCACACGCTCGCCCTCACGAACCGCGGGGCGGCCCGGACCCGGGACCTGCTGGCCCTCGCCGGCGAGGTGCAGGCCGGCGTCCAGGCGGCGTACGGCGTGTGGCTGGTCAACGAGCCGGTGCTGGTCGGCTGCGAGCTGCCCGGCCCCAGGACCGTAGCCGTCCGGCGCCCAGCCGTGCCCCCGGACGTCGGGGACTCGGAACGGCCGGGGTCGGGTCAGCCGAACGTGCTCCCGGACGAGGCGGAGAACAGTCCGACCAGCGCGACGAGCCCGACGACCACCAGCGCCAGCAGGACCGTCCCGATGATGCCGAGGATGAGGCCGGCCTGGGCCAGGCCCCGCGCCGCCCAGCGCGCCCTGAGCCGCGTCGATCCGCCTCATGGAGGAGCGGCCCAGCCACCAGGCGACCGGGGAGCCGAGCAGGCCCACCCCGTAGCCGCAGGTGAGCACCAGCGCGCCGATGCCGACGGCGAGGGCCGCCACCGCCCGGCCGTCGGTGGGCGCCGGCACCGGGTGGCCGCCGTAGGGCTGCTGGCCGTAGTACGGCTGCTGGTACGACCCCTGCATCGGGTCGGCCCCGTAGGGCTGCTGGTAGGGATCCTGCGGCGGCTGCCCGTCCCCCGGAGCGTCACTCATGACGGCAAGGATAGGGCGCGGCGACGAGGGCGTCCCGGTGAGGACGGGTCCGGAGAGGATCGGAGCCACCGGTCCACCTCGGCGAGCATGGTGGCCCGGGCGGTCTCCGGGGCACGGGAGGCCCGCACCGACATCCTGGCCAGCTCGGCCAGGACCGGGTCGGAGAGGTCGTGGGCGGCCCGCATGGTGGCGTACTGACCGGCCAGCCGGGACCCGAACAGCAGCGGGTCGTCCGCTCCCAGCGCCACCGTCGCGCCGGCCGCGAGCAGCTGCGGCAGCGGCACCGAGGTGAGGTCGGAGTAGACGCCGAGGGCGACGTTCGAGACCGGGCACACCTCGAGCGCGACGCCGCGTTCGACGATCCGGGCAAGCAGCCCGGGGTCCTCAGCCACCCGGACACCGTGCCCGAGCCGATCCGCGTGCAGGACGTCCAGGCAGGTGCGCACGCTGGCCGGACCGAGCAGCTCGCCTCCGTGCGGGGTGAGCAGCAGCCCGGCCCGCTCCGCGATCGCGAACGCGGCGCGCGAAGTCGGCGGTGCTGCCGCGGCGCTCGTCGTTGGACAGCCCGAAGCCGACCACTCCCCGCCCGGCGTACTGTGCCGCCAGCCGGGCCAGGGTCCGGGCGTCCAGGGGATGCCGGGTGCGGTTGGCGGCGATCACCACCGCGATCCCCAGACCGGTGGAGACGCTTGCCTCCCGCACCGCGTCCAGGACCAGGTCGGTGAACGCGGTGATCCCGCCGAACCGTGCGGCGTACCCGCTGGGATCCACCTGGATCTCCAGCCAGCGGCCACCGTCGCTGACGTCGTCCTCGGCCGCCTCCAGCACCAGGCGGCGTACGTCGTCCTCCGTCCGGAGCACCGAGCGCGCGACGTCGTAGAGGCGCTGGAAGCGGAACCAGCCCTTCTCGTCGGCCGCCGACAGCTGCGGCGGCCAGTCCTCCACCAGCGCGTCGGGAAGGACGATCCCGTCGCGCTTGGCCAGCTCGACCAGGGTGGCGTGCCGCATCGAGCCGGTGAAGTGCAGGTGCAGGTGGGCCTTGGGCAGCGTCCGCAGAGACCGGGGGCGCTCCGGACGGCCCGGCACCGGGCCCCCGGTCAGGACAGCAGCTTCTGGATCCGAGCCACGCCCTCGACGAGATCGTCGTCCCCGAGAGCGTAGGACAGCCGCAGGTAGCCGGGTGCGCCGAACGCCTCGCCGGGCACCACCGCCACCTCCGCCTCGTCCAGGATCAGCTCGGCCAGCTCGGCCGACGTGCCGATCGCGCGCCCACCGACCTCGCGGCCGAGCAGGCCCTTCACCGACGGGTAGGCGTAGAAGGCGCCGGTCGGCTCCGGGCAGTCGACCCCCGGGATCTCGTTGAGCATCCGGACCATGGTCCGGCGACGGCGGTCGAAGGCCTCGCGCATCGCGGCCACGGCGGTCAGGTCGCCGCTCAGGGCCGCGATCGCCGCCCGCTGGGCGACGTTGTTGACGTTGGACGTCTGGTGGGACTGCAGGTTGGTGGCCGCCTTGACCACGTCGGTGGGGGCGATCAGCCAGCCGACCCGCCAGCCGGTCATCGCGTAGGTCTTGGCCACGCCGTTGACCACGATGCAGCGGTCGGCGAGCTCGGGGACCGCGACCGGGAGCGAGGTGGCGGTGGCTCCCGCGTAGGTCAGGTGCTCGTAGATCTCGTCGGTGAGCACCCACAGTCCCTGCTCCACCACGAACCGGCCGATCGCCTCGACCTCGTCGGGGGTGTCGACCGCGCCGGTCGGGTTCGACGGCGAGCAGAACACCAGCGCCTTGGTGCGCTCGGTGACGGCCTGCTCGAGCTGCTCGGGAGTGACCTTGTAGCCCTGGGTCTCGTCGGCGAGCACCTCGACCGGGACCCCGCCCGCGAGGCGGATCGCCTCGGGGTAGGTCGTCCAGTACGGCGCCGGCAGCAGCACCTCGTCGCCGGGGTCGAGGATGCTCGCGAACGCCTCGTAGATGGCCTGCTTGCCGCCGTTGGTGACGAGCACCTGGGCCGGGGAGACCGCGTACCCCGAGTCGCGCAGGGTCTTGTCGACGATCGCCTGCTTCAGCTCGGGGAGCCCACCGGCGGGGGTGTAGCGGTGGTTGCGGGGGTCGCGGCAGGCATCGACCGCCGCCGCCACGATGTAGTCCGGGGTGGGGAAGTCCGGCTCTCCGGCGCCGAACCCGATCACCGGCCGCCCAGCGGCCTTGAGCGCCTTGGCCTTGGCGTCGACGGCCAGCGTGGCGGACTCGGCGATGCCGCCGATCCGGGCGGACACCCGTCGCTCGCGCGGGCCGGCGGGCCCGGTAGGGAGCCCGGTGGCGGTCGACGGGGCGGCTGGCGGGGCGGCTTCAGTCATGGCGCCTATGCTTGCACTCCCGGGGACACTCGCCCACCCGGGCCCGGCGGTCGGTTCGACTTAGTCCGCGCACTCCCCGTACACTTCACCTTTGGTGGATCACACCCTTGTCCGTCATGCCCACACCTGCGGCGGCCGGCTCCCCTGGGGAGCGCGTCGTGAGCGGTGCGGGCCGGCAGCTGAGGGACCTGTCCATCGGAGGGCACTAGCTCAACTGGCAGAGCATCGGTCTCCAAAACCGAAGGTTGGGGGTTCAAGTCCCTCGTGCCCTGCTCGATCCGTAGCGTTGACCAGCCGTGACCAGGACAGCCGTGACCCGGCTGCAGACAAGGAAGGTGGGACCACCGTGACCCAGAGCGGCCCCGTGCGCTCGACCTCGCCGTCGGGTGCGAAGCGGACCAGTCCGACCACCTTCTACCGGCAGGTCGTGGCCGAGCTCCGCAAGGTCGTCTGGCCCACCCAGCAGCAGCTGATCACCTACTTCATCGTGGTGATGGTCTTCGTGCTGGTCGTCATGACGATCGTCTCGTTGCTCGACCTGGGCTTCGGGAAGCTGGTCTTCAAGGTCTTCGGCTAGCCCGGCAGCACCGGACAGGAACGACCCGCGCCAGCCGGGACCGACAGCCAGACCGAGACAGATGAAGGTGACTGAGTAACCGTGTCGCAGCAGTACAACGAGTCGCAGGGCTACAACGAGGAACTCCAGGGCGCGACCTCCACCGACGCCGAGCAGCAGTCCCTCGTCGAGCAGCCGGTGCAGATCGGCGACGACCTGCCCACCGACGCCGAGGTCGACGAGGAGTCGGCCGCCGACTCCGCCGCGACGCCCGCCGCCGACTCCGCCGCGACGCCCGCCGCCGACGAGGCTGCGACCGACGAGGAGTCCGAGGCCGACGAGCCGCTCGACGCGGCACCGGCCGACCCGCTCAGCGAGTTCCGTGAGCTGCTGCGCTCGCAGATCGGCGACTGGTTCGTGGTGCACACCTACTCGGGCATGGAGAACCGGGTCAAGGCGAACCTCGAGAACCGGATCACCTCGCTCAACATGGAGGACTACATCCACGAGGTGATCGTCCCCACCGAGGAGGTCGCCGAGATCAAGAACGGCCAGCGCAAGCTCGTCAAGCGCACCGTCCTCCCCGGGTACGTCCTGGTCCGGATGGACCTCACCGACGAGTCCTGGGCCGCCGTCCGGCACACGCCGTCGGTCACGGGGTTCGTGGGCCACAGCCACCAGCCGGTCCCGCTCAGCCTCGACGAGGTGGAGAGCATGCTCGCGCCCGCGATCGTCGCGGAGGCCGAGGCAGCAGCGCCGGAGCGCGCCGGCGGCGGTACCGGCACGGCGCAGCGCAAGAAGGTCGAGGTCGCAGACTTCGACGTGACCGACTCGGTCATGGTGGTCGACGGGCCGTTCGCGACCCTGCACGCGACGATCACCGAGATCAACGCCGAGTCCCAGAGGGTCAAGGCCCTCGTCGAGATCTTCGGCCGGGAGACCCCGGTCGAGCTGAGCTTCAGCCAGATCCAGAAGGTCTGAGCCGGGCTCGTCCCGCAACACACCCCAGCAACAACACGTAAGGACCCGAGAAGAACATGCCTCCCAAGAAGAAGATCGCTGCGCTGGTCAAGGTGCAGCTGCAGGCCGGGGCGGCCACTCCTGCTCCGCCGGTGGGTACCGCACTCGGCCCCCACGGCGTGAACATCATGGAGTTCTGCAAGGCCTACAACGCGCAGACCGAAGCCATGCGCGGGAACGTCGTCCCGGTCGAGATCACCGTCTACGAGGACCGGTCGTTCACCTTCGTCACCAAGACGCCGCCCGCGGCGGAGATGATCAAGAAGGCTGCCGGCCTGCAGAAGGGGTCGGGCGTCCCGCACAAGGAGAAGGTCGGCAAGCTGACCAAGGACCAGGTGCGCGAGATCGCCAACACCAAGATGGTGGACCTGAACGCCAACGACATCGACGCCGCCATGAAGATCGTCGAGGGCACCGCCCGCTCGATGGGCATCACCACCGACTGACCGCACCCTCCGGCACCACGTGGCAGGGCAGCTGAGCGCCCGCTTCACCACACTCTGGACAGACAACGAGAAGGAACCAGACATGCAGCGCAGCAAGACCTACCGGTCGACCGTCGAGTCGTTCGACCAGGACACCCTGTACACCCCCCTCGAGGCGATCAAGATCGCCCAGACGGGCAGCAAGAAGAAGTTCGACGAGACGCTCGACGTGGCCATGCGCCTCGGCGTCGACCCGCGCAAGGCGGACCAGATGGTCCGTGGCACCGTGAACCTGCCGCACGGCACTGGCAAGACCGCCCGGGTCCTGGTCTTCGCCAATGGCGACAAGGCGGACGCGGCGCGCGAGGCCGGCGCCGACATCGTCGGTGGCGACGAGCTGATCGAGAAGGTCAACGGCGGCTGGCTCGACTTCGACGCCGTCGTGGCCACCCCGGACATGATGGGCAAGGTCGGTCGCCTGGGCCGGGTGCTCGGCCCCCGCGGCCTGATGCCCAACCCGAAGACGGGCACCGTCACCCCCGACGTCGTCAAGGCCGTCTCGGACATCAAGGGCGGCAAGATCGAGTTCCGGGTCGACCGGCACGCGAACCTGCACTTCATCATCGGCAAGGCCTCCTTCTCCCAGGTGCAGCTCGCGGAGAACTACGCGGCGGCGCTCGAGGAGGTGCTGCGGCTCAAGCCGGCCAGCTCCAAGGGCCGCTACCTGAAGAAGGTCACCGTCTCCACGACGATGGGTCCGGGCGTCCAGGTGGACCCGAACAAGACCCGCAACGTGTCGGTCGAGGACGAGGCCTGAGCGACCTCTGACCTACCGGTGCCGGGCAGCCTCGCTGCCCGGCACCGCTGTCGTCGGGGCCACTACTCCCGGAAGACCCGCTCGTCGACGAGCTGCTCGGCCACCGGGCGGCCCCTGGTCTCGAAGCGGCACTGGTCGAACCGCATCCGGAACTCCAGCTCCACCCCGGCGCGGCCGCCGCGGTTCTTCTCCACCGTGAGCACCGCCCAGTGCCGGAAGTCCTCGGCGTTGCCGAGGCTGTAGACCAGGTGGTGGCGAGCGACCACGTCGTACTTGCTGTTCAGCAGCAGCACCGTGTCCGGCTCGTAGGCCAGCGTGGAGGAGCCGCGCAGGTGGTGCACCCGCAGCCGCCGGCCGGAGGCCAGGCCCTCCTTGTCCGAGGCCACCACCGCCAGGATCGGCACCCCGTGGTCCAGCGCCAGGTCCTTGAGCCCCTCGGTCGCCGCGGACACCCGCTCGTACTCGTCCCGGGCGTGCGGCACGTGCACCTTCTGCAGGTAGTCCACCACCACCAGCGGCGCCTCGCCGGTCAGCTCCTTCACGGCCGCGATCGCCTCCGCGACCGTGCCGAGCCCCGTGCGCGTCCCGGTCGCCCTGTGCAGCAGCAACCGGTCGCCGTACGCGAGCACCCGCTCGACCGCCTCGACGCCGCCCTCGGTGTCGGCCAGCCGGGCCTGCACGGAGCCGGTCCGGCCGTCGGCGGCCTCGAAGGTCTGCCGGATCCTGGCCATCGTGGGGGCGGCTGCCTCGCCGAGGGTGCCGGCCTCCAGCGCCACCAGCCGCGTCATCAGGTGCTGGGTGTCGTGCTCGTAGGAGAGCACGACCACCGGGTGCCCGGCGGTGGCCACGTTGCGCGCCACCTGGAGCGCCCAGGTGGTCTTGCCGAGGCCCTGCGGCCCGCCGAGGAGCACCAGCTCTCCGGCGCGGAAGCCGCCGTGCAGCGCCCGGTCGAGCAGGTCGAAGCCGGTCGCCCAGACCCGGGTCGTCGGGCCCGCGCCGGAGCGCAGCCGTAGATCCGCCGCCTTCAGCACGGCACCGAGACTCTCCAGGCGCACCGGTTCGTGGCCGGCTCGACCGGCGACGGGACCGGGGCATCGGGGGAGTGCGGTCCGGGGGCGATGTCCACCGGTCCATGGAACCACCCGGGGGCGTCGCAGCGGACCCGGATCGCCTGAATGCGGAACCGATTTGGCCGGGGGACGGGGCGTCCCGTAGTGTTCCCTGCGAAACCAGAGACCGCCGGTCGTCGGTTGCCCGTGAGCGTCATCCAGGGGCAGTCGACTGAAGGTCCCGCCACAGGTGGGCGTCCTGCGCAGGTGTCACCGAGTCGAGCACCGCTCCCGTCCGGGAGCGTGCCCCGCCCCGTGCCCTGCGGCCCGGGGCGTTCGTCGTTGTGGCGGCTCTTCGGATCCCGGCAGTCTCCGGCCTCATCTGTGATCAGGCAACTGATCAGTGACCGATCCGGAAGGAGACCCATGGCGCGGCCAGACAAGACAGCCGACGTCGCAGAGCTCGTGGAGTCGTTCCAGGAGTCTGCGGGTGCTGTGCTGACCGAGTACCGCGGTCTCACCGTGAAGCAGCTGCAGAACCTGCGGCGTGCGCTCGGCGAGAACGCGAACTATGCCGTGGTCAAGAACACGCTGACCCAGATCGCCGCGACCGAGGCGGGCATCGAGGGCTTCGACGCCCTGCTCACCGGTCCGACCGCCATCGCCTTCATCAACGGCGACGTGGTCGAGGCGGCCAAGGGTCTGCGTGACTTTGCCAAGGCAAACCCTGCGCTCGTGATCAAGGGCGGTGTCCTCGACGGGAAGCCGCTCGACGCGGCGGAGATCGCCAAGCTGGCCGACCTCGAGTCGCGCGAGGTCCTCCTCGCCAAGCTCGCGGGCGGCATGCTGGCCTCGCTCAGCCAGGCGGTGTACCTGCTCAACGCACCGCTGGCGCAGGCGGCCCGCGTGGCCGGTGCCCTGCAGGCCAAGGCCGAGCAGGACCCGTCGGTCCTCCGCGGTGGTGCCGGTACGCCGGCCCCTGCTGCGGAGAGCACCGAGGAGCAGCCCGAGGTGACCGAGGCGGACGCCCCCGCCGAGGACGCCGCGGGGGACGACACCACGGGGGAGACCCCGGCCGAGACCACCGAGGCCTGACCCCGGTCTCTCGGCAGCACCGACACCACCCGTCACCAACCGACACCGGCCCCCACGACCGTGCGGGCCAGCTACTGGAAGGAAACCGCCACCATGGCGAAGCTCACCACCGACGAGCTGCTCGACGCGTTCAAGGAGATGACCCTCCTCGAGCTGAGCGAGTTCGTGAAGCAGTTCGAAGAGACCTTCGGCGTGACCGCTGCCGCCCCCGTGGCCGTGGCCGCTGCTCCCGCCGCCGCCGGTGCGGCCGCTGAGGAAGCCTACGAGCAGGACGAGTTCGACGTCGTCCTCGAGGCCGCCGGCGAGAAGAAGATCAACGTCATCAAGGAGGTCCGTGCGCTGACCAGCCTCGGGCTGAAGGAGGCCAAGGAGCTGGTCGAGGCCGCTCCGAAGGCCGTCCTGGAGAAGGTCACCAAGGAGGCCGCCGAGAAGGCCAAGGCGACCCTCGAGGGCGTTGGCGCCTCCGTCACCGTCAAGTGACCGGGGCTGGCCCCGCCAGCACCTGAGCAGCGCCGCGAAGCGGCCCTCCCCTCACCGGGAGGGCCGCTTCTCGCGTTCCCGGGTGGTCGGCTCGCCGAGCGCGACAGCACGCGGGGTGCTTGACTCGCGCAAGTCTTCGGTTCATGCTTCTGGTGTTTCCGAGGGGCCCCGTCTCCTGGACCTCTCCGGACCTTCCGGGAGTCTTCACCGCTCAGGCGGTGACCGACGACCGAGCGGTGCGGATCGAGGACCGGAGGGGTGGTCCGGGCCGGTTGTGTCTGTGGTGCCCCATGGGCTAATATCGGTCCTTGCGTCTGCCCTCAAATACGTCCAGCCTGCCCGGTCGGCTGGTTTGTGGTCGGTAGATGAGTCCGCGAGCCCCCTCGGAAGGACCCCTCTTGGCCGCCTCGCGCAGCATCAAGAATTCCAGCAACACCGCAGAGAACCCTCTGGCCCCGCGCCGCATCTCCTTCGCGAAGATCTCCGAGCCCCTCGAGGTTCCGAAGCTTCTCGACCTCCAGACCAAGAGCTTCGACTGGCTGGTCGGCAACGACGAGTGGAAGGCAGACGTCCAGAGGCGGGTGGACAACGGTGAGGACGTCTCGCCCAAGTCCGGCCTCCAGGAGATCTTCGAGGAGATCTCCCCCATCGAGGACTTCTCCGGCACGATGTCCCTCTCGTTCGAGAACCCGGTCTTCTACGACCCGAAGAACAGCGTGGACGAGTGCAAGGAGAAGGACTTCACCTACTCCGCACCGCTGTACGTCTCCGCCGAGTTCACGAACAACGAGACCGGCGAGATCAAGGGCCAGACCGTCTTCATGGGGGACTTCCCCCTGATGACGGACAAGGGCACGTTCGTCATCAACGGCACCGAGCGGGTCGTCGTCTCGCAGCTGGTCCGTTCGCCCGGCGTGTACTTCGAGCGCAGCGCGGACAAGACCTCCGACAAGGACATCTTCACCGCCAAGGTGATCCCGTCCCGCGGCGCCTGGCTCGAGTTCGAGATCGACAAGCGCGACATGGTGGGCGTGCGGCTGGACCGCAAGCGCAAGCAGAACGTCACGGTCCTGCTCAAGGCGCTCGGCTGGTCCGAGCAGCAGATCCGCGACGAGTTCGGCGAGTACGAGTCGATGATGCTGACCCTGGAGAAGGACCACACGTCCGGCCAGGACGACGCGCTGCTGGACATCTACCGCAAGCTGCGTCCCGGGGAGCCGCCGACGCGTGAGGCCGCGCAGACGCTGCTGGACAACTACTACTTCAACGGCAAGCGCTACGACCTCGCGAAGGTCGGCCGGTACAAGATCAACAAGAAGCTCGGCACCACCGAGGCCTTCGACCAGCAGACGCTGACCAACGACGACATCGTCTCGGCGATCAAGTTCATCGTCGCCCTGCACGACGGCCGCACCGACCTGGACATGCCGGCCGGCTCGATGGAGGTCCGCGCGGACGACATCGACCACTTCGGCAACCGTCGCATGCGCACGGTCGGTGAGCTGATCCAGAACCAGCTCCGGACCGGGCTGGCTCGCATGGAGCGCGTCGTCCGCGAGCGGATGACCACCCAGGACGTCGAGGCGATCACCCCGCAGAGCCTGATCAACATCAGGCCGGTCGTGGCGGCGCTCAAGGAGTTCTTCGGGACCTCCCAGCTCTCGCAGTTCATGGACCAGACGAACCCGATCGCGGGGCTGACGCACAAGCGCCGGCTCTCCGCGCTCGGGCCGGGCGGGCTCTCGCGGGACCGTGCGGGCTTCGAGGTCCGCGACGTGCACCCGTCGCACTACGGCCGCATGTGCCCGATCGAGACTCCTGAGGGCCCGAACATCGGCCTGATCGGCTCCCTCGCGACGTTCGGACGGATCAACCCGTTCGGCTTCGTGGAGACGCCGTACCGCAAGGTCGAGAAGGGTCACGTCACCGACAAGGTCGACTACCTCACCGCCGACGAGGAGGACCGCTTCGTCATCGCCCAGGCCAACGCAGGCCTGACCGAGGACAACCGGTTCTCCGAGGAGCGGGTGCTGGTCCGCCAGCGCGAGAACGAGGTCGACGTGGTCCCGGCCGACGAGGTCGACTACATGGACGTCTCGCCGCGCCAGATGGTGTCGGTGGCGACCGCGCTGATCCCGTTCCTGGAGCACGACGACGCGAACCGTGCGCTGATGGGCTCCAACATGCAGCGCCAGGCCGTGCCGCTGATCAAGAGCGACGCGCCGCTGGTCGGCACCGGCATGGAGTTCCGCGCCGCGGTGGACGCCGGCGACGTGGTGACCGCGGCCCAGGCCGGGGTCGTCCAGGAGGTCTCGGCCGACGCGGTCGAGGTCATGCAGGACGACGGCACGTACCGCACCTACCGGATGCAGAAGTTCAGCCGCTCCAACCAGGGCACGTGCATCAACCAGCGTCCGCTGGTCTCGGAGGGGCAGCGCCTCGAGGTCGGCTCGCCGATCGCGGACGGTCCCTGCACCGATGAGGGCGAGATGGCTCTCGGCACCAACCTGCTGGTCGCGTTCATGCCCTGGCAGGGTCACAACTACGAGGACGCGATCATCCTGTCGCAGCGCCTCGTGCAGCAGGACGTGCTCACCTCGATCCACATCGAGGAGCACGAGGTCGACGCCCGGGACACCAAGCTCGGCCCGGAGGAGATCACCCGCGACATCCCGAACGTCAGCGAGGAGATGCTCGCCGACCTCGACGAGCGCGGCATCATCCGGATCGGCGCCGAGGTGACCACCGGTGACATCCTGGTCGGCAAGGTGACGCCGAAGGGCGAGACCGAGCTGACCCCGGAGGAGCGTCTGCTGCGTGCGATCTTCGGTGAGAAGGCGCGCGAGGTGCGCGACACCTCGATGAAGGTCCCGCACGGCGAGTCCGGCACGGTCATCGGGGTCCGCGTCTTCGACCGCGAGGAGGGCGACGAGCTGCCTCCGGGCGTCAACCAGCTGGTGCGGGTCTACGTGGCCCAGAAGCGCAAGATCTCGGTCGGCGACAAGCTGGCCGGACGGCACGGGAACAAGGGCGTGATCTCCAAGATCCTGCCGGTCGAGGACATGCCGTTCATGGAGGACGGCAGCCCGGTCGACGTGGTGCTCAACCCGCTCGGTGTCCCGGGCCGGATGAACATCGGCCAGATCCTGGAGATCCACCTCGGTTGGCTGGCCAAGCAGGGCTGGCAGGTCGAGGGTGACGACGAGGACTGGAAGAAGCGGCTGATCGCGATCCACGCGGACGCGGCGGAGGCGGACACCAACGTCGCCACCCCGGTCTTCGACGGCGCGCGCGAAGACGAGATCGTCGGGCTGCTCGGCTCCACCCTGCCGAACCGTGACGGCGTGCGCGTCGTGAAGGAGAACGGCAAGGCGATGCTGTTCGACGGCCGCTCCGGTGAGCCGTTCCCCGAGCCGGTCTCGGTCGGGTACATGTACATCCTGAAGCTGCACCACCTCGTGGATGACAAGATCCACGCGCGGTCGACGGGTCCGTACTCGATGATCACCCAGCAGCCGCTCGGTGGTAAGGCCCAGTTCGGCGGTCAGCGCTTCGGTGAGATGGAGGTCTGGGCGATGGAGGCGTACGGCGCCGCCTACGCCCTGCAGGAGCTCCTGACGATCAAGTCCGACGACGTCCCCGGACGCGTCAAGGTCTACGAGGCCATCGTGAAGGGCGAGAACATCCCCGACTCCGGGATCCCCGAGTCGTTCAAGGTCCTCGTCAAGGAGATGCAGTCGCTCTGCCTCAACGTCGAGGTGCTGTCCCAGGACGGCACGGCGATCGAGATGCGCGACGCGGAGGAGGACGTCTTCCGCGCCGCCGAGGAGCTCGGCATCGACCTGTCCCGCCGCGAGCCCAGCAGCGTCGAGGAGGTGTGAGTCGTGGGGGGTCGCGGTGAGCTCGCGATCCGCGCCCCCCACACTCCCGTCCCCGACCCCAGCTCAACCACCGAAGCCTGACCAAAGGAAAATGTCTTGCTGGACGTGAACTTCTTCGACCAGCTTCAGATCGGCCTGGCCACCGCGGACGACATCCGCACGTGGAGCCACGGCGAGGTCAAGAAGCCGGAGACGATCAACTACCGCACGCTCAAGCCCGAGCGTGACGGCCTCTTCTGCGAGAAGATCTTCGGTCCCACCCGGGACTGGGAGTGCTACTGCGGCAAGTACAAGCGCGTGCGCTTCAAGGGCATCATCTGTGAGCGCTGCGGCGTCGAGGTGACCCGCTCCAAGGTGCGCCGCGAGCGGATGGGCCACATCGAGCTCGCCGCGCCGGTGACCCACATCTGGTACTTCAAGGGTGTGCCCAGCCGGCTCGGCTACCTGCTCGACCTAGCCCCGAAGGACCTCGAGAAGGTCATCTACTTCGCCGCCTACATGATCACCAGCGTCGACGACGACGCCCGCCACCGCGACCTGTCCTCACTCGAGGCCAAGATCGACCTGGAGCGCAAGCGTCTCGAGAGCCGCCGCGACACCCAGATCGACGACCGCGCCAAGAAGCTCGAGGAGGACCTCGCCGCGCTGGAGGCCGAGGGCGCCAAGGCCGACGCACGCCGCAAGGTCAAGGACGGCGCGGAGCGCGAGATGAAGCAGGTCCGCGACCGCTCGCAGCGCGAGCTGGACCGCCTCGACGAGGTGTGGAGCCGCTTCAAGGGTCTCAAGGTCCAGGACCTCGAGGGTGACGAGCTGCTGTACCGCGAGATGAAGAACTGGTTCGGCAAGTACTTCGAGGGCCACATGGGGGCCACCGCGATCCAGAAGCGGCTGCAGACCTTCGACCTCGAGGCCGAGGTGGAGAGCCTGCGCGACACCATCGCCAACGGCAAGGGCCAGCGCAAGGTCCGTGCGCTCAAGCGGCTGAAGGTGGTCGACGCGTTCCGCAAGACCACCAACAGCCCGCAGGGCATGGTCCTCGACGCCGTCCCGGTGATCCCGCCGGACCTGCGCCCGATGGTGCAGCTCGACGGTGGCCGCTTCGCGACCTCGGACCTGAACGACCTGTACCGCCGGGTCATCAACCGGAACAACCGCCTCAAGCGGCTGCTCGACCTGGGCGCGCCGGAGATCATCGTCAACAACGAGAAGCGGATGCTCCAGGAGGCCGTCGACTCGCTGTTCGACAACGGCCGTCGTGGTCGTCCGGTCACCGGTCCGGGCAACCGGCCGCTGAAGTCGCTCTCGGACATGCTCAAGGGCAAGCAGGGCCGGTTCCGTCAGAACCTGCTCGGCAAGCGCGTGGACTACTCGGGCCGTTCGGTCATCGTGGTCGGCCCGCAGCTCAAGCTGCACCAGTGCGGTCTGCCCAAGCAGATGGCTCTCGAGCTGTTCAAGCCGTTCGTGATGAAGCGCCTGGTCGACCTGAACCACGCGCAGAACATCAAGTCCGCCAAGCGGATGGTGGAGCGGGCGCGTCCGGTCGTGTGGGACGTCCTGGAGGAGGTCATCACCGAGCACCCGGTGCTGCTGAACCGGGCACCCACGCTGCACCGCCTCGGCATCCAGGCCTTCGAGCCGCAGCTGATCGAGGGCAAGGCCATCCAGATCCACCCGCTCGTCTGCTCGGCGTTCAACGCCGACTTCGACGGCGACCAGATGGCGGTGCACCTGCCGCTGTCGGCCGAGGCCCAGGCCGAGGCCCGGATCCTGATGCTCTCGACGAACAACATCCTCAAGCCGTCCGACGGCCGGCCGGTGACCATGCCCACCCAGGACATGATCATCGGGCTGTTCTTCCTCACCCGCGAGATGGGCGACGACGAGATGGCCGGCAACGGTCGGGCGTTCTCCTCGACGTCCGAGGCGATCATGGCCCTTGACCGGGGGGAGATCACCCTGCAGAGCAAGGTGAAGATCCGCTTCCCCGAGGTCGTCCCGCCGTTCGGGGCTCCTCTGCCCGAGGGCTGGGAGGAGGGTCAGCCCCTGATCCTGGACACCACGCTGGGCCGGGCGCTGTTCAACGAGACGCTGCCCGGCGACTACGCCTTCGTGAACTACGAGGTCGGCAAGAAGCAGCTGGGCGTGATCGTCAACGACCTCGCCGAGCGCTACACCAAGGTCGAGGTGGCGGCGGCGCTGGACGCGCTCAAGGACGCCGGCTTCCACTGGGGCACCCGCTCGGGGGTGACCGTCTCCATCGAGGACGTCGTGACCCCGCCGCGCAAGGCGGAGATCCTCGAGGTCTTCGAGGAGCAGGCCGCCAAGGTGCAGAAGCAGTTCGAACGCGGTCTGATCACCGACGACGAGCGTCGCCAGGAGCTCATCGAGATCTGGACGCAGGCCTCCAACGAGGTCGCGGCCGAGCTCGAGACGACCTTCGACAAGATGAACCCGATCTACATGATGGTCCACTCGGGCGCCCGCGGGAACATGATGCAGGTCCGGCAGATCGCGGCCATGCGTGGTCTGGTGGCGAACCCGAAGGGCGACATCATCCCGCGGCCGATCAAGTCGAACTTCCGCGAGGGTCTGACCGTGCTGGAGTACTTCATCGCCACGCACGGCGCCCGCAAGGGTCTGGCCGACACCGCGCTGCGGACGGCGGACTCGGGCTACCTGACGCGTCGGCTCGTCGACGTGTCGCAGGACGTCATCATCCGTGAGGACGACTGCGGCACCGAGCGTGGCCTGCCCAAGCGCATCGGGCAGCGCCTCGAGGACGGGCGGGTGGTCAAGGACGAGAACGCCGAGACCGCGGCGTACGCCCGCTCGGCGGCCGTCGAGGTCACCCACCCGGACACTGGCGAGGTGCTCGTCACCGCGGGTGGCGACCTCGGGGACGTCAAGATCAACGAGCTCGTGGCTGCCGGCATCGAGGAGGTGAAGGTCCGCTCGGTGCTCACCTGTGACGCCCGGACCGGAACCTGCGCGAAGTGCTACGGCCGCTCGCTGGCCACCGGCAAGCTCGTCGACATCGGCGAGGCGGTCGGCATCATCGCGGCCCAGTCGATCGGTGAGCCGGGCACGCAGCTGACGATGCGTACCTTCCACACCGGTGGCGTGGCCTCGGCGGACGACATCACGCAGGGTCTGCCCCGCGTGGTCGAGCTCTTCGAGGCCCGGCAGCCCAAGGGCCGCGCGCCGATCACCGAGGCGGCCGGCCGGATCACCATCGACGAGTCCGACAAGGCCAAGAAGGTCCTGGTCACGCCGGACGACGGGTCGGAGGTGCAGGAGTACCCGGTCAGCAAGCGCTCGCGGCTCACCGTCGGCGAGGGCGACCACGTCGAGGTCGGCCAGCAGCTCACGCAGGGCACGCCGGACCCGCAGGAGGTGCTCCGCATCCTGGGTGTCCGCAAGGCCCAGGAGCATCTGGTCGACGAGGTGCAGGCCGTGTACCGCAGCCAGGGCGTGGCGATCCACGACAAGCACATCGAGATCATCGTGCGGCAGATGCTGCGGCGGGTGCTCGTGCTGGAGCAGGGTGACACCAGGCTGCTCCCGTCCGACCTGATCGACCGGGTGATCTTCGAGGAGGAGAACCGCCGGGTGGTCTCCGAGGGCGGCAAGCCCGCGGCCGGTCGTCCGCAGCTGATGGGCATCACCAAGGCGTCGCTGGCCACCGAGTCGTGGCTGTCGGCGGCGTCGTTCCAGGAGACCACGCGCGTCCTCACCGACGCGGCGATCCACGGCAAGTCGGACTCGCTGCGCGGCCTGAAGGAGAACGTGATCATCGGGAAGCTGATCCCGGCCGGCACCGGCCTGGAGCGGTACCGCAACATCCGGGTGGAGCCGACGGAGGAGGCGCGTGCCAACGCCTACTCGGTCACCGGGTACGGCGACTACGACTACGACTTCGGGAACACCGGAGGCCAGGCCGTGGCGCTCGACGACTTCGACTTCGGCTCGTACCAGAGCTGATCGGCGTCCACGCAGGGCCCCGGGACTCACACGAGTCCCGGGGCCCTGTGCCGTTCCCGGACCGCCGTCCAGGGACGCCCGAGCGCAGTCCGGACCCGGTCGGGCTGCGAACCACGGGCATGCACACCAGGGACCCGCTGTACGCCACCGTCTCCGGCGCGGCCCGGGTCCTCTTCCGCGCGCTGGGGCTGCGGTTGCAGGTCGAGGGCGACCAGCACGTGCCGGTGACCGGCCCGCTGGTGCTGGCGGGCACCCACGTGAGCTTCCTGGACTTCCTGCTGGTCGGGCTGGCGGCTCGGCGGAGCCGGCGCAGACCGCGGTTCCTGGCCCGCCACGACGTCTGGCGCGCGCCGGGCGTGGGACCGCTGATGAACCGCATGCGGCACGTGCCCGTGGACCGGGCCGCCCCCGCGGCCGCCTACCTGCGGGCCCGTGCGCTGCTGCGCCAGGGGGAGGCCGTGGGCATCTTCCCTGAGGCGGGGGTGAGCACCTCGTTCGTCGTGCGCGACCTGATGCCCGGCGCGGTGGCGCTGGCGCTCGAGACCGGAGCGCCCCTGGTGCCGATGGCGATCTGGGGTCCGCAGAGGATCCTGACCGCGGGCCGCCCGCTCGACCTCACCCGGGGCCGGCCGGTGTCGCTGCTGGTGGGGGAGCCGCTGGCACTGGCTCCGGGACAGGACGTGCGGTCCGGGACCGTCGCCCTGGGGGAGCGCCTGCAGGGCCTGCTCGACGACCTGCAGGCCCGGGAGCGGCACCGGCCCCGCCCGGGGGAGTGGGCGCCCTGGCACCCGGCCCACCTCGGGGGCGCCGCGCCCACGGCGACCGACGCCCGGGCGGCGGAGAGCATCCCGCTCGGTGCCGTCCCGCCCACGGCCCTGCGGGCGTCCTAGACTCGCGCCCATGCCTTCGGAACCGCCGTCGTCCGGTGTGCCCCGACGCCAGCGTATCGCCGCCTACGCCGTCCTGCTGCGCGGCGACCGGGCTCGTCGCGAGGTGCTGCTCACGAGGATGTCCGCACGCACCCGCATCGAGGGCCGGTGGACGCTGCCCGGGGGCGGGATCGACCACGGCGAGGACCCGCGGGACGCCCTGCGCCGGGAGGTGTTCGAGGAGGCCGGCCTCCACGTCGAGCCCGGCCGTGTGCTCGACGTGCACGCCACGCACTTCACCGGGGCCCGCGCCGACGGCCTGGTGGAGGACTACCACGGCATCCACCTGATCTTCGACGCCCACCTGCTGCCGGCCTCCGCCGGCGTCGAGCCGCACGTGGTGGAGGTCGGCGGCTCGACCGACCTGGTCGCCTGGGTGCCCTTCGCGGAGGCGCACGACCTCCAGCTGCTCACCGCCGCCCGGCACGCGCTCGCCCTGGTCGTCGACCGCTGAGCCGAGCGGGGTTCGTCCAGGGTCGCCGCCGGGGGGCTGCCTAGACTTCCCCGCATGAGTCGCACCGGCACGCACGAGCCGCCGTCCACGCCTGCCGACCAGTCCTCCGGGGCGGCCCCGGACGCCCCGTCCGACGGCGACCTGGTCGCCGAGCTGCGCCGGGCGGGCGTGGCGGACGTGGACGGGTCGACGCTGACCCGGGCGCTGTACTCCACCGACGCCTCGCTCTACCGGGTGGTGCCGCAGGTGGTGGTCCGCCCGCGCGACGTGGACGAGCTGGTGGCCACGGTCGCGGTCGCGCACGCATCCGGGACCCCGCTGACGATGCGAGGTGCCGGGACGTCGGTGGCGGGCAACGCGGTCGGGACCGGCATCGTCGTGGACACCTCGCGGCACCTGAACCGGGTGCTGTCCCTGGACGCCGAGACCCGCAGCGCCGTGGTCGAGCCGGGTACCGTGCACGCCACCCTGCAACGTGCGGCCGCCGCGCAGGGGCTGCGCTTCGGGCCCGACCCGTCCACGCACACCCGCTGCACGATCGGTGGGATGGTCGGCAACAACGCCTGCGGCTCGCGGGCGCTGGGCTACGGTCGCACCGCGGACAACGTCAGAGGGCTCGACGTGCTGACGGTGGCCGGGGAGCGTCTGCGGCTGGACGGGCAGGAGCCCCGCTCGGCGGTCGCCGACCGGCTCGACGCCCTGGTGGGGGAGCACCTGGCGACGATCCGCACCGAGATGGGTCGCTTCGGCCGGCAGGTCTCCGGCTACAGCCTGGAGCACCTGCTCCCGGAGCGGGGCCGCGACCTGGCCCGGTTCCTGGTGGGCAGCGAGGGCACCCTGGCCGTCGTCCTCGGCGCCACGGTGCGACTCGTCGAGGAGCCCGCGCACCGCGCACTCGCCGTCCTCGGCTACCCGTCGATGGCCGACGCCGCCGACGCAGTCCCCGGCCTGCTCAGGCACCCGCTGGTGGCCTGCGAGGGCCTCGACTCGCGGATCGTCGACGTGGTCCGCACCCACGCCGGCCAGGGCCGGGTGCCCGACCTGCCCCGCGGCGCGGGCTGGCTGTTCGCCGAGGTCACCGGGGCCACCGTCGAGGAGGCCGCAGACGTGGCCGGCACGGTCTGCCGCGACGCCGGCGCGGGCGAGAGCCGGGTGGTCACCGAGGTCGCGGAGATGGCCGCGCTGTGGCGGATCAGGGAGGACGGCGCCGGTCTGGCCGCACGCACCCTGGCCCGGCCCGCACAGTCCGGCTGGGAGGACGCCGCGGTGCCGCCCGACCGGCTCGGGGACTACCTGCGCGGCTTCGAGCGGCTGCTCGTCGACGCCGGCCTCGACGGGGTCCCGTACGGTCACTTCGGGGACGGCTGCGTGCACATCCGCATCGACTTCCCGCTCAAGCAGGACGCCGGGCGCCGGGGCTTCCGGGAGTTCGTCGAGGCGGCCGCGGACCTGACCGCCGCCCACGGTGGCAGCCTGTCCGGCGAGCACGGCGACGGACGTGCACGCTCCGAGCTGCTGCCGCGGATGTACTCGTCCGAGACCGTCGCCCTCTTCGGCGCGGTCAAGGACATCTTCGACCCCGGGAACCTGCTCAACCCCGGGGTGCTGGTGGAGCCGCGCCCGTTCGACGCCGACCTGCGGCTGGCCGCCCGGCTGCGCGAGCCGCGGCACACCCTGCGGTTGGTGCACGACGGCGGCTCGCTCGTGGACGCGGTGCACCGCTGCACGGGGGTGGGCAAATGCCTGGCGGACAACACCGGCAACGGCGGGGTGATGTGCCCCTCGTTCGCGGCGACCCGCGACGAGAAGGACTCCACCCGGGGACGCTCGCGGGTGCTCCAGGAGATGGTCAACGGCTCGCTGGTCTCCGGGGGGTGGAAGTCCGACGAGGTGCACGAGGCCCTCGACCTGTGCCTGTCCTGCAAGGGCTGCGCCTCGGACTGCCCGACCGGCATCGACATGGCGACGTACAAGGCCGAGGCGCTGCACCAGCGCTACCGCCGCCGGCTGCGCCCCCGCAGCCACTACGCGCTGGGACAGCTGCCCCGCTGGGCGCGGCTCAGTGCCCCCCTGGCGCCCCTGGCCAACCGGGCGCTCCGGATCGGCGCGGTGCAGCGGCTGGCGAAGGCTGCGGCCGGCATCGACCAACGCCGCGGCATCCCGGCATTCGACACCCGCACGCTGCGTCGTTGGGCGCGCGGGACGTCGTACGCCGCGGAGCCCGCCGGCACCGAGACGTACGACGTCGTGATCTGGGCGGACTCGTTCACCGACGGCTTCGCCTCGTCGAGCGGCCGTGCCGCGGTGGCCGTGCTCGAGGCGGCGGGCCTGCGGGTGGGGGTGGTGCGGCAGACGGCCTGCTGCGCGCTGACCTGGATCAGCACCGGGCAGCTCGACGCCGCGAAGCGGATCCTGTCCCAGACCGTGGACGTCCTGCATCCGTACGTCGAGCGCGGCATCCCGGTCCTGGGCCTCGAGCCGTCCTGCCTGGCGACGCTGCGGTCGGACGCGGTGGAGCTCAGCGACGACCCGCGGGCGGCCGCGGTCGCCGGTGGCGTGCACACCCTGGCCGAGGTGCTCGCCCGGTTGGACGACTGGCAGCCGCCGGACCTGACCGGGACCACGATCGTCGTGCAGCCGCACTGCCACCACGCGAGCGTGCTGGGCTGGCACGCGGACGCCGCGCTGCTCGCGCGCACCGGCGCCACGGTCACCCGGGTCGGCGGATGCTGCGGGCTGGCGGGCAACTTCGGGGTCGAGCAGGGGCACTACGAGGTGTCGGTGGCGGTCGCCGAGCACGACCTGCTGCCGGCCGTCCGGGCCGCCGGGGAGCGGGCCGTGGTGCTCGCGGACGGTTTCTCCTGCCGCACCCAGCTCGCCGATCTGGCCGACGTGCGGGCGCTGCACCTGGCCGAGCTGCTGGTCGGCGGGGTTGTCCCGGCTCGCTAGGATGGGAGTCCCAGGCGTGCAGGCGGTGCCTCTAGCAGCACGGTGCGGTCGGTGCTCGTTTTGACCGCGTTACGGCGAGCCGGTAATCTTTTTCTTCGTGTCTGGGACACCCAGGCCATGCGCGCGCTCGTCGCCCTCGACAGGACCGGATGCGCGTCTGTTCATCGCATCGCCAGCCCGAAGGCACCTCCGTCAGCAGCACCGCGGATGCACGCAGGCAGCGACACGCCCGACCGCGGGGTAGGCACTTCGCGGGAGGCGTGAGCGGCGCAGCAGGCCGGGAGACCGGACACACAAGACAGCATCACCGAAGAGGAAAGAGAACCACGCGGTGCCCACCATCCAGCAGTTGGTCCGCAAGGGCCGCCAGGACAAGGTGTCGAAGAACAAGACGCCCGCTCTGAAGGGTTCCCCCCAGCGGCGTGGCGTGTGCACGCGTGTCTACACGACCACCCCGAAGAAGCCGAACTCCGCTCTCCGCAAGGTCGCCCGGGTGCGCCTCTCCAGCGGCATCGAGGTCACGGCGTACATCCCCGGGGTCGGCCACAACCTCCAGGAGCACTCGATCGTGCTCGTGCGCGGCGGCCGGGTGAAGGACCTCCCCGGTGTCCGGTACAAGATCATCCGCGGTTCGCTCGACACGCAGGGCGTGAAGAACCGCAAGCAGGCTCGCAGCCGGTACGGCGCGAAGAAGGAGAAGAGCTGATGCCGCGCAAGGGACCCGCTCCGAAGAGGCCGCTCGACGTCGACCCGGTCTACGGCAGCCCCGTGGTGACCCAGCTGGTCAGCAAGGTGCTCAAGGACGGCAAGAAGCAGACCGCCCAGCGCATCGTGTACGGCGCCCTGGAGGGCTGCCGGGACAAGACCGGCACCGACCCGGTCGTCACGCTCAAGCGTGCGCTCGACAACGTCAAGCCCGCCCTCGAGGTGCGCAGCCGCCGCGTCGGTGGCGCCACCTACCAGGTGCCGGTCGAGGTCCGCGGGACGCGGTCCATGACCCTGGCCCTGCGCTGGCTGGTCGGCTACTCCGCCGCCCGTCGTGAGAAGACGATGGCCGAGCGCCTGATGAACGAGATCCTCGACGCCTCCAACGGCCTCGGTGCCGCGGTCAAGCGCCGTGAGGACACCCACAAGATGGCCGAGTCCAACAAGGCCTTCGCTCACTACCGCTGGTGACACCGGACGGTACGTCGCCCGGCCGGGCGCCCCACGAGGGTCGAGGCCGGCGACGTACCGCCTCCTGCGCGGCGTTCGCCGCTGACCAGCATCACCTGGCACCACCTAGCTACGAGGGGATCACTCACAAGTGGCCGTCGACATCACCACCGACCTGACCAAGGTCCGCAACATCGGCATCATGGCGCACATCGACGCCGGCAAGACCACCACGACCGAGCGGATCCTCTTCTACACCGGCATCTCCTACAAGATCGGCGAGGTCCACGAGGGCGCGGCGGTCATGGACTGGATGGAGCAGGAGCAGGAGCGCGGCATCACCATCACGTCCGCCGCGACGACCTGCTGGTGGAAGAACCACCAGATCAACATCATCGACACCCCCGGTCACGTGGACTTCACCGCCGAGGTCGAGCGCTCGCTGCGCGTCCTCGACGGCGCGGTCGCGGTCTTCGACGGGGTCGCCGGCGTGGAGCCGCAGACGATGACCGTCTGGCGGCAGGCCAACAAGTACTCCGTCCCGCGGATGTGCTTCGTGAACAAGCTCGACCGCACCGGCGCGGACTTCTTCCGCTGCGTGGACATGATGGTCGAGCGGCTCAACTCCACCCCGCTCGTGCTGCAGCTCCCGATCGGCGCCGAGAGCGACTTCCTCGGGGTCGTCGACCTGGTCGGCATGCGCGCGCTCACCTGGCGCGGCGAGACCAAGATGGGCGAGGACTACGACATCGAGGAGATCCCGGAGGCGCTGCAGGAGCAGGCCGCCGAGTGGCGCGAGAAGTTCCTCGAGACGCTGGCCGAGGCCGACGACGCGGTGATGGAGAAGTACCTCGAGGGCGAGGAGCTGTCCGTCGCCGAGCTCGAGGACGCCATCCGGCGCGCGACCCTGGCCGACAAGGTCAACCCGGTCCTGTGCGGCACGGCGTTCAAGAACAAGGGCGTCCAGCCGCTGCTCGACGCGGTCGTGAAGTACCTGCCCTCGCCGCTCGACATCGACGGCATCCAGGGTCACGCGGCCAAGGACGAGGACAGGTCGATCGTGCGCCAGCCCAGCGACGACGAGCCCTTCTCCGGCCTCGCCTACAAGGTGGCCACCGACCCGCACCTCGGCAAGCTGATCTACGTCCGGGTCTACTCGGGCAAGCTCGTCGCCGGCTCGACCGTGCTGAACCCGGTCAACGGGCGCAAGGAGCGGATCGGCAAGGTCTACCAGATGCACGCGAACAAGCGTGAGGAGATCGCGTCGGTCGGCGCCGGCCAGATCGTCGCGGTGATGGGCCTGAAGGACACCAAGACCGGTCACACCCTGTGCGACATGCAGAACCCGGTCGTCCTGGAGTCGATGACGTTCCCGGCGCCGGTGATCGAGGTCGCGATCGAGCCCAAGACCAAGGGCGACCAGGAGAAGCTGGGTGTCGCGATCCAGCGGCTCTCCGACGAGGACCCCACCTTCACGGTGAAGAGCGACATGGAGACCGGCCAGACGATCATCGCCGGCATGGGCGAGCTGCACCTGGAGATCCTCGTCGACCGGATGCGTCGCGAGTTCCGCGTGGAGGCGACCGTCGGCAAGCCGCAGGTGGCCTACCGCGAGACCATCCGCAAGGAGGTCACGAACCACTCCTACACGCACAAGAAGCAGACCGGTGGTTCCGGCCAGTTCGCGAAGGTCGTCATCAGCCTCGGCCCGAACGTGGACCCGGAGACCGGCCTCGGTGCGGGCTACGAGTTCATCAACAACGTCAGCGGTGGCCGCATCCCGCGCGAGTACATCCCGTCGGTGGACCAGGGTGGCCAGGGCGCCATGGAGTTCGGCGTGCTCGCCGGCTACCCGATGGTCGACGTGAAGTTCACGCTCGAGGACGGCGCCTACCACGACGTCGACTCCTCCGAGCTGGCCTTCAAGCTGGCCGGCGGGCAGGCCTTCAAGGAGGCCGCGCGGATGGCCAAGCCGGTGCTGCTCGAGCCGATGTTCGCCGTCGAGGTGACCACTCCGGAGAGCTTCCTCGGAGACGTCATCGGTGACATCAACTCGCGTCGTGGCCAGGTCGCGACGATGTTCGAGCGCTCGGGTGACCGGGTGGTCGAGGCGCTGGTACCGCTGTCAGAGATGTTCGGGTACGTTGGCGACCTGAGGTCCAAGACCTCCGGCCAGGCGTCGTACTCGATGGAGTTCGACTCGTACGCCGAGGTTCCGCAGAACGTCGCCGACGAGATCATCAAGAAGGTCCGCGGCGAGTAGTTCGTCGGACCCTTTGCAGTAAACCCCAGCAGACGAGTCAAGTTTCTAACGAGGAGGAGCCCCCGTGGCTAAGGCGAAGTTCGAGCGGACTAAGCCGCACGTCAACATCGGAACCATCGGTCACATCGACCATGGCAAGACGACGTTGACCGCAGCGATCACCAAGGTGCTGCACGACAAGTACCCGACCCTGAACCAGGCCTCGGCCTTCGACATGATCGACAAGGCTCCCGAGGAGCGTCAGCGCGGTATCACGATCTCGATCGCGCACGTCGAGTACCAGACCGAGGCGCGTCACTACGCACACGTCGACTGCCCGGGTCACGCCGACTACATCAAGAACATGATCACCGGTGCGGCGCAGATGGACGGTGCGATCCTCGTGGTCGCGGCGACCGACGGCCCCATGCCCCAGACGCGTGAGCACGTGCTGCTCGCCCGCCAGGTCGGCGTGCCGGCGATCGTGGTCGCGCTGAACAAGTGCGACATGGTCGACGACGAGGAGCTCATCGAGCTCGTCGAGCTCGAGGTCCGTGAGCTGCTCACCGAGTACGAGTTCGACGGCGACGACCTGCCCGTCGTCCGGGTGGCGGCCTTCCCGGCGCTGAACGGCGACGAGAAGTGGGGCGAGTCGATCATGGAGCTGATGGACGCGGTCGACGCGCACATCCCGCAGCCCGAGCGCGAGATCGACAAGCCGTTCCTCATGCCCGTCGAGGACGTCTTCACGATCACCGGCCGCGGCACGGTCATCACCGGTCGCATCGAGCGGGGCGTCGTCAAGGTCAACGAGACCGTCGACCTGATCGGCATCCGCGAGAACAAGCAGACCACCACGGTCACCGGCGTCGAGATGTTCCGCAAGCTCCTCGACGAGGGCCAGGCCGGCGAGAACGTCGGGCTGCTCCTCCGTGGCACCAAGCGCGAGGACGTCGAGCGCGGCATGGTCGTCATCAAGCCGGGCACCACGACCCCGCACACCAACTTCGACGCGTCGGTCTACATCCTGTCGAAGGAGGAGGGCGGCCGTCACACGCCGTTCTTCAACAACTACCGTCCGCAGTTCTACTTCCGTACGACGGACGTGACCGGCGTCGTGACCCTCCCCGAGGGCACCGAGATGGTCATGCCGGGCGACAACACCGACATGTCGGTCGAGCTGATCCAGCCGATCGCCATGGAGGAGGGGCTCCGCTTCGCGATCCGTGAGGGTGGCCGCACCGTCGGTGCCGGCCGCGTGACCAGCATCAGCAAGTGAGCTAGTCAGACCCATCCGAAGGCCCGGTCCCCTCAGGGGGCCGGGCCTTCGGCATGTCCGAGACGGATGTGGGTGCGAGCAGCATCGACAGATTGCTTTACGGGGATATGTCCGCTTGGCATCGCGCGGGTAGTCCAGGCCCCTGGTCACGGGGGGTGCGAACCGGGCCCGGGTCTACTCCTGGATAGTCCCTTCAGGGGATATGTCTGACCGAACCGCCATACAGTGGCGCCAATCGCATAGTTTTCCGCCGTCGGCCGATAACGGTCGTAGCGAGCGAAGATCCGACGGGCGACTTGGTCGCCGCTGGCCCGTCGGGGAGCAGAGGCGAAACCGCCGCTGACCGGTTTCTTCATGGGGGGCCTACGGCCTATGTCTGTCATCAAAGCAAAGACGGGGCGCATCCGCCCTGGTACCAAGCTCGTCCTCGCCGGGGGCTCGGCGGTTCTCATGCTCGGGGGCGTGAGCGCCGCCCAGGCTGCGATCCCGGCCGCTGATGGGGTCATCACGGGCTGCTTCGCCAAGACCGACGGGGCGGTCCGCATCATCGACGCCGCCAAGCAGAGCTGCAAGAGCGGCGAGACGCTGGTCGACTGGAACCGGGCCGGCCAGGTGGGACCCCGGGGTCCCCAGGGCATCCAGGGTGTCAAGGGCGCGACGGGCGCGACGGGCGCGACGGGGGCCACCGGCGCGACGGGGGCCACGGGCGCCAAGGGCGCGACCGGCGCCACGGGGGCGACGGGGGCCACCGGTGCGACGGGGGCCACCGGCGCCAAGGGCGCCACCGGCGCCACCGGTGCGACGGGGGCGACCGGCGCCAAGGGCTCGACGGGGGCCACCGGTGCGTCGGGGGCTACTGGCGCCACGGGGGCTACTGGCGCCACGGGGGCTACTGGCGCCACGGGGGCTACTGGCGCCACGGGTGCGGCCGGGACCACCGGGGTCGACGGCAAGAACGGCGTACAGGGTCCGCAGGGCGAGGTTGGTCCGCAGGGTCCGGCTGGACCGGCAGGTCCGGCAGGGGCTGACGGCGCCCAGGGTGAGACCGGCGCGGCTGGCACCAATGGCGTCGATGGCACCAACGGTGTGGACGGCAAGAACGGCACCGACGGCATTGACGGCGCCCAGGGTGAGACCGGCGCTGCTGGCACCGATGGCACCGACGGTGTGGACGGCAAGAACGGCGCCGACGGCATTGACGGAGCCAAGGGTGACACCGGCGCCACCGGAGCGGCTGGCACGGACGGCACCAAGGGTGTGGACGGCAAGGACGGTGTCCAGGGTCCGCAGGGCGAGGTTGGCCCGCAGGGTCCGGCTGGTCCGGCGGGGGCTGACGGTGCCACGGGTGACGCCGGCGGGACCGGAGCAGCTGGCACGGACGGCACCGATGGCGTCGACGGCACCAACGGTGTCGACGGCTCCAACGGTGTGGACGGGAAGAACGGTATCGACGGCCTCAACGGTGTGGACGGCAAGGACGGTGTCCAGGGTCCGCAGGGCGAGGTTGGCCCGCAGGGTCCCGCTGGGCCGGCTGGTCCGGCGGGGGCCGACGGCACTAACGGTGTCGATGGAGCCAAGGGTGACACCGGGGACACCGGCGCAGCAGGAACTAACGGCACCGACGGCGTCGACGGCAGCAATGGCGTTGACGGGGGTGAAGGCCCTCAGGGTGAGCAGGGTGTCCAGGGTGAGCAGGGTGTCCAGGGTGTCCAGGGCGAGCAGGGTGTCCAGGGCGACCACGGTCTCCAAGGCGCCCAGGGTGAGCAGGGTGTCCAGGGTGTCCAGGGTGAGCAAGGTGAGCAGGGTGTCCAGGGTGTCCAGGGTGTCCAGGGTGAGCAGGGTGTCCAGGGTGTCCAGGGTGACCAGGGTGTCGCTGGTACCGATGGCACGAATGGCATCGATGGGAAGGACGGTGCGGCCGGTGCGCGGGGTGTCGCTGGTACCGATGGCGCGAACGGCGTCGATGGGGAGGCCGGTGCGCAGGGTGCGCAGGGCCCGCAGGGCGACGTAGGGCCTCAGGGGCCCGTTGGTCCGGCCGGTCCGGTAGGGGCCAAGGGCGAGACCGGTGCGACCGGTGCGGCCGGTGCGGCCGGTGAGATGGGTGCGACCGGCGCCGTGGGTGCGGCTGGTCCACAGGGTGCCGCCGGAACGGTGGGTCCGCAGGGCCCGAAGGGTGACGCTGGTGCCGCAGGCGAAACTGGAGCTGCCGGGGTCAAGGGTGACACCGGTGCTCCCGGAGCGGACGGCCTGACCGGCCAGACGGGACCCGCAGGGGCGGTCGGCGCTACCGGGGCTACCGGCGCGGCCGGTTCCACCGGTCCGCAGGGTGCGAAGGGTGACACCGGGGCTGCTGGTCCGATCGGAGCGACGGGTCCGGTCGGTGCCACCGGGCCGCAGGGTGTGAAGGGTGACACCGGGGCCACCGGCCCGACTGGGCCGTCCGGGTCGCTGACGGGCACGGTGGTGGTTTCGGGCAACACCGTCAGTCTGGGCAGCAACCCGGGCGTCGGCAGCGTCACAGCCGTCTCGACGGCGACGTGCGCCTCGCCGGGCAAGCTTCTTGGTGGCGGCGCGACGGTCACGCAGGGAACCAACACCAAGGCTGCGATCGACAAGTCCGCCCCCAACACGGGCGGGACCGCTTGGCAGGCGACCGCAGTCATTCTCGTCTCGGGCGGGAACAGCGTCTCGGTTCAGTCGTTCGCGATCTGCAGCCAGTAGCGCTGAGCCAGCCTCCGGCGCGGGCCCGTCAGATCCTTGGCGGGCCCGCGTCTCGTGTTCGCACCAGTCATGGTGTTCGGGCCCCTCCGGTCGTGCGGCGCCATAAAGTCGTCGTGCGCTCTCAGGACGGGGCTCACGCCGCGCCAGGCAGGTCAGCCCGCGAGAGCAGGCACCGGGCAGTGTCTCGCTCTTCCTCTCGCCTACGTCGCCCAAGTCCGTCCGCTACACCGCACTTCTCAGGAGACCTCACATGACCCACCCCGACAGCCCGCGCCGAGCCGGCCGGGTGATCCGCTCCTTGGCGCTCGTCGCCGTTCTTGCGCTCGGCAGCAGCGCCTGCTCCGGGGGCGACGCCTCCACGGACGGCAGCTCGACCACCGCCACCCCCGATGCCAAGAAGGCGGCCAGGGCGCTCGACGCCGGCCTCAAGGCGCACGCGGGAGGCGATCTCACCGCAGCTGCGGCGGACTATAAGAAGACGCTCAGCTATGACCCCAAGAACAAGTTCGCCCTCTACAACCTGGCGCTCATCGACGAGTCGGCCGGCAACTACGGGCTTGCGGAGGAGAAGTACCGCTCCGCGCTCAAGACCGACCCCGGCTACGAGCCGGCGCTCTTCAACCTGGCCATCCTGCGCACGAGCCGCGACTCGACAGAGGCCATCAGCCTCTACAAGCGGGCTGTCGCAGCAAACAAGAAGGACGCGGCAGCGTGGCTGAACCTGGGCCTGCTGCAGCGAAGCAACGGCCAGAAGAGCGAAGGGAACAAGGCAGTGCTGCGAGCGATCGCGCTCAACCCGAGGTTGAAGGACCCCGCCAAGCCGAGCGCTGGAAAGACCGCCAAGCAAGGCTGACCGGCGACGCCGACCGGTGCGTCGACCCACGAGGTCCGCCAGCACGGCGGGGACGGCGCTCCATGACCGGGGTCGTGTCGCGACCGCCGTCATCCTTCCCCCGCCGTACGACGGGAGGCCGTTCGGCACGGACTCGAGGACGACCGGGTCACGCCCGGGAGCGTCGTGCGTGCGATGGCCTGCCCTCGTGGTCCAGGGATCCGGCCGAACGTCCGGCCGAATGGTCGGCCGACCCCCAGGCTCGTGCTGCGCGAGTAGTCCCTTGTAGTCATCCCGGTCCGCGCTGGGGTAATTGATCGGTAAACATCCCTAATGTGAGGATGCCGGACCATGGTCGTCCGGCGCGGAGCGCTAACCCCGGTGGCGTCGACGAGCAACCGGCAGCACGACTCCGCCTCGACTGGCGCTCGATGGGCGCGAACATCGGAGGCAACGTCAGTGGCTGCACAGGAACGACGCTCGAGCCGTAGGGGACCGAAAGTCACGCTCATGCTGGGCGGCGGAGTCGCTCTGACCGTGGTCTGCACGATGAGTCCAGCTCTGGCCGCAGCTCCCGGACCGGTCGCCATCACCGCCTGCGTTGCGTCAAAGGACGGCGCGGTCCGCATCATCGACGCGATCAAGTCCAGCTGTCGGGTGGGGGAGACCGTGCTCAAGTGGAACCAGGTCGGGCCGATGGGCCAACAAGGTCCGGCCGGTGCTGTGGGCGCGACCGGGGCAGTCGGTGCGCGGGGCGCGACCGGTGCGACTGGCGCGACTGGCGCGACTGGCGCGACTGGGGCTACGGGGGCGACGGCGGCCAACGGAGCGGCCGGAGCACGAGGGGAGGCCGGCCCGCAGGGCCCGGCAGGTCCCGCAGGTCCGGTGGGGGCCACAGGCGCCAGAGGCGAGACGGGGGCGTCGGGGTCACGAGGTGCACAGGGCGTGCAAGGGGAGACGGGCGCGGGTGGCCGCGTCGGTCCGGCTGGGACGGCGGGCGCGGAAGGACAGCAGGGCGCTCAGGGTGAGACCGGTGCTCAGGGTGAGACCGGTGCTCAGGGTGAGGCCGGCGCGGTCGGCGCGCAGGGTGTCCGAGGGCCCGTCGGCGAAGCAGGAGTGGCCGGTGCGACGGGTCAGCGCGGTGTCCAAGGCGAGCGCGGCCTGCAGGGCGAGACCGGCGCGGTCGGCTCACAGGGTGTCCGAGGGGAGACCGGTGCGCAGGGTGCGCTGGGCGAGCGGGGCCCGCGGGGCGAGACCGGCGCTGTCGGCGCGCAGGGTGTCCAGGGCGAGGCAGGCGCGGTCGGATCACAGGGTGCGCTGGGCGAGCGGGGCCTGCGGGGCGAGACTGGAGCTGTCGGCGCGCAGGGTTTCCAGGGCGAGGCAGGCGCGGTGGGCGCGACCGGTGGGCGCGGCCTGCGGGGCGAGACCGGAGCTGTCGGAGCGCAGGGTGTCCAGGGCGAGGCAGGCGCGGTCGGATCACAGGGTGCGCTGGGCGAGCGCGGCCTGCAGGGCGAGACTGGAGCTGTCGGCGCGCAGGGTTTCCAGGGTGAGGCAGGCGCGGTGGGCGCGACCGGTGAGCGCGGCCTGCAGGGCGAGACCGGCGCGGTCGGATCACAGGGTGCGCTGGGCGAGCGGGGCCTGCAGGGCGAGACCGGCGCGATGGGCGACGCGGGTGAGCGGGGCGAGGTTGGTGCGCAGGGTGCGCAGGGCGAGCGGGGCCTGCGGGGCGAGACTGGAGCTGTCGGCGCGATGGGCGACGCCGGTGAGCGCGGTGCCGTCGGGCTCCAGGGTGAGTCCGGCACGGTGGGTGCACAGGGTGTCCAGGGCGAGGTAGGCGCGGTGGGCGCGACCGGTGAGCGCGGTGCCGTCGGGCTGCAGGGCGAGTCCGGCGCGGTGGGCCCGCAGGGTGTCCAGGGCGAGGCGGGCGCGGTGGGCGCGACCGGTGAGCGCGGTGTGCAGGGTGAGTCCGGCGCGGTGGGTGCGCAGGGGTCGCAGGGTGAGGTCGGCCCGGTGGGGCCGGTTGGTCCGCGGGGTGAGGACGGCGTCGCGGGCGCTCAAGGACTCGGGGGCGAAGTCGGCCCCCAGGGCGCAGTTGGTCCTGCAGGTCCGGTGGGCCAGGCCGGCGCCATGGGTGCGGCGGGTCCGGCGGGACAAACAGGAGGGACGGGCGCAGCAGGCCCCGCGGGAGCCACCGGCGCTGTCGGCGCGCAGGGGGTTGCGGGCGCCGTCGGAGCGAAGGGGGCGACCGGCGCCACCGGCGCGAAGGGTGCGACCGGCACGACGGGTCCGGCCGGCCCGGCAGGAGCCGCCGGTGCAACCGGGGCCACCGGGGCCACCGGCCCCGCGGGTACGACGGGCTCGACCGTGGTGTCGGCCACGGGTCCCGGCGACAGCCTCGTCACCGCCTCGTGCTCGTCGCCGACACCGACCGCGATCAGCGGGGGTGCCTCCACGACCAACATCGCGAAGCCGCCGACCAACATCGTTCCGGTCGTCGGTGCGGGCAGCAAGGCCACTGGATGGAAGGCCCAGGGCACCGGCCTCGCTACGGACACCCTCACGGTCTACGTGGTCTGCGCGCCGTAGCCGCCGTCGCAGCCGGGCCGGCGCGTGGAACCTCACGCGTCGCCCGGGAGGTATCCTGGCCCGCCCGTGGAGTCGGCAGTGCAGGGAGATGGCGTGGAGCAGGGAGTCCGACCGGCGCGTCCGCACACGGGCAGGACCGCCGAGGGCAAGAGGATCCGCGAGGTGCTCACCTACACGCGTCGCGGGAGCCGGCTCGGCACCCGCCAGGCGGAGGCATGGGAGCGGCGCCGCGACGAGTGGTGGGTCCCGGACGCGGCGGTCGACCAGCCCGGGCACGACGTCCGCTCGCGGTTCGGCCGGGAGGCGCCGCTGATCGTGGAGATCGGTTGCGGCGTGGGCGAGGCGACGGTCGCGCTCGCCGCCAGCCGCAGGTCGTACGACGTGCTGGGCTTCGAGGTCTGGCATCCGGGGGTAGCGGACACGTTCTGGCGGATGGAGCAGGCCGGCGTGACGAACGTCCGGATGGTCAGCGTGGACGCGGTCTGGTCCATGGAGCACCTGCTCGGCCCGGCGAGCATCCAGGAGCTGTGGACGTTCTTCCCCGACCCCTGGCCCAAGCAGCGGCACCACCGTCGACGACTGGTGACCGCGGACTTCGCCGCTCTGGCGGCGAGTCGGCTGGCCCCGGGAGCACTGTGGCGGCTGGCCACGGACTGGGCGGACTACGCCGAGCAGATGGCGGGCGTCCTGGATGCCGAGCCACTGCTGGAGGGCGGGGTGACGGACCGGTGGGAGGACCGGCCGCTGACCCGCTTCGAACGACGAGGCCTGCAGGCGGGACGGTCGATCACCGATCTGACCTACCGGCGGGTCGAAGGACCGGTCCGGCCTCGATTTGATAACCCCGGTCGGTCTCTGACAAGATAGTCCGGTTGCTCCGGTGGGGTTGCCGGGGCGCGTGACACAGTCGCAGTTTTGACTTCTGAACAGGTCCTCCTGATTGCGGTGGTCGGTCTGTGTCCGCGCCGAACCAGGAGACCCCTCCGCGGCCCGATGGTCGTCCACTTCGCGTGCAGGCCGTCGGTTTTCATCCCGATGTGATGCTCATGGTCCCGTGGCGTGCCGAGGCAGGCGCGACACGCCCGACCGCGGGGGTCGAAGGTCGGGGACGCTGAGAAGCGGGGAGCAACGGGGAGCGACCCGCCGGGTCGCCCTCTTGACCTGGCGGTACTGGTTTTGACGAGAGTAAGGACGAACTGAGAGCTATGGCGGGACAGAAGATCCGCATCAGGCTCAAGGCCTACGACCACGAGGTGATCGACACCTCGGCGCGCAAGATCGTTGACACGGTCACCCGTACGGGCGCGAAGGTTGCCGGCCCTGTGCCTCTGCCGACGGAGAAGAACGTCTACTGCGTCATCCGGTCGCCCCACAAGTACAAGGACAGCCGCGAGCACTTCGAGATGCGCACCCACAAGCGTCTGATCGACATCATCGACCCGACCCCGAAGACGGTCGACTCGCTGATGCGACTGGATCTGCCTGCTGGTGTCGACATCGAGATCAAGCTCTGAGTGTGAGGTTCGGATTCCATGAGCACTCTTGAACGCAACGTCCGTGGGCTGCTGGGCACCAAGCTCGGCATGACCCAGACCTGGGACGAGAACAACCGACTGGTTCCCGTGACCGTCGTCGCGGCAGGGACCAACGTGGTCACTCAGGTCCGCCATCCCGAGGTGGACGGCTACAACGCCGTCCAGATCGGCTTCGGCGAGATCGAGGGTCGCAAGGTCACCAAGCCCCGCGCCGGGCACTTCGAGAAGGCCGGGGTCACCCCCCGCCGGCACCTGCTGGAGATCCGTACGGCGGACGCCGCGACGTACTCCGTCGGCCAGGAGCTCACTCCCGAGGTGTTCGCGGCCGGCGAGGAGGTCGACGTCACCGGCACCAGCAAGGGCAAGGGCTACGCGGGTGTGATGAAGCGTCACGGCTTCCACGGCTCGCGGGCCTCCCACGGTGCCCACCGCAACCACCGCTCACCCGGCTCGATCGGTGGTTGCGCCACCCCGGGTCGTGTCTTCAAGGGCATGAAGATGGCCGGCCGGATGGGTGGCGACACGGTCACCACCCAGAACGTCTCCGTCTACGCGGTCGACGTCGAGAAGGGCCTGATCCTCCTCAAGGGTGCCGTTCCCGGCCCCAAGGGTGGGCTCGTGGTCATCCGTTCCGCGGCCAAGGCCCGCACAGCCCAGGAGGTCTCCAGCTCATGACCGAGTCTGCCAAGACCGTCGAGGTCGACTTCCCCGCGGAGATCTTCGACGTCCAGGTCAACATCCCGTTGATCCACCAGGTCGTCGTGGCCCAGCAGGCCGCGGCCCGTCAGGGCACCCACGCGGTCAAGTCGCGCGGCGAGGTCCGTGGCGGTGGCCGCAAGCCCTACAAGCAGAAGGGCACCGGTCGCGCCCGTCAGGGCTCGATCCGCGCGCCGCAGTTCGCCGGTGGTGGCGTGGTGCACGGGCCGGTCCCGCGCAGCTACGACCAGCGCACCCCCAAGAAGATGAAGGCCGCCGCCCTGCGTGGCGCCCTCTCGGACCGGGCTCGCTCGGGCCGCGTGCACGTCGTCGAGGCGTTCGTGAGCGGTGACAAGCCCAGCACCAAGCTGGCGCTGGCCGCGCTCACCGCCCTGACCGTCCGTCCGCGCACGCTCATCGTGCTTGAGCGTGGGGACGACATGACCTGGCTGTCGCTGCGCAACGTGGACACCGTCCACCTGCTCGCCGTCGACCAGCTCAACACCTACGACGTGCTGCTCAGCGACGACGTGATCTTCACCAAGGGCGCGTACGACGCGTTCGTCAGCGGGCCGGCCACCGGCAAGTCCGTCAAGGCCGTCGCCACCTCGACCGAGGCCGCTCCGGTCGACGAGACCGAGGAGGACGCCAAGTGAGCACCTTCCACAAGGACCACCGCGACATCCTGATCGCGCCGGTGGTGAGCGAGAAGAGCTACGGCCTCCTCGACGCGAACAAGTACACCTTCCTGGTGCGCCCGACTGCGAACAAGACCGAGATCAAGATCGCGGTCGAGAAGATCTTCAACGTCAAGGTCACGAGCGTGAACACCCTCAACCGGTCGGGCAAGACCCGTCGCACCCGGTTCGGCACCGGCAAGCGTGCCGACACCAAGCGTGCGATCGTCAGCCTCGCCGAGGGTCAGCGCATCGACATCTTCGGGGGTCCGGTCTCCTGACCGGGCTTGCTGACAGCAGAGTTTCGAGGACGAGATAACCATGGGTATCCGTAAGTACAAGCCGACCACACCGGGCCGTCGCGGCTCGTCGGTCGCCGACTTCGTCGAGGTGACGCGGACGACGCCGGAGAAGTCTCTGGTGCGCCCGCTCCCGAAGAAGGGCGGCCGCAACAACCAGGGCCGGATCACCACCCGGCACCAGGGTGGTGGCCACAAGCGTGCCTACCGCGTCATCGACTTCCGTCGCTACGACAAGGACGGCGTCCCGGCGAAGGTCGCGCACATCGAGTACGACCCGAACCGCACCGCGCGCATCGCGCTGCTGCACTACGCGGACGGCGAGAAGCGCTACATCGTCGCTCCGCAGGGTCTGTCCCAGGGGACCTCGGTGGAGGCAGGGGCGAAGGCTGACATCAAGCCGGGCAACAACCTGCCGCTGCGCAACATCCCGGTCGGTACCACGATCCACTGCATCGAGCTCCGTCCTGGTGGAGGCGCGAAGATCGCCCGCTCGGCCGGCAACTCGGCCCAGCTCGTCGCCAAGGAAGGCAGCCGCGCCCAGCTGCGCATGCCCTCCGGTGAGATGCGCTACGTCGACGTGCGCTGCCGCGCGACCGTGGGCGGCGTCGGCAACGCCGAGCAGTCCAACATCAACTGGGGCAAGGCCGGCCGGATGCGCTGGAAGGGCAAGCGCCCGACCGTCCGCGGTGTCGTCATGAACCCGGTGGACCACCCGCACGGCGGTGGCGAGGGCAAGACCTCCGGCGGTCGCCACCCGGTCTCGCCCTGGGGCAAGCCCGAGGGTCGTACTCGCAAGGCGAAGGCCAGCGACGCCCTGATCGTCCGTCGTCGCCGCACCGGCAAGAAGCGCTGAGAAGGGAACTGGAGACATGCCTCGCAGCTTGAAGAAGGGTCCCTTCGTCGACGACCACCTGATCAAGAAGGTGGACGGACAGAACGACAAGGGCACGCACAACGTCATCAAGACGTGGTCGCGTCGGTCCATGATCGTGCCCGCGATGATCGGGCACACGATCGCGGTGCACGACGGCCGCAAGCACGTGCCGGTGTTCGTGACCGACTCGATGGTCGGCCACAAGCTCGGCGAGTTCGCGCCGACGCGCACCTACCGCGGTCACGTCAAGGACGACCGGAAGGCCCGTCGTCGCTGATGCGGCGCGGACCCCACCGGATGACCACCGACAGAGTCGAGAGAGTCGAGAGATGAGCACTATGGAGCGCAGGCGCGTGAGCGCCCGACGTGAGAGCCTGCTGGGCGACGAGCCCGGCGCTTTCGCCAGCGCACGCTTCGTCCGCATCACGCCGATGAAGGCGCGCCGTGTCGTGGACATGGTCCGTGGCATGGGCGTCGAGGAGGCGTTGGCGCTGCTGCAGTTCGCGCCGCAGGCTGCGAGCGAGACCGTCTACAAGATCCTCGAGAGCGCGATCGCCAACGCGACGGGCACCGAGGACCTCGACGGCAGCACGCTGGTCGTCAGCAAGGCGATGGTGGACGAGGGTCCGACCATGAAGCGCTGGCGCCCCCGGGCCCAGGGCCGCGCCTCGCGGATCAACAAGCGGACCAGCCACATCACGCTCGTGGTGCAGCCCCGCATCGAGGACGCCGGCCGTGCCGCGTCCACCACCTCGAACAAGAAGGGACGGAACGCCTGATGGGCCAGAAGATCAACCCGAACGGTTTCCGCCTCGGCATCTCTGTCGACCACAAGAGCCGTTGGTACGCCGACAAGCTCTACAAGTCCTATGTCGGTGAGGACGTCGCGATCCGGCGCCTGCTCTCCAAGGGCATGGAGCGGGCCGGCATCTCCAAGGTCGAGATCGAGCGCACCCGTGACCGCGTCCGTGTGGACATCCACACGGCCCGTCCCGGCATCGTGATCGGTCGCCGCGGCGCCGAGGCCGACCGCATCCGCGGCGAGCTGGAGAAGCTCACCGGCAAGCAGGTGCAGCTCAACATCCTCGAGGTGAAGAACCCGGAGATGGACGCGCAGCTCGTCGCCCAGGGCGTGGCCGAGCAGCTCGCCGGCCGGGTGGCCTTCCGTCGTGCGATGCGCAAGGCGATGCAGACCACGATGCGCAGTGGCGCCAAGGGCGTCCGGATCCAGTGCTCCGGTCGGCTCGGGGGCGCGGAGATGTCGCGCTCGGAGTTCTACCGCGAGGGTCGGGTGCCGCTGCACACGCTGCGCGCCGACATCGACTACGGCTTCTACGAAGCCAAGACCACCTTCGGCCGCATCGGCGTGAAGGTCTGGATCTACAAGGGTGAGGTCGCGGGCAGCCGCGCCGAGCGGGAGGCGCAGGCCGCGGCCCGCGCCGGCGCGCCGGGCCGGGGCCGTCCGGCTCGCGGTGGCGCCGCCGACCGTCCGACCCGTGGCTCCCGAGCCGACCGTCCCACGCGCTCCGGCCGCGGCGACGCCCCGGCCGAGGGTGCCCCGGCCGCCGCCGCGACCGAGGCGCCGGCCGTCGAGTCCGCCAGCACGACCACGACGAGTGGGGAGGCCTGAGCCAGATGCTGATGCCCCGCAGGGTCAAGCACCGCAAGCAGCACCACCCGAAGCGGTCCGGTGCGGCCAAGGGCGGCACCGAGCTCGCGTTCGGTGACTTCGGGATCCAGGCTCTCGAGCCGGCCTACGTCACCAACCGTCAGATCGAGTCCGCTCGTATCGCGATGACACGCCACATCAAGCGTGGCGGGAAGGTGTGGATCAACATCTACCCGGACCGCCCGCTGACCAAGAAGCCCGCCGAGACCCGGATGGGCTCCGGCAAGGGCTCGCCCGAGTGGTGGGTCGCCAACGTGAAGCCGGGACGGATCATGTTCGAGCTGTCCGGCGTCACCGAGGACGTGGCCCGCGAGGCGATGCGTCGCGCGATCCACAAGCTGCCCATGAAGTGCAAGTTCGTGACCCGTGAGAGTGGTGAGTTCTGATGGCGACGACCACGCACGAGCTCGACGACATGACCAACGTGGACCTCGAGACCAAGCTGCGCGAGCACAAGGAGGAGCTGTTCAACCTGCGCTTCCAGGCCGCCACGGGTCAGCTCGAGAGCCACGGCCGTCTCCGGACGGTCAAGCGCGACATCGCCCGCATCTACACCGTGGTGCGTGAGCGTGAGCTCGGGATCCGGCAGTCGCCGGACGCCTCGGGCGCCGACAGCACCGAGGACGGTGCCGCATGAGCGAGGGAACCAACGTGAGCAACGACAGCACCTCCGGCCACGAGGGCCGGCCGTACCGCAAGATCCGTGAGGGTCTCGTGGTCAGCGACAAGATGGAGAAGACCGTGGTCGTCTCCGTCGAGGACCGCGTCAAGCACGCGCTGTACGGCAAGGTGCTCCGTCGCACGAGCAAGCTCAAGGCGCACGACGAGACCAACCAGTGCGGTGTCGGCGACCGGGTGCGGATCCAGGAGACCCGCCCGCTGTCGGCGACCAAGCGTTGGCGCATCATCGAGGTCCTCGAGAAGGCCAAGTAACAACCACCCCACCCGTTCCGCCAGGCTCGGTTCAGCACTGAGAACCGGCGCGACATCCAGGAGAAATACCGATGATCCAGCAGGAGTCGCGACTCAAGGTCGCCGACAACACCGGTGCGAAGGAGATCCTCTGCATCCGTGTTCTCGGTGGCTCGGGTCGGCGCTACGCCGGAATCGGCGACGTCATCGTCGCCACCGTGAAGGACGCGATCCCCGGTGGCAACGTCAAGAAGGGCGACGTCGTCAAGGCCGTCATAGTCCGCACCGTCAAGGAGCGCCGTCGTCCGGACGGTTCCTACATCCGCTTCGACGAGAACGCCGCGGTCATCCTCAAGACCGACGGCGAGCCTCGTGGGACCCGCATCTTCGGCCCGGTGGGTCGCGAGCTGCGTGAGAAGAAGTTCATGAAGATCATCTCGCTGGCCCCGGAGGTGCTCTGACCATGACCCAGCAGAAGAAGAAGAACTTGAAGATCAAGAAGGGCGATGTCGTCCGCGTCATCGCCGGCAAGGACAAGGGCGCCGAGGGCAAGGTCATCTCGGTGCTGTCCGAGCAGGACCGGGTCATCGTCGAGGGCGTCAACCGCGTCAAGCGGCACACCAAGGTCGTGAACCAGGGCGGGCGCGCCGGCACCACCGGCGGCATCGTGACCCAGGAGGCGGCCATCCACGTGTCCAACGTGATGCTGCTGGTCGACGCCCCCAAGGACAGCGAGTCCAAGGGCAAGGTCACCACCCGGGTCGGCTACCGCCGCGACGAGATCAGCAAGCGTCGTCCGGACGGCTCGACGTACCCGGCCCTGCGCAGCGTCCGCATCTCGCGCAAGTCCGGTGAGGAGATCTGATGACCACCACCACGAACGAGCGTCCGCGCCTGCAGGTCCGGTACCGCGATGAGATCGTCCCGGCGCTGCGCGAGCAGTTCCAGATCGCGAACATCATGACGGTGCCCGGCCTGACCAAGGTCGTCGTCAACATGGGAGTGGGCGAGGCTGCGCGTGACTCCAAGCTGATCGAGGGGGCCGTCAAGGACCTCACCGCGATCACCGGCCAGAAGCCGCAGGTCACCAAGGCTCGCAAGTCGATCGCCCAGTTCAAGCTCCGCGAGGGCATGCCGATCGGCTGCCACGTGACGCTGCGCGGTGACCGGATGTGGGAGTTCATGGACCGGCTGCTCTCGCTGGCCCTCCCGCGGATCCGTGACTTCCGCGGTCTCTCGGACCGCCAGTTCGACGGTCGCGGCAACTACACCTTCGGTCTGACCGAGCAGGTCATGTTCCACGAGATCGACCAGGACAAGGTCGACCGCTCGCGAGGCATGGACATCACGGTCGTGACCACCGCTACGACCGACGACCAGGGTCGCGCGCTGCTCAAGCAGCTCGGTTTCCCGTTCAAGGAGCAGTGACGCATGGCCAAGACATCCCTCAAGGTCAAGGCGGCCCGCAAGCCGAAGTTCGCGGTGCGCGGCTACACCCGCTGCCAGCGCTGCGGCCGGCCCAAGGCGGTCTACCGCAAGTTCGGCCTTTGCCGGATCTGCCTGCGCGAGATGGCGCACCGGGGCGAGCTGCCCGGCGTCACCAAGAGCAGCTGGTGACCTTCGCACGGGGGCTCAGCCTCCGTGTCCCCCCGGCAGCGAACACTGCCGGTGAACAGAGCAAGACGTCCCGCATGACAGGAAACACGACAGCGCCGAAGGTCGGGCCCGGAGCCAGCTCCGGACCGAAACCACGGTGGGAAAGGGCCTCACGGCCATGACGATGACTGACCCCATCGCAGACATGCTCACGCGTCTGCGAAACGCCAACCAGGCGTACCACGATGCGGTGTCGATGCCTTACAGCAAGCTGAAGGCCGGCGTCGCAGAGATCCTGCAGCAGGAGGGCTACATCACCTCCTGGAAGGTCGAGGAGCCCGCCGAGGACTCCGCTCAGACGGTGGGCAAGGTGCTCGAGCTGACGCTCAAGTACGGCCAGAACCGCGAGCGCTCCATCGCCGGGATCCGGCGCATCTCCAAGCCCGGTCTCCGGGTCTACGCCAAGCACACGGGTCTCCCGAAGGTGCTCGGCGGCCTGGGGGTGGCGATCATCTCGACCAGCCAGGGTCTGCTGACGGACCGCCAGGCGAACAAGAAGGGCGTGGGTGGGGAAGTCCTCGCCTACGTCTGGTAACGACGAGACCGAGAGGAAGAACAAGCATGTCGCGCATTGGCAAGCTGCCCATCACGGTCCCGTCGGGTGTCGACGTCGCCGTCGACGACCGCCTGGTCACCGTCACGGGCCCCAAGGGCACCCTCAGCCACACCGTCGCCGCGCCCATCACGGTGGGCCGGTCCGGCGACGGCACCATCGAGGTGGTCCGTCCCAACGACGAGCGTCAGAGCAAGTCGCTGCACGGGCTGACCCGCACCCTGATCGCCAACATGGTCCAGGGGGTCACCGACGGCTACGAGAAGCGTCTCGAGATCGTCGGGGTCGGCTACCGGGTCCTGTCCAAGGGCCCCACGCAGCTGGAGTTCCAGCTCGGCTACTCGCACTCGATCACCTTCAACGCCCCGGACGGCATCTCGTTCACGGTCGACGGGCCCACCCGGCTTGGCGTCCAGGGGATCGACAAGCAGCTCGTCGGCGAGGTCGCCGCCAACATCCGCAAGCTGCGCAAGCCGGAGCCCTACAAGGGCAAGGGCGTGCGGTACGCGGGAGAGCAGATCCGTCGCAAGGTCGGAAAGGCTGGTAAGTGACGATGGCTATCTCACTGAAGTCCGGCAAGCACACGAGCGCCCGCGTGGCCTCGCGGCTGCGCCGTCAGGTCCGGGGTCGCAAGAAGGTCTCGGGTACGGCGGAGCGTCCGCGTCTGGTCGTCACCCGCTCCTCGAAGCACATCAGCGTCCAGGTGGTCGACGACCTCGTCGGCCGCACGCTGGCCTCGGCCAGCACCATGGAAGCCGACGTGCGGGCCGCGGAGGGCGACAAGTCCGCCAAGGCGCGCAGGGTCGGCGAGCTGGTAGCTCAGCGCGCCAAGGCCGCGGGCATCGACGGGGTCGTGTTCGACCGCGCCGGGAACAAGTACCACGGGCGCGTTGCCGCCCTCGCCGATGCCGCCCGTGAGGGCGGCCTCGCGTTCTGATCGCGAAGACATACAGCAGAAGGAAGGTAGTTCGAACATGAGCGGACAACAGCGCCGTTCCGGCGCCGGTGGCGACCGTCGCGGAAGTCGTGACGGTGGCCGCGGTGGCCAGGGTGCGGACAAGACCGCCTACATCGAGCGTGTCGTCGCGATCAACCGGGTCGCCAAGGTCGTGAAGGGTGGGCGTCGCTTCAGCTTCACCGCCCTCGTGATCGTGGGCGACGGCGACGGCATGGTCGGGGTCGGCTACGGCAAGGCCAAGGAGGTGCCCGCGGCGATCGCCAAGGGCGTCGAGGAGGCGAAGAAGAACTTCTTCCGGGTCCCGCGCTCGCAGGGCACGATCCCGCACCCCGTCCAGGGGGAGAAGGCAGCCGGTGTCGTGATGCTGCGTCCGGCCGCCCCCGGTACCGGTGTGATCGCCGGCGGCCCGGTGCGCGCGGTGCTGGAGTGTGCAGGCATCCACGACGTGCTGAGCAAGTCGCTCGGCTCCTCGAACCAGATCAACATCGTGCACGCCACCGTGGTGGCGCTGCGCTCCCTCGAGGAGCCGGAGGCGGTGGCCGCCCGTCGGGGCCTGCGTGTCGAGGACGTGGCTCCGGCGGCTCTGCTTCGGGCTCGTGCGGAGGTGGCCCAGTAATGGCGCGCCTCAAGGTCCAGCAGCAGCGCTCGATCATCGGCTGCAAGAAGAACCAGCGGGACACCCTCCGCACGCTTGGGCTCAAGCGCATCGGCGACGTCGTCGTCAAGGAGGACCGTCCCGAGATCCGTGGGATGCTCCAGACGGTCAGGCACATGATCGTCGTCGAAGAGGTGGACTGACATGACGCTCAAGCTGCATCACCTGCGTCCTGCCCCCGGTGCCAAGACCGCGAAGACCCGTGTGGGTCGCGGCGAGGCGTCCAAGGGCAAGACCGCCGGCCGAGGCACCAAGGGCTCGAAGGCCCGCTACCAGGTGCCGGCCGGGTTCGAGGGTGGCCAGATGCCCATCCACATGCGGCTCCCGAAGCTCAAGGGCTTCAAGAACCCCTTCAAGGTGGAGTTCCAGGTGGTCAACCTGGACCGCCTCGGCAGCCTGTTCCCCGAGGGGGGCACCGTCGGGGTGGAGGACCTGGTCGCGAGGGGCGCCGTTCGCGGCGGCCGTCCGGTGAAGGTGCTCGGGACCGGCGAGATCTCCGTCGCGGTGCAGGTGAGCGCTCACGCGTTCTCCAGCTCCGCCAAGGAGAAGATCGCCGCCGCCGGTGGCAGCACCAACCAGATCTGACCGACCCCAGGGTCGTCGCCTTCTGAACAGGGGCTCGAACGTGACCAGGCCGTGCTCGCAAGAGCGCCCCCGGGTCGTTCGAGCCCCTGTTAGGCTTCCGAGGTCGTCCGGCGGAACCGCACCGTGGTCCCCGGAACAGTTACATGTTCCCTGCGGTCGTCCCGATGACCGCTACGTGATGGAGAAGAGGACCAGGTGCTAGGCGCATTCGCCAACGCGTTCCGGACGCCGGACCTGCGCAAGAAGCTGCTGTTCGTGCTGCTGGTCATCGTGATCTTCCGGCTCGGGTCGCAGATCCCGACCCCGGGGGTCAACGTTGCCAACGTGCAGGCCTGCTTCGACCAGACCAAGAACGACGGTCTCTACGGTCTGATCAACCTGTTCTCGGGTGGGGCGCTGCTGCGCCTGACCATCTTCGCGCTGGGGATCATGCCGTACATCACGGCGAGCATCATCCTGCAGCTGCTGGTGGTGGTGATCCCGCGTCTGGAGACCCTCAAGAAGGAGGGGCAGGCCGGGCAGACCAAGATCACCCAGTACACCCGCTACCTCACGCTCGCCCTGGCGATCCTGCAGGCCACCGGCATCGTCGCGCTCGCGCGGAGCCGGCAGCTGCTCCAGGGCTGTGCCGAGCCGCTCCTGTACAAGGAGAACTCGCTGATGACGATGCTGGTCATGGTCATCACCATGACCGCCGGCACCGCGGTGATCATGTGGCTGGGCGAGCTGATCACGGACCGCGGCATCGGCAACGGCATGTCGATCCTGATCTTCACCCAGGTGGTGGCCACGTTCCCGGCCAACCTGTGGGCCGTGCGTGTCTCCAAGGGCTGGTGGGTCTTCGCCCTGATGGTGGCGATCGGACTGGTCCTGGTGGCGGCGGTGATCTTCATGGAACAGGGGCAGCGCCGGATCCCGGTGCAGTACGCCCGGAGGATGGTCGGCCGGAAGATGTTCGGCGGCTCGTCGACGTACATCCCCCTGAAGGTGAACCAGGCCGGTGTCATCCCGGTCATCTTCGCCTCGAGCCTGCTGTACCTGCCCGCGATGGCCTCGCAGTTCAGTGGCAGCTCCAAGTGGTCGGCCTGGATCGCGACCTACCTCGTCAAGGGCGACCACCCTCTGTACATGGCCCTCTACTTCGGCCTGATCATCTTCTTCACGTACTTCTACGTGGCGATCACCTTCAATCCGGAGGAGGTCGCCGACAACATGAAGAAGTACGGCGGCTTCATCCCCGGGATCCGGGCCGGCAAGCCCACCGAGGAGTACCTCAGCTACGTCCTGTCCCGGATCACGCTGCCCGGTGCGCTGTACCTGGGCCTGATCTCGCTGGTACCGCTGATCGCGATCGCGGTGGTCGGGGCGAGCCAGAACTTCCCGTTCGGGGGAACCTCGATCCTGATCATGGTCGGTGTCGCCCTCGACACCGTGAAGCAGATCGAGAGCCAGCTGCAGCAACGCAACTACGAAGGGTTCCTGCGCTGATGAGCGAGCCGACCACGACGAACCCCGGGCTGCGGAGCGTGCAGGGCGGTCTCAGATGAGACTTCTCATCATGGGCCCGCCCGGTGCCGGCAAGGGCACCCAGGCGAAGGTGATCGCCGAGCGCCTCTCGGTGCCGGCGATCTCCACCGGCGACATCTTCCGCCGGAACGTGGTCGAGGAGACCGAGCTGGGGCGGGAGGCGAAGCGCTACATCGACGCCGGCGACTACGTCCCGGACGAGGTCACCAACGCGATGGTGCGCGCCCGGCTCGCCGAGGACGACGCGGCGGACGGCTTCCTGCTCGACGGCTACCCGCGCACGGTGTCGCAGGTCGACGAGCTCGACGAGATGCTCAAGGCGCGCGGCCAGGAGCTCGACGCGGTCCTGGTGCTCACCGTGAACCAGGACGAGGTCGTCCAGCGGCTGCTCAAGCGCGCCCGGGACGAGGGCCGCACCGACGACACCGAGGAGGTGGTCCGGCACCGGCAGGAGGTCTTCACCGCGCAGACCGCACCGCTGATCGAGGTGTACGGACAGCAGGGGGTCCTGATCAAGATCGACGGCATGGGCCCCGTCGCCGAGGTCACCGAGCGGGTCATGAAGGCGCTCGACGAGACCACCGGCGCGTCCGCGTCCTGACCCGCCACGACCAGATCCGAGACTGACGTGTTCCGCGACCGGGGGGTCGAGATCAAGACCCCCGAGCAGATCCAGGTGATGCGGGCGGCCGGTCTGGTGGTGGGTCGCACCCTGGACCTGCTCAGCCGGTCGGTGCGGCCCGGCGTGACCACCGCCGAGCTGGACCGGATCGCCGAGGACAGCATCCGGTCGGGCGGCGCGACGCCGTCGTTCCTGGGCTACGGCGCCCCGCCGTTCCCGGCCAGCATCTGCGTGTCGGTCAACGACGAGGTGGTGCACGGGGTGCCCGGCTCTCGGGTGATCGAGACGGGCGACCTGGTGTCCATCGACTGCGGGGCGATCGTCGACGGCTGGCACGGGGACGCGGCCGTCACCGTCCCGGTGGGGGAGGTGTCCGCACCGGCCCGGGAGCTGCTCCGGGTGACCGAGGAGTCGATGTGGCGCGGGTTCGCCGCGGCCGCCCTCGGTGGCCACGTCGGGGACATCTCGCACGCGGTCGAGGCCTACGTGCGCAGCCAGGGCGACTTCGGCATCGTCCCGGACTACACCGGTCACGGGATCGGCTCGGCGATGCACCAGCCGCCGAACGTCCCCAACCACGGGAGGGCCGGCCGCGGCACCCGGCTGGTGCGCGGCCTCGCCCTGGCCGTCGAGCCGATGGTGGTCAGCGGCGAGCCGTGGACGCACACCGACGACGACGAGTGGACCGTGCGCACCGACGACGGCTCCCTGGCCGCCCACTTCGAGCACACCTTCACGCTGACCCCGTCCGGCACCTGGGTGCTCACCGCGCTCGACGGAGGCGAGGCCAAGCTCGCCGAGCTGGGCGTCCCCTTCGGCGGCCGCTGACGTCCCGCTGCCGTTTACCAGGTGATGTCGGAAAACTGGCACTGAACATGGGTTGTTCACCATGGGGAGTGCCAGTTCCCCATGCGAAGTGCGTCGGGGCGCACATCGACCGGTACGGCGACAGGACCCGGGCGCAGGACCAGTCGAGGGAGCCGAGTTCCAGCGGCCCCCGCGTCACACACCGTGCAATGAGGTCATTGCACCGGAATCGGGCGGCTGGATGTCCGGTTCGCGAGAGTCGTCGACCCGCGGAACCGGTCCGGCGGCGGCGATTAGGGGGCTGGCGCGAAGTGGCATAGACTGTGGAGTCGGCCCAACGTGGGCCCGTTTCGTGGCGCCCAGCGGCTGCCCGGTCAAGCCTCGTGAACCTCGTTCACGCGTGCTGCCCGGGAGGGGGCATCGCGGCGGACCCACGAGGTCCACCCGCTGGCGTGCGTCTCGCGCGCGTCGTGCGGGGCGGTTCCCGGGCCAACGGTAGACGAGTCCAACAACGATGAGACGAGATTGCGGAGGACATGCCGAAGAAAGAAGGCGTGATCGAGATCGAGGGCACTGTTGTCGAGGCACTCCCGAACGCGATGTTCCGGGTTGAGCTGAGCAACGGGCACAAGGTCCTCGCCCACATCAGCGGCAAGATGCGTCAGCACTACATCCGGATCCTCCCCGAGGACCGGGTTGTCGTCGAGCTCTCCCCGTACGACCTGACCCGAGGTCGGATCGTCTACCGGTACAAGTAACCAGCCGCGCGGGGCTCTGCCCCGGGTGGACCCCCGCACCGGCGGGGCCAGCCGAAGGACAACGCATGAAGGTCAACCCGAGCGTCAAGAAGATCTGTGACAAGTGCAAGGTGATCCGTCGCCACGGCCGCGTCATGGTGATCTGCGAGAACCCGCGCCACAAGCAGCGCCAGGGCTGAGACCCCACGGGTCGTACGTCGGCCCACTGCACCACCACAACTGAACACCTGAACGTGATCGCTCCTCCCGCCGCCGTACGGCGGCGGGAGGTCACCCCCGGACCGGAGGCCGGGGCCGACGCCAGCAGAGGCGGAGTCGGACGCGACACGACCTGAGACCTCCGTGAACCGAAGGGAACCGCCACCACATGGCACGCCTCGTTGGTGTAGACCTCCCGCGCGACAAGCGCATCGAGATCGCACTCACCTACATCTACGGCATCGGCCGTACCCGCGCCCAGCAGCTCCTCGCCGAGACCGGGGTGGACCCGAACAGTCGGGTGCACTCGCTCGGTGACGAGGAGCTGGTGAAGCTCCGCGACGTCATCGAAGCCAACTTCAAGATCGAGGGTGACCTCCGTCGCGAGGTCCAGGCCGACATCCGCCGCAAGATCGAGATCGGCAGCTACCAGGGCCGCCGTCACCGTCAGGGCCTGCCCGTCCGTGGGCAGCGCACCAAGACCAACGCGCGCACCCGCAAGGGCCCGAAGCGCACCGTCGCCGGCAAGAAGAAGGCCAAGTGACCCAGGGCTCGCCCTGGATCCAGCCTTCCCGATGACCCCATCGACCGGCCGGACCGCCGCTCAGCGGCGCTGACCGGGCACAGACTTCGATCTCGATCAGCAACAGGAACAGGAACCGTATGCCTCCCAAGAGCCGTCAGGCTTCCGGCGCCAAGAAGGTGCGCCGCAAGGAGAAGAAGAACATCGCTCAGGGCGAAGCCCACATCAAGAGCACGTTCAACAACACCATCGTCACCATCACCGACCCCACCGGGGCGGTGGTCTCGTGGGCCTCTGCCGGCACCGTCGGCTTCAAGGGCTCGCGCAAGTCCACGCCGTTCGCCGCGCAGATGGCAGCCGAGGCTGCTGGTCGTCGGGCACAGGAGCACGGCATGAAGAAGATCGACGTCTTCGTCAAGGGCCCGGGCTCGGGCCGCGAGACGGCGATCCGGTCCCTGGGTGCGATCGGTCTCGAGGTCGGCACCATCCAGGACGTCACGCCCACTCCTCACAACGGATGCCGGCCGCCCAAGCGCCGCCGCGTCTGACCCCGACCAGCGAGATCCAGGAGGCTTAGAAATGGCCCGTTACACCGGTCCCATGACGAAGAAGTCGCGCCGTCTCGGTGTCGACCTCGTCGGCGGCGACGCAGCGTTCGAGCGTCGTCCCTACCCGCCCGGCCAGCACGGCCGCGCACGCATCAAGGAGAGCGAGTACCGCTCGCAGCTCCAGGAGAAGCAGAAGGCCCGTCTCACCTACGGCGTCCTCGAGAAGCAGTTCCACAACTACTACACCGAGGCCAGCCGTCGCGCCGGCAAGACCGGTGACAACCTGCTCCAGCTGCTCGAGTGCCGCCTGGACAACGTCGTGTACCGCGCCGGGTTCGCCCGCACGCGCCGGCACGCGCGTCAGCTCGTCACTCACGGTCACTTCAAGGTGAACGGGCACAAGGTCGACATCCCGTCGTTCCAGGTCAGCCAGTTCGACATCATCGACGTCAAGGAGAAGTCCCTCGAGACGACTCCCTTCATCGTGGCTCGCGAGACCCACGGCGACCGGGTCGTCCCGGCGTGGATGGATGCGATCCCGGGTCGCATGCGGATCCTGATCCACCAGGTGCCCACGCGCGCGCAGATCGACCTGCCCGTGCAGGAGCAGCTCATCGTCGAGTACTACTCGAAGAAGTAACCCGGTCGGGGGGCTCCGCCCCCCGACTACCCCCCGGTCCGTGGTCGCCTCCACTCGGCCGGATCCGTCACTCACGATGTTCGAGTCCGTCAAATAGCGGGTGGGCTCGGAAAGGAAACAGCCAGTGCTTATCGCTCAGCGTCCGACTCTGTCGGAAGAGTCCGTCGGCGAGTTCCGGTCACGGTTCGTGATCGAGCCCCTCGAGCCGGGCTTCGGCTACACGCTCGGCAACTCCCTCCGCCGTACCCTGCTGTCCTCGATTCCCGGTGCCTCGGTGACGAGCATCAAGGTCGACGGGGTGCTCCACGAGTTCTCCACCATCGAGGGGGTGAAGGAGGACCTCACCGAGGTCATCCTCAACCTGAAGGACCTCGTGGTCTCCTCGGAGCACGACGAGCCGGTCACCATGTACCTGCGCAAGCAGGGCCCCGGGGTGGTCACCGCCGCCGACATCGCGCCCCCGGCCGGTGTCGAGGTGCACAACCCGGACGTCAAGATCGCCACCCTGAACGACAAGGGCAAGCTGGAGATGGAGCTGGTCGTGGAGCGTGGCCGCGGCTACGTCTCCTCGGTGCAGAACAAGGGCGGCGACAACGAGATCGGCCGGATGCCGGTCGACTCGATCTACTCGCCGGTCCTCAAGGTGACCTACAAGGTCGAGGCCACCCGTGTCGAGCAGCGGACCGACTTCGACAAGCTGGTCATCGACGTCGAGACCAAGCCGTCGATCCGTCCCCGCGACGCGATCGCCTCGGCCGGCAAGACGCTCGTCGAGCTGTTCGGGCTGGCCCGGGAGCTCAACGTCGAGGCCGAGGGCATCGACATCGGCCCCTCGCCGGTGGACGAGCAGCTGGCCGCCGACCTGGCGCTGCCGGTCGAGGACCTGCAGCTCACGGTCCGCTCCTACAACTGCCTCAAGCGCGAGGGCATCCACACCGTGGGTGAGCTGATCTCGCGCTCGGAGCAGGACCTGCTCGACATCCGCAACTTCGGCGCCAAGTCCATCGACGAGGTCAAGGCGAAGCTGCACGAGATGGGTCTCGCCCTCAAGGACAGCGCCCCGGGCTTCGACCCGCAGGCCGCCCTGGCGGCGTACGACGACGACGACGACTCGTTCGTCGAGGACGAGCAGTACTGACGCGCGCGGGGGCTCCGTGACCCGGAGCCCCCTCCGTACCCCCTCTATCCGGGTACCTGACACGGCCCGGGAGAAACGAGAGAAGACATGCCTACCCCCAAGAAGGGTGCCCGCCTCGGCGGCAGCGCCGCGCACCAGAAGCTGATCCTCGCGAACCTGGCGACCAGCCTCTTCGAGCACGGCCGGATCACCACCACCGAGGCCAAGGCGCGCGTGCTGCGCCCGGTCGCCGAGAAGCTGATCACCAAGGCCAAGAAGGGCGACCTGCACAACCGTCGCCAGGTGGCGGCCACGATCCGGGACAAGGGCGTCGTGCACGCGCTGTTCACGGAGATCGGTCCCCGCTTCGCGGAGCGCCCGGGTGGCTACACCCGGATCACCAAGCTCGGTCCCCGCAAGGGCGACAACGCCCCCATGGCGGTCATCGAGCTGGTGACCGAGGACTACGCGCCGCAGGCCCGCGCCACCCGGCCCGCCGCCACCGCGGCGCGGGTGGAGCAGGCCCCGGTCGAGGAGCCGGCGGTCGAGGAGCCGGCGGTCGAGGAGCCCGCCGCCGACGAGACCGCCACGGACGAGACCGCCACGGACGAGACCGCTGCGGACGAGACCGCGGCCCCGGCCGTCGAGGACGCGCCGGTCGCGGAGGACACCGAGGAGGCTCCCGTGGAGCCCACCGAGGACTCCAAGTCGGAGTGACCTGAGCACTCGCCGAGCCCGCCGTCCCCTCCGGGGCGGCGGGCTCTGTCGTTGCGCAGTGGGGGCACCGGCGAGTCCGGCCAGGGGCGTCAGCGGGTCCAGGCCTGCTCGACCGACCGGGTCGCCTCGGCGAGCGTGAGCCCGAGCCGGCGGGCGCTCCGGACGTAGGTGGTCGCCAGCTCGTCGGCCCCGCCCGCGGCCAGCAGGTCGGAGCGGACGAAGGTGCCGCGGCGGCCCTGGGTCTCGACCACCCCGTCCGCCTCGAGCTCCCGGTAGACCCGGGCCACCGTGTTCGCGGCGAGACCGAGGTCGGTTGCGAGCGCCCGGACGGTCGGCAGCCGGGTGCCGGAGGGCAGGTCGCCGGTGCTGACCTGGCCGGCCAGCTGGCTGCGCAGCTGCTCGAACGGGGGGACGTCGGAGCGCGGGTCCAGGCGCAGGGTCGAGCTGAGGTCCATGGCCCGACGATAGGGGAGCCCTGGAAGGATGGTCCGGTGCGCCTGCGACTCGACCTTGCCTACGACGGCACCGACTTCCACGGCTGGGCCACCCAGCCGTCGCTCCGGACCGTGCAGGGGGAGGTCGAGGCCGCGCTGGCCCGGGTGCTGCGGCGCGACGCAGTGCCGGTCACCTGCGCGGGCCGCACCGACACCGGGGTGCACGCGCGCGGCCAGGTGGTGCACCTCGACGTCGAGCCGGAGGCACTGGTCGCCTGCGCCGGACGCAGCCCCGCACCCCCGGTGCCGGCGCTGCAGCGGAGGCTGAACGGCGTGCTGCCGGCCGACGTGCGGGTGCGGGACGCGGTCGAGGCGCCGGCCGGGTTCGACGCGCGCTTCTCGGCCCTGTGGCGGCGCTATGCCTTCCGGATCGCCGACCACCCCCGGCTGGTCGACCCGCTGGTCCGGCGGACCGTGCTGGCCCGCTCGCGCCCCCTCGACCTCGACGCCATGAACGAGGCCGCCGCCGACCTGCTCGGCGAGCAGGACTTCGCGGCCTTCTGCAAGCGGCGGGAGGGGGCCACCACTGTACGCACCCTGCTGGACCTGCGGTGGGAGCGCGACGAGACCGGCGTCGCGGTGGCACGGGTGCGCGCCGACGCGTTCTGCCACCGCATGGTGCGGGCGCTGGTCGGCACCCTGGTGGCGGTCGGCGAGGGCCAGCGCCCGACGTCGTGGGCCGGTGACGTGCTCCGCGCCGCCGTGCGCGACCCGGCGGTGACTGTGCTGCCGGCCCGGGGCCTGACCCTGGAGGAGGTCGGCTACCCCGCGGACGACGAGCTGGCGGCCCGGGCGCGTGCGACCCGGGTCCTGCGGGTGCTGCCGGAGGCCGTCCGTGGATGAGCACTACTTCTCCGCCGACCCCGCCGTGCCGTTCCGGCGCACCCCGGTGGAGGCCGAGGTCTGGGGACGCGAGCTGCGGCTGACCTCCGGCTCCGGCGTCTTCGCCCAGGGCCGCCTCGACGTCGGCACCGCGGTGCTGTTCCGGGAGACGCCGCCGCCGACCGCGCGCCGCTACCTCGACCTGGGCTGCGGCTACGGCCTGATCGGGCTCGCCCTGGCCGCCACGCTGCCCGACTGCACGGTCCGCGCGGTCGACGTCAACGAACGGGCGGTGCTGCTCGCGAACGAGAACGCGGCGACGCTCGGCGTGAGCGACCGGTTCGCGGCGGTCACCCCGGCCGCCGTGCCGGACGCGGAGGAGTACGACGAGATCTGGTCGAACCCACCGATCCGGATCGGGAAGCCCGCTCTGCACGAGCTGCTGCTGACCTGGCTGCCGCGCCTGGCCCCCGAGGGCCGCGCGGTCCTGGTGGTGGGCAAGAACCTCGGCGCCGACTCGCTGCAGCGCTGGCTGGCCGAGCAGGGCTGGCCGACCGGCCGGATCGGCAGCGCCAAGGGCTTCCGGGTGCTGGAGGTCCGCCGCGGCTGAGGTGCCGCCCGGTCCCGCTCAGCCGAGACCGGCCTCCCGGAGCCGACGGCTGTCGCGGGCCACGTCCTCGAGCACGGCCATCGCCGCCTCCAGCACCGGGTGGCCGCGCCGGCCCCGGCGCACGCCGGTGAGGATGTGCCGGGCCGGTCGCGGGTCGCCCCGCAGCGGCACCCGGACCACGTCGTACCCCGCGGGCAGCCGTGCGAGCCGGGGCACCAGCGCGACGCCGAGGCCGGCGGCCACCAGCGCCGCGCCGGTGTCCCACTCCGCGGCCTGGTGCGCCAGCGAGGGGGTGAACCCGGCCTCCGCGCAGGCGGTGAGCACGAGCCGGTGGTGCGGGCGGCCCGGTCGGTCCATCAGCCACGGCTCGTCGGCGGCCTCGCTGAGCAGGACCGACGCCCGCCCGGCCAGCCGGTGCCCTGCCGGGACCAGCAGGTCGAGGGGGTCGTCGAGCAGCGGGCTCTGCTCGAAGCGCGGGTCGCGGGACGCGGGCAGGGCGGCGGTGGCGACCACCACCGCGAGGTCGGCCTCGTCGGCCAGGAGCAGCTCGAAGCAGTCCTCGGGGTCGGCCTCGATGATCTGGACGGTCACCCGCGGGTGCGTGGCGGCCAGGCGCGAGGCGACCTGCGGCAGCAGGGCCGCTGCCGCGGTGGAGAACCCGCACACGCGCAGCGACCCGGCCCGCTCGTCGGTGCTCGCCGCGACGGCCGTGCGAGCCTCCTCCCAGCGGGCGAACAGCCCGTCCGCGTGGTCGAGCAGGGTCCGGGCCGCGGGGGTCAGTCGGACCCCGCGCCCCTCCTGGACCAGCAGGGTGACGCCGAGGTCCTGGCCGAGGGTGCGCAGCTGGTGGGAGACCGCCGACGGCGTGTAGTGCAGCGCCTGCGCGGTCGCGGTGACGGTGCCGTGCATGGCCAGCAGTCGCAGCACGTGCAGTCGGTGGTCGATCACCCCACCATCATGCAACCAGATCTCATGGTTCCGTGCGCGTTCGTTTGCTTTTCTTCGAAGGTCTCGTGCCTAGACACTGGTCCTGTGCGCACGATGGACCCCCTGCTCGACCCCTTCGACCTTCGGCACCTGCGGCTGCGCAACCGGATCGTCAGCACCTCCCACGAGCCCGCTTACGCGGAGGACGGGATGCCCACCGAGCGCTACCGGCGCTACCACCTCGAGAAGGCCAGGGGCGGGGTCGGGCTGACGATGATCGGCGGCTCGGCGGTGGTGTCCCCGGACAGCCCGCCCGCCTTCGGCAACCTGCTGCTGCACCGCGACGAGGTGGTGCCGTGGCTGCGCCGGCTCACCGACGACGTGCACGAGGCCGGCGCCGCCGTGATGTGCCAGGTGACCCACCTGGGGCGGCGCACGAGCAACTACGGCGGGGACTGGCTGCCGCTGCTCTACCCGTCCCCCATCAAGGAGCCCGCGCACCGCTCGTTCCCGAAGGCCGCCGAGGCGTGGGACCTGGACCGGGTGGTCGACGACTTCGTGTCGGCCGCGCTGCGCTGCCAGGCCGCGGGTCTCGACGGCATCGAGATGCAGCACTACGGACACCTGCTCGACGGGTTCCTCTCCCCGGCCACCAACCACCGCGACGACGAGCTCGGTGGCAGCCTGGAGAACCGGATGGCCTTCCCGCGCCGGGTCTTCCAAGCCGTCCGCGCGGCCGTGGGTCCCTCGTTCATCGTCGGCATCCGGATGTCGATGGACGAGGATCGTGAGGGCGGGCTCGGCCGCGCGGAGGCGCTGACGGCGCTGCGGGCCTACGTCGAGGACGGCATCGACTTCCTGAGCGTCATCCGGGGCACCATCGAGAGCGACGCCACCCTGGCCAGGGTGATCCCGTCGATGGGGACGCCGAGCGCCCCGTTCCTGGACTTCGCCGGCGAGCTGCGCCGCGAGCTGGACATCCCGGTGATGCACGCGGCGCGGATCGCGGACGTGGCCACAGCGCGGCACGCGGTCCGGGACGGGCTGCTCGACCTGGTCGGGATGACCCGGCCCCAGCTCGCCGACCCCTACCTGGTCCGCAAGCTGGAGGCGGGGGAGGAGGACCGGATCCGGCCCTGCGTGGGGGCCAACTACTGCCTGGACGCGATCTACGACTCCGGCGACGCCAAGTGCATCCACAACCCCGCCACCGGTCGGGAGCAGACGCTGGTTCACGTGGTCCCCCCGGCCCCGGCCCGGCGCAAGGTCGTGGTCGTCGGAGCCGGCCCGGCCGGTCTGGAGGCGGCCCGGGTCCTCGGTGAGCGCGGGCACCGGGTAGTGGTGCTCGAGGCCGGCCACGCGCCGGGCGGGCAGCTGCTGCTGGCGGCCGCCTCGCCGCGCCGACGAGACCTCGTCGGGATCGTGGACTGGCGGGTCGCCGAGGCCAAGCACGCCGGGGTGGAGTTCCGCTACGGCGTGTACGCGGAGTCCGCCCAGGTGCTCGCCGAGGAGCCCGACGTCGTCGTCATCGCCACCGGCGGCCGGCCGGACCGGGGCTTCCTCGAGGAGGGCGCCGAGCTGGTGCTGGACACCTGGGACGTGATGGACGGCTCGGCGCGGCCCCGCGGCGACGTGCTGGTCTACGACGACAACGGGGCCGAACCCGCTCACGACGCCGCCGAGATGCTTGCCGGCGGCGGTGCCCGCGTCGAGCTGGTCACGCCGGAGCGCGTCCTCGCCCCCGGGGTGGGCTCGATGAACTCGCCGGCGTACCTGCGGGCCTACGCCGAGCACGGCGTGCTCGTGACGCTGGCCTACCGGCTGCGCGGGGTGCGACGCGCCCCGGACGGCCGGCTGACGGCCCGGCTGTGGAGCGAGTACGCCGACAGCGAGACGGAGCGGGTCGTGGACGCCGTCGTCGTCGAGCAGGGCACGCTGCCCAACGACGAGCTGTACCTCGAGCTCGCACCGGGGTCGGTCAACCGCGGTGCGGTCGACCACCCGGACCTGCTCGCCGGCCGCCCGCAGACCCTCCACAGCAACCCCGCCGGCAGCTACCAGCTGTTCCGGATCGGGGACGCGGTCACCAGCCGCAACGTCCACGCCGCGACCTACGACGCGCTCCGCCTGTGCCTGGCCATCTGAGCCGCACCGCACCACACGAAGGAGAACCAGCATGAGCGTCCTGACCGATCCCGCGACCAGCGGACCGGCCGGCCTGCCGGTCGTCGCTGCCGACCTGGCCCGGCTCGTCGCCGACCGGCGACCCGGTCTGTCCCTGGAGGCGCCGTTCTACCAGAGCCGCGAGGTCTTCGACCTCGACCTGGCCGCGGTCTTCTCCCGCCAGTGGATCTTCGTGGGCAGCGAGCCGGAGATCCCGGAGCCCGGGGACTACGTCACCGTGGAGATCGGCGACGTGTCGGTGATCGTGGTCCGCGACGAGGACGAGCAGGTGCGCGCCTGGCACAACGTGTGCCGGCACCGCGGCGCGCGGATCCTCAACGACTCCGCGGGCTCGGTGGGCAACATCGTGTGCGGCTACCACCGGTGGACCTACGGGGTCGACGGCGAGCTGCTGCACGCCGGGCAGCAGCCGCCCTCCTTCGACCGCAGCTGCTTCAGCCTCAAGCCGGTCCACGCGCGCAGCGTCGCCGGCCTGATCTACCTGTGCCTGGCCGACGACCCGCCCGGCGACTTCGACGACGTCGCGGCTCGCGTCACGCCGTACCTCACGCCGCACCGGCTCGACCGGGCGAAGGTCGCGCATCAGATCGACCTGGTGGAGCACGGCAACTGGAAGCTGGTGATGGAGAACAACCGCGAGTGCTACCACTGCGAGGGCCACCCCGAGCTGGCCTGCTCGCTGTTCCCGACGTACGGCTACGAGGAGGAGGACCTGCCCGTCCGGCTGCGGCCGGCCTTCGACCGGTACCTGGCCGCCGACCGCGACCTGCGGGTCGCCTGCGAGGAGCGGGGCCTGCCCTACGAGCAGATCGAGGAGCTCTCCGGGCGGGTCACGGCGTTCCGGATCCAGCGCGAGCCCCTGGACGGCGCCGGGGAGTCGTTCACGGCCGACGGCCGGGCGATCTCGCGCCGGCTGCTCGGCGACCTGGACACGCCCCGGCTGGGGCGGCTGTCCATGCACCACCAGCCGAACGCCTGGTTCCACCTGATGGCCGACCACGCGATCACGTTCGCCGTGCTCCCGCTGGCTCCCGACCGGACGCTGGTGCGGACCACCTGGCTGGTCCACGAGGACGCGGTCGAGGGCGTGGACTACGACCTCGACGCGCTGACCGAGGTGTGGCGGCAGACCAACGACCAGGACGGCGTCTTCGTCGCCCGCGCCCAGGCCGGGACCGCCAGCCCCGCCTACGAGCCGGGACCGTACGCCCCCAGCGAGTACCAGGTGGACGAGTTCTGCACCTGGTACGTCGACCGGCTGCGTGAGCAGGTGCTGCGATGACCCAGCTGCTCGAGCCTCCCGCTGCCCTGCTCCTCGACGAGCTCGACGAGGAGCTCGTCTGTGTCGCGGTCGTGCCGGTCACCCACGACGTCAGCACCTTCGTGCTCGAGACTCCCGCCCCGCTCGGGTTCCGCGCCGGCCAGTACGTGACCCTCGCGGTCGACGTCGAGGGCCGGTGGCTCGAGCGCTGCTACACGATCTCCTCGCCGCCGACCCGGCCCGGGCAGCTGAGCGTGACCGTCAAGCGCGTCCCCGGGGGCCCCGTCTCGAGCTACCTGCACGACCACCTCGAGGTCGGGGACCGGGTCCGCGTGGCCGGACCGCTCGGCCGCTTCACGCTGGAGGAGCACCCGGCCCGTCGGCACCTCCTCCTCGGCGCCGGCAGCGGCATCACCCCGCTGATGTCGATGACCCGGACCCTGCGCGACCTCGGCGGCGAGCACGACGTGGTGCTGGTGCAGAGCGTCCGCACCCCCGCCGACATCTGCTTCGGCAGCGAGCTGGAGGAGCAGGCGGCCGGGAGCCCGGGCCTGCGGGCGGTCGCGGTGTGCGAGACGGACGGCGACGGGGACCGCTGGCCGGGCGAGCACGGTCGGCTGACCCTGCCGATGCTGCTGCGCCTCGTGCCTGACCTGCTGGACCGGGAGGTGTTCGTGTGCGGACCGGCCGGCTACATGGCCGCGGTGCGGGAGATGCTGGCCGCGGCCGGCGTCGACCCCGCCCGGCACCACGAGGAGAGCTTCGTGCTCGCCGGGTCCGGGCCGGCGGCGGGGGCGACCGGGGCCAGGCCCACCGCGGAGCCCGCCACGACCGGCTTCTCGGTGGAGTTCCGCCGGAGCGGCAGGACGGTCGTGTGCGAGCCGGGCACCACGCTGCTCGGTGCCGCGGCGCAGGCCGGGCTGACGCTGCCGTCCTCGTGCGGCGAGGGCGTGTGCGGGACCTGCCGGAGCACGCTGCTCGAGGGCCGCGTCGACATGCGGCACGGCGGCGGGATCCGGCCGCGGGAGATCGCCCGCCAGCAGATCCTGGTCTGCTGCTCCACCCCGCTCGAGGACGTGGTGGTCGACGCCTGATGCCGGCGCTGTCGGTGCCGGGTGCTTCGATGGGCCCATGAGCGACTACCAGCCGGCTGACGACCGCTACGACTCGATGGACTACCGCCACACCGGCCGCAGCGGACTGAAGCTCCCAGCGCTGTCCCTCGGGCTGTGGCAGAACTTCGGCACCGACCGTCCGGAGGAGACCCAGCGGGCCATCCTGCGCCGCGCCTTCGACCGGGGCGTGACGCACTTCGACCTGGCGAACAACTACGGGCCGCCCTACGGTCGCGCGGAGGAGAACTTCGGCCGCTACCTGGCCGAGGACTTCGCCGGGCTCCGCGACGAGCTGGTGATCTCGACCAAGGCCGGCTACGACATGTGGCCGGGTCCCTACGGGCAGGGTGGCGGCTCCCGCAAGTACGTGCTGTCCTCCCTCGACCAGTCCCTGGACCGGATGGGGCTGGACTACGTGGACATCTTCTACAGCCACCGCTTCGACCCCGACACCCCGGTCGAGGAGACGGTCAGCGCGCTCGACCACGCGGTGCGCACCGGCAGGGCGCTGTACGTCGGCATCTCCTCGTACTCCGCCGCGAAGACCCGCGAGGCCGCGACGATCGCGCGGGAGCTGGGCACCCCGCTGCTGATCCACCAGCCGTCGTACTCGATGCTCAACCGCTGGATCGAGAAGGACCTGCTCGACGAGCTGGAGGAGCAGGGCATGGGCTGCATCGTCTTCACGGCCCTCGCCCAGGGGCTGCTGACCGACAAGTACCTCGGCGGCATCCCGGACGACTCCCGCGCCGCCCGGGCGGGCAGCACGCTGTCCTCGGACCACCTCGACGACGCCACCCTCGGGCACGTCCGCCGGTTGAACGAGATCGCCCAGGGCCGCGGTCAGACGCTCGCCCAGCTCGCGCTCCAGTGGGTGCTGCGCGACCGGCGGGTCACCTCCGCGGTGATCGGGGCGTCCTCGGTCGAGCAGCTGGACGCGAACCTCGACAGCCTGCAGGGTCCGCCGCTCACCGACGCCGACCTCGCCGCCATCGACGAGCACGCGGTCGAGGCCGGGATCAACCTCTGGGCCGAGTCCACCGCCGAGTGAGCCGGGTCCCGGGCCGGCACCCGGCGGCGATCGGCGACGGCCATCGGCGGCGGGGAGCGGCGCGGGACCGCACATGGGGGAACATCCCCCCTGTCGCAGCGGGTCGGTCTCGGGTAATGATCGCCCCATGACCAAGTACGTGTACGACTTCTCCGAAGGCAGCCGCGACCAGAAGGACCTGCTCGGCGGCAAGGGTGCCAACCTGGCCGAGATGACCAACCTCGGGCTGCCGGTGCCACCGGGCTTCACGATCAGCACCGAGGCGTGCCGGGCCTACCTCGAGCACGGCCAGGAGCCCGACGGGCTGGCGGCGGAGGTGGACGCGCACCTGGCCGCGCTGGAGAAGGAGATGGGGCGCGCCCTCGGGCAGCCGGATGGGCCGCTGCTGGTCTCCGTGCGCTCGGGCGCCAAGTTCTCGATGCCCGGGATGATGGACACCGTGCTCAACGTCGGCCTCAACGACGAGTCGGTGCACGGCCTGGCCGCCATCACCGGGGGTGACGAGCGGTTCGCCTACGACTCCTACCGCAGGTTGCTGCAGATGTTCGGCAGCACCGTGCTGGGGATCGAGGCAGGTCTGTTCCACGAGGAGCTCGACCGCCTCAAGGAGGAACGGGCCGTCACCAACGACCTGGACCTCGACGTCGCCGACCTGCGGGGCCTGGTCGCGACGTACCAGGATCTCGTCGAGAAGCACACCGGCAGCGCGTTCCCCCAGGACCCGCGTGAGCAGATGGACCTCGCGGTGCGGGCCGTCTTCGACTCCTGGAACACCGAGCGGGCCGTGCTCTACCGCCGGCAGGAGCGGATCCCCGGTGACCTCGGGACCGCGGTGAACATCTGCTCCATGGTCTTCGGCAACGGCGGCATGGACTCCGGCACCGGGGTCGCCTTCACCCGTGACCCGGCATCGGGGGAGCAGGGCATCTACGGCGACTACCTGCAGAACGCGCAGGGTGAGGACGTGGTGGCCGGGATCCGCAACACCGTGCCCCTCGCGGACCTCGAGCGGATCGACAAGGGGGCCTACGACGAGCTGCTCCGCATCATGCAGACCCTCGAGGAGCACTACCGCGACCTGTGCGACATCGAGTTCACCGTCGAGCGCGGCAAGCTGTGGATGCTGCAGACCCGAGTCGGGAAGCGCACCGCCGGGGCCGCCTTCCGGATCGCCTGCCAGCTCGTCGACCAGGGCCTGATCGACCTGGACGAGGCGGTACGCCGGGTCACCGGCGCCCAGCTCGCCCAGCTGATGTTCCCGCGCTTCGACGAGAGCGCCGAGCGGGAGGTCGTCGCGACCGGCATGAACGCCTCTCCGGGGGCGGCGGTGGGCCGGGCGGTCTTCGACTCCGACACGGCGGTCGAGTGGGCGGCCCGCGGCGAGCAGGTCATCCTGATCCGCCGCGAGACCACCCCTGACGACCTGCGCGGCATGGTGGCCGCCCGGGGCATCCTCACCAGCCGGGGCGGCAAGACCTCGCACGCGGCGGTGGTGGCCCGCGGGATGGGCCGCACCTGCGTGTGCGGCGCCGACTCGCTGACCATCGACTCCAAGGCTCGGCGGCTGCGGACCAAGGACGGCGTCGAGATCGCCGAGGGCGACCCGGTCTCCATCGACGGCACCACCGGGCAGGTGTTCGCCGGCGAGGTGCCGGTCGTGGACTCCGCCGTGGTGCGGTACTTCGAGGGGGACGAGACCGCCACCGGGGACGAGCTGGTGGCGGCCGTGGCCCGGCTGATGGAGCACGCCGACAGCACCCGTCGGCTCCGGGTCCGGGCGAACGCCGACACTCCCGAGGACGCGGCGCGGGCGCGGCGCTTCGGCGCCCAGGGCATCGGCCTGTGCCGCACCGAGCACATGTTCCTCGGCGAGCGCAAGGCGCTGGTGGAGCACCTGATCCTCGCCGAGACGACCGGCGAGCAGGAGAAGGCGCTGGCTGAGCTGCTCCCGCTGCAGCGCGAGGACTTCGTCGGCATCCTGGAGGCGATGGACGGGCTGCCGGTCACGATCCGGCTCATCGACCCGCCCCTGCACGAGTTCCTGCCCGACTACACCGACCTGGCGGTCGAGGTCGCTCTGCACGACGAGCGGGGCCTGCGGGACACCAAGGAGCACCTGCTGCTGGACGCGGTCAAGCGGATGCACGAGGAGAACCCGATGCTGGGGCTGCGAGGCGTGCGGCTCGGGATCGTGATCCCCGGCCTGTTCGCCATGCAGGCGCGGGCCATCCTGGAGGCGGCGGCCATGCGCCTGAAGGCCGGTGGAGACCCGCAGCCGGAGATCATGATCCCGCTGGTCGCCACAGTCCAGGAGCTCGAGCTGGTCAAGGCCGACATCGTCGCGGTGGCTGCCTCCATCGAGGAGGAGACCGGGGTCCGCCCGATCTTCAAGGTCGGCACGATGATCGAGCTGCCGCGCGCGGTGATGTCGGCCGGGGAGATCGCCGGGGCCGCGGAGTTCTTCTCGTTCGGCACCAACGACCTGACCCAGATGACCTGGGGCTTCTCTCGCGACGACGTCGAGGCGTCGTTCTTCGGCACCTACCTGGACAAGGGCATCTTCGGGGTCTCGCCCTTCGAGTCCCTGGACGTGGAGGGTGTCGGCCGGCTGGTGTCGCACGCGGTGGCGAAGGGCCGGGAGGCGCGACCCGACCTACACCTGGGCGTGTGCGGCGAGCACGGCGGCGACCCGGCCTCGATCCACTTCTTCGACGACGCCGGCCTCGACTACGTGTCCTGCTCGCCGTTCCGGGTACCGGTCGCCCGGCTGGAGGCGGGCCGCTCGTCCAGCGAGAGCGACACCGCCTGATCGCTACAGGAAGTCCAGCGGGTCGAACTCCTCGATCGGGATGATCCGCACCCGGGGCAGCCGCGCGGTGAACGCCGCGACGTCGTACTCGAGGTCCAGCACCTCCAGGCCCCGCCCGACCAGCGGGGTGAACTCGTGGTTGCGGAACTCGGTGAAGCCGACCACGCCCACCCGGCGGCGGCCGTCGAGCAGCGCCTCCACGCCCTCGACGAAGTCGCCGTCGTTGCTGACCAGGAGCACGTCGCCGTCCCGCTCGGCGATCGCGGCCATGGTCCGCTGGATGGCGATGTCCACGACCTTCTCCGAGGCACCCCCGGACAGCGGCACCGGGCGGTACCCCATCGAGAGGAGCGCCTGCACGAAGGACATCGGCAGCTCGCTGTTGGCGGCCAGGAAGAACAGGCCGACCGGCTCCTGGGCCCAGCGGTCCCGGGCGAACTGCAGCAGCCGGTCCCAGCGCGGCCGCTCCTCGGGTCGCGGTCGGCGTCCGAGGATGGAGGAGCCGAGCGTGGCGTCGATGTTCTCCCCGTCGACGAGCAGGTACGTGGTCCCGGAGCGGCCCTCGTGGTGGTCCATGAGCGGACTCTACGACGCGGCGACGATATCGACTCGCCACCGGCGTCCCGGACGGGGACACTGGCGCCTGTGGGACATGTGGACGTCGCCGGGGTGCGCTACGAGCTGCCGGACGGCCGGGTGCTCCTCGACGAGGTCGCCTTCCGGGTGGGGGAGGGCGCCAAGGTCGCCCTGGTCGGCGCCAACGGGGCCGGCAAGACCACCCTGCTCCGGATCGTCACCGGTGACCTGCTCCCGCACGAGGGGGCGGTGACCCGCAGCGGGGGCCTGGGGGTGATGCGTCAGCTGGTCACCCAGGGCGACGAGGAGGCGACCGTGCGGGACCTGCTGCTGTCGGTCTCGCCGCCGCGGGCCCGGGCCGCGGCCGCGACGGTGGACGCCTGCGAGCTCGAGATGATGGACCAGGACGACGAGCGGACCCAGATGCGCTACGCCGAGGCGCTGGCGGAGTGGGCGGACGCCGGAGGCTACGAGCTCGAGGTGCTGTGGGACGTGTGCTCGACGGCCGCGCTCGGGGTCGCGTTCGAGCGGGCGAAGTACCGCGAGCTGGGCACGCTGTCCGGCGGCGAGCAGAAGCGGCTGGTGCTGGAGCTGCTGCTGCGCGGTCCCGACGAGGTGCTGCTGCTGGACGAGCCGGACAACTTCCTCGACGTGCCGGGCAAGACCTGGCTGGAGCGCCGGATCAACCAGTCGCCCAAGACGGTCCTGTTCGTCAGCCACGACCGGGAGCTGCTGGCGAACACCGCCACCCAGGTCGTCACCGTCGAGCTCGGTGCGGCCGGGAACACGGTGTGGACGCACCCGGGCGGCTTCGCGTCGTACCACGAGGCCCGCCGCGAGCGGTTCCGGCGGTTCGAGGAGCTGCGCCGCCGCTGGGACGAGGAGCACGCCAAGCTCAAGGCGCTGGTGCTGCGCTACCGGACCAAGGCGGAGTTCAACGACGGCGTCGCCTCGCAGTACAAGGCGGCGCAGACCCGGCTGCGCAAGTTCGAGGAGGCGGGACCGCCGCAGGCGATCCCCCGTGAGCAGTCGGTCAGCATGCGGCTGCGGGGAGGCCGCACCGGCAAGCGGGCGGTGGTCTGCGAGCAGCTCGAGCTGACCGGTCTGATGCGGCCGTTCGACCTCGAGGTCTGGTACGGCGAGCGGGTGGCGGTGCTCGGGTCGAACGGCTCGGGCAAGTCGCACTTCCTGCGGCTGCTCGCCGCTGGGGGCAGTGACCCCGACGTCGAGCACCGGCCTGTCGACGAGGTGCCCGTGCAGCCGGTGCCGCACACCGGCCGCGCCCGGCTCGGAGCGCGGGTCCGGCCCGGGTGGTTCGTGCAGACCCACGAGCACCCCGAGCTGCGCGGGCGCACCCTCCTGGAGATCCTGCACCGCGGCGACGCCCACCGGGACGGGATGCCCCGGGAGCCCGCCGCGCGGGCGCTGGACCGCTACGAGCTGGCGCACGCCGCCGAGCAGCGCTTCGAGACGCTGTCCGGTGGCCAGCAGGCACGCTTCCAGATCCTGCTGCTCGAGCTGTCCGGCGCCACGCTGCTGCTGCTCGACGAGCCCACCGACAACCTCGACGTCGAGTCCGCCGAGGCGCTCGAGGACGGCCTCGAGGCCTTCGAGGGCACCGTGGTCGCGGTCACCCACGACCGCTGGTTCGCGCGCGGCTTCGACCGCTACCTGGTGTACGGCGCCGACGGAGCGGTCTTCGAGCCCGACGGGCCGGTGTGGGACGAGGGCCGGGTGCAGCGAGCCCGCTGACCGGCTCAGCGGTAGCGGATGACCTCGCAGCTGATCACCCGGGCGCCGCGGCGCGGGCCGATGAAGGTCAGCACGTCGCGGCCCTCGGCACAGTGGATCTCGTTGCCACGGTTCGCGTGGGTCACGTACACGCGGTCGTTGCCGCGGCCGGCGTCCACGTAGTCGTTGCCGCGCGCGTGGATCACGTCCGAGCCCTGGTTGGCGGAGATGTGGTCGCGCTTGCCGTCGTTCCCGCCCCACATCTGGTCGTCGCCCGGGCCCCCGTAGATCGCGTCCCGGCCGGGTCCGCCGTACACCCGGTCGTTGCCCGGGAACGCGTGGATCAGGTCGTTTCCGGCGCGGCCGCGCAGCACGTCGGCGCTCGCGCGCCCGTCCAGGTGGTCGTGGTGGTCGGTCCCCAGCACGGTGCGGGCGGAGGCGGGGGACGCCGCCAGCACGCCGGCGGCGAGGACGGTGGCGACAGCGGCGGGGACGGCGATGGACAGGGTGCTGCGGGTCACGATGGTCTCCCAGGGTGATCGAGGGACCGACTCAGACGAGCCGGGCGAAACAGACATAGTAAAGACTCGGTCGTCTGATCGGCGAACTTGAGCCTGTCCCGCTCCGGCCGGCCGGCCGAAGCTGCCGAACCCCGGTGGCCAGCGATGGCATTCGATACCGTTGACCGACGGCTCGGGCGCCTGCCCGGCGCAGTGACGACGGGCAGAGGGGCGACGCGGTGACGGGCGAGCGCGGATACTCCATGACGGTGCGCCGGCTGGCGCCGGTGGTCGTGGGCCTGGTCGTTCTCGGGATCGCGGTCCTGGTCTGGCTGCTCGTCGGCGGCCGCGACGAGACCGCACCCGTCGGTGCTGCGTCGACCGGCACTGCCACCACTCCCGCCGTCCCGTCCGCGCCGGGTGGCTCCGCCGACCCGTCCTCTGGCCCGTCCTCCGGCCGGTCCGCCGGGGCCTCCGGCGGTCCCGCGTCGACCGGGCCGTCGGCGTCTCCGACCACGCTGGACACCCGGATCCCCTCGCCGGCGCCGGTGGTCCGCAACCCCCCCAAGCCGGTGCGCGCGACGTTCGGCACCGCACCGCGCCTCCGGACCGGGGTCAGCGTCGACGTCGTCGGCATCGAGCCGGTCCGGGGCGTCGCCCGTGGGGTGGGGGAGGTGGCCGGACCCGCGCTGCGCTTCACGGTGCGGGTGCGCAACACCGGCTCCGCGCCGGTCGACCTCGACCTCGCGGTGGTCACCGCCTACTCGGGACCCCGCGACGCTCCGGCGACCCAGCTGAGCGGACCGGGGGCCCGCCCGTTCCCGGCAGCCCTGGCCCCGGACGGGTCGGCCACCGGGTCGTTCGTGTTCGCGGTGCCACCGGCCGCGCGGGACCGCCTGCGGCTGGACTTCACCTACGACGCGGCCGCCCCCCGGGTGGTCTTCACCGGAGCAGCCGCCGCAGGATGAGACGCCTCGGCGGGGGACTAGCCGCAGGATGAGACGCCTCGGCAGGGGACGAGCCGCAGGATGAGACGCCTCAGCGGGGGAGCCGGACCGCCTGCTGCCACGCCGCCGCGTAGCGCTCCCCGGTGTACCGGGACTCGTAGGTCTCCCGGGCCCGGGCTCCGGCGGCCTCGACCCGGTCCCGGGTGAGCCCTGCCAGCAGGGTGCCCAGGGCCGCGACGTCGCCCGGCGGGAACAGCCAGCCGTCGACACCGTCGGTGACGATCTGGGCCAGCCCGCCGCCGCGGCTGCCGACCACGGGCCGGCCACGAGCGAACGCCTCGATGGCGACCAGACCGAACGGCTCCGGCTGGTCGGAGGGGACCACGACCACGTCGGCCTCGCCGAGATAGCGGTCCGGGTCGGTGACCTCGCCCACGACGTCCACCGACGCCGGGTGCCGCAGCCGCCGGACCAGCGCGGGTACGTCGACGGACTCCCCGCTGGGGGGAGGCCCGCCGAGGACGGTCAGCCGGCCCGGGGCGTCGAGCCGGTCCCAGGCGCCGAGCAGGGTGCGGTGACCCTTCCAGGCGTTCCACCGGCTCGCCACGACGAGCCGCAGCGGGCCGTCGTGCGCCGACAGCGGCACGAACCCGGTCGGCTCGGGGGTGGCGTTGGGGACGACCACGGTGCGCCGTGCGAGCCGCCGCGGCAGCCGCTCGCGCACCGGGTCGGAGATGGCCACCAGGCGGTCGCACCCGGTGGCGAGCCCGCCGAGGACCCGGCCCTCGCCGGCGGACCACAGCTCCTGCACGTGCAGGACGACCCTCCGCACCCCGGCCAGGCGGGCCAGCGGGACCACCGGCAGCACGGCGCTGGTGGTGCAGTAGACCAGTGCCGGGCGAAGCGCGCGCAGGTCGCGCAGCAGCCGCGTCGAGCGGCCGGCGAGCCTCAGCAGACCGCGCGGCGTGAGGTCCGCCCGTCGCAGGACCGGCAACGGCAGGTGCACCGCCGGGACGCCCCGGGCCTCGATCTCGCGGCACAGCGGGGCGGCGGGGTGCGCCAGGTCGGTCGGGAGCCAGCACTGCGCCCGGGCGCGCTGCGAGGGCTCCAGGGCGTCCAGCACCTCCAGCAGCATCCGGTCGGCGCCGTACAGCTCGTCGGAGGAGTGCACGAACACCAGGGCGGCACGGTCGCGGGACCGGTGGCCGGGCGGCGGGGCAGCGGGGCCGCGCTCACCCACGCCGGCCACCGGAGCGTCGCCGCCCGAGGCCCTTGTTGGCCGACAGCAGCTCCGGGTCGCGCCGGGCGAGCTGAAGCAGGAGAGCCTCGTAGCCGTCGGTGACCTGGTCCCACCGGTAGGTGCTGGCCGCGCGATCGCGCAGCTGCTGGCCGCGTTCGACCGCGGCCGCCGGATCGACCTCGGACTCGCGCAGCAGCTCGGACACCGCCGCCGGAGAGGCGAAGAAGCGGCCCGAGGGCCCGAGCACCTCGCGGTTGAAGACGACGTCGAAGGCGATGCACGCGGCGCCGGCCCCCATCGCCCGCAGCAGCGAGGGGTTGGTGCCGCCGACGCTGTGGCCGTGCAGGTAGGTGGCGGCGTTGGCGTAGAGCTGGTCGAGCAGGTCCTGGTCCCAGACCGCGCCGAGCATCGTGACCCGGGGGTCGTCCTCGGCCGCGAGCGCCTGGATCCGGGCGGTGTAGCTCGTCGGCGTACGGCGCCGAGCCCACGACGACGAGCGGCAGGGCGGCGTCGGAGGCGCCGTAGCCGGCCACGATCTCGGCGACGTGGTTCTCCGGCTCGAACCGGGCCACCACCAGGTGGTAGCTGCTCGGCGCCAGGCCCAGCTCGGCGATCCGGTCGGAGCCCGGGGCCTCCAGGATCGGGGCGCCGTAGGCGAGCAGCTCGGTGCGGGCCCCGAACTCGCTTCGTAGTAGTCCGCGATGCCCTGGGCATCGGCGATCAGCGCGTCGGCCCAGCGCACCGACGAGGGCTTCGGCCACGCGGTAGTAGCGCGGCCCGCGCCGCCCCACTTGGCCGCGCTTCCACTCCAGCCCGTCGACGTGGACGGCCGCCGGGATCCGGCGCAGGCGCAGTGCCGGCAGGAACGGCGCGTTGGCGGCGTTGAACACGATCGCGGCGTCCGGGCGTCGCGCCGCGGAGGAGGTGGACGGAGCGACAGGGCGGTATGGCTGAGCGTCTCCAGCGATCGTCTCTTCAACGCGCGGCAGGTGCACCAGCTCCATGCCCAGGTACTCGGTCTGGCCGTGGGTCCTCCGCGCCGCGGCAGTAGACGATGACCTCGTGGCCGCTCTCGACCAGCCGCTGGCCGATCTCCTCGATGGCGGTCTCGAAGCCGCCGTAGTGCGCCGGGACTCCCCGGGTGCCGAGCAGTCGCGATCCGCATGCTCAGGCCTCCACCGGTCGAAGGCGCGCAGCTCTCGCCACCACTTCCGCAGGACGAGGGGAGCACGGCCGCGTTGACGACGAACAGCGCCGCGTAGACGGCGAGGAACCCAGCCGGCCAGCCGAGCAGCACGAACATCCAGCAGGAACGCCGTAGTCGGTCGGCAGGATCAGCCAGGTACGCAGCGGATGCTCGTCGGGCGGTGTCGGCGGGCCGGCGCCGGCGCCGCGCCGTGCTGTGCGCCGGATAGCGGCATCATCACGAACCCGAAGAACACGGTCAGGTCGACCACCTGGAACCCCAGCGGAAGCAGCAGGCACCGTGTCGAGTCGACCGGCGGGAAGCGGTACCAGGAGATCGAGCACCGCCAGGTGCAGGGCTGTGGTCTTGACGCAGTCGACGTTGTGGTCGAGCCACTCGCCGGCAGCCGTGCCGCCGCTGCCGCAGCCGGGCCAGCTGGCCGTCGACGGAGTCCAGCACGAAGCCGGTGGCGAGCAGGACGGCGACCGCGACGACCCACCGGCCAGGACGGGCGAGCCGCCGGCGAGCAGCACGATGCCCGAGCGCGGAGAGGGTGGCACTGACGGCCGTCGCGCCGTTGGGGGTGAGCCCGCCGGTGTGCGCCAGGGCGGCCACCACGCCGGCCGGCCGGCCGGTTGACCAGCCGGCAGTAGGCCGGGGTCCCGCGGGACGGCTTCTGTGCTCCCTGCAGGGACTGCAGGTTCTGCCGGTAGCCGCGAGTCGAACGGGACTCGTCAAGCAGGTGCACGGTGCGTTCCTCCCAGATAGCGCAAGACCCAATTCTGCACTATCTGGTGCGGTTGGTCCGCAGAAGCCAAGATGTCTGGACTTGGCATATCGCCCGGCCGGGGTCGGTATCCTGCTCGTTGAAGTCGATCACGGAGAGCGGTGGAATGGCAAAGATCGTCGGCTACGCACCAGGTGTCTACGACCTGTTCCACGTCGGGCACCTCAACATCCTGCGGCACGCGAAGAGCCGCTGCGACCACCTGATCGCCGGGGTGGTCTCCGACGAGATGTGCCAGGCGGCCAAGGGCAGCACGCCCTTCATCCCGCTCGGGCGAGCGGCTCGAGATCGTCGAGCACATCGAGTACGTCGACCAGGTGCACGCCGAGACCGTGCCCGACAAGCTCGACACCTGGGAGATCCTGCGGTTCGACCGGATCTTCAAGGGGGACGACTGGCGCGGCACCCCCAAGGGGGACAAGCTCGAGCGGGACTTCGCCCGGGTCGGTGTGGAGGTCGTCTACTTCCCGTACACCGTGCACACCTCGAGCTCCAAGCTGCGGATGGCGCTGACCGCCCTCACCCAGACCACCCTGCCCCGTCCGGACGCTGCCGGCGAGTAGTCGCCCTGGCACGTCGCCGAGCCGGCGACCGGGTCGCCCGGGCGGCTTGGTCGTGGCCGGTGGTGACAGGTGTGGCAGGCGGATTCGTGTCGGGATCGGCCACTTCCGGGCCGGTGGGCGCGGGAGGTCGCGCGGACGCTCGTCGGCCCGCCCGACGACCTGAGGTCGAGGGGCGGGCCGAGGAGCCGAGCGGTGCCCGGCGCCCTACAGGGTGCCGGCGAGCAGGTCGTCGAACCGGCTCACCACCGGGGCGTTGGTGGCGCTGGCCGAGACGTACAGGCTCAGGCTCAGCGCACCCGCGGTCTGCAGGCCCGGTGCGCCGTCGGTCCCGGTGACCTGCCAGCTGCCGGGCTCGGCCGTCCCGGCCAGCCAGACACGGGCGCGCACCGTGGTCGGGCTGGACCCCTGGGTCTGCATGCGGACCTGGAGCTGGGCCCCCGGCGTCAGGGTGGTGGTCGCCGGCAGCAGCGTCGAGGTGAGCACCGTGTCGACGTTGCTGACGGTGCTGAGCAGCGCCAGCGTGAGCCGGCCGTCCGCCCCGACCTTGACCCGGGTGCGGTAGGCGCTGGTGCCGCTCTGTCGGCTGCCCGTCCACAGGGTGGTGCCGCCACCGTCGGCGATCTTGTCCATCGTGACGCCGAAGGTCACGTCGCTGTCCGCCGCCGAGACCGAGCCCAGCGTCATCGTGCGCGTGGCGCCCGCGGCGTTGGTCATCGACCCGGTGCCACCGCTCACCGCGAACTGGCTGGCGGTGCCGGTGGAGGTCCAGGCGCCGCCGGCGTCCGCGCTGCCCCAGCCGTTCGAGACGGTCCGGCCGAACGCGTCCCGCGCCACGGTCCCGTTGCCCACCGGGGCGGCCACCGTCACCGGGTGGGTGACCGTGTCGGTCGCGCCGTCGTTGTCGGTGACCGTGAGCGTCACGTCGTAGGTGCCGGCGACCAGGTAGCCGTGCGTGGGGCTGCTGGTCGTCCCGCTGGTCCCGTCCCCGAAGTCCCAGGCGTAGGACGTCACGGTGCCGTCGGCGTCCGCAGAGCCCGCCGCGTCGAACGAGGCGGTGAGGTCCTGCGTGGAGGAGCCGAACGCGGCGGTCGGGGCGGCGTTGACCACGACGGCCGTCCTGCTCGTGGTGGCGCTGCCACCGCGGTCGTCGGTCACGGTGAGCGTGACCGTGTAGGTGCCGGGCGCCGCGTACCGGTGGCTGGTGCCGACCCCGGTGCCGGTCGAGCCGTCCCCGAAGTCCCAGGCGTAGCCGGTCACCGTGCCGTCGGGGTCGGTGGACGCCGCTGCGTCCACGGTGACCGTCCGGCCCGTCGTGCCCGCGGTGAACGAGGCGACCGGCAGCTTGTTCGGAACCGCCCCGCCGCCCTTGACGAAGTGCGAGGCGACCTCGGCGGCGCTCAGCGCCCGGGTGTAGACGGCGACCTCGTCGAGCGAGCCGTTGAGGTAGTCGCTGGCGGGACGGGACGCGCGACCGGCGAGGCTGTCCCCACCGACCCGCCAGTAGCCCGTGTAGCCGGCGGCGTTGAGCGTGGGCTCGTCGGCGACGAGGCCGCCGTCGACGTACAGCCGCATGCCGGTGCCGGCCTGGGTCGCGACGACGTGGTGCCAGGTGCCGTCGTTGTAGCGGGAGGTGGACCGGATGGACACCTCGCCCGAGGCGGGCGCGACGCTGAAGCGGACCGTGCCGTCGGAGGCCAGGAAGACCTGCCGGTCGTGGGTGGCCGAGGCGCCGGTCTTGGCGGAGCCGAAGCCCATGAGCTGACCGCCCGTGGTGCTGGTGGTCTTGAACCACGTCTCCTCGCTGTAGACCGGCGGTGCGGTCGTCGCGGTCGCGGAGGCGACGGTGTCGTTGCTGCCGTCGGTGCTCACGGAGCGGTCACCGGCGACCCCCACCCCGGACGCGCCCCCGAGGGTGGGCCCGTTCGTGTAGACGCCCGGCTGTCCGTTCAGGGAGGCGTCGGCAGCCGTGCTGCCACCGGTCTCCGCGAAGCGCCAGAACAGGTCGGGCCCGTCGTTGTAGACGGTCGCGCCGTACGCGTCGGTCGGCGTGCCACCGCCGGGGAGGGCCTTGCCGGCGGCGAGGTACTGGCCGCGGACCTGGGCCCCGGTCAGCGGGGACGCGAAGACCGCGACCTCGTCGACGGTGCCGCTGAGGTAGTCACTGGTGGGCCGGTTCGCCCAGCCGGTGAGGTTGTCCCCGCCGACCCGCCAGTAGCCGCTGTAGGAGCCGGCCGTGCGGGTGTCGGTGCGCTGGCCGACACGGACGCCGTCGACGTACAGGCGCATCCCGTCGTCGCCGAGCACCCCGACCGCCTGGTGCCACTGGCTGTCGTTGTACGACGTGCTGCTGGTGAGCGTGCGCAGCGCGGTGCCCTGCTTGACCCCGAAGTTCAGCTGGCCGTTGTTGCTCAGGTACAGGTGCCGGTCCGCGGTGCCGCTGGCGCTGGTCCCGCTCTGGCTGCCGCTGAAGCCGACGATCCGCCCGCCGGTGGTGCTCGAGGTCTGGAACCAGGCCTCGACGCTGAAGGCGAAGGGCCCTTCCTGGAGCGTGCCGGTCGCGGCGGTGGGCGTGCCGGTCGAGGCGAGAGTGGCCGCCCGGTGGCCGGCCAGGGCCCCGGCCGAGCCGAGGGTGACCCCGGCGGTCGCGGTCATCGGGTGCAGCCCGGTCAGGTCCGCGACCGCGGCACCGGAGGTCTCGTCGAGACGCCAGTAGCTCTCCGGCCCGTCCTTGAGGACGGCGCGGGCGTAGCCGTCGGTGGCCGGGAGGCCGCTCGCGACGGTGACGCTCACCAGGTTCGAGCGGGCCACGTTGCCGGCCGGGTCGACCGCCTGGATGCGGTAGGTCACGGTGCTGCCGGGGGTGAGCCCGGTGTCGAGGAAGCTGAGGTACGGCCGCTCCCAGGGGTTCGAGCCCCGGGTCACGGTGTAGACCGGGCTCGCGGTGTTGCCGTTGCGGATCACCTGGTAGGTCAGGTTCCGGCTGTCGCGGTCGTAGTCGGCCTGCCAGCTCACCAGCGCCTCGCCCTCGCCGGGGGAGGTCACCGTCGGCACGAACGAGGAGTAGGACAGCTGGGGGCCCTTGGTGTCCGGCGAGACGCTCTTGCGTGCGTAGCGGACCAGGCCCTGCTGAGCGGTCCCGTCCGCCTTGGGGAACTCGCCGCCCGCCACCACGTAGTCGTTGTTGCCGGCCAGGGACCAGGCGGCCTGGGTCTGGCCGGTGAACGTCCCGGTGTCGAGCTGCGGGTACCACTGCAGGATCGAGGGGTCCTTGGTGCCGGCCCAGTTCGCGTAGTTGAGGTAGTCGGCGCGGGCGACCCCGGTGGCCACCTTGCTGAACGCCAGTCCCCGGTAGAAGCGCCAGGACTTGGGCTGGGAGAACCCGCCGGGGACGTTGCCGCAGTAGTGCGCGTGCCCGACCTTGTAGACCGCGCCGCCCATCGGGAAGGCGCTGTAGCTGTCGCCGTGGCAGTCCTCGACCCAGTTGACCGTGCCGTCGCCGTTGATCCGGGCGCTGCCCTCCAGGTTGCCGCCTGGCCCGAACACGAAGCCGGTGGCGTAGACCGAGTCGCTGTCGGTGGTCAGCGAGGTGATGCTGGCGTTGTCGCCGCCGTTGCGGATGGTGGCGTTGGCGGCCCAGGGCACCAGCGCCCCGGTCGTCGGGTCCAGCGCGGCCAGGCCGTAGCCCGGGTTGCTGGAGCCGTTGACGGTCGTGAACTGGCCGCCCACGACGACCTTCGACGAGTCCGGGGTCAGCGTGAGTGCGGCCACCTGACCACCCGCCGCGACCGGCGCCCAGGGCAGCAGCACGCCGCCGGAGGTCATCGCGGCCAGCCGCGAGCGGGTCGCCCCGCCGGCCGTCCCGAAGCTGCCGCCGAAGTAGACGGTGCTGCCGGACGTCGCGATCGCGGAGACCTTGGCGTCCGGGTTGGGGTTGAACGACCCGACCAGCGCGCCGGTCGTCGCGTCGATCGCGGCCAGGCGACGCCGAGGGGTGCCGTTGACGGTGGTGAAGGTGCCACCGGCGTAGATCCGGGTGCCGTCGGGGGAGGCCTTGACCACCTGGACCGCCCCGTCCGTGCTCGGCGCCCAGGAGGTGACCAGGTTGCCGGTGCGGATGTCGTAGGCGAGCAGGTTGGCCCGGGTGACGGTGTTCACGCCCGGAGCCGAGCCGGCCGGTCGCGCGGTGGTGAACTGCCCTCCGACGTACACGGTGTTGCCGACCACGGCCTGGGACCAGACCACGCCGTCCACCTGGACCGTGGGCAGCGGGCGGGCGGAGACCGTCTCCGGGTTGGCCGGATCCCCCGCGACGGCCGGGACGGTGTCGGCCGCTGCCGGTGGTGTCAGCGGTGACAGCAGCTGGCCGGTGCCGGCCACGCACGCGGCGGCGAGTGCCGCGACGGCATGCCGGCGCAGGCGAGAAGTGGTACGCATGTCGAAGTCCCCTACTGTCCTGGCAGCGGCACGCCGGGGCATTGCGCCGGCGACCGCTCACCCCCACCCGATGGAAATGCCCACAGGCCCCCCTGCGGCACGCGCCCGGGCCGCGCCGACCCACAACGGGTCGAGCGGCGACCGGTGTCCTAAATGTAGCGGTAGTTGGTCAGTTCGGCCCATAGTCCGATCTGACTAGCGAACGACCCCGGTCGCAGCCGGGATGGCTCATACTGTGCCGGTGGATGTGAGCAGCGACCGGACGGTGACCGCCCCCGGACGGGTCTCCGGGACCGCGGTGCGACGCACCGAGACGACGGGGAGCGCGGCGACCCGGCGGCAGGTGGTCCATGACCGGTGGGCGGTGACGCTGGTCTGCCTGGTGTTCGCCTGGATCGTGCTGCCCCGGGTGATCCAGACGCTGACCGCGCCGAAGTACCTCACCAAGGTGGGGGTCGCGGCGCCCCCGTACAGTGCGCCCGCCGCGCTCGCCCTGAGTGTCCTGTCCCTGGCCACGATCGGGCTGTGCCTGCTGATCCTGGTCCAGGTGGGGCGCGACCCGCACCCGGGCTTGCTGCTGCCGCTGGCGGTGATGATCGCGCCGTGGGTCTTCCTGTCCGTGCGTGACCTCTATCTGGGGGACCACCCCAGCCGGGCCACCCTGCTCTACCCGCTGGTGGTGCTGGCGATCTGGCTGTTGCGGCCCCGGGTCCAGGTGCTGCGCTGGGTCGGCTACCTGGTGGGGCTCTCGGCGCTGCTGTGCGTGGTCCTCGGGCTGGTGCTGCCCGCGAAGGGGATCCTGCACGCCTCCTCGGGCGACGTCCTGGACGAGGCCAAGAGCATCCTGCCCGGTGGCGTGCTGGTCGGCTTCCTCACCAACGGCAACACTCTCGGCCAGTTCCTCGCGCTCGGCCTGCCCTTCGTCGCGACCGTGCCGAGGCGGGCGGTGCGCGTGCTGCTCCTGGCGGTCTGCACTCCTCGCGCTGGTGTGGACGGCGGCCCGGTCGTCCTTCGGGGCGGTCGCGCTGGCGCTGGTCGCGGTGGCGGTGGTGGCGATGGTGCGGCGCTCCGCGCGCCCCGGAGTGGTGTCCCTGGTGGTCGCGGTGTGCTTCGCGGGCGTGGCCGTCGTGCCGCTGGTGACCCGCGACCCGCTGGCGTTCACCAACCGCGGCCTGATCTGGGACTACAGCCTGCGCTTCTGGCGCACCAGCGAGGTGGTCGGACTCGGCTCGGCCTGGTACGACCGGATCGGCAGCACCGCGGACCGGCTCGCGGGCAGCGTCGTGCACGGGCACAACGAGTTCGTGCAGCTGCTGGTCACCGGTGGTCTGGTGCTGCTGGTGCTGGTCGCCGCGCAGCTGATCCTGGTCAGCGTCCGCTGCGGTCGGCTAGCGGCCGTCGGGTACCTCGCCGGCGTCGGCTTCGTCGCGGCCCTCGCCGGCTCGAGCCTGTTGGAGATCACCCTCGTCCTGGTCGACAACACCAGCCTGTTCCCGGTCGTCGTCCTCCCGCTCGCGATCCTGGTCTTCGGCACCCTCCCACCCCCCGTGGACCGCGGGCGAGCGCTGCCGGCGACCTGACCGACCGGGTGCGGGGGGTGCCGGAACAGGCAAACTCACCAGTCGGCCGGCGGTGCTGTGAGACGATGGCGGCCGTCTTGTCGGCCGACCGTGGGGGCCGGCGTGGAACCACGAAGTGGGGTCGTTGGGGTTGGATCTGCATGCTCAGCTGCGAGCCGTTCGCCGGTCATGGTGGGTGGTCGCGCTCTTCGCCGTGGTCGGAGCCGGCCTGGGACTGGTGCTCGCCACCGTCTCGACGCCGGTGTACTCCAGCCAGGTCACCTTCCTCGCCTCGACTCCGGACTCCGAGACGGGCAACGCGCTCACCGGTGACGACTTCGCCCAGCAACGCGTCAACACCTACGTGAAGCTCCTCGGCAGCCAGGCTCTCGCCGAGCGCGTGGTGGCCAGCAGCGGCACGAAGGAGTCGGTCGACACGGTGATGGAGAACATCACCGGCTCGGCGCAGCTGAACACGGTGCTGTTCACCGCCTCGGCCAGCGACTCCTCGCCCCGCGGGGCCAGGGACCTGGCCGGCGCGGTGGCCACCCAGCTGCCCATGCTTGTGAACGGCATCGAGACGCAGGACGGGACCCAGCGTGCGTCCGCGCGCCTGAGGGTGGTCTCCGGTCCGTCGGTCAGCGAGTTCACCGGCGCCAGCAAGAAGCTCGACCTCGCGGTGGGGCTGCTGCTCGGCGCGTTCCTCGGGCTCGGACTGGTGCTCCTGCTGGCCCTGCGCGACCGGTCGGTGCGGGAGCCCGACGCCGTGGCCTCGGCCGCCGGTGCGCCGTACCTCGGTGCCGTCCCGCACGACCCGGAGGCCGGCCGCTCGCCGGTGCCCTCCGGCGCCTCGGCCGGCGGGTCGAGGGCCGAGGCCTACCGGTTCCTGCGCACGAACCTGAGGTTCCTCGACGGTGAGAAGACCGTCGGCGTGCTCGCGGTGGCCTCCCCGGGCCGCGGGGAGGGACGGTCCAGCACGGCCGTGAACGTGGCCGCCTCGTTCGCCGAGATCGGACACCGCGTGGTGGTCGTCGACGGCGACCTGCGCGCTCCCGGCGTCGCGCGGCTGCTGGGGCTCGAAAGCGGCGACGGGCTGAGCGACGTCCTGCTCGGCCGGGCCACGGTCGACGACGTGCTGCGCGCCTCCGACGTGCCCGGCCTGAGCGTGCTGCCGTCCGGCCCGGTGCCCGAGCACCCCGTCGAGCTCCTGGACAGCCGGGCGATGGACGCGCTGCTCGCGGACCTGCGCTCGCGCTTCGACCTGGTCGTCGTCGACACCGCACCCGGTCTGTCCTCCGCGGACGCCGCGGTCGTCAGCGCCCGCGCGGACGGCACGCTGCTGCTCGCGCGGCACGGACGGACCCGCGACGAGTCGCTCACCCGGCTCGCCGGCTCGCTGGCCGCGATCAAGGCCCGGGTCCTGGGCGTGGTCATCACCCGGGTCCCGTGACCGGCGACGTGCCGGCTCCCACCGTCGTGGTCGCGGTGGCGACGTACCGGCGCCCCGACTGCCTGGACCGGATCCTCCCCGAGCTGGCCGACCAGGCCGGGCGGCTCGGCCACCCGGCGACCGTCCTGGTGGTCGACAACGACCCCGACGGCGGCGCCGGCCCGGCGGTGCTGGCGTGGGCCGACCGCGGGGTGCGCTATGTCCACGAGCCGGCCCCGGGGATCTCCGCGGCCCGCAACCGGGCCCTGCTCGAGGCCGGGGACGCCGACCTGCTGGTGTTCGTCGACGACGACGAGCTGCCGCTGCCCGGTTGGCTGCACGAGCACGTGACGCACTGGCTGGAGTGGCGGTGCGCTGCCGTGGCCGGACCGGTGACGGCGCGGTTCGAGGGCGACGCCGACGAGTGGGTGCGGGCGTCCGGGGTCTTCGACCGGACCGAGCGTCCCACCGGCACCGTCGTGCGCGGAGCGGCGTCCAACAACCTGCTGCTCGATCTGGCCCAGCTCCGCCAGCACCGGCTCAGCTTCGACGAGCGCTTCGGGATCAGCGGGGGCAGTGACACCCGGCTCATCCACCAGCTCGTCAAGCAGGGCGGGGTGGTCCGTTGGTGCGCCGAGGCGGAGGTGCTGGACTTCATCCCGGTGCCCCGCTCGAACCGCGCCTGGGCGCTCAAGCGGACCACCCGCACCAGCAACACCTGGAGCCGGGTGGCGCTGGACCTCGCCGACTCCCCGGGGGAGCGGCTGCGCGAGCGGGTCGACCTGACGCTGCGCGGTGGCTACCGGCTGCTGCGCGGGCTCGCCGGGATGCTGACCGGCACCCTGCGCGGGGACGTCGCCACCCGTGCCCGCGGTGAGGTGGCCGTCGCCTCGGCCCGCGGCATGGTCGGAGGTGCCTGGGGGCGCGTCGAGCAGGAGTACCGCCGGTCCTGAGTGCCCTGGGCCCGGCCCTTGCCCGCCCCCGCGCTCAGCCCTGCGCGGCCGCTCAGCCCTGCGCGGCCGGGGCCTTCGCCTTGCGGCGGGCCAGCCCCTCGCGGACCAGGCCGACGGCCATCAGCACGTGCCGGCGCTCCTGGCGGGACACCACCGCGACGACGGCCAGGTAGAGCAGGCTGGCCGCCAGCGCGAGCGGCAGCTGCACCGCGGCGGCGTCGACGGTCAGCGTCGCCAGCCAGGCGGCGACCCCCGCCGGTGCGCTCACCAGCAGCACCGAGCGGGTGGCCTGCGCGAACAGCGGCCGTGCGGAGATCCCGACCGCCCGGGTCGAGTGCCACAGCGACACCGCCCAGTAGAGGAAGAACGCGACCGAGTGGCCGACCGCCACGCCGAGCGGGCCCCAGGGCAGCCCCGCCAGGATGATCGCGATCATCACCGGCCGGGTCACCAGGTACATCCGCAGCTGCGCGCCGGTCCGGCCCCGGGACAGGTAGATCCAGTAGGACACCGTGGCGATCCCCCGGAAGATCCCGCCGATGGCCAGCACGCAGAAGATCGGCGCGACCGCCGACCACCGGCTGCCGAACAGCAGCGCGACCAGCGGGACCGAGACCCCGGCGGCGATCGCGAACATGGTGGCCAGCGTGTAGCAGCCCATCAGCTGGGTGAGCAGCACGTAGCGCTGGTAGACCACCGGGTCGTCCTGGACCCGGGACAGCACGGGCAGCACCACCCGGGTCATCGGCGCGTTGATCTGGTTCAACGGCACCATCAGCAGCTGGTAGGCACGGCTGTAGAGCCCCAGCGGGCCGGCGCCGCTGTAGGCGCCGAGCGCCACGTTGTCGACGTTGTTGGTGGCGTAGCCGATGATCTGGGTGCCCAGCACCCCGCCCCCGAACCGGAAGAACCGCCGGATCGAGACCGACCGCCGCGGGAGTCCCGGTCGCCAGGTGCAGTAGACGACGTTGCTCAGACAGGTGAGCACGGTGAACGCGACCTGCTGTCCGACGATCGCCCAGTACCCGGCGCCGAGCGCGGCCAGCACCAGCGCGGTCGCGATGCCGCCGGCCTGGGCCGTGATGTCGGTCGCGGCCAGGGCCTTGAAGCGCAGGCTCCGGCTCAGCTCGGCGCGGAACTGGGTGTTCGCCCCACTGACCACGAACAGCCAGGCCAGGGAGAGCACGATCGGCCCGACCTCGGGGCGGTCGTAGAAGCCGACGATCAGCGGGGTGCAGGCCGCGGCGACCACGGCGCACGCGGAGCCGATCGCGACGTTGACCCAGAACAGGTTGGTGCGCTCGTCGTCGCTGAGCGTCTTCGCCTGGATCGCCGCCGAGGAGAGCCCGAAGTCCCTGATGATCTCGGCCACGCCGGTCAACGCGGTGACCATCGCCACCAGGCCGAAGTCGCCGGGGCTGAGCAGGCGCGCGAGCACCGCGAGGGAGCCGAACTGCAGGACGAAGCGGATGCCCTGCGACCCGAGGGTGACCCCGGCGCCCCGGGCGGCCGCCTGAGCGAGCGTCACCACGGGGCCGTCAACCCCGGTTCCCCACGGTCCAGCGGCTGCCGGAGCGCTGGTACTCCCGGTAGACCAGGCCGACGGCGCCGGTGGCCATCCCGGTGCCGCGCAGCAGCGTTCGGAGGCCTTTGGCGCGGTGCCGCGCCGAGAGAGACAGCACCCCCACGACATAGCGCACCAGACCGGACCCGACCCGCGCGGCGGCCGCCCCGAGGCAGCGTCCGCGCACGACGAGCGCCGCCCGCCGGCTGCCGGCGAGCTCGGCGGAGGTGCGGGAGAACGTGTTGCCGCTGCTCAGCGCCCGCCGCAGCACCCACTCCCGGGTCATCCGGTCGCGGGGCACCCGGTCGACGACGGTCGCCTCGTGCGACCAGACCATCGACCCTCCGTGCGCGACCAGGGCCCGGGTGAACAGGGTGTCCTCGCCGCCGGTGAGGGCGTACCGCTCGTCGAAGTGCAGGCCCACCCGGCGCACGAAGCGCAGGTCCACCAGCAGGTTGTTCGTCGCTGCCACGTCGATCCGCGTACCGGTCGGCAGCCGACGCCGGTGGAAGAACTCGCCGGCGCGGATCCACGGGTCCAGCTCGCCCTCGAACCGCGAGGTCACGGTGCCGGCCACCGCCACGCAGGGCGTGGTCTCGAAGGCGCCGACCAGGTGCCGCAGCCAGCCCTCCACGGGGACCTCGTCGTCGTCGATGAACACCAGCAGGTCGCTGGACCCCGACTCGCCGAGGGCGCGGTTGCGCGCGGCGGCGATGCCGGGACGGCTCTCCACCACGTAGCGGAGGCCGGGGACCCCGGAGGCGTCCGCGGCCGGGCCGGCCGAGCCCGCCGGGTCGTTGTCGACCACCAGGACGTGCGCGCTCCCCACCCGGCTCCGGGAGGCCAGCAGCCCGTCCACCTCGGCCCGCAGCAGCGGGAGCAGTCCCGCCAGCTCGCCGGGCCTGCGGAACGTCAGGACCGCGACGGTTAGGGACAGGGCGCACGAAGGCTCAGCTGGCACGTCCGTCCTCCCAGGTCGCCGCGTCGTCGTCTCATGGTATCGGGGCTCGGCGTCGGCCGAGGAGGCATTGCCAGGACCGGGCCGGCCCGGCACGCAGCGGCGCCCCGGGTTGCCCCGGGGCGCCGTCGTGACCCTCTCAGGTCAGCGGGTGGTGACGCTCACGTTGTCGAAGTCCACCGTGCCGGTGCGGCTACCGGCCCAGCTCATCGTGTTGCCGCCGCGGAAGATGCTCCACGACAGGTGCGTGATGGCCACGTCGCCGCGCGTGCGGTAGACGAAATCGGTCTGGTGGACGACCTGCTGGCCGTCGAACCAGGCGTCCAGCACGCCGTTGCTCTTGCCGACGGTGTTCATCGTGTAGCACTGCTTCACGTTGTGCCAGCTGCCGGCGGTGAAGCCCTTCTCCCACCAGACGTTGTCGCCGTACTTGTCGGACTGGCCGGGGTGGTACATGTACGAGGCGATCCCGTTGGAGCGCGGGCTCACGTGGCTGTAGGCCTTGGGGCCGAGCCACATCAGCCGGCCCGACCAGCCGAGGCTGTGCTCTCCGTTGCCGCCGGTGGGCAGCGACGGGCGCACGCCGGGGGCAACCCCGAGCAGGCCGGGGAGCTTGCCGCCGAGCGACCAGTCGAAGTTCCCGTCGAACTTGATGTCATAGGACACGCAGGCGTTCTGCACCGCGTGGTCCAGCGGCACGAACGCGTTGATGCCGTTGTTGCCGCCCGGGTTGCTGTGGATCGTGCCGGCCGCCAGGGTGGTGCGCAGGTCTCGCCCGCTGCCGTTGCCCACCACGGTGCTGTCGTCGTACTCCGAGGCGGCCGTGCTGCCGCCGCCGAACTCCTTGAGGAACGAGTCCGGGGTGACCCGGCCCCATGCCATCTGGTCGAAGTCGGCGCGCAGCAGCGAGGTTCCCGTCGCGGGAGCGGGTACCGGGGCCGGTGCCGGGGCGGGTGCGGGTGCGGGTGCGGGGGCCGGGTCGCTGGCGGGACTCGCAGCGACCACGGAGGTGTCGTCGACGAATGCGGCCTGCCCGGCCGGGATGTCCTTGAACCGGGTGGTCACGGTGAGGGCGGACCCGTCCTCCGGAGCGGTCAGCGCGACGTCGACCTGGTGCCACTCGGTGTCCTCGAGCGTGAACGGCTGGGAGACGGTGACGAAGGTGTCGCCGGCGTCCTTGGCGCGCAGGACCACCCGGCCGTCGTGGTGTGCCTCCGAGCTGCGGACGTAGGTCGTGGCGACGTACCGCTGTCCCTTGACGACCCGGGTCGCGGAGTTGTCCGAGGTGTTGACGATCGTGGCGTCCGCGTCGCGTCCCGCCGAGAGCTCGGCGCCCTTCGAGCCGCCGCGGCCGTAGTCGGCCACGTCGATCTGGGTCGCGGACAGGCCCTGCCAGCCGGCGGTGCCGCCGCCGAAGGTGCCGTTGTCGATCAGGTTGGCCGCGGCGGCAGGCGCCGGGCTGGGGGTCAGCGCGACGAGGCCGACGACCGACATGGACACGGCGGGGACGAGAGCGAGCCGTGCCCGCCACGAGCGCCCGGCGGCGACCGGTCGCCGGGACTCCCCGACCTCCGGGGAAGCCCCCGTCGAGTCGTCTCGTCCACGGTCGGATCCGCCGTTGTCAGCACGGTGCAGAGTGGTTCTCACCAAGTTCTCCCAAGCAAAGAGCGAGTAAAGCCCAACATGCTAGGTGTCGGCATCTGACAGAGCGAACTGAGGTCTCGAGGGTGGACATTTACGGATTCCTGGGCTAAACGGCCCCGTTCAGCCCTGCCGAGGGGCCGACCCGACCGTCCGGTTCCCACAACAGGGGGGCTGCCGGCGGCACAGACCGGGGGGCCGTCCGGACCGCCTGGCGGGGCGCCTCCCGGCCGGTCCGGCTACGAGCGGACGCCGGTCACGACCAGGTTGTCCACGTCGATGTCGGTGTCCTTCCTGGGTGCCCAGTCGGCGGTGCCACCACCGTAGAAGAGGTCCCAGTAGAGGTGGGAGACGTGCACGTCGCTGCGGTTGCGGTACAGGAAGTCGGACCGGTTGGTCACCAGCGCCCCGTCGATCCAGACCTGCAGGAGGCCGTCGTGGTTGCCGGCGCCGTTGGCGATGGTGTTCATCTTGTACCGGGCCTTGACGTGGTGCCAGGTGTCGGCGACGAAGGACTTGTGCCACCAGAGGTTGTCGCCGTACCGGTCGCCCTGGTCGGGGTGGTAGAGGTAGGCGAGACCCTCGTTGGGGCCGAGGTGCGAGCGGTACGAGCTCGGGGTGTTCCACATCATCCGGCCGGACCAGCCGTTGTTCGTGGGGCCGTTCCCGCCGGTGGGCGTGCCGGGTGAGACCAGGGAGTTCACGCCGCCGAGACCGGGGAGCTTGCCGCCCCAGCCCCAGTCGAAGGCGCCGGCGAACCGCAGGTCGTAGTCGATCGTCGCGTCGTCGACGGCGGCCTTGAGGGTGGGCATGAAGGTGATGCCCGCGCCGCCGCCGAACTGGCCGGCGAGGAAGTGCTGACGGATCACGTTGCCGTGCCCCGGTGCGGCGACGAGCGAGGTCCGCGCGACCGTCGAGCTGCCGCCGAGGGTGCTGGTGCCCATCGCGGCGCGGAAGTTCGCCAGGGACATGGGGCCGGTCGGGTACGTGTCGAAGTCCGAGCTGAGCAGCGTGTCCGCCCTGGGCGTCGGGTCCGGCGTGGGCGTGGGCGTGGGCGTCCGGGGTGGGCGTGGGCGTGGGCGTCGGGTCCGGGGTGGGCGTGGGCGTGGGCGTCGGGTCGGGGTGGGCGTGGGCGTGGGCGTGGGCGTGGGGATCGGATCGCGGCGTGGGGCGGTCGGCGTGGGGGTCGGCGTGGGCGTGACCGCCGGGGGAGGGGTCGAGGCGAAGACCGGTGCGGGTGCGGGTGCGGGTGCGGGCTGCGGTGCGGGTGCGGGCTGCGGTGCGGGAGCGGGCTGGGCGCGGTGCCGGGGCGGGCCTCGGGGCGGGCTGCGGCGCGGGCCTCGGAGCGGGCTGCGGTGCGGGCCTCGGAGCGGGCCTCGGCGCGGGCTGCGGGCTCGGCACGGGGGCCGGCGGGCTCACCGGCTTCGGAGCAGCCGCGGCGGTGGGTGCCAGGGCCAGGGTCACGTCGTCCACGTCGACGAAGCCGCCCCGGGCGACCCGGGTCATGCGCACCACCAGTCGCAGCTTGGAGCCGCCGGCGGGGGCGACCAGCTCGGTGCGGACCGGGTGCCATCGGCGGTCCCGCAGGGTGAACGCGTGGTCCGCGGTCTCGAAGTACCCGCGGGCGTTCCGGGCCCGCACCACGAACCGTCCGGTCGACCTGCCATGCGTGCTGCGCACCCAGGCGGTGGCGACGAAGTGGTCGCCGCGCGAGATCGGGAAGGTCGAGTTGCTCGCCGCGTTGACCAGCCCGATGGGGCCGGTGCGCTTCGCGACGATCCGGGCGCCCTGGCTGGCGCCTCGACCGACCGAGCCGACCGCGAGCCGGGTGGTGGCGCCCTTGGTCCATCCGGTGCGTCCGCTGCCGAAGGTCCCGTTGTCGAGAAGGTTGCCGTGGGACGGCGCGCGCACGGGAGCGACCGGGGTGGCCGTACCCGGGGCTGCGGCGGCCAGGGCGGGTGCCGGAGCCGGTCCTGCGACCACCAGGCCGACGCTGGCGACCGCCAGCGAGACCAGGGTCGCCGCCCACGTGGTGGGGCGGGTCGCGCGTCGGCTGCTGGGCGTCCTCGTGCTCATGCTGCTGCTCCCCGGTCCTGCGTCGACATCCATGTCGAGAAGGAACTCGGTCGGAGGCCGGACGGCCTTGAGGAACATCAACCACTAAAACAGGTAAAATCCGACATTTAACTGTACACGTGGCCGAAACAGCGGTCAGTGGACCGCCGTACCCCGCCGGTCGGGCCTGCCACGGATGTGGTCGACGCCTCAGACCGGCAGGCCGCGCGCCCGGAGGTGGGCGCGCACCGGCGTCGCGGCGCCCCGGTAGTGCAGGGTGTCCAGCCCGGCCTGCGCGGCGGCTGCGACGTTCCGCGCGGAGTCGTCGACGAAGACGCTCCCGGCGAGGTCGCGGCCCATCCGGTGGCGCAGCACCTCGAAGACCGCGGGATCCGGCTTGGCCAGCCGCTCCACCCCGGACACCACGATGTCGCGGAAGAGGGCGAGGAAGTCGAAGCGCTCCCACGCCAGCGGGAACAGCTCGGCCGACCAGTTCGTGAGGGCGAAGAGCGGGACGCCGGCGGCGTGCAGGTCGCGCAGCACCTCGACGTTCTCCGCGATCTCCGCGATCAGGCTGCGACCGAAGTGGGCGCGGTAGGCGAGCGCGTGCCGGTGCCAGTGCGGGTGCTCCCGGGAGACCCAGCGCCTCCGCCTCCGCCCAGGGGCGACCGGCGTCCTGCGCGTGGTTCCAGGCCATGAAGTCGAAGTCCTCGGCCGCCAGGAACCGGGTGGCCTCCGCTTCGCCCACGCCCGCCGCCACCGCCGGGTGCGGGTCCCAGCGGATCAGCACGTTGCCGAGGTCGAACACCACCGCCTCGGCCGGCGGCGCGGTCATCGGCGGCCGCTTCGCGCGCCCGTCGTACGACGGGCCACCGGGGTGCTGCACATGGAGAACTGCCGCTGCCCATGGAGAGTTCCCCATGGGCAGCGACAGTTCTCCTGCATCACCTGGTAAACGGCGACGGGTCAGGCCCAGCGCTCGGAGGCCGGGACGAACTCGAGCGTGCGCGCGCCGGTGTAGATCTGCTTGGGGCGCGCGATCTTCTGCTCCTTGTCCTGGACCAGCTCGTGCCACTGGGCGAGCCAGCCGGGGGTGCGGCCGATCGCGAAGAGCACGGTGAACATCTCCGGCGGGAACTGCAGCGCCTCGTAGATCAGACCGCTGTAGAAGTCGACGTTCGGGTACAGCTTGCGCTGCACGAAGTACTCGTCCTCGAGCGCGATCCGCTCCAGCTCCTGCGCGATCTCGAGCAGCGGGTTGACCCCGGTCACCTCGAAGACGTCGTCGCAGGCCTTCTTGATGATCTTGGCGCGCGGGTCGAAGTTCTTGTACACCCGGTGGCCGAAGCCCATCAGGCGCTCCTTGCCGTTCTTCACGCCCTCGATGAACTCGGGGATGTTCTCCACCGAGCCGATCCGGCGCAGCATCCGCAGCACCGACTCGTTCGCCCCGCCGTGCAGCGGCCCGTAGAGCGCGGCGATGCCCGCGGCGGTCGCCGAGTACGGGTCGACCTGGCTGGAGCCCACCGAGCGGACCGCGTTGGTCGAGCAGTTCTGCTCGTGGTCGGCGTGCAGGATGAACAGCACGTCGAGGGCCTTGACCAGCCGCTCGTCGGCCTCGAACTTCTTCTCGCTCATCCGGAACAGCATCGCCAGGAAGTTTGCGGTGTACCCCAGGTCGTTGTCCGGGTAGACGTAGGGCTTGCCCTGCGCGTGCCGGAACGACCAAGCGCCCAGCGTCGGCATCTTCGCGATCAGCCGGACGATCTGCATGTGCCGGTTGTCCGCGTCGGAGATGTTGCGCGACTCCGGGTAGAAGGTGGAGAGCGCGCCGACCGAGGCCAGCAGCATCCCCATCGGGTGGGCGTCGTAGCGGAAGCCCTCCATGAAGTCGCGGACGTTCTCGTGCACGAACGTGTGGTAGGTGATCTCGTGCACCCACGCGTCGAACTGCTCCTTGGTGGGCAGCTCGCCGTGGATCAGCAGGTAGGAGACCTCCAGGAAGCTGGACTTCTCGGCCAGCTGCTCGATCGGGTACCCGCGGTACTCCAGGATCCCCTTGTCGCCGTCGATGAAGGTGACCGCGCTGCGGCACGAGGCGGTGTTGACGAAGCCGGGGTCGTAGACCGCCAACCCGGGCTCGTCCTCGGCGGCCTTGATCCGGCCGATGTCGGAGGCCTTGATGGTGCCGTCCTCGATAGGGACGTCGTAGGACTGCCCGGTGCGGTTGTCGCGGATGGTGAGGGTCTCGCCCTCGGCCTCGTTCTTGCTGGAGGCAGTGGCCGTGCTCTCGGTCACGTCGGCTCCTCGCTCGTGAGCCCGGTGCCCGACGCGGGTGCGTCGTGGCCGGGAGGTCGGGTGGCAGCGCGGTCTGGCCCGTGGGTGTGGACCAGGCGTTGGTGCCTCGCAGTTACCCCGCTAACCTATGCCCGGAACTCCGGGGGCACGAATCCGGGCCCGTTTTGACCTCGGCGTCGCGCCGCGCGTAAACTCGACCGTCGCGGCTGCCTCCGTGCGGTCTCGAGCGTGTCCCGGTCAGCACCGGGGCCGATCTCGGACCCGCCTCGCGGCGCCCGGCCCGTGTGAACGGGCCACTCCTGAGCAGACCGGTCTCGCCTTCGATCACCGAGAGAGTATGTGAACGTGCGTACGTACAGCCCCAAGCCCGCGGACATCCAGCACGAGTGGCACGTCATCGACGCCACCGACGTGGTGCTCGGCCGACTCGCCGTCCAGATCGCCATCCTGCTGCGCGGCAAGCACAAGCCGACGTTCGCGCCGCACGTCGACGGCGGTGACTTCGTGGTGGTCATCAACGCCGGCAAGGTCTCTCTCTCCGGCGACAAGCCGACCAAGAAGATGGCGTACCGGCACTCCGGCTACCCGGGTGGGCTCTCGTCCACGCCGTACGGCGAGCTGCTGGCCAAGGACCCGCGTCAGGCCATCGAGCGCTCGGTCTGGGGGATGCTCCCCAAGAACCGGCTCGGTCGGCAGATGCTCAAGAAGCTCAAGGTGTACGCCGGTCCGGAGCACCCGCACCAGGCGCAGAAGGCTCAGCCCTTCGAGATCACGCAGGTCTCCCAGTAACTCCGCCAGCACCGCCGTACCGGCACACCGACGTACAACGAACCAGCGAGGAAACCCGTGACTGACACCACCGTCTCTGAGGGGGCCGCCGAGGTCGAGGAGACCTACGAGGCCAACGAGCAGGGCGTCGCCTACAGCTCGGAGAGCGCGCCGTCCGCGGACGCCCCGGCCCGACCGGCCACCATCGCCCCGGCGAACGCCACCGGTCGCCGCAAGGAGGCCGTGGCCCGGGTGCGCCTGGTCCCCGGCACCGGCCAGTGGACGGTCAACGGCCGCACGCTGGACAGCTACTTCCCGAACAAGCTGCACCAGCAGGTCGTGAACGAGCCCTTCGTGAACACCGACCTGGTGGGCCGCTTCGACGTGATCGCCCGGATCCACGGCGGTGGCATCACCGGTCAGGCCGGCGCGCTGCGTCTCGGGGTGGCCCGTGCGCTCAACGCCATCGACGTCGAGGCCAACCGCCCCTCGCTGAAGAAGGCCGGGCTGCTGACCCGCGACGCCCGCGTCATCGAGCGCAAGAAGGCCGGTCTGAAGAAGGCCCGCAAGGCTCCCCAGTACAGCAAGCGCTGACCGAGACGCCCTGATGGGTCGTCTCTTCGGCACGGACGGGGTCCGAGGACTCGCGAACTCCGAGGTCACGGCGGAGCTCGCGCTCGACCTGTCCGTCGCCGCAGCACACGTGCTCGCCGAGGCCGGTGCCTTCCATCCCACGGAAGGTCACCGGCCTCTGGCCGTGGTGGGCCGGGACACCCGGGTCTCCGGGCAGTTCCTGGAGGCCGCGGTGGTCGCCGGGCTGCTCTCCGCCGGGGTGGACGTGCACCTGCTCGGGGTGCTGCCGACCCCGGGGGTCGCCTACCTCACCGACGCCCTCGGTGCGGACCTGGGCGTGGTGCTCTCGGCCAGCCACAACCCGATGCCCGACAACGGCATCAAGTTCCTCTCCCGCGGCGGGGTCAAGCTCGACGACCAGATCGAGGCTGCCATCGAGCAGCGGCTGCGGGAGCCGTGGACGCGTCCGACCGGTGCCAAGGTCGGCCGGGTCGCGCCGTACCAGGACGCCGTCCGCGACTACGCCGCGCACCTGGTCTCCACGGTCGGCCGCTCGCTGTCCGGGCTCAAGGTCGTCCTCGACTGCGCGCACGGCGCCGCGTCGGTCGCCGGCCCGCTGGCGCTGCGGAACGCCGGTGCCGAGGTGGTGGCGATCTGCGCCGAGCCGGACGGCCTGAACATCAACGACGGCTGCGGCTCGACCCACCTCGACGTGCTCCGCCGGGCGGTGGTCGAGCACGGCGCCGACGCCGGCTTCGCCCTGGACGGCGACGCCGACCGGTGCCTGGCGGTGGACCACGAGGGTCGACGTCGTCGACGGCGACCAGCTGCTGGCGGTGCTGGCGCTCGCGATGCGCGACGCCGGCACGCTGAAGGCCGACACGGTGGTCGCCACCGTGATGAGCAACCTCGGCTTCGTGCAGGCGATGCGCGCCGAGGGCGTCGGGGTCCGTCAGACCAAGGTCGGGGACCGCTACGTGCTCGAGGCCATGAAGGCCCACCAGTACACGCTGGGCGGCGAGCAGTCCGGTCACGTGATCATGAGCGACCACGCCACCACCGGGGACGGCATCCTCACCGCGCTGCACGTGTGCGCCCGGATGGCCGCGCAGGGCCGGTCCCTCGCCGAGCTCGCCGCGGTGATGACGCGGCTGCCGCAGGTGCTGGTCAACGTCCCGGACGTCGACAAGTCGCGCGCCGACGAGGACGCGGTGCTCGCCGCCGCGGTGGCCGAGGCCGAGTACGAGCTCGGCGACGGCGGCCGGGTGCTGCTGCGCCCCTCGGGCACCGAGCCGCTGGTGCGGGTGATGGTCGAGGCCGGCAGCGCGCAGCAGGCCGGCGAGGTGGCCCAGCGGCTCGCGGACGTCGTACGGCGCCAGCTCAGCCTGTCCTGAGCCGGTGCGGCCGCCGCTGACCGGAAAACCGGCTGCGTGCCGCTGCCGCGCTCCCTAGGCTCCGGGACATGGACATCCGACCTCTCGACGCCGGCGACCCGAACGCGATGGCCGCCTGGCACGCGACGCACCTCGCCGCGACCACGTTCGAGAAGTCGCACGCCACCCCGATGCTGCTGGAGGAGGTCCGCGCGGAGTTCCTCGGCGAGCGGACCGGCGAGCGCGTCGAGCCGTTCTCGGGGTACGCCGACGGGCGGCTGGTGACCACCGGCGTGGTCGAGGTGCCGCTGCTGGACAACCTCGGCTGCGCGCGGCTGGAGGTCGCCACGCACCCGCAGGCGCGGCGACGCGGGCACGGCAGCGCGATGCTGGCCCACCTGACCGCGGTGGCGGTCGCCCACGGCCGGCACCTGCTGGACGCGGAGGCGTCGTGGGGCTACGACGAGTCGCCCGACGGCAGCCGGCACCCCCGGCGCCGACTTCCTCACCGGGCACGGGTTCGCGTTCTCCCTGGGCGACGTCAAGCGGGCCCTGGCACTGCCGGTCGACGACGAGGTGCTGGCCGCGCTGGAGGCGGACGCCGCCGCGGCTCACCCGGGCTACCGGCTGCGGCACTTCGCAGGCCCGGTGCCCGAGGACCTCCTCGACGGCTTCGGGGCGCTGGTGGGGTCCCTGGTGACCGAGGCGCCGACCGGGGAGCTGGACATCGAGCCGGAGGTCTTCGACGCCACCCGGATCCGCTCCGACGAGAAGATCCTGGCGCGCCTCGGGGCGGGTCAAGTTCACCACGGTCGCCGTGGCACCGGACGGCGACGTGGTGGCCTACTCCGAGCTGGTGGTGCCCGCGCACGACCCGGAGCGGGTCTACCAGTGGGGCACCCTGGTCCGGACCGACCACCGTGGTCACCGGCTGGGGATGGCCACCAAGGCGCACAACCTGCGCCGGGTCCAGCGGCACGAGCCGGGTCGGACCGTGGTCTACACCTGGAACGCCGAGGTGAACCAGCACATGATCGCCGTCAACGAGGCGCTGGGATTCCGCGCCGTCGGCCGGATGGGGGAGTTCCAGCGCCGCCTGTGAGCGGTGCCGCTCACCGGTGCAGGCCGGCGATCCGGATCCCCCGGTCCAGGCGGGACCACACCACCCGCTGCACGACCAGGGTGGCCGTCCCGGACAGCACCAGGCCGGCGAGGTTCAGCAGCAGCTGTCCCAGGGCGCCGGGGATCTCCGACCACACGCCCAGGCCCAGGCACAGCGCGAGCGTGCCGACGGCCGGGACGGTGGTGACCGAGATGAAGACCCCCACCAGCGGCCCGGACTTCGAGGTGGTCAGGGCCAGCACCCCGGCGACCCCGGCGAGGAGCGCGATCAGGAACGACCACACGTCGGGCTGCACGATGAAGTCGGTGCGCGGGCCGTGCGCCGCGTCCGCGGCCGAGGCCACGCCGGTGACGCCCGCCAGCACCCACAGCGGCGTCGCCACCGCGACCGCCACCCCGAAGCCGCCCGCGAGCGTCCGCAGGGCACCGGGCAGGATCGAGGGACGCGGCCGGGCGAGGGCCAGGCAGATCGCCGCCACCGGGGAGAACTCCGGCCCGACCACCATCGCGCCGATGATCAGGATCGGCTGGTCCAGCAGCCGGCCCACGCCGGCGATCAGCGTCGCCAGCGTCAGGAACGACACGAACGCCCAGGAGAGCACGCTCTCGCTCCGGACCCGGTTCTCGACCACGTCCCAGACGACGCCGTCGTCGGGGGTCCCCGGCGCCGCCTCCTCGGCGGCGTCGGCGGCCGAGGACAGGATCGTGCCCGGCTCGGAGAGCATGATCGAGCCGACCTCCTGCAGGTCCAGCGCCCGCAGTGCCGCGATCACCGGGTTCGCGCCCTCGCGTGCGACGTCGGCCATCACCAGGCTGCCCGGCGGCTTGGTGTAGCCGTCACGCAGCACCGCGACATTGGTGACGGTGTCGTCCTCGCTGAGCAGCCGCACCACCTCGTCGGTCAGGTCCGGGGGGACGCGCAGCTGGAGGTGGAGCACGCAGGAAGTGTGCCAGACAGGACGCCTGCGACGAGGCCCGTGAACCGGCGTGACGCGCCGCCCTCCGGGCCCTGCCGTCGCAGGCATGGTGACAGCACCCCAGATCCGGCCCCTCGACCTCGACGACGACGAGCAGCTGCGCCGCTTCCACGCAGCCGGACCGCTACCTCGGCGTCGTACTGCTCGCGCTGCTCCGACCAGCTCCCCTTCGGACGCACCCACCGGCGGAGGTCCGAGCTCGGGGCACACCAGGCCGCATCAGCCCGGCACCCTGGTCCGGCGCGACGACCCGGGGCCACCGGCTGGGCACGGCCGTCAAGATCGCCAACCTCCGAGTGCTCCAGCAGGCCCGGCCCGACGTCGTCGAGGTGCACCCAGAACGCGGAGACCAACACCGTGGACGGTGGCGACCAACGAGCGGCTGGGCTTCGAGCCGGTCGGGTGTGCCCGGACTTCCAGCGTCTCGGCTAGGTCAGAGCTTGCGCAGCCGCACCCAGCGCACCGAGTGGTCCGCGGACTTGCGCAGCACCAGCGTGGCTCGCCCCCGGGTGGGCTGCACGTTCTCCTTCAGGTTCGGGCCGTTCACCGCGTCCCAGATCCGGTTCGCCTCCGCGACCGACTCCTCCTCGCTCAGGCTGCCGTAGCGGGCGAAGTAGGACGCGGGGTCGCGGAACGCGGTCTCGCGCAGCCGCAGGAACCGGTCGACGTACCACCGCCGGATGTCCGCGGTCGCCGCGTCGACGTACACGGAGAAGTCGAAGAAGTCGCTGATCGCCAGCCCGGTGCGACCGTCGTCGCGGACGCGGGCGGGGGCCAGCACGTTCAGACCCTCGATGATGACGATGTCGGGGCGCCTGACGACCACCGTCTCGCCGGGCACCACGTCGTAGACCAGGTGGGAGTACGTCGGCGCCTCCACCTCGTCCTTGCCGGACTTGATGTCCATCACGAAGCGCAGCAGCGCCTTGCGGTCGTAGGACTCCGGGAAGCCCTTGCGACCCATCAGCCCGCGCCGGTCCAGCTCGGCGTTGGGGTACAGGAAGCCGTCGGTGGTGACCAGCGCCACCGAGGGGTGCTCGGGCCAGTGCGCGAGCATCTGCTGCAGTACCCGGGCGGTGGTGGACTTGCCGACGGCCACCGACCCGGCCAGCCCGATCACGAACGGGGTGCGCGGCGGGTGCGGCTGGTCGAGGAACGCCTCCTGGGCGCGGTGCAGGTGTCCGGCGCTCTCGACGTACATGCTGAGCAGCCGCGACAGCGGCAGGTAGACCTGCCGGACCTCGTCGAGGTCGAGCTCGTCGCCGAGCCCGCGCACCCGGTCGATCTCCTCGGCGCTGAGCGGTTGCTGGGTCGCGGCCCCGAGCGCCGCCCACGCGTCGCGGTCGAGCTCGACGTACGGCCCGGACTCCCGGTCCCCGCCACTTCCGGAGCCACTGCCTGCCATGCGCCGCATTGTGGCAGGCGTGTGCCGGCGGGTGGGCGGGCGCACCGCCGGTAGAGTCACCGCCATGTGCGGAATCGTCGGGTACGTCGGAGCGAGGCCCGCCGAGGGCGTGGTCGTCGAGGGTCTGCGGAGGCTGGAGTACCGCGGGTACGACTCCGCCGGGATCGCCGTGGTGGACGACGGCAGCATCGCGCTGCGCAAGCGGTCCGGCAAGCTGGCGAACCTCGACAAGGTCCTCGCCGAGCACCCGCTGCCCAGGTCGGCCACCGGGATCGGGCACACCCGCTGGGCGACCCACGGCGCCCCGAACGACGGCAACGCGCACCCGCACCTCGGCAACGGGGGCCGGGTGGCGCTGGTGCACAACGGGATCATCGAGAACTTCGCCGCGCTGCGCGGGGAGCTCGAGCGGGCCGGGCACGAGCTGCTGTCCGAGACCGACACCGAGGTCGCCGCCCACCTGGTGGAGGCGAGGCTGTCCGCGGGCGGCACGCTCACCGAGGCGATGCAGCACGTCTGCGGGCGGCTGCAGGGCGCGTTCACCCTGGTCGCCGTCGACGGGCAGGACCCGGACCGGGTGGTGGCGGCCCGGCGGAACAGCCCGCTCGTGGTCGGTGTCGGCGAGGGGGAGAACTTCCTCGCCTCCGACGTGGCCGCCTTCATCGAGCACACCCGCGAGGCGCTGGAGCTCGGGCAGGACCAGGTGGTGACCATCACCCGCGACGGCGTCGAGGTGACCGACTTCGCCGGCCGGCCCGCGCAGGCCAAGCCGTACCACGTCGACTGGGACCTGTCGGCCGCCGAGAAGGGCGGCTACGACTGGTTCATGCGCAAGGAGATCCACGAGCAGCCGGCCGCGATCACCGACTCGATGCTGGGCCGGCACGACACCGCGGGAGCCCTCCAGCTCGACGAGCTGCGGATCAGCGAGGACGAGCTGCGCGGTGTCGACAAGATCATCCTGATCGGCTGCGGCACCGCGTTCTACGCGGGGATGGTGGCCAAGTACGCGATCGAGCACTGGACCCGGATCCCCTGCGAGGTGGAGCTGTCGCACGAGTTCCGCTACCGGGACCCGATCCTCACCCGCGACACCCTGGTGGTCGCGATCAGCCAGTCGGGGGAGACCGCGGACACCCTGATGGCCATCCGGCACGCGCGCGAGCAGCGCTCCAAGGTGCTGGCGATCTGCAACACGAACGGCTCGACGATCCCGCGCGAGTCCGACGCGGTGATCTACACGCACGCGGGCCCGGAGATCGCGGTGGCCTCCACCAAGGGCTTCATGACCCAGCTCGTGGCCTGCTACCTGCTCGGCCTCTACCTGGCGCAGGTGCGCGGCACGAAGTACGGCGACGAGATCGCCCAGGTGGTGCGCGAGCTCGAGCAGATGCCCCAGCACGTGCAGACGCTGCTCGACCAGGCGGAGCGGATCCAGGCCCTGGCCACCGAGCTGTCCTCCGTGCGGTCGGTGCTGTTCCTGGGCCGGCACGCCGGCTACCCGATCGCCCTGGAAGGCGCGCTGAAGCTCAAGGAGCTCGCCTACATCCACGCCGAGGGGTTCGCGGCCGGAGAGCTCAAGCACGGTCCGATCGCGCTGGTCGAGGACCGGTTGCCGGTGTTCTGCGTGGTGCCTCCCCAGGGCCGGGACTTCCTGCACGACAAGATGGTCAGCGGCATCCAGGAGGTCCGGGCCCGGGGGGCGCGCACGATCGTGCTGGCCGAGGAGGGCGACGACGACGTGACGCCGTACGCCGACGAGCTGATCCGGCTCCCGAGGGTGCCGACGCTGCTGCAGCCGATGGTGGCCGTGGTGCCGCTCCAGCTCTTCGCCTGCGAGCTCGCGACGCAGCTGGGCCACGACGTGGACCAGCCGCGCAACCTGGCCAAGTCGGTCACCGTCGAGTGACGAGGGGGTCCCGGTGATCCTGGGAGTCGGCATCGACGTGGTCGACGTGGCCCGGTTCGGGGAGTCCCTCGACCGCACCCCGGGGCTGCGCGCGCGGCTGTTCACCGAGGCCGAGCAGCGCCGGTCGCTGACCTCGCTGGCCGGCCGGTTCGCCGCGAAGGAGGCGCTCGCGAAGGCGCTGGGCGCGCCCACCGGGATGAGCTGGCTGGACGCCGAGATCGTGAACGAGGCCACCGGGGACCCGCGGTTCGACATCCGCGGCTCGGTCCAGGCCCGCGCCGACCGGCTGGGCGTGGCGAGCGTGCACATCTCCCTGTCGCACGACGCCGGCATCGCCTCCGCCGTGGTGGTCCTGGAGTCCTGAGGTGGTTCGGGCGGCGGACCGGTTCGAGGCCTTCAGCGGCCAGCACCTGCTGATCCTCGCGCTGTTCGCCGTCGGCGCGGTCGGGTTCGTGCTGCTCGGCCGGTCGCAGCGTCGCTCGTCGGACCGGCCGGGGCAGGTCGCGACGGGCCGGTCCGCGCCCGGGCTGCGGTCCAGCCGGGTGCTCGCGGTCGTGGTGGCGTGCTTCACGCTGCCCGGCCAGGTGCTGCAGCTGCTGCCGGGCAGCTTCGACGTCGGCTCCTCACTGCCGCTGCAGCTGTGCGACCTCGCCTCGCTGGCCACCGTGTGGGCGCTGTGGACGCACCGGCCGCTGCCGGTCGCGCTCACCTACTTCTGGGGCCTCTCGCTGACCTCCCAGGCGGTCGTCACCCCGTCCCTGGACCGGCTCTTCCCGGACCCCGGGTTCTTTGTGTTCTGGGGGATGCACCTGCTGGTGGTGTGGGCCGCGCTCTACCTCTCCCTCGGGCTCGGGCTCGGTCCCCGCTGGCGGGACTACCGGGCGACGGTGCTGGTCACCCTGGGCTGGGCGGTGCTGGTCCTCGCGATCGACGTCGCCTTCGACCTGAACTACGGCTACCTGCGCCGCAAGCCACCGGCCGGGTCGCTGTTCGACCCGCTGGGCCCGTGGCCGGTCTACGTGCTGGCGGCGATGGGGCTGCTGCTCGCCGGCTGGGCACTGCTCACCTGGCCCTGGGCCCTGGCCGACCGCCGGGCCGACCGCCGGGCCGGTCGCAGAACCGGGCCGACGTTCCGGAGGCGGTCCGCTGGGTAGCCTGGCGGTATGCGCTGCGCCCACACCGTCGAGCAGGTCCGCGCGTCCGAGAAGCACCTGATGGCCGGACTGTCCGAGGGCGCCCTGATGCAGCGGGCCGCCGCCGGGCTGGCCTACGCCACCCTCGACTTCCTGGGCCGGGCGTACGGCGCCCGGGTGCTGGTCCTGGTCGGGTCCGGGGACAACGGCGGCGACGCCCTGCACGCGGGCGCGGCCCTGGCCCGCCGGGGCGTCGCGGTGCGGGCGCTGCTGCTCGCACCCTCGCAGGCGCACCTCGGCGGGCTGGCCGCGCTCCGCTCCGCCGGAGGGCGCGTCGTCCGGTCGGTGCAGGCCGGCTGGCGGCCCGACGTGGTCCTCGACGGGATCGTCGGGATCGGCGGGCACGGCGGCCTGCGCCGGGAGGCCGCCGACGTGGTGGCCTCGCTGGCGGGAGTGCCGTTCATCGCCGTCGACACCCCCTCCGGGGTCGACGTCGACACCGGAGTGGTGACCGGGCCGCACGTCGACGCCGCGCTGACCGTCACCTTCGGCACGCACAAGGTCGCGCACCTGGTCGACCCGGCCGCGATGGCCTGCGGGGCCGTGCACCTCGTCGACATCGGCCTCGAGCTGCCTGCGCCGCCACCGGTGTCCGCGCTGCAGGCCGACGACGTCGCGGCCCTGCTGCCGCGGCCGGCGCCGGCCGGCCACAAGTACACCCGCGGGGTGGTCGGGGTCCGCGCCGGGTCCGCGCAGTACCCCGGCGCCGGCGTGTTGTGCGTGTCCGGAGCCAGCGCGGGGCTGGTGGGCATGGTCCGCTACCTCGGCGGCGCCGCCGACCCGGTCCGGGCCCGGCACCCCGAGGTGGTCGCCGACCCGGGGCGCGTCCAGGCGTGGGTGGTCGGCTCGGGTGGCGGCGAGGACGCGGGGCAGGCGCTCGCGGACTCGCTCGCCGACGGCGTCCCGGTGGTGGTGGACGCGGACGGTCTCACGCACGTCCGTGGTCCTCTGGGGGTGCCTGCCCTGCTCACCCCGCACGCCGGGGAGCTGGCCCGGATGCTGGGGGTCCCGCGCGAGCGGGTCGAGGCCGAGCAGCTGCGGTTCGCCCGCGAGGCCGCCGACCGGTACGACGCGGTGGTGCTGCTCAAGGGCCGGCACACCCTGGTGGCCGCACCCGGCGGAGAGGTCCGGGCCACCACCGTCGGGCCGCCCTGGCTCGCCACCGCCGGCGCCGGGGACGTGCTCGCCGGCGTGTGCGGCGCCCTCCTGGCCGCCGGCCTCGACCCGCTCGACGCCGGGTCGGTCGGCTCCTGGCTGCACGGGGCGGCCGCCGTCGTGGCCGGTCGGGGCGGTCCGGTCACCGCCCCCGAGGTCGCGGCGGCGCTGCCGCAGGTCTGCCGGGACCTGCTGGACCGATGAGACCCTCCGGCGCGCTGGGCGGGTCCGGGACGCGCGGCCTTGGCATGATGGGCGCGCCATGAGCCGAGCCGACACGTCCCCCGCCGGGGCACCCCGCGCCGAGATCGTGGTCGACCTGGACGCCATCACGCACAACGTCGCGACCCTGCGGCGGCGGGTGGGCGACGTGCGGATGATGACCGTGGTGAAGGCCGACGGCTACGGGCACGGGATCGTGGAGTCCGCCCGGGCCGCCCGCGCGGGAGGCGCCGACTGGCTGGGGGTCGCGGTGCTCGAGGAGGCGCTGGCGCTGCGGTCGGCCGGGGACACCGGGCCGCTGCTCGCCTGGCTGGCGGTCCCGGGCGAGGACTACGCGCCCGCCGTCGAGGCCGGCGTCGACCTCGGCGCCGGCACGGTCGCGGCGGTCGAGGAGATCGCCGCCGCCGCCCGCTCGGTCGGCCGCCGGGCCCGGGTGCAGCTCAAGGTGGACACCGGCCTGCGCCGGGGTGGGGCTCCGGCGGACCTGTGGCGGGGCCTGGTCGAGGCCGCCGCGGACGCCGAGCAGACCGGGGCGCTGCAGGTGTCCGGGATCTGGTCGCACTTCGCCTGCAGTGACGAGCCGGGCCACCCCGCCAACGACGAGGCTGAGCGGGCCTTCGTGGCGGCCCTGAAGGTCGTGGACACGGTCGGCATCGAGCCCGAGGTGCGGCACCTGTCGAACTCCGCGGGGGCGCTGCTGCGGCCCTGGTCGGGCTACGACCTGGTGCGCTGCGGCATCGCGTCGTACGGGCTCTCGCCGGCGCCCGACGTGGTCGGGGCGACGGCGCTGGGCCTGCGGCCGGCGATGACCGCCCGCGCCCGGCTGGTCCTGGTCAAGCGGGTACCGGCCGGGGCGGGGGTCTCCTACGGGCACACCTGGGTCGCCGAGCGCGACACCGTGGTGGGTCTGGTGCCGGTCGGGTACGGCGACGGGGTGCCCCGGCACGCGTCGTCGGTGGCCCCGGTGCTCGCGGGCGGACGGCGCTGCCTGGTCGCCGGCCGGGTGTGCATGGACCAGCTCGTGGTCGACCTCGGCCCCGCCTTCGCCGGCTCCGCGGGCGACGAGGTGGTGCTCTTCGGGGACGGTCTCGACGGCGCGCCGACGGCGCAGGACTGGGCCGAGGCCTGCGGCACCATCTCGTATGAGATCGTCACCAGGATCGGCGGACGCTTCGTCCGCCGACACGTGACGACGGAGGGGGACCGGTGAGCACCAAGCCGTGGCTGCGGCTCGCCGCAGCCGGCGCGGGAGCCGCCGCTGCCGCCGTGACCGCCGGCGTGGTCGTCGAGCGGCGCGTGGTGCGGACCCGGCGGGCCGGATCCGCCGGCGCCGACGAGCTGGGCGGCCTGCGCGGCAGCGTCCGCTCGGTGCGGACCCGGGACGGTCTCGCGCTGCACGTCGAGGTGGACGAGGTGGCGCCGTACGCGGAGGGCGACAAGAGCCGACCGGCCGGCGGTGGACGCCGGCGGGCCGTGCCGGCCCCCGACCCGACGATCGTGTTCGTGCACGGGTACGCGCTGAACCTGGACTGCTGGCACTTCCAGCGCGCGTACTTCCGCGGCAAGCACCGGCTGGTCTTCTACGACCAGCGCTCGCACGGCCGGTCCGGCCGGTCGGACAAGCAGCACGCCACCGTCGACCAGCTCGGCGACGACCTGGCCCGGTCCTGGAGGAGGTCGTCCCCGAGGGGCCGGTGGTGCTGGTCGGCCACTCCATGGGCGGGATGACGGTGATGGCGTTCGCGGAGCGCCATCGCGCCGTGTTCGAGGACCGGGTGGTGGGCGCCGCGCTGCTCTCGACGTCAGCGCGGCGGGCTCAAGCCGCACCACCTGATCAGCCGGCTGATCCCGGACCGCGTCGGCAGCCAGGTCGGCCAGCGGCTGGTCGCCGGCCTCGCGCTCGCCCCCGAGCTGGTCGACCGGGTGAGGCGTCGCGGCTCCAACGTCGGCTTCCTGGTCGCCGACCAGTTCGCGTTCGGCGAGGAGGTGCCGGCCTCCTACGTCGAGTTCCTGGACAACATGCTGGCCGCGACGCCGTTCGAGGTGCTCGCCCAGTTCTTCCCCAACTTCGACACCCTGGACAAGTTCACCGTGCTCGGCGCCTTCGAGGACATCCCGACCAGCGTGATCAGCGGCACCAAGGACCTGCTCACCTCGGTCGAGCACAGCCGCGCGATCGCCGCCCGGGTCGCCGGCGCGACGCTGGTGGAGTGCGACGGCGCCGGTCACATGGTGATCCTTGAGCAGAAGGACCGGGTGAACGAGGCCCTCGAGGAGCTGTTCGTCGCGGCGACCGCGGACCGCGAGAGCCGGGTGTCGTGACCGTCGAGCTCCGCACCGCCACCGCCGGACGACACCCGCGACCTCGGCGTCCGGCTCGCCGGTCTGCTGCGAGCCGGGGACCTGGTGGTGCTCAGCGGTGACCTGGGGGCGGGCAAGACCACCTTCACCCAGGGCCTGGGCGCCGGGCTCCGGGTGCGCGGCGACGTCACCTCGCCGACGTTCGTGATCTCCCGTGTGCACCCGTCGCTGGTCGGCGGCCCGCCGCTGGTGCACGTCGACGCCTACCGGCTGGGCGGCCTGGCGAGCTGGACGACCTGGACCTGGACACCTCGGTCGAGGAGGCGGTCACCGTCGTCGAGTGGGGCAGCGGCGTCGCCGAGCGGCTGGCGGAGGACCGGCTGGAGGTCGAGATCCTGCGCGCGCACGGCGACGAGGACGGCGAGGACGCGCACCGTGCGGCTGACCGCGGTCGGGGCCCGCTGGGCAGGGGTCGACCTGACCGCCGGTCCGGCCGCGTAGCCTCGTCGCCGTGCTGCTCGCCTTCGACACCGCCACCGCCACCGTCACGGTGGCGCTGCACGACGGCGAGCGGGTGGTCGCCTCCCACAGCCGTCCCGACGCGATGCGGCACGGCGAGCTGCTGGCGCCCGGGATCGCCGCCGTGCTGGACCAGGCGGGCGCCGACCGCCGGGACCTGACCGGGATCGCGGTCGGTGTCGGACCCGGCCCGTTCACCGGGCTGCGGGTCGGCCTGGTCACCGCGCGCACCCTCGCGCTCGCCCTCGGCATCCCGGTGCACGGCGTGTGCACCCTCGACGTGCTCGCCGTGCAGGCGGTCGACCGGGGGGACGTCGCGCAGCCGTTCCTGGTCGCCACCGACGCCCGCCGCAAGGAGGTCTACTGGGCGTCGTACGACGAGCGCGGGAGGCGCCTCGACGGGCCGCACGTCTCCCTCCCAGCCGACGTCGCGACCGACGGGCCGGTGGTCGGCAGCGGTGCCCGGCTCTACCCGGAGGCGTTCCCGGCGGCGGTGGGCCCCAGCCACCCGGACGCCGGCGTGCTGGCCGCGGTGGTCCTCGACCGGCGCGCCGCCGTGGTGGACCCAGAGCCGCTCTACCTGCGCCGCCCGGACGTGGCGATGCCGCACCGGCCCAAGCCGGTCTCGTGAGGCTGCGACCGGCCACCGTCGAGGACGCCGACCCGGTCGCCTCGCTGGAGGCCGAGCTCTTCGGGGACGACGCCTGGTCGGCCGCCTCGGTCCGCGAGGAGCTGACCGGTCCCCGCCGCACCGCGGTGGTCGCCGAGAGCGACGAGGGCCGGGTGGTCGGCTACGTCGTCACCCTGGCCGCCGGGGACCTGGTCGACCTGCAGCGGCTCGGCGTGCACCCAGGGCACCGGCGGCGCGGGCTGGCGGGCCGGCTGCTGGCCGCGGTCGTCACCGACCGGATGCTGCTGGAGGTCGCCGCGGGCAACGAGGCGGCCCGCGCGCTCTACGCCGGCGCCGGGTTCGTCGAGATCGCCCGGCGCCGCGCCTACTACCGCGACGGCTCCGACGCCGTGGTGCATGGAGCGCGCCGCCCCGCGCTGACCCGGTCCGGGTCGCGGCGGGCCGCCGTACCGCAGCCGCGGACCGCCGTACACAATGGCGCGCATGACCGACCAGCCCCTGGTGCTCGGCATCGAGACCTCCTGCGACGAGACCGGCATCGGCATCGTGCGCGGGCACACGCTGCTCGCGGACGCCGTCGCGTCCAGCGTCGAGGAGCACGCCCGCTTCGGCGGGGTGGTCCCGGAGGTGGCCTCGCGCGCCCATCTGGAGGCGATGGTGCCCACCGTTCGCCGCGCCTGCCAGGACGCCGGGGTCTCCCTGGCCGACGTGGACGCGATCGCGGTGACCAACGGCCCCGGCCTCGCCGGCGCGCTGCTCGTCGGGGTGGCCGCGGCGAAGGCCCTGGCGGTGGGGCTGGGCAAGCCGCTCTACGGGGTCAACCACCTGGCCGCACACGTCGCCGTCGACCAGCTCGAGCACGGCCCGCTGCCCGAGCCGTGCGTGGCGATGCTGGTCAGCGGGGGGCACTCCTCGCTGCTGCGGGTCACCGACGTCACCGGCCACGACGACGGGGTGACCGCGCTGGGGGCGACCATCGACGACGCGGCCGGCGAGGCCTTCGACAAGGTCGCGCGGCTGCTGGGGCTGCCGTTCCCCGGCGGCCCGTACGTCGACCGCGCGGCCCGGTCCGGGTCGTCGGTGGCGATCGACTTCCCCCGCGGCCTGACCTCGCGCCGCGACCTGGAGCGGCACCGCTTCGACTTCTCGTTCTCGGGGTTGAAGACCGCGGTGGCGCGCTGGGTCGAGGCCCGGGAGCGCTCCGGCGAGCCGGTGCCCGTCGAGGACGTGGCGGCGTCCTTCCAGGAGGCCGTCTGCGACGTGCTGACCCGCAAGGCCGTCGACGCGGCGTCCTCCGAGGGCATCGAGGACATCCTGGTGGGCGGCGGGGTCGCCGCGAACTCGCGGCTGCGCGTGCTCGTGCAGGAGCGGGCGGCCGCGCGGGGCATCCGGGTGCGGGTGCCCCGCCCGGGCCTGTGCACCGACAACGGCGCGATGGTCGCCGCCCTCGGCGCCGAGCTGGTCGCCCGCGGCCGCAGGCCCTCCGCCCTCGACCTGCCCGCCGACTCGTCGCTGCCGGTGACCTCGGTCCTCGCCTGACCCCTGCCGATTACCAGGTGATGTCGGAGAACTGTCACTGACCATGGCGATATCCCCGTGGTCAGTGCCAGAAATCCTGCATCACCTGGTAAACAGCGGGCAACCGTCGGGGAGGATGCCGTCGTGCTGAGCTTCGTGGTCCCGGTCCTGCTGGTCGTCGCGGGGGCGGCGCTGCTGACGGCGGGGGCGGAGGGGTTCGCCGAGAACGTGACCGCGGCGGCGGCCAGGCTCGGCGTCAGCGTGCTGGCGCTGGGACTGCTGCTGGCTGGCGCCGAGCCGGAGGAGGCCGTCACCGGGATGCTGGCATCCGCGCAGGGGCACCCCGCGCTGGCGGCCGGGGACGCGATCGGCGCCAACCTGGTGATCCTCACGCTCACCCTGGGCCTCGCGGCGCTGGTGACCCGGCTGCCGGTCGGCCGGCGCGGCGTCGAGTACGGCCTCGGTGCCGCCGTGCTGGGTGCGGTGGCCTGGCTGCTGCTGCTCAACGGCGTGCTCGGCCGGCTGGAAGGGCTGCTGCTGCTGGCCCTGTACGCCGGCGCGGTGGCCTGGGTCTGGCGGCGCGAGCGGCGGCCGCCGCTGATCGGCGAGCTGGCCGAGCTGGAGGCCCGCGACGCACGCGAGCCGGAGCGGGAGCACGACCAGGACAGCGGACGGCCGCTGCTCCTGGTGCTGCTCGGCCTGGTCGGGATGGTCCTGGGCGGCGCCCTGGCGGTGCGCGGGGCGGAGGGGCTGGTCGAGGTGCTGCACGTGGGGGACTCGGTGGTCGGGCTGACCGTGCTCGCGCTGGCCACCAGCGCCGAGATGGTGGCGCTGGTGTGGGCGGCGCGCCGTCGCGGGCTCACCGAGCTGGTGGTCGCGGGCACGGTCGGCGCGGTCGCCTACAACGCCACCGTCAGCCTCGGGCTGGCGGCCCTGGTCAGCCCGCTGGGACTGGGGCGGCACAACGTGGTCATCACGGTCGCGGCGGTGACGGCGGCGCTCCCGCTGGTGCTGCTGACCGGCCTGCGCACCGGACGGCTGCCCCGGCCGGTGGGGGTGCTGCTGGTCCTGGGGTACGTCGCAGGCGTGGCCGCCTTGCTGGCCGGTTAGCCTGCGGCGTACGCACATCACACTCGCAGCAGCACAGCAGGAGGTCGTCATGCAGCAGGTACGCGGGGTCGTCGCGAGGGCGAAGGGTGAGCCGGTCTCGATCGAGACGGTCAACATCCCCGACCCGGGGCCCGGGGAGGCCGTGGTGCAGATCCAGGCCTGCGGGGTCTGCCACACCGACCTGCACTACCGGGAGGGCGGCATCAACGACGACTTCCCGTTCCTGCTCGGCCACGAGGCGGCGGGGATCGTGGAGTCGGTCGGGGAGGGCGTGGACTCGGTGGCCCCCGGTGACTTCGTGGTGCTCAACTGGCGTGCGGTCTGCGGCACCTGCCGGGCCTGCAACCGCGGCGAGCCCTGGTACTGCTTCAACACCTTCAACGCCACCCAGAAGATGACCCTGGAGGACGGCACCGAGCTGTCCCCGGCGCTCGGCATCGGCGCGTTCGCGGACAAGACGCTGGTGCACGCCGGCCAGTGCACGAAGGTCGACGCGTCGGCCCGGCCCGCCGCGGTCGGCCTGCTCGGCTGCGGCGTGATGGCGGGACTGGGAGCAGCGATCAACACCGGGAACGTCGGACGCGGCGACAGCGTCGCGGTGATCGGCTGCGGCGGGGTCGGAGCGGCGGCGGTCGCCGGCGCCCGGCTGGCCGGCGCCGCCACCATCATCGCGGTCGACCTCGACCCGCGGAAGCTCGAGTGGGCGACCGCCCTGGGTGCCACGCACACGGTCAACAGCAAGGACGGCGACGCGGTCGAGGCGATCCGGGAGCTCACCGGCGGCAACGGCGCCGACGTCGTGATCGACGCGGTCGGCCGTCCGGAGACCTGGCGCCAGGCCTTCTACGCCCGCGACCTGGCCGGCACCGTGGTCCTGGTGGGCGTGCCCACCCCGGACATGAAGGTCCCCGAGATCCCGCTGATCGACGTGTTCGGCCGCGGTGGCGCGCTGAAGTCCAGCTGGTACGGCGACTGCCTGCCGTCGCGCGACTTCCCGATGCTCGTCGACCTCTACCAGCAGGGACGGCTCGACCTGGACGCGTTCGTCACCGAGGAGGTCGGCCTCGAGGACGTGGAGGCGGCCTTCACCAAGATGCACGAGGGCGGCGTGCTGCGCAGCGTGGTGCTGCTCTGATGGCCGCCCGGGTCGACCACGGTGTCCTGAAGGGCACCTTCTCCCTGGACGGCGAGACCTTCGACGTCGACAACAACGTCTGGGTCGTCGGGGACGACCGCGAGTGCGTGGTGATCGACGCCCCGCACGACGTGGACGGCATCCTGGCGGTCGTCGGTGACCGCGCGGTCAAGGCGATCCTGTGCACGCACGCCCACGACGACCACGTCCGGGTGGCGCCGGCGCTGCGGGAGCGGGTGACCGCACCGATCCTGCTTCACCCCGACGACCGCCCGCTGTGGGAGCTGACCCACCACGACGAGCTGTGGGACCTGGATCTCGCCGACGGGCAGCGGGTCGAGGTGGCCGGCACCACCCTGGAGGTGCTGCACACCCCGGGGCACGCGCCGGGAGGGGTGTGCTTCTACGCCGCCGACCTCGGCGTGGTCTTCACCGGCGACTCGCTGTTCAACGGCGGTCCGGGGGCGACGGGCCGCTCGTTCAGCGACCGGGCGGTCCTGGAACGGTCGATCCGGGAGCGGCTGTTCGCCCTCCCCGACGACACCGTGGTGCACACCGGGCACGGCGACGACACGACCATCGCGGCGGAGCGGACCAACCTCGCGGACGATGCGTGAGAGATGTGCCACCGACCCGTGTCAGCGGGGCCCGGGGCGGGTAGACGTCCCGGGTGACTTCGACCTACCGCCTCCAGCTGCACGCAGGCTTCACCTTCACCGATGCGGAGTCGGTGGTGCCCTACCTGGCCGACCTGGGGGTCTCGCACCTGTACCTGTCCCCGGTGCTGCAGGCCGTGCCGGGCTCCGCTCACGGCTACGACGTGCTCGACCACACCCGGGTGAGCAGCGAGCTGGGTGGTCGCGACGGCCTGGTGTCGCTGTCGGAGACGGCTCGCCGGCACGGGCTCGGCCTGGTGCTCGACGTGGTGCCGAACCACATGGCGCTGGTCGCCCCGGAGAGCTCCAACGCACCGCTGTGGGACGTGCTCACGCACGGCCGGGCGGCCGAGTACGCGCACTGGTTCGACGTGGACTGGGCTGCGCTGGGCGACCGGATCGGGCTGCCGGTGCTCTGGGACCCGCTCGCGGAGGTGCTGGAGAAGGGCGACCTGCGACTCGGCGAGGAGAACGGCGGTCAGGTGCTGCGCTACCACGACCACGTCTTCCCGGTCGCGGCCGGCACCTGGGACGGTGACCCGTCCGCCGACGTCGTCACCGTGCTGGAGCGGCAGCACTACCGGCTGGCCGGGTGGCGGGAGCGGGACGAGGTCCTCAACTACCGCCGGTTCTTCGACGTGGACTCGCTGATCGCGGTGCGGGTCGAGGAGCCGGACGTCTTCGAGGCGACGCACCGGGTGCTGCTCGACCTGAACCACGCCGGGATCGTCGAGGGCTTCCGGATCGACCACCCCGACGGCCTCGCGGACCCGGAGGGCTACCTGGAGCGGCTGCGGGCCGCGCTCCGACCCGGCACGGCCCTGTGGGTGGAGAAGATCCTCGAGGGGCACGAGCGGCTCCCTGAGTGGGCCTGCGACGGCACAACCGGTTACGACGCCGCCACCGTCGTCTCCCGCGCGCTGGTCGACCGGGCGGTCGCGCCGGCGCTGACCGAGGCGTGGCTCGCGACCGGCGGCGACCCCTCTCTCGAGCACACCGTCGTCGAGGCCAAGCGCCTGGTCGTCGAGGAGGTGCTCGTCCCGGAGCGGCAGCGGCTGGTACGGCGGGCCGCGGAGGCGCTGCCCGCCGACGAGCCCGAGCGACTCGCCGACGCGGTCAGCGAGCTGCTGGTGGCCTGCGAGGTCTACCGGGCCTACGTGCGCCCCGACCGGCTGACCGACAAGGTGGCCCGCGGTCGCCTCGAGGACGCCGGCGCGCTCGCGGCAGGCCGTCGCCCCGACCTCGCCGGCGAGCTGCAGCGGCTCGTCGCACTGTCTACCGACCCGGGCGACGAGGCGGCCCGGGACTTCGCGGTGCGACTGCAGCAGACCTGGGGCCCGGTGATGGCCAAGGGCATCGAGGACACCTCGTTCTACCGCTGGCACCGGCTGGTCGCGCTGAACGAGGTCGGTGGCGACCCCGACCTGCTCGACGACGCGAGCCCCGAGCAGCTGCACGCCTGGGCGACGTACCAGCAGCAGCACTGGCCGTTGGGGATGACCACGCTCTCCACCCACGACACCAAGCGCAGCGAGGACGTGCGGGCCCGGCTGCTCGCGCTCGCCGGGGACGCCGAGACGTGGCAGCGCTGTTCCGAGGCGTTCGCCGCCGCGGCCGCCGAGCACGCCGTCGACCTGCCCACCGCGCACCTGGTCTGGCAGACGCTGGCCGGCATCGGCAAGATCGACGACGAGCGGCTGAAGGGCTACCTGGTCAAGGCGATGCGGGAGTCCAAGCAGCACACCTCGTGGCTGGACCCCGACCCGGAGTACGAGGCCCGGGTGCTGGGGCTGGCTCGCGCCGCGAACTCCCCGGGGCGGCTCCAGGCCCTGGTGAGCACCGCGATGGACCGCAACGCCGACGCCGTCCGGGCGATGGTGCTGGGGCAGAAGCTGCTGCAGCTCACCCTGCCCGGCGTCCCCGACACCTACCAGGGCTGCGAGCTGGTGGATCTCTCGCTGGTCGACCCCGACAACCGTCGTCCCGTGGACTACGACGAGCGTGCCGCCCGGCTCGCGCACCTGCGCGCGGAGCCGCCGCGGGACCTCCACGACGAGAAGCTGCTGGTCACCCACAAGGCGCTGGCCCTGCGCCGGGAGCTGCGCGACAGCTTCGGCGACCACGCCGACCACCAGCCGCTCGAGTCCGCCTCACGGCACCTGGTCGGGTTCCTCCGTGGCGGGGAGGCCGCCACGCTGGTGACCCGGGCGCCGCAGCGGCTCGAGGCGGCCGGCGGCTGGGGCGACAGCACCGTGGTCCTGACCCCGGGCCTGTGGCGCGACGAGCTCACCGGTGCGCTCTTCGGCGGTGGCGAGAACCGCCTGGCCGAGCTGCTCACCCGGCTCCCGGTGGCGCTGCTGCGCCGGGTGCACCGCCCGTGACCGCCCGGGTCTGGGCGCCGTACGCGTCCGCCGTCGAGCTGGTCCGCGGCGATGACCGGACGCCGATGGCGCGTGCCGACGACGGCTGGTGGGACAGCGGGGTCGCGCCGGTGTCGGGGGAGCGCTACGCGTTCTCCGTCGACGGTGGCGAGCCGCGGCCCGACCCCAGGGGGGCGGCGCTGCCGGACGGCCCGCACGGCCACTCGGCCTGGTTCGACCCCGGCGAGCACGCCTGGGCGGACGGGGACTGGCCGGGAGTCGACCTCGCCGGCTCGGTCGTCTACGAGCTGCACGTCGGCACCTTCACCACCGAGGGCACCCTGGACGCCGCCGCCGCCCGGCTCGACCACCTCGTCGACCTGGGTGCCGACGTCGTCGAGCTGCTCCCGCTGGCCTCGTTCCCGGGCCGGCACAACTGGGGGTACGACGGCGTCGCGCCGTACTCGGTGCACGAGACCTACGGCGGCCCGGCGGCCCTGCAGAGGTTCGTCGACGCGGCGCACGCGCGCGGGCTGGGAGTCTGCCTCGACGTGGTCTACAACCACCTCGGACCGGACGGCAACTACCTCGGCGAGCTGGGCCCGTACTTCACCGACAGGCACGCCACCCCCTGGGGCCAGGCGCTCAACCTGGACGGCCGGGACAGCGACCAGGTGCGTCGCTGGGTGCTCGACAACGTCCAGCAGTGGCTGCGCGACTTCCACGTCGACGGGCTCCGGCTGGACGCGGTGCACGAGCTGCACGACGACAGCGCGACGCACGTGCTCGAGGAGATGTCGCGGGAGGTCGACGAGCTCGCGGCGCGCACCGGACGCACCCGCTGGCTGATCGCGGAGTCCGACCGCAACGACCCCGGCACCGTCACCCCTCGCGGCGCCGGCGACGCGGTCGGCGGTCTCGGCGTGCACGCGCAGTGGGCCGACGACATCCACCACGCCCTGCACGTCGCGCTGACCGGCGAGCAGCAGGGCTACTACGCCGACTTCGCGGCACCGGACGCCCTCGCCAAGACGCTGCGGACGCCGTTCTTCCACGACGGCACCTACTCCACCTTCCGGGGTCGCCGGCACGGTCGGCCGGTGCAGGCCGAGACCATGCCCGGCTGGCGGTTCGTGGCCTCCCTCCAGACCCACGACCAGGTCGGCAACCGGGCCCAGGGCGACCGGCTCTCCGGGCGCAGCTGGACCTGGACCCCGGGGTGCTCGCCTGTGGGGCCGCGATCCTGCTGACGTCGCCGTGGACGCCGATGCTGTTCATGGGGGAGGAGTGGGGGGCTCGCACGCCCTGGCAGTTCTTCACCGACCACACCGACCAGGACATCGCACAGGGCACCCGTGAGGGGCGGCGCGCCGAGTTCGGGTCGCACGGCTGGGACGAGGACGAGGTCCCCGACCCGCAGGACCCCGAGACCTTCCGCCGCTCCCGGCTGGACTGGTCCGAGCCCACCCGGGAGCCGCACGCCCGGCTGCTCGCCTGGTACCGCGACCTGATCGCACTGCGCCGGGCCCACCCCGAGCTGCGCTCCCCGGACCTGACGCAGACCGACGTCACCTGGCAGGAGCGTCGGCTCCGGGTCCGCCGCGGCCGGTACGACGTCCTGGTCAACCTCGCTGACGACACCTGGTCGGTGACCACCGAGGGGTCCGTGGTGCTGGCCTGGGACCCGGCGGTGCTCGCGGACGGCGGCAAGCTCGACGTACCGGCCCGTTCGGCGGTGATCGTCGGCTGACCGTCGGTCGGGCCGGCGTTCGGCTGCCGCAACGGCCCGTCGGAGCGCACAATCGAAGCATGAGCGTGCGCAGGAGTCGGCTGGTCGTCGGGATGGCTGCTGCGGCGGTGGTGCTCACCGGTGTGGGCGCCTCCCCGTCAGCGGGACGGGTCTCCGCCGGACCGGCGGTGGCCATGCCCCTGGGCTGGGAGCCTACCGTGGCGGAGACGGCGCGAGCGCGGTCGCTGGTCGAGCGGATGACCCTGCCGCAGCGTGCCGGCCAGGTGCTGGTGGCCTCCTACCTGGGCACCCGGGCCCCGGTGGCGCTGGTCCGCGAGCTGCACCTCGGCGGGGTGGTGGCCTTCGCGAGCAACCTGACCACCCCGGGCCGGGTGCGGGCGAACAACCGCACCCTGCAGCGGGCGGTGGCGTCCCGCGGCTACCCCCTGATGATCGCCGTGGACCAGGAGGGCGGTCGGGTCGCCCGGCTCACCACCGGCGCCACCCGGTTCCCGGGGCTGATGACCGCGGGGGCTGCCGGGGACCCGGCTCTCACGCTGCGTGCCTACCGGGCCGCCGGCGGCGAGGTCGCCGACGTCGGGTTCACCGTCGACTTCGCCCCCGACGCCGACGTCACGGTCGGCCCCGCCGACCCGGCCATCGGCTCCCGGAGCGCCGGCTCGTCGCCGCGCCGGGTCGCCGACCAGGTCGTCGCCGCGACCCGGGGGCTGTCGGCCAGCGGCATGGTCCCGGTGCTCAAGCACTTCCCCGGGCACGGGTCGGTGACCACCGACAGCCACCTCGGACTGCCGGTCCAGCGCCGGTCGCTGGCCACCCTGCGGGCCAAGGACCTGGTGCCCTTCCGCGCCGGCGTGCGCGCCGGCGCGCCCATGGTGATGGTGGGCCACCTCGACGTGCGCGCCGTGGACGCCGGCCGTCCGTCGTCGCTGTCGCGCAAGGTGGTCACCGGGCTGCTCCGCGAGGAGCTGGGCTTCCGCGGTGTCGTGGTCACCGACTCCCTGCAGATGCACGCGATCGTGGACCGGTACGGCGTGGCCGGTGCCGCGGTGCGAGCGCTGAACGCCGGGGTCGACGTGCTGCTGATGCCGGGCAGCCCACGGGTCGCCCGGGCGGGCATCGTCGACGCGGTGCGCGCGGGACGCGTCGACGCCGCGCGGCTGCGCGAGGCCGCGACCCGGATGGTCGCCCTGCAGATCCACCAGCGGGCCCGCGGCTACCACCGACGGGCGCCCGGGTCGAGCACCACCGTGGCCCGGGGGCTGTCCGCGGCGGGGGTCACCTCGGTCGCGGGGCCCTGCTCGGGGCGCCTGGTCGGCGCCTCGGTGCACGTGACGGGACCGTCGGCCGTCGTCGAGCGGTTCGAGAGGGCCGCCCGCGCCGCGGGGCTCGCGGTGTCGGGGACCGGCACCACCGTGCGCCTCGCCGGCCTCGGCGCGCCGGCCCAGCACGGTGCGGTCGTGATCGCGCTGGACACGCCCTACGTGCTCGGCACGAGCCGTGCGCGCGTCAAGCTCGCGACGTACGGCGACTCGCCGGGGGACCTGCGGGCGGCGGCCCGGGTGCTGGCCGGCCTGGCCACCGCGCCCGGCCGGTTGCCGGTGCACGTCGACGGGGTGGTCCGCCGCGGCTGCTGACACGGGCGGGACGGCCCGCGCCGGACGTGCGGGGGGGGGTGCGTGCCGGCCCCGGGCGTGGCACGGTGTGCCCGGCAGATCCCACTTCTCGGAAGGTGCTCCTCGATGACCTTGCTCTCTCGTCGCCCCCGTCGCCCCGGTGGCCGCCGTACCGTCAGCGCCCTGGTCGCCGTCACGTCCCTGGCCGCCTTCACCGCGGTCGGCGTCGAGTCCGCCGTCGCGCTGAGGGACGCTCCGCCGGTCCCGGCGCCGCCTGCGCAGCCGACCCGGGCCGACCAGATCCAGAACATCGACCAGGTCCGGACCGCGATCAAGGCCTACTACGGCGACACCGTCTCCGGGACGAACCCCGACGGCTCGGCGCAGCACCTGCCGTCGCCGACCGGGGCCTACGCCCACGAGTTGGCCGGCCTGGAGCGCCGGGCGCTGGCCTACCTGACCAAGGTCCGCGGTGGCCACGGCGACGACCGGGCGAACAGCCGGGCGCCGCGCTCGCACGGCGCGAAGTCGATCGTGCTCGACGTCGACGACACCTCGCTGAACACCTACAACTACGAGATCTTCAGCAACTTCACCTACACCCCGGCGAGCAACGCCACCTTCGTGAACAGCGCCGCGTTCCCGGCGGTCTTCGGGATGCCCGAGCTGGCCGAGAAGGCGAGGGCCGCCGGCTACACCGTCTTCTTCCTGACCGGCCGTCCGGAGGCGCAGCGGTCCGGCACCGAGGAGAACCTGGCCAAGGTCGGCTTCCCGGCGACGCCGAGCAGCCGGGTCTACCTCAAGGACGACGCCGGCCAGCCGTGGATCACCTGCGACACCGAGAGCACGCAGTACGACCCGGACCCGTCGGTGCCGCCGTCGTGCTCGACGGTGGAGCGCAAGTCCCAGACCCGCGCGCACATCGAGTCGCTCGGCTACGACATCAGGGCGAGCTTCGGCGACCAGTACAGCGACCTCAAGGGCGGCTTCGCCGACCGGACGTTCAAGGTGCCCAACCCGATGTACTACCTGCCCTGACCCGGTCCGCCGGTGGAGGTCCGAGATCGATGACCCCCGACGACGCGCGCTCGCTCGCCCTGTCCCTCGACGGGGTGGCTGAGCGCGACCATCACGGCTTCCCGTCGTTCCGCACGGCCCGCCGGATCTTCGCCACCCTGCCCGACGGCGAACGACTGCGGGTCTTCCTGCCGGAGGAGGAGGTCCGGGCCGCGGTGGCGGAGTGGCCGTGGTGCGAGGAGCAGTGGTGGGGCAAGCGGGTGGTCGGGGTGCGGGTGCTGCTCGCCGACGCCGACCCGGGCGTGGTCGCCGAGCTGCTCGAGGACGCCTGGCGGCACAGCGCCTGAGCAGGCCGGCCCCGGTTCGGCCGCAGGACGGGACGCCTCGGCGGGGGCTCGGCCGCAGGACGGGACGCCTCGGCGGGGTGGTCGGGGCAGGACGGGACGCCTGGGCGGGGTGGTCGGGGCAGGGTGGTCAGGGCAGGGGGCGGACCAGCAGGGCGGCGCCCCTGCCGGCCACCCGGGTCAGCACCAGGGTGCCCTCGGCGTCCCCGCGCAGGGCCAGCCGGGGGCGCAGCTGCTCCGGCACCACGTCCACGCCCCGCTTCTTGATCGCCAGCCGCCCGATGCCGCGCGCCCGAAGCGCCGCCCGCAGCGCCTTCTCCCGGTACGGCAGCTCCTCGAGCACCTCGTAGGAGCGGGCGAACGGCGTCGTGGCCGGCTCGTCGCCGGTGACGTAGGCGATGTGCTCGTCGACCAGGCCGCCGCGGACCAGGGCCGCGACCGCGGTGACCAGACCGGCCCGGATCACCGCCCCGTCGGGCTCGTGCAGGAACCGGCCGACTGGGCGGGGGCCGTCCGCGGTCTCGTCCTCGTCGGTGAGGGTGGCCAGCCCGGAGCCGCGGATCACGGTGGCACGGCGCCGCACCGTGCCGAGGTGCGGCGACCAGAGCGCGGCCTCCTTGACCTCCCCCCGGTCCGAGACCCACTCGGCCTCGACGGCGTCCGGGACCAGGTGGTGCGGGATGCCCGGGGCCACCTTGACGCAGGAGGGCCGGGCGAGGAGCTCGAGCACGAACGGCCACGGCGGCGACCAGCCGTCCACGTCGAAGACCCGGCCGCGGGCGGTCCGGCGGGCCGGGTCGGCGAACACCACCCCGAAGCCGGACCCGTCCACGTCCTCGGCCGCGGCAGACCGGACGGCACCGCCGAGGCCGAGGGCGGCCAGGTTCGCCCGGGCGACCTCGACCCGGGTCTCGTCCCGGTCGACGCCGGCGACGACCAGCCCGGCCCGCGCCAGCGCGGTCAGGTCGCCGCCGATGCCGCAGCCGAGGTCGAGCACCGAGGCCGGACCGGCCAGGGCCACCCGGGCGGCTCGGTGTGCCGCCACCCGGGCCCGGGTCGCCTGCTCCAGGCCGTCGGGGGTGAAGAACATCCGGGCGGCGTCGTCCCCGAACTTGGCGGCGGCACGGCCGCGCAGCTCGACCTGGGTCAGCGCGGCAGCGGTGTGGGCGGGGTCCGGGTCGGCCCGGCGCAGCGCGCTCGCGGCCCGGACCGGGTCACCGGCGAGCTCGGCGGACAGCTCGCCGGCCCGGACCAGCAGCCGTCGGCCGGGCTCGGTCAGCAGCCAGCGGAAGGCCTCGAGGTCCACGCCGGACATCCTCGCAGACCCGTCTGGCACTCCACGGGAGCGAGTGCTAGATTCTCGTTAGCACTCTCCCAGCGAGGGTGCCAGTCTCCTGCGGGGCGGTGCGATCCCCGCGACGGCGTACGGCGACGCAGGCGGCGACCGCAGCACACACCTGTCTCGAACCATCCGATAGACACACACGGGAAAGTGGAGGTCGACATCGTGTCGGTCAACATCAAGCCTCTCGAGGACCGGATCGTCGTCAAGGCCCTCGAGGCCGAGCAGACCACGGCCTCCGGCCTGGTCATCCCGGACACCGCCAAGGAGAAGCCCCAGGAGGGCGAGGTCCTGAGCATCGGTCCGGGCCGCATCGACGACAACGGCAACCGGGTCCCGCTCGACGTCAGCGTCGGCGACAAGGTCATCTACAGCAAGTACGGCGGCACCGAGGTCAAGTACGCGGGCACCGAGTACCTCATCCTCTCGGCGCGCGACGTGCTCGCCGTCATCGGCTGAGCTCCTGCGACGCCTGCACCACGGCTCCACCTGACACCGCCCCGGGCGGCCTGAGTTCGTTCGGGCCCCTGGGGCGTATGTCTCAGCAAGCTTTGACCAGACCCATCAGGAAGGTGCATCAACAGATGCCGAAGATTCTGGAGTTCGACGAGCAAGCCCGTCGATCCCTCGAGCGTGGCGTGGACGCCCTCGCCAACGCCGTCAAGGTGACCCTCGGCCCCAAGGGCCGCTACGTCGTCCTGGACAAGAAGTGGGGCGCGCCCACGATCACCAACGACGGTGTGACCGTCGCCCGTGAGATCGAGGTCGACGACCCGTTCGAGAACCTCGGTGCGCAGCTCACCAAGGAGGTCGCCACCAAGACCAACGACGTCGCCGGCGACGGTACGACGACCGCGACCGTCCTGGCGCAGGCGATGGTCCACGAGGGCCTGCGCGCCGTGGCCGCCGGGGCGAACCCGATGAGCCTCAAGCGCGGCATGGACCTCGCCGTCGAGGCGATGGGCAACGCGCTGCGCGACGCCGCCCGCGACGTGGACGACAAGGCCGACATGGCCGCGGTCGCCACCGTCTCCTCGCGCGACAGCGTGATCGGCGAGCTGCTCGCCGAGGCCTTCGACAAGGTCGGCAAGGACGGCGTGATCACCGTCGAGGAGTCCAACACCATGGGCACCGAGCTGGAGTTCACCGAGGGCATGCAGTTCGACAAGGGCTACATCTCGCCGTACTTCGTCTCCGACGCCGAGCGCATGGAGGCCGTCCTCGACGACCCCTACATCCTGCTGCACCAGGGCAAGATCAGCGCGATCGCCGACCTGCTGCCGCTGCTGGAGAAGGTCATCGCCGCCGGCAAGCCGCTGTTCATCCTCGCCGAGGACGTGGACGGCGAGGCGCTGTCCACGCTGGTCGTGAACAAGATCCGCGGCACCTTCACCGCGGCCGCCGTCAAGGCCCCGGCCTTCGGTGACCGTCGCAAGGCGATGATGCAGGACATCGCCACCCTCACCGGTGGCCAGGTGGTCTCCCCCGAGGTCGGGCTCAAGCTCGACCAGGTCGGTCTCGAGGTGCTGGGCCAGGCCCGGCGCGTCACGATCACCAAGGACAACACCACGATCGTCGAGGGTGGCGGCGACGCCGCCGAGGTCGCCGGCCGCGTCAACCAGATCAAGGCCGAGATCGAGAACACCGACTCCGACTGGGACCGCGAGAAGCTCCAGGAGCGTCTCGCGAAGCTGGCCGGCGGCGTGTGCGTGGTCAAGGTCGGCGCCGCGACCGAGGTCGAGCTCAAGGAGAAGAAGCACCGCATCGAGGACGCCGTCTCCGCGACGCGCGCCGCGATCGAGGAGGGCATCATCTCCGGCGGCGGGTCCGCGCTGGTGCACGCGGTGAGCGTGCTCGAGGGCAACCTCGGCCTCAGCGGCGACGAGGCGACCGGTGTCCGCATCGTCGCCAAGTCCGCCGACCAGCCGCTGCGCTGGATCGCCGAGAACGGCGGCGTCAACGGCTTCGTCGTCGTCGCCAAGGTCCGCGAGGGCAAGGCCGGTGAGGGCTACAACGCCGCCACCGGCGAGTACGGCGACCTGGTGGCGCAGGGCGTCCTGGACCCGGTGAAGGTGACCCGCTCCGCGCTGGTCAACGCCTCGTCCATCGCCGGCATGCTGCTCACGACCGAGACCCTGATCGTGGACAAGCCCGAGGACGAGGACCCTGCCCCCGCGGGCGGCGGCCACGGCCACGGGCACGGTCACTGACCGACCCGGCACCATCAGCAGCATCCTCGAGCGCCGCCCGGTCCGCCGGGCGGCGTTCGCGCTCTCGGGGGGGCCGCCCTCGGCTAGGACGGCCAGGACGCCGAGGAGCAGCGCGGCCGGGGGCGGCGCTCCTCGGCGGTGGCGGACCCGCAGGCGCCCGGCAGGTGCCCGGTGACCCTCATCCAGTGCTGTGCGGTGTCAGCCGTGAGGTGACAGTCGGTCCGGGCGCTCGGGCCGCTGAGCAGGACGAGCGCCTCGCGCAGCTGCCGCTCGCACGTGGCCCGCGCGTCGGGTGGCGGGCCGTCCACGCAGGCGGGGGCGAGGCTCACCCACGCCCGGCCTGCGGCCGCTGGACCCGATGCGGCCGAGGCGGCCGGGGGCCGGCCGCCGGCACCCGGGCTGCCGGACCCGACCTGCGCGGCGGCGCCCCAGGCGAGCAGTCCCGCCCCGAGCCCGGTCGCCAGCAGCGCCATCGGCCCACTCACCCGGCGGCCGACGTGGCTGCTCTCCAAGATCTCCCTGGTGTCGGACATGCCTGCCCCCGTGGTCCTGCCGGCTGCCTCGTCCGGCGGAGCGTTAGCGGATGTCTCTCGAGCGTCCTCCTCGGCGCCTGTGCTGACCTCCGTGCCAGCTCGGGCGGACGCGCCAGCCGGAGGGAGGGTGCCAGGCCGGTCTCCGGCAGAGTTCTCACCGTCGCAACATCGCGGCAGCACAGCCGGAACGCTCGCCGTCCAGGCTGGGGCGGTCCCGTTCCCCGGTCCGAAGGAGACTGCCGTGCTGTGGAGAGTGCGTACGACGATGGCCGACCGGCCGGGATCGCTGGCCACCCTGGCGCGGCACTGCGGTGAGCACGGGGTGAACATCCTGGGGCTGCAGATCTTCCCGGGGGTCGAGGGGGTCACCGACGAGCTGGTGCTGCGCGCGCCGGACGGGTGGGGACTCGGGTCGGTCGCCGAGCTGGTCGAGGGCGCCGGCGGTGACCGGGTCACGGTGGCGCCCTGCACCGAGCATGCCCTGGTCGACGGCCCGATCCAGTACCTGCACGCGCTGCGCCGGCTCGCCCACGACCCGGGCACCCTGATGGAGATGCTGGCCCGGGTGCTCGACGCCGGGCCGGTCGGCTCCGAGGTCGACCTCAGCGCCGTGCAGGACACGCTGCGGGTCGAGGTCGGCGGTCGAGCGGTGGTGCTGCGCCGGACCGCCCCGTTCACGGCGACCGAGCACGCCCGGGTGGTGGCGTTCGCCGAGGTCGCCTCGGAGCTGGTCGGTGCGGGGACGCCGGCGTCCCCGCCGGGCGACGAGCGACCCGGTCCGCCCGGAGGAGCGCACCCCGAGATCCGGGTCGCCGGTCTGGCGGACGCCTCCGCGCTGGTGCGGATGCACCAGCGCTGCTCCGCGGAGTCGGTGTACCGCCGCTACGCGGCCCCGCTGGCCCGCCTCGACGAGCGCTTCGCCCGGCGGCTGCTGCTGGCCGGTGCCGGCGCGCTGGTCGCCGTGGTGGGGGACGAGGTGGTCGGCATCGCGTCGGTGCCGGAGTGCCAGAACGGGGTCGCGGAGGTGGCGCTGCTGGTCGAGGACGGCTGGCAGCGGCAGGGGCTGGGCGCCCGGCTGCTGTCCGGCGCGGCCCGGCTGGCGCGAGGACGGGGTGCGGTCGAGATGGTGCTGCGCAGTCGCACCCACAACCCGGCGCTGATGTCCCTGGCCTTCGGGACGGGCCTCCGGGCCCGGGTCCGAGCCGAGGGGGAGCACGTCGTGGTCACCGTGCGGGTGGAGGGGCTCAAGCCGCTCGTCGTGCTGCCCGGCGCGGTGCAGGCGGCCGGCAGCGACCAGCCGTCGCCGGCCTGAGGCGCGGGCGGGAGCCGTCCGGGGACGGGTGTGGCGGGGGTCCTAGACTGTCCTCCTGCCGCCCCCCGTTCTCAGAAGGGCCCCATGACTGACTCCTTCGACCCGGGCCCGCCGGCCGGGGTCCCCGACAAGTTCGCGACCATCGGCCTCACCTACGACGACGTCCTGCTGCTGCCCGGCGAGACCGACGTGGTCCCGAGCGAGGTGGACACCACCACCCGGCTGACCCGGGGGATCAGCCTGAAGGTGCCGCTGGTCTCCAGTGCCATGGACACGGTCACCGAGTCCCGGATGGCGATCGCGATGGCCCGCGAGGGCGGTCTCGGGGTGCTGCACCGCAACCTGTCCATCGAGGACCAGGCCTACCAGGTGGATCTGGTCAAGCGGACCCAGACCGGGATGATCTCCAACCCGATCACGATCGGACCGAAGGCGACCCTGGAGCAGCTCGACGACATCTGCGGCCAGTACCGGGTCTCCGGGCTGCCGGTCATCGACGAGGACGGCACCCTCCTGGGCATCATCACCAACCGCGACCTGCGGTTCGTGCCGGTGGCGGAGTGGGGAGGACGCCTCGTCGGCGACGTGATGACCCCGATGCCGCTGATCACCGGGCACGAGGGCATCGAGCGGGACGAGGCCACCCGGCTGCTTCGCCAGCACAAGCGTGAGCGGCTGCCGATCGTCGACGACGGCGGCCGGCTGGTCGGCCTGATCACGGTCAAGGACTTCGTGAAGTCCGAGCAGTTCCCGAACGCGTCGTACGACGGCGACGGCCGGCTGATGGTGGGGGCCGCCATCGGCTACTTCGGCGACTCCTGGGAGCGGGCCACCACCCTGGTGGAGGCCGGCGTGGACGTGCTCGTCGCGGACACCGCCCACGGCCACGTCCGGCTGCTGCTCGACATGGTCCACCGGCTCAAGAGCGACCCCGCCACCCGGCACGTGCAGGTGATCGGCGGCAACGTGGCCACCCGTGCCGGGGCGCAGGCGTTCGTGGACGCCGGCTCCGACGCGGTCAAGGTCGGGGTGGGGCCCGGGTCCATCTGCACCACCCGGGTGGTCACCGGGGTGGGGGCCCCGCAGATCACCGCGGTCTACGACGCCTGGCTGGCCTGCAAGGACACCGGCATCCCGGTGATCGCCGACGGCGGTCTCCAGCACTCCGGCGACATCGCCAAGGCGCTGGTCGCGGGCGCCGACTCGGTGATGGTGGGCTCGCTGCTCGCCGGCTGCGACGAGAGCCCCGGCGACCTGATCTTCGTCAACGGCAAGCAGTACAAGTCCTACCGCGGCATGGGCTCGCTCGCAGCGATGTCCTCCCGCGGCAAGAAGTCCTACTCCAAGGACCGCTACTTCCAGGCCGAGGTGACCAGCGACGACAAGCTGGTCCCCGAGGGCATCGAGGGACGCGTCGCGTACCGCGGGCCGCTGTCCGCGGTGTCCCACCAGCTGGTGGGCGGACTGCGGCAGTCGATGTTCTACGTCGGGGCCCGCACCGTCCCGGAGCTGCAGGAGCGCGGCCGCTTCATCCGGATCACCCAGGCCAGCCTGAAGGAGAGCCACCCGCACGACATCCAGATGACCGCCGAGGCGCCCAACTACACCGCGCGCTGAGCGCCACCGGGCACGGCGGCCCACCGCGGCGCACCGTCCGCGGCGACCGTTAGGCTCGGGCCATGCAGGAATTCGAGATCGGCAAGGCCAAGAGCGGCCGCCACGCCTACGCCTTCGACGACGTGGCCATCGTGCCGTCGCGGCGCACCCGGGACCCGGAGGAGGTCTCGGTGCACTGGCAGATCGACGCCTACCGCTTCGAGCTGCCGATCATGGCCGCGCCGATGGACTCGGTGATGTCCCCCCAGACCGCGGTCGCGTTCGGCAAGCACGGCGGGCTCGGGGTGCTGGACCTCGAGGGCCTCTGGACCCGGTACGACGACCCGAGCGACCTGCTCGACGAGGTGGCCTCGCTGAGCGGTCCCCTGGCCACCGCCCGGCTGCAGGAGATCTACGCCGAGCCGATCCGGGCCGAGCTCATCACCGCCCGCCTCAAGGAGATGCGCGAGTCCGGGGTCACCGTCGCCGGCTCGCTGTCCCCCCAGCGCACCAAGGAGTTCGCCAAGACCGTCGTCGACGCCGGCTGCGACATGTTCGTGATCCGGGGCACCACGGTCTCCGCCGAGCACGTGTCCGGGCACGCCGAGCCGCTGAACCTCAAGGAGTTCATCTACGAGCTCGACGTCCCGGTGATCGTCGGCGGCTGCGCGACGTACCAGGCCGCGCTGCACCTGATGCGCACCGGCGCCGCCGGCGTGCTGGTCGGCTTCGGCGGGGGAGCGGCGCACACCACCCGCCTGGTCCTCGGCATCTCGGTGCCGATGGCCTCCGCGGTGGCCGACGTCGCCGCCGCCCGCCGGGACTACCTCGACGAGTCCGGCGGCCGCTACGTGCACGTGATCGCGGACGGCTCGATCGGTCGCTCCGGTGACGTGGCGAAGGCGATCGCCTGCGGTGCCGACGCGGTGATGGTCGGCTCGCCGCTGGCGCGTGCGGAGGAGGCGCCGGGCCGGGGACACCACTGGGGCTCCGAGGCGTGGCACCCGCACCTGCCCCGGGGCGAGCGGATCGAGATGGGCACGGTCGGCACGCTGGAGGAGATCCTCTTCGGTCCCTCCCGCACCGCCGACGGCACCATGAACCTGGTCGGCGCGCTGCGCCGGGCGATGGCGACCACCGGCTACACCGAGCTCAAGGAGTTCCAGCGCGTGGAGGTCGTGGTCCAGTGACGCCGCGTCCGGCCGTCGCGGCCGGAGGCCGCGGTCCCGCCTGACCCGACCCGGCCGACAGCCGGCCTGCTCCGTGCTCTCCGGCCGGTGCCCGGTCCGCCCTGCCCGGCCGTAGCTGGCCTGCCCCTGCCGACGGCCGGTCCGCCCTGCCCGGCTGCGCCGATCCGTCGAGGTGCCTGGCTTTTGCAGGTTTGTGCAGATGCGCAACTTCCCGGCTATCCGGGCAGCCGGCGCCGGGGGATGCTCGTCCCGGTCGGCGGCTCACCTGCCCCGGCTCTCGATCGAACGGCCGGACATCCCAGCCGTCCGAGCCCCGGAAAGGCAGTCGCGTGAAGCGAGCACACCTCGGTCTCAGCGCGGTCGGCATCGCCGCCCTCGCCCTCACCCCGCTGGCACTGGTCACCCCCGCGATGGCGGCCGGATCGTCCTTCACCCACGCCGCAGGCGTGGTCTCCACCAGCCGTCCCGACGCGTCGTTCGGGCCCGCCGCGCGACGCGCCGCCATCGTGGCCGCGCGTGCCGACCGGCAGCGGACCGCGCGGCGGCTGCGGCTGGGCACCCGGGAGGACCTGGTCGTCAAGGACGTCCTCCGGGACACCGACGGCACCGAGCACGTCCGCTACAACCGCACCTACGACGGCCTGCGCGTGATCGGTGGCGACCTCGTCGTGGAGCAGAGCCCCGCGGGCCGGCTGACGGTCACGCGGGCCAACGAACGCCGCATCGCGGTCCCCTCCACGGACCCGGGTGTCGCCCGCCCGGCGGGCGCGGTCAAGGTCGTGTACGCCGCCCAGCACAAGCCCGTGCTCGCCTGGGAGACCACCGTCACCGGGACCGAGAAGGACGGGACGCCGATCCGCGACCTCGTCTACACCGACGCCCGCACCGGCGCCCGGCTCGCGCGGCTCCCGCAGATCATGGACGCCAGCGGCACCGGCCAGTCGCTCTACAGCGGCACCGTCCCCCTCTCCACGACGCTGGGCGGGTCGACGTACCAGCTCACCGACGCCAGCCGGGGCGGGCACTCGACCTACGACGCGAACAACTCCACCAGCACCAGCCGCGGGACGCTGTTCACCGACGCGGACAACGCCTGGGGCAACGGCAGCACGTCGAGCCGGCAGAGCGCCGCGGTCGATGCGGCCTTCGGGGCGGGGGAGACCTGGGACTTCTACAAGACGCACTTCGGGCGCACCGGGATCCGCAACGACGGGGTGGCCGCCTACTCCCGGGTGCACTACGGCAACGCCTACGAGAACGCCTTCTGGGACGACTCCTGCTTCTGCATGACCTACGGCGACGGGGGAGCCACCTTCAGCCCGCTCACCTCGCTCGACGTCGCGGGCCACGAGATGTCGCACGGGGTCACCGCGGCCACCGACGGGCTCGTCTACACCGGCGACGCCGGCGGCCTGAACGAGGCCACCTCCGACGTGATGGGCACGATGGTCGAGTTCGAGGCCAACAGCGCCAGCGACCCCGGGGACTACTACATCGGCGAGAAGATCGCCAAGGACGGCACCTACCTGCGCCGGATGGACAACCCGTCCCTCGACGGCGGCTCGAAGAACTGCTGGTCCTCGACGGTCGGCTCCCTCGACCCGCACTACTCCTCCGGGGTGGGCAACCACCTGTTCTACCTGCTGGCCGAGGGCACCGGCTCCAAGACCATCGGCGGCCGCGCGCACAGCGCCACCGCGTGCAACGGCAGCACGCTGGCCGGCATCGGCCGGGACCAGGCGGCGGCGATCTGGTACCGCGCGATGACCACCTACTGGACCTCGACGACGACGTACCCGCAGGCCGCGAACGGCATGGTCAAGGCGGCCAAGGACCTGTACGGCGCCACCGGGAGCCAGTGCACCGCGACCGTCAACGCCTGGAAGGGGGTCAGCGTCACCCCGACCGAGACCTGCGGCGGCGGCACCCCGCCGCCCGTCGGAGCCAACCTGCTCGCCAACCCCGGCTTCGAGTCCGGCACCGCGTCCTGGTCCGCGAGCACCGGCGTGATCACCAACGACACCACCGCGACCCCGCACGCGGGTGCCTACTACGCCTGGCTCGACGGCTACGGCAGCGCCCACACCGACACGGTGAGCCAGTCGGTCGCCGTGCCGGCAGCCTCGGCGGCCACGCTGTCGTACTACCTGAAGGTCTCCAGTGACGAGACGACCAGCACGGCCGTCTACGACACCTTGAAGGTGCAGGTGGTCAGCGGCGGTACGACGACCACGCTGGCGACGTACTCCAACCTCGACGAGAGCGCCGGCTACGTGGCCCGCTCCGTCAACCTGTCGGCGTTCACCGGCAAGACCGTGACCGTGAAGTTCCTCGGCGTCGAGGACTCCTCGGCGGCCACGAGCTTCCTGGTGGACGACACCTCGCTCACCACCGGCTGAGGCGAGCCCGCAAGCAGCACCGGACGCTGGCGATCTCGGGCCGCCAGCGTCCGGAGCGGCACCAGGTGCCGGCGATCTCGGGCCGCCAGCACCTGGTGCCGTGCTGTGCGTGTCAGTGCGAGCGGGTGGCCCGGGTGGGGTCGGCGACGGCGCGGCGTCCGGCGGCGCGCTGGTCGCGGGCGCGCTCGGAGCGGCGGCGGTCCACCGCGGTGGAGGAGGCGAGGTCGAGCATGATCGTGGGGTGCAGCCCGGCGAACATCAGCGGTGCTTCTCTCTGGTACGGGGAGCCGGCGGGGGTTCCCGCGGTGCTTGTATCTTACCGCTGTCGTAACTGGCAAACCCCTTCTATGGCCCCTACCGACCGGTGATCTCCGTCTCCCCTCGTCCGCACCGGCCGGACCTGCCGGCTACCGATCAGTGGCCGCCTGGAGCCGGGTCACCTACGCTCGACAGATGAGCGTGCAGCCGGACCCGGGTGGGGTCCGCGACCCAGCCATGGATCCCACCGCCAGCTATGCGCTGGAGCCGTCCTTCGTGCGAGGCCTGACCGAGCGGCTGCGGGCCACGTCCGGGGCCACCGTGACCACCTACCGCCCCGCCAACGGGCAGCCGCTGGGGTCCGTCCCGCAGTCGACCCCCGAGGACGTCGCCGAGGCCTTCCGCCGGGCCCGGCGGGCCCAGCAGTCCTGGGCGCGCACCTCGATGGGGGAGCGTCAGGCGATCCTGCTGCGACTGCACGACCTGGTGCTGGACCAGGAGCCTGCGATCAGCGAGCTGATCTGCCTGGAGTCCGGAAAGACCCGACGGGACGCCTTCGACGAGACGATGCACGTCGCGCTGACCGCGCGCTACTACGGCCGTACCGGGCGGGCGCACCTCGCTCCCCGGCGGGTGGCCGGCGTGGTGCCCGGCCTGACCCGGGTGGACGTCAACCGGGTCCCCCGAGGCGTGGTCGGGGTGATCTCGCCCTGGAACTACCCGTTCACGCTGGCGCTGGTCGACGGGCTCGCCGCCCTGCTCGCCGGCAACGCGGTCGTGCACAAGCCCGATGCCCAGACCATGCTGACGGCACTGCTGGGCGTGCGGCTGCTGGCGCAGGCCGGCTTCCCGCGCGACCTGTGGCAGGTGGTCGGCGGGCCGGGACCGGAGATCGGTCCCGAGGTGGTCGGCCGGGCCGACTATGTGTGCTTCACCGGCTCGACCGCGACCGGGCGGCAGGTCGCCCGGAGCTGTGCCGAGCGGCTGGTCGGCTGCTCCCTGGAGCTCGGGGGGAAGAACCCGATCCTGGTGCTCCGGGACGCCGACCTGGAGCGCGCTGCCGAGGGCGCGGTCCGCGCGGCCTTCGCCAACGCCGGGCAGCTGTGCGTGTCCGCGGAGCGGATGTTCGTCGCCGACCAGGTGCACGACCGCTTCCTGGAGCGGTTCCTGCGGCGGGTCGCGGCGATGCGGCTCCAGCCCGGCCTGGCCTGGGGCAGCGACATGGGCACCTTGACCTCGCAGGCCCAGCTGGCGGCGACCGTCGCGCACGTCGAGGACGCCCGGGCGAAGGGCGCCCGGGTGCTGGCCGGCGGCCGCACCCGGCCCGACCTCGGGCCGTACTTCTACGAGCCGACCGTCCTTGCGGGCGTGACGCCGGACATGGACTGCTTCGGCCAGGAGACGTTCGGCCCGGTGGTCTCGGTCTACCGCTTCGGTGACGAGGCGGACGCGGTCGCCCGCGCCAACGACGGCGACTACGGGCTGAACGCCGCGATCTACAGCCGGGACGGCCGCCGCGCCCGGAGCCTGGCCCGGCAGATCCGGTGCGGGACGGTCAACGTCAACGAGGCCTTCGGTGCGACCTTCGCCAGCATCGAGGCCCCCATGGGCGGCATGCGGGCCTCGGGTCTGGGCCGTCGGCAGGGGGCCGAGGGAGTGCTGCGCTTCACCGAGACGCAGTCGGTGGCCACCCAGCGGCTGCTCCGGCTCGCGCCGATGCTGGGCCTGAGCGACGAGGCCTACGGCCGGGTGATGAGTGCCAACCTGCGGCTGCTGAAGCGGCTGGGGCGCGCGTGACCGGGTGTCGGTAGGCCCTCGCGGCGCTCGCTAGACTGCGGGCTTCCCGACATCGCTCCGACTGTGTCGTCCCCACCGCGAAAGAGCCCAGGTGACCCGCTCGTGACCACCGACCACGACCTCGTCCTCGTCGTCGACTTCGGGGCGCAGTACGCCCAGCTGATCGCCCGCCGGGTCCGGGAGGCCCGCGTCTACTCCGAGATCGTCCCGCACACCATGCCGGTCGCCGAGATGCTCGCGCGCAACCCGCAGGCCATCGTGCTCTCGGGCGGTCCCTCCTCGGTCTACGAGCCCGGCGCCCCCAACGTCGACGCCGCCATCTTCGAGGCCGGGGTTCCCGTCTTCGGGATGTGCTACGGCTTCCAGGCGATGGCGCTCAACCTCGGTGGGGAGGTACGACGGACCGGTCGCTCGGAGTACGGGCGCACGCCGGTTGAGGTCCTCGACTCCGGGACGCTGCTCGCCGACCTGCCCCGCCAGCACCGGGTGTGGATGAGCCACGGCGACGCCGTGGTGGCGGCCCCCGGTGGCTTCGACGTGCTGGCGGCCACCGCCGACACGCCGGTCGCCGCCTTCGAGGACCTCGACCGCCGCCTCGCCGGCGTGCAGTGGCACCCCGAGGTGATGCACACCGAGCACGGCCAGCAGGTGCTCGGCCACTTCCTGCTCGACATCGCCGGCTGCCGGCCCACCTGGACCATGGTCAACATCGTCGAGGAGCAGATCGAGAAGATCCGGACGCAGATCGGGGACCGGCGGGCCATCTGCGGGCTGTCCGGCGGGGTCGACTCGGCCGTGGCCGCCGCGCTCGTCCAGCGGGCGATCGGGGACCGGCTGACCTGTGTCTTCGTGGACCACGGCCTGCTGCGCAAGGGCGAGGCCGAGCAGGTCGAGCGGGACTACGTCGCGGCGACCGGGGTCTCGCTGCACGTCGTCGACGCGCAGAAGCGCTTCCTCGATGCGCTGGCGGGGGTGATCGACCCTGAGCAGAAGCGCAAGGTGATCGGCCGGGAGTTCATCCGGGTCTTCGAGGCCGCCGAGGTCGAGATCATGGGCGACGCGGCCGAGCAGGGGGAGCGGGTGGACTTCCTCGTCCAGGGCACCCTCTACCCCGACGTCGTCGAGTCCGGCGGCGGCGCCGGCACCTCCAACATCAAGTCGCACCACAACGTCGGCGGCCTGCCCGACGACCTGGAGTTCGAGCTGGTCGAGCCGCTGCGCACGCTGTTCAAGGACGAGGTGCGGCTGGTCGGGGAGCAGCTCGGCCTGCCTGCGGAGATCGTCTGGCGACACCCGTTCCCCGGCCCCGGTCTCGGCATCCGGATCATCGGCGAGGTGACCGCGGACCGGCTCGAGATCCTTCGGGACGCGGACGCGATCGCCCGCGAGGAGCTCACCCGGGCCGGCCTGGACCGCGACATCTGGCAGTTCCCGGTGGTGCTGCTCGCCGACGTGCGGTCGGTCGGCGTGCAGGGCGACGGCCGCACCTACGGCCACCCGGTCGTGCTCCGGCCGGTGACCTCCGAGGACGCGATGACCGCGGACTGGGCCCGTCTGCCCTACGACGTGGTCGAGACCATCTCCACCCGGATCACCAACGAGGTGCGCGAGGTCAACCGGGTCACCATCGACGTCACCAGCAAGCCCCCCGGCACCATCGAGTGGGAGTGAGCCGGACCCGCTGTCAGCGCCGGTCCGCTCCCGCGGACCCGACGAGGTGCTCGACCGCGGATCGCCCGGACTCGTAGGTCAAGGTGGCGGTCCGGTCGAGCGTGAAGGTGTCCCTGCCCCCGGACTCGTGTCCGAAGACGCCCGCGAGCAGGTAGTTGCAGGCCGTCATGTCCCCCGGCGGGCCTGCCGACGTGCTCTCGGTTGCGGCCCGCCACGCCTGCAGGCCGGGGCCGGACCCCGCGCGCTCGAGCAGCTCGCTGATCCGCGACGCCACCGGCGGACAGGCTCGCAGGTCGATGCCGAAGCTCGCGAGCACCAGCAGGTTGCCGGCCCTGTCCAGGCCCCCGTCGACCGCGCTCAGGATCTCGTCGTAGAGCTCCGCGCTCTCGAACGGCTCCCACCAGTCGGGAGCGTAGGGGCGCGCGAAGTAGTGGTCGAGCAGCACCGCGTCCGGGATCGACGCGAGCCGGCCGTCCGTGACGATCACCTGGAACCCGCGCTGCCCCGCCGGCTGCTCCGGCGGTCGCACCTGCGTCCCCGCGACCCGGACCGAGGGTGGGGTCGGTGCGGGGGGCCAGGTGTCGGAGACCGGGCTCGCCCAGGGATCCAGGCTGAGGAGGTAGTCGGAGCCGTGCCAGGCGCTGCCGTGGAACCCCATCAGGAAGCGGTCCTTCACAGTCGAGGTCAGGTCGGTACGCGCGTCCGTCCGGTCCCCGGCCCTGAGGCTCCGGCCGGCGCTGGTCACCAGCTCGAGACCTCGGACCGCGTGGTGGGTGTCGCCGTAGCCGGTGGTGTACACCGAGAACGAGGACAGCGTCTCGTCCTTGAGCTCGAAGCGCGCATGGTCGCGGTCCGAGCCGACCTCCCCTCCGCGGAACTCCCGGCCCCCGGCGTCGACCCATCGGAGGCCGCGCACCTTGTCGCCGTCCCACCAGACCTCGAGCTCCGTCACCGGCCTGCTGCCCTTGCCGTCGAAGACGACTTCCCCGCTTCCGCTGCTGGAGGTGGTGAAGACCGAGGACGACGAGGAGACCGTGATCCTCCCGATCGTCTGCGGCACGTAGAGCAACGCCGCGGTGAGGTCCTCGACGTCCTCGATGTGTGCGTCCTCCAGGACCCGGTCGAGCACCGGGTCGACGCCGGCGACCGACGGCAGGAACCAGTCCTGGACCCACACCCTCTCGAAGAGGCCGGCCAGATCGCGGCTCTGCGCCGGGGTGAGCCCGGCCACGCCACGAGCGACGACCTCCCACAGGGGGGTCGGCCGGTCCCGCTCGATCACCCGCCACTGCGACGGGTACTGGACGCTCTCCACCCAGTAGTCCAGCGGCAGTCCGTCGCGACCACCGAGGATGCTGGTGCCGACGGTGACGGTGACCCCCATCCCGCGGTAGGTCTGCTCGCGCGCGTCCCCGTGCGTCATGGTGACGTGGTCCTCGGTGCCGGAGCTCGCTTCCCCCTGGCCACCCAGCCCGGTGTAGGAGGCCGAGGCGAACACCGCGAGGTCCATGGCGGTGGACACCGCAGCCCGCAGCGTCGCCCGTTGCTCCTTGGTGGTGGCGGTGGCCCGAGCCGTCTGCTTGTACCAGGCGCCGAGGGTGAGCTGCCGGAACACATGGCTGCCGAACGTCCGGATGAACTCGAGCATCTTGCCCCGCCTCGCCCGGGCGGACGCGTGGGCGACCGCGACCAGTGCCCGCTCCGCGGCCCGGCTCAGGCGCAGGTCGAGCGAGTCGAAGTCGATCTGCTCCATCGGTGCTCGGTGGTAGTGGGTGCGGACCACGGTGAGGTCGGTGCTTCCCGTCTCCTCGAAGCTGTCCCGGTCCTCGGCCTTGGACTGGGCGTAGCGCACGGCCAGGCTCATCGCCCCGATGCCCGAGCCCACGAAGGCGGCTCCGCCGGCCTCGTCCACGGTGGCGAACGACGAGGTGGAGGTCTCGATCACCCGCTCGGCAGCGTGCCGGGCCTCCTCGCTCCGGTACTCGAAGTCGAGGTCGTCCACCCATTCAGCGGCGGCAGCGCGCCGCGGTGAGTGTGGAGCCGCGAGCACCTGTGCGCCGGCACGCTCCTGGAACCCCCGCGCGTCCATCGGCCAGCCGTAGAGCGCGAAGTGGTCGCCCATCAGCTCGGTCGTGGACCGGGGACGACGCTTCAGCTCCGCCAGTGCCGAGTCCAGGAGGCTGCCGAGGGCCGACTCGTTGCGGGCGAGGATCTCCCCGACTGTCGCGCGTGAGACGTCGAGGGAGGGAAGCTGCCCGAGGCCCTCGTCGGCCAGCCGCGCGTTCACCTTGTCGAGAGCGGCCTGCACCTCGGCGCGCTGGCGGCCGCTGAGCTCGGTCGTCGCCTGCTCGATCCGCTCGCGCGCGCTGCGCACCTCGGTCAGGGCTGCGGCGAGCTCGGTCCTCCTCGCCTGGAGGTCGGCGGTCGTTCTCTCGGCCGACTGCCCGGGCAGGTTGTGCGCGCGGGCACGTGCCCAGTTCTGGATCCTGTCGACCCGGATCCGGTCGACCTCGTCGGCGGCGAGCGCGGATCCGCTGACCTGCCCCCAGCCTCGGCGGATGTCCCCCTTGATCGCCGCCTTGACGCCCGGCGAACGGGTCATCCGCTTGAGGAGCGGCACAGAGGTGACCCCGTGCCTGGGGAAGGCGTCGACGTACGCCTCGAGCCCGAGATGGGTCAGGTACTCCGCCAGTGTCTTGTCGACGGCCATGTCGTTCTCCCTGAGACGAGAACACCCCCGTGATGGATCAGATCGTGTCCAGTCCTAGGCCGACCTCCGGCGGTCGTCAAGGCTGCTGGGCGCTTGTCGGGGTTTGTCCATGGCTTGTTTGTCTCAGACGTGCCGCAACGCGCCGTACCTCCCCGGGCAGACCCCGCGCGTGACCGGAGGAGTGTCCGGGCCGGTCTGACGGTCAGAGCCGCCAGAAGTCGTAGACGTCCCGGCCGGGACCGAACCCGGCCGCGACGGCCACGTCGACGGCGCTCGCGAACCGGGCACCGACCCGACCCGGGCGGTGCGCGTCGCTGCCGAAGGACAGCGCCCGGCCACCCTCGTCGCGCCACCAGCCGACCAGGGTGGCCGACCACAGCGGGCTCCGGGTGTTCAGCTCCAGCACCCGTCCGGTCCCGGCCAGCGCCCGGAACACCGCGCGGTACCGCCCCTCGAAGTCGGTCTCCTCGAAGCGGCGGTGCTCCGGCCAGTTGCGGCGCGGGAAGTCCGCGTGCGCGAGCACCTCGAAGGCCGGGCTCGTCTCGACGAGCGTGACCAGCTCGTCCAGGTAGCGGTCCATCACCTCCGCCGGGTCCGTGTGCCAGAGCGAGTCGGCGTCCACCAGCACGCCGTCGTCGACCACCGCGTGCAGGGAGCCGAGCACCCGCTCGAACCGGCCGGCGGCCAGCACCGCCGCCAGGCTGCCCGCGAACAGGTGCGGCTCCCCGGCCTCGATGCCGGCGACGACGCGCAGCCCGGGGAACCGCTGCCGGCACTCCTCGACCGCGGCCAGGTAGCCGGTGACGTCGAAGCGGCCCACCCCGGTGCGGTACCCGGGCGACACCTCCAGGCCGGGCCGGCCGTCGGCCGGGCCCCAGCGGCGGAAGTCGACGTGCTCGGTGAACGCGACGGCGGGCAGCCCGACCTCGACGGCCCGGGCGCAGGTGTCCCCCATGGAGGCCCCGTGGGTGTCCCAGGACCACTCCGAGTGCACATGGTTGTCCGGCGGCAGCATCGGGTCATGCTCACACGGACCCCCGACCACGCGTCCGCCCGGTCCTCTCGAACCGGACAGTGCGAGGATGGGCTCATGCATCCGAGGTGGGTCCGCTGGACCGTGATCGTGATCGCCGTGCTCCTCGCGCTGGGCCTCGCGCTCTCCGTCGTTCCGGCGGACGCAGCGGTTCCAGGACCCCGGTGACCCGTCGGTGGTCCCGGAGGGCTACCTGGTCCGAGACCTGAGCCTGGACGACGCGCCGGCACTGGCCGCGGCCTACCGTCGCAACCGCGAGCACCTCCTGCCATGGGAGCCGGACCGCGACGAGACCTGGTTCACCACCGACGGCCAGACGGCCGCGGTCACCGGACAGCTCGCGGCAGCCGGGCGCGGGCTGATGGCGAGCTGGGTGCTGGTGCACGAGGACCTGGTCGTGGGACGGGTGAACCTGAACAACATCGTGCGGGGCGTGCTCCGCAGCGCCAGCGTCGGCTACTGGGTCGACGCCCAGCACCTCGGCCGCGGGCTGGCCTCCGGCGCGGTCGAGCTGGTGTGCGCTCGGGCGCGGAGCCGAGGGTTGCACCGCGTCGAGGCGGGCACCCTGGTGCACAACGTCGCCTCCCAGCGGGTGCTGGAGAGCTGTGGCTTCACCTACTACGGGACGGCGCCGCAGTTCCTCTTCGTCGGCGGACGCTGGCAGGACCACCGTCTCTACCAGCGGATCCTGCACGATCAGCCGTTGCGGTAACCCGCCGCGGACGACCTCGGTGCGCATCACCTCGCGGAGCGGGTTCCTCGGGCATAATGCGAGCGACCCCACGTTCCAGCCGTCTCAGGAGACCAGCCGTGCCCCGCCTCTCGACGTACCTCAAGACCCAGGCACGGCGCCTGGTGCTCGCGCGCGTCGGCAGCGGCGGCATCGACCTCTCCCAGCTCGACCGGGTGCCGGAGACGCTCTCGTGGCCGTTGCAGCGCAACGGCGTCGACCCGGTCGAGCGGATCGGCGAGCTTCGCCGGACCGCGCCGATCACCAAGCTGACCTCCTTCCTCGGAATGACCGTCTGGGTGGTCACCGGCGACGCCGAGGCGCGAGCGGTGCTGGCCGACACGACCAGCTACAGCACCGACATCCGCCCCTTCATGGGACGACGCGGGTCGGCCACCGACGGCGACATCGGCGGGCTGGGCTTCACCGACCCGCCGCAGCACACCGTGCTCCGCCGGCTGCTGACCCCCGAGTTCACGATGCGCAGGCTGGAGAGGCTGCGGCCGCGGATCGCGGCGATCGTGGAGGAGCAGCTCGACGGACTCGAACGACACGCGGACGACGGTGGCACGGTCGACCTCGTGTCCACCTTCGCGTTCCCGGTGCCGTTCCTGGTCATCTGTGAGCTGCTCGGTCTGCCCGACGAGGACCGGGACACGTTCCGCGAGCTCGGGTCGGCGCGCTTCGACGTCTCGTACGGCGGCCAGGGCACCTTCGGGGCGGTGTCCGACTCGCGCAGGTTCCTGATGGAGGCCACCCGCAGGCAGCGTGCCCACCCCGGGGACGGCCTGATCGGACAGATCATCCGGGAGCACGGCGACGAGATCAACGACTTCGACCTGGCCGGCCTCGCCGACGGGGTGTTCACCGGCGGCCTGGAGACGAGCGCGAGCATGCTCGCCCTCGGCACCGCGGTGCTGCTCGACCACCCCGAGGACTACCGGGCGGTCGCCAGCGACCCGACCGCCGTGGACCGCACCGTCGAGGAGCTGCTCCGCTACCTCACCGTGGTGCAGATCGCGTTCCCCCGGTTCCCCAAGCACGACGTGGAGATCGCCGGCGTCACCGTCGCCCCGGGCGACGTGGTGATCTGCCAGCTCGCCGGCGCCAACCGTGACGAGCGGGTCGGCGAGGGGCTGGAGTCCTTCGACGCCGGACGGCGACCCGGTCCGCACCTGGCGTTCGGGCACGGCTTCCACCGCTGTGTCGGCGCGGAGCTGGCCCGGATGGAGCTGCGGGCGGCGTTCCCCGCGCTGGCGCGCCGCTTCCCGGACCTGGCCGTCGCCATCGACGAGCTGGACTACCGGCAGCGTTCGATCGTCTACGGGCTGGAGTCGCTGCCGGTGCGGCTGCACCACGAGTCCGTGCTCCACTGACCCGCTCCGGGATCAGTCCGCGGCGCCCCGCTGCTCCTCCGGCGACAGCGGCCTGGCCGCCACCGGTTCGATGCGGTCGCCGAGACCGTCGGGCTCCTCGGCGAAGGCGGCCAGGTTGGCCGGCTCGTACCACTCCCGCGGCTGCCACACCCGGCCCGCCTGCCGTTGCTGACCACCGTGGTCGGCGCGGTCCACGCGGAAGTGCGCGGCGGCTGACGACGCGACCCGGACGCCGAGACCGCTGGGGTAGCCCAGGATCCGCTGGCTCCCGGCGAAGTGCCGCCGCTCCGGTGCCGGAGGCCGGACGGTGGCGCGCGCTCGGGCCAGCACGTTGAGCACCCGGTACATGGGCGTCATCGAGTCGTGCCGGATGGCTGCCGAGCCCGCGTCGAGATAGAGCCGCAGCAGGTCCTCGTCGAAGGCCAGACCCTTCTCGCGCGCCTGCGCGACCATCCAGTCCAGGGCGGTGTCGGACAGCCCGCAGTCGCCGTACCCGCCTCCGACGTCGGAGTGCGAGCCCTCGAACCACACCTGCCGTACGTCGCGAGCCGCTTCGCCGGCCGGGAGGGCCGCCTCTCCCTCCGCCGGCTCTCCGCGCCCCTCCCACAGGGTGGGCTCGAACTTCATCCGGTGCTCGTCGATGGCCAGTGCCTGACGGGCGCACACCACGGTGCTGCCCAGCTCGACGTCGTGGAACTGGTGACCGCGCCGGAACGCGCCGGGGACCCCCAGGGCGCCGACCGTGTCGAAGACGCCGAGGAAGTCGACCCGGAGGTCGGGATGTCCGTGCACCTGCTTGAAGCGCTCGTCGCTGACGCCGTGGAACGAGTGCCGGTCGGGACGGGTGCGCCGGTAGCGCCGCACCGCCTCGGGCAGGTGGTCGGAGATCAGTGCCTCGCGCGTGAGCAGCCCGACGCGGCCGATCATGCCGACCAGGCTGCGCGCGGTGTACGCGCCGCGGCTGAAGCCGAACACGAAGATCTCGTCACCGGGATCGTAGTTGAGCGCCAGGTAGCGGTAGCCGGAGCGCACGTTGTCGAAGAGGCCGAAGCCGAAGGCACCGCCGACGAGCCGGTCCAGCGCGTAGCCACCGGTGCCGACGCCGCTGAGGTAGAGCACCATCTGCTGGGCCGGTCGGATCCCCGTCGATGGGGTCGGTCTCGATGGTCCGGGCGATCTTCTCGATGTTCGTGACGTGCGCGTTGTCCGGGCGGTTCCAGGTGCCGTCGCAGCAGATGACCAGGCGCTTCATTCGCCGATGCTTCCACGCACGGCAGCCGCTGTCACCACCAGCGAAGGCGTCACAGGCCGAGGGACCGGCCGATGATCTCCTTCTGGATCTCGGTGGTGCCGCCGTAGATGGTCTGCACCCGGCTGTCGAGGAACGCCCGCGCGATCGGGTACTCGCGCATGTAGCCATACCCCCCGAAGAGCTGCACGCCCTGGTCGACGATGCGCTTCTGCAGCTCGGTGGTCCACCACTTCGCCATCGACGCGAGAGCGGTGTCGAGCACGCCGTCGTTGTGCCGCTTCACGCAGTCGTCGACGAAGACGCGGCACACGTGCGTCTCGGTCGCCATCTCCGCGAGCACGAAGCGGGTGTGCTGGAAGGAGCCGATCGGCCGGCCGAACGCCTTGCGCTGCTTCGCATGATCCAGGCACATCTCGAGGACCACCTCGCAGGCGGCCGCCGCGGTCGTCGCGATGGAGAGCCGCTCCTGCGGCAGGTTCGCCATCAGGGAGAGGAACCCGCTGCCCTCCTCGCCGAGCAGGTTCTCCTTCGGCACCACGACGTCGTCGAAGAAGAGCTCCGAGGTGTCCTGCGCTGGCAGCCCGACCTTGTCCAGCTTGCGCCCGCGCTCGAACCCCGGCATGCCCCGCTCCACCACCAGCAGGCTGATCCCGCGGTGGCCCAGCCCGCCGACGGTCCCGGTGTCGGTGCGGGCCACCACGATCACCAGGTCGGCCAGCGTGCCGTTGCTGATGAAGGTCTTGGAGCCGTTCAGCACGTAGTGGTCGCCTTTGTCGACCGCGTGCGTGCGGATCCCCTGCAGGTCGCTGCCGGCGTCCGGCTCGGTCATCGCGATGGCGGTCACGATCTCCCCGCGCACGCACCCGGGCAGCCAGCGACGTCGCTGCTCCTCGGTCCCCAGGCTGCTCAGGTACGGGACGATCACGTCGGTGTGCACCGGGAAACCGGGGCCGTGCGCCCCCGCCCGGGTGAGCTCCTCGGCGAGCACCATGTGGTAGCGGAAGTCGCGGACGCCGGCGCCGCCGTACTCCTCCGGGACGTCGAAGCACAGCAGCCCCTGCGCCCCGGCGCGGGTCCACACCTCGCGGCTGACCTGGCCGTCGGCCTCCCACTGCTCGTGGTGCGGGGTGACCTCGCGCTCGATGAAGGCGCGCACCGTCCGCCGGAACGCCTCGTGCTCGTCGGTGAGGAGCGCCCGGCCGCCCATCAGGACACCCACTCCTTGAGCTGCGAGACCAGGGCGGCCGGGTCGCCGCCGTCGGCGGGCACCGGGGTGACCTGGAGATTGGTGACGCCGGCCTCGCGGAAGGCCGCGATCCGCTCCTTGACGTGGGAGGCGGGGCCGACCAGGTTGCACATCTCGAGCAGCTCGGTGGGGACGACGGCCTCGGCGTCGCGCTTGTTGCCGCCGAGGTACATCTCCTGGATCTGGGCGGCCTCCTTCTCGAAGCCGTACTCGCACGCGAGGGTGTTGTAGAAGTTCCTGCCCTTGGCGCCCATCCCGCCGACGTAGAGGGCCACCGTCGGCCGCGCCAGGTCCAACATCGCCTTGACGTCGTCGCCGACGCACACCATGCCGCCCGCGACCACCTCGAGCGGGCCGAGCGCCTCGGGGCGCTTGGCGGTCCCACGGTCGAGCGCCGCACCCCAGACGTCCGCCGCCTTCTCGGGGGCGAACATGAACGGCAGCCACCCGTCGGCGTACTCGGCCGTGCCCTCGACGTTCTTCTGGCCCAGCGCCGCGACGTAGAGCGGGACGACCGGGCGCTCGGGCCGGGTGAGCATCTTCAGCGGCTTGCCGAGGCCGGTGCCCTGGCCGGCGGGCAGCGGCAGCTGGAAGATGGCACCGTCGTACTCGAGCCGCTCCCGACGCAGTGCCATCCGCACGATCTCGACGACCTCCCGGGTGCGCCCGAGCGGCTTGTCGTAGGCGAGACCGTGCCACCCCTCGATCACCTGCGGCCCGGACGCGCCGAGACCGAGGATGGCGCGACCGCCGCTGACGTTGTCGAGCCCCGCCGCGGTCTGGGCGAGCGCTCCGGGGGTGCGCGAGTAGACGTTCAGGATCGCCGCCCCGATCTCGACGGTGTCGGTCTTCGCGGCCAGGTAGCCCATCAGCGTGGGCGAGTCGAAGCCGTAGGCCTCGGCCACCCAGACCGTGTCGAGGCCGGCCTTCTCCAAGGCGACCACCTGGTCGGCGGCGGACCGTGGGTTGCCGGAGTAGTTGAGCTGGGTGGAGAGCTTCATGGGGACCTTCACTGCTCGTCTCGGCTGCCGACGGACCGGGGTCCGGCGCTGGTGGTCACTACCGTGACAGTAGCGCTGTCAGTCTTTCAAGGCCCCGCCCGTCCAGCGGGGCGGCGAGGCGCGGGTGCCGGTTCGCCGGTCACGCTTCACGAGCCGTCCACCTCCCGGTGGGGGACCCGACACGTCGACTGGTCACCGTCGGGGCATGAACGGTCTCGCACCTGTCGTCATCGCCCACCGCGGTGCCTCCGGCTACCGTCCCGAGCACACCCTCGCCGCCTACCGCCTCGCGATCGAGATGGGTGCCGACTACATCGAGCCGGACCTCGTGCTCACCCGCGACGGGGTCCTGGTGGCCCGCCACGAGAACGAGATCGGTGGCACCACCGACGTGGCCGAGCACCGTGAGCTCGCGCGACGGCGCACCACCAAGACGATCGACGGGCGCCAGGTGACGGGCTGGTTCACCGAGGACCTCACCCTCGCCGAGCTCAAGACCCTGCGCGCCAAGGAGCGGCTGCCGCAGGTCCGCCCCGCGAACACCTGGTACGACGGCCACTTCGAGATCCCCACCTTCGACGAGATCCTCGAGCTCGCCGAGCAGGCCGGCCGCCGGCGGGGGGTCACGGTTGGCGTGTACCCGGAGACCAAGCACCCCACGTACTTCGACTCGCTCGGGCTCTCGCACCACGAGCCCCTGCTCGCCGCGCTGCGACGTCACCACCTGGACCGTCCCAACGCTCCGGTGCTGGTGCAGTCCTTCGAGACCGGCAACCTGCGGCGGCTCGCCGCGACGGCCTCGGTCCCGCTCGTGCAGCTCGTCGAGGCCGGCAGGGCGCCGTACGACCTGGAGCTGGCCGGCGACCCGCGCGGCTACGCCGACCTGCTCACCCCGGCCGGCCTTCGCGAGGTGGCGAGCTACGCGTCGGCGGTGGGTCTGCACAAGAACCTGGTGCTGCCGCGGGGGGCCCGCCTCGTCGAGGCGGCCCACCGCGCCGGGCTCCGCGTGCACGTCTGGACGGTCCGCGACGAGAACCGGTTCCTCGCCGAGGCCTACCGCGTCGGCACCGACCCCGACGCCCGCGGTGACTCGGTCGCCCAGATCCGGGCGCTGCTCGACGCCGGGGTGGACGGGCTGTTCACCGACCAGACCGACACCGCGGTCGAGGCCCGGCGGCAGTGGCTGGAGAGCCGGGTCCGCCAGGGCGCCGGGATCCGCTGAGCCCGTCCGGGGAGCCCGGGTCACCGGACGGCAACCTGACCGACCTCCGGACGTCGACGCGCCCCGCCTACCATCGGGGCATGGAACAGCCGCACGTGGTCGTGCTCTTCGGGGCGACGGGGGACCTGGCCCGCCGCAAGCTGCTACCGGGCCTGCTGCACCTGTTCGAGGCGGGTCTGCTGCAGGACTGCCGCATCGTCGGCACCTCGCTGGACGACCTCGACAGCGAGCAGTTCGTGAAGTTCTGCCGCGCGGCGGTCGACGAGTTCAGCCGACCCTTCGACGAGGGGATCTGGGAGGACTTCGCGGGCCGGATGTCGTTCGTCCGGCAGCAGGACGGCCCCGCGGCCCTCGCCGAGGAGGTCGCATCCGCGGAGGCCACGCTGGCCCGCGAGTCCGACGTCGAGGTGGGCCGGCTGCACTACCTCAGCGTCCCGCCGAAGGCGGCCCTGGCGGTCGTCCAGCAGCTCGCCGAGGCGGACCTCGTGGACCGCTCCCGGATCATCATGGAGAAGCCGTTCGGGACCGACCTCCGGTCCGCGCAGAGACTGAACGCGCGGCTGCACGAGGTGTTCGCCGAGGAGCAGATCTTCCGCATCGACCACTTCCTCGGCAAGGAGGCCGCCCAGAACATCCTGGCGTTCCGCTTCGCCAACGGGCTGTTCGAGCCGATCTGGAACCGCAACTTCATCGACCACGTGCAGATCGACGTTCCCGAGACCCTCGGCCTGGAGATGCGGGCCTCCTTCTACGAGTCCACCGGCGCGTTCCGCGACATGGTCGTGACGCACCTGATGCAGGTGCTGGCGTTCATGGCGATGGAGCCGCCGACGTCCCTGGCCCCGGGCCCGATCAGCGACGAGAAGCTCAAGGTGTTCCGGTCGATGCGGCCGCTCGAGCCGCACAACGTGGTCCGCGGGCAGTACCACGGCTACCGGGACCACGACGAGGTGGCCGACGACTCCGACACCGAGACGTTCGTGGCGCTGAAGGTGGAGATCGACAACTGGCGCTGGGCGGGGGTGCCGTTCTTCCTGCGCACCGGCAAGAAGCTGGCCGACGGCGCACGGATCATCTCGATCGCGTTCAAGGAGCCGCCCCGCACGATGTTCCCCCAGGGCTCGGGCGTCGGGGCGGCGGGACCGGACCACCTGACCTTCGACCTGGCCGACCAGTCCCGGATGTCGCTGTCCTTCTACGGCAAGCGCCCCGGCCCGGGGATGAAGCTCGAGAAGCTGTCGATGCAGTTCGCGACCCACGAGACCGGCAGCTCGAAGTCCGTGCTCGAGGCCTACGAGCGGCTGATCCACGACGCGATGCGCGGGGACCACACCCTGTTCACCACCGCGGAGGGCATCGAGCAGCTCTGGGACGTCGCCCACCAGCTGATCGCGGACCCGCCTCCCGTGCGGGGCTACTCGCCGGGCGGCTGGGGGCCGAACGCGATCCACCAGCTGATCGCGCCGCACGCGTGGCGGCTGCCGTTCGAGCGCAGCTGGCGCCGTCCCAACGAGACCGCGCAGTGACCCCGCCCCGTCCGGGGACGGGGCGGGGCGGGACCGGTCACTCGGGCGGGACCGGTCACTCGGGCGGGACCGGTCACTCGGGCGGGACCGGTCGCTCGAGGGGGATCAGCACCCACGCCGCGACGTAGGCGACGACCAGCGACCCGAGGCCGAGGACCGTGCCGAGCACGACCAGCAGCCGGACCAGGGTGACGTCGACCCCGGCGTACGCGGCGATCCCTCCGCAGACACCGCCCAGCCACCGGTCGTCGTAGCTGCGGACCAGCCGCCGGGCGGTGGGGCGCTGGTCCGGGTACGGGTAGCTCATCGCTGCTCTCCTTCGTCGAGATCGGGGACCGGGCCGTACAGGAGCTGGTCGGTGACGGCGACGTCCGGCTGCTCGCCGGGGCCGCCCGCCGACCGGGTGAGGGACCGGCCGCGGACCGTGAGGGCGGCCAGGCCGGCGCTCCCGGCGCCGACCAGGACCAGCGGGACCAGCCAGCCGAGGTCGTCGGCGCCGACGAGACCGGCGGCGCCCAGCGCCCAGGTGAGGCTGATGCCGAGGAAGACCAGGCCGACGACCAGATAGCCGACCTTGGGCGGATGGGTGGGGACGGTGGTCACGGGAGGCTCCTCACGTCGATGTGACCGGCGGACAGCCGGGTGTCGATGGTGACGACCCCGGGACCGGAGCCGTAGTCGCCGGAGAGCCGGGTGCCGATTCCTCCGGAGCTGCGGTCGGGCAGGTCCACCTGCCCGGGACCGTCGACCTCGGCCAGCACCCGGCTGCGCACGCCGTCGGGCAGCGTCACCACCACCTCCCCGATGCTCGCGCTGACGGTGATCCTGCGGCCGTCCAGCGCCCCCGGGTCGGATAGCCGGGTCAGGTCGAGCGAGACCCGTCCGGCGTCGACCCGGTAGCTGTCCCGCACGGCGCTCGCCGAGCTGGGGGTCGCCACCAGCCGGTCACCCTCGCGGGGCACGACGTCGCCGACGGCCCCGACCGCGGTGGTGACCGCGAGCGCCATGGCTGCGACCAGGCCCGACAGGACCAGTCCGCCCGGGCGACCCAGGACGCTGCCGACGACGAGCATCACGCCCACCACGGCGAGGGCCAGCGCCGGGTACGCGCTGGGGGTGACGGGGAGCCGGAGGGCCTCGAGGATCCCGAGCAGGCCCAGGGCCAGCGCGACCAGGGCCAGCGTCGGCCCGAACAGCAACGGGCCACGGCGGCGCGGGGTGGGCGGCTCGTAGGCCGGCGCCGGCGGGGCCCACGGCGGCGGCCCCGCCGGGTCGCCGGGACCCGGCGCGACCAGGCCCGGCCGGGACCGGTCGTCCGGCTCCCAGGGAGGCGCCGGGTCGCCGGGCGGCTGGTCCCCGGACGGCGACGGCGACCGTGTGGTCGCTCCCTGGTCACCGCGCAGCACCAGGTAGAGCGCGACCCCGAGGCCCAGCAGCAGCAGCGGCCACGGGACGCCGATCCCTGCCCCAGCCGTCGCCGACCAGCAGCAGCGCCGCAACCACGGCGGTGGCGATCAGCAGCCCGTTGCGGGTCCCGGCAGCGACCCGCAGGTGCCCCTCGCTGCGTCCCGCCTCGGGGACCAGCAGCCAGGCGACGCCGTACAGCAGGAAGCCGGCGCCGCCGAAGAGGCACAGCACGACGAAGAGCACCCGCAGCACGGTCGGGTCGATGTTGAGGTGCCGACCGAGGCCGCCGGCGACGCCGGCGATCTTGCGGTCGTCGACGCTGCGGCGCAGGCGCTCGTAGCTGCGCAGATGGGCGCGGTCCACGCCGGGTGGGGCGCCGCCCGGCGCCGGTGGGGGAGGCGAGAAGCCCTGCTGCTGTTCGGTCGCGGACGGTCCGTCGGTCTCGGTCATGCCTTCGATCCTGGAGGTCCGGACGGCCCGCCACCATCGGGGACACCCCTGGTCGGACCCGGGGGTCGGGGTCAGGGTGGTGACGCATGGTCCGCACGCGCCGGCTGTGTGACGATGGAGCCGCGATGAGCATCTTTGCGCCCGCTCCCGGCGTGGACCCGCCGCGGGCCTGCCGGAGCACCGACGAGCGGCTGCTCGGTGGCGTGGCGGCCGGGCTGGCCGGCCACCTGGGCGTGCGCACGCTGCCGGTGCGCGCGGCGTTCGTGCTGCTCGCCACCGTGGGCGGGTTCGGGGTGGCGGTGTACGCGGGCCTGTGGCTGCTGCTGCCCACCGACGTGCACCTGGAGAAGACGTCACCCGGGCTGGAGGCCGCCACGCGGCAGGGGCGTCGTCCCCGGCGCCCCAGGCGGCTGCACGACGTCGGCCCGCTGGTCGCGCTCGGGGCGGTGACCGTCGGCCTGCTGGTGCTGGCCCAGCCGGTCTCCGGCGGGTTCGCGCTGTTCTGGCCGGTGCTGCTCGGGGTGGCCGGTCTGGCCGTGCTGTGGCGGCAGGCCGACGAGGCGCAGCGCGAGCGCTGGCTGGACAGCACCGGGCACGTCGACGTGCTGCGGACCGTCGTCGGCAGCGGGGGCGTGGCCTCCTGGGCGCGGCTGGTCTCCGGGGTGGGGCTGATGCTGGCGGCGCTGGTGCTGTTCGCCTGGCAGACCGGCGGCACCGGGCGCCCCAACGTGGCCCGGGACGTGGTCGTCGCCGGCGGCCTCGGGGTGGCGGGACTCGCGCTGATGGTGGGGCCGTGGGTGTTCCGGCTCACCGGGGACCTGTCCGAGGAGCGCGCCGCGCGGGTCCGGTCCCAGGAGCGGGCGGACATGGCCGCCCACCTGCACGACTCGGTCCTGCAGACCCTCGCGCTGATCCAGCGGCACGCCGCCGACGACCGCACCGTCGCCACCCTGGCCCGCGCACAGGAGCGGGACCTCCGGGCCTGGCTGTACGACGACCGGCCGCCGCCCGACGCGTCGCTGGCGAGCGCGCTGCGGGCCGCGGCCGCCGAGGTCGAGGACAGTCACGGTGTGCCCGTCGAGGTCGTGACCGTCGGCGACACGGCCGCCTCCGAGCGGCTGCACCCGCTGGTGCTCGCCGCCAGGGAGGCGATGGTCAACGCCGCGACCCACTCGGGGGCCGCCCAGGTCGACGTGTACGCCGAGTGCCGCGAGCAGGACACCGAGGTGTTCGTGCGGGACCGGGGCCGCGGCTACGACGAGAGCGCGGTCCCGGCTGACCGGCTCGGCGTCCGGCACAGCATCGTGGACCGGATGCGCAGGCACGGCGGCACCGCGACCGTGCGCACCGCGCCCGGCGAGGGCACCGAGGTGCGCCTGGAGATGAGCGCGGTGCCACCGCAGGGTCCCGGATGAGCCGCCGCAGCGTCGTCGTCGTCGACGACCACGCGCTGTTCCGCAGCGGCGTCAAGGTCGAGCTCGCCGAGCACCCCGAGCTGGTGGAGGTGGTGGGGGAGGCCGCCGACGTGGACGAGGCCGTCGCGGCCGTCGTCCGGCTGGCTCCGGAGGTGGTGCTGCTCGACGTGCACCTGCCCGGGGGCGGCGGCGCCGAGGTGATGCGGCGCGTCGGCACCCGGGCCCCCGGCACCCGGTTCCTCGCGCTGTCGGTCTCCGACGCCGCCGAGGACGTGATCGGCACGATCCGCGCCGGTGCGCGCGGCTACGTGACCAAGACGATCACCGGACCCGAGCTGGTCCGGGCGGTCGACCGGGTCGCCGGGGGCGACGCGGTGTTCTCACCGCGGCTGGCCGGCTTCGTGCTGGACGCCTTCGCCGGCTCCCTGGAGGTGGCGAAGGTCGACGAGGACCTGGACCGGCTGACCGAGCGCGAGCGTGAGGTGATGCGGCTGATCGCCCGCGGCTACGCCTACAAGGAGGTGGCCGGCGAGCTGTTCATCTCGGTGAAGACCGTCGAGACCCACGTCTCCAGCGTGCTGCGCAAGCTGCAGCTGTCCTCCCGCTACGAGCTGACCCGGTGGGCGAGCGAGCGCAGGCTGCTCTGATCCGCCGACCACGCTGTCGGCACCGGGACGTAGGGTGGCCGGACATGAGCGTGTCCTCTCCGACCCCCCAGACCCGGGCCGCAGACCCCTCGGCTGCCCGCGGCCAGCAGGCCGCCGAGCGGCTCCTCGACGGGCTCAACGACCCGCAGCGGGCGGCCGTGACGCACGGCGGCACCCCGCTGCTCGTGGTCGCCGGCGCCGGCTCCGGGAAGACCCGGGTGCTGACCCGGCGGATCGCGTGGCTGATCGCCGAGCGCAACGCGCACCCGGGCTCGATCCTGGCGATCACCTTCACCAACAAGGCCGCGGCCGAGATGCGCGAGCGCGTCGAGGACCTGGTCGGCCGCCGCGCGCGGATCATGTGGGTCTCCACGTTCCACTCCGCGTGCGTGCGGATCCTGCGCCGCGAGATCGAGCGGTTCGGCTACAAGTCGTCGTTCTCGATCTACGACGCCGCCGACTCCAAGCGGCTGATGACGATGGTCTGCCGGGACCTCGACCTGGACCCCAAGCGCTACCCGCCGCGGGCGGTGCTCAACTGGGTCTCCGACCAGAAGAACGAGCTGGTCGACCACGAGGACAGCGCGCGGCAGGCGGAGAACCACCTCGAGGAGACCTACGCCTCGGCCTACGCGCTCTACCAGCAGCGGCTCCAGGCCGCGAACGCCCTCGACTTCGACGACCTGATCATGACCACGGTGCACCTGTTCCAGGCCTTCCCCGAGGTGCGCGAGTCCTACCGTCGGCGCTTCCGGCACGTGCTCGTCGACGAGTACCAGGACACCAACCACGCGCAGTACGCCCTGGTCCGCGAGCTCTGCGCCCCCCAGGTGGTCGGCCGGCCCGGGGGCGACCCGGACGTGCCCGACGCGACCGGCGTCGAGCCGTCGGAGCTGATGGTGGTCGGTGACGCCGACCAGTCGATCTACGCCTTCCGCGGCGCGAACATCCGCAACATCCTCGCGTTCGAGGAGGACTTCCCGGACGCCACGTCGATCCTGCTGGAGCAGAACTACCGCTCCACCCAGACCATCCTGTCGGCGGCGAACGCGGTGATCGCGCGCAACCAGGGCCGCCTGGCCAAGAACCTCTGGTCCGAGGCGGGCGACGGCGAGAAGATCGTCGGCTACGTCGCGGACGACGAGCACGACGAGGCCCGCTTCGTCACCCAGGAGGTGGACCGGCTCGGCCGGCTCGACGGGGAGGCCGCGGCGCGGCCCGGCGACGTGGCGGTGTTCTACCGGACCAACGCCCAGTCCCGGGTGTTCGAGGAGGTGTTCATCCGCTCCGGCGTGCCCTACAAGGTGGTCGGCGGGGTGCGCTTCTACGAGCGCCGCGAGGTCAAGGACGCGCTGGCCTACCTGCGGATCCTGGTGAACCCCGCCGACGAGGTGTCGTTGCGGCGGATCCTCAACGTGCCCAAGCGTGGGATCGGCGACCGGGCGGAGGCCTGCGTCGAGGCGTTCGCCCAGCGCGAGCGGATCACGTTCTTCGAGGGCCTGCGCCGCGCCGCCGAGGCCCCCGGGATCGCCACCCGCTCGCTGGGCAGCATCCGCGGCTTCGTGGACCTCGTCGAGGAGACCCAGTCGATGGTGGACGCGGGGGAGCGGGCCGACGTCGTGCTCGAGCGGGTCCTCGCGGCGAGCGGCTACCTGCGCGAGCTGGAGGAGAGCGAGGACCCCCAGGACGAGAGCCGCGTCGAGAACCTCGCCGAGCTCGTGGCGGTGGCCCGCGAGTTCGCCGACGAGCCGGTGGCCGGCCCGTCCGCGGACCCGGCCGATCCCGACCCGGGCGCGCCGGGGCTGCGGGACTTCCTCGAGCGGGTGGCCCTCGTGGCGGACACCGACCAGATCCCGGACCAGCCGGCCGACGGTCCCGACGCGCCGCTGGTGGACCCGGGCGTGGTCACCCTGATGACGCTGCACACCGCCAAGGGGCTCGAGTTCCCGGTGGTCTTCCTCACCGGCCTCGAGGACGGGGTCTTCCCGCACCAGCGGTCGCTGGGCGAGAGGGCCGAGCTCGAGGAGGAGCGCCGGCTGGCGTACGTCGGGGTGACCCGGGCGCAGCAGCGGCTCTACGTGTCCCGGGCCGTGGTCCGCTCGGCCTGGGGTGCGCCCTCGCACAACCCGCCCTCGCGGTTCCTCGACGAGCTGCCGGTCGACCTGGTCGACTGGCGCCGTACCGAGTCCGACCAGACGTCGTGGAACCGTCCGGTGCTGCCGTCGATGCCCGCACGCAACGCGGGCGCGGTCACCCGCCGGTTCGGGGCGGCGGCGGCACGCGCGGACGCGGACGCGCGCGGCCAGAAGCGCGAGGTCCCGGCGCTCGTCCCCGGCGACCGGGTGCTGCACGACAGCTTCGGGATGGGCAGTGTGGTCGCCCTCGACGGCACCGGGGACAAGGCGGTGGCCTCGATCGACTTCGGCTCCGAGGGCGTCAAGCGGCTGCTGCTGCGCTACGCGCCGGTCGAGAAGCTCTGAGCTACGGCTTGAGACCGTGCGCGACCAGCGCGCGGTAGGGGTCCACCGGGTGGTCCTCGCTCGGCCGCACCTCGACGTGCACGTGTGGGCCGGTGGTGTTCCCGGTCGAGCCCACCGAGCCGATGACCTCGCCGGCCCGGACCTTCTGGCCGGTACGGACGGTGAACGCGGTCTGGTGGCAGTACCACAGCTCGGTGCCGTCCTGGAGCCGCTCGACGGTCCGGTTGCCGTAGGCGCCGGAGTAGCCGGCCTCGGTGATGGTGCCGCCGGCGATGGCGTGGATCGGGGTGCCGCTCGGCGCGGCGAAGTCCAGACCGGTGTGACAGTGCGACCACAGCCCGGAGCACTGTCCGAACCGTGAGGTGATGCGGTAGGCGCCGCGGTCGACCGGCAGCTTCCAGGAGCGCTCCGCGATCCGGGCGGCCTGTCGCTCGGCGGCGGCGGTGAGCCTGGCCAGCGCTGCCTTGCGCCGGGTGGCCTGCTTCTCCGCGGTCGCGCGCAGCCGGTCGTCCGCGGCGTCCCGGACCGCGTCCCGCCGGGCGTCGCGGCTGACGGCCACCCGGCGCCTGCTCTCCAGCGCCTGCGGGTCGACCGTGGGCGACCCGCCGGCGTCGGCGCGGTCCACGTGGGCGGCCGCCAGGACCGCCGGGCTCTCGGCGGGACCGGTGACGGTCAGGACGCCGGTGACCGCGAGCACCAGTGCCGAGGCCCCGACCAGCGTCGGCAGGGAGGGAAGCACGCGCCGCAGGGTTTGACGGTCGCCGAGGTGGGCACCGGGGTCGCGGCGTCGGCCGGCGCCAGCGTCGCGGGCGCGCCCGTCAGCGGTCGGGGCGGGCGTTGTCACGGATGAAGGGCGCCGGGTGCGGGCGCGGGTCTCGGCGCGGTGGTTGGCCACGGGCGGAAGAATCCTCACGTCGGGGGCTCAGCAGCCAACCACAGTAGAGGAGCACGGCCCGATCGCCCATTCCGGTACAGGACCCTGTGTGGACAGCGTCACACCACCGGGGCGGTCGCCCGCTCAGCAGGGCCCTCGGAGCCGGTCGGATGTGTGGCCGACGTCACGGGCGCCGACCCGGCGGCTGGCTCGCGGTCCCGAGCAGTCGGCTATGGTGCCGAGACAAGCGTCGGACCTGTCCGACCCCGCTGTGCCGCGCGGCTGCGCGGCCTCGACGAAGGTGTGAGTGGCATGTCGGCTCCGATCCGCATCGTGGTGGCCAAGCCGGGTCTGGACGGTCACGACCGTGGCGCCAAGGTCATCGCCCGGGCGCTCCGCGACGCCGGGCACGAGGTGATCTACACGGGTCTGCACCAGACCCCGGAGCAGATCGTCGAGACCGCCATCCAGGAGGACGCCGACGTCATCGGCCTCTCGGTGCTCTCCGGCGCGCACATGACCCTGTTCAAGAAGCTCCTCGGGCTGCTCGCCGAGCGCGACGCCGGGGACATCGTGGTCATCGGCGGCGGCATCATCCCCGAGGCCGACATCCCACTGCTCAAGGAGCTGGGGGTCGCGGAGGTCTTCACCCCCGGGGCGCCGACCACGCGCATCGTCGAGTGGGTCCGCGACCACGTCGTGGACGACACCGCCGCGCACGCCTGACGCTCGTCCCCCTGCGCGAGCGGGACGATCGGCCTGCGGAGCGGGAGGACCCGCCTGCGTGAGCGGGACGATTGACGGCCCCGACGTACGGTGACGGCATGAGCGCTGCACGCCGCTGGTGGAGCGTCGGGATGGGCGTGCTGCTGCTGGTCGCCGCACCTCTCGTGGTGCGCGCGCTGCCCGCCCGCGACGCGGACGTCGCCGCCGCGTCTCTGCTGGAGCGGGTCCAGCAGTCCCGAGACGCCTCGTGGTCCGGCCTCACCGAGTCGGTGGGGACCGTGGGGCTGCCCGCCAACGACGCGCTGTCCGGATTGACCAACCTGGTCGGCGGCACGAACCGGGTGCGCGTCTGGTGGCAGGACCCGGCGCGCTGGCGGACCGCCACGCTGAGGACGACGGGTGAGACCGACCTGGTGCACACCGCGGACCGGACGGTCCGCTGGGTGTACGAGTCCAAGCGGGCCACCCTGATCCCGGACGTCCCCGTGCGGCTGCCGAACACCCACGACCTGCTGCCCCCCGCGCTCGCGTACCGGGTGCTCGCGGGCGCGCGGCCCGGCGAGCTGAGCCGGATCCCGGCCCGCCGGGTCGCCGGTCGCGACGCGCTCGGGCTGCGGCTGCGGCCCGCGGACGGGCAGGCGTCGATCAGTCGGGTGGACCTGTGGGCGGACCGCGGGACGGGGGTGCCGCTGCGGGTGGAGATGTACGGGCGCGGCGTCGCCGGCGCGGCGCTGACCACCTCGTTCCTCGACTACACGCCGGGCCGCCCCGACCCCGCCGACCTGAGGTTCACGCCTCCCCACGACGCCCGCCTCGTCTACGACGACGTGGTGGACCTCGCGGCCGCGGCGGACCGGTTCGCCCCGCGGGTCCCTCCCCCGACGCTCGCCGGGCTGCCCGCGCGCACCCGTCTCCTGGGGGCGGTGGGCGTCTACGGCCGCGGGCCGACCGTGCTCCTCGCCATCCCGCTGTGGAGCCGCACCGCGGACCGGGTGCGCGCGGACCTGCGCGACCGGCCCGGGGTGGCCGTCCTGCCCCAGGGAACGCTGGTCGACGCCGCGCCGCTGCGGCTGCTCCTGGGCGGTGCCGAGCCCAACGGAACCGGTTGGCTGCTCGCCGGGACCGTCACCCGCGCCGCCCTCGTCGCGGCCGCCGAGGAGCTGGTCGCGGACCGGCCCGACCTTCGGGGTCGGCCATGACCAGCGTGGTCCGCACCGCGGGCCTGACCAAGCGCTACGGCCGGGTGCTCGCCGTCGACGGGATCGACCTGGACGTGCGGGAGGGGGACGTCTACGGCTTCCTGGGCGCCAACGGCTCCGGCAAGACCACGACGGTGCGGATCCTGCTGGGCCTGGTGCTGGCCACCGCGGGCGACGCGGAGCTCCTGGGCCGGCCGATGCCCAGCGCCGCGAGGACCGTGCTGCCGCAGGTGGGCACGCTCGTCGAGGGCCCGGCGTCGTACGGGCACCTCAGCGGTCGGTCCAACCTCGCGCTGCTGGACGCCCTGGGCGCGCGCCGCCGGGGCAGGCGCGCGCGGGTCGGCGAGGTGCTGGAGCGGGTCGGGCTGACGGGCGCGGCGGACCGCCCGGTGAAGGGGTACTCGCTCGGCATGCGGCAGCGGCTGGGCCTGGCGGCGGCGCTGCTCGGGAGTCCGCGGCTGCTGGTGCTCGACGAGCCCACCAACGGCCTGGACCCGCAGGGGATCCGGGAGATGCGTGAGCTGCTGCTGGAGCTGAACGCGGCGGGCACCACGATCTTCCTGTCCTCGCACCTGCTGGCCGAGGTGGAGCAGATGTGCACCCGGGTGGGCGTGCTCGACCGGGGGCGGCTCGTCGTCCAGGAGGAGGTGAGGGTGCTGCAGGCCCCCACCGGCCGCACCGTGGTGGTCACCCCCGACGGTGACGCGGTCCAGGCGCTGCTCGACGGACGGGTGGAGTCCCGGGAGGGGCTGCGCCTGGTGGTCCGGGCGGAGAACGCCGCGAAGCTCAACCATCTCCTGGTCAGCAACGGCGTGCGCGTCCAGGAGCTCGGCCCGGAGCGACGGGGGCTGGAGCAGGTGGTGCTCGAGGCCACCACCGACCCGTCCCAGGTGGGGGTGTCCTGGTGATCCGGGTGGAGCTGGCCAAGATGCTGCGCCGCCCACGCACCTGGGTGACGATCGTGATGCTGAACGCGCTGCCGACCCTGGTCGCGGTGCTGCTGGCGGTCACGGACATCGGACCGCAGCCGGGTCAGGGGCCGGCGTTCCTGTCCGCGGTGCTCACCGACGGCACGCTGTTCCCGCTCGCGGCCCTCGCGATCGTGCTGCCGCTGTTCATGCCGGTGGCGGTCGCGGTGGTCGCCGGGGACGCGGTCGCCGGGGAGGCGCAGGCGGGCACGCTGCGCTACCTGCTCACCCGACCGGTCGGGCGGACCAGGCTGCTGGTCGCCAAGCTGGTCAGCGTGCTCGCGTTCGTCCTGCTCGCCGTGGTGCTGGTGGCCGCGGTCGGGTACGTCGTCGGCCGCGGGCTGCTCGGGGGAGGGGACGCGCGGACCCTGGTCACCGGCCTCTCCGGGAGCAGCCTGACCTCGACCCAGCTTGTGGAGCGGACCCTGATGTCGGTGGTCTACGTCTCGCTGTCGATGCTCAGCGTGGCCGCCATCGCGCTGCTGCTGTCGACGTTCACCGACTCGCCGCTGGCGGCTGCGCTGGGGGCGCTCACGTTCCTGATCGCCTCGTCGCTGCTGCTGACCCTCGACGCCGCGGCGGCGCTGCACCCCTACCTGCCGACGCGCTACTGGCTCTCGTTCGTCGACCTGTTCCGCGAGCCGATCCTGTGGCGGGACATCGTGCGCGGGGTGCTGCTGCAGGGCGTCTACGTGGTGGTCTTCCTCGGTGCCGCCTGGGCGAACTTCACCACCAAGGACATCACCTCCTGACCCCGCAGACCGCGACGCGGCCGGGGTGGGGACGGCCGTCGATGCGGCGACCGGTCAGCACCGGACGCCGGTGGGGACGGCGGGGGGAGCGGTGCCGAGCGCGGTGCGCAACAGCGCCTGCACCACCGGGTCCGCGGGCAGGCCGCCGTGCGAGGTGCGGGCGCGGGGGCACACCGACTGCACGGTGAGGTTGAGCCCCCCGTCGAGCCGCGCGGAGTCCGCCGGTACGACGACCAGGTCGGCGCTCGACCACACGGAGACGAAGACCGGTCCGGGCGGAGTCTCGTCCCGTGCGTTGAGCCGGCGCAGCAGGGCGCTGTCCGGCTGCAGCTCACGACACGCCGCCGGGCACCCGCCGGCGACCCCGACGGCGAGCTCGGCGAGGGCGGTGCCGTGCTGCGGGGAGCCGATGCTCAGCACCCGCCGCGCGACCGACCCGCCGCCGCTGCGGACCCACTCCCGGGCCACCACCCCCCCGGCCGAGTAGCCCACCACGTCCACCGACGCCGCCCCCGTCCGGCGCAGCACGGCCTCCACCTGCCGGCCGAGAGCGGTGGCCTGACCCGCGAGGTCGCCCGTCCCGCCGCCGGTCACGGGCACCACGACCACGTCGCGCCCGGCCGCCCGCAGCGCGGCCCGCAGGGGCTCGAGGGCCCGCACCGAGCCGCCGTACCCGCTCACCAGCAGCACCGGACCGAGCCGGTCCTGGACGACCGGCCGGGCGCCGCTCGCGGCCCGCACCAGCAGCACCCCGGGCACCCCCGCCAGCAGGAGCAGCAGACCGCCCACGGCCAGCAGCACGAGGCGGCGCCGCGACGGGGAGAGGGCGTCCAGCACACCCCCAGTGTGACCGTCCGGACCGGGCGCCGTGGCCGCGGACCGGGCGTGCCGCTGCGGCGACGGGTACGCAGCCCAGCGTGACCGGGACCCTCGCGCAGGGCTAATGTCAGCCCTGACCAGCGCGGGGACGTGCACGTGCGTCCCGCCGCCGGCCGGATGCAACCCCTTGCCAGTAGAGCCGTGAACCCGGAAGAGGACGGTCATCACCGTGGACCTGATGGAGTACCAAGCGAAGGAGCTCTTCGCCAAGCACGACGTGCCAGTGACGGTCGGCACCGTCGTGACGCAGGCCGCGGACGCCGCCGCCGCCGCCGAGGAGCAGGGCGGACGCGTCGTCGTCAAGGCCCAGGTGCAGGCCGGAGGCCGCGGCAAGGCCGGAGGCGTCAAGCTCGCCGAGACCCCCGAGGACGCGGTCGCCCGCGCCGAGGACATCCTCGGCATGGACATCAAGGGCCTGACCGTGCACCGGGTGCTGATCGCGCCGGCCGCGGCCATCAAGGACGAGTACTACTTCTCGTTCCTGGTCGACCGCGCCAACCGCGGCTACCTGTGCATCGCGAGCGTCGAGGGTGGTGTGGAGATCGAGGTGGTCGCCCACGAGAACCCCGACGCCCTCGCGAAGGTCGCCATCGACCCGCAGACCGGGGTCGACGACGCCAAGGCCGCCGAGATCGTCGCGGCCACCGGCTTCCCGGCGGAGGTCGCCGACGAGGCCAAGGACGTCATCAAGAGGCTCTGGGACGTCTTCATCAAGGAGGACGCGACCCTGGTCGAGGTGAACCCGCTCTGCCTGCTCGGTGACGGTCACCTCGAGGCGCTCGACGGCAAGGTCACACTGGACGAGAACGCCGCCTTCCGGCACGAGGACCACGCCGCGTTCGAGGACAAGGCCTCGGCCGACCCGCTGGAGGCCAAGGCGAAGGCCAAGGGCCTCAACTACGTCAAGCTCGACGGCTCCGTCGGCATCATCGGCAACGGCGCGGGGCTGGTGATGTCCACCCTCGACGTGGTCGCCTACGCCGGTGAGCGCCACGACGGCGTGAAGCCCGCGAACTTCCTCGACATCGGTGGGGGTGCGTCCGCCGAGGTGATGGCCAACGGCCTCGACGTGATCCTCAACGACGAGCAGGTGAAGAGCGTCTTCGTGAACGTGTTCGGCGGCATCACCGCGTGCGACGCGGTCGCCAACGGCATCGTGCAGGCGCTGGAGATGCTCGGCGACGAGGCGAACAAGCCGCTCGTCGTACGCCTCGACGGCAACAACGTCGAGGAGGGGCGTCGCATCCTGAACGACGCGAACCACCCGCTGGTGACGCTGGTGGACACCATGGACGGTGCGGCCGACCGCGCCGCCGAGCTGGCGAAGGGCTGAACATGTCGATCTTCCTGACCGAGAGCTCCAAGGTCGTCGTGCAGGGCATGACCGGCTCCGAGGGGCAGAAGCACACCCGCCGGATGATCGCGTCGGGGACCAACATCGTCGGAGGGGTGAACCCGAGGAAGGCCGGCCAGAGCGTCGACTTCGACGGCACGTCCGTCCCGGTGTTCGGCTCCGTCAAGGAGGCGATGGACGCGACCGGCGCCGACGTCTCGGTGGTCTTCGTCCCGCCGGCCGGCACCAAGAACGCCGTCATCGAGGCCGTCGACGCGGCGATGCCGCTGGTCGTCGTGATCACCGAGGGCGTCCCCGTGCACGACACAGCCGACCTGTTCTCCTACGCGCAGGCCAAGGGCACCACCCGGGTGATCGGCCCGAACTGCCCCGGCCTGATCAGCCCCGGCAAGTCCAACGCCGGCATCATCCCGGCCGACATCACCAAGGCCGGCCGGATCGGTCTGGTGTCGAAGTCGGGCACGCTGACCTACCAGATGATGTACGAGCTGCGGGACTACGGCTTCTCCTCCGCCATCGGCATCGGCGGCGACCCCATCATCGGGACCACCCACATCGACTGCCTGAAGGCCTTCGAGGAGGACCCGGAGACCGACGCGATCGTGATGATCGGCGAGATCGGCGGCGACGCCGAGGAGCGGGCGGCGGCCTACATCAAGGACCACGTGACCAAGCCGGTGGTCGGGTACGTCGCCGGGTTCACCGCGCCCGAGGGCAAGACGATGGGCCACGCCGGCGCGATCGTCAGCGGCTCCTCGGGCACCGCGCAGGCCAAGAAGGAGGCTCTCGAGGAGGTCGGGGTCAAGGTCGGCAAGACGCCCTCCGAGACCGCGCAGCTGATGCGCGACATCCTCAAGGACATCTGAGCCCACGGCCCGACAGGCGGCCTGCCGCTGCGGAACGAACCCGGGGTGCCGGGGCCGCGGGCAGGCCGTCTGCGTGCACAGCTCGCCCGGGACAGCCCGGGGCCCGCCGGGTCAGGTGACCGCGTTGCGGACGGCGTAGGACGCGCGCAGGTGCTCCTCGCCGGCCAGCACCTCGACGAGCTGCTCGACGGCGTCGTGCACGTCGACGTGGGTGACGTACAGCGGGGCGAACCCGAACCGCGCCACGTCCGGGGTGCGGAAGTCGCCGATCACGCCGCGCGCGACCAGGGCCTGCACGATGCCGTAGGCGTGCGGGTGCCGCAGCGAGACCTGGCTGCCGCGCCGGGCGTGCTCGCGGGGGGTGACGAGCTCGAAGGTGGAGCCCAGTCGCGCCTCGACCAGCCCGATGAAGGTGTCGGTCAGCGACAGCGACGCGGCGCGCAGCTCCTCGATGCCGACGCCGTCGAAGACGCGCAGCGCCTCGTCGAGCGCGGACAGCGCGAGCACCGGCGGCGTCCCGGACGCCATCTTGGCGATGCCGTCGGCCGGTGTGAACGAGCGGTCCATGTCGAAGGGGCGTGCGTGCCCGAACCAGCCCCGGATCGGCTGGTCCCAGGCCTCCTGGTGCCGGGGGTGCACCCAGGAGTAGGCGGGCGCCCCGGGGCCGCCGTTGAGGTACTTGTAGCCGCAGCCGACGGCGATGTCGGCGTCGCAGCCGGTCAGGTCAACCGGGACCGCGCCGGTGGAGTGGCACAGGTCCCACTGCACCAGGGCGCCGGCGTCGTGCGCCGCGGCGGTCAGCGCGGCCATGTCGAACATCGCGCCGGTCCGGAAGTCCACGTGGGTCAGGGCGAGCACGGCGACGTCGTCGTCGAGGGCCGCCGCCGGGTCGGCCGGGTCGCACCAGCGCAGCTCGAGGCCGAAGGTCTCGGCCACCCCGGAGGCGACGTAGGCGTCGGTCGGGAAGGTGGTGGGCTCCAGCACCAGGACCCGTCGGCCGGGCCGCAGCCGGGCGGCGGCGGCGAGCGTCTTGTAGAGGGTCACGGTCGTGGAGTCCCCGACGTGCACGTCGGCGCTGCCCGCCCCGACCAGCGCCGCGATCCGGGCGCCGACCCTGCGGTTCAGGTCCACCCAGCCCGCGGTGTTCCACGAGGAGATCAGCCCCCGGCCCCACTCGGCGGTCAGCACGTGCTGGAGGCGCCCCGGCACGGAGCGGGGCATCGCCCCCAGCGAGTTGCCGTCGAGGTACACCACCCCGTCCGGCAGCTCGAACAGGTCCCGGCGGGCCCGCAGCGGGCTCCGTGCGTCGAGGGCGGCCGCGGCGTCGCGGTCCAGCAGCGAGGTCGTCACGCCGCGAGCCTACGGGGCGGCCACCCGGGTCAGGGCAGCTCGCGGAGCCGGTCACCGGCCCGGAGCAGCAGCGCGTCGAAGGCCTGCTCGGGCAGGTCGTGGCCGGTCGACGGCGAGAACGTCACCTGCGCCACCCGGCGGCCCACCCGTACCAGCCCGGTGTGGAAGTGCACCTTCTCGCGGTCGGAGACGGTCATGGCCAGGTCCCAGTGGGACTGGTCGGCGCTCGGTGCGGTGCGGGTACGACGCCGGTTGGCGCCCACCTCGGTGGCCAGGTCGCGCTTCTCGCAGCCGGCGACGTCGCGCCGGACCTCCGCCACGAAGCGGGCCGCCGCCCTCCACGAGCGGAACTCGCCGTAGGTCTGGGACAGGCCGAAGGTGACCGGCAGCCGGGCTCCGGGGACGAGGAAGGTCCGGGCCCGCACCGTGGTCGCGCCGCCGCTGGCGAAGGCGGCCCGGTCGCAGCTGGTCGAGGACGGGTTGGTGCGCGGCCGCGCCGGGTCGGTCCCCACCCACGGCCGGTCCACGCCGTCCGCCGGGGGCAGGTCGGCCACCGCGAGGATGCCCGGCTCGCTCCCCGACGGGGGCGGCGGCGCGGCGTGCACGGTCGGCGTCCGGACGCAGCCGCCGACGACGTCACCCGGGCACAGCCCCCGGACCGCTGCCGCCAGGGTCCGGGTGACCTCGCGGACGGTGGGTGCGTCCGTGCCGGTGGTGGTGCTCACCGTCGAGGTGGTCAGTCGCCCGCTGCGTGCGATCGCCACGGCCATCGAGGTCGCCGGCCTCGTCCAGACCCGGAGCCTCAGCACGGTGGCCTCGTCACCGATCCCGTCCACCCGGTAGCTGTCCTGCACCTGGACGCGGGCGGCCCGGCATCCGGCGTACCAGCCCCGGGTGGTGCGGAACCCGCGAGCGGCGGCACCGACGGAGCGCGAGAGCTCCACGGTCTGCACCGCACGGCGGGCGGTGCCACCGGGGCCGGCGAAGGTCCGGACCAGCGTCGAGCGGCCCCGCGGGTCGGCGTAGCGCTCCCGCTGGCACAGCGTGTTGAGCCCGGCGCCGGCGGTGTTGTGGTCGGTGCGCCGGACCTGCCATGCCGGGGAGCCGCCGCCCAGCCGGCGGACCTGCCGGCCGTCCAGGAGGCTGTCCGGGGCCGGCTCGGAGGCGGCGGCGGTGACCGAGGGTGCCGGTGCCGGCACCAGCTCGAGCGTCCCGGCGCCCGCGCCCTGCGGCTGGGAGCCGAGCGCGTCGGCGCCGAGGGCGAGCAGGGTCGCGGCGGCGGCCCCGACCAGCAGCGGTCCGCGGCGCCGTCCGCGGCTGCCCCGGCGGACCAGGGAGCCGCGAGGCAGCCGGGTCGCCTCGAGCGCCGCTCCGAGCGACCGCAGCCGTTCGGCGGGGAGGCCGGCGGCGGCCGGGTCGGCGGAGGGGGAGCCGGCGGCAGGGGAGCCGGGACCGCCGGCGAGGGTGGCGCGGGCCCCGCCCAGGACGTCGGCAGCCCGGTCGGCCGGCACCGCGGCCTCCGCGGCGGCAGCCGCCAGGTCCAGTCCGGCCAGGTCGACCAGCAACAGCATTCGGCGCTGGTTCGGCGGCAGCGCGGACACCGCGGTCAGCGTGGAACGCACGCCGCGGGGCAGGCCCGGGGTCGCACGGCGCAGCCGGGTGGCGTGCCGGCGCCGGGCGAGCCGCCAGGCTCGCGGGCGTACCCAGGTCAGCGGGTCGTCCAGCCGGGACACGCGGTGCCAGCGCAGCCAGGCGCCCGCGTATGCGTCGCGCACCGCCGACCGGGCAGCGCGCGCGTCGCCGGTGAGGGCGAAGGACTGCAGCAGGAGGTCGCGACGGGTCGACTCGTAGAAGGCGTCGAACGTCTCTTCCGGCTGCATCGGCTGCTGCTCTCCTGTCGCTGGCCGGGCGTCGGCCACGTCGGGGCTGGGACTGGGACTGGGGCTGGGCGGGGGGCGCGGAAACGCGGCGCGGTGCGGCGCGGCCCGGCGTGCGAGCGGCCGCCCGGGGGACGTCCGGGCCGGTCCTCCACGGTACGGGGCGAGGCCGCTGGGGTCGAACCGGCGTGGGAGCCGGAGATGGAGATCACCCTGGTCCAGGATGGACGGCGATGACTGATCTTCTCCACCCTCCCGGCGCTGGAACCCGCCGTGGGGCGGCCGCGGCGGCACCGCTGCGACCCCTCGCCGTCGGGGCGGCCGTGGCGGGCGCCGCCGCCGCCCTCAGCGGTCTGCTGGTGTGCGCCGGTCTCGCCCTGGTCGGCTGGTTCGCCTCCGACGCGGGTGGGCACGGCACGACCAGGGACGCGCTCCGCGTCGCCACCGACGGCTGGCTGCTCGGGCACGGGGCGCACCTGCATCTCGTCACGGCCGGGACCGCGGCGACCATCAGCGTGGTGCCGCTCGGGCTGATGCTGCTGTTCGGCTATCTCGCCCACCGGTTCGGCCGCTGGGCCGCCGGGACCTCGGCGGTCGAGGACGCACGCACGCTGCTGCTCGGTGCGCTGGTGCTCGCGGGCGTCTACGCGCTGGTGGCGCTGGTCTGCGCCGTGCTCGCGGCGACCGCGCACGCGGAGCCCAGCCTGCTGGGGTCGTTCGTCGGCGGCTTCCTGGTGGCGCTGGTGGGCGGCGGGACCGGCCTGGTGCGCGGCGCGGGCGACGTCCTGGGTGGGCGTCGGCTGCCGGCCGCCGTGCGGGCGGTCGGCGTCGGCGCGCTCTCGGCCACCCTGCTGCTGCTCGTGGCCGCCTCCGTGCTGCTGACGGTGGCGCTGCTGGTGGACCTCGGGTCCGCTGCCAACGTGCTGTCCCGGCTGCACACCGACGTCGCGGGCGGTCTGCTCTACACGGTCCTGGTCGCCGCGGTGGCGCCGAACGCCGTCCTGCTCACCGGCGCCTACCTCCTCGGACCCGGGTTCGCGGTGGGCACCGGCACCCTGGTCTCGCCCGCTGCGGTCACCCTGGCGCCGGTCCCGGCCTTCCCGCTGCTGGCGGCGCTGCCCGCCGCCGGCACGCCGGCGGCGTGGCTGTCCGGACTGGTGGCGCTGCCCGTCGTCGCAGCCGTGCTGGGGACGCTGCTGATGCTGCGCCGCGACCCGGTGCTCACCTACGAGAGCGGAGCCGCCCGGGGCCTGGGTGCCGGCGTCCTCGCCGGTCTGCTCAGTCACCCTGCTCGTGGTCCTGGCCGGCGGCTCGGCCGGCCCCGGCCGGATGGTCGACGTGGGCGCCGCCCCGTTGCCGGTCCTGGTCTCCGCCACGGTCGCGATGGGGGTCGGCGGGCTGGCCGGCGGCATCGCGGCGACCTGGTGGACCCGGCGGCGCTGACGCCGGTGCCGGGACGGGTCCGGTCCGGTCGGTAGCCTGTCGGCCGTGTCCCTTCCCCCTGCCGGCCGTCCCGCCCGCCTGGTCGTGCTGGTCTCCGGCGCCGGGACCACCCTGCAGGCGCTGCTGGACGCCTGCGCCGATCAGGCGTACGGCGCCGAGGTGGTCGCGGTCGGTGCGGACCGCGACAGCATCGAGGGGCTCGCCCGGGCCGAGCGGGCGGGCGTGCCGACGTTCGTGGAGCGGGTCGGTGACCACCGCAGCCGCGCGGAGTGGGACGCGGCGCTCACCTCCGCCTGCCGCGCGCACCGGCCCGACCTGGTGGTGCTCGCCGGCTTCATGAAGCTCGCCGGCCCGACGTTCCTCGACGCCTTCGGCGGTCGGTGCGTGAACACGCACCCGGCGCTGTCCCCGTCCTTCCCCGGCATGCACGGCCCGGCCGACGCGCTGGCGCACGGCGTGAAGGTCACCGGCGCGACGCTGTTCGTCGTCGACGCCGGCGTCGACACCGGGCCGATCGTCGCGCAGACGGCCGTCCCCGTCGAGGACGGGGACGACGAGCAGACGCTGCACGAGCGGATCAAGGTCGCGGAGCGAGCGATGCTCGTCGCCTCGGTGGGCCGGATGGCGCGCGAGGGGTTCCACATCACCGGGCGGCTGGTCCGGTTCGGCGGTCCCGGCGCCGGGCACTAGGCTGGCCGGACACGACTGGCGCAGGTGGGGAACCACCGGGGAGTGACTGTCGAGAGCATCGAACGCCTGGGTGCCCTCATCGACGACGATGAGGAGTTCTGCATGTCAGCACCGTCCGACGACCGCCGTCCCGTCCGGCGGGCCCTGGTCTCCGTCTACGACAAGACCGGCCTCGACGGGCTCGCCCGGGCCCTGCACGCCGCCGGCGTCGCGATCGTCTCGACCGGGTCGACCGCCGCGCGGATCGGCGACGCAGGGGTCCCGGTGACCCGCGTCGAGGAGCTCACCGGCTTCCCCGAGTGCCTCGACGGCCGGGTCAAGACCCTGCACCCCGCCGTGCACGCCGGGATCCTCGCCGACCTGCGCCTCGAGCGGCACCGGGAGCAGCTCGCCGACCTCGGCATCGAGGCCTTCGACCTGGTCGTCTCCAACCTCTACCCCTTCCGCGAGACGGTGGCCTCCGGCGCCGCTCCGGACGAGTGCGTGGAGCAGATCGACATCGGCGGCCCCTCGATGGTGCGGGCCGCCGCGAAGAACCACCCCTCGGTCGCGATCGTCACCTCACCGACGCAGTACGACGACCTGCTCGCCGCGGTCGCCGACGGCGGCACCACCCTCGCGCAGCGCCGGCGGCTCGCCGCCGACGCGTTCGTGCACACCGCCACCTACGACGTGGCCGTCGCGTCGTGGATGGGCAGCGTGCTCACCGACACCTCCGAGGGCAGCGGCTTCCCGGCCTGGGTCGGCGCCACCTGGGACAAGGCGGCGGTGCTGCGCTACGGCGAGAACCCGCACCAGCCCGCGGCGCTCTACCGCAGCTGGCATGGCGGCCTGGCCGGCGCCGAGCAGCTGCACGGCAAGGAGATGTCCTACAACAACTACGTCGACGCGGACGCCGCGCGGCGCGCGGCCCTGGACTTCGACCAGCCCGCGGTCGCGGTGGTCAAGCACGCCAACCCCTGCGGCATCGCGGTCGGTGCCGACGTCGCGGAGGCGCACCGCAAGGCGCACGCGTGCGACCCGGTGTCCGCGTTCGGCGGGGTGATCGCGACCAACGTCCCGGTGTCGGTGGCGATGGCCGAGCAGGTCGCCGAGATCTTCACCGAGGTGGTGGTCGCGCCGGACTACGAGGACGGTGCAGTCGAGGTGCTGGCCCGCAAGAAGAACGTGCGGGTGCTGCGCTGTGCGGTCGGCGAGCGACCCGAGGCGGTCGAGTTCCGGGGGATCAGCGGCGGGTTGCTGATGCAGCGCGTCGACCGGGTGGACGCCGTCGTCGAGGGCGGCGGGGACGACCCCACGTCGTGGACGCTGGCCACCGGGCAGGCGGCGTCGCCCGAGCAGCTCGCGGACCTCGCGTTCGCGTGGAGGGCCTGCCGCGCGGTGAAGTCCAACGCGATCCTGCTCGCCTCAGGAGGCGCCTCGGTGGGGGTCGGCATGGGGCAGGTGAACCGGGTCGACTCCTGCCGGCTCGCGGTGGAGCGCGCGGGGAAACGGGCCGCCGGGTCCGTGGCCGCCTCCGATGCGTTCTTCCCGTTCCCCGACGGCCCCCAGATCCTGGTCGACGCCGGGGTGAGCGCGATCGTCCAGCCGGGCGGGTCGGTGCGGGACGCCGAGGTCGTGGAGGCGCTGGCGGCCGCCGGGGTGACGCTGTACCTCACCGGCACCCGGCACTTCTTCCACTGAGCGGTCCCCCGGTGTGGTCGCCGCGGCGGCCGCACCGGAGGACGACCCTCCCGGTCCTGCGGCCCCGGAGATGGTCGGCCCCTGGAGATGCTCGGCCCCTGGAGATGTTCGGCCCCTGGAGATGTTCGGCCCCTGGAGATGTTCGGCCCCTGGAGATGTTCGGCCCCTGGAGATGATTGGATGGCGACGTGACGGCACAGACGCTCGACGGGACCGCGACCGCCGCGACGATCAAGGGCGAGCTCGCCGCCCGGGTCGCCGCCCTCCGAGAGCGTGGCGTGATCCCCGGGCTGGGCACCGTGCTGGTCGGGAGCGACCCCGGCTCCCGGTGGTACGTCAACGGCAAGCACAAGGACTGCGCCGAGGTCGGGATCACCTCGATCCGGGTGGACCTGCCCGCCGAGGCCACCCAGGCAGAGGTGGAGGAGCACGTGGCCGCGCTCAACGCGGACCCCGCGTGCACCGGCTACATCGTGCAGCTGCCGCTGCCCAAGCACATCAGCGAGAACGACGTGCTCGGCCAGATGGACCCGGCCAAGGACGCCGACGGGCTGCACCCGACGAACCTGGGCTGGCTGGTGCTGGGCAGGCCGGCGCCGCTGCCGTGCACGCCGCACGGCATCGTCGAGCTGCTGCGCCGGCACGACGTGCCGATCGCCGGCGCCGAGGTGGTGGTGGTCGGCCGGGGCGTGACCGTGGGTCGACCGCTGGGCCTGCTGCTGACCCGGCGCAGCGAGAACGCCACCGTCACGCTGTGCCACACCGGCACCCGCGACCTGGCCGCGGCGGTCCGCCGGGCCGACATCGTGGTGGCGGCGGCCGGCGTCCCCGGGATCGTGTCGGGGGAGATGGTCAAGCCCGGCGCCGCGGTGCTCGACGTGGGGGTCTCGCGGGTCGCCGGCAAGCTGGCCGGAGACGTGGCCGCGGACGTGTACGACGTGGCCGCCTGGGTCTCGCCGAACCCCGGAGGGGTGGGGCCGATGACCCGGGCGATGCTGCTGTCGAACATCGTCGATGCGGCCGAGCAGGCCCTCGAGCGGGCCTGACCGGCCCGTGGTGCGACCGGACGGACCACTGAGGAGACCGCAGACGCTCGGTGGCGTCGTCTACCTCGGGGTGGTGCTCGCCGCCGCGGTCGGACTGGTCGTCGTCGCCGCGGGGGCCTGGCGCTCGGGGCTCAGCTGGATCGGTGTCGGCCTGCTGGTGGCGGCCGCGACCCGGCTGGTGCTGCCCGACGACCGGGCCGGGATGCTCCGCGTGCGGCGCCGGTGGTCCGACGTCGCGATGCTCACGGTGGCCGGGGTGGGGCTGATCGTGCTGACCGTGGTCGTGCCCAACCAGCCCCCCGCGTGATCGGTCAGATCAGGCCCAGCGCGGTGACGGCGTCGCGCTCCTCGGAGAGCTCGGCGGCGGTGGCGTCCATCCGGCCGCGCGAGAAGTCGTCGATCTCGAGACCCTGGACGATCTCCCAGTCGCCGCCGCGGGTGACGACCGGGTAGGAGTAGATGAGGCCCTCGGGGATGCCGTAGGAGCCGTCGGAGCGGACCGCCATCGAGACCCAGTCCCCCTCGGGGGAGCCGTGCAGCCAGTCCCGGGCGGCGTCGATGGTCGCGGAGGCGGCCGAGGCCGCGGAGGAGGAACCCCGCGCCTCGATGATCGCGGCGCCGCGCTTGGCCACGGTCGGGATGAAGTCGTTCTCGATCCAGGCCTGGTCCGCGACCACCTCGGCGGCGTTCCGCCCGGCCACCTCGGCGTGGAAGATGTCGGGGTACTGGGTGGCGGAGTGGTTGCCCCAGATCGTCAGCTTCTTGATCTCCGCGACGGTCGAGCCGGTCCGGGCGGCGAGCTGGGAGAGCGCCCGGTTGTGGTCGAGCCGGGTCAGCGCCGAGAACCGCTCCCGCGGGATGTCCGGGGCGTTGGTCATCGCGATCAGGGCGTTGGTGTTGGCCGGGTTGCCGGTCACGCCGATCCGGACGTCGTCGGCGGCCACCGCGTTGAGGGCCTTGCCCTGGGCGGTGAAGATCGCGCCGTTGGCCTCGAGCAGGTCGCCGCGCTCCATGCCCTTGGTCCGCGGGCGGGCGCCGACCAGCAGGGCGAGGTTGGCCCCGTCGAAGACGGTGTGTGCGTCGTCGCCGATCTCGACGCCGGCCAGGGTCGGGAACGCGCAGTCGTCGAGCTCCATGACGACGCCCTCGAGGGCCTTCAGAGCCGGCGTGATCTCGAGCAGCTGCAGCTGCACCGGGGTGTCCTTGCCGAGCAGGTCACCGCTCGCGATCCGGAACAGCAGGCTGTAGCCGATCTGGCCGGCGGCACCGGTGACGGCGACCTTGACGGGGGTAACGCTCACGAGAGGCTCCTGAGGGGTTCGCGGGGAGTGCTGGGGCTGCAGGTACGACGACGGGACCGACGCTAGCAAGGGTCGTGCCCGCCCGCAGCGCCAGCCTCTTAGGCTGCGGGGATGACCGCGCCCCTGACCCCTGTCCTCAACGACCTGGCGGTGAGCGTCGCCGCTCCCGGGATCCTGCTGTCCGCCCCCGACGGACAGATCGGCGGCACCGGCGTCCAGGGCTGGTTCGTGGACGACGTGCGCCTGCTGGGAGAGCTGGCCGTCTCGGTGGCCGGCAGCGACCTGGAGCTGGTCGGGTCCGACCTCAGCGGCGCCGACCGGCAAGCGTTCACCTATGCGGCCCGGGGCCTCGGGGGCTGGCGGCACGACCCGCAGGTCACGCTCGACCGGCGACGGACGCTGACCCCGGCGGGCCTCGTCGAGACGCTGGAGGTGGCCTCGCGTGCGCAGGAGCCCGTCGAGCTCACGCTGCACGTCGACCTGGCGACCGACCTCGCCCCGATGACGGTCGTCCGCGAGGGTCGGGCGGCGCCGGCGGACGCGGTCGCGGGCGAGGTGCACGACGCGACCGTGACGTGGCGGCGCGACGACCGGGGCCTGCGCGCGAGCCTCGACCCGGCCCCCGACGGCGTCGAGGGGGGGCGCCGGGTGACCTGGACGGCCACCGTCGCGCCGGGCACCTCGTTCGTGGCCCGGGTCTCCTTCGAGGCGCTCGGCACGCCACGGCTCGGGGCCGGCGGCCCGGCGCCGTGGGGCGCGGTCGCGGTCGAGGCCCCCGACCTCCGGCTGCCGCGTCTGGTGCGGCAGAGCCTGGCGGACCTGACCGGTCTGCTGATGAGGGACGGGGACGACCCGTTCGTCGCGGCCGGGGCCCCGTGGTTCCTGACGCTCTTCGGCCGGGACTCGCTGTGGGTCGCCCGGCTGCTGATGCCCTTCGGCACGGACCTGGCCCTCTCGACGCTGCGCACCCTGGCCCGGCGCCAGGGCGTCACCGTCGACCCGGACGCGGAGGAGCAGCCCGGCAAGATCCTGCACGAGGTCCGCAACGGCACCCTCGAGCTCGGCGGGATGCGGCTGCCGCCGGTGTACTACGGCACCGTCGACGCCACCCCGCTGTTCGTGTGCACGCTGGCCGACGCCTGGCGATGGGGCGCCGACCGCGCCCAGGTCGCGGCCCTGCTGCCCGCGGTCCGCGGTTGCCTGGAGTGGGTGCTCGCGCAGTCCCGCGAGTCCGGGTGGCTGCGCTACGTCGACACGTCCGGGCACGGCCTGGCCAACCAGGGCTGGAAGGACAGCGTGGACTCGGTGCAGTTCGCCGACGGCCGGCTCGCCGTGGCGCCGATCGCGCTGTGCGAGGTGCAGGGCTACGCCTTCGAGGCCGCCGTGCGCGGCGCGGAGCTGCTCGCGGCGTTCGACGAGCCACCCGTCGACGGCCTCGCGGCGTGGGCCGCGGACCTGCGCGAGCGGTTCGTCCGGGACTTCTGGGTGGACACCCCCGACGGCGGGCACGTCGCGATCGCGCTGGACGGCACCGGCGCGCAGGCCGACTCGGTGACCTCGAACATGGGCCACCTGCTCGGCACCGGGATCCTGACCGAGGCGCAGGTCGAGCGGGTCGTCGCGGTCCTCACCGGGCCGGAGCTGTCCTCCGGCTTCGGCCTGCGCACGCTGAGCAGCGCCTCGCCGCGGTACTCCCGGCTCAGCTACCACGGCGGCTCGGTGTGGCCGCACGACACCGCGGTGGCGGTCCGCGGGCTCGGGCTCGAGGGCCGGGTCGAGGAGGCCGCCGCGCTGACCGCCGGCCTGGTCGCCGCGTCCGAGGGGGTCGGCTACCGGCTCCCCGAGCTGTACGGCGGCGACCCGGCGACCGGTCCGGGGGCGGTGCCGTTCCCCGTCGACTACCCGGCGTCCTGCCGTCCGCAGGGGTGGGCGGCCGCGGCGCCGCTGGCCTGCCTGGCGGCGGTCACCGGCCTGGACGTGGACGTGCCGCGCGGGCACGTCACCCACCCCGTCGCGGTCTCCGCGCGGCTCGGCGCGTTCGAGCTGCGGGGCGTGCGGGCGGGCGCGGAGACGCTGTCGGTGCGCGTCGACGCGTCGGGTCGGGTCACGGTGGACCCGCTCTGACCCGTGAGATATCTTGACGTCAAGAAAAACCCTTCCCACACGGCCATCTGAACGGAGCACCGGTGACGGACTCGAAGATCATCTACACGCACACGGACGAGGCGCCCGCGCTGGCGACGTACTCGTTCCTGCCGATCATCCAGGCCTACGCGTCCACCGCCGGGGTGTCGGTCGAGACCCGCGACATCTCGCTGTCCGGCCGGATCATCGCGCTCTTCGGGGACCACCTCGACGAGGGGCAGCGGATCCCCGACGCGCTCGCCGAGCTCGGTGAGCTCGCCACCCGCCCCGAGGCGAACATCATCAAGCTGCCGAACATCAGCGCCTCGATCCCGCAGCTGAAGGCCGCGATCGCCGAGCTGCAGGAGCAGGGCTACGCGCTGCCGGACTACCCGGACAGCCCTGGCACGGACGCCGAGCGCGACGCGCGGGCCCGCTACGACAAGGTCAAGGGCAGCGCGGTCAACCCGGTGCTGCGCGAGGGGAACTCCGACCGGCGGGCCCCGGCCTCGGTGAAGAGCTTCGTGCGCTCGCACCCGCACTCGATGGGGGCCTGGTCCCCCGAGTCCCGCACGAACGTGGCGCACATGGAGGCCGACGACTTCCGGTCCACCGAGAAGTCCGCCGTGATCGCGGCCGACACCTCCCTGCGCATCGAGCTGGTCGGCGACGACGGCACCACCACCGTGCTGCGGGAGTCCGTGCCGGTGCTGGCCGACGAGGTGGTCGACGCGACCGTGATGCGGGTCGCTCCGCTGCGGGAGTTCCTGGCCGACCAGATCGCCCGGGCCAAGGAGGAGGACGTGCTGTTCTCCGTGCACCTGAAGGCCACCATGATGAAGGTCTCCGACCCGATCATCTTCGGCCACGTCGTCCGGGCGTTCTTCCCGGCGCTGTTCATCGAGCACGCCGACGCGCTCGCCGCCGCCGGGGTGAGCCCCAACGACGGCCTCGGCGCGCTGCTGGCGGCCGTCCAGAAGCTCCCCGAGGACCAGCGCACCGCCATCGAGGCCGCGGTGCGGCAGGGCCTCGAGGAGGGCCCCGAGCTGGCGATGGTCGACTCCGACAAGGGCGTCACCAACCTGCACGTGCCGAGCGACGTGATCGTGGACGCCTCGATGCCAGCGATGATACGCTCCTCGGGGCACATGTGGGGCCCCGACGGGGAGGAGCAGGACACCCTCGCGGTCCTGCCCGACAGCAGCTACGCCGGCATCTACCAGGTGGTCATCGACGACTGCCGCGAGCACGGCGCCTTCGACCCCTCGACCATGGGGTCGGTGCCGAACGTCGGGCTGATGGCGCAGGCGGCCGAGGAGTACGGCAGCCACGACAAGACCTTCGAGATCCCCGCGACCGGGACCGTGCGGGTGGTGGACACCGAGGGGGACACCGTCCTCGAGCACGCCGTCGGCGCCGGCGACATCTGGCGGATGTGCCAGACCAAGGACGTGCCGATCCGGGACTGGGTCAAGCTCGCGGTCACCCGGGCCCGCGCGACCGGGACGCCCGCCGTGTTCTGGCTCGACGAGGGCCGCGCGCACGACGCGAACCTGATCGCCAAGGTGCGGACCTACCTGGCCGACCACGACACCGAGGGCCTGCAGCTCGAGATCATGCCCCCCGAGCAGGCGACCGCCTTCTCGCTGGAGCGGATCCGTCGCGGCGAGGACACCATCTCGGTGACCGGGAACGTGCTTCGCGACTACCTCACCGACCTGTTCCCGATCCTGGAGCTGGGCACCAGCGCCAAGATGCTGTCGGTCGTGCCGCTGATCAACGGCGGCGGCCTCTTCGAGACCGGCGCGGGCGGCTCGGCCCCCAAGCACGTGCAGCAGCTGGTGCGCGAGAACCACCTGCGCTGGGACAGCCTCGGCGAGTTCCTGGCCCTGGCGGTGAGCTTCGAGCACATGGCCACCACCACCGACAACCCGCGGGCGCAGATCCTCGCCGACACCCTGGACCGGGCCACCGGCCGGTTCCTGAACGAGAACAAGTCGCCCAGCCGCAAGGTCGGGGAGATCGACAACCGGGGCAGCCACTTCTACCTCGCCCTGTTCTGGGCCGAGGAGCTGGCCGCCCAGTCCGAGGACACCGATCTCGCCGGCAAGTACGCCGAGCTGGCCCAGGCCCTGAAGGCGGGCGAGGACGCGATCAACGCCGAGCTGCTCGGGGTCCAGGGGTCGCCGGCGGAGATCGGCGGGTACTACCGGCCCGACGCCCAGCTCGCCGACGCGGTGATGCGCCCCTCGTCGACCCTGAACCAGGCGCTCTCGATCCTCGGCTGAGCGCTCAGCCGGTCCGGGGCGGTCTCGTCCCGGGCCGGACCGGGCCGGGACGGGCGGGGCAGCCACGGGGGAAGGTGCCCAGCTCCTCGATCCGGTAGCCGTCGGGACGGGAACGGACCCGCGGGCTCTCCAGGGAGTGCCGGGGCCGGCGCCGCGCGGGCAGCAGCGCCTCCAGGCGTGCCCGCGCCCGCAGCCCAGACCGGGCCGCCCGGACCAGCGGTGCCGGCGGCCGGCGGTACCCGAACGCTGCGAGCAGCGGCTCGTCCATCAGGCAGCGGCTGAACACGTCCACGGGCCCGGCCAGCACCCGGGGGTAGAAGCCGGCCAGCAGGGCCATCGTGGCGTCCGCGACTCGCCGGCCCCCCTCGTCGTACGCGAAGTGCTCGGCCTCGTAGGCCGTCATCAGCTCCTCGAACCCGGCGTACGTCGTCGGCACGTCCCGGATGCCCATCAGCGCGCCCAGGTCGCGGTAGTAGAGCACGCTCGCCCGGACCTCGGCGGGGGAGAACGGCCGCCAGCCGAAGTCGTCCATCCACCGCCTCGGCGCGACCACGAAGGTGGACAGCACGTACCGCAGGTCGTCATCGGCGATGTCGTAGGCGCCGTGCATCTGGTTGATGCGACGGATCGCGCGACGTCCCGCCTCGCTGCGCAGCCCGTGCCGGGCCGGCTCGTCGAGCAGCAGCACGGTGTCGTCGTACCGTCGCTGCGCGTCCCGGGCGAACTCGCCGGTCTCGTCGAGCAGCCGGCCGATCGAGGGGACGGCGTAGGTGCGGAACAGGGCGAAGGACAGCGCCTGGTTCATGTCCCAGGGGAACTCGTGCGCCAGCACGATCCGGTAGATCTCCTCGTAGTCCGACTCCGGGTCGAGCCGGGCCACCTGGCGCAGCCAGTGCGTGCGCGCGAGCATGACGCCTCCGTTGAGCGGGACCTGTCCTCGAGTCTCGGTCGCTGCCGCGGACGACGTCAAGCGAGCCGCTGCGTGTGACGCCGACGACAACCGGTCACTTTCGGGGCAAATCACGGAATAGTAGACGGCAGGGGGTGTTGCGCTCCCCGGAGAGCTGTGTCATCCGCCGGCAGCCTCATCCCCGCGCTGTCGTCGAAGGAGCTCCTCCGTGTCCGCCACCACCGTGCCCCGTCCCGCCTCCCGGCCGCGGTCCGCCCCGCCCGCGGCCCCCGCGGCACCGGCCCTGTCGCCGCGCGGTGTCGCGCTCGCGATCGTGGCGCTGTCGGTCGGCGGCTTCACCATCGGGACCACCGAGTTCGTCACCATGGGTCTGCTGCCCGAGATGGCCCGCGGCGTCGGGGTGTCCATCCCGCAGGCCGGTCACGTGATCGCCGCCTACGCGCTCGGCGTGGTCGTCGGCGCCCCGCTGATCGCGGTGCTAGGGGCGCGGCTGCCCCGCAAGGGACTGCTGGTCGCCCTGATGGCGGCCTACGCCGCCGCCAACCTCGCGACCGCCGTCGCGCCGTCGTTCCTGTCCCTGGAGGGCGCGCGCTTCGTCGCCGGCCTCCCGCACGGGGCCTACTTCGGGATCGCGTCACTGGTCGCGGCCGGTCTCGTGGACCCCGCCCGGAGGGGACGCGCGGTCAGCCGGGTGATGCTCGGCCTCGCCGTCGCCAACCTGGTCGGGGTGCCCGCGGCCGCGTGGCTCGGCCAGAGCCTCGGCTGGCGCAGCGCGTACGCCGCAGTGACGGTGCTCGCGGTGGTCACCGTCGCGCTGGTGCTGCTCCTGGTCCCTACGACGCCCGCGGACCGCTCCGCGACCGGTCGCAAGGAGCTTCGGGCGTTCTCGCGGCTCCAGGTCTGGCTGACCCTGCTGGTCGGTGCGGTCGGGTTCGGCGGGATGTTCGCGATGTACAGCTACATCGCGCCGACCGTCACCGACGTCACCCGGCTGAGCGCCTCGGCCGTGCCCGTCTTCCTGCTGGCGTTCGGGATCGGCAGCATCCTGGGCACGCTCCTCGGCGGGATCGGGGCCGACTGGTCGGTGCTGCGCTCGATCGTGGGCGCCAACGTGGCGATGGGTCTGGTGCTGGTGCTGTTCACCCGGACCTCCTCCGGGCCGGTCGCCGCCTGGCTCACCGTGCTGCTCATCGCGGTCGTCGGCTCGATGCTCGCGGTCACCCTGCAGATGCGGCTCATGCAGGTCGCGGGCGAGGCGCAGACGCTCGGCGCGGCCATGAACCACGCGTCGCTGAACCTGGCGAACGCGCTCGGCGCCTGGCTGGGCGGCCTGGTGATCGCGGCCGGGTTCGGTTACACGGCACCCAGCTGGGTCGGCGCCGGTCTGTCGGTGGCCGGGCTCGCCGTGCTCGCCGTGTCGGTGCTGGTGCACCGCCGCGACGTGGTGTCGACCTCCTCGCGGAGCAGGTCGTAGCAGAGCGCGTCGACCGGGGTGCCGTCGCCGAGCCGGAGGGCTCGACGGGCGCGACCGACCGCGGTGAAGCCGTTCGCCTCCAGCACCTGCTGCGAGGCGGCGTTGCCGTCCGCGACGTAGCCCGCGAGCCGCACCAGCCCGAGCCCGCCCGCGTCGTACGGCGTCAGGCAGTGCTGCACGACCAGCCGGGCCGCCTGCGTCATGACGCCGCGGCCGCGGGCGTCCGGGTGCGTCCAGTAGCCGATCTCTGCGTCCCGGCCGGCCTGGAGGGAGAACGCGTTGATGCTGCCCAGCAGCAGGTCCGTGCGCGGGTCCGCCACAGCCCAGGTGACCGCCGACCCGACGGCCTGCTGCCCGGCCCGGTCCGACAGCCAGGTGCGGGCGTGCTCGTCGGTGTAGGGCCGAGGCAGGTCGCCCAGCCAGTGCTGGGCGCGCTCGTCGCGGCAGGCGGCCACGATCCGAGGGGCGTCGTCGTCGCGGAGCGCCCGCAGCCGGACCCCCTGGCCCTCGAGCAGCGGGGTCCGCGGCCAGTCGGTGCGTGGCACGCGGTCGTCGTCGACGTGCAGGGCTCCGACCCACCCGTCGAGCAGGTCGCCACGCTGCGGCAGCCAGCGGGCCACGGTGCCGTCGAAGGAGAAGCCCAGCCGCCAGGCCGCGCGGCGCGAGGGCCAGTTGCCCTGGTTGGCCCACCACACCACCGTGCGCAGCCGCTGCTCGGTGAAGCCCCAGTCCAGCAGCAGCGAGAGCGCCCGGTGCACGAGGCCGCGACCACGGGCCCACTGGTGCGCCCCGAAGGCGATCTCGGCGCGGCGGTTTCCCTCGTCGCGCAGCTCGACGGTTCCGCAGAACCGCGGCCGGCCCGCCTCGTCGTGGGCCTCGACGGCGAACGCCCACAGGCCGTGGGCCCAGCCGTCGGGCACGATCCGGGCGACGAACCCCTCGGCGTGCGCGCGCTCGTACGGCACGGGCACGGTGGTCCACGCCTGCGACAGCGGGTCGGTGCACTGCTCGAGGACGGCGTCCACGTCGTCGAGCCGGTGCGCGCGCAGGGTGACCACACCGTCGGTGAGCACGGGGACGTCGTCGGGGAAGTTCACCTCGGACACCCTGGCCGGTCAACGGGGTTCCTGCAAACCTTTATCGTTGTCGGCATGGACGAAGGTCAACGCCAGTGAACAGCACGCTCGCCAACATCGGGCTGGTCGTCCTCTTCGTCCTCATCGGCAGCATGTTCGCGGCAGCCGAGATCGCGCTGGTCTCGCTGCGGGACGGCCAGGTGCGGGCGATGGCGGGCCGCGGCCGCCGCGGCGAAGCGGTCGCGCGTCTCGCGCAGGACCCGAACCGCTTCCTGGCCGCCGTCCAGGTCGGGGTGACCCTCGCCGGCTTCCTCTCCGCGTCCTTCGGCGGCGCCACGCTGGCGGGCTCGCTCTCGCCCCAGCTCGTCAAGATCGGCGTGCCCGGCGGCCCGGCGGACGTGCTGGCGCTGGTCCTGGTCACGATCGCGATCTCCTACCTGTCGCTGGTGCTCGGCGAGCTGGCGCCCAAGCGGTTGGCGCTGCAGCGCACCGAGGGCTTCGCCCTGGCCCTCGGGCCCACCATCGACCGGGTCGCGCGGATCTCCCGCCCGGTGATCTGGCTGTTGTCGGTCTCCACGAACGTGGTGGTCCGGCTGGTCGGCGGCGACCCGCACGCCAAGAGCGAGCAGATGTCCGACGAGGAGCTGCGCGAGCTGGTCAACACCCACCAGACCCTCGGTGAGGAGGAGCGCCGCATCGTCGAGGACGTCTTCGAGGCGGGGGACCGGCAGATCCGCGAGGTGATGATCCCGCGCACCGAGGTGGACTTCCTGGACGCGACCACGCCGGTGTTCCGGGCCGCGAAGGAGGCGCTGCACCAGCCGCACTCCCGCTACCCGGTGATCCGCGGGTCCGCCGACGACGTGATCGGCTTCGTGCACGTGCGGGACCTGCTAGACCCGGAGATGTCCAAGAGCTCGATGCGGGTCGGCGAGCTGGCCCGGCAGACCCTGGTGCTGCCGTGGACCCGGCCGCTGCTCGCCGCGCTCGCCGACATGCGTCGCGAGGGGATGCACCTGGCGATCGTCGCCGACGAGTACGGCGGCACCGCGGGGATCGTCACCCTGGAGGACCTGGTCGAGGAGCTGATCGGCGACATCAAGGACGAGTACGACCTCGACGAGACCGAGACCACCGTGCACCGCGGCGGGGACGTCGAGGTGGACGGCCTGCTCAACCTCGACGACTTCGAGGACGAGACCGGGGTGGAGCTGCCGGAGGGCCCCTACGAGACCGTGTCCGGGTTCCTGATGGCCCGCCTGGGGCGGCTGCCCCAGGTCGACGACTGGGTGGACTACGCGGAGCGCCGGATCCGGGTCCGCGAGCTCGAGGGTCGCCGGGTCGGGCGGGTGCTGGTGACCGCCGTACCGGCCCTGGTCCTCGACTCCGAGCACCCGATCACCATCGAGTCGCCGGCTCCGGCCCACGCGCCGGTCGCGGACGACCCCGGCGCGCCGTCAGCGGACCCGGGCGCGAGCCCGGTCCCGCAGTCCGACGAGATCACCGCGGAGAGCACGGACGATAGTGCCGGCGAGCCGGACGACGCGCCGGAGGGAAGGTCCTCCTCCCGCCGGTGGAGCCTGCCGGACCGGGCCGCCGAGCGCCGGTGAGCGACGCTGGTTTCGCCTCCGGGCGTCACGCCTGAGAGAATGCCCGACATGTCCGACGCAGCACCGCCCGCCGAGCCCGCGCCGAGCCCGGCCGCCCCGACCGCACGTCCGCGGGTGCTCTCCGGGATCCAGCCGACCGCGGACTCCTTCCACTTCGGCAACTACCTCGGCGCGCTGCGGCAGTGGGTCGCGCTGCAGGAGGAGCACGAGCCGTTCTTCTTCATCGCCGACCAGCACGCGATCACCGTCGAGCAGGACCCCCGGCAGCTGCGCGACCGGGTCCGGCGGGCCGCGGCCCAACTGCTCGCGATGGGGATCGACCCGGAGCGGTCGGCGATCTTCATCCAGTCCCAGGTGCCGGCGCACGCGCAGCTGTCCTGGGTGCTGCAGTGCCTCACCGGCTTCGGCGAGGCCCGCCGGATGACCCAGTTCAAGGACAAGTCGGCCAAGGGCGGCGAAGGTCAGGCCTCCGTCGGACTCTTCACCTACCCGGTCCTGCAGGCCGCCGACATCCTGCTCTACCGGCCGCAGTACGTCCCGGTCGGCGAGGACCAGCGACAGCACCTGGAGCTGACCCGGGACCTCGCCCAGCGGTTCAACCACCGCTACAAGAAGACCTTCCGGCTGCCGGAGCCGTACATCCTCAAGGCCACCGCCAAGATCACCGACCTGCAGGAGCCGACGGCGAAGATGTCGAAGTCGGCGTCCTCGGCCGCGGGCATCGTGGACATGCTCGACGAGCCGCGGCTGTCGGCGAAGAAGATCCGCTCCGCGGTCACCGACTCCGGCTCCGAGGTGCGCTTCGACCCGGAGACGAAGCCGGGTGTCTCGAACCTGCTGACGATCTTCTCGGCGCTCACCGCGCGCCCCGTCGAGGAGCTGGAGGAGGCCTACGCCGGCCGCGGGTACGGCGACCTCAAGGGCGACCTCGCCGAGGTGGTGGTGGACTTCGTCACGCCGTTCCGGGATCGCACGCTGGAGCTGCTCGAGGACCATGCCGAGCTGGACGCGGTGCTGCGGGCGGGGGCCGAGCGCGCCTCCGCCGTCGCCGAGCGGACCCTGGGCGACGTCTACGACCGGGTCGGCTTCATCCGACCGGGACGCTAGGGTCACGAGGTGACGACGACGGGCAGCCCGACGACCGGCACCGGGGACGGTGCCCCGGCAGGCCGCGCGGGGGCCGGCATCGACGCCGCGGCCGCCGAGCCGGTCACCACGATCGGGGTGGCGATCGCCGTCCCGGACCCCTGGGGAGCCCAGCTCCAGGACTACCGGGCCGCGCTCGGCGACGACACCGCCGGTGGCATCCCGACGCACGTGACGCTGATGCCGCCGTTCCGCACCCCGCTCGCCGACCTGCCCGCGATCGAGAGGCACCTGGCCCGGGCCTCGGCCGACAACGGCGCGTTCCGCATCCACCTGCGGGGCACCGGCACCTTCCGGCCGGTCTCCCCGGTGGTCTTCGTGACGGTGGCCGAGGGCATCGCCGGGTGCGAGCAGCTCGCCTTCTCGGTCCGCGGCGGGCCGCTCGAGGTGGATCTGCAGTACCCCTACCACCCTCACGTCACGGTCGCCCACCACCTCGACGACGGCAGCCTCGACCGCGCCTTCGAGGAGCTGGCCGCGTTCGAGTGCGACTTCGCGGTCGACCGCTTCTCCCTCTACGTGCACGACGTCACCGAGGGCTGGGTGCCGACCCGGGACTTCGTGCTGGCGAACGGGCTGGGCGGGTAGGACTGCCGCATGGCCTCCTTGAAGGAACGCATCTCGGGCACCCTCGGACGGATGCGCGAGCGTCACGGCTGGCTCGACCACCTGATCCGGATGTTCCAGCACTACGGGACCGTCAACGGCAACGCCCAGGCGGGAGCTGTGACGTACTTCGGGTTCCTGTCGTTCTTCCCGATCCTCGCGCTCGGGCTCTTCGTGATCGGGCTGGTCGCGAACGTCTACCCGGACATCCGCGGGCAGATGACCACCGAGATCAGCAACCTGCTGCCCGGGGTGATCGGCGACGGGCCCTCGGAGATCTCGCTCGACACGATCGGCAGCTACTCGGGTCTCGCCGGGGTGCTGGGGCTCGTCGGCGTGCTGTACGCCGGTCTCGGCTGGCTGTCCGGGCTGCGCAAGGCCCTCGAGGTGATGTTCGCGACCCCCCCGGGCGAGACGCCGAACCTTCTGGTCGGCAAGCTCCGTGATCTCGGGGCCCTGGTCCTGATCGGGGCAGTCCTGATGGTGTCGGTGGTGCTCTCCGGCGCCGTCACCGGCTTCTCGGACCTGCTGCTGGGCTGGGTCGGCATCGACGCCGGCTCGCTGGTCCCGACCGTGGTGCTCGGGGTCCTGGCGCGGGCGCTGGCAGTCGCCGCCTCGATGGTGCTGCTGCTGACGATGTTCAAGCTGCTGCTGGTCGAGTCGCACGTGCCCCGGCGGGCCATGGTCAGCGGCGCGCTGCTCGGCGCCGTGGGCTTCGAGGTGCTGAAGGCCGGGGCCGGGCTGCTGCTCGGCCAGACCCGTGGGCAGCCGGCCTTCCAGGCGTTCGGCGTGGCGCTGATCCTGCTGATCTGGATCAACTACTTCTCCCGGCTGGTGATGTTCGCCGCGGCCTGGTCCTACACGGCTCCGTCGGCGCGCGAGCAGCGCCGTGAGGAGGCGGTGCGGTTCCCCGCGACCGCGCTGGCGACCGGCGACGCGGCCGGCCCGGCCGGCGCACGGACGGAGGACGCGGCATCGGGTCGGGTGCGGGCCGTTGCGCCGGACGACGTACACCGGCCCTGGCGCAAGGTCGCCGGCGCCGCGGCCGCGGCCGGGGCCGTCGCGGTCATCGTGCGCGGCGCCCGCCGGTGAGGGGCGCTTGACCCGGTCGGGGAGGATGGCGGGGTGAAGATGCAGCGCAAGCACGCCGTCCTGTTCCTCGCCATCGCCGCGTGGAACGTGTTCAGCTACGCGACGTTCACCAAGAACCTCGCCGCCGCGCACCAGCGTGGCGAGGACCGGCCGACCGGCTACTGGGTGGCCCACATCGTGCTGATCATCGTGAACCTGGTGATCGCGGCGGTGCTCGCCCGGCTCGGGGTGCGGGCATGGCGCGCGTCGGCCCGCGAGAGAGTCGAGGCCTGAGGCGTCTGCTTCTGCGGCCCGCCACCGGCCGAGGCGTCTGCTTCTGCGGGCCTCGGCGGCCGGGATCACGCAGAACGAGACGCCTCGGCGGGTGGGGGAGCGCAGAACGAGACGCCTCGGCGGGTGGGGGAGCGCAGAAGCGCGCGCCTCGGCGTCAGCGGCGGAAGATCAGGGCGCGCTTGACCTCTTGGATGGCCTTGGTGACCTCGATGCCCCGGGGGCAGGCCTCGGTGCAGTTGAACGTGGTCCGGCAGCGCCAGACGCCCTCACGGTCGTTGAGGATCTCCAGGCGCTGGTCCGTGCCCTCGTCGCGGCTGTCGAAGATGAACCGGTGGGCGCCGACGATGGCCTGCGGGCCGAAGTACTGGCCGTCGCTCCAGTAGACCGGGCACGACGTCGTGCACGCCGCGCACAGGATGCACTTGGTGGTGTCGTCGAAGCGCTGCCGGTCCTCCTGCGTCTGGATCCGCTCCCGGGTCGGCTCGTTGCCCGAGGTCACCAGGAACGGCATCACCGAGCGGTAGGCGTCGAAGAACGGCTCCATGTCGACGACCAGGTCCTTGAGCACCGGCAGACCCTTGATCGGCTCGACGGTGATCGCCGAGCCCGGGTTCACGTCCTTGAGCAGCGTCTTGCAGGCGAGCCGGTTCTTGCCGTTGATCCGCATCGCGTCCGAGCCGCAGACGCCGTGGGCGCAGGAGCGCCGGAAGGTCAAGGAGCCGTCGAGGTCCCACTTGATCTTGTGCAGCGCGTCGAGCACCCGGTCGGTCGGCTCGGCCGTGACCTGGTAGCTCTCCCACGAGGACTCCTCGGAGACCTCGGGGTTGTAGCGGAGGATCTTGATCGTGACGTCCATCAGTACTTGCGCTCCATCGGCTTGTAACGCGTCTCGATGACCGGCTTGTAGTCCAGCCGGATGCTGCCGTCGCTGTTGCGGTAGGCCATCGTGTGGCGCATGAAGTTCACGTCGTCCCGGGTGGGGTAGTCCTCGCGGAAGTGACCGCCGCGCGACTCGTTGCGGGCCAGCGCGGAGGTGACCAGCACCTCGGACAGATCCAGCAGGAAGCCCAGCTCGATGGCCTCGAGGAGGTCGGTGTTGAACCGCTTCCCCTTGTCCTGCACCGAGACGTTCGCGTAGCGGGCCTTGAGCCCCTCCAGGTCCGAGAGCACCTGCTTCAGCGAGCCCTCGGTGCGGTAGACCTGCGCGTTGATGTCCATCGTGGCCTGGAGCTCGGTGCGGATCGCGGCCACCCGCTCCGACCCGCCGGCGTCGCGCATCGACTCGATCATCTCCACCACCGCGGACTCCGGGTTCTCCGGGATCTCGTCGAAGTCCGTCGACATGGCGTACTCGGCGGCGTACACGCCGGCCCGCTTGCCGAAGACGTTGATGTCGAGCAGCGAGTTGGTGCCCAGCCGGTTCGAGCCGTGCACCGAGACGCAGGCGACCTCGCCGGCGGCGTACAGGCCGGGGATCACGGTGTGGTTGTCGGCGAGTGCCTCGCCCTTGATGTTCGTCGGCACCCCGCCCATCGCGTAGTGCGCGGTCGGGAACACCGGGATCATCTCGGTGTACGGCTCGACACCCAGGTACGTGCGGGCGAACTCGGTGATGTCGGGCAGCTTGGCGTCGATCTGCTCCTTGGGCAGGTGCGTCACGTCGAGGTAGACGTAGGCCTTGTCCGGCCCCGCGCCACGACCCTCGCGCACCTCGTTGGCCATCGCCCGCGCGACCATGTCGCGCGGCGCGAGGTCCTTGATGGTGGGTGCGTAGCGCTCCATGAAGCGCTCGTTCTCGCTGTTGCGCAGGATGCCGCCCTCGCCGCGGGCCGCCTCGGAGAGCAGCACCCCCAGGCCGGCCAGGCCGGTGGGGTGGAACTGGAAGAACTCCATGTCCTCGAGGGGCAGGCCCTTGCGCCACACGATGCCCATGCCGTCGCCGGTCAGGGTGTGCGCGTTGGAGGTGGTGCGGAAGACCTTGCCGAACCCGCCGGTCGCGAAGATGACGGACTTGGCGTTGAAGACGTGGATCTCGCCGGTGGCGAGCTCGTAGGCGACGACACCGGACACCCGGCCGTCGGTCATCAGCATGTCGAGGACGTAGAACTCGTTGTAGAACTCGACGTTGTGCTTGATGCACTGCTGGTACAGCGTCTGCAGGATCATGTGGCCGGTGCGGTCCGCGGCGAAGCAGGACCGGCGTACGGCGGCCTCGCCGTGGTTGCGGGTGTGGCCGCCGAAGCGGCGCTGGTCGATCTTGCCCTCGTCGGTGCGGTTGAACGGCAGCCCCATCTTCTCCAGGTCGAGGACCGCGTCGATGGCCTCCTTGGCCATCACCTCCGCGGCGTCCTGGTCGACCAGGTAGTCGCCGCCCTTGACCGTGTCGAAGGTGTGCCACTCCCAGTTGTCCTCCTCGACGTTCGCGAGGGCTGCGCACATGCCGCCCTGGGCGGCACCGGTGTGGGAGCGGGTCGGGTAGAGCTTCGTCAGGACCGCGGTCCGGGTGCGCTGACCCGACTCGAGCGCGGCGCGCATGCCCGCGCCACCGGCGCCGACGATGACCACGTCGTACTTGTGATGCTGAACCATGGTGTCCGTCCCTCTACTTGATCCGGCAGACGTCGAGCGTCGAGTTCGGGTCGATGCACGGGTCGAAGGTGAAGATGACCAGCGTGCCCAGCACGATGACCGCCCCGGTGCCGAAGTACAGGAGCGTCTTGAGCGCGAAGCGGGTGTTCGGCCGCGTCGAGTAGTCGTTGATGATCGTGCGCAGGCCGTTGCCGCCGTGCAGCATCGCCAGCCAGAGCATCGCCAGGTCCCAGACCTGCCAGAACGGGTTCGCCCACTTGCCGGCGACGAACGCGAAGTCGATCTGGGTGATGCCCTCGCCGGTCATCAGGTTCACGAAGAGGTGACCGAAGACGAGCACGACGAGCAGCAGCCCGGACCCGCGCATGAACAGCCAGCTGTTCAGCTCGAAGTTGCCTCCGCGCGAGCGGGGGCGAGGACCGCCGGCGGCGCTGCGGGGGGACTCGATCGTGGGTGCACTCATGACGTCAGCCTCCGAACACGTTCGACAGGTGCCGGATCACGAACGGCACGAACAGGACCGCGAACACACCGGCGACGCCGTAGGTGAGCTGCCGCTGGTAGCGCGGGCCCTTCTCCCAGAAGTCGACCAGGATGATCCGGACGCCGTTCAGGGCGTGGTAGAGGACCGCGGCGACGAGGCCGATCTCCATCAGGCCCACGATGGGGTTCTTGTACGTCGAGACCGCGGTGTCGTAGAGCTCGGGGGAGACCCGCACCATCGCGGTGTCGACCACGTGCGCGAAGAGGAAGAAGAAGATGGAGACCCCGGTGATGCGGTGCAGCACCCAGGACCACATGCCTTCTCGGCCCCGATAAAGCGTTCCTGCCGGAGAGCTGGCCACTTCCGAAATCCTCCCGGACTCGACGACTTGGTGGGACGTGCGGCGACGTACGACCCGGTCAGACTATCCGTGGCCGGTCGGCGTGCGACCGGTAGGCCTTGTGAGATCGATTACCGTACGTCGTGCCGGGCTGGACCGGGCCCCCGGCGACCGGACCCCGGCGAACGGGTCCGGGCCCGCCGACGGGCCGCCGACGACCCTCCGCCCACCGATTGGGAGCACCGTGGCACGCCTCCTCCGCTCCACCGTCGCCGCGGCCGTCTGCGGTCTGCTGCTGGCCGGCTGCTCCGCGGGGGCGGAGAGCTCGCCGTCCGACCCCCGCTCCGGCGGGCGGGCGGGTGACTCCTCCGGTACGTCCGCGGGCCCCTCCGGGGCCTCGGTCGCCCCGCTGCTCACCGGCCTGGACGTGTGCCGGCTGCCCACGGCCGCGATGGTGTCCCGGGCCGGTGGCAGCCAGGGCGAGCCCACCTCGCGCCGGCTGACCACGCTCCCGGGGTACCGCGGCGTCGTCGACCAGTGCGGCTTCGGGGTCTCCTTCGACTCCTCGTCGTTCGTGGTGGCGCTCGGGCTGGCCCCGGCGACCGCGGCGGACGTGCGGCGGACCGGCGCGCGCCCGGTCCGCGGTCCGTGGGCGGTCGCGCGGGCCGGGGCGACCGCCGCCGAGGAGCGGGTGACGTTCCTGAAGGGGCGCACGCTGGTCCAGGTGCGCGTCCCGGTGGTGACCGGCAGCGGGTCGCGGCTGGCCGAGCTGACCGCGGTGGCGGCCGCCCTGGCCGGCCGGGTCCCGGCCGAGCCGCCGGCGAGCGACGACCAGACCGGCGCGGGCTGCGCCGGGCTCGACCGCGGCCGTGTGGACCGGGCGCTCGGCTCCCCGGCGGCGGTGTCCCGCAGCCTGCGCTACGTCGACGGCTCGCTGATGTGCTCCTGGGCCACCGGGACGGCGGGGGCTCGCACCGTCACCGTCTCGGTCTACACGAACGCCCGGATGGGGCCGTTCCTGAGTCCGCTGCGCGCCAGCGGCCCCTCGGCCGACGTCCGCGGCGTGCCCGGCACCGCCTTCACGACCCCGGACGCCGCCTACCTGGTGGCCGGGGACGGTCAGGCGGTCGCGGTGACCGGCCGGTTCGGCGCCCCGGCACCGCGGGGTCGGCCGCTCCCGGTGACCGGACCGCTCGCCGCGTTGCTCCGGGACGCCGCCCGGCTGCTGCGCTGAGCGCGGGCTGCTGCGCCGAGTGCCGGCTAGACGAAGGGCGTGAACGTCGGGGCGGGCAGCGGCCCGGTGTCCCGGTCGCGAGCGGTCTCGTAGCCGTGCGCGATCTCCACCAGCGTCGCCTCGCTGCCGGCCGTGCCCCAGAACGACACCGCCACCGGCAGGCCGGCGGCCAGCCCGGTGGGCACGGTGAGCAGCGGGTAGCCGGCGACCGCCGCGGGGGACGAGCAGGAGCCGGTGTGCGCCTCGGCGTTGACCAGGTCGATGGGCACCGCCGGGCTGTACGACGGCGTGACCAGCGCATCGAGCCGGTGGGCGCGCAGGACGGCGTCGATGCCGTCGTCACGGCCGTGCGCCAGGCAGCGGGCACGCGCCGCGGCGTACTCCTCGCTGTGCACGTCCGGGCCCGCCAGCGCCTGCTCGAACAGCGACTGGCCGAAGTGGGCCAGCTCGTCCTCGGCGTGCTCGACGTTGAACGCCACCACCTCCTCGAGGGTGCGCGGACCGTCGCCGGGACGGGTCGACAGGTAGCCCGCCAGGCCCGCGCGGAGCTCGGCCAGCAGCACCAGCAGCTCGTCCGCCGGGTCGTGGTCGGCGAACGCGTCGAGGTCGGTGTGGTCGACGACCGTGGCCCCCTCCGCGGCGAGCAGCGCCACGGCTCGCTCGGCGTGCTCGTCAGCGTGGCTGCTGTAGCCCCAGAAGGTCCGGCGGGGGACGCCGATCCGCCGGCCGGCCAGCCGGCCGGGCACGGCGTGCGCCGCGTAGTCGGTGTCCCCGTCGGCCAGCACGCCGAGCAGGGCGGCCGCGTCGCGCACGGTCATGGCCATGGCGCCGGGGGAGTCCTGGGAGGCGGAGACGGGCACCACGCCCCGGGTCGGCACCAGCCCGACGGTCGGCTTGATCCCGACGCAGCCGTTGAACGCGGCCGGGCAGGTGATCGAGCCGTCGGTCTCCGTGCCCACGGCGAACGGCGTGACGCCGGCGGCGAGGGCGGCGCCGCTGCCGGAGCTGGACCCTCCCGCGGACCGGTTCAGCGCGTACGGGTTGCGGGTCAGGCCGCCGTAGGCGCTCCAGCCGGAGGTGGAGGCGGCGTCCCGGATGTTGGCCCACTCGCTGAGGTTGGCCTTGCCGATCACGACCATCCCGGCGTCCCGCAGCCGCCGCACCAGCGCGGCGTCCTGGCTCGGGTTCGGCAGCCCGCTCAACGCCAGGGAGCCGGCAGTCGTGGGCAGCTCGGCGGTGTCGACGTTGTCCTTCACCAGCACCGGGCGGCCGTGCAGCGGTCCGCGGGAGCGGCCCGCACGGGCCTCCGCGTCGCGCTGCCGCGCCTGCTCGGGGGCGGCGTCGTTGCGGGTGCACACCGAGGCCACCAGGCCGTCGACCTCGTCGATGCGGGCCAGGGCCTGCTCGACCTCGTGCTGGGAGCCGGTCTGCGTCACCAGCGGATCCTGTCACCAGCCGGGCCCGCCGGTGCCGCCCACCCGGGCGCCGGGCCAGTGGCGCTCGTCACAGGCGCGACCGGAGCGCGCCGCCGTACTGTGTCGCCATGAGCGAAGCCGAGAGCCGCACCGCCGGGACCCCCGGCGCGGGCGACGAGAACCGCACCGAGTCCGGGCTCCCGTTCGAGTCGCTGTACGGGCCGGAGAGCCGGCCCGGGTTCGACCCGGCGACGCAGCTCGGCGACCCGGGCGAGTTCCCGTTCACCCGCGGCGTGTACCCCTCCATGTACACCGGCCGACCGTGGACGATGCGGCAGTACGCCGGCTTCGGTACCGCCAAGGAGTCCAACGAGCGCTACAAGCAGCTGGTCGCGAACGGCACCGGTGGTCTCAGCGTCGCCTTCGACCTGCCGACGCAGATGGGCCACGACTCCGATGCGGCCATCTCCCACGGCGAGGTCGGGAAGGTCGGCGTCGCGATCGACTCGATCGACGACATGCGGCTGCTCTTCGACGGGCTCCCGCTCGACGAGGTGTCCACCTCGATGACCATCAACGCCCCCGCCGCGCTGCTGCTGCTGATGTACCAGCTGGTGGCCGAGGAGAACGGCGTGCCCGGCGACAAGATCACCGGGACGATCCAGAACGACGTCCTCAAGGAGTACATCGCCCGGGGCACCTACATCTACCCGCCGCAGCAGTCCCTGCGCCTGATCACCGACATCTTCGCCTACTGCAAGGCGGAGGTGCCGCGCTGGAACACCATCTCCATCTCCGGCTACCACATGGCCGAGGCCGGCGCGACGCCCGCGCAGGAGATCGCCTTCACCCTCGCCGACGGCATCGAGTACGTCCGGGCGGCGGTCAAGGCCGGCCTCGACGTCGACGACTTCGCGGCCCGGCTGTCGTTCTTCTTCGTCTCCCGCACCACCCTGCTCGAGGAGGTCGCGAAGTTCCGGGCGGCCCGCCGGATCTGGGCGCAGGTGATGCGCGACGAGTTCGGCGCCAAGAAGCCGAAGTCCCAGATGCTGCGGTTCCACACCCAGACCGCAGGCGTCCAGCTCACCGCGCAGCAGCCCGAGGTCAACCTGGTCCGGGTGGCGATCCAGGGGCTGGCCGCGGTCCTGGGCGGCACCCAGTCGCTGCACACCAACTCCTTCGACGAGGCCCTCGCGCTGCCGAGCGAGAAGTCCGCCCGGCTGGCACTGCGGACCCAGCAGGTGATCGCCTACGAGAGCGACGTGACCAAGACCGTCGACCCGTTCGCGGGCTCGTACGCCGTGGAGGCGCTGACCGACGACGTGGAGGCGGAGGCCCGCCGGCTGATGGCCCAGGTCGAGGAGCTCGGAGGAGCGGTCCGGGCGATCGAGAACGGCTTCCAGAAGAACGAGATCGAGAAGGCGGCCTACCAGATCGCCCGCGACATCGACGAGGGCGAGCGGGTCGTCGTCGGGGTGAACCGCTTCCGCTCCGAGTCCGAGGAGCCGTTCGAGGGGCTGCGGGTCGACCCGGCGATCGAGGAGCAGCAGTCCGCCAGGCTGGCCGCCCTGCGCGCCGAGCGGGACCAGGCCGAGGTGGACCGGTGGCTGACCGAGCTCACCGACGCCGCCCGGGGCACCGCGAACGTGCTGTACCCGATGAAGGAGGCGCTGCGCGCGCGGGCCACCGTCGGTGAGGTCTGCAACGCGCTGCGCGAGGTGTGGGGGGTCTACGTCCCGCCGGACGCCTTCTGAGCCGCGACGGGAACCCGAGACACCCGGCGGTGGCGTGAGGTGCTCCGGTAGCCTTGGGAGTTGTGTCCACCCCGTCGCTCCGCCTCGCCGTCGAGGCCGTCGACGAGCAGGCCGACGACCTGGTCGCCCTCCGCCGCGACCTGCACGCCCACCCGGAGCTTGCCTGGCAGGAGCAGCGGACCACCGCCCTGGTCGCCGAGCAGCTCGACCGCGTCGGCCTCGACGTGCAGCTGCTGCCCAAGAGCGGTCTGATCGCCGAGATCGGCACCGGCGAGGGGCCGATGGTGGCGCTGCGGGCCGACCTGGACGCGCTTCCGGTCGAGGACCGCGGCGACGACCCGTTCGCCAGCACCGTCGACGGGGTCGCGCACGCCTGCGGGCACGACGTGCACACCGCCGCCCTGGTCGGCGCCGGCATCGCGCTGGCGCGCGTGCACCGGGCGAAGCCGCTCCGGGGCCGGGTGCGGCTGCTCTTCCAGCCCGCCGAGGAGGTGATGCCCGGCGGGGCGCTCGAGGTGATCGCCGCCGGTGCCCTGGAGGGGGTCGGGCACGTCTACGGCCTGCACTGCGACCCGTCCATCGACGTCGGCTCGGTCGGTCTGCGGGTCGGCCCGCTCACCGGCGCCGCGGACGCCCTCACGGTGCGGCTGACCGGCCGCGGCGGGCACACCTCCCGCCCGCACCTGACCCAGGACCTGACCTACGCCCTCGGCAAGCTCGTCACCGAGCTGCCGGGCGCCCTGTCCCGGCGGCTCGACCCGCGCGCCGGGGCCAGCCTGGTGTGGGGCGTGGTGCGCGCGGGCGCCGCCAAGAACGTCATCCCCGCCTCGGGGGAGGCCTCCGGCACCCTGCGGATGCTCGACGCCGTCGCGTGGGCCGACGCCGAGGACCTGGTCCGCGAGCTGATCGGCCAGATCCTGGCGCCGTACGGCGTCGGCGCCGAGGTCACCTACGTGCGCGGGGTGCCCCCGGTGGTCAACGAGGCGGTGTCCACCGGCCTGCTCACCGAGGCGGTCACCGCGGTGCTCGGGCCGGAGGCGGCGGTGTCGACCGCGCAGAGCCTCGGCGGCGAGGACTTCGCCTGGTACCTCGAGTCGCTGCCCGGGGCGATGGGACGGCTCGGCACCCGCACCCCCGGTGGCGCCACCTACGACCTGCACCGCGGGGACCTGCGCATCGACGAGCGCGCCATCGGGGTGGGCGCACGGGTGCTGGCCGGGGTCGTGCTCACCACGCTCGCGGCCGGCACCGGCTCGACGCCGCCGGTCTAGCGGGCCGCCCGCCGCTACCTACCGAACCGGTAACAACTTCGCGCACGGCTCCCAGACGGTCCTTGAGCGGGCAGACCGGGCACTAGGGTGTGCCCTGGTTTGCGCCGGACAGGTGGCGCACGAAACGAGGAGGGGTCTTGCGTCGGCTGACCAAGATTGCAGCAGTCACCGCCGTTCTGGCGCTCGCGGTGACCGGGTGTGCCAAGAAGGAGACGACCAGCGCGGCCACCGGTGGCGGCCAGGGCGGTCTCTGCGCCAGCACCGGCTCGGGTCCCAAGATCGGGCTCGCCTACGACATCGGCGGCCGCGGTGACAAGTCGTTCAACGACCTGGCCGCAGCCGGCACCAAGAAGGCCGCCGCGGCCCTCGACGCCACCTGCAAGGAGTCCGAGGCGGCTCCGGACGAGCCGGACTCCGCCAAGGAGGAGCGGCTGCGCACGCTCGCCGACGCGGGCTACGACCCGATCATCGCGGTCGGCTTCGTCTACACCCCGATGGTGACCAAGGTCGCCAAGGAGTACCCCAAGCTGAAGTTCGCGGTCGTCGACGGTGCCGCCGAGGGCGACAACGTCACCAACCTGGCGTTCTCCCCCGAGCAGGGCTCCTTCCTGGTCGGCGTCGCCGCGGGGCTGAAGACCAAGACCGACAAGGTCGGGTTCGTCGGCGGGGTCAAGGGCCCGATCATCGACCCGTTCGCCGCCGGCTTCCAGGCCGGCGTCAAGGAGGTCAACCCGAAGGCCACCGTCGAGATGAAGTGGCTCTCCGACCAGGCCGACCAGAAGGCCTTCGCCAACCCGCCGGGCGGCAAGACCGCCGCGACCGCGCTGTACGACGACGGGGCGGACGTCGTCTTCCACGCCTCGGGGCTCTCGGGCAACGGCGTCTTCGAGGCGGCCGCGGCTGAGAAGAAGCTCGCCATCGGCGTCGACTCCGACCAGTACCTCTCGGCCCCGAAGGCACAGCAGCCGTACATCCTGACCTCGGCGCTCAAGCGCGTCGACGTGGCGGTCGACGACTTCATCAACGCCTACGGCGACAAGACGGTCAAGTCCGGCTTCGACGTGTACGACCTCAAGCGGGACGGCGTCGGCTACTCCACGAGCGGCGGCCAGCTCGACGACATCCAGAGCAAGATCGACGACTACAAGGCCAAGATCATCTCGGGCGAGATCAAGGTCCCGACACGAGCTCTGACCGGCTCGCCGACAGCGCACACGGGCTCGGACCGGACGCGGTAGCGTTCCGTCCGGGCCCGTGCCGCGTCACCCGCCGGTCCCTCCCGTCACTCCCCGTCCACACGGAGCGTGTGCCATCTCCAGCACTGTGCACGACCAGCCCGCGGTCCGCCTGCGTGGCATCGGCAAGCGGTTCCCCGGCGTGATCGCCAACCACGACGTCGACATCGACGTCCGCGCCGGCACGGTGCACGCCATCGTCGGTGAGAACGGCGCCGGCAAGTCCACCCTGATGAAGATCCTGTACGGCGTCCAGCGACCCGACTCGGGGACGATCGAGGTCGACGGGACGCCGGCCACGATGGGCTCGCCCGCCGACGCGATCCGGCTGGGCATCGGCATGGTGTTCCAGCACTTCATGCTCGCCGACAACCTGACCGTGCTCGAGAACGTGGTGCTGGGCGCCGAGAGGCTGCACGGCATCGGCGACCGGGCCCGGTCCGAGGTGGAGCGGATCTCCGGCACCTACGGCTTCGGCCTGGATCCCGACGAGCTGGTCGAGGAGCTCGGCGTGGGGGAGCGGCAGCGGGTCGAGATCCTCAAGGTGCTCTACCGCGGTGCCAAGGTGATCATCCTCGACGAGCCCACCGCGGTGCTGGTGCCGCAGGAGGTCGACGCGCTGTTCGCGAACCTCCGCGAGCTCAAGAGGCCAGGGCCACACGCTGATCTTCATCTCGCACAAGCTCGACGAGGTGCTCGCGGTCGCCGACGACATCACCGTCGTCCGCCGGGGCACGACGGTCGCGGCGGTCCGACCGTCCGAGGTCACGGCCCAGCAGCTCGCCGAGCTGATGGTCGGCGCCGAGCTGCCCTCGCCGAACACCGAGGAGTCCACGGTCACCGACGAGGAGATGCTCGAGCTCGACCACGTCACGCTCGTCGACGCGGGCGGCCGGCACCTGCTCGACGGACGTCTCGCTGCGGATCCGCCGCGGGCGAGGTCGCTCGGCGATCGCGGGCGTCGAGGGCAACGGCCAGACCGAGCTCACCGAGGTGGTCATGGGCATGCGGCACGTGAGCGCCAGGGTCGCGTGCGAGCTCGGCGGGACCGACATCACCGGCTGGTCGACCCGGAGACGCCGCGAGTCCGGCATCGGCTACATCCCCGAGGACCGGCACCGGCACGGCCTGCTGCTGGACGCCCCGCTGTGGGAGAACCGGATCCTCGGCCACCAGACCCGCGAGCCGTCCGTGCAGCGGCGCCTGGCTCGACCGGGCCGGGGCCCGCCAGGACAGCGAGCGGATCGTCGACCGCGTACGACGTGCGCACCCCCACCGATCGACACCACCGCCCGCGCGCTGTCCGGGGGCAACCAGCAGAAGTTCATCGTCGGGCGCGAGATGAGCGGCGACCCGGTGCTGCTGGTGGCCTCGCACCCCACCCGCGGCGTGGACGTGGGCGCGCAGGCGGCGATCTGGGACCACATCCGGGACGCGCGGCGCCGCGGTCTCGCGGTGCTGTTGATCTCCGCGGACCTCGACGAGCTGATCGGGCTGTCGGACTCGATCAAGGTGATCCTGCGCGGCCGGTTCGTCGGCGACTTCGACCCCCAGGACGTCACCCCGCAGGACCTGGGGTCGGCGATGACCGGTGCCGTCTCCGGGAAGGAGCAGGACTGATGCTGCGACGCGTCCTGGTCGGTGCCGCGGCGCCGGTGCTGGCCATCGTCATCGCGATGCTGATCACCGTCGGCATCCTGGTGCTGTCGGGGAACTCGGTATCCGGCTTCCTGACCACGATCTTCTCGGTGCCCGCGCCGCGCAACCTGGTCAACATCCTCAACAACTCCTCCGTGCTCTACCTGTCCGCGCTGGCCGCCGCGATCGGGTTCCGGATGAACCTGTTCAACATCGGGGTCGAGGGCCAGTACCGCGTCGCGGTCTTCGCGGCGGCTGCGTTCGCGGGCGAGGGCTGGCTGCCCGGCCCGCTGAACGTCGTCGCCGCGATCCTCGTCGCGATCGTGTGCGGGGCGCTGTGGGCGTCGATCGCGGGGGTCCTCAAGGTCACCCGCGGGGTCTCCGAGGTGATCTCGACGATCATGCTCAACGCCATCGCGATCTCGCTGACCGCCTACCTGCTCCGCCGCTGGGGTGGAACGGTCGGGAACAGCATCCAGACCACGGCGCTGCCGCGGGACTCCTGGGTCCCTGGGATCGACCTGATCCCCGGGGCGCCGAACCAGGTGCTCGGCCTGGCGCTGCTCGCGGTGGTCGCCGGCGTCGGCTACGCGGTGCTGCTGAACCGGTCCCGCTTCGGGTTCGAGCTGCGGGCCACCGGCGCGTCCGCGACCGCGGCGGTGGCCAGCGGGATCGACGTGCGCCGGATGGTGGTGATCTCGATGCTGCTCTCCGGCGGTGTCGCGGCGCTGGTCGGCCTGCCGCTGCTGTTCGGGGACACGCACTCCTACGGCACCACCTTCCAGTCCGGTCTCGGCTTCGCCGGGATCGCGGTCGCCCTGCTCGGCCGCAACCACCCGCGTCGGGATCGCCTTCGGGTCCCTGCTCTTCGCGTTCCTCGTCGAGCAGAGCAGCCTGCTGGAGATCAACGCGGGGTCTCCAACGACATCGTCTCGATCACCCAGGGGGTCCTGGTGCTGAGCGTCGTGGTCGCCTACGAGATCGTCGCGCCGCTACAGCCAGGCCCAGGAGCAGCGCTCGGTCGCCGAGCAGCTGGCTCCCCGCGACAGCGAGGCGGAGGCGACGGCATGAGCACCGTGAACCTGACCCGGACCCCGGACGCCGGCCGCGACGCCGGCACCTCGACGGCGCGCGGGTCCCGGTGTGGGGCTGGCTGCTGGTGGCGTTCGCGCTGATCTCGTTCGCCCGGGTGGTCACCGGCAGCAACGAGCTCGACTCCTCCGGCACGCTGCGCGAGGCGATCACCGCGTTCATCCCGATCGCGCTGGCCGGCCTGGCCGGGCTGTGGTCCGAGCGCGCGGGCGTGGTCAACATCGGCCTCGAGGGGATGATGATCCTCGGCACGATCGGGGCCGGCTACTTCGGCTTCTTCTACGGACCCTGGCAGGGGGTCGTCGCCGCGATGGTGTTCGGGGCGATCGGCGGAGCGCTGCACGCGCTGGCCACCGTGATCTTCGGCGTCGACCACATCGTGTCCGGGGTCGCGATCAACATCATGGCGGTCGGGGTCGCCGCGTTCCTCGCCGACCTGTGGTTCTCCGGCCTCCAGGGCGGCGGCCCCACCCAGTCGCCGCCGGTCGACGGCCCGTTCTCGGTCAACCTGCCGGTGGTCACCGAGCTGGGCGAAGTCGCGTGGAGGACCGGCACTGGTTCCTGGTCTCCGACCTCGCCTCCGTGGTCGGCGCGCTGACCCGCAACCTGTCCTCGCTCACCGTGCTGGCGCTGCTGCTGGTGGTCGGCGACCTACTTCGTGCTGTGGCGGACCTCGTTCGGGCTGCGGCTGCGGTCCTGCGGGGAGAGCCCGCAGGCCGCGGAGACGCTGGGCGTCAACGTCTACCGCTACAAGATCGTCGCGGTGCTGATCTCCGGCGCCATCGCCGGCCTCGCGGGCGGCTTCATCGTCTGGTCGGCGCCGGGCTCTACCAGAACGGGATCACCAACGGGCGCGGCTACATCGGCCTGGCCGCGATGATCTTCGGCAACTGGCGTCCCGGGGGGCTGCTGCTCGGGGCCGTCGCTGTTCGGCTACACCGACGCCCTGCAGCTGCGCGCCGGCGGCGGGGCGGTGCACGCGCTGCTGATCGTGATCGCGATCGTGCTGCTGGCCTACGGCATCGTGCTGCTGCGCCGCGGCAGCGCGGCGCGCCGGCGGGTCGTGACCGTGGTCGCGGCCGTGCTGTTCGCGGTGTGGTTCTTCACCACCGACGAGGTGCCCGGCGACTTCACCCGCATGACGCCGTACGTCGCGACGCTGTTCGTGCTCGCCTTCGCGGCGCAACGGCTGCGGATGCCCGCCGCCGACGGGTCCGCTACCGGCGGGGCGAGGCGGGCTGACGTGGTCGACGTACCCGCAGGAGCAGCCGTGGCCGCGGCTGCACGAGGAGGCGACCGCGGTGATGCGGCACGCCTACGCGCCGTACTCCGACTACCGGGTCGGGGCTGCCGGCCTCGTCGACGACGGCCGGCTGCGTGGTCGGCTGCAACGTCGAGAACGCCGCGTACGGCGTCGGCGCTGTGCGCCGAGTGCGGCCTGGTGTCCTCGCTGCACGCCACCGGTGGCGGTCGGCTGACCCACTTGGTGTGCGTGAACCTCGACGGGGACGTGATCATGCCCTGCGGTCGCTGTCGTCAGGTGCTCTTCGAGAACGGCGGTCCCGCGATGCTGCTGCTCACCGTCAGCGGGGTGCGGACCATGGACCAGGTGCTTCCCGACGCGTTCGGCCCCGATGCGCTCGACGCGGTGTGACCTGAGCGCTGCCGAGGTGGTGGCGGACCCGTACCCCCTGTTCGCGGCCGAGCGCCGGCTGGGCGGGGTGGCCTGGCACGAGCCGTCGGGTCGCTACCTCACCTTCGACCATGCCTGCGCCGGACGCGGTGCTCCGCGACCGGCGGCTCGGGCCGGCTCTGGCGCGACCGCGAGCCGCGCGAGCGGTTCGAGCCGTTCAACCTGCTGCACCGCAACCAGATGATGGAGAACGAGCCTCCGGTGCACACCCGGCTGCGCAGGCTGGTGACGGGCGCCTTCAACCGCGGCCACGTCGAGCGGCTGCGGCCCCGCGTGCGCGAGCTCGCCGAGGGGCTGCTCGCCGGGGTGGACCCCCGCGGCTTCGACGTGCTGGCGGACTACGCCGAGCCGCTCCCCGTGCTCGTGATCGCGGAGCTGCTCGGCGTCCCGGTCGAGCTGGCTCCGCGGCTGCGGGCCTGGTCCCAGGCCATCGTGCGGATGTACGAGGTGGCGCCGGACCGGGCCACCGCGGACGCCGCGGTCGGAGCCGCCGGCGAGTTCGCCGAGCTGGTCCGGGAGCTGGCCCGCGCCCGCGCGGCGGACCCGCGGGACGACCTGCTCTCGGACCTCGTCGCGGCGCAGGACGGCGCGGCACGGCTCACCGAGGACGAGGTGGTCGCCTCGCCGTGCTGCTGCTCAACGCCGGGCACGAGGCCTCGGTCAACGTCTTCGGCAACGGCCTGGTGGCGATGCTGCGGGCCGGCGTGCGGCCGGTGCCCGGAGCAGGTGCCGTCCTGTGTCGAGGAGATGCTCCGCTTCGACCCGGCCCTCCAGCTGTTCGAGCGCACCGCCACCGAGAGGGTCCTGGTCGGCGACGTGACGGTGGAGCCGGGCCAGCGGATCGCGGCGCTGCTGGGCGCCGCCAACCGGGACCCGGCCGTCTTCGAGGACCCCGACCTGTTCCGTCCGGGCCGCGACCCGAACCCGCATCTCGCGTTCGGTGCCGGCGTGCACTTCTGCCTGGGCGCCCCCCTGGCCCGGATGGAGCTGGTCGAGTCGCTCGGCCTGCTGCTGCGTCGGTGGCCCACGCTGCGGCTGGTCGGCGAGCCGCTCCCGCGCGGGACGTTCGTGCTGCGCGGCCACCGCTCGGTGCCGGTCGGGTGCTGAACGCGCAGTCCCACCTGAGGTCGACGACACGAGGAGACACATGAACAGCCGTCCCGAGCCGCACGACGCGGTCGAGGTGATCATCGCCAAGCGCGGACACCAGGAGCTCAGCGACGGGCAGATCGACTGGGTGGTGGACGCCTACACCCGGGGGGTGGTCGCCGACGAGCAGATGGCCGCGCTGGCGATGGCGATCCTGCTCAACGGGATGACCCGGCGTGAGATCGCCCGCTGGACCGGGGCGATGATCGCCTCGGGGGACCGGATGGACTTCTCCTCGCTGTCCCGGCCCACCGCGGACAAGCACTCCACCGGCGGCGTCGGGGACAAGATCACGCTGCCGCTGGCCCCGCTGGTCGCGGCCTGCGGTGTCGCGGTCCCGCAGCTGTCCGGGCGCGGCCTGGGGCACACCGGCGGCACCCTGGACAAGCTGGAGGCGATCCCCGGCTGGCGCGCCGACCTGTCCGGGACCCAGCTGCTCGCCCAGCTCGAGGACGTCGGTGCGGTGATCTGCGCCGCCGGTACCGGGCTGGCGCCGGCCGACAAGAAGCTCTACGCACTGCGCGACGTGACCGGCACGGTCGAGGCGATCCCGCTGATCGCGTCCTCGATCATGAGCAAGAAGATCGCGGAGGGCACCGGCGCGCTGGTCCTCGACGTCAAGGTCGGCAGCGGCGCGTTCATGAAGCGGCTCGCGGATGCGCGGGAGCTGGCCGAGACGATGGTCGCGCTCGGCACGGACGCGGGCGTGACCACGGTGGCGCTCCTCACCGACATGTCGACGCCGCTGGGCCGGACCGCCGGGAACGGGCTGGAGGTCGCCGAGTCCGTGGACGTGCTGGCCGGGGGAGGCCCGGACGACGTCGTGGCGCTGACCCTGGCCCTGGCCGGCGAGATGCTGCTGGCCGCCGGGGTCGACGACGTCGACCCGGCCGACCGGCTGCGGGACGGGTCCGCGATGGACGTGTGGCGGCGGATGGTCGCCGCCCAGGGCGGGGACCCGGACGCGGCCCTGCCGCAGGCGCGGGAGACGCACGTGGTGACCGCGTCCGGCGGTGGGGTGCTCACGGCTCTCGACGCGATGGCCGTCGGCCTTGCGGCCTGGCGGCTCGGCGCCGGCCGGGCCCGCAAGGAGGACCCGGTGCAGGCAGCGGCGGGTGTGGTCCTGCACGCCAAGCCGGGGGAGACGGTGACCGCGGGGCAGCCGCTGCTCACCCTGCACACCGACGAGCCGGAGCGCTTCGAGCGGGCGCTCGCCGCGCTCGCCGACGGGGTGGTCGTCTCCGACCCCGGCACCGGGTTCGAGCCGGTGCCGCTGGTGATCGACCGGGTGTCCGCCGGCTAGCACACCCGTCCGGTTCAGCCCAGGAGCAGGACGACCGTCTCGGCGACGCACGCGGGCTTGGTCTCGTCCTCGATCTCCACCGTATAGCGGGTGACCATCTGCTTGCCGGCGGGCACGTCCTGGACCTCGGCGATCTGCGCGGTGGCCCGGATCCGGGAGCCGACCCGGACCGGGTGGGGGAAGCGCACCTTGTTGACGCCGTAGTTCAGCTTCGCGCCCGGGGTCTGCAGCTCGAAGAGCTCGGGAGTGAACTGCGGGATCAGCGACAGGGTGAGGTAGCCGTGCGCGATGGTGCCCGCGAAGGGCCCCTCCTTGGCGCGCTCGACGTCGACGTGGATCCACTGGTGGTCACCGGTGGCGTCGGCGAACGCGTCGACCCGCTCCTGGGTGACCTCGAGCCACTCGGTGGGACCCAGGTCGTCGCCGATGGCGGCGGACAGCTCTTCGTATGTCGTGAAGGTGCGCATGCCGGGGAACCTACCCGGCCGGGCCGCCTCCGCGTCCCCCGGGACCGCCCCCGGCCCCCGGGGAGGGCTCAGTCGAGCGGGACCGCCGCGTTCGGCACCGAGGCGGTGATCACGGTGCCGTCCGACCGCCGCACACCGTCGCGGACCCAGGCGGGCGGGTCGCCCGGCAGCCTGGGTCCCTGGCCGTCCAGCGGGACCACCACGTCCTCGCCGAGCGTCACCTGCACGGGCTTGCCGCGGACCGTCAGCTCGGCCTGCTCCCCGTCCTCGACGCTCAGCAGCACCTGGTGCGGCTCGACGCGCACCCGGACCCGGGTGCCGTGCAGGGTCAGCCGGTAGGTGAGCGCCGACCACTCCGCCGGCAGCCGCGGGTCGATCGACCAGTCGCCGCCCTCGTCGCGGAAGCCACCGAGCCCGTAGACCAGCGCACTCCACACCCCGCCGGCGGACGCCACGTGCACGCCGTCGCTGGCGTTGGCGTGCAGGTCGGCCAGGTCCACGAACGTCGCCTGGTAGAAGTACCGCAGCGCCAGCTCGTGGTAGCCGACCTCGGCGGCGATGATCGACTGCACCACCGCGGAGAGCGTGGAGTCGCCGGTGGTGATCGGGTCGTAGTACTCGAAGCTGGCCCGCTTGGCCTCGTCGGTGAAGGCACTGCCGCGGAGGAAGAGCGCGAGCACCACGTCCGCCTGCTTGATCACCTGGAAGCGGTAGATCACCAGCGGGTGGTAGTGCAGCAGCAGCGGGCGGTTCTCCGCCGGCGTGACAGCGAGGTCCCAGACCTCCCGGTCCAGGAACTGGCTGTCCTGCGGGTGGATGCCGAGGTGCTCCTCGTAGGGGATGAACATCCGGTCCGCGGCGTGCTGCCACTCGCCGACCTCGTCGTCGCGCAGTCCCAGCCGGGACACCATCCGGGCGTAGCCGTCCGGGCTGTGCTCGCGCAGCCACTCCACGGTCGCCGCGGCGTCGCGGAGGTTCCCCTGCGCCATCACGTTGGTGAACAGGTTGTCGCTGACCACGGTGGTGTACTCGTCCGGTCCGGTGACCCCGTGGATGTGGAAGACGCCGTCCCCGTTCACCCGCCAGAACCCCAGGTCCGCCCAGAGCCGGGCGGTCTCCACCAGGATGTCGACGGCCTCGCGCTCGAGGAAGTCCAGGTCGCCGCTGGCAGCGACGTACTGGCTCAGCGCGTAGGAGATGTCCGCGTCGATGTGGTACTGCGCGGTCCCGGCCGCGTAGTAGGCCGAGGCCTCCTCGCCGTTGATCGTGCGCCACGGGAACAGCGCCCCGCGCTGGGCCATCTGCTCGGCGCGCAGCCGCGCCATCGGCAGCAGCTGGTAGCGGAAGCGCAGCGCCGAGCGGGCGAGCTGCGGGGTGGTGTAGGTGAAGAAGGGCAGCGTGTAGATCTCGGTGTCCCAGAAGTAGTGGCCGCTGTAGCCGCTCCCGGTCAGACCCTTCGCGGGCACGCCGACGCCCTCGGCGCGGCCCACCGCCTGGGCGAGCTGGAACAGGTTCCAGCGCACCGCCTGCTGGATCTCGGGCGGACCGCCGACCTCGATGTCCGAGCGCTCCCAGAAGCCGTCGAACCACGCGCGCTGACCGCGCACCTGGTGCTCGAGACCCTCCTCGAGGGCGCGGTCGAGGGTGCGCCGGCAGCGGCTCACCAGCTCGCGCACCGGCACCCCGCGCGAGGTGTGGTAGGCGACGTACTTGGTCAGCCGGATCGGCACGCCGGCGCGGGCCTGGACGCGGTAGGTCATCCGGGAGACGTCCGGGTCGAAGTGCGCGTTCGCGCTCGCGTCGTTGGCCGTCTCGAAGACGTGGTCCACCCCGACGGCGATCGTCATCCCCGACTCCGCGCAGCGGAAGCCCTGGATCATCCGATCGGAGTCCGCCTCCGCGCCGATCGACTGCGGCACCAGCACCCGACGGTCGAAGGTGGCGCTCTTGCGCGGGTCGGTGCCCTGACCCATGGCGGCCGAGCGCACGTAGTACTCGTCCTCCCCGTCCTGGCGGTTCAGCAGCTGGGAGTTGATCGCGACCGGGGCGTCGCCGTCGAGGAGGGTCACCTCGAAGGTCATCACCGCAAGGTGCCGGTCGGTCATCGAGACCATCCGCGTCGAGTCCACCCGCACCCGCTTGCCGGCGGGAGTGCGCCACACCAGCGAGCGGCTCAGCCGGCCGGCTCGGAAGTCGAGAGTGCGGTCGTACTCGTCGAGGTCGGCGATCGAGAGCAGCAGCGGCTCGTCGTCGACGTAGAGCCGGATCAGCTTGGCGTCCGGCACGTTCACCATGGTCTGGCCGACCCGGGCGAAGCCGAACGCCTCCTCGGCGTGCTGGATCGTGAAGGTCTCGTGGAAGCCGTTGACGAAGGTGCCGTGCGCGTAGCTCTCGCGACCCTCCTCGACGTTCCCGCGCATGCCCAGGTAGCCGTTGGCCACCGCGAACAGGGTCTCGTTGCGACCCAGGTGCTCGCCGTCGTACGACGCCTCGGTGAGCCGCCAGGGGTCCACGGGGAAGACGTGGCGGTTCAGCGGGTCCGCCGCGGACGGCGGGGTGTGCGCCGCGCCTGCGCGCGCGGTCATCGACCGGCCGCCTGCACCGCGGGGATCAGCTCGGCGAGGTCGGCGACCACCACGTCGGCGCCCTCGGCGAGCAGGGTCCGCGCCCCCGCCCCGCGGTCGACGCCGACCACCAGGGCGAAGTCGCCGGCCGCGCCCGCCTGCACGCCGGAGACAGCGTCCTCCACCACGACCGAGCGCCGGTGCGGGACGCCGAGGGTGTCGGCCGCGTAGGCGTAGGTGTCCGGACGGGGCTTGCCGAGCAGCTGCCGGTCCCGGGCGACGGCGCCGTCGACGACGGTCTCGAACCGGTCGAGCAGCCCCGCGGCGCGCAGCACGTCGGGGGCGTTGGCCGAGCTCGACACGATCGCCATCCGGGTGCCCCGGGCCTCGAGGGCGTCCATCAGCGCGACCGAGCCCGGGTAGGGCTGGACCCCGTCGCGGGCGAGCACCTCGCCGAAGAGCTGGTTCTTGCGGTTGCCGAGGCCGCACACGGTGTCGGCGTCGGCCGGGTCGGAGGGCTCGCCCCAGGGCAGCTCGATGCCCCGGTCGGCCAGCAGCGCGGCCACGCCCTCGTACCGCGGACGACCGTCGACGTGCTCGAAGTAGTCACGCTCGGCGTACGGCGCCGCGCCCCGCTCGGCGAGGAAGGCGGTGAACATCTCGGCCCAGGCGTGCATGTGCACCCGTGCCGTCGGCGTGATGACGCCGTCGAGGTCGAAGAGCACCGCGTCGACGACGGGCCAGTCGGGCGGGGCGGTTTCGGAGTCCACGTGGTCGAGGGTAGGCGTCGGACGTGTCAGGCGGATAACGGAGCCCGGTCGGGCGGGACTCCGGTCTGGTCCCCGGTTAGGCACTGGTTTGATGTGGGTATGACCGTTCCACGCGAGCTGATCGCCCGGGCCCCCAAGGTGCTGCTGCACGACCATCTCGACGGGGGCCTCCGACCGCAGACCATCCTGGACCTCGCCGCAGAGGTGGGGCACGAGCTGCCCGCGGGGGACGCGCAGTCGCTGCGCCGGTGGTTCGAGGAGTCCGCCGACTCGGGCTCGTTGGAGCGCTACCTGGAGACGTTCGACCACACGGTGGCGGTGATGCAGACCGCGGACCAGCTCCGACGGGTGGCACGGGAGGCGGTGCTGGACCTGGCCGCGGACGGGGTCGTCTACGCGGAGGTCCGCTACGCCCCCGAGCAGCACCTGCAGGCGGGGCTGTCGCTGCCGCAGGTCGTCGAGGCGGTGCGGGACGGGTTCGCCGAGGGCACCGACGAGGCGCGGCGCGACGGCTGTCCGATCGTCGTCCGCCAGCTGCTGACCGCGATGCGGCACCAGGCCCGCAGCCGCGAGATCGCCGAGCTCAGCATCGCCCATCGCGGCGACGGTGTGGTCGGGTTCGACATCGCCGGTGCCGAGGCCGGCTACCCGCCCACCCGGCACCTGGACGCGTTCGAGTACCTGCAGCGCGAGAACGCGCACTTCACGATCCACGCCGGCGAGGCCTTCGGGCTGCCGTCGATCTGGCAGGCGATCCAGTGGTGCGGTGCGGACCGCCTCGGGCACGGCGTGCGGATCATCGACGACGTGGCGGTGGCCGACGACGGCACGGCGACGCTGGGGCGGCTCGCGGCCTACGTGCGCGACAAGCGCATCCCGCTGGAGATGTGCCCGTCCTCGAACATCCAGACCGGTGCCGCCGACTCCATCGACAAGCACCCGATCGGCACGCTGACCGACCTGCGCTTCCGGGTCACGGTGAACACCGACAACCGGCTGATGAGCGGGACGTCGATGACCCGGGAGATGGTGCTGCTGGCCGAGGCGTTCGACTACGGCATGGACGACCTGCGCTGGTTCACGGTCAACGCGATGAAGTCGGCCTTCCTGCCCTTCGACGAGCGGCTCGCGATCATCGACGAGCAGATCAAGCCGGCGTACGCCGTGCTCGGCGCGATGAGCTGAGCGCCGGGGAGACGCCCCGCCACCGTCAGCCGACCGCGACCGTCACCGGATCGCTCTCGGCGTCCAGGTAGCCGGTCACGCCGAGCACCTTCACCCGGTAGGTGGTGCCGACCCGGGGGGCGACGCGGAAGGCGAAGGCGCCGCTCTGGCCGGTCGTGCCCGGGACCACCACGTCGCGGTCGCTGCCGTCGGCCCGGGCGAACAGCCGCACCGGGACTGAGCGTGCGGGCTCGTCGGTGCCGGCGTACGAGCGCGTGAGGGTGCCGGTGATGCCGACCTGGGTGCCGGCCCGGGCGGACGCCGTCGTCGAGGAGGCGACCGTCAGGGACGTGGACCAGGTGCCGACGGTGGCGTCACCGAGCTCGTGGGTGGCCGCGGGCAGCGCCGGGGTCCTCGCGTACACGAGGCTGAGCGCGCCGGCCACCCGCAGCGGGGCGGTGACCTTGAAGGAGCCGTCCGGCGCGGTCCGAGCGGTGGCGACGGTGCTCGGCGCACGGCCCGCCGCGGTCAGCCTCAGGCTGACGGTCTGTGCGGCGGCGCCGGTCGTGGAGCCGCCGGCGACCCGCTGCAGCGTGCCGGTCACGACGACCGGGCCGCCGTACCCGACGTCGGTGCGGTCGATGCTCGCGGTCAACTCGGTCGAGGGGGTCGAGACGGTCAGGTCGCCGAGCGGGACCGTGGCGCTGGTCCAGGACGCCGACCCGGGCAGGGCGACGGAGAGCTCGCCGGAGACGGCGGGCCGCACGTCCAGGCGGTACGACCCGTCGAGGGCGGTGCGCGCCGTCCCGACCACGGTGGTCCGCACCGTGGTGCGCCCGGAGGAGGTGCTGGTGCTGACCACCCTCACCGGCAGGCCGACGCCGCCGAGGGGGACCGTGGCCCCGCCGGCGTCCCGGGTCAGGGTGCCGGACACGGTGACCGGGTCGCCGTAGTAGACGTCGAGACCGCTGGACGTGCCGGTGAGGTCGGGGGCACACCTCTCCACGGTCGCCGCCAGGGTGACCGGGTCGGCCGCGGCATAGCCGGCGGACGCCGCGGCACGCGCGCCGTAGGTGACCGCACCGGTGCTCGCCTGGGTGACGGTGGCGCGCCCCGAGGCGTCGCTGACCGCGCTGCCGGCGGCGGTGGCGTTCGCCTGGGTGGCGGTCCTGCGGGTGAAGACGGCGGGCAGGCCCTTGACCGGCTGCCCGGTCTGCACGTCGGTGAGCACGGCCGAGACAGGTGTCGCCGCCCCGGTGCACATGGACGCCGAGTCGACGTCGGCCGAGCTCTGCCCGGAGACGGAGAGGGTCAGCGCCAGCGGTCGGCTGCCGCCGGTCGCGAAGGTCAGCGGGCTGCTGACCGTCTTGACCGCGCCGCTGGAGTCCCGGACCGTGACGGTCACCGTCGTCGCGGTCGGGAGGCTCGCGTTGCAGGTCACCGTCGACTGCACGGCGGTCGGATCGGCGAACACGCAGTCGCGGCGCGCCGACTTCCACAGGACGGAGTCGAGGGTGCGTCCGGCCGGCAGCGCCGGGGTGACCGTCGCCTGGGTGGCCAGGCCGGGCACCGCGGGGTTGTTCACCGAGACCTGGGCGCCGAGGACCGAGGGCGAGCCCGTGGTGCCACCGCCGGTGCCGTCGCCGCCCCCGACCAGGAAGCGCGAGGCCGCCGCGTTCCAGTGCGTGTCGAGGTAGGCGCCGGGGTCCGGGTACGTCGAGAAGTAGTCGTCGCTGTTGCAGTCCAGCAGGTACTCGCGCTCGCCGGGCAGATCTGCACCATCGGGTGCGAGGTGCCGTCGGAGTAGCACATCGTGTCCGACTCGTCCCAGCAGTGGCCGGCCTGCGTCGCGTGCGGGGCGCTGGACTGCACGGCGCCGAGCGTGTGCACCAGCTCGTGCGCCTCGACCGAGTGCTGCGCCGTGCCGTCGCCGAAGCCCCAGCAGCCCGAGTCGACGCGGGCGTACTGCGGGTAGCGGCCGTTGTTGGGGTTGCCCTGGGCGGAGCCGTCACCGAGGTACATGCTGGCGATGCCGCACAGCGACGACGCGTCGGTCCACATCAGGTACTTGCGGGTCGGGTCGGTGTAGCCCTGCGCCTGCACCGCCTGGATGGTCGCGTTGAACGACGTCATGGAGCCGTCCGGCACCGTCACGTTCGCCACGTCGGCCACGCAGGCTCCGGTGGTGGCGCCCGGGTCGGTCACGTAGCGCAGGTGCCGCACGCCCCCGGTGAGGGCGGCGGAGCGGTTCACCACGTCGTCGACGCCGGAGGCCCAGCGCTGGAAGCTGCCCAGCAGCGCGCCGTACCGGTTGCTCTGGCCGGCCTCGACCACGTAGAGCGCCTGCACGCGGTAGCCGCTGCTGCCGTCACCGTCGCAGGGCACGTCGGGCGATGCCGCGGCGGCGGCCGGTGTCGCGGCGACCCCGAGCTCCTGCGCGGCCTGGTAGGCCGCCGGTCCGGCTCCCACCCGGCCGCGCAGCTCGGAGGTCGAGACGTCCTCGGTCGCGTCGACGCCCGGCGGAGCCTCGTCGGCGTGCACGCAGGCCCGGCTGCCGTCGGGCATCCGCAGCGCGGCACCGTCCCGCCCGCACGCGGGCGAGAGGTCCAGCCGGGCCAGGGACACGCTCAGCGCCACCCCGAGGCTGCCGGCGACCAGGGCGCCGGCCAGAGCGGCGGCGACGCCGCGTCGGGCAGGGCGGGTGCGGGCGGAGCGGGAACGGTCCATGCCCGGAGGATGGCAGCCGGGGGACGCGTCGCGCGGGCGATTTGTCGGTTTTTTGCCGAGCCGGTCAGCGGGCCGCGAGCACCATGCCGGTGAGCCGGCAGGGCCCGGCTCAGCCGTCGCCAGAAGGTGACCAGCCGGTCGTTGCGCACGCAGACCGCCTCCGCGAGCAGGCCGCGGTGGTCCCGGCGGCGACCAGCATCACCTGTGCGGCCACCGGGTCAGAGGCCGATCGGGTGCCAGACGGTCTTCGTCTCCAGGAACGTCGTCATCCGCACCAGGCCCGGCTCCTGCAACCAGTCCGGCTCCTCGGCGGGCGCCCGCAGCACGCGCTTGAGGTTCTGGGCCGCCTCCCGCTCCAGGTCGGTCGCGGTCGCCGGGTCGCCGGCCAGGCCGGTCAGGTCCACCGCGTTCACGTCCATGTGCGAGGCCAGCGTCGGGGCGGTGTCCGACAGCGGCCCGGTGAGCAGGTTCACCACCCCGCCCGGCACGTCCGAGGTGGCCAGCACCTCGGCCAGCGTGACCGCCGGGACCGGACGCCGGTGCGAGGTGGCCACCACGACCGTGTTGCCGGTGACGACCACCGGGGCGACGACGCTGACCAGCCCGAGCAGCGAGGAGCTCTGCGGGGCCAGGACCGCGACCACGCCGGTCGGCTCGGGCAGGGAGAAGTTGAAGTACGGACCGGCCACCGGGTTGGTGCCCCCGACCACCTGGGCGAGCTTGTCGGCCCACCCGGCGTACCAGACGAGGCGGTCGACGGCGGTGTCCACCACGGTCTCGGCGGCCCGCTTGCCGAGCCCCTCGGAGCGCTGCACCTCCTCGACCAGCTGGGCGCGACGGCCCTCGAGCACCTCCGCGACCCGGTAGACCACCTGGCCCCGGTTGTACGGCGTCCGCGTCGACCAGCCGCCGAAGGCCTTGCGAGCCGCCTGTACCGCGTCGCGCGCATCCTTGCGGGAGGCCTGCGCGGCGTTCGCGAGGAACCGGCCTCGGGCGTCCTCGACCACGTAGGAGCGACCCGACTCCGAGCGGGGGAACGCCCCGCCGACGTAGAGCTTGTAGGTCTTGCGGACGTCGATCCGGCGCTCAGACGGCAAGGTAGGCCTCCAGCCCGTGGCGGCCGCCCTCGCGGCCGTAGCCCGACTCCTTGTAGCCGCCGAAGGGGCTGCTCGGGTCGAACTTGTTGAACGTGTTGGCCCACACCACGCCGGCGCGGAGCCGGTCGGCGACCCAGAGGATCCGCGAGCCCTTGTCGGTCCAGATGCCGGCGGACAGCCCGAAGGGCGTGTTGTTGGCCTTCTCCACCGCCTCCGTGGGCGTGCGGAAGGTGAGCACCGACAGCACCGGGCCGAAGATCTCCTCGCGGGCGATCCGGTGCGCCTGGGTGACGCCGGTGAAGAGCGTCGGCGGGAACCAGAAGCCGCGCTCGGGAAGCTCGCACGGCGGCGACCAGCGGCCCGCACCCTCGCTCTCGCCGACCTCCGCGAGGTCCCGGATCCGGGCCAGCTGGGCGGCGGAGTTGATCGCGCCGATGTCGGTGTTCTTGTCCAGCGGGTCGCCCACGCGCAGCGTGGCCATCCGCCGCTTGAGCCGATCCAGCACCTCCTCGGCCACCGCCTCCTGGACCAGCAGCCGGGATCCGGCGCAGCACACGTGCCCCTGGTTGAAGAAGATGCCGTTGACGATGCCCTCGACCGCCTGGTCCAGCGGGGCGTCGTCGAAGACGATGTTGGCGGCCTTGCCGCCGAGCTCGAGCGTGACCTTCTTGGTGGTGCCGGCGACCGTGCGGGCGATCTGCCGGCCGACCTCCGTGGACCCGGTGAACGCGACCTTGTCGACGTCCTCGTGGGCGACCAGCGCACGGCCGGTCTCCCCGGCGCCGGTGACGATGTTGACCACGCCGGGAGGGAGGTCCGCCTGCTGGCAGATCTCCGCGAACAGCAGCGCCGTGAGCGGGGTGGTCTCGGCGGGCTTCAGGACCACCGTGTTGCCGCAGGCCAGCGCCGGGGCGATCTTCCAGGCCAGCATCAGCAGCGGAAAGTTCCACGGGATCACCTGGCCGGCCACGCCGACCGGTCGCGGTGAGGGCCCGAAGCCGGCGTGCTCGAGCTTGTCGGCCCACCCCGCGTAGTAGAAGAAGTACGCCGCCGCCGTCGGCACGTCGACGTCGCGGGACTCCTTGATCGGCTTGCCGTTGTCGATCGACTCCAGCACCGCCAGCTCGCGGCTGCGCTCCTGGAGGATCCGGGCGATCCGGAACAGGTACTTGGACCGCTCCCGGCCGGACATCCGCGACCACACCCGGGTGTGGGCGCGCCGGGCGGCCCGGACCGCGAGGTCGACGTCGTCCGCGGTGCCCTCCGCCACCTCGGCGAGCACCTCCTCGGTGGCCGGGTCGACGGTCTTGAACGAGCCCCCGCCGACCGGGTCGACGAAGCGGCCGTCCACGAACAGGCCGTAGGAGGACCTGATGTCGACCACCGAGCGGGACTCGGGCGCGGGGGCGTACTCGAACGGGGAGCTCATCGGATCAGTCCAGGGTGAAGTAGTCGGGGCCGCTGTAGCGGCCGGTGGTCAGCCTGGTGCGCTGCATCAGCAGGTCGTTGAGCAGGGTCGAGGCGCCGAAGCGGAACAGGTCCGGGTCGAGCCAGGCCGCTCCGGCGACCTCGTTGACCATGACCAGGTACTTGATCGCGTCCTTGGCGGTGCGGATGCCGCCCGCGGGCTTCACCCCGACGGTCCGGCCGGTCGCGAGGGAGAAGTCGCGGACCGCCTCGAGCATCACCATCGTCACCGGCAGCGTCGCGGCCGGCTGGATCTTGCCGGTCGAGGTCTTGATGAAGTCCGCGCCGGCCAGCATCGCCAGCCAGGAGACCCGGCGGACGTTGTCGTAGGTCTGCAGCTCGCCGGTCTCGAAGATCACCTTCAGGTGGGCGCGGGACCCGTCCGCGCGCGCACACGCCGCGCGGACCGCGACGATCTCCTCGAAGACCTTCAGGTAGTGCCCGGACAGGAACGCGCCCCGGTCGATCACCATGTCGATCTCGTCGGCCCCGGCCGCCACGGCGTCGTGGGCGTCGGCGAGCTTGACCGCGAGGGCGGCCCGTCCGGCGGGGAACGCGGTGGCCACCGAGGCGACGTGCACGCCGCTGCCGGCCAGCGCCTCCCGTGCCGTGGCCACCATGTCCGGGTAGACGCAGACCGCGGCCGCCGACGGGCAGGTGGGGTCGGCCGGGTCGGGCCGCATGGCCTTCCCGCACAGGGCCCGGACCTTGCCGGACGTGTCCGCGCCCTCGAGCGTGGTCAGGTCCACCATCCGGATCGCGAGGTCGAGGGCGTAGGCCTTGGCGGTGGTCTTGACCGACCGCGTGCCCAGCCCGGCCACCCGGGCCTCCGCGCCGACCTGGTCCACCCCCGGCAGGCCGTGCAGGAGCCGGCGGAGCGACGCGTCCGAGCCGGTGGCGTCCCCCAGGGGGCCGGGCAGCCGGTCGGACACCTGGTCGGGCGGGTCGGCGGGTCGCGCCGAGCTCGCCGTCGAGCTCAGGGATGGGGTCACGCGGACCAGCATAGGTGCGGGGCAGGCCCGCCGCGGAACCGGACGAGACCGGGCACAATGACCGTATGGGTCCCTCTCCGCGCACTCCGGCCGGCGAGCAGCCGCTGGTCCGGTTCAAGCCGACGACCGGTCCGTACGTGGGCGCCGTGGGCCTGGCGCTGGCCGGCGTGGCCGCCGTCTGGGCGGCCGTGTCGGTGCACACGGTCACCGGGCTGCGGATCGGTGCCGGTGCGCTGTTCTTCGGCGTCCTGGTCTGGCTGACCCAGCTGCGGCCCCGGGTGACGGCGTACCCGTCGCACCTGCTGCTGCGGGGCACGGTCCGCGACACCGAGGTGCCGTACGCCGCCATCGACGAGGTGACCATGGGCCAGACCCTCAACGTGTGGGCGGGCGGCCGGCGCTACGTCTGCATCGGCATCGGCAAGTCCTTGGGCGCCGAGGCGCGCCAGCGGGTGCGCTCCAGCGGTCAGGGCGGGCTGTTCGGCAGCCACCGGATGGCCGGGTTCGGCGGGGCACCGGCGGCTCCGCGGGCGATGAGCTACCACAGCTTCGTGCTCGCCCGGATCGACGAGCTGGTGGCGGGCTCCCGCAGCGGGCGAGGCGGCGACGACGTGCCGCCCGTGCGGCACCGCTACGCTGTGCCGGAGCTGGCCGCTCTGCTGGTCACCGGGGCGGGGTTCGTGCTGGCTCTGCTGGTCTAGAGTCCCAGGGCGACGGCGAGGTCCTGGCGGATCGCGTCGAGCCGCTGCACCGCCACGATGCGGGCGGCGTCGACACCGCCCGGCTCCTCGGCCTCCACCGGGACGACCACCTCGAGGTAGCACTTGAGCTTGGGCTCCGTGCCGGACGGGCGGACCACCACCCGGGCGTGCTCCGCGAGCCGGTAGCGCAGTCCCTCGGTCGGGGGCAGGCCGCCGCCGCCCTCGGTCAGGTCGTCGACCCGCTCGACCGCGAGCCCGCCCAGCTGGGCCGGCGGCCCGGACCGCAGCCTGCCCATCGCGGCGTCGATGAGGCCGAGGTCGGTGACCCGCACCGAGAGCTGGTCGGTCGCGTAGAGCCCGTGCTGGCGGGCGATGTCGTCGAGCCGGTCCACCAGGGTGCGGCCCTCGCGGCGCAGCCGCGCCGCGAGCTCGACGACCCGCAGGAGGGCGGAGACCCCGTCCTTGTCGCGCACCAGCGCCGGGGCGACGCAGTAGCCGAGCGCCTCCTCGTAGCCGAAGGCCAGGTCCTCCACGCGCCCGATCCACTTGAAGCCGGTCAGGGTCTCCCGGTGCGTGCGCCCGTGGGCACGGGCCATCGCGCCGAGCAGCGAGGAGGACACGATCGAGCTGGCGTAGACGCCGGCGGCGCCCGAGCGCAGCAGGACGTCGCCGAGCAGGGCGCCCACCTCGTCCCCGCTCAGCATCCGCCAGCCGTGCGGCCCGGGGACCGCGACCGCGCACCGGTCCGCGTCGGGGTCGTTGGCGACGACCAGGTCGGCGCCGACCTCGGCGGCCCGGGCGGTCGCGAGGTCCATCGCCCCGGGCTCCTCCGGGTTCGGGAACGCGACGGTGGGGAAGTCCGGGTCCGGCTCGGCCTGGGCGACGGTCAGGTGCGGCGCCGCGAAGCCCGCCCGCTCCAGCACCGTGGTCACCGTGCTTCCGCCGACCCCGTGCAGCGGGGTGTAGACGCAGGTCAGCTCGCGGGGGCCGGCCGGGTCCACGAGCGCCACCACCTCCTCGACGTACGCGTCCAGGACCTCCTCGCCGAGCCGCTGCCAGCCGCTGTCGCGGGGGATGCCGGCCAGCGCGCCGACCGCGTCGATCTCGGCGGAGATCGCGGTGTCCGCCGGGGACACGATCTGGCTGCCGTCCCCGAGGTAGACCTTGTAGCCGTTGTCCTGCGGAGGGTTGTGCGAGGCGGTGACCATCACACCGGCCACGCAGCCGAGGTGCCGGATCGCGTAGGCGAGCACCGGGGTGGGCAGCGGCCGGGGGAGGAGCAGCGCGTGCAGTCCTGCCCCCTCCAGCACCGCCGCGGTGTCCTCGGCGAAGACGTCGGAGCGGTGCCGGGCGTCGTAGCCGACCACCACCGGGTCGCCGCGGCGGGCGCCGTTCCCGACCAGGTACGACGCCAGCCCGGCCGCCGCCCGGATCACCACCACCCGGTTCATCCGGTTCGGGCCGGGGCCCAGGGCACCTCGGAGCCCGGCGGTGCCGAACGCCAGCCCGCCGTCGAACGCGTCGGCGAGCCGCTCGGCAGCCGAGGACCCGGTGGTGGTGTCCGCCCAGGTCTCGGCGCCCGCCTGGGCGATCAGGTCCTCGAGCTCGCGCCGGGTCCCGGGGTCCGGGTCCTCGGCCGCCCAGGCGCGGGCCCGGGCCAGCAGCTCGCTCATGCGCCGACCCCGGTCGAGAGGGCCAGGGCGGGCCGCTGGAACGACTCCCCGACGTAGGGACCGCCGACATGGGTCTCGCCCAGCTCGTCGTCATCGCAGGCCGTCACGACGTCCGCGAACCGCTCGGCGTCGTCCTCGGGCAGGTAGCCGAGCGCGCGTCCCGGCTGGAGGTCCCACCAGGCGCGGGTGTTGGCGGAGATGCCGTAGAGCGTCGCGAACCCGGGGTCCGGCGAGGTCAGGCAGGCCTCGACCATCCGCACCGCGTCGTCGTGGGACAGCCAGGTGGCGAGGTGCCGGGGGGTCTCCGGCTGGGGAAGGAAGCTGCCGATCCGGGCCGACACAGCGTCGATGCCGTACCGGTCGGCGAACAGGCTGAGCAGGCCCTCGGCCGCGACCTTCGCGACGCCGTAGAAGGTGTCCGGCCGCAGCCGCACGTCGGTGGTGAGCAGCCCCCCCGCGAGCTCGTCGCGCCGGGTCCGGCCGACGGCGTGGTTGCTGCCGGCGTACACGATCCGGGTGACGCCGTGCCGGACCATCGCGTCGAGCAGGGCGGCGGTGGTGAGCACGTGTGACTCCAGCTCCACGGGCAGCGTCGCCTCATCGGGCATGCCGGCCAGGTGCACCACGGCATCGGGCCGGCTGCTGCCGGCCAGGGCGCCGAAGACCGCCTCGACGGCGTCCGGGTCGGCGCAGTCGGCGGTGAACCAGGTGCCCGTGAAGCCCTCCGGCTCGGGGACCCTGTCGAGCCCCGCGACCGTGTGGCCGCGGTCGACCAGCCCGTGGCAGAGCACCGCGCCGAGGCTGCCGGCGGCACCGGTGACGAGCAGATGCATGGGGACTCCGGTCTCTAGATGCGGGGGACGACGCGGCCGAGCAGGCTGCCCATCCGGGTGGCGGCGGCCCGGCCCGCCTCGAGGACCTCGGCGTGGTCGAGGGGCTCGCCGGTGATGCCGGCGGCCAGGTTGGTCACCAGCGAGATGCCGAGCACCTCCAGCCCGGCCTCGCGGGCCGCGATCGCCTCGAGGGCCGTGGACATCCCGACCAGGTCCCCGCCGATGGCGCGGACCATGACGATCTCCGCCGGGGTCTCGTAGTGCGGGCCGGGGAACTGCACGTAGACGCCCTCGTCGAGCCCGTCCTCGACCTCGTGGCACAGCGCCCGGAGCCGGGCGCTGTACAGGTCGGTGAGGTCGATGAACGTCGCGCCCTCGATCGGCGAGGTGGCGGTCAGGTTGACGTGGTCGCTGATCAGGACCGGCGTCCCCGGCTGCCAGGTCTCCCGCAGACCTCCGCAGCCGTTGGTGAGCACCACCACCCGGCAGCCCGCGGCGGCCGCGGTCCGGACGCCGTGCACGACCGGCCGGACCCCGAGCCCCTCGTAGAGGTGGGTGCGGCCGAGGAAGACCAGCAGGCTCCGCTCGCCGGCCCGGACCGAGCGGATCCTGCCCGCGTGCCCCGCGACCGCGGGAGCGGTGAACCCGGGCAGCTCGGTGGTGCTGAGCTCGGCGACGGTCTCGCCGAGGGCGTCGACCGCCGGCAGCCACCCTGAGCCCAGCACCAGGGCCACGTCGTGGCGGTCGACGCCGGTGCGCTCCGCGAGCACCGCGGCCGCCTCGGCGGCGAGACCGGCAGGTCCGGGGACGGCCGGTTCGCCGGCTGGGTCGCCGGCTGGGTCGCCGGTCGGGGGGGCGGCGGGAGAGGAGGCGCGCATGCGGGCACCCTATCGGCGCCCCCGGTCACGCCCCCGGGTCACGTCCGGGGGGCAGGTCCGAGGGGCACGTCCGGGGGTCAGGACCCGATCGAGCGGCACGGGCGGCCGCGCAGGGCCCGGACGTAGTCCTGCGGCGCGTCCGCGGCCTCGGCGGCGTCCGCGAGGATGCCGAGGTAGCTGGCCGAGGGCAGTCCGCCCTCGTAGGCGTCCAGGACGTAGGCCCAGGCCACCTGCTCGCCGGCCATGGTGGAGACCCGCACCGTCGTCTTGCGGTACAGACCGGTGTCGGCGCTCTCCAGCGCGTCGAGGTGGACGACGTCCTCGGTGGTCACGTCGTAGATCGCGACGAACACCTGGTCGATCGGGTCCTCGACGATGGTGGCCAGCGCACCGTCCCAGCCGTGCTCCTCGCCGCCGAACGTCAGCCGCCAGCCGGTGAGCCAGCCGGTGCCCTGTAGCGGGGAGTGCGGGCACCGCTCGCCCATCCGTCGAGGGTCCATGTTCGACCCGAAGGCGGCGTACAGAGGCACCCGCGCAGCCTAGGGCATGCGGGGCAGCATGACGGGCACCCGGTCGCTTTGCGAGGATGAGCAGATGAACCGTGTGGTGGTGGTCGGAGGAGGACCCGGTGGCTATGAGGCAGCGCTGGTCGCAGCGCAGCTCGAGGCCGAGGTCACGGTGGTCGACACCGACGGTCTCGGGGGGTCCGCGGTCCTGACCGACTGCGTGCCGAGCAAGACCCTGATCGCCACCGCGGAGCTGATGGCCGACATGGAGGACGCCAAGGAGCTGGGCCTCCGGTTCGAGGGCGCCCTGGTCGCCGACCTCGGCGAGGTCAACCGGCGCGTGAAGCGGCTGGCGCGGGCGCAGTCGGAGGACATCGAGCGCCGGCTGACCCGCGAGGGGGTCCGGGTGCTGCGCGGCCGCGGGCGGCTCGACGGCCCCGAGCGGGTCGTCGCCACCGCCGACGACGGGTCCGAGGAGGTGCTGCGCGCGGACGCGGTGCTGCTCGCGACCGGCGCGTCACCCCGCACGCTGCCGACCGCCCGGCCCGACGGCGAGCGGATCCTCACCTGGGAGCAGGTCTACGACCTCGACGAGGTGCCCACCAAGCTGGTCGTGGTCGGCTCCGGCGTCACCGGCGCCGAGTTCGCGAGCGCCTACAACGCGCTCGGCGTGGACGTGACGCTGGTGTCGAGCCGGGACCGGGTGCTGCCGGGCGAGGACCCGGACGCCGCCGAGGTGCTCGAGGAGGTCTTCAAGCGGCGCGGCATGACCGTGCTGTCGCGCTCGCGCATGCAGTCGGTGACCCGCGACGGCGACACCGTCACGGTGACGCTGACCGACGGCCGCACCGTCGAGGCGTCGCACTGCCTGCTGGCGCTCGGCTCGGTCCCGAACACGCGGGACCTCGGGCTCGAGGAGGCCGGCGTGCACGTCGACGACGCCGGGTTCGTCACCCTCGACGGCGTCTCCCGGACCTCCGCGCGCGGGGTGTACGCCGCGGGTGACTGCACAGGGGTGCTGATGCTCGCCTCGGTGGCCGCGATGCAGGGCCGGATCGCGATGTGGCACTTCCTCGGAGACGCCGTCGCCCCGTTGAGCCTGGGGACGGTCTCCTCCAACGTGTTCACCGCTCCCGAGATCGCCACGGTCGGCTGGACGCAGAGCCAGGTGAACGCCGGCGAGGTCGACGCCGAGTGCGTGATGCTGCCGCTGTCGGGCAACCCGCGCGCCAAGATGCAGGGCGTCCGGGACGGGTTCGTCAAGCTCTTCGCGCGCTCCGGCACCGGCAAGGTCGAGGGCGGAGTGGTCGTCGGGCCGCGTGCCTCCGAGCTCATCCACCCGCTGGCGATCGCGGTGTCGATGGGGCTGACCGCCGACCAGCTGGCGCACGCCTTCACCGTCTACCCGTCGATGAGCGGCTCGGTGGCGGAGGCCGCGCGCCGCCTGCACGTGCGGCACTGAGCACCGGACGGGTGCGGCGGACCGGCTCAGAAGTCGAACCCGCCGCCGTCCCCGCCGAAGCCGCCACCGAGGTCGAAGCCCCCGCCGCCGCCGTCGTACCCGCCGTCGCTGCCGCCGTCGTACCCGCCGCCGTCGTACCCGCCGCCGTCGTACCCGCCGCCGTCGTACCCGCCGCCGCCGTCGTACCCTCCGTCGCCACCGTCGTCGCCGCCGTCGCCGTCGGCCCCGAAGCCGTCATCGCCGAAGCCGTCGGCGCCGAGGCCGTCCCAGCCGGGCGTGAGCATCGTCAGCACCAGGAACGTCGGCAGCAGCCCCGAGGCCGCGTAGCCGCCGAAGTAGCCCGAGGCCCACGGGGAGTAGGCGGGGCCGCCCTGCCAGTACGGCACCCGTCCGGCGCCCTGCGGCACCGTGCGGATGTGCGGCTCGGCGCCCTGGGAGAGCCGGTCGGCGTCCGCGGCGCACACCGGGACCTGCCGTGGCTGCCCGCCGGGGGGCGCCCACTCCAGGTCGGAGGTCGAGGGTCCGTGGGCGGGATTGAAGAAGCACGGCGGACGCCGTACCGGCAGCGGCTGGCCGGCCACCCGGGCCCGGACGCAGGCCACCGCGTAGCGGCCGTCCTCCAGTGCCTCGGTCACGTGCCGGACGTCCTCGGCGCGGGTGAGCGCCGCCATGGACTCCTTGGCCGCCTCGTAGGAGTCCAGCGCCCGCTGGTAGTCCTGGCGCGCCGCCTCGTCGAGGGGCTCGACGAGCAGGTCGGAGTCGAGCCGCTGGAGCTCCTCCCCGAACCGGGTCACGTCCTCGTCGCCGACCTTGCGGACCGCGGCCAGGTCCTCGCGGTGGCGTTGCTCCACCGCCTGCCGCTCGCGGCTCTGCTTCATGGTCCGGGACACCACGAAGGCGAGGGCGACGACGATCAGGATGACCACGAGCTCCATGTCAGGACCCTACCCGCCGGGTCGGCGCGGCCGCCGGGCTCGGGTCCGCTAACTACAGCGACGTAGTTCTCGCGGTCCGCTGCCGAGCCTCCTGGTCGTCGCCATACTCGTGAGTCACACGCGCACCAGACGGGGTTCCCCGTCCCGCACCCCCGTCCGTCAAGGAGCCCCATGCTGCGTCGTCCCCCCGTCCTGCGCGCCCTGGCCGTCGCGCTGCTGGCCGGGTCGCTGACGCTGCCGGCCGGCGTCGGGAGCGCGTCGGCCTCCGTGGGCGTCGACCAGTCCTACCAGGTGCCGGCGAGCGGGGTGCTGGGCCTGCGTGGACACGGGTACGGCCACGGGCACGGCATGTCCCAGTACGGCGCGTACGGCGCGGCGCAGCGCGGGCTGGGCTACCGGCAGATCATCGACTTCTACTACCCGGGCACCACGTGGGCGAAGGAGCGCGGGTCCATCCGGGTCCTGGTCGGCGCGGACACCACCCCTGACACCGTGGTCAGCGTGACCCCGGGACTCCGGGTCCGCGACCTCGGCACCGGGCGCACCTACCGGCTGCCGACGCTCCCCGGCGTGACCCGCTGGCGGCTCAACATCGACCACGGCCGGACCGTGGTGGGCTACGACCGCTCGGGCTGGCACCGGTACCGGCCGGGCGGCCTGCCCGGGCTGGCCGGCGACGGCGAGCTCTCCGCCCCCGGGCCGCTGACGCTGTGGACGCCCTCCGGCACGCGCACCTACCGCGGGGCGCTGCGTGGCGTCTCCCCGCGCCCCGGCTCCGCCGACCGGGACACCGTCGACGTGGTCTCGCTCGACGACTACGTGCAGGGAGTGATCCCCTCGGAGATGCCGGCCTCGTGGAGCACCGAGGCGGTCAAGGCCCAGGCGGTGGCGGCGCGCACCTACGCCACCTGGTCCCGCGACCTCTTCCCGGACCGCTGCTGGCAGATCTGCGACACCGCGGCGTGCCAGGTCTACCGCGGGGTGGACGGCGAGGACCCGCGCGCGAACGCGGCGGTGGCCGCGACCGCACAGCAGATCCTCACCTACCAGGGCGGCGCCGCCTTCACCCAGTTCGGGTCGAGCAGCGGCGGCTGGCTGTCCGAGGGCAACCGGCCCTACCTGGTGGCCCGGGTCGACCCGTACGACGACCAGGCCTCGAACCCCTCCCACGACTGGTCGACGTCGCTGTCCGCGGCCCGGGTCAGCGCGGCGTACCCCGCCCTGGGCCGGCTGCGGCGCCTGCACGTCACCCGGCGCGACGGACACGGCCAGTGGGGCGGCCGGGTGGTCCAGGTGGTGCTCGACGGCACCCGGGCGGACGTCACGCTGTCCGGTGACACCTTCCGGGCGGTCTTCGGCCTGCGCTCCACGTGGTTCGCCGGCTGACGCCACCGTCCGGCGCCCTCAGGACAGCACCAGCACCAGGTCGCCACCCTCGACCTGCTGGGTGCCCGGGAGCGCGAGCCGCTCGACGGTCCCGGCGACGGGCGCGGTGATGGAGGCCTCCATCTTCATCGCCTCGATCGTGGCGACCGTGGCCCCGGCCTCCACGCGGTCCCCCTCGGCGACCACGGTCGTGACCACTCCGGCGAAGGGCGCGGCCACGTGGCCCGGGCGGGTCGGGTCGGCGCGCTCGGTGGTGGCGGCGTCCGCAGCCACGGACCGGTCCCGGACGCTGATCGGCCGTAGCTGGCCGTTGATCGTGCACATGACCGTGCGGATGCCGCGCTCGTCGGCGCCGCTGACGGCCTGGAGCCCGAAGAGCAGCCGCTTGCCCTCCTCGAGGTCGACCTCGTGCTCGTCGCCGGTGCGCAGCCCGTAGAGGTAGTCGGTGGTGGGCAGCACCGACAGGTCGCCGTACTTCTCGCGCGACTCGGCGAAGTCCCGGGTCGGGCCGGGGAAGAGCAGCGTGTTGAGGGTGTGCCGGCGGTCGGTCTCCAGCCCGTGCCGCTGGGCGGCGTCGAGCTCGGCGACGACCGGCTTGACGGTGCGCCCCGCCAGCGCCTTGGTGCGGAACGGCTCGGGCCAGCCGCCCGGGGGGTCGCCGAGGTCGCCGGAGAGGAAGCCGATCACCGAGTCCGGGATGTCGAAGCTGCCCGGGTCCTCCGCGAAGTGCGCGGGGTCGGCCCCGACCGCGACCAGGTGCAGGGCCAGGTCGCCGACCACCTTGGAGGACGGGGTGACCTTGACGATGTTGCCGAGGATCCGGTTCGCGGCGGCGTACATGTCCTCGATCTGCTCGAACTTCTCGCCGAGGCCGAGGGAGACGGCCTGCTGGCGCAGGTTCGAGAGCTGGCCGCCGGGGATCTCATGCGTGTAGACCCGGCCGGTGGGCGAGGCCAGGCCGGACTCGAAGGGTGCGTAGACCCGGCGGGTGGCCTCCCAGTACGGCTCCAGGTCGCAGACCGCGTGCAGGTCCAGCCCGGTCGCACGGGCGGTGTGGTCGGTGGTCGCCACCAGCGCCGAGAGGGCCGGCTGCGAGGTGGTCCCGGCCATCGCGGCGCACGCCGCGTCGACGGCGTCGACCCCGGCGTCGATCGCGGCCAGCAACGTGGCGAGCTGGCCGCCGGGGGTGTCGTGCGTGTGCAGGTGGACCGGCAGCGCGAAGCGCTCCCGCAGCGCGCGGACCAGGGTGCGGGCGGCCGGGGCCCGCAGCAGACCGGCCATGTCCTTGATCGCCAGCACGTGGGCCCCGGCGTCCACGATCCGCTCGGCGAGCGCGAGGTAGTAGTCGAGCGTGTAGATCCGCTCGTCGGGCGAGGACAGGTCGCCGGTGTAGCAGAGCGCCACCTCCGCGACCGCGGTGCCGGTGGCCCGGACGGAGTCGATCGCGGGCCTCATCTGCTCGACGTCGTTGAGCGCGTCGAAGATCCGGAAGACGTCGATGCCGGTCGCCGCGGCCTCATGCACGAACGCCTCGGTGACCTCGGTCGGGTACGGCGTGTAGCCGACCGTGTTGCGGCCGCGCAGCAGCATCTGCAGGCAGATGTTCGGCACCGCCTGCCGCAGCTTGGTGAGCCGCTCCCATGGGTCCTCGGACAGGAACCGCAGCGCCACGTCGTACGTCGCCCCGCCCCACGCCTCGAGCGACCACAGCTGCGGGGTCGTGCGTGCGACGTGACCGGCCACGCTGAGCAGGTCCCGGGTCCGGACCCGGGTGGCCAGCAGCGACTGGTGGGCGTCGCGGAACGTGGTGTCGGTGACCGCGACCGCAGTCTGCTCGCGCAGGGCGCGGGCGAAGCCCTCGGGGCCGAGTGCGAGCAGCGCCTGCCTGGACCCGTCCGGCGCGGGCACCGCCAGGTCGACGTGCGGCAGCTTGCTGACCGGGTCGACCGACACGGGCGCCTCGCCGTGCGGCTGGTTGACCGTGATGTCGGCGAGAAAGGTGAGCAGCTTGGTGCCGCGGTCTGCGGAGGACCGGGCGGTGAGCAGGTGCGGGTGGTCCTCGATGAAGGCGGTGGTGATCTGCCCGGCCTTGAAGTCCGGGTCGTCGAGCACGGCCTGCAGGAACGGGATGTTCGTGGAGACGCCGCGGATCCGGAACTCGGCGACCGCCCGGCGGGCCCGCTCCACCGCCGTCGTGAAGTCCCGCCCGCGGCAGGTGAGCTTGGCCAGCATCGAGTCGAAGTGCGCGCTCACCTCCGCGCCGGAGTACGTCGTCCCGCCGTCGAGCCGGACGCCGGCGCCGCCGGGGGAGCGGTAGGTGGTGATCCGGCCGGTGTCCGGGCGGAACCCGTTGGCCGGGTCCTCGGTGGTGATCCGGCACTGCAGCGCGGCGCCGCGCAGCACGATGCGGTCCTGGCTGAGACCGAGGTCGGCGAGGGTCTCCCCGGAGGCGATCCGCAGCTGGGACTGGACCAGGTCGACGTCGGTGACCTCCTCGGTGACCGTGTGCTCGACCTGGATCCGGGGGTTCATCTCGATGAAGACGTAGTTGCCCGCCGGGTCGAGCAGGAACTCCACGGTGCCGGCGTTGCGGTAGCCGATCTCGGTCGCGAAGCGCACCGCGTCGGCGCACATGCGCTCCCGGAGGGCGGGGTCGAGGTTCGGTGCCGGGGCGATCTCCACCACCTTCTGGTGCCGCCGTTGGACCGAGCAGTCCCGCTCGAAGAGGTGGATGACGCTGCCCTCGCCGTCGGCGAGGATCTGCACCTCGATGTGCCGCGGCTCGACGACGGCCTGCTCGATGAAGACCGTCGGGTCCCCGAAGGCGCCCTCGGCCTCGCGCATGCACGTCGCGAGGGCCTCGCGGAGCCGGTCCTCGGAGTCCACGCGGCGCATGCCGCGTCCGCCGCCGCCGGCGACCGCCTTCACGAACAGCGGGTAGGGCAGGTGCTGGGCGGATCGCACCAGCTCCTCGACGTCCGTGGAGGGCGCGACCGAGGCCAGCACCGGGACGCCGGCCGCCTTGGCCGCAGCGATCGCGCGCGCCTTGTTGCCGGTCAGGGTGAGCACCTCGGCGGTCGGGCCGACGAACGTGATGCCCGCGTTGGCGCAGGCCTCGGCCAGCTGTGGGTTCTCCGAGAGGAAGCCGTATCCGGGGTAGACCGCGTCCGCCCCCGCGCGCACCGCCGCCGCGACGATCACGTCCGGGTCGAGGTAGGCGCGCACCGGGTGCCCGCGCTCGCCGATCTCGTAGGCCTCGTCGGCCTTGAGCCGATGCTCGGACCCGCGGTCCTCGTGCGGGAACACGGCGACCGTCTGGGCGCCCAGCTCGTAGGCGGCCCGGAAGGCGCGGATGGCGATCTCGCCCCGGTTGGCAACCAGCACCTTGGAGAACATGTCGAGCAGGCTAGTGGTCCCGCGGCTGCACGCCGCGGGGGGTCTCAGTCGGTGGCGCCGGCCGTGTCGAGACCGCGGAGCTGCCGCTTGAGCCGCTTGCGACGCCTGCGCAGCCGTTGGTTGTCCGCCTCGAGGCGGACCACCTCGTCCCGGGTCCGCCGCAGCTCGACGAGCAGCTCGGCCGTGGCCGCGGTGGCGACCCGCACCTGGGCGACCGGATCCACGTCGTCGGGGTGCCGGACCGGTCCCGACGGCGGCCTCGGCAGCAGGTCGGCCGGGTCGCCGTGCACGGTGTAGCCCGCTCGGTCGATCGCCTTGACCCACCGCTCCCCGACGACGGTGAACGCGTCGTGCATGTCCGCGGGGACCACGGGCCGTGCGGACCGCCCGGCGTCGAGCAGGGCGCCGGCGTAGAGCCCCTTCACCACCTCGCCGTAGGCCGGCTGCTCGACGCGCTTGGCGAGGGCAAGGTTCACCCGGCGGAGCAGGTCCACCTCGTCGGTGCCGAGGGACGTGTTCGCGGCGGCCGCCCCCGCCGGGGCGAACCGGGTCGCGTCGAACCCGACCACCTCCCCGAAGCGGCGCCACAGCACCTCGGTCGGCGCGCCCGGGGGCGGGCCGCAGACCACGTGCACGTGTGCCGCCGGCACCGCGTCCGCCCACCTGGCCAGCACCTCGGGCAGGTCCTGAGCCGCCCGGTAGCGGCGCGCGTAGTCGGTGTCGGCGTCCTCGTCGAGCACCCGCGTGCGGAACTCCTCGAAGGACAGCCGCCGCCCGTGCTTGACCCCCTCCTGCCACTCCGCAGCGGCCTGTCGCGCGGGGTCGCGGGCGGTGACCACTACGTGCACGTCGAGCCCCTTCAGCATCGTCATCGCGGCGGTGACACGGCGCGGGGAGGCCGCCGCGAGCAGCTCCTGGCTGAGCACCGTGGCCCCGTCGTGCCCGCGGGCCTGCCGGGTCAGGGCGTCCCACTGGCCGTCCACCGCGGAGCGCTTGCGACCCCAGGCCTTGTGGCTGCCGCGCACGTCGACGGCGGCCAGGAACATCCGCTCGTCGCCGCCGGGATAGTGCACGCCGACCTCGCGGAGTGCCTGCTGGTTCTCCAGCATCGAGGTCTGCAGGAAGGTGGTGCCCGTCTTGGGCAGGCCGATGTGCACGTAGACGCGCCGGCCGGCCAGAGAGGTCGCCATGACCCGGACGGTGGCAGCGCGCGGTGAACGGCCCGTGACGGGCCGGTGGCAGCCGCGTGTGGATCAGGCGTCGAGGCTGTCCAGCAGCGCCAGCCAGCCGCCGGTGACCCGCTCGGCCGTGTAGGCGTGCGCGTCCGCCCAGGCCTGCGCACCGCAGCGCCGCCGCAGCGGTTCGTCGTCGAGCAGCCGGGCGAGGGCGTCGGAGAACCCGGGGACGTCGCCGTCGGCGACCAGCAGACCGTTCACGCCGTGGTCGACGATCTCGGCAGGGCCGCGGGGGCAGTCGAAGCTCACCACCGGCAGCCCGGCGCCCATCGCCTCGACGAGCACCATGGGGAAGCCCTCGGACCGCGAGGTGAGCGCGTAGACGGACGCGCCGGCGAGCACGCCCCCCAGGTCGTCGGTGTGCCCCGGCAGCAGCACCCGGTCACCCAGGCCGTGCCGGTGGACCCGCGCCTGCAGGGCGGCGCGACCCGGCCCCTCGCCGTACACGTGCAGCCGCCAGCCGGGACGGGCCGGCGCGACCGCGGCGAATGCGTCGACGAGCCGACCGAAGCCCTTCTCCCGGACCAGCCTGCCGGCCGCGACCACGACCGGCCCGGACAGCGGCGACGGCGCGTCGGGCTGCGGCCAGGGCAGCGCGTTGCGGATCACCTCGACGCGGGTGCCGCGCTCCTCCAGAGCCGGTAACTCGCGTCGGTAGTCGGCGGCGTCGGCCCTGGTGAGGACCACCCAGGCGTCCAGCCGGGGCACCGCCTCGCGCAGCACCGCCGCCTGGGCGGGGCCGGCGAAGCGGGTCAGGAAGTTGCCGTGGTCCTGGCCGACCAGTCGCACGCCCGCGGCGGCCCAGCGGGTCGCTGCCAGGTGCAACGAGGGCCGGGTGCTGACCAGCACGCCGGGCTCCAGACGAGCCAGCCGCCGTCGCAGCACCCGGTCGGTGAGCAACGACATCCGTGACTCGACCGGTGCCGGTTTCAGGCGGGAGGGCTGCCGGTGCAGCAGGCGCGCGCCCCGGTCCAGCCGTCCCGGGCGCGTGTCGAGCAGCACCTCGAGGCGCACCCGGGGGTCCAGTGGGTACGGCGCCCGGTCGGCGTCGCGGTCCAGGCTGACCACCCGGACCTCGCGGTGGTCGGCCAGCCGGTTGGCGAGGCTGACCACGCTGCGCGCCACTCCGCCGCGGCCGTAGGCGTGGAACATCAGGAACGTCACGGGGGCAGGCACCGGCACATCGTCACCTGGCCGGACCCGTCAGCCCGACGCCGGAGCGCGCCCGCGGCGAGCCTTCACCGCACGTTCACCCGGGAGGACCACGCGTTCACCGGACGGTCAGCCGGTGAGCTCGCAGATCACCGCACCGCTGGTGACGCTGTCGCCGACGGCGGCGGTCAGCCCGGTGACCGTGCCGGCCTTGTGGGCCTTGAGGGGCTGCTCCATCTTCATCGCCTCGAGCACCACGATCACCTCGCCCTCGACGACCTGCTGCCCGTCCTCGACGGCCACCTTCACGATGGTGCCCTGCATCGGCGAGGCGACGGCGTCGCCGCTCACCGTGCCGCCGGCCTTCCGGCGCTCGCGCTTCGGCTGCCGCCCGCCTGCACCGCCGGCGCCCACGGCCAGCCCCGCGGGCAGCACCACCTCGATCCGGCGGCCGCCCACCTCCACGGTGACCGACTGCCGCTCCTCGGGCTCGGTCGCATCGGCCCCGCCGGCGTACGCCGGGATCCGGTTGTCGAACTCGGTCTCGATCCAGCTGGTGTAGACCCCGAAGCCGTCGTCGGCGCCGACGAACGCCGGGTCGTCCACGACCACCCGGTGGAACGGGATGACCGTCGGCATCCCCTCGACCACGAACTCGTCGAGCGCGCGCCGGGACCGCTCCAGGGCCTGGGTGCGGTCCCGCCCGGTCACCACGAGCTTGGCGATCAGCGAGTCGAACGCGCCCGGGACGGTCTCGCCCTGGTCGTAGCCGCCGTCGAGCCGCACGCCCGGACCCGCCGGGGCGTGCCAGCGGGTGAGCGTGCCCGGCGCCGGCATGAAGTTCGAGCCCGGGTCCTCGGCGTTGATCCGGAACTCGATGGCGTGGCCCTCGACGACCGGGTCGTCGTACCCGAGCTCCTCACCGGCCGCGATCCGGAACATCTCCCGCACCAGGTCCAGCCCGGTGACCTGCTCGGAGACGCAGTGCTCGACCTGGAGGCGGGTGTTCACCTCCAGGAAGGAGATCGTGCCGTCCTGGCCGACGAGGAACTCGCAGGTGCCGGCGCCGACGTACGACGCCTCGCGCAAGATCGCCTTGGACGACTCGTAGAGCGTGGTCACCTGCTCCGCGGAGAGGAACGGCGCGGGCGCCTCCTCGACGAGCTTCTGGTGGCGGCGCTGCAGCGAGCAGTCGCGGGTGGACACGATGACCACGTTCCCGTGCTGGTCGGCCAGGCACTGCGTCTCGACGTGCCGGGGCCGGTCGAGGTACTTCTCCACGAAGCACTCGCCGCGACCGAAGGCGCTGACTGCCTCACGCACCGCGGACTCGAACATCTCCGCGACCTCGCCCTCCTCGCGGGCCACCTTGAGCCCGCGCCCACCGCCGCCGAAGGCGGCCTTGATCGCGATCGGGAGGCCGTGCTCCTTGGCGAAGGCGACGACCTCGTCCGCGCTCTCGACGGGGTCCGGCGTCCCGGCGACCAGGGGGGCGCCGACCTTCTCCGCGATGTGCCGGGCCCTGACCTTGTCGCCGAGGCTCTCGATCGCGGCCGGGGGCGGCCCGACCCAGACCAGGCCCGCGTCGATCACGGCCTGGGCGAAGTCGCGGTTCTCCGCGAGGAAGCCGTAGCCCGGGTGCACCGAGTCGGCGCCGGACCGGCGCGCCGCCTCGACGACCTTCTCGATGTCCAGGTAGGTCTCCGCCGGGGTCGCACCGCCGAGGCTGTACGCCTCGTCGGCCAGGCGCACGAACAGCGCGTCACGGTCCGGGTCGGCGTACACGGCGACGCTCCCGATCCCCGCGTCCTTGCAGGCGCGGACCACGCGGACGGCGATCTCGCCCCGGTTCGCGACGAGCACCTTCCGGAGCGGCTTTACCTGCGGCGTACCGGCCACGATGGATCTCCTGTCGGTGGGGACCGTGTCTGTGCCGGAGTCTAGGACTCCGGCTGGACGGCCCGGCCAGGTCTCCCCGGGTCAGTCGCCCCGACCCATCGCGCGGCCGCCGGGAGTGCCCTCGTGAGCGCGTCCCGGGGCTTCGCCTCGCCCGCGCCCGCGGAGTAGAGCCAGGCGGCACCGGCCCGGGCTTCGGCTACGTTCTCGGCGGTCCAGTCCCGGGGGTAGAAGTCACCCGTGACCCCTCAGGTCTCGCCGCCCGGTCTCCTCGTCCGCCCCCGCTCCGAGTCGCGGAGGACAAGGTCGACAGCGGCCGGGTCGGAGGTCCTCGCCCGTCGCTGCGAGCGAGCGAGTAGACATGGACCATGTCGCTCTCGACCGCGCGTCCCACCCGGGACCCGCTGCCCGCCTTCGTGGTCTACGTGCTCGCCGTCGTCATCGTGTCCGCGCTCGGAGGTCTCGCGAGCGCGACCGCCCTCGGCCCCGACGGGTGGTACCGCGACGCCACCAAGCCGTGGTTCACCCCGCCCGGCGCGGCCTTCGGCGTGGTGTGGACCCTGCTCTACGCGTCGCTCGCGGTGGTGGCGTGGCGGCTCTCGCGGATCAGGACCGGCGCCCGGGGAGCGGCGCGGGCCCGGGCCGCAGCGGCCCTGAGGCTGTGGTGGTTCCAGCTCGCGGTCAACCTGGCGTGGACACCGCTGTTCTTCACCGCCCAGTGGCTGGTGGTCGGGCTCGTCGACATCCTGGTCCTCGACGTGCTGGTCGCTCTGCTGGTGGTGCGCGCCTGGCGGCTGGACCGGCTCTCGGGGGCGCTGCTGGTGCCCTACCTCGCCTGGGCGCTCTTCGCCAGCGTTCTCACCCTCGGGTTCGTGCTGCTGAACTGACCCGGGCGGCGGCCCGGCTGCCTCGTGCCGCTCCCTGCCCCCCGGGTCCCACCCGACCTCGACCGCACCTGTGTTCGAGAATGGTCTAGACGGGCGTGCGAAAGTGTCGGTGGCGAGCGGAAGCATGACGTCTGTGACCGACCTCCTGGACCGCTACGGGCTCACCGGACCGACCGGTGCTGCCGACGAGTGGGTCGCGGCTCCGCCGGACCTGCCGGTGCGAGTGCTGCGAGCGGTCACCGACTCGGTCTCCGACCTCGACGACGTCTGGTGGGGGAGCAGGCCCCCGGGGGTGCTGCTCGCGGCGATGCGCTCGCTGGAGGAGCTGCGGTCGGTGCTGGACAACGTCGAGCTGTCGCTGGTGACCGAGATCGACGCGACCGGAGCCGCGAAGACAGAGGGCTGGGCGTCCACCAAGGACTACCTGACCGCGGTCACCGGCGGGTTCCGGGGAGCGGGACGCCGCACGCTGGCGCTGGCCCGGACGCTGACGCGTGACCGGGCCGCGACCAGGGCAGCCCTGGGTTCGGGCCGGATCTCCCGGGTCCAGGCCGAGGTCGTGGTGGCCGCGGTCGACCGGCTCCCGGGTGACCCGGCGCTGCGGGACGCGGCCGAACGGCTGCTGCTGGACGACGCACGCGACCACGACGCCACCGACCTCGCCCAGCGCGGCAGGCACGTGGTGGAGCGCCTCGACCCGGACGGTTCCGAGAGGCGAGACGAGCGGCTGCTGGAGCGCGAGGAGCGGGCGGCACACCACGCCCGGTTCCTGTCGATCGCTCCCGACGGTATCGGCGGCGTGCGGCTCACCGGCCGCGGCACCGTGGAGGACGCCGCCTGGTTGACCACGGTGCTCGGCCCGCTCGCCGGGCCGCGTCCGCCCGCCCAGCCGGAGAGCTGCGGAGGCACCCAGGGCTCCGCGCGGTCCTGCGGGGTCCTCGACTGCGCCCACGACGGCCTGGACCCCCGCGAGCACGGTGCCCGCCTCTGGGACGCCCTGATCGAGGTCAGCAGACTGCTGGCCGGCACCGACACCCTCCCGGACTGCCACGGTGCCAGGCCCCGGCTCACCGTCACCGTCGAGCACCAGGCACTCGTCACCGGCCTGGGGCGGGGCGCATTGGAGGCCGGCGGTGAGCTGTCCGCGGCTACCGTCCGTGTCCTGGCCTGCGACGCGGACATCCTGCCTCTGGTGCTCGGGTCGCGGTCGCAGGTGCTGGACGCCGGCCGGACCAGCCGCCTGGTGACCCAGGGGCTCTGGCTCACCCTGGTCGCGCGCGACCGGCACTGCGCCTTCCCCGGCTGCACCCGGCCGCCGGTCGCCTGCGACGCCCACCACATCAGGCACTGGGCCGACGGTGGCCCCACGTCCCTCGGCAATCTCGTGCTGCTGTGCCGCACCCATCACACGATGGTCCACGGCACCCCGTGGGTGGTCCGACTGAACCCGGAGGACCAGCGTCCCGAGTTCTTGCCGCCGGCACGGCTGGACCCGGAGCGGCGTCCGCTGCGGCGGCGGTCTCTGCGCACACCCGTGCGTGACTACCCGCTGCGACGGTGACCCCGGGACCTCTTCATTGACGAAGCGGACGAGAGGTGCGAATCTCCAGGTCACTGTCGCTGTCTGGGGGAGAACGATCTTGAAGTCATCGAAGCGTGTTGCTGTCCTGGGATCGGCGGCGCTGCTGTCCAGCGGCCTGTTCGCCGTGACCGCGAGTCCCGCCGGGGCCTGTCCGCGAGTGGCCTACTACGGGGTGACCTCGAGTCCGGTGCGGATCGGGTTCAGCGGCGTGCCGCACTTCAAGAACGGCCGGGGCGGCGAGGTGACCGGCACTCGAAGCACCAACAAGAGCGTGTCGTTCCAGGTGACCGCGGGAGCCGAGAGCGAGGTCGGCGCGGTGCTCGCGAAGGCGAAGGTGTCCGTGAGCGCCTCGCTGACCAAGTCGCAGTCCACCGACGTGATCATCTCCTACCGCCACAAGATCCCGGCCGGGAAGTTCGGGCACCTCAAGTACGTCTCGTACGGCAAGAAGATCGTCTGGAAGAAGTACCTGTACGACGGTGCGTGCAAGCAGCATGTGATCGGCTCCGGGACCATCAACTTCCCGACCAACGCCGAGGGTTGGTACTACTGGACGACCAACAACTGAGCTGGTCCTGGGCGCCCCGGAGGCGTCCTACCCCCGGGTGCCGCCACGCCGCTCGTCGCACCGGACGCACCACTGGTCGACGCGCCTGCGCAACGTCGTTGATCCCCTGACCCGAGCCGGAGCATCGTGACGCCGGTCACTCGGGAAAGGACCAGCATGGACGACCACAGCACACCACAGACCGACGCCTTCGACCGCCCTGTCGACCCCTCGGCCGACCCGGTCGACGGCCCACCCACCGGGCTGACGGCGGCTGTCGGCCCGGTGGGTTCCTCGCCGGCTTCGGTGGCTTCGCGGCCGTCGGTGCCGTCGGCCTGACCGGCTCGGCCGCACGAGGGCCCGGCCGCGCGGCGACGGCGGCCCCCCGCGCGGTCAGCGCCGCCGACCAGGACCCCCTGGACCTGCTCCGCCGGATGCTGTCCTACGACACGCAGAACTTCGGCGACGGCGGCAAGACCCGGCCGTTCGCCGAGATGCTCAAGTCGGTGTGGGACCGGGCGGGTGTCTCCGCCGAGATCATCCCGACGCCGCGGCCGGACAACGTGCACCTGATCGCCCGCATCAAGGGCACCACCTCCGCCGCACCACTGCTGCTGCTCGGTCACTCCGACGTCGTCCCGGTCGAGCGGGACCGCTGGCACGTCGACCCGTTCGCGGGGGCGGTCGAGCGCGGTCAGGTCTGGGGACGGGGTGCCCTGGACATGAAGGGGATGGACTCCGCCACCGTCAGCTCGCTGCTGCGGCACGTCGACGAGGGCGCGAAGTTCGAGCGGGACATCATCGTGCTCACCGACTGCGACGAGGAGGCCGGCCAGTACGGGTCGCGCTGGCTCGCCGAGCGGCACTGGGACAGGCTCGACGCAGGCATGGTCCTCACCGAGGGCGGCTGGTTCCTCGCCCAGCGAGACCGGCGGACGACGATGATGGTCACGGTCACCCGGCAGGACAAGGTCTACTTCAACCTCGACCTCACCACCACCGGCCTGGCCACGCACTCCTCCAAGCCGAACCCCGACGCGGCGATCGTGAAGCTGTCCCGCGCCGTGGCCGAGCTCGGCTCCTGGCTGGCGCCGGTGCACCTGACCCGGGTCACCCGACGCTACTTCCGCGCCCTCGAGGAGGCCACCGGGGACCGCAGGTTCGCCCGGGCGATCCACATGAGGGCTGCACGCGCGCTCGCCGCACGCGCTGGAGCGCGCCGCCCGGCTGGTCGTGGCCCGGTCCTCCTACCCGTGGCTGCACAGCGCCCTGCTGCGCACCACCGCGGCGTTCGTGATCGAGGACGCCGGCTACAAGGAGAACGTGATCCCGTCGACGGCGCACGTGCGGGTGAACTGCCGGGGCATCCCCGGCGGTCAGAAGCCCCGGCACTTCCTCCGTCAGGTCCGCCACCAGCTGCGGGGGCGGGACATCGACGTCGCGCTCGCCACCCCGGAGGGCACCACCGAGGCCGAGTACCTCGACCAGCTGGACGAGACCTGGGCCACCGAGCCGGCGGACCTGAACACCCCGCTGTACCGGGCGCTCGCCCGGGCCGCCGGCCAGACCTACCCCGACGCGGTGTTCGCGCCGGCGCTGTTCGAGGCGGGGACCAGCCTGCACCCGTGGCGCGAGCGGGGCATCCCCGGGTACGGGGTCTACCCCTACGTGATCGACAACGACCAGCTGGTCGCGATGCACGGCAACGACGAGCGGATCTACGTGGACGCGCTGCGACAGGGCACCGACTTCATGTACCGGATGTTCGACGGCTTCCGGGTGTGACCCGGGGGCGGCCGCGCTCACCCGCCGGACGGGTCCGGCGGTGAGCGCGTCCAGGTCCTGCCGGCACCGGGTCTCGACGCGGTCGAGCTCGACGGTGGTCTCGTCGATGTCGCGGCGCAGCTGGTCGAGCTCCGCGCGGCGTACGTCGATCTGGTCGAGCAGGTAGCGCAGCTGACCGGCCTCCCCGGGCTGCTCGTCGTACATGTTCACGATCGTGCGGATCTCCGGGAGGGAGAAGCCGAGCCGCTTGCCGCGCAGGATCAGCTGGAGCCGGATCCGGTCGCGCGGGTGGAAGACCCGGGTGGTGCCGCGCCGCTCGGGGGTGATCAGCCCGACCTCCTCGTAGTGCCGCAGCGTGCGCAGGGTGACGCCGAACTCCTCGGCGAGCTCGGTGATCGACCAACGCCCGGTGAGAGGCTCGCCCGGCTGGTCGTGGGGCTGCCTGCCCGGCTGCCGGTCCGGCCGGCCTTCGGCGGTCTGCTCCACGGCTGCTCCTTGCGCTTCCGTAGCGGAAGTCACCTACGTTGGTTACGTTCACGTAAGCGTAATCAGAGGAGCACCCCATGTCCCCGTTCGAGCTGTCGTCGGAGCACGAGACCTTCCGCAAGAGCGTGCGCGAGTTCGCGCTGGCCGAGATCGCGCCGCACGCCGCCCAGTGGGACCGGGACCACCACTTCCCGACCGACGTGGTGCACAAGATGGGTGACCTGGGACTCATGGGGCTGACCGCTCCGGAGGAGTTCGGCGGCATGGGCGAAGACGGGGACTTCACGTCCCTGTGCGTGGCCATCGAGGAGGTGGGTCGCGTCGACCAGTCGATGGGCATCACCCTCGAGGCCGCCGTCGGCCTCGGCATCAACCCGATCCAGACCTTCGGCACCGAGGAGCAGCAGCAGCAGTGGCTGCCCGACCTGGTCGCCGGCCGGGCGATCGCGGGCTTCGGTCTGACCGAGCCGGGGGCGGGCTCCGACGCCGGGGCGACCGCCACCAAGGCCGTGCTGGTCGACGGCGAGTGGGTGGTCGACGGCGCCAAGCAGTTCATCACCAACTCGGGCTCCGACATCACCTCGGTGGTCACCGTGACCGCCCGCACCGGCACGCGTGAGGACGGCAGGGCCGAGGTCTCCACGATCATCGTGCCCTCGGGGACCCCCGGGTTCACTGCCGATCCCGCCTACGACAAGCTCGGCTGGCACGCCTCCGACACGCACCCACTGACCTTCGCAGGCGCGCGGGTGCCCGAGAGCCACCTGCTCGGGCAGCGCGGCCGCGGGTTCGCGCAGTTCCTGGCCACCCTCGACGACGGCCGGGTCGCCATCGCGGCCCTCGCGGTCGGCTGCATCCAGGCCTGCCTGGACATGTCCGTCGCGTACGCCGGCGAGCGCACCACGTTCGGCCGCCCGATCGGCGCCAAGCAGGGTGTGGCCTTCCAGATCGCGGACCTGGAGGTGATGCTCGAGGCGTCCCGGATGCTGACCTACCGGGCGGCCGCCATGAAGGACGCCGGCCGGCCGATGAAGGAGTTCAAGCAGGCCGCGGCCATCGCCAAGCTGTACGCCACCGAGTCCGCCGTGACCGCGACCCGGATCGCGACCCAGGTCTTCGGCGGCTACGGCTTCATGGAGGAGTACCCGGTCACCCGCTTCTACCGCGACGCCAAGGTGCTCGAGATCGGCGAGGGCACCTCGGAGGTCCAGCGGATGCTGATCGCCCGTGGGCGCGGCCTTCCGGTGGAATAACCCCGGTCGCGGCTACCTTAGGTAGCCGTGGGCTACCGATGGCAACGCTTCCTCTCCGAGGGTGCGAAGTTCCTGACCGTCGGCGGCGTCGCCACGGTGGTGGCGTTCGTGGTCTTCAACGGCCTGGTGCACGGCTACTTCGGTGGCCCGGGGCCGATGCACGAGGACCCGCTGGTCGCCTTCGTGATCGCCAACACCATCGGCATGGTGGTCAGCTACCGGGGCAGCCGCTCCTGGGCGTTCCGCCACCGCGAGGCGGTCGGGGTCGCCGGTGGCCGGGTGGCCTTCATCGTGATCAACCTGGTGTCCATGGCGATCCCGCTGGGCTGCCTGTCGTTGACCCGGTACGTGCTGGGCCTGACCGACCCGGTGGCCGACAACATCTCCGCCAACGTCGTCGGGCTCGGGCTCGGCACCCTGGCCCGGTTCTGGGCGATCCGCCGGTTCATCTTCCTCAGCCCGGCCCGCCTCGAGCGGCGTCGCGCCCTCGCGCCCGAGGGGATCGGCACCAGCGCCGGTTAGGGTGCCGGAGTGACTGCCGCACACGGGGGATCCGCATCGATCGCTGAGCCGGACTACTGGTGGTACCGAGCCCGCGCCACCCTGCTCCAGGCGGCGCTCGCCCGGTACGTCGGCGACGCCGCGCAGGGTGCTCGACGTCGGCAGCGCCGACGGCCCGAGCGTGCAGTGGCTGCACGGCGGCGGGCGGCACATCTCGCTCGACATCGACCCCCGCGGCCTGGCGCCCGGCGGTGTCTGCGGCTCGGCGCTCGCGCTGCCGTTCCGCAGCGGCAGCTTCGACGTGGTGGCCGCCTTCGACGTCGTCGAGCACTGCGAGCCGGAGGCTCAGGTCCTCGCGGAGCTGACCCGGGTGCTCGTCCCCGGAGGCCGGCTGCTGCTGTCGGTGCCCGCGTACGAGTGGGCGTGGAGCGACTTCGACGACGACAACGGGCACGTGCGCCGCTACACCCGGCCGCGCCTGGTGCGCGCCGTCCGCGCCGCCGGGCTGGAGGTCGAGCGGGACACCTACGCCTTCGCCTCGGTGTTCCCGTTCTTCGCCGCCGAGCGGCTGGCGCGCCGGGCCCGTCGGCGGTGGCGGCACGGCGTACGACGCCGGCCGCCCGGGTCACCGGCCGACATCGTCGAGCTGCCACCGGTCTCGCCGCTGGTGGAGAAGGTGCTGATCGGCCTGGCGCGCGTGGACCGGACGCTGCTGCGCTCGCGCGACCTGCCGTTCGGCTCCTCGGTGCTGGTGGCCGCCACCAAGCCGGCCGGAGCCGGGCCGGCCGGAGCCGGGCCGGCCGGAGCCGGCCGGCCGGAGCCGAGCCGGCCGGAGCCGAGCACGGCCGCACCGACGGAGACCGAGCCGGCCGCCGGCACGCTGAGCGGGGACCGTCCGTGACCCCGCCGCCCGTGGGCCCGCACCTGCTCTCCGTCGTGGTACCCGTCTACGCAGGCGAGCGGACCATCCGCGGCCTCGTCGCCGAGATCCTGTCGCTGTCCGCGGAGTTCCGCACGCCCGACGGCCACCTGGCCCGGGTGGCCGAGGTGGTGCTGGTGCACGACCACGGGCCCGACGACTCCGCCCGAGTGCTGCGCGAGCTCGCCGCTGCGCACGAGGAGGTCGGCGTCGTCTGGCTGAGCCGCAACTACGGCCAGCACGCCGCCACCCTGGCCGGGATGGCCTCGGCCGGAGGCGAGTGGATCGTCACGATGGACGAGGACGGCCAGCACGACCCCGCCGACCTGCCGGCCATGCTCGACACCGCGATGCGGGAGCAGGTCGGGCTCGTCTACGCGCACCCGGTCAACGGGCGCCAGCACGGGCCGCTGCGCAACGCGGCGTCGTCACTGTCCAAGCGGGTCGTCGACTCCCTGGTCTCCGGGGGCAACGCCGGATCTTCCACAGCTACCGGCTGATGCTGGGGGAGGTGGGTCGGGGGGTCGCCGCCTACGCCGGGGCCGGGGTCTACCTGGACGTCGCCCTGAGCTGGGTCTCCGGCGACGCCGCCACCTGCCCGGTCACCCTGCGGGCCGAGGGCACCCGGCCCTCCGGCTACCGGCTGCGGACCCTGCTCTCGCACTTCTGGCGCCTGGTGCTCACCAGCGGCACCCGGCTGCTGCGGCTGGTGTCGGCGGTCGGGGTGGTCTTCGCGCTGCTCGGGCTGGTGTTCGCCCTGTTCCTGGTCGGCAACAAGCTCCTCGGCGGCGACATCCAGCCGGGCTGGACCTCCGTGATGGTGGCGGTCCTGGTCGGCACCGGCGCGGTGCTGCTGTCCTTGGGCGTGGTCGCGGAGTACCTCGGCGTCGCGGTGAACATGGCGATGGGCAAGCCGCTGTACCTCATCTCGGCGGATCCGGGGTCCGGGCCGCTGGGCCGTCCCCCCGGGCGTGCGCCGGACGGCGGCGACAAGCGCGAGCCCGCCCGCGTGAGGCGACCGGAGTGAGGCGACCGGAGTGAGGCGACCGGAGTGAGGCGACCGGGACGCAGCCGGTGCCGGGGGGCCGGACCGAGGGCCTCGGCATGACCGGTCCGCCCACCTGGGTGCTCGGTGCGGGCGGCCTGCTGGGACGGCACGTGGTCGCCTCGCTGCAACGGCAGATGGCGCCGACGCTGACCGCCCGCGTCCCCTGGCGCGACCCGGCCGGTGCACGCGGCGCGCTGCTCGAGGGCGTCCGCCGGCTCGAGGAGGCCGCGGACGGTGGACCGTGGCGGCTGGCCTGGTGCGCCGGCACCGGCGTGGTGGCCAGCACCGAGCAGGACATGGCCAGGGAGCGCGGCTACTTCGGAGTCCTGCTGGAGGCGCTGGCATCCCGGCCGGCCCTGGTGGGCGCCGGCTCGGTGTTCCTGGCCTCCTCGGCGGGTGGCGCCTATGCCGGGTCGCCGGACCTGCCGCCGTTCACCGAGCGCGCGCGGGTCGGGGCCCTGGTGCCGTACGGCCACGTCAAGCTCGCGATGGAGCACGACGTGCGGGCGTTCGCGCAGGCGACGGGCACGGCGGTGCTGGTCGGCCGGATCGCGAACCTCTACGGACCCGGACAGGACCTCACCAAGGCGCAGGGCCTGGTCTCCCAGCTCAGCCGGGCCAACCTGACCGGGCAGCCGCTGACGATCTACGTCTCCCTGGACACGCTGCGCGACTACGTCTACGCCGCCGACGTGGGCGACCTCGTCGTCGCCGGGCTGGGCGGCATCCGGGAGCAGGTGTCGGGGCAGCAGTCGCCGGTGCTGGTCAAGGTGGTCGCCACCGGCCGCAGCCTGACCATCGGCGCGCTGATCGGGGAGTCGACGCGGATCCACCGGACCCGACCTCCGCTGGTCGTCAAGGTGGCCCGTCAGCCGGGCGGCCAGATCCGGGACCTGCGGCTGCGGTCGGTGCTCTGGCCGGACCTGGACGCCTACCTGGTCACCCCGATGATCGTGGGGATGGCCCGCACCGCTGCCGACGTCGCGCACCGGCTGCGGATGCCCCGCTGAGCGGGGCGGTCAGCCGGTCCCCTCCGACGGCCCCGGGTCGGACGGCCACAGGTCGGTCCAGGCGGTGCCCAGCTCGGCGAACATCTCTCGCAGCACCGGCAGGCTGATCCCCACCACGTTGTGGTGGTCCCCCTCGATGCCGCGCACGAACGCCCCGCCGAGACCGTCGACGGTGAAGGCCCCCGCCACCGCCAGCGGCTCGCCGGTCGCGACGTACGCCTCGATCTCCCGGTCCGTGACGTCGGCGAAGTGCACGGTGGTGGCCGCCCGGCGGACGACCTGCGTCTCCGGGTCCAGCCGGACCAGGCAGTGGCCGGTGTGCAGCACCCCCGAGCGGCCGCGCATCGACCGCCACCGGCGGACCGCCTCCTGCGCGCTGCCCGGCTTGCCGAGGATCTGGCCGTCGAAGGCGAGCACCGAGTCGCAGCCGACCACCCAGCCCGCGCCGTCCCGTCCGGACCTCAGCCGGTCAACCACCGCGCGGGCCTTGAGCACCGCGAGCTCGGCGGCCAGGTCCGCCGGGTCGGGGGAGGTGGCCACGGTCTCGTTGACCCCGGACACCAGGACCCGCGGCCGCAGCCCGGCCTGCCGGAGCGTGGCGAGCCGGGCGGGGGAGGCTGAGGCGAGGACGACGTCAGGCACGGCGTCACCCTAGTGCGCTGCGTCGGCGCGACACCTTCGGGCGGGGGGCACCCCGCTGGCCGACGATCGGGCACCGGCGTGCTAGACCCGGGGTGTGTCCACAGCATCGGGGGAGAGCACTCGCAGCTCCGCGCGCTGGCTGGCCGCCGCCGTGGTCACCGTCCTCGGGACCTCCCTGCTGCTGGTGGTGCGTGACCCGCGCTACTTCTTCCAGGGCGACACCCAGGCGGCGTACCTCGGGTGGGAGTACCACCTCGGCGAGCAGGTGCTGGCCGGGCACTGGCCGCTGCTCGACCCGAGCGCCTGGCACGCGGCGAACCTGGTCGCCGAGGGGCAGTCCGGGCTGTTCAGCCCGCTGCTGGTGGCGATCGGGGTGGTGGCCACCCTGGTCGGCAACGTGCTGGTCTTCGCGACCGTGCTCAAGCTGCTGCTGGTCACCGTGGGCACGGCCGGGGTGTTCCTGCTGGCCCGCTCGTACGGCGCCGCCGCCCCGCTGGCGTGCGTCGCCGCCGTGGCCGCGCCGCTCGGAGGGATGACGCAGTACCTCGACCTGCCCTCCTGGCTGGCCGGGCTGATGATCTGGGCGTTGCTGCCGTGGGTGTGGTGGGCGCTGCGCCGGATGATGCTCGCGGGCGCGAACCCGGCCGGACCCCTGGCGCTCGGCTACCTCCTGGTCACCGTGGGCTACGTCTACGGCACGATCATGCTGATCCTGGTGCTGCTGGCTTGCCTGGTGGAGTGCCAGGTGGCACGCGACCGAGCGGCCCTGCTGCGCGTGCTCGGGGTCGGCGTGGCGCTGGGGCTGGTGGCGACCACCGTCTACCTGCCCGGGGTGCTGACCGCGCCGGTGACCTGGCGGGGCACCGGCTTCGGCCTGACCGGCAAGTTCGACAGCGACCTGCTCCAGGTGCTCGCCTCGGTGCTGCCCACGGCGGCGGTGGTCGGGACCACGCTGCACGTGCTGCCCTACGCCTACGCCACCTGGTTCCTGCCGGTGCTGCTCTGGGTGGACGGCAGCCGGTTCCGCCGGGGCTGGCGACCGCTGGCTGGGCTGCTGCTGATGACGGTGCTGATGCTGCTGGTCACGATCGGGCCGGCGCGGGTCGGCCCGTTGCGCTGGCCGCTGCGGCTCCAGCCGTTCCTCGTGCTCGCGCTGGTGCTGCTCTGCGCGGTGCTGCTGAGCCGGTACGCCGTGCGGCGACCCTCGGGGCGGCGGCTGCTGGCCGCGCTGGCCTGGGTGGGTCTCGCCGGGGTGGTGGCCGTGCTGCGCCGCCCGGAGGGTCTTCTCGCCGTCGCGGCCGGGGTCCTGCTGGTGGCGGCGGGGATCCTCGCGGTCTGGTGGGTCCTGCGCGGCCGCCGCTCGCCGGCCCTGGTCGGAGCCGGGTGTGCGGCGGCGGTCGTCCTCACCCTGGGATCGACGCTGCTGCAGCACGCGGTGTTCCCCGAGGTGCCGTCGCCGGAACGGCACCTGCCCGCGCACGCCGCGGACTACCGTCGCCCGCTGCCCGCAGCGCAGGGCGACGTGATGGTGGTCGGCGACGTCGCCTCCCTGCTGAAGGAGGAGCCCGCCGCGACGCGGGACTTCCTGGACGGGTCGGCCTGGTACCTCAACCCGCACCCGGTGCAGAACACCTACACCACGATCGGCTTCCGCGGGTACCAGATGCGCTTCCCGATCGAGTACGACGGGTCCTCGCCACCGACGATGCTGGGCACCCTGTTCAGCGTCGAGCCGACCACCGGCCGGCGGCGGGTGGACCTGCTCTCGGTGAGCACCCTGCTGCTGGTGCGCCGGGAGTTCTCGCCGGCCCGCCTGGCCGACGTGCCGGCCGGCTGGCGAGTGGTGGGGAGCACGCCGTACGCGGTCACCTGGGTGCGGGACCGCCCGCGGCCGGGAGCCGGGAGGCCGGTGTGGACCTCGCCGGGCACGGCGCTGTCGCGGGTCGCCGCCGACGACCGGACCGCCCGGTTCCGGGTCGACCGGGTGCCGGCCGGGGGAGGCCGGGTGGTGCTGTCGACCCTGGCCTGGCCCGGGTACGCGACCGACGTGGGGGACCTGGCCGCCCCGGTCGACGGCTACCTGCTCACCGTGCGGCTCCCCGCGGACGCGGCAGGACGTACCGTGACCGTGCGGTTCTCGCCGCCGGGCTGGCCGCTCGAGGTGGCCGCCTGGTGGCTCGCGGTGCTCGGCGGGCTCTCCTGGAGCCTGCTGGCCCGTCGCCGGCGGATCTGACCCAGCCGTCAGCGTGGCAGGCCGCTGCTGCGCCAGGCGCCGGGGCCCGTGGCCGGCGGCGCGAAGGGACCGCGGAGCCTGCGGCGGGGGGCCGACCACTCCGCGGGCGGCCGGTCCTCCGCAGCGGCGGAGCCGGCGGCACCCGCCGCGGCGGCCACCCGGAGCACGGCGACCAGGGCGGCGACCTCCTCGGCGGAGGCGTCGCCGCGGACCAGCACCAGCGGAGCCTCGGGGCCGTGCTCGTCAGCGGTCACAGCGGGATGTTCCCGTGCTTCTTCGCCGGCAGCGTCTCGCGCTTGGAGCGCAGCAGCCGCAGCGCCCGCACGATCTCGCTGCGGGTCTCGTGCGGGTGGACGACCGCGTCCACGTAGCCGCGCTCGGCGGCGATGTAGGGGTTCGCCAGGTGGTCCTCGTACTCCTGCACCAGGTCGGCGCGACGGCTCTCCGGGTCCTCGGCGTCGCGGAGCTCGGAGCGGTAGAGGATGTTCACCGCGCCCTGCGCCCCCATCACCGCGATCTGGGCGGTCGGCCAGGCAAGGTTCATGTCCGCGCCGAGGTGCTTGGAGCCCATCACGTCGTACGCGCCGCCGTACGCCTTGCGGGTGATCACGGTGATGAGCGGCACCGTGGCCTCGGCGTAGGCGTAGATCAGCTTCGCGCCGCGGCGGATGATGCCGTTCCACTCCTGGTCGGTCCCGGGCAGGAAGCCGGGCACGTCGACGAACGTCAGCACCGGGATGTTGAACGCGTCGCAGGTGCGCACGAACCGGGCGGCCTTCTCGGAGGCGTCGATGTCCAGGGTGCCGGCGAAGTGCAGCGGCTGGTTGGCGACCACTCCGACCGAGCGGCCCTCGACCCGGCCGAACCCGATCAGCAGGTTGGGCGCGAACAGCGGCTGCACCTCGAGGAAGTCCCCGTCGTCGACGACCGCCTCGATCACGGTGTGCATGTCGTAGGGCTGGTTCGGGGAGTCCGGCACCAGCGTGTCCAGCGCCCGGTCCTCGTCGGTGGGTGCGAGGTCGGCCGGTCCGTCGACGGCGTACGCCGGAGCCTCGTCGAGGTTGTTCTGCGGCAGGAAGGAGATCAGCGCCTTGACGTAGTCGATCGCGTCGGACTCGTCGGTGGCCAGGTAGTGCGCGTTGCCGGACTTGGTGTTGTGGGTGCGCGCGCCGCCCAGGTCCTCCATGGAGACGTCCTCGCCGGTGACGGTCTTGATGACGTCCGGGCCGGTGATGAACATGTGCGAGGTCTGGTCGACCATCACGGTGAAGTCGGTGACGGCCGGCGAGTACACCGCGCCGCCGGCGCAGGGCCCCATGATCAGGGAGATCTGCGGGATCACGCCGGAGGCGTGCACGTTGCGCCGGAAGATCTCGCCGTACAGCCCGAGCGAGACCACGCCCTCCTGGATCCGGGCGCCGCCGGAGTCGTTGATGCCGATGACCGGGCAGCCGGTCTTCATGGCCAGGTCCATCACCTTGACGATCTTCTCGCCGAACACCTGGCCGAGAGACCCGCCGAACACCGTGAAGTCCTGGGCGAACACGCACACCTGGCGACCCTCGACCGTGCCGTAGCCGGTGACCACGCCGTCCCCGTAGGGACGGTTCGCCTCCATGCCGAACGCCGTCGAGCGGTGCCGGGCCAGCTCGTCGAGCTCGACGAAGGAGTCCTCGTCGAGCAGCCCGAGCACCCGCTCCCGGGCGGTCTTCTTCCCCACCTTGTGCTGCTTCTCCACGGCCCGGTCGGACCCCGCGTTCACGGCCTCCTGCAGCCGTCGCTCGAGGTCGGCGACCTTGCCGGCGGTGGTGTGGATGTCGATGTCCGGTGGGACCTCGGTGCCCTGCCCGGGCGTGGTCGCGGCTGCTTCGCTCACGGGTTGGATCGCCTCCGGTTCGCATGGTGTGGGGCTGCTGCGCCAATCTAGTGCCGTGCACGCCGAGGATCCCAGCCGCCCAGCCCTGGACCCGACCCGGGTGACCGTGCCTGGCTGGCGGCTCGAGGTGCTCGATGCGTCACCGTCGACGAACGCGTACGTCGCCGGGCGGGCCAGGGCCGGGGAGGACGCCGGACTGGTGGTCGTGGCCGAGCACCAGACCGCGGGTCGCGGCCGGCTGGACCGGACCTGGGTCACGCCGCCGCGAGCGGCGCTGACCCTGTCGCTGCTGGTCGCCCCGGAGGGGGTCCCGGTCGAGCGCTGGCCGTGGCTGCCGCTGCTGACCGGCCTCGCGGTGGCGGACGCGGTCCGTGCGGCAACCGGGCGGCAGCCGGCACTCAAGTGGCCCAACGACGTCCTCCTCGACGACCTCAAGGTGGCCGGCATCCTGGTCGAGCGGGTGGACCGGCCCGCGGGCGCGGCGGCGGTGGTCGGGGTGGGGCTGAACGTCTCCACGACGCGGGAGGAGCTCCCGGTGCCGACCGCGACGTCGCTCGCGCTGGCCGGCGTCCCCGCCGACCGGGGTGCCCTGCTGCGGGCGCTGCTGGAGGCGTTCTCCACCCGGTACGACGCCTGGTCGGGAGCCGCGGGGACCGGCCTGGCCGAGCCGTACGCCCGGGCCTGCTCCACCGTCGGCCGCCGGGTGCGCGTCTCGCTGCCCACCGGCGCGGTGCTGGTCGGGCAGGCGGTCGGGGTGGACCGGGACGGCCGGCTGCGCGTCGACGACGGCCACCGCGTGCACACGCTGGGGGCCGGCGACGTGGTGCACGTGCGTCCCGGTGGAGCCGACGTCGGGCCCGCGTCCGCGTGACATGATCGGCGCGTGGTGATCTCCGGTCGACTCCTCAACGAGGGGGAGCAGGTCCTCGTGTCGACGCGCACCCACGTCAAGGCGCTGCTGCTGCCGGCGGTGTGGCTGATCGTGGTGGCCGCGGTGTCCGGCTACGCCGCCTCGTTCGCCCCCACGGGCTCCGCGCGGCCGCTGGTCCTCGGCGCGATCGGGCTGCTGGCACTCGGGGTGGCGCTCCGGCTCGTCGCCCGGCCGTTCCTGGCCTGGCTGACCACCACCTACACGGTCACCGACCGGCGGCTGATCACCCGCACCGGGATCCTGTCGCGGCGCGGGCACGACATCCCCGTGATGCGGATCAGCGACGTCGCCTACGAGCACGGTCTGGTCGACCGGCTGCTGGGCTGCGGCACGCTGGTGGTCGCCGACGCCAGCGAGCGGGGCCAGGTGCGGCTGCACGACATCCCGCACGTGGAGCACGTGCAGCTGCAGCTCAGCGAGCTGCTGTACACCAGCCACGGCGGCGCGCGGGACCACGTCGGCCCGGGGCGCGGAGACGCCGAGGACTGGACGATCCCCGGCGGGGAGGGCCGTCGCTCCGATGACGGAGCGTGAGCCCGGCTTCAACCGGCAGGAGCTCGAGGACGCGATCCTGGGGCGGCCGCCGGAGCTGACCAGCGACGGGGTCGCCGACGGGGCCGGGGTGCCGCTGGACCAGGCCCGCCGGCTCTGGCGCGCGCTGGGCTTCCCCGACGTGGGGGAGGAGGCCGCCTTCACCGAGGCCGACCTGGCCGCGCTGCGCACCGTCATCGGTGCCGTGGACAAGGGGGCGATCGACTTCGACACCGCCGTGCGGCTGACCCGGGCCGTCGGCCAGACGATGGCGCGCCTGGCCGACTGGCAGGTCGCCACGCTGTCGGTGCGGGTGGAGCAGCTGGAGGCGGGCGATGAGGCCACCGGGAGCCGGATCGGCAGCGCGATGCGGCTGGCGGAGCAGGTGGGCCTGCCGTTCGAGATGCTGCTGGTCTACTCGTGGCGGCGGCATCTCGCCGCGGCGGTCGCGCGGGTCGAGGCGCTGGGTGCCCAGGACTCGGACCTGCACACCACGCAGGTCACGGTCGGCTTCGCGGACCTGGTCAGCTTCACCGCACTGTCCAACACCATGGACGAGGACCGGATCGGCGACATGGTGGAGATCTTCGAGTCGCGCTGCGCGGACGTGGTCGCCGCGCACCACGGCCGGGTGATCAAGACCCTGGGCGACTCGGTGCTGTTCGTCTCCGAGGACCCGGTGCGCGCGATGGACATCGGGCTGGGCATCGTGGAGGTGATCGGCCACGACCCGAGGCTCCCGGACGTGCGGATCGGGCTCGCCACCGGCTCGGTGATCATGCAGCTCGGCGACGTCTTCGGCCCGCCGGTGAACATGGCCGCGCGGCTGACCTCGGTGGCCCGGCGCAACCGGGTGATCGCGGACCCGATGACGGCCGGCCTGCTGCCCGGCGGCCAGTTCGAGTCGCGCCGGCTGCCGGCCCGGCCGCTGCGCGGGTTCGGGGTCGTGGAGCCGGTCGCCGTCCGACGCCACTAGCACCGTCCGGCCATCCTCTGGGCAGCCTCTGGGCAGTCTCTGGGCAGCCGTCCGGCCGGGCTCTGGGCAGCGCCGCGGGCCGAGTCCAGGGCCGCCGTCCGGACCCGGTCGGGCAGCCGTCCGGAGCTGTCCTGATGCCTGACTAGACCGGGGTGTAGTCATTCCGGGCCAATCTCCCGGAAGGCCGGACGTCTGTCCCATTTGTCCCTTTACGCTCATCAGCATGATGAGTGTGCAGGGGGTGGACCTTGATCCCACCGGACGACGGGTTTGGCGTGACGGCCTGGAGATTCGCCTGTCCAACAAGGAGTTCGACCTGGTGCACGCCCTGATCAGCCGGCCGGGTGAGATCGTCACCCGCGAGGAGCTGATGCGCGACGTGTGGCAGACCAACTTCTGGACGTCGGCGAAGACCATCGACGTGCACCTGGGCTGGGTGCGCAAGAAGCTCGGGGACGACACCCGCCGCCCGACGCTGATCACCACGATCCGTGGCCGCGGGCTGCGCTTCGAGGTGACTCCGCCGGTGTACGCCGACCTGCAGAGCGTCGCGACCCTGCCCTCGGTGACCCGCACCTCCGTGACCGTCGACGCCGCTGCCGACACCCGGGCCGCGACAGCCTCCTGACCGAGCCGGAGGAGCGCCTCGTTAGGCTCCCCCTGTGAACGGACCTGCCTCGCCCCCTGTGCTCGCGGTGATCGGCGGGGGCCAGCTCGCCCGGATGATGGCGCAGGCCGCCGTCGGCCTCGGCGTCCCGCTGCGGCTGCTCGCCGAGGGGCCGGACGTCTCGGCGGCCCAGGTGGTCGCGGACACCACCGTCGGCGACCACCGCGACCTCGACGACCTCCGCGGGGTCGCGGAGGGGTGCAGCGTGGTCACCTTCGACCACGAGCACGTCCCCACCGAGCACCTCCGGACCCTGGCCGAGGAGGGGCACGCCTGCCGGCCCGGTCCCGATGCCCTCGTGCACGCCCAGGACAAGGGCGTGATGCGGGCCCGGCTGGACGTCCTCGGCGTGCCGAGCCCGAGACACCGGCTGGTCCCGGACGTGGCCGCCGCGCTCGAGTTCGCGGCGTCGGTGGGCGGCTTCCCGGTGGTGCTGAAGACCACGCGCGGCGGCTACGACGGCAAGGGCGTGTGGGTGGTCTCCTCACCGGAGGACTGCGAGGACGCCTTCGCGGTCGCCGCCTCGACCGGCGTGGACATCCTCGCCGAGGAGAAGGTGGACTTCCGCCGCGAGCTCTCCGCCCTCGTGGCGCGCGCGCCCTCGGGGCAGGTCGCGGCCTACCCGGTCGTCGAGTCCGTGCAGGAGGGCGGCGTCTGCGCCGAGGTGACCGCGCCCGCGCCGCAGCTGTCCGAAGAGCTGGCGCTCGAGGCTCAGGGGATCGCGATGACGGTGGCCGCCGAGCTCGGTGTCACCGGCATCCTGGCGGTCGAGCTCTTCGAGACCCGGGACGGCCGGGTGCTGGTCAACGAGCTGGCGATGCGCCCGCACAACACCGGCCACTGGAGCATGGACGGCGCCGTGACCGGCCAGTTCGAGAACCACCTGCGAGCGGTGCTCGACCTGCCGCTGGGGTCGCCGGCGGCCAGGGCCAGGTGGACGGTGATGGTCAACATCCTCGGCGGTGCGCATGGCGCACTGTCCGAGGACCTGTACGGCGGCTACCCGCACGTGTTCGCGCGGGATCCGTTCCTGAAGGTGCACCTCTACGGCAAGTCCGTGAAGCCCGGCCGCAAGGTCGGGCACGTCACCGCCTACGGCGACGACCTGGAGGACGTCCGGGAGCGCGCGCACCATGCGGCGGCCTGGTTCCGCGGCGACCTGGGGATGGAGAGCGAATGAGCGAGCAGACCTACGACGGCCCGGTGGTCGGGATCGTGATGGGCTCGGACTCGGACTGGCCGACCATGCAGGCCGCCGGCGAGGCGCTCGCGGAGTTCGACGTGCCGTTCGAGGCCGACGTGGTCTCGGCGCACCGGATGCCCGACGAGATGCTCGCCTACGGGCGGGAGGCCGCCGGACGCGGGATCCGGGTGCTGATCGCCGGGGCCGGCGGGGCGGCGCACCTGCCCGGGATGCTGGCGGCCGTCACCCCGCTCCCGGTGATCGGGGTGCCGGTGCCCCTGCGGCACCTGGACGGGATGGACTCGCTGCTGTCGATCGTGCAGATGCCGGCGGGGGTGCCGGTCGCGACGGTCTCCATCGGCAACGCCCGCAACGCCGGGCTGCTCGCGGTGCGGGTGCTCGCGGCCGCCGACCCGCCGCTGCGGGCGCGGATGGTGGAGTTCCAGACCGCGCTGCGGGACAGCGCCCGCGAGAAGGGCAGGACCGTCCGCGGCGCCGCCGGGCACCGCGTCGGCTTCTAGCCCGACGACTGGCCGGGACGACTGGCCGGGACGACTGGCCGGGACGACTGGCCGGGACGACTGGCCCTACGACTGGCCCGGCACCAGCCCGGTGTGCGCCGCGGCGAACGCGAGCAGGTCGGCGGTCTCGGCGGCCACCACCGAGCTGGACCGCCCCGCTCCGTGACCGGCCGCGGTCTCGATGCGTGCCAGCACCGGCGCCGGTCCGCCCTGGCAGTGCTGCAGCTCGGCGGTGTACTTGAAGCTGTGCGCCGGGACCACCCGGTCGTCGTGGTCGCCGGTGAGCACCAGGGTGGCCGGGTAGGACGTCCCCGGCCGGAGGTTGTGCAGCGGCGAGTACGCGTGCAGCACCTCGAACATCGCCGGGTCCTCCGGGGACCCGTAGTCCGACGCCCAGGCCGCCCCGATCGTGAAGAGGTGGTACCGCAGCATGTCCATCACCCCGACCCCGGGCAGCGCCGCCGCCGCGAGATCCGGGTGCTGCGCCACGGTGGCGCCGACCAGCAGGCCGCCGTTGCTGCGACCGTTCAGCGCCAGCCGGTCGTGGGTGGTCACGCCCCGCTCGACCAGGTGCCTGGCCACGGCCGCGAAGTCGTCGAAGACGTGCTGCTTGCGCTCGAGCCGCCCGTCGTCGTGCCACGCGGTGCCGAACTCCCCACCGCCCCGCAGGTTGGCCACCGCGAGGACGCCCCCCGCGGCGAGCCAGCCGAGCCACTCTGGCCGGTAGCTGGCGAGGATCGGCTGGTCGAAGCCGCCGTACCCCCACAGCAGCGTCGGTCGCGGGCGGTCGAGGGCGAGGTCCGCGCGCCGCACCAGGAAGTACGGCACCCGGGTCCCGTCGAGGCTGGTCGCGTGCCTGCGCTCCGTGGCCACGGTCGGCGGCCGCCAGCCCCCCGGGTCCGCGGGCGCCAGCTCGAGGCGCGCGAGGCTGCCGTCGCCAAGGTCGAGCCGGTACGACGCCAGCTGCTCGGTCACCGACGACAGGCCGAGGAAGACCTCGTCGTCGTCCACCTCGCCGTGCAGCGCGACCAGCTCGCCACCCTCGACGCCGACCTCGGTGAGCCTGCCCTCCAGCGTGCACCGGCTGATCCGCGTCCGGACGTCGACCAGGTGCACGACCAGCAGCTCGCCGCCCACGGCCTTCGCGTGCTGGAGCAGGTGCTCGGAGGCGGGGACGACGTCGACCAGGTCGAGCTCGCCGGTGCTGCGGAACGCGTCGAGGTCCACGCTCACCACCCGGCCCGTCGGCGCCTCGTGGTCGGTGAGCAGGTACAGGCGCGAGCCCTCGGAGCGGACCATCGCGAAGCCGGCGTACGCCTCGTCGACGAGCTTGATCGGCGGCCCGATCGTGCTGGCGCCGGCTTCGGTGCTGACCGGGTGCACCCAGAGCCGGTTGGCGGTCGACGTGCCGTCGTGCAGGTGCACGGCGAGCCAGCGTCCGTCGTGGCTGAGCTGGGGCGTGATCCCGAGCTGCGGGTGGTCCGGGAACTCCAGGACCAGCTCGTCGGTGTCCTGGGACTCACCGACCCGGTGCCGGCGCAGCCGTCCGCCGGGCAGTGCCGCGGCCTCGGTGCCCCGGCCGTCGCCGTCGGTCGCGAAGTGCTGGTAGAGGTAGGAGGAGTCGTCGGGCAGCCAGGTCGCCTCGCTGAACTTCACCTGGGTCACCACGTCGTCGACCTCCCGGCCCGACGGCAGGTCGAGCAGCCGGACCGTGCTCCAGTCGCTACCGCCGTCGCTGACCTGGTAGGCCAGCCAGCGGCCGTCCCGACTCGCGTCGTAGGAGGCCAGCGACGAGGTGCCGTCGGCGGAGAAGGCGTTCGGGTCCAGCAGCAGCCGGCTGCCGTTGCGGAGCTCCTGGAGACTGTCACCGACGAACCACAGGTCCTGTTGCTGGGTGCCGTCGTTGCGGCTGACGACGTACCGGCCGCCGGCCTTCTCCGGTGTCCCGGCGCGCGGCACCGAGACGACGGCGCGCATCGTGTCCGCGAACCACGAGCGGGCGGGCAGGGCGTCCAGGTGGGCGCGGGCGGCCCGGTTCTGGGCGGCCACCCAGGCGCGCGTCTCCGGGGAGTCCGGGTCCTCCAGCCAGCGGTACGGGTCCGCGACCTCTCGGCCGTGCACGGACTCGACGGTGTCGCCGCGACGGGTCTCCGGTCGGGTCACCGCTCCCACTCGGTACGGGGCCACTCGATCTTGGGGCAGGTGTCCATCACCATCGGCAACCCCGCCGCCGTGGTCCGCCCGTACGCCGCCTCGTCGACCACGCCGAGCTGGAACCACACACCCCGGGCGCCGATCGCGACCGCCTGGTCCGCGAACTCGCCGGCCGCCGACGAGCGCCGGAACACGTCCACCACGTCGATGTCGAAGGGCACGTCGGCGAGGGTCGCGTAGCCCTTCTCGTCGAGCACCGTCGGCGCGTCCGGATGGATCGGCACGATCCGCTTGCCGTGGCCCTGCAGGAACTCGGCGATGCGGAACGCCGTGCGGTGCGGGTTGCCGGACAGCCCGACCACGGCCCAGGTCTCGCACTCTTCGAGCATGAAGCGGATGTTCTCGGCGTCGAGCCAGGGTGTAGATGCCATAGGACGACCGTACCCAACCCGAGGCGGTCGTGCGCTTCCGCAGGGGACGGATCCCGCTGGCTACTCGGCAGTAGGATCGTGGGCATGAGTGACTTCCCGCTGTACGCGCTGTCCGAGGAGCACCAGGCGATCCGTGAGGCGGTCCGTGCCGTCTGCGACGCGAAGGTCGCCCCGCACGCCGCGGAGGTGGACGAGCTCGGGGAGTTCCCGCAGGCGGCGTACGACGCGTTGGCCGCCTCCGACTTCGCGGCCCCGCACATCGGCGAGGAGTACGGCGGCGCCGGGGCGGACGCGTTGGCCACCTGCATCGTCATCGAGGAGGTCGCCCGGGCGTGTGCCTCGTCCTCGCTGATCCCCGGTGTCAACAAGCTCGGCACCCTGCCGGTGATCCTGGCCGGGTCCGAGGACCTGAGGAAGAGGTACCTCACGCCGGTGGCCTCCGGCAGCGCGATGTTCTCGTACTGCCTCTCCGAGCCGGAGGCCGGCTCGGACGCGGCGGCGATGAAGACGCGGGCGGTGCGCGAGGGCGGCGACTACGTCCTGAACGGCGTCAAGCGCTGGATCACCAACGCCGGGGTCTCGGAGTACTACACGGTGTTCGCGGTCACCGACCCCGAGCAGCGCTCCAACGGCATCTCCGCCTTCGTGGTGGAGAAGAGCGACCCGGGCGTCTCGTTCGGTGCGCCGGAGAAGAAGCTCGGGATCAAGGGCTCGCCGACCCGGGAGGTCTACTTCGACAACGTCCGGATCCCGGCGGACCGGCTGATCGGCGAGGAGGGCGGTGGCTTCCTGCTGGCGATGCGGACCCTGGACCACACCCGGGTGACGATCGCCGCGCAGGCGGTCGGGATCGCCCAGGGCGCGCTGGACTACGCCCTGGCCTATGCCAAGGAGCGCCAGCAGTTCGGCAAGCCGATCGCCGACTTCCAGGGCTTGCAGTTCATGCTCGCCGACATGGGCATGAAGGTGGAGGCGGCCCGCCAGCTGACCTACGCCGCGGCCGGGCGGTCGCAGCGCGACGACAAGGACCTCACGTTCTTCGGCGCAGCCGCGAAGTGCTTCGCCTCCGACACCGCGATGCAGGTCACCGTGGACGCGGTCCAGGTGCTCGGCGGCTACGGGTTCACCCGGGACTACCCGGTCGAGCGGATGATGCGCGACGCCAAGATCACCCAGATCTACGAGGGCACCAACCAGGTGCAGCGGATCGTGATGGCCCGTCAGCTGCTCGCCGGGGTCCAGTCCGAGCTCTGACCCGCGATCCGAGCGGCACGCTCGGTCCGACCTCCGAACGGCCCGCGGTCAGCTCAGGATGCCGTGCCGGAGGTTCCAGCGCTGCGCGCCCTGGTAGGCGTCGACCATGCCCCAGATCCAGAAGCCGAGCATCCCCAGCAGTCCGACCAGCACGATGACCAGCAGGATGCTGACCAGGTAGCCGACCAGGATCCCGATGCCCCGGCCGACGTTGCCGTTCATCATGCTGCCGAGACCAGGGATGAAGAACGACGCCAGCAGGGCGAGCCCCGGGCTCTTCGGCGCGACCCGCAGCGGCGGGTAGCCCGGCACCTGCGGGTAGCCGTAGACCGGGGGCGGGGGTGGTCCCCCCGGCACCTGCGGGTAGTCGTATCCCTGGGGTGGGTGGGGTGCGGGTCCGCCGGGGACCGGCGGTGGGCCGTACCCCGGGGCACCGCCACCCGGATGCGTCCACGCGTCGGCGTCCCGCGGCGGGTAGTACGGCGGGTCGACCGCGTCGTCACCGGTCACGACACACCCCCTTCCTCGTGGTGCCTGGGCCGAGCCTGCCACTCCGGCGGGCGTGCGTACACCGTTTGCCGGACTCCGTGCCGTGGGCGCTAACATCGTCCGATGGCGGTGGATGCGCACCCGGGACTCGCGCAGTGTGACCTCGCCTGCCACCGGCGTCGCCGTGGTCCTGTGCCCCACCGTCGGCGACGGCGCTGGCTGAGATGACCGCAGACACCCACGACCATACCCACGGCGCCACCTACGTCGAGGACCCGATCCGCCGCCGGCAGCTCGGTCGTCGCGCCCAGCTGCTTGCGGCCGCCTCGGTGTCCTACAACGTCATCGAGGCCCTCGTCGCGATCACGGCCGGACTGGTCGCCGGGTCGATCGCACTGGTCGGCTTCGGACTGGACTCCGTCGTCGAGGTCAGCAGCGGCGTGATCATCCTCTGGCAGTTCCGCCACCCGCTTCCTGAGTCCCGCGAACGGCGAGCGTTGCGGCTGATGGCACTGTCCTTCGTCGCGCTCGCCGTCTACGTGGCCTTCGAGTCCGTCCGCGCGCTCGCCGGCGGCCACGAGCCGCAGTCATCCCCGGTCGGCATCGGGCTGGCAGCGGCCTCGCTGATGGTCATGCCGTTCCTGTCCTGGGCCCAGCGGCGCACCGGCAGACGTCTCGGCTCCAGCGCCGTCGTCGCCGATTCGACCCAGACACTGCTCTGCACCTACCTGTCCGCGGTGCTCCTCGCCGGCCTGGTCCTCAACGCGACCCTCGGCTGGTCCTGGGCCGATCCCGTCGCCGGGTCGGTCATCGCCGCCGTCGCGCTCCGCGAGGGGTTCGCCGCCTGGCGGGGCGAGGGCTGCGCCTGCGGTCCCAGCGCGACCGTGGGCGTCCCCGCTGCGACCACGGACCCTGGCTGCGACGACGGCTGCTGCGCCGACGGCGGGAGCTGCTAGCCGACGCAGGCTCAGGGTGCGGCCGACCTGGTCACCCGGGACGGCGCGCACGTGTCGTCCCGCCCGGGACTCTCGAGGTCGGCTCGCCGGCGACCGTGTGGTCCCGCACCCGGCGGAGGGTCAGGCCGGCTCCCGTGCGGTGACCGGTCGCCGGAGCCGCAGGGCGGACCACGTCTCCGACCACGCCCAGAGGGTGAGCAGCAGCAGCATCAGGTTGCGCAGTGCCAGGGCGAGCACCCCGGCCGCCCCCGCCGTCGACGGCTGGCTCAGGTCGCCGTACAGGATCGGGAAGACCAGCTGGGTCAGCGCGGTCGTGGCCAGGGCGAGGACGGTCCAGCGCAGCAGCCGGCCACCCGGGTCGCGGGCGGCCGCGAGGCCCGCAGCCGCCGCGGGGGTCAGCCACAGCAGGTACTGCGGGCTGAGCACCTTCCCGCTCGCGACGAACCCCGTCACCGACGCCAGGAGCAACCACACCAGACCGTCGGTGGACACCGCGGGTCCGCGCCACACCCGCACCCAGGCGGCCACCAGGACGCAGCCGAGCGCGACCGTCGCGACGGTCGAGACGAGCAGCAGCCAGCGGGTGCCGGGCCCGACCACCTCGTAGGCGTGATGCGCCGAGTAGAAGACCTGCCACCGCTCGGGGTGCGCCAGCCGGGCCAGCATCGCGGGGGTGGCCGGCAGCGACTCGATCTGCAGCCCCCGGCTGTCCTGGTAGGTCAACGGCGACAGCAGCCGCGACCAGCCGGAGACGAGCACGGTGACGGCCACGAGCGCCAGGCCCGCGCCGACCACCCCGAGCGTCGCCGGTCCCCGGCGTCGCGCGGCGGCGACCGCGGTCGGGATCAGCAGGGCGGGCCAGAGCTTCACCGCGGTCGCCACCGCCAGGCAGGCGCCCGCGACCGCCGGCCGGCGGACCAGCAGCAGCAGGGCCGCGCCGACCAGAACTCCGGGCAGCAGGTCGAAGCGGGCGTAGGCGGTCGCGCCGAGCAGCGGCACCGCCAGCACCCACACCAGCGACCCGGTCACTCGTCCGGGTCCACCGGCGCGGTGCAGCAGCAGCAGGAAGGCGCCGTCAGTGAGCACCGCCATCGCGACCACGAGCAGGTCGAAGCCGTGCGTCAGCCCCAGCAGCCGGGCGACCTGCCACGGCACCAGCAGGGCGGCGACCGCCGGCACCGGGTACTCGACGAGCGTCGTGCCGATCCCGTCGCGGCGCAGCGACTCCAGGCTCTGCGCGAAGTAGGTCAGGTCCCCGCGGACGGCTCCCTCCGGTCCGGCGAGCAGCAGCCAGACCACGACCAGCCGGCTGAGCAGCCAGGCGGCCGCGAGCAGGTGAGGTCGTGGGACTGCCACCGCGGTCAGCGGCCGCCCAGCCCCATCGAGCGCTGCCACTCGTCAGCGGCCCGGCGCTGCTCGGGGGTGCTCCGCGGAAGCACGCGCAGGGTGGCCCGGAAGCGCGTGCCCGCGATCCGGGTCACGCTCTGCACCACGCACACGCGGGCGTCGTGACGGACGTAGTCGCCCGCGACGTAGTAGGCGCCCTTGGCGGTCGGGGCCAGGTCGAAGACGACCGTGTACTCAGCGCTCATGCCTCAGTCCTGCCACGGGTAGAACGGCGGCATCTGCGAGACGCGGCCGGAGAAGTCGGGGTCGCGCTTCTCCCGGAAGGCAGCGACACCCTCCTTGCCGTCGCCGGTGCTGGTGTAGAACATCGCGAGCGAGTCCACGCGGTGCGCGTCGAGGGGGTGCGGCTGCGCGCTGTTGCGCCACATCATCTGTCGCGCCAGCGCGGTGGCGACCGGCGAGCGGTTCCGGGTGAAGCGGCGGGCCAGGTCGTACGCCGCGTCCAGCAGCTCGTCCTCCGGGTGCACCGAGCGGACCAGCCCCCCGGTGAGGGCCTGCTCCGCGGTCAGGATCTCCGCGGCGTACACCCACTCCAGGGCCCGGCTGATGCCGACGAGGCGTGGCAGGAACCACGACGAGCAGGCTTCCGGGACGATGCCGAGCCGGCCGAAGACGAAGCCGATCCGGGCGCGCTCCGAGGCCAGCCGGACGTCCATCGGGAGGGTCATCGTGGCCCCGATGCCGACCGCAGCGCCGTTGATGGCTCCGATCACCGGCTTCGGGCACCGGTAGACCGCCAGCGCCACCCGGCCGCCGGTGTCGCGGACCCCGGCGACCACCTCCGGGTCGTCGAGCCGGTCGGTGAGGTCGGCCGTGGTCGGCTCGAGGGACTCGTCGAGGCCGAAGACGTTGCCGTCCGCGGACAGGTCCATGCCCGCGCAGAAGGCCCGGCCGCGGCCGGTCACCACGACCGCGTCGACGCCGTCGTCCGAGCCGGCCCGGTCGAAGGCCCGGACCAGCTCCTCGGCCATCGTGACCGTGAAGGCGTTCAGCTGGTCGGGGCGGTCGAGCGTGATCGTGAGGATGCGGTCCTCGACCGTGTCGTCGATCGTGGAGAAGGTCACTGGATCCCTGTCACTGGTTGGCCAGGCCGCTGGCGCGGCACAGCTGGGGGGAGATGTCGCTGGTGCGGTCCTCCGCGATGAGCCGGAACATCCGCTTGGAGCGGACCGGGTCCCAGTTCACCGCGAGGTCGGCGATGGGCACGCCGCAGGTCAGCCCGTTCTTGCCGTTCACCCGGGTCATCGCCCACGCGAAGCGGACGGTGTCGATCATTCCCGTGTCCTTGCCGACCCGCACCGAGCTCGACCCGGCCATCGCCAGTCGCCAGTAGCGCAGCGGGTTGAGCACGGTCCACGGCGACGCGGCCTTGTTCCCGACCGCGCTGACCACCTCGCGCTGGTGCTGGGCGCGCGCGATGTCGCCGAGACCTGAGACGTGCCGGGAGCGGGCGTAGCCGAGCGCCACCTTGCCGTTCACCTGCTGACAGCCCTTCTTGATGTTCAGGCTGGCCTGGGGGTCGACCATCCGCCGGGTCGGGCAGATCCGCACCCCGCCCACGGCGTCGACGGCGCCCACGAAGCCGGCGAAGCCGATCTCCACGTAGTCGTCGATCCGGATGCCGGTGCTCTGCTCGATCGTGCGGGCCAGCAGCCGCGGACCGCCGTAGGCGAAGGCGGCGTTGATCTTGGTGGTGCCGTGGCCGGGGATCGGCACGATCGAGTCGCGGGGGATGGACATCAGCAGGTTGGGTCCGGAGCCGGTGTGCAGCAGCATGATCGTGTCGGTACGTCGGCCCGCCGCGCGCCCGACGCCGTACTGCAGCTCCTGCTTGCGGGTCAGCCCGGCCCGGCTGTCACTGCCGACCAGCAGGTAGGTGGTGCCCGGCTGGGACGCGGGCCGGTCTCCTGCGGGGGTGGCGCCGACCTTGTCGATCCGGGACCAGGCATAGACCGGGACCGCGACCAGGAAGACCACCCAGAGGGCGACCAGTGCCGTGAGCCAACGCAGCCGGGACCGGCGGCGCGACCGCCGCGGTGGCGGTGCAGGCGACGGAGCCGGACGACGCGAGCCCGGCCCGCCGGAGCCGCCACGGCCGGAGCCGGAGCCGCCGCGGCCGGAGCCGGAGCTGCCGCGCCCGGTCCCTCCTGCACCCGGGCCACCGGGACCGGACCCGCCGCGGGGCCTGGCGGCCGGTGGGGCCTGGTACGGGCCGCCGGAGGGCGGGCGCTGCATGGTGGGCAGCATCTGGGTCGGCTCGGGGTCCCGCGGGACGACCGGGTGCCGCTGCGTCGGCTCGTCCGGGTCGCCGGCTCCGGGTCGGTGGTTGCCGTAGAGCCAGTCGAAGTCCGGCTCGTCACCGCCGCTCGAGTCGTTCCTGGGACGCTCAGCCATGGCGCAGACGGTACCCCGGGAGCCAGTGACTTCGAGACATCCGGCGCGGCGTGACGGGCGGGGCCCATGTGACTGGTGATACTGGACCGTCGCAGACAGCTCCTCGAAAGGCCCGACATGCCACCCGTCTCTTCCCCCGGGTTGGGCGCTCCAGACCGGAGCCGGCCATCGCCATCACCTCGCCGACCACCCCCGGGACGCCGCGTCCCGGGTGCGCTTCCGCCGCGCTCTGACGCTGCTGCTGATGACGCTGTTCGTCCCCGGCTCGGCCCAGCTCGCGGCCGGCCGGCGCGACGTGGGCCGGCTCGCCCTGCGGGTGTGGCTGAGCGTGCTGGGGTCCCTGCTGTGCTGGTGGTGCTGCTCGGGAGCATGTGGCACGGGCTCGTGTACTGGCTGGCGAGCAACACTGGTCGTGCTCGGCTTCGTCCGGCTGCTGCTGTGCGCCCTCGCGGTCGGGTGGGCGTTGCTGTTCATGGACGCCTGGCGTCTCGGACAGCCGCTGCAGCTGCTCCAGAAGCAGCGTCTGGTGATGGTCGGCCTGAACGGCGTGCTGTGCTTCGCGGTGGCGGGGTCGCTGCTGTTCGCCTCGCACGTGGTGGCGGTGCAGAGGGGCTTCATCAGCACGATGTTCGGCAGCGGCCAGGCCAGCGGGGCCCACGACGGCCGCTACAACGTGCTGCTGCTCGGCGGGGACTCTGGCTCGGACCGCTGGGGCCTGCGCCCGGACAGCCTGACGGTGGCGAGCATCGACGAGGACACCGGCCGGACGGTCCTGTTCGGGCTGCCGCGCAACATGCTGAACTTCCCGTTCCCCACGGGCTCGGTGATGGCCGGCCAGTTCCCGCGACGGCTACGACTGCCCGGGCTGCGAGCTGAACAGCCTGGCGACCTGGGCCGGGGACCACCGGAGCCTGTTCAAGGGGTACGCCAACCCCGGGGTCGAGGCGACCAAGGAGGGCGTCGAGGGCATCACCGGGCTGAAGATCAACTACTACGCGATGGTCAACCTCCAGGGCTTCCGCAACATGGTCCAGGCGGTCGGGGGGCTGACCCTCAACGTCCGCGACCGGATCCCGATCGGCGGCGTCGGCGGTCCGGTGACCGGCTACATCGAGCCGGGTGTCCAGCGGCTCAACGGCTTCCAGACGCTCTGGTTCGCCCGCTCGCGGGAGAGCGCCGACGACTACTCGCGGATGGCGCGGCAGAAGTGCGTGATGAACGCGATGCTCCAGCAGCTCTCGCCCGAGCACCGTGGTCACCAAGTTCGAGGCGATCGCCAAGGCCAGCGAGCAGCTGGTCACCACCGACCTGCCCGCCTCCGAGCTCGGCACCTTCGCCGAGCTGGCGATGAAGGCTCGCACCCAGCCGCTGCGCACCGTCTCCTTCGTGCCACCGGCGATCAGCACCGGCAACCCCGACGTGGCGAAGATCCACTCGATGGTCTCGACCGCGATCGACCGGTCCGAGGGCCGGCCTACCGCCGCGAGCGCCACCAAGAAGGGCGCGAAGCCGGCGGGTGCCGGGAAGAAGGGGTACTCGAAGACCAGCCGGCAGACCGTCGGCGGCTCGATCGGCAACCTGCACGACGGCTACGCGGCGAACGAGTCGAGCGACCTGTCCAGCTCGTGTTGACCGGTGTCCCGGCGCGTCCGGGCCCGGGCCGAGCGTCGGTAGGGTGCGGGCTGTGACCGCCGCCCCCCGACCCGTCGTCGGCCCCGTCGACGGTCCCGGCGTCGGCACCCGGGTGGTCGCGGTGGTGGTGACCTGGAACCGGCGCGGGCTGCTCGTCGAGGCGCTGGCCGCTCTCGCCGCCCAGAGTCTGCCGCCGGTCGCCGTGGTGGTGGTGGACAACGCCAGCACCGACGGCACCACCGAGCTGCTCCGGTCCGACTACGGTCACCTCGAGCTGGTGCACCTGACCGCGAACACGGGCGGAGCCGGGGGCTTCGCCGCCGGCATCGAGCGGGCGCTGACCTGCGCACCGGACCTGGTGTGGCTGCTCGACGACGACACCATACCTACCGAGTCGGCCGCCGAGCGGCTGGTCACCGCCTGGTCGACGTACCCGGGGGAGCGGCCGGCGGTGCTGGCCAGCCGGGTGGTCTGGACCGACGGCCGCGACCACCCGATGAACACGCCGCGCGCCAAGCCCGGTGCCCGTGCCGCCGAGCGCCGCTCCGCGGCCGCGGTGGGCTGTCTGCCGGTGCGGTCGGCCTCGTTCGTCTCGATCGCCTGCGACGCCGGCCGGATCCGGGAGCGGGGCCTGCCGGTGGCCGACTACTTCCTGTGGAACGACGACTTCGAGTACTCCACCCGGCTGATCCGTGGAGGCGTCGGGCTGGCGGTCCCCGACAGCCTGGTGGTGCACAAGACCGCCGGCTTCGGGTCGACCGACGTCGACCCGGGCGAGCGGTTCTTCTTCGAGGTCCGCAACAAGGTCTGGCTGTTCACCCGCAGCACCGGTCTGACACCGGCCGAGAAGCTGCTCTACGGCGGCTCGACGCTGCGCCGCTGGGCGCGCACCTTCGCCCGCTCGGCCGACCGGGGCACGCTGGCCCGCGGCCTGGCGCGGGGGCTGGCGACCGGGCTGGCCACCCGTCCCCGCCCCAACGGCGAGGTGCTGGCCGCGGCTGGCTGGTCCCCGCACTCCGGCGTGGACTCGGACCTGCGCGGCCCCGGGCAGCCGTTCTCGCTGCTGATGGCGGTGTGGCGCGGGGACGACCCCGGGTTCCTCCAGGCGGCGTTCAGGTCCACCGTCGCCGAGCAGACCCGCCGCCCCGACCAGGTCGTGCTGGTGCAGGACGGGCCGGTGCCCGCCGAGCTCGCCGCCGTGATCGCCGAGCTCGTCGCGCAGAGCCCGGTCCGTGTCGAGCACCTGGTGCTGGCGGAGAACCTCGGCCTCGGCCCCGCCCTGGACCTCGGTCTGGCCGCCTGCGACCACGAGATCGTCGCCCGGATGGACGCCGACGACGTGAGCCTGCCCACCCGCTTCGAGAAGCAGCTCCCGGTCGTCGAGGCAGGCGCGGACATCGTCGGCAGCGGCCTGCTCGAGATCGGTTCCGGGACCGAGGACGTCGTGGGCCGCCGTACCCCGCCGACCGACCCGGACCACATCCGCCGCGCGATCCGCTTCCGGGACCCCTTCAACCACCCGACGGTGGTCTACCGACGCAGCGCCGTGCAGGCGGCCGGCGGCTACAGCGACATGGCGCTGATGGAGGACTACCTGCTCTTCGCGCGGATGGTCGACGCGGGCGCGCGCCCGGCGAACCTGGCCGAGCCGCTGGTCTGCTACCGGGTCGGGGCGGGGGCCTACGCCCGTCGTGGCGGGACCCAGCTGCTGCGCTCCGAGCTGGCGGTGCAGCGCCGGTTCCGACAGCTTGGCATCACCACGCGGGGGCAGTACGTGCGCAACGTCGCCGTCCGCGGGGGGTACCGTCTCGTGCCGGAGGGACTCCGCAGACGCGCCTACCGCGCCCTGATCGCGAACCGGGGCTCCTCGCGCGGATAGACTGACCGCTGCTTCCCCAACCAGGAGTGTGTGTTGAACGCTGACCTCGTCATCGTCGGATCCGGCTTCTTCGGGCTGACGATCGCCGAACGCTGTGCGAACGACCTGGGACTCCGGGTCGTCGTCCTCGAGCGGCGCCACCACCTGGGCGGCAACGCCTACAGCGAAGCCGACGCCGAGACCGGCATCGAGGTGCACCGCTACGGCGCTCACCTGTTCCACACCTCGAACCAGCGGGTGTGGGAGTACGCCAACCGGTTCACCGCCTTCACCGGCTACCAGCACCGGGTCTACACCAGTCACCGCGGGCAGGTCTACCCGATGCCGATCAACCTCGGCACCATCAACCAGTTCTTCGACGCCGCCTACACCCCCGACGAGGCGCGGGCGCTGATCAAGGAGCAGGCGGCGGAGCTCGGAGACCGCGAGCCGGCGAACTTCGTGGAGAAGGGCGTCTCGCTGATCGGGCGGCCGCTGTACGAGGCGTTCATCGCGCACTACACCGCCAAGCAGTGGCAGACCGACCCCGAGCAGCTGTCCGCCGACATCATCAGCCGGCTGCCGGTGCGCTACACCTACGACAACCGCTACTTCAACGACACCTACGAGGGGCTCCCGGCCGACGGCTACACCGCCTGGCTGGAGAGGATGGCCGATCACCCCAACATCGAGGTGCGCCTCGAGACCGACTTCTTCGACGTCGTCGACGAGATCAAGGGCAAGGTGCCGATCGTCTACACCGGCCCGGTCGACGAGTACTTCGGCAACTGCGAGGGCGAGCTGTCCTGGCGCACCCTGGACTTCGAGCGCGAGGTCGTCGCGACCGGCGACTTCCAGGGCACGCCGGTGATGAACTATCCCGACGAGGACGTGCCCTACACCCGGATCCACGAGTTCCGGCACTTCCACCCCGAGCGCGACTACCCCTCGGACAAGACCGTCATCATGCGCGAGTACAGCAGGTTCGCGGAGAAGGGCGACGAGCCCTACTACCCGGTGAACACCGCCGAGGACCGGGAGCGGCTGCTGCGCTACCGGGCCCTCGCGGAGCGGGAGCCGATGGTGCTGTTCGGCGGACGGCTCGGCACGTACAAGTATCTCGACATGCACATGGCCATCGGGTCGGCGCTGTCGATGTTCGACAACAAGCTCAAGCCGCACTTCGAGAGCGGTGCCGCGCTGCACAGCGGAGGAGTCGACGAATGAGCGCATCCCAGACCGAGAGCGCCACCGGCACGGTGACCCGCGTCCTGCAGCGGGTGGTGCTGCCGCTGGACCGGGACACGGACGTGCTTCCGCTGTACGTCGACGCCGACCGCCCTCAGCTCGACACCGACGTCAGCGGCCTGACGATGAGCCAGCGCGGCCGGATCCCACCGGCGGAGCCCAACGCGGACGTCGAGCCCGACCCGCACGCGGTGCTCGGCCGGCACCGCTACCTGGTGGCGGAGACGCGGCGCACCTCCTTCGGCACCTACTTCAACGCGTTCGCGGCCAGCTACTGGCGGCGGTGGACGATCGTCGACGACGTGACGCTGCGGGTCCGGGTGTCCGGGGACCAGGCGACGGTGATCGTCTACCGCTCGATGCCCAACGGCCGCTCCCAGCGCGTGGACTCCGCGATCGTCGGCGGCGCGGAGCCTCACGACCTCAGCTTCGACCTCCCGCTGGCCCCCTTCGCGGACGGCGGCTGGTACTGGTTCGACATCGTCGCCGGATCCTCCGAGGCGGTCCTGGAGGAGGCCTCCTGGGTGGCCGAGGTGCCGGCGGACCGAGCGGTCTCCGGCACCGTGACCATCGGCATCACGACGATGAACCGTCCCGGCTTCTGCGCCGAGCTGCTCGCCCAGATCGGCGCCGACCCCGGCGTCCGGGAGATCCTCGACGAGGTGATCGTCGCCGAGCAGGGCACCAGGAAGGTCGCCGACGACCCGTCGTTCCCCGCGGCTCGGACGGCGCTCGGCGACCGGCTCCGGGTGATCGAGCAGGGCAACATGGGCGGGTCCGGAGGCTACGCCCGGTCCCAGCTGGAGACCCTGCAGGCCGGCCGGTCGACGTACATGATGTGCATGGACGACGACGTGGTCTGCGAGCCGGAGAGCATCATCCGCTCGGTCACCTTCGGGGACCTGTGCCGCCGCCCGACCATCGTCGGCGGCCACATGTTCTCGCTCTACTCCAAGTCCCGGCTGCACAGCTTCGGCGAGATCATCAACAAGTACCGCTTCTGGTGGATGTCACCCCCGACGGTGCAGTCCGACTGGGACTTCGCGGGGCGCAACCTGCGCAGCTCGCGCTGGCTGCACCGCCGCATCGACGTCGACTTCAACGGCTGGTTCATGTGCCTGATCCCGACCGCGGTCCTCCGCGACATCGGGCTCAGCCTGCCGCTGTTCATCAAGTGGGACGACTCGGAGTTCGGGGTGCGCGCCTCGGCGCAGGGCTACCCGACGGTGACCATGCCCGGTGTCGCGGTCTGGCACGTGCCGTGGACCGACAAGAACGACGCCCTGGACTGGCAGTCCTACTTCCACCAGCGCAACCGGACCATCGCGGCGCTGCTGCACTCGCCCTACGAGCACGGCGGCCGGGTGGTGCGGGAGAGCTTCAACCACCAGATCAAGCACCTGTTCTCGATGCAGTACTCGACCGCCGAGCTGCGCCACCTGGCGCTGGAGGACCTGCTCGCGGGACCGGAGCGGCTGCATGCCGAGCTGATGACGAAGCTGCCCGAGCTCCAGGCGAAGCGCAAGCTGTACGCCGATGCGCGCACCTCCGCCGACCCGGACGCCTACCCGCCGGTTCGTCGGGAGAAGCCGCCCAAGCGCGGCCAGGACCCGACGCTGCCGAAGGGCCGGGTCGGCCAGCTGCTCGCGGCGGCGACCAGCGCCGTGCGCCAGACGCGCCCACTGCGGTCGCTGGCGCAGCGCTACCCCGAGGCGAGCCTGGCCGCGATGGACGCCAAGTGGTGGATGATCGCGCAGTTCGACTCGGTGGTCGTCTCGATGCCCGACGGCACCAGCGCCGCCTGGTACCAGCGGGACAAGGACGAGTTCGGCGACCTGCTGCGACGCACCGTCGAGATCCACCAGCGGCTCTACCGGGAGTGGCCGACGCTGGCCCGGCAGTACCGGCAGGCGCTGCCCGACATCACCTCGCCCGAGCAGTGGGCGAAGACGTTCGAGGCGTCGGCCGCGGCGCAGCAGGAGGAGCGATGAGCACGCAGCCGGGAGCCGCGCAGGTCTCCCGGGACTCGCTGGCCGACGTCCCGCTGGCCTCGCCGTTCGCCAGCGGCGGTCTGATGGACGTGTTCCGCCGCCGCTACCTGCTTCGGCTGCTGGTGCGCAAGCAGATCAGCTCGCGCTACCAGGGTTCGGTGCTGGGGCTGTTCTGGTCCTACATCCAGCCCCTGGTGCGGTTCACGATGTACTTCTTCGTGATCGGGCTGGTGCTCGGCCTCCACCAGGACTTCCCGAACTACGCGATCCACATGTTCGCGGCGATCGTCGCCGTGCACTTCTTCACCGAGACCTTCTCGTCGGGCACCCGCTCGATCGTGCAGAACAAGTCGCTGGTGCAGAAGATGGCGATGCCACGGGAGATGTTCCCGGTCGCCGCCGTGATCGTCTCGGCCGTGAACACCTTCCCGCAGCTGGTGATCCTGTTCATCGCCTCGGTGGCCACCGGGTGGACCCCGGACGTGGTCGGCCTGCTGGCCGCGGTGCTGGGCCTGGCCATCGTCACGGTCCTGGGCACCGCGCTGGCGCTGCTGTTCGCGGGGATGAACGTGTTCTTCCGCGACTTCCAGAACATCGTGGCGACGTTCACGCTGTTCACGCACTGGATCGTGCCGATGATCTACCCGTTCGAGAAGCTGGCCACCAGCTCCCTGGGCGCCAACCCGGTCTTCTACAGCCTGTACCTGGTCGAACCCGCTGACCGTGGCGGTGCTGCTGCTGCAGCGGGCGTTCTGGATCCCCACGACGCTGGGGAAGAAGGGGTTCCCCGACTCGGCGGACCAGGTCGTCTATCCCTACCTCCCGCACCACCTACATGCTGCTGGGGGTCCTCATGCTCGTGATCTCGCTGGTCTTCCTGGTGTTCTGCCAGATGGCGTTCCGGCGGCTCGAGTCCAAGTTCGCGGAGCGTCTCTGACATGACCGAGTCCGTCGTCGTCCAGGACGCCAGCAAGCTGTTCACGATGCGCTACCACCGCACGATCAAGCAGATCACCATCGCGGCCATGCGCAAGCAGAAGATCAGCGACAGCTTCAACGCGGTCAAGGACGTCTCCTTCACCATCGAGCAGGGCGAGTCGGTGGGTCTGATGGGGCTCAACGGCTCCGGCAAGAGCACCCTGCTCAAGCTGATCAACGGCGTGATGAAGCCCGACCAGGGCAAGGTGCTGACCCGCGGCCGGATCGCCGGCCTGATCGCCACCGGCGCCGGGTTCCACCCTCAGCTGAGCGGCCGGGACAACGTCTACCTGAACGCCGCGATCCTCGGGATGACCGAGGCCGAGACCAAGCGGAAGTTCGACCAGATCGTGGAGTTCGCCGACATCGGCAAGTTCCTCGACACCCAGGTCGGGCACTACTCGTCGGGGATGTTCTCCCGGCTCGGGTTCGCGGTGGCGGTGCACACCGACTCGGACATCTTCCTCATCGACGAGGTGCTCGCGGTCGGGGACCGGCCGTTCAAGCGCAAGTGCCTGGCCCGGATGCAGGAGATCCGCAAGGAGGGCCGGACGCTGGTGTACGTCAGTCACGCGGCGGGCTCGGTGCGCAAGATGTGCGACCGGGTGCTGGTGCTGGAGAAGGGTGAGCTCGGCTTCGACGGACCCGTCGACGAGGGCATCCGCTACCTGCACTACGACGACGACGAGGACGACGTCAACTCCGAGGAACAGCGAGAGCGACACCGACGAGGAGCTCGGCGCCGACATCTGAGCCGCGGGACCTCTCGCGGGGCGGCCGGACAATTACAGAGTTTGTAGTTCAGAGGAAGACCTTGCAGGCTCCTGGGGCTGGTGTGACATTTGAGGTTCGAGTGAACCCCAAGTCACCCAGGAGTACTACCGCATGGCCGAGAACAGAAGCCGTTTCGTGCTCCTGTGCCAACAGAGTCTGGCGTTCGGGCTGGTGGCTGCCGTCATCGCACCCGCCGCCGGTGTGGCGACGCTGGACATCGTCGCCCCGCCGCACGACGAGCCGGGCGCGGTCGCGCCGGTGCCTCCCTCGGAGACGGCCGACAGCGGCGTCATCGGCGCGCTCGACCGCCGTACGACGCCGTCCACGGTCGCCTCCGCGCCGGTGCGCCCCACCGTCCGCACCGTGCCGCTCGGCCGGGTCGCCCGGGCCGGCGGACCGGCTGCGCGGCTGACCTCCGCCGGCGCCGGCTCGACGCGACCGACGGAGCTGGCGGCGCTGTCCGCGCCGCAGCCGGTGGACGGCCTGGCCACGGTCGGGGTCACCTGGCGGCCCGGAGACACGGTCGACGACGCAGCCATCGCCGTCGCCGTGCGCACCCGGACCGGCGACGCCTGGTCCGCCTGGCAGCGGGTGCCCTACCACGACGAGGAGGGCCCGGACCCGAGCAGCCCCGACGGCCGGGCGGACCGACCCGGCACCGACCCGGTCTACGTCGGCGACGTGGACGCGGTCCAGGTCCGGGCGCTCACCGACACCGGTGCGGCCCCGGCCGGGATGGCGCTCTCCCTGGTGGACCCGGGCCGCCAGCACGCCCGGCTGGAGCGACCGGCCATCGACACCGGGAAGCTGGCCCTGTCCGCGGCCGGCACCGACCCGGCCAGTGACCCAGCCGGTGACCCGGCCGGTGACCCCGCCAGTGACCCAGCCAGTGACCCGGCGGTGGGGGTGGTGGACGCCGGAGCCGCCACCCTGGCCGGCGCCGGGACCGCGACCGCGAAGCCGCGGATCTACTCGCGGGCCCAGTGGGGAGCCGACGAGCGGATGCGCGACGCGTCCTCGCTGCACTACGGCGAGGTGCACGGCGGCTTCGTGCACCACACCGTGAACGCGAACTCCTACACGCGCGGGCAGGTGCCGGCGATCATCCGCGGCATCTACGCCTACCACACCCAGTCCCGCGGGTGGTCCGACGTCGGCTACAACTTCCTGGTCGACCGCTTCGGTCGGATCTGGGAGGGCCGCTACGGCGGAGTGGACCGGCCGGTGGTCGGCGCCCACACGCTGGGCTACAACGACGACTCGTTCGCGATGTCCGCGATCGGCAACTACGACGTCACGCGTCCCTCCTCGGCGACGGTCGACGCCTACGCCCGGCTGTTCGCGTGGAAGCTCAGCCTCTCCGGGGTCCGGGCCGGGTCCACGCACCAGTGGGTCACCAAGCGGTACCTGCCGGCGATCGAGGGGCACCGGGACGTCGGGCAGACCGCCTGTCCGGGGCGCTACCTGTACGCGAAGATCCCGGAGATCCGCTCGCGGGCGGCGCGCTACCAGCGCTCCTTCAGCGGGCGGCAGCGGCAGACCGACCTGGTGGGTCTGGCCAAGCCGGACCTGGTGGTGCGCAACGCCCGCACCAAGCAGGCCTACCTGGTGCGCACCGCCAGCAGCGGCAGGGCGGGGCGGGTGACCCCGACCGGCACCTACCTGCGGTACGCCGACCGGGTGCTCAACGTCGGCGACTGGGACGGGGACCGGCACGGCGACCTCGTGACCCGGTCCGGTGGCAGCGGCCTGCTCTACCTGTACCGCGGCACCGGGACGGGCCGCTTCGCAGCCCCGATCCGGATGACCAGCGCCAGGTTCGGGTCGGTGCGGCTGCTGACCGCGGTCGGGGACTACACCGGGGACGGACGCCCCGACCTGGTCGGCCAGCCCCGGGGCGGCTCGATGCGCATCTACCCGGGCAACGGCCGGCACGGCTTCCGCGGCAGCTACGTCGCGCACTCGCCGATCACGGCGAGCCAGCAGCTCGGGGTGGGCCTGTGGACCTCCGACGGCGCCCCGGACACGGTGGTGCGCCGCGGTGACCGGTCCCTGGTGCTCTACCCGGGCAACGGCCCGGGCGGGCTCACCGGCGGGACCCGGATCGGCTCGGTCAGCCGGGCCTACGACTGGGTGGTCGCCGCCGGCGACCTGACCGGGGACCGCCGCAGCGACCTGGTCGTGCGGGCCTCCGCGACCGGCCGGCTGTGGATGCTCCCCGGTCGCTCCGACGGCTTCGGGTCGCGGCGCCCCTACGCGACCGGGGACCTGCGGCGGTTCGACCTGGTCGGCCAGTAGCGCGCGGGCCGGGCGCGGGCCGGTCGCGGGGGGCCGGTCGCGGCCGGTCGCGTGGCGTCAGCGGCGTGACTGGTCGGTGACCCGCTCCTGCTCAGCGCGCAGCTCCCAGGAGGACTCCACCGGGTTCCGCACCCAGACCACCGACGAGCCCAGCGTGACCGGGCCGAGCAGGGTCGGCAGCCCGTCACGGGTGCACGGGTTGCGGTCGGTGAGGAGTCGTCCCCCGGGCGAGACGAGGCCCGAGCCGGCCCCGGTGGCGAGCAGCTCGCCCTGGGACCGGGTGCCGCCGGCGTCCCGCCACCCGGGGTCGTCGTCGGCGGGCGGGTCCGTGGCGACGAACGCGTCGGGCTGCGCCAGCACGACGTCGCCGTAGTCCACGACCCCGGTCGGCAGCGCCTCGGTGAACCGCCCGCCGAGCGGGCGCAGGGACAGCGCGACCACCGGCACGCGGGCGGCGTGGCCGGCGTACGCCTCGATGCCGGCGGGCCCGCACACGACCAGGTCGGCCTCCGCGACCAGACCAGGGTCGTCGGTCACCGCGGCACCCAGCGCTCCAGGCGGCGCCCAGCCACACCCCGCCCAGCCAGTGCGTCGGCAGGTCGACCAGGACCAGGCCGCCCCGCTCGACGTCGAGCTCGTCCTGGGCGAGCCCCGCGGTCTTGGCCACCCAGTTCGCGTACGTCGCCACCGAGAGCTCGATCCGCTCGCCGGTGGCGTCGTCGTAGAAGGTCACCAGCGGGCGGGCGGCGTCCGCACGCAGCACGGCCGTGAGAGCGGCAGGGAAGGTCATGGCCGCACTGTACGGAATGAGAGGATGCGGCCCATGTCGACCACCCGCTCGCCGTCCGCGCCGCCGGTGGAGGCCGTGATCGTCGCCGGCGGCTTCGGCAGCCGGCTCATGCCGCTGACGGCGCACCGGCCCAAGCACCTGCTCGAGGTTGGCGGGGTGCCGTTCCTGGAGCACCAGATCAGCCGGCTGGCCGCGGCGGGGGTCCGGCACGTCGTGGTGGCCACCTCCTACCGGGCGGACCTCTTCGAGCCGGTGCTCGGCGACGGCAGCAGGTGGGGGACCCGGGTGGAGTACGTGCAGGAGCGGGAGCCGCTGGGCACCGCGGGCGCCCTGCGCAACGTGGTGGGCGCCCTCGGCGAGGACCCGGAGGGCGCGGTGGTGGTGCTCAACGGGGACGTGCTCTCCGGGCACGACCTGTCCCGTCAGCTCGCGGACTTCGGGACCCCGCGGGCGGGTCGCCCGGTCGAGGTCTCCCTGCACCTGGTGGTGGTCGACGACGCCCGCGCCTTCGGGTGCGTGCCGACCGACGGGCACGGCCGGGTCACCGGCTTCACCGAGAAGTCCGCGCACCCGGTGACCAACCAGGTCAACGCCGGCTGCTACGTCTTCCGGCGGCGGGTGCTCGACCAGATCCCGGCCGGGCGGGTGGTCAGTGTCGAGCGGGAGACCTTCCCCGCGCTGGTCGCCGACGACGTGCTGGTGGTCGGGTACGTCGAGAGTGCCTACTGGCGCGACGTGGGCACGCCCGAGGCGCTGGTCGCGGCCTCGGCGGACCTGGTGCGCGGGCGAGCGTCGAGCCCCGCCGCCGCGGTGGTGGACGGTGTCGCCCTGGTCGACCCCTCCGCGCGGGTGGACCGCACGGCGCTGGTCGACGACGGGTCCGCGGTGGTCCGCGACGCCGTCGTCGGGCCCGGGGCGGTCGTCCGCGGCAGCGTGCTGATGGCCGCAGCGGAGGTCGGGGCAGGCGCGCAGGTGGTGGCGTCCGTCGTCGGGCCCGGGGCCCGGGTGGGGGCCGGCGTGCGGCTGGACGGGGTGACCGTCGGGGACGGTGCGGTGGTCGAGTCGGGCGCCGTGGTCGAGGCGGGCACCCGGGTCGAGTGCGGCACCGTGGTGGCCGGCGCGGACCTCGACTAGCCCACCGGCCGGTGTGACCCACGGCCCGGCGCGGGTCAGCCCAGCAGCCGGGCCAGCCACGCGGCGCCGCCGAGCACCGCGGTGAACCGCAGCCACCGGCCCGCCATCCCCAGCGCGACGAACAGCACGAAGCCCATCCGCAGCTGGCCGGCGAGCACCGCCAGGATCGCGAACGGCGGGAAGCCGCTGAACGCGGAGAGGAAGACCAGCGCACCGGTGAGCACCGGGCGCTGGTGGATCCGGGTCCGCCACAGCGTCAGCCGGGCCTGGGCCTTGGGGGTCTCCACCTTGCGGGCCACCCAGGCCCAGTGCAGGGAGTTGGCACCGAGGTAGTACCAGATCGCCTTGCCGGCCATCTGCCCGAGCGCAGCCGCGAACCCGAACAGCCACAGCGCCTCCACGCCGGACAGCGACCCGCGGACACCGAGGTACGCCTCGATGTTCACCACCGGGACGAGCGCGGACACGAAGCCGACGCCGAACAGCGCGAGCAGGTCCCCGGTGACTCCCGTCACGGCCACCGGCTACATCGCTTGCGGCTCGGGCGAGTCCGAGTAGGGGTAGTCCTTCGTGAACGTCTTGACGACCTGGCCACTCGGCTGCGCGCAGTACTGCCAGATGCCCTGCTGCTTCGCGGGGTCGGCGGAGTCGCCACCGGAGGACCAGTGGGTGAGGGCCACGTGCATGCCCTCGGGGAAGCCCTTGCCGTCCTGGGCGGTCCACGGAAGCGCGATGAACTTGTCGGTGAGCTTGGTGCCCTCGTACTTCGAGGCGATGGCCTTGATCTCGGCGAGCTTCTTCTTGTCGTTCGCGACGGTGTCGTCGTACCAGAGCAGGCTGTAGCCGTGCTCCAGGTTGTGCACGAGGTACTCGAGCTTGGGACGGTCGTCGACGGAGTAGAACTTGCGGGAGAACCCCGCGGTCACCGGGTAGTGCGGACCGAACGCCGGGGGGCTGTCCGGGTAGGTGATCGGCGTGCCCTCCGCCTCGTGCTGCTGGTTGCCGGTCGCCTTCTTCTTGACCACCGTCTCGCAGCCGGCGGCCGACGCGGCGGCCCCGATCTCGGTCAGCGGCTGCGCGGAGACCTTGCCCTGCCTCAGCAGCGGGACCGCGGCGGCCCCGATGATCACCACCGCCACCACGGCGCAGGCGACGATGACCGCGACGGTACGACGACGCTCGGACCTCTTCTGGTCCTTGCGCATCTGCTCGACGACCGCACGGCGGTCACGGTCCTTGCTCTGCTTCGCCATGGGTGCAGGTGTCTCCGGGTCGCTGGGGGCACACGAACGGTGCAGGTCCAGGGTGAAGTCTACGGACCGGCCGGGCGGAACCGCAGCGGAGTGCCGCCGTGCCCCTCGCCTTCGCCGCTCGCGTCCGTGACCCGCCAGCCGAGCGCGCGCGCTGCCGTGGTCAGCCGGGCCTCGGCGGCGCCCTGCTCGCGCTCGGCACCGGTCGTGACGGCGGTCACCACCGGCCCTGCCGCAGTGCCCGAGAGGCTGACCGTCGTGGTGTGCCCGCCGAGGTCCGCCAGGGTGACGACCACGTCGGCGGCCGGACAGGGGACACCGAACCCGCGGGGCTGCTCGTTGCGGAGGGCGGCGAGGACGGCCTCTCGCGCCCCGAGCCCGAACATGTCCGTGGACTCGTCCCGGACCAGCGCCACCGCCCCGGGCCCGTGCGCGCCGGGCGGGAGCACCAGGTGCGCCAGCCCCCGGACCACGGCCGCCGGACGCCGGGCGAGCTTGCCCTTGACGAGGTCGGCGGCCGCGGCCAGCTCGTCGGCGACGGCCGGTGCGGTGACCGCCAGGTCGTTGCCGTGCGGGTCCGTGCGCCCCGCCAGGTCGTGCAGCACGTCCAGCCCGGCCGCGCCGATGGCGATGTCGGTCTGGCCGTTGCGCCAGGCCCGGCCCGCGGTGTCGGTGACCAGGACGGCGACGTTGCGTCCAGGGGAGACCGCCAGCGCCTCCCGGAGCCGGCGCGCTGACGCGTCCGGGTCCCGGGGAAGCAGCACCACGGTGCCCGGCTCGGTGTTGGAGGCGTCGATCCCGGCGGCGGCGAGCACCAGGCCCTGGTGCGTGCGCACGATCGACGTGCCTCCGCGCACCGCCAGCACCCGGTCGGTCTCCTCCGCCAGCGCGGCCTCGCGCGTGCCGGCGCGCACCCTGCCCTCGGCCTTGCTGACCACCTTGCTGGTCACGACCAGCACGTCCCCGTCCGCCAACGGCAGGGCTCCGGCGAGCAGCCCTGCCAGGTCGTCACCGTCGCGGACCTCGCCGATCCCGTCGACCGGCAGGCAGGTCAGCGCCGCCGGAGCGGTGTCGCTCACCCGCCGACCTGCTCGGCCAGCGCCAGCGTCGCCTGTCCCATCGCGGCGGTCGCGTCCAGGTCGGTCATCATGAGCGGCACCGCCCTGCAGGCGATCCCCGCGTCCTGCACCCGCTCCACCTCCGCGGCGTCGGTGCTGTCGACCAGCCAGCCGTCGAGCACCCCGCCCCGGCTGCGCCCCCCGTAGTGCTCGGCCACCGCGGCGGCGGTGACCTCGACTCCGATGGCGGCCAGCAGCTGCGCGGCCATCCCGCGGACGTGCTGCCCGGCGACCACCGGAGAGAGGCCCACGACCGGGGCCGCGGTGCCCGCGACCGCGTCACGGATCCCGGGGACGCCGAGGATCGTGCCGACCGAGACCACCGGGTTCGAGGGCGGGAGCACCACCAGGTCGGTGTCCGTGATCGCCTCCAGGACGCCGGGGCCGGGGGAGGCGGCGTCGAGACCGACCGGGACCACGGCCCGGGCCGGCACCTCGGCGTGCAGCCGCACCCAGTACTCCTGGAAGTGGATCGCCCGCTGGCCCGAGGGCTGGTCCGGGTCGTCGACGACGATGTGCGTCTCCACCCGGTCGTCGCTCATCGGCAGCAGCCGGACACCGGGCTGCCAGCGCTCGCACAGGGCGGCCGTCACCGCGGAGAGCGGGTAGCCGGCCTCGAGCATCTGGGTGCGGACCAGGTGGGTGGCCAGGTCCCGGTCCCCGAGGCCGAACCAGGTGGGCTCGACGCCGTACGCCGCGAGCTCCTCCTTGGCGCGCCAGGTCTCGTCGAGACGCCCCCAGCCGCGCTCCTCGTCGATGCCGCCGCCGAGGGTGTACATCACCGTGTCCAGGTCCGGGCAGATCTTCAGGCCGTGCAGCCAGATGTCGTCGGCGGTGTTCGCCACGACGGTGACCTCGGTGGTGGACCCGGGGGTGCGGGCCACCAGCTGCAGCAGACCCTGCAGGTATCGGGCGCCGCCTACGCCACCGGAGAGCACGGTGATCCTGCGGGGCAGCCGGGGGGAGGGGGAGGTCATGGGCGTTCCTTAGTCGCTGCGGAGGAGCCGGTCAAGCCCGTGGGCGTGTCGCTGCGTATAGCAGACGCGGGCTTGACTCGACGGGTACGACAGACGTGTAATTCCACAAGTGTCGTTCAAATTCTTCGTTCTCGGGACGGCCGGTGTCGATCGCTACTAGCGTGACGGACCGGCCCTGGGAGTGGGGCACCGCATCGAGACCCGCCAGGGTCTCACGGGTCGAAAGGGCGGAAGCCGTGAGGGAGCTGTACCTGCTCGATGCAGAGACCGAGGAGCTCGGGTGGCAGGAGCGCGCGCTGTGCGCCCAGACCGACCCGGAGGCGTTCTTCCCGGAGAAGGGCGGCTCGACGCGTGAGGCGAAGCGGGTCTGCCTGACCTGCGACGTCCGCAACGAGTGCCTCGAGTACGCCCTCGGGCACGACGAGCGCTTCGGGATCTGGGGCGGCCTGTCCGAGCGAGAGCGCCGCAAGCTGAAGAAGCGGGCCGTCTGAGACCGGACCGGCCCGTCGGCCCCCGCTAGGGTGGGCCGCCGTGACGACAACGGTGACGGCTCTGCTGGTGAGCCACGACGGTGACCGTTGGCTGCCCGTCGTGCTCGACGCCCTGGGGGACCAGACCCGGCGTCCGGATGCCGTGCTCGCCGTGGACGCCGCGAGCACCGACACCGGCCCCGCACTGCTGCAGGACCGTCTCGGAGCCGGCTGCGTCCTCGCCCTGACCTCCGCGCACGGCTACGGCGACGCGGTCGCCGCCGGCCTCGCTGCGCTCCCCAGTGCCGCCGAGGACGAGTGGGTCTGGCTGCTCCACGACGACAGCGCCCCGGCCCCCGACGCGCTGGAACGCCTGCTCGCCGCGGCCGAGGACCATCCCTCCGTCCCGCTGCTCGGTCCCAAGGTCCGCGAGTGGCCCTCGCTGCGCCGCCTGCTCGAGGTGGGAGTGACCATCGGCGGCACCGGCCGGCGGGAGACCGGGCTGGAGCGGGGGGAGTACGACCAAGGACAGCACGACCGGGTCCGGGACGTCCTCGCGGTCAACACCGCCGGGTTGCTGGTCCGGCGTCCGGTGCTCGAGGACCTCGGCCTGGACCCGCGTCTGCCGGTGCTGGGCACCGACCTCGACCTCGGCTGGCGCGCGGCGCGCGCCGGCCACCGCACCGTGGTCGTCCCGGACGCGGTGGTGTTCCACGCGGAGGCCGCCGGCAACGGGCACCGCAGCGGTGTCCCGCGCCCGCGCCGGACAGCCCGCTCCGCGGCGCTCTACGTGCTGCTGGTCAACGCCTCCCCGCTCGCCCTGCCTGTCCAGGCCGTGCGGCTGCTGCTCGGCAGCCTGCTGCGTGCCGCCGGCCTGCTGCTGGTGCGTGCCCCCCGCGAGGCCGCCGACGAGCTGGCGGCCGTCGCGGCGCTGTACCTGCGGCCGGGCCCGGTGCTCGCCGGACGCCGACAGCGACGCGGCCGCGCACGGGCGCACGCCCGGGACGTGCGGCACCTCCTGGCGCCCTGGTGGCTGCCCTACCGGCACGGGCTCGACGCAGTCGGTGACCTGCTCTCCGCCCTGGCGCTCGAGGTCGGCGACCGCGGCCGCGGACGGCGCTCGTTCGCCCGTCTCGCCGCGAGCCCCGCCGCCCCGGTCCTGGTGCTGCTGGTCCTGGCCGCCCTGGTGACCGCGCGGCCGCTGCTGGGCCGCGGGGTGCTCTCCGGGGGGGCACTGCTGCCGGCGCCGGACAGTGCCCTGCACTGGTGGTCGCTCTACCTGCAGGGCCACCACGACCTGGCCACCGGGTCGGCGGCGCCGGCCGCGCCGTACGTGCTGCCGCTCGCGGTGGTCGGCACGCTGCTGCTGGCCAAGGCCTGGCTGCTGGTCGACCTGCTGTTCCTGCTGGCCGTGCCGCTGGCCGCTACGGGCGCGTACCGTTTCCTGCGCGGGCTCCGGTGCGGGCGGCCCGCCGCCCTGTGGGGAGCGGTCGCGTACGGCGTCCTGCCGGTGGTGTCCGGCGCGGTCCAGCAGGGACGCCTCGGCACCGTGGTGGCCACCCTGCTCCTGCCGTGGCTGGCCGGCTCCGCGACGTACCTGGGGCCGGGCGGGGACGCCGACCGCCGGGCCCGGGCCGCCTGGCGTACGACGCTGTGGCTGGCGCTGCTGACCGCGTTCGTGCCGCTGGCCTGGCCGGTGGCCGTGGTGCTCGCGATGGCCGCGGCCGGGGCCGCCGGGCCGGACCGCCGGGCGCTGGGCCGGCTGCTGCTCGCGCCGGTGCTCGGCGCGCTGGTGCTGCTGGTGCCGTGGTCCCTGACCACCTGGGGGCACCAGGACCTCGGCTCAGCACTGCTCGAGGCGGGGCTGCCGCTGCCGGCCGGGCCGCTCTCCCGATGGGACGTGCTCGCCGGCCGGCCGGGGGCGGGCGCTCCGGGATGGCTGTCGCTCGGAGTGCTGCTCGCTGCGGTGGCCGCCCTGGTGCGGCCGGACACCCGCCCGGCGGTGCTGCGGGCCTGGGCCGTGGTCGTCGTCGCGCTGGCCGCCGCGGCGGCGCTGGCGGCCACCGTCAGCGGGCCGTCCTGGCTGGGGTTCGTCCTCGTGCTGGCGCAGGGTGCCGCAGTCACCGCCGCCGCGCTGGCCGGCTCCGGCATCCGCGGGCGGCTCTCCCGCGCGAGCTTCACCTGGCGCCAGCCCGTGGGAGGGGTGGTGGTGGTGCTGGCGCTGGCCGGTCCGGCGCTCTCCGTGCTCTGGTGGGTGTGGGCCGGCAGCGGTGGTCCGCTGGGTCGGATCGTGCCCACCGAGGTGCCGGCGTACATGACCGACGCGGCCGCCGCCGACCCGGCCAACGGGGTCCTGGTGGTCCGGGGGTCCCGCGAGCGGGGCTTCACCCACGCCCTGCTCCGGCAGCCCGGGATCCGGCTGGGCGACGACACCGTGCTGCCGTCGGCCGCCGACCAGGCGCCGCTCACCCGGGCCGTCTCCGCGCTCGCCACCGCACCCGTGCCCGCCGACGTGGCGACGCTGTCGCGGCTGGGAGTCGCCTACGTCTACCTCCCGGCACCTGTCGACGCCGCGCTGGTCGGCAACCTCGACAGTCTCGGGGGGCTCGCGCCCGGGAGCGCGCTGCGGCCGGGGGCGCGCGCCTGGCGGCTCGAGGCCCCGCCGGGCCGGGCGTCGCTGGCCGGTGCGGGGGCCGGGTCGCGGCCGTGGCTGCTCGCCCTGCAGGGCGTCGCTCTCGTCGTGGTCGGGGTCCTGGCCGTGCCCTCCCGGCGGGTGCCGCGGTGACCGGCTCGCGGCGACGGCCCTCCTCGTCCGCGGCCGTCGCGATGGCGCTGGTCGCGCTGGCCGGCGCCGCGGTGCTGCTGGCCGAGCCACGACCGGCGTCCGGTCCTGACGGCCGGCGCGCCGAGGCCGCGGGCGCAGCCGTCTCGCGCACCGTCCTCGCCTGCCCGCCGGCCGCCGGGCCGTCCCGCACCGGTGCGGCGCGGACGCGGGGAGCCGTCCAGGTCGGACTGGCGCGCGTGCCCGGTCAGGCCGGTCCGGCTCCGGACGGTGCGGTCTCGACCGGGCCCGTCGGTGCCCCGGCCACCGGCCGGGTGCTGACCCGCGGCCGGCTGCTGACGCTGCGGCCGGACGCGAGCCGGTCGGGTCGGCTCATCCGGGGCGACGGGTCGGGCGCGGTGGGCCTGGTCGGCTTCCGCACCGACCGCGGCCCCGGCCCGGTGCTTGCGGTCACGGGCTGCGCGGCGCCGCGGGCCGAGTGGTGGTTCACCGGGGCCGGCGCCGGGCTCGACCACTCCTCGACGCTGCTGCTGGCCAACGTCGACGCCGGTCCCGCCGTGGTCGACCTGCGGGTGCTGGGCCCGGACGGGGAGGTGGACACCGCCGTCGCGCGGGGCATGGCCCTCGAGCCCCACTCCACCCGACGTGTGGAGCTCGCCGGTGTGGCGCCGCAGACCGACGAGCTCGCCCTGGAGGTGAACGCCTCACGCGGACGGGTGGTCGCCGCCGTCAGCGACTCGCTGGCCTCCGAGCCGGGCGCACCCGCCGGCCGGGAGTGGCTGGCCGGCGCCGAGGGTCCGGCCCGCACCCTCCTTCTCACCGGCGTGCTGCGCACCGCTCGCACCCGGACGCTGCTGGTCGCCAACCCCTCGGACCGGGAGGCTTCCGTGGACCTCGCGGTGTCCGGCAGGGACGGGATCTTCACGCCCACCGGGGTCCGGCCCGTCACCATCCCACCGGGGGCCACCAGGACCGTGGACGTGACGTCGGCCGTGCCGAGCGGGGAGCCGGTCGCCGTCCGGCTCCGCTCGCCGGTGCCGGTGCTCGCCGCCCTCCGCTCGGTGGGACGGGCCGACCACGCCTACGCGGTGCCGGGCGGTCCCGTGGTCGGCGCGGCGGCCGCCGCGCTGGTGGACGGCGCCCGGGCGGACGTGCAGCTGACCGCCGCGGGGTCGGCCGCCCGGGCCAGCATCGCGGCCCTCGACGAGCGCGGCCGCCGGGTCGGGGGCACCACGCTGTCCGTCGCGGCCACCGCGACCAGGGCCTGGTCGCCGCCTGCGGGGGCGGCCTCCGTGGTGGTCACTCCGCGGGCCGGCGTGCTGCGCGGCGCGGTCGCCTACGGCGGTGCCGGCAATGCCGGCGTGGCCGTCCTCCCGCTGACCTCCCTGCCGCTGAGGGAGCAGCGCCCAGCGGTCCGCCCGGTGCTGCGGTGACGCTCGGCGGGGTCGCGGGCGCGTCCCGCGGACTAGTCGTCCGGGTCGGGGTCGTAGCGCGGGTCGACCTCCTCGGGGGGACGCCCCAGGAGCTCGGAGACCTGCTCGACCAGCACCGTGTGCACCATCGCGGTCAGGTCGCCGCGGGTCTCCGAGCGCAGCTCGATCGGCCGGCGGAACAGCACCAGCCGGGTCGCCCGTCCTCCCGCGCCCCGCACCAGCGAGGCCAGCGGGACGGTGTCGGCGGCCCAGTCGTCGGGGACCAGCGGTGCCTCCTCCACGGCGAACTCCACCAGCCCCAGGTCGGCGTGCCAGCGGCTCTCGAGCTCCTCGACCACGGTCAGCACGATGGCGTCGAACGCGGCCCGGGCGCTGCGCGCCGCAGGCACCCCCCGCGGCGAGTGCGGACCCGGCAGCACCCCGGGACCCCGCATCCCACGGCCGCGCCGGTCCCGGCGTCGTCCCTCACGCCGCCCCGTCGGCACACCCCGCTGATCCACTCCGCGAGCCTAGCCGCGACGGTCCGGGACTGGGGGTACCGTCTGCTCCGTGAGTCCTGTCCGCCGCTGCTCGAGAACCGCGTGCACGCGGTCCGCGGTGGCCACGTTGACCTACGTGTACTCCGACCAGACCGCGGTCCTCGGGCCGCTGGCGACCTACGCCGAGCCGCACGCCTACGACCTCTGCGAGGCGCACAGCGAGCGCCTCAGCGCGCCGAGGGGCTGGGAGGTGCTCCGCCTCGCCCCCGACCCGGACGCGTTGGGTCCCTCCGGGGACGACCTGCTGGCGCTGGCCGACGCCGTCCGCGAGGCGGCCCGGCCGCTGCCCGCGCCGGCCACGCCCCAGCAGGTGCGCAGCCGGCCCGGGCCGCCAGACGGTGCCCGCGAGATCGGTCGCCGCGGTCACCTGCGCGCGCTCCCGACCCCGGAGTCCTGACCCGGCTCGGTAGTCTGCCTGGATGCCGACCACCGAGGCCGCCTCGCTCGCCGCCGTGTTCAAGGCCTACGACGTGCGCGGGACCGTCCCGGACCAGATCGACGACGAGCTGGCCCGGGCGGTCGGCGCGGCCTTCGTCTCGGTGACCGAGGCCGGAGCGGTCGTCGTAGGGCACGACATGCGCCCCTCCTCCCCGGGCATGGCCCGGGCGTTCGCCGAGGGCGCCGCAGCCGCGGGCGCCGAGGTGGCCATGATCGGCCTGGCCTCGACCGACGAGCTCTACTTCGCCTCGGGACACCTCGGCGTGCCCGGGGCGATGTTCACCGCCAGCCACAACCCGGCGCAGTACAACGGCATCAAGATGTGTCGCGCCCACGCCGTACCGCTCGGAGCGGACACCGGGCTCGGCGCAGTGCGCGACCTGGTGGCCGCGGGGGGACCGGTGCTCGCGGACCGCCCGGGACGCATCGTCGAGCGCGACGTCCTGGACGACTACGCCCGGCACCTGCTCGCGCTCGCGCCGGTCACCGGGCGCCGGCTGCGCGTGGTCGTGGACGCCGGCAGCGGCATGGCCGGGCACACCGCGCCGGCCGTCCTCGGCCGGCTCGACCTCGATGTCGTGGAGCTGTACTACGACCTGGACGGCACCTTCCCCCACCACGAGGCGAACCCCATCGACCCGGCGAACCTGGTCGACCTGCAGGCCGAGGTGCGCCGGACCGGGGCCGACGTCGGCCTGGCCTTCGACGGCGACGCGGACCGCTGCTTCCTGGTCGACGAGCGCGGCGAGCTCGTCAGCCCCTCGGCCGTCACCGGGCTGATCGCCTCGCGGGAGCTGGCGCGGGTGCCCGGCGCCGCCGTGATCCACAACCTGATCACCTCCCGCTCGGTGCCCGAGCTGGTCACGCGTCTCGGGGGCCGGCCGGTGCGGACCCGCGTGGGCCACTCCTTCATCAAGGCCACGATGGCCGAGACCGACGCCGTGTTCGGTGGCGAGCACTCCGGGCACTTCTACTTCCGCGACTTCTGGCGCGCGGACTCCGGGATGCTCGCCGCGTTGCACGTGCTCGCGGCGTTGGCCGCGGAGGACCGGAGCCTCTCCGCGCTGCTGGCCGAGTACGACGTCTATCCGGGCACCGGGGAGATCAACTCCACGGTCGCGGACCCGGCCCGGGTGCTCGCCGACCTCGAGCAGGCCTACCGCGACCGGGCCGGGGTCACGCTCGACCACCTGGACGGCCTGACCGTCAGCCACCGCGACTGGTGGTTCAATGTCCGCGCGTCCAACACCGAGCCGTTGCTGCGGCTGAACGCCGAGGCCGGCGACGCCACCACCCTCGACCGGCTGCGCGACGACGTGCTCGCCACGATCAGGAGAGACTCATGAAGCTGGACCCGGCCCTGCTGGAGATCATCGTGTGCCCGGCGTGCCGCGCGGCGCTGGCCGTCGACGAGGACGCCTCGGAGCTGGTCTGCACCGCGTGCGGGCTGGCCTACCCCGTGCGCGACGACATCCCGGTGCTGCTGGTCGACGAGGCGCGCCGCCCCGAGCAGGCGTAGCAGCCGTGCCCGAGCCGTTCGACGACGCCCGCCTCGACGACGAGACCGCCCTCGCCCGGGCGGACCTGGCGCTGCGACCGCTCGCCGAGGCCGGAGCCCGGGTCCGCCGTGAGGCCGGGGAGGCGGCCGAGGCCATCGACGCGGCGGTCGCCGCCGCCTCCGGCGACAGCCGGCCGCGCGCCGTGGTCGCGGCCGGCCCCGACTCCCGGCTGCTCCGGGCCGTCCTCGAGCCCTGGTGCCCGGTGCCGTTCGTCGCCTGGCCCGGCCCGTCGCTGCCGGGCTGGGCCGGCGGGCTCGACCTGGTCGTGGTGCTCGCCCCCGAGGGCAGCGACACCGGTGCGGCCTCGGCGGTGGCGGAGGCGGTCCGCCGTGGCTGCCGGGTCGTGGTGGCCTGCCCGCCCCGCTCCCTGGTGGCCCAGCACGCGGCCGGGCGGGACAGCACCGTGCTGCCCTGCGCGTCCGGTGACCAGCTGGCCGCCGCCGTGGTGATGCTGCAGGTCCTCGACCGGCTCGACCTCGGGCCCGACACCGACCCGGAGTCGGTGGCCCAGGCCCTGGACGACGTGGCGATCGCCTGCTCGCCGCACCGGGACCTGGCCGGCAACCCCGCCAAGCTGCTGGCCATCGCGCTCGCCGACTCGACGCCGCTGGTCTGGGGCGGCTCGGTGCTGGCGGCCAGGGCGGCGCGCCGGGTGGCCGAGTCGCTGCGCCGGGCCAGCGGGCGGACCGCGCTCGCCGGAGACGCGGAGCACCTGCTGCCGGTGATCGAGGCCGCCCAGGCCCCCGACCTGTTCGCGGACCCGTTCGACGGCGACGACAGCGAGAGCGGCCGGCCACCGGCCCTGGTGGTCCTCGACGACGGTGCCGAGGGGGCGACCATCCGCGAGCAGCGCGGCCGGCTGCAGGACGCGGCGCGGGAGCGCAGGGTCCGGGTCGAGCGGGTGGCCAGCGAGGCGCCCACCGCCCTGGCGCGCTACGCGGCGCTCTTGGCCACCGGCACCTACGCGGCCTCCTACCTCGGCGTCGGCCTCTCCCGCTGAGCTGGGCCCCTCCTCGCCGAGGCGTCTGGTTCTGCGTCCAGCTCCCCGCCGAGGCGTCTGGTTCTGCGCCGACACCCCCGCCGAGGCGTCTGGTTCTGCGCCGACACCTCCGCCGAGGCGTCCCGTTCTGCGACGGTCCGCCCGGGTACGACGTCGCCGCGACATCGACGCTAGGCTGGCGCGATGTCCACTGAAGGCGGCAACAAGGCCGTCCTGGCCGCGCTGATGGCCAACTCCGGCATCGCGGTGATGAAGTTCCTGGCGTTCTTCCTGACCGGGGCGTCCTCGATGCTCGCGGAGGGCATCCACTCCGTCGCGGACTCCGGCAACCAGGCGCTGCTGCTGCTGGGCGGCAAGCGCTCCCAGCGCAGCGCCACGCCCGAGCACCCGTTCGGCTTCGGCCGCGAGCGCTACATCTACTCGTTCCTGGTCGCCATCGTGCTGTTCTCCGTCGGCGGTCTGTTCGCGCTCTACGAGGCCTACCACAAGGCGCACGAGGTGCACGAGGGCCTGCCCAACGAGCTGCTGGACGGCCGCTGGTGGTGGGTGGCGGTGGTCGTGCTGCTCGGGGCCATCGTGATGGAGGGGCTCTCCTTCCGGACGGCGGTCCGGGAGAGCGAACGGACCCGCGGAGACGCGTCGTGGGTGCAGTTCATCCGGCGGGCGAAGTCGCCGGAGCTCCCGGTCATCCTGCTGGAGGACTTCGCGGCCCTGATCGGGCTGGTGCTGGCCCTGCTCGGGGTGGGGCTGTCCAAGGTCACCGGCAACGGCTACTTCGACGTCGCCGGGACGGCCGGCATCGGGCTGCTGCTGGTCACGGTCGCGATCGTGCTGGGCGTGGAGACCAAGAGCCTGCTGCTCGGCGAGGCGGCCAGCGTCGACGCCCAGCGCCGGCTGCGGGAGAGCCTGGAGCAGACCTCGGGGGTCGAGCGGGTGATCCACATGCGGACCCTGCACCTCGGGCCCGAGGAGCTGCTGGTGGCGGTCAAGATCGGGGTGCACCGGGCGGAGCGGGCGGAGGAGGTCGCGGAGACGATCGACGCGGCCGAGCGGGCGATGCGGGCCGCCGTTCCCCTGGCCCGGGTGATCTACATCGAGCCGGACATCTACGCCGCCGGCAAGGACGCGGACGCCGCGCCCGGCGAAGCGGCGAACGCCACAAGCTAGCGGGTTCTGCCCCGTGGAACCGCAGGTAGGCTGGCGAGGCCGATACCGACGACATTCACTGAGGACACACTGACCCATGGACTTCAAGGTTGCCGACCTGAGCCTGGCCGACTACGGCCGCACCGAGATCACCCTCGCCGAGCACGAGATGCCCGGTCTGATGGCGATGCGGGAGCGGTACGGCGCCTCGCAGCCGCTCAGGGGCGCCCGGGTCGCGGGCTCGCTGCACATGACCATCCAGACCGCGGTGCTCATCGAGACGCTGACCGCGCTGGGTGCGGAGGTGCGCTGGGCCTCGTGCAACATCTTCTCCACCCAGGACCACGCCGCGGCGGCGGTCGTCGTCGGCCCCGAGGGCACCCCGGAGGACCCGCAAGGCGTCCCGGTCTTCGCCTGGAAGGGCGAGAGCCTGGAGGAGTACTGGTGGTGCACCCAGCAGATCCTCACCTGGCCCGGTGAGTCCGGCGCCAACATGATCCTGGACGACGGCGGCGACGCGACGCTGCTGGTGCACCTCGGCGTGCAGTCCGAGAAGGAGGGCAAGGCCCCGTCCGTCGACTCCGCGCAGAGCGCCGAGCAGCGGGTGATCTTCCAGGTCCTCAACGAGAGCCTCGCCCAGGACGGCAACCGCTGGACCACGGTCGGCAACGCCATCAAGGGCGTCACCGAGGAGACCACCACCGGCGTGCTCCGGCTCTACGACATGATGCGCGAGGGCTCGCTGCTGTTCCCCGCCATCAACGTCAACGACTCGGTCACCAAGAGCAAGTTCGACAACAAGTACGGCTGCCGGCACTCCCTGATCGACGGCATCAACCGGGCCACCGACGTGCTCATCGGGGGCAAGGTCGCCGTGGTCTGCGGGTACGGCGACGTGGGCAAGGGCTGCGCGGAGTCGCTGCGCGGCCAGGGTGCCCGGGTCATCGTGACCGAGATCGATCCGATCTGCGCGCTGCAGGCGGCCATGGACGGCTACCAGGTGCTGACCCTCGACGAGGTGCTGCCGACCGCGGACATCATCATCACCGCGACCGGCAACAAGGACGTCGTGACCGTCGAGCAGATGCAGCGGATGAAGTTCCAGGCGATCGTGGCCAACATCGGCCACTTCGACAACGAGATCGACATGGCCGGCCTGGAGAGCTTCCCCGGCGTGCACCGCAAGAACGTGAAGCCGCAGGTCGACGTGTGGTCCTTCCCGGACACCGACGAGCGCCCCGGTACGACGATCATCGTGCTGTCCGAGGGTCGACTGATGAACCTCGGCAACGCCACCGGCCACCCGTCGTTCGTGATGTCGAACTCGTTCACCAACCAGGTGCTCGCGCAGATCGAGATCTTCACGAAGACCGACGAGTACCCGACCGGCGTCTACGTGCTGCCCAAGCACCTCGACGAGGAGGTCGCCCGGCTGCACCTCAAGGCCCTCGGCGTCTCGCTGACCGAGCTCACCGGCCCGCAGGCCGCCTACCTCGGTGTGGACGTCGCCGGCCCCTACAAGGCGGAGGCGTACCGCTACTGACCAGCGGGTCTGCAGCGGTACGTCGAGAGGAGACGAGGAGCCCGGTGTCGGTATCGGACGCGATGTCCCCGTCGGGGCGCGGCCGGGTGCTCGTCGTCGACGACGACGCCGCGCTCGCGGAGATGCTCGGGATCGTGCTGCGCAACGAGGGCTTCGAGTCGCGGGTGTGTCCGACGGGGGACCGGGCCCTCGCGGACTTCCGTGACTACCGGCCCGACGTGGTGCTCCTGGACCTGATGCTGCCCGGCAAGGACGGCATCGACGTGTGCCGGGAGATCCGTGCCGAGTCGGGGGTCCCGATCGTCATGCTCACCGCCAAGACCGACACCGTCGACGTGGTCGTCGGCCTCGAGTCCGGGGCCGACGACTACGTCGTCAAGCCGTTCAAGCCCAAGGAGCTGGTCGCCCGGATCCGCGCCCGGGTGCGGCGTTTTGAGGAGCCGGCCCCCGAGGCGCTGACGATCGGCGACCTGCAGGTCGACGTGGCGGGCCACGAGGTGACCCGGGACGGCGTGGCCATCGCCCTCACGCCGCTCGAGTTCGACCTGCTCGTGTGCCTGGCGCGCAAGCCCTGGCAGGTGTTCACCCGCGAGGTACTGCTCGAGCAGGTGTGGGGCTACCGGCACGCCGCGGACACCCGGCTGGTCAACGTGCACGTGCAGCGCCTGCGGTCCAAGGTCGAGCACGACCCGGAGAAGCCCGAGATCGTGATGACCGTGCGCGGAGTCGGCTACAAGGCCGGGACAGCGCAGTAGGCCGGTGAGGATCGGGGCGCCGCTGCGAGGGGCCGTCTACGTGTGGCGCCGCTCCATCCAGGCACGGGTGGTGATCAGCACGCTGCTGCTGTCCGCGGTCGTCGTGTCGCTGGTCGGCTGGGTGCTGCTCCAGCAGATCACCAGCGGGCTGGTGCAGAGCAAGACCGACTCGTCGGTGGCCGAGGCCACCCGCGCCACCGCCGAGGCGCAGACCCGGTTGTCGGCCGCCAGCGGCAACGAGTTCGACGCCCGGGCGCAGGTCAACCAGCTGGTGTCCACCCTGGTCTCGCGCGGCTCCGTGCAGGGATACGAGATCGTGCTGCGCGGGCCCATCGGTGGCGTCGCGGCCGGGGTGAGCGCGGGCGCCGGCACCAGCAGCACCCCCGGCGTCCGCGGCAGCAGCATCCCGGCGCAGCTCAGCCGTCAGGTGGAGGCGAGCACGACCGGCCGGACGTCGTACTCCTACGCCACGATCAGGTACGGGAGCGGCACCGGCCGTCCGCCGGTCCCGGGGGTGGTCACCGGCTCGCAGGTGACGCTGCCGGCCGACGGCGGCACCTACACGCTGTACTACCTGTTCCCGATGTCCGAGCAGGAGAGCACGCTGCTGCTGGTCCGGCGCGCCCTGGTGACCGCCGGGGTGCTGCTGCTGGTGCTGGTCGGCGGGCTGACCTGGCTGGTCACCCGGCAGGTGGTGACGCCGGTGCGGCTGGCCCGGCGGGTCGCCGAGCGGCTGGCCTCGGGACGGCTCGAGGAGCGCATGCACGTGCGCGGGGACGACGACATCGCCCGGCTCGGCTCCTCCTTCAACCAGATGGCCGCCAGCCTGCAGAAGCAGATCCGGCAGCTCGAGGAGCTCTCCCGCGTGCAGCGCCGGTTCGTGTCCGACGTGTCCCACGAGCTGCGCACCCCGCTGACCACGGTCCGGATGGCCGGGGACGTGCTGCACGACGCGCGCTCCCGGTTCGACCAGCCCACGGCGCGGGCCGCGGAGCTGCTGCAGAAGGAGCTGGACCGCTTCGAGCTGCTGCTCTTCGACCTCCTCGAGATCAGCCGCTTCGACGCGGGCGCGGCGGTGCTCGACCTCGAGGACGTCAACCTGGCCGACGTGGCGCACCGGGTGGTCGAGTCCACGCGGGCCCTGGCCGAGCGTCGGGGCATCACGGTGGTGGTGCAGTCCGGTGACCGTCCCTGCGTCGCGGAGGCGGATGCCCGCCGGGTCGAGCGGATCGTGCGCAACCTGGTGACCAACGCGATCGACTACGCCGACAGCCACGACGTCGTCGTACACGTGGACGCCAACGAGGAGGCCTCGGCGCTCGCGGTCCGCGACCACGGCATCGGGCTCAAGCCGGGCGAGGCGGCGATGGTCTTCAACCGGTTCTGGCGGGCGGACCCGGCGCGGGCGCGGACCACCGGCGGCACCGGCCTCGGCCTGTCCATCTCCTTGGAGGACGCACACCTGCACGGCGGCTGGCTGCAGGCCTGGGGCCAGCCCGGGCGCGGCGCCCAGTTCCGGCTCACCCTTCCCCGGCTGGCGGGCGAGCGGATCGGCGCCAGTCCGATCCCGCTGGTCCCCGCGGACGCCGTGCCCGACGTCGTCCGCCCCGGCGGGCAGCGCCCGCCCACGGTACGTCGGGTGGGGCGGTCGTGAGGCGTCCGGCGCTGGTCGTGGCGGCGTTGCTGGTGGCCCTGGGCGCGAGCGGCTGCGTCAGTCTGCCCGACTCCGGGGCGGTCCGGTCGGTGACCGTGCGGGACACCCGCGACAGCGACACGCTCGTCGACTACACGCCGGCCGGGCCGAGCAAGGGCAGCACGCCGATCCCGCTGGTCGACAACTTCCTGACCGCGATGACCGCGACCCCCCTCAACACCTACGTGGCGCGCCAGTTCCTCACCGCCGGCAGCAGCCGCAGCTGGGTGCCCGAGCGCGGCACCGTCGTCTACGGCTCCCAGCAGATGGTCAGCCGTCCCGGGGGGCGGGTGACGCTGGTGCTGCGCGACGTGGTCGAGCTCGACGGCCGGGGCACCTGGCTCGGTGACCCCACGGGGGGCGCGGGCCACGACTACCGGCTCACGCTGGTCAAGGAGGGCGGCGAGTGGCGGATCAGCGACCCGCCCGACCGACTGCTGATCCCTCGTGCCCACTTCGACACCCAGTACCAGCAGCGGCTGCTCTACTTCTTCGACCAGTCCGCGCAGGTGCTGGTGCCCGAGCCGGTCTACGTCCCGCGCGGACGGCAGGCCCCGACGCTGCTGCTCACCAGCCTGCTGCAGGGTCCCGAGCCGGCGCTGCGCAACACCGAGCGGACCTTCTTCCCGCGGGGGACCACCCTCGACGGCATCTCGGTCCCGGTCTCGCGGGACGGCACCGCGGAGGTGCCGCTCAGCGACCAGGTCCTGGACGCCGGCAACACCCAGCTGAACCTGCTGTTCGCCCAGATCGGCTGGACGCTCGGCCAGATCCCCGGCGTCCAGCGGGTGCGCGTGACGGTGGGCGGCACCCCGATCGACCTGCCCGGGTCCCGGGAGGACGTCGCCGTGGACGCGTGGTCCGAGTTCGACCCGTCGGTGGCCTGGGCCTCGGCCGCGCTCTTCGGGATCCGCGACCGTCGCGTGGTCTCCCTGACCGGGTCCGGGGAGGAGGAGCGGGTCACCGGCCCGTTCGGGGTGCTGCCCCTGGGGCTCCGGTCGCTGGCGGTGGACATGCTCGGCCAGCGCCTGGCGGGTGTCGGCCCGGACGGCCGCGAGGTCCTCGAGTCCGACCGGGACGGGGTGCCGGGGAAGGCCGCGACCTCGGCCGACGTGCGGACGGTCTACGCCGGGGGCACCGACGTCCTGCGGCCGGCCTACGACCTGTACGGGCAGCTCTGGGTGGTGGACCGCCGGGCCTCGGGTGCCCGGCTGCTGGTGGTCCGGTCGGGCAACGTCCGCACGCTGAGCGCGCCCGAGGTCAGCGGATCCGACGTGGCCGGCTTCGCGCTGTCCCGCGACGGCACCCGGCTTGCCACCCTGGTCCGCCGTGACGGCCGCGACCTGGTGCAGATCTCCCGGGTCGAGCGCGACCCTCGCGGCCGGGTCACCCGGGTCGGCCCGGCCGCCGCGACCGGGGCGGGCTCGGACCCGGGCACGGGCCGGGTGACCGGCATCGCGTGGCAGGACAGTGCCAGCGTGGCCGTGCTCTCCGCCCCGTCTCCCGGCGTCTCGCAGATGCTCCTGGTGAAGGTGGACGGGTCCTCGACGGCAGCGGACCTGGGCAGCGAGACGGAGCCCTACCGGGGCCGGGCGACCTGCCTGGTGGCCTCGCCGGCGAGCGGCACGCCGGTGCTGATCGGCACCACCGACCACCGGTTGCTGGCGCTGTCCCGCAGCGGGACCTGGGGGGCCAGCGGCGTGGCCCCGGGGCTCCTCGCGCCCACCTTCGTCGGCTGAGCCGGCTCCCGTCCACCGCGGCACGGCCGGGGCGGTCGTCCCCCGCGCAGCGTGCCGGACGGGCGGCGTCCCGGCCCGCGCGCCATGGTGAGCGATGCGCGAGTCACTGTGGGACGCCGGCCGGGACCTGCTGCTGGGCACCGCCTGTGTCGGGTGCGGCAGCCCCGGGCGGGTGCTGTGTGCGACGTGCGACGCCGCCCTGCCCCGGCGTGGCCGGGTCAGCTGGCCGGCGCCGGTGCCGCACGGTCTGGTGACGCCGTACGCCGCCGGTCCGTACGACGGACTGCTGCGGGCGCTGGTGCTCCAGCACAAGGAGCACGGTGCCCTCGCCCTCGCCGGGCCGCTCGGCCGGGTGCTGGCCGGGGTGCTCGCCGACCTGATGGCCGAGACCCTCGAGGACCGGCCCCGTGCAGGTGGTGCCGGTGCCGTCCAGGCGCTCCGTGGTGCGCCGCCGCGGGCACGACCCGCTGCTCCGGCTGAGCCGTGCGAGCACGGCGCAGCTGCGCCGCCGCGGCCTCGACGTGGCGGTCCGTCGGCTGCTGGTGGCCAGCGCGCCGGTCCGGGACCAGGCCGGTCTCGGCGCGGCCGACCGGGCGGCGAACCTCGCCGGCGCGATGCGCCTGCGGGCCGGTGCCCGGGTGGGGCCCGGCCCGGTGGTCGTGGTCGACGACGTGCTCACCACGGGCTCGACGGTGCGCGAGGCTCAGCGGGCCCTGGAGCAGGCGGGGGTCCGGGTGGCCGGCGTGGGGGTGCTCGCCGCGACCGTCCGGCGGGTCCGTGCCGGTGCGCGGGAATGGACCGCTGAGCCCGATTCGTGAGGTTCCCTACCGCTCCGCTGCCGAGGGGACTAACGTCTGTGTATGGAGTCCGTCCGGGTCCGTGGTTGCGTCGGCGACCTGCTGCGCGAGAGAGGAGCCGGCCTCTGCGCCGGCCTCCGATCCCGCCCGGAGGTCGTCCGGCAAGCCGATGCCAGTCGCAGGCGAAGCGGTCCACGTAAGACGCCCCGGCTCGGGTCGCCCCGCGCCGGTGAGCGTCGATCACGGTGCGGCTTAGAAGTAAGTCCTGCCTCCCACGCGCCGTCGGATACGACGCGTCCGGGAGAGAAGGCCGGGAGTGGCGGAGAAGCTGCGGAAGCCTCAGCAGGCGGTTGTGGGGTCGAAGACCAGGTCGGCCGGGCGGGCTCCTGCTAGTTGCCACTCACCGAGTAAGTCACCGAACAACCGGGAGGTCGTCGATGGACATCGTGCTCAACAGCCGGCACTGCGAGCTGACGGACAAGTTCCGCAACCACGTCGAGGAGAAGCTCGCCCGATTGGAGAAGCACGACCATCGCGTGATCCGCGTCGAGGTCGAGGTCGAGAAGGAGCGCAACCCGCGCCAGGCCGACCGGGCGGTCCGGCTGCAGCTGACGGCCTTCTCCAAGGGGCCGGTGATCCGCGCCGAGGCGTGCGCCGAGGACAAGATGGCCGCGCTGGACGTGGCGATGGACCGGATGGCTGCGCAGATGCGGCGCGCCGCCGACCGCCGGCGGGTGCACCGCGGACGGCACACCCCGGTCTCGGTCGCGCAGGCGCTGGCCGGCGTGCAGCCCGCTCCGAACGGCGTCGCGCCCGCCGAGGACGTCTCCGAGGACCGGACGGCAGGGCCGATCAACGTGGAGGGCGACGGACCGCTGGTCGTGCGCGAGAAGACCCACCCGGCGACCCCGATCACCCTCGACCAGGCGCTCTACGAGATGGAGCTGGTCGGCCACGACTTCTTCCTCTTCGTGGACAAGGAGACCGAGCGACCCTCGGTCGTCTACCGGCGCCGAGGCTACGACTACGGCGTCATCACCTTGGACCTGACCTGAGCGTGAACGGGGTCGTGCTGGCAAACCGGCGCTCATGGGGGGGGCCGCGTGCCATGATCATCCCGTGACCGATCCGCAGCAGCGCTCCAGGGGTGGCGGCGAGCCCATCCGCGTCCTGGTCGTCGACGACCAGGAGCTGTTCCGGCGTGGCCTGACCATGCTGCTCGGCGTCGAGGACGACATCCTGGTCGTGGGGGAGGCCGGCGACGGGGTGGCAGCCACCGACCTGGCCGCCACCTCGGCCCCGGATGTGATCCTGATGGACGTGCGGATGCCCAAGCGGTCCGGGATCGAGGCGTGCGTGGCGATCAAGGAGATCGCCCCCACGGCGCGGATCATCATGCTGACGGTCAGCGACGAGGAGGCAGACCTCTACGACGCGGTCAAGAACGGCGCCTCCGGCTACCTGCTCAAGGACTCCTCGATCGACGAGGTGGCCCAGGCGGTCCGGGTGGTCGCCGACGGTCAGTCGCTGATCAGCCCGTCCATGGCGATCAAGCTGCTCGACGAGTTCAAGCAGATGTCCCGCTCCGACCGGCAGCAGGTGCCGACCCCGCGGCTGACCGAGCGCGAGCTCGAGGTGCTCAAGCTGGTGGCGCAGGGCCTGAACAACCGCGAGATCGCCAAGCGGCTGTTCATCAGCGAGAACACCGTGAAGAACCACGTGCGCAACATCCTGGAGAAGCTCCAGCTGCACTCCCGCATGGAGGCCGTCATGTACGCCGTGCGCGAGAAGCTGCTCGACATCCCCTGAGTCCCGGACCTGTCGGCGGGGCCGGAGATGATGGCCGCATGAGCCAGCCCTCCCTGTCGCGCGCCCAGGCCCGTCGGGTGGCGCTGGTCGCGCAGGGCTTCCGCGACCGCCGGCACGCCGTGCCCACGATGCGCACCTTCGAGCGCACCCTCGCCCGCACCGCGGTCCTGCAGATCGACTCCGTCAACGTGCTCCAGCGCGCGCACTACATGCCCCTGTACTCCCGCATGGGGGCCTACGACCTCGGGCTCCTGCACCGGGCGGCGGAGCGCCCCCCGCGCCGGGTCGTGGAGTACTGGGCCCACGTCGCGGCGTTCATGCCGGTGGACCTGTGGCCGGACATGCGGCACCGGATGCGCGAGTACCGCGAGCGCGGTCACGAGTGGGCCGCCGTCCGGCACCGGCCCGAGCTGGTCGGGTCGCTGCTCGACGAGGTCCGCGCCCGCGGCGCCTGCACCCCCCGCGACCTCGACGAGGGCGGACCGCGGGTCAAGGAGCACTGGGGGTGGAACTGGTCCGAGGCCAAGCGCACCATGGAGTACCTCTTCGCCGCCGGCGAGCTGGCGGTGGCCGGTCGCAACCAGCACTTCGAGCGGGTCTACGACCTGACCGAGCGGGTGGTCCCGGCCGGCGGTGCTGGCCCGGCCGACCCCGTCGGACCGGGAGGCGTGGCGCGAGCTGGTGCGCCGAGCGGCGGTCGCGCACGGCGTCGGCACCGAGTACTGCCTGCGCGACTACTTCCGGATGAGGCCGCAGCAGGCCCGGACCGCGATCGCGGACCTCGTCGAGGAGGGCGAGCTGCTGCCGGTGCGGATCGAGGGCTGGCACCGGCCGGCCTACCTGCACCGGGACGCCGTGCTCCCGCGCAGCGTCCGGGCCCGAGCCCTGCTGTCCCCCTTCGACCCGCTGGTCTGGGAGCGCAGCCGCACCGAGCACCTGTTCGGGTTCCGCTACCGCATCGAGATCTACACCCCGGCCGAGCGCCGGGTGCACGGCTACTACGTGCTGCCGTTCCTGCTCGGCGACCGGATCGTCGCCCGCGTCGACCTCAAGGCCGACCGTCGCGACGGGACTCTCCGGGTGCTGGGTGCGTACGCCGAGCCCGAGGCGCCGGCGGAGACCGCCGAGGAGCTCGCCGCGGAGCTGGCCGAGCTGGCCGGCTGGCTGGGCCTCGACGGGATCGACGTACGACCGCGCGGGGACCTGGCCGAGGCACTCGCCGTGACGGTGCGGGCCGGCTGAGCCCCGCTGCGGCGGCCGGCGGGCCGAAATCGACAGGGTGCCTCGTCGGGTGGGTGCTGCGGTTACGATGGCCGGAGGGGCTCGGCCCCGTCGCGGCGCAGCGAGCCGTCCCCGGCGGCTGTCCCGGAACACCGACAAACTCAGGAGTCGACGCACGTGCCTGCCATCCTCGACAAGATCCTCCGTATCGGCGAGGGCAAGATCCTCCGCCGGCTTGAGGCGGTCGCCCGGGCCGTCAACGCCATCGAGGACGACTTCGTGGCGATGACCGACGAGGAGCTGCAGGCGCAGACCGGCGAGTTCCGCAGGCGGCTGGCCGAGGGCGAGACCCTCGACGACCTGATGCCCGAGGCGTTCGCCACGGTGCGCGAGGCCGCCAAGCGGGTCCTGGGGCAGCGGCACTTCGACGTCCAGATCATGGGGGGCGCGGCGCTGCACCTGGGCAACATCGCCGAGATGAAGACCGGTGAGGGCAAGACCCTGGTCTCGACGCTGCCGGCATACCTGAACGCGCTGAGCGGCGACGGCGTGCACGTGGTCACCGTGAACGACTACCTGGTGAAGTACCACGCGGAGTGGATGGGCCGGCTGCACCAGTTCCTCGGCCTGAGCGTCGGCGTGATCCTGCCGGAGATGACCCCCGAGCAGCGCCGCGAGGCCTACGCCGCCGACGTCACCTACGGGACCAACAACGAGCTCGGCTTCGACTACCTGCGCGACAACATGGCCAACTCCATCGAGGAGTGCGTCCAGCGCGGCCACAACTTCGCGATCGTGGACGAGGTCGACTCGATCCTCATCGACGAGGCCCGCACCCCACTGATCATCTCCGGCCCCACCCAGGACGAGGTGCGCTGGTACAGCGAGTTCGCGGCGATCGCGAACTCCATGGTCAAGGACGTCGACTACGAGGTGGACGAGAAGAAGCGCACCATCTCGGTCCTCGAGCCGGGCATCACCAAGGTCGAGGACCACCTCGGCATCGACAACCTGTACGACTCGGTCAACACGCCGCTGATCTCGTTCATGAACAATGCGATCAAGGCCAAGGAGCTCTTCCGCAACGACAAGGAGTACGTCGTTCTCAACGGCGAGGTGCTCATCGTCGACGAGCACACCGGCCGGATGCTGGCCGGCCGGCGCTACAACGAGGGTCTGCACCAGGCGATCGAGGCTAAGGAGGGCGTCGAGATCCGCGAGGAGTACCAGACCCTCGCCACGGTCACCCTGCAGAACTACTTCCGCCTGTACCGGCGGCTCTCGGGGATGACCGGCACCGCGATGACCGAGGCCTCGGAGTTCGACAAGATCTACGGGCTCGGCGTGGTGCCGATCCCGACGAACAAGCCACTGGTCCGCATCGACGCGGCCGACCTGGTGTACCGCACCGAGGAGGCCAAGTACGAGGCGGTGGTCGAGGACATCGCCGAGCGGCACAAGAACGGCCAGCCCGTGCTGGTGGGCACCGTGTCGGTGGAGAAGTCCGAGCTGCTCTCCGGGCTGATGAAGCGCAAGGGCATCCCGCACACCGTGCTGAACGCCAAGCAGCACGAGAGCGAGGCCAAGATCGTCGCGCTCGCCGGTCACCGGGGCGCGGTCACCGTGGCCACCAACATGGCCGGGCGCGGCACCGACATCGAGCTGGGCGGGTCGGTGGAGTTCCTGGCAGACCAGGAGCTGCGTCAGCAGGGGCTCAACCCGCTGGAGGACAGCGACGCCTACGAGGCCGCGTGGCCCGAGGTGCTCGAGCGCATCAAGCGGCAGGTGGCCGCCGAGCACGACGAGGTCAAGGCCGCGGGCGGCCTCTACGTCCTGGGCACCGAGCGGCACGAGTCCCGGCGCATCGACAACCAGCTGCGCGGTCGCGCCGGCCGGCAGGGCGACCCGGGCGAGTCCCGCTTCTACCTGTCGCTGCAGGACGAGCTGATGCGCCTGTTCAAGTCCGACTGGGTGGACCGGGTGCTCACCACGCTCAAGGTGCCCGACGACGTGCCCATCGAGAACAAGTCGGTGACCAGCTCGATCGCCTCGGCCCAGGGCCAGGTGGAGTCCCAGAACTTCGACTCCCGCAAGAACGTCCTGAAGTACGACGACGTGATGAACCGGCAGCGCGAGGTCATCTACGGGGAGCGCCGCGCCGTCCTCGCCGGTGCGGACCTGCACGAGCAGATCCGCTCGATGATCGACGAGGTCATCCAGGGCTACGTCGTGGCCGCGACCGAGGGCTTCCCGGAGGAGTGGGACCTGGACGCGCTGTGGGCGGCGCTGCGGCAGCTCTACCCGGTGACCCGCTCGCTGGACTCGATGGAGGAGGAGGCGGGCGGCCGGGACGGTCTCGATCGGGACTACCTCGTCGAGGAGCTCAAGGCCGACGCGCAGGCGGCATACGACCGGCGGGAGCAGGAGTTCGGCGGCGAGGTCATGCGCGAGCTCGAGCGGCGGGTGCTGCTCTCGGTGCTGGACCGCAAGTGGCGCGAGCACCTGTACGAGATGGACTACCTGCGCGAGGGCATCGGGCTGCGCGCCTACTCCCAGCGCGATCCGCTGGTCGAGTACCAGCGTGAGGGCTTCGACATGTTCGCGGCCATGATGGACGGCATCAAGGAGGAGTCGGTCGGCTACCTGTTCAACCTGGAGGTCCAGGTCGAGCCGGAGGAGCCGGCCGCCGACGAGGTCGAGGTCGGTCCCGCGCTCGCGCAGGCGGCGGCCGCGCTCGGCGGGGGCGAGTCCCCCTCGATCCGTGCGAAGGGCCTCGAGGCGCCCAAGCAGCCGCAGAACCTCGCCTACTCCGCTCCGGCGGAGGACGGCGAGGCAGAGGTGACCGGGGCTCCGCAGCAGATCACCAGCGAGGACCCGTTCCTCGGTGCCAGCCGGAACGCCGAGTGCCCCTGCGGGTCGGGCAGGAAGTACAAGAAGTGCCACGGCGCGCCCGGCGGACCGACCGGTCTGACCACCCGCGTCAACGGCTGACCCGTCGGCCGCGGCTCGTCCGCAACACCTCCGACACGCGCGACGGCTGGCCTGACCGCGTGATGGAGCAGGACGCCTGGTCGGTCATCGACCAGGGTGTCCAGCAGCGGGGTCCGGGTGCTCGAGGACAGCGTGCGGGTGCCTTCGGGGTGTCGTACGCGATGATGATCGAGTGGGCGATCCAGAGCGGCTCGAGCCTGGTGCACGGGCACGCCTGGGAGGCCCGTCGGGGGGTCTGCCAGGACATGGCGCACGTGGCGATCGGCGCGCTGCGCTGGACCGGGGTGCCGGCCCGCTAGGTGTCCGGCTACCTGCACCTCCCGCGGGACCCGCAGGTCGGTGACACCATCGTGGCGAGTCGCATGCCCGGGTCGAGTGGTGGGACGGTGACTGGGTCGGCTTCGACCCGACCAACGACATCGACCCGGGTCACCGGCACATCGTGGTGGCCCGGGCACGCGACTACGCGGACGTGTCGCCGCTGCGGGGGATCTTCTCAGACCTCGGTGGCGAGCAGCGCGGACAGGTGCTCATCGACCTCGTCCAGGTAGGTCTTCTCGAATCCGAACAGGCCGAAGTGCCCGGCCACGCTGTGCAGCACCCGGAGCTCGGACCCCGGGACGAGGGCCTGCTCCGCGGCGCAGTCGCGGACCGGGAAGAAGATGTCCTCGTCGATCGGCATCACGAACATCTTCGCGGTGACGCGGCCCAGCGCCGCTGCCAGGTCACCGCCGGTGTGCCGGGTCACGTCGCCGCGCTGCCACTTCCAGCCCATGGTGAGCAGGGCGTTCGGGTCCATCGCGGCGAAGACGGCCTCGACGAAGTTCGTCTGGAAATCCGCCATCGACGTGAACTCGTAGTCGGGCACCTCGATGCCGCGCCAGAACTCGGTCTTCCAGAACTCCGTGGACAGCCCCACCACCGACCAGATGCCGCGCGTGCCGGCGCAGGCCAGCGTCGACGTCGGTGTGCGAGGTGTACTCGCCACCCTTGCCAGCCGGGGTCGGAGGTGATCGCGTCCATCAGCGCCTGGGTGAACAGGAAGTCGTGCGGGGTGTTCTGGGCCGTGCCCGCGATCGGGGCGGCGCGCAGCACCTTGTCCGGGAAGCGCACCGCCCACTCGTAGGTCTGCTGGGCCCCCATCGACCCGCCGACCACCAGCGCGAGCCGCTCGATCCCGAACACCTCGCGCAGCAGCTGCTCCTGGGCGCGGACGTCGTCCCCGATCGTGACGTGCGGGAACCGCGGCCCGGCCACCGGCCCGTCGGTGTTGTGCGGGGAGGTGGACAGGCCGTTCCCGATCTGGTTGACCACGACGATGAACCACCTCTCGGGGTCCAGGGCCCGGCCCGGGTCCGATGTAGACCAGGTCCCAGGTCTGGTGCGTGCCGGAGAACCAGGTCGGCACCAGGATCGCGTTGTCCTTGGCCTCGTTGAGGCTGCCGTACGTCGCGACCGCGAGCTGGAGGTCGGGGATGGTGCCACCCTCCTCGAGGTCGAAGTCGCCGAGGTCGTGCAGCTCGTAGGCGCCCTGCACCTCGGGGGTGTAGAAGTCGTTGGCGATCATGACGTGTGGTGGACCTCCTGCAGTCCGTAGACAGGGGTGGGGATGCCCTCGGCGCGGGCCTTGAGCTGGAGCGCCAGGTACAGCGAGTAGTGCCGGGACTGGTGCAGGTTGCCGCCGTGGAACCACAGCGCCTCCTGCTGGGTGGGCTTCCACATGTTGCGCTGCTCGCCCTCCCAGGGCCCCGGGTCCTTGGTGGTGTCCGACCCCAGACCCCAGACCTTCCCTACCCGGTCCGCGGTCTCCTGGTCGATCAGCTCGGCGGCCCAGCCGTTCATCGAGCCGTAGCCGGTCGCGTAGACCACGAGGTCGGCCGGGAGCGTGGTCCCGTCCTCGAGGACCACGGCGTCCTCGGTGAGCTCGGCGACCTGCCCGTGCGCCAGCTTGACGTCACCGTTGGCGACGAGGTCGGCGGCACCGACGTCGATGTAGTAGCCGGAGCCGCGCCGCAGGTACTTCATGAACAGCCCGGAGCCGTCGTCGCCCCAGTCGTGCAAGAACCCGGCCTTCTCCAGGCGGCCGTAGAAGTCCTGGTCGCGCTCGCGCATCTGGTCGTAGAGCGGCTTCTGGAACTCGTGCATGATCCGGTACGGCAGTGAGGCGAAGACCAGGTCCGCCTTCTCCGTGGTCATCCCGGAGGCGACGGCCTCCTCGGAGTAGAGCGCCGAGAGCCCGATGTCCATCAGCGTGTCCGACCGCACGATGTGCGTGGAGGAGCGCTGCACCATCGTCACGTCGGCGCCCTTCTCCCACAGCGCCCCGCAGATGTCGAAGGCGGAGTTGTTCGAGCCGATGACCACGGCCTTCTTGCCGGCGTACGCGTCAGGACCCGGGTGCGCCGACGAGTGGTGCTGGTCGCCGCGGAAGGAGGCCATACCCGGGTAGTCGGGGATGTTGGGGCGGCCGGACATGCCGGTGGCGAGCACCAGCTGCTTGGGTCGCAGCACCAGCGGCTGGCCGTCGCGCTCGACCTCGACGGTCCACTCGCGGGTGGTCTCGTCGTAGCGGGCGCTCTTGGCCTCGGTCCCGGTCCAGTAGTTCAGCTCCATGACCTTGGTGTAGGACTCGAGCCAGTCCGCGATCTTGTCCTTGGGCGCGAAGACCGGCCAGTTGTCCGGGAACTTGATGTAGGGCAGGTGGTCGTACCAGACCGGGTCGTGCAGGCACAGCGACTTGTAGCGGCTGCGCCACTGGTCGCCCGGCCGTGCGCGCTTGTCGATCACGATGGTGGGGACCCCGAGCTGACGCAGCCGGGCGCTGAGCGCGATGCCGCCCTGGCCGCCTCCGACCACCAGCACGTACGGCTGGGTCTCGTACCCGAGCTGGGCTGCCTCCCGCTCCCGCTGCTCCGCCCAGGTCTCCCGGTCGCGGTTGGCGCCGTGCTCGGCGCCGCGCGGGCGCCGGTCGCGCTGCGGCTCCTCGTGACCGGTCAACTCGTAGAGGGTGGTGAGCAGGGTCCAGGCGCCCTCCTCCTTCAGCCGGAGCTGCCCCCGGCCGCGTCCGACCGCGGTCTCGAACTCGATCCACGCCTCGGTGACCCCGTCGGCGGCGGTCGGCGGCTCGGAGGTCCGGAACCCGTGCGGGTCGACGCCGTCCAGGCACGAGCGCAGCATGGCGGCGACGCCCTCGGGCCCCTCCACGGTCTTGAGGTTCCAGGTGAAGGCGATCAGGTCGCGCCAGAAGCTGTCGGTGGCGAACAGGGCGGCCGCGGCGTCGGTGTCACGGGCGCGGAGGGCGGCCTCGAAGTCGGCCAGCCAGCTGTCCACCCGGGCCTGAGCGGGGTCGGTGTCGTTGATGGCCCGGTCAAGGGTCTGGGTCATGCGGGTCCTTCCGTCGACGTGTGACCCAGGGCACACCCCGGGCGATCGGCGGACAAGGGTTGCAGTACGTTGCAATCCTCGTCTTCCGGAGGGTGTCGGGCGTCCCGGGTGCGGCCTAGGCTGGGAAGGTGGGCGACTTCTCCGCCATCCGTGCCGGCACCGACCTGCCCCGGTACGCGCGCGAGCTGGTCCGGATGCACGAGGCCGTGATCGGCGGCGGTCGGTCCTCGCTCCGCCCGCGCCCCCTGGTGGCCCGCTCCTGGTCGCGGGTGCTGAAGACCGGTTTGGACCCCGACGAGGGCCGCCGCCAGGACCCGCTGCCGATCGAGCAGGTGCTGGCCCGCCGGCGGGCCTCGCCGATCTCGCTGGTGATCGACGAGCTGCGGGCGATCATCTCCTCGGTGGCGGACGCCTCGCAGTTCCTCATGGTGGTCACCGACGCGGACGGCGTCGTCCTGTGGCGCGAGGGAGCCGCCCGGGTGCGCCGGCGCGCGGACGACCTCGGCTTCGAGGAGGGGGCCGGCTGGACCGAGGACCTGGTCGGCACGAACGCGATCGGGACTGCACTGGCGGAGGCCAGCCCGGTGCAGCTGTTCTCCGCCGAGCACTTCGAGGCCGGCCAGCACCCGTGGTACTGCACCGCCGCCCCGATCCACGACCCGCGCACCGGCGACCTGCTCGGGATCGTGGACGTCAGCGGGCCGGCGATGACGCTGCACCCGGCGATCATCGCGCTCGTCGAGACCGCGGTCCGGCTCGCCGAGTCGCAGCTGTGGCGACACCACGAGCTGCGGCTGGAACGACTGCGGCAGGCCGCCGCGCCGGTGCTCGCCTCGACGTCCGGGCCGCTGCTGCTGGTCGACGGCAACGGGTGGGTCGCGCATGCCACCGGGATCGCCGCCCGGTCGCGAATCGCGGCGCCGCACCCGGAGCGACCGCTGACGGTCGCCGGGCTCGGGCTGTGCCTGCCCGAGCCGGTCGGGGACGGCTGGCTGGTGCGTCCGCAGGGGCCCGACACCCGGGTGCAGATGACCCTCGACCTCTCGGGACCGCCGGTGCTGACGGTAGTGGGCGAGCGCCCCTGGCGCGGGCCGCTGACCGGTCGCCACGCCCAGATCCTCCAGCTGTTGCACCGCGCCGGTCCCGCCGGGCTGTCCGCCGCCGCTCTGAGCGAGCGGCTCTTCGGCGACCAGGAGCACCTGATCGCCGTCCGTGCCGAGGTGTCCCGGCTGCGGCGCGCCCTCGGCGGTGTGGTGGAGGGCCGTCCCTACCGGCTGGCCGCGTCGGTCGAGCTCACCCTGCTCGTCCCCGACCCGTCCTGACCCGACCCGGCCTGACCCGACGCTGCCTGACCCGACCCGACCCGGCCTGACCCGACCCGGCCTGACCCGACCCGGCCTGACCCGACCCGGCCTGACCCGACTCGACCCGGCCGACCCGACCCGGCCTGACCCGACCCGACCGGGCCCAGCCCGGCGCGGCCCGGCGCGGCCCAGTAGACGGTGGCGCCGGTCCGCGGCGCGCCGTGGGACCTCAACCGAGCTCCAGCGCGACGCAGCGCCAACGGTCGTCGCGGCGCTCCAGCCGCGCCGCGATCGCACGCGAGCGCTGGCCGTGCCGGACGTGCACGCTGACCTCGGCCGAGCGTGCGGAGGGCTGGAACACGTGCACGCTGCGGACCTGGGGGCGGACCGTGCTCAGTCGCTGCGGAGCGGGCGCCGAGCGGCCGAGGATCCGGACCCGGCGGTCCAGGTCCGCGTAGACCCGGGCGGTGGTCCACCGCAGCAGCTGGGCGACCGGCCGGTCGCCGCCGAGCACCTCAACGGTGGCCTGCGCGAACCGGGCCGCCCAGACCTGCAGCTCCCGGTGCGTCGTCGACCCGGGGGGCCCCACGAGACGCAGCTCGGGGGTGACCGGCTGCTGCGGCTGGCCGGCCAGGTCCAGAGCGAGGGTGCCCTGCACGCTCGCGACCGGCACAGGGTCACGACGGCTCCCGGGTGGGGTCAGCCACGTGACGGTGGCCAGCCGGTCGCCCAGGTCCGGTGGGCGGTGCGCCGGTGGCCGTCGGGCGTGCGGGGCGGCCGGGAGAAGGGACGGGGGGCCCGATCCGGCCGACGACGGCAGCGACGACTGGTCCGACGGCTCGGGCGACGGCTCGGGCGACGACTGGCTCGACGACTGGGGCGACGACTGGGGCGACGACTGGGGCGGCGACTGAGGCGGCGACTGAGGCGACGGCTGAGGCGACGGGCCGACTGACGACTCCGGCGGCGGGTCGAGGGGGGCGGTGGTCAGCGACGGGCACGGTGGTGCGGGCCGGGACGCGGTCGCGGGCGCTGGGGTCATCGGGGCTCCTCGGGGTGGGTCGGGGCGGGCGCCGGGACCACCAGTCGGGTCCCGGGCAGGATCAGGTCCGGGTCGTCGCCGATCCGGGTGAGGTTCGAGCGGTACAGCCGGCGCCACGTGGCGCCGAGCGTGCGGTAGGGGACGCCGGCCGGGAGCAGGCCCGCGGCGATCGACCACAGGCAGTCGCCCCGGCGCACCACCACCCACCTGAGTGCCGGAGGCGGAGCAGCTCGCGTCGCCGTCCCTGCCCGGGCTGGGGCTGCGGGCGGCGCGATCGGCGCCGGGGCGGATCTCGCGGGCCGCGTGCCGGGCCGGGTCCTCTGGGTGACGGCGGTGACCGGGCCCACGACCCGGTCCGGGAGCGCCAGCCCGTCGAGGAGGCGCACGTCCCGCTGCCCGCCGGTGAGGTCCGCGCGCACCGACTCGCCGCGCGCCGGCGGTGCCGCGGCGGGGGCGGCCGGCGCCGGGGCCGCCCACCCGGTCAGGGCCGCGACGCCCAGACAGCTCGCGACCGTGCGCTGGACGACGGCGGGGCAGGTGCGGGCCGCGACCCGGCTGACCGTGGCGGTCCGGCGGTGGCCGGGGGCCCACTGCCGAGCGCCGTACGACGCGAGGGCGAGCACGGTCACGCCCGCCAGCCAGAGCACGCAGCCCAGCAGCGCCACGGCGCACAGCCCCACGACGGCAACGTCCGGCGGCACCCGCGCGACCGCGCCGAGACCCCCGGCGCGCACCGGGTCGGAGAGCCGGCGCAGCGGGTCAACGGCGAGCTGGACCGCGCCGACCGCGCAGGCCGTGCCGCCGACCGGCAGCGCGATCAGGCGGCCGTGGCGGAGGAGGGAGCGGAGGGGACGAGACATGCGATCAGCCCTGTTGTTTGGTGACGTTTGATCTATCTAGACTCAGGATGATGTCGATGTCAATCGGGCGTCCACAGTTGGTTGACAGCCGGTCGAGCAGCCGCCACGGTGGCAGGCATGCGGCGGGACGACCGGTGGGAGCACGCGTTGGCGGGGTTGTTCGACGACCTCGAGCAGCAGGCCGAGGGCCTCGCGCTGGCGGCCCGGGACGCGGAGGTGGCCGAGCAGGTCCGTGCGGAGTACGCCCAGGTCGACCTCCTCGGACGCCTGCACGGCTCCCTCGGCGCGCTGCTCCGGCTCCAGGTGGCCGGCGCCGGCATCCTCGAGGGCCGGTTGCTCCGCGTCGGGTCGGGATGGTGCCTGCTCGAGCAGGGGCGTCAGGACTGGGTCGTGCCGGTAGCGGCGATCGAGTCGCTGCGGGGGCTGGCGGCGCGGGCGCTGGCCGGGCCGGCCCGCCCGCTGGGCGCCCGGCTGGGCCTGTCCTCGGCGCTGAGGGGGGTTGCGGAGGCGCGCGGCGACGTCGTCCTGCACCGGCGTGACGGCTCGACGACCCGCGGGGTCCTGGGACGGGTGGGCGCGGACTTCGTGGAGGTGCTGGTGGGAGAGCCACCGGCGAGCCAGCTGGAGACCTTGCCGATCGCGGGGCTGACGGCGGTGCGGACCGGCTGAGCGGGTGGATCAGCCGCCGGAGTGGTCCCGGGCCTGCTGGCTCCGGGCCTCGGCCTCGGCATACATGCGCTGGATGTATGCCTCCAGCTCGACTGTCTCGATCCGGTACTGCTGGCGACCGCCGATCTGTATGTAGCGCAGCTCGCCGGACTGCACGAGCGCGCGGACCTGCGCCACGGACGTCGCCAGGATCTCCGCGACGTCGGCCAGCGTGAGGAACCGCGGCCCGGGACCTTCGTGCGCCGGGGGCGTGGAGGTACTGGGCATGGGCACATCATGCCAACGTTCGCGCCCGCCTGCCGTGGGGCGGCCCGGCTCCCTGTGGACGAGGAGGTGCCGTCCGCCGACGTAGTGAGCACAATGTCGCCATGCCACGGGGACCTCGCACCAGGACACGGACGGACACCGCGCAGCAGCAGGCCCCGGCGCCTCCGGGGCCCTCCGGCTGGCCCGCGTCTCCGGCAGCCACCCGGGTGACCCGCTCCCGGTGGCGGGACCCACGGCTCGCGGTCGGAGTCGGGATCGTCGCCGTCTGCACGCTCGTCGGCGCCCGGTTGCTCGGGGGCGCCACGGACACGGTCGAGGTGTGGGCGGCCCGGGGGACGCTCGTCGCGGGACAGCCGCTGCAGGCAGGTGACGTGACGGTCCGCGAGGTCCGGTTCCTGGACCGGGCGTCGGCCGACCGGTACCTGCCGGTGCAGGACCGGCTCCCCGACGGGGTCACCCTGGGGCGCGCGGTGGGCGCGGGCGAGCTGCTGCCGCGCGCGGCGCTGGCCGCCGGTCCCACCGGGTCGCTGACCGAGCTGCCGCTGTCGGTGCCCGCGGAGGCGGTCCCGGCCACCGTCCGGGTCGGCTCGCTGGTCGACGTGTGGGTGACCCCGGACCGCTCGGCGACCTCGGCGGGCCGTGCCCGCGACGGGTCCGGACCCCGTTCGACACGGGTGCTGCGCGACGTCCGCGTCGTCGCGGCGCCGCGCGCCGGGGACGCGCTGGGACCGACCGCGACCAGACAGGTCATCGTCGGGGTGGGGACCGAGGAGGAGCCCGCGCTCCCCACCACGATCGCCTCGTTGGCCGGCGGGACCGTGCTGATAACGGTCCGTCGATGACCGCCCGGCCTGCACCCGTCGCGGTGCTCCTGGCGGCCGCCGGGGCGTCCTGGGAGGCGACCGCTCTGGACCGTCTGGAGCGTGCGGCTCCCGGTGTGCTGCTGGCCCGTCGCTGCGTGGACCTCACCGACCTGCTCTCCGCAGCGGGAGCGGGACTGGCCGGCGTGGCGGTGGTGTCGCCGGCCCTGACCGGGTTGGACGCGGACAGTGTCGCGGGGCTGCGCCGGTCCGGGCTGGCGGTCGTGGCGGTGGCGGCCCCGGAGGAGCTGCTGGACGGGGACGTCGAGCGGCTGCGGCGGCTCGGCATCGACCACCTGCTCGCGTCCTCGGAGCTGGACAGCCTGGCGGGGACGGTCACCGAGCTGGCCGGCGGGGGCGGCCCGGATCGGTCCGGGCCGGACCACGCAGCGGGCCCGGCCGGGTCATCCGGGGCCGGCGCCCCCGCCCCGGGTGCCCCCGGACGGCTGCTCGCGGTCTGGGGTCCTGCCGGCGCCCCGGGCCGCACCACCGTGGCGGTCGGCCTGGCCGCGGAGCTGGCCGCAGCCGGGCACGAGACCCTGCTCCTCGACGTGGACGGGTACGGCGGCGCGGTCGCGCAGCACCTCGGCGTGCTCGACGAGGCGTCCGGGCTGCTGGCGGCCGCCCGGTCGGCGAACGCGGGCCGGCTCGACGGGCACACGCTGGCCGCCCTGGCCCGGCAGAGCGGCGACCGGCTCCGGGTGCTCACCGGGCTGCCCCGGCCAGACCGCTGGCCGGAGGTCCGGGCTGCGGCCTTCGCCGACCTGCTGGAGGAGGCGGTGCGCCTGGCGCCGTACGCGGTCGCGGACACCGGCTTCAGCCTGGAGTCCGACCCGGCGGACCCGTTCGGCTCGGTGGCGCCGCAGCGCAACCAGATGACCCTGGCCACCCTGGCGCGTGCCGACGAGGTGGTGGTCGTCGGAGCCGCCGACCCGGTCGGGCTGTCCCGGCTCGCCCGCGGTCTGGTCGAGCTCCACGACGTGGTCCCCGGGGTGCGGGCCCGGGTGGTGGTGAACCGCACCCGGGCCTCCCTGGGCTGGAGCGACCGCGAGGTGCGCGGCATGGTCGAGGGGTTCCTGCGTCCGGTGGACGTGCACTTCCTGCCCGACGACCGGCCGGCTGCCGACCGGGCGCTGATGGCCGGCCGGAGCCTCACCGAGTCGGGGGAGTCGCCGTTGCGCACGGCGCTCGCTGCCGTGGCGAGCGGGGTCGTCGGGGCTCCTCCCGGACCGGCCCGCGGGGTGGGCACGCGCGCCGGGCGGCGGCCGCGGCTCAGGCGCCGAAGAGCAGGGTCAGCCCGGTGACCGTGTAGAAGACCATCACGAGCAGCAGCGGCAGCTGCCCGGTCAGCTGGTGCCGCTTCGGCAGCAGCCGCACGGCCCGGTCGTGCGCGGCGATGACCCCGAGCACGTGACCGGTCACCACCGCGAGGACCTTCACCACGGCGAGGAAGGTCGGGTGCTGGGAGATCCAGTAGCTCACCGACCAGTCGGCGGTCCCGAGCAGGTTCCACCCCTGGTACAACGGGTCGCTGAGCTGGATCAGCGTCTGCTGACCCACCTCGACGAAGTAACTGAGGTAGTGCGCGACCACGTAGCCGACCACGATCGGCACCACCGAGTGCGCGAACAGGTCCGGCAGGGCGCGCCGGTCGAGATCCTCGCGGACACCGGTGGCCATCGTGGCCAGCGCGAACGTGACGCCGACGACCGCGCAGAACGCCAGCAGCGCGACCAGGTCGAGCCAGGTGGAGCCGACCGTCACCGACTGCGTGAACTGCAGCCACGCCGAGGAGTCCTTGAAGCTGTCGAAGGCGGTGCTGCCGAAGAGCACCGCGACCACTCCGACCAGGCCCGGCATGGCGCGGACCCCGTCGAGGTTGCCCAGCGGGCTGCGCAGCACCAGCGCGCCGTCAGCGGTCCGCCCGAGCACGGAGAGGTGCCCGACCAGGGTCGAGTACACCTCGAAGGGGTCGGCCCGCGCGAACCACTGGCTGCCGAACAGTGCGGCGCCGACGATCGTGACCGCCAGGTAGGCGGCGAACCACAGCCGGATCGGGGACAGGTACGTCGACCCGGGGTAGACCAGCTCGAGCCAGACGAAGGCCAGCAGCCCGAACGCCGCGGGCCAGTAGCCCACCCACCGGGGGAGCTGGAACAGGCCCTGGTCCGGGTCGCCTCCGGTGAGCCGGGTGACCACGAGGTGCAGGGTGCGCACCGGGCTCACCGCCCGGTAGAACGGCCCGAGCAGCAGAGACAGCGGGACGATGCCCACCCACAGGAGCACGTAGACGACGCCGAACGTCGGGTTGGTGAGCAGGTCGGGTCCGAAGAGCGCCGCCCAGGCGACGTACCCGAGGACGACCAGACCGAGCACCCGGAGCATCGCCGGGAGAGGCCCGCTCTCGACCAGGGCCGCCACCCGCGGCGCGACCCGGCGGCCCTGCACTGCCGCGTCGAAGCGGGACGTGCGCCAGGCGAGCGCGAGCACCAGGAACGAGACCGCCAGGGCGGCGCCGGCTCCCGCGATCGCGTAGGCGGCCGGGATCGGCAGGTCCTTGGCGCCGCCGATGCCGTGGGCGAAGACCATCGAGTCTCCTTCAAGGTCGGGGGCATGACAGGGTGGCGCCTGAGTGGCCGCGAGGCTCTGGAAGAATCTCACCACCCGGTGAGAACGGCCTGAGAGGGGTAGCGATGACCGAGCGGCTCCGGCCCGAGGACATGGCCTTCCTGGCCGCGGAGTCCGCCAGCACCCCGATGCACAACGCCACGCTCGAGATCTTCGTGCCCGGCAACGGCTTCGACTACGAGGGCCTGCTCGCCCTGATCGCCGACCGCATCGCGTTCGTGCCGCGCTACCGGCAGCGGATCCGCACCGTCCCCGGGCGACTGGCCAACCCGGTCTGGGTGGACGACGAGGACTTCGACCTTGCCTACCACGTACGGCGCTCGGCCCTGCCGCGCCCGGGGTCCATGGACCAGCTGCGCGACCTCACCGGCAGGATCATGTCGCGACAGCTGGACCGGCACCGGCCGCTGTGGGAGATGTACTTCATCGAGGGGCTGGAGGACGGCCGGTTCGCGATCCTGTCGAAGTCCCACCAGATCCTCGTCGACGGGGTGGCGACCATCGACCTGGGCCAGGTGATCCTGGACGTGGAGCCGAGGCCCGGCGAGCCCGTGCACGTCGAGTGGCGGCCGCGACACCCGCCGAGCCCCGCAGCGCTGGTGGCCGGTGCGGTGCGCGACTCGGCGCGGGACCCGCGCCTGGCGCTGAGCACGGCGCGCGAGAACGCCGCCGGCGTGGCGCGCACCGTCGGCGCGTTCCGGGGCCGGCTGGGCCAGGTGGCGGGCGCGCTGTCCAACCGCCGCTCCGCGCCGGAGTCCCCGCTGCACGCGGAGCTGTCCGAGCAGCGCCGGGTGGTCACCGTGCGCACCTCGCTGGAGGACTACCGGCGGGTGCGCCGGTTCCACGGCGGCACCGTCAACGACGTCATCCTCGCGACCGTCACCGGGGCGATGCGCAACTGGCTGCTGACCAGGGCGGAGTCCGTGCACGGCAGCAGGTCGCTGCGGGCGATGGTGCCGATGGGCGTCATCGACAGCGACCTGGAGCCCACCTCGCTGGGCACCCAGGTCGCGGGGCACCTGCTCAACCTCCCGATCGGCGAGTCCAGCCCGGTGGTCCGCCTGCACCAGGTGTCCTACGCGCTCAAGGCGCACAAGGAGACCGGCCGGGCGGTGGCTGCGGACCGGCTCGCCGGCGTCGCGGGCTTCGCGCCCACCACGTTCCACGCCCTGGGCTCCCGGGTCGCCGCGGCCGAGGCGCGACGGGGCTTCCACCTGGTCGTCACCAACGTCCCCGGACCGCAGTTCCCGCTCTACGCCGACGGGGCGCAGATGACCGAGTCCTACCCGGTGCAGCCGCTGACCGCAGGCCGCGCCCTCTCGATCGGGGTCACCTCCTACGACGGCGGGGTCTACTGGGGGCTCACCGGGGACCGGGACGCGCTGCCTGACCTCGACGTGCTCGGCCAGTGCATCAGCGAGGCGCTCGAGGAGCTGGTGGACAGCGTCTCGCCGTCCCGGCAGCGGGCGCCCCGCGGCAGGACCCGGTCCTCTGGCTCGAAGCCGATCGTGCCGTGACCCGGGTGTACCTGCCGAGCACGCTGTCCCGGCTCCGGGGCGCGGTCGCCGCGGGCGAGGTCGGACCCGGCCCGCTGCTCGGCCACGCGGTCACCGACCAGGTGCGCCGTGAGCTGGCGGACGCCGGCGAGGAGGAGTGGGAGTACGCCGCGTCCTCAGCGGCCGCGCTCGCGTCGGTGGCGCTGCTGGGGCCCGACGAGCCGGCCCGGCGGGTGGTGATCGCGGTCGACGTACCCGCGGCGGCGGCCGGCGACGGTGCGGACCCCACCCAGGTCCGGGTCGAGGGCGGCGTGCCCCTGGCACGGGTGGCGGCGGTGCTCGCGGACGCCGCCGACGCGCAGCCGACGGTCTCCGCGGCCCGGGACGGGGCCGGCGCGCCGACGGCCGAGCAGCTGCTGGAGCGCTGTCTGGGCCACGAGCTCGGCTGGTGGGCGACCCAGGAGATCGGCGAGCTGCTCCGGACCACTGCGTCCGGCTGACTTGGGCCGGACGCGTCGGGTCTGACACGATCGAGCGCATGGACGCCATCACCTACCCGCCGGCTCCCGTCAACGAGCCGAACCTCACCTATGCCCCCGGCAGTCCCGAGCGGGCCGAGCTCGAGAAGGAGCTCGCGCTCCAGGAGGGCCAGCAGCTCGAGCTGACCGCCACCATCGGCGGGGCGAAGAAGATGGGGGGCGGGCCCGAGATCCAGGTCGTGCAACCGCACGACCACGGGCACGTGCTCGGTGTACTCAAGGGCGCCACCCAGGCCGACACCCGCAGCGCGATCGCGGCCGCCCAGGAGGCGGCACCGGGATGGCGCGCGCTGCCCGCCGACGAGCGTGCGGCGGTGCTGCTGAAGGCGGCCGACCTGCTCGCCGGCCCGTGGCGTCAGCGGATCAATGCGGCGACCATGCTGGGCCAGTCGAAGACGGCGTTCCAGGCCGAGATCGACTCGGCGTGCGAGCTGATCGACTTCTGGCGGTTCAACGTGCACTTCGCCAAGCAGATCCTGACCGAGCAGCCCGTCGCGAACAGCCGCGGGATCTGGAACCGCACCGACCACCGGCCCCTGGAGGGGTTCGTGTACGCGGTGACGCCGTTCAACTTCACCGCGATCGCCGGCAACCTGCCGACCGCGCCGGCGCTGATGGGCAACACCGTGCTCTGGAAGCCGTCGCCGACCCAGCAGCTCGCTGCGCACCTGCTGATGGACCTGCTGGAGGAGGCAGGGATGCCCCCCGGGGTCATCAACCTGCTTCCCGGGGACGGCATCGACGTGTCCGCGGTCGCGCTCAAGCACCCCGACCTGGCCGGGATCCACTTCACCGGGTCCACCCCGACCTTCCAGCACCTGTGGTCGGAGGTCGGCGCGAACATCTCCCGCTACCGCTCCTACCCGCGGATCGTCGGTGAGACCGGCGGCAAGGACTTCGTGGTCGCGCACGCCTCGGCAGACCCGGACGTCCTGCGCACGGCGCTGATCCGCGGTGCCTTCGAGTTCCAGGGCCAGAAGTGCTCGGCCGCCTCGCGCGCCTACGTCTCGCGCAGCGTCTGGGACAGGATGAAGGACGACTTCGTCGCCGAGGTGGAGGCGATCTCGGTCGGCGACGTCACCGACTTCTCGCACTTCATGGGCGCGGTCATCGACGACCGTGCCTTCGCCAAGCACAAGAAGGCTATCGCCCGGGCCAAGCGGTCCAAGAGCCTGCAGGTCATCGCCGGCGGTCAGGTCGACGACTCGGTGGGCTACTTCGTGCGCCCGACCGTGGTGGAGAGCAGCGACCCGACCGACCAGATGTTCAACACCGAGTACTTCGGCCCGATCCTGGCCGTGCACGTCTTCGAGGACCGGGACTTCGAGGCGGTCGTGGCGCAGATGGAGAGCTTCGCGCCGTACGCCCTCACCGGCGCGATCATCGCGCAGGACCGCCGGGTCATCGCCTGGGCGCGGCAGACGCTGCGGTTCGCGGCCGGCAACTTCTACATCAACGACAAGCCGACCGGGGCGGTCGTGGGCCAGCAGCCGTTCGGCGGCGCCCGCGCCTCGGGGACCAACGACAAGGCCGGGGCCCCCTCGAACCTGATGCGCTGGACCTCGCCGCGCTCGATCAAGGAGACCTTCGACCCGCCGAAGGACTACCGCTACCCGTACATGGACCGCGGCTGAGCCGGTCCGTCCCGGGGCCGTTTACCAGGTGATGTCGCTTAACTGGCACTGACCATGGGGATATCCCCATGGTCAGTGCCAGTTCTCCTGCATCACCTGGTAAACCTCACCCAGGCGGCGAGGGTCAGCTCGCGAGGAACGGGTAGTCCGTGTAGCCCTCGGCGCCGCCGCCGTAGAAGGTGTCGGGGTCGGGCTCGTTGAGCTCCGCGCCCTTCTCCCAGCGAGCCGGGAGGTCCGGGTTCGCGATGAACAGCCGACCGACGGCGACCGCGTCGGCGAGATCGTCGTCGAGCACGCTCTGCGCCGTGGAGCGGGTGGTCACGCTGGCGAAGCCGTCGTTGGCGATGAGGACGCCGGCGAAGTCCTTGCGCAGCCTCTGGACCAGGTCGAGCGAGGGGTCCGCGAGGATGTTGAGGTAGGCCAGGCCGAGCGGCGCGATGGCGTCGACGAGCGTGCTGTACGTCGCCTCGACGTCGGCCGGGTCGTCCTCGGTGCAGCCCTGGATGTTGTGCGCCGGGGAGATCCGGATCCCGACCTTCTCGGGGCCGATCGCCTGGGCGACGGCGCGGGTCACCTCGATGGCGAACCGGGCGCGGTTGGCCGGGCTGCCGCCGTACTCGTCGGTGCGCTCGTTGGCGCCGGGGGCGAGGAACTGGTGGATGAGGTAGCCGTTGGCGGCGTGCACCTCGACCCCGTCGAGGCCGGCCTCCACGGCGTTGCGGGCGGCCTGCGCGAACTCCTCGACGATGCCGGGGATCTCCTCGACCGCGAGGGCGCGGGGGACCGGGTGCGCCTTCATGCCGTCGGCGGTGAACATCTCACCGGGGGCGGCCAGCGCGCTGGGGGCGATGGTCTCGAGCCCGTCCTTGTTGTCGGGGTGGGCGACGCGTCCGGCGTGCATCATCTGGAGCACGATGCGGCCGCCCTTCGCGTGCACGGCGTCGGCGACCCGGCGCCAGCCCTCGACCTGCTCGGGGCTGTGGATGCCGGGGGTGGTCAGGTAGCCCTGGCCGACCGCACTCGGCTGGGTGCCCTCGGAGATGATCAGCGCGGCGGAGGCCCGCTGGGCGTAGTACTCGACAGCGAGGTCGCCGGGGACCATGCCCTCGCCGGCGCGGTTGCGGGTCAGCGGCGCCATCACCAGGCGGCTCGGCAGCTCCCAGGACTTGACGTGCAGCGGGTCAAAGAGATCGGGCATGGGGGACGGCTCCTCGGGAAGAAAATGGTTGAACGTTGTACCAACCGTCTTGTACCCCCGCTCGGCCGCGGCACACCCGTCCGCGCCCGCTCCCGGGATGACCTGCGTCTCACCCCGGTCGGGTCAGCGCACCCCGGCCAGCCAGGTCCGGCCCACCCGCTCCTCGGTGCGCAGGGCGGTGGTCAGCAGGTCGACGACCAGACCCTCCAGCTTCGCGCCGATCAGCGGGACCTTGACCTTGGCCTCCCCGACCACGGTCTCCACGGTCCGGTCGCCGTCCGCGGCCAGCGCCAGCGTCCCCGCGAAGCCGCCGGGCTTGCCCGGGGTCTCCAGGGCCAGGGTCGCCGTCAGCGCCCCGGTCCAGGTCTCTCGCTGGACGATCTGGATCTCCTCGCCCACGACCTTCTTCGCGAACGCCGGCATCCCGCGTGCGGGCTGGGTCTGGTCCACCACCACCCGCATCCCGGTCCCCGTCCCCTCGACGCTGACCACGTGCCGGCTCGCGTGCATGGCCTCGCAGACCTGCTCGCGGAACGCGGGGTCGGCGAGCATCGCGGCCACCGCGTCCGGGGAGGCGTCGTAGGTCATCTGGTGTGAGAACTTCATGGCCGACATCATGCCCACCGCCCGACGCGGGTGCTCGCGGCGGGGGCGGACCGGTCGCGGTGTCCTAGGCTCGCGGGATGAGCGACGACGGTCCCGGCGACCGGCCCGACGACCGACCCGGCGACTGGGTCGGTGAGTGGGGAGGCGAGGAGGTCCGGTTCGGTGAGCAGGGCGCCCGGCTGACCTACGGCAGCTACCTGCGGCTCACCCAGCTGCTGGACGCCCAACACCTCGAGTCGAGCCCGCCGGCCCACGACGAGCTGCTGTTCATCACCATCCACCAGGTCTACGAGCTGTGGTTCCAGCAGCTGCTGCACGAGGCGACCGCCGCGCGCGACGCGATGCTCGCCGGCGCCGGGCCGGACGAGCAGCGACTGTGGTGGGCCCAGCACCTGCTCGGCCGCATGCACGTCATCGAGCGGGTGCTGGTCCAGCAGGTCGACGTGCTCGAGACGATGACGCCCCAGGACTTCCTGCAGTTCCGCCAGGCGCTCGCGCCGGCGAGCGGCTTCCAGTCCGTGCAGTTCCGCGAGCTCGAGTTCCTCTCCGGGGCCAAGGACCCCTCGTTCGTGGCCCGCTTCAAGGGCCTGACCGCCGCCGAGACCGAGCGGCTGCGCCGCCGGCTCGCGGAGCCGACGCTGTGGGACGCCTTCCTGCACGTGCTGGCCTCCCGGGGGCTGCCGGTCGCCGACGACCGGCAGGTCACGGAGTCGGTACGCCGCACGGCCCACGACCGCTCCACCTACGCCGACGTCTGGGCGGTCGCCGAGGCGCTGCTGCAGCACGACGAGCTGGCGGCGGCCTGGCGCGCCCGGCACGTGGTGATGGTCGAGCGGATGATCGGCACCCGCACCGGCACCGGTGGCTCCTCGGGCGCCGACTATCTGCGCAGCCGCCTCGAGCTCCGCTACTACCCGCTGCTGTGGGACCTGCGGTCGGTGCTCTGAGCCGCCGGACACGCGGCGGCACCCGGAGGTGGTGGCAGCCCACTTGACGCTCTAGGGTCGAAGCGACGGCACAACGACGTGCCGACGAGAGCGACAGAGGTTGATGCTGCGTGCCCACGACGCTGGATGAGACCGCGAACAGCCGCCGCGAGGAGCTGCTCGAGAGGGCGGCCTCCTACGCCGCCAAGCGCAAGGGCGTCGGTGGCCTGTCGGGCCCGCGGTCGGGCGACCTGCTCAGGTACTTCTACCGGCACGTGTCGGTGGAGGACATCGCCGAGCGCGGCGAGGTCGACCTGTACGGCGGCGCGATGAGCCAGTACAAGCTGGCCGTCTCCCGTCCGCAGGGCACCGCCAACGTCCGGGTGTTCACGCCCACGGTGGCCGAGCACGGCTGGTCCGCCGGCGGGCACACCGTGGTCGAGGTGGTCACCGACGACATGCCGTTCCTGGTCGACTCGGTGACCATGCAGCTCACCGAGCAGAACCGGGAGGTGCACATCGTCGTGCACCCGCAGATCCTGGTCCGCCGGGACGTGGTCGGCGAGCTCCAGGAGATCTTCATCGACGAGGCGTCCGCGGACCGGGTCGACCGCAGCGACACGCCACAGGACGTGACGCGCGAGTCCTGGATGCACATCGAGATCGGCCGCGAGTCCAGTGCTGCGCAGCGCGAGGAGATCGAGCTCGCGCTCCGCAAGGTCCTCCAGGACGTGCGCGAGGCGGTCGAGGACTGGCCGAAGATGCACGCGCGGGCGCTGGAGATCATCGAGGAGCTGGCCGCCGAGCCCCCGCCGGTGCCGGCCGTCGAGATCGCCGAGGGGCAGGCGCTGCTGCAGTGGCTGGCCGACACCCACTTCACCTTCCTCGGCTACCGGGAGTACCGGCTCGAGGAGCGCGACGGCGAGGACTACCTGCGGGCCGTGCCGGGCACCGGCTACGGCATCCTGCGCTCGGACCAGGACATGTCGCCGTCCACCGGCAAGCTGCCGGAGGGGGTCCGCGAGAAGGCCCGGGAGAAGACGCTCCTGGTGCTGGCCAAGGCGAACTCCAAGTCGACCGTGCACCGCCCGGTCTATCTCGACTACGTCGGGGTGAAGATGTTCGACGAGCAGGGAGAGGTCGTGGGGGAGCGACGCTTCCTCGGGCTCTTCTCCTCCGCCGCCTACACCGAGTCGCTGACCCGGATCCCGGTGATCCGGGTCAAGGCGCAGCAGGTGATCGACCGGGCCGGCTTCGACCCGCAGAGCCACACCGGCAAGGCGCTCATGGACGTGCTGGAGACCTACCCGCGCGACGAGCTCTTCTCCACCCCCATCGGCGAGCTGCTGCCGATCGCGGAGGCGGTGCTGCACACGCGCGAGCGACGCCAGCTCAGGCTGTTCGTCCGACGCGACACCTACGGCCGCTACCTGTCCTGCCTGGTCTACCTGCCGCGGGACCGCTACACGACCGCGGTGCGCGAGCGGATCGCCGCCATCCTCAAGCGGCAGCTCGGCGGCGACTCCCTGGAGTACACCGCCCGGGTCAGCGAGTCGCTGCTGGCCCGGCTGCACTTCGTGATCCGGCCGAAGCGCGGCGAGGCCATCCACGAGTTCGACGAGGCCGACATCGAGCGCAGGCTCGCGGAGGCGGCCCGCTCCTGGCGTGACGACTTCGTGGCCGCGGCACACGCCGAGTACGGCGAGGAGGAGGGCGCCCGGCTGGCGCGCAAGTACGCCGAGTCGTTCCCCGAGGCCTACAAGGAGGACTATCCGCCGCGGACCGGCGCCGTCGACCTCGGTCGGCTCGAGGGCATCCCGGCCGAGGGCGGCCTGGACCTGTCGCTGTACCAGCTCGTCGACGCCGGGCCCCACGAGGCGAGGCTGAAGGTCTTCCGGGTCGGCAGCCCGCTGTCGCTCTCGGGGGTGCTGCCGATCCTGTCCTCGATGGGGGTGGAGGTCGTCGACGAGCGGCCCTACAGCCTGGACGGCGTGGAGCGGGAGTCGCACATCTACGACTTCGGGCTGCGCTATCCCCGGGTGCTCCCGGCGGTCAGCGGGGAGCTGTTCCAGGACGCGGTCAACGCCGTGTGGGAGGGCGACAACGAGGTCGACGGGTTCAACGCGCTCGTGCTGGCCGCCCAGCTGACCTGGCGCCAGGCCACCCTGCTCCGGGCCTACGCGAAGTACATGCGGCAGGGCGGCACGCCGTTCGCCCAGGACTACATCGAGGACGCGCTGGCCCACAACGTCGCCATCACGCGCGGCCTGGTGAGCCTGTTCGAGGCGCGCTTCGACCCGGGGCGCAACGGCGACATCGACGCCCGCAGCGAGACCCGCGAGGCGCTCACGAAGGAGATCGAGGACCGGATCGAGCACGCCCTCGACGACGTGGTCAGCCTCGACCAGGACCGCATCCTGCGCTCGTACCTGACCGCGATCCGGGCCACCCTGCGCACCAACTACTTCCAGGTCGACGAGGACGGGCTGACCAAGTCCTACATCTCGCTCAAGCTCAAGCCCGACGCCATCCCGGACCTGCCCGAGCCGCGTCCGCAGTTCGAGATCTTCGTCTACTCGCCACGGGTCGAGGGCGTGCACCTGCGGTTCGGCGCGGTGGCGCGGGGCGGGCTGCGCTGGTCGGACCGGCGCGACGACTTCCGCACCGAGGTGCTCGGGCTGGTCAAGGCACAGATGGTGAAGAACACCGTGATCGTGCCCGTGGGGGCCAAGGGTGGCTTCTTCTGCAAGCAGCTGCCCGACCCGGCGGACCGGGAGGCCTGGCTGGCCGAGGGGATCGCCTGCTACCGCACGTTCATCTCCGGGCTCCTCGACATCACCGACAACCGGGTCGGCGACAGCACCGTCCCGCCCCAGCGGGTGGTGCGCCACGACGGTGACGACTCCTACCTCGTGGTCGCGGCGGACAAGGGCACCGCGACGTTCTCCGACATCGCCAACGGGGTCGCGAAGGACTACGGCTTCTGGCTCGGCGACGCCTTCGCCTCGGGCGGGTCGGTCGGCTACGACCACAAGGCGATGGGCATCACCGCCCGCGGGGCCTGGGAGTCGGTCCGCCGGCACTTCCGCGAGCGCGGCATCGACTGCCAGACCGAGGAGTTCACCTGCGTCGGCATCGGTGACATGTCCGGGGACGTGTTCGGCAACGGCATGCTGCTGTCCACCACCACCCGGTTGGTCGCCGCCTTCGACCACCGGCACATCTTCCTCGACCCCGCGCCGGACGTCGCGACGTCGTACGCCGAGCGCCAGCGGCTCTTCGGCCTGCCCCGCTCGTCCTGGCAGGACTACGACGCCGGCCTGATCTCGGAGGGCGGCGGTGTCTGGTCGCGGTCCCTGAAGTCGGTCCCGGTCAGTCCGGAGGCCGCCAAGGTGCTCGGGCTGGACTCGGCGGTGGTCTCGATGACCCCCGCCGAGCTGATGCGGGCGATCCTGCTCGCGCCGGTCGACCTGCTGTGGAACGGCGGCATCGGCACGTACGTCAAGGCCGAGACCGAGACGCACGCCGAGGTCGGCGACAAGGCCAACGACGCGATCCGGGTGAACGGGGCCCAGCTGCGCTGCCACTGCGTCGGTGAGGGCGGCAACCTGGGACTGACCCAGCGCGGCCGGATCGAGTACGCGCTCCGTGGCGCCGACGGTCTGGGGGGCCGGATCAACACCGACTTCATCGACAACTCCGCAGGCGTGGACACCTCCGACCACGAGGTGAACATCAAGATCCTGCTCGACCAGGTGGTCGCGAACGGCGACCTCACCGAGAAGCAGCGCAACGACTTCCTGGCCTCGATGACCGACAAGGTCGCGGAGCTGGTGCTGCTCGACAACTACGAGCAGAACCACGCTCTCGCCAACGCCGCGATCCAGGCGCCACAGCTGCTGCACGTGCACGAGGACTGGATCCGCCGGCTGGAGCGGCAGGGACTGCTGGACCGCGCCCTCGAGGCGCTGCCGAGCCGCAAGACGGTCGCCGACCGGTTGGAGCGCAAGGAGGGGCTCACCGTCCCGGAGCTGTCGGTGCTGCTGGCCTACACCAAGATCGTGCTGGCCGAGGACCTGATCAAGAGCGACATCGCCGACGACCCGTTCCTGCGGACCGACCTGTACAGCTACTTCCCGCAGGCGATGCGCCAGACCTACCGCGAGCGGATGGACAGCCACCCGCTGCGGCGGGAGATCATCGTGACCAGCGTCGTGAACGACCTGGTCAACGGGGCCGGCATGACCTTCTACCACCGCCTCTCGGAGGAGACGGCCGCCGCCGCCCGGAGCTGGTCCGGGCGAACTTCGTGGCCCGGGAGATCTTCGGGTCCCGGGCGCTCATCGACGAGATCGACTCCTACGACAACGTCATCGACGCCGCCGTGCAGACCCGGATGCGGCTGGAGATGCGCACCCTGGTGGAGCGGGCCTCCCGCTGGCTGATCAACAACCGGCGTCCGCCGATGGACAGCGAGGCGACGGTCGAGTTCTTCGGGGTGCTCGCGCAGAAGGTGGTCTCCTCGCTCCCGGACCTGCTCACCGGCCGCGAGTCCGAGGCGTACGCCGCGCGCCGGGACGCGCTGACGGGTCGGGGCGTGCCCGAGGACCTGGCCGACAAGGTGGCGGCGCTGCCGCCGGCGTACCTCGCCCTGAACATCGCGGAGACCGCCAAGCGGGCGGACCTCGACCCGCTGGAGGTGGCGCGGGTGCACTTCGCGCTCGGCGAGCGGCTCGGCCTCTCCACGCTGGTGGCCCGGATCCTCGCGCTGCCCCGCGACGACCGGTGGCAGACGATGGCCCGGGCGGCGCTCCGCGACGACCTGCACGCCGTCCACGCCCAGCTGACCGGCCAGGTGCTGGCCGGCACGTCGCCCGACCAGCCCGCTCCGGTGCGGATCGCGGACTGGGAGGAGGAGGACTCGGTCGTGGTGTCCCGGGCGGTCGGCACCCTCGACGAGATCTGCTCCGACGACCACGCGGACCTGGCCCGGCTCTCGGTCGGGCTCCGGGTGGTGCGGACCCTGCTCGCCAGCCTCTGACCCGGGGCCGGTCAGCCGCGGGGGAGGGACAGCACGAAGTGCCCGTGGCCGTTCCCGCGCTCGTGCACCTCTCCGCCGACCGAGTGCGCGAGTCGCCGGGCCAGCCCGAGCCCGAGACCGGCACCGGCGGCGGACGAGGTGTGGCCCGGCTCGAAGATGGCGTCACGGCGGTGCTTCTCGACGCCGTCGCCGTCGTCCTCGACGTGCAGCTCGACCCGGTGCTCGTCGGTGGACACGTGCACCCGCACCTCACCGGCGGCGTGCCGGACCGCGTTGTCGAGCAGCGGGCCGAGCGCGGCCAGGACCACCCGCAGCGGAGCCGCCACCAGCGCGTCCTCGTCGACGGCGTCGGAGAGCCGCATCGAGACCCCCGGCGGCGCGGTCCACTCCTCGCGCAGCTGCGCGACCACCTCCGAGGGGTGGCACAGCTGCTCGTCGGCGTGCGCTGCGCGAGCCACCGACAGCATCGTGTCGATCGAGGAGGTCATCCGGTCCGTGGCGGCGACGATCGCGGCCAGCGACTCCGACGGCACCGCGTCCGGGTCCGCCTCCAGCTGCGCGAGCTGCGCCTCGGTGCGGATCACCGACAGCGGGGTGCGCAGCTCGTGTGCCACCTCGTCTGTCAGTCGGCGCTCGGTGAGGATCGCCTGGGCGATCCGGTCGAGCATCCGGTCCAGGGTGTCGGCGAGCTCGGTGAGCTCGTCGCGGGGCGTGCCGAGCGCGAAGCGTCCGGCAAGGTCGTGCTCGCGCCACTCGTCGGCGCGGTGCGCCATCCGGCGTACCTGACGCAGGGCGTAGCCGGCGGCGACCCAGGCCGCCGCGCCGGCGGCGACCACGGTGAGCAGCCCGAGGCCGAGACTGAGCAGCAGGCCGCGCCGCTCCGCGGACTCGTACGGCGCCAGGTCGAGCGCGGCCACCACCACCGCTCCCGGCCGGTCGGCGCCTCGGGGTATCACCGGCCGGGCCAGCACGCGGGCCCGGCGGTGCACGACCACCGACGTCTCGCTCGTCGAGGAGCCCAGCCGTTGCACGGTCTCCCGCAGCAGCCGTGGCGGCTCGGCGCCGTCGACGCGCTGTCCGGCGGCGTCGAAGACCCAGACGTTCTGGTCCAGGGAGTCCGCCGGCGCCTCCAGGACCCGCACCCCGAGTCCGGGAACCGGACCGTGGTCGCCGCGGCGTCGGCGCGGCCCCGCAGCGCCGTCAGCGACTCCTGGGACGTCTGGTGGGCGAGCAGGACCTGCAGGCCGACCACCAGCACCGTCACGGCGACCAGCGCGGCGGCCACCGTGGTGGCGACCAGACGGCCGCGCAGGCTGAGCCGGCGCCCCCCGCTCAGCGCCATGCGTAGCCGACGCCGCGGACGGTCTGGATCGACCGGCTCCCGTCGAGGCCGTCGAGCTTGCGCCGCAGCCGGGCCATGTAGGAGTCCAGGGTGTTGTCGCTGACGGCGGCGCCCATCGGCCAACCGGCCGCGACCAGGGCGTGCCGGCGTACGACGTGCTCGGGGCTGGACAGCAGCTTGGCCAGCAGTCGGAACTCGGTCGGCGTCAGCGGGACCGTCGTGTCCGTCGAGCTCACCGCGTGCCGCGCCGGATCCAGACGGAGCCCGTCGACCAGGGGGGCCGGGGAGCCGGCCCGGCGCGCCAGCGCCGCGATCCGGACCAGCAGCTCGGGCAGCTCGAACGGCTTGGTCAGGTAGTCGTCCGCGCCCGCCTCGAAGCCGGCGACCTTGTCGTGCACCCCGTCGCGGGCGGTGAGGAACAGCACCGGCGCGGCCAGCCCGGCCGCGCGCAGCGCGAGGCACACGTCGCGGCCGTCGCTGTCGGGCAGTCCGATGTCCAGGACCACCACGTCCGGGCCGGCCGGCGGGAAGTTGCGCAGCGCCTCGGCTCCGGTGCGGGCGATGACCACCCCGTGCCCGGCGGCCTTCATCGCGCGCGTCAGCGCCGAGCGCAGCGCCGGATCGTCCTCGCACACCGCGACAGTCACCATGACTTAGACGATAGTCATGCGGGCGGTCTGTGTCAGATGCGAGGATGGCCCGGATTTCTCCGAGGGGGGATGCCATGTCGTTGGACCTTTCGCGACGGTCGACCGAGTCCGATCGGACCCCGTCCGTCGTCCGGTGGCTCCGCGGACCGGCCGCCGGTCCGTCGGTCCTGCTCCTCGTCGGCGCCGTGTACTGGGCCGTGACCGCGCTCGTCCAGATGCTCGACTTCCTGGACAGCCAGGCCGGCCTGTGGCCGGCTGCCGGGTTCACGGTCGCGTCGCTGCTGCTGCTGCCCACCCGGCTCTGGCCCTGGGCCCTCGCCGGCGTGCTCATCGCCGAGACCTCCAACGACCTGGTGTCGGGCGCGTCCCTCGTGCTCTCCCTGGGCTGGGCCGCCGGCAACGTGGTGGAGCCGCTGGTGGGCGCGACCCTGCTGAGGCGCGCCGGGAACCGGCGCGGCTCGCTGACCACGCTGGGCGGGGTGCTCCAGTTCCTCGCGTTCGCGGTGGTGGCTGCACCGCTCGTCGGGGGGACCATCGGCGCGCTGACCACGGTGGCCAGCTCCGGGGACCCGCTGCGCACCGTCTGGCCGCAGTACGTGGTCGGCGACGCCCTGGGCGTCCTGGTGGTGGCCCCGGTGCTCCTCACCTGGAGGACCGAGCGGACCGTCCGAACCCGGTGGGAGGGTCTGGCCCTGTGGGGTGGGGCCCTGACCACGAGCACCGTCCTGTTCAGCAACGTCGGCGGCCTCTGGACCGTCACCATGGCCTACCTGCTGATCCCGTTCTTCACCTGGGCGGCGTTGCGGTACGGCGTGCTGATGGTGGCGCAGCTGTCGCTCGTCGTCGCGCTCCTCGCCAACTCCCTGACCATGGCCGGCGGCGGGGTGTTCGCCAACGCGAGCCTGCCCGGGGACCACTCCCTGGTGCTGTTGCAGACCTTCTTCGGCGTCGCGGTGTCCACCGCACTGATCCTCGCGGTGCTGGTCGGCGACCTCAGCGACCGCCGCGAGGTCGAGCGCGTGCTGCGCCACCAGGCCTCGCACGACCTGCTCACCGGCCTGCCGAACCGCGCCGTGCTCGCTGACGCCCTCGACGAGTCCCTCGCGGCGCTGCCCGCGCCCACCGGAGCCGACGGCGAGCCCAGGGTCGCCCTGCTGGTCTGCGACCTCGACCACTTCAAGACCGTCAACGACACGCACGGCCACACCGCCGGCGACGCCTTCCTCGTCGCGGTGGCGCAACGGCTGCGCGCCAGCGTCCGCGACGAGGACCTGGTGGCCCGGATCAGCGGCGACGAGTTCGTGATCCTGCTGCGCGAGGCCGACACGCAGGCTGTCGACACGGTCTGCGAGCGGGTCCTGGAGACGGTGGGCCGGCCGGTGGCCCTGCCGTCCGGCACCACGGTGCGCAAGGTCGTCCCGAGCCTGTCCATGGGAGTCGCCCGCAGCGGCCCGGGCGCGAGCGCGGAGTCGCTCTTCCGCGGTGCCGACGCGGCCCTGTACGAGGCCAAGCGCCTGGGCCGGGGGAGGGTGGTCCACGTCGACGACGGGCTCCGGGCCCGGGCGCTCGAGCAGGACGACATGGAGCGCACGCTCGCCGCGGCGCTGGTCGGGGACCAGCTGCACGTCGTCCACGAGCCGGTCGTCGCGCTGGGTGACGGCCATGTCGCAGGCTTCGAGTCGGTAGCCAGGTGGAACCACCCGGTCCACGGCACCCTGAGCTTCGAGCAGTTCGCCCCGACGGTGGAGGCGGCCGGACGCACCGGTGAGCTGTTCGGGCTGGTCCTCGCGCAGAGCCTCGAGGCACAGAAGCACTGGGCCAAGCTGCTCGGCTTCGCCCCGCCCGTGACCCTGCGGCTGCCCAACGCCCAGCTCAGCGACCCGCTGCTGCCGCAGTTCGTCTCGGTCGCGCTGACCCGGGCGGACGCGCACGCCAGCAACCTGTGGCTCGAGGTCTCCGAGAGTGCGCCGCTGGACGACGCGGCCCTCGCGACGCTCGAGACCCTGCGCCAGATCGGGGTGCACCTCGCGATCGTCGGCTTCGGAAGCGGGCCCGGCCCCCTCGGCCGCATCGACGTGCACCCCTGGGACTGCGTCCTCATCGACCGGGTCCTGGTGGAGCCCCTGGCCCGCACCGAGAGCAGCGACCGGCTGGTAGCGGCGATGGTCGCGATGGCGCACACGCTGGGCATGCCGACGCTCGCCGAGGGCGTGGACACCGCGCTGCAGCGGGAGCGGCTCGCCGCCCTGGGCTGCGACCTCGGCCAGGGCCGGGCGCTCGGCCGACCGGTCCCGGCGGCTCAGGCCGCGACGCTCCTGCGGGGCGAGGGCCGCTCCACCTCGGACGCCCTGCCGGGACAGTTCGTGCCCCAGGCACGGAACGGTGCGGCAGACTCGGGGACATGAGCAGCCCCGACCACCTGACCAGCGCCGAGCGGTCCGTCCTGGGCCACCTCGACGAGCACGCCCTCACCGAGTCCCTGATGGAGCTCGTCCGGATCCCCAGCATGGGGGGCAGCGACGAGGAGATCGAGGTCCAGGAGGTCGCTGCCGGCATGCTGCGCGACCTGGACGCCGACGTCGACCGCTGGGACATCGACCTGGACGAGCTGGCCGAGGACCCGTGGTTCCCCGGCGTCGAGGTGCCGCGGACCCAGGCGGTGGGAGTGGTCGGCACGGTGGGGGACACCTCCGACCAGATGGCCGCCCTGGTGCTCCAGGGACATCTCGACGTGGTTCCGGCAGGAGACCCGGAGAACTGGCTCGGGTCGAACCCGTTCGCGGCGGAGATCCGCGAGGGCGCGATGTACGGCCGCGGGACCTGCGACATGAAGGCGGGCGTCGCCGCGAACCTCGCGGTGCTGCGCACGCTGCGCGACGCGGGGGTGCGGCTGGAGCGGCCCCTGGCGGTGCACAGCGTGATCGGCGAGGAGGACGGTGGTCTGGGTGCGTTCGCGACCCTGCGCCGGGGCCACATCGGCGAGGCGGCCGTCATCACCGAGCCCACCAGTGCGCAGATCCTCACCGCGACCGCCGGTGCCCTGACGTTCCGCATCGAGGTCTTCGGCCGCTCCGCACACGGCTCCATGCGCCGGGAGGGGGTCAGCGCCTTCGAGGCCTTCCTGCCCATCCACGCGGCCCTGATGAGCTTCGAGGCCGAGCGCAACCGCGACCCTGACCCGTCGTTCGTCGCAGCGGTGCCCTACGCGCTGTCGATCGGGATGGTGCAGAGCGGCGAGTGGTCCAGCAACGTGCCGGACCGGCTGTTCGCCGAGGGCAGGTTCGGGGTCCAGCTCGACGAGGACCCGCGGCTGGCCCGCACCCGCTTCGAGGACGTGGTGGCCGAGGTGGCCATCAAGGACCCCTGGCTGCACGAGCACCGTCCCGTGGTCACCTGGACCGGCGGCCAGTTCGCGAGCGGCAGCACCGACGTCGACCACCCGCTGGTCGGGGAGGTCTCGTCCGCGGTGGCGGCGACCGGCGGCGACCACCCGCCGCTGGCCAAGGGCGTCTACGGCAGCGACCTGCGGCTGTACACCGGGATCGGCGGCATCCCCACCCTGCACTACGGGCCCGGCGACATCGCCGTCGCGCACGCGCCCTTGGAGCGGGTCGACCTCACCCAGCTGGTCCAGGTCACCCGCGCGCTGGTCGTGCTCAGCCTGCGGCGCTGCGGCGTCGCTCACTGAGAGCGTCCGTCCGCACGCCGGACCGCCCCGACAGGAGCACCCGGAGGTGGTGGGGACCCTGTCCGCTTGACCAGGACGCGTGCTGCGAGCGGCACGGTAGGAAAGGGGCATGGAGTTCACTGACGCCCGCACGCTCGTGGTCGGCGGCACCGGGGTGCTCGGCCGCTCCCTCACGGCCGCCCTGCGCGAGGGCGGTGCCCGCTGTGTGGTGACCGGCCGCAGCAGCGCGCGGCTCGAGGAGGTCGCCGACCTGGCCGAGACCACCCTCCTGCTCGACCTGCTCGACGTGGATGCCTGCCGGGAGACGGTGGCCCGGGCCGCCGACCGGCTCGGCGGGCTCGACCTGGTGGCCGTCGCCTCCGGGGTGGCCGGCTTCGGCAGCGCCGAGGACACCCCGGACGCGGTCAGCGAGGAGCTGTTCGCGGTGAACACGCTGGGACCGATCGCGGTGCTCTCCGCAGCGGTCCCGGCGATGACCGGCGGCGGCAGCCTGGTGGCGCTCAGCGCGGTCCTCGCGGACGCCCCGATGGCGGGGATGGCGGCCTACTCGGCGAGCAAGGCCGCGCTGTCGGCGTACCTGACCGCCCTCCGCCGCGAGGTACGCCGCTCCGGCATCAGCGTGCTGGACGTCCGGCCGCCGCACATGGAGACCGGGCTCGCGGACCGGGCGGTGAGCGGCACCCCGCCGAAGCTGCCCCGGGGCTACGACGTGGACGCGTTCACCGCCCTGCTGCTCGAGGGGATCCGCACCGACGCCCGGGAGCTGGTCTGGGACGCGGCGGCGAAGGACCTCGTGCTGCGCTGACGGCCCGGTCAGCTGGCCTTCTTCGCCGCGGCCTTCTTCGCCGGGCTCTTCTTCGCCGGGCTCTTCTTCGCGGGGCTCTTCTTCGCGGTGGCCTTCTTGGCCGGGCTCTTCCTGGCGCCCGCCTTCGTCGCAGAGGCCTGCTCCGTCGCCTCCTTCGCGGCCGGCGCGTTCGCCGAGGCCTTCTTCTTCCCGGCGCCGTCGACAGCCGGGTCCGCGCCGGGCTCGGGTGCTCCCTCGCCGCGTGCGGTCTTCGCCGCGTCGACCGACCGCTGAAGCGCGGCCAGCAGGTCGACGACCTCGCCGGTGGACCGCTGCGGCTCCTCGGGAGCCTTGACCTCGCCCCCCTCCAGCTTGGCGCTCACCAGCGCCTCCACGGCGCTGGCGTAGTCGTCGTGGTACTCGCTCGGGTCGTAGTCCCCGGCCAGGGTGTCGACGAGCAGCTTGGCCATCTTCAGCTCGTTGGCCGTCGCCGCGTGCTCGGTGGCGTCGAGCCCGGCGAAGTCGGCGGCGCGGACCTCGTCGGGCCACAGCATCGTCTGCATGACGATGACGTCGTCACGGACCCGCAGCACCGCGGTGGTCATCCGGGTGCGGATCGACACCGTCACCACCGCCACCCGGTCGGCCTCCTTGAGCGCCTCGCGGAGCAGGGCGTAGGGCTTGGCGGCCGCCTTGTCCGGCTCGAGGTAGTAGGACTTCTCCAGCCACATCGGGTCGATCTGGTCGGAGGGCACGAACTTCTCGACCGAGATCTCGCGGCTGCTGCTCGCCGGCAGCTCCGCGAGGTCCTCGTCGTCGAGGACCACCATCTGGCCGTCCTCCGTCTCGTAGCCCTTGGCGATGTCGGCGTAGGCGACCTCCTCGCCGTCGATGCTGCACACCCGCTGGTAGCGGATCCGGCCGCCGTCCTTGGCGTGCACCTGGCGGAAGGAGATGTCGTGGCTCTCGGTCGCGGCGTACAGCTTGACCGGCACGCTGACCAGCCCGAAGGACACCGCGCCTTTCCAGATGGCACGCATGAGCAGCTCCGATCGTGGGTCCGGGCGCGTACGCCGAGGTCTGGGACCATCATGGCCCAGGTGTCCGGCGGCCGGCACGTCATGCGTCCCGGGCCGGGCGCCGGGTCCCGGGATCGCATCGGCGCGGATAGGACAGGATGGGCGGCATGCGTCCGATGCTCGCCACCCGGGGGACCCGCGTCCCCACCGGGGAGGAGTGGCTGCACGAGGTGAAGTGGGACGGCATGCGGGTCCTCGTCGAGGTCCGGCCCGGTCCGGACGGGGCCTCGCTGCACATCCGCTCGCGCAACGAGCGGGACGTCACGATCTCCTTCCCCGAGCTCGCCGGGCTCGTGGGACTGGACCGCGACGTCCTCCTCGACGGTGAGGTCGTCGCGTTCCTGGACGGCGTGCCGACCTTCGGGGCGCTCGCGGACCGGATGCACGTCACCAACGCCCGCCGGGCCGCCGCGCTCGCGGAGCACAACCCGGTCACCCTGCTGGTCTTCGACCTGCTGCGCCTGGACGGGGTCGACCTCGCCGGCCGGCCGCTCCACGAGCGCCGGGCCGCGTTGGAGGGGCTGGGCCTCCTGGACGTGCACTGGCAGGTGCCGGCGGCGTACGACGACGGGGCGATGCTCCAGCAGGCGACCCGCGAGCAGCGGCTGGAGGGGATCGTGTCCAAGCGCCGCGACTCGCTCTACCTGCCCGGTCGCCGGTCCCCGGACTGGCTGAAGTTCCCCCACCGCCAGGTGGAGTCGTACGTCGTCGGCGGCTGGCGGCTCGAGACGGACAGCGCCGCGCGGATCGGGGCGGTCCTGGTCGGCGAGCCGACGTCCGCGGGGCTGGTCTACCGGGGCCGGGTGGGCAGCGGCATCACCGGACGGTCGGGCCAGCGGCTGCTCGAGCTCCTCACTCCGCTGCGCTGCGACGTCTCGCCGTTCGTCGACGAGGTGCCGCGGCTGGACGCGCGGGGCACCATCTGGGTGCGGCCCGAGGTGGTCGTCGAGGTCGCCGCGCTCGGCCGCACCCCCGCCGGGCGGCTCCGGCAGCCGAGCTTCCAGGGGGTCCGCGTCGACCTGGCCGCCGGTGACCTGGCCGCCGGTGACCTGGCCGCCGGTGACCTGGCCGCTGGTGGGCAGCCGGACGCTCCCGGGGACCGCGATGCCTGAGGATGCCGCGGAGGAGGTCCTGGTCGACGTCGACGGCCGGACCCTGCGGATCAGCAACCTGGGCAAGGTGATGTACCCGACCTCGGGTACCACGAAGGGCGAGGTGCTGCACTACTACGCGCGGGTGGCGCCGGTGCTGCTGCCGCACCTGGCCGGCCGGGCGGTGACCCGGATCCGGTGGCCGCACGGCACCGGGGACCTGCAGTTCTTCGAGAAGAACCTGCCCTCGGGTGCTCCCGCCTGGCTGCACGCGGTGACCGTCCCGTCCAGCGGCTCGCGCGGGGGCGGGGACACCATCAGCTACCCGGTCATCGGCGGGCTCGCCGACCTCACCTACTTCGCCAACCTGGCCTCGCTCGAGCTGCACGTGCACCAGTGGACGGTGGACCGTGACGGCGTGCCCGGGCTGCCCAACCGGATGGTGATCGACCTCGACCCGGGCGCCCCCGCGAGCCTGCGGGAGTGCTGCCAGGTGGCGCTGCTGGTCCGTGACAAGCTCGCCGAGCAGGGTCTGTCGGCAGCGCCGGTCACCTCGGGCAGCAAGGGGCTGCACGTCTACGCCGCGCTGCCCGGCACCGAGAGCGCGGACGAGGTGCGAGACCGGGCGCAGGACATCGCCCGCGAGCTCACCGCCGAGCACCCGGACCTGGTGCTGTGGAAGATGACCAAGTCGCTGCGCGGGGGCAAGGTGTTCCTCGACTGGAGCCAGAACACGGCCGCCAAGACCACCATCTCGCCGTACTCCCTGCGCGGGCGAGACCGGCCCTACGTGGCGGCGCCGCGCACCTGGGCGGAGATCGAGGAGGGCGCCGAGGAGGGCCTCGGGCAGCTGGAGCTGGCCGACGTGCTCGCCCGCGTCGACGAGACCGGCGACCTGTTCGGCGACCTTCTCGACGCGGGCTGACAGCGGAGGCCGCCGTGCCCGAGAGACGGCGGCGATCCGCGGTCGCGTCGGGGTTCCCGCGACGTGAGGTGCCCGGAACGGGAGGTTCCAAACGGAAGGGCCGAGCCCTGGTCGGGCGAGCCCGCCGGGGTCTGTGACGACCGGGCGAACCCGCCCCGCCTCGGACCGGAGGTGGACGGTCGGGCCCTGGTGGCCGGCGGGTCCGGTGGTCCTGGTGCGTTGCGCCGGCCGGGACTCTCGCGCGTTTGTGCCAGGCATGCCAAGATCTGCACCACGGCCATGCCACACGATCCGGACGGAGGCCCGGTGCGCGAGATCCTCTCCGAGATCGAACAGCGGATGGATGCGCCGACGGCCCGCGGGCTGGCGAACGCGGTGAGCCGGACCATTCGCGACGGGGTGCTCACCTCCGGGACGAAGCTGCCCCCGATCCGCCGGGTCGCCGCCGAGCTGGCGCTGTCGCCGACCACGGTGACCGCGGGGTGGCGGCTGCTGGCTCGCTCCGGGGCGATCCGGACCGATGGCCGCCGCGGCACCACGGTCGCCGAGACCGCGGCCGGGGGCGCGGTCCGCTACCGCCAGGCGGTCGGCAGCGGCACCGCCTTCACGCTGGACCTGTCCACCGGCATCCCGGACGCAGCCTGCCTGCCCAGCCTGGCCGGCTCGCTGACCGAGCTGACCACCGCCGGGACGCCGTCCAGCTACCTCGACATCCCCGTGCTCCCGGAGCTAGAGGCCGAGCTGCGGCGCTCGTGGCCCTACCCCGCCGAGCAGATCACGGTCGTGGACGGGGCTCTGGACGCGCTCGACCAGGTGACCCGCTCGCAGCTGCGCTTCGGTGACCGGGTCGTCGTGGAGCACCCGTGCTTCCCGCCCCTGGTCGACCTGATGGAGGCCGCCGGGGTGGAGGTGGTCGGGGTCCCGGTCGACGCGGAGGGGATGTCGGCCGCGCACCTGGCGGAGGCGCTGCGGGTGCCGACCCGGGCGGTCTTCCTCCAGCCCCGGGCGCAGAACCCGACCGGTATCTCGCTGACCCGGGCCCGCGCGCGGACGCTGGCCCGGGTGCTGGAGGGCAGCGGGGCGCTGGTGGTCGAGGACGACTCCACCGGCGCGATCGGCATGGCGGAGCCGCTCAGCCTGGGGGAGTGGCTGCCCGGTGCGACCGTGCACATCCGCAGCTACTCCAAGTCGCACGGGCCGGACCTGCGGCTGGCCGCCCTCAGCGCGCCGGCCGCGGTGATGGACGACCTGGCGGCGCGACGCCAGATCGGCCAGGGCTGGAGCAGCCGGCTGCTCCAGCGGATCCTGCTGCACCTGCTCACCGACCCCGCGGCCGTCGCCGAGGTGGAGCGGGCCCGGCTCACCTACGCCGGGCGCCGCGAGCGGGTCGTCGAGGCACTGCGCGCCCGAGGGATGAAGGTGGCGGACGGGGACGGCATCAACCTGTGGCTGCCGGTGCGCGACGAGGTGGCCGCACTGATCCGGCTGGCCGGCCAGGGGGTCGGCGTGGCCCCCGGCGCGCCGTTCGCGGTGCTGTCCGAGCCGCAGGGGTTCATCCGGGTCAATGTCGGGCTGGTCGCGGCTGCGCCCGACTGGCTCGCCGACGCGCTGGCCGAGGCCGCCGGCCTGGCGGCGCGCAGCTCCGTGAGCCGATGACCGACGGTTTGTGACAGCACAAGCGTGCATTGTCACAGCATCTGACCGCACGTAATCTCAGCGGTATGACGTCACGCATCCCGCACTGGATCGAGGGCCGGGAGACGGCCGGGACCTCCGGCCGCACCGCTCCGGTGTTCAACCCCGCCACCGGCGAGCAGACCGGCCTGGTCGAGCTGGCCACCCGGGCCGAGGTGGAGGCCGCCGTCGCCACGGCGACGCAGGCCGCCCAGGCGTGGCGGGAGGCGTCGCTCTCCCGGCGAGCCGGGGTGCTCTTCGCGTTCCGTGAGCTGCTGCACGCCGGGATCGACGAGCTCGCCGAGATCGTCACCGCCGAGCACGGCAAGACGCTCCCGGACGCGGTCGGCGAGATCATGCGCGGCCTGGAGAACGTCGAGTTCGCGACCGGGGTGCCGCACCTGCTCAAGGGCGGGTACTCCGAGCAGGCCGGCACCGGCGTGGACGTCTACTCGATCCGGCAGCCCCTCGGCGTGGTCGCCGGCGTGACGCCGTTCAACTTCCCGGTCATGGTGCCGCTGTGGATGTGCGCCAACGCGATCGCGACCGGCAACGCCTTCATCCTCAAGCCCAGCGAGAAGGACCCGTCCGCCTCGCTGTTCCTGGCTCGGCTGTGGAAGGAGGCCGGCCTCCCGGACGGCGTCTTCACGGTCCTCCAGGGCGACCGCGAGGCCGTCGACACGCTGCTGACCCACCCGGACGTGGAGGCGGTGAGCTTCGTCGGCTCCACCCCCGTCGCCAGGTACATCTACGAGACCGGCACCGCACACGGCAAGCGGGTCCAGGCCCTCGGTGGCGCCAAGAACCACGCCCTCGTGCTCCCGGACGCCGACATGGACATGGCCGCCGACGCGGTCGTCTCCGCGGCGTACGGCGCCGCGGGCGAGCGCTGCATGGCGCTCTCGGTCGCGGTCGCGGTCGGCGACGCGGGTGACCGGCTCGTGGACGCGATCGCGGTGCGGCTGCCCAAGCTCACGATCGGTGACGGTGCAGCGCCGGGGACCGACATGGGCCCGCTGATCACCCGCGAGCACCGCGACAAGGTGGCCGGCTACATCGCCGCCGGCGCCGAGGCGGGCGCGACGGTCGTCGTCGACGGTCGCGAGGCGGACCTGCCCGCGGAGGGCTTCTTCCTGGGGACGACGCTCCTCGACCACGTCGCGCCGACGATGGAGGTCTACTCCGACGAGATCTTCGGTCCGGTGCTGTGCGTCGTGCGCGCGGAGACCTACGAGGAGGGGCTGGCCCTGGTCAACGCCAACGAGTACGGCAACGGCACCGCGATCTTCACCCGGGACGGCGGGGCGGCGCGGCGGTTCCAGTTCGACGTCAAGGTGGGGATGGTCGGCATCAACGTGCCGATCCCGGTCCCGGTCGCCTACTACTCCTTCGGCGGCTGGAAGGCCTCGCTCTTCGGGGACACGCACATGTACGGTCCGGAGGGGATCAGCTTCTTCACCCGCGGCAAGGTGGTGACCTCGCGGTGGCCGGACCCGGCGACCTCCAGCGTCGACCTCGGCTTCCCGCGCACCCGCTGACCGCCCGCCCCTACGGACAAGGACCTCCGATGACCTCGATCATGGACAACCAGGCCGCGCTCGGCGACGTCGACGTCGAGCGGGTCCGCGCCGACGACCGCGCGCACGTCTTCCACTCCTGGTCGGCGCAGGGCCACATCGCCCCGCTGCCGATCGCGAGTGCCTCCGGCTCGCACTTCTGGGACTTCGACGGCAAGCGCTACCTGGACTTCTCCTCCCAGCTCGTCAACGTCAACATCGGCTACCAGCACCCCAAGCTGGTGGCCGCCATCCAGGAGCAGGCCGGACGGCTGACCACGATCGCGCCGAGCTTCGCCAATGACGCCCGCAGCGAGGCGGCGCGGCTGATCGCGGAGGTCGCGCCGGGTGACCTGGACAAGGTGTTCTTCACCAACGGCGGGGCGGAGGCGATCGAGAACGCGCTGCGGATGGCGCGGCTGCACACCGGGCGGCACAAGGTGCTGGCCGCCTACCGCAGCTACCACGGGGCGACGGCCGGGGCCATCACGCTGACCGGGGACCCCCGCCGCTGGGCCGCCGAGCCCGCGCTGGCCGGCGTGGTGCACTTCTGGGGCCCCTACCTGTACCGCTCCGCCTTCCACGCCACCTCCGAGGAGGAGGAGGCGGCCCGGGCGCTGGAGCACCTGCGCAGCACGATCGCCGTCGAGGGTCCGCAGACGGTGGCCGCGATCGTCCTCGAGACCGTGGTCGGCACCAACGGCATCCTGGTGCCGCCGGCCGGCTACCTGGAGGGGGTCCGCGCCCTGTGCGACGAGTTCGGCATCGTGATGGTCGCCGACGAGGTGATGGCCGGCTTCGGCCGCTGCGGCGAGTGGTTCGCGATGGACCACTGGGGGGTCACCCCCGACCTGATCACCTTCGCCAAGGGGGTGAACTCCGGCTACGTGCCCCTGGGCGGCGTGGTGATCTCGGCCGCGATCGCGGAGACCTTCGAGGACCGGGTCTTCCCCGGCGGGCTGACCTACTCGGGGCACCCCCTCGCCTGCGCCTCGGCGGTGGCCTCCATCGGCATCTTCCGCGAGGAGGGCATCATCGAGCACGCGCGGACCCTGGGCGCCGACGTGATCGGCCCGCAGCTGCGGGCGCTGGCCGAGCGGCACCCGTCCGTGGGGGAGGTGCGTGGCCTGGGCGTCTTCTGGGCGCTGGAGCTGGTGCGCGACCGGCAGACCCGCGAGCCGCTGGTCCCCTTCAACGCCTCCGGTCCGGACGCGGCGCCGATGAACGAGCTCGCGGCCGCCTGCAAGTCCCGCGGGCTGTGGCCGTTCGTGCACTTCAACCGGACGCACGTGGTGCCCCCGTGCACCACCACCGCCGAGGAGGTCACCGAGGGGATCGCGATCCTCGACGAGGCGCTCGAGGTCGCGGACCGGTACTACACCGGCAGCTGAGGCGCCGGTCCCGGAGGTCCCGGGTCAGCGGCGGCCGGGAGAGGGCCGCCGCTGCCAGGCCCACAGCCCGACCGCCAGCGCGACCCGGTCGCGAAAGGTGCGCGGGTCGGCTCCGGCGAGCTCGTGGATCCGCCGGAGCCGGTGCCGCACCGAGTTCGGGTGCAGGAACAGCGTGCGCGCGGTCGCGGTGACCGAGCCGTCCGCGTCGAGGAAGGTCTGCAGGGTCGGCACCAGCGCCCCGCCGTGGTCGCGGTCGTGCTCGACCAGGGGCCGGATCAGCGACTCCGCGAACGGGGCGAGCCGCTCCGGTGGCTGCTGGTCCAGCAGCCCCTCGAAGCTGTTCAGCTCCAGATAGCTGACCGGTCCTCCGCGCCCGCGGGCCAGACCGAGCGCGGTGAGCGCCGGGGGGACGACGCGGCGCAGCTCGGTGACCGGGGCGCTCTCGCCCACGCCGCACGGCAGCGCGGTGTCCCGCGCCGCGGCCAGCACCAGGCTGCGATCGGCGCTGAGCGTGAGCGTCACGTCGGGGAGCGAGGGCGGCTCGGCGACGAGGCTGCTGCCCAGCAGCGGGGTGACCAGGTCGGCCGCCCCGCGGGGCCACGCCGCCAGCACGGTCGTGCCCGGGCCCACCCCGGCAGCGTCCAGCGGCAGGTGCAGCACCTCACCGTCGGCGCGGCCCTGCATCACCAGCTCCACCAGGCGGCCCAGCTCCAGGCGGCGCCGCACCAGGTCGGCGTCCTCCTCCTTGCGCCGGACGGCCAGCACCCGGGCGAGGTGCTGGAGGGTGTCCTGCCCCGGGCGCACGTCGGAGGGGTGCCGTGGCTGCCAGTCGAGAACCCCGTCCCGGAAGGCGACCTCGCCGCCGAGCTCGGTGGCGGTGATGGCGAGCAGGTCGGCCATCGGCCGGTCCTGGCCGATCGCGTCGAGCAGCCGGACCACGAGCTGCTGAACCCGACGGGACCGGGCGGCCCGGGCCTCGGCCCGGCGCTCGGCCAGCAGCTCGGTGATCGACTGGAAGGGCACGTCCGCAGGCACCCGGAGCAGCGGCAGGTCCCGCGTCCGGCACGCCGCGAGCAGCGCCTCGGGGATCTCCTCGGTCACGTCGCCGACCCCGTAGCCGAGGGCGCACACCCCGGCGTCGAGGAGGTGGTCGACGAAGTCGCGGCAGGGCTGGTCGTCCTGGAGTGCCGTCCCGACGGTGAGCACCAGCTCCTGCCCGGACAGGTACGGACGCGGGTCGACCAGCTCGGTCGGGTGCGCCCACCGCACCGGGTCGTCCGCCCGGTCCGGGGCGGCCATCAACCGGAGGCCGAACGCCGGCACCGACAGCAGGTCGCGCAGGGTGACCCGGGCGTCCGGCCCCTCGACCGGCACCGGCGCGACGTCGCTCATCCGGGGAGCCTACCGGCGCTTGTCGTTGTCCATGTGCACTATGCGAGGTGGGGGATGCTGTGACTTCGCACTCTCTCTGACCGGATTCCTTGCTGCCGCGATCACCACGCCTCGATCCTGGCCCTCATTCCCTTGGACCTGGAGGCCGCATGGCGCTCAACGACCTGCCCGTGGAAGACGTCCACGCCGACCACCGGTTGGCCCGCGAGTTCTCGCTCTGGTCGGCCTTCGCCTTCGCGTTCGCCTTCATCTCCCCGATCGTCGCTCTGTACGGCATCTTCGGGCTGGCCTACAGCACCGCCGGGCCGTCGTTCTGGTGGAACTTCCTGATCGTCTTCGCCGGGCAGCTGCTCGTCGCGGCGGTCTTCGCCGAGCTGGTCTCCCGCTGGCCGATCGAGGGCTCGATCTACCAGTGGTCGCGGCGGCTGATGGGATCGGCGTACGGCTGGGGGGCCGGCTGGGTCTACATGTGGACGCTCGTGGTCGCCATGTCAGCGGTGTCGATCTTCGCCGCCGGCTTCGTGGGCAACGTGCTCGGCTGGAAGCTGAGCTCGGGTGAGCAGGCACTGCTCGCCTGGGTGATCCTGCTGCTCGGCACCGCGGCCAACGTCGCCGGCCGGCTGGTGCTGAAGATCCTGATGACCGGCAGCATTCTCGCCGAGATCGTCGGCTCCATCGGTCTCGGCGCCTGGCTGCTGCTCTTCCACCGGGAGAACCCGGTCTCCGTGCTGACCAGCGGCTTCAGCGCCGACGGCTTCCTGTCGCTGTCCGGGCCCTTCCTGGTCACCATGGCCTTCGTGGGCTGGTCGTTCGTCGGGTTCGAGAGCGCCGGCTCGATCGCCGAGGAGGTGCACCACCCGCGCCGCAACCTGCCCAAGGCGGTGATCTTCTCGATCACCTTCATCGCGCTGATCGTGTCCTTCTCCGCGCTGTCGATCATTCTGTCGATCCCGCCGGACATCGCCAAGAACAGCGCCGACCCGGTCTACGACACGCTCGTCTTCCACCTCGGGCACACGGCGGCCAAGGGCGCGGAGGTGCTGTTCACGATCGGCTTCCTGGCCTCGTTCCTCGCCCTGCAGACCTCGGCGTCCCGGCTGATCTGGTCCTACGCCCGGGACCGGGCGCTGCCGGCGCCGGCGCTGCTGGCCCGGCTGACCGTCAACCAGAAGCAGCCGGTGTTCGCACTCGTGGTCGCGACCACCATCGGGTCGTCGATCATCCTGCTCAGCCAGCTGGCGCCGAACCTCTACACGCTGATGCTGAACTTCACCTCCGGCGGCTTCTACCTGGCCTTCCTGTTCCCGCTGGTCGCGAACCTGGTGGTCCGGCTGCGGGGCGGTTGGCAGTCCGGACCGTTCAGCCTGGGCCGATGGGGCACGCCGCTGTCGGTGCTGGCCGTCGTCTGGGCGACCTTCGAGCTCCTCAACATCGCCTGGCCGCGCGACGTGTACCCCGACACCCCGCTGCTGAACTGGTCGGTGGCGCTGGCGGTGCTGGGTCTCGCCGTCGTGGGCACCGCGATCTACCTCGGTGTCCGGGGCGGGATCACCACCTTCGCGACGTTCGAGGTCGACGACCCCGAGGACGACGACCGCACCCGTGAGTACCTCGCCGCCGAGAGGGGCGCATGAGCAGCCTCGCGGGCGGCGCCGGCGCGGTGGTGGCCGTGACCGGCGCCGCCAGCGGGATCGGTGCCGCGATCGCCACCGAGCTGTCCGGGCGCGGCTGGCGGGTGGCCGGGCTGGACCTGCAGCCGTCCGGCTTCGACGCCAGCCACGTGGTCGACGTGTCCGACGCCGCTGCCGTCAGCGCCGCGGTCGCCGCGGTCGAGCGCGACCTCGGCCCGCTGGAGGCCACGGTCTCCGCGGCCGGCCACTACGCGATCATCCCGGTGGCGGAGATCGAGCCTGCGGACTGGCGACGGATGCTGCGCGTGCACCTCGGTGGGGCGATGAACCTGGCCCGGGCGGCGGCCCCCGGCATGGTCGACCGCGGCCGCGGCAGCATCGTCGCGGTCACCTCCGAGCTGGCCATCGGCGGCGGCGACGAGGACGCGCACTACGCCGCGGCCAAGGGTGCCGTGATCGGGCTGGTCCGCAGCCTGGCCGCGGAGCTGGCGCCGTACGGCGTCCGGGTCAACGCCGTGGCCCCCGGCCCCACGGACACGCCGATGATCGGCCCGGACTCCCCGTGGCGGGCACCGGACTACCTCGCCGGGCTGCCGCTGCGTCGGCTGGTCGGACCCGAGGAGATCGCCCTGGTCACCGCCTTCCTGGTCGAGGACGGCACCTTCGCGACCGGCGAGGTCGTCTCCCCCAACGCAGGAGCGGTGATCTGATGCCGGACAGCCGGACGCGCCCGCTGCAGGGCCGCGTCGCCCTGGTCACCGGGGCCACCCAGGGCATCGGCCTCGCCATCGTGGAGCGGCTGGTCGCCGACGGTGCCACGGTCGCGGTCAACGGGCGCAGCGCCGACGACCGGCTGGCCGCCGCGGTCGCGGCCACCGGCGCGCACCCCGCACCCGCCGACGTCTCGGACCGGGCGGCGGTGCAGGCCATGGTCGGCGCCGTCGAGCGGGACCTGGGCAGCGTCGACATCCTGGTCGCGAACCACGCCTACATGTCCATGGCGCCGCTGGTCGAGCACGACCTCGACGACTGGTGGCGGGTCGTGGACACCAACCTCGGCGGCACCTTCGACCTGGTGCAGGCGGTGCTGCCCGGGATGCGGCGCGCCGGCAGCGGCCGGATCGTGGTGGTCTCCTCCGAGTGGGGCGTCACCGGCTGGCCGAACGCCACCGCGTACGCCGCCTCCAAGGCCGGGCTGATCTCGCTGACGAAGACCCTGGGACGTGAGCTCGCTCCCGAGGGGATCATCGTGAACGCGGTCGCGCCCGGTGTCGTCGACACCCCGCAGCTGGAGGTGGACGCCCGCGACGCCGGCGTCACCCGGGCTGAGGTCGTCGAGCAGTACGCCCGGGACATCCCGCTGCGCCGGGTCGGGCGACCCGCCGAGATCGCGGCCGCCGTGGCGCTGCTCGCCGACCCGCGGCTGTCCGCGCTGGTCGGTCAGACCGTGCAGGTCAACGGCGGCACCACCCGGACCCGCGTATGACGTCCCGCGGCGGAGCACCGACGCGACCCCACGCCCCGACCAGGAGGACCTGACGTGCACGAGCCCCGCATCATCGACGGCGGTTCTATCGGGCCCGTCGACGGCCTGCAGGTGCCGCGCTACGCCGGCCACACCACCTTCGCGCGGCTGCCCCGGCTGGAGGACGTGGACTCCTACGACGTGGCGGTCGTCGGCGTCCCCTTCGACGCCGGGGTCACCTACCGGCCCGGGGCGCGCTTCGGGCCGTCGTACATCCGGCAGGGCTCTCGGCTGCTGCGGCCCTACAACCCGGCGCTGGACGTCAAGCCGTTCGCGGGCACCCAGGTCGTGGACGCCGGGGACATCGTGGCGAACCCGTTCGACCTCGCCGAGGCGATCACCCAGGTGGAGGAGGGCGTGGCCGCGCTGGCCGACGGCGGCAAGCCGGTGGTGATCCTGGGCGGCGACCACACCATCGCGCTTCCGGCGCTGCGGGCCATGCACGCCCAGCACGGCCCGATCGCGCTGGTGCACTTCGACGCGCACCTGGACACCTGGGACACCTACTTCGACGCGCCGTACACCCACGGCACGCCGTTCCGCCGCGCGTGGGAGGAGGGACTGCTGCACACCGGCCACACCATGCACGTCGGGATCCGCGGCTCGCTGTACTCCGAGCGGGACCTGCTCGAGGACGCGGAGCTGGGCTTCTCGATCGTGCACGCCCGGGACATGGACCGGCTCGGGGTGGACCGGGTCATCGAGATGGCCCGGGAGCGGGTCGGCGACGCGCCGGTCTACCTCTCGATCGACATCGACGTGCTGGACCCCGGGTTCGCGCCGGGGACCGGCACCCCGGAGGCCGGGGGACTGAGCAGCCGGGAGCTGCTCGCGATGGTCCGCGGCTTCGACGGCGCGCACGTCGTGGGCGGGGACATCGTCGAGGTCTCGCCGCCCTACGACCACGCGGAGATCACCGCGGTGGCGGCCGCGAACCTCGCCTACGAGTACTGCTCGATCCTGGCCCGGGCGGACCGGTGACCGGCCCCGGAGCCGGTCCCCCTCCCGGCCCGGAGCCGGCCGGTCCGGTCGCCTGGCCGGCCGGTCACCAGGCGGCGGCGTCGTTCAGCTTCGACGTGGACGCCGAGTCGGCGGTGCTCTTCGCCGCCCCGGGCTCAGCGACCCGAGCCGGCGTGATGAGCCACCAGTCCTACGGTCCGCTGGTGGGCGTGCCCCGGATCCTCGGGATCCTCGCGCGTCACGACGTGACCGCCACCTTCTTCGTGCCCGGCTTCACCGCGGACCGCTACCCCCGGGTGGTGCGCGACATCGTCGAGGCCGGGCACGAGGTCGCTCATCACGGCTACCTGCACGAGTCGCTGGAGGGTGTCGACGCGGCGACGGAGGCCGGCTACCTGGACCGCGGGCTGGAGGCCCTCGAGCGAGTCGCCGGGGTGCGCCCGGTCGGCTACCGGGCGCCGATGTGGGAGCCGACCTGGAACACCCCCCGGCTGCTCGCCGAGCGTGGCTTCCTCTACGACTCGAGCCTGATGGACGCCGACGTCCCCTACGAGCTGGCCGTGGCCGGCGTGTCCGGGGTGCCGTCGGTCGTCGAGGTCCCGATCCAGTGGGCGCTCGACGACTGGGAGCAGTTCTGCTTCGTGCCCGGCGTCTCGGGGGAGGGCCTGATCGAGAGCCCGCTGAAGGCCGAGGAGCTGTGGAGCCTGGAGCTCGAGGCGCTGCGGGACGTGAACGGCTGCTTCGTCCTCACCAACCATCCGTTCCTGACCGGCCGTCCATCTCGGGCCGCGGTGCTGGACCGGATCATCGGCCGGGCCGTGGAGTACGGCGACGTATGGGTCGCGAGCCTGCGCGAGATCGCCGAGCACGTCCGCGCCCAGGGCCTCGTCCCCAGGACGGTCGAGCCGCCGGTGGTCCCGGACTCCTAGCCGGGACCGCTCAGCCGCCGACCGCGCCGGTGCCGGCCACGAACCGCGGGTGTCGCTCGACGCGCCAGCCGCCGGCGGTGTAGGCGAAGTTCGCCACCACCATGGTCGGCTGGGGCAACCCGCCACTGCCGTTGTTGAGCGACTCCCAGACGCCGGCGTCGCCGAAGCCGATGATGTCGGCGCGGCCGTCGCCGGTGAGGTCGGCGAGGAAGCGGGGGTGCTTCTCGACGCGCCAGCCGCCTGCGTTGTAGGCGAAGTTGTCGACGACCTTGGTGGGGTTGGCGAAGGTGCCGTTGCCGTTGTTGAGGGAGACCCAGACGCCGGCGTCGCCGAAGCCGACGATGTCGGCGCGGCCGTCGCCGGTGAGGTCGGCGAGGAAGCGGGGGTGCTTCTCGACGCGCCAGCCGCCTGCGTTGTAGCCGAAGTTGTCGACGACCTTGGTGGGGTTGGCGAAGGTGCCGTTGCCGTTGTTGAGGGAGACCCAGACGCCGGCGTCGCCGAAGCCGACGATGTCGGCGCGGCCGTCGCCGGTGAGGTCGGCGAGGAAGCGGGGGTGCTTCTCGACGCGCCAGCCGCCTGCGTTGTAGCCGAAGTTGTCGACGACCTTGGTGGGGTTGGCGAAGGTGCCGTTGCCGTTGTTGAGGGAGACCCAGACGCCGGCGTCGCCGAAGCCGACGATGTCGGCGCGGCCGTCGCCGGTGAGGTCGGCGAGGAAGCGGGGGTGCTTCTCGACGCGCCAGCCGCCTGCGTTGTAGGCGAAGTTCGCCACCACCATGGTCGGCTGCGGGAACCCGCCGCTGCCGTTGTTGAGGGAGGCCCAGACGCCGGCGTCGCCGAAGCCGATGATGTCGGCGCGGCCGTCGCCGGTGAGGTCGGCGAGGAAGCGGGGGTGCTTCTCGACGCGCCAGCCGCCCGCGTTGTAGGCGAAGTTCGCCACCACCATGGTCGGCTGCGGGAACCCGCCGCTGCCGTTGTTGAGGGAGGCCCAGACGCCGGCGTCGCCGAAGCCGATGATGTCGGCGCGGCCGTCGCCGGTGAGGTCGGCGAGGAAGCGGGGGTGCTTCTCGACGCGCCAGCCGCCCGCGTTGTAGGCGAAGTTCGCCACCACCATGGTCGGCTGCGGGAACCCGCCGCTGCCGTTGTTGAGGGAGGCCCAGACGCCGGCGTCGCCGAAGCCGACGATGTCGGCGCGGCCGTCGCCGGTCAGGTCCGCGGTCAGGCCGCCGGCAGGTGCGGGCACGTCCTGCGCGTAGTGGAAGAAGAACGGGTCGATCGACACCGGGACCGGGGTGACGCCGTCGTTGGCGAGCAGCACCTTCGCGTCCCAGTTGGCCCGCCGCTGGTAGGTCACTCCGCTGGGGAAGCTCGCCGGGTCCGGCAGGTTGCTGCCGCTGAACACCCCGTAGAAGTCACGTCCGAGCGTGAGCAGGCGCACGTAGTCGCCGAGGTAGGGGAAGAACGCCCGGGCCGGCGTCCCGGCGTCCGCGGTATGCAGCACCGCCGAGGCGACGGTGCCCCAGGCATCCGGGGACACCTCGAGCGTGGTGACCCAGCGCGTGCCCGTGAACGCCTGGTAGAGCAGCCCGACCGTCCCGTTGTCGTTGACCGCCAGGCTGGGGTTCTTGGTGTTGGTCAGGGTCCGGACGTCGGCCGACCAGGTCTGCCCGCCGTCCGTGGAGCGGCGCACGTGGGCGGTCCAGTCGGTGCCCGAGGGCCCGCCGACCCGGTCGCACCAGGCCACCCAGACCCTGCGCGAGTCGGTGGGGTCCACCGCGATCGTGAGGTCGCCGCCCAGTCGTTCCTGCCCCATCACGTCGTTCCACCGGACGAAGGCCCCCCGGGTGACCGGCACTCCGGCCCTGCCGTCTCCTGGGTCGGTCAGCGCGGCGAAGGAGCCGGTGCCCCAGGTGTCGTCGCGCGTCACCACGACGTCCATGGTCAGGTCGTTGCCCGACCGAGTCACCCAGCGCTGCAGCACCGCGTACACGACGCCGTCCGGGTGCAGTGCCAGCCGGATCGGCGGGCCGTCCTGCCCTGCGGTCGCGCGGCGCTCGATCTGCACCGGGGAGAACCCGGCCGGCGGTGGTGCGGCCGCGGCGTTCTGGGAGACGTCGACGGTGGCGGTGCGCCCGTCGGGCTGGTTGAAGTTGTTGTTGCCGACGAACACGCGGTCCTGGGACCCACCCGCGACGGTCGCGCTCCCGGCGACCACCCAGGGCTGGTCCTCGGAGGCCCGGTCCACCAGCACTGTCATCGGGGTGGTCGAGGTGTGGCTCGTGGTGCGCAGCAGCTGCAGGTTGATGCTCTGACCGTTCAGCGTGCCGGCGTACAGCACCCCGCCGGTGGTGCCGAAACCGACCGTGATGTCGCTGGTCCCGGCGAACCCGTTGCCCGGCACGACGGTCCGCAAGGACCAGGTCGCGCCGCCGTCGGTGGAGACGTAGATCGGCGCGAACGACCCGCCCAGCGGCGCGGGGGTGAACGCGGTGCCCACCATCTGCCGGGGGTCCTGGGGGTTGACCGCCAGGTTCGGCTCGCTGCCCTGGCCGGACTCGCCGCTGAGAGAGGCGGGAGTCATGTTGACGACCGTGATCATGGCGCGGTCCCCTCGGGTCGGATCGTGTCCGGTCGGATCGTGTCTGGTCGGATCGCGTCCAGGAAGGCGAGTCCTTGGAGGTCCTCGGGGTGGCTCAGCCGGTACGCCGCGAGCGGCTCCAGCTCCTTGTCGACCGCGTGCAGGACCCAGACGCCCGACTGTCCGGCCTTGGGCTTGGGGCTGTCGCGCCAGGTGACGTCGATGCTGTTGGCGTAGAGGACCTGCAGCGGTCCCGGCTGCAGGGGACCGCGCTCGACGTGCTCCACCTCCACGGTGGCGAGCCACCAGTGCGGGTCGTGCTCGCTCAGGCCCGCGGGACGGGCCTGCGCGAGCCCGGTGACCCGGCCCACCACGATCGCGGCCGCGCTGTCGGCGTGCTGTCGCAGCGCCTCGGTCGCCAGCTGGGCCTGGAGGTCGGCGACCGACGACTCGTCGCCGGTCCCGTCCGCCAGGCCCAGGTGCGGCAGCATCGCCGCCTCCGGGACGCGACCGACCTCGGTCAGCGCCAGGCTGTCCCCGAACGCGAGGGCGTCGGCGAAGTACGTGGCCCGCTCACCGACGTCCGGCGCCGGCTGGTCCTCGCGCATCTGGAGGGTGACGGTCGACCCGGCCAGGTCCAGGAACGCCGGTGGGGCGTGCACCACGGTGTCCACCCGGACGACAGCAGTACGGTCGTCGACCGGCAGGTCGCCCACGGTGGCGGTCCCGACCTGCAGCACCGTCCCCACGAACCCGACCCCGGACCGCTGCAGCAGGTCCCTGACCTCTGCGTCAGTCATGGACGGACCCCCTCGGCGTCGCCGGTGCCCCGCTGCCGGCGGGTCGACGACCGCCGCTGGCCGCGTCGCGCGCGCAGGGCGAGACCGGCGGCCGCGCCCAGGCACAGCACCGCGACGGCCCGCTCCAGGGTGCCCGACCCCCCGTCGGGATCGAGGTGGACGAAGGTCTCGACCCAGTCCGGCCGGACCAGGGTGAGCAGCCCCAGCACGGCGCTCATGGCGGCCAGTGCCGCCCCCCATCGCAAGCCTTCTCGTCCGCGCATCGTCAGCCTCCACCCGGAGCAGGCGTCGCGGTGCGCGCGACCTCTCTGGTGAGGCTAGAACCGTAAAGTTAGGGAGCGCAAGCGGTTGACCGCCGCGATTCTGCGCCCGGTGCCCGCTGCTGCGGCCGGAGCGCCGCGAACGACTGCTCGAACGCGTCCCGTGAGGGCAGCGGACTAGCCAGGGGGACCCGGGCCGGTGGTCAGTGCGGCTCGTTCCCGACGACGAAGGTCACCGCGAGCAACCACGCCATCAGGCGTCTCACCGACCAGCACGGCGTCCACCCGGACTGCCCACCACCCGATCAGCGCTGCACCATCGTGCCCGTTCGTGCTCAGTGGGCGCGGCTGCCGATCACCTCTCGCAGCCTCACCCGCCGGCCGGTGATGACCAGGGCGCGTCGGTAGATCGAGGAGGCGAACAGGACCATCAGCACCGCAGCAGCTGCCGTGAAGAGCATCGCCAGCAGGAGTTGGTAGACCGGGACCATCCCGGAGGACCACCGGATCGGCATCGACAGCGGAGCAGTGAGCGGGAACAGCGAGGCAACGACGCTCCAGCCGCTGCTGGGGTCGGCCGTGACCACGGTGAGCCCCAACATGTAGCCGCCGACCAGGACGATGATGATCGGGGTGATCGCAGAGCTGATCTCGGTGATCTTGTCGATGAGCGCCGCCGCGGCGGCGAACACGAACGCGTACAGCGCGAACCCCAGTGCGAACCACACCACCGCAAGGGCGATGTCGCCGGCGGCCACAGGGGGCAGCCCGATCGACTCGCTCAGCAGCACCGCCACAGCCAGGGGCGCGGCGAGCACGAGGAGCTGGGTCAGCGTCGCTGTCCCGACCGCGACCACCGTCCCGACGAGCACCTGACTGGGGCGCACGACGGCGAGCAGCACCTCGGAGATGCGGGTGGACTTCTCCATCGCCACGCTTGTGGCGATGGCGTTGCCGGCGAAGACCAGAGCCACGTAGAGGACGATCCCGACGGCGAAGCCGGCAGCAGCCCGCGACTCGTCCTTGGCGGGTCCGACCGTGATCTGCTCGGGTGGGCGGACCGTCTGGACGCGAGCGATCTGCTCGGCCGTCAGCCCCACGGCGGTCAGTCGGCGGGAGGTCTCGACGGTCGTGACCACCTGGGCCACGACGGCTGGGAAGGACCCGGCCCCGGTGGCGGATCCGTACAGCTTGTCCTCGATTAGTCCAGCCGTAGCGTCACCGTCGCGAACGGCTGTCCGGACGGCGTCGGCGTCTGGGCGAACGACGTAGTCGACCGTGAAGTCCGCCGCCCTCCCCGCGGCCTCGAGCTCGGCGGACAGGTCCGGCGGAGCCACGCCTACCGTGGCGAGTGTGTATGACGGGTTGCCACCACTGAAGATGTGTGGCGCGACGACCCCGACAGCGGAGACCAGCAGGAGCAGGCCGGTGACGATCTTGAAGGACCGCGACCGCAGGTTCTCAACCAGGCTGCGCTCGGCCACCAGGCCCGTGCCTCGCCACCACCTGCGTATCACGGCCTGCCGCCCCCGTCGGCCGCGGCGAGGAAGAGCTGGGAGAGCGAGGGGAGGTCGAGGCCGAAGTCGACCACCGTTCCGGCTGCGCGCGCGGCATCAAGAACCGCCAGCGGGTCGATGCCCGGCCCGACGTCCAGCCGCAGCCCGTCGGCCTCCTCCCTGATCACCGTGACGCCTGGACACGCTCTCAGCCAGTCATGGTCGGCTGCCAGAACGCTCAACCGGAGCTGACGCTGTCCCGACGATGCTCGCAGGCTCGCGACGTTCCCGTGCAGCACCGTGTGTCCGCGGTCGACCATGACGATGTCCTCGCAGAGATCCTGTACGAGATCGAGCTGATGGCTGGAAAAGACCATCGTGCACCCGGACTTGGCCCGCTGCTTCAGCGTGGCCGACAGACTGGCCACGGCCCCCGGGTCCAGGCCGCTGAACGGCTCGTCGAGCACGATGACCTCCGGGTCGTGCACCAGGGTGGCCGCCAGCTGCAGCCGCTGCTGCATACCACCCGAGAGCTTGTCAGTGCGCTCGTCCCACCGGTCCTCCAGGTCGAGCTCCGCGAGCAGGGCGTGCGCCCGATGAGTGGCGTCGCGACGGGAAAGCCCGTGCAGCCGTCCGAAGTGGACCACTTGGTCACCTGCCCGCATACCGGGATAGAGCCCCCGCTCCTGGGGCATGTACCCCCAGGTGCGGCGGTCCTCCCTGACAACGCGGGCCCCGGTGCGGATCACCTCGCCGTGGTCAGGGCGCAGCACGCCGAGCATGACCCGCATCAGTGTGGTCTTGCCGGCGCCGTTCGGTCCGAGGAGTCCGGTCAGCACGCCTGGCAGCACGTCGAAGCTGACCCCGTCGAGAGCCTCGCGCTCGCCGAAGGAGTGCCGTACGTCACGGATCTGGAGCGTCATCGTGTCACCTGCCACAGGGCCCGCATCCCCACGCCGAGGGCCGCGTCCTCAGCCACGTCACCGAGACCGCGCCTGGCCATCCGTCCGGACGTCGTCCGTGGGATCCAGTTCGCCGATGATACCCGCGCCTGGATGCCTCAGAGGGGACACGAGCTGTTGCCTGGGCATCGGCCCGAAGAGGGGCACTCGACCGGTGCGTCCACCTCCAGCACCCACGGAGCGGACCACGGACTGCGGTCGGATCTCGGATGAGCCGTCAGATCCCCGGTGGCCGGGCTCGTGGACAGCGTGACGAAGCCACAGCGAGTATCTCTGCCGCGGGCCCCTGCACGCTCCGATGCTGCTGAGCCGCTGCGAGACGGATGCTCGGTCGGCGCATCCCGCCCGCCGCGTCCCGGCGTCCTCTCCGTCGGGTCGTCCCACCACGGCGCAGCGACCCGGGCGCTCAGCAGTCGTCCTGACCCGGTCGACGGTCCTCGCCCCGGATCTACAGCGTCCGACGTCACATCTTTGGTCCCAGGCGTCCCAGAAGCGCACTGGGGTGCACCGGCTTTCCACCGACAGTTTTCTGCCTCTGTTGCCGGCTCCGACCGGCGGTCGATACTCCGGGAGACACCAACGGAGGACGTCGCCGACTCGGCCGTCACGGATCTCGGGGGACCATGAGCCTGACCTACGCGGACGTGCACGGTGACCTGGTCGAGGCACTGGACGTGGACCTGCGTGCCCTCGTCCGTGCCGAGGGCGTCGACCCGCAGCGCGACTCCGCCCTGGTCCGACGGCTGGCGGTCGCGGTGGTCACGGCCCACGACCAGCGCAGCCTGAGCGGAGCGGTGCGCCCGGTCGAGGACCATGACGCGGTCGTCGAGGAGCTGGTCGCCCGGGTCGCCGGCTTCGGGGCCCTGCAGCGCTACCTCGACGACCCGGCCGTCGAGGAGGTCTGGATCAACGACCCGAGCCGGGTGTTCGTGGCCCGCGGGGGGCGCCACGAGCTCACCTCCACCATCCTCACCGCCGCCCAGGTGCATGAGCTGGTCGAGAGGATGCTCAAGTCCAGCGGCCGCCGCGTCGACCTGTCCCAGCCGTTCGTCGACGCGATGCTCCCGCAGGGGCACCGTCTGCACGTCGTGCTGGAGGGCATCTCGCGCGGCTTCTCGGCGGTGAACATCCGCAAGTTCGTGGTCCGTGCCGCACGGCTGACCGATCTGGTCGCGCTCGGCAGCCTCACCGAGCAGGCGGCCACCTTCCTCGACGCGTCGGTCCGGGCAGGACTCAACGTGGTGGTGGCCGGCTCCACCCAGGCCGGCAAGACCACCATGCTGAACTGCCTGGCGGCCTCCATCCCCGGTCGCGACCGGGTGGTCTCGGTCGAGGAGGTCTTCGAGCTGCGGTTCACGCACCCGGACTGGGTCGCGATGCAGACCCGGCAGCGCGGTCTGGAGGGGACCGGCGAGATCGCGCTGCGCGACCTGGTCAGGGAGAGCCTGCGGATGCGGCCCTCGCGGATCGTGGTCGGCGAGGTGCGGGCCGCGGAGTGCCTGGACCTGCTGCTGGCCCTGAACGCCGGGCTGCCGGGGATGGCGTCCCTGCACGCGAACTCGGCGCGCGAGGCGCTGGTCAAGATGTGCACCCTGCCGCTCTTGGCGGGAGAGAACATCTCGTCGCGGTTCGTGGTCCCCACCGTGGCCTCGTCGGTCGACCTGGTGGTGCACCTGGCCCTCGACCCCGACGGCGTACGACGGACCGAGGAGATCGTCGCGGTGCCTGGGCGGGTGGAGAACGACGTCATCGAGACCGAGCCGGTCTTCGTGCGCGAGCAGGGCAGGCTGCGCCGCGCCGCCGGGATGCCGCCGCACCTGGACCGCTTCGAGCGGGTCGGTCTCGACGTGCACGCGCTGTTGAACGGCCGGGTGTGAGATGGGCGCGGTGCTGGGTCTCGGGATCGGGGTCGGCGTGGTCCTGGTCTGGTTGGCGCTGGCCTCCACGCAGCCGGTCCGGGCGCCGGCCGGGCCGGGACGGACCCGGGACCTGCTCGACCGGGCGGGGCTGGCCGGGGTCTCGGTGGCGGGCGTGTGGGTCCTGTGTTCGGCCACCGCGCTGGTCGCGGGTGGCGCGGTCGCGGCGGTGTCCAGGACCGTGACCGTGGCCATCGCCTTCGGGGTGCTCGCCGGGTACCTGCCCTTGGCACTGCTGGCCGGCCGGGCGCGCCGGCGGCAGCGGGAGCTCGCCGAGGTCTGGCCGGAGGCCGTCGACAACCTGGCGTCCGCGGTCCGGGCCGGGCTGTCGCTGGCCGAGGCGTTGACGGCTCTGGGCCGTCGCGGACCCGAGCCGCTGCGGGAGCCGTTCCTGGCCTTCGGCGTCGACTACCAGGTGACCGGTCGCTTCTCGGAGTGCCTGGACCGGCTCAAGCTGCGGCTGGCGGACCCGGTCGGCGACCGGGTGGTGGAGGGGCTGCGGATCGCTCGCGAGGTCGGCGGCGGCGAGCTGGGCAGCCTGCTGCGCAACCTCTCGGGGTTCCTGCGCGAGGACGCGCGCACCCGCGCGGAGCTCGAGTCCCGGCAGGCCTGGACGGTGAACGGGGCCCGGCTCGCAGTCTCCGCCCCCTGGCTGGTGCTGCTGCTGCTGTGCTTCCAGCGCGAGGTGATCGCGCGGTACGCCTCGACCGCCGGGGTGCTGGTGCTCGCAGCGGGCGGCGGCCTGTGTCTGGTGGCCTATCGGGCGATGGTGCGGATCGGGCGGCTCCCCGAGGAACGCCGGGTGCTGTCGTGACGCTGTCGGCGTGGGGGGCGCTGTGCGGGGCGGGAGCCGGCGGCGGGCTGCTGCTGGTGGCCTGGCGGATCGTGGAGCTCCGCCGTCCGCTGCTGTCGCGGCGGGTGCTGCCCTACCTCCGCGACCTGCCGCAGATCGGCGCACCGGCGGTGCCGGCGTCCCCGTCGACGGCCGTCGATGCGGTGCTCGGGACGGCTGCCGACTCATGGGGCCGCCTGCTCGGCGGGCACGTCTCGGTCCGGCGCCGGCTGGAGCGCGCGAACCTCCCGATCAGCGTGCACGACTTCCGGGTCGAGCAGGTGCTGTGGGGGTTGCTCGCCCTCGCGGCGACGGCGGCGGTGTCGCTGCCGGTGGCGGTGCGCGCCCCGGACCGCACGGTCCCGCTGCTGGTGCTCTGCGCGGGCGCGTTCGTGCTGGGGACGCTGCTGCGGGAGAACCGGCTGAGCGCGCAGGTCGCGGACCGGGAGCGCCGGATCCTGGCGGAGTTCCCGACCGTCGCCGAGCTGCTGGCCCTGGCTGTGGGGGCGGGGGAGGGCCCGGTCGCGGCCCTGGACCGGGTGGTGACCCGGTCGCGAGGGGAGCTCTCGGGCGAGCTCGGCTCGGTCCTGGCCGCCGTCCGCACCGGCACGCCGGTCGGCGCGGCTCTCGAGGACCTGGCCCGCCGGTCCGGCCTGCCGGTGGTGGCCCGGTTCGCGGAGGGGATGGCGGTGGCCCTCGAACGCGGCACGCCGCTGGCCGCGGTCCTGCACGCGCAGGCCACCGACGTCCGCGAGGCCGGCCGGCGCGCGCTGATCGAGGCCGGGGCCCGCAAGGAGATCGCGATGATGGTGCCGGTCGTCTTCCTGGTCCTGCCGGTGACCGTGGTCTTCGCCTTCTGGCCCGGTGTTGTCGGGCTGCACCTGGTCACCCCGTGAGCCCGCAAGGAATGGATGGGACCCCTCATGAGCAACCTGATGACGATGCTTCTCGTGTGCCTGCTCCGGCTGCGCGGCCCACAGGCGCGTGACGAGCGAGGCGACGTGCCCGGCTGGGTGCTGATCACGGTGATGACCGCGGGACTCGTCGCGGCGCTGTGGGCCGTCGCCGGACCGCAGCTCAGCCAGATGCTGTCCGACGCGCTCAGCTCGGTCCGCGGCTGAGGATGCCCGCGCCGGGTCGCGAGGTCGCGGGCCGCGCCCGACGCCGTAGCGAGCGCGGGGCGGCGGTCGTCGACTTCGTGCTGGTCCTGGTGGTGCTGCTCCCGCTGTTCCTCGGCATCCTGCAGGTCGGCCTGGTGCTGCACGTGCGCAACACCCTCACCGCGGCCGCCTCGGAGGGGGCACGGTACGCCGCGGTGGTCGACCGCCCCGTGCAGGCCGGGGCCGACCGGACCCGTGCGCGCATCCGCGGGGCGCTCAGTGCCCGGTTCGCCCGCGCGGTGGTCGCCCACCGGGCCGAGGTGCACGGCGCCCCCGGCGTCGAGGTGGTGGTCGTCGCGGAGGTGCCGCCGTTGGGCCTGTGGGGTCCCGGGGTGCGGCTGCGGCTAATCGGCCACGCGGTCGAGGAGGCCGGCCCGTGAGTCGTTCGCGGGGACAGCGCGGCAGCGCGCTGGTCGAGGTGACCTGGCTGTCCGTCCTGCTGCTGGTGCCGCTGGTGTACGTCGTCCTCGCGGTGTTCGCCGTGCAGCGGGCGGCGTTCGCGGTGGACGCCGCGACCCGTGCGGCGGGCCGTGCCTACACGTTGGCACCCTCCCAGGCCGAGGCGGTGTCCCGGGCCCGGGAGGCGGCTGCAGTGGCGCTCGACGACCAGGGGCTGGCCCTGCGGCGCGGCGACCTCGATCTGACCTGCGCGCCGGCCCCCGGTGACTGTCTGCGGCCCGGGTCGGTGGTCCGGGTGCGGCTGGCTTACCCGGTCGCGCTGCCGCTGATGCCGACCGCGCTGGGGGCGGACACCCCCAGCATCCGCGTCGAGGCCGAGCACGCGGTGCCCTACGGCGTCTTCCGGGAGGCTCGGCCGTGAGCCGCGACGAGCGCGGCCAGGCGACCGTGCTGATCGTCGGCTTCGCCGTGGTGGCGGTGATGCTGGTCGCGGTGGTCGTGGACGCCTCGGCCGCCTACCTGCGCCAGGCCGAGCTGTCCACCCTGGCTGACGGTGCGGCGCTCGCCGCCGCCGACGGAGTCCGCGGCGCGCAGGTCTACGAGGGCGGTCTGGACGGGCGGGCCCGGATCGACCCGCTGCTGGCCCGGCGCCGGGCCGCGGCCTATCTCCGGTCGAGTGGTGCCTTCCGACGTTTCCCCGGCCTGCGCTACCGGGTGGAGGCGAGTCCCGATCGGGTGGTGGTGCGCGTGCGGACGGCCCTGGACCTGCCGCTGACACCGCCGGGCTGGGCGCACCGGCCGGACGTCTCCGCGGTGGCCGCCGCGGTGGTGGAGGTCAGCGACTGAGCGCCACCCGACTCGCCCGGGGCGTCGCCGGACGGGAATCGGACGGCGGGTTCCCGCCGTCCATGGCAGAATCCACAGGTCAACCGGGGTGCCGGGGGTCGCCAACCGGCCCGGACCTGACAAACCGCAGGAGGAAACGGACAAACGGGGTCGGGGTGGCTTGTGAGGTGCCGATCCGAGTGCTTGACTCGGCGGAGCAACTCGTAGTGGTCAAGCAGACGCCCCTACCCCGTGTGAGCTCCGGAAAGTGGCCGTGCCGACATGACGACTGTTTCAGATCCTCTCCAGACACCGTCCGAGACGCGGGTTCGCCGGTCCACCCAGGCCTACCCGGAGCCGGACCGTGCGGTCACCACCGCTCGCCTGCTCGACCAGCTGCACCGCACCGAGGACGAGGCCGAGCGGCAGTCGCTGCGAGCCGAGGTGGTGGTGCTGAACATGGGCGTGGCCCGGGCCATCGCTCACCGTTACCGCCAGCGCGGGCTGGCCGAGGACGACCTCGTTCAGGCGGCGTACGTCGGGCTCGTCAAGGCCGTCAAGGGCTTCGACCCCTCGCACGAGCGAGACTTCCTGAGCTACGCGGTGCCGACCGTCACCGGTGAGGTCAAGCGCTACTTCCGCGACTTCGGCTGGGCGGTCCGGCCGCCGCGCCGGATCCAGGAGCTCCAGGGCAGCATCGCCAAGGCGTCCAGCGAGCTGACCCAGCGGCTGGGCCGCTCCCCGAAGCCCAGCGAGGTCGCCGCGCTGCTCGGCCTCGACGTGGAGGCGGTGATCGAGGCGCTCGCCGCCGACGGGGCCTTCACGCCGGCCTCGCTCGACGTGCCGGTCGGCGAGGACGGGGCGGCCACCCTGGGCGACCTGATGCCCGAGACCGACCTGTCGTTCGCAAGCGCCGAGGCGCGGGTGGTGCTCGGCCCCGCGGTCCGCAAGCTCGCCGCCCGGGACCGCCGGATCCTGGAGCTGCGCTTCTTCGAGGGCTGGACCCAGGAGCAGATCGCCCAGGACATCGGGGTCACCCAGATGCAGGTCTCGCGGCTGCTGTCCCGGATCCTCAAGGACCTGCGCGCAGAGCTCGCCTAGCCGACCGGAGAGCACCCGTCCCCCACGGCGGGCCTCCGTGCCTCAGCCGGTCGGGCGCTCGGTCCGGGGGGCCCGGAGCGGCACCACCAGCCACAGCAGGGCGAAGAACGCCAACGAGACCGCACCGGCCACCGACGCCGCGACGCGGTTCAGCACCAGGTCGAAGACCAGCCAGACCATCCCCGAGGTGGTCAGGGCCAGGGAGAGCAGCCCCGCGCGGGCCGCGCGATTGGCGGCGGTCACCAGCCACGGCCGCTCGCCGTGCCGGAACAGGATCCGGTGGAAGGCCACCGGGGCGACGATCAGCCCGGTGGCGACCACCGAGCCGGTGAGCACGCACAGGTAGGCCAACCGCTGCACCTCGTCCAGTGAGGCGAAGCGGTTCGTGAACGGCAGCGTCAGCAGGAACCCGGTGAGGATCTGGACGCCGGTCTGGGTGACCCGGAGCTCCTGGAGGAGCTCGTTGAGGTTGCGGGTGAGTCGCTCGGACTCCGACTCCTCGGCCCGCGGGCCGGGACCGTCCGGCGCGCCGGGCTCGCGGGGGTCGCCCATCCCCGGAGGCTAGCGCCCCACGGCTTCCTCGAGCTCGGCCTTGCTCATCTTCGACCGGCCCTTGACGCCCTTGCTCCTCGCCTCGTTGTAGAGCTGGGCCTTGGTGCGGCCACCGGCCCCCCGGTGCGAGCGGAGGCCGCCGCGGCGGCCCGAGGAGATGTCCTCGGTCGAGGTGCGGCTGGCCTGGTCGGCTTCACCGGCGCGGGCGCGCTCCTTGTTGACGGTGCGGGCGGCGATCTCGGCGGCGGTGTCCTCGCTGCGCCCCCGGTCCTCGAGGCTCTCCTTGACGGCCTCGTACTGACGCTCGCGCTTCTTGCTCCACGCCTGCTGCGGCATGTCGGCTCCTCTCGCCACGGCCGTGCTCGGACGGCCGGAGAACGGCTGCCGTCGTCGTACCCGGCCGCCCCGGGGCCCATGCGCCGGCTCCGAGGCGGTCCGAGCCCGACCGGTCGCGTAGGGTGGCCTGTTGTGGCAGGCCCCGACTTCGACACCCAGATCAAGCAGCTCCAGGCGACGATGCACACCATCGAGCAGGTGCTGGACCTCGACGCGATCCGCGCCGAGATCGCCGACCTCGGTGAGCAGGTGGCGGCACCGGACCTGTGGGACGACCAGGCCAACGCCACCCGGGTGACCGGACGGCTCTCGCTGCTCCAGGGCGACCTGGACCGGTTCACCAACCTGCAGTCCCGCCTCGACGACCTCGCGGTGCTCCTCGAGCTCGCCCAGGAGGAGAGCGACGCGGAGTCGATGGCCGAGGCGGAGCGCGACCTGCGCAAGATCCGCCAGGCGGTGGAGGCGCTCGAGGTACGCACCCTGCTGTCCGGGGAGTACGACGTCCGCGACGCCCTGGTGACCATCCGGTCCGGGGCCGGTGGCGTCGACGCGGCCGACTTCGCCGAGATGCTGATGCGCATGTACACCCGCTGGTCGGAGCGGAACAGGTACCCGGTGGAGGTCTTCGACACCTCCTACGCAGAGGAGGCCGGGCTGAAGTCCGCCACCTTCGCGATCCACGCGCCGTACGCCTACGGCACGCTCTCGGTGGAGGCCGGCACGCACCGGCTGGTGCGGATCAGCCCCTTCGACAACCAGGGCCGCCGTCAGACGTCGTTCGCCGCCGTCGAGGTGGTGCCGCTGCTGGAGCAGACCGACGAGATCGACATCCCCGACGAGGAGATCCGGGTGGACGTCTACCGCTCCTCGGGCCCCGGCGGCCAGTCGGTGAACACCACGGACTCCGCGGTCCGGCTCACGCACATCCCGACCGGCACCGTGGTCAGCTGTCAGAACGAGAAGTCCCAGCTGCAGAACAAGGCCTCGGCGATGATCATCCTCAAGGCCAAGCTGCTGGCCCTGAAGAAGGCCGAGGAGCGCGCCCACCTCGACGAGCTGCGCGGTGACGTGCAGGGCTCGTGGGGCGACCAGATGCGCAACTACGTGCTGCACCCCTACCAGCTGGTCAAGGACCTGCGCACCGAGTACGAGACCGGCAACCCGACAGCGGTCTTCGACGGGGAGATCGACCCGTTCCTGGAGGCCGGCATCCGCTGGCGCCGCGGCGCCGACTCGGCCGCGAACAGCTGACCTGACGCCCGTCGGGCGGCCGGGGGCGCGACAGCAACACGCAGGGGCCGGCCGGCTCGGCGCGCCCAGCATCGTCGCCTAGACTCAGTCGTTGGTCGGATGCCGCGACGCCCCCACCTGGTGTGGTGTCGCCTCGGCATGTGAGTCCCTGTCCCCGAGCCCGACCGCACCCCCCATCGTGATCAAGTTCGAGAATGTCTCCAAGCAGTACGGCGGGACGAGCCGTCCTGCGCTCGACGACGTCAGCGTCGAGGTGGAGAAGGGCGAGTTCGTCTTCCTCGTGGGCGCCTCGGGCTCCGGCAAGTCGACGTTCCTGCGGCTGGTGCTGCGCGAGGCCCGGCCGACGAGCGGACGCGTCTACGTCGCCGGCAAGGAGATCGACCGGCTGGCCGGCTGGAAGGTCCCGGCGCTGCGACGCACCATCGGCACCGTCTTCCAGGACTTCCGGCTGCTGCCCAACAAGACGGTCGCGGAGAACGTCGCGTTCGCGCTCCAGGTGATCGGCAAGCCGCGTGCGCACATCAACCAGGTGGTCCCCGAGACCCTCGAGCTGGTCGGCCTGGACGGCAAGGGGGAGCGGATGCCCGACGAGCTCTCCGGCGGTGAGCAGCAGCGGGTCGCGATCGCGCGGGCGTTCGTCAACCGGCCGATGATCCTGATCGCCGACGAGCCGACCGGCAACCTCGACCCGAACACGTCGGTCGGGATCATGAAGCTCCTGGACCGGATCAACCGGACCGGGACCACGGTCGTGATGGCCACCCACGACTCCGGCATCGTCGACCAGATGCGCAAGCGCGTCATCGAGCTGTCCAACGGAGCCGTCGTCCGCGACCAGTCGCGCGGCGTCTACGGCTACCAGCACTGAGCACAGGGAGCCCCACCAGGCCATGCAGCTGACCTACGTCTTCTCCGAGCTCGGCAACGGGCTCAAGCGCAACCTGTCCATGACCGTCGCGGTGGTGGTCACCATCTTCGTGTCCCTGACCCTGGTCGGCATGGGCCTGCTGCTGAACGCGCAGGCGCACAAGGCGGAGGACTACTGGGGCAGCAAGCTCCAGATCACGGTGTTCCTGTGCAACCAGAACTCCGCCACCCCGAACTGCGTGAACGGCGAGGTCACCGGCGCCCAGAAGCAGGCCATCCAGCAGGTGCTCGACACGAACACCGAGGTCGCGTCCTGGCGGCTGCAGACCAAGCAGGAGGCCTACGACAAGTGGCGTCAGGCGTACGTGTCGGGCAACGACACCGAGCGCAGCGTCTACGAGTCGATCCGGCCCTCGGACATGCAGGAGTCCTACTGGGTGCAGCTCAGGGACCCCGAGAGGTTCGAGGGCGTGAAGAGCGCGGTCCAGGGGCTGCAGGGCGTCAACACCGTCCGGGATCTGCGCTCGGTGCTCAAGCCGATCTACTTCTGGATGAACGTCTTCAAGTGGGGCGCGCTCGGCATCGCCGCGTTCCTGGTCGTCGCCGCGATCCTCCAGGTCGGCAACACCATCCGGCTGGCCGCGTTCGCCCGGCGCCGGGAGATCGGGATCATGCGCCTGGTCGGCGCCTCCAGCCTCTACATCCAGCTGCCGTTCCTGATGGAGGCGCTGGTGGCCGCCGTGGTCGGGGTGGCCCTGGCGGCCGGCTCGCTGGTGCTGTTCATGTACGTCGTCATCTACCGCACCCTGCGGCCCTCCTCGAACATCGTCGCGTGGATCGACTGGGGTAACGCGGTGTCCGCGATCGGCATCATCGCAGCCATCGGGCTGGCGCTGACGCTGGTCCCGACACTGCTGATGACCCGGAAATACCTCAAAGTCTGATCCTGCTGCGCTACCGTCGAGAGGCCTCTTCCCCGAGACACCACCGAAGGCATCCCGTTGCGTCGCATCCTCCCGCGCTCGAGCCGTGCCCGCGGCACGGCCGCGCTGCTGGCCGGCAGCCTGCTGTTCGCCGGCGCGGCGCCGCTCGCGCACGCCGACGACCTGTCGCGCAAGAAGGCAGCGGGTCGAGAAGCGCCTGGACGGCGCCCACCAGTGACCTCGACGAGTCCAGCGCCCAGCTGCGCGCCGCCGCCGCAGGCGCTGGTCGCGGCGCGGACCCGGCTCGACCGGTGCGCAGTCCCATCTCGCCGACACCCGCGGCCAGCTGGCGGCCGCCGCGGTGCTCGACCGGGAGATGGGCGCCAAGCTGGCCGCGGCCAGAGCCCGGCTGCGGCAGGCGCTCGCGGACCTGAACGCCGGTCGCGGCAAGATCGCCGCCCAGCAGCACCGGCTCGGTGCGATCGTCGCGCAGAACTACCAGACCGGGGACCCGTCGCTGATGGGCCTCTCGATCGTGCTCACCAGCCAGGACCCCACCGAGCTGACCGGCCAGCTGAACTCGGTGCAGAACGTGCTGGACAAGCAGTCGGTGCTGATGGACCGGCTCGAGGCCTCCCGGGCGCTGCTGACGGTGCAGTCGCAGGAGGTCCGGGCCGCCCAGGTGGAGGTGGCCGCGCCAGCGACGGGCCGCGGCGGCGAACCTGCTGCGCAAGCAGGACCCTGGAGGCGCAGGCGGAGGCTGCCGAGGCGTCGGTCCGCGCGCTCGTGGGCGCGCGCTCCCGAGGCCCGCGTCGCCGCCGAGGAGGCGAAGCAGGCCGACCTGGCCCAGCTGCGCAACCTGGAGACCGAGCGCGCCCGGATCGCAGCGGTGCTGAAGAGACGCGCGGACGAGGCCCGGCGCCGGGCCGCAGCCGCGGCGGCGGCCGCCGGTCGCAGCGGGCCGGTGCTCGGCGACGGCGGTCCCGTGCAGTCCGGCGGCTACCTCGACTACCCGGTCAGCGCCCCGGTCACCTCGCCGTTCGGCTGGCGGACCCACCCGATCTTCGGGTACCGCTCCCTGCACGACGGGGTCGACTTCGGGGCGGCCTGCGGCACCCCGATCCGCGCCGTCGCCTCCGGGCGAGTGCTCGAGGAGTACTTCCAGACCGCCTGGGGCAACCGGATCGTGATCGACCACGGCTTCCACCGCGGCGCCGGGCTGGCCACGATCTCCAACCACCTCAGCTCCTACGCGGTCCGCGCCGGCGACCGGGTGAGCCGCGGCCAGGTCGTCGGGTACGTCGGCACCACCGGCTGGTCCACCGGCTGCCACCTGCACTTCACGGTGATGCAGGACGGTCGCCCGGTCGACCCGATGACCTGGTTCTGAGCGCGGGCCGGGGGATCCGGGTTGCTCGCGGCTGCGAGAATGGCGCCATGGCCAAGCAGGAGGGACGCAAGCTCGTCGCGCAGAACAAGAAGGCGCGCCACGACTACCTGATCGAGGACACCTTCGAGGCCGGGATGGTGCTCCAGGGCACCGAGGTGAAGTCGCTGCGAGCCGGACGCGCGTCCCTGATCGACGGCTTCGCGGAGGTCGACGACCACGAGATGTGGCTGCACGGCGTGCACATCCCCGAGTACACCCAGGGCACCTGGACCAACCACCCGGCCCGCCGCAAGCGCAAGCTGCTGCTGAACCGTGCTGAGATCGACAAGATCGAGCGCCGCATCGCGGAGCGCGGCCTGACCATCGTGCCGCTGTCGCTGTACTTCAAGGACGGCCGGGCCAAGATCGAGATCGCGCTCGCCAAGGGCAAGAAGACCTACGACAAGCGACACGCGCTGGCCGAGCGACAGGCCAACCGGGAGGCCGAGCAGGCCATCGGCCGCCGGCTCAAGGGCCTGCCGGACTGACGCTGCGCGACCAGGACGTGCCGGCCTGGTGCGAGCGGCTGGGCGTTCCGGGCCTGGTCGACGCGCACGTGCACTTCCTGCCGCCGCCGGTGATGCGCAAGGTGCGGGCCCAGTTCGACGGTGCGGGCCCGCTGATCGGGCGTGCGTGGCCGCTGACCTACCGCGGCGAGGACGCCGAGCGGGTCGCCCGGCTGCGGGCCCTGGGCGTCCGGCGGTTCCCGTCGCTGCCCTACGCGCATCGGCCCGGCATCGCCGGCTACCTCAACGAGTGGTCGGCCGACTTCGCCGCCGACGTCCCCGAGTGCCTCTCCTCGGCGACCTTCTACCCCGAGCCCGGGGTGGGGGAGTACGTCGCGGAGCTGGTCGCGGCGGGCACCGAGATCTTCAAGGTGCACGTCCAGGTGGGCGACTTCGACCTGCTCGACCCGCTGCTCACCGACGCGTGGGGGGCGCTCGCCGAGGCCGGCACCCCGGTGGTCGTTCACGCCGGGGGCGGCCCGGTGCCGAACGCGCACACCGGGCCCGCGCCGATGCGGGCGCTGATGCGGCGGCACCCCAGGCTGACCGCGGTGGTGGCGCACCTGGGCGCGCCCGACTACGACGACTTCCTGTCCATCGCCGAGGACTTCGACCGGGTGCACCTGGACACCACGATGGCCTTCACCGACTTCTTCGAGGAGATCGCCGCGTTCCCCTCCGACCTGCTGCCCAGGCTGGCCGACCTCGGGGACAAGGTGCTGCTGGGGTCGGACTTCCCGAACATCCCCTACCCCTACGCCCACCAGCTCGAGGCGCTGGAGCGGCTCGACCTCGGCGATGACTGGCTGCGCCGCGTGTGCTGGGCGAACGGCGCCGCTCTCTTCGGCTGACACCGGGGGCCGTGAGGGCTTGCGCAGGACGCCGTGCTGGTCCACCTTTGCTCCAGGGACGTCGAGCATCGACCACGTTTCGCCGACGTACCGCACCGGGGGACGGGCCCCCGCTGCACCCACGTCGAAGGCGGCCTCCATGCAGATGCCTGGCGGACTCTGGTCCACCCGTGACGCGTCCGACCTGATCGCGGACGCCGAGGGCGAGCAGCACCTCACCCGCTCCATCAGCGCGGTCGGCCTGACCGCGATGGGGGTCGGCGCCATCATCGGCACCGGCATCTTCGTGGTGATCGGACAGGGCGCGGTCGCTGCCGGTCCGGCGGTGATCCTCTCGTTCGTGCTGGCCGCGGTGACCTGCCTGTTCTCCGCGCTGTCCTACGCCGAGCTGGCGGCCGCCGTACCGATCTCCGGGAGTGCCTACACCTACTCCTACGCGACCATGGGCGAGCTGGTCGCGTTCATCATCGGCTGGGACCTGATCCTCGAGTACGGCGTCTCGGTGGCCGCGGTCGCGGTGGGCTGGGGCGGCAACGTGAACGCCTTCCTGGACGCGGCGTTCAACGTGCGGATCCCGGACGCGATCTCGACCTCGCCCGAGAGCGGCGGCGTCTTCAACCTCCCGGCGGTCTTCATCGTCATGGCCATCACGTTCCTGCTGATCCGCGGCACCCGGGAGAGCGCCCGCGCGAACCTGGTCATGGTGGGGATCAAGATCGTGATCCTGCTGTTCTTCGTGGTCGCCGCGCTCACGTCGTTCGACCTGGACAACTTCAAGGACTTCTCCCCGCACGGCTTCGGTGGCGTCACCACGGCCGCCGGACTGATCTTCTTCGCCTACATCGGCTTCGACGCGGTCGCCACCGGCTCCGAGGAGTCCACCAACCCGGGCAAGGACCTGCCCAAGGCCGTGGTCGGCTCGCTGGTCATCTCTACGGCGCTCTACATCCTGGTGGCCGTGGCCGCGGTCGGGGTCGCCCCGATCACGGTGATGACCGAGTCGAAGAACAGCGACGCCCCGCTGTCCGCGGCGCTGGAGGCCGGCACCGGGCTGAGCTGGGCGTCCGCGGTGCTCTCGCTCGGCGCGCTGATCGCGATCACCAGCGTGGTGCTGGTCATCCTCTACGGGCAGACCCGGATCTTCTTCGCGATGTGCCGCGACGGGCTGCTGCCGCGCAGCTTCGCCACCATCCACCCGCGGTTCGGCACCCCCGCCCGGCTGACCCTGGCGTTCGGCATCCTGATCTCGATCCTGGCGGCGCTGGTGCCGCTGGCGGAGATCGTCAAGCTGGTCAACATCGGCACCCTGTTCGCCTTCGTGCTGGTCAACCTGGGGGTGCTGATCCTGCGCCGCACCAAGCCGGACATGGACCGGCCCTTCCGGACGCCGTTCGTCCCGGTGTTCCCGATCGTCGGGATCCTGCTCTGCGGCTGGCTGATGATGGACCTGCCCGCCACCACCTGGGTCCGGTTCGCGGTCTGGCTGGTGGTGGGGCTGGCGATCTACGCGGGCTACGGCTACCGGCACTCCCGACTGCGCGAGCCGGACCGGGCCGTGACGCGGTGACCGAGCCGGTCACGGACCCGGTCCGTCGCGGGGGTGGCGTGGTGGTCGGCTACGAGGGCGGCCACACCGGCCAGGACGCACTGACCTTCGCGAACCGCTGGGCGGCGGCCAGCGGCGACGCGATGACCGTGGTCACCGTGCACCCCGGGTCCGCACCCCTCGGCGCCGCCCGTGTGGACGCCGAGTGGGTGGCCTACGAGAGGGGCGAGGCGGACCGGCTCCTCGAGGAGGCCCGCGAGCTGGTGGCGCCCGGCGTGCGCGCGGACTTCCGGCGCGTGGACGCGGGGTCGGCGGCGCACGGGCTCTCCGACCTCGTGGAGCCCGACGGCGGGGACCAGCCGCTGCTGGTCCTCGGGTCCCGACGCGACCGTGGGCTGCGACGGACCTTCCCGGGCAGCACCGCCGAGCGGCTCCTGCACGGGGCCGCCGCGCCGGTGGCCATCGTCCCCCGGGGGTACGCCGCTCCCCGAGCGACCGCTGTCCCGGGTCGCGGTCGCGTTCGTGGACACCCCGGACGGGTGGGAGGCGCTGTGGCACGCGGTCCGGATCGCGGGGCACCTCGGCGGCAGCCTGGGCGTGCTCAGCGTGGTGCCCGACACCCGGGTGGTGCCCGGACTGGGGGAGGCCCGGCAGTTCGCCGCCGACCAGCACCGCAGCTACCTGGAGAGCCTCGACCGAGCCGTCGCGGCCGTACCGCCCGGGCTGGAGGCCACCGGGACCCTCCTCGCCGGACCGGTGGCGGACGCCCTGGTCGACCTGGAGCCGACCGAGCACGACCTGCTGGTCGTCGGCTCGCGCGGCTACGGTCCCGTGCGCCGGGTGCTGCTCGGCGGGGTCTCGTCCCGGGTCGTGCGGCACTCCCGGCTGCCGGTCGTGGTCGCCACCCGTGCCGGGTGAGCGGAATAGCGGCTGCGCGCCGGTCGTTGGAGCGGGTACAGTGAACGCGTTGAACAACTCAAGAGGGGCTGATCGGTTTCGACTTGGGACGTTAGTCCCAGGGGAAGCGGGTCGAGGATCCAAGGTCATCTCGTAAACGCTCCTTGGAAACCAATAACTGCCGACTCCAAGCGCAGTTCGTTCGCACTCGCCGCCTGAGCGAGATGCCAACGGGTCAGACTAGAGGCGCCTCCGCTCTAGATCCTGGCCTCATCTAGGAGGCTTGCTGCTGAGTCCGGGCCACGAGGACTCATCGGGACTTTTCTGTGGCTGAGTCTGTCGGCGAGGTGTCAGTGCCAGCGCCGGGACTGAGAAGACGTCACCACTGACTGCACCCGGAGAAGCCCTGGAACGGCGCCGAAGGACGCGGGTTCGATTCCCGCCAGCTCCACCGAGAGGTCCTCGCAGCCTGACCGCGAGCCCTCGCAGCATCGCCGGACCCGCCGCCCGCGGCGGGCTCGGCCCCCTCTTGGCAGCCGGTCCGACCCAGGTCGGGCCGGCTGTTCGTCCGCCGGCCCGGGCCCGGACGTCCGGCTGGAGCGGAGCGCAGCGTGACGTGGGTGGAACGGGTCAGCGTGCAGCACCGCCCGTCCACGAGCCACGTCCCGGACGTCGCCCTGAGCAGCCACGTGCCGGTCCCCGACGAGCAGCACATCCTTCCGCCCCGACCGCGGCTACGGCGCCGTCGCCCGCACCGGCAGCAGGTCCGGGCGCTTGCACCGCCCCCCGGTGGCGTACTCCTCGCGGCGCACGCGTCCCCACACCCAGGGCAGCAGGTGCGAGGCGGCCCACCCGGCCTCGCGGAGGGCGACCCGGGCGGGCCCGAAGGGTGGGGTCGGCGCGGGCGGGTCGGCGCGCCAGTCCTCGCCGGTCAGCCCGATCGCGTGCGCCAGCGCGGTCGCCACCCGGCGGTGGCCCTCGGTGTTGCCGTGCAGCCGGTCGTCGTACCACAGCGCCGGGTGCCCGGCCAGCGGCTCGGAGGCGAAGTCGACGACCACCGTGCCGTACGACGACTCCGCCTGCCGGACCACGTCGTTGAGGAAGTCGATGCGCGGCCGCAGCACCACCGTCAGCGGTGAGACCCTGGTCATGTCCGGCATCGTGAAGGTGAGCACCTGTGCGCCCGCCTCGTGCAGCCGTCGGTACATGGTCAGCAGGCTGTCGCGCAGCTCGCGCCGGTGCAGCCGTGGCCGCAGCAGGTCGTTGACCCCGGCGACGAGCAGCGCCACGTCGGGCCGCAGCGCCACGGCGCGGTCCAGCTGGGTCTCCAGCACCTCGCGTGCCGTCTGCCCGCGCACCCCGAGGTTCGCGTAGGTCAGGTCGGGGTGCCGCACCGCGAGGCGCTCGGCGAACCGGTCCGCCCACCCCACGCAGGACCCGTCCGGGGAGAGGTCCATGAGCCCCTCGACCGTGCTGTCTCCGAGGGCGACCAGCCGTTGTGCCATGCATCGAGTCTGGCACGCTCCGATCCTGGTGCGGTGAGCCCGACCCGGCGCACCAGGACGAGGTGCTTGACAGGGATGCCGATATTGACCACAGTTCGCCTGTGCCGAAGTCGGGGGAGGTCGCGGAGCGGTACCGGCTGCCGGCGCGCCGGTACCGCTCCGAGGTCCGGCAGGCGCAGGCCGCAGCCACCCGGTCCCGGGTGCTCGACGCCGCGACCGGGCTGTTCAGCACCCGGGGCTACGGCCGGGTGACGATGCAGGCCGTCGCCGACCAGGCGGGGGTCTCGGTGGAGACCGTCTACGCGCAGGGCACGAAGAGCTCGTTGCTGCGCTGCTGCGTGGACCGGGCGCTGGCCGGGAACGACGAGCCGGTCGCGCTGGCCTCGCAGCCGGCGAGCGTCGAGGCGCTCGGCGCCGCCACCCAGGTGGAGGTGGCGACGGCCTTCGCGCGGCTGTCGGTCACCAGGGCGCAGCGTGCCGCCGCGGCGATCGTGGCCTTCGAGGACGCCGCCGCCGCCGACCCGGCGCTGGCCGAAGAGTGGCAGCTCGCGGAGCAGCGCCGGCTCGTGGACTACCGCGGCGTCGTCGACGCGCTGGCGCGGGTCGGGGGGCTCGCTCCGGGCTACGACGCCGCCTCGGCGACCGAGGCGCTGTGGGCGACGCTCACGCCGCGCCTGGCGCACGTGCTGCTGGACAGGCTCGGCTGGCACCCGGATCGGGTGGTCGCCTGGGTCGTGGGGACGGTCAGGACGGTCCTGGCCGAGAACGAACGAGGAGAGACATGACGCTCGCAGACACCGAGGGCGCCGCCCCGGACACCCGGGACATGCTGGTGGTGCACACCTCGTTCAGGCGCGAGTTCCGGCTCGCGCCGGGGCTCGTGCGCGGCGTCGCCGAGGGAGACCTCGCCCGCAGCCGCATCGTGGCCGACCACCTGGAGTGGCTCCTCGGCATGCTGCACCATCACCACGAGGGCGAGGACCGGCTGATCTGGCCGCTGCTGCTGGAGCGGGTGCCCGCGGAGGTCGCGCCCACCGTGCACGTGATGGAGTCGCAGCACGCCGACATCAGTGAGAGCACCGAGCAGGTGCTGGCCGCGCTGCCCGACTGGCGCAAAACCGCGGCGACCGGGCTGCGCGACGACCTCGCCGCCCGGCTCGACCGGGTGCGCGGGCTGCTGGAGGAGCACCTGGCGCTGGAGGAGCGGGAGGTGCTGCCGCTGATCGAGAAGGCCCTCTCGCGGCAGGAGTGGGACCGGCTGGGCCAGGAGGGCATCGGGACGCTGGACCGCAAGGACGTGCCGCTGGCCTTCGGCGGCATGATGTACGAGGGCGACCCGGCCACGATCAAGACGATGCTGTCGCACGCGCCGCTGGTGCCCCGGCTGCTGATGCCGCGGCTGGCGCCCCGGGCCTTCGCCCGCTACTCCCGGCGCGTGCACGGGACGGCGACCCCGTGAGGGCCCTGGACTGGCGCTCGGGCGGTGAGGTCGAGACCGTCGTCGCCGCCACCCCGGACCGGGTCTACGCGCTGCTCGCCGACGTCACCCGGATCGGGGAGCGCAGTCCCGAGTGCCACACCGCGACCTGGCTCGGGGACGCCGTCCCCGGCACCACCGGCGCCCGGTTCCGGGGCGAGAACCGGTCGGGTCGCGCCCGGTGGTCGCGCGTCTGCGAGGTCCTCGAGGCCACCCCCGGGGTCGCGTTCGCCTACCGCACGGTGCCTGAGCGGGACCCCAGTCGACGCGACTCGACGGTCTGGTCCTACCGGCTCGCGGCGGTGCCCGGCGGCACCCGGGTCGCACACGCCTACGAGGTGGTGCTGATGCCGCTGCTGCCGATGCGGCTCGTGTACGGCCTGCTGCTGTCGGCCCACCGCGACATGCGACCGCAGATGCGGCAGAACCTGGACGCGCTCAAGCGCCAGCTCGAGACGAGTCAGGAGGACCGGCTGGACGGGCTGCCCGGCTGACGGGCTGGACGGCTGCCCGGCTGGACGGGCCGACGGTCAGTGGTAGCGGAAGCCATCCATGAACCGTCGGAAGAGCCCGCCTCGCTCCGGCAGCGGCGGTGCCGGCGGTGGCGCCGTCGCCCGCCGGGTCGCGATCGGCTTGTCGTAGTCCGTCCGGACGATGGCATCGACGACCTGGTCCTCGGTGTAGCTGTCGGAGCCGTCGATCGCCGGGACGAACCCCACCAGGACGCCGTTGCGCATCACCTGCGCCTCCAGCGCCGCGGTGCCGTCGGAGTCCCACGTGACCACGCGACCGTCCGGCAGCCTCACGTCGACCCCGAACTGGTAGACGCCGACCCGGGCCAGGTCGGCGTCCGTGCCCCGGTCGCGCAGGGCGTCGACCACGCGGCGTGCCTTGTTCTCATCCATCGTGGGGTCGAGACTACCCGGGGACGTCACGCGCCCCGGGAAGGGTGCAGCGATGACGTGGGGCCTGCCCGGGGCCGGTCGCCTCCCGGCCCGGCCGCCGTCGGCCCCTCCCGCGTCAGCGCAGGGTCTGGCGCAGGGAGCCGTGGGAGTCGCCGTGCCGCAGCCTGCCGAGCGCCCCGTTCACGATCGGCAGGTACGGCGGCACGTGGCCGCACTCGACGTCCGCGACGATCGGCACGCCCAGGCCGCCGAGGGCGTCCAGGACCGCCTCGTGCTGGGTGAGGTGCGGGTGCGGCTCGGCGGCGGTGCGGCCCACCAGCACCGCCTTCGCCCCGCTGAAGAAGCCGGCCAGCCGCATGCCGTGCAGGTTCCGGCAGATGGTCGCGGCGTCGTCGCCGGCGGCCTCGACGTAGACGAGCAGCCCCTCCGGGGCGTGCTCGCGAGCGAAGCGCTCGACGTCGGCGAACGGCGTGCCGGCGAGGTTGCACAGCGTCTCGATGCAGCCCCCGAGCATCCGGCCGCTGACGTCGACGTCGCCACCACCGTCGTCGAGCCGGGTCCACGTCCCGGTGCCGTTGTAGGTGTGCGCCGTGACGTCCGGGTGCACGGTCCAGTCGTCCCAGGTCCCGGTGCGGTGGAGGCCGGGGAGGACTGGGTGAACGAGCTGCCCGCGGGCAGGGTGACGACGTCGAGCCAGCTGAGCAGCGGCTCCGGGACGTCGTACGGCGTGTCCATCAGGTTGTTGCCGTGCAGCGTGGCGACCCCGGTCAACAGGGTCATCGGCGTGATCAGCGTGGAGATGTCGGAGAAGCCGACGAACCAGGTGGGGGCCGCTGCACCGACCGCCGCCCAGTCCAGCAGCGGCAGCAGGTCGATCGCGGTCTCGCCACCCCACGGCGGGACGACCGCGCGGATCGCCGGGTCGACCAGGAAGGACGTCAGCTCCGCCGCCCGGTCGGCCGCCGGGGCGCTGACGTGCGTCGCCCCGTCCATGCAGGCTCCGACGACGACCTCGAGGCCGCGTCGGCGCAGCGTCCCGACCGCGACGTCGAGACGTGCCCGGTGGCGGGCCGCGACCCCGCTGGAGGGCGAGGTGACGCCCACGCGGTCGCCGGGACGGAGCGGGGCGGGGAAGCGCAGGGGCATGCGCGCATGCTGCCACGCGACCCGGGCCCCGGGGACCGTGTCCCCCGCGCCGGTGGCTCACCAGGTGAGGGTGACCACCGAGCCCGCGGGGAGCGGGGCTCCGACGTGCCGGCCGCCGTGGTCGACGACCAGGGTCTGGTTGCTGCGCCAGCTGTTGTAGGCGGTCAGGGTGTGCGTGCCGTCCGGGTTGAGGTAGGCCACCGTCTTCACGCCGTACACGTCGGTGGGGGAGGCGACCCGGACCGCCCCCGGCGCGACCGCGCGGCCGGCCAGCGCGAGGATGTCGTACTCGACGTTGCGGCTGACCGAGCCGGTGGCCGGGTCGATGGTCAGCACGCCGCGGCAGTTGCCGCAGCCGCCGAGGTGCGGGCCGCCCGCCGGGGTCAGCGCGAGGTTCCACAGCAGCAGGCTGCGTGACCAGTGGCGGGTGGCGCCGATGGTGAGCATCCCGGCGTTCCAGCCCAGGTTGGTGCGGAAGCTGGTGGACCACCCGCCGCCGGAGCACTCGGTGAACCAGATGCCCTTGTCCGGGGCGGCGTCGTGCACGGTGCTCTGGGCGTCGGGCCGGCCGGCGTAGCAGTGGAACGCGGTCCCGGCGAGCACGCGGCTCGCCACCGGGTCGGTGAGCAGCCGGGTGGGGTACGTCGTGTCGTCCCAGTTGTGGTCGTAGCCGATGAGCTGGAGGTCGTCGATCCCGGCCGCGGTCAGCCGGGCGGACACGGCGGCGGCGAGGGCTGCCTCCTGCGCCGCCGTCATGGTCATGCCGGGGTAGTCGACGGGCTGCAGCCGGGCTCGTTGCCCAGGGTGAGGAAGGCGATCGGGACCTGGCGCGGCGCGCAGCGCCTGCACGGTGCGCACCAGGTAGTCCGCGTAGACGTCGACCCTGTCCTCGGCCAGGGCGCCGCCGAGCAGCGACCGGCTGGTCTTCATCCAGGCCGGTGCGCTCCACGGGGTGCCGAGCACCCGCAGCGAGGGGTTGATCGCGAGCGCCTCGCGCAGCACCGGGATGATCTCGGCGTCGTCGTGAGCCAGGCTGAAGCGGCTCAGGGTGGGGTCGGTCTCGCCTGCCGGCACGTCGTCGTAGGTGTAGCGCGACAGGGAGAAGTCGCTGGCGCCCAGCGGTAGCCGGAGCAGGTCGATCCCGGCGCCGGTGAGCGGGTCGAACAGTGAGCGCAGCGCTGCCGTGCGGGCGGCCGGGGTCAGGCCCATCAGCAGGTGCGCCGAGGACTCGGTCAGCGCCGCGCCGAAGCCGTCCATGCGCTGGTAGCGGGTGGTGTCGTCCACGGGCACGTGCACCGCCGACCTGGAGGTGCTGGGCAGCAGCTGGGCGGCGCTCAGGGCCGCGACGCGACGGGCGCCGTCGGCGGTCGTGATCCACCCGGCCGGGCCGCTCGGGGTCGTCAGGGAGACCGGGGTCATCGCCTGGGGCGCGGCTCCGGGGACCGCGGCGGCGGGCCGGGCCGGGGCCGGGCCGGCGCCGCGGCGGGCGGCAGGCCGCACGCGGTGCGTGGTGGGCCGCTGGTGACGCTGGGCGGTGACGGCGAGGGTGCCGTGGGCCGCGGCGCGCTCGCCGTACCGCACGCCGCTGGCGGCCTGTGCGCTGCCGCTGCCGGCCAGGGCGGCGACCGCGGCCGCGAACACCGCCGTGGCCAGCAGCGCCACCGGGAGGGGCCGGAGCCCGTGGTGGCGTGCGGCCGAGGTGCGAGCTGCTGGGTGCGGTAGCCGGGTCACCCCTGGAGCATCGGTGCCGGAAACCCGGTGCTGAAGGCGATATGCCCGATTTGTCTTTAGTCCGGTGGGGGCCCGAAGTGCCGGGCGAGCAGCCGGCCCGGAGGGCGGCCCGGGCACAGCAGGTTGTCGTCGACCTCCCCGTCGGTCCACTGGGCGAGCACCGGCTCGCCGCCCTGGATGCTCGGGCCCGCGCACAGCCGGGCGGCGGCCCTGCGGGAGGTCGACCCGGCCGCCCGCCACTCCGGCAGCCCGTAGGCGACCTCACCGAGCACGGTGCGCCACAGGTAGCGCGTGGAGTACACGCCGAGCGACAGCCCGGCCCGCCGGTAGGCGGCCATGGACCCCTCAAGCACCGCTCGGTTCGCGGCCGGGTCCTCCGACCAGGGGGCCGGGGCCGGGACCGGTTCGACGTCGAGCCAGATCGTCGGCGTGCGCAGCCCGCTCGAGCGCAGCAGTGCGAGGTTCTGCCGCGCCTGCGCCCAGCCGGTGTTCCACAGCCGGTCGCGGTGGCCCGTCGAGGATCGGGGTCCCGCCGCGCCGTACCGGCGGAGCTGCGGCGGGGTGGGGTGGGTCACCACGGCGTACGCCGAGGTCCACTGACGCCGGGCGCGCGAGCGTGGCGACCTGCTCGCGCAGGCACGGGTTGGGGGTGAACGCGGGGCCGTTGGTCAGGCCGACGACCACGAAGCGGACCCGGGCGGGCGGCATCGGCTTGCCGAGCGTGCGCCGCTCGGGGATGCCGAGTCCGGGCGGGCAGTTCGGCCAGCCGATGTCCCGCCCCGGCGTGCGAGGTCCCACCTCGTCGGTGCGCCCGGGAGCGGCGGCGGGCGTGCTCAGCGCCGCGAGCGCCGCGAGCACGCCGGCCATCGCGGCGACGACCGCGTGCCGCAGGAAGCTGCCGACCATGCGCTCCCCTCCGGTCGATGAAACCGAGTCCCCAGACTAGGGCCGCGCGTGATGGTTGACCTGCGGTTCCACGGGTACGGTCGGAGCACACATCTCCTCACCCAAGGCGGAACAACATGGGCATCATCGGCTTCCTCGTGTTCGGGCTCGTCGTCGGCGCCGTCGCGCGCCTGATCAAGCCGGGCAAGCAGAACCTCAGCATCCTGATGACGCTGGTCCTCGGCGTCGTCGGTTCGCTCATCGGCGGCGTCGTCGCCGACGGCGCTCGGCACCGGCAAGCATCTGGGAGCTCAACATCCTCGGCGCCATCGTGGCGATCGTCGCAGCGGTGCTGCTGATCGGCGTGGCCGAGGGCATGTCGGGCAAGAACCGCTCCGCGCCTGAGCCGTGACGATGGCGAGCTGCCTGTTCTGCGGCGATCGTCGGCGGGAGACGTCGCCGGCGGACGTCGTCCTGGAGACCGAGCACGTGGTCGGCTTCCTCGACATCCGCCCGGTGTTCAAGGGGCACGTCCTGCTCGGTCCCGCGTGAGCACGTGGTGACCCTGCCGGACCTGCCCGGCCGCCTGCGCGACCCGTTCCTCGACGGCCGGCCAGCGGCTGGCCGCGGCGATGGTGGACGGCCTCGGGGCGCAGGGCTCGTTCGTGGCGATGAACAACACGGTCAGCCAGAGCGTCGCGCACCTGCACCTGCACGTCGTCCCGCGCACCAAGGGCGACGGCCTGCGCGGCTTCTTCTGGCCGCGCACGACGCTACGCCGACGGCGAGGAGCGCGAGTACGCCGAGCGGCTCCGCACCGCGCTGGCGCGCAGCCCTGAGGCTACCGGCGGGGCTGCGAGCCGGCCGGTCCACGATCCGGCTCGGCACCGCGACGTCGTCCGGGCCGCAGCCGTGGCCGCCGCACGTGGTTGCCGGTCGCCGAGAGCCGCGATCCAGACGCCGGCGGTGCCCAGGACGGCGCCGCCCAGCGCGTCCGCGAAGTAGTGCCAGCCGAGGTAGACGGTGGCGAGCACGGTCAGGCCGAGGAACACCCACATCGCGACCCGGATCCAGCGCGCGCAGCCGCAGCAGCTCGGCCATCAGGCAGACCGTGACCATGATCCCCACGTGCAGCGAGGCGAAGGCCGCGATGGTCTGCACGGCGTGCGGTCGCGAACGGGTCGGCCAGCACGGTGTAGCGGTCGCTGGATCATCGCCTCCTGCAGCGTCGGAGACGTAGGTGTGCGGCAGGGCCGACGAAGTCGCTGCGGCGTCGGCGTAGACGGGCCCCAGGGTCGGCACCGCGAAGTACGTCGCGACGCCGAGCGCCCAGTCGACGGCCACCGCGGTGACGTACCACTCGCCGCGGGTCCGGTCGCGCGGACCAGACCAGCGCGACCACGAGGGTGGCCGGCACCAGCACGATCCAGGCGACGTAGACCAGCGAGAAGAAGTGCGCGGCCCAGCCCGACGCCGAAGACCTGGTGCAGCACGGTGGCCGGGTCGTGGCCCAGCCACACGAAGCGGTCGAACCGCTCCAGGGTGTCGTCCCACAGGTTGCGGTTGACGAACGGCACGAAGCTCTTGAGGTTCCGGAAGGCCGCGTAGGTGAGGTACCAGGCGCCGAGCCCGACCAGCGCGAACCGGGTGTGCTGCCAGCGCCAGCGCTCCCGCACGACCGCGACCAGCGCCCGCGGGAACCGTGCCGGGGACCGGCCGCGCCACGCGGCGCGCGGGACGCACGTCGGTGAGGAACGCCAGCAGCAGGATGACCGGCAGCCGCACGTAGGTCGGCACCGCGACGCCGTCGGGGTCCCGCAGCGGGAGGTGGTAGGTCAGCGCGACCGCGACTGCCGTCGCCGCCAGGGCGAGGGACAGCACGACCGCGAAGCGGAACCCACCTGAACGCATCCCCCGAGTCTATTCACGAGCGGCCCCGGTCCCGGACATCTCCCGGTGGGACTGTGACCGGGGTCGCCACCTAGGGTGGTCGCATACTGCTCGGTAACCACCGTTTCCAGGAGGATCTGTCTGATGAGTCGCTACGCCGGTCGTGTCGCCGTGGTCACCGGGAGTGCGCGCGGCATCGGGGCCGCCACCGCCCGCCGCTTCGCCGAGGAGGGCGCCTCGGTGGCGGTCCTGGACCTCGACCAGGACGCGGCCGCGGCGGCCGCCGACGGGACTGGGGGCGGAGAAGGCGGTCGGCCTCGCCTGCGACGTCGCCGACGCGGCGTCGGTCCAGGCCGCGGTCGCGCAGGTGGTCGAGGAGCTCGGCAAGGTCGACGTGCTGGTGAACAACGCCGGCGTCACCCGCGACAACCTGCTGTTCAAGATGACCGAGGACGACTGGGACACCGTCATGAGCGTGCACCTGCGCGGGTCGTTCCTGATGAGCCGCGAGGTGCAGAAGCACATGGTCGCGGCGAAGTACGGCAAGATCGTCAACCTCTCCTCGGTCTCCGCGCTCGGCAACCGCGGCCAGGCCAACTACGCGGCGGCCAAGATGGGGCTGCAGGGCTTCACCCGCACCCTGGCCCTCGAGCTCGGCCCCTTCGGCGTCAACGTCAACGCGGTCGCACCGGGCTTCATCGTCACCGACATGACCGACGACACCGCGCGGCGGGTCGGGGTGGAGCCGGAGGAGTACCGCAAGGGCGCGGCAGCGCTGACGCCGGTCCGCCGGGTCGGCCAGCCCGAGGACATCGCGGCCGCCGTCGCCTTCCTGTGCAGCGACGAGGCATCCTTCGTGACCGGCCAGACCCTGTACGTCGACGGCGGCGCCAAGATCTGAGCCGCGACACGCGGACGGTCCGTCGCGCGGTCGTCCCCGGCGGCCGTCCGCTGGGCCACACTGGCGTCCATGAGCGGTGACACCCCCCGGACCGAGGCCCCCGCACGGGTCCGCACCCGTCGCGGCTGGGCGCTGGCCGTCGCCGGGCTGACGGCGTCCGTGACGCTGGCCGGCTGCTCGTCCTCGCCGGTGCCCGGACCGGCGGAGCCGGGGACCCCGGACGGCCAGGCCACGGCGAAGGGCCTGACCGTCTCGGGCGAGTGGCCGCTGACCGGCCTGCCCTTCCGGGGGCGGGCCCCCCAGCACCCGGTGATGGTCGTCAAGATCGACAACTCGACGAGCAGCCGGCCCCAGGTCGGCGTCGGCCGCGCCGACCTGGTCACCGAGGAGCTCGTCGAGGGCGGGTCCACCCGGCTCGCGGTCTTCTTCTACCAGCACGCGCCGCGGCTGGTCGGGCCGGTGCGCTCGATGCGGGCCACCGACATCGGCATCGTCCAGCCCGCCAAGGCGGTGCTGGTGGCCAGTGGTGGTGCGCCGCCGACGGTCGCTCGGATCCGCGCCGCCGGCATCACCACCTTCACCGAGGGCGCCCCCGGCTACCGCCGCGACAGCAGCCGCCCGGCGCCGTACAACCTGTTCATGGACCTGGCCCGGCTGGCCAAGGGCGTCAAGGCCCGCGACACGGTGCCGAGCTACCTCCCGTTCGGGCCGGCGAGCAGCCTGCCCCGGGGCAAGCCCGCCGCGGGGCTCGCCGCGACCTTCTCCGGGTCCCACACCACGCGCTGGACCTACCAGGGCGGCACGTACGTCGACCCGGCCAGCAACGCCTCGGCCGGGGACCGGTTCCGCCCCGACAACGTCCTGGTGCTGCGGGTCCAGGTCGGGGACGCGGGCTACCGCGACCCGGCCGGCAACCCGGTCCCGGAGACCCGCTTCACCGGCTCCGGCGAGGCGCTGCTGTTCCACGGCGGCCGGGTCGTGCGGGGCACCTGGAGCAAGACGCTGAGCTCGACGATCTCGCTGCGCACCGCCTCCGGCGAGCTCACCATCCCGTCGGGGCACACCTGGATCGAGCTGGTGCCGCGCGACGGCGGCAGCGTCACGATCTCGAAGTGACCGGCGGGGCGGTCAGCCGCTCCCGGCGGGTCGTCGTGACAACATAGCGGCGTGGACACCGACACGACTCCCGGATCCGTGCAGCCGGGACAGCCGAGCATCTCCTACTCGATCACCGTCCGGCTGGAGGTGCCGGCCGGCGGGACCGCGATCAGCGCGCTCACCACCCGGGTCGAGGAGGCCGGCGGCATCGTCACGGCGCTCGACGTGACCGCGTCCGGCCACGACAAGCTGCGCATCGACGTCACCTGCGCCGCCTCCGACACCGCGCACGCCGACCGGATCGTGGTCGCGCTGCGGGGCATCGAGGGGGTCGCGGTGCACAAGGTCTCGGACCGGACCTTCCTGATGCACCTCGGCGGCACCATCGAGATGGCGTCCAAGCACCCGATCCGCAACCGCGACGACCTCTCGATGGTCTACACCCCCGGGGTCGCCCGGGTCTGCCAGGCGATCGCCGCGGACCCCGAGGACGCCCGGCGGCTGACCGTGAAGCGGAACTCCGTCGCTGTGGTCACCGACGGGTCCGCGGTGCTCGGTCTCGGCAACATCGGGCCGGCCGCTGCGCTGCCGGTGATGGAGGGCAAGTCCGCGCTCTTCAAGAGGTTCGCCGGGATCGACGCCTGGCCGCTGTGCCTGGACACCCAGGACCCGGACCTGATCGTCGAGATCGTGCGCGCGGTCTCGCCGGGCTTCGCGGGCATCAACCTCGAGGACATCTCCGCACCGCGCTGCTTCGAGATCGAGCGCCGGCTGCGCGACATCCTCGACATCCCGGTCTTCCACGACGACCAGCACGGCACCGCGATCGTGGTGCTGGCAGCCCTGACCAACGCTCTGCGGGTGGTCGACAAGCGGCTGGACGACGTGCGGGTGGTGATGTCCGGCGCCGGCGCCGCCGGGACCGCGATCCTGCGGCTGCTGCTCGAGGCGGGCGTGCGCGACGTGGTCGTCGCCGACGTCGAGGGTGTCGTGCACCGCGAGCGCCCGGGCCTGCACGAGTCCCTGCTCTGGGTGGCCGACGCGACCAACAAGGCGCGCATCACCGGCTCCCTGCACGACGCCATGGACGGCGCGGACGTGTTCATCGGGGTCTCCGCCCCGCACGTCATCGACGGTGACGACGTGGCCCGGATGGCGCCCCGGGCGATCGTCTTCGCCCTGGCCAACCCGGTGCCGGAGATCGACCCCGGGGTGGCCCGCCAGCACGCCGCGGTGGTGGCCACCGGCCGCTCGGACTACCCCAACCAGATCAACAACGTGCTCGCCTTCCCCGGGGTGTTCCGGGGCTGCTCGACGCCTCCGCGCACACCATCGACGACACCCTGCTGGTCGCCGCGGCCGAGGCGATCGCCTCGACCGTGACCGCGGAGGAGCTGAACGCGAACTACATCATCCCGAGCGTGTTCCACGCCGACGTGCACACCGCGGTCGCCAGTGCGGTGCGCGCCGCCGCCGAGAGCTCGTCGAGGGTCCCGACCTCGGATGTCTGAGCCCGCCGGTCCGCGCCTGGAGGTCGGCGACCTGCTGGTCGCCACCCCGGTCCTGCTCGACCCGAACTTCGAGCGCACCGTCGTGCTGCTGCTCGACGTCGATGCGGACGGGGCGCTCGGGGTGGTGCTGAACCGCCCCTCTCTGGCGCCGGTCGGGGAGATCCTGCCGGACTGGGGAGACCTCGCCGACGCGCCGGCGGTGCTGTTCCAGGGGGGTCCGGTGGGCACCGACTCGGCGCTGGCGGTCGGCGCGTCGAGCACGTTCGGGACCGACCCGAGCTCGGACATCGAGCCGATGGGCTTCCGGCGGCTCTACGACGACGTCGGGCTGGTGGACCTGGACACGCCCGTCCAGCTCGCCGGTCCGACGCTGAGCCACCTGCGGGTGTTCGCGGGCTACGCGGGTTGGGCCGAGGAGCAGCTGCGGGAGGAGATCCGGTCCGGCTCCTGGTACGTCGTGCCCTCCACTGCCGCGGACCTGTTCGGTCCCGACCCCGTCGGCCTGTGGCAGCGGGTGCTCCGCCGTCAGCCCGGCGCGCTCGCCTTGGTGTCGACGCGTCCCGACGACCCCAGCCTGAACTGAGCGGGTCCCCGGCGAGGGGGTTAGACTCGACGACCGTGAGCACCCAGATGAGCCCCGGCACCGAGACCATCGAGGACCGTCGGACCTCGCCGACCGACGACGGCGACCACGAGCGGTTCTCGCACTACGTCGAGAAGGACAAGCTCACCGAGGCGATGGTGATGGGCACGCCGGTGGTCGCGCTGTGCGGCAAGGTGTGGGTGCCGAGCCGGGACCCGGAGAAGTACCCGGTGTGCCCCGAGTGCAAGGACGCCTGGGAAGACCTCAAGAAGGACGAGGACTGACCGGCGCGGCCGCCGCCGCGTCCTGACCACCCGCGCACCCCTCTCGAGAGACGTGTCTGACTCCGAACTCCCTCTTGTCCCCGCTCCACCCAACGAGCTGCCCCCCGCCTACCCCGCCCGCGCCGCCTGGGGTACCGCCACCAAGCTGCGGGCCTGGCAGACGGCGGCGCTCGAGCACTACTTCACCGACAGCCCCCGGGACTTCCTGGCCGTGGCGACCCCCGGCGCGGGCAAGACCACCTTCGCGCTGACCGTCGCCGCCGAGCTGCTGTCGCGCCGGGTGGTGGACCGGGTCACCGTGGTGGCCCCGACCGAGCACCTGAAGACGCAGTGGGCCGAGGCGGCCGCCCGGGCAGGGATCCCGATCGACCCGTCGTACTCCGGTCGCAAGGGCCGCACCAGCCAGGACTACGTCGGGGTCGCGGTCACCTACGCGGGCGTGGCGGTCAACCCGCTGGCGCACCGGATCCGCACCGAGCGGTTCAAGACGCTGGTGATCCTCGACGAGGTGCACCACGCCGGCGACGCGCTGTCGTGGGGGGAGGCGGTCCGGGAGGCCTTCGAGCCCGCCCAGCGGCGCCTGGCGCTGACCGGGACGCCGTTCCGCTCCGACATCAACCCGATCCCGTTCGTCTCCTACGCCGAGGGCAACGACGGCGTGCAGCGCAGCCTGGCCGACTACACCTACGGCTACGCGCAGGCGCTGGCCGACCACGTCGTGCGCCCGGTCCTGTTCATGGCCTACAGCGGCGAGATGACCTGGCGCACCCGCGCCGGTGACGAGGTGGCCGCCCGGCTGGGGGAGCCGCTGACCAAGGACCTCACCGCGCAGGCGCTGCGCACGGCGCTGGACCCGTCCGGGGCCTGGATGCCCTCGGTGCTCGCGGCCGCCGACAAGCGGCTCACCGAGGTGCGCCGGCACGTGCCGGACGCCGGCGCGATGGTGATCGCCTCCGACCAGGACTCGGCTCGGTCCTACGCCGGCCTGCTCAAGGCGATCACCGGCGAGCGGCCGACGGTGGTGCTCTCGGACGAGAAGGCCGCCTCGAAGCGGATCTCCGCCTTCAGCGAGGGCGACGACCGCTGGCTGGTCGCGGTCCGGATGGTCTCCGAGGGCGTGGACGTGCCGCGGCTGGCCGTTGGCGTGTACGCCACCCGCACCGCCACCCCGCTGTTCTTCGCCCAGGCGGTGGGCCGGTTCGTCCGCGCCCGGAGGCGGGGGGAGACCGCCTCGGTGTTCCTGCCCTCGGTGCCCAACCTGCTCGGCTTCGCCTCCGAGATGGAGGTCGAGCGCGACCACGTGCTGCAGCGCAAGGTCAACGACGACGGGGACATCTTCGCCGCCGAGGAGGACCTGCTCGCCCGGGCGAACGCCGCGGAGGCGGCCAGCGGCGAGGAGCTGGGCACCTTCGAGGCGATGGGGTCCGAGGCGCGCTTCGACCGGGTGCTGTACGACGGCGGCGAGTTCGGTCACGAGGGCGAGGTGCACGTCGGCTCCGACGAGGAGATGGACTTCCTGGGCATCCCCGGCCTGCTCGAGGCCGACCAGGTGCGCGACCTGCTGCACAGCCGGCAGAGCGAGCGTGCCCGGCAGCAGCGGCACACCCGCTCGCTGGCCGAGGAGGTCGAGCGCGACGTCTCGACGCACGAGCAGCTGGCGGTGCTGCGCCGCGAGCTCAACGGGCTGGTGGCGGCCTGGAAGCACCGCACCGGGCAGCCGCACGGGGTGACGCACTCGGCGCTCCGCAAGGAGTGCGGCGGTCCCGCCGCGGCGATCGCCACCGGGGAGCAGCTGCGGACCAGGATCGACCGGATCCGGGACTGGGCGGCCCAGCGGCGCAGCGTCTGAGCGCGGGCGTCGGCTGGTTGCCGCGGGATAGCCTCGGGCCATGGCCGCCGAGACCTCCCAGACGCTCGACCGGGGACTGCGGGTGCTGCGCACGCTGGCGGCCACCCCCGCAGGGCTGACCGTCACCGCGCTGGCCGCCGAGATCGACGTGAACCGCACGGTCGTCTACCGGCTGGTGGCCACCCTGGAGCAGCACGGACTGGCCCGGCGCGACGACGCCGGCCGGCTGCACGTGGGGCTCGGGGTGCTGTCGCTAGCGCGCGGCCTGCAGCCGGTGCTGCGCGACCTCGCCGGACCGGTGCTGCGCAGCCTGGCGGAGGACCTGGGCAGCACCGCGCACCTGACCTTCGCCGACGGCGGCGACGCGCTCGCGCTGGCGGTCGTGGAGCCGAGCTGGACCGACTACCACGTGGCCTACCGGGTGGGTGCGCGGCACCCGCTGACCCGGGGCGCCGCCGGGCGCGCCATCCTGGCCGGGCGATCCGGCGGGTCGGCCTACGTCGAGACCACGGGTGAGATCCAGCCGGGTGCGCGCGGGATCGCGGCACCGGTGCTCGGCGTCGAGGGGCTCGAGGCGTCGGTGGGCATCATCTCGCTGGGCGAGCTGGACGCCGAGGTCTGCGGTCCCCGGGTGGTCCGGGCCGCGAGCGACGTGGCCGCCCGGCTGTCCTAGCCGGCTGCCCGGCTGTCCTGGCGGCCTGCCGCCCGGTTGTCCCGGCGGCCCTGCTGTCCTGGCCGGCGGCCTGACCGCGGCCCGGCGCGCGAGCCGGCCGGCCGGTCGGACAGCATGGGGGAATGGCCGTCTCCTGGACCCACTTCTCGATCGCTCTCGGCTCGGCGCTGGCCGCGGTGCTGCTGGTCGTGGTCGCGGTGCACCTGGTGGTCGCCGCGTCCGCGCGCCGGTGGAGCGCCGCCGCCGACCTGGCGCGGCACGCGCGCAGGCCGTTCCGGCTGCTGCTGGTGGTGGTCGCCCTGGCCGGCCTCGCCGGGTCGATGCGACCGGAGCACGTGGACGCGTCCTGGTGGGACGCCGTCCGCCTGGTCCTCCGGCTGGCCGCCATCGGCGCCGGCGCCTGGCTGCTGGCCTCGAGCCTGGTGTTCCTCGAGGATCTCGGGTTGAGGCGCTACCGGACCGACGTGCGCGACAACCGCTCCGCGCGGCGGGCGCGCACGCAGGTGCTGATCCTGCGCCGGCTGACCGTCAGTGTCGTGGTGCTGATCGCGCTGGGGGCCGCGCTGCTGAGCTTCCCGGGGGTCCGGGCCGTGGGCGCCAGCCTGCTCGCCTCGGCCGGGGTGGTCAGCGTGGTGGCTGCCCTCGCCGCCCAGTCCACGCTGGCGAACGTCTTCGCAGGCATCCAGCTCGCGTTCAGCGATGCCATCCGCCTCGACGACGTGGTGGTCGCGGAGGGGGAGTGGGGGTGGATCGAGGAGATCACGCTGAGCTACGTCGTGGTCCGCCTGTGGGACGACCGGCGTCTGGTGCTCCCCTCGACATACTTCACGGGGACGCCGTTCCAGAACTGGACCCGCCGCAGCTCCGAGCTGCTCGGCGCGATCGAGCTGGACGTCGACTGGCGCATCGACGTCGGCGCCATGCGCGAGCAGCTGGGCCGCATCGTGGCGCGCACCGACCTGTGGGACGGCCGCACCCGGGTGCTGCAGGTGACCGACGCGGTCGGCGGCATGGTCCGGGTGCGCGCGCTCGTCACGGCAGCCGACGCGGGGACCCTGTTCGACCTGCGCTGCCACGTCCGCGAGCAGCTGGTCGCCTGGGTGCAGCAGCGGCATCCTGAGGGGGTCAGCCGGCAGCGGGTGGAGCTGGTGGAGCCGCCGGCCACCGCCGCGCCGGCCAACGACGGCGAGCCCGGCCCGGTCCGGTAGCGGCGGCCCGGGTCACGGTCAGCGTCAGGAGCCGCTGATGTTGACCAGCCAGGGGATCCCGAAGCCGTCGACGCACATCCCGAAGCTGTCGCCCCACGGGGCCTTCTCCATCGGGATCGTGACCCGGCCACTGTCCGAGAGCCGCTCCCAGTAGCCGCGCAGCTCCTCCTCGTCGTCCCCGGACAGCGAGACGGAGTGGTTGGTGCCCACCTCGAACGGCATGCTCTGGGGGGTGTCGGCGCCCATCAGGGTCAGGCCTCCGTCGGTGACCAGCATCGCGTGCATGATCTTGTCCTGCTCGGCCGGATCCTCGCTCAGCTGCATCTCCCCGAACGTGCTGAGCGTCAGCTCCCCACCGAACACGGAGTGGTAGAACTCCATCGCCTGCCGGGCGTTGTCCCGGAAGCCGAGGTACGGGTTGAGTCTGGTGGTCATGAGTAGAGCCTCCTGCCGTGGACGTCGCTCCCGAGTCTGGCCCCGACGCGTGCCCGCCCGGAAGACCCGAACGCACTATCCGCGCAGCAGCGGCTGCGCGCCCGACAGCACCGCGGTGTACGCCGCCCGGACCCGCTCGTAGTAGCCGGCCGCGGCCTCGTCGGGCTGGACCAGCGACACGTCCGGGCGCCACGGCACCGGCTCCGGGTCCTGGGAGAGCGCCCAGGCGGCCTGCCGGGCGGCGCCGAGCGCGACGTACTCGGCCGGCTCCGGGACCGCCACCGGCAGGGCGAACAGGCCGGCGCAGATCTGCTGGACGGCCGACGAGCGCGCGGCGCCGCCGATCAGCACGATCCGGCGGGGCGTCACGCCGGCGGCGGCGAGTGGTGCGACGGCGTCGGCCAGCCCGCAGAGCATCCCCTCGACGGCGGCGCGCACCAGGTGGGCGGGGGTGGCGTTGGCTCGGGTGAGACCGTGCAGCAGTCCGGTCGCCTCCGGCAGCAGCGGGGTGCGCTCCCCGTCGAGGAAGGGCAGCAGCACCAGCCCGGCGGAGTCCGGGGCCGAGAGCGCGAGCCGGTCCAGGTCGGCGAGCTCGGCGCCCGCCATCTGCAACGCCGCCCCGACCACCCGGGCCGCATTGAGGGTGCAGACCAGCGGGAGGAACCGGCCGGTCGCGTCCGCGAAGCCGGCCACGACCCCGGTGGCGTCGGCGCTCGGCCGGTCCGAGACCGCGAACACGGTGCCACTGGTGCCCAGCGAGACGACCACGTCGCCGGGCTCGAGGGCCAGGCCGAGCGCGGCTCCCATGTTGTCGCCGGTGCCGGGGCCCAGCACGATGCCGCCGGGCGTCTCGCCGACCGGCTCCGAGGGACCGGCGACGCGCGGGACCGCGAGGTCGCGGCCGAACGCGGTGCGCAGCAGGTCCGGGCGGTAGGCGTCGGTAGCGGCCGACCAGTAGCCGGTGCCGGAGGCGTCACCACGGTCCGTGGTCGGCTCGCCGGCGCCACCGCGCAGCTGGTGGGTGATCCAGTCGTGCGGGAGCAGCACGCCGCGGGCCCGCGCGGCCACGTCCGGCTCGTTCTCCGCGACCCAGCGGAGCTTGGTGACCGTGAAGCTCGCCACCGGCACGATGCCCGTCGCGTCCGCCCAGGGCTGTCCGCCGCCGAGCTCCTCCAGGAGGGAGGCCGCCTGCGGGGCGGACCGGTTGTCGTTCCAGAGCAGCGCGTCGCGCACGGGCGTGCCGGCCTCGTCCACCAGCACCATCCCGTGCTGCTGGCCACCGACGGCGAGCGCCTCGACGCCGTCGAGCAGGCCGGCCGAGGCCTGCTCCCAGGCCCGCCACCACACGGCCGCATCGACCTCGGTGACGTCCGGGTGCGGGGCGCGGCCCTCGCGCAGCACCTCCCCGGTCTCGGCGTCACACACGACGACCTTGGTGTTCTGGGTGGAGCAGTCCACTCCCGCGACGAGTCTCACGCGGGCGAGACTACCCGGCCGGCTCCCTGCTCGCGGCGTCGAGCAGCGGCAGCACCCGGTGCGGGATCTGGGTGGCCAGCGCGATCACCGTCGAGGAGCGGACGATGCCCGCGTCCGACAGCACGGCGTCGATGACCCGCTGCAGGTCCGCGTTGGAGCGGGCCACCACCCGGGCCCACATGTCACCGGCGCCGGTGATCGTGAACGCCTCGAGCACCTCGGGGATCCGGGCCAGGTGCCGGGCGACGGACTCGTGCCCCGCGCCCTGCCGGATCTCGAGGGTCAGGAAGGCGGTCACGGGGTAGCCCAGCGCCTCCGGCTGCAGCTCGGGCCCCCACCCGGAGATCACCCCGGCCGCGGTGAGCTTGTCCAGCCGGGCCTGGACGGTGCCCCGCGCCACGCCCAGCCGGCGGGAGGCCTCGAGCACCCCGATCCGCGGCTCGTCGGCCAGGAGATGCAACAAGGTGGCATCCAGAGCGTCCACGTCAGCCCCGATCACTGGTCAAGTTGCACACGGTTTCGTCGTACTGTTGCACAGATCGTCCGACCAGGCGATGCTGCGGACATGACCGACGCGCTGACCCATGACGAGCTCAAGGCCGATCTCACCCTCGAGCAGCTGCAGCAGCTGGTCGGGCTGGTGGAGTACGACGAGGACCAGGACGTGTTCCCCGTGACCGGCTGGGACGCGATCGTGTTCGTGGTCGGCAACGCCACCCAGACCGCGCACTACTACCAGTCGGCATGGGGCATGCAGCTCGAGGCGTACGCCGGCCCGGAGACCGGCCAGCGCGACCACAAGTCGTTCGTGCTGCGCTCCGGGTCGATCCGGTTCGTGGTGAACGGTGCCGTGGACCCCGACAGCCCGCTGGTCGAGCACCACCGCCGGCACGGCGACGGCGTCGTGGACATCGCGCTCGAGGTGCCCGACGTGGACCGCTGCGTCGCCCAGGCCCGCCGGGCCGGGGCCACCGTCCTGCGCGAGGCGGAGGACATCACCGACGAGCACGGCACCGTCCGGGTCGCGGCCATCGCCACCTATGGCGAGACCCGGCACACGCTCGTCGACCGGTCCCGCTACGACGGGCCCTACCTGCCCGGCTACGCCGTCGCGCACAGCGGCCTGGTGCCGCGGGCCGGGCAGCCGAAGCGGCTGTTCCAGGCCCTCGACCACATCGTCGGCAACGTCGAGCTGGGCCGGATGGAGGAGTGGGTCCGCTTCTACAACCGGGTGATGGGCTTCGTGAACATGGCCGAGTTCATCGGCGACGACATCGCCACGGACTACTCCGCGCTGATGTCGAAGGTGGTCGCGAACGGCAACCACCGGGTGAAGTTCCCGCTCAACGAGCCCGCGGTGGCGAAGAAGCGGTCGCAGATCGACGAGTACCTCGACTTCTACCGCGGCGCCGGGGCCCAGCACCTCGCGCTGGCGTGCAACGACATCCTCGCCACCGTCGACGCGCTCCGCGCCAACGGCGTGGAGTTCCTCGACACCCCCGACTCCTACTACGAGGACGAGGAGCTGCGGGCCCGGATCGGCCACGTCCGGGTGCCGATCGAGGAGCTGCAGTCGCGCAAGATCCTGGTGGACCGCGACGAGGACGGCTACCTGCTGCAGATCTTCACCAAGCCGCTCGGCGACCGCCCGACGGTGTTCTTCGAGCTGATCGAGCGGCACGGCTCGCTGGGGTTCGGCAAGGGCAACTTCAAGGCGCTGTTCGAGGCCATCGAGCGGGAGCAGGACCGGCGCGGCAACCTCTGAGCGCTAGACAGCGGCTGTACGTCAGCGCGCCGGTGCCTCACACTGGAGGTGGGTCGTCCGGGCAGGGTCGACCCGGGAGGGGAGCCCGTGGCATTCGCTGCACCAACGTCAGACGCAACCGGACAGTTCCACCACGAGGCCTTGTTCTACCGAGGCCTGGAGGAACTCGTCGACGTCGTCGCGCCCTTCATCAGGGCGGGGCTCGAGGCCGGCGAGCCGGTGCTGGTCGCTGAGCTCCCGGACCGCATCGCCGCGCTCCGGGCCGCCCTCGGCGCGGACGCCGAGCGGGTGGAGTTCCTCGACATGGCCGAGGTCGGCCGGAACCCCGCGCGGATCATCCCGGCCTGGCGGCACTTCGTCGCCGAGCACGCCGGCCAACCGGTGCGCGGGGTCGGCGAGCCGGTCTGGGTCGGCCGCTCGGCGGTCGAGCTCGACGAGTGCCGACTGCACGAGTCCCTGCTCAACGTGGCCTTCGACGGCCTCGGCACCGACTTCCGGCTGCTCTGCCCCTACGACGCGGACGGACTGCCGGCCGAGGTGCTGGCCGACGCGGAGCGGACCCACCCCCGCCTCGGGCCGGATCTGGAGAGCCTGGCCTACGGCGGTCACACGCACGCCAACGACGAGTTCGAGCGCCCGCTCATGGAGCCGCCCGCCGACGCCGAGTGGTTCGCCTTCGGCCGCGAGGACCTGGCCGGGCTGCGATCCGTGGTCCGCCGGCTCGCGCAGGTCGCGGCGCTGCACGACGACCTGGTCGAGGACCTGGTGCTGGCGGCCCACGAGCTGGCCACCAACAGCATCGAGCACGGCGGTGGTGCCGGAGTGGTGCGCAGCTGGACCGAGCCCGGGGCGCTGGTGGTGGAGGTGGCCGACGCGGGTCTGATCACGGACGTGCTGGTCGGCCGGCAGCCGGCGCTCGCGCTGGCCGAGGGTGGCCGAGGAGTCTGGATCGCCAACCAGCTGTGCGACCTGGTCCAGGTGCGGTCCTCGGCGCAGGGCACGACCGTGCGGCTGTACACGTGGCTGCAGGCGGCGCCCGCGCGGGGAGCAGCCCCGGCGACCGGCCCGGCAGCAGCACCGGCGACCGCCCCGGCGACGGCCGGCTGATCCGCCGGCTGACCCGGTTGGGTCAGTCCAGGTCGCCGACCGCGAGCAGCTCGGCCTCGTCCGCGCGCTCCCGGTCGGTGCGCGGGGCGTCGTGGTGCTTGCCCAGCGTGTGCCGGCCGGCGAGCAGGATGGCCGCGCCGAGGAGCACCGCGGCCGCGCCCATCCAGAACGGTGCGTGCACGCTGACGTTCTCGCCGAGCTTGCCCGCGGCGTACGGAGCGACGGCCGCGCCGGAGAACCGCAGGAACGAGTACGCCGACGAGGCGACCGCCCGCTCGACCGGGGCGGAGCCCATGACGGCCTCGGTGATCAGGGTGTTGTTGACGCCGAGGAAGGCGCCGGCCACGATCACGCCCAGCACCAGGACGGGCTTGTCCTCGGTGAAGACCGCCATGACGGCGAGGTCGGCGGCGAACAGCAGCAGCGAGCCGACGATGGTCGGCACGGTGCCGAGGTGGCGCTGGAGCCACGGAGCCGCGACCACCGAGGTGAAGGCGAGCAGCAGGCCCCAGCCGAAGAAGATCCAGCCGACCTGGGACGCGCTCAGGTCGAGCGGGAACGGGGCGAAGGCGAGCAGGGTGAAGAAGCCGACGTTGTAGAACAGGGCAGTGACCGAGATGGTCATCAGACCCGGGTGCCGCAGTGCCTTGATCGGGTCGGCGAGCGACGTACGACGCGCCGCCGGCGGGGTCCTCGGCAGGAACAGCGCGGTGCCGACCAGCGCCATCAGCATCAGGACCGCCACCCCGAAGAAGGGGCCGCGCCACGAGATGGAGCCGAGCTGCCCGCCCACGATCGGGCCGGCCGCGATGCCCAGCCCGAGGGCGGCCTCGAACAGGATGATCGCCTGGGCGACCGAGCCGCGGGCGGCCGAGACGATGGTGGCCAGCGCGGTCGCGATGAAGAGCGCGTTGCCCAGCCCCCAGCCGGCCCGGAAGCCGACGATCTGCCCGACCGTGCTGGACATCCCGGCGAGCGCCGAGAAGACGATGATCAGCACCAGCCCGGCGATCAGCGTCCGCTTCGCGCCGATGCGGCTGGATACGAATCCGGTGACCAGCATCGCGACCCCCATCACGGCCATGTAGCTGGTGAACAGCAGGGAGACCTGGCTCGGCGTCGCGTCGAGCTGGTCGGCGATGGACTTCAGGATCGGGTCCACGAGGCCGATGCCCATGAACGCGATCACGCACGCGAACGCCACCGCCCAGACGGCTCGGGGCTGGTGCAGCATCGAGGGGCCGGAGGAGTCCTGGACGGTGGTGCTGGTCCGGGCGCTGTCCCGGTGGGCGGCTGTGCTCACGCGCTTCCTTCGTCGTCGTCGGGCTTTCCGAGCAGGCCACGAATCACGGCGACGGCGGTCGCGAGGTCCTGCTCGTCGTGGTGGGGGTCGGACCGCAGCAGGGCGGTGACGACCGCGGCGCGCTCGTGCCGCGCCTGGACCAGGACCTCCTGGCCGGGCCCGGTGAGGCTGACCAGGCTGGAGCGGGCGTCCCGGGGGTTCGGGGTCTTGACCGCCCAGCCGTGCTCGCAGAGGCTCGTCACCGCCGCGCTCATGGTCGGCTGGGAGCAGTGGTCGGCGGCGGCCAGGGCGCCGATCGTCAGCGGGCCGAGCTCGTCGAGCTGCGACAGCAGCCGCAGGCTGGCCGCTCGGGACGTCCGCGGAGGTCCCCTCGCTGTGCCGGGTGATGGCCCGGACCAGGCGGCCGGTGTAGAGCACCAGCTCGGCGCTCAGCTCCTCGACGCCCGGTGCGATCGTGGTTGATTGGCTCACGCAAGCAATATTACATAGGCACCCTATGCGAAGTCACCGCGCGCCGCTGAGGTCTGCGTCACGTGCGCGCGGCGCGGCTCAGCCGGTGCGGAGCGCCGGCTGCACCGTGCCGGTGACCTCGCCCAGCGCGATCCGGCCGCCCCTGGTGCCGGGGGCGGTGCCCCGCAGCGTGACGGTGTCCCCGTCCTCGAGGAAGGTCCGCAGCCGGTCCCCGCACGGGAACGGCTCGGCGCCGGCCCAGGACAGCTCCAGGAAGGAGCCGCGCTGGCCCGGCTCCGGTCCACTGACCGTGCCGGAGGCGAACAGGTCCCCAGGCCGCAGCGAGGCGCCGTTGGCGGTGAGGTGCGCGAGCATCTGGGCGGGGGACCAGTACATCGAGGCGTACGGCGGCCGGCTGACCAGCTGGCCGTTGAGCAGCACCTCGATGTCGATGTCGAGACCGGCTCCGGGACCGACCCGGAGGTAGTCCAGCGGCTCGGGATCCTGGCCGGGTAGGTCCACGCGGGCCGCCGCCAGCGCCTCCAGCGGCGTGACCCAGGCGCTCACCGAGGTGGCGAACGACTTGCCGAGAAACGGGCCGAGCGGCACGTACTCCCAGGCCTGGACGTCCCGCGCGGACCAGTCGTTGAGCAGCGTGACGCCGAGCACGTGCTCGGCGAGGTCGGCGACGCCGACGGGCTCGCCGAGCCGGGTGCCGGCGCCGACCACGAAGCCGAGCTCGGCCTCGATGTCCAGGCGTCGGCTCGGCCCGAAGCTGGGCCCGCCGCCGCTCTCCGGGCGCTGCCCGCACGGCCGGCGGACGTCGGTGCCGGAGACCACCACGGTGCCCGCCCGGCCGTGGTAGCCGACCGGCAGGTGCCGCCAGTTGGGCTTGAGCGGCTCCTCGTCGGGCCGGAACATCCGCCCGACGTTGCTCGCGTGGTGCAGGGAGCAGTAGAAGTCCACGTAGTCGGCGACCTCGAACGGCAGCGACAGGTCGACCTGGTGCAGCGGGCGCAGGTGCGGCTCGACCAGGCCGCGCCGGCTCTGGTCGGTGAGCAGGTCGACCAGGCGAGCGCGCAGCGACGTCCAGGCCGTCCGTCCGAGCGCCAGGAGCGGGTTCAGCGAGGGGGCCGCCAGCGCGGCCCTGGTCGCGGGTGACACGCCCCCGGTCGATGCTCTCCCGGCCGGCGCGGTCCCGGCCGGCGCGGTCCCGAGTCAGCGCCGCCGCGGGCAGGGCGGCGAGGTCCAGGACCAGGTCGCCGATCCGGACGCCGACCCGGCGCGGCCCCCCACGGTCCCTGAACACCCCGTACGGCAGGTTGTCGACGTCGTGCAGCGACCCTGCGGCGCCCGCGACCCAGGTGCGGGTCATCGGCCGACCAGCCCGAGCACGGTCAGGTCGTGCACCGGGTCGCTGATGCTGCACGACCCGAAGGACGTGAACCAGTGCCGGGACCTGGCCAGCCCCGCCTCGTCGGTCCGTCCGAGCAGCCGGCCCGGGTCGGTCTCGTCCAGCACCGCGCTCACCTCCCGCACGTCCGCGCCGTCCAGGCTGGCCCGGGTCGCGACCAGCACGTTGAGGAAGCCGTGGTGCTCGAAGCCCGTCGCCGGATCGCGGTGCCGCAGCGCGTGGTGCAGCCCGGCGGTGCACTTGAACCTCAGCTCGCGGTCCAGCGCCGCGGCGAGGCAGGTGGCCAGCTCGGCACTGCCGGGGAAGGCGTCGGCCTCGACGCCTCCGGTGCGCAGCTTGAGCCGGTGGTCCGTCGCGGCGACCTCGTCGAGCGCGGCCAGCCAGGACGCGGCCGGCTCGCCGCCGCGCAGCCGTGGTGGCTCGACGTACAGCGGCACGTCCTCGTCCAGCTCGCCGGCGGCCACCAGGTCGTCGGCGGCGGCGAGCACGCGGCGGGTGCTGCCGGCCGGGTCGTCGAGGTCGCGGACCGCGGTCTCCACCCCGGCCAGGGCCAGCCCGCTGCGCTCGGTCCAGGTGACCGCCGGTCCGAGGGCGCCCGCTCCTCCGGTGACGACCACGCTGACCCGCAGCGGGTCGTCGAGGTCCTGCACCCCCGCGGACCGGGCGGCGGACACGGCGGTGCCCAGGTCGACGACCCGGCGGTCGTCGACGACGAAGCTGCCGACCAGCTGGTGGTACGGCGTCGAGTGCCACCCGCGGTTGGCGTGCACCGCCTCGGCGAGCGAGGCGTTCCCGGGCGGGAAGAGCGCCGCGTCGTCCACGAGCCGGTGCAGGAAGGCGGGCACGGTTGACACGCCGCCGACACTAACCCATTGTGGCTGTGAACGAACAGACTGTTCGATAATCGGAGTGATGATGACGTACTACCGGCGGGTCGGCGACGTTCCCGCGCACCGGCACACAGCGCACCGCGACGACCAGGGGCGGCTGCGGTTCGAGGAGCTGATGGGCGAGGAGGGATTCTCCTCCGACTCCTCGCTGCTCTACCACCGCGGTGTGCCCTCCGCGATCGTGGACAGCCGGATCTGGGAGCTGCCCGACCAGGCGGTCAGCCCGAACCATCCGCTCAAGCCGCGACACCTGCGGCTGCACGGCCTCTTCGAGGGGGTGCGCGGGCTGGACGCGGTGCAGGGCCGGCGGCTGGTGCTCGGCAACGCCGACGTGCGGCTCTCCTACGTGGTCGCGGACACCGTCTCGCCGTACCACCGCAACGCGGTCGGCGACGAGTGCGTCTACGTCGAGGACGGCACCGGCGTGGTCGAGACGGTCTTCGGCGTGCTGCCCTACCGCACCGGCGACTACGTGCTCGTGCCCCGCGCCACCACGCACCGGTGGGTGCCCGCGGAGCCCTCGCGGCTCTACGCCATCGAGTCCTCCAGCCACGTGGCCCCGCCGCGTCGCTACCTGTCCCGCTACGGCCAGCTGCTCGAGCACGCGCCGTACTGCGAGCGGGACCTGCACGGACCGACGCAGCCGCTCCTGGTCGAGGGCGCCGACGTGGAGGTGCTGGTCAAGCACCGGACGTCCGCGGGGGTGGTCGGGACGCGGATGACGTACGCGACGCACCCCTTCGACGTGGTCGGCTGGGACGGCTGCCTCTACCCCTACACCTTCAACATCGAGGACTTCATGCCGATCACCGGCAAGCTGCACCAGCCGCCGCCGGTGCACCAGGTCTTCGAGGGCCAGAACTTCGTGGTCTGCAACTTCGTGCCCCGCAAGGTGGACTACCACCCGGCCTCGATCCCGGTGCCCTACTACCACTCCAACGTGGACAGCGACGAGGTGATGTTCTACGTCGGCGGCGACTACGAGGCCCGCAAGGGGTCGGGCATCGGCATCGGGTCCGTCTCGGTGCACCCGGGTGGCTACGCGCACGGTCCCCAGCCCTCCGCGGTGGAGGCGTCCATCGGGGCGGAGTCCTTCGACGAGCTCGCGGTCATGGTGGACACCTTCCGGCCGCTGGAGCTGGGCGAGGCCGGGCTGGCCGCCGAGGACCCCGGCTACGCGTGGACGTGGGCGGGACGCGGCCCCCGGGACTGACCTGTTGACCGCAGGTCGGCCGGGCGGGTGCGCGAGGATGGCTGCGTGCCGACATACATCGCCCTGCTGCGGGCCGTCAACGTGGGCGGCCGGTTCTACAAGATGGCCGACCTGCGCGCCCACCTGGTCGATGCCGGCCTGACGGAGGTCGAGACGCACATCCAGTCCGGCAACGTCCACCTCCGGAGCAGCCTGCGCTCCCCGGCGCGGGTCGAGCGGCTGGTCGAGACGGTGCTGGGTGAGCACTGCGGGTTCGAGGTGCCGGCCGTGGTGCTCACCCCCGACGAGCTCCGCAGCGTGCACGAGGACGCGCTGGCCGTCCGGCCGGCGGTCGAGCAGGTGCAGGGGCTACGTCGCTCGGTGACCTTCTTCAAGCCCGGAGCGGCACCCACCGGCGAGGTTGCGGAGCGGATCCGCGCCTGGTCCGAGCCCGGCGAGTCGGCACTGGTCGTCGGCCGGGCCGTGCACATCTGGCTGGACCGGCCCACCCAGGACGCGGTGTTCCTCCGCACCTTCCGCACGGCGCTCGCCCCGGGCACGAACCGGGACCTCAAGGTGGTCACCGCGATGCGGGACCGCTGGGCCGGCTGACGCCCGACTGCGGCCGGCGGTCGATGTGACGCGCGGCTCTCAACTCGGCCAACCGGGCGCACAAGTCCCGGTCCCGGGCTGCCGATACTCCTGGTGCGCGTCAGAGGCAGCGCGCGAGCGGGAGGTCTGATGCTCGACCCACGTCGGCTCTCGGTCACCGAGCTGTCGTCGCAGTGGATGGCGCGCGCGCTGGGTGTCCTCTACGCCAGCGGCGGGTCGCTGGCCGTCCTGTGGCTGCTGCTCCCGCACCCCCCACGTGCCGGCGACCCGGTGGTGCTCGCCATGGCCGGGGTCGCGGTCACCCTCGGCCTCGCCCTCGCGCTCGGCCCGACCCGTCGGCTGCCCCGGTGGACGCTGCACGCGGTCATCGCGCTCATCCAGGTGGTGATCTCGGTGGGGTACGCCGCGGAGGGCAACGCCGAGAGCGACCTGCGGCTCTTCTACGCCTGGGCCACGCCGTACGCCGCCTTCTTCTTCGGCCGGCGCTCCGCCCTGGCCCAGTCCGCGTGGACCGGCGTCTGCCTGGCCGGGTCGCTCGCGGTCATCGGGGCGCCGGCCGCGGCGTCGTCGCGGGTCTGGCTGCTGACCATGGGCACCGTCGCAGCGGTAGGGGTGCTGGTCGGCACCGTGGCGGGCCGGACGCGCCGGATCCAGCAGCAGCTGCACGAGGCGATCGTGGCCGACCCGCTGACCGGGCTGGCGAACCGGGTCGGGTTCGCCCGGGCACTCGACGCGGCGCTGGCCACCCAGCGGCGGCACGGGGGCGCGGTGGTGGTGGTGCTGGTCGACCTGGACCACTTCAAGGACGTCAACGACAGCTACGGCCACCAGGTCGGCGACCTGGTGCTGCGCGAGGTCGCCGACCGCCTGGTCCGGGTGTTCCGGTCCGAGGACCTGGTCGCCCGGATGGGGGGTGACGAGTTCGCGGTGGTCTGCAGTGACAGCTTCGGAGACCTCGACGTGCAGGCGCTGGTGGCGCGCCTGGAGCAGGTGTGGGTGGATCCCGTACCGGTGGCGGGTCGCCGGCTGCGGCTGTCCGGCAGCGCGGGTCTGGTGTGCTCGGCCCGCCCCGGGGACACTGCGACGTCGCTGCTGCACGACGCCGACGTCGCGCTGTACCGGGCCAAGGCGACGCAGCGCGGCACCGCGACCCTGTACGACGCGTCGCTGCTCGAGCAGCTGGACCGGGCCGCGACCATCGACCGGGGTCTGCGGCGGGCGCTCGAGAACGACGAGCTGGCCCTGGACTTCCAGGGCATCGCGGACCCGGCGACGGGCCGGCTGGTCGCGGCCGAGGCCCTGCTGCGCGGCACCTGTGCCGAGCTCGGTCCGGTGCCGGTCGCCGAGCTGCGAGCTGTCGCCCAGCAGCGGGGCCTGGCCGACGACCTGGGGGCCTGGACCCTCGACGCGGCCGCCGCCCAGCTGTCGTCCTGGTGGGCCGCCGGTCTCGTCGACGAGGACTTCTCGCTGACCGTGCACGTCTCCGGGGGCCAGCTGCACGCGGGCCTCCCGGGGCTGCTGGCGCAGGTGCTGCAGCGACACCGGCTGCCGGCCGGGGCGTTGACCCTCGCGGTCGACCAGGCCTGCCTGGCCGAGGGCCCGGCACCCGCCGGGCTGGAGGAGCTGGCCGCCGCCGGCACCCCGATCGTGCTCGACGGCTTCGGTGTGGGCTCCTGCTCGCCGTCCGCGCTGCTGGCGCTGCCGTTGAGCGGGGTGCGCATCGACCGCTCACTCACCGACCTGCTGTCCGGATCGGGACCGCACCGCAAGCTGCTCGCCGCCCTGCTCACGATGACCGAGGAGCTCGGCCTGACCGCGGTCGTTGACGGGGTGACCGACGAGCAGGTCGCCGCGGCACTGCGGTCTCTGGGCTGCCGGCGCGCGCAGGGGATCCGCTGGAGCCGGCCCGAGCCTCCGGAGCTGTTCGCCCGGCGGATGCACCGCCAGACCCTCCGGGCCACCGACCCGTCGGCCGACCCCGTGCCGCGGCCGGCCCGACCCTGGGGCGGACCCGGCCCCGCCGCCGGAGCCCGGCCCGGCGACACCGGCCGGTAGCCGCCGGCGGCTAGGGTCGCCGGATGGAGCCTGTGCCGACCGAGGGCCTGCACGTCGGCTGCGCGCAGGGGGTCCTGAGCCTCACCCTCGACCGTCCGGGTCGGCTCAACGCCCTCACCGCGGCGATGAGCGAGCGGATCGCCGCCGAGCTCGAGGAGGCCGCAGGCCGCGACGACGTGCGCGTGGTGCTGCTGGCCGGGGCAGGGGGCGCCTTCAGCTCGGGGGCCGACCTGTCCGGACCGGACGCCCACCGGAGCTTCGACGCGACCAGCCTGGACCGGGCGAACCGGCTGGTGCGGGCGGTGGTCCGCCTCGACAAGCCGGTGGTGGCCGCGGTCGCCGGGGTCGCGGCCGGCGTGGGCTGCTCACTGGCGCTGGCCTGCGACCTGGTGGTGGCGGCGGAGTCGGCGTCGTTCCTGCTGGCGTTCACCCGGATCGGCCTGATGCCGGACGGGGGCGCGAGCGCGACCGTCGCGGCGGCGGCCGGCCGGGCCCGGGCGATGCGGATGGCGCTGCTCGGCGAGGCGCTGTCCGCCCCGGATGCCCACGCCGCCGGGCTGGTCAGCCACCTGGTCGACGACCAGGCGCTCGACGCCACCGTGGCCGGCCTGGTGGGCCGGCTCGCCGCCGGCCCACCGCTGGCCTACGCGGCGACCAAGAAGGCCGTCAACGAGGCCACCCTCGGGCACCTGCACGAGGCGCTGGAGCGAGAGCGCAGCGGCCAGGCCGTGCTGCTGCGCACCGCCGACGTCGAGGAGGGCATGCGCGCGTTCGCGCAGAAGCGTCCGCCGGTGTTCCGCGGCGAGTGAGCGTCGATGGACGACGACCGCCTTGACCCTCTCGCCCCAGCGCTCGTCGGGCACCCCGATCACGGCCACGTCCGCGACGTCCGGGTGCTCGGAGAGCACCGACTCGACCTCGACCGGGTAGACGTTCACCGCCCCGGTCACGATCAGGTCCTTGATCCGGTCGGTGAGGAACACGAACCCCTCGTCGTCGAGGTAGCCCGCGCGCCCCGGTGGTCTCGGTGAGCCCGTAGACCCGGAACAGCGGCGCGCGGAACACCGTCAACGCCCGGGTCAGCGCGGCCGTGGTGATCGGCGAGGCGCCGTACGCGATCGACCGGAGGCTGGAGTAGTCGCGGTCCCCGGCGCCCGGGACCGCGCACATCATCTGCAGCACGGCAGGCACCAGGAAGGCGTTGGTGACCCGGGACCGCTCGATGGTGTCGATCAGCCCGCCGGGGTCGATCACCGGCACCAGCACGTCGGTGCCTCCCCGGGCCAGGGCGACGTTCGCCCATCCCGACCCGCCGATGTGGAACAGCGGCATGGCCACCAGCGAGACGGAGGCCTCGTCGACGTCCCAGGCCTCGGCGACGTCCATCAGCCCCGAGCAGCTGTCGTTGGTGAGCATCACGCCCTTGGGCTGCCCGGTGGTGCCCGAGGTGTAGAGCTGCAGGACGACGTCGTCGCCGGTCGAGACCCGGCGCCGGGCCGAAGGCCGGGCCGCGCCCAGCATCACCTCGAAGAACTCCGGGTGGTTCAGGTCCAGGTAGGCGACCCGGTCGCCCTCGCCCACCCCGACCGCGGCCAGGGCGTCCGCGACCCGGTTGCCGTTGCGGTGCAGCTCGCCGTAGGTGACGGTCCGCGTCGTCCCGACCAGTGCCGGGTGGTCGGCCCGGGTCTCGGCGAGCCCCGCGAGCATGTCGCTCAGCGGGGGCGCCGCGCTCACCGGATCGTCACCCCGGCCTCGGCCATCTCAGTCATCGCCCGCTCCGTCGAGGCGGGCGCCACACCGGCGCACAGCCCGCTGAGCAGCCGGGTCCGGAAGCCGTTGGCCACCGCGTCCAGGGCGGTGGCCCGGACGCAGTAGTCGGTCGCCAGGCCGCAGACGTCGACGTGCGTGACCTCCTGGCCGCGCAGCCAGTCCGTGAGGCCGGTGCCGGTGAGGGTGCGGCCCTCGAAGCCCGAGTACGCCGCAGCGTGGTCGCCCTTGAGGAAGACCGCGTCGAACGGCTGCGGGTCGAGGTTGGGGTGGAACGCCTCGCCGTCCGTCCCCACCACGCAGTGCGGCGGCCAGGACCGCGCGAAGTCCGGCTCGTCGCTGAAGTGGTCACCGGGGTCGATGTGGTGGTCCCGGGTGGCCACCGTCACCGCGTAGTCCGGCGCCTTCGGGTCCTTCTGGGTCCAGTGGTGCAGCAGCTGACCGATCCGGAACGCCACCTCGGCACCCCCGCGCACCGCCAGGCTGCCGCCCTCGCAGAAGTCGTTCTGGACGTCCACCACGATCAGTGCGCGCTTCATGGAGCGACCCTAGCGAGGCCGGGGCAGCCAGGCGAGGACGTCGCGCACCATCGCGTCCCACAGCCCCCACTCGTGCTCACCGGCGCGGAAGTCCACGTGGACGTCGACGCCGGCCAGCAGCGCCTCGTCGACGAAGCGGACGCTGCCGCCGACCAGGTCGTCCTCGGTGCCGCAGCCCACGTACAGCGACGGCAGCGACTGCACGTCGGCCTGCGCGACCAGCTCGAGCAGATCGTCGTCGGCACGCAGGCGGCCACCGAAGACCCGCTCGGCGACGTCTCGGCCGTCCGCGCGTCCCAGGACGTCGTGCAGGTCCAGGGCCCCGGAGAGGCTGGCGGCCGCCGCGAACCGCTCGGGCTGGTGCAGAGCCCACTTGAGCGCGCCGTAGCCGCCCATCGACAGGCCCGCGACGAAGGTGTCCTCCCGTCGCCGCGAGACCCGGAAGAACGAGTCGACGATGCCGGGCAGCTCCTCGGACAGGTGCGTCCAGTATCGGCTGCCGTGCACCTCGTCGGCGTACCAGCTGCGCTGGACCTGCGGCATCACCACCGCCAGCCCGAGCGGTGCGGCGTACCGCTCGATGCTGGTGTAGCGCAGCCACGCGCTCGCGTCGTCTGACAGCCCGTGCAGCAGGTAGAGCACCGGCGGCCCCCCGGCACCGTCGTCCCGGCCGGCCCGGCCGCCCTCGACCCCGACCTGCCGCTCGCCGGCCTGCGGCAGCAGCACCGTCATGGAGGTGCCCACCTCGAGCACCTCGGAGAAGAAGTCGCAGCGCACCAGGGCCATGTCAGGACCCCTCGAGGTCGACGTGCAGGGTCGGGATCACCGGCTCGCCCCGGGAGAGCTGGCTCGCCTCGAGGGGCAGCTCCGCCCGGGAGGTGGCGTGCCGGGCGCGGGCCTGCTGCAGGCTCTCCCGGCCGACCACCTCGCCGGCCCTGACCAGCGGCACCAGGACCGGCCGGTCGTCGCCGTCACCCGGCGGTGGTGCCCCGACCCCGACCACCTCGGCCCGCGCGACGCCGTGCCGGTCCTTGCGGCGCAGCGCGTACTTGCGGCCTCCGATCGAGATCTTGTCCTGGCTTCGCTTCGCCACGCTGAGCAGGGCGCCGTGGTCGTCCTCGCGGGCCACCAGCTTGTAGACGAACCCGCAGGTGGGGTGCCCGCTGCCGGTGACCAGCGACGTGCCGACCCCGTAGGCGTCCACCGGGGCGGCCGCCAGTGCGGCGATCGCGTGCTCGTCGAGGTCGGAGGTGACCACGATCCTGGTCCCGGTGGCGCCGAGGTCGTCCAGCTCGCGCCGCACCCGTTGCGCGAGCACACCGAGGTCGCCCGAGTCCAGGCGGACGGCCCCCAGCCCGGGCCCGGCGATCTCCACCCCCATCCGGACCGCCTCGGCCACGTCGTAGGTGTCCACCAGCAGTGTGGTGCCCTTCCCCAGAGAGCTCACCTGGGCGCTGAACGCGTCGTGCTCGCTGTCGTGCAGCAGGGTGAAGCTGTGCGCGCTGGTGCCCGCGGTCGGGACGCCGTACCGGTGCCGGGCGGCGAGGTTCGAGGTGGTCACGAACCCGGCGATGAACGCCGCGCGGGCGGCCGCCACCGCGGCCTCCTCGTGGGTGCGCCGCGAGCCCATCTCGATGCACGGCCGCTCGCCGGCCGCGCTGGTCATCCGGGACGCGGCCGAGGCGATCGCCGAGTCGTGGTTGTAGATCGAGAGCAGCACCGTCTCCAGCAGCACCGCCTCGGCGAAGGTCGACTCCACGACCAGCAGCGGGGAGTAGGGGAAGTAGGCCTCGCCCTCGGGGTAGCCCCACACGTCGCCCCGGAACCGGTAGCCGGCCAGCCAGTCGAGGGTCGGCTCGTCGACCACCCGGTGCTCGCGCAGCACGTCCAGGACGTCGGCGTCGAAGCGGAACCGCTCGATCGCGTCCAAGGCGCGTCCGACGCCGGCGACCACGCCGTACCGGCGGCCCTCGGGGAGCCGGCGCGGGAACATCTCGAACACCGCCCGGCGGTCGGCCGTCCCGCCGGCCAGCGCGGCCTGCAGCATGGTCAGCTCGTAGTGGTCGGTCAGCAGCGCCGTCGACGGAGTCGTCACACGCGACAGCCTAGGATGAGGCCGTGTCCGCTCCCTCCCCCGTCGAGCTCGACCGGCCCGAGGTCGAGAACCTCACGTTCGTCGACCGGCCCTGGGTCACCCTCGTCTGGAACGACCCGGTGAACCTGATGTCCTACGTGTCCTACGTCTTCCAGACCTACTTCGGCTACTCGCGCAAGAAGGCGCGACAAGCTGATGCTCGAGGTGCACGAGGACGGCAAGTCCGCGGTGTCGAGCGGCTCGCGCGAGGAGATGGAGCGCGACGTGCAGGCGATGCACGAGTACGGACTGTGGGCCACGATGGAGAAGCAGGACGCATGAGCACGCGCCGAGAGCCGAGGCGGACCGCATGAGCGAGGGCTTCCAGCGACGCCGCAAGGGCGGCACCGTCGCGACCTTCACCGGGTTCGAGGCCGACCTGCTGCGGTCGCTGGCCTCGCAGCTGGTCGAGCTGCTGCGCAACGAGGAGGCGGCGCCGAGCTCGAGCGACGACCCGCTCGAGCGGCTGCTGGACTTCTCCGGCCCGACCACCGAGCCGGAGGACCCGGTCCTGGCCCGGCTGTTCCCGACCGCCTACCCTCACGACGAGGAGGCGGCGGGGGAGTTCCGGCGCTTCACCGAGGGCACTCTGCGCGACAGCAAGGCCCGGGCCGCGGTCGCGATCATCGACACGCTCGAGGAGGCCGGCCTGCCCACCGAGCTCGAGGAGGAGGGGCTGGTCGTCGACGTCGAGCTGGACCGGGCGGCCGCCGAGACCTGGATGAAGTCCTTCACCGACATCCGGCTGGCCCTGGCGACCCGGCTCGGCGTGGAGGACGACGACGAGGACTACTGGACCGCGCTGTCCGAGGACGACCCGCGCTGGCACGTCTACGGCATCTACCAGTGGGTGGGCTACCTGCAGGAGACCCTGGTCGACGCGGTCTCGTCCTGAGCCGGCCCCGCCGCCGTCTGTCTCAGGATCCGGACGCCGCCGGGGCGGGCGTGGGCCCCGACGGGCGGCCTCCTACGCTGGCGACGTGCTGAGGATCGAGCAGGCGACGTACGACGCCATCATCGCCCACGCGAAGCGCGACCACCCCGACGAGGCCTGCGGCGTGGTGGCTGGGCCCGAGGGGTCCGACCGCCCGGAGCGGTTCGTCCCGATGGTCAACGCGGCCAGCTCGCCGACCTTCTACGAGTTCGACCCGGTCGACCTGCTGAAGCTCTACCGGGAGATGGACGACCGGGACGAGGAGCCGGTGGTGGTCTACCACTCCCACACCGCCACCGAGGCGTACCCGTCGCGCACCGACATCGGCCTCGCGATGGAGCCGAACGCGCACTACGTGCTGGTCAGCACACGCGAGCACGGGAATAGTGACGGCGCCTGTGGAGTTCAGGTCTTACAGAATCGTCGACGGCGACGTGACCGAGGAAGAGGTCGACGTCGTGCCCACCCACGAACAGCTGAGGAGCCAGGACTGATGTCAGTCGAGGTCCGCATCCCCACCATCCTGCGCACCTACACCGACGGCGAGAAGGCCGTTCCCGGTGAGGGCGCGACGCTCTCGGAGGTCATCGAGAGCCTGGAGAGCAACCACCCGGGCATCAAGGAGCGGCTGCATCGACGGCGAGGACCTGCGCCGCTTCGTGAACGTCTACGTCAACGACGAGGACGTCCGGTTCACCGGCGGCCTCGAGACGTCGGTCGCCGACGGCGACCAGGTCGTCGTGCTGCCGGCCGTGGCCGGCGGGGCGCGCTGACGGTGCGCTTCGACTCCACGCTCGCCTCGGTCGGGGGCACGCCGCTCGTCGGCCTGCCCGCGGCTCTCGCCCTCGCCCGACGTGCGGCTGTGGGCCAAGCTCGAGGACCGGAACCCCACCGGCTCGATCAAGGACCGGGCCGCGCTGAAGATGGTCGAGGTGGCCGAGCAGGACGGCAGCCTGCGCCCCGGCTGCACGATCCTCGAGCCGACCTCGGGCAACACCGGCATCTCGCTGGCGATGGCGGCCAAGCTCAAGGGCTACCGCCTGGTCTGCGTGATGCCCGAGAACACCTCCGCGGAGCGCCGCCAGCTGCTGCGCATGTGGGGGGCCGAGATCGTCTCCTCGCCGGCGGCCGGCGGCTCCAACGAGGCGGTCCGGGTCGCCAAGCAGGTCGCCGAGGACCACCCGGACTGGGTGATGCTCTACCAGTACGGCAACCCCGCGAACGCGCTCGCGCACTACGAGGGCACCGGCCCCGAGGTGCTCGCGGACCTGCCGGACGTCACGCACTTCGTCGCCGGGCTGGGCACCACCGGCACCCTGATGGGCGTCGGCCGGTTCTTCCGCGAGCACAAGCCCGACGTGCGGATCGTCGCAGCCGAGCCCCGCTACGGCGAGCTGGTCTACGGCCTGCGCAACCTCGACGAGGGCTTCGTCCCCGAGCTGTACGACGAGACGCCTGATCGACGCGCGCTTCTCGGTCGGGCCGCGCGACGCCGTCCGTCGTACCCGGGAGCTGCTCGAGGCCGAGGGCATCTTCGCCGGCATCTCGACCGGCGCGATCCTGCACGCCGCACTCGGCCAGGCCGCCAAGTCGGTCAAGGCCGGTGAGCGCGCCGACATCGCGTTCGTGGTCTGCGACGGCGGCTGGAAGTACCTCTCCACCGGCGCCTACGAGGGCACCATCGACGAGGCCGAGGACCGGCTCGAGGGCCAGCTCTGGGCCTGACCGCCCGTCCCTCCACGCCGAGGCGTCTCTTGCTGCGTCCGAGCCCCCCGCTGAGGCGTCCCGTTCTGCGCAGGACCGGACGCCTCAGCGGGCGCCGGGGCGCAGGACGCGACGCCTCGGCCGGTGGCGGAGCGCAGGACGGACGCCTCGGCGGGTGGCGGGAGCGCAGGACGGCGACGCCTCGGCGGGTGGGGGAGCGGTGCCCGGCTGGGTTATCGTGACGCAGGCCAACCCGGCCTCGCTGTCGCCGGCCCCGGTCGGCGCGGCACCGACGAGCACCGTCACACCGACCACGGGAGTCGCCGTCGTGCGTGAGATCGTCGTCTTCAGCGGCAAGCGCCCACCGTCCGCTGGCCAGCGCCATCTGCGACGCCCTCGGGGTCGGCCTGTCCTCGGTGGAGCATCAGCCGGTTCAGCAACGACTGCCTCCAGGCGCAGCTGCAGGCCAACTGCCGCCAGCGCGACGTCTACATCGTCCAGCCGCTGGTGCCGCCGACCCAGGAGCACCTGATGGAGCTGCTGCTGATGGTCGACGCGGCCAAGGGCGCCTCGGCCGCGCAGATCACCGCGGTGATCCCGCACTACGCCTACGCCCGCTCGGACAAGAAGGACGCCTCCCGGATCTCGCTCGGCGGCCGGCTGGTCGCCGACCTGCTCGCACGGCCGGGGTGAGCCGGGTGCTGACGATGACGCTGCACGCGCCGCAGGTGCACGGCTTCTTCTCCGTGCCGGTGGACCACCTCAGCGCGCTCGGGCGTGCTGGCCGAGCACTACCGCGACCAGGACCTCACCGACGCGGTCGTGGTCTCCCCGGACCTGGGCAACGCCAAGACCGCCACCCACTTCTCCCGGCTGCTGGGCCTGCCGGTGGCGGCCGGCAGCAAGCAGCGGCTCGCCGACGACCGGGTGGTCGTCGACGCGATCGTCGGCGACGTGGAGGGCAAGCGCGCCATCGTGCTCGACGACGAGATCGCCACCGGCGGCTCGATCGTGGAGCTGCTCGACAAGCTCGAGGAGCTCGGCTGCACCGGCGCCTCGGTGGCGTGCACGCACGGACTGTTCGTCGGCAAGGCCGTCGAGCGGCTGCGTGACCACCCGATGATCACCGAGGTGGTCACCACCGACACGGTCCCGGCGCCCGACCGCTGGCCTGAGCTGAAGGTGCGCTCGGTCGCCGAGCTGTTCGCCGAGGCGATCTCGCGCGTGCACGCCGGGGAGTCGGTCAGCAGCCTCTTCGACGGCGTCGACCCGACCCTCGGCCCGCCGCAGCCGCGGCTGCCGTTCGACGCCTAGCCGCTGGTACGGCGGCCGGCCGGCCGCGTCCGCACCGCGGGCACCCGCGCGCCGGACGCTTGCACCTGGCAGGCTGAGTCTCGGAACGGGAGGGTGCCCATGCTCTACGAGGTCGTGCACGCCGTGCTGCCCCCGCTCGCCAAGCTCGTCTGGCGCCCGACCGTGGTCGGCCTCGAGAACCTGCCCGCCGACGGGGCCGGTGATCGTGGCCAGCAACCACCTCTCCTTCGTGGACAGCATGGTGATCCCGATCGTGGTGCCGCGGAAGGTGGTCTTCCTGGCGAAGGAGGACTACTTCACCGGCACCGGGGTCAAGGGCGCCCTGCTGCGCGGCTGGTTCGAGGGCATAGGCATGGTGCCGGTGGACCGCGACGACACCCGGCCGCGCTGGCCTCCCTGGACATCGCCCTCGCGGTGCTGGCCCGCGGCGAGGCGTTCGGGATCTACCCCGAGGGCACCCGCTCGCGCGACGGCCGGCTCTACCGGGGCCGGACCGGGGTCGCGCACCTGTCGCTGACCTCCGGCGCGCCGGTCGTGCCCGTCGGGCTGACCGGCACCGAGCACATCCAGCCGGTCGGGTCGACGATGCCGCGGCTGGCCGACGTGACCGTGCGGTTCGGCGAGCCGATGCGCTTCGCCGGACCGTACGACGGGGTGCCGCTCGGCCGCGCCCGACGCGAGGTCACCGACCAGGTGATGGACGCGATCCAGCGGCTGTCCGGCCAGCCGGACGCCGGCGTCTACAACGAGCGGTCCGCCTCCTCCGGCCCCGGCATCGCGCGGGACTGACCCCGCCCGCGCCGTGCGCCGCGGGTGACGCGCCGCCACACCGGGCGTGACGTCGGTCGCGTGTGCGCGGTCCGGCGGGCGTCCGTGCCCGTAGCCTGTGCCCGTGGCAGACGCTCCGATCGGCATCTTCGACTCAGGCTTCGGTGGGCTCACCGTGGCCCGTGCCGTGCTGGACCAGCTGCCGCACGAGCCGGTGCTCTACCTCGGCGACACCGCCCGCCAGCCCTACGGCCCCAAGCCGATCGGCGAGGTCCGCGAGTACGCCCTGGAGTGCCTCGACCACCTCGTCGACCGGGGCGTGAAGGCGCTGGTCATCGCCTGCAACTCGGCCAGCGCCGCGGTGCTCCGCGACGCCCGCGAGCGCTACCCGGTGCCGGTGGTCGAGGTGATCCACCCGGCCACCCGCCGGGCGGTCGCGGCCTCCCGCACCGGTCGGATCGGGGTGATCTGCACCCGCGCCACCGCCGACTCGATGGCCTACGACGACGCGTTCACCGCGGCCCCGCACGTCATCCTGCACACCCGGGCCTGCCCGCGGTTCGTCGAGTTCGTCGAGGCCGGGGTGACCAGCGGTCCCGAGCTGCTGGAGGTCGCGCACGACTACCTCGACCCGCTGACCGCCGAGCGGCATCGACACGCTGATCCTGGGCTGCACGCACTACCCGCTGCTCACCGGGGCGATCTCCTACGTGATGGGCGACCGGGTGACCCTGGTCGTCCAGCGCCGAGGAGACCGCCAAGGACGTCTACCGGCTGCTGGTCCAGCACGGCCTGGAGCGGGACCCTGCGCTGCCCGCGCCGGTGCACCGGTTCCTCACCACCGGCCAGCCCGAGGAGTTCGCCAGCATCGGCCGCCGGTTCCTCGGCCCGGAGCTGGAGTCGGTCCACCAGCTCGCGCAGGCCACCTCGTGGGTGCCCGCATGAGGCTCACCGTCGTCGGCTGCTCCGGGTCGTTCGCCGGTCCCGACTCCTCCGCGAGCTGCTACCTGCTGGAGGGCGAGCAGGACGGCCGCACCTGGCGGGTGCTGCTCGACCTGGGCAGCGGCGCGCTGGGGTCGCTGCAGCGCTTCGTCGACCCGCTCACCGTCGACGCCGTGCTGGTCAGCCACCTGCACCCGGACCACTACTTCGACCTCAGCGGCCTCTACGTGATGTGGAGGTACCACCCCGACGGGGCGCGGCCGCCGATCCCGGTGTGGGGCCCGCGGGGGATCGCGAAGCAGTGCCGCCCGGGCCTACGGGCTCCGCAAGGACCCGGGCATGTCCGCGGAGTTCGACTTCCGCGAGTACGACGACCAGCCGATCCGGCTGGGGCCGTTCACGATCACCGTGGCCCGCGTCGCGCACCCCGTCGTCGCCTACGGCCTGCGGGTGGAGTCGTCGTCGGGGGTGCTCGTCTACTCCGGGGACACCGGTCCGTGCCAGCCGCTCGTCGACCTGGCCCGGGGGGCGGACCTGCTGCTGGCCGAGTCCGCGTTCGTGGAGGGCGGGGACAACCCGGCCGGACCTGCACCTGACCGGCAAGCAGGCCGGGGCCGCCGCCGCCGAGGCCGGGGCCCGTCGGCTGGTGCTCACCCACATCCCGCCCTGGCACGACGCCGCGGTCTGCCTGGCGGAGGCGCGCGAGTCCTACGACGGCCCGCTGGAGGCTGCCGCACCGGGGCGACGTACACGGTCTGACCGGGCGGCTCCTGGCGTGCCCGTGGCCGGCGCCCGGCTGTCGGCGCGCCTCGCTAGGCTCGGCCGCATGACCCGAGCAGACGGACGAACCAACGACGAGCTCCGCCCGATCACGATCACCCGCAACTGGCTCGACCACGCCGCCGGCTCGGTGCTCGTGGAGTTCGGCGGGACCCGGGTGCTGTGCGCCGCCTCGGCCAGCGAGGGGGTGCCCCGCTGGCGCAAGGGCTCCGGCCTGGGCTGGGTGACCGCCGAGTACGCGATGCTGCCTGCGGCCACGAACACCCGCTCGGACCGGGAGTCGGTCAAGGGCCGCATCGGCGGCCGCACGCACGAGATCTCGCGCCTCATCGGCCGGTCGCTGCGCGCGGTCATCGACTACCAGGCGCTCGGCGAGAACACCATCGTGCTCGACTGCGACGTGCTGCAGGCCGACGGCGGCACCCGCACCGCGGCGATCACCGGGGCCTATGTCGCGCTGGCCGACGCGTGCGCGCACCTGAAGGGCATCGGCGCGCTCAAGGGCGAGCCGCTGACCGGCTCGGTGGCCGCGGTGTCCGTGGGCATCATCGACGGGGAGCCGCGCCTCGACCTGCCCTACGAGGAGGACGTGCGCGCGGAGACCGACATGAACGTGGTGATGACCGGCGAGGGCGCCTACGTCGAGGTGCAGGGCACCGCGGAGGGCGCGCCGTTCGACCGTGCGATGCTGGACAGCCTGCTCGGCCTCGCCGAGCGGGGGTGCGCCGACCTGGCCGCGCTGCAGCGGGGGGCCCTGGCCGGATGAGCACGCCGGTGTTCCTGGCCTCCCGCAACGCCAAGAAGCTGCTGGAGATGCGGCGGATCCTGGCCGAGCTGGTGGCGGACGTGCAGGTGCTCGGGCTCGACGACGTGACGCCGTACGACGAGCCGGCCGAGACCGAGGCGACGTTCGCCGGCAACGCCCTGCTCAAGGCGCGCGCGGGCGTCGCGGCGACCGGGCTGCCCACGATCTCCGACGACAGCGGGCTGTGCGTGGACGCGCTGAACGGGATGCCGGGCGTGCTCTCCGCCCGCTGGTCCGGGACCGCGAAGGACGACGCCGCCAACAACGCCCTGCTGCTGGCCCAGCTGGCCGACGTGCCGGACGAGCGGCGTGCGGCGCACTTCGCGTGCGCGGTCGCCTTCGCCCATCCCGCGAAGGTCGGCGACCCCGTCGAGCACGTGGTGCTGGGGGAGATGCGCGGCCGGGTGATCCGGGAGGCCCGGGGCGGGGGCGGCTTCGGCTACGACGTGCTCTTCGTGCCCGAGGGTGAGGAGCGCACCGCCGCCGAGCTGTCGACGAAGGAGAAGGACGCGATCTCCCATCGCGGCCGGGCTCTGCGGGGGGTCGCCCCGGTGGTCGCCGGTGTCCTCACCGCGGGCTGATCCCGCCCCGCCGGCCGTCCATGCGGGCACACGTGCGCCCGATGAGATTCGAACTCACACTGGGCCGGACCTAAACCGACTGCCTCTGCCATTGGGCTACGGGCGCGCGCCCCAGTCTAGGTGGACGGGCGCCGCCGGCCGGTCAGGAGGCCAGGCCGAGGTCGCGCCGCAGCTTCGCGACGTGCCCGGTGGCCTTGACGTTGTACTGGGCCAGGCCGAGCGTGCCGTCCTCCTCGACGACGAACGTCGAGCGGATCACACCCTGCACGGTCCTGCCGTAGAGCTGCTTCTCCCCGAACGCGCCGTAGCGGGTGAGCACCTCCTTGTCCGGGTCGGACAGCAGCGTGATGGTCAGCCCGTCGCGCTCCCGGAAGCTCGCCAGCGTGGCCGGCTGGTCCGGGGAGACGCCGAGCACCTGGTAGCCGGCGGCCTTCAGCGAGTCGAGCGAGTCGCTGAAGTCACAGGCCTGCTTGGTGCAGCCGGGGGTCATCGCCGCCGGGTAGAAGTACACGATCACCTTGTGTCCGCGCAGGTCCGACAGCGACACCTTCTCGCCGGTGTCCGCGGTCAGCGTGAAGTCGGGGGCGGGGTCGCCCGCAGACAGGCGGGTGGTGCTCATGGGTCCTCCTACCGGGCTCGGGACCCGGCCGGTGGCCGGGTCACAGGCTGCAATCTACAAGGCACCGCGACCTCGCAGGCGGTCCGGGAGGATGACGGGGCCGGGGGGTGGGTAACCTTCTTGCGCGACGCCCCGCGACCTCGCGGGCAGCATCGACCCGCTAGGAGAAGATTGTGGCTCAGCCCGACTCGCCGCCGCAGGACCGCGCGCCGTCCTCGATCGAGGACGACATGGAAGCCACCCGTGAGCGGCTGGCCGGCACCATCGACGAGCTGGTCTACCGGGCCAGCCCGAAGACCATCGTCCGACGCGAGATCGCGACCCTCAAGGCGCACTTCGTGGACGCGCAAGGCAACCCGCGCACCGACAACATCCTCAAGGTGGCCGGGGCCGTCGCCGGCGCGGTCGCCTTCGTGGTGGTCGTGCGGCGGGTGACCCGCTGAGCCGGACCGGAGCTCCCGTGCCCGAGAAGACGCCGATCCGGATGCTGCACGACCGGGTGCTCGTCTCGGTGGACACCGAGGGGGAGCGGCGGTCCAGCGGGGGGATCGTGATCCCCGCGACCGCGGCCCTGGGCGGCCGGCGGCTGGTGTGGTCGCGGGTCGCCGCGATCGGGCCGCACGTGCGCAGCGTCGAGATCGGTGATCGGGTGCTCTTCGACCCCGAGGACAAGGCCGAGGTCGAGGTGAACGCCGAGACCTACGTGCTGATGCGCGAGCGGGACCTGCACGCGGTCGCCGCGGACCGGCTGGGCGACAGCCAGACCGGCCTGTACCTCTGACGGTGCCCGGGGGTCGGCTCCCGGGGCGGGTACGGGCGGGGGACGCTCAGGTCAGCTGGCCGTGCAGCTGGGTCAGCACCCGCGAGAGGATCCGGGAGACCTGCATCTGGGTGAGCCCGAGCTCAGCGGCGATGGTGGTCTGCGTCTGCTGCTTGAAGAAGCGCAGGAACAGGATCTGGCGCTCCCGCTCGGGCAGCGAGCGCACCGCCGGAGCCAGCATGATCCGCGCCTCCGCCTCGCTCATCGCCGCGTCCTCGTCCGCCAGCAGGTCGCCCAGGACACCGGAGCCGTCGGCTCCCACCGGGGTGTCCAGCGACGTCGGTGTGTAGCAGCCGTCGGCGGAGAGCGCCTCGACCACGTCGTCCTCGGCGACCTCGAGGAAGTCCGCGACCTCGTGCACCCGGGGCGAGCGTCCCAGCTGCTGGGTGAGGTCGGCCTGCGCGCGGCTGACGTCGGCCTGCAGCCGCTGAACCGGACGGGGCGGGCGCACCATCCACGCGTAGTCCCGGAACTGTCGCTTGACCTCCCCCTGCATGGTCACCACGGCGTAGGAGACGAACTCCACGCCGACGGCGACGTCGAAGCTGCGCGCCGCCTTCAGCAGCGCCATCGAGGCCGCCTGGGTCAGGTCGTCGTCGGCGATCCCGCGGCCCCGGTAGCGGGAGGCGATCGCTCGCGCCAGGCCCATGTGCAGGACCACCACCTCGTCCTGGAGCCGCTTGCGCTCCGCGGGGTCGGTCTCGACGGCAGCCTGCCGCAGCAGCCGCCAGGTGACCGCCGACCGGTCGGCCGCGGTCACGGGCTCTGCGAGGTCGGCATCCGCCACGCGACGACTGTCACGAGTCTGGGCCGGGATCGTTGCCATCGGGTCCGCCTTGTCGGTGGAGGCACGGGCGGTGTGGGACGACCGCCCGTGACGCTTCCTAGCCCCCGCGTCGCAGGGCTGATACCCGGGGGGACCGGCTGCCGAAACCGGGACCATGCGCGTCCGTGATGGCTCCGGGGCGGCGCAGTAGGACAAAGGCCGATGGATCCCCCCAAAGAGCAGCGCGAAGTGGCCGCTGAGGGTGGGCTACCGGTCCAGACCGATCGGGTGGTGGCGGTGTCGGGACGGCTGCTCGACCGGGGAACCCGGGTCCGGCTGGTGCCGCACCGCCCCGGTCAGCCGAGGGTGCTCTCGCCGGAGGTCACCGCCCCGGGGCGGGCGGGCACCAGGTGCCGGTCCTCCATCTGGATCAGCAGCCAGAGGCCGGCGGCCATGCATGCGAGCGAGGCGGCCTCGACGAGCAGGAGCAGCGGTGAGTGCCGGGGCACCTCGGCGAACACGGTGACGCCGAAGACCAGCGCGGTGAGCCCGTTCACGATGTTCAGCGCCGGCATGGACGCCGACAGGCCCGCGGTGCGGTAGGCGCGCTGGTTGGTCAGCACCCCGCCCGCGCCGGCGAGCAGCAGCGCGTACATCGGCCACCCGGTCAGGATCGCCGCGAGACCGCCGGTGTTCAGCTCCTGGAGCGACAGCTTGAGCAGTCCGGCGACCAGTCCGAACAGCACGCCTCCGACGACGCCGAGGAAGAAGGCCTTCCGCCGCGGGTTCCCCCGCACCCGGGCCGCGGCGAGGTTCGCGCCGGCCGCGACCAGCACGCCTGCCAGCACCAGCCCCAGCGTCGCGAGGCCCAGGCCGGCCGGGGAGCCCGCGGTCGGGTTCGAGGAGACCAGGAACGCGGCGAGCCCGGCCGCGGTGACCAGCACCGCCCGCAGCTCGGTGGCCGACGGCAGCCGGCGGCTGAGCGCGGCCCGGGCCGGCACCGCCCAGACGATGCCGCTGACCACGATCGGCTGCACCACCGCGATCGGCCCCGCGTGCAGCGCACCCGCGTGCAGCACGAAGGCGCCGGTGGCGAGCAGCTGCCCGATCAGCCAGGGCGGCCGGCGCACCAGGTAGCCGAGCAGCCCGAGCAGGCCCCGGGCCGAGGCGGGGGCACCCTCGGCGGCCTGCTGCTGCACGGAGGAGGAGACGGCGAACGACGCCGCGCAGGCCAGCGCGAGCCCGACGGCGAGCATGTTCACGGTCACCACTGTAGAGAGCACCGCCAGGCGCGCCCGCCTCGCTCCGTGGACAGTTGCCCCTTAAGCGGGACGACACGGCCGTCCTCCGGGCACCATGGAGCCTGCCTGTCGCCTGACCCGACCCGGAGAGTGCCTCCATGCCCCTCATCACCCGGACCCGCCGTGCCCTGCTCGGGATCCTCGCTCTGGCCGGCCTCGGCTCGACCGCGGTCCTGAGCACCTCCGCGGACGCGGCCGTGGGCAGCGACGACTTCCGCGCCGGCCAGGTCTACCGCGGCGACTTCGCGGACCCGTCGGTGCTGCGGCTGGGGTCGACGTACTACGCCTACGCGACCAACACCGGGGGCAAGCTGCTCCCGGCGATGACCTCGGGCGACCTGAGCACCTGGCGGGCCCGGTACAGCTCGACCGGCAAGTGGTGGCAGAACGACGCCCTGCTCGGCGCGCCCCGGTGGGCGGCCCGCCACTACGCGCACGGCAAGTGGCGGGTCAGCACCTGGGCGCCGGCGGTGGCCCGGGTCCAGGGCGGCTACGTGGCGGCGTACGCCGCGCCCCGCTCGGTGAACCCGCTGCACATGTGCGTGACGCTGGCCTACTCCACCAAGCCGCTGGGTCCGTTCGTGGACGACTCGAAGGGGCCGTTCGTCTGTGCCCCCGACCAGGGCTCGATCGACCCCGAGTTCTACAAGGACCGGACCGGGACGCCGTACCTGCTCTGGAAGAACGAGGGCATCCCGCACGGCGAGCCCACCCGGATCTGGACCCGACGGATGAACCGGACCGCCACCGCGTTCGCGTCCGGGTCGACCCCGCACAACCTGCTCACCACGGCGCGGCCGTGGGAGGGCAACGTGATCGAGAACCCGTCGATGGTCGGCTACGACGGCAAGCTCTACCTGCTCTACTCGGCGAACCGCTACTCGACCTCGCGGTACGCGATCGGGTACGCGGTGTGCGAGAGCGCCATCGGACCGTGCGCACGTCGTCAGGACACGCCGCTGCTGGCGAGCGGGGGACGCGTGGACGGACCCGGCGGCCCGGACGGCTTCGTGGACGAGCACGGCATGCTGCGGATGGCGTACGCCGCCTGGGACCGGGGGCACGTCGGCTACCCGTCGAGCACCGCCTGCCGCTCGACCGCCTATGGCTGCAACCAGCGCAGGCTGCACACGGCCAGCCTGTCCTCGGACGTGACCGGCCGGCTGTACGTGACCGACCGCGGCTGAGCGGAGGCCCGGGGCGCAGCGGCCAAGCGGATCAGCCGGTCGCTCAGACTACCGCAGGACCCGACGGCGGCTGGGGCGCACCTTGCTGCTGGGGCTGGAGGTGGTCGTCGCAGCCCCCGGCCCCTGCCCGATGGTCCCCGCCACCGGCCTGGCCCCTACGCGGGGGGCGATGCCTGCGACCGCGTGGGAGCATCGTGATCAGCCACGTGTGCCCTCTGACCGGGGGGGTCGCGCCCGGGCTCGGGAGTGACCTGCGGCCCGGGAGTGCATGGTGCGCCATCAGGGACTCGAACCCCGAACCCGCTGATTAAGAGTCAGCTGCTCTGCCAATTGAGCTAATGGCGCGCGAAGCGATGGGAACTCTAACAGCGCACCGGGCCTAGGATGAAATCGGTGGTCGCGCCGCGCGTCACCACCTGTTCCGGGGCGCCCCGGGCCGGGGGCATCCGACCGCCCGCGGGCGCGCGGGCCGCCGCTGTAGGGTCCGCACAGATCTCCCGTTCTGCACCCATCCGGTGGCTGGGGGGACGCGAACCACTCCCAGACGAGGGTCGTCGTGGGACGTGAAGGAGGCAGCAACGTGTCCGAGCCCGGACTGAGACTGGTGCCTGCTGGCGGCCCCCAGGACGTCGACCTGCTGCTCGACCGGGTGGCTCTCGGTGACGCGGCGGCCTTCGAGGCGCTGTACGACGAGCTCTCGTCGGCGGTCTTCGGCCTGGCCCGGCGGGTCGTCCGTGACCCGACCCGTGCCGAGGACGTCACCCAGGAGGTGTTCCTCGAGGTCTGGCGCAAGGCTGCGCGGTTCGACAGCAGCCTCGGCAAGGCCAAGACCTGGGTGATGACGATCGCGCACCGGCGGGCGGTGGACGCCGTACGGCGGAGCGAGGCGCAGAAGAGGCAGGACCACCACGGCGCACCGGACGAGGTGAGCCACGACGAGCCGGCAGACTCCGTGATCGTCGCGGAGGAGCACGGCTCGGTGCGCGAGTGCCTGGACACCCTGACGGACCTGCAGCTCGAGTCCGTGCGGCTGGCGTACTTCAACGGATACACCTACAACGAGGTGGCCACGCTCCTGAAACGGCCGCTACCGACCATCAAGACGCGGATGAGAGACGGCCTCATCCGACTTCGTGACTGCCTGGAGGGGCAACCATGAGCACTGACTTGCATACGCTGTCAGGCGCCTTTGCCGTCAACGCGTTGAGCGCTGAGGAAGCGGCCGAGTTCGCCCGGCACCTGGACGAGTGCGCGGCCTGCCGCGACGAGGTGGGGGAGCTGCAGGAGGCGGCTGCGGTGATGGGCGCCAGCGAGGCCCTGCGGCCGCCGGCCGCCCTGAAGGCCCGGGTCCTCGCGGCCGCCGACCAGCAGCCCCAGCTGCCGCCCAAGGTGACGCCGATCGAGGCGGTCCGCTCCCGACGCCGGTGGGTGCCGCTGCTCGCGGCCACCGCCGCGGCGCTGGTCGTCATCGCCGGCGCGGCGATCGGGCTGCGACCGGACCGGACCGACGAGGCCACGAACCTCGCCAGCGCGGTCACCCAGGTCTTCGCCGCCCCCGACGTGCGCACCAAGACCGTCGCCACCGACCACGGCGTGCTCACGGTGGGCGCCTCGCCGACGATGGGCCGGATCGCCGTGGACACCGACCGGCTGGACTCGCCGGGCAACGGCCGGGTCTACCAGATGTGGACCGTGCACAGCGGCACCTCCACCTCAGCCGGGCTGCTGCGCGACCTCGAGGCCGGCAAGGCGATGGCGCTGCCGGGCGAGGGTACGACGGTCGCGATCACCATCGAGCCGGCCGGAGGGTCCGAGCAGCCGACCACGCGACCGTTCATCATGCTGGACCCGAAGGACGTCTAGCTCCGCAGCCGCCGGCCTCCCCTCTGCTCGGCGTGGCCGGTGGCTTGTCCAGCTGGGGGGCTGGACAAGCCACCCGGGCGGGTCACCGACGCGATTCCAGCACCGCCCGGGCCGCGTTGTGGCCGCCCAGGCCGCTGACCGCGCCGCCCCGCCGCGCCCCCGACCCGCACATCAGCACGTTGCCGGTCTCGGTGGCGACGCCCCAGCGCTGGGCGGGGGAGTCCAGCGGGGTGTCGTCCGTGGCCCACGGCCAGGCCAGGTCGCCGTGGAAGATGTGCCCGCCCGGCATGGCCAGCGCCTCCTCGACGTCCTGGGGGGCCTTGGCCTCCAGGCAGGGCCGCCCGTCGCGGTCGGTGGCCAGCAGTGAGCCGATCGGCTCCGCGAGCACGTCGTCGACGGCGGCCAGGGCGCGCGCCACCGCACGGTCGCGGGTCGCGTCCAGGTCGCCGTCGAACACCCGGGCCGGGGTGTGCACGCCGAAGTAGGTGAGCGTGTGCATCCCCTGGGCGGCCAGCGGTCCGAGGATCGACGGGTCGGTGAGCGAGTGGCAGTACAGCTCGCCGGGCTGCACCGCCGGCAGCCCGCCCGCCTCGGCGTCGGCGTAGGCCCGCTGGAGCTGGCTGTAGTCCTCCGCGACGTGGAAGGTGCCCGAGAAGGCGGTCTCCGGTGACAGCCCGGAGCGGAGCCGCGGAAGCCGCTCCAGCAGCAGGTTGATCTTGAGCTGCGAGCCCTCCGGGGGCGCGGTCGGTGGCTGTCCCCTCAGTCCCGCGAGCACGTGGGGGGCGACGTTCGCGAGCACCCAGCCGCAGGACGCCGTCCGGTCCGTCGAGCCGTCGTGCCAGGCGACGGTGGCCTCGGCGCCGTCGGCGTCCACGCGGGTGACGGCCGCACCGGTGAGCACGGTCGCGCCGGCCCGGCGGGCCGCCACGGCCAGCGCGTCGGTCACCGCCCCCATGCCGCCGACCGGCACCCGCCACTCACCGGTGCCGTTGCCGACCAGGTGGTAGAGGAAGCAGCGGTTCTGCAGCAGCGACGCCGAGCCCAGGTCGGCGAAGGTGCCGATCAGCGCGTCGGTGGCGACCACGCCCCGCACGGTGTCGTCGGCGAAGCGGGTCTCGATCGCCTGACCGAGCGGCTGTTCCACCAGGTCCGCCCAGATCCGTCCGTCGACCATCGCCCGCAGCTCCCGCGCGGGCCGCAGCGGCTCCAGCAGGCTCGGGGCGACCACCCGGGCGAGGTCGGCGACCTCGGCGTAGAACGACCGCCACGCGTCGTACTCGCGGTCGGAGCCGGTCAGGTCCCGGAAGGAGGCAGCGGTGGCGGCGCCTTCGTCGTGCTCGACGAGCAGCCCGGTGTCCCGGCCGTCCCGGCGGACCGGCGTGTACGACGCCACCGAGCGCGACCGCAGGGTCAGGTCCAGGTCGAGGTCACGCACCAGCTGGTCCGGCAGCAGGCTGACCAGGTAGGAGTACCGCGACAGCCGTGCGGGCAGGCCCGGGAAGGGCTCGGTGCTGACGGCCGCCCCGCCGGTCTGGCCGAGCCGCTCGAGCACCAGCACGGAGAGGTCGGCCTGGGCCAGGTAGGTGGCGGCGACGAGGCCGTTGTGGCCGCCGCCGACGATGACGACGTCGTAGGAGTCGCGGAGCGCAGGAGTGGGCACGGCCGCACGCTACCGCCCGAGCGCGGGCCGGGGGTGGTGGAATGTTTAGGATTCAACTACCGTTGGACCTGGCAGCATCCAGACCCGAGGAGACGCCATGCCCGCCGTGACCGTGAACGACCTGACCACCCTGCCGCGCGTTCCCGCGCCCGGCCTGGGAGACACCGTGCGGCCGGTGGTGAGCGTGACCACCGCGCCCCGAGGGTTCGAGGGTGAGGGGTTCCCCGTGCACCGGGCGTTCGCCGGGGTGGACCTCGCCCAGCTCGACCCGTTCGTGCACATGGACCAGATGGGTGAGGTCGAGTACGCCCCGGGCGAGCCCAAGGGGACGCCGTGGCACCCGCACCGCGGGTTCGAGACGGTGACCTACATGATCGACGGGGTCATGGACCACCAGGACAGCCAGGGCGGTGGCGGGTCGATCACCAACGGGGACACCCAGTGGATGACCGCGGGCTCGGGACTGCTGCACATCGAGACCCCGCCGGAGTGGCTGGTCGCGTCCGGTGGCCTGTTCCACGGGGTGCAGCTGTGGGTGAACCTCCCGCGGCACCAGAAGTGGGCGGACCCGCGCTACCAGGACCTCCGCTCCAGCCAGCTCGGTCTGGTCACCACGGCCGACGCGGGTGCGCTGGTGCGGATCATCGCCGGCCAGGTGGGCGGGCTGCAGGGCCCCGGCTCCACGCACACGCCGATGGCGATGGTGCACGGGACCCTGGCCCCCGGTGCGCGCCTCGACCTGCCCTGGCAGGTCGACTTCAACTCGCTCGTCTACGTGCTCGCCGGCTCCGGTGCGGTCGGCGTCGAGCGCCGTCCGGTGCACGCCGGCCAGCTCGCGGTGCTCGGCCGCGGCGACTTCGTGTCGGTGTCGGCGGCAGACCGGCAGGACAGCAGGACCCCGACCATGGAGGTGCTCGTGCTCGGTGGCCGGCCGATCCGGGAGCCCGTCGCCTGGGGGGCCCGTTCGTGATGAACACCAAGGCCGAGGTGATGCAGGCGTTCGAGGACTTCCAGAAGGGCCGCATGGGTCAGGTGCCCGCCGTGCACGGGCTCGACAGGTCCATCCGGGAAGTCTTGAGCTATCGAACGGATAACGTCCGGGCATCCGGGGGGCTGCCCGGACGCCTGCGTCCCCTAGGGTGACCGAGGTCGGTCGCCGCCATCGGGGGTGGTGACCCTGAACTCCAGGGGGACTCTCCTCATGCGCCATCGCTCGTCTGATAGCGATCTCGGCATCCGCTCTCGTCGCGTCACCTCCACCGGCTTCGTCACCGGCGTGTCGTCCGCGGCGCCCCGTACGCGCCGCAGCGGGCCGCCGCAGCCGGCCGCCGGCGTCGACGGCTCCTTCGCCCTCGACGGCAAGTCGGCGCGGGCGTTCGTGCTGCCCTCGGGCCTGCGTCAGGTGTGGCAGAGCCGCCGGTCCGATGGCTCCACCCAGACCCGCTACCAGCAGGAGGTCGGGGACGCCTCGGTCTTCGGCGGCCAGGTGACGGTGATCCGCGACCGCCGGGGCCGCGCCACCGCCGTCGTCGGTGCCTACTTCCCGGGGCTCAAGCCCCGCAACCAGGTCACGGTCAGCAAGACCGAGGCCCGCGGTGTCGTGGAGGACAAGATCGGCACCCGCGGCTCGTTCCGCAACCAGCTGCGTCTCGACCCGCGCACCGGGCGGTTCTTCTACCAGGTGCAGAGCCTGCGGGACGGTCAGCGACCGGTCCGCTGGGTCGACGCCAGCACCGGGCAGGTGACCAAGGCGTTCGACGCCCTGGCCGAGGGCACGGTGTGGGGGTCAAAGGGGACCGCAAGAGCCTCGACACCACCAGGAACACCTCCACCGGCTGTTCGAGCTGAGGACCGCCGACGACCGGCAGGAGACCTACGACCTGCAGAACTCCACCAAGTCCACGGGTGGCGTGCTGATGACCGACACCGACGACCTGTGGGACCTGACGACCGGTGGCAGCGCCTCGCCGAGCCAGCCGGCCGGGGTGGACGCGCACTACTACGCCGGCGTGGTCGACGACTACTACCGCGACGTGTTCAACCGCAACAGCCTCGACGACGCGGGCATGCGGATCGTCTCCAAGGTGCACTGCGCGAGCGACTACTGCAACGCGTTCTGGAACGGCGCAGTACATGACCTACGGCGACGGCGACGGCCCCGGCTGCCTGCCGCTGTCCGGCGGCCTGGACGTGGACGGACACGAGATGACCCACGGGGTCACCGAGTTCACCTCGAACCTGATCTACGAGAACGAGTCCGGGGCGCTCAACGAGTCCTTCAGCGACATGATGGGCAACTCGATGGAGTTCTACGCCGACGCCAAGGCAGCCCGACCCGGCCGCCGAGCCGGACTGGCTGATCGGCGAGGACGTCATCAACCGGACCTCGGCCACGCCCGGCTTCCGGAACATGGGCGACCCGCAGGCGTTCGACGACCCGAGCCACTAGTCGACACGCTACACCGGCACCGCGGACAACGGCGGGGTGCACTCGAACAGCGGGATCTCCAACCACGCCTACTACCTGAGCGTCAACGGTGGCCGGAACGCCTCGTGCACCGCCAGCGCAGCGCACGGCGTGCTCCTACCGGAGGACTGCAAGGTGAAGGTGCCGCGGCTCGGTCTCGGACACGCCGAGCGCGATCTTCTACGACGGCTTCACCGCCTGCCGGAGTACGCGAACTTCTGCGACGCCCGCAACGCCACGATGGCCGTCGCTCGGCGCCGCTGCAGCAGAGCGATGTCGGCAAGCGCCTGGGACGCCGTCGGCGTGCACGCGGCTGCGCGCCCGGCACCCCTCCGCCGCCGCCGTGCAGGGTGAGCCAACGCCCAGCTGCCGTTCGAGTCGCCGCACCCCTACGGCAACAACGGCGACTGCACCTAGACCTACGACAACGGGCCGGCCGGCTTCCGCTTCCACTTCTGCCTGCTGGACATCGAGGACGACTACGACTACGTCTACGTCAGGGACGGGGCGGCAACGTGCTGGCGACGTACACCGGTGACCTGACCGGCACCGGCGGCGTGACCGGGCCGTGCATCCCGACCTCGTCGGGCTCGGTGAACCTGGTCAGCGACGCCGGGGTCACCGCGCAGGGCTTCACCGTCGACGCGGTCGAGGCCTGCTGAGGCTCGCACCGCAGACACAGGACAGGGCCTCCGTCGATGACGGAGGCCCTGTCCTGTCGTCGCGGGACCCGAAGTCGGCCGGGGCCCGCCAGGGGCAGGTCGCTGACCTGCACCTGCTTGGGGTGAACGACGGGACTTGAACCCGCGACATCCGCGACCACAACGCGGCGCTCTACCAGCTGAGCTACGCCCACCATGTGCTGTCGGCCCCTCGCGACTGCGGCGACGCAGTCGGGAGAAGCCGAAGCAGCGATCAGTGTACGCGATGTCAGCCGGGTCGGCCGGACCCGGGTCGCGCGGAGCCGGTCAGCGCGCCGCCGTGCTCGGTCGGCCAGCGCCTTGGCAGTCTCGGAGTCCGGGCCGGGTGCGGCACGAAGACCGCGGCGCGGTAGTAGCGCAGCTCCTCGATGCTCTCCTGGATGTCGGCCAGGGCGCGGTGGTTGCCGGTCTTGGCCGGCGCGCTGAAGTAGGCGCGCGGGTACCAGCGCCGCGACAGCTCCTTGATCGAGGAGACGTCGACGATCCGGTAGTGCAGGAACGACTCCAGGTCGGCCATGTCCCGGGCCAGGAACGCCCGGTCGGTGGCGACCGTGTTGCCGGCGAGCGGCGGACGGCTGCCGTCCGGGCACTGCTGCCGGACGTAGGCCAGCACCTGCTCCTCCGCCTCGGCGAGCGTCAGCCCGCGGTCGAGCTCGTCGAGCAGGCCGGACGTCACGTGCATGTCGCGCACGAAGTCGTCCATCTGCTCGAGCGCCTCGGCCGGGGGCTTGACGACCACGTCGATGCCGTCGCCGAGCACGTTCAGCTCGAAGTCGGTGACCAGGGCCGCCACCTCGATCAGCGCGTCCGCGCCGAGGTCGAGGCCGGTCATCTCACAGTCGATCCATACAAGTCGGTCGTTCACGTCATGAACCCTACTCAGTCTGCTCTCAGAGAGCCTTCCTACAGTGCCTACCTCGCATGCGACGTGTGGCCCCGCTGGCCCGGCCTCCTGGCGCGCCTGGTGGTGGGCGGCGTGTGGGTGGTCGCGGGGCTGCTGAAGCTGCCGGACCCGGCCGAGAGCGTCCGGGCGGTCCGGGCCTACCAGCTGCTCCCGGAGGCGGTGGTGCCGGTGGTCGGCCATGCCCTGCCGGTGCTGGAGGTCGCTGGTCGGGGCGTGCCTGCTGCTGGGACTGCTGACCCGGGTGACGCGCCGCTGCGTCGGCGCTGCTGCTGGTGGCGTTCGTCGTCGGCATCGCCTCGGTGTGGAGCCGCGGGATCGCCATCGACTGCGGCTGCTTCGGCGGCGGGAGCCACCCCGGATGCGAACGCGACCGCCGCCTACCCGTGGGACATCGCCCGCGACGTCGGCCTGCTGCTGCTCAGCGGCTGGCTGGTCACGGCGTCCCCGGACGCCGTACGCCATGGACAACGTGCTGCTGCCCGAGCCGGCGTCAGCGCGCGTGTGACGCAGAGACCGGAACCACCCGAGACCCGAAGGCAGTCGCCGATGACCAGGAAGAAGTCCACCGCCACCCGGCGAGCGGAGTCGCAGGCCGCCTCGGCGCGGGCCGCCGCGATCCGCCAGGAGCACGAGCGCAAGGAGCGTCGCCGCCGGTCGCTGGTGGTGAGCGCGGTCGGGGTCGCGCGTGCTGGCGCTGGTGCTGGGCATCGGGTACGCCGTGCAGTCCTCGCGGGACACCACCGGTGCAGGCCGCCGCGGCGCCCGCCGGTGCCGCCGGGTACGCCGTCCCGGTCGGCGCCGCCTCGGCGCCGGTGAAGGTGACGGTCTACGAGGACTTCCTGTGCCCGTTCTGCGGGCAGTTCGAGGCGGCCAGCCGGGCCAAGCTGCGAGGCCGGCGTCGACGGCGGGCAAGGTGCAGGTGCGGTACCGGGTGCTGAACTTCCTGGACGAGAGCTCGACGACCGACTACTCCAGCCGGGCGGCGAACGCGCTCGCGGTCGTGCTGGACACCTCCGGGTCCACGGTCGCCAAGAAGTTCCACGACCTGCTCTACGAGAACCAGCCTCAGGAGGGCAGCGCCGGGCTCAGCGACGCCCAGCTCGTCGACTACGCCGTGCAGGCCGGGGCGGACCGCGCGAAGGTCACCGCCGGCATCAAGGACGGCACCTTCGAGCCAGTGGGTGGAGAACGGCACGGCGCAGGCGTCGAAGGAGCAAGGTCAGGCTCGACGCCGACCGTGCGGATCGACGGCAGGAGCCGTGGAGTTCCAGCACCATCGAGGCCAGCTGGTCGCGGCCCTCGGACAAGGCGATCGGGACCGAGCGGCCTGAGCCCGAGGCAGGGCCGCGCGGGCCGCCTGCCAGACTGGCCCGCATGTCCGACGCAGCCGCCTCCAGCCCCTCGCCGTACGCCGCCTTCGTGGCGGGCCTGCCGAAGGCCGAGATCCACGTCCACCACGTCGGGTCGGCCTCGCCGCGGATCGTGGCGGAGCTCGCGACCCGGCACCCCGGCGGGGTGCCCGACCGACCTCGACGCGCTGCGCGAGTTCTACACGTTCCGCGACTTCGGGCACTTCATCGAGGTCTACCTCGCGGTCGTCGACCTGCTGCGGGACCCCGAGGACCTGCGGCTGCTGACCTACGAGGTGGCCGCCGACATGGCAGCGCAGAACATCCGCTACGCCGAGCTGACGCTTGACCCCGTGGACCTCGGTGCAGCGCGGGATCCCGATCGAGGCCTACGTCGAGGCGGTCGAGGACGCGCGGGTGGCGGCCGAGCGCGACCACGGGGTGGTGCTGCGCTGGGTCTACGACATCCCCGGCGAGTCCGGCCTGCCCTCCGGCGAGGACACGCTGCAGTACGCCCTGCACAGCGCGCCCGACACGCTGGTCGGCTTCGGTCTCGGCGGACCGGAGATCGGCGTGGGACCGGCCGCAGTTCAAGGACGTGTTCGCCCGGGCGCGCGCCGCGGGGCTGCACAGCGTGCCGCACGCGGGGGAGACCACAGGACCGCAGACGGTCTGGGACGCGCTGCGCGACCTCGGTGCGGAGCGGATCGGGCACGGCACCTCCGCGGTGCAGGACCCGCGGCTGCTCGAGCACCTCGTCGAGCACCAGATCCCGCTCGAGGTCTGCCCGACCTCCAACATCGCCACCCGGGCCGTCGACGTGCTCGCCGAGCACCCGATCCGCGAGCTGTACGACGCGGGCGCGCTGGTGACCGTGAACAGCGACGACCCGCCGATGTTCGGCACCACGCTGAACCGGGAGTACGAGATCGCGGCGGACCTGCTCGGCCTCGACGAGGCGGGGATCGCCGGGCTCGCCAGGAACGCCGTGCGCGCCTCGTTCCTGAGCGAGGGCGGCAAGCGCGGCGCTGCTGGCTGAGATCGACGCGTACGCCCGAGCGGGCCACGGCAACAAGGAGCCGGGTCCGACCGTTGGTTGATACATACACAAACCGTGTATATACCTGTTGAGGTTTTTGGCCAGCGAACCCATCCCCCTTCAGCATCGAGGCGAACGGCCGGTAAGAAGCACGACCCTCGTTCGGAAGGACTCAAGTCATGCGACGTAGACTCATCGCCGCCGGCATCGCCGGCGTGTTCGCCCTGGTGGGTGCCTTCGTGGCTCCCGCCAGTGCCGCCACCGGCAAGGCCACGATCTCGGTCCTGCACGCGGTGCCCGGAGTGACCGTGGACGTGTACGCCAACGGCGCGGAGCTGATCCCGGACTTCAAGCCGGGCACGCTGACCGACCCGCTCAGCGTGGATGCCGGCACCTACGACCTGCAGGTGTTCGCCGCGGGCAAGACCCCGGACAACGCGGACCCGATCATCGAGGCCAAGGGGGTCGAGGTGCCGGCCGGCGCGAACGCGACAGTGGTCGCCCACCTCACCGCCGACGGCAAGCCCGTGCTGACCCCCTACGTCAACGACACCTCCAGCGTCCCGGCCGGCCAGGCCCGGCTCGACCGTGCGTCATGACGCGGCCGCTCCCGCGGTCGACGTCCGCGCCGACGGCAACGTGCTGTTCAAGAGCCTGACCAACCCGAAGGAGGCCTCGGGTGAGGTGCCGGCACAGACCTACTCGGCCGACGTCGTGCTGGCAGGCACCGACACCGTCGCGATCGGCCCGGCCGACCTGGACCTGGCCGAGGGCACGAACACGATCGTGTACGCCTGGGGCAGCGCCGCTGACGACAACCTCGAGCTGGCGGTCCAGACGATCGACGGCCTGCACTCCGCCCCCGGCGGCGTGCCCGGTGGCGAGGCCGGCCTGGCGCCGGAGTCCTCCGGTGGCGTCCCGGCCTGGGCGCTCGGCCTCGGCCTGGTGTCCATCCTGGCGCTGGCCTTCGCCGGTCGGCAGCTGATGCCCTCCCGCACCCGCCGCTGAGGGAACGGCACCCAGGTGACGAGGACGACGCGAGCGGCCGGTGTGGTCGCCGTCCTGGCGGTGTTCGGGCTCGTCGTCAGCGTCGCCGCGGCCTGGTCCCGGCTCGGACCCGAACCGTCGGTTCGGGCTGGCGAGCCGGGACCCCGGGTCGTGGCGACCGCCCCGGCCCGGGCTGCCCCGACCCGGCCGGCTCCCGCCCCCGGGGCGGGGGCCGGCCACGTCCGCGAGGACCGGCCCGTCGTGGGCCGCTCCGACGCGGGCGTCTTCCGGTCCGTCAAGCATCCGGCCGGTCCGGTGGGCATCCGGCTCGGCTCGGTCGACGTACAGGCGCGAGTCCGGCCGGTGGGCACCAGCGCGGACGGGCAGATGCGGCTGCCGCCGGACCCACGGGTGTTCGGCTGGTACCGCTACGCGGGCACCCCCGGCGTCCGCAGGGGCGGCTCCACGGTGATCGCCGGCCATCTCGACTCGCTGCGCTACGGGCTCGGCCCGCTGGTGCGCCTGCGGGAGGTGAAGGTGGGTGACCCGGTCCGGGTCACCGTCGCCGGTGGCGCCCAGAGAAGCTACACGGTGGTGGGGGTGCGCCGCTTCGACCGGCAGGCGCTGCCCGCACGGCTGTTCTCCCGGCAGGGACCCGAGCGACTCCGGATCATCACCTGCGGGGGGGCCTTCGACACGTTGGCGGGTGGCTACCAGCAGAACCTCGTGGTCACCGCGGTCCCGACCTCCTGACCTCGGCGCCCCCGGCAGGACTCGAACCTGCGACCATCGGATTAGAAGTCCGGCGCTCTATCCAGCTGAGCTACGAGGGCGGGGGATCGGAGCCCACGGCGGGATCACACCGGTGAGGTTCACAGCTGTGCGGTCCGTGCTGCCCAATCCGTGGGCCAGTATGCCGCACCGGCATTCCCGGTGCTGCCGCGCGCGGGGGATCGGGGCACCCCGGGTGGCCACCTCGCTGCACTCCGGACGTCGGAGGACGGTGTCCGCGTGGACTGGGAAAGGTGTCGCTGCTGCGGACCGGGCGGGCCGACGCTGCCGGGGCTCAGTGCCCGCGCACCTGCTCCGCGCGCGAGCGCTCGGTGTCTGTCAACGGGCGGGACCGGCCGCGCGCGACGTCGCGCAGCACCACCACCGACCGACCCTGTGAGACCACCCGCCCGTCCCTCGCGCGCAGGGTCTCGACCAGGGTCAGGCTGGTCGTGCCGACCCGCTCGATGCCGAAGGTGGCGGAGACCGCCTCGTCGGCGAGCACCAGGCTGCTGACGTAGTCGACCTCGACGCGGCCCAGGACGTAGTCCCCGGCGTCGTCGAGCCGCAGCACCTCGCGGAACCACCGGGTCCGTGCCTCGTCCAGCAGCGTGAGGTACGCCGCGTGGTACACGTGCCCGAAGGCGTCCAGGTCGCGGAACCGGAGGGGCAGCCACGCGGCGTTCGTCTCGTCCATGCACGCGATTGTCCCCGCAGCCGTGGCGGGGCGGGGGATCGGTCGGCGCACCCGGCAGGGTCTCTCGGCCCTGACGCACCGTGCCGTCCGTCGACATGCTGGGGGCATGACCAGCCGTCCGAACCAGGTTCTGATGGTGGTGCTGGGCGTCGTCGCCGTGCTCGCCGTCGTCGCAGCGGTGCTCGCTGCGACCAGGTCGGCGCCCAGGTACGACCCGGCGACGCCCACAGGGGTGGTCCAGGGATACGTGTCCGCGCTGGTCGACGGTGACCGGGCGCAGGCGGTGCGGTTCCTCGTCCCGGACAGCCCCTGTGCTCTGGCGGACCTGGACCGCGCCGACGTGCCCGACCAGGTCCGGGTCGTCCTGAACGACAGCGACGTGGTCGGCGGCACCGCGCGGGTCGAGGTCGAGGTGGTGACGTCGTCCTCGGATCCCTTCGGTGGCTACGAGTTCTCCGAACGGCACACCTTCCGGTTGACCCGCGACGGCGGTGACTGGCGCATCGCCGGTGAGCCGTGGCCGATGTACGGCTGCGGAGAGGGGCTCTGAGATGGTGGTCAGCCTGCTGTTCCTCGCGGCGGTCGCGACGGTCGTCGTCCTGGTGGTGCGCAAGGTCAACGCGCGGCCCGGCGGTGCGCCGTCGGACGGACGTGCGGTGCGGCGGGTGTTCCAGTACCTGATGCTGTTCGCGCTGCTGGTCGTGGTCGCCCTCGGGCTGTCGGGTCTGCTCGGCCGCGCGATCGCCACGGACGTGCTGCTGGCCGGCGACCGGGCCGGGCTGGCCCGGGAGCTCGCCTTCACCGTGGTCGGCGGACCACTGCTCGTCGGCCTCGCGGTCTGGTCGCGGCGCAAGATCCTCGAGGACCCCGGCGAGGTGCGGTCGCTCGGCTGGGCCGGCTACGTCACCGTCGCGTCCCTGACCTCGCTGCTGGTGACGGTCGTCGCCCTGCACCGGGTGCTGATGTGGGTCACCGGTCTGGAGGGGTACGACGGGGCCGCGCTCGCCAGGTTGGCGGTGTGGGGCGGTGTCTGGGCGGCGCACTGGTGGCTGAGCTCGCACATCACGCCGCCCGACCGCAGCCGGGTGCACCTGCTGCTCGGCTCCGCTGCTCGGGCTGGTGGTGACCGCGACCGGGGTCGCCGGACTCCTCGCGGGCGCCCTGCGGGTGCTGTGGGGGCTCGACGGCGGGTCCTCGCTGGTCGGCACGGACGACCGGATGCTGCAAGGCGTCGTCACGCTCGTGGTGGGCGCGCCGGTCTGGTACCTGTACTGGGTCCGGACCGCGGCCCGGCTCGCCCGCAGCCCGCTCTGGCTGGTCTACGTGCTGCTCGCCGGAGCCGCCGGCGGGCTGGTCACCGCGGTGGTCTCCGCCAGCCTGCTGGTCTACTCGGTCCTCGTCTGGCTGGCCGGGGAGCCCGGCGCCGTCACGGCGTCCGAGCACTTCGAGGGAGCGCCCGCCGCGACCGCCGCCACCGTGGCCGGGGCGCTGGTGTGGTGGTACCACCGGTCCGCGCTCCGGGCCACCGGTGACACCGGACGCGACGAGGTGCGACGCGGCTACGACTACCTGATGGCGGTCATCGGCCTGGTCGCCGCGTCCGTGGGTCTGGTGCTGGTGCTAGCGGCCCTCGTGGAGGCTGCGACCGGGACCGCGCTGGTCGGGGGTCAGGCCCTCAACACGCTGCTGGCCGCGGCGACGCTGCTGGCCGTCGGCGGACCCGTGTGGTGGCTGCACTGGCGGCGGGCGCAGGCAGCCGGCGTGGCCACACCGGTCGAGGAGCTCACCTCCATGACCCGGCGGCTCTACCTCTTCGTCCTGTGCGGGGTCGCGGGCGTGGCCGCGGTCATCGCGCTCATCGTCGGCGTCTACCTGCTGTTCCGGGACCTCGTCGAGGGTGTCGCCGGGGCCGAGACGGTGCGCAGCATGAGGAGTGCGCTCGGGGTGCTGCTGACGACCGCCGCCGTGGCGTCGTACCACTGGTCGGTGTACCGCGGCGACCGGGAGCGCGCGCCCGCCCTGCTCGAGGAGCACGGGCCCCGGTTCGTGCTGCTGGTGGGGCCGGCGGACCCACGGATCGCTCGTGACGTGGCCGGCCGCACGCGTGGCCGGGTGCAGGTCTGGTCCCGGGAGGACACCGAGCCGGCGGCCTGGTCCCTCGACGAGGTGATGACGGCGCTGGGCGAGAGCGCCGGCCCCGGAGGTGATGGTGCTGTCCGAGCCCGGCGGTCTGCGCGCGATCCCGGTGCGGCGCGGCTGAGCCGCGTCAGGGTGGCGGGCCCGAGGAGCCGCGGACGACCAGCCGGGCGTCCACGCTGAGATGCTGGGCGCGGCCCGCGGGCCGCTCGATCCGGCCGAAGAGCCGCCCCGCGGCCAGGGTGCCGAGGTCGCCCAGCGGCTGCGCGACGGTGGTGAGGCTCAGGGTCGGCAGGGAGCCGAGCGAGGTCCCGTCGTAGCCGACGACCGAGACGTCACCGGGCACCGAGAGCCCGCAGTCCTGCACCGCCGCGAGCGCCCCGAAGGCGGCGGCGTCGTTGGCCGCGAACAGTGCGGTCGGGCGGCGATCCCCGAGCAGCGCCTTCCGCGCCGCCGCGCGGCCGGCGGCGTCGGTGAGCCCACCATCGACGACCCGGACCCCGTCGCCCAGACCGGCGGCCGTCATCGCGCGCAGGTAGCCGTCGCGGCGCAGCGCCGACACCGGGTTGTCGCCACCGGTCAGGTGGGCGATCCGCCGGTGGCCGAGGCCCACCAGGTGGTCGACGGCGAGCCCGGCGCCCACGACGTCGTCGTTGCTCACCGTGTCGATCCGCGGCCCGGTGACGTCGGGCCGGGTGACCACCACGGTAGGCACCTCGGCCGCGATCTCGCGCAGGACCTTGGGTCGGAGCCGGTGCGAGATCAGCGCCAGCCCCTCCACCCGGAACTCCAGCAGCTTCTCCAGCTCCGACCTCTCCAGCTCGGGGTCCACGCCACCGGTGACGAGCATCGTGCTGTAGCCGTGCCGTCGCACCTCGGAGAGGAGGCCGTCGAGGATCTCCGCGGAGACCGGGTTGTGCAGGTCGAGGATCAGCACGCCGATGGTGCGGCTGCGCCGGTCCGCGAGGCTGCGGGCGGCGGCGTTCGGCCGGTAGCCCAGCTCGGCGGCGGCGGCGAGGATCGTGGCGCGGCTGCGGTCGGCGACCGCGGGAGACCCTCGCATCGCCAGTGACACCAGGGATCTCGAGACCCCGGCCTTCGCGGCGACGTCGGCGAGGGTCGGATGCCGGGACATGACGGCTACCTCGGGCCGGCCGCGGTGGCCGTCTCCGTCACGGACGCGACCCGGACCGGGGCGCGGGTCGTCACCGACTGCTCGCACGCGATCGCGGCCCGCAGGCTCGCCAGTGCCTCCTGCGGTGGGCAGGGGTTGGTGCCACCGCCGACGACCAGGTCGACGAAGGCGGTGGTCTCGGAGGCGAAGGCGGCGCGGAAGCGGTCCACGAACCCCCGGTAGGGGTCGGCCGGGAGGCCGCCCCCGTCGTCGAGTGTGTGCACCGGCGTGCGGGCGTTGACCCCGGTCGCGGCCGAGTCCAGGGAGCCGAAGGCCTCCACGCGCACGTCGTGCCCGACCGGGTCGTGCCGGGCCCCGTGCACCGAGACCTGGACCCCGCTGGTGGTGACCGCGTGGATGAGGGAGACGTCGGCGTCGTCGAGCTCGGCGTACTGCTGGTGCTCCCGGACGGCCTTGGAGGCGAACACGGTCTCGACCTCGCTGCCGGTCAGCCAGCGGACCAGGTCCAGGTCGTGCACGTGCAGGTCACGGAAGATGCCGCCGCTGCCTGCGGCGAACTCCAGGGTCGACGGGGTGATGTCGTGGGACATCAGCCGCAGCGAGTAGACCGTGCCCAGCCGCCCGTCGGCGATCCGGTCGTGCAGGTCCCTGATCCCCGGGTCGAAGCGGCGCTGGAACCCGATCTGCACGGTGCTCCCGAACCGGTCCGCGACCGCGATCACCTCGCTGGTCTCGGCCAGGCTCAGCGCGACCGGCTTCTCGCAGAGGACCGGCCTGCCCGAGCGACAGCACCCGGTGCAGCAGGTCGGCGTGCGCGTCGGTGGCCAGCGAGACGACCGTCGCGTCCTGCCCGACGTCGTCGACGTCCGCCCACGGCACGTGACGGGCACCGAAGCGCTCGGGCCAGCGCGGCGGCCCGCTCATCGGTGCGGTTCGCCACCACCAGGTCGGTCACGCGCGCGTCGGACACCAGGTCCTCGACCCGGATCGCGCCCATCCGTCCGGCGCCGATGACAAGGATCCTCATGGGTTCTCGACTCTCACGGGGGCGTCGCCTCCAGGCGGCTCGCGGTGGTTTCGTTGCGTGACGAAGGCCGAGTATGGCATGGTCCTCGTCAACGTGTTGGAGCGCTCCAAAAATCCGAGGTGGAACCGTGGCTGACTTTCTGGGACGCATCGCGTCCGCGCCGATCTCGTGGGGAATCTGCGAGGTTCCCGGCTGGGGCGCCATGCTGCCCACCCGTCGGGTCCTGTCCGAGATGTCGGCCCTGGGGCTGGACGCGACCGAGCTGGGCGCGCCCGGGTTCCTGCCACAGGCGGCCGAGGACGTCCGGGCGCTCCTCGCGGAGTTCGACATGACCCTGGTGGGTGCGTTCACCCCGGTCGAGCCGCACCAGGCGTCCAGGCGCGAGGCGACCCTGGCCCGGGCGACGACGGTCGCGAGGCTGCTGCAGGGCGCGGGCGCCACGATGTTCGTCAGCGCGGCCGTGCAGGACGCGGCGTGGTCCGAGCCCGAGCGGCTGTCGGCTGCCGAGCACCGGCACATGGTCGAGACGCTCGCGATGATCGACGAGATCTGTGCCGAGCACGGGCTGCTGCAGGTGCTGCACCCGCACGTGCAGACGCTCGTGGAGACCGCCGACGACGTGAACAGGGTGCTGGACACGTGTGACGTGCACTGGTGCCTGGACACCGGTCACCTCGCGATCGGCGGGGTGGACCCGGTCCAGTTCGCCGTCGACGCGTTCGACCGGGTCGGTCACGTGCACCTGAAGGACGTGCGTCTGGACATGGTCCCGGCGGTCCTCGACCGTGAGGTGTCGCTGATGGCGGCGACCCAGGCCGGGCTGTTCACCCAGCTGGGCCAGGGCGACGTGGACATCGCCGGTGTCGTGCAGGCGCTCGAGGCCCGCGGCTACCAGGGCCGCTACGTCATCGAGCAGGACACCGCGATCACCGACGAGCTGCCCGCCGAGGGGCACGGACCCGTCGAGCAGGTGCGATCGTCGCTGCAGTACCTCACCGACGTCGTCGCTCCGACCCTGTCGGCCTAGCCGATGCGTGTCCCGGAGGTGGTCAGCGTCGGACGTGTGAGCGTCGACCTGTACGCGCCGCAGCAGGGCGTCGGCTTCGAGGAGGAGCAGACGTTCGTGAAGTCCGTCGGCGGCAGCCCCGTCAACGTCGCGGTGGCCGCGGCCCGGCTGGGCCGGCGCGCCGCCGTCGCCACCAAGGTGGGCGGGGACGGGTTCGGCCGCTACGTGCTGGCGCGGCTCGCGGAGTGGGGCGTGTCCGTCGACCACGTGGGCGTCGACGCGCAGGGCCAGACCGCCCTCGCGCTGGTCGCCCTGGCGCCGCCCGAGTCCCCGCAGATCGCCTTCTACCGCGGGCCGGCCGCCCCGGACACCACCCTGGTCGAGTCGGACCTGCCCGACGACGTCGTGCGCTCGTGCGGCGTGCTCTGGGTCAGCCACGCGGCGCTCGCCCAGGGGTCGACCGCCGCGGCCGCGACGACCTGGCTGGGTCGCCGGGCCCGGGCCGGTCACACCGTCCTCGACCTCGACTACCGGCCCGCGCTGTGGCCCGACGTCGACACCGCCCGGCGTACGACGCACCGGGCCATCGAGCTGTCGACGGTCGTGATCGGCAACCTCGACGAGTGCGAGATGGCGCTCGGCACCCGGGACCCCGAGGCGGCGGCCAGCGCGCTGCTGGCCGCCGGCGTCGGGCTGGCGGTCGTCAAGATGGGGGCGGACGGCGTGCTGCTGGCCGACGCCACCGGACGCTGGGCGATCCCGCCCACACCGGTCGAGGTGGTCTGCGGCCTCGGCGCCGGTGACGCGTTCGGGGGAGCGCTGTCGCACGGACTGCTGAGCGGCTGGCACCCCGAGCGGATCGGCCGCTTCGCGAACGCCGCCGGCTCGCTGGTCGCCGGCCGGCTGACCTGCAGCCACGCCATGCCCACGCTGGCCGAGCTGACGTCCGTGCTCGCGGCCGAGGGGGACGTCGCATGAGCACGGGCGTCGACGCGGAGCGCTACCGGGCGCTCATCGAGGCGCGCGTGTTCGAGCCGACGGCGCTGCGGACGGCGCTCGTGGACCGGACCCGCCGCAGCGTCGCCGGTGACGACGGGAGGCTGCTGATCCTGGCCTCGGACCACACCGCCCGCGGGAAGCTGGCCGTCGGCGGGGACCCGGTCGCCGCCGTGGACCGGCGCACGCCTGCTGGACCGCCTGGTCCGCGGGCTGGCCGGCCCCGGGGTCGACGGGGTGCTGGCGAGCGCCGACATCCTCGAGGAGCTCGCCTGGCTGGGAGCCCTCGACGGACGCCTGGCGATCGGGACGATGAACCGCGGCGGCATCGTCGGCGCCCGCTGGGAGCTGGACGACCGGATGACCGCGTACGACGCCGACCACATCGCCGACTACGGGCTCGACGGCGGCAAGATGCTGCTGCGGATCGACGACACCGATCCGGGCGTGGCCCGGACCATCGAGTCGGTGGCGGCCGCGGTCACGCAGCTGGCGGACCGCAACCTGGTGAGCATGGTCGAGGCGCTGCCCTACACGCAGGACGAGCAGGGCGCGCTGGTCCTGGACCGCTCCGACGAGCGGCTGATGAGGGCCGTCGCGATCGCCTCCGGACTGGGCTCCTCCTCGGTGCACACCTGGCTGAAGGTCCCAGCCACCGCCCGCATGGCGGAGGTGGTCGCCGCGACCACGTTGCCGGTCCTGATGCTCGGCGGGGACCCCGGCGCGGACAGCGAACAGACATTCACACGATGGGAGACCTCCATGAACGAACCGAACGTGCGCGGCCTGGTGGCCGGCAGGGCCCTGCTCTACCCGGCCGACGGTCGCTCCGAGTCCGCCATCCGGCGGGCCGCGGCCCTGGTCCACGAGGGGGTCCGATGAGCTGGCACCGGCCGGCCGACGCCGGCACGACGAGCACCGTCGTGACCCCTGAGGATGCCGGCTGGGCCTACAGCGGCCTGGTTGTGCGCACCCTGCGCTCGGGGGAGGTCGTGGAGGTCGACCTCACGCAGGACGAGGCGGTGGTCGTGCCGCTGTCGGCGCGCGACGTGGACGTGACCGTCGACGGCACGTCGTACCGGCTCGCCGGTCGCGGCGGGGTGTTCGCGGCGGTCACCGACTGGCTCTACGTGCCGGTCGGCTCGACCCTCACCCTCACCGGCGACGCGGGAGAGGTCGCGATCTGCACCGCCCGGGCGTCCGAGCGGTTCCCGGTGGCCCACGTGCCCGCCGCCGACGTGCCGGTGGAGGTGCGCGGCGCCGGCCGGGCGACCCGCCAGGTCGTCAACATCGCCACCCCCGACTCCTTCACCGGCGCGCACAAGATCAACGTGTGCGAGGTGATCACCCCCGGTGGCAACTGGTCGTCCTGGCCGCCGCACCGCCACGACGGCCTCGACGGCTGCCCGGTGACCAACGAGGAGATCTACTACTTCCGGGTCGGGCGCGGCGACTCGCCGCACGGCGACCCGGCCGGCGAGGGGCTGTTCCACGTCTACTCGGTGGACGGGTCCGTCGACGAGACGGTGACCATCCACGACGGTGACGTGTACCTGGTCCCGCACGGCTACCACGGCCCCTCCGTCGCGCCCCCCGAGTACCCGATGTACTTCCTGAACGTCCTGGCCGGACCCGACGAGGAGCGCAGCATGGCCTTCTGTGACGACGCCACCCACCACTGGATCCGCGAGTCGTGGCAGCAGCAGGAGCAGGACCCGCGCCTGCCCCGCACCTCCGCCGAGGGACAGGTCGTGCAGGCATGACGACCCCACGCCGCCTCGGCATCGCCGTCCTCGGCCTCGGCTGGATGGGCCAGGCGCACAGCCGCTCCGCGATGCGGATCCCCTCGCTGTTCCCGGAGCGCTCCTTCCACCCGCACCTGGTCGTCTGTGCCGACACCGTCGAGGAGCGCCGTGAGCGGGCGGTGCGCGACTTCGGCTTCGACCGTGCGGTGGAGGACTGGCGCGAGGCGGTGAGCGCGCCCGACGTCGACGTCGTGTGGGTGACCGCCCCCAACATGCTGCACATCCCGATGATCGAGGCGGCCTGCGCTGCCGGCAAGGCGGTCTTCAGCGAGAAGCCGATCGGCGGCAAGCCGGAGCAGGCCGTGCAGGCCTTCCGCGCCGCCGAGGCGGCGAGGGTCCGCACCGCGGTCGGCTACAACTACCTGTGGGCTCCGCTGGTCCTGCACGCCCGCGACCTGATCGCCTCCGGTGCGCTCGGCGAGATCACGCACTACCGCGGACGGTTCCTGAGCATGTACGGCAGCGACGAGCTCGGTCTGCTCACCTGGCGGTTCAAGCTCGGTGAGGGCGGCTACGGCGTCACCAGCGACATCCTGAGCCACTCGGTGTCGCTGGCGCAGTTCCTCGTCGGCGGGATCGAGGAGGTGGTCGGCATGCGCGCCACCACCGTCACGCAGCGCCCGCTGCCCACCGGGGCCGCCAGCCACTACGGCCGGGGCGCGCCGGAGGACCCGACAGGCGAGGTCGAGAACGAGGACTTCGCCTCGATGCTCTGCCGGTTCAGCTCGGGAGCCACCGGCACCTTCGAGAGCAGCCGGACGATGGTGGGACCGGAGAGCCAGAACGCCTTCGAGGTGTACGGCACCAAGGGCGCCCTGGCCTGGAACTTCGAGCGGATCAACGAGCTCCAGCTCTACCGGCTCGGCTCCGACGAGAACACCGGCTACACGACGGTGCTCGGTGGCGACCGGTTCCCGTTCCACGGCGCCTTCGTGCCGGGCCAGGCGAACGCCATCGGGTTCGAGGACCTGGTCGCGATCCAGGACTACTGCTTCCTGGAGAGCCTCGCCACCGGTGCGCCGTACTCGCCCAGCTTCCGCGAGGCGGTGGACGTGGTGAGCGTCCAGCAGGCGCTCATCGACTCGTGGGACAGCCGCGGCTGGCAGCCGGTCGAGGACCTGGCGCAGGAAGGAAGGGTGCTCTGATGGGATCGACCACGGTGCGGATCACCACGGCGGAGGCGATCGTCCGCTTCCTGATCGCCCAGCGCATCCTCGTCGACGGCGAGGAGGTGCCGCTGTTCCCGGGCGTGCTCGCGATCTTCGGCCACGGCAACGTGACCAGCCTGGGGCACTCCCTGGAGGGGCACCGCGAGGAGATCCCGGTGTGGCGCGGCCAGAGCGAGCAGGGGATGGGGCTGGCGGCAGCGGCCTTCGCCAAGGCGCGCCGGCGTCAGCAGGTGCTCGTGTGCACGTCCTCCATCGGACCGGGCGCCACGAACTTCGTCACCGCGGCCGGGGTGGCCATGGCCAACCGGCTGCCGGTGCTCCTCATCTCGGGCGACACCTTCAACTCCCGGCTCTCGGACCCCGTGATCCAGCAGGTCGAGCACTTCGGCACGCCGTCCTCCTCGGTCAACGACGCCTTCCGTGCCGTGGTGCGCTACTGGGACCGGGTCACCCACCCGGCCCAGGTGCTCTCCTCGCTGCCGCAGGTCGTCGGCACGCTGCTGGACCCCGCCGACTGCGGCCCGGTCTTCCTGGGGCTCCCGCAGGACGTCGCGGCCGAGGCCTACGACTTCCCCGACGGGTTCTTCGCGACCCGGGTGCACGAGATCGCACGGCCGCGGCCCGACCTCGGACAGCTGGACCGCGCCGCCGGCAGGATCCGCGAGTCCGCGCGGCCGGTGGTCATCGCCGGCGGCGGCGTGCACTACTCACGGGCCGAGGCCGAGCTGGCCCGGTTCGCCGAGTCGCACGGGATCCCGGTCCTGGAGACGGTGGCCGGGAAGTCCTCGCTGCTCGCCGACCATCCGTGCTACGCCGGCCCGATCGGGGTCACCGGGGCCGACTCCGCCAACCGGGTCGCCCGGGAGGCCGATCTGGTGCTGGCCGTCGGCACCCGCCTGGAGGACTTCACCACCGGGTCCTGGACCGCGTTCGCGCCGGACACCACCTTCGTGACGGTGAACGCGGCGCGGTTCGACGCGCTCAAGCACCTGGCCGTCCCCGTGGTCGGGGACGCCCGCGAGGCGCTCGCCGAGCTCGACCACGCGCTGGAGGGGTGGACCGTGCCGAGCGGTTGGGCAGGTCGCGCCGCGCAGGCGGCCGCCGAGCTGGACGAGTTCCTGTCCGGTCGCCAGGCCGCCGACGGGCACTGGCCGCCGAGCTACGCCCAGGTCGTCGCGGAGGTGCACGACAGCGCCACCGCCGACGACTACGTCCTGACCGCGGCCGGCGGGCTGCCCGGTGAGATCAACGTGAACTGGACGAGCAAGGGCATCGCGACCGTCGATATCGAGTACGGCTTCTCCTGCATGGGCTACGAGATCGCCGGTGCCTGGGGCGCCGCGTTCGGTCGCCCCACGGGTCAGGTCTATGCGATGGTCGGTGACGGCTCGTACCTGATGCTCAACTCCGAGATGTACTCCTCGGTGCTCTCCGGCAGGAAGTTCGTGCTGGTGGTGTGCGACAACGAGGGCTTCGCGGTCATCGAACGGCTGCAGCTAGCCCAGGGCGGCGCGTCCTACAACAACATGCTGCGCGACTCGCGCGGGCCGGGCTCGGAGGTCCGGGTGGACTTCCGAGCGCACGCCCAGGCCATGGGCGCGCTCACGCACGAGGTGCACGACCTCGACGAGCTGCGGTCCGCGCTCGCCCAGGCCCGGGCCGCGGACCGGACCACCGTGATCGTCACCAAGGTCCGTGCGCAGGACCTGACCCCGGGCGGGGCGTTCTGGGAGGTCGGGGTCCCCGAGGTCAGCGACCGGCCTGAGGTGGGGACGGCCCGGACGGTGATGGACGAGGGGCTCGCGGACCGCCGCCGCGGAGTGTGAGGGCGGCCCGCGCGCTCAGCCGCGCAGGTCCGCCATCCAGGCCTCCACGGCGTCCGGGTCGCGCGGCAGCGACGCCGACAGGTTGCGGGACCCCTCGTCGGTGACCACGATGTCGTCCTCGATCCGGATGCCGATGCCGCGCAGCTCCTGGGGCACGAGCAGGTCGTCCTCCTGGAAGTACAGACCCGGCTCGACCGTGAGCACCATGCCGGGCGCCAGGTCGCCGTGCTTGTAGGCGTCGTCGTCGGCGGCGGCGCAGTCGTGCACGTCGAGACCGAGCATGTGGCTGGTCGAGTGCAGCGTCCAGCGGGCGTAGACCTTGCTGTCCGGGGCGAGAGCCTCCTCCGCGGACACGGGCAGCAGCCCGAGGTCCGACAGGCCGTGTGCCAGCACGTGCATGGCGGCCTCGTGCGGCGCCTGGAAGGACACGCCCGGTCGTACGGCGTCGATGCCGGCCTGCTGTGCGGCGAGCACCAGGGAGTACAGGTCGCGCTGGACCGGGGAGAAGGTGCCGTCGACCGGCAGCGTGCGGGTGACGTCGGCGGTGTAGAGGTTGCTGCCCTCCACGCCCATGTCGAGCAGCAGCAGCTCGCCGGGCGAGACCGGGCCGCTGTTCTCGGTCCAGTGCAGCGTGGTGGCGTGCGAGCCGCCCGCCACGATGGAGTCGTAGCCGAGGTCGTTGCCCATCGTGCGGGCCCGGCGGAAGAACGTGCCCTCGATCCAGCGCTCGCCGTGCTCGAGCACCCGGTCCCAGTCACGGACGCTGTCGGAGAAGCCGAGAGCGGTGATGTCGCAGGCCTCGCGCAGCTGCTCGAGCTCCCAGTCGTCCTTGACCAGCCGCATCTCGGACAGCACCCGGGCGAGCTCGTGGTCGCGGCCGCCGTCCCCGCCGACGGTGCGGTCCACGAGGTCGTCGACGCCGCGCAGCACCCGGGTCTTGGCCGGCGACGCGAGCCGCTCCTCGAGCTCGCCGAGGTGTCGCACCTGCAGGCCCAGCGAGTCCGAGATCTCCTTCAGGGACGGGCGACGGCCCGCCCACAGCTCGCCGTAGCGGCGGTCGCGGAAGAACTCGTCGGTCTGTCGCGAGGACCGGGGTCGGGCGTACAGCACCGACTCGCCACCCTCGACGACCAGGACCGCGTCGCTGGTCTGGTTGCCGGTCAGGTGCACGTGCGCGGTGTCGGCGCGGAACCGGTAGTCGGTGTCGTTGGCCCGCACCTTGTAGCCGCCGGCCGGGACGACCAGGCGCTCGCCGGGGAAGGTCTCGGCCAGCCGCTCCCGCCGGGCGGCCGCCCAGGAGGTGACCGGGTGCCTGGGCAGGTCGAGCTCGCGCTCGCCCCAGCCGGTGCGCATGAAGGCGGCGTACGCCTCCGGCACGGCCTGGTCGTGGGACTCCGTGGACAGCTGGGGCTCGCCGGAGACGGCGTCTTGCTCGCTCATCCGGCTCACTCTACGACCTGCCAGGACCGCCGTCCGGGTGGCAGGGGCGTGCCCCGATAGGCTGGCCGGGTGAGTGGGCGCGGGCAGGTTGTCGGGACGGTGCCCGCGGAGCTGCTCCGCCGGCCACGGCGCCGCGGCAGCGTCCTGTTCCCGCTGGTGGTGTCGGTGGCGATGCTGCTCGGCGCCGGGGTGATGTGCGGGTTCCTGCTGCTCTCCAACGCCCCGGACGCGGTGGCCATCGGGGTCGTGCTGGCGGCGCTGCCGGTGGGTCCGGTGATCGCGTCGTTCCTGTGGCTGGACCGCTACGAGCCGGAGCCGATGCCGCTGCTGGTGATGGCCTTCGGGTGGGGCGCGCTGGTCGCCACGGCCGCCGCCCTGGTGCTCCAGCTACTGGGCCAGGCGGTGCTGCGCACCCCTGCGTCGTACGCCGGGACCGTGGTCGCACCGGTCACGGAGGAGGCTGCGAAGGGCCTCTTCATCCTGCTGCTGCTGTGGTTCCGCCGGCGGGTCATCGACGGCGTCCTCGACGGCATCGTCTACGCCGGCCTGGTCGGGGTCGGCTTCGCCTTCACCGAGAACATCCTCTACCTCGGCAGCGCGTACATGGGCGGGGACGGCGCAGGGCCGGGCGGCCTGGAGCAGGCCACCGCGCTGTTCGTCGTCCGCGGTGTCTTCAGCCCGTTCGCGCACCCGCTGTTCACCTCCTTCATCGGGATCGGAGTGGGGCTCGCGGTGGTGTCCCGGTCGCGGTTCTGGCGGTTCCTCGCGCCGCTGCTGGGGTACGTCGCCGCGGTGACCGCGCACGCGAGCTGGAACGGGTCGGTCTTCCTGTCCGACGGTCAGGCGTTCGTGCTCACCTACCTGTTCGCGATGGTCCCCGCGTTCCTGCTGCTGACCGGGTTCGCGGTGTGGGCGCGCAGCCGGGAGGGGCGGATGCTGACCCGGTCCCTGACCGACCTCGCCCACCGTGGCCTGATCGACCCCGCGGCGGTCCCGTGGCTGGTCCGGCTGCCGGCCCGGCGGGCCTGCCGCCGCTACGCCCGGACGTACGGCGGCCCGCCGGCGGACCGGGTGATGCGCGAGTACCAGCAGCAGGCCGTCGAGCTGGGCTTCCTGCACGACCGCTACCTGCGCGGCACCGCGCCCGCCGACGTGGGGGCGCGGGGGACCCTCATGGTCCAGCGCCTGCACGCGCTCCGTCCCTACGTCGCCTTCCCGCCGCCGGTGCCTCCGACCCAGCCCGCGTCGCGGGTCAGCCGGGACGCCGGCCGATGAGCCCGCCCGCGGCCCCCGAGACCACGGCCGAGACCGTGGCGGCCCTGACCCGGCTGCGCGAGGCGCTGTCGGCGGCCGCCCTGCCCCTCGACGTCCCGGGTGCGGAGCGGCAGCGGGCCGCGCGCCACGAGATGGTCGGCCAGCTCGCGGACTACGTGGTGCCGCGGCTGCTGCAGATCGACGCGCCGCTGCTGACCGTCGTCGGCGGCTCCACGGGTGCCGGCAAGTCCACCTTGGTCAACTCGCTGGTGGGCCGGCAGGTCAGCGAGCCCGGGGTGCTCCGGCCGACCACCCGCTCCCCGGTGCTGGTGCACCATCCCGCGGACGCCGGCTGGTTCGACGACCTGCGCATCCTGCCCGGCCTGGCCCGCACCACCCGGGCGAGCCACGACCCGGGAGCGCTGCAGCTGGTCGCCGACGCCCAGGTGCCCCAGGGGCTCGCGGTCCTCGACGCCCCTGACATCGACTCGGTCGAGACCGCCAACCGCACCTTGGCCGCCGAGCTGCTGGCCGCCGCCGACCTGTGGCTGTTCGTGACGTCGGCTGCCCGCTACGCCGACCAGGTGCCCTGGGAGTTCCTGCAGGCGGCCGCCGAGCGGAGCGCCGCGGTCGCGATCGTGCTGGACCGCACCGCCCCCGAGGCGGTGCACGAGGTGAGCGGCCACCTGGCGCGGATGCTCACCGGTCGCGGGCTGCGCGACTCGCCGCTGTTCGCGGTCCTCGAGGGTGGGGTCGACGCGGACGGGTTGCTGCCGCCGGCCAGCGTCGCCGAGATCCGGGCCTGGCTGGAGCTGCTCGCCGCGGACGCCGGCGCGCGCTCGGCCGTGGTGCGCAAGACCCTCGACGGCGCGGTGCGGTCCCTCGTCCGGCGTACCCATGAGGTCGCGGACGCCGCCGGCGCGCAGGTGGCGACCCTCGAGCGGCTCCGCGCCGAGGTCGACCGCGCCTACGACGACGCGGTGGCGCGCGTCGACGAGGCGTCCGCCGACGGCACCCTGCTGCGCGGCGAGGTGCTCGCCCGCTGGCAGGAGTTCGTGGGCACCGGGGAGCTGCTCCGCTCGCTGGAGACCAGGGTCGGGCGGCTGCGCGACCAGCTGCTCGGCTGGGTGCGCGGCAAGCCGCAGACCGTCGAGCGGGTCGCGGTCGCGGTCGAGTCGGGGCTGGAGACGCTGATCCTGGACCACGCGGAGGGCGCCGCCGAGCGGGCCGAGGCCTCCTGGCAGTCGGTGACGGCGGGCCAGCGGCTCCTCGACGAGGGCGGCCGGGACCTCGGCCGCGCCTCGCGGGACCTCCGGGCCCGGGCCGAGCGCGCAGTCCGGGACTGGCAGGAGGGGGTGCTCGCGCTGGTCGCCTCCGAGGGCGCCGACCGCAGGTCGACCGCGCGCTTCCTCGCGTTCGGGGTCAACGGGCTGTCGGTCGCGCTGATGGTGGTGGTCTTCGCCTCCACGGCTGCGATCCCCACCGGCGCCGAGCTCGGCGTGGCCGGTGGCGGGGCGCTCCTGGGCCAGAAGCTGCTGGAGGCCGTGTTCGGCGACCAGGCGGTCCGCCGGCTCGCCGAGCAGGCCCGTCGCGACCTGCGCGAGCGCGTCCTCGAGCTGATGGACACCGAGCGGCACCGCTACCTGGAGATCCTGGAGCGCCAGGGCGTCGAGGCCGGGGACGTGGAGCGGCTGCGCGCTGCCGCCCGTCGGGTCGAGGACCTGCGGCTCGCCTCCGGGACGTCGCCCACGACCGGCCGGGCGCGCCCGTGAGCCCCGGCGCCGGCGGGACGCGCACCGGGCTGGTCGAGGGCGCGAAGCGGCTGCTCGGTAGGCACACCGACGTGCTGGACCGCGTCGAGGGCCTCGCGGCCGCGGCGCGGACCGCGCGCGGCCGGCTCCCCGACGCGCTGGTGGACGAGGCCGCGGCGGTCGCGGAGCGGGCCGGTGCCCGGCTGCGGCTCTCCGGTGAGCACACCGTGGTGGCGCTGGCGGGCGCGACCGGGTCGGGCAAGTCCTCGACGTTCAACGCGCTCGCGGGCGTCGAGCTGGCCCGGACCGGCGTACGCCGTCCGACCACGTCCTGGACCACCGCGTGCACGTGGGGGGAGGACGACGCCGCCGGGCTGTTGGACTGGCTCGAGGTGCCCCCGCGGCACCGGGTCCGGCAGAGCAGCCTCCTCGACGGCGCGCGGCCGGACCGGTCCCTGGAGGGACTGGTGCTGCTCGATCTGCCCGACCATGACTCCACCGAGGTGGCGCACCACGTCGAGGTCGACCGGCTGGTGGCGATGGCCGACCTGCTCGTGTGGGTCCTGGACCCGCAGAAGTACGCCGACGCGGCGATCCACGAGCGCTACCTGCGCCCGCTCGCGGGACACCGGGACATCACGCTGGTGGTGCTGAACCACGTCGACGAGGTGCCCGCCGACCGGCGTGCCACGATGCTGGCCGACCTGTGCCGGCTGCTGGCGGAGGACGGCCTGGGTGACGTCCCGGTGCTGGCGACCTCGGCCCGCGACGGGGACGGGATCCCGGACCTCCGGGCGGCGGTCGCCGCGCAGGTCCGCGCCAAGAAGGCCGTCAACGCCCGGCTCGCCGCCGACGTCTCGGCGATCGCCGGACGCCTCGACCGGGCCCACGGGGACGCCCGGCCCGGGGACGTCGACCGTGCCAGGCAGCGCGAGCTGCTGGACGCCTTCGCCGACGCCGCCGGCGTGCCGACGGTCGTGCGCGCGGTCGAGACGTCCACGCGCCGGCGTGCCGCCCAGGCGACCGGCTGGCCGGTCACGGCCTGGTTGGGCCGGCTCCGGCCGGACCCGCTGCGGCGCCTGCACCTCGGCCTCGGCCGGGGTGGCGCCGAGATCACCGCCGCCGCCCGGGCGTCGGTGCCGGCCCCGACCAAGGTGCAGCGCGCCCGCGTCGACACCGCGGTGCGGGCGCTCTCCGACGACGTGGGCGCCGAGCTCTCCCCGGCCTGGGAGCGGGCGGTGCGTCGCGCCTCCGTGGCCGGGCTGCCGGACCTCAACGACGCGCTGGATCGGGCGGTCGGCTCGACCGACCTGGGCACCGGACGGACCCCGTTGTGGTGGCGGGCGGTGCGGGTCCTGCAGTGGGTGCTGGTCGCGGCCGCTCTCGCCGGAGCATCGTGGCTGCTGGTCCTGGCGGTGGCGGGCTATCTGCAGCTCGCGCCGCCAGCCGCGCCGCGGGCCGGCGGGCTGCCGCTGCCGACGGTGCTGCTCCTCGGCGGGGTGGCCCTCGGGGTGGCCCTGGCCGTGCTGTGCCGGGGGGTGGTCCGGCTGGCCGCCCGGCGGCGGGCCCGTGCGGCGGACCGGAGGCTGCGGTCCGCGATCGCCGAGGTCGCCGAGCGGCTGGTGGTCGCACCGGTGGAGGCGGAGGTCGAGGCGTACCGCGCCACCCGTGCCGCCCTCGACGCCGCGCTGCGCTGAGCCTGCGACCAGATCCCGTCCCCCGACGCGGTGGAGGTCGGCCCGTGCACAGGGCCGACCGACCGGCTCGCGGCGGGCCCGCGCACGGGGCAGCCTCGTCGGATCAGGCACACGACGTAGCAAGGAGCCAACGCGATGAACGAAGCAGCCGTCACGTTCCAGGGGTGGGTGGGCAACGAGGTCGTCCACCGGGAGACGCCCCAGGGCAGCGTGGCCAACCTCCGGGTGGGGTCGACCCCCGGATCCGCAGGCGCAACGGCGACTGGGTGGACGGCCAGACCTCCTGGTTCTCGGTGACCTGCTGGCGGGCGCTGGCCGACCACGTACGCGACTCCGTCCGCAAGGGCGAGCCGGTCGTGGTGCACGGTCGGCTCCGCACCGACGTCTGGGAGCGGGAGGACGGGCAGAGCTCGGTGACCTACGTGGTCGAGGCCACCTACGTGGGCCACGACCTGACCCGCGGCACGGCCGTCTTCGTCAAGGCCGCCCGCCCGGAGCGCGTCGAGTCCGAGGAGGGGACCGACAGCGCGGTCAAGGAGCTGATCCACGACCCCGTCGGGAACCTGCCCCAGCTGGACAGCTTCGGGGAGCGGCGCGACGCCGGCAGCCGGGTGGCCTGACCGGGCCGGTCGCAGGTGCACGGGCGGGCCGGGACCGAGGACGGCCCGCCCGCCGATTTCGGGCGGCGGCGCGCTCGCCGTAGGCTCGCGCCATGGCTGAGTATGTGTTCACGCTGCGCAACGTGCGCAAGGCCCACGGTGACAAGGTCGTCCTCGACAACGTCACCCTCTCGTTCCTGCACGGCGCCAAGATCGGTGTCGTCGGACCCAACGGCACCGGCAAGTCGAGCCTGCTGAAGATCATGGCGGGGCTGGACCACGCCTCCAACGGTGACGCGACCCTCGACAACGGCGCCACGGTCGGGATGCTCCAGCAGGAGCCGCCGCTCACCGAGGGGCGGACCGTGCTGGAGAACGTGGAGGAGGCGGTCGGCGAGATCAAGGGCAAGCTCGACCGTTACAACAGGATCTCCGAGGAGCTCGCGGAGCCGGACGCGGACTACGACACGCTGCTGGCCGAGATGGGCGACCTGCAGACCGACCTCGACCACGCGAACGCCTGGGACCTCGACAGCCGTCTCGACCAGGCCATGGACGCGCTGCGCTGCCCGCCGCCGGACGCCCTCGTCGACAACCTGTCCGGTGGCGAGCGCCGACGAGTCGCGCTCTGCAAGCTGCTGCTCCAGCAGCCGGCGCTGCTGCTGCTCGATGAGCCCACCAACCACCTGGACGCGGAGTCGGTGCAGTGGCTGGAGGGGCACCTGGCCGGCTACCCGGGCGCGGTCCTGGCGGTCACCCACGACCGCTACTTCCTGGACAACGTGGCGAGCTGGATCCTCGAGCTGGACCGGGGCAAGGCGCACCCCTACGAAGGCAACTACTCGACCTACCTCGAGACCAAGCAGCAGCGGCTCAAGGTCGAGGGCGCCAAGGACGCCAAGCGGGCCAAGATGCTCGAGCGCGAGCTGGCCTGGGTGCGCTCGAACCCGAAGGCGCGCCAGGCGAAGAGCAAGTCCCGCCTCGCCCGCTACGAGGAGATGGCCGCCGAGGCGGACCGCAACCGCAAGATCGACCTGTCGGAGATCAACATCCCGGCGGGCCCGCGGCTGGGCGACGTGGTGCTCGAGGCCGAGGACCTGACGAAGGGCTTCGACGACCGGGTGCTGATGCACGACCTCGACTTCAAGCTGCCCCGCGCCGGCATCGTCGGGGTGATCGGCCCCAACGGGGTCGGGAAGACCACCCTGTTCCGGATGATCATGGGCGAGGAGAAGCCGGACTCGGGCGAGCTCAAGGTCGGTCAGACGGTCAAGATCTCCTACGTCGACCAGAGCCGTGGCGGCATCGACCCGCAGCAGAACGTGTGGCAGGTGGTGTCCGACGAGCTGGACTTCATCAAGGTCGCCAACTTCGAGATGCCCAGCCGGGCCTACATCGCGTCGTTCGGGTTCAAGGGCCCGGACCAGCAGAAGAAGGCCGGCGTGCTGTCGGGGGGTGAGCGCAACCGCCTCAACCTGGCGCTCACGCTGAAGATGGGTGGCAACATGCTGCTGCTCGACGAGCCCACCAACGACCTGGACGTGGAGACCCTGCAGTCCCTGGAGGACGCGCTCCTGGAGTTCCCGGGCTGCGCGGTCATCACCTCCCACGACCGGTGGTTCCTGGACCGGACGGCCACCCACATCCTGGCCTGGGAGGGCGACAGCGAGGACGAGGGCAAGTGGTTCTGGTTCGAGGGGAACTTCGCGGCGTACGAGGCGAACAAGATCGAGCGCCTCGGCGTCGAGGCCGCCCGACCGCACCGCGTCACGCACCGCCGGCTGACCCGCGACTGAGCGGGTCGGCTCAGCAGGCGACGCAGGTGCGGGCGACCGGCCGGGCCGCCAGCCGGGCCGCGGGCACCGGTCGGCCACAGCGCTCGCAGCGCCCGTACGTCCCGTCCGCGTAGCGCGCCAGAGCCGCGTCCACCTCGTCGAGCTGGGCGCGGGCCTGTCGCACCAGGGTGGCCAGCTGCGAGCGCTCGAAGGCGATGGTGGCCCCCTCCGGGTCGTGCTCGTCGTCGGCGTTGGAGTCCCGCGAGGCCGCGACGACGTCGGCGTGGTCGCCGGTGAGCGCAGCCAGCCGGGACTCGGCTCGGCGCCGCTCCTCGGTCAGCGCCGGGCGCGGATCCGGGATGGGCCCGCGGGGTTCGTCCCCCGGCCCGCGGGGCTGGTCCGCCGGCCCGCCGCGGGTGCGTGCGGTCAGCGGATGTCCATGGCCGCGTGGCCCTCGATCAGGGCGTCGGTGACCGCGTCGAAGACCCGGCCCACCACCTCGAAGTCGTCCTCGTCGACCAGGTCGACGAGCATCCGCCGGACCCCCGCCACGTGCGTCGGGGCCGCCTCCAGCAGCCGCTGGCTGCCGAGGGGGGTGAGCACGGCCTCCACGCCGCGGCCGTCGGAGACGCAGGCGTCGCGGGAGACCAGGCCGGCGGCCTCCATCCGGGAGACGGTGTGCGTGACCCGGGACCGGGAGTGGCTGACCGAGTCGGCCAGCATCGCCATCCGCATGCGGTGGTCCTCGGCCTCGGAGAGCCGGACCAGGATCTCGTACTCGGGAAGCGAGATCAGGTGCTGCTCGCGCAGGTCGCGGTCCAGCCGGTCCATCAGCAGGGTGGTCCCCACCAGGTAGGCGCGCCAGGAGCGCTGTTGCTGCGTGTCGAGCCACGCCGTGTCCTGGGTGTCTGTCATGGGAGAAGGTTACCGAACGGATAGTTGAAGATCGAACGACTTCCTGCTACGGTCATGAAAGTTGAACCAACAACCAATCGTCCCGGAGGACCATCATGAGCATCGACGCCCTGCAGAGCACCAGCGTCCCGGCGGGCACCTGGACCATCGACGCCAGCCACTCGGAGATGGGCTTCACCGCCCGGCACCTGATGAGCAAGGTCCGCGGCCGCTTCGAGCGCTTCGAGGGTCAGATCGTCACCGGTGCGGCCCCCGCCGCGCACGCCACCATCGACCTGCACTCGATCAACACCCACGACGAGAACCGCGACAAGCACCTGCGGTCCGGGGACTTCTTCGACGTCGAGAACAACGGGCCGATGACCTTCACGGCGACCGGGGTCGAGCCCGGGGGGAACGGGCTGCTGGTGACCGGGGACCTCACCATCAAGGGCGTCACCAGCTCCGTGGTCCTCGACGTCGAGGTGCTCGGCAGCGAGAGCGACCCCTGGGGTGGCACCCGCGTCGGGTTCGAGGGCACCACCCAGATCTCCCGCAAGGAGTTCGGCATCGACTTCAACGTGCCGCTGGACGGCGGCCGGCTGATGATCGGCGACCGGATCGACATCACCATCAACGTCGAGGCCGTCCTGGTCGAGGACGCCACCGCCTGACGCAGCGTGCATGCAGGTCCCCGGCCCGGGTGTCCGGAGCCGCGCACAGGCAGGCCCCGGCCCGGACGGCCGGAGCCTGCGTCGCGGGCGGGTCAGCTCATCCGCTCCAGCACCAGCGCCATGCCCTGGCCGCCGCCGACGCACATGGTGATCAGGCCGGTCTGCTTGTCGTGGGTCTGCAGCGAGTTGATCATGGTGTTCTGCAGCCGGGCGCCGGTCATCCCGAACGGGTGGCCCACGGCGATCGCGCCGCCGTTGACGTTCAGCCGGTCGAGGTCGATGCCCAGGTCCTGGTACGACGGCACCACCTGCGCCGCGAACGCCTCGTTGATCTCGACGAGGTCGATGTCACCGATGCTCATGTTCGCCCGGGCCAGCGCCTGCCGGGTCGCGCCGACCGGACCCAGGCCCATGATCTCCGGGGAGAGCCCGGTGACGCCGGTCGAGACGATCCGGGCGAGCGGGGTCAGCCCGAGCTCCCTGGCCTTGGTGTCCGACATCACCACCACCGCGGCGGCCCCGTCGTTGAGGGGGCAGCAGTTGCCGGCGGTGACCACCCCGTCGGGGCGGAACACCGGCTTGAGGTCGCTGACCGCCTCGAGGGTCACCCCCGCCCGGGGGCCGTCGTCGCTGCTGACCACGGTGCCGTCCGGCGTCGTCACGGGGGTGATCTCGCGGGCCCAGAAGCCACTGTCGATCGCCTGCTCGGCGAGGTTCTGGCTGCGGACCCCGAACTCGTCGAGCTCCTGGCGGGACAGCCCGCGCAGCCGGGCGACGTTCTCCGCGGTCTGGCCCATCGCGATGTAGGCGTCCGGGACGGCGCCCTGCTCGCGCGGGTCCTGCCAGTCGGTGCCGCCCTGCGCCAGCTCCTCGGTGCGGTGCCGCGCGTCGGCGAAGACCGGGTTCATCGTGTCTGGGAGGCTGTCGGAGCTGCCCTTGGCGAACCGCGAGACGGTCTCCACCCCGGCGGAGATGAACACGTCCCCCTCGCCGGCCTTGATCGCGTGGAAGGCCATCCGGGTGGTCTGCACCGACGAGGAGCAGTAGCGGTTCACGGTCGTGCCGGGCAGGTGGTCGTAGCCGAGCAGCACCGAGACGATGCGGCCCATGTTGAAGCCGCTCTCCCCACCGGGCAGCCCGCAGCCCAGGTGCAGGTCGTCGATGTCGGTCGGGTCCAGCTCGGGGATCTTGTCCAGAGCCGCGCGGACGATCGTCGCGGTCAGGTCGTCGGGCCGCAGGTCTTTGAGCGACCCCTTGAAGGCCCGGCCGATGGGGGAGCGGGCCGCGGAAACGATCACTGCCTCGGGCATGGGAGCAACTCCTGGTCTGATCGGTTACCGGCGCGTAGCCGGACGTGCCGACAGCCTAGGACCCGGACCTGACAGGATGAGTGTGTGGCTCGACACATCTTCCTCTGTCCACTGCGCTGGGCCGACATGGACTCGCTCGGTCACGTGAACAACGTCACCTACGTCGACTACCTGCAGGAGTCGCGCGTGGACATGCTGCGCGTGCACGCCCCGGCCAGCGGCGGCGAGCAGCTCGCGGAGGGCACCGTCGTGGTCCGGCACGAGGTCGAGTTCGTCGCGCCGCTGGTGTTCCGCTTCGAGCCGGTCCGGATCGAGTCGTGGGTGACCCGGATCCGCGGCGCGTCGTTCACCATGGCCTACGAGATCCTCGACGAGGCGCCGGACGGCCGGCGGCACGTCTACGCCCGGGCCCGGACGGTGCTCACGCCGTACCTGTTCAAGGAGGAGCGGCCGCGCCGGATCAAGGATGAGGAGCGCGCGGTCCTGGAGCGGTTCTGGGAGCCGGACGAGCAGGTGGCGCGATGAGCCGGCACGCGTACGCCTGCCACGTCCGGTTCTCCGACGTGGACGTGTACGGGCACGTGAACAACGTCAAGTACTTCGAGTACTACCAGGAGGCCCGGATCGCGTTCATCCGCTCGCTGGCCGACGACGCTCTCGACCCGGGCTCGTCGATGCGGCAGGTGGTGGCCCGGATCGACGTCGACTACCGACGCCCGATCCTGTTCCGTCCCGAGCCCTACCTGGTGGAGACCTGGGTGACCCGGATCGGCACCTCCTCCTACGACCTGTCCTGCCGGATCGTGGACGGGGCGGATCCCGACAGCGCCGTGTACTCCCGAGCCGAGGTGAGGCTGGTCGCCTTCGACCTGGACACCCAGGGGTCCCGGCCGCTCGGTGACCAGGAGCGGGCCCGGCTCGAGGCGGTGCTCGAGGCCTAGGCCTGCGTAGGCTCCTCGAAGGTGTTCACCATGAACTGCGCGGCGTGCGTGACGTAGTCCCAGAACTGGGCGTCGAGCGCGGCCGGCAGGGCGGCCTCGTCCAGCGCGTCCCGGAAGTGCCGCAACCAGTGGTCCTTGGCGCGCGGCGAGACCGCGAACGGGGCGTGCCGCATCCGCAGCCGGGGATGCCCGCGACGCTCGGAGTACGTCGTGGGCCCGCCCCAGTACTGCACCAGGAACAGCGTGAACCGCTCCTGGGCCGGGGCGAGGTCGGACTCGGGGTACAGCGGGCGGAGCACCTCGTCGACGGCGACGCCCTGGTAGAAGCGGTCGACGATCGCCGCGATCGTGGGATATCCGCCGATCGCGTCGTAGAAGGTCTGCTCCTGCTGTCCATCCGGCGACGTCGTCACTTGTCTATTGTCACCGATCCGGCAAGGCTCGGTGACACGCCCCCGGGGACCACCCGGGGGTGTCGTACCGTCCCGTCACCACCAAGGAGAGGCCCATGGCCACCACTCGCACCTCGAAGACCCACTGGGAAGGCTCGCTCATGGAGGGGGCCGGACAGGTCACCCTCGAGTCCTCGGGTATCGGCACGTACGACGTCTCGTGGCCCTCGCGCGCCGAGCAGGCGAACGGCAAGACCAGCCCCGAGGAGCTGATCGCCGCAGCGCACTCCTCCTGCTACTCGATGGCGCTCTCCAACGGGCTCGCCGGCGCCGGCACGCCTCCGCAGGCGCTCGACACCACCGCCGAGGTGACCTTCCAGCCCGGCAAGGGCATCACCGGGATCCACCTGACCGTGGTCGGCAGCGTCGAGGGGATCAGCGCGGAGGACTTCGCAGCCGCCGCCGAGGACGCCAAGCAGAACTGCCCGGTCTCCCAGGCGCTGACCGGCACCACGATCACGCTGGACGCCTCGCTGGCCTGAGCCACCGGACGTCGCGTCGGGCCGGTCCGCTCAGGCGGGCTGGCCCCACGCGATCCCGGTGGGTCGCGCGAACTCCAGGCCCTCGTGGTCGAAGCGGAGCTTGATCCGCTGGCGCATCTCGCGGGCCACGGCCCACTGCTCCAGGGGTGCGGTCTTCAGCACGACCCGCACGGTGACCCAGTTGGGGGTCAGGTCCTGGACGCCCCAGACCTCCGGCTCCTCGATGACCAGGTGCTTGTACTCCTCGTCGTCCCACAGGTCGTGCGCCACCTCGCGCAGCACCCGCTGCACGCGTCCGAGGTCCTGGTCCAGGGCGACCGGGATGTCGAGCACGGTGCGGGCCCAGTTCTGGCTCTGGTTCCCCACCCGGATGATCTCGCCGTTCCGGACGTACCACACGGTGCCCTGCACGTCGCGGATCCGGGTGACCCGCAGGCCCACCGCCTCCACGGTGCCGCCGGCCTCGCCGAGGTCGACGACGTCACCGACGCCGTACTGGTCCTCGAAGATCATGAAGATCCCGGACAGGAAGTCCTTGACCAGGCTCTGGGCGCCGAAGCCCAGCGCGACCCCGACCACGCCCGCACTCGCGATGAGCGGGCCGATCGGGTAGCCGAGCTCGGCGATCGCGGTGATCCCGAACACGGTGAACACGGTGATGGAGGTGATGCTCTTCAGCAGCGACCCCATCGTCTCGGCCCGCTGCACGCGGCGGCCCGCGACCAGGCTCGGCGGCTGCTCGAGGGCGCGCCGACGGGTGCGGCGCAGCATCGGCGAGGGCAGCCCGTCCGAGGCCCGCTGGACGAGCCGGGCGATCACGCGGTGCAGGAACCACCGCAGCGCCACCGCGAGGACGACCAGCACCAGGATGGACAGCGGCTTGGTGACCAGCCAGCTGACCGCCTCGGTGCGCCAGTCGTCCCCGAGCCAGCCGCGCATCACCCCCGACCACTGGTCGACCACCGCCCAGGGGGGCGAGGCGTGCAGGGCGGAGAGGGGGGAGAGCATGACCGCGACGTTACGAGACGAGGTCGGTGCAGCCAAACCGGGTTCGCTACCCTGGTGACGTGACCCACCACGCCCCGACCCCTGCCCTGCGGCGGGCCGCACGAGCGCTCGCCGTGACGCCTGCCCTGATCGTGACGGTCGCCGGCGGTGCCGCCTTCGCCGAGGCGCCCACCACCTGGGAGTCGCCGCCGAGCATCTCCGGGCTGCACGTGCTCTGGCTGCTGGTCCTGATCCCGGTCGGCCTGTTCGCGCTGATCACCCTGCTGGTCTACCTGCCGTCGTTGGTCAGGGGAGACCGGCACCAGCCCGGCCAGACCTGGAGCCGCGACCCCGAGTGGTTCGGCGGCCCCCGTGAGGGCGTCGAGGCCGCCACCACCACCACCGATCCCTCGCGCACCCCCCAGGGGGGTTCTAGTGGCAGGTGGTGACGCGTTCAGTCCCGCCCAGCGCCAGCAGATCGACAAGGCCATCCGCCTCGCGGAGACGCTGTGCCGCATCGAGTTCTCGGTGTACGTCGGCCGGTGCGACGGTCCGACGCGACCGTTCGCCGAGCAGCTGCACGCAGCTCTCGTGGCGCCGGCCCGCTCCGTGCTGGTGCTCGTCGACCCGGCTGCGAAGCTGCTGGAGGTGGTCACCGGCTCGGAGGCCCACCGGGTCCTGGACGACGGCGAGGTGCGGCTCGCGGTGCTGACCATGCAGACCGCGTTCGCCGGGGGTGACCTGGTCGGCGGCATCACCCGCGGCGTGCAGCAGCTCGCCGAACACGCCCGCCGCCCGCTGCAGCGGCACGGCGAGTAGGCAGCCTCAGGCGTCGGCGGCCTGCGCGGCCAGCGCCCGGACCATGTCGTCACGCACCTCGCCGACGTACCGCTTCGCGGCCGGGTTGGCGGGCGACGACGCCAGCCAGGCCTCGACGACCTCGACGGTCTCGGGACTGGTGAGCACCCGGGGGAACATGTACTCGAGCACGGTCGCCGCGATCTGGGTGCCCTTGTCCTCCCAGATGGTCTCGGCCACCGCGAGGTACCTGTCCAGGAACGGCCGCAGCACGTCCTCCTGGCCGGAGGCGTCGAAGACGAAGCAGATGCTGCGCTGCGTCTCGTTGGAGAGGTCGTCGCCGACCACCGCGTCCTGCCAGGCCTGCTCCTTGGCCGCAGCGGTGGGCAGCACCGTCCGGGCCGCCGCGGCCCGCTCCCAGCCGGAGATGGTGTTGTCGCGGTCCCGCTCCTCACGCAGCCGGGCCTCGTCCACGCGCCCGTGCGCCGCGAGCGCCGTGAGGGCGGCCCACCGGATGTCGTTGCCGACGGTCAGGCCCGCGGGGGTGGTCGACCCGTCGAGCAGGCCCTCGAGGAAGTCCAGCCCGGCCGCGCTGCGGGCGGCGCCGCCGTACGGCGTCGGGGGGATCCGCTTGCCGCTGGACCCGGCGAACGCCTTGACGAAGGTCAGCTGGTGGTCGCTGCCCGGCTCGGCGGCCTCGACCAGCCCGCGCAGCCCGGTCTCCCACGCCTCCCGCAGGGCGGCGCGCTTGGCCGGGGCGGCGAACTGCTCGATGCTCACCTGCACGTAGAACGGCAGCTGCTTGGCGGCGGTCTCGTCGGTCTCCGCGGAGAGGCCGCGGAGCACGATCCCCACGAAGTCGCCGGCGCTGACCTCTGCCTCGCGGGCCATGTCCCACAGCGCGCCCCAGCACAGCGCCCGGGCCAGCGAGTCGTCGAGGGTGTGCAACGAGCCGCGGACGGTCGCGAGCGAGCGCTCGTCGAACCGGATCTTGGCGTAGGACAGGTCGCCGTCGTTGAGCAGCAGCAGGTCCGGCTGACGGACGCCGACGAGCTTGGCCACCTCGGTGACGGCCCCGTTGACGTCGGTCTCGACCGAGGTGCGCCGGACCAGGCGGTCGGCGCCGTCGCGGTCGTAGAGGCCGACTCCGATCCGGTGCCGACGCAGCGTCGGCAGATGGGGCTCGGCGGACTGCAGCACCCGGAAGGAGGAGTAGCAGCCCTCGTCGTCCACCTCGAAGTCGGGGGTGAGCGTGTTCACCCCCGAGGTCTGGAGCCACTCCGCAGCCCACGAGTGCAGGTCCCGGCCGGAGGTCTCCTCGAGCGCGGCGAGGAGGTCGGTGAACTGGGAGTTCCCGAACGCGTGCCGCTTGAAGTAGGTGCGCAGGCCGGCCATGAACTCGCCCTCGCCGACCCAGGCGACCAGCTGCTTGAGGGCGGAGGCGCCCTTGGCGTAGGTGATGCCGTCGAAGCTGCCCTCGACGACGGCCAGGTCGAAGTTGTCTGCCGCGATCGGGTGCGTGGTGCCCAGCTGGTCCTGACGGTAGGCCCAGTTCTTGCGAGCGTTCGTGAAGCCGGTCCACATCTCGCTGTACGACGTCGCGCGGACCGCCGCGTGGTGGGAGGCCCACTCCGCGAAGGACTCGTTGAGCCACAGGTCGTCCCACCACCGCATGGTGACGAGGTCGCCGAACCACATGTGCGCCATCTCGTGCAGGATCGTGTTGGCGCGCTGCTCGTAGAACCACGTGGCCTGCCGGCTGCGGGGAAGGAAGTCGTCGCGGAGCGTGACGCAGCCGACGTTCTCCATCGCCCCGTTGTTGAACTCCGGGACGTAGACCTGGTCGTACTTGCCGAACGGGTAGGGGAAGTCGAAGGCGTCCTCGAAGAAGTCGAAGCCCTGCCGGGTCACCTCCACCAGGTCGGCGGTGTCGAAGTGCGGGACCATCGACTGACGGCAGTAGTGCCCGAGGGGGATCTCCCCGTGCTTCCCGACGTAGGTGTCGAGCACCTCGTGGTACTCACCGGCGACGATCGCGGTCACGTAGGTCGACATGGTCTCGGTGACCGGGAAGCGCCACGTGGCCAGGCCGTCCCCGCGCGGCTCGGGCGAGGGGGTCGCCGCGTTGGACACCACCTTCCACTGCTCCGGGGCGTGCACCGTGAAGTCGAACACCGACTTCAGGTCCGGCTGCTCGAAGGTGGTGAACACGCGCCGGGCATCGGGCACCTCCATCTGCGTGTAGAGGTAGACCCGGCCGTCCGCGGGGTCCACGAAGCGGTGCAGGCCCTCGCCGGTGTGGCTGTAGCGGCAGTCGGCCACCACCCGGAGCTCGTTGTCGTCGGCCAGGTCGTCGAGGCGGATCCGCCCCTCGGCGTACACCTCGGCGGGGTCCAGGTCGCGGCCGTTGAGGCTCAGCTCACGGATCGTGGCTCCGACGAGGTCGGCGAAGGTGGAGGCGCCGGACTGGCTGCTGCGGAACCGGATCACGGTCGTGGAGCCGAAGGTCGCGGCACGTGACGGGTCGAGGTCGAGCTCGACGGTGTAGGAGTCGACGTCGAGGAGGTCGGCGCGGGTGCGCGCCTCGTCCCGGGTGAGGTTTGTTCCAGGCATGCCAGGAGTCTCCCACCCGGTAGCGGGAATACCCCCACGGGGCCGGGCGCTGCACCCAAGCAGATGGTTCGCGCCGTTTCGCACCCACCCGTCGCCCCGAGGAGCCACGTCATGCCGCAGTCGCCCCCTGCCCCCGACCAGGACCGCACGCCGGTCGACTTCTGGTTCGACCCGCTCTGCCCGTGGGCGTGGATGTCGTCGCGCTGGCTGCTCGAGGTGGCGAAGGTCCGGCCGATCGCACCGTCCTTCCACGTGATGAGCCTGGCCTACCTGAACTCCGAGAAGGACATCCCCGACGACTACCGGGCGATGCTGGGGAAGGCCTGGGGCCCGGTGCGGGTGGCGATCGCGGCCGCCCAGGCCGAGGGGGACGGCGTGCTGCTGCCGCTGTACACCGCCCTCGGCAACCGGATCCACCTCGAGGGCCGTGAGCCGGACCGGGCCCTGATCCTGGAGGCGCTCGCCGAGCTGGGGCTGCCCGGCTCGCTCGCCGACGCCGCCGACTCCACCGAGTACGACGAGGACCTCAAGAAGTCCCACCATGCCGGGATGGACCAGGTCGGCATGGAGGTCGGCACCCCGGTGATCAGCGTCGAGGGCATAGCCTTCTTCGGTCCGGTGGTCACCCCCGCGCCCCGGGGCGAGGACGCGGGCCGGCTCTGGGACGGCGTGCTGCTCGTCGCCGGGACGCCGGGCTTCTTCGAGCTCAAGCGGACCCGCGACGAGGATCCCGACTTCTCCTGATCGGGGGGCCGCCGGCCTTCGCGCTCCCTAGAGTGCGGGGGTGGTCGTCGAGCTCTCCGAGATTCCCGTCGCGAACGTCGCGGAGGTGGTCCGTCGCGAGTGGGGCCTGGAGGTCACCGGCGGCGAGCACGCGGACGTCGGGACGGGCCGTCGGCACTGGGGCCTGCACGGCGCCGACCACGCCCTGGCATGGTTCGCGAGCCTCGAGGTGGTCCCGGACGAGCGGCAGCGCCGGACCCGTCTGGCCGCCCTGGAGTCGGCCGCGCGCGTGGCCCGACGGCTGAGCTTCGTCGTCGCCCCGGTGCGCACCCGGGACGGCCGGCTCGGGGTGGACCTGGGGCCCGGGCTGCTGCTCACCCTCGCGCCGTACCTGGAGGGCGTTCCCCACGGGGCAGGTCGCTTCCGCGACGACGACGAGCGGTGCGTGGTGGCCTCGATGATGGGCGAGCTGCACCGGCAGCCTCGCCCCGACGCGCTGCCCGTGTGGGGTCCGGGCCCGCCCGGCGCCCACGGCGAGGAGCTGGACGGGCTGCTGGCTGCGACGGCCTGGGCGGGCGGCCCCTGGGCCGGGCCCGCGCGGCGGCTGGTGCACGAGGCCCGGGCCACCCTCGCGCGCTGCGTCCGCAGGCGGATGCTGCTGGGGGCCGCCGTCCACGGGGGCCTGAGCCGCTGGGTGGTCACCCACGGCCAGGCGCACACGGACCACGTGCTGCGCACCCCGGACGGCGCCCGGCTGGTGCGCTGGTCGACGACAGCGCTCGCCCCCCGCGAGCGCGACCTGGGGGAGGTGCTCGGCGGCGCCGAGGGCACCGACCCCTGGTACGCCTACGTCGAGGCCGGCGGTCCGCCCGAGCCGCTCTCGCCGGACGCCGTCGAGCTGTTCGCCCTCGAGGCGCACCTGTCCCGTCTCGTCGACCATGCCCGCAGGTTCGCGGGACCGCACGAGGACACCGCCGAGGACCGGCGCTGCTTCGGGGAGCTCGAGCAGCGGGTCTCCGCTCTGCTCGAGGGCTGGGGCTGAGGGCGCGGGACGGGTCACTAGGCTCACCCCCATGAGCAAAGTGCTGTCCGCCGTCGCCTGGCCGTACGCCAACGGCCCACGTCACATCGGCCACGTCGCCGGTTTCGGCGTGCCCTCCGACGTGTTCAGCCGGTACATGCGGATGGCCGGGCACGACGTGCTGATGGTGTCAGGCACCGACGAGCACGGCACGCCGATCCTGGTCGCGGCCGACAAGCAGGGAGTCAGCCCGCAGGAGCTGGCCGACCGCAACAACGCGCTGATCGTCCAGGACCTGCACGACCTCGGGCTCGCCTACGACCTGTTCACGCGCACCACCACCCGGCACCACCACGCGGTGGTCCAGGAGATGTTCCGCACCGTGCACCGCAACGGGTACATGGTGGAGCGCACCACGAAGGGCGCCATCTCCCCGTCGACGGGGCGCACCCTGCCGGACCGCTACATCGAGGGGACCTGCCCGATCTGCGGCTACGCGGAGGCGCGCGGCGACCAGTGCGACAACTGCGGCAACCAGCTCGACGCCACGGAGCTGGTCGACCCGCACAGCAGGATCAACGGCGAGGTGCCGGACTTCGTGGAGACCCAGCACTTCTTCCTGGACCTGCCGGCACTCGCGGACGCGCTGAAGTCCTGGCTCGACGAGCGCGAGGCGTCCGGCACCTGGCGTCCCAACGTCATCAAGTTCAGCCAGAACATCCTCTCCGACATCCGCCCGCGGGCGATGACCCGCGACATCGACTGGGGCATCCCGGTGCCACTGGACGGCTGGCGCGACAACCCCGCAAAGCGGCTGTACGTATGGTTCGACGCGGTCATCGGCTACCTGTCCGCCTCCATCGAGTGGGCCCGCCGCCTCGGGGACCCGGACCGCTGGCGGGACTGGTGGAACGACCCGGAAGCCCTGTCGTACTACTTCATGGGCAAGGACAACATCACCTTCCACTCCCAGATCTGGCCGGCCGAGCTGCTGGCGTACGACGGGCGCGGCGACCGGGGCGGTGCGCCCGGCGAGTACGGCGCGCTGAACCTGCCGACCGAGGTGGTCTCCTCGGAGTACCTCACCATGGAGGGCCGGCAGTTCTCGTCCTCGCGCGGCGTCGTCATCTACGTCCACGACGTCCTCGAGCGCTACCAGCCGGACGCGCTGCGATACTTCATCTCCGCCGCCGGACCGGAGAGCCAGGACAGCAACTTCACCTGGGCGGAGTTCGTCCGGCGCACCAACGACGAGCTCGTCGCCGGCTGGGGCAACCTGGTCAACCGCACCGCCACGATGGTCGCCAAGAGCTTCGGTGAGATACCCGCCGCCGCCGACCTGCGGCGCGAGGACCAGGCGCTGCTGGACACGGTGCTGGCGGCCTTCGACAGCGTCGGCGAGCTGATCGAGCGGCACCGGCAGAAGGCCGCGTTGGCCGAGGTCATGCGGACCGTGGCCGAGGTGAACAAGTACGTCTCCGACCAGGCCCCCTGGAAGCTCAAGGGCGACGACGAGCGCGAGCGGCTGGGCACGGTGCTGCACGTGACCGTGCAGGCGGTCGCCGACTGCAACCTGATGCTGTCCCCGTTCCTCCCGCACAGCGCGAACGCGGTGGACGCGGTGCTCGGCGGGACGGGGGCCGTCGCCCCGATGCCGGAGATCCGGCAGGTCGAGGACCTGGACGGCGGGGCGCCGTACCCGATCATCACCGGTGACTACTCGGGCACCCCGCCCTGGCGTCGAGCGCCGGTGCGCGTCGGCGCCCCGGTCGCGAAGCCGGTGCCGGTGTTCACCAAGCTCGACGCCTCGGTCGTCGACGACGAGCTGGCCCGGCTGGGGGCCGGGTCGTGACCCTGCACCCGCAGTCGGTGGCGGCCCTGGCCGCCTGGGCACAGGGGCCCGACGTGACCGCCCCGGGGTTCGGCCCCGCGGACATCGAGAAGGTGCGCGCCGAGGCGCGGGCGCTCGCGGCGCTCGAGCCGAAGGAGGAGGTGGGCCGGGTCCTCGACGTGGACGCCGACGGGGTCGCCTGCCGGCTCTACTGGCCGGCCGGGACCGGCACCGGTCTGCTCGCCGCGCCGTTGCGCACGCTGGTGTTCCTGCACGGCGGCGGCTTCGTGTTCGGGGACCTCGACACCCACGACGGGCAGGCCCGGCGGCTGGCGAACCGGACCGGCTCGGCGGTGCTGTCCGTCGACTACCGTCGCCCGCCCGAGCACCGCTTCCCGGCGGCGCCCGACGACGTCGACACCGCCCTCGCCTGGCTGCTCGTGCACGCCTCGGGGCTCGGGCTCGACGTGGGCCGGATCGTGGCGCTGGGCGACAGCGCCGGCGGCAACCTCGCGCTGGTGGCCGCCCTGCGCAACCCGAACGTGCTGGCCGCCACCGTGCTGGTCTACCCGTTCGTGGACGCCACCGCGTCGATGCCGTCGTACGCCCGCACCGACGGGGGCCTGACCCGGGCCCAGGGGGAGTGGTACCTGCGCCAGTACATCCGGGACGAGCGCGACCTCGGCGACCACGACCTGGCACCGTTCGGCTCGCCCGCACTGGGGACCCTGCCAGCGACGCTGGTGCAGGTCGCCGAGCACGACGTGCTCGCCGACGAGGACCACGAGCTGGCCCGCCGCATCGGTGCCGCCGGGGTGACGGTGGAGGTCACCGAGTTCGCGGGCATGATCCACGGCTTCTGGCGTCAGCCGGACCTGTTCGACGCGGCCGAGGAGGCGCTCGCCGACCTGGTCGGCTTCCTCGGCCGGCACGTCTGAGCCGGCGGCCGGGACGCCGGGCGGAGGGCTGCCCGGACGCCGGGTCCGGGCGGGGCTCTGGAACACTGGCGCCATGCGCGTGCACCTCGGCTCCGACCATGCGGGCCTCGAGCTCAAGGAGCATCTCCTCAACTGGCTGGCCGACCACGGCTACGAGGTCGTCGACCACGGGCCGTTCGTCTACGACGCGCTCGACGACTACCCGGTGTTCTGCCTGCGGGCCGCGGCCGGCGTGGTCGCCGACGCCCACGACGGCCTGGACGCGCTCGGGGTGGTCGTCGGGGGCTCAGGCAACGGCGAGCAGATCGCCGCGAACAAGGTGGACGGGGTGCGCGCCGCCCTGGTCTGGAGCGAGGAGACCGCCGTCCTCGCCCGCGAGCACAACGACGCCAACGTCATCTCGGTGGGCGGCCGGATGCACGCGATCGAGGACATGACCCGCTTCGTCGAGGTCTTCCTGGGCACGCCCTTCACAGGCGAGGACCGGCACGCGCGGCGGATCGCGATGCTGGCCGCCTACGAGCGGACCGGCAACCTGCCGCCGCTGCCGGACTCCGCGCTGGGGCACCGCAGCCCCGCGCGGGAGCCCGACGATGCCTGAGGGGCACACCCTCTTCCGGCTGGCCCGGACGCTGGACCGGCACTTCGCGGACCGGGTCGTGTCGGTCACCAGCCCGCAGGGACGGTTCGCAGCGTCCGCGGCGCTGCTGGACGGCACCCGGCTGGCCACCGCGCAGTCCTACGGCAAGCACCTGTTCGTCGACTTCGACCACGAGCTCTGCGTGCACGTGCACCTCGGCCTCTACGGCAAGTTCGCGGTGCACGACGGGCCCGCCCCGGAGCCGCGCGGGCAGGTCCGGCTGCGGCTGGTGGCGCCGGCGAGCGGCGACCGCCCCCCGGCGTACGGCGACCTGCGCGGCGCCACCGCCTGCGAGCTGGTCAGCACCGCCCAGCAGGAGGTGATCTTCGACCGGCTCGGCCCCGACCCGCTGCGCAGCGACGCCGACTGGACCCGGGCGTGGAGCCGGGTCTCCCGCAGCCGGGCGCCGATCGGTGGCCTGCTGATGGACCAGTCGGTCCTGGCCGGCATCGGAAACGTCTACCGTGCCGAGGTGCTGTTCCGGCACCGGCTGGACCCACTGCGCCCGGGCAGCAGCCTGCGCCGCGGCACCTTCGAGCAGCTCTGGAACGACCTGGTGCTGCTGCTGGCCGACGGGGTGCGGCGAGGACGCATCGACACGGTGCACGTGACGGCAGACGAGGCCGCGGTCGGCCGGGTGCCGGGCGTCGACACCTCCGGCAGCCCGGTCTACGTGTACCGGCGGCAGGGTCTGCCCTGCTTCGTGTGCGGCACCCGGATCCGCACCCAGGAGCTCGCCGGGCGCAACCTGTTCTGGTGCCCGCGCTGTCAGCCCACCTTCCGGTCCCGGGCCCGGGCCCGGTCGAGCTGACCTGCCGATCTGCGCAACCCGCCTCCGCGGCAGGGGCGGCGCGGCTATGGTCGGCGCGATGACCATCTCGCAGAGCACCCGGCAGCACCGTGGCGCCCCCGGCGCGAGCGCCGGCCGGGTGCTGGCGCGTCGATGGGAGCGCCAGGTCCGCCGGCTGCGGGAGTCCGACCTGGCCGTGACGCTGGCGCTCGGTGCGCTCACCGTGGTCGTCGGCCTCCTCCAGGCCACGCAGCCCACGGTCCCGGTCACCGCGCTGGTGCTGCCGATGGTGCTCGGCAGCCTGCTGCTCGGCCCGCGTCGGCTGCCCTGGATGCTGGCCTTCAGCCTCGTCGTGCTCGGCGTGAGCGTGGTCGGTGCCCAGCTGTGGGACGGTCGCCGGCTCGGCGCGGTGGTGGTGGTCGTGCTGGTCGGCCTGATCATCCTCGGCTTCTCGCTGCGGCGCACGTCGCTGGGGGTCGCCGGGTTCCGGGGGGAGACGATGCTCGTCGACCTGCGGGACCGGATCCACCACCAGGCCCGGATGCCGGGGCTGCCCGGCTCCTGGTACGCCGACGCCGAGATGCGCGCGGCCGGCCGGTCGTCGTTCGCCGGTGACTTCATCGTCGCCTCGCTCTCGCCCGACGGTGGCTCGCTCCAGGTGGCCGTGGTCGACGTCTCGGGCAAGGGGGTGAAGGCCGGGTCGCGGGCGCTGCTGCTCTCCGGCTGCTTCGGCGGCCTGCTCGGGGCGCTGCCGCCGGCCGGCTTCCTGCCGGCCGCCAACGACTACCTGCTGCGCCAGGACTGGAGCGAGGGCTTCGCGACCGCCGTCCACGTCGCCGTGGACCTGCACTCCGGCTGCTTCGAGCTGCGCTCGGCCGGCCACCCGCCGGGGGTGCAGCTGCGGGCGGGCTCCGGCCGGTGGACGGTGCACCGCGCCGAGGGCCCGGTCCTCGGCCTGACCCCGGACGCCGACTTCACCGTGGTCGCCGGGCGCCTCGAGCAGGGAGACGCGCTGCTGCTGTTCACCGACGGGCTCGTGGAGACCGCCCGGCGAGACCTGTCCCTGGGCGTCGACAAGCTGCTCGGTGCGGGGGAGCGGCTGCTCCGGTCCGGCTTCGAGGGCGGGGCGAGGCGGCTCGTGGACCAGCTCGAGACGCTGGACGACGACCGGGCCCTGCTGCTGCTGCACCGACGCTGAGCGAGCCGGGCGGGGTGTGGAGCGGATGACGGGAATCGAACCCGCGTAGCTAGTTTGGAAGACTAGGGCTCTACCATTGAGCTACATCCGCCGGTGCTTGCCGGGCCGAGCCCGCGCGAGCGGGTCCATGGTGCCACAGCAGCGAACACGCGCACCAACCGCCTGGCTCCGGGGTCGGATGAGGACGCGCGATTACGGGTCCGCACCGCATCTCCCGTAGACTCCCCGGGGCTCCATCACGGGAGTCGCGAGAACCGGTGACGAGGGACTCCGGGGCGTAGCGTAGTGGCTAGCGCGCCTGCTTTGGGAGCAGGAGACCGCAGGTTCGAGTCCTGTCGCCCCGACCATCCCGTCCCTGGTCTCGCAGGCTGTCTGCACCACCGGGACGCCTTCGGACCGCACCACCAGACCTGACGCATATGTGACTGAGGAGATCAGCTGTGAAGAGCGCCGTCGAGACTTTGAGCCCGACCCGGGCCAAGCTCACCGTCGAGGTGCCCTTCGAGGAGCTCAAGCCGAGCCTCGACGCGGCCTACAAGAAGATCGCGCAGCAGATCAACGTCCCGGGCTTCCGCCGGGGCAAGGTCCCGCCGATGGTCATCGACCGTCAGGTCGGCCGGGGCGCGGTGCTCGACGAGGCCATCAACGAGGCCCTTCCGAAGCTCTACGTCGAGGCGCTGCAGGCGAACGAGCTGGAGCCGCTGGCCCAGCCGGAGATCGACATCACCAAGCTCGAGGACAACCAGACCCTCGAGTTCACCGCCGAGGTGGACATCCGACCCGAGATCAACCTGCCCGAGTACTCCGGGCTGGAGGTCTCCGTGGACGACCTCGCGGTCACCGACGCGGACGTCGAGGAGCAGCTCCAGGCGCTCCGGGAGCGCTTCGGCAGCCTCACCGAGGTCGAGCGCGCCGCCGCCGACGGCGACTTCGTGGTGATGGACCTGGTCGCCCGCCGCGACGGCGAGGTCGTCGAGGGGGCCGAGGTCAGCGACATGAGCTACCAGATCGGCAAGGGCGGCATGCTCGACGGCCTGGACGAGGCCCTCACCGGGCTGTCCGCCGGCGGCACCACCACCTTCACCTCGCAGCTGGTCGGCGGAGACCAGGCCGGCGAGGACGTCGAGGTCGAGGTGATGGTCAGCTCGGTCAAGGAGCAGGAGCTCCCCGCCCTCGACGACGACTTCGCCCAGACCGCCTCCGAGTTCGACACCGTCGAGGAGCTCACCGAGGACGTGCGCACCCGGCTCTCCCGCGGCAAGCGCCTCGAGCAGGCCGCCGCGGCCCGCGACGCGGTGCTGGAGAAGCTGCTCGACCTGGTCGACGTACCCCTGCCCGAGGGCGTCGTGGAGTCCGAGCTGACCGCTCGGCGCGAGCAGATCGAGCAGCAGCTCGGCTTCGCCGGGATGACGATGGAGGCCTACCTCGACTCCGAGGAGCAGACCGTCGACGAGTTCGAGGCGGACCTCGAGAAGCGGGTCAGGGACGCGGTCGCCGCGCAGTTCGTGCTCGACCAGGTCGCCAAGCAGGAGGAGATCGGGGTCAACGAGGGCGAGCTGCAGTCGCACCTGATGCAGCGCGCGCAGCAGTCGGGCCAGAACCCGCAGGAGTTCATCCAGCACATGCTCGAGCACAACCACATCCCGGAGATGGTCTCCGAGGTGGTGCGGGGCAAGGCGCTGGCCACGATCGTCGAGGCAGCCAGCGTCACCGACGGCTCCGGCAACCACGTGGAGCTGAGGAACCTGCAGCCCGACGGCAGCATCGCCGACCCGGCCGAGGCCGAGGCCGAGGTCTCGGAGGACTCCGCCGAGACCGACGCGGACGCCGAGCCGGCGACCACCGACGCCTGAGCGTGCCCGACCCGACGACCCGTGCCGCCTCGGTGGCGCGGGTCGTCGGCGTCCCGGGAGCCCCCGCTGCCGCTCGCAGGCCGGGGGCGGGCCTGCTGGACGCCCTGGCGCTGGGCGCCGACACCGCGGACGACCTGCTGCTGGGCACCGTCCGTGACGTGCACGCGGCAGTCTCGGGACGGGTCTCTCGGCTGGTGGGGCGCGTCGCCGGTCGGCGGGCCGGCCGGGTGGCGCAGCTGCCCGGGGCGGTCGCGGCCGGCGTGTACGCCGTCCTGGGCACCGGCCTGCGAGCCGGGGGAGGGGCGCTGCGGGAGGCCGACCGGCGCGGCTACGGCAGCCGCGTCGACGAGGGACCGCGCGGGCGCCGGGTGCTGGCCGCGGTCAACGGCCTGGTCGGCGACCGGATGGACCCGCGCTCGGAGCTGACCATCCGGCTGGCCGTCCGGGTGGCCGGACGGGATGTGGACCCGGGGCGCGCGGGCCTGGGGGCGGCGTTCCCCGACGCGACCGGGGACCTGGTGGTGTTCCTGCACGGCCTGGCCGAGCACGAGGACCACTGGGACCGGGCTGCACGCCAGGCTGCTCACGAGCCCGCCGAGCAGCCCGTGCGCGAGCCCGGCGGCGGCTACGGCGGCCGGCTCGCCGCGGAGACCTGCTGGACACCGGTCTACCTGCGCGCCAACACCGGACTGCCGGTCGCCGAGAACGGCAGGGCCCTGGCGGCGCTGCTCGACCGGCTGGTGGCCGGCTGGCCGAGCGAGGTCCGCCGGGTGGCCCTGGTCGGCCACTCGATGGGCGGGCTGGTCCTGCGCGCCGCCTGCGCCGCCGACCCGGATGGCGAGGACGCCTGGCGACACCTGGTCACCGACGTGGTCACCCTGGGCACCCCGCATGTCGGTGCGCCACTGGAGCGGGCCGCAGCGCTGGGCGCCCGGGCCCTGGGACTGACACCGGAGTCGGCGCCGTTCGGCCGGCTGCTCGCGTACCGGTCGGCGGGCATCCTCGACCTGGGCTCCGGGCTGCCCCCCGACGTGCGCAACCTGCCGCAGGCTCGCTACCACCTGGTGGCGGCCACGGTCGCGGCCTCGCACCGGCACCCGGTCAGCGAGGTGCTCGGCGACCTCCTGGTGCGGTACCCCTCCGCGACCGGCCGGCTCCGTGCGGGCGAGGAGCTGTTCCCCGGAGCCGACGTGCTGCACGTCAAGGGCGACCACTTCGACCTGCTCGACCACCCCGAGGTGCACGCGGCGCTCCGGCGCTGGCTCTCCTGAGCGGGAGCGTCGCCCCCCGGGACGGTCGTGCGCTGAGGGCGAACAAGGCGGGATCCGCCGTGGATCGGTCGGTCCCTACGGCTAGGGTCGTGCACGTGACTGAGACCCAGATGAACGGTGGCGGCTCGGCGTACGGGCTCGACGACCACATTTACCAGCGTCTGCTGCGAGAGCGGATCATCTTCCTCGGCTCCGAGGTGCGCGACCAGAACGCCAACGCGATCTGCGCGCAGATGCTCCTGCTGTCCGCGGAGGACCCCGAGGCCGACATCTTCCTGCACATCAACAGCCCCGGCGGCTCCGTGGACTCCGGCATGGCGATCTACGACACCATGAACTACATCCCCAACGACGTCGCGACCGTCGGCATGGGCCTGGCGGCCTCGATGGGGCAGTTCCTGCTCTGCGCCGGTGCGGCCGGGAAGCGCTACGCGCTGCCGCACGCGCGGATCATGATGCACCAGCCCTCCGGCGGCATGGGCGGGTCCGCCTCGGACATCAAGATCCAGGCGCAGCAGTCGCTGTACATCAAGAAGGTGCTCTTCGAGCTGATCAGCCTGCACACCGGCCAGCCGCTGGAGCAGGTCGAGACCGACGCCGACCGCGACCGCTGGTTCACCGCGCAGCAGGCGAAGGACTACGGCTTCATCGACAAGGTGATCACCAGCACCCGCCAGGTAGCTGACGAGGGCCGCCCGGCCAGGACCAAGTGAGGCGCTGACATGACGACGACGAACATCCCCGGCCTGGCCGCGAGCACCCTGGGTGGCACCGGACGCGCGAGCGAGCTCGCCTCCCCGAGCATGAACTACTACATCCCGCAGTGGGAGGAGCGCACCTCCTACGGGTTCCGGCGCATCGACCCCTACGGGAAGCTGTTCGAGGAGCGCATCATCTTCCTCGGCACCCCGATCAGCGACGACATCGCCAACGCGGTGATGGCCCAGCTGCTGTGCCTGCAGTCGATGGACCCGGACCGGGACATCAGCATCTACATCAACTCGCCCGGTGGCTCGTTCACCGCGATGACGGCGATCTACGACACGATGCAGTTCCTGAAGCCGGACATCCAGACCGTCTGCCTGGGCCAGGCCGCGTCGGCCGCCGCGGTGCTGCTGGCCGCCGGCACCCCGGGCAAGCGGCTCGCGCTGCCGAACAGCCGGATCCTGATCCACCAGCCCTACACCGAGGGCTCCTACGGCCAGAGCTCGGACATCGAGATCCAGGCCAACGAGATCCTCCGGATGCGCGAGCTGCTCGAGAAGCTGATCGCGGACCACACCGGGAAGACCCCCGAGGAGGTCAACTCCGACATCGAGCGGGACAAGATCCTGACCTCGCAGGCGGCGGTCGAGTACGGCCTGATCGACGGGATCCTGGAGTCGCTGAAGGGGACGCCGGCCTCGATCTGAGCAGTTCGGGCCGGCGGCCGCCCGGGTCGACGTGTCCTGTCCCATTCGGGGGCGGGACGGGGTACCTTCAAGGTCGAGAACGTGAGAGTCGAACACAGTCGGTGGGAGCGGGTCCCGCGTAGCGTCGCCTTCGGGCACCACCGACCTGAGGCGTGAGGAGTCGTGCCTGTGGCACGCATCGGTGACGGCGGCGACCTGCTGAAGTGCTCTTTCTGCGGGAAGAGCCAGAAGCAGGTCAAGAAGCTCATCGCAGGGCCAGGTGTGTACATCTGTGACGAGTGCATCGACCTCTGCAACGAGATCATCGAGGAGGAGCTCAGCGAGGGGACCGAGGTCGGCCTCGAGGAGCTGCCCAAGCCTCGGGAGATCTTCGAGTTCCTGAACTCGTACGTGATCGGCCAGGAGAACGCCAAGAAGGCGCTCGCGGTGGCGGTGTACAACCACTACAAGCGGGTCCAGGCAGGCGTGGCCACGACCGGCCAGCGGCACAAGTCCGACGAGACCGTCGAGCTGGCGAAGTCCAACATCCTGGTGATCGGGCCCACCGGCTGCGGCAAGACCTACCTCGCCCAGACGATGGCCCGGATGCTGAACGTGCCGTTCGCCATCGCCGACGCGACCGCCCTCACCGAGGCGGGCTACGTGGGCGAGGACGTCGAGAACATCCTGCTCAAGCTGATCCAGGCGGCCGACTACGACGTCAAGAAGGCCGAGACCGGGATCATCTACATCGACGAGATCGACAAGGTGGCCCGCAAGGCCGAGAACCCGTCGATCACCCGGGACGTCTCGGGTGAGGGCGTGCAGCAGGCCCTGCTGAAGATCCTCGAGGGCACCACCGCCTCGGTGCCTCCGCAGGGCGGCCGCAAGCACCCGCACCAGGAGTTCATCCAGATCGACACCACGAACATCCTGTTCATCGTGGGTGGCGCCTTCTCGGGTCTCGAGCACATCGTCGAGCAGCGGATCGGCAAGAAGACGCTCGGCTTCTCCGCCTCCCTGCCCACGAAGGCGGAGAAGGACATGGAGAAGATCTTCTCCGAGGTGATGCCCGAGGACCTGCTCAAGTTCGGGCTGATCCCCGAGTTCATCGGACGCCTGCCGGTGATCGCGACCGTCGACAAGCTCAACCGCGAGGCGCTCGTCCAGATCCTCACCGAGCCCCGCAACGCGCTGGTCAAGCAGTACCAGAAGCTCTTCGACCTCGACGGGGTCGAGCTGGAGTTCACCGCCGACGCGATCGACGCCGTCGCCGACCTCGCGATGGTCCGCGGGACCGGGGCCCGTGGGCTGAGGGCGATCATCGAGGAGGTCCTCCTCCACGTGATGTACGACGTGCCGTCCCGCGAGGACATCGCCAAGGTCGTCGTCAACGCCGAGGTCGTCAACGACAACGTCAACCCGACCCTGGTGCCGCGCGAGCCCGAGGCGAAGAAGAAGAAGTCCGCCTGACCCTCACGGACTCCGGGGCGCCGGGCTGGCTACGCTCGGCGGGTGCCTTCCGAGCTGTCCGCCCTGGCCCTGCCCACCGCTGACTGGGAGGGCTGGCTGTCCTCGCGCTGCGCAGCACTGCTGCAGGAGGTCCGCGATGTCGTCGCGAGCCTGACCGAGCAGGCCGGCCCCCGGTCCGGGCCGGAGGTCCTCGGGTTGTGGAACGACCTCACCCTGGCGCTGCACGACGCGTTCGCCACCTCCTCACTGCTGGCCAACGTGCACCCCGAGGAGGCGGTCCGCACCCGCGCCGAGCGGGCGGAGCAGGACGCCTCCGCGCTGCAGACCGAGATCGGCCTGGACCGCGCCCTGTGCGACGTGCTCACCGCCGTCGACCCCGCCGAGCTCGACGACGATGGTCGCCGGGTGCTCGAGCACTCCCTGCGGGACTTCCGCCGGGCCGGGGTGGACCGGGACGAGCCGGTCCGGGACCGGCTGCGCGCGCTCGCCGAGCGGGAGACCGCGGTGGGGCAGGAGTTCGCCAAGAACATCCGCGACGACGTGCGCGCGATCCGGGTGCCGGCCGCGCTGCTGGACGGGCTGCCCGAGGACTTCGTGACCGGCCACCCCGCGGGACCGGACGGGCTCGTCGAGGTCAGCACCGCCTACCCCGACTACGTGCCGTTCATGACCTTCTGCCGGGACCGGGACGCGCGCTCAGCCCTGGCCCACGCGTTCCTGAACCGGGCCTACCCGCAGAACGACGCTCTGCTGCGCGAGCTGCTCCGGCTGCGCCGCGAGCACGCCGGGCTGCTCGGGTACGACGGGTGGCCCGCCTACGACGCCGAGGTCAAGATGATCGGCTCGGGGGCCGCCATCCCGGAGTTCATCGACCGGATCACCGAGGCCTCGGGGGCCGCCGCGCACCGCGACGTGCAGGTCCTGCTGGCCCGCCTGCAGCAGGACCATCCGGACGCCACCTCGGTCGACACCGTGGACCGGATGTTCTACGGCGAGGTGCTGCGCCGGGAGAACTTCGACGTCGACTCCCACCAGGTCCGCCCCTACTTCGACTTCCCGAAGGTCCGGCGGGGGCTGCTCGAGGTCACCGGGCGGCTCTTCGACCTGGACTACGTCGAGGTCGACACCGTCACCTGGCACCCCGACGTGACGTCGTACGACGTGCTGCGGTCCGGCGAGCGGCTGGGCCGGATCCACCTGGACCTGCACCCTCGCGAGGGCAAGTACGGTCACGCCGCCCAGTTCGACCTGGCGCCCGGCATCGCCGACCGGCAGCTCGCTGAGGGGGTGCTGGTCTGCAACTTCTCCCGGACGCTGATGGAGCACGACCACGTGGTGACCCTGTTCCACGAGTTCGGTCACCTGCTGCACCACGTGCTGGCCGGGGGACACGCCTGGACCCGGTTCTCCGGCGTCGCCACCGAGTGGGACTTCGTGGAGGCACCCTCGCAGATGCTCGAGGAGTGGGCGTGGGACCCGGCGGTGCTGGCGAGCTTCGCCACCGACGCCGAGGGCCGTCCGATCCCGGGCGAGCTGGTGGAGAAGATGCGCGCCGCGCACGAGTTCGGCAAGGGCATGCGGGCGCGCACCCAGATGTTCTACGCGGCGCTGTCCTACCGGCTGCACCAGGACGTCCCCGACGACCTCGGCGCCATGATGCAGGAGCTGCAGGCCGCCTACGACGTCTTCACCCCGGTGCCGGACACGCACTTCTACGCCTCTTTCGGGCACCTGCAGGGCTACGGGTCGGGCTACTACACCTACATGTGGAGCCTGGTGATCGCCAAGGACCTGTTCTCCGCGTTCGACCGCGACGACCTGTTCGCGACCGAGGTGGCGCACCGCTACCGCGACCGGGTCCTGGTCCCCGGCGGCAGCCGGGACGCCGCCGACCTGGTGGCGGCCTTCCTCGGCCGGCCCTACGACTTCGCCGCGTTCGAGCGGTGGCTGGACCGCGACTGACCGCCCGGCGGTCCGTGGCAGGCGACCCCGGAGGGCGGACGGCCCGGAGGACGGCCCCGGGTCAGTCCGGCTGCGGGGCGATCTCGGCGTCCACGCTGATCTCCGCCGCGTCGCCGGCCACGAACACCAGGTCGCCGATGATCTTGCCGGCCGCCTTGAGGTCGTCGGCGGCCTGCGCGGCGAGCGCGACCGCCGCGGCCGCGCCGGAGACGGTCGCGCGGGCCAGCTCGGTGCGCATCGAGACCTTCGCGGTGGACTTGGCGCCGCGGATGCCTCGCAGCGTGCCGGCGACTGCGTCCAGCATCGCGGGGTCCGCCCCGGCCGCGTCCCCGAGCTCACCGACGGTCGGCCAGGCGGACCGGTGGATGGAGCCCTCGCCCCACCAGGACCAGACCTCCTCGGTGACGTAGGGCAGGAAGGGTGCGAGCAGCCGCAGCTGGACGTGCAGGGCCACGGCCAGGGCGGCCTGCGCGGACCGGGCCGCGTCCTCGCCGCGGGCGCCGTACGCCCGCTCCTTCACCAGCTCGAGGTAGTCGTCGCAGAACTCCCAGAAGAACCGCTCGGTCACCTCCAGGGCGGTGGTGTAGTCGTAGCCGTCGAAGGCCTCGGTGGCGCGCGCCACCACCGCGGCCAGCCCGGCCAGCATCGCGCGGTCGACGGGCTCGGTGACCCGGTCCGGCTCGACGGCGGTGGCGCCGACGCTGGAGAGGGCGAACTTGGAGGCGTTGAGCACCTTCATCGCCAGCCGCCGGCCGACCTTCATCTGGGTCTCGTCGAACGGGGAGTCCAGACCCGGCCGGGCCATCGCCGCCCGCCAGCGCACCGCGTCGGCGCCGAAGCGGTCGAGGACGTCGGTGGGCACGACCGCGTTGCCCTTGGACTTGCTCATCTTCTTGCGGTCCGGGTCCAGGATGAATCCGGAGATCAGCGCGTGCGTCCACGGCACCGTGTGGTTCTCGTAGTGCGCGCGGACCACCCGCGAGAACAGCCACGTGCGGATGATGTCGTGCGCCTGGGTGCACAGGTCCATCGGGAAGACCCGGGAGAACAGGTCGTCGTCGACCTCCCAGCCTCCGGCGATCTGCGGGGTCAGCGACGAGGTGGCCCACGTGTCCATCACGTCCGGGTCGCCGAGGAAGCCGCCGGGCTTGCCGCGCTGGTCCTCGTCGTAGCCGTGGGGCACCTGGGTGGAGGGGTCGACGGGCAGCTCCTCCTCGCGGGGCAGCAGCGGGTGGGCGTAGTCCGGCTCGCCGTCCTCGTCGAGCGGGTACCAGACCGGGAACGGGATGCCGAAGAAGCGCTGCCGCGAGATCAGCCAGTCACCGTTGAGGCCGCCGACCCAGTTCTCGTAGCGCTGGAGCATGTGCGAGGGCATCCAGCCGATCTCGGACCCCCGGCCCACCAGCTCCGTGCGCAGCTCGACGTCGCGGCCGCCGTTCTTGATGTACCACTGCCGGGTGGAGACGATCTCGAGCGGCTTGTCGCCCTTCTCGTAGAAGTTCGTCATCCGCTGGGTCGGCCGCGGCTCGCCGTCCAGGTCGCCGCTCGCGCGCAGCTGGGCGACCACCGCCTCCCGGGCGCTGAACGTGGTCTTGCCGGCGAGCTCCGCGTAGGCCGTGGCCGCGGGCTCCTCCGCGAGCCAGGCGGGCGTCTCACGGTGCAGCCGGCCGTCCCGGCCGATCACCGTGCGCACCGGCAGCTGGAGCTCCCGCCACCAGGTCACGTCGGTGAGGTCGCCGAACGTGCAGCACATCGCCACGCCCGCGCCCTTGTCCGGCTCGGCCAGCAGGTGCGCCACCACCGGCACCTCGACGCCGTACACCGGCGAGGTGACGGTGCTGCCGAACAGGGCCTGGTAGCGCTCGTCGTCGGGGTGCGCGACCAGGGCGACGACCGCGGGGATCAGCTCGGGCCGGGTGGTCTCGATGTACAGCGGCTCGCCGTCGGGTCGCCGGAACGCAACCCGGTGGTAGGCCCCGGCGTACTCCCGCGCCTCGAGCTCGGCCTGGGCGACGGCGGTCTGGAAGGACACGTCCCACAGCGTCGGGGACTCCTGGAGGTAGGCCTCGCCCCGGGCGTAGTTGCGCAGGAACGCCCGCTGTGAGGCGGTCTGGGAGACCGGACCGATCGTCGTGTAGTGCTGCTTCCAGTCCACGGAGAGTCCGAGGGTGCGCCACAGCGACTCGAAGATCTGCTCGTCCTGCTCGACCAGCCGCTCGCAGAGCTCGATGAAGTTGGGCCGGCTGATCGGCACCTGCTTCTTCGGGTCGGGCTTGGCGGGCGGGGCGTAGTCCGCGTCGTAGGGCAGCGAGGGGTCGCAGCGCACGCCGAAGTAGTTCTGCACCCGGCGCTCCGTCGGCAGCCCGTTGTCGTCCCACCCCATCGGGTAGAACACCTCCTTGCCGCGCATCCGCTGGTAGCGGGCGATCAGGTCGGTGTGGGTGTAGGAGAAGACGTGCCCCACGTGCAGGGAGCCCGAGACCGTCGGCGGCGGGGTGTCGATGGAGTAGACCTGCTCGCGGGTCTTGGACCGGTCGAAGGCGTAGGTGTCGTCGGCCTTCCAGCGCGCGGACCAGGTGGCCTCGAGCCCCTCCAGCGCCGGCTTGTCCGGTACGACGACCGCACGGCCCGGGCCGGCGGTCGTCTCGGACAGGTCAGGGGTCTGTGGCTCGGTGCTCATAGCCGGAAATCCTACGGTCCGGCCCGCGGGGCGGCGAACCGACGAGGCGGCCGCGGCCGGCCGGGGCGGCGCGGCCTCGCCCGGGCGCGGGGGAGGGCACGGGGAACCGTAGACTTCTCCGAACATGACTGAGTCCCTGCCCGGCGCTCCCGCCGCCACCTTCGCCGACGCCGAGCGGGCCCTGCTGGCCCGCTGGCCCGAGACCCGGCTCGAGCCGTCCCTGGAGCGGATCTCCGCCTTCCTGGAGCTGCTCGGCGAGCCGCAGCGCGGCTACCCGGTGGTGCACCTGACCGGCACCAACGGCAAGACCAGCACCTCCCGCATGGTGGACACCCTGGTGCGGGCCACCGGCCTGCGCACCGGACGCTTCACCAGCCCGCACGTGGAGTCGATCACCGAGCGGATCTCGCTCGACGGCGAGCCGCTCACCGAGGACCAGTTCGTCGAGGCGTGGAACGAGGTCGCCCCGATCGCGGACATGACCGACCAGGACGCGACGCACCCGCTGTCCTTCTTCGAGGCGGTGGTCGGGCTCGCGTTCGCCACCTTCGCCACCGCACCGGTGGACGCGGCCGTGGTGGAGGTCGGCATGGGCGGCTCCTGGGACGCCACCAACGTCGCCGACGCCACCGTCGCGGTGATCCTGCCGATCGCCGTCGACCACACCGCCTACCTGGGGTCGCGCCCGGTCGACATCGCCCGCGAGAAGGCGGGCATCATCAAGCCCGGCTCGACCGTGGTCTGCGCCGTCCAGTCCGACGAGGTCGCCGCGGTGGTCTCCGAGCGCGCCGCCGAGGTCGGCGCGACGGTCCTGTGGGAGGGCCGCGACTTCGGCGTCGCGCACCGGGTCCCGGCCGTGGGCGGCCAGATGCTCCGGCTCCAGGGGCTGCGCGCCGAGTACGACGAGGTCTTCCTGCCGCTGTACGGCGCGCACCAGTCCCAGAACGCCGCCGTCGCGCTGGCCGCCGTCGAGGCGCTGGTCGGCGGCGACGCCCTGGACGCGGACCTGGTCCGGGAGGCCTTCGAGCAGGTGACCTCTCCCGGCCGTCTGGAGGTGATCCGTCGCAGCCCGACCATCGTGCTGGACGCCGCGCACAACCCGCACGGCGCCGCCGCCGTCGTCGAGGCGCTGGACGACTCCTTCGTGTTCAGCCCCCTGATCGGGGTGGTCGGGGTGATGGCCGACAAGGACTACGAGGCCGTCCTCGCGGCCTTCGAGCCGGCGATGGCCGCAGTGGTGTGCACCCAGCCGCAGTCGGCCCGGGCCCTGCCGGCCGAGGAGCTCGCAGAGGTGGCCCGCGGGATCTTCGGCATCGACCGGGTCTACGTCGCCCCGCGGATGGCGGACGCCATCGACCGGGCCGCGACGCTCGCGGAGGAGGGCGGCCTGTTCGGCGAGGCCATCGGGTCGGGCGGCGTGCTCGTCACCGGGTCCGTCGTCACCGTCGGCGAGGCGCGGCACCTGCTGCGGCACCGGGAACGCTCGTGACCCACTCGACGCAGCGCTCGCTGTGCGCGGCCATGCTGGTGCTGCAGGCGATCGTGCTGTTCCTCACCGGAGTCGTCACGATCGGCATGACCGACCTCGGGGCCGGCGCGTCCCTCGGGCTGGGTGCGGGCCTGGCGCTGCTGTGCGTGCTCGCCGCGGGGCTGCTCGGTCGCCCCGGCGGCTATGCGCTGGGCTGGCTGGTGCAGGTCGTCTCGATCGGGCTCGGGTTCGTGGTCGCCACGATGTTCGTGCTCGGCGTGGTGTTCGCGGCCCTGTGGGCCACCGCGTACTTCCTCGGCATCCGGATCGACCGGGAGAAGGCGGAGCGGGTGCTCCTGGAGGAGCGGTGGCAGGCCGAGCACGGTCCCGGGACCGACGCGGGGGCCTGACTCGCATAGGCTGCCGCCCATGTCACAGCGCACCCTGGTCCTGCTCAAGCCCGACACCGTCCGCCGCGGGCTGGTGGGCGAGGTCCTCTCCCGGTTCGAGGCGAAGGGCCTCACCCTGGTCGCGCTGGAGCTGCGCACCATCGACGGGGACCAGGCCGACCGGCACTACGCCGAGCACCTCGAGAAGGCGTTCTACCCGCCGTTGCGCGACTTCGTGACGTCGGGGCCGATGCTGGCCGCCATCCTCGAGGGCGACGAGGCCGTCGAGGTGGTCCGGGCCCTCAACGGCGCGACCGACGGCCGCACGGCCGCTCCGGGCACCATCCGCGGCGATCTCTCGCTGTCCAACCGGGAGAACCTCGTGCACGGCTCGGACTCCCCGGAGTCCGCCGAGCGCGAGATCGCCCTCTGGTTCCCCGGGCTCTGAGCCGTCCGGCCGGCCGACGCCCCGGTCACGCGTCGGGCCGGTCGCCGGGCCGGCTGTGCCGGTGCAGGGAGCTCGCCAGCACGTCCAGGACCTCGGCCAGCTGGCGGTCGGTGAGGCTCCCGAACCCGACCACCAGCCCGGCACGGTCCCGCGAGCGCACGTAGTCGGCGAGCAGCGGCACGTCGTACCCGGCGTCCCGGGCCTCCGCCGCGACCGCCACGGCCACCCGGGTGCTGGTCAGCAGCGTCACGTACATCCCAGCGACCGGCGCCGACGGCCGGGCGTACGGCGCCAGCCGGGCGACCACGAGCGCGGCCCGGGCGGCGTACACGCGGCGGGCGGACCGCACCGAGCGGTCCACGTGCCCCTCGCGCAGCATCGCCAGCAGCGCCCGCTGCACGGGCCAGCCGGGATGGTCGTGCCGGTCGGCCCTCAGCTCGGCCATCCGGGCGACCAGTGCCGCGGGCGCGACCAGCCAGCCCACGCGCAGCCCCGGCAGCAGCATCTTCGACGCGGTGCCGAGATAGACCACCCGGTCCCGGTCCAGACTGGTCAGCGCGGGCAGCGGGGCGACGTCGTAGCGGAACTCCGAGTCGTAGTCGTCCTCGACGACCACCGCGGACCGCCGACGGGCCTCGTCGAGCAGCGCCACCCGCCGCGCCGCGGTCATCGTCACGCCGAGGGGGTGCTGGTGGGCCGGGGTCACGTAGACCGCGTCCACGCCACCGCGGTGCGCGGCCAGCGCGGCCACGTCCAGGCCCGCCCGGTCCACCGGGACGTCCAGCACCTGCCAGTCCGCCTGCCGGGCGGTCGCCACCGCGGCCCGGTAGCCGGGGTCCTCGACGGCGAGGGTGCCGTGCGCGCGGGGCAGGGCGGACAGCAGCAGCGCCAGCCCGTGCGTGCTCCCCGAGGTCACCAGGACCTCGTCCGGGTCGCAGCCGATGCCGCGGGTCCGGGCCAGGTAGCCCGCCAGCGCCCGACGCAGGTCCGGCTCGCCGCTCGGGTCGGGGTACCCGCGGGGCGGCCGGGCCACGGACACCTCCCGCCACGCCCGGCGCCAGCCGACGGCCTGCCGGGGGTCGGACCACGGGGTCCCGGTGTCCAGGCGGACCAGCGGGCGCTCCGGCCGGTCGGTCAGCCGGTCGGTCAGCCGGTCCGTCGGTTGCGCGCCCGGTGGCTGGGCCGGTTGCGCTGCTCGCAGGGGTGGCGGGTGCGCCGGGCCGACCGGGCCCACGAAGGTCCCCGAGCCGTGCCGGGCCACCAGCCAGCCCTCCGCCAGCAGCTGGTCGTAGCCGCGGGCGACCACGCTGCGCGCGATCCCGACGTCGGCCGCCAGCGCCCGGGTGCTCGGCACCCGGGCCGCAGGTGCCAGCGCGCCGGACCGGATCAACGCGCGCACCTGGTCCGCGAGCTGTCCGTGCAGCGGCACGCCGCAGTCGCGGTCCAGGGCGAGCGGCACGGTGGCGTGCCGGGGGCCCCGGGCCGGTGGGATCGGGGCCGGTGGGGTGGGGGCCGGTGGGGTGTGGACCGGTGTGGAGCGAGACACGAGTGGCCTCCGGAAGTCGTCGGCAAGTGGACCTTTCGCGCAGGCCACCCAGGAGCCGATCCTAGGCCCATGACCAGCCCGACGCGCCCGGACGCCGGCCCCGCCGCCCCGCCCTCGGCGACCCCGCTCTCTCCCACCCCGCGCAGCACCCCGGTCCGCAAGCGGGAGCGGGCGGCGACCGACCGGGCCGAGCTGTACGACGTCCTGGCTGCGTCGCTGCTGTGCCATCTGGCCGTCGTGGTGGACGGGACGCCGCTCGCCCTGCCGACGGTCTTCGCGGCCGACCCGCACGGCCCGGACCGGGACGGCACCCTCTACCTGCACGGCTCGGTGGCCTCGCGCAGCCTCGTCTCGGCACCCGGCCAGGAGGTCAGCGTCACGATGACCGTGCTCGACGGCCTGGTGCTGGCCCGGTCCGGGTTCAACCACTCGATGAACTACCGGTCCGCGGTCGTGGTCGGACGGCCCCGCGTGGTCGACGACCCCGCCGAGAAGCGGCACGCCCTGGACCTGGTGGTGGAGCACGTCGCCCCGGGACGCACGGCCGCGCTGCGTCCGCCGACGGCCCGCGAGACGGCCGCGACCGTCGTGCTGGCGCTGCCGCTGCACGAGGCGTCCGTCCGGCGGCGCAGCGGCGGCCCGCTCGACGACGGGGAGGACGTCGCGGCCGGGGGAGTGTGGGCCGGGGTGGTCCCGATGCGGCTGGCAGCCGGGGCCCCGGTGACCGGCGCCGACGTGGTCGACGTGCCGGTGCCGGCGCACGTGCGGCGTCGGGCCACCGACCTGGCCTGAGACCCAGCGGATCTTCCCGTGACCGCTGGGGTCCGCGTGGTCAGCGTGTCGTCCGGGGCGGAGGGGGCGTGCGCTCCTACCCTGGTGCCCAGGGTCGGGCCGTCTGTGTGCAGCACGTGCGTCCGACGACGGGAACACGGGTGGACCACCCCGGGAGCAGGGACGCACGCATGGCGAACAGCATCATCGGCCGCGACATGGCCGTTGACCTCGGCACCGCCAACACGCTGGTCTACGTGCGGGGCAAGGGCGTGCTCCTCGACGAGCCGTCGGTGGTGGCGCTGAACACCACGACCGGCGAGATCCTCGCGGTGGGTCACGAGGCGAAGCGGATGATCGGCCGCACGCCCGACAACATCACCGCGATCCGGCCCCTCAAGGACGGCGTGATCGCCGACTTCGAGTCGACCGAGCAGATGCTGCGGTTCTTCATCCAGCAGGTGCACCGGCGCCGCTACTTCGCCAAGCCGCGCCTGGTCATCTGCGTGCCCAGCGGGATCACCGCGGTCGAGCAGCGCGCGGTCAAGGAGGCGGGCTACCAGGCCGGGGCGCGCCGGGTCTACATCATCGAGGAGCCGATGGCTGCCGCGATCGGCGCCGGCCTCCCCGTGCACGAGGCGACCGGCAACATGGTCGTGGACGTCGGCGGAGGCACCACCGAGGTCGCGGTGATCTCGCTGGGCGGCATCGTGACCAGTCTCTCGGTCCGCACCGCCGGGGACGACCTCGACCAGTCGATCATCGCCTGGATGAAGAAGGAGCACTCCCTGATGCTGGGGGAGCGCACGGCCGAGGAGATCAAGATGACCCTCGGGTCCGCCTTCCCGCTGCTGCAGGAGCCCGAGGCCGAGGTGCGCGGCCGGGACATGGTCTCCGGGCTGCCCAAGACCGTCGTGGTCTCCTCAGCCGAGGTGCGGATGGCGATCGAGGAGCCCCTGCACGCGATCGTGGACGCCGTCCGCACCACCCTGGACCAGACACCGCCCGAGCTCGCCGGAGACATCATGGACCGCGGCCTGGTGCTGACCGGCGGGGGTGCGCTGCTGCGCGGCCTCGACGAGCGGCTGCGGCACGAGACCGGCATGCCGGTGCACATGGCCGACGAGCCGCTGCACTCGGTGGCGATGGGTGCCGGCAAGTGCGTGGAGGAGTTCGAGGCCCTGCAGCAGGTGCTCGTCTCCGAGCCGCGGCGGTAGCGCGGTGTCCCGTCACGCTCCCGGCCCGTCCGGCCGCCGTCCCAACCGCGCGTTGCTGGCGGTGCTGCTGCTCGCCAGCTTCACCCTGATCACGCTCGACGCCCGCGGGGGCGACGACTCCCCGCTGGACCCGGTGCGCTCCGTGGTCGGCGACGTGGTCGGCCCGGTGGAGACCGGTGCCGCCGCCGCGGTCCGGCCCTTCGCCGCGGTCCCGTCCTTCTTCCGGACCAGCGGCTCCCTGCGCCGGGACGTCGCCCGGCTGCAGGCACAGAACTCCCGGTTGCGGAGCGAGCTCGCCGGCGCCGGGGTCGAGCGGAACAGGGTCGCCGAGCTCGACGGGATGCTGGTCAGCGCGAAGAGCACCGGGTACGCGCTGGTCCCGGCCCGTGTCGTGGCGATGGGCCCCGCGCAGTCCTTCTCGCGCACCGTCACGATCGACGCCGGGACCACCTCCGGGGTGCACCCGGACATGACCGTGCTGAACAGCGACGGCCTGGTGGGACGGGTGATCCGCGCCGACCGCTCGACCGCCACGGTGCTCCTGCTCGTCGACCAGGAGTCGGTGGTGGGCGGTCGGCTCGGCACCAGCATGGAGGTCGGCTTCCTCCGTGGCCGCGGTCAGGCCGGGAACGCCGCCCGTCTGGACCTCGACCTGGTGGACGCGGCCGCCTCGGCGGCCCGGGGCGACACCCTGGTGACCTGGGGCAGCCGCAACGACGCACCGTACGTCGCGGGGATCCCGATCGGCCGGGTCTCCGCGGTCTACAGCACGCCGCGCCAGCAGTCCCTGCAGGCGGTGATCACGCCGTACGTCGACTTCACCTCCCTCGACCTGGTCGGGATCGTCGTCGACAAGGACGTGAAGAGCGACCGCACCGTGATCCGCGCCGACGGAACGACCCGGGAAGGTGGGCGCTGATGTCCGCGGTCCGTGCTCTCGTGCTCACGCTGGCGCTGCTGCTGGCCGTGGTGCTGCAGGTGGCGGTCTTCTCCGTGCTGTCCGTCGACGGGGTGGTGCCCAACCTGGTGCTGCTCGTGGTGGTCGCGGCCGCCCTCGTGCGCGGCCCCGAGTTCGCGGCGGTGCTGGGCTTCCTCGGCGGCCTGGCGATCGACCTCACCCCGCCCACCGACCACGTCGCGGGCCGCTGGGCGCTCGCGCTGGTGGTGGTCGGCTACCTGGCCGGCCGGGTGCGCAACGATGCCAGGACCTCACCGGTCGCGGCGCTGGTCACCGTGGCCGCGTGCTCGTTCGTCGGCACCTCGCTCTTCGCGCTGAGCGGGATGCTGCTGCGTGACCCGGTGCTGCCCGTGGGGGAGGCGCTCGCGGTGATCCCGGTCTGCGTGCTGTACGACGTGCTCGTCACACCCTTCGCGCTGCCGCTGCTGATCCGGCTGTTCCGCCGGGTGCAGCCGCGCCAGGTGGCCTTCTGATGGGGGCTGCCGGGACCGACCGCCCCCGGGGCGGCCGGCTGCGCGCGACCAGCGCCACCAAGGGTCGGCTGCGGCTGTTCGTGGTGCAGGCGCTGGTGCTCTCGCTGTTCGTGACCCTGTTCGGCCGGCTCTGGTACCTCCAGGTCCTCGGTGGCGAGGCCTACCAGGCGCAGGCCGCCGAGCAGTCGGTCCGTGAGCTGGTCGTGCAGCCCGCCCGCGGACTGGTCGTGGACGACATGGGCCGGCCGCTGGTGGCGAACCGGACGTCCTGGGTGGTCAGCGTGGACCGCACGCTGCTGCGCCAGATGAGCAGCAGCCGGCAGCAGCGGCTGGTCGCCCGGCTCTCCAAGGCGGTGCGGGTCTCGGCGCGCCAGCTCCGGGCCCGGACGCTGTTGTGCGGCGAGCCGGACGCGATCGCGGGGACCTGCTGGAACGGCTCCCCCTACCAGCCGATGCCGGTCGCCGAGGACGTCCCACAGCAGGTCGCGGTCTCGATCATGGAGCAGGGCGAGGACTTCCCCTCGGTGCTGGTCGAGCCGCAGAACGTGCGCTCCTACCCGTCGCCGTACGGCATCAACGCCGCGCACCTGCTCGGCTACCTGTCGCCGATCACCTCCGACGAGCTCGCCGAGGCCGACACCCGGCACGACACCACGCTGCACGGCGCCTCGGTGGTGGGCCGGTCCGGGCTCGAGAAGGAGTACGACCGCTTCCTTCGCGGGCGGCCCGGCTACAAGCGGGTGGCCGTGGACTCGATGGGCCGGGTGCTCGGCGACTCCGGCGAGGTGGCCGGCCGGGCCGGCGACACGCTGGTCACCTCGATCGACGCCCGGGTGCAGGGGGTGGTGGAGCAGCAGCTGTCCCAGACGATCAGGACCGCGCGGCAGACCTTCGACAAGGTGACCGGCCGCAACTACGTGGCCGACTCGGGCGCGGTGGTGGTGCTCGACTCGAAGAACGGCCGGGTCGTCGCGATGGCCGGCGCCCCGACGTACGACCCGAGCGTCTGGGTCGGCGGGATCAGCTCCCAGCAGCTCAAGCACCTCTACTCCGAGAAGGCCCGCTACCCGTTGCTGTTCCGGGCCACGCAGGGCCAGTTCGCGCCCGGCTCGACCTGGAAGCCCATCATGGCCGCCGGGGCCCTCGACCACGGCTACGGCCAGGACACCCGGCTGGACTGCTCGTCGGGCTTCCAGGTCGGCAACCGCTGGTTCAAGAACTACGAGTCGGCGTCCTTCGGCTTCATCGGCTTCGACAAGGCGCTGCAGATCTCCTGCGACACGTTCTTCTACCGGGTCGGCTACCACTACTGGCAGAAGTACGGCCGCGACAAGGCCGACGTGAACGCGAAGGACCCGCTGGTGAAGACCGCCAAGCTGTTCGGGTTCGGCAAGCCCACCGGCATCGACCTGCCGGGCGAGGCCTCCGGGCGGATCGCGGACCGGACCTGGAAGCGCGCCTACTGGGAGGCGAACAAGGGCTACTACTGCGCGATCGCCAAGAAGCCCGGCACGGACTTCCTGCACGTGTTCGCGCGCGAGTTCTGTGCGGAGGGCTACGCCTATCGGGCCGGCGACGCGGTCAACTACGTGATCGGCCAGGGCGACACGCTGGTCACCCCGCTGCAGTCGGCGCGCGCCTACGTGGCGCTGGCCAACGGCGGCACGCTCTACGAGCCGCGCGTCGCGAAGGCGATCGTCTCTCCCGACGGCAAGGTGATCCGCAGGATCCCGCCGAAGCGGATCGGGCACGTCAAGGTCACCGACCGCGCGCTGCGGTACGTCGACACCGCGTTGCTCGGCACCGCGAAGACCGGCACCACCTCGTGGAAGTTCATCGACTTCCCACTGGACAAGGTGCACATCCGCTCCAAGACCGGGTCCGCGGAGGTGCACGGCAAGCAGAGCACCTCCTGGGTCGCGTCCTACGACAAGAGGTACGTCGTCTTGATGATGGTCACCCAGGCCGGCACCGGGTCGGGCACCTCGGGCCCGGCTGTGCGCAAGATCTGGGAGGCGCTCTACGGCATCAAGGGCATGGACGTGCGACCGTCCAAGGCCGCGCTCCCGGGGGCGAAGCCGCCCTCGGCCCTGCCGGTCTTCGCCCGCGACGGCGAGATCCTCCCGCCGCTCAGCGGCTCTCCGGCCGCGGGCCGCACGAAGGGCGGCGACAGATGAGCATGACCGCGGTCCGTCCCCGCGCGACCGGTCGCGGCGAGACCACCACCCGGGTCAAGGCGGCCCGCCTGGACTGGGTGCTGATGTGCGCGGTGGCGGCACTGCTCGCCCTCGGTGCGCTGCTGGTGTGGTCGGCGACGTCCACCCGCGAGGACCTGACCGGCGGCGACCCGACCGCGTACCTCAAGCGGCACCTGGTGAACATCGCGATCGGCGTCGTCCTTGCGGTCATGGTGACCGCGACCGACCACCGGTGGGTGCGGATCCTGGCGCCACTGGTCTACGCGGCCTCGATGCTCGGGCTGGTGCTGGTGTTGGTGATGGGCTCCACGATCAACGGCTCCCGCTCGTGGATCCAGGTCGGCGGGCTCTCCATCCAGCCGGCGGAGTTCGCCAAGCTCGCCGTGGTGATCGGGATGGCGCTGCTGGTCGCCGAGCGCACCGAGGGGTCGATGCGGACCACCACCAGCTGGCAGGTGGGCTCGCCCGAGGTGCTCGGGATGCTCGCGATCGCCGGGCTGCCGGCGCTGCTGATCCTGCTGCAGCCGGACCTCGGCACGATGCTGGTGCTCTCGGCCACGGTCTTCGGGGTGATCGCGGTCTCCGGCGCCCGCCGTGCCTGGCTGCTCGGCCTGTTCGCGGGCGCCGTCGCGGCTGCGACGCTGGCCGTGCAGCTGCACGTGCTGAAGGCCTACCAGCTCGACCGGTTCATGGCGTTCACGAATCCGGGACTGGACCCGCGCGGTGCCGGCTACAACACCACCCAGGCACGGATCGCGATCGGCAACGGCGGCATCTTCGGCCAGGGCCTGTTCGGCGGCTCCCAGACCACCTCCGGCTTCGTGCCCGAGCAGCACACCGACTTCGTCTTCACCGTCGCGGGGGAGGAGCTCGGCCTGGTCGGGTCCGGCCTGCTGATCGCGCTGCTCGGCGTCGTGCTCTGGCGGGCACTGCACATCGCGATGCGCTCCGACGACCTGTTCGGCCGGGTGGCAGCCGCCGGCATCGCCTGCTGGTTCGGCTTCCAGGCGTTCCAGAACATCGGGATGTGCCTGGGGATCATGCCGGTCACCGGGGTGCCGCTGCCCTTCGTGTCGTACGGCGGCAGCTCGATGTTCGCCAACCTCATGGCGCTCGGGCTGCTGCAGAACATCCACCTGCGCAGTCGTGAGGGACTCGGCGTCGCACGCTCGCGGATGCACCGCTCACGGTTCTGACCCCGTCTTGCCGACGTGCACGTCGGGATCCGGCGACTCCCCGTCCGGGATGTTGTCGTGCGACGCGGCGCGGACGCCGGCGGGAGCTCCCGGCCGTCTGCTTCCACGGCGACGAAGCGGGAGCCCTCGACGAGCAACGTCCCCGGTCCGAGAGGAAGCGGCTCCCGTCGGGCGGCGCCGCGCCCGCACGGCGTCCACCGTCCCGTCGTACCCGTCGCGGGGCGCCGGTGGCAATGACCCGGTCGGGTGGTCCGCGTATCCTGGACCGTCGACCGTCCTCTCACCCCTGGAGCGTCCGCCCCGTGCCGTCCCCGCTGACCGTCCCGCTTCGTACCGGCGAGTCCGTGTTTCCGCGGCTGGAGCCGCTGCTCCCGTCGGTGCAGAAGCCGATCCAGTACGTCGGGGGCGAGCTGAACTCCACGCTGAAGCCCTGGGACGGCGACGGCGAGCAGACCATGGTCAGGTGGGCGCTGATGTACCCCGACGCCTACGAGGTCGGCCTGCCCAACCAGGGCGTGCAGATCCTCTACGAGGTGCTCAACGAGCGGGACTGGATCCTGGCCGAGCGCACGTACTCGGTGTGGCCGGACATGGAGGCGGTGATGCGTGCGGGGGACGCCTGCGGCCCGATCCCGCAGTTCACCGTCGACCACCACCGGCCGGTCGGCTCTTTCGACGTGTTCGGGGTGTCCTTCTCCACCGAGCTCGGCTACACGAACATGCTGAACGCGCTCGACCTCGCGGGCATCCCGCTGCATGCGGTGGACCGCACCGAGGAGCACCCCGTGGTGCTGGCCGGAGGGCACGCGGCGTTCAACCCCGAGCCGATCGCCGACTTCGTCGACGCCGCGGTCCTCGGCGACGGGGAGGAGGTGGTGCTGGCGATCTCGGAGGTGGTCCGGGAGTGGAAGCAGGACTGCGCGGAGCTGGGCGGGAGCTTCGACTCCGGCCGCACCGCCCGCGACGAGCTGCTCTACCGGCTCGCCGTGTCCGGCGGGGTCTACGTCCCGAAGTTCTACGACGTCGACTACCTGCCCGACGGCCGGATCAAGCGGGTCGTGCCGAACACCTCCGGGGTGCCGTGGCGGGTGCACAAGCACACGCTGATGGACCTCGACGCGTGGCCGTACCCGAAGAAGCCGCTGGTGCCGCTCGCGGAGACCGTGCATGAGCGCTTCTCGGTGGAGATCTTCCGCGGCTGCACCCGGGGCTGCCGGTTCTGCCAGGCCGGGATGATCACCCGGCCGGTGCGGGAGCGCTCCATCACCACCATCGGTGACATGGTCGAGAACGGCATCCGCTCCACCGGCTTCGAAGAGGTCGGGCTGCTGTCGCTCTCCAGCGCCGACCACACCGAGATCGGCGAGGTCGCCAAGGGGCTGGCCGACCGGTACGAGGGCAGCAACGTCTCCCTGTCGCTGCCCTCGACGCGCGTGGACGCCTTCAACGTCACGCTGGCCAACGAGTTCTCCCGCAACGGCCGCCGGTCCGGGCTGACGTTCGCACCGGAGGGCGGCTCCGAACGGCTGCGCAAGGTGATCAACAAGATGGTCACCGAGGAGGACCTGATCCGCACGGTCGCCACCGCCTACTCGCACGGATGGCGGCAGGTGAAGCTCTACTTCATGTGCGGGCTGCCCACCGAGACCGACGAGGACGTGCTCGGGATCGCCGACCTCGCGAAGAAGGTGATCGCCAAGGGACGCGAGGTCTCCGGGCGCAACGACATCCGCTGCACGGTCTCCATCGGGGGCTTCGTGCCCAAGCCGCACACCCCGTTCCAGTGGGCGCCGCAGCTGGACTGGGAGACCACGGACGAGCGTCTGAAGAAGCTTCGCGACGACGTGCGGGCCGACAAGAAGTTCGCCCGGGCCATCGGGTTCCGCTACCACGACGGCCGCCCCGGCATCATCGAGGGCCTGCTGTCTCGCGGCGACCGACGTGTCGGGCGGGTCATCGAGTCGGTGTGGCGCGACGGAGGACGCTTCGACGGCTGGTCGGAGCACTTCTCCTACGACCGGTGGGCGGCCGCCGCCGACCAGGGCCTGGCCGACACCCCGGTGGACCTGGACTGGTTCACCGTCCGCGAGCGGGACCACGCCGAGGTGCTGCCCTGGGACCACCTGGACTCCGGGCTGGACAAGGACTGGCTCTGGGAGGACTGGCAGGACGCCGTCGACCCCGACCTGGACGTCGAGGTGGAGGACTGCCGGTGGACGCCCTGCTACGACTGCGGGGTCTGCCCGCAGATGGACACCGAGATCCAGATCGGCCCGACGGGCAAGACCCTGCTGCCGCTCAGCGTGAAGTAGTCCGCCGGTATCAGACACCAACGTCGGTGGACGAGCCCGTGGTGATCACTCTCTGGTCGATGGCCCGGCGACGGGAAGGGTGAGCGTGTGAACGACGACCGTGAGCGTCGCCGGCAGCGGCTTCTGCTGGCGGTGATCCCGGCCATCTCGATCGCCCTGGGCGTCCTGCTGCCCCGGCCGGGGGTCGTGCCGGGCCATCTCGGCTGACCTCTGGTCAGGCTGCGGTTCACGATGCAGGCTGTCGTGCGAGCCGGCAGGTGCCGTGGTCGAGGGTCGACCCGGCTCCGATACCGGTGGACGATCCACCACGGCACCATCGGTGTGGGGTCGGTGAAGGTGTGCCAGGACTGACGCCTCCAGCAGATCTCGACGACCATCACGACCTACAATCGTGCCCCGGCACGACGAAGCAGACACGCGGAAGGTCGACGACATGCTGAACTGCTTGCTGACGACGGCCAAGTGGCTTGGCGATCTTGGCGCTCCTGAGCGCGGTCATGCTGGTGGTCCCGGTGCTGTGGTACCAGGGCGTGGGGTAGGACCACGAGGTCGGCCCTCGTCGTAGCGCACCATGACGTGAGAGACCCCCGGGCGCTGCAGCCGCCGGGGTTCACTGCTGTTCGAGCCGCGTCGGAGCCGGCGCCTGTGGCATCGCCACGTGGGCGGCAGCGGCCTCAGCGCGAGGCGATCGCGTCCTCGATGTACGACGGGCGCGACACCGACAGGCCGGCGACCAGCTGGGGGATGACGAGCAGCGTCAGGGCGCCCAGGGGCACCGTCCAGCCGCCGGTGAGCTCGTAGAGCAGTCCCATCCCGAACGGTCCGACCGCGGCGATCAGGTAGCCCACCGACTGGGTGAACCCGGACAGCGCCGCCGTCCCCGCACTGGTGCGGGCCCGGAGACCGATCAGGGTCAGCACCACCGGGAAGACCGAGGCCGCGACGCCGACCAGCACCGCCCACAGCCACGCCCCGGCCACCGGGGCGACCATCAGCCCGACGTACCCGACGGGGTAGCAGGCGACCAGCACCGCGATCAGCCAGGTCTGCCGCTCCATCCGGGCGGCCCAGGCCGGCAGCCAGAACGACAGCGGGATGCTCATCGCGGTGATGACGCCGAGCAGCAGCCCCGCGGTCCCTGCGGAGAAGCCGGCGTCCCGGTAGACCTTGGCGAACCAGCCGAACACCGAGTAGGCCTGCAAGGACTGGAAGCCGAAGAACAGCGCCATGCCCCAGCCGAGGCGGGTACGAGCGACCTGGCGCAGCGAGATCCCGCGGTCCGCGCCCTCGGGCGAGCGGTCGTGCCGGACGAGGAGGACCCACGGCAGAGCGGCCACGGCAGCGGTCACCGCCCACGTGAACAGGCCCCAGCGCCACGTGCCGAGCTGGTGGCTGACCGGGACGGTCAGCACCGACGCCAGGGTCAGGCCGAGCGCCAGGGCGGTCGTGTAGACCGAGGTCATCAGACCGACCCGGTCCGGGAAGTGCAGCTTGACCAGGGACGGGAGGAGCACGTTGGCCGCGGCCATCCCGGCCAGCCCCAGCAGCGAGAACAGCAGGAACAGCTGCACGTGGTCGGTCCGGGAGCGCAGGGTGAGCCCGGCGACGACCGCGACCAGGGACAGCAGCGTGACCCGGTGCAGCCCGACCAGCTTGGCCAGCCACGGGGCCAGCGCCCCGAACAGCGCGAAGGCCAGCACGGGCAGGGTGGTCAGCACCCCGGCCGTGGTGGGCGACATCGAGAGCCCGGCGGTGATCTCGTCGAGGACCGGCCCGACGCTGACCGCGGCCGGGCGCAGGTTGAAGCCCAGCACCACGATCCCGACGACGACGAGCAGGCGCTGCGCACGGCTCTCGGGCGGCCGTTGCTCCGCGGATACGTCGTCGGCCCGGACGGCTGCTCTGCTCACCGCGCCATCCTCGCTCATGGGTGCGGCCCGTCCCGCGGGTAGGGTGCCGCCCGTGCGAGACCAACCCGAGCAGCAGGCACCTCCGGTCCAGCGGCTGCGCGTGCGCTACGCCAAGCGCGGACGGCTGCGGTTCACCAGCCACCGCGACTTCTCCCGCGCCTTCGAGCGGGCGGTGGTGCGCGCCGGGGTGCCGATGGCCTACTCCTCCGGGTTCAACCCGCATCCCCGGATCTCCTACGCGGGCGCCTCGCCGACCGGTGCCGCGAGCGAGGCGGAGTACCTGGAGATCGGCCTGGCGAGCGTGACGGAACCCGCCCAGGTGCACGCCGCGCTGGACGCCGCGCTGCCGCCGGGCCTGGACGTCCTGGAGGTGGTGACGTCGACGGGCGGGTCGCTGGCGGACCTCCTCGAGGCCAGTGTCTGGCGCACCCGGGTGCCCGGCTGGTCAACCGCCGAGGCCACCGCAGCGGTCGCCTCCTTCCTCGACGCGGAGGAGGTGCTGGTCGAGCGGATGATGAAGAAGGGGCTGCGCACGTTCGACTGCCGCGCCGCCGTCGTCAGCCTGGCGAGCGTCGGTGCGGCTGACATCACGGGCGAGTGTGCGATACTCGACATGGTTTTGCGGCACGGAACCCCGTCCGTGAGACCCGACGACGTCCTCGTCGGACTTCGCACGATCGCCGGACTCGAGGCGGCCACCGCTCCTTTGCACGAGCGGCTCGCCCAGGGCCCGCTTGACGTGGAGACCGGCACGGTGGGCGACCCGTTGGCACTCAACCGCGACACGGCATGACCGAGGTGACAGCTCGGTCGAGGCAACGCCGCTGACCGCGGACGGTCCAGCAGGTCTCCTGAAGACGATTGCCCGGAGGACGTCGCCGCTGCTCGGCATCGGTCCTGAGAGGGGCCACCCTGGTGCAGGGCAACATCCGCAGGCTTACGTCTGGCCGGCTCGCCCGGTCCGACGACCGACATGCTTCCGCGCGGACGCTGTTCACCCAGTGTCCCGGGGGCCAAGGAGAGCAGATGCTCGACGAGAACCAGAACGACACCAGCACCACCCAGGCGGAGACGCCGGCCGAGGCTCCGGCCGAGACCCGGGACGGCACGCCGGCCGAGACCGCCGGGGTCCCGGCGAAGAAGGCAGCCAAGCGGGCACCGCGCAAGAGCGCCGCCCGCCCGGCCAAGAAGGTCGCCGCCGCAGCCGACGACAGCGACGCCGACGCGCCGGCCCCGCAGACGGCCCTCGACACGCCGGACGCCACGGACGGTGCGGACGCCCCGGTCCCGGCCAAGAAGGCAGCCGCCAAGCGAGCTCCGGCCAAGAAGGCGGCCGCGAAGAAGTCCGCGGCCAGCACCCCCGAGGAGAGCACTCCCGGGGAGACCGCCGCCGCTGGGGAGACCGCCGCGTCGGAGCCCACCGGCCCGGTCAAGCGCACCCGCACCCGCAAGTCCACGGCCAAGAAGACCGCCCCGGCCGCTCCCGGTGACGAGGCGGCGGCCGAGAGCGAGCAGCAGCCTGCGCTCGACACCCCGCAGATGCCGGCCGAGCCGTCGGCCGACGCGCTCGCCGAGGGTCTGGCCAGCACCCCCGCCCCGGACGTGGACACGGCGGCGGAGGCCGGCGCCGCTGCCGCGACCACGGGCGCCCGCCGCGGAGGGACCCGCAAGCGGCCCGCCGCCGCACCGTCACTGCTGTTCCAGACCCCCGACCCGGTGGCTGCGCCCACGCGTCGCCGACGCGCGAGCGCGAAGCCGGCCGCCGAGGAGGTCACCACGGACGTGGACGAGACCGAGACCCCCGACGAGACCCCCGACGAGACCACGGCCGAGACCACGGCCGAGACCCCCGACGAGACCCCCGACGAGACCCCCGACGAGACCCCCGACGAGACCGGCGCCCCGGAACGCGCGTCCGGGCGGTCCGGCGGTCGCCGGAGCGGGCGGACGCGATCGGGCAGCGACGCCGCCACCGCTCCTGAGCCCACCCCGGACGGCGATGACTCTGACGAGGACCGCTCGGACGAGGACCAGTCCGGGTCCGGGGACTCCGACGAGGACCGCGGGGACGCCGACGACGAGCAGGGCGGCAACCGCCGTCGCCGCCGGCGTGGTGGCCGCCGCCGCCGCAAGAGCGGTGGCGACGACGCGTCCGGCTCCGCTGACGGTGACACCGGCGACGAGGACACCGCCGACACCGCCGGCCAGGAGGACCAGCCGGCCGCCCAGCGCGCCGGGCAGTCCGGCGGGCGTAGTGGTCGCGGCCAAGGCGGTCAGCAGGGCGGCAACGGCCAGGGCGGTCAGCAGGGCGGCAACGGGCAGCAGGCTGGCAACCAGTCCGGCGACGCGGACGAGGACGGAGCCGGCGACGGCACCGGATCGCGTCGCCGCAGGCGTCGCCGCCGCTCCGGCGAGGACGGCGACGGCGGGTCCGACGACCCCCAGAACACCGTGACCCGGGTGCGCAAGCCGCGCACCGCGGAGGACGAGATCACCAGCCTGCACGGGTCGACCCGCCTGGAGGCCAAGAAGCAGCGGCGCCGCGAGGGCCGCGAGGCCGGCCGACGGCGCGCGCCGATCGTCAGCGAGGCGGAGTTCCTGGCGCGGCGGGAGGCCGTCGACCGGGTGATGGTGATCCGGCAGCACGCGGATCTCACCCAGATCGCGGTCCTGGAGGACAAGGTGCTCGTCGAGCACTACGTCGCGCGGGAGTCGCAGACCTCCCTCATCGGCAACGTCTACCTCGGCCGGGTGCAGAACGTCCTGCCGTCCATGGAGGCGGCCTTCATCGACATCGGCAAGGGCCGCAACGCGGTGCTGTACGCCGGCGAGGTGAACTGGGACAGCCTCGGTGCCGGCAACGGGCCGCGCAAGATCGAGCAGGTCCTCAAGTCCGGCCAGCCGATCCTGGTCCAGGTCAGCAAGGACCCGATCGGACACAAGGGCGCCCGGCTGACCAGCCAGATCAGCCTGCCGGGACGGTTCCTGGTCTACGTGCCCGACGGCACCACCAGCGGCATCTCCCGCAAGCTCCCCGACACCGAGCGCACCCGGCTCAAGACCCTGCTCAAGGAGATCGTCCCGGACAGTGCCGGGGTGATCGTGCGGACCGCGGCCGAGGGCGCCTCCGAGGAGGAGCTGACCCTCGACGTCGAGCGGCTGACGGCTCGCTGGGCCGACATCGAGAGCAAGGTCGGCAAGGGCAACGCCCCGCAGCTGCTGTACGGCGAGCCGGACCTGACCCTCAAGGTGGTCCGGGACCTGTTCACCGAGGACTTCGGGCGGCTGGTCGTCTCCGGTGACGAGGCCTGGGACCTGGTGGACACCTACGTCCAGCACGTCGCTCCCGACCTCGCCGAGCGGCTCGAGCGCTACGACGGCAACGAGGACATCTTCGCGGCGTACCGCATCGACGAGCAGATCGCCAAGGGACTCGACCGCAAGGTCTGGCTGCCGTCGGGCGGCTCCCTGGTCATCGACCGCACCGAGGCGATGACCGTCGTGGACGTCAACACCGGCAAGTTCACCGGGTCGGGGGGCAACCTCGAGGAGACGGTCACCAAGAACAACCTCGAGGCCGCGGAGGAGATCGTCCGCCAGCTCCGGCTGCGCGACATCGGCGGGATCATCGTCGTGGACTTCATCGACATGGTGCTCGAGAGCAACCGCGACCTGGTGCTGCGCCGCCTGGTCGAGTGCCTGGGCCGGGACCGCACCCGCCACCAGGTGGCCGAGGTGACCTCGCTCGGACTCGTGCAGATGACCCGCAAGCGGATCGGCACCGGGCTGCTCGAGGCGTTCAGCGAGAACTGCGAGCACTGCGCGGGTCGCGGCGTCGTGGTCCAGCACGAGCCGGTCGAACCCCGTCGTGGTGGCCAGGACGAGGAGCCGCGTCGCGGCCGTCGGGCCCGGGGTCGGGGCGACGAGCAGTCGAACGGCGACGGCAACGGCAACGGGAACGCTCCCAAGGCGTCCCCGTCGCCCAAGGATCTCGCCGCGATGGCCAAGCACGAGCCCCGTCCCGCGGAGTCGCCGGTGCCGGCCCAGCCGGTGCCGGCCCAGCCGGAGCCGGCCGACCAGGCCCCGGCGCAGCCGGAGCCGGCTGACCAGGCCCCGGCGCAGCCGGAGCCGGCTGACCAGGCCCCGGCGCAGCCGGAGCCGGCTGACCAGGCCCCGGCGCAGCCGGAGCCGGCTGACCAGGCCGCGGCGCAGCCGGAGCCGGCTGACCAGGCCGCGGCGCAGCCGGAGCCGGCCGACCGGGCCCCGGCGCAGCCGGAGCCGGCCGACCGGGCCCCGACGGAGTCCGCCCCCGAGGCTGCCGTGCCGGTCCCGCAGGGACCGCGCGTGGTCACCTCGACGCGCCGCCGGGTGGCCCGCCGTCCCGCGGGCAGCGCGGACCCACAGCCCGCGCCGGCCGTGGCCGACGACGCAGCCGCGACGACCGCCGCTGCCACACCCGCTGAGACACCCGCCGGAGACACCGACGCGGCGTCCTCCACCGGAGCGCCTGCGGCCGAGGAGGCGCCGGCACCCGGCGGCTCCACCGACGCGGTGGGGACCCCGGCCCCGCGCCTGGTCACCTCGTCGCGTCGCCGGGTCGCCCGGCGTCCCGCGGGCCCGCCGGTGAGCGGCTCCGAGGCCGGGCCGGACGGGACCGGTCCCGGCGACGAGGACGGCTCAGCGGGGGAGGGCGACGACGACGAGTCAAGTTCGCACGTGCCGGTCAAGCGGAAGCGCGCCCGCCGGCACTAGCCGGGCAGGTGGGCTCGTTTTGACCCACCGGGCCGGCGTCCGTAGACTTGCCCCTCGGTGCCACGTGCACCGTCGTGCGTGTACGACGCCAGCCCCCGCCTCGGTGCAGACCTGAGTGCGGTGAGCGCGCCGGCAGGCAGTTCTGAACTCGTAGTCCGACAAGAGAGTGAGTCCGCGGTGTACGCGATCGTGCGCAGTGGCGGCCAGCAGCAGAAGGTAGCTGTCGGCGACGTCATCGAGATCGACAAGGTTGCCCATGAGGTCGGTGACTCGGTCACCCTTCCCGTGGTCATGCTCGTCGACGGCGAGAAGGTCACCGCAGGTGCCGACTCCCTCGGCCAGGCGTCGGTGACCGTCGAGGTGATCGGAGCCACCAAGGGCCCCAAGATCACCATCCTCAAGTACAAGAACAAGACCGGCTACCGCAAGCGCCAGGGCCACCGTCAGAAGTACACCCAGGTGCGGGTCACCGAGATCAGCGCCTGAGCTGCTCCGGTCTCCCGCAAGGCAAGCCACCTAAGCCCCGTCGTCAGCAAGGACTGAACTCATGGCACACAAGAAGGGCGCAGCCTCGACCAAGAACGGTCGGGACTCCAACTCCCAGCGACTCGGTGTGAAGCGCTACGGCGGCCAGCTGGTCAACGCCGGCGAGATCATCGTGCGCCAGCGCGGCACGCACTTCCACCCGGGCAGCGGCGTCGGCCGGGGCGGGGACGACACCCTGTTCGCCCTGGTCGGCGGCAACGTCGAGTTCGGGACCAAGCGCGGCCGTCGCGTCGTGAACATCCTTCCGTCCGCCGGGTGACCTCGGCCGGGAGCTGACACGAACGCCACGAAGGGGCGCCCTGCTGAGACCAGCAGGGCGCCCCTTCGGCGTTCGTCCCCATCAGCAGGCACGACCGACTCAGACAGGAGGCACCGATGGCCGTTCCGACATTCGTCGACCGGGTGACGTTGCAGGTCACCGCGGGACGCGGTGGCAACGGGGTGGCCTCGGTGCACCGCGAGAAGTTCAAGCCGCTCGGGGGTCCCGACGGCGGCAACGGCGGCCCGGGTGGCAGCGTGGTGCTGCGGGTCGACCCCGACGTCACCACGCTGGTCGACTTCCACCACAGCCCGCACCGGCGTGCTCCGCACGGGGCACACGGCGCGGGCGGCAACCGCAACGGGGGCCATGGTGAGGACCTGGTGCTCGCGGTCCCGGATGGCACCGTGGTCAGCGACGACAGCGGCACCGTGCTGGCCGACCTGGTCGGCCCCGGCACCGAGATGGTCATCGCCGCCGGCGGTCGCGGAGGCCTGGGCAACGCGGCGCTGGCCTCCTCCAAGCGCAAGGCCCCCGGCTTCGCGCTGCTGGGAGAGCCGGGTGACGACCTCACCGTCGTGCTCGAGCTCAAGGTGGTCGCCGACATCGGCCTGGTCGGCTTCCCCAGCGCCGGCAAGTCGAGCCTGATCGCCGCCCTCTCGCGGGCGCGGCCCAAGATCGCCGACTACCCGTTCACCACGCTGGTCCCGAACCTCGGCGTGGTCACCGCCGGGGACACCACGTTCACCGTCGCCGACGTGCCCGGGCTGATCGAGGGCGCCAGCGAGGGGCGGGGGCTGGGCCACGACTTCCTGCGCCACGTGGAGCGCTGCGCGGCCCTGGTGCACGTGATCGACATGGCCACCATGGAGCCCGGCCGGGACCCGATCTCCGACCTGGACGTGATCGAGCGCGAGCTCGCCCGGTACGGCGGTCTCGAGGACCGGCCCCGCCTGGTGGCGCTGAACAAGGTGGACGTCCCGGACGGCCGCGACCTCGCCGACATCACTCTGGAGGACTTCGAGGCCCGCGGGCTGCAGGTGCTGAGGGTCTCCGCCGCCAGCCGGGAGGGGCTGCGGGAGCTGTCCTTCGCGATGGCCGAGATCGTCGCCAGGGCTCGGGCCGAGCGACCTCAGGTGGAGGCGACCAGGATCGTGCTCCGCCCCACCGAGACCACCGGGGGTCCCGAGTTCTCCATCCGGCAGACCGGGGAGGGCTGGCGGGTGCAGGGGACCAAGCCCGAGCGCTGGGTGCGGCAGACCGACTTCAGCAACGACGAGGCGGTCGGGTTCCTCGCCGACCGGCTCAACCGGCTCGGGGTCGAGGACCGGCTGCTCAAGCTCGGCGCCGAGGAGGGCGACGCGGTGCTGATCGGCGACGCCGACAACGCCGTGGTCTTCGACTTCCGTCCGATGGTGACCACCGGCGCCGAGCTGCTCGGCCGCCGGGGCGAGGACGCCCGGCTGGAGGAGTCCCGCCCGGCCGCGCAGCGCCGACGCGAGATCGAGGCAGCCATGGACGCCCGGTCCGAGGGCGAGACCCGCGCCGACGTCGCCCGCCGGCTCGGCGTGCCGGTCGACGACGCCACCGTGGTGCACCGCGCCGACCGCGACTGGGGCTGGGCCGAGGACGACCCGACCAGGGACGCGACCAAGGACGAGCCGGGGAAGGACCCGGCCGAGGAGACCCCGTGAGCGAGGGCGACCAGACGGTGCCTGCCGCCCCCGCCCAGGACGTCCGGGCCGGGGAGGTCCGGACCGAAGAGCTTCGGGCCCAGGTCGCTGGTGCTCGCCGGATCGTGGTCAAGGTGGGCTCGTCGTCGCTGACCACGACCGCCGGGGGGATCGACCCGGGCCGGGTGCGCGCGCTGGTCGACGCGCTCGCGGGGACGCGGGCTCGGGGCGCGGAGGTGGTGCTGGTGTCCTCCGGGGCGATCGCCGCCGGTCTCGCCCCGCTCGGCCTGGCTCGTCGCCCCGGGGACCTGGCGACGCAGCAGGCGGCCGCCTCGGTCGGCCAGGGGCTGCTGGTGCGCCGGTACAACGAGGAGTTCGCCCGGCACGGCATCATCGCCGGTCAGGTGCTGCTGACCCTCGACGACGTGATCCGGCGCAGCCACTACCGCAACGCCTACCGCACGTTCGCCAAGCTCATCGAGCTCGGCGTGGTGCCGGTGGTCAACGAGAACGACACCGTGGCCACCTCGGAGATCCGCTTCGGCGACAACGACCGGCTCGCCGCCCTGGTGGCGCACCTGGTCCACGCCGACCTGCTGCTGCTGCTCAGCGACGTCGACGGGCTCTACGACGGCAACCCCGCGCGAGGCGCCGCCACCATGCTGGCCGAGGTCACCTCCGAGGCCGACCTCGACGACGTGCACGTCGGCAGCGCGGGGGCGGCGGGCATCGGCACCGGAGGCATGTCCACGAAGGTCGAGGCAGCCCGGATCGCCACCGGTGCCGGGATCCCCGTGGTCCTGACCTCGGCCGCGAACGCCGCGCGGGCCCTGGCCGGCGAGCCGACCGGCACGGTGTTCCACCCGACCGGCCGGCGACGCCCCACCCGGCTGCTCTGGCTCGCGCACGCCACCGAGGGCAAGGGCCGCCTCGCGCTCGACCCCGGCGCGGTGCACGCGCTGACCGAGCGCCGCGCCTCGCTGCTGCCGGCGGGCATCACCGGTGTCGCCGGGTCCTTCGTCGGCGGCGATCCCGTGGACCTGGTCGGCCCCGACGGCGTCCCGGTCGCCCGGGGGCTGGTCAACTACGACTCCGACGAGCTGCCGGGGCTGCTCGGCCGCTCCACGCGGGACCTGGCCCGTGAGCTGGGATCGTCGTACGAGCGCGAGGTCGTGCACCGCGACGACCTGGTGCTGCTCCCTCGGTCCTGACGGCTGAGTTTGGCCAATCCCTCCCGGGCCTTGGCAAAGCGCGACAGACTTGAGGTGTCGCCCGGCGCCGTCCGGCACGGGGCGGCTCCGGTCGGTGGTGACGGGAACCGTGGGGGCTTTGGGGCGAGGAGCTGGGTCGTTGAGCGAGCTGGGACGTCTGTGGCACGTCACAATCACGGTGGCCGGGGACGAGGTCGAGCCCTTGATCGTGCGCAGCGCGCTGCGGAGGCTCAACGACCAGCGGCCGTTCCTGCACTCGTTGAAGTACGCCGGCGGGCGCGCCGAGATCCAGTACTGGGAGGAGGCCGAGAGTCTCCTCGACGCCTCGTCGCTGGCGTTGCGGGTGTGGAACGAGCACCGTGAGTCCGCCGGGCTCCCCCGCTGGGAGGTGGTGGGGCTGGAGGTCCTCGAGCGCGAGGTCTTCCTCTCCCGCGGTCTGGAGTACCACTTCGTGGTCGACCTGCACGACGTGACGCCGCTGCCGTTCTGAGCCGTCGCCGCCTACGCTGTCGCCATGAGCGGCCCGATGACGGAGAGCACCTTCGAGAGCGTCGCCGTGCGTGCCCGGGACGCCGCCCACGAGCTCGCGCCGGCCCCGCGGTCGGTCAAGGACGCGGCGCTGCACCGGATGGCCGACGCCCTGGTGGCCGGCGCCGCCGACGTGCTGGCCGCCAACCGCGCCGACGTCGACGCGGCCCGGGCCGGAGGCACCCCCGAGGCACTGCTGGACCGGCTGCGGCTCGACGAGGACCGGGTCGGGGCGATGGCCCGAGGCCTCCGGGAGGTGGCCGCCCTTCCCGACCCGGTCGGTGAGGTGGTCCGCGGCTCGACGCTGCCCAACGGGCTGGAGCTGCGCCAGCTGCGGGTGCCCTTCGGTGTGGTCGGCATCATCTACGAGGCCCGCCCCAACGTCACCGCGGACGCGGTCGGCCTCTGCCTGAAGTCCGGAAACGCGGTGCTGCTGCGCGGCTCGTCCAGCGCCCGACGGTCCAACGAGGCCGTCGTCTCGGTGCTGCGAGCCGCCGCCGAGGCCTCCGGCCTGCCCGCGGACGTGGTCGCCCTGGTCCCTGGGGAGGGGCACGACGGCGCCAAGGCGCTGATGCGGGCCCGCGGGCTCGTGGACGTGCTGATCCCGCGCGGCGGCGCCGGGCTGATCCGCTCGGTGGTCGCGGAGTCGTCGGTTCCGGTGATCGAGACCGGTGTCGGCAACTGCCACGTGTACGTCGACCGGGACGCGGACCAGGAGCGGGCGCTGCGGATCGTGCTCAACGCCAAGACGCACCGTCCGTCGGTGTGCAACGCCGCGGAGTCGCTGCTGGTGCACGCCGACCTGGCGGCGACCTTCGTCCCGCGGGTGGTGAGCGCCCTGCAGGAGGCGGGGGTGGTCGTGCACGGAGACGACACCTTCGCCGCGCTGCCCGGCGTCGTCGCGGCCACCGACGAGGACTGGGGGCAGGAGTACCTCTCGCTGGACATCGCCGCCGCCGTGGTGCCGGACCTGGCGGCGGCCGTCCGCCACATCCGGACCTGGTCGTCGGGCCACACCGAGGCGATCGTCACCGAGTCCCAGGCGGCGGCCCGCCGCTTCGTCGCCGCCGTCGACGCCGCCGCAGTGATGGTCAACGCCTCGACCCGATTCACCGACGGCTCCGAGTTCGGCTTCGGCGCGGAGATCGGGATCTCCACCCAGAAGCTGCACGCCCGCGGTCCGATGGGCCTGCCCGAGCTCACCTCCACCAAGTACGTCGTCACCGGCGACGGTCACGTCCGCTAGCGCGGTGCCTCGGGAGGTAGGCGTCGATGAGCGGCGAGCCCGGCTGGCCCGCCGGCACCTGCTGCTCCCCGAGTCGCGGACCGACGACGTGGCCGCAGTGGCCGACAGCGTGGTCGCGCTGCACTCCTCCGATCCGGTCTCGGTGCACCTGTCCGCGGCGATGCGGATGGCGTGGCCCTCGGTGCGGGCCGTCGAGCACGCGCTCTACGACGACCGCAGCCTGCTGCGCCTGCACGGGATGCGGCGCACGCTGTGGGTCGTCAGGCGGGACCTCGCCGCCGTGGTGGATGCCGCGGTCACCCGGCGGCTGGTCGGCCCCGAGCGTCGTCGCCTGCTCCGGCTGCTCGCCGACAACGGCGTCGGTGACCCGGAGACGTGGCTGTCCGAGGCCGGGGACCAGGCGCTCGCGGCGCTGCACGAGCACGGTCCGATGACGGCCCGGCAGCTCGGCGCGGTGCTGCCCGCGCTGACCCACAAGCTGCTGCTCGGCGCCGGCACCCGGTACGAGGTCGCCGCCTCGGCGCACACCCGCGTGCTGCTCCTGCTCGGGTTCGAGGGCCGGATCCTGCGGACCCGGCCGATGGGGAGCTGGGTGAGCGGCGCCTACGCCTACGCGCCCGCCGACGCCTGGGTCCCCGGCGGGCTCGCGGACCTGGGGGAGCGCGAGGCGGCGGGCGAGCTGGCGCTGCGGTGGCTGCGCGCCTTCGGGCCCGGCACCGAGGCGGACCTGCGGTGGTGGACCGGCTGGACGGCTGCGACCACCCGCCGGGCCCTCGCCGACGCCCGGGCGGTCCCGGTGACGCTGAAGGGCGCCCCTGGCTGGGTGGCGCCCGGCGACGAGCAGCCGGTCGCACCGGTCGGTCCCTGGGTCGCGCTGCTGCCCGGCCTGGACCCGACCACGATGGGCTGGCGGCAGCGGGACTGGTACCTGCCACCGGGCGCGGCGGCGGCCTTCGACCGCAACGGCAACGCCGGTCCGACGGTGTGGGTCGACGGCCGGGTCGCCGGGGTGTGGGCGCAGACCCCGGACGGCGACATCCGGACCCGGCTGTTCGAGGACCTGCCCCGGTCCCGGCGCCGCGAGGTGGACCGCCGCGCCGCCGAGCTGGCGGCGACCGTGGGGACGACCCGGTTCACGGTGCGCTTCCCCAGCCCGCTCTCGGCCGCCCTGGCCGGCGGGGCAGCACCGGGCGACGGGCAGTAGTCCGACTACAGTGGCGCCCATGGTGGCACCGGTCGGCGTGGAGTCCGACGACCTGGATGTCTGGACCGACCCCTCGCGGGAGCGGATCGGCACCTCGGCCACCGTCGTCACGTTCGTCCGCACCGTCGTCTCGGCGGTGCTGGCGGCGCTCGCTGCCCAGCAGCAGAGCCTGACCCTGCTCGTGGCGGCCCTCGTCGTCTACTGGGTCGGGGACAGCCTGGACGGCTTCGTGGCCCGGGTCCGCGGTTGCGAGACCCGGATCGGGGCGGTCCTGGACATCCTCTGCGACCGGTTCAACGCCGCCGCCTTCTACCTCGGCCTGGTCTGGCTGCACCACGAGTTCGCGGTCCCGGTCTTCATCTACCTCGCCGAGTTCATGGTCGTCGACTGCTTCCTGTCCCTGGCGTTCCTCGCCTGGCCAGTGCGCAGCCCGAACTACTTCTACGTCATCGACCGGACCATCTGGGTGTGGAACTGGTCCAAGCCGGCGAAGGCGGTGAACTCCTCGCTGTTCGCCGTGCTGCTGCTGGTCACCGGCTGGGTCTGGCTCGGCGCGGTCATCGCCACCGCGCTGCTGGTGATGAAGTCCCTGTCGCTGGCCCGGCTGGCGCGGATCGGGCTGCCCGTCCCGGCACGGTAGGATTCCCGGCATGTCGTTCGCACCCCTCGTCGTCGCCGCCGCGGAAGCCGCCAAGTCCGGGGTCAACCCGTACTTCATCGGTGCCGGCGTCCTCCTGCTGCTGCTCGCGATGGTGGTGGGTCTGCTCGCCTTCGGCGCGGGGCGCGACCACTCCTGACGTGAGGCTGGGCGAGATGCGGCGTGACTGAGCCGGGGGACGAGATCGGACTGCCCTCCGGCCGGGCCGGCCGTCGCCGGGTCGGGGTGATGGGCGGGACCTTCGACCCGGTCCACCACGGTCACCTGGTGGCCGCCAGCGAGGTGCAGTCCTGGTTCGACCTCGACGAGGTCGTCTTCGTGCCCACCGGGCAACCCTGGCAGAAGCAGTCCGGCGAGGTGTCCCCGGCCGAGGACCGCTACCTGATGACGGTCATCGCGACCGCGTCGAACCCGCGCTTCTGGGTGTCCCGGGTGGACATCGACCGCACCGGTCCGACGTACACCATCGACACGCTGCGAGACCTGCGCGCCGAGCTGCCGGACGCAGACCTGTACTTCATCACCGGCGCCGACGCGCTCAGCGAGATCTTCACCTGGCGGGACGCCGACGAGCTGTTCGACCTCGCGCACTTCGTCGGGTGCACCCGGCCGGGCTTCACGATGGACCGGACCACCACCCTGAAGCTGCCCGAGGACAAGGTCACGATCCTGGAGATCCCGGCGCTGGCCATCTCCTCGACCGACTGCCGTGCGCGGCGGATGAAGGGCGAGCCGGTGTGGTACCTGGTCCCCGACGGGGTCGTGCAGTACATCACCAAGTACGCCCTCTACACCCCTGAACCACCCACCACGAAGCTAGGACCCCTGGTATGACTGCCACCGACCGTGCCCTCGAGCTCGTCCGAGCCGCCGCCCAGGCCGCCTCGGACAAGCTGGCCGACAACATCATGGCCTTCGACGTCTCGGAGCAGCTCGTGATCACCGACGCGTTCCTGCTCGCCTCCGCTCCCAGCGACCGACAGGTCAAGGCGATCGTGGACGGCATCGAGGACGCGCTGCGGGAGATCGGGGCCAAGCCGGTGCGCCGGGAGGGCGAGCGCGACGGGCGCTGGGTGCTCATCGACTACGCCGAGATCGTGGTGCACGTCCAGCACGAGGAGGAGCGCTCCTTCTACGCCCTCGAGCGGCTGTGGCGGGACTGCCCGCTGATCACGCTGCCCGACACCGTCACCGCGGGCCGAGGCCGGTGACCGGACGCCGCCTGGTGCTGCTGCGGCACGGTCGCACCGCGTGGAACGCGGTCGGCCGGGCCCAGGGACACCTCCAGGTCGAGCTCGACGAGGTGGGCCATGCGCAGGCGGCAGCGGTGGCGCCCCTGGTGACCTCGATGGACCCGGTCGCGCTGTGGGTCTCGGACCTTCTGCGGGCCCGGCAGACGGCCGGGTACGTCGAGCAGGCCACCGGTCTGGCCGCCAAGGTCGACGAGCGGCTCCGCGAGTTCGACGTGGGTGCGCGGGAGGGGATGACCGCTGCCGAGTTCCAGGAGGCGTTCCCGCAGGAGCACGCCGCCTGGGCGGCCGGCGAGGACATGGTGCCGGTCCCGGGGTCGGAGACCGCCGCGGACGTGGCCGCGCGGATGGTGCCCGCCCTGCGCGAGTGCCTGGGCGTGCTGTCCCCGGGGGAGACCGGGGTCGTGGTCACCCACGGTGCCTGCCTCAAGGTCGCCACGGCCGCGCTGCTGGGCTGGCCGCCGGCCCAGGCGCAGTCCCTGCAGGGCGTCGACAACTGCGCCCTGGTGAGCCTGGTGGAGTCCTCCACGGGCCGGCTGCGGCTGGCCGGCTACAACCTGCGGACCGCCCCGCCGGGGCCCGATTTCGCATCCGCGTCCGGGGTTGGCTAGGATTCCTGAGTTGCCCGGGCACGATCCGGGTGGCGGGGCTGTGGCGCAGCTGGTAGCGCACCTCCATGGCATGGAGGGGGTCAGGGGTTCGAGTCCCCTCAGCTCCACCCAGGGTCCGTAGCCGGACCCGGCAGCAGCACCGACGCCGCCAGAGGACCCTCTGGCGGCGTTCGTCGTCTCCGACCCGGTACCTCCTGCTGCCCGTTCGGTGCCTCGCGGTCGTCGCGGGAGGGCTCAGAGCACCCCGAAGTAGTCCCGCTCGTGCGGGTCGCCCGCGACCCCCGGTGACCCCTGGCTCCACTCCTGGCTGCCGGTGCCGGTGGGACCGCAGCCGAGGACGCCGTACAGCACCACCACGGCTCCGGTGTCGTACGCCGTGGGGCTCCGGTCGTGCCCGGTCGCACCGATCACCAGCTCCGGGGCCCGCGAACGGCCCAGCTGGCTGACCCGGAGCTGGGCTCCCCACGACTCGTGGTCCTGGGCGGAGCCGACCACGTGCCGGGACGACCGGTTCCACTGCTGGGCCCTCCGCCCGGTCAGGCCGGACGAGGAGCCCCGGAGCACGACGACGGTCTCGACGCCGGTGCGATCGGTCGACCCGGTCTGGTCACCGGCGACGACCAGCTCGGCCCGGCCGTCGCGGTCGAGGTCTCCGGCGGCCAGGCGCAGCCCGAACCTGTCCCGGGGCTGGGCCGCCCCGGGCACGCCGGGCGACTCGACGCTCCACACCCGGCGGCGGGCGGTGTCCACGCCCGAGGAGCTGCCGGGCAGCACCAGGACCACGCCGGGACAGGTGTCGCTGTCGTAGCAGAACCTCGACCCGGGCGGGCCGGCGCCGAGGTCGGTGGCAGCGAGGTCCCCGCGCCCGTCGCCGTCGAAGTCGCCGATCGCCAGCTCGCTGCCCAGCTCGTTGAACTCGTAGTCGCCACGCGGAGCCGCCAGCGCGGGGGAGTCCTCGCTGAGGAACCGGTCCGCGGTCACCGACAGCCCGCCGCGGCGACCACGGAACAGGTAGAGGGCGGTGCGGCCGCCGTCGCGGCTCGCGCTGGTGGCCAGGTCCGCGATGCCGTCACCGGTGACGTCGCCGACGGCGACCGCGAAGCCGAAGGTGTCCTGGCTGGGGGGCGGCCCGGGAGCCCCGGCCTGCGCGTCGGTCAGCCAGGTCCGCCCCTCGGTGCGCAGGCCCCCGGCAGAGCCGTAGAGCACCACCAGGCCACCGTGAAGGGGGTCGTCGTTGCGCAGCGGCGAGGTGCTGATGACCAGGTCTGGGTAGCGGTCGCCGTTGAGGTCGCCGGCGGTGAGGGCCCCGTCCCACACTCCGGCGACGCCGAGGTCCTGGGGACGGAGGTACTGGTCGCCGACGCCGGTGAGGCCCCGCTTGCTGCCGTAGACGACGTTGACCGAGCCGTACGGCGCCGGGCCGCCCGACTGGTTCTCGCCCCTCGCGCCCACGGCCAGGTCGGCGAAGCCGTCCCGGTCGAAGTCCGCCGAGGCCAGGGCGGACCCGAACATGTCGTTCGGCTCGCTGCCGCCCAGCACGCCGGGGCTGTCCTGGCTGAGCACCTGGTCCCGGGCGGAGCTCACCCCCCGCGGGGTGCCGCGCAGCACCGCCACGGCGCCGGTGTCCGTGACCCCCCGCAGGTCCTTGCCCGGGATGCCGGTCACCAGCTCGGCGTACCCGTCGCCGTCGACGTCGAAGGGCCGGGCCGGAAGGGTGTGGACGGCTGCGTCGCCCGGCGGCGCGGCGACGACGGTGAGGCCGGCGAGCACCGCTGCGAGTGTGCTCAGCGCTGCCGTGATCCGTCTGCGTCGTGCCTCGACCCCCGTCATGCCCTCACTGTCCACCCACGGGCGGCACCGGACAAGACTCAGGAACCACGCATCTGTGCCCTCAGCCCGCCCTCAGCAGCAACCGCCGGAGCCGCTGCCACCGTGCCGGCATGCACGGCTGGGTGACGATCGGCTCCAGGCCCACGTCCAGGCGCCGGCCGATCTCGAGGATCTCCGAGGTGGACAGCACCCGGGGGCCGTGCCGCCAGGTGTGCTCGAGCACGTGCGCCGACGCGATCAGGACCGGGCCGCTGCGGGTGCCGACGTCCCCGGCGTCGTCCAGGCAGAGCTCCGGACGGACCCGCGCGCGGTAGCGCTCGGGCAGCAGCGCGGCGACCGCGACGGCGGCCCGCGCGGCCGTGGTCACGTCGGGGACGGGGAGCCCGTCGGGGCCCACCGCGTCCTCGTCCCGCCGGGCCCCATGCCGCAGCACCACGTGCACGCCGCTGGGGCCGACGACCACCTCGTCGATGCGTCCCGCTCCCGTCCCCGGCCAGCGCACCACCGGGTACCTGCGCCAGTGCGAGCTGGGCAGTGAACCGGCGGTCCCGACGCTCCGGCTCGTCGGCCGGCCGGCGCGCGCGAGGCGCGGTCCGGCGGTCCCGGCGTCCAGGTCAACCAATCCCCGAGGCATGACGTCCTTTCCCTCGGGCCGAGCCTAGACAGGCTCGCGGGTCCCTGTCCCCGGATCACCCGAACCGGCGCCGCACGTGTGTCCGGCGTGCCGCCGGGGTACGGGAAGGCATGACTGACAAGAACTCCATCACCGTGCAGCGCGAGATCCCGGTGCCTGCCAAGGACCTCTTCGAGCTGCTCACCAACCCGCACCGGCACAAGGAGCTGGACGGCTCGGGCTTCGTGCGCGGGCTCGACCAGGGGGACCGCCTCAACCGGGTGGGACAGAAGTTCACGATGAACATGACCGGCGACCACATGGGCGGGGAGTACCAGACGGACAACTTCGTCAGCGCCTTCGACGCGGACAAGATGATCGGCTGGAAGACCGCTCCCGCGGGCACGGAGCCCCCCGGCTGGGAGTGGCTCTGGGAGCTCAAGCCCGAGTCGTCGGGTGCGACGAACGTCTCGCTGACCTACGACTGGAGCAAGGTCACCGACCAGGAGCTGCTGAGGAAGGTCTCGTTCCCGTTGGTGAGCGAGACCCAGCTCGAGGAGTCGCTGAACACGCTGGCGGCCACCGCCGGCGGCAGCTGACACCGACCGGCCACCGTCCCCACCGGCTGTGACACCACCGGGACCTGGGACCGGACCTAGAAGGTCTGCTGCGAGGCGTTGTGGCCGGGCAGCTGCGTGAGCAGCTCCCGGCCCTGCGCGGCGAGCTTGTGCTCCACGAGCACCTCGTAGCGGGTCGCCACGATGCGGCTCACCGAGCTGAAGTCGCGCTGGCCCCGGGTGGCGGCATACCCGGCGAGCGCCCAGATGATCCCGAACAGTGCCCCGACCGCCATCGTGGTGACGATCACGGCGAGACCGCTGCCGGAGTCGAAGAACGAGAAGATCAGGCCGATGAACAGGCCCATCCAGACCCCCGACAGCAGCCCGCCCAGGGCCACCCGCCCGGTGGTGAGCCGGCCCGTGACGCGCTCGAGCTGCTTGAGGTCGGTGCCGACGATCAGGCAGTTCTCGACCGCGAACTCGTGGTCGGAGAGGAAGTCGACGGCCTTCTGGGCCTGGGCGTAGTCCTGGTAGACCCCCAGCGACTGCGGGAACTCGAGGGTCAGCCCGGACTTCAGCTTACGGAGGTTCGTCTGGCTGCTCATGCGCCCAGTCTCCCACCGTTCCCCAAGACCTTCCTGAGCCGCCCTCAGGTGATCGTCATGCCCCCGTCGACGGCCAGCGTCTGACCCGTGACGTAGCCACCGGCGTCGCTGACCAGGAACACCAGGGCCGCCGCCAGCTCGCTGCCCTCGCCCTTGCGCCCGGCCGGCACCCGGGCCATCGTCTGGTCGAGGTAGCCCTCGGGGTAGGAGTCGGTCATCTCCGAGACGAAGAAGCCGGGAGCGAGCGCGTTGACCCGGATGCCCTTGCGTCCCGTCCACTGCTGGGCAAGGTCCCGCGTGAGGCCGATCAGCGCGGCCTTGGTCGCGGAGTACGCCGCCTGCGGCAGGCCGGCGGTGGTGAGCCCCAGGACGCTGCTGATGTTGACGATGCTGCTGCCCGGCTGCATCACCCGCCCGCAGGCCTGAGCCATCCAGTAGCAGCCGTTCAGGTTGACGTCGACCACCTGGCGGAACTGCTCGGGAGTCTCCCGGGTCGCGGGCACCGCCGTGCCGACCCCGGCGTTGTTCACCAGCACGTCGACCCGGCCGAGCTCCGTCATCGCGGCCTCCACCAGCGCGGCGCACGCCGCGGGGTCGGCGACGTCGGTCTGCACGGCGACGGCCCGGCGGCCGGTGGCCTCCACCAGCGCCCTGGTCTCCTCGAGCCGATCGGCCCGGCGGGCGCCGAGCACGACGTCGGCGCCGGCCTCGGCTAGCGCCTGCGCGAAGGCGACGCCGAGGCCCGAGGAGGCGCCGGTCACGATCGCGACCTTGCCGTCGAGCCGGAACATGTCGAGAACGGTCATCGGGGGCTGCCTCCTGCGGTCGGGGAAACGCGGGTGTTGGTCATGCGTGGGCCTGCCGGGCCGCCCAAGCGCTGGCGACCATGTCGTCCACGGTGTGCCGCATCCGCCAGTCCAGGTCGCGGGCGGCCAGCTCCCCGGACGCCACGATCCGGGCCGGGTCGCCGGCTCGGCGGGGGTGCACCTCGGGCTCGAAGTCGATCCCCGTCACCCGGGCCATCGACGACATGATCTGCCGCACGGAGAGCCCGTCCCCGCTGCCCAGGTTGTAGACCGGCTCCAGCGCCGTTCCGGCGGTCATCGCCTCGGCCGCCGCGACGTGTGAGACGGCCAGGTCGGCCACGTGCACGTAGTCGCGCACGCAGGTGCCGTCGGGGGTGGGGTAGTCGTCGCCGTTGACCCGGGGGGTGCGCCCCTCGGCGAGGGCCTCGAGGACCAGGGGGAACAGGTTGTGCGGGCTGGTGTCGTAGATCTCGGTGCTTCCCGAGCCGACCACGTTGAAGTAGCGCAGCGAGGTGTGCCGCAGGCCGCTCGCGACTGCCTGGTCCCGCAGCAGCCACTCGCCGATCAGCTTCGACTCGCCGTACGGCGACTCCGGGGACGTCGGGGTGGTCTCGGTGACGGTGTCCACGTCGGGGGTGCCGTAGGTCGCCGCGCTGGAGGAGAACACCACCTTGTCGACCCCGGCGTCCTGCATCGCCCGCAGGACGCTGACCGTGCCGGTGACGTTCTGGTCGTAGGTGTGCAGCGGCCGCTGCACCGAGACGCCGGCGTACTTGAACCCCGCCACGTGCACCACGCCCACGACTCGGTGCTCCTTCAGCGTCGCGTTCACCAGGGCGGTGTCGAGGATGCTGCCCTGGACGAACGGCACGTCGCCGCGCAGGAAGGCCCGGTGGCCGCTGGACAGGTCGTCCACGACGACCGCGTCGAGGCCGCGCTCACGGAACGCGCGCACCACGTGGGCGCCGATGTAGCCGGCTCCTCCGGTCACCAACCAGGTCATCGACGGGTCCTTCCGGTCCGGTTCCGCGCCCGCAGTCCGTGCGCGGGCTGGGGCTGCCCGACGACCCTACGACCCCGGTGGCCCGGTCGGCGCACCGCGCCGTCGAGGGTCGAGCACGTGAGGTGCCGCCAGGGGGGTACCGTGCTCACGGTTTCACGTCCCGGGCGCCCCACCAGGAGGAATCATGGTTCTCGCCGCGAGCACCGAGCTCAGACTCGACACGAACTGGGTCGACTACGTCCTGATCGCGACCTACTTCGTCTTCGTGCTCGGCATCGGGCTGCTCGCCAAACGGTCGGTCTCCTCCAGCATCGACTTCTTCCTGTCCGGTCGGTCGCTGCCCGCGTGGGTCACCGGGCTGGCCTTCATCTCCGCCAACCTCGGCGCGGTCGAGATCATCGGCATGTCCGCCAACGGCGCACAGTTCGGGATCCCGACGGTGCACTACTTCTGGATCGGCGCGGTCCCGGCCATGCTGTTCCTCGGCGTGGTGATGATGCCGTTCTACTACGGCTCCAAGGTCCGCTCGGTGCCCGAGTTCATGCGTCGGCGGTTCGGCACCGGCGCGCACCTGGTCAACGCGATCAGCTTCGCGGTGGCGCAGCTCCTGATCGCCGGGATCAACCTGTACCTGCTGGCGAAGATCGTCGAGGTCATCCTGGGCTGGAACCTCTACGTCTCGCTGGTGGCAGCGGCGATCGTTGTGCTGACGTACACGACGCTGGGCGGGCTCTCGGCGGCGATCTACAACGAGGTGCTCCAGTTCTTCGTCATCGTGGCGGCCCTGCTGCCGCTGACCCTCGTCGGGCTGCACAAGGTGGGTGGCTACGGCGGGCTGAAGGACCGGATCGCCGCGTCGGCGGGCGGCAGCGACCAGCTCTCCTCCTGGCCCGGCACCAACCTGACCGGGATCGACAGCCCGGTGCTCTCCGTGATCGGTCTGGTGTTCGGCCTCGGGTTCGTGCTGTCGTTCGGGTACTGGACCACGAACTTCGTCGAGGTGCAGCGGGCGATGGCGTCGAGCTCGATCACCGCCGCCAAGAAGGCGCCCATCATCGGGGCCTTCCCCAAGATGTTCATCCCGTTCATCGTGATCTTCCCGGGCATGATCGCGGGCGTGCTGGTCACCCAGGTCTCGGACGCGAAGGCCTCCGGGGCGTCGTTCGACTACAACAACTCGCTGCTGTACCTGATCCGGGACCTGCTGCCCAACGGGATGCTCGGGGTGGCCATCGCCGGCCTGCTCGCCTCGTTCATGGCGGGGATGGCCGCCAACATCTCGGCGTTCAACACCGTGTTCTCCTACGACCTGTGGCAGACGTACGTCCGCAAGGACAAGCCGGACGGGTACTACCTGGCGATCGGCCGGGCGGCGACGGTGGCAGCCACCGTCATCGCGATCGGGACCGCGCTGTTCGCCGCGCAGTACTCCAACATCATGAACTACCTGCAGACCCTGTTCGGGTTCTTCAACGCTCCGCTGTTCGCGACCTTCATCCTCGGTATGTTCTGGAAGCGGATGAGCGCCACCGCCGGGTGGGCCGGCCTGGTCGGGGGCACCGTGGCCGCGGTCGTGGTGGCGGTGCTCGGCACCGACGTGCTGGGTGGCCTGTCGCTGGGCGTGATCGGACTGACCGGTCAGGGTGCCAGCTTCACGGCAGCGGGCGTCGCGTTCGCCGCCGACATCGTGATCAGCGTGCTGGTCACCCTGGTGACGCACCCGGGCCGAGTCCGAGCTGCGCGGCCTGGTCTACTCGCTGACCCCCAAGGCGGACTTCCACGACGCCAACGAGGGTGTGCTGGCGTGGTACCAGAAGCCCAACACGCTGGCCGGCATCGGCGCTGGTCATCGTCATCGTCCTCAACATCTTGTTCTGGTAAGGGAGACCGTCCATGTCCCGCTCCGACGAGAACGCCCCGGACCTCACCGACGAGGACGCCCACAAGGCGGGCGCGTTCGACATCCGCACCTTCATCGCACTGCTGATCGGCATCTACGGCGTGGTGCTGACCGTGCTCGGCATCGTGGGCAGCAGCCCAGAGCAGCTCGCCAAGTCCGACGACGTGAACGTCAACCTGTACGCCGGGATCGGGATGGTCGTGGTGGCCGCCGGCTTCCTGATCTGGGCCCGGCTGCGACCCGTCGTGGTCCCCGAGCACCCCCAGGACGAGGACCCCTCGGCAGGCCCGCACTGATCTTTACCCGTTTCTGTACCAAGAAGTAGTAAAAATTGCTACTAATTGGCGGTTCCGGGGGACACTTGTTCAAAGGCCGGGGGGCCTGCCAAGAACACACGTGTCCGGGGGGACAACTGATGAGGATCCAGAGAACCGACTCCAGCCTGCCACCGGTGGGTGCGCTGCTCCGCCGTCCGGCGGTGATCGTGCGGCACGAGGTGATGGCCGCGCTCCACGACGCGGGCTTCGACGACGTGCTGCCCGCCCACCTCGGGGTGTTCCAGCACCCGGGTCCGGACGGGCAGCGTCCCGGGGTGCTGGCGCTGCGCACGAACGCCTCCAAGCAGGCGATGAACCATCTGCTGCACCAGCTGGAGGCCGGGGGCTACATCCTGCGGGAGTCGCATCCCGACGACCGGCGCACCCGGGTGGTCCGGCTCACCGACCGGGGCTGGTCCGCGCTCGGCGGTGATCCAGGAGACCACCGCCGGCCTGGAGCGGCGCTGGGCCCGCGAGCTCGGTGAGGACGTGTACGCCGGGCTCGCCCGCGCCCTGGACCGGTTGCAGGACCTGCTCGAGCGCGATCTGATGTCCCGCAGCTGAGCCGGGTCACGGCGTGGGGCACCCGGCCGGGTGGCCGGTACGGCGGTCGTGACCGCCGTACCGGCGTCGGGTCGGGTGCGCTAGGCTCGCCGCATGCGCAAGCACCTCCTGCTTAGCCGGCCGCGTTGAGCGGACGCCCTTCCGGGCCCTCCACCGACGCGGCTACCCCTCATGCGTGAGGGGTTTTTTTGTGCCCGGCCGCAGTGACACGAGGAAGACGAGCCAGATGACCGACCAGGACGCAGCCATCCGGGACGACGACCGGACCGGCAACCGCTACGACATCGTCGCCACCCAGGACAAGTGGCGCCGGGTCTGGGACGAGCTCAACCCGTTCCAGGCGGCCGACGACGGGGTCCGGGAGCGGCGGTACGCGCTGACGATGTTCCCGTACCCGAGCGGTGACCTGCACATGGGCCACGCCGAGGTGATGGCGCTGCACGACGTGATCGCCCGCTACTGGTGGCAACGCGGCTACGACGTGCTGAACCCGATCGGCTGGGACTCGTTCGGGCTGCCCGCGGAGAACGCCGCGATCAAGCGGGACGAGAACCCGGCGACGTTCACCTACGCCAACATCGAGACCCAGGCCGAGTCGTTCCGGCGCTACGGCATCTCCTTCGACTGGTCGCGTCGGCTGCACACCTCGGACCCGGAGTACTACCGCTGGACGCAGTGGCTGTTCCTGCGCTTCCGCGAGCGGGGCCTGGCCTACCGCAAGTACTCGCCGGTCAACTGGTGCCCCAACGACCAGACCGTGCTGGCCAACGAGCAGGTCGTCGACGGCATGTGCGAGCGCTGCGGCGCCGAGGTCACCAAGCGCGAGCTGTCCCAGTGGTACTTCAAGGTCACCGACTACGCCCAGCGGCTGCTCGACGACATGGACGAGCTGGCCGACACCTGGCCCGACCGGGTGCTGGCGATGCAGCGCAACTGGATCGGCCGCTCGGTCGGCGCGCACGTCGAGTTCGAGCTGCGGCTGGCGGACGGGTCGACCCGGTCGCTGCCGGTGTACACCACCCGGCCGGACACCCTGTACGGCGCGACCTTCATGGTGGTCGCGGCGGATGCCCGGCTGGCCCAGGAGATCTGCGCCCCGGACCGCTCAGCGGCGCTGGAGGCCTACGTGCAGGAGGTGCGCAAGGCCTCCGACATCGACCGGCTGGCCAGCGACCGGCCGAAGACCGGCGTCGACCTGGGGGTGACGGCGACCAACCCGGCGACCGGCGAGCCGATGCCGGTCTGGGCAGCGGACTACGTGCTGGCCGACTACGGCACCGGCGCGATCATGGCGGTGCCGGCGCACGACCAGCGGGACCTGGACTTCGCCACCGCCTTCGACCTGCCGGTCCGCCGGGTCGTGGACACCGGCGAGGACAACCCCGAGGTCAGCCGGGTCGCCACCACCGGCGACGGCACCTACGTCAACTCCGGCGAGCTCGACGGGCTCAGCGACAAGGCCGCGGGCATCGCCCGGATCGTGGCGCGGCTGGAGACGGAGGGCCGGGGCGCGGGCGCGGTGAACTTCCGGCTGCGCGACTGGCTGCTGTCCCGGCAGCGCTACTGGGGCGCACCGATCCCGATCGTGCACTGCGAGGCCTGCGGCGAGGTCCCGGTCCCCGACGACCAGCTGCCGGTGGTGCTGCCGGACCTGCGCGGCGCCGACCTCAAGCCCAAGGGCACCTCGCCGCTGGCCGCGGCCGAGGAGTGGGTCAACGTGGACTGCCCCGCCTGCGGCGAGCCCGCGAAGCGCGACAGCGACACCATGGACACCTTCGTGGACTCGTCCTGGTACTTCCTGCGCTACTGCTCCCCGCACTACACGGAGGGGCCCTTCGACGTGGAGGCGGTCCGCAGCTGGATGCCGGCCGAGCAGTACGTGGGCGGCGTCGAGCACGCGATCCTGCACCTGCTGTACAGCCGGTTCTTCACCAAGGTGCTGCACGACATGGGCATGGTGGACTTCGTCGAGCCCTTCGCGGCCCTGCTCAACCAGGGCGAGGTGATCAACGAGGGCCGGGGGATGAGCAAGTCCCTGGGCAACGGCGTCGACCTCGGCGAGCAGATCGACGCCTTCGGCGTGGACGCGATCCGGCTGACCGTGGTGTTCGCAGGCCCACCGGAGGCCGACATCGACTGGGCCGACATGTCACCGGGGGGCTCGTTGAAGTTCCTCCAGCGCGCCTGGCGGCTCAGCGGCGACGTCGCCTCGGCGCCCGGCACCTCGCCCGAGGGCGGGGACCTCGCCCTGCGCCGCGCCACCCACCGGACCGTGCACGAGACCGCCCAGCTGGTCGAGTCGCACCGCTTCAACGTGCTGGTGGCCCGGGTGATGGAGCTGGTCAACGTGACCCGCAAGGCCATCGACTCGGGCTGCGGCCCCGCCGATCCCGCGGTCCGCGAGGCGGCCGAGGCAGTGGCGATCCTGCTGAGCCTGGTGGCGCCGTACACCGCGGAGGAGATGTGGGAGCGGCTCGGTCACCAGCCCACCGTCGCCCGGGCCGGCTGGCCCCAGGTGGACGAGGCGCTGCTGGTCGAGGACACGGTCACCGCCGTCGTGCAGATCCAGGGCAAGCTGCGGGCCCGGCTCGAGGTGAGCCCGGACATCAGTGCCGCCGACCTCGAGACGCTGGCGCTGGGCGACCCCCATGTGCTCCGCGCGCTCGACGGCCGCGCCGTGCGGAAGGTGATCGTCCGCGCGCCCAAGCTGGTGAACATCGTCGCCGGGTGAGCCCGTCCCGCGTGACGTTTACCAGGTGATGTAGGAAAACTGGCACTCCCCATGGTGAAGTCACCATGGGGAGTGCCAGTTTTCCGTGTGCAGCCGGGCCGGCTCAGAGGGCGGTGAGTGCCGCCTCGATGGTCTGGTGGCCGGCGAGCAGGTCGAACGTCGCGCCGATGGTGCTGTCGGTGCTGAGCACCTCGGCCAGCACCGCGGCGACATCGGCGCGCGGGACCTCCCCGCGCGGCAGCGTGCCCACCTGGACGCGGCCGCCGGCCGGGTCGTCGGTGAGCTTGCCGGGGCGTACGACGGTCCAGTCGAGGTCGCGCGCACGCAGGTCGTCGTCGGCGGCCTTCTTGGCCCGCAGGTACACCTGGAACACGTCGTCGCTGTCCGGGTCGGCCGACTCGGTGCCCATCGCGGACAACATCACGTAGCGCCGTACGCCGGCCTGCTCGGCGGCGTCCGCGAGCAGGATCGCGCCGCCCTTGTCCACGCTCTCCTTGCGCTCCGCACCGCCCTTGCTGCCGCCGCCGGCGGCGAACACCACGGCGTCGGCCCCCTCGAGCACGGCTGCCAGCTCGGTGACGGAGGCGCTCTCCAGGTCCAGGACGACCGCCTCGGCGCCGGCCTTCTCCAGGTCGGAGACCTGGTCCGGGTCCCGCACGAGCCCCACCGGGGAGTCACCGCGCGCAGCGAGCACCTTCTCGAGCAGCAGGGCGATCTGGCCGTGTCCTCCGGCGATGACGACGCGCATGGTGTTCCTCTCGGTGGCGGACGATGTCCCTGGCCCCAACCCGCTCGTGACCAGGCTGATTCCCGGCCGGTGCCCGATAGCCTTGGCGCATGTCCCGGAAGGTCGCGCTCGTCACCGACTCCACGGCGCTCCTGCCCGCCCACCTCGTCGCTGAGCACGACATCGCGGTGGTCCCGCTCCAGGTGGTGATCGGCGCGACGTCGTACGACGAGGGCGTCGACGAGCACGCCACCCCCGAGACCATCGCGGAGGCGCTGCGCAGCTGGACCCCGGTCAGCACGTCGCGCCCGACCCCGACCGTCTTCCTCGAGGCGTACGAGAGCGCGGCGCGGGCCGGGGCCGAGGAGGTGCTGTCGGTGCACCTGTCGGGGGAGCTGAGCGGGACCGTCGAGTCGGCGCGGCTCGCCGCGCGTGAGGCGTCGCTGCCGGTGCGCGTCGTGGACACCCAGCAGCTCGGGATGGCCACCGGGTACGCCGTGCTGGCGGCTGCCGAGGTGCTCGACGCGGGAGGGTCCGCCGAGAAGGCGGCCGGGGCGGCTCTGGCGCGGGCCGAGGCGACGTCGTCGCTGTTCTACGTCGACACCCTGGAGTACCTGCGTCGTGGCGGCCGGATCGGTGCGGCGGCAGCGTTGCTGGGCTCCGCGCTCGCGGTCAAGCCGCTGCTGGAGATCGTGGACGGCCGGATCGGCACCCGGGAGAAGGTCCGCACCACGGCCCGGGCGCTGAGCCGCCTCGAGGAGCTCGCCGTGGCCGCAGCGGGGGAGCGCCCGGTCGAGGTCACCGTGGCGCATCTGGCGAACCCGGAGCGTGCGGAGGTCCTCGCCGAGCGGCTGCGTCGACGGCTGGCGCCCGGGCTGGGGGGTCGTGGCGTGGGCGTCGGCGAGGTCGGAGCGGTGATCGGCGCGCACGTCGGACCCGGGATGGTCGCGGTCGTGGTCGCACCGCACTGAGCCGCTCGCGCCCGCGCCCTGCATCCGGCCCGATCTCGTCCACAGCCGCGCCGCACCCGAGGTCGTCCCCAGCCGTCAGGCAGCGCCTACCCGGCCCACGCGCGGGTTCCTAGCGTCTGGTCATGCGCTCACGCAGGCCCACCCAACAAGAGGTCGCCGCCGTGGCCCGGCGGCGGCTGGAGCTGCTGAGCGCCGAGCTCGCCGAGATCCGTCCCGCCCCCGCCGATCCCCCGTTCCCCGGGGACCGGGACGGGTCCGGCGAGCTCCCCGGGGTGGCGGCCGCCTCCCCAGGCACTCCCACGGGCTTCGCGCCCGAGGCGTCTCCCGGGGCCCAGGGCGGGGTCGTCCCGGGGCCGGGACGGCACGCGCACCGGTCCACCGGTCGTGGCACCGTGCTGGCCGGCTGGCTCGGGGACCGGCTCCCGCCGACGTTGCAGGGCCGCGTCGGCATGTCGACCGCCCAGGTGATGGTGGTCGTGCTGCTGCTGGTCGGGGCGCTCGGGCTGACCGGGTGGTGGATGTCGCGGGCGCACGGCACCGACAGCGTGTTGCCACCGGCCAGCGCGGGACCCAGCCCCCTGGTGAGCCCGACGGCGGGCGAGGCTGCCGGGTCGGCGACAGGCGCGCCCGCCACCGGTGGTGCCGCCGCAGCCGGTCCACCGCCGACCGGGGCCGCCGCGACCACCGGCTCGGTGCCGGGCGGCTCGTCCGCCGCCGGCACGTCGACGGGCCAGGCCGCCCCGGTCGCGTCATCGGGAGCGGGGGCGGGAGGAAGCATCGTCGTCGACGTCAGCGGCAAGGTGCGGCGCCCGGGCATCGCCACCCTGCCGGCGGGGTCCCGCGTGGTCGACGCGGTCGAGGCGGCCGGTGGTGCGCGGCGGGGGGTGGCTCTCGGCGCGCTGAACCTCGCCCGGGTGCTGACCGACGGCGAACAGATCCTGGTCGGGGTGCCGCAGCCGGCCGGCGTGGCGCCGTCGGCGGCGTCCGCGCCCTCCGGCCAGGGCGCCGGCACCATCCCGATGGTCAACATCAACACCGCCGACCAGGCCACGCTCGAGGAGCTCCCCGGGATCGGGCCGGTGACCGCCCGGTCGATCCTGGACTTCCGCACGGAGCGCGGCACGTTCACCGCGGTCGACGAGCTGCTGGAGGTGTCCGGGATCGGTGACGCGACGCTGGCGAAGATCGCCCCCTACGTCACGCTCTGATGCCGTCCCTGCCCGCCGCCGGCTCGGCCTCCGAGCGCGCCGGCCCCGACCTGCGGGCGGTGGTCCTGGGCCTCTCCGCGTGGGCCGGGGGGCTGGCGGCCCTCGGGCTGGGGCCGGGCTGGTGCCTCGCCCTCGCCGGAGTCGGCGGCGTCGGGGTGCTGGCGCAGGCCCGTCGTCGACGACCGGTCGCGGCGCTGACGGCGTGCCTGCTCGCAGCCGCGGCGGTGAGTGGGGTCACCCTCGCCCGGATCGAGACGAACCGATCGGGACCCGTGGCGAGGCTGGCGGCGGAGGGGGCGGCAGTGACGGTCACCGGGCGGGTCGGTGCCGACCCCGTCCTGCGCGCCGGCCGGTTCGGGACCTACACGGTCAGCCGGATCACGGTGACGGAGGTCGCCGGACGCGGTCACCGCTTCTCCACCCGCGTGCCCGTGCTGGTGATGGGGGACGCGTCCTGGACGGCGGCGGAGCTCGGCGCCCGGGTGCAGGCCACGGGGCGGCTCTCGGTCTCGGACGGACCGGACCTGGCCGGGATCCTGAGCACCGGGAGATCACCCCGGCTCCTGGCGGGGCCCGGCGAGCTGTTCGACGCCGCGGCCCGGATCCGCGCCGGGATCGCCGCGTCAGTGTCCGGCGCGGCTCCCGACGCCCGCGCGCTGGTGCCGGCGCTGGTGGTCGGCGACGACCGACGGATGCCCCGACAGGTCGTGGACGACTTCCGCACCACCGGGCTCACCCACCTGGCGGCCGTGTCCGGGACGAACCTGACCCTGGTGGTCGGGTTCCTGCTCGTGATGGCCCGCTGGGTCGGGGTCCGGGCTCGGGGCCTGGTCGTGGTCGGCGCGGTGGGTGTGCTCGGCTTCGTGGTCCTGGCCCGCCCGGAGCCCAGCGTCCTGCGTGCCGCCGCGATGGGCTCGGTCGCGCTGTTCGGCCTGGGCTCTCGCGGCCGCGATCCGGGGGTCCGGGCCCTGGGCGTCGCGGTGCTGGTGCTGCTGCTGGTCGACCCGTGGCTGGCCCGCTCGGTGGGCTTCGTGCTGTCGACCCTGGCGACGGCGGGGATCCTCTTCCTCGGGCCGCCGTTCCGGGATGCGCTGGTGACCTGGCTCCCGCGGGCGGCGGCCGAGGCGCTCGCGGTCCCGTTCGCGGCGCAGCTGGCGTGCACGCCCGTGGTCGCCGCCATCTCCGGCCAGGTCAGCCTGGTCGCGGTGGTCGCGAACCTCCTGGTCACGGCAGCGGTCGGTCCGGCAACGGTGCTGGGGCTCGCCGGCGGCGTGCTGATGCTCGTGGTCTCCCCGGTCGGGCACGTGTGCGGCTGGCTCTCCGGGTTGTGCGCCTCGTGGATCATCCTCGTCGCCACCCGTCTCGCCCGGCTGCCCACCGCAGCGGTCGACTGGTCCGCTGGCCTGCCGTCGGTGGCCGCGCTCAGTCTGGTCTGCCTGGGGGTCGCTCTGGCGGCCGCCCGGATACTGCGGCGGCCAGGCTGGTCGGTGACGCTGAGCGTGGCGCTGGTCGTGGTGATGCTGCGGCCGCTCCCGACGCCCGGCTGGCCTCCCTGGGGCTGGGTGCTGGTCGCGTGTGACGTCGGCCAGGGAGACGGACTGGTCCTCAACGCCGGTAACGGCAACGCGGTCGTCGTCGACACCGGTCCGGACCCGCCGGCGATGGTGCGCTGCCTGGACCGGCTCGGAGTCCGCGCGGTCCCGGTCGTGGTGCTGACGCACTTCCATGCCGATCACATCGACGGACTTGCCGCGGTGCTCGCAAGCCGGCCCGTCGGCGAGGTCGAGGTGACGGCGACCGAGGACCCGGAGTACGGCGCTCGTGACGTGCACCGGTGGGCGGCCGCCGCCGGAGTGGCGACCCGCGTGCCGGCCTACGGCGAGGTCCGCCGTCTCGGAGCGCTGACCTGGCAGGTGATCGGACCGGTTCGCGCGGCCTCGACCGCGACGCACGGCGAGGAGGGGACCCGGGCCAACAACGCGAGCCTGGTGCTGCTGGTCGAGGTTGCCGGGGTGCGGTTGCTGATGTCGGGCGACATGGAGCCGGAGGCACAGCAGGCGCTGGACCGATCGCTGCCGGACCTGAGGGTGGACGTGCTCAAGGTGCCGCACCATGGCAGCCGCTACCAGGATGGCGAGCTGCTGACCCGGCTGCACGCGCGGCTGGCGGTGGTGTCGGTCGGCGCGGACAACGACTACGGCCACCCGGCTCCGTCGACGACCGCGATGCTGCGGCGGGCCGGGATGCACGTGGCGCGGACCGACCAGGACGGCGACGTCGCCGTGACGGTCCGCGAGGGAGACCTGGGGGTCGACAGCCGGGGGAGCCCGTGACGCCGCCTGGTCCGGCCGACGGGGAGGCCGGGCGGGGCGCTGGCCGGGTGGTCGTCGACCGCGGTCGACGCCCGGTCAGCCGATCGGGCGCTCGCCGTTGATCAGGTAGCCGCCGGACTGTGACCGCACCAGGTCGAAGCGCTTGCGCTCGGTCGAGCTCCGTCCGTCGGTGGTGCGGTAGGTCAACGTGACGTCGACGTCCTCGCTGCCGCTCACCGGACGGACGCTGCGCACGTCGACCGACCGGATGCCGCGCCAGAAGCGGTCGTAGGAGGCCCGCCCCTGGGACTTCTCGCCGGGCCCCAGCCGTGACCAGCCCGCGTCGGTGCCGCCGGGCGCCGTGGCGAAGTAGGAGCGGACGAACGTCTCCGCGTCCGTGGACGATGCTGCCTTGGACGCCTCCGAGGACGCTGACCCGGACGGCTCGCCGGCTGGCGACCCCGAGGGTGACCCGGACGGCTCACCGGCCGGCGACCCCGAGGGCTCGGTCGACGGGGACCCGGACGGCCGGTCGGAGGGGGACGGGTCCGAGGACGCCGACGGCGACTCGGGTCCGGTCGCCGAGGCGGACGCGGCCGGCGACCCGGTGGGACCCGCAGCCGGGCCGGCTGCGCCGTCACGGAGCAGGACGTAGCCGATCCCCGCGACGGCGAGCAGCACGACCAGGGCCACCAGCGCGGCCACGGGACGACGGCTCCCGCCGGGACGCGGCGAGGACGGACCGGCCGCGCCGGGCGTCCGCTCGGCGCCGGGTCGCCCCGAGGACGCGGGGGGCGGCGGGATGGGGGCCGCGCCCTGCGCGGCGTCCCGCGACGGACCCTGCGCGGTGTCCTGCGCGGCGTCCTGCGACGGACCCTGCGCGGTGTCCCGGGACGGACCCTGCGCGGTGTCCCGCGACGGACCCTGCGCGGTGTCCCGGGACGGACCCTGCGCGGTGTCCCGCGACGGACCGGGCGCGGTGTCCCGGGACGGACCCGGCGCGATGTTCGCCGACGAGTCGTGCGCATCGTTCGCGTGCGAGTCCGGCGCCGAGCCCCGCGCAGCCTCCCGCGGCGCGCCCGTGGGGACCGCCGCCGACCCGGCTGCAGCGCCCAGGGGCTGCGCGACCCTCCGGTCGGTCGCCGACCCGGTCGACCCGGCCGCACCGATCTGGATGGTGCTGGCCCGGGTGTTCTCCGGCGAGTGCTCGCGGGCCAGCTGGTCCAGCCGGTGGGCGACGTCGGCCATCGACCACCGCGAGGCCGGGTCCCGGTCCAGCATCCGCAGCAGCACCGGCTCCAGGAAGCCCGCCCGGCGTGGCGCGGCCGGCTGCGTGGAGGCGATCTCGTGCAGCACCGCGACTGGGTTGCTCCGGGCGCGGTACGGCGGATGTCCCTCCACGGCCGCGTACAGCGTCGCGCCGAGCGCCCAGACGTCGGCCTCGGGACCCGGGGCGCCGCCGCGGGCCAGCTCGGGGGAGAAGTAGGACGGCGTGCCGGTGAGCAGCCCCGACTGGGTCAGCGCCGGGTCGCCGGCTGACCGGGCGATCCCGAAGTCGCTGATCTTGGCGACCCCGTCCTCGCGCACCAGCACGTTGCCCGGCTTCACGTCGCGGTGCATCGTGCCGGCCGCGTGCGCGGCGGCCAGGCCGTCTGCCACCTGCGCGCCGATGTCGGCGACCCTGGCCGGGTCGAGCGGGCCCTCCTGCCGGAACAGGTCCGCCAGGGAGCGCGACGGGACGTGCTCCATGACCAGCCAGATCGCGTCGTTCTCCTCGACCACGTCGAAGACGGTCACCACGTTGCGGTGGCTCAGCGCCGCGGAGGACCGCGCTTCGCGCAGTGCCCGGGCGCTGTCGGTGACCGACTGGCCCGGAAGCAGCCCGACCTGCTTGACAGCGACGTCGCGCCGCAGGGTCTCGTCGCGGCACAGCCAGACCGTGCCCATGCCGCCCCGGCCGATCGCCCGGTCCACCCGGTAGCGGCCTCCGATGAGGTCGGGCTGCATACGTCTCCTTGTCAGGACAGGTCAGGTCAGGTCAGGTCCGGTCGTCCGGGGCGCAGGGTGCTCCGGTGCACGGTGTCCCGGGACGTTACCCAGCGTGACGCGCGCTACGCGGGCCCCCGGTCCGTGTGCTCCGGACCGTCGGCTGGGTGTGGCAGGGTTCAGGCCATGGCGAAACCGCAGGCTGCCGACGTCCTCGGACACGTCACCCTCGTGACCGGACCGGAGGAGCTGCTCAACCACCGTGCCGTCGGTACGGCGGTCGCGGCCGTGCAGGCCGCCGACGCGGAGTCCGAGCGGACCGAGACCACCGCCGACCGGGTCAGCATGGCGGTGTTGGGCGACCTGGCCGCACCGTCCCTGTTCTCCTCGATCCGGTGCATCGTCGTGCGCGGTCTGGAGGATCTGCCGGACGACACCTACGACGGGCTGCTGGCCTACGCGGCCACGCCGTCCCCGGACATCGGGCTGATCCTGGTCCACTCGGGTGGACAGAAGGGCAGCGGCCTGCTCACCAAGCTCCGCAAGCTGCCCACGGTCACGGAGGTCAAGTCTGCCCCGTTGCGGCCCTCGGAGTACCCGCGGTTCGTGTCGGCGGAGATGCGGGCGCTGGGGGGCCGGATCGCCGAGGACGCCGCCGAGCTGCTGGTGCAGGCGGTCGGGCAGGACCTGCGGGCTCTGGCCGGTGCCGCGCACCAGCTCGCCAGCGACTTCCCCGACGAGCCGCTGACGGCCGCCCTGGTGCGCCGGTACTTCGGCGGCCGCGCGGAGGTCAAGTCCTTCGCCATCGCGGACGCGGCGCTGGCCGGCCGGACGTCCCTGGCGCTCGAGGAGCTCCGCTGGGCGCTGGACAACGGCACCGCCGCCGTCCTGGTCACGAGCGCGTTCGCCAGCGGGCTGCGCGGGGTGGCGCGGTTCAGCGCGGCGCCGCGCGGGCTGCGGGAGGCCGACCTGGCCCGGGAGGCCGGGGTGCCGCCGTGGAAGCTGCGCACGATCCGCGAGCAGGCCCGGGGCTGGGACGACCTGGGCCTCGCGACGGCCATCGTCGCGGTGGCGCGCGCGGACGCCGACGTCAAGGGAGCGGCGGGCGACGCGGCCTACGCCCTGGAGCGGATGGTGCTGACCGTCACATCCGCGCGCGCCCGGCAGGCCACGGGCTGACACAGACCAGTGGCACCGGGCGGATCGCCCCGGGCGGAGCAGCCTGACCGACTGGTGCCGCAGCAGCACCTGTCAACGAGGACGAGGCGCCGTCTCCCGACAGGGGAGAGGCGCCTCGGGTCAGCGAAGCGTCAGAGCGAAGCGGCGCGCTTGTGGATCGCGGACTTCTTGTTCGCGGCCTGGTTCTTGTGGATGACGCCCGCGGAGGCAGCCTTGTCGAACTTGCGGGCCGCGGCGGCGGCGGCCGCCTTCGCCTCCTCGGCGCTGCCGGCGTCGGCTGCCTGACGGAACTTGCGCACGGCGGACTTCAGCGCTGACTTGACCGACTTGTTGCGCTCGTGCGCGAGGTCGTTCTGTCGGTTGCGCTTGATCTGGGACTTGATGTTCGCCACGGGGCAGGCCTCGATCGTCTTGGTTCGGTGGTGGTGCTGAGGTCAGGGTGCGTCCGGAGGTGCAGCCGGGCAGGGGCACCGGGCTCCCGCACACGCAAGGGACGACGATACCAGCGGCCCGCGACGGTGCCCAAATCCGGTCCGTACGCTTCGCGGGTGCCCGACTCGAGGTCCTGGAACGTCGTCGCGGCGGACCGTGCGCGCCGCTACCCCTGCGAACGGTACGCCGGACCCGGCGGCGAGCGCTTCCTGCGGGCCGTCGACGTGCAAGCCGACCCGGCGACGGTGTTCCGCTGGGTGTGCCAGCTGCGGGTCGCGCCGTACAGCTACGACCTCGTGGACAACCTCGGCCGGCGGAGCCCGCGCTCCCTGACGCCGGGGGCCGACCGGCTCGAGGTGGGCCAGCGGTTCGTGGTGGTGGCCCGGATCGTCGAGTTCGAGGACGGGCGGCACGTGACCGCGCTGAGCGCTCCGGACGGCAGTCGGCTGCTGGGACCGGTGGCCTTCACCTACGAGGTCCGCCCCGGCCCGTCCGGCGCCCGGCTGGTGGCCGCGATGTGTGTGGGCGCACATGGGCGCCTGCAGCGAGCGGTGCGCGCGGCCCTCGGCTGGGGGGACCTGGTGATGATGCGCAAGCAGCTGCTCACCCTCAAGGTCCTGGCCGAGCGCCCCTGAGCGCGGCTCAGGTCCACCCGCGGCGGCGGGCGAGCCACGCCCAGGCGGCCTGTCCGCACCAGTCCTGGTGTCGGCGCAGGTACGGCGAGGAGTGCTGGCCGGGCTGGTCGCGACGCTCCAGGAACCAGCCGCAGAACAACGCCAGCACGGTGTCGATGTCGTCGGGGGGCACGTCGCGGGTGAGGGCCCGCTCGGCGAGCAGCGTGTCCGCGTCGAGCCCGTCGCCGTCGGCGGCAAGCAGCAGCGAGAGGGTGTCGATCCAGGCCGCGCCCACCACCGGTGCGTGCCAGTCGCCCAGCACCGTCCGGCCGTCGTGGGCCAGCACCAGGCTCGCGTCGCTCACGTCGGTGTGCACCAGGGTGGTGCCGAGGGTCGCGGTGCCGACCCGGGCGGCCAGGGCGGCGGCCTCCTCGAGGTGCGGCCAGTCGGGCATGCTGCTGCGCACGTGCTCCCAGCCGCTGACCAGGCCGCCCAGGTCCTCGTGGAACGCCCGCAGGGCGGTCGGTGGTGGGGTGAGCGCGGCGGCCAGGTCCTCGAGGGCGTCCAGGCAGCGGTCCAGCTGGTCCGGTCGCCACGGCCGGCTCGGTGCGACGCCGTCGACGTGCTCGAGGGCCAGCAGCACCCACAGGTCGTCCTCGTGGGTCCACAGCAGCCGGGGCACCTGCGGGCGGGCCGGCAGCCGTCGCAGGGTGCGCGCCTCGGCGACGAACGCGGAGGCGAAGGGGCGCTGGGCCGGGATGCTGGCTGCCTTCAGCAGCATCCGCCGACCGTCGGCCCCGGTCAGCACGCTCACCAGGCCGGGGGTGAAGCCGACCTCGGAGGAGACCGCTTCCACGACCGCGGTGCCGAACCTGTCCTCGACCAGCCGGCGCAGCGTCGGCGGCAGCAGCCAGTAGTCGAGCCGCCGGGCGGTGCGTCCGTACGGGACCGGGTCGAGCAGGTGCGGGTCCCGGGGGCCGGCGGTGGTGGGCAGCATGATCGGCATTGTGTCCGCCGGGATCGACCAGGTCACGCACATCGGGGCCGGCGTCGCGGCCTTCGTGACGGCGGCCGGTGCGCGCTCGCCGACGCCCCGGCCGGCACGGCGTCCGACCCGTCGGGACGGCTGCGGGCGTGTGGGAAGATGATCCTCAGACCCCCGCAAGCTACCGAGAGTCGACCGTGCCCATTTCGACGTCCGCGCCCGCACCGGGCAAGACCGACCCCGCGATCCTCCGGAACTTCTGCATCATCGCCCACATCGACCACGGCAAGTCGACGCTGGCCGACCGGATGCTGCAGCTGACCGGAGTCGTCGACGAGCGCAGCGCCCGGGCGCAGTACCTCGACCGGATGGACATCGAGCGCGAGCGCGGCATCACGATCAAGAGCCAGGCCGTCCGGATGCCCTGGACGGTGCCCGAGGACAACAGGGCCGGCGCCGCTCCGGGCGGCTACGTGCTGAACATGATCGACACCCCGGGCCACGTCGACTTCACCTACGAGGTGTCCCGCTCGCTGGAGGCCTGCGAGGCGGCGGTGCTGCTGGTGGACGCAGCCCAGGGCATCGAGGCGCAGACGCTGGCCAACCTGTACCTCGCCCTCGGCGCGGACCTGCACGTCATCCCGGTGCTGAACAAGATCGACCTGCCCTCGGCGCAGCCCGAGAAGTACGCCGCCGAGCTCGCGCACATCATCGGCTGCGACCCCTCCGACGTCCTGCAGGTCTCGGCGAAGACCGGCTTCGGCGTGGAGGCGCTGCTCAACGAGATCGTCGCGCAGACCCCGGCCCCGGTCGGGGACGCGGACGCCCCGCCGCGCGCGCTGATCTTCGACTCCGTCTACGACACCTACCGCGGCGTGGTCACCTATGTGCGGGTGATCGACGGCAAGCTCACCCACCGCGACAAGATCAAGATGATGAGCACCGGCGCCACCCACGAGATGCTCGAGGTGGGAGTGATCTCCCCGGAGCCGGTGAAGGCCGCCGACCTCGGGGTCGGCGAGGTCGGCTACCTGATCACCGGCGTGAAGGACGTCCGCCAGTCCCGCGTCGGCGACACCGTCACCTCCCAGCACCACGGGGCGACACAGCCGCTCGGCGGGTACAAGCACCCGAACCCGATGGTCTTCGCCGGGCTGTACCCGATCGACGGGGACGACTACCCGACCCTGCGCGACGCCCTCGAGCGGCTCCAGCTCAACGACGCCGCGCTCGCCTACGAGCCGGAGACCTCCGGCGCCCTCGGGTTCGGCTTCCGGTGCGGGTTCCTCGGGCTGCTGCACATGGAGATCGTCCGGGAGCGGCTCGAGCGGGAGTTCAACCTCGACCTGATCTCGACCGCCCCGAACGTCGTCTACTCGGTGCTCATGGAGGACGGCAGCGAGATCGTCGTGACCAACCCCAGCGAGTACCCCGGTGGGGGCAAGATCGCGGAGGTGCGCGAGCCGGTCGTCAAGGCGACCATCCTGAGCCCGAGCGACTTCATCGGCGTGATCATGGAGCTCTGCCAGTCCAAGCGCGGGCAGCTCGACGGCATGGACTACCTCTCGGCCGACCGGGTCGAGATGCGCTACACGCTGCCGCTGGCCGAGATCGTCTTCGACTTCTTCGACCAGCTCAAGTCGCGCACCAAGGGCTACGCGTCGCTCGACTACGAGCCGACCGGCGAGCAGGCCTCCGACCTGGTGAAGGTCGACATCCTGCTGCAGGGCGAGACCGTCGACGCGTTCAGCGCGATCGTGCACCGCGACCACGCCTACGCGTACGGCGTCTCGCTGGCCGGCAAGCTGCGGGAGCTGATCCCCCGCCAGCAGTTCGAGGTGCCGATCCAGGCCGCGATCGGGGCCAGGGTGATCGCCCGGGAGACGATCCGCGCTATCCGCAAGGACGTGCTGGCCAAGTGCTACGGCGGGGACATCACGCGCAAGCGCAAGCTGCTGGAGAAGCAGAAGGAGGGCAAGAAGCGGATGAAGATGGTCGGCCGGGTCGAGGTCCCGCAGGAGGCCTTCATCGCCGCTCTGTCCTCCGACGGCGGCCCCGGGGACAAGACCAAGAGGTAGCCGCTGCGTGGGTCTCCCGGAAGGGTGCTCGCGGTGCTACTGTCCTCTCGCCGCGGGGGGACGGTCCTCCCGCTCCTCGCACATCCCAGGGGAAGCCGGTCCAAGTCCGGCGCTGACCCGCAACCGTAGGCCGCCCGTCCCGGGTGGTGAGCCGGAGCACCTGGTGCGGGGTACCGGCATCCACGCTGCCGCGGAGAGCAGCAGGGGCTCAGATGGTCCCTGCCTGCACGCAGCGGGAAGGACCCTCACATGCGCACACCCCTGCGTCGGCTCGGTGCCGTCGCTCTCACCGCCGCTCTGGTCTCCGGGACGGGACTGTCCGCCCCGACCGCCCAGGCGGCCAACGCCTACGCCCAGGACACCGGGGGCTGGCTCGGCCGGCAGCTCACCGGCGGCCTCGTGCACAACGGCCAGTACGACTTCGACGACTACGGACTGAGCGTGGACATCTTCTTCGCGCTCAAGGCGCTGGGCCGCGACGGTACGGCGGCCTCGGTGCTCGACGCGGTCGACGACGCCCCCGGCGCCTACATCGGCACCGGCGCGGAGAGCTACGCGGGGGCCACCGGCAAGCTCGCGTCCGCGGTCGAGCTGCAGGGTCGGGACCCCCGTGCCTTCGGAGGGGTCGACCTGGTCAAGCGGCTCGAGCAGCGCATCCACACCGCCGCGGACGCCCAGCGGGGCCGCGCGGTCGACCGGAGCGCGTACGGCGACTACTCGAACGCCATCGGCCAGTCCTTCGCGGTCCGGGCGCTCGCGGGAGCCCGCAGCCCGCTGGCCGACGAGGCGACGCGGTTCCTGCTCGCCCAGCAGTGCCCCGCGGGCTTCTTCCGGCAGGGGTTCACCTCCACGGACGGCTCGTACACCTGCGCCGGGGGGACCGCGCAGCAGAGCGCCCCCAGCGTGGACGCCACCGCCTTCGCCGTGGAGGCGCTGACGGTGGCGAAGGCGGCCGGACTGCCCGGGCTCGACCGCGCCCTGCGGTCCGCGGCGCGCTGGCTGCTCTCCGAGCAGCGGCCGAACGGCTCGTTCGTGGGCAACGGCACCGCGAACACCAACACCACCGGCCTCGCGGCCACGGCACTGGCGCTGACCGGACGCCCAACGGCCGCCGAGCGGTCCGCGGCCTGGGTGGCCCGCAGGTCGGTCACCCCTGCCGTCGCTGCGGCCAGCTCCCGGCTGCGGGCGGAGGTGGGGGCGATCGCCTACGACGACGCCGCTCTGGCCGCGGGCCGCCTCGACGGGATCCCCGAGGACCAGCGCGACCAGTGGCGGCGGGCGACCGCCCAGGCCGCGATCGCCGTGGTGGCGATCCGCCGGCCGGGTCTCTCGGTGCCCCGCGGCTACCGGCACGGCGGCAGCACGGTGACGTTGCGGGCCACCGGCCTGCTGCGCGGCGAGCGCGCCACCTTCACTCTCGGGAACCGCAAGGTGCTGCGCAGCACCGTCTCCTCGCGCGGCATCGCCACCGTGCGGGCCGCGCTGCCCCGGACCACGCGCAGCTACCTGGTCCGGGTCGTCGGCGGCACCTCGGCACGCACCGGCGCCCGCACGCTGAAGGTGCTCGGGCCGCGCCGGTTGCACGCCGTGCTGGGCCGCCCGTCGGTCCGCAGGTCCGGCAGCGAGCGGGTCGCCGTCACCGGGCTCGCGCCGCGCGAGCAGGTGCGCGTCGTCTACCGGGGGCACCGGATCTGGTCGGGGACGGCGTCCGCCCGGGGCACCGTGCAGCGCTCGTTCCGGGTCAGCCGCTCCCTGGGCAGGCAGCGGCTGCTGGTGCGCGGGCAGTTCGCGGACCGCTCCGTCACGACGTTCGTCCGCGTCGTCCGGTGACCCTGCGCCGACGTCTCCTGGTCCCCGCCGTCCTGCTGCTGGGCGCGGCGGCGGGGCCGGCCGCGGGGGCGGTGACCGGCCTGGGCCTCGCGTCCGCGCAGGCCGCGAGCGGCTACTGCGCGCGCGGGACCGGCGTGACCGTGGTGGTCGACAACGGCTCCCTCGGCGGCGGCTCCTCGGTGGGCTGCGACCCGACCGGCGCCGGCGTGGCCGGTTCCACCGTGGTGCCCCGGGCCGGCTACCCGCTGGCCTACGTCACCCGGCAGCCCGGCTTCGTGTGCCGGGTCGCCGGCAGGCCCGGTGCGGAGACCTGCGGCAGCACGCCGCCGGCGGATGCCTACTGGGGGCTGTTCTGGTCCAACGGCACGTCCGGCACGTGGAGCTACGCCTCGGTCGGGATCGGCTCGCTGAAGGTGCCGGCCGGCGGCTTCATCGGGTGGCGCTTCCAGGGAGCCACCCGCAGCAACCCCGGTCCCGCGCCGATGGCACCCCCGCCGGCCCCGAAGCCGGTCCCGAAGCCGGCCCCGAAGCCGGTCCCGAAGCCGGTCCCGAAGCCGGTCCCGAAGCCGGTCCCGAAGCCGGCGGGCACGGCCACCCCGGCGCCGCGGCCCGCGCCGTCGGCCCCGAAGCCGGCGGCGACGTCCACCGGCGCCGGACCAGCCGCGGCCGCTCCGGCCGCGACGGCGGACCCGTCCCGGTCCGAGGCGGTGGCGCCGACAGCCCGGTCCGGCAGCGGGTCGGGGTCCCGGCCCGCGAGCGCCCGGCCGTCGCCGAGCCCGACGGCCGGCGGCGCCGGCACGGCCGTCCCCGGGGCGGCCGCCGGTGCCGAACCGGACGGTGCCGGCGTGGGCGGGACCCCTGCCCAGGGAGCGGCGGCGCCGTCTCCGGGCGCCTCGGTGGGGAGCAGCAGCGCGTCCGCCGGAGCGGACCCCCGGCTGGTCGCGAGCGACCCCGCGAGCGGCTCGGGTGCATCCTCAGGACCGCTGCTGCCGGTCCTGGCCGGCGGTGTCCTGGTCGCGCTGCTGGCGGCGGTCGGCCGGCTGGCCTGGCTGCGCCGGCGGGGGTGACCTGATCGGCGTCCTTCCCCGCGACGTGCACCCTGCAGCCTGGTGGGCCTGGGCCCTGGGGCTGGCAGCAGCCGCGTCGCGCACCACGAACCCCTGGCTGCTGGTGCTGGTCGTCCTGGTCGCGTCGGTGACGGTCCTGGCTCGTCGTACCGACGCGCCGTGGGCGCTGTCGTTCCGGCTCTACCTGTGGCTGGGGCTGCTCGTGGTGTGCGTGCGGGTGCTGTTCCGGGTGCTGCTCGGCGGGGGGGACGGCACGACCGTGCTGGTGACCCTGCCCACCGTGCCGCTGCCCTCGTGGGCGGCGGGCATCCAGCTGCTCGGCCCGGTGACCCGGGAGGCGGTGCTCGCGGGCCTGTACGACGGGATGCGGCTCGCCGCGATCCTGGTCTGCTTCGGGGCCGCGAACGCACTCGCCAACCCGCGCCGACTGCTGGCAGCCCTGCCGGCGGCGCTCTACGAGGTGGGCACCGCTGTGGTGGTCGCGCTCGCGGTGTTCCCGCAGCTGGCGGAGAGCGTCGCCCGGGTACGGCGGGCGCGGCGGCTGCGCGGCGAGCCGGGGCGGGGCGCCCGCGGTCTGCGCAGCCTGGTCGTGCCGGTGCTCGAGGATGCCCTCGAGCGGTCGCTGAAGCTGGCCGCCAGCATGGATGTGCGCGGCTACGGGCGCTCCGGTGCCGCCGGCGTGGGTGAGCGACGGCTGACCGGCAGCCTGCTGGTGACGGGGCTGCTCGGCCTGTGCGTCGGCACCTACGCGTTCCTGGACGCCACCGCCCCACGGGTGCTGGCGTTGCCGATGCTGGCGCTGGGGGTGCTGCTGGCCGCGGCGGGGTTCGTGGTCGCGGGGCGTCGGGTCCGGCGCACCAGCTACCGGCCGGACCCCTGGCGGCTGCCGGAGACCGTCACCGCCGCCGCGGGGGCCGCGAGCGCGCTGCTGATGACACTCGCGGCGGCCCGCGCCCCCGCGGTGCTGCTGCCCGACGTCGCGGCCGCGCCGCCGCTGTCCCTGCTCGCGCTGGGCGCCGTCCTGGTGGGGCTGGCCCCGGCGCTGCTCACGCCCCGTCCGGTGCTGGCGCCCGGCACGGTGCACCCGGCCGTCGGCCCCGGCGCGGACCCGGCCGCCGTCGAGCCGGTGGTCGCCCTCGCGCAGGCCCGAGGTCGGCGCGCAGGTCCGGCCAGGGGAGCGGCGCGGTGATCGAGTGGCGCGAGGTCAGCTTCACCTACGACGGCAGCGACCACCCCGCGCTGCGGGTCGGTGGCCTGCACGTCGAGGAGGCCGAGCTGGTGCTGGTGGCCGGCCGGACCGGGTCCGGGAAGTCGACCCTGCTCGGCACCGTGAACGGGTTGGTGCCGCACTTCACCGGCGGCCGGCTGACCGGTGACGTCCTGGTGCGCGGCGAGAGCATCCGCGGCCGGGCGCCGCGCGAGCTGGCGCACCTGGTCGGCTACGTCGGGCAGGACCCGCTGGCCGGGTTTGTCACCGAGGTGGTGGAGGACGAGCTCGCGTACGGCATGGAGCAGCTGGGCCTGGACCGGCAGACGATGCGGCGCCGGGTCGAGGAGGTGCTCGACGTGCTGGGCATCGCCGACCTGCGCGCCCGCTCGCTGACCACCCTGTCCGGCGGCCAGCAGCAGCGGGTCGCGATCGGTGCGGTCCTGACCATGCACCCGCAGGCGCTGGTGCTCGACGAGCCCACCTCCGCGCTGGACCCGACCGCGGCCGAGGACGTGCTCGGGGTGCTCGCCCGACTGGTGGACGACCTGGGCCTGACCGTGCTGGTCGCCGAGCACCGGATGGAGCGCGTGGTGCCGTTCGCGGACCGGCTCGTGGTCGTCGAGGCGGGCGGCGTCCGCAGCGGCCCGCCTGCCGAGCTGCTCGAGGACTCGCCGGTGGCGCCGCCGGTGGTCGAGCTGGGCCGGCTCGCCGGCTGGCGGCCGCTGCCCCTGTCGGTGCGCGAGGCGCGGCGCCGCGTCGCAGGCTGGCCGGCGGCGCCGACCAGCCCGCCGCTGCCGTCGGCACGGCAGCGCGACCGCGAGGCGGACCGGGCAGCGGGCACCGCGCCGCCTCTGCTGGTGGCGTCCGGCGTCGGGGTCCGCTACGGCCGGACCGTCGCCGTGCGGGAGGTCGACCTCGCGGTCCCGGCCGGGGGCGTGGTCGCGCTGATGGGACGCAACGGCTCCGGCAAGTCCTCGCTGCTGTGGGCCCTGCAGGGCAGCGGCAGGCGGGACGCGGGCCGGGTGCGGGTGGCGGGCACCGACCCGGCCGCCGTACCGCCCGCACGTGCGCGTGCCCTGGTGGGGATGGTGCCGCAGTCCGCCGCGGACCTGCTCTACCTGGAGACCGTCGGGGCGGAGTGCGCCGCCGCCGACGGCCAGCACGTCGAGGGTCACTCCGGCCCCGCCTGCCGTGAGCTGCTCGACCGGATGGCGCCCGGCATCGACGCCGCCGCGCACCCCCGGGACCTGTCCGAGGGGCAGCGGCTCGCCCTGGTGCTGGCGATCGTGCTGTGCGCGCGGCCCCGGGTGGTGGTCCTCGACGAGCCGACCAGGGGGCTCGACTACGCCGCCAAGCAGGCGTTGACCGGCATCGTCTCGTCGCTCGCGAGCCAGGGGCACGGGGTGCTGCTGGCGACCCACGACGTGGAGTTCGTCGCCCAGGTCGCCGACGAGGTGGTGGTGCTGGCCGGTGGTGAGGTGGTCTCCGCCGGAGGGACCGCCCGGGTGCTGGCCGAGTCCCCGGCGTTCGCGCCCCAGGTGGCCAAGATCCTCGGCCCCGGCTGGCTGACCGTCGAGCAGGTCCGCACGACGCTGGCGGGTGCCCGGTGATCGGCACGGGTCCCCGGTCCGCGCTGGTGCTGGCGCTGGCGAGCCTCGCGGGCCTGATGATGTTCTGCTGGCCGCTGCTGCTGGTGCCCGAGCCGGGGGTGGAGCGGGTCAGCCCGCCGTTCCTGTTCCTGGCGCTGCTGCCGGTGCTGGTCCTGGTGGTCGTCGTCGAGCTCACCGAGGGGGGTCTGGACGCCAAGGCGCTGGCGATGCTCGGGGTGCTGACGGCGGTGAACGCCGCGCTGAGGGGGCTGGGTGCGGGGCTGGCGGGGGTGGAGCTGGTGTTCTTCCTGCTGGTGCTGGCCGGCCGCGTGTTCGGTCCGGGCTTCGGGTTCGTGCTGGGCTGCACGTCGCTGTTCGCCTCGGCTCTGCTCACCTCCGGGGTCGGCCCGTGGCTGCCGTACCAGATGCTGTGCGCATCCTGGGTCGGCCTCGGCGCCGGCCTGCTGCCGCGGCGGGTCGCCGGTCGGGCGGAGGTCGCGATGCTGGTCGGCTACGGGATCGTCTGCGCCTACGGCTTCGGGTTGCTGATGAACCTGTCGTCCTGGCCGTTCGCGCTGGGAGTGGCGGTGCCCGGGCACACCGGGTCCCTCTCGTTCGTGCCCGGTGCGCCGCTGGGAGAGAACGTGCACCGCTTCGCGGTCTACACGCTGCTCACCTCGACCGGCGGCTGGGACACCGGCCGTGCGGTCACGAACTCGGTGGCCATCGTGGTGCTCGGGCCCGCCGTCCTGGCCACCCTGCGCCGGGCCGCCCGCCGGGCCTCCTACGGGTCGGCGCCCGGGCCTGGGAGAGGATGGCGCGGTGCCCGCGCCGCTGACCATCCCGCCGACCCTCCAGGCGTACGCCGCGCGTGACGAGCGGGTCGCGGCGTTCGTGGACGGCCTGCCGCGACGGGTGCGCGAGCTCCTCGACGCGTGGGGCCTGGGCCTCGACGGGCCGGCCCGGCACGGACGCTGCGCGCTGGTCGTCCCGGTGCGGACCTCGACCGGAGACCCGGCGGTCCTCAAGCTGAGCCTGCCGCACGACGAGGCCGAGCACGAGCACCTGGCGCTGCAGGCCTGGGGCGGCAACGGCGCGGTCCGGCTGATCCGGGCCGACCCGCGACGGTGGGCGCTGCTCCTCGAGCGGCTGCACGTCGCCGAGGACCTGACCGAGACCCGGGACCTCGAGGCCTGCGAGGTCGTCGCCGGCCTCTACGCGCGGCTGCACGTGCCGGCGCTGCCGCAGCTGCGCCGGCTCTCGTCGTCCGTCGGCGCGTGGACAGAGCGGCTCGCCCGGCTGCCGGCCGACGCGCCGGTGCCGCGCCGGCTCGTCGAGCAGGCGGTGACCCTGGGTCGTGCCTTCGCCGCCGACGAGGCCACCGACGCGCGGACCATCCACGGGGACCTGCACTACGAGAACGTGCTGGCCGGGGACCGCGAGCCCTGGCTCGCGATCGACCCCAAGCCGCTCGCCGGCGACCCGCACTTCGAGCTGGCGCCGATGCTGTGGAACCGGTGGGACGAGGTGGTGGCCGGGGGACGCGTCCGCGACGCCGTACGTCGACGCTTCCACACGCTCGTGGACGTCGCGCTGCTCGACGAGGACCGGGCCCGGGACTGGGTGGTGGTCCGCGAGGTGCACCAGGTGCTGTGGACGCTCGAGGACGCGGCCCGCCGGAGCCGACCGCTGGACGCCGCCGACCAGGCGCACGTCACCGCCGCCGTGACCATCGCCAAAGCCGTGCAGGACTGAGCGTCGGGCGTGCCCCGGTCGCCGGTCGCCGCGGTCCGGGCAGGATGGGCACCATGAGCACACCGCGCCTCCTCTCGGTCAACGTCGGCACCCCGGTCGCCGCGCCGTGGGCGGGCGCCCCGGGGCGGACCGCGATCGACAAGCGTCCGGTCCTCGGCCCGGTCCGGGTCCGCGAGCTGGGTCTCGACGGCGACCAGGTCGGGGACCTGCGCCACCACGGCGGCGTCCACCAGGCGGTCTACGCGTTCGCCGCCGAGGACCTGGACCGGTGGGGCGAGCGACTGGGTCAGCACCTCCGGCCGGGGCTGTTCGGGGAGAACCTCACCACGCAGGGGATCGACGTCAACGAGGCGGTGCTCGGTGAGCACTGGCGGATCGGCACCGCGCTGCTGGCGCCGTGCGAGGTGCGCATCCCGTGCAACACCTTCAAGGGCTGGATGCGACTCGAGGGGCTCGACAGCTCCGCGTGGGTGAAGCGCTTCGCGGCGGAGAACCGCCCGGGACCCTACCTGCGGGTCCTGGAGGAGGGGGTCCTGCGGGCGGGGGACGAGATCGTGGTCGAGCACCGTCCGGAGCACGGGGTCAGCGTCTCCATGATGTTCCGGGCGCTGATGGGTGAGCCGCAGCTGCTGCCGCTCCTGCTCGACGTACCCGGTCTCCCGGAGCGGATCTACGCCACAGCCCAGGCACAGCGGGACCGTCGAACCGGGTGAACCAGACGAGAAGGGCCGACGTCGCTACCCGTTGGTAGCGGTGGTGATCTAGGTTGGGATGGACAGCACGTCCCGGAGTCCGACCCAGGAGCAGTCGCTGCTCCGAGAACCCCAGGAGAGCGATGTCCCTCAGCGCCCCCGCCCGCTACGACATGACCGTGATCGAGGGACGGGCGCCCACCGTCGGGCGCCAGTTCCTGGACCGGGTGCAGTCCAGCCCGCACCGCGAGGCCTACCGCCACCCCGTGGGCGAGCGGTGGGAGTCCCTGACCTGGCAGGAGACCGGTGAGCACGTCACCCGGCTCGCGGCAGGTCTGGTGGCGCTCGGCATCGAGCCCGAGGAGCGGGTGGGGATCGCGGCCGGCACCCGGGTGGAGTGGATCATGGCCGATCTCGCGATCATGTGTGCCGGTGGCGCGACCACGACCGTCTACCCGACCACCATGTCCGACGACGTCGGCTACATCCTGGCCGACTCCGACTGCCGGGTGGTCTTCGCCGAGGACGACAGCCAGCTGGACAAGATCAACGAGCACCGCGCCGAGCTGCCGCACCTGCTGAAGGTGGTCACCTTCGACGGGAGGTCCGACGGCGACTGGGTGATCTCGATGGCCGACCTGGAGAAGCTCGGCGCGGACCTGCTCGCCGAGCGGCCCGGGGTCGTCGAGGAGCGCGTCGACGCGACCCCGCCGGACGCACTCGCCACGCTCATCTACACCTCCGGCACCACGGGGCGTCCCAAGGGCGTCCGGCTCCGGCACTCGTCGTGGACCTACGAGGGCGCGGCGATCCAGGCACAGGGCATTCTCGACGAGAGCGACCTGCAGTTCCTGTGGCTGCCGATGGCGCACTCGTTCGGCAAGGTGCTCCTCTCCACCCAGCTCGCCTGCGGGTTCGCCACGGCCGTCGACGGGCGGGTGGACAAGATCATCGACAACCTGGCGGTCGTCCGGCCGACCTTCATGGGGGCGGCGCCGCGGATCTTCGAGAAGGCCTACTCGCGCATCGTGACGATGCAGGCCGCCGAGGGCGGGGTCAAGGAGAAGCTGTTCAAGCAGGCCTTCAAGGTGGGCCTGCAGGTCGAGGCGCTCAAGCGGGACGACAAGCCGGTCCCGTTCCTGCTGGCCCGGCAGCACGCCCTGTTCGACAAGCTGGTCTTCGCCAAGGTGCGCGAGCGGTTCGGGGGCCGGGTCCGGTTCTTCATCTCCGGAGCGGCGGCCCTGAACCCGGAGATCGCGGAGTGGTTCGGCGCCGCGGGCATCGTGATCCTCGAGGGGTACGGACTGACCGAGACCTCGGCCGGCTCCTTCGTGAACCACCCGGACGACAACCGCTTCGGCACCGTCGGTCCGGTGGTCCCCGGTAGCGAGGTCCGGATCGCCGAGGACGGCGAGGTGCTGGTCCGCGGTCCCGGCGTGATGGACGGCTACCACAACCTGCCCGAGCAGACCGCCGAGGCGCTGGACGCCGACGGCTGGCTGCACACCGGTGACATCGGCGAGCTGGACGCGTCCGGCTACCTGCGGATCACCGACCGGAAGAAGGACCTGTTCAAGACCTCCGGCGGCAAGTACATCGCGCCGTCCGCGATCGAGTCCCAGTTCAAGGCGATCTGCCCCTACGTCAGCCAGATGGTCGTGCAGGGGTCCGAGCACAACTACGTGGTCGCGCTGATCACCCTGGACCCCGATGCCATGGAGACCTGGGCGTCTGAGAACGGCATGGCCGGTCGCGCCTACGCCGAGGTGGTGGGCTCGAAGCAGGTCGAGGAGATGGTGGCCGGCTACGTCCAGACGCTCAACGGTCGGCTGAACCGGTGGGAGTCGGTCAAGCGGTGGGTGCTGCTCGACCACGACCTGACCGTCGAGTCCGGTGAGCTGACCCCGTCGATGAAGGTCAAGCGCAAGGTGGTCGAGCAGAACTACCGCGACGAGATCGAGCGCCTGTACGACTGACCCACGCATAGCTCGTGCACCCGCACGACCTGGTACTGAAGTTCCTGTGGTTGGGGCTGCCGGCACCGAGCACAGCGGGGGAGCTGGAACGGCTCGGCGCGGTCCTCCGGCTGGAGGGGCGGCGGGACGCTTCTCCGGCCGTCCCGCACCCGGGGTGGAGCTGACGCTCTCCCGACCGGGAGCGGGTCGGCCCTCGTCACATCAGCGCGTTCGACTCCTACCCGCGTCCCGTGCGGTCTAGTCTCATCCTCGCCGCGGCGGGCGCGCGCGCTGAGGGGGAGCGATGACCGAGCTGACCGAGTCCCAACCACCGCGCGCTTCGGGACCGTTGCGGGAGACGACCGAGTCGCTGTCGGCGGTCTGGGCCCACGGTGTCGGCGGTGCCCAGGCCGTCGGCATCTGGAGCGCTCGGGCTCCGCTGGGCGCTGGCGGTGGTCGCCGTCCCGGTCGCACTCACGGTGGTGCTGGCGCTGCCGCGGCTGCGAGGTCTCGACGCCCAGGTCGTCGAGCCGGCCCCGCTCGCGCTGCTGAGGACCGTCACATCTTCACCCCTCTGTCGGGTGTTGTCACCCGGCGCCTGGGGGTCTGACCGAGATGACCGAGTGCCCGCAGGGCTGGACCAGCCTGCCCGGCACGGCCAGGCCCTGCTTCGGCTTCGGCTTCGGCTTCGGGTGTCGGTGACCGGCTTCGACGCCGGGGAGTCGCACTCCTTCGGCGCACGAGCCCGGGCGGTCCTGGCCGAGACCGCACGCTCGGTCTCCTCGGTCTTCGCCAACCCGCGGTTGCGCCGCGTCCAGCTGGCGCTCCTCACGTCCCTGGTCGGCGACCTCGCCTACGCCACAGCGGTCACCGTCTGGGCCTACGAGACCGGGGGCGCCGCCGCGGTGGGGGTCTTCACCGCGGTGCGGCTCGCCACGGCGGCCGTCACCGCGCCGGTCGGAGCCGCCATGGCGGACCGGTACAGCCGGCGCGCCACGCTCCTGGTCACGGACGGCGTGCGGGCCGTGCTCGTGACGGCGGCGGCTGTGTGTCTGCTGGTCGGGGTCACCAGCCCGTGGCCGGTCTACGTGCTCGCGACCTTGGCCGGCGTGCTGGCGGCGCCGTTCCGGTCGGCCCAGCGGGCCTGGATGCCGGCGCTGGTGACGAGCCCGCAGGAGCTGACCGCCTCCAACGCCACCAGTGGCACGCTGGAGAGCGTGGCCGTCTTCGCGGGACCCGCACTCGGCGGGCTGCTGGTGCTGGCGACCGGTGTCCCGACGGTGTTCCTGCTCAACGTCGCCACCTTCGGCGTCTCGATGCTGCTGGTGCTGGGGGTGCGCGCCACACCCTCGGCCGCGCCCGCCCTCCCGGCCCCCGCGGGCGCCGGCCCGGGGGTGCTCGGCGAGCTGGCGGCGGGGTTCCGCCTGGTCGGCGGGGACCCGGACCTGCGGCTGGTCACCGGTCAGGTGTGCGCGCAGACGTTCGTCGGCGGAGCGGCCAAGGTGTTCCTGGTCGTCCTGGCGGTCGAGGTGCTGCACACCGGCGCCGGCGGGGTCGGGCTGCTCGACGCGCTGCTCGGGATCGGATCGGTGGTGGGCGGGCTGGTCGCGCTGGCGCGCGCCGCTCGCCAGCGACTGGGGCACGACCTGACGGTCGGCGTGCTGCTCTGGTCGGTGCCGCTGCTGCTGATCGTGGTCTGGCCCTCACCGGTGGCGGTGCTGGTCTCGCTGCTGGTGGTCGGGGCGGCGAACCCGCTGGTCGACGTCAACCTGGACACGATCGTGCAGCGGTTGACGCCTGAGCACCTGATGGCCCGGGTGTTCGGGGCCCTGGACGCCTGCTACATCGCCACCGGGGCGCTGGGCTCGCTGGCGATGGCACCGCTGGTCGGTTGGCTGGGGCTGCGCTGGTCGATCGCCGTGGTGGCCGTGCCGGTGGCCCTGGTCGCGGCGGCGAGCCTGCGCCGCATGACGAGCCTCGACGCCCGGTTCGGCGCACCCGAGGGGCTCGGGCTGGTGCAGGGGGTGCCCTGGTTCGCCCCGCTGGCCCCCGCCGTGCTGGAGTCGCTGGCCCGGTCGCTGCACCGAGCAGATGTGGCCGCCGGCGAGGTCGTGGTCGCCGAGGGCGACGTCGCGGACCGCTTCTACCTGGTCGAGTCCGGCCGGGTCGAGGTCACCCGAGCAGGTCGGCCGCTGCGGGAGCAGCACGCTGGCGACTTCTTCGGGGAGATCGGGTTGCTGCACGACGTACCTCGTACGGCGACGGTGATCGCGACCGAGCCGACCACTCTCCGCTGGCTGGACCGGGAGGCCTTCCTCGCCGCGGTCACCGGACGGCATCGGCACCTGGCCGAGCACGTCGCCGAGACCCGGATCGCCTTCGAGGGCTAGCCGGGACGGCGCGCCGAGCCGCCCTGGCCGCGGGTGCGGACCGGCTCCTGCGCCGTGACAGCATGGCGCCATGCCGTCCGTCCTGCCCGAGGGTGACCCCGCGCCCGAGGACGGGTCACTGCCGGCCCCGGCGCTCGCCGGCCTCGGCGCCCGGCCGTTCGGGTTCTACGTGCACGTGCCGTACTGCACCGTGCGCTGCGGCTACTGCGACTTCAACACCTACACCGCCAGCGAGCTCGGCGACGTCCCCGGCGCGTCCCGCGCGACCTACGCCGACGCGGCGGTCGCCGAGATCCGGCACGCCCGGCGGGTGCTGGGCGACCGTGACCTGCCCGTCGACACGGTCTTCTTCGGCGGCGGCACCCCGACGCTGCTGCCTCCCGGCGACCTGACCCGGATCGTCGCAGTCATCGCGGAGGAGTTCGGGCTGGCGGCAGACGCGGAGGTCACCACCGAGTCCAACCCGGACAGCGTCTCCCTCGCCGACCTCGCGCTGCTGCGGGAGGGTGGGGTGAGCCGGGTGTCGTTCGGGATGCAGTCGGCGGTCCCGCACGTGCTGCGGGTGCTGGACCGCACCCACGACCCGCGCCGGGTGCCGCAGGTGGTCGCCTGGGCCCGGGAGGCGGGCTTCGACCAGGTGAGCCTGGATCTGATCTACGGCACGCCGGGGGAGTCGCTCGACGACTGGCGCGTCTCCTTGGAGGCGGCGCTCGCGTGCGACCCCGACCACGTCTCGGCGTACGCGCTGATCGTGGAGGACGGCACCGCGTTGGCCCGGCAGGTCCGCCGCGGTCTGGTGCCGATGACCGACGACGACGACCTGGCCGACAAGTATCTGCTCGCCGACGACGCGCTCGAGTCCGCGGGGCTGGGCTGGTACGAGGTGTCGAACTGGGCGCGGACGTCACCAGCGGCCTGTCGCCACAACGTCGGCTACTGGACCGGCGGCGACTGGTGGGGGGTCGGTCCCGGCGCGCACTCGCACGTCGGCGGGGTGCGCTGGTGGAACGTCAAGCACCCGACGTCGTACGCCGTCCGCGTCGGCCAGGGGCTCAGTCCCGCGCACGGCCGCGAGGTGCTCGACGCGGACACGCGTCGCGTGGAGCGCGTGCTGCTCGAGACCCGGCTGCGCCAGGGGCTGCCGACGGGTGTCCTCGACGAGGCCGGGGTCGCGGCGCTGCCCGGCCAGCTGGCCCGCGGGCTGGTGGAGCCCGGCCCGCTGGCGGCCGGCCGGGTGGTGCTGACCACGCGCGGGCGGCTGCTCGCCGACGGGGTGGTCCGCGACCTGCTCAGCTGAGGAAGCGGATGTTCACCGGGTAGCGGTAGTCCTCGAAGGCGGACACCTTGACCGCGGCGACGATCTCCAGCACCAGGGCGCCGATGCCGATCACGACGAACCCCACCAGGCCGATGAGGACCAGGGTCAGGACCGCGGAGACCAGCAATCCCACCAGCACCGTCAGCTGGAAGTTGAGGGCCTCCTTGGCGCTGCGCTCCAGGAACTGGCTGCGGTCCCGGAACACCAGCCAGACCACGAGCGGCGCGATGAAGCCGACCAGGACCGGGCCCAGGTGGGCTCCGACCGCCCACAGCCGCTCCTCGTCGCGGCGCATCGGTGGCGGACCGCCGGCGTAGCCGGGTGGCGGGCCGTACCAGGGCGGTTGCCCGGCGGCGGGGGGCGGGTACCACGGGGGCTGGCCGTAGCCGGGATAGCCGGCCGCCGGGCCGTAGCCGGGATAGCCGGCCGCCGGGCCGTAGCCGGGGTAGCCGGCCGGCGGGCCGTACGCCGGCGGCGGTCCGGGCTGCGCCGGGCCGCCGGGGGGTGGCCCAGGCCGCCCCGGGTCGGACGGCGGCTGCGGCGGCTCCGGCGTGGTGCTCATGCCTCGATTACAGCAGAGCGGGACCGGGGTCGCGACGACTTCCGCGGGGCTCGCGCGCCGGTCGTCGTGCGGGAGTCGTACGGGAGTCGCCCGGTGGTCGCGGGCCGTCGCGCGGGTCGTCGCGCGGGTCGTCGCGCGGGTCGTCGCGCGGGTCGTCCGCCGGGACGGTCAGCCCGGCTGGGTGACGAAGTCGATCAGCTCCTCGACCCGGCCGAGCAGGCTCGGCTCCAGGTCGCCGAAGTCGCGCACCCCGCCGAGGATGTGCTTCCAGGCCCGGGCGATGTCGGCCTGGTCGCGGTGCGGCCAGCCCAGCGCCTGGCACACGCCCTTCTTCCACTCCAGGTGCCGGGGGATGGTCGGCCACGCGGTGAGCCCCAGCCGCCCGGGCTTCACGGCCTGCCAGACGTCCACGAAGGGATGACCGACGATCAGCACGTGCCGGCCGACCGGGCTCGTGGCCACCGAGGCGGCGATCCGGCTCTCCTTCGAGCCAGGGACGAGGTGGTCGACGAGCACGCCCACCCGCCGCTCCGGGCCGGGCCGGAAGTCGCGCAGGTGCTCGGCGAGGTCGTCGACACCCTCGAGGTACTCGACCACCACCCCCTCCACGCGCAGGTCGTCGCCCCACACCTTCTCCACCAGCTCCGCGTCGTGGCGGCCCTCGACGAAGATCCGGCTGGCCCGCGCGACCCGGGCCTTGGTCCCCGGGACGGCGACCGAGCCGGACGCGGTACGGGTGGCGACGGCGGGACCGCTGCGGCTCGGCGGCGCCAGGATGACCGGCACGCCCTCGAGCAGGAAGCCGGCTCCGAGCGGGAAGGTACGGCGCCTGCCGCGCCGGTCCTCGAGGGTGACGGTGTGCAGGTCCCGCTCGACCGCGACGATCTCGCCGCACCAGTCCGTGGTCACCTCCTCGACGACCAGGCCCCTGTCGGCCTCGATCTCGACGGCGCGCCCGCGTCGCGGAGCACGCCAGTCGGTGTTGAGCACGTCGGAGCCGTAGCGGTCGTGGGAGGGCACCTCCGCACGGTAGGCGGCGGTCCCGGACGGGGCGGCCAGGCACGCCGTACCGGCGGGAAAAAGGGGCTTGACGCGCAGCGATGACGATATATCGTTGGACTATCAAGAACAGTCGTGACGTTCGGAGAGTGCGATGAACAGCAACAGCCCGTGGGACCAGCCCTGGAGCCAGCGACGCGGCGGCAGCCAGCGCGGCGGACCGCCGCCGTGGGTGCAGGGCCTGATCAGCATGGCGCAGAGCGGGGGACAGCCCGACTTCGGCCGCGGGGCGTTCGGGCAGCGCAGCCCGAAGGTGCGCCGCGGCGACGTGCGCTCGGCGATCCTGGACGTCCTGGCCGTGGAGCCGATGAACGGCTACCAGATCATCCAGCAGATCGCGGAGCGCAGTGGCGGGGTCTGGAAGCCGAGCCCGGGCTCGGTCTACCCCACCGTGCAGCAGCTCGAGGACGAGGGGCTCGTGGAGGGCCACGAGGGCGAGGGCCGGCGCCTGCTGCGACTCTCGGAGGAGGGCCGCCGCTACGTCGAGGAGCACCCCGACGAGCTCGCCGCGACCTGGCGTCCGTTCGAGCAGGGCGAGGAGGAGGAGGGGCCGGGCGACCTCAAGCCGGTGATCGGCCAGGTGATGGGCGCGGTCTGGCAGGTGGTGGTCTCGGGCACCAAGCAGCAGCGTGCGGAGGCGGCCGAGATCCTGGCCGACACCCGGCGGCGGCTCTACGGGCTGCTGGCCGAGGGTGACGAGACCGAGGCGTCGTGAGCACCCCGTTCCCGCAGTGGGACCGGGGGCGGGAGGTCCGGATCGGGGACGCCGAGCGCGAGGCGGCGGTCACGGCCCTGGGTGAGCACTACGCCGCGGGGCGGCTGACCAAGGTCGAGTACGACGAGCGGGCCGACCTGGCCTGGGCGGCGCGCACCCACTCGGCGCTGTGGCCGCTGTTCGCGGACCTGCCGCGTCCCGAGCCGGTGCGGGCCGGCCCGGTCCCCCGGGAGCGCCCGCCGGTCAGCGGCTGGTGGTTCGGTGCCCGGTGGGTGCCGGTGCTGGCGGTGATCGGGGCGCTGGCCCTGATCGGCAACGTGCCCTGGCTCGTGCTGCTGCTGGTCGGCTGGCTGATGTGGGTCCGGCTGCTGCGGCACTGGGGCCGCAACAGCCACGACCGGCGGCGCGGCTACCGGGGATAGTGCTCAGCGCGACCGCGGGCGACGCGGTCGACCGCGGCTCGCGGGGTCCCGGCTGGCGACGGCGAGAGCGGTCAGGGCCGCCGCACCCACCCCCACCCAGCACCACCAGGTGACCCCGATGCCCGGGCCGTGCTCGCTCGGGAACGGCGCGAACCCCAGCAGCGGGCCCACGATCATCAGCCCGAGACCTCCGAGCGCGAGCGCCGGGGCGACCAGCCCGCCGGGCTCGGGCTCGCCGTGCCGCGCGCACACGGCGCTCGCCGCCACAGCGACCGCAGCCAGCACGCCCACCTCGAGGCTGAGCACCCCTGCAGCCGCTCCCGAGGTCCGGTCCGGGACCGAACGGCTGGTCGCCTCGAGCAGCACCCCCGTCCAGATCCCGCCGAGCAGGACGACGCCGGCGCCGAGGCGCATCGCGCGGCGTCGCCACAGGGGGGCCGGCACCACACCGGTGAGCGCCGACACCGCGTCGTCGAGGAGGTAGGCGGCCGCCCCGGCCAGCCCCAGCTGGGCCCCGCGGAGGACGAGCAGCGGGAGGTCCGGCCCCCGGGCCCAGGCGACCCCGGAGCAGACCACCAGCACGGCCGCGCCGACCAGCACCGAGGGGGCCGGTACGCGTGCCGCCGCGGCCCCCCGCCGGACCCGGGCCGCGGCGCCGGCGGAGCCGCTCATCCGACCGTGGCGGCCAGCGCGGCGGCCGCCAGCACCGCCAGCGCCGCGCCGGCCCAGACCAGCGGCCGCCGTCCGTGCGGCGCGTGCAGCAGCGTGGCGACGACCGCGAGCGCGCACAGGGCCACGACGTAGACGAGGTCGTAGACCGGCGAGAGGTGCGGCACCCAGGTCGAGGACACGATCTTCCCCGCCGCCACGTGCTCGTCGACGAGCGGGGAGTACGGCGGCAGCGCCCGCCACGGCGACGGCAGCGAGGTCGCCGCCGCGACCGGCACGACCAGCAGGACGGCGCCCACCAGCGCGGACCCGCGGAACGGCGCCCAGGTGCCGACGGTGACGCCCAACAGCGGACCGCCGAGGCAGGCCACCGGTCCCATCGCCACCACGGCGGCCAGCACCGGCCACCAGGCGGCGTGGCCGAACCAGATCACCGAGGCGTCCGGAGGCACCGGCAGCGGCGGGCGCAGGGCGGCCAGCACGACGATCTCGACGGTGCACAGCAGGCCGGCAGCGCACGGCACCAGGCAGGCCAGGCAGAGGGCCGCGCTGCGGTGCCGGTCCGACGTGGGGGCGACGTCGAGCAGCTCGGCGCTGCGACGCAGCGCCGTGGTCAGCCGGTGCGCCACGACGAAGCCGAAGACCCCGATGAAGAAGGCGGGGACCACGGTGAAGACCAGGGTGTCCGGCTCCTGCGACCAGGTGACGCGGGCGAGGATGCCGAGGCTGAGGAGCAGCCCGGCGACGAACAGCGGGTGCCGGGCGAACCGCCGGGCCTCGGCCCGCGCGAGCTGCAGCACCGACGTCGACAGGGCGGGCGGGCGCTCCAGGACGGAGCTGGTACTCATGCCGCCGCCTCCTCCTCGACGCGGGCGGACTCGCCGACGAGCAGCAGGTACGCGTCCTCCAGGGCCGGCTCGATCAGCTCCACGCCGGGTGGCGGCGAGCCCACGTTGCGCCAGCGCCCGGTGCCGGTCCGCCAGGCGTGCCGCGCGTCGGGGTGCCGCTCCTCGGACATCCAGACCCTGCCCTCCGCCAGGCCGACCAGCTCCCGGACCGGTCCGTCGAACCGGACCCGGCCGGTGTGCAGGACGACCACCCGCTCGCACAGCGCCGCGACGTCCTCGGTCTGGTGGGTGGAGATCACCACCGTCGAGGTCTGCCCCGACCGGCCCAGCACGTCGCGGAGCCGGGCACGCTGCTCGGGGTCGAGCCCGGCGGTCGGCTCGTCCAGCACGCAGAGGTCGGGACGGCCCAGCAGCGCCTGCGCGAGCACGACGCGCCGTCGCTGACCCCCGGACAGCGCCCGCACCCGCTTGGTGGCCACGTCGGCCAGGCCCACCTGGTCGAGGACCCGGCGCACCTCCGGGTGCCGGAGCGAGGGGTGTGCCCACTCCTTGAGGATCGCCAGGTAGTCCACGAAGCCGAACACGGTGAAGCCGCGGGGGAAGCCGGTCTCCTGGGGGGCGTAGCCCAGGCGCCGCCGGACCGCGACCCGACCCGCGGCGGTGGACGGGTCCTCGCCGAGCACGGTGACCGCGCCCTCGTCGGCACCGAGAGCGGTGACCAGGATGCGCAGCAGCGTGGTCTTCCCGGCGCCGTTGGGTCCCAGCAGGCCGGTGACGCCCGCGGACAGCGAGAGGGTCACGCCGTCGAGGGCCAGGGTGCCGCCGTACCTCTTGCTGACGGCGGTGAGCGTGGCAGTGGTCATGTGCTCCTCCTGAGCGGCTCGAGCGGACGGTGGTGGAGAACGACGGCGAGGGTGCCGGCGACGGCGAGCAGCAGGCAGCCGGTCTGGACGGCCGGCTCCACCAGCGTTCGCAGGCTGTCCAGCCGGGTGGCGACCGCGACGACCATCGCCCAGCTCGCGGCGACCACCGTCGCGGACACGGTGTGCCCCAGCAGCGGACCGAGCGCGAGGGTCACCGCCACCGCGGCGGTCGCCGGGGCCAGCCAGCCGGCAGCCAGCCAGGAGGGTCCCGGCAGCAGCAGCCCTACCACGACGGTGACCGGGACCGAGGCGCCCAGCACGCCGAGAGTGCGGATCAGCAGCAGCCGCAGCGACGAGTACGGCGCGGTCTCGACCAGCTCGTGGGCGGGGTCCGCGTCGCCCCCGAACGAGGCGGCCACCCCGGCCAGCGGGGTGAGCGGGGCCAGCAGCAGGAAGCTGGCCGTGCCGAAGGCGTCCGAGACCACACCGGCGGCGAGGGCGAACAGGGTGGCGGTGCACACGGCGAGGAGCCAGGCGCCGCGCAGCGCCGGCACGGCGGCCAGCAGACGCGCGGTCTCCGCGGAGGCGCCGCACCGGCGCAGCAGTCGCTCCACCAGCCCGGCGCGGGGTGCCTCGACCCGCTCCCGGACCCGCTCCCAGACCTCGTCGAGCAGGACCGGCGAGGTCAGCCGGCGCACCGTGGTCCGGCAGTCGCCGCAGCGCAGCAGGTGCGTCTCGACGGAGGCGCCCGAGACCGGGTCGACGGTGCCGTCGACGAAGGCGGCCAGGGTCGGCTCGTCGCAGTGCCAGGGGCGGGCGCCCGGGAGGTTCATGCCATCTCCTCTCGCAGGCGGGTCCGCGCCCGCATCAGCCGGGTCTTGACGGTGCCCTGTGGGAGGTCCAGCAGGGTCGCCGCCTCCCGGGTGGTGAGCCCGTCCAGGACGGTGGCCTGCAGGACCACCCGCAGCTCGGGGGAGATCCGCGCCAGGGCGGGTCCGAGGTCGGCGTACTCCACGGTCAGCAGCAGCTGGTCCTCGGCGGAGACGTCGACCAGGTCCGCCTCGAGCAGGGCCGGGCCGAGCGGCACGCTGCGGCCACGGTGCCGCAGCCGGCTCACCAGCCGGTGCAGCGCGATGCCCCACAGCCAGGCCGGCACCTCGCCGTCCCCGCGGAACGATGCGGCTCCTCGCCAAGCGGCCACGAACGTGTCCTGGAGGGTGTCGGCGACCGCGTCCCGGTCCGCGCACCGGCGCGCCAGCCGGGCCGAGATCCACGGGGCGTGCCGGTCGTACAGGTCGCGCAGCGCGCCCTCGTCCTCTCCGGCCATCGCCCTGACGAGGTCGGTGTCCTCGGTCTCGCAGACACCCATGTCAAGACTGTCGCAGTCCTGGGGCGCTCCGGTTCGCGCCGCCGGCAGGTTTCTTCGCGGACCCACGCCGACCGCGCGGACAGGACGGCACCGACCCGGGCAACCTGGTCAGAGCAGCGGCAGCCCCCGGGCGGCGCGGGGCAGCTGGGCGTAGCCGCGGCGTACGGCGGTGCCGAGCAGCTCGGCCGGGTAGGGCCAGGAGCCGGCGTCCAGGGCGTCGCGCACCGGCACGCCGCGCGATGCCAGGCCCCGGATGGTCTCCGCGACGACGGCGACCGCACTCCGCTGCTCCGAGACGAAGTCCTTGCGCACCGGCTGCCCGTGTCCGGGCACCACGACGCTGTCGGCGGTGAGCAGCCCGACCACCAGGTCGAGCGTGCCGGGCCACTCCAGCGGGAAGCAGTCCTCGCCGAACCCCGGGACGCCGCCGCGCTCGGTGGACTCCTGGACCAGGTCGCCGGCCAACAGCAGGTCGGCGTCCCCGACCCGGACCACGCAGTCGCCACCGGTGTGGCCGCGGCCGGGGTGGATCAGCTCCACCTGCCGGTCGCCGAGGTCGACCACCCGCGCGGAGGAGAACGTCTCGGTCACCGTGGTCACGCGCGCGGCTGCCGTCTCGTGGGCGTAGACCGGGACGCCGGGGCCGGCCAGGACGTCGTTGCCGGCGGTGTGGTCGAGGTGCTCGTGGGTGTTCACCACGCCGACCACCCGGCCCGGCAGCGCGTGCACCAGGTCGGCGACCGCGCGGGCCGCGCGCTCCGGGCCGAGCGGGTCCACGACCAGCAGGCCCGCCGTACCGCCGACCACGCCGACGGTGACGCCGGACCGGCTGTCACGGGCCACCCAGCAGCGGTCCGCGACCTCCACGAGACCGGAGTCGTACGGCACACCGGGGAGGGGAGTCGACATGAGGTGCAGCCTAGTAGTCTTGGCACTCGGGAACGGGGAGTGCCAGAGCGTGCCCGGACCGGTGGCGGGCGAGCGAGCGGGAGGTGACGGCGATGGTCGAGGACCGTCGGCTGGCCGTGCTCCGCGCGATCGTCGAGGACTACGTCTCCACCCAGGAGCCGGTGGGGTCCAAGTCGCTGGTGGAGCGGCACCAGCTCGGGGTCTCCCCGGCCACCGTGCGCAACGACATGGCGGCCCTGGAGGAGGAGGGGTTCATCACCCAGCCGCACACCAGTGCCGGCCGGATCCCCACCGACAAGGGGTACCGGCTGTTCGTGGACCGGCTCAGCCAGGTCAAGCCGCTCACCCTCGCCGAGCGGCGCGCGATCGCCACCCTGCTCGAGGGGGCCATCGACCTCGACGACGTGGTGCAGCGCAGCGTCCGGCTGCTCGCACAGCTGACCCGGCAGGTGGCCATCGTGCAGTACCCCACCCTGTCGCGGTCCACGGTCCGGCACGTCGAGGTGGTCCCGCTGACGGCCACCAAGGTGCTGCTGGTGCTGATCCTCTCGACCGGACGGGTCGAGCAGCGGGTGGTGGAGCTGCCCTCCGCCCTCGACGAGGACCGGATCGCCGACCTCCGCACCCGTCTGAACCGCAGCATCGTGGGGGAGCGGCTGGCGGACGCCGCGGCGTCCCTGGTGGCGCTGCCCGACGAGCTCGACCCGGCCCAGCGGGGTCCGGTCGCGGTGCTGGTCGCCGCCCTGATCGAGGCGATGTCGGACCACCGCTCCGACGAGCGGGTCGCGGTGGGCGGCACCGCGAACCTGGCCCGGTTCGGGGAGGGCTTCGACCTCGCCATCCGCCCGATGCTCGAGGCGCTCGAGGAGCACGTCGTGCTGCTCAAGCTCCTCGGCGAGGCATCCTCCCCGTCGATGGTGACGGTGCGGATCGGGCACGAAGGCCCCTACCAGGAGCTGGCGTCGACGTCCGTCGTCGCGACCGGCTACGGCCCCGGCGACGAGGCGCTGGCGACCCTCGGCATCGTGGGGCCGACCCGTATGGACTACCCAGGGACGATGGCGGCGGTGCGCGCGGTGGCGCGCTACGTCTCCAAAGTCCTCGACGAAGGATGAGGCTGTGAGTCAGGACCTGTACGAGACCCTGGGGGTCTCGCGCGACGCCGACGGCGACACGATCAAGAAGGCGTACCGCAAGCTGGCCCGCCAGCTGCACCCGGACGTGAACCCCGACCCTGCCTCGCAGGAGAAGTTCAAGAGCGTCACGCACGCCTACGAGGTGCTCTCCGACGGCGAGAAGCGACGCATGTACGACCTCGGCGGCGACCCGTTCGCCGGCGCGGGCGGCTTCGGAGCCGCGGGGGCCGGCGCCGGCTTCTCGTTCACCGACATCATGGACGCGTTCTTCGGCGGTCAGGCCGGCGGCGGCGCGCAGGGCAGCGGCCGGGGGCCGCGTCCCCGGATGCGCCGCGGCCAGGACGCGCTGATCCGCCTCGACGTGGACCTCGCCGAGGCCGCCTTCGGCACCACCCACGAGCTCAAGGTGGACACCGCGGTCCTCTGCGGCACCTGCCACGGCGGCGGCGCCGCCCCGGGCACCAGCCCGAAGCCGTGCGAGACGTGTGGCGGCCGCGGTGAGACGGTGCACCAGCAGCGCTCGTTCCTCGGCGAGATCCGCACGATGCGCCCGTGCGCGGCCTGCCGCGGGTTCGGCACGATCATCCCCGAGCCGTGCCGGGAGTGCTCCGGCGACGGCCGGGTCCGCTCGCGCCGCACCCTCACAGTCAAGATCCCGGCAGGCGTCGACACCGGCACCCGGGTGCAGCTGTCCGGGCAGGGCGAGGTCGGGCCCGGCGGCGGTCCCGCCGGCGACCTGTACGTCGAGGTGCACGTCGAGGACCACCCGATGTTCACCCGGCACGGCGTCGACCTGCTGGCCAGCGTGACGATCCCGATGACCGCGGCCGCGCTCGGCACCACGATCGAGCCTGCCGACGCTCGAGGCCGACGTCGCCGGTCCCGACTCCGACGTGGAGACCTCGGTGCCGCTGGAGATCCGGCCGGGCACCCAGTCGGGCACCGAGACCGTGCTCGCCGCCCGCGGCGTGCCCTCGCTGCGCGGTGCCGGCCGGGGCGACCTGATCGTCCGGATCGTGGTGGAGACCCCCACCCGGCTCGACGACCGGCAGGACCGAGCTGCTCAAGGCGCTGGCCGAGATCCGCGACGAGCAGACGCCCGACGGCGGCATGCACGCGCCGCACAAGTCGGTCTTCAACCGGCTCCGCGACGCCTTCAACCCGAGATGAGCCTGCCCGTCTTCGTGCACCCGTCGCTGGCCGGGCTGACCGCCGGTGCGGCGGTCGACCTGGACGGCGACGAGGCCCGGCACGCGGTCGTGGTCAGGCGGATCCGGGTGGGTGAGCAGGTCGCGCTCACCGACGGCGCCGGGACGACGGCCACCTGCACGGTCGACCGCGACCACCAAGTCGACCTTGTCCGCGACCGTGCGGACGGTGACCGCGACCGCCCCCGAGCTGCCCCGGGTCGTGGTGGTCCAGGCGATCCCGAAGGGGGACCGCGGCGAGCTCGCGGTCGAGATGCTCACCGAGGTCGGGGTCGACGTGATCGTCCCCTGGGCGGCCTCCCGCTCGGTCGTCGGTGTGGCGTGGGGACAAGCGCGAGAAGGCGATGGCGCGGTGGCGCGCCACTGCGCGCGAGGCCGCCAAGCAGGCCCGCCGCTCGTGGTTCCCCGAGGTCGCGGAGATGGTCACCACCGACGAGGTCGTCGCGCTGCTGCGCGCAGCCTCGGTCCCGGTGGTGCTGCACGAGGCCGCCTCGGGGCCGATGGCCGACCTGCCGGTGCCCGGCCGCGGCGAGATCGTCATCGTGGTCGGGTCCCGAGGGCGGCATCAGCGACGAGGAGCTGGCGGCGTTCGCCGCGCGTCGGCGCCGAGCCGGTGCGGATGGGCACCTCGGTGCTGCGCACCTCCACGGCCGGGGTCGCCGCGACGGCGGCGTTGCTGTCCCGCACCCGCTGGCGTTGAGCCGGCCGAGCCCGGTGGCCGGTCACGGCGGGTGGACCGGACCGGGACGAGCCTCGCCCCGTCACCGGACGATGAAAGTCTTGCTGTCCACCGACGGCGGAGTGCCCTCCCCGCCGGAGGCGTCCTCGTCGTGCACCAGCAGGGTGTACCGGCCCGGTGGGGCGGTCACTGTGAAGGAGTACGGCGACAGCGTGCAGCACTCCCGCGCCGTGGTGAAGCCGTGCCTGACGACGGTGTCGCCGCTGCATGCAGCTCCCACTGCACGTTCGCCTCGAACGCGGCAGCCTCACCGGTCACGGTGAACGGGCTGTCCACCGCGGACCCGTCGGCGGGCTCGGCGACCGAGACCGGGGCCAGCACCTCGTCCCGGCCGGCGGCCGCCACCGGCCGGCCGGTCGGCATCCCGAGCAGGCTGTCGGCGGGCCGCCCGTCGAGGAGGAACGTGCACGGCGGCGTCCGTGCCGGCGCGCCGCCTGCGCGGTGTAGACGAGCTGCTGCAGGGCGACCTCGGCCGCCACCGCCCCGAGACCCGCCGGACGGGTCACCGGCGCCCCGCTCAGGTCCACCGACAGATGGTCGCCGCACCAGCCGGGCGTACCGGAGCCGCGTCGCCGCCGGCCAGCCGCTGCGGTAGTCGGGGTCGGCGGCGGTGCCCGGCAGAGCGGCGTCCAGGCGACCGGGCGAGGCCGCCGTCCACGGTGTCCGGGACGCTCTGCACCTCGCGGAAAAGCCGCGGTCCCGCGCCGGTGTCACCGACGAAGTAGACCGGACACGTCGCGGGTCGCCGCGGTCGTGTCGGCCGGGGCCGGGCACGGACGTGCCGACCCGAGCCCGGTCGGCGGCGACCACGGCCACCGTCGCGGCACCGGCGGCGAGCACCCCGGCGCCGGCCCAGGCCCAGTGCCGCCGCCGGGACCGTCGTACGACGGTCCGCCGGCCCGGATCTCGTCGAGCCCGCGTCGCGGCTGCACGTCCGCCACGGCCGACGTCCAGCAGCTCACGCATCCTGGTCGTCGTTCATCACACGTCCTCCATCAGCGAGCGCAGCGCGGTGACGCCGCGCGCGGCATGGGTCTTGACCGCGCCCTGGCTGATGCCCAGGGTTTGGGCGATCTCGGCCTCGGAGAGGTCGAGGTAGTAGCGCAGGGCGAGCACCTCGCGCTGCCGCTGCGACAGCGACCGCATCGCGTCGAGGACGACGGCGCGCCGCTCGGCCGCGACGGCGCCGTCCTCGACCCGGTCGCGGTCGACGGGGGGCACGTGACGCGCGCGCACCCCGCGGTGCCGCAGCACCGACCGGGCCCGGTTCACCACCGTCTGCCGCAGGTAGGCCAGGGCCTGGTCCGGCTCCGCCAGCCGGCGCCAGCGGCCGTGCATGGCCACGAACGCGTCCTGCACGACCTCCTCGGCGGTCTCCCGGTCCCGGACCAGGAGCACCGCGAGCCGCACCAGGGAGCGGTAGTGGGCGGCGTACAGCTCCTCGACGGCGCCGTCGGCGTCCCAGCCGTCGGCCGTGGAGGTCCGCATCACACCCCCTCGGTCGGGTCGGTCCAGCCTCGTGGTCGTCACGCTAGTTCCACGCGCTGCCGGCTCACCGGGTTGACAGCGCCCGACACGAACTAGGGTGAGTCCATGCGCGAGGGACGAGACCTGCCTGTTCTGCAAGATGGTCACGGGCGACGATTCCCGCCCAGGTGGTCCACGAGACCGCCACCACGGTCGCGTTCCGCGACATCGAGCCGCAGGCCCCCACGCACGTGCTGGTGGTGCCGCGCCGGCACGAGCCGGACGCCGCGGCGCTGGCCGGCGCGGCGCCGGCCGAGCTGGTCGACCTGGTCTCGGCGGCCGCCGCCGTGGCGGTCCAGGAGGGGCTGGGCGAGGGCTACCGGCTGGTGTTCAACACCGGCGCGGCTGCGCACCAGACCGTCTTCCACGCGCACCTGCACGTCCTCGGGGGCCGGCCGCTGGGGTGGCCGCCGGGGTGAGCGGGTCTGCCCTGCGCCGGTGGACGGTCGGCCTGGTCCTCGCGCTGGCGGTCAGCGCCTGCGGCGCGGGCGGCGGGCCGGCCCGCACGGACCGTGCGCTCCCGACGCCGACCCCGACACCGGTGACGACGCCGGTGACGACGCCGGTGACGACGCCGGCCCCGCCGTCGGCCACCCCTCCGGCTCCCGGTCGGCGGACCCGCAGGCCGGGCCGCTGCGACCGGGAGAGCGGCGGGTGCGGCTGGCGATGCCGACCGCGTACACGCCCTCGGCGCCGTACGGCGCGGGCACGGACGACTACCGCTGCTTCCTGCTCGACCCGCACCTGGACCGGGACGCGTTCATCACCGGGCTCGACATCGCGCCGGGGCAGCCGCGGGTGGTGCACCACGTGATCCTGTTCCGGGTGCCGCCGCCGATGGTGCCGGCCGCGCGGGCCCGGGACCGGGCCGCGGCCGGGCAGGGCTGGACCTGCTTCGGGGGGTCGGGTGTCGAGGCGGACGGCAGCGGTCTCGACGACGCGCCCTGGCTGGGCGCCTGGGCGCCCGGCGGCGGAGAGCAGGTGATGGCCGGCGACGTCGGCGTCCCCCTGGCCGCAGGCTCGCGGATCGTCATGCAGGTGCACTACAACCTGCTCGCCGGCGCGCGACCCGACCTCTCGGCGGCCTGGCTGCGGCTGGCCCCGTCGACCGCCCGTCTGGCGGCCCTGCAGACGATGCTGCTGCCCGCCCCCGTCGAGCTGCCCTGCCGTCCGGGACGCGACGGCGACCGGCTGTGCGACCGGGCCGCGGCGGTGGCCGACACCCAGCGGCGGTTCGGGTCCCAGGTCGGGCTCGCCGCGGACTACCTGCACCTGCTCTGCGGCCCGGTTCGGCCGGGACCGGTGCAGACCTGCGAGCGCCGGGTCTCCGCGCCGGCCACGATCCGGGCGGCGGCCGGCCACATGCACCTGCTCGGACGGTCCCTGACGATCGAGGTGAACCCGGGCACCCCGCGGGCCCGCACCGTGCTCGACCATCCCGACCTGGAACTTCGACGACCAGGGCGCCCGGCCGGTCTCCTCGGTGCGGCTGCGGGCGCGGCGACACCGTCCGCGTGACCTGCCGCCACGACCAGCGGCTACGGGACCTGCTGCCGGCGTTCGCGGGCCAGCCCGAGCGGTACGTCGTGTGGGGCGAGGGCACCACCGACGAGATGTGCCTCGGGCATGCTGCTGGTCACCCGCCCCTGACGTCCCGGGGCAACGGCGGCGTCGTCCGCACGAGACCGCGGTCGCGCTCAGGTCAGCTCGAACCAGAGCTGGGCGAGCACCCAGGAGGTGACCGCGAGCAGCATCACCCAGGCCACGATCTTGTGGGAGCGCTTGGCGGGGTCGAGGGACGCGGCGATCGCGATCATCCCGGCGTCGTCGCTCCAACGGTCGATGCCCATCCGCTGGGCGTCGTGGGGGAACGGGTTGCGCGCCAGGAAGTCCTCGGGCTCGATGAGCTCGAGCTCGGCGTCGTCCTCGGGCTCGTCGGACCCCTGCATGCGCGAACTCTACCGGGTCGGCCCACACCGGACCGGGGCGTCAACGGTGCGCGACGAGCGCCGGGGGCCCCGCGCCCACGCGTTCGGGGGGCCGCTCCCGTAAACTGGCGAGTGCCACATCGACGACAGATCGGGAGGTCGGCCCGAGCGCCGCCCATGACTGAACCTGACACCGCAGCGGAGCTGCCGTTCCACACCCTCGTGGTGCCCAACAGCATCGACATGGTGGCCCTGCTCGGGCCCCGCGACGAGCACCTCACCCTCATCGAGAAGGCCTTCAAGGCCGACCTGCACGTGCGTGGCAACCAGGTCACCATGCGTGGGGAGTCGGCCGAGGTCGCCTGCTGGAGCGGCTCCTCGACGAGCTGGTCACGATCATCCGGACCGGCCAGGGCGTGACCGCCGAGACCGTCGACGCGCGCGATCGGGATCCTGCGCACCGAGACCACCGAGCGGCCCGCCGACGTGCTGTCGCTGAACATCCTGTCCAACCGCGGGCGCACGATCCGGCCCAAGACGCTGAACCAGAAGAAGTACGTCGAGTCGATCGACAAGCACACGATCACCTTCGGGATCGGTCCGGCCGGCACCGGCAAGACCTACCTGGCGATGGCCAAGGCCGTGCAGGCGCTGCAGTCGAAGAACGTCAACCGGATCATCCTGACCCGCCCCGCCGTCGAGGCCGGGGAGCGGCTCGGCTTCCTGCCGGGCACGCTGAGCGAGAAGATCGACCCGTACCTGCGCCCGCTGTACGACGCGCTGCACGACATGCTCGACCCGGAGTCGGTGCCCAAGCTGCTGGCCGCGAACACCATCGAGGTGGCGCCGCTGGCCTACATGCGCGGGCGGACCCTCAACGACGCCTTCATCATCCTCGACGAGGCGCAGAACACCTCGCCCGAGCAGATGAAGATGTTCCTGACCCGGCTCGGCTTCGGCTCGAAGATGGTCGTCACCGGCGACGTCACCCAGGTCGACCTGCCCTCGGGCACCCGCAGCGGCCTGCGGATCGTCGAGGAGATCCTGACCGGCATCGAGGACGTCTCCTTCAACCGGCTGACCTCGCACGACGTGGTCCGGCACCGGCTGGTCGGGCACATCGTCGCGGCCTACGACGACTACGAGGCGCGCCGCGAGGACGGCTCGGAGACCGGTCCCGACGGCCACCACCGGCGAGGTCCGCGCCTCCGCGGGGGCCCCGCATGAGCACCCCACGAAGCCGCTCGCTGCGCTCACGCCTCCGCGGGGGCCCCGCATGAGCATCGAGATCCTCAACGAGTCCGGCTCCGAGCTGGACGTCTCCGAGCTCTCCCGGCTGGCCCGGTTCGTGATGGACCAGATGCGCGTGCACCCGCAGGCCGAGCTGTGCATCAAGCTCGTCGACGAGGCGACCATCGCCGAGCTCAACGAGCAGTGGATGGACAAGGACGGACCGACCGACGTGCTGGCCTTCCCGATGGACGAGCTGCGGCCCGGCCTGGTCGACGAGGAGCCCGAGGAGGGCGTGCTCGGCGACCTGGTGCTCTGCGCCTCCGTCGCCGAGCGGCAGGCCACCGAGGCCGGTCACTCGACCCGCGACGAGGTGCACCTGCTGACCGTGCACGGCATCCTGCACCTGCTCGGCTACGACCACGCCGAGCCGGACGAGCACCGGGAGATGTTCGGCCTGCAGGCCACGCTGCTCGCAGCGTGGCAGGCCGGTCGATGACCACGTGAGGAACCGGACATGAGCGCCGTCGACATCTGGCTGCTCGTGCTCGCCGCAGTCTCCACCGTGGTCGCCGGGCTGTTCAGCAGCGCCGACGCGGCCCTCTCGTCGTTCTCCAAGGCACGGGCCGAGGAGATCGCGGGCGAGGGGACCGGAGGGTCGCGACGGCTGCTGGTGATCGTCGAGGACCCGCCCCGCTACCTCAACACCGCGCTGTTCCTGCGGATGCTCACCGAGATCGCCGCGATCGTGCTGGTCACCGTGGTGATGCTGGACCTGATCGTTCCGCGGGGCGGATCGGACTCGGGTCCCGAGGTCGACGCCGGCCGCTGGTGGGCGATCCTGGCCTCGCTGGCGCTGATGCTGGTGGTCTCCTTCGTGGTGATCGGGGTCGCCCCGCGCACCGTGGGTCGCCAGCACTCCGAACGGATCGCGCTGCTCTCCGCCGGACCGCTGATCGCCTTCACCAAGGTGCTCGGGCCCGTGCCGCGGTTGCTGATCCTGGTCGGCAACGCGATCACCCCCGGCCGCGGCTTCAGCGAGGGCCCGTTCGCCTCCGAGGCCGAGCTGCGCGAGCTCGTCGACCTGGCCGAGGCGAGCAGCGTGATCGAGTCCGGCGAGCGGCAGATGATCCACTCGGTCTTCGAGCTCGGCGACACCCTGGTGCGCGAGGTGATGGTGCCGCGCACCGACGTGGTCTTCATCGAGCGCAGCAAGACGCTGCGCCAGGCGATGTCGCTCGCCTTGCGCAGCGGCTACTCGCGGATCCCGGTGGTGGGGGAGAACCTCGACGACATCGTCGGCTTCGCCTACCTCAAGGACCTCACCAAGCGGGTCTTCGACCGGCACGAGGCCGAGACCACCGAGCGCGTCGAGTCGGTGATGCGCCCGGTGCTCTACGTCCCCGACTCCAAGCCGATCGACGCGCTGCTGCGCGAGATGCAGGCCGAGCGCAAGCACGTCGGCGTGGTCGTCGACGAGTACGGCGGCACCGCCGGCCTGGTCACCATCGAGGACGTGCTCGAGGAGATCGTCGGCGAGATCACCGACGAGTACGACGTGGCCCGCGTCGACGTGGAGCACCTCGTCGCACGGCGGCGTCCGGGTCAGCTCGCGCTACCCGGTCGACGACCTCGAGGACATCGTCGGCGTGGTGGTCGACGACGACGACGTCGACAGCGTCGGCGGCCTGATGGCCAAGCACCTCGGCCGGGTCCCGATCGCGGGCTCGGTCGTGGAGCTGCACGGGCTGCGGTTCGAGGCGGAGGCGCCGACCGGCCGGCGCAACCGGATCGGCACGGTGCTGGTCAGCCGGATCGAGGGCCGGCCGACTCCGAGGAGGGTCGGGGCGACGCCTATCGTGAGCACCATGCCGGCTGACCCGATCCTCGCCCTCGACGACCCCGAGGACGTCAAGCTCGTCACCCTCGCCCGCTCCACCCGGGCCCGCACCCGGGCAGCCGAGGGCGCGTGCGTGCGCGACCAGGACGGCCGCACCTACGCGGGCGCGACCGTCGACCTGCCGTCGCTGCAGCTGAGCGCGGTCCAGGTGGCCGTCGCGATGGCGGTCTCCAGCGGCGCCCGGAGCCTCGAGGCGGTCGTGGTGCTCGGCGGCGACGCCGTCGTCGCCGAGGCCGACCTGTCGGTGGTGCGGGACCTCTCCGGGGCCGGCGTGCCGGTGCACCTCGCCGCGCCGGACGGCACCGTGGTGGCCTCCGTCGAGTCCTGAGGCTCGCGCCCCGGTCTTATCTGGTCTCGCCAACCAACCCTGTCCGTCCGCCCGGCCCTCCGGACCGATAGGTTGTACCTGTGAGCGATGTGGTGGGGTGGGACGCCCACGTCGAGGCGGTGGCGCGGCTGCGCGCGTCGTACGACGCGATCCCGGCGGGGGCGCCGGTGCGGCTGGCGAAGCGGACCTCGAACCTGTTCCGGGCCCGCCCCGCTGCCGACGCGCCCGGCCTCGACGTCTCCGGGCTGGCCGGCGTGGTCGTCGGTGGACGTGGCCCGCGCACGGCGAGGCGACCGCCGACGTGCAGGGCATGTGCACCTACGAGGACCTCGTCGACGTCACGCTGGCGCGCGGGCTGATCCCCTACGTCGTGCCGCAGCTGCGCAGCATCACCCTCGGCGGTGCCGTCACCGGGCTCGGCATCGAGTCGACGTCCTTCCGCAACGGGCTGCCGCACGAGTCGGTGCTGGAGATGGACGTGCTGACCGGGGCCGGCGAGGTGACCACCGTGCGCCCGGGCGACGACCTGTTCGACGCGTTCCCGAACTCCTACGGCTCGCTCGGCTACGCCACCCGGATCCGGATCCGGCTCGAGCGGGTGCCGGCCCACGTCGACCTGCGGCACGTGCGCTTCGACGACCTCGACCCGCTGGCCAAGACCATCGACGAGATCGTCGAGCGCGGCGAGCACGAAGGCGTCCGGGTCGACGGCCTCGACGGCGTCGTCTTCGAGCCGGGGAGGCCTACCTGACGCTGGCCACCTGGCGCGAGCAGCCGGCCGCGGCGCTGCCCGCGCAGGTCAGCACCAGCGACTACACCGGGATGGACCCGTACTTCCGCTCCCTGCAGCAGCGCGAGACCGACACCCTGACCATGTACGACTACCTGTGGCGCTGGGACACCGACTGGTTCTGGTGCTCGGGCGCGTTCGGCCTGCACGACCCCCGGGTCCGCCGGCTCTGGCCGCGGCGGTGGCGGCGCAGCGACGTCTACAGCCGGATCATCGGCCTGGAGAACCGCTTCGGCGTGATGGCCCGGCTCGACCGGCTGCGCGGCCGGCCCGAGCGTGAGCGGGTGATCCAGGACATCGAGGTCCCGGTCGAGCGGACCGCCGGCGTTCGTGCGCTGGTTCGACGCGAACGTCGGCATGCGCCCGGTGTGGCTGTGCCCGCTGCGGAGCCTCGCGCGAGTGGCCGTCGTACCCCCTCCGTCCGGGCCGCACCTACGTCAACGTCGGCTTCTGGGGCACCGTCCCGATCGCGCCCGGCGCCGCCGACGGCGACGTCAACCGGGCCGTCGAGGCCCGGGTCACCGAGCTCGGCGGCCACAAGTCCCTCTACTCCGACGCCTACTACGACCGGGAGACCTTCGACCGGCTGTACGGCGTCGCCAACCAGACCCGGGTCGCGCAGCAGACCGACCCGGACAACAGGCTCACGGGCCTCTACGAGAAGGCGGTGAATCGTCGATGACGAGCACGCTCAACCGTCCCGACGTCCAGATCACGATCGGCGAGGCGATCTCCCGGCTGATGCCCGCCGGCGTGCCGTTCCGGTTCACGGCGTACGACGGCAGCGCGCGGGTCCGGCGGACTCCGACGATCCACGTGCACCTGGAGAACGAGCGCGGGCTGTCCTACCTGCTCACCGCGCCCGGCGACCTCGGGATGGCGCGCGCCTACGTCTCGGGCGACCTCGACGCTGGAGGGCGTGCACCCCGGGCGACCCCTACGGGCGATGCTGCTGCTGCAACGAGAGTCCGGGATCAAGATCCCGCCGCCGGCCGAGGCCTTCGCGATCGTCCGCGGGCTGGGCTGGAGCTACCTCAAGCCGCCGCCCCCGCCGCCGCAGGAGGCGCTGCCGCGGTGGCGCCGGCTGCTCGAGGGCTTCCGGCACTCGCAGGGCCGCGACGCCGAGGCGATCCACCACCACTACGACGTCTCGAACCGCTTCTACGAGATGGTGCTCGGCCCGTCGATGACCTACACCTGCGCGGTGCTTCCCCGACGAGGAGGCCACCCTCGAGGAGGCGCAGTTCGCCAAGTACGACCTGGTCTGCCGCAAGCTCGGGCTGCACGCCGGGCATGCGGCTGCTCGACATCGGCAGCGGCTGGGGCGGCATGGTGCGGCACGCCGCGCGGCACTACGGCGTGCAGGTCGTCGGGGTCACGCTCTCGCGCGAGCAGGCCGCCTGGGCCCAGGAGGCCATCAAGCGCGAGGGCTTGGCCGACGTCGCCGAGGTGCGCTTCGGCGACTACCGCGACGTGCGCGACACCGGCTTCGACGCGGTCAGCTCGATCGGCCTCACCGAGCACATCGGGATCCGCAACTACCCGTCGTACTTCGCGTTCATGCGCGACAGGCTGGTGCCCGGTGGCCGGCTGCTCAACCACTGCATCACCCGCCCCGACAACGCGGTCACCGACACCGGCGCGTTCATCGACCGCTACGTGTTCCCCGACGGCGAGCTCACCGGCTCCGGCCGGATCATCACCGAGATCCAGAACCTCGGGCTCGAGGTGCGGCACGAGGAGAACCTCCGCGAGCACTACGCGCTGACCCTCAAGGGCTGGTGCCAGAACCTCGTCGCGAACTGGGACGAGTGCGTCGCGCGAGGCCGGCGAGGGCACCGCGAAGGTGTGGGGCCTCTACATGGCCGGCTCGCGGATCGTCGTTCGAGCGCAACGAGATCCAGCTGCACCAGGTGCTCGCGGTCAAGCCGGACGCGGACGGGAACGCGCACTTCCCGCTCCGGCCCACCTGGCTGGGCTGAACCGGGTCGGGGCTGCCGGCCCCGGGGTGACACAATCCGGAGGTGCCCGAGTTCCGCAGTGGTTTCGCCTCCTTCGTCGGGCGCCCCAACGCCGGCAAGTCCACCCTGACCAACGCCCTGGTCGGGAGCAAGGTCGCGATCACCTCCTCGCGACCTCAGACCACCCGGACGGTGGTGCGGGGCATCGTGCACCGTCCGGACGCGCAGCTGGTGCTGATGGACACCCCGGGCCTGCACCGGCCACGCACGCTGCTCGGCGAGCGCCTCAACGACCTGGTCACCTCGACCTGGTCCGAGGTGGACGTCGTCGCGGTGTGCTTCCCGTCGAACGAGAAGGTCGGCCCCGGCGACCGGTTCCTGGTCAAGGAGCTGTCCAAGGTGCGGCGGACCGTGAAGTTCGCGGTCGCCACCAAGACCGACCTGGCCACCCCGCAGCAGCTCGGCGAGCACCTGCTGTCGATCGCCCGGCTCGGCGAGGAGACCTCGACGGTCTGGCAGGAGATCGTCCCGGTGTCCGCGAAGTCGGGGGACCAGGTCGGGCTGCTCGCCGATCTGCTCGTCGCCCAGCTCCCGGAGGGACCCCCGCTCTACCCCGACGGCGACCTGACCGACGCCCCCGAGGAGACCATCGTCGCCGAGCTGATCCGGGAGGCCGCCCTCGAGGGGGTCCGCGACGAGCTGCCGCACTCCATCGCGGTCATGGTCGAGGAGATGGGGCTGCGCGAGGGTCGCTCCGAGGACCGTCCGCTGCTGGACATCCACGCGAACCTCTTCGTCGAGCGGTCGTCCCAGAAGGGGATCGTGATCGGCCACCAGGGCAGCCGGCTGCGCGACGTGGGCAGCGCCGCCCGGCAGCAGATCGAGGCGATGCTCGGCACCCCGGTCTACCTGGACCTGCACGTCAAGATCGCCAAGGACTGGCAGCGCGACCCCAAGCAGCTGCGCCGGCTCGGCTTCTGACGGCTGCCGGAGACCGGTGGCTCAGGCCGGCACCCAGCAGTAGCCGTAGCGCTGCCCGCCCTGCCACTGCTCGCGGGTCGGCCACTCCCAGCCGAACCGGAACGACAGCGTGTCTCCGGCCCGGGAGCGCGCGCGTGCCTTGCAGGTGGCGTTGCCGGCCTGGCGCACCGTGGCGACACCCGGGTACGGGCGGCCACCGCGCAGCCCGACGGTCGCGATCGCGCGCCAGGCGTGCGGCTGCTGGCAGATGACCCGGGCGAACCCCTTCGCACCGGGTGCCGCGGTGCCGCACAGCCCGTAGGTGTCCAGGGCGCCCGGCCGGGACAGCACGCCCTTCAGGTCGCCGCCGGAGGTGCGCGGCAGCGGGAACAGCGTGTCGGTGCCCGCGAACGCGATCAGGTCGCAGCGGAACCAGTCGGCCCCGCGGTCAGCCTGCTGGAGCGTGGGGCTGAACCAGACCACGGACAGCCGGGACAGCCGGCGTTGCTCGGCGGAGCCGCCGACGTAGGCCGCGAGCTTGCGGGGACAGGTGTCCGCGAGCCGCTTCTGCACCGCGGGCGAGTCCACCGCGACCTTGCCGCCGGCCGCGGCGGCCAGCCGTCCCACGAAGATCGTGCGGGAGGTGTGCGCGCTGCTGCACGGCACCGGCCGGGTGTCGCTGGCGGGCCGGACCAGCTCGGCGCCGGTCAGCCGGTAGCAGGCGGCCGGCTCGGGGGCGGCCGGGACCGGGAGCACCGTCGGTGCCGGCCCCGAGGGGACCGTGGCCGAGGGGTCGCTCGTCGGTGGAGTGGCGGCCGGGCGCGGACCTGTGGTGCAGCCCGCAAGCAGCAGGAGCAGCACCAGGGCGGCTCGAGGCACGACGACCTCCGGTTCGGCTCGGGAGCGGTGCGGCGATGCTACCGCCGTACCCGGGCCGGGACCCGCTCGCGGTCGCCGGCGCCGGTGCGGGGACGGCGGTTGACGAGGTACACGCCGACGATGACCAGGGCGGCGCCGACCAGCAGGGACGGGCCGAGCGTCTCGTGCAGGAACACCGCGCCGATCAGCAGCGACACCAGCGGGACGAAGAAGATGTACGCCGCGGCGCGACCGGCCTCTCCCGAGCCGACCAGGCCGAACCACAGCGACCAGGACAGCGCGGTGCCGATCAGGCTGGCATAGACGAACGCCACCACGAACTGCGACGACCAGTCCACGGCGGTGCCCTCCACGGCCGCGCCCCCGGCGCTCAGCACCGCCCCGCCCACCAGGAACGGGATCGCCACCGCCCACCAGGCGTCGACGCGCTCGGCGCAGGCCTTGAAGGCGATCGTGCCCAGCGCCCAGATCAGGGCACCGGCCACCGCGTAGCCGACGCCGAGCACCGACACGTGCCCGCGGAAGGCGCCGATGCTCACCACGACGATGCCGGCGAAACCGAGCAGCAGCCCGAGGATCTTGAACCGGCTGAGCGACTCGCCCAGCAGGGGCGCGGCAAGCACCCCCACGAGCACCGGCTGGAGGTAGATCAGCACCGCCGCCAGGCCCGAGGGCAGCGCCAGGATGGCCAGCGTCTGCAGGCTGAAGAACAGCACCACGTTGAGCAGGGTCAGCACGGCGTACGCCGGCCAGGTCTCGCGCAGGGCCGGCCGTCCGGATCGCCCGAACGCGAGCAGCACCATCACCGCGCCGCCGAGGACTGAGCGCATCCCGCCGAACAGGATCGGCGGTGCGCTGTCCAGGCCCACCTTCACCGCGGCGAAGGTGGAGCCCCAGGCGAGCACCAGAAGGACGACGGCGCCGATCTTCAGGTCGCGCCCGCCCCGGCGGCGCGGCACCGAGGTCAGCCCTGGCCGCCGTGCGCGGCCACGGCCACCGGCTGCCACTCGTTCCAGGTGGCCAGCCGCGACTCGTAGTCAGCGGTCGCGATCGCCAGCGGCGCCTCGCCGAAGAAGACCCGCAGCGGCGGCTCCTCCGCGTCGACGACCTTCAGCACGGCCTCGCGGGTGGCCACCGGGTCACCGGGGGTGCCGCGCCGGCTCGGCCGGTTCTGGGCTGCCTCCCGCACCTCGTCGTAGACGTCCATCTCGGCCGAGCGGGTGGCGGAGTCGCCGCTCCAGTCGGTGGCGTAGCCGCCCGGCTCGATCAGGGTCACCTTGATCCCGAAGCCGGCCACCTCCTGCGCCAGCGACTGGCTGATGCCCTCCAACGCCCACTTGGACGCGTGGTAGATGCCGACGGTCGGGAACGCGGAGATCCCGCCGATCGACGAGACCTGGAGGATGTGCCCGCTGTGCTGCTCGCGCAGGAACGGTAGCGCCGCCTGCGTCACCCAGAGCGCGCCGAAGAGGTTGGTCTCGAGCTGGGCGCGGGCCTCGCTCTCGCTGAGCTCCTCGACCATGCCGAAGTGTCCGAAGCCGGCGTTGTTGACCACGATGTCGAGCCGTCCGAAGCGGTCGTGCGCCTGGGCCACCGCGGCGAACACGGCGTCGCGGTCGGTGACGTCGAGCGCGATCGGCAGCACCCGGTCGCCGTACTCGGTCACCAGCTCCTCGAGGCTGGCCACGTTGCGCGCGGTCGCGGCCACGGTGTCGCCGCGGTCGAGGGCGGCGATGGCCCACTCGCGACCGAAGCCGCGGGACGTGCCGGTGATGAACCAGGTCTTGCTCGTCACGATGTCTCTTCTCCTCGTCGCGTGCGTCGGGGTACGCACGGTCAAGGCTTCTCCGTACCCGGCTATTCCTTGGCTGATGCACGACCCCCCTCCTTCGCCGAGGCGTCTGCTCCTGCGTCGGTGACCCGGCCGAGGCGTCTGCTCCTGCGTCGGTGACCCGGCCGAGGCGTCTGCTTCTGCGCTCGGTGACCCCGCGACGTACCACAGAAGCAGACGCCTCGGCGGGGTGGGGAGCGCAGAAGCGGACGCCTCGGCGGGAGGGGGGCGCGGACGCCGGGGGCGGGAGGTCTATGGTGGGAGGGTGACGCGATGCAGCCTCCTCCTTCGCTGCCGCAGCGAGGTTCACTGACCCGGACCTCCTCGCTGCGGGGTTCGGTGCTGCGCCGGGACCACCACGACACAGACAGCGAGAGCACCCCATGACCCTGCACCGCGGACAGCACCAGCAGCAGCCCAGCCCGATGCCGTTCCACCGGTACCGGCCCTTCCCGCCGATCGACCTGCCGGACCGCACCTGGCCGCAGGCGACGATCACCCGGGCGCCCCGGTGGCTCTCCACCGACCTGCGGGACGGCAACCAGGCGCTGATCGACCCGATGTCGCCGACGCGCAAGATGACGATGTTCGACCTGCTGGTCCGGATGGGCTACAAGGAGATCGAGGTCGGCTTCCCGGCGGCGAGCGAGACCGACTTCAGCTTCGTCCGGCAGCTGATCGAGGGGGACCGGATCCCCGAGGACGTGACCATCTCGGTGCTCACCCAGGCGCGCGAGGACCTGATCGAGCGCAGCGTTCAGTCGCTGGTCGGGGTGCCCCGCGCCAACATCCACCTCTACAACGCGATCGCCCCGCTGTTCCGCCGGGTGGTGTTCCACGCCGGCAAGGACGAGATCCGCGCGATCGCGACCCGCGGGACCGAGGTGGTGATGAAGTACGCCGAGTCCTACCTCGACAAGACCGAGATCGGCTACGAGTACTCCCCGGAGATCTTCTCCGGCTCCGAGATGCCGTTCGCGGTCGACGTGTGCGAGGCGGTCTCCGACGTGTGGCAGCCCGCCGACGGCCGCGAGATCATCCTGAACCTGCCCGCCACGGTGGAGATGGCCACGCCGAACGTGTACGCCGACCAGATCGAGTGGTTCTCCCGCCAGCTCACCCGTCGCGAGGACACCACGATCTCGCTGCACCCGCACAACGACCGAGGCACCGCGGTGGCGGCCACCGAGCTGGCGATGATGGCCGGCGCCGACCGGGTCGAGGGCTGCCTGTTCGGTCACGGCGAGCGCACCGGCAACGTCGACCTGGTCACGCTGGGGATGAACCTCTTCAGCCAGGGCATCGACCCGAAGGTCGACCTCTCCGACATCGACGAGATCCGGCGCACGGTCGAGTACTGCACCCAGCTGCCGGTCCACCCGCGGCACCCGTACGCCGGCGACCTGGTCTACACGGCCTTCAGCGGCTCCCACCAGGACGCGATCAAGAAGGGGCTGGAGGCGCTCGAGGTCGCCGCTGCCGAGTCCGGTACGACGGTCGCGCAGCTGCCCTGGGAGGCGCCGTACCTGCCGATCGACCCGCACGACGTCGGCCGGACCTACGAGGCGGTCATCCGCGTGAACAGCCAGTCCGGCAAGGGCGGGGTGGCCTACATCCTCAAGTCCGAGCATAAGCTCGACCTGCCGCGCCGGCTGCAGATCGAGTTCAGCCGCGCGGTGCAGAAGCACACCGACGACGAGGGCGGCGAGATGTCGCCGGCCGACATCTGGTCGGCGTTCCGCGCGGAGTACCTCGACCGGGAGACCCCGCTCCAGCTGAACTCGGTGCACACGTCCTCGGCCGCGGGGGAGAAGGACGCGCTCACCGTCAACGTCTACGTCGACGGGGAGATGCGCACCCTGACCGGCACCGGCAACGGTCCGATCGCGGCGTTCGTCGAGGCCATCGGGGAGCTCGCGGACGACGAGGTCTCCAAGGGCAGCACGCTCTTCGAGAACCGCAACGACATCCGGGTGCTCGACTACCACGAGCACGCGCTGTCCTCCGGCGGTGACGCGCTCGCCGCCGCCTACGTCGAGTGCGCGGTCGGCGACCAGATCCTGTGGGGCGTCGGGGTCGACGCCAACATCGTCACCGCCTCGCTGAAGGCTGTCACCAGTGCGGTCAACCGGGCCTGAGGGCCGACGTGGCGGGACGGCCGCCGCCACCGAACCCCGACGGGGTCTGCTCCGGCGGGCTCCGCACCCGGACCTCCGCGGCCTGGTCACCGCCTACCACGGCTACCGGTACGACGGCCTCGACCCGGGAGTCCACCACGGGCTGCCGGACGGGACGCTGACGCTGGTGGTCGCCTTCGACGAGCCGCTCGACGTGGCCTGGTCGGACGATCCGGGGTCCCGCGCCCGGCACTGGGTGCTGGTGTCCGGGCTGCACACCGAGCCGGCGCTGATCCGTCACGACGGCGCCCAGCACGGCATTCAGACCGGGCTCACCCCGCTCGGGGCGCGCCGGCTGCTCGGCGCGCCGGCCGCGGCGCTGGCCGGGACGTTCGCCGACCTGGAGATGCCGCAGGCCTACGCCCGGATGCTCGCGGCGGACACCTGGTCGGATCGCTTCGCCGCCCTGGACGCGGCGCTGCTGGCCAAGGCCGCCGAGCACCAGGACGTCCGGGTCAGGGCCGAGGTGGCCCGGGCCTGGTGGCGGATCCGGCAGACCCACGGGAGGGTGCGCGTCGACGACCTCGCCGCCGAGGTGGGCTGGAGCCGCCGGCACCTGACCGGCTGCTTCACCGCCGAGCTGGGCATCGGGCCCAAGCAGGCCGGTCGGATCGAGCGCTTCCGGTGGGCGCGGGCCGGTCTGGAGGCGGGCTGTCCCCTCGCCGAGCTGGCCGCTCGCTGCGGCTACGCCGACCAGTCGCACCTGGACCGGGAGTTCCATGCCCTCGCCGGCTGCACTCCGAGCACGTGGCGGCGCGAGGCGCTCACATTCGTCCAAGACGGGAGCGAGCCCGGGTGACAACGTCGCAGGCATGAGCACCTCACCCGCCCCGACCGTCTTCCACTCGCTGTCCTACGTCGACGCCCCCGCCGCGGTCGAGTTCCTCACCGCTGTCGGGTTCGTGGCCAGGGGGGTCTACACGGACCCCGACGACGCCACCAAGGTGCTGCACGCCCAGCTGGCCTGGCCCCCGGGTGGCGGTGTGATGCTCGGCTCCGCGCGCCCGCGTGACGACTCGTGGGTGGACGCGGTCGGGCACGGTCAGTGCTACTGCGTCACCGAGAGCGACGAGGAGGTGGACGCGGTGTTCGCGCGGGCGATGGCCGCCGGGGCGACCGCCGTGCGCAAGCCCGAGGACCAGGACTACGGCGGGCGGGGCTGCACCGTGCGCGACCCCGAGGGCAACCAGTGGAGCTTCGGGTCCTACCGCGGCGAGTGACGAGGTCCGCAGCCGCCTCGCCGGTGCCCGGCCCCCCGCGGTGCGGGTGGCATGCTGACCCGCATGCCGACCGTCTACGACTCAGTCCTGGCCCGGCTCGGCCCCCGCATCGTGGACGGGTCGCTGCCGAGCGGGTCGGTGGTCACCCTGGACTGGCTGAGCCAGGAGTACGGCGTCTCCCGCACCGTCGCGCGCGAGGTCGTGCAGGTGCTGGCGTCGATGAGCATCGTGGAGAGCCGTCGCCGCACCGGCATCCTGGTGCTGCCGCGCGAGCGCTGGGACGCCTACGACCCGGCGGTGATCCGGTGGCGGCTGGAGGGCTCGGAGCGCCGGAACCACCTGCGCGAGCTCTCCGAGCTCCGTTCCGCCGTCGAGCCGGCCTCTGCCGCGCTGGCGGCCGTGCACGCCGACGACGAGCAACGAGCCGGGCTGGTGCGCCTGGCCGGCGAGCTGGAGACGACCGGGGCTGCCGGGGACCTGCGCGCGTTCCTCGAGCACGACGTGGCCTTCCACCGGCTGCTGCTGACGGCCTCCGGCAACGTGATGTTCGGCTGCCTCGGTCAGGTCGTCGAGGAGGTGCTGCGCGGCCGCACCGACCACCACCTGATGCCGCCGACCCCCAAGCCGGAGGCCAGGCGGCTGCACCAGATGGTGGCCGACGCCGTCGCGGCGGGCCAGGGTGACCTGGCCGAGGCGGCGATGAGCGCGATCTGCGTGGAGGTGGTCTCCCAGCTCGATCCCGGCCTCTGAGCGGCGGCGGTCAGAGCAGCGAGGCCACCGGCCACAGCACCGCGGCGAGCGCGAAGGCGGTCAGCCCCAGCGTGGTCTCCATCACCGTCCAGGTCTTCAGGGTGGTCCGCTCGTCCATCCCGAAGAACCGGCTCACCAGCCAGAAGCCGGAGTCGTTGACGTGGGACAGCACGGTGGCGCCGGCGGCGATCGCCACCACGAGCAGCGCGACGTGCAGGTTGCCGAGCCCGGCGGCCTGGCTCGCGACCAGGCCGGAGGCGGTCGTGAGGGCGACCGTGGCGGAGCCCTGGGCGACCCGCAGCGCGGTCGCGATCAGGAACGCCTGCAGCAGCAGCGGCAGCCCGAGATCCGAGAGCGACGAGGTGAGCGCCTCGCCGATGCCGCTGGTGCGGAGCACGCCGCCGAACATGCCACCGGCGCCGGTGATCAGGATGATCGCGCAGATCGGGCCGAGCGCCTGGTCGAGGATCGTGGTGGTGTCCGCCAGGGACCGCTCCCGGCGGCCGAGCACGCCGATCGCGATCAGCAGCGTGATCAGCAGCGCCACGGGGGTGTTGCCGAGCAGCTGCAGCAGCTCGACCCAGGTCTGGCCCTCGGCCAGGCCGCCGGCCGCGACCAGCGTGGTCAGCACGGTGTTGAACGCGATCAGCACCAGGGGCACCAGCAGCAGGCTCAGGACCAGGCCGAAGGACGGGGGGCGGGTGGTGGTCTGGGTCCCTCCGCCGTCATCGGTGCCGGTGGTCGTGGTGGTGCCGGCCGGCGAGCCGCTGCCCGCCGGGGCTCCGCCGTCCTCGACCGTCCCGGTGCCTCCCGCCGGCCCGGCCGGCCCGTCGTCGCCGAGGTCGGCGCCACCGTTGACCGGCCCGAACAGCAGGTCCGGAAGCGGTACGTCGACCCGCGCGCCGAGCACCCGGGAGACCAGGTACACGCCGACGTACCAGGCGACCAGCGCGATCGGCAGGTTGACCAGCAGGACCACCCCGACGTCGCCGCCGAGGACCGTGGTGGCCGCCACCGGGCCGGGGTGCGGCGGCACCAGCGCGTGCATCGCCGCGAACGCACCGGCCGCGGGAAGGGCGTAGTACAGCACGGAGCCACCGAAGCGGCGCGCCACGGTGAGGATGATCGGCAGGAAGACCACCAGGCCGGCGTCGAAGAAGATCGGGAACCCGAAGATCAGGGCGGCGATGCCCAGCGCCAGGGGGGCGCGACGCTCGCCGAAGCGGTTCACCAGGGTGTCGGCGAGCACCTGCGCGCCTCCGGTGACCTCGAGCAGCCGGCCGAGCATCACCCCGAACCCGACCAGCAGGGCCACCGCTCCGAGCGTCGAGCCGAACCCGGACAGCAGGGCCGTGGGCACGTCGGGCAGGGGGATGCCGGCGGCGACGGCGGTCAGGAGGCTGACCAGGACGAGGGCGATGAAGGCGTGCAGCTTGACCTTCATGATCAAGAACAGCAGGACGGCGACGGCCGCCGCCGCGATGAGCAGCAGCAGGGCGGTGCCGTGCACCGGCTGGATGGGGTCCACGGGGTACTCCAGTTGTGGGGGCGGTCACAGACGTCTGCCACTGTCTCGAAAGGTAGTACCTATTGCAAGTTCGGGTGGGTCGCAGTCGGAGAGCGCCGGGACCTACGCTGGAGCCGGCAGACACCACGGGGGTCGTGCAGGGCCCCAGACCCGGAAGGCCGACCATGCCCCTCGATCCCGCTGACTTCCTGGCCGTCGACGGCCTCCTCGACGAGGAGGAGCGCGACATCCGCGACACCGTGCGCTCGTTCGCCGAGGCCGAGCTCGCCCCGCACGTGGCGGACTGGTACGAGCAGGGCGCGCTCCCCGACGACCTCGGCCCGACCTTCGGCAAGCTCGGGCTGCTCGGGATGCACCTGGAGGGCTACGGCTGCGCGGGCACCAGCGCAGTCGCCTACGGCGTCGCCTGCCGGGAGCTCGAGGCCGTGGACTCCGGGCTGCGGAGCTTCGTGTCGGTGCAGGGCTCGCTGGCGATGTTCGCGATCCACCGCTGGGGCAGCGAGGAGCAGAAGCAGGAGTGGCTGCCCCGGATGGCCGGCGGTGAGGCGCTCGGGTGCTTCGGGCTCACCGAGTCGGACGCCGGCAGCGACCCGGCCTCGATGCGCACCCGGGCGGTCCGCGACGGCGACGACTGGGTCCTCAACGGCAGCAAGATGTGGATCACCAACGGCACCCTCGCCGAGGTCGCCGTGGTCTGGGCCCGGGTCGACGACGACGGTCCCGAGGGCGGTATCCGCGGGTTCGTGGTGCCCACCGCGACCGCGGGCTTCACCGCCACCAAGATCCAGCGCAAGCTGTCGCTCCGGGCGTCGGTGACCGCGGAGCTCTCCTTCGACGACCTGCGGCTGCCGGCCGACGCGGTGCTCCCGGAGGTGCGCGGGCTCAAGGGGCCGCTCAGCTGCCTGAACGAGGCCCGGTACGGCATCCTGTGGGGCGCCGTCGGTGCGGCGCGGGCCTGCTACACCGAGGCGCTGGCCTACTCGCTGGAGCGCACCCAGTTCGGCAAGCCGCTGGCGTCCTTCCAGCTCACCCAGAGGAAGCTCGCCGAGATGGTGGTCGCGGTCAACAACGCCTCCCTGGCGGCGGTCCAGATCGGCCGGCTCAAGGACGCCGGTCAGCTGGTCCCGGCCCAGGTCAGCTACGGCAAGCTCGCCAACGTCAGGTCCGCCCTCGACGTGGCCCGCAGCGCCCGCACGATCCTCGGCGGGGCGGGGATCACCCTGGACCACTCGGTGATGCGGCACATGAACAACCTGGAGACGGTGCTCACCTACGAGGGCACCGAGGAGATGCACATGCTGAGCGTGGGCGCCGAGGTCACCGGGATCCGCGCGTTCCGCTGACCGGACCGCGCGCGCCGGTCACTCCGTGTAGAACACCCGTACGGCGTTGACGGACTCCTCGACGACCTCGTCCATCGGCGGCGAGACGTCGATGACGGCGCCGTGCTCGTCGTCCCCGAGCTCCTCGAGGTGTCGAACTGCGAGCGGAGCAGCCCGGTCGGCATGAAGTGCTTGGTCCGCAGCCGCATGCGCTCGCTCCAGCACGTCGAACGGCGCGTGAGATGCACGAAGAACGTCGGCGCCGCCCCGGCGCAGCACGGTGCGGTAGGCGCGCTTGAGGGCCGAGCAGGTGACGACCGTCGACGTACCCTCGTGGTCGCTTGACCGCGACCAGCTCGCGCGATCGCCTGCAGCCAGGGCCAGCGGTCCTCGTCGGTCAGCGGCATGCCGGCGGTCATCTTCTCGATGTTCGCGCGCGGGTGCAGCTCGTCGCCCTCGATGAACTCGCAGCCGAGCTCCTCGGCGAGCCCCTCGCCGACCGTGGTCTTGCCGGTCGCGGAGACCCCCATCACGACGATGTGCTTCGGTTCGCGGCGTCGAGCCAGGCCATGGCACCACCCAACCACGTCGCGCCAGTGCCGTGGCGAGTGCCTCGGGCGCATCCACGGCGGAAGGGAGCGACTGTGGCCAACTCGTGTCGGAGCGCGTCGGGCAGTTCTTCATCGAGGGCGACCGCCTGGAGTACACCGAGTACGGCGCCGGCGACCGCTGGGTGGTGCTGGTCCACGGCCAGCTGATGCCGCGCCGGATGCACCAGCCCCTGGCCCGCGCGATCGCCGTCGGAGGGCTTCCACGTCGTCACCCTCGACCTGCTCGGCCACGGGCGCTCCGACCGGCCCCTGGACCCCAAGGAGTACTCCATGACCGCGTTCGGCGAGCAGGTGGTCGCGCTGCTGGACCACCTCGGCGCGGAGCAGGCCGTCATCGGGGGTACGTCGCTGGGCTCGAACGTCTCGCTGGAGGTGGCCGACGCCGCACCCCGAGCGGGTGCGCGGGCTGCTGCTGGAGATGCCGGTGCTCGACAACGCGCCTGGAGGCCGGGCTGCATCGCCTTCGGCCCGCTGATGTTCCTGGCCCGCTTCGTGCCGTGTCCGTGTCAGCGCGATCCCGCGGGTCGGCCCGGCTGGTGCCGCGGGGCGTGGTGCCGTTCTGGGCCGGCATCGCGCTGGACACCCTCGACCAGCGGCCCGCCCCGATGGCCGCGGCCATCCACGGCATCTTCTTCGGACGGATCGCGCCGTCGAGCAAGCGCCGCCGGCAGATCCAGGCCCCGCGCGCTGGTGATCGGCCACCCACGCGACCCGATCCACCCGGCCGCGGACGCCGCGATGCTGGCCGAGGAGATGCCGAACGCCCGGTTCGTGGCCGCGCGCAGCATCCTCGAGTGGCGGCTCCCGCCCGCACCGGCTGGACGCCGAGGCGGTCGCGTTCGTCGCCGCAGTGCTGGAGCGCCGCCGCCGAGCCGCGCCAGCCGCGAGCCGACGTGACCTGAGCGGCGTCGGCGCCTTCGCACCGGCCTCGGGGGGGACAATGGTCGGCGTGGGCCTCTACCGTGACGAAGCGATCGTGCTGCGCACCCAGAAGCTGGGTGAGGCGGACCGGATCATCACGCTGCTGACCCGCGGGTCCGGCCGGGTGCGCGCCGTCGCCAAGGGCGTACGACGGACCAGCTCGCGCTTCGGGTCCCGGCTCGAGCCGTTCACGCACGTCGACCTGCAGCTCGCCGAGGGCCGGTCGCTCGACGTCGTCACCCAGGCCGAGACGCTCGACGCCGTTCGCCAGCCGGATGGGGTCGGACTACGAGCGCTACACCGCCGGCACGGTGATGCTCGAGACCGCCGAGCGGCTGGTCGTCGAGGACAAGGAGCCGGCGCTCCAGCAGTTCCTGCTGCTCGTCGGCGCGTTGCGGGCGATGTGCGACACCGGCCGGCCGCCGGCCAGGTGCTCGACTCGTTCCTGCTGCGCTCGCTGTCGGTCGCCGGCTACGCGCCCTCCTTCGAGGCTGCGCGCGCTGCGGCGCTCGAGGGCCCGCACCGCTCGTTCAGCCCGTCGGCCGGCGGGATGCTCTGCTCGACCTGCCGGGTGCCCGGGCTCGGCGAACCCGGCCGTCGAGACCGTCGCGCTGCTCGGTGCGCTGCTCGCCGGGGACTGGGCCGGCTGGTGGAGTCGAGCGAGCCGCGGCACCGCCGGGAGGCGACCGGCCTGGTGCGCGGCGTACCTGCAGTGGCACCTCGAGCGCGGCCTCAAGTCGCTGTCGCACCTCGGCCCGCGCTGTCCGGGCGCGGGCATGCGCCGCAGCAGCGACGAGGGCTCAGGAGGTCGCTCGAGGAGCGCGTCGAGGGAGGGGTTGAACTCCTCGAGCAGCCGGCCGAAGTCGGCGCGGTCGGCGTCGGGCCAGTCGGAGAGCGCCTCCTGGAGCCGCGGCGCGCCGGTGGCGCGGGTCTGGTCGAGGACCTCGCGGCCGCTCGGCGGTGAGGTCCAGGATCGAGGCACGGCGGTCGGAGGGGTCGGTCTGCCGGCCGCCAGGCCGATCTCCTCCAGCGCCTGCACCTGCCGGGTGATCGTGGACGGGTCGAGCCCGAACGCGCTGGCCAGCGCGCCGAGCCGCTGCGGGCCCTCGTCGGCGAGCTTGCACATGATCCCGTAGGCCGACCGCTCGAGGTCGATCTCGCCGGTCGACGTGGACAGGTGGATCCGCTGCACCCGGCGCAGGAGCACGGTGATCTGCTGCTCGATCTGCTTGTTGGCCGTGTCCATGGCGCCTGCCCTCCTCGGGAGCGGTGCGTCGGTCGTGTTGGATGCAGTCTAGTGGTGACGGCAATGCACCGCCGGTCCGCATGACCGCTCCCGGAAGGAGGCTCGGACGTCGCGCAGGAGCGTCCGCCGCGAGGTGCGACCGCCGACCCCGCACCCCTCCGGTGCCCGGCCGCCGGCGATCCCGCCGGCGCTGGTGCCGCGGCACGTCGCGATCGTGATGGACGGCAACGGCCGCTGGGCCAAGCAGCGCGGGCTGCCCCGCACGGCCGGGCCACGAGCAGGGCGAGCACTCGCTGTTCGACGTCGTCGAGGGGGCCATCGAGATCGGCGTGAAGGCGATCTCGGCCTACGCGTTCTCCACCGAGAACTGGACCCGCTCGCCCGACGAGGTGCGGTTCCTGATGGGCTTCAACCGCGACGTGATCCGGCGCCGTCGCGACGAGATGCACGAGCTCGGCGTCCGGGTGCGGTGGGCCGGCCGGGCGCCGCGGCTGTGGCGCTCGGTGATCAAGGAGCTGCAGGTCGCCGAGGAGCTGACCCGCGACAACGACGTGCTGACGCTGACCATGTGCGTCAACTACGGCGGCCGCTCCGAGCTCGCCGACGCGGCCCGGTCGATCGCCCGCGAGGTGGCGGCGGGCCGGCTGAACCCCGAGAAGGTCGACGAGCGGACCTTCGCCCGGCACCTCTACGTGCCCGAGCTCGCCGACGCCGACCTGGTCTGGCGCACGTCGGGGGAGCAGCGGCTCTCCAACTTCATGCTCTGGCAGGCGGCGTACTCCGAGCTGGTGTTCACCGACGTGCTCTGGCCCGACGTGGACCGGCTGCGCGCTGTGGCGGGCGATCGAGATCTACGCCTCGCGCGACCGGCGCTACGGCAAGGCCTGACCGCGCCCCACCTCGCCCCGCCTCCCCGTCGAGGCGTCTCGTTCTGCGCCCCACCCCGCGAGGCGTCTGGTTCTAGCGTCCCCATCCCCGCCGAGGCGTCTGGTTCTGCGTCCTGGCTCGCGCAGAAGCAGACGCCTCGGCGCGTGGGGCGCGCAGAGCAGACGCCTCGCGTGGCGGTCAGGGGCAGTCGGGGCAGGTGCCGAAGATCTCCAGGGTGTGGCTCACGGCGGTGAAGCCGTGCTCGCCCGGCGACGGCGTCCGCCCACCGCTCCACGGTCGGCCCCTCGACCTCGACGGTGCGCCCGCACGACCGGCACACCAGGTGATGGTGGTGCGCGGCCGAGCAGCGCCGGTAGACCGCCTCGCCGTCCTCGGTGCGCAGCATGTCCACCTCGCCGCCGTCGGCGAGCGCCTGCAGGGTCCGGTAGACGGTGGACAGCCCCACCGGGTCGCCGCTGCGGCGCAGCAGGTCGTGGATGTCCTGGGCGCTGCGGAAGTCCTCGAAGGTCTGCAGGGCGCTGGCCACCGCCCGGCGCTGCCGGGTCGGGCGGGCGCCCTGCGGGAGGGTCGGGCCGTCGCTCTCAGTGCTCGTCATAGTGGCTCCCGTGTACGGCGTGCCGGTGCCCGTCGTGCAGGTAGTCGACGTGGTCGCCGTGCGGGACCGCCGGGTGACCGCACTCCTGGCCGTGCTCGTGACTGTGGTCCTCCGGGACGGCGGTGTGCGCGTCGCCGAGCGGGAACGCGTCCGACCGGGTCCGCGAACGGCGCGGACAGCCGGGAACGCCGCCGCAGCCAGCACGCCGACCGGGTAGGCGGCGGCGAAGCAGGCCAGGGCCAGCAGCACGATCGTGGCGCCCGGAGCGGCGTCGAGGTACGCCGAGGCCACCACCCCGCCGAGGGAGGCGAGCATCCCGATCCCCATCGCCGCGACCAGCGTGACCCGGAACGCGCGGGTGACCTGCTGTGCCGTCGCGACCGGCACCACCATCAGAGCGCTGACCAGCAGCAGCCCACGGTGCGCATCGCCACCGTGACGGTGACCGCGGCCAGCACCGCGACCAGCAGGTTGTAGGCGCGGACGTTGAGCCCCGCGACCCGGGCGAACTCCTGGTCCTGGGCGATCGCGAACAGCTGGGGGGACAGGCCGATCGCCAGCACCAGGACGACCACGGCCAGGCCTCCGGTCACCCAGACGTCGGTGGCCGAGACGGTCAGGATCGACCCGAACAGGTAGACGTTCAGGGTGGCCGCGGTCTGCCCCGCGAGGCCGGTGATCAGCACGCCGCCGGCGATGCCGCCGTAGAAGAGCAGCGCCAGCGCGACGTCGCCGCTGGTGCGGCCGCTCTCCCGGATCACCTCGATGACGACCGCGCCGATGACCGCCACGACCACCGCGGTGATCGTCGGCGAGGTGCCGGTCAGCAGGCCGAGGGCCACGCCGGTGACCGCGACGTGGCCGATGCCGTCGCCGAGCAGGGCCAGCCGGCGCTGCACGAGGTAGGTGCCGACGGCGGGCGCGGCCAGACCCGTGAACACCGCCCCGAGCAGGGCCCGGACCATGAAGTCGTAGGTCAGCAGGCTCATCGTCGCTCCTCGTGCTGCCGGGCGGGGTCCAGGGGGGAGGCCACGGTGGGCTGGTGCGCGCCGGTAGCCGAGGTCCAGGTGATGGTGGTCGTGCGCGGGGTCGGCGTCGGTGAACACCTCGATCGGCGGGCCGTCGTACGCCACCCGGCCGTCGCGCATCACCACGGCGCGGTCGACCAGCGGGCCGAGCGGGCCGAGCTCGTGAGCCACCAGCACGATCGTCACGCCGCGGTCGACCAGGGTCCGCAGGGCGGCGGCGAACACCTGCTGGCTCTGTACGTCGACGCCGGCGGTGGGCTCGTCGAGCACCAGCAGGTCGGGCACCCCGGCCAGCGCGCGGGCGATCAGCACCCGCTGCTGCTGGCCGCCGGACAGGGTGGCCACGCCGACGTGGGCCTGCTCGGAGAGCCCCACCGCCTCGATCGCGGCCTCGACCGCGGAACGGTCCGCGACTGCTCTGCGGCAGGAACGGCCGGCGGCGCGAGAGCCGACCCGAGGCGACCACCTCGCGGACCGAGGCCGGCACCCCGGACTCGGCGCTGACCCGCTGCGGGACGAAGCCGACCCGGTGCCAGTCGCGGAACGCCTCGCGGCGGGTGCCGAACAGGCGCACCTCCCCGCGGGCGGTGGGCACCAGGCCCATCATCGCCCGGACCAGCGTCGACTTGCCGGAGCCGTTGGCGCCGAGCACCGCCATCACCTCTCCGGGCAGGACGGTGACGTCGGCGCCTCGCAGCACCGGTCGGCCGCCGAGGACGACGGTGCCGTCGATGACCTGCACCACCGGGGTCGGGTCGCTGGGATCCACGGACTCGCCTCTCATGAGCACTGGTTCGCCTTCTGGAGGGTGCGCAGGTTGCGCTGCATCAGCGAAAGGTAGTCCTGGTCGGCGGTGGCCGGCCCGAGCCCCTCGATCGGGTCGAGCACCGCGGTGCGCAGCCCGAGGTCCCCGGCGAGGCTGTCGGCGAGCTTGCGGCTGCCGAGCTCCTCGGCGAACACGGTGGTGATCCTGTCGCGAGGAGATCAGGTCGCTGGAGGGCCTGGATGTGGCTGGGCGAGGGCTCGGCGTCGGGGGAGAGGCCGTTGATGCCGACCACCCGCAGCCCGTAGCGCCGTCCGAGGTAGCCGAAGGCGTCGTGGCTGACCACGATCGTGTCGAGGCGACAGGTCGCCAGGCCGGTCCGGTAGGACCGGTCGAGGGCGGCGAGGTCGGCCCGCAGGGACCGCAGGTTGCGGGCGTACCCGGCGGCGTGCGCCGGGTCGGCCGCGGCGAGCTGCCGCTCGACGGCGACGGCTACCGCGCTCAGCCTGGTCGGGTCGAGCCAGAAGTGCGGGTCGTCGCCGGACAGCCCCGCGGCGACCGAGGCGTCCACGACCCTGGCCGGGCGGATCTGGTCGACGGCCTCGTCGATGGCAGCCTGGAAGCCGCGCTCGTAGACCACGACGTCCGCGTCGACCACCGAGGCGGTCTCCTTCACGCTCAGCTCGAGGTCGTGCGGCTCCTGCCCCGGGTGGGTGAGGTTGCTGACGTCGGCATGCGGGCCGGCGATCCGCTGGGCGACGTACTGGAGCGGGTAGAAGGAGGTCACCACCTGCGTGCGCCCGTCAGCGGCCGGTGCGCTTCCGCAGCCGGCGAGCAGGATGCCGAGGCTCAGCAGCGCGCCGACGAGGGTCGCCCGCCGGACGCGCGGCCGGCAGGCCTGCGGGTCGGGCCACCGGTCCGTCGAGCTGCTCATGAGAATCATTGTCAATGCAAACGACAACCATTGTCAACTGGCGTCGGCTCGACCGTTCCGGGCTAGGTTGGGGGGCGTGATCGTGGTGAACCGCTTCCGGGTGGCCGATGCTGAGATGGAGGGGTTCCGCCGCGACCTGCACGCCGCGCTGGCGGCGCTCGCCGAGCGGCCGGGCTACCTGTCCGGGCAGGTGGGCCGCAACGTCGACGAGCCGGACCTGTGGCTGCTGAGCACGACCTGGGCGAACGTGGGCAGCTACCGCCGCGCGCTCTCGGCGTACGACGTCAAGGTGGGCGCCGTGCCGCTGCTGTCCCGGGCCGTCGACGAGCCCTCGGCCTACGAGGTGCTCGAGCCGGGCGCCGCCGCCAACGCGCAGGTGCCGCGCGAGCTCGGCTGAGCGCGGCGATAGGGTGGACGCTTCGCCGTCAGCCAGCCGGCGCACCCGACGAGAAAGACCGCACCCGTGGCCAAGAAGCCCTCCTCGACCGTCGACAACGTCGTCTCCCTCGCCAAGCGCCGGGGCTTCGTCTTCCCCTGTGGCGAGATCTACGGCGGCACCCGGTCCGCGTGGGACTACGGCCCGCTGGGCGTCGAGCTGAAGGACAACATCAAGCGGCAGTGGTGGCGCTCGGTCGTCCAGTCCCGCGACGACGTGGTCGGCCTGGACTCGTCGGTGATCCTGCCCCGCCAGACCTGGGAGGCATCCGGGCACGTCGCGACGTTCTCCGACCCGCTGACCGAGTGCCAGTCGTGCCACCACCGGTTCCGCGCCGACCACCTGCAGGAGGCGGTCGCCGAGAAGAAGGGGATCGACGACCCCGACTCGGTCGACCTGGGCACCGCTGGCGTGCCCCAACTGCGGGAACCGCGGCGCCTGGACCGAGCCCCGGCAGTTCTCCGGACTGCTGAAGACCCACCTCGGTGTCGTCGAGGACGAGTCCGGGCTGCACTACCTGCGCCCCGAGACCGCGCAGGGGATCTTCCTCAACTTCGCCAACGTCGTCACCTCCACGCGGCAGAAGCCGCCGTTCGGCATCGCCCAGATCGGCAAGAGCTTCCGCAACGAGATCACCCCCGGCAACTTCATCTTCCGGACCCGGGAGTTCGAGCAGATGGAGATGGAGTTCTTCGTCAAGCCGGGCGAGGACGAGGAGTGGCACCAGCACTGGATCGAGGAGCGCACCCGCTGGTACACCGACCTAGGCATCGACCCGGACAACCTGCGGCACTACGAGCACGCCCAGGAGAAGCTCTCCCACTACTCCAAGCGCACCGTCGACATCGAGTACCGCTTCAACTTCGCGGGCTCGGAGTGGGGCGAGCTCGAGGGCATCGCGAACCGCACCGACTTCGACCTCAGGACGCACTCGGAGGCCTCGGGGCACGACCTGTCCTACTTCGACCAGGCCGCCAACGAGCGCTACCTGCCCTACGTCATCGAGCCGGCCGCCGGGCTCTCGCGCTCGCTGATGACCTTCCTGGTCGATGCGTACACCGAGGACGAGGCGCCCAACACCAAGGGCGGCGTGGACAAGCGGACCGTGCTGCGCCTCGACCCGCGGCTCGCCCCGGTCAAGGTCGCCGTGCTGCCGCTGTCCCGCAACACCGACCTGTCGCCGAAGGCGAAGGGGCTCGCCGCCGAGCTGCGGGGGCTGTGGAACGTCGACTTCGACGACTCCGGCGCGATCGGCCGCCGGTATCGCCGCCAGGACGAGATCGGGACGCCGTACTGCGTCACCGTGGACTTCGACACCCTCGAGGACGACGCGGTGACGATCCGGGAGCGGGACACCATGAAGCAGGAGCGGGTCGGGCTGAGCCAGGTCCGTGGCTACGTCGGCGAGCGGCTGGCCGGCTGCTGACCGAACGGCGGGCGGCCCCGGTGCCGATCGGGCGGGGATCGGGTGGTCCCGCCGTGCGCGGAGGCCGAGCCAGGCACAATGAGCGCGTGCGTTCCCCTCTCGCCGGCCCGGCTGTGCCCCTGCTCGCCCTGACCGCGGCCGCGTCGCTGATCCTCGCCGGCTGCAGCTCGGGCACGAGCGCGGACGCGCCGGCCGCGACGCCGTCGGTCTCGACCACCACCACGGTGCCGCCCTCCCCGTCCTCGACGGTGCAGGTGCCGGCAGCACAGCAGCTCACCGAGCCCGGCAGCAAGCTCTCCTTCGGTGACGCCGCCACGGTGATCTTCGAGTCGACCGACAACAAGGGGACCGTGCTGAAGCTGCAGGTGAGGAGCGTCCGCAAGGGCAGGCTCGAGGACTTCAAGGGCTTCATCCTCGACGACAGCTACAAGAAGCAGGCGTCGTACTACTACGCGAAGGTGCGGGTCAGCAACGTCGGCGAGGGCGACGTGGGCGGTGCGCGCGTCCCGTTGTGGGGCGTCAACGCGGCCAACACCCTGCTCCCGTCGGTGAAGTTCACCACCAGGTTCCCGCGGTGCGCCTCCCCCGGCCTGCCGAAGGACTTCGGCCCGGGGGACTCGCTGAGCACGTGCCTGGTGTTCCTCTCCCCGGACCGGGGCGCGCTGCGCGCGGTGAGCTACCGGCCCAACCAGGCGTTCAACCCGATCACCTGGACCGGCGAGATCGCCGATCCGCCGCCCACCAAGGCGCCCGGCAAGAAGCCCGGCAAGAAGCCCGGCAAGGCACCCAGCGCGAAGGGCTGACCGCGCGCGGCGCGACCGGTGGATGTGCGCCTGCGAGGGGTCTCGCTCACAATGGGGTGGTGACCCTTCCCCGTGCGCTGCAGCTCGGCTCCCTGCGCGTGGACACCCCGGTGGTGCTCGCGCCGATGGCCGGCATCACCAACGCGGCCTACCGGCGGCTGTGCCGCGAGCAGGGCGCCGGCCTCTACGTCTGCGAGATGATCACCTCGCGCGGCATCGTCGAGCGCGACGAGACCTCGCTGCGGATGCTCACCTTCGACGAGACCGAGGACGTCCGGTCGGTGCAGCTCTACGGCACCGACCCGGTGTACGTCGGCAAGGCGGCCGAGATCCTGTGCGCCGAGTACGGCGTCGCGCACATCGACCTCAACTTCGGCTGCCCGGTGCCCAAGGTCACCCGCAAGGGCGGCGGGGGCGCGCTGCCCTGGAAGCGCCGGCTGCTCGGCGAGATCCTCGAGCCGGCGGTCCGCGCCGCCGCGCCGTACGGCGTGCCGGTGACCATGAAGACCCGCAAGGGCATCGACGCCGACCACCTGACCTACCTCGACGCCGGCCGGATCGCCCAGGAGTCCGGCTGCGCCGCGATCGCGCTGCACGGCCGGACCGTCGACCAGGCCTACTCCGGGCAGCGCCGACTGGTCCGCGATCGGCGAGCTGGTGGCGCACGTGGACATCCCGGTGCTCGGCAACGGCGACATCTGGGAGGCGGCCGACGCGGTGCGGATGGTCGAGCGAGACCGGCGCCGCCGGTGTGGTCGTGGGCCGCGGCTGCCTGGGCCGGCCGTGGCTGTTCCGCGACCTGGCCGCGGCGTTCGCCGGCGAGCAGGTCGCCACGCTGCCCGCGCTCGGCGAGGTCGCCGCGATGATGCGCCGGCACGCCGAGCTGCTCTGCCACCACATGGGCGAGCAGCGCGGCTGCAAGGAGTTCCGCAAGCACGTCGCGTGGTACCTCAAGGGCTTCGCCGCCGGCGGCGAGCTGCGCCACAGCCTCGCGCTGGTGACCTCGCTCGCCGCGCTCGACGAGCTGCTCGCCCGGCTCGACCCGGCCGAGCCCTTCCCGGTCGCCGCGCTCGGGACGCCGCGGGGCCGGCAGGGCAGCCCCCGGCGCGTCGTGCTGCCGCAGGGCTGGCTCGACGACACCGACGGCACCGGCTGCGTGGTCGCAGGAGGACCTGCACTCCGGCGGGTGACGGCGGACCCCGCCTGGCATGCCGGTCCCGCACGTCAGGGCAAGGTGGAGGCATGCGCCCCTCCGTGATCGTGTTCGACGTCAACGAGACCCTGTCCGACCTGTCCCCGCTGGGAGCCCGGTTCGTCGAGGTCGGTGCCTCCGCGAGTGCGGCGCCGCTGTGGTTCGCCTCGGTGCTGCGCGACGGCTTCGCGCTGACCGCGGCGGGGGACAACCCGCCGTTCGCCGCGGTGGCCCGGGAGCTGCTGCTCTGCCAGCCTCGGCGAGGCGCAGCTGAACCGCTCCGTGGAGGAGGCCGCCCAGCACGTCATGGACGGGTTCGCCGCGCTCGAGCTGCACCCCGACGTCGCCCGCGGGGTCGAGCGGCTGCACGAGGACGGCTACCGGCTGGTCACGCTCAGCAACGGCGCCGCCTCGGTCGCCGAGCGGCTGCTGACCTCCGCGGACGTGCGGGACCGCTTCGAGCGGCTGCTTCGGTCGAGGACGCCGGGGCCTGGAAGCCGTCCCCGCGTGGCCTACGCGTACGCCGCCGACGGAGTGCGGCGTCGACCCGGCGGAGATGGTGCTGGTGGCGGTGCACCCCTGGGACGTCGACGGCGCGGCCCGGGCCGGGCTGCAGTCGTGTGGGTGAACCGCGGCGGCGGGGCCGTACCCGGCGATCTTCCGCGAGCCGACGCACACCGTCGCGGGCATCGACGAGCTCGCCGAGCTCTGGTCCTGACGTCCGGTGGATCGTCCGGGACCTGACGGTCTGTCTGGTCCGAAGGTGACGCGCCCCGGGGCGTTGTGCTTCACTCGATGCTTTGTGCCCGCCTGCCCGACCCCGACGGTGACTGCTTCGTGACGTCGACCCTGACGACCCCCTGACCGCGCCGCGCCTCCGGCGCCTCTCGCGGCTGCGCCGCCTGGTGCTGCCGGTGACCGCGACGACGATGATCGCCGGCGGGATCGTCGGCGTGGCCGCCACCTCGGGCGGGACCGGCGTCCCGGTCGAGGCGGCCTCTCCCGCACCGGTCACCGTCACCGCCACCGTCACCGCGGCGCCGCAGCCGAGCACCACGGCGGACCTCGCCGACCGCCGGCGGCCGGTGTCGCGCTCGGCGCAGCGCGTCACGCTGCACGTGAAGCCGACGGTGAAGGACCGGAAGTTCATGACCGCCCGGCTGAACCTCTGGCCGGCTCCCCGGGAGCGTGGCCGTCCGCTGAAGGTCCTGCCCCGCGGCGACAAGGTCGGGGTGACCGGGGTCCGCAAGGGTGGCTTCGCGCAGATCCTCTTCGCGGACCAGGTCCGCTGGGTCAACCAGGACTACCTCGCCGACGCGATGCCCAAGCCGCCGGCGCCCGAGCCGGCAGCGGCCCCGTCGTCGGCCCCGTCGTCGGCCCCGACGTCGAGCGCCGCGAGCCCGTCGAGCAGCCCGAGCCGGGCCGCCGCGGCGGCCGGAGGTCTCTCGTCGGCGGCGTGCCCCGACGGGTCCGGCAACCGAGTCGGGGCTGACCTCGTCGGCGGTGCGGCTCTACCGCGCGGCCTGCGCGGCGTTCCCGGCGCTGTCCAGCTACGGCGGCTGGGACGCGCACGGAGAGCACAGCTCCGGGCGGGCCATCGACTTCATGGTCAGCGACCCGTCCCTGGGGCAGGCGCTGGCGGACTGGGCCCGCGCGCACGCCGGCGAGCTGAACCTCTACGACGTCATCTGGCAGCAGCGGATCTGGACCCCGGTGCGCGCGAGCGAGGGCTGGCGCGGCATGCCGGACCGCGGCTCGGCGACCGCGAACCACTTCGACCACGTGCACATCTCGGTGAACTGACCGGTCCCCACCCCGCCGAGGCGTCTGGTTCTGCGGCCAGCACACCGCCGAGGCGTCTGGTTCTGCGGCCAGCACACCGCCGAGGCGTCTGGTTCTGCGGCCAGCACACCGCCGAGGCGTCTGGTTTTGCGGCCAGCACACCGCCGAGGCGTCTGGTTCTGCGGCCAGCACACCGCCGAGGCGTCTGGTTCTGCGGCGCCACCCCGTAGCCTGGCCGCGTGAACCCCCCGACCACCGGCCCGCGCCGCTACGAGTTCGCCTTCGCGGCGTCCTACCGGCTACCCGCCCTCTGCTTCGGCATCACGCCCGTGACGGCCTGGGTGGAGCTGACCGGCTCGGAGATCGCGGTGCGCTACGGACCGTGGCGGCTGCGCACCGGCCTGTCCAACATCACCGACGCGTCCCTGACCGGCGGGTTCGCCTGGCTCAAGACCGCCGGGCCCCCCCACCTGTCCTTCTCGGACCGGGGGATCAGCTTCACCACGAACGGCGACTCGGCGGTGTGCCTGAGCTTCCGGACCCCGGTCGCCGGGATCGACCCCACCCGCAGGATCAAGCACCCCGGCGCCACGCTCACCGTGGCCGACCCGGAGCAGTTCCTGGACGACGTACGGCGCAGGGCGGGCCTGACGTCCACGTAGGCGGGCGACGTACGACCGACCCCGCCCGCGCTTCGCCGTGTGGACCACGAGGGTGGCCGCGTGGACCGGGTCCTACTTCGCGGTGGAGTAGTTGTCGGCGGCCTTGACGGTGCCGTACGACGTCCTCTGCTGGCAGTTCGAGTAGGTGTGCACCCGCTTGACGCTGTACGTGCGCGTCAGGATGCCGTCCTTGTAGGTGACGGTCGTGTGCGGAGGAGCGCTGACGGTGAAGGACGTGGACCTGGTGTAGCTCGCGGTGGCTGACACCGAGACACCGAGCTTGGCATTGACCTCGGCGACCACGGTGCTGACCTTGGCGCCCACCTCGGCCGAGACCGTCGTCGAGAGGCTCGCGGTGCCGCTGTGGGTGTAGGTCTTGCTGATGGTCCCGGCCGACTTGTTGGCCAGGGTGCCGCTGTCGAAGGCGTACCAGGCCGAGCTGATCTGGGTGTAGGTGCGCGAGTCGTAGACGTCGCAGACCGGCGCCGCGCTGGCCGAGGCGACGGGCAGCGCGCCGGTGGCGACGACGGCGATGACGGACACGGACAGGAGACGGCTCAACGACATGGTTCCCCCCTGGACAAGTGGCTCCGAAGATGGAGCGCCGGCTGAGAATCGCACCTGCCGCAGATGAGGCGCAAGACCCTCTTCCGAGGTTTTGCTCGTGCTCCCCGAGCCGGTGGACCGTCCCCGGCCCGGCCGAGCGTCAGCCTCTGGTCGGTCGATGCCGACCGGTGACGACCCCATGGGTGCGAACCGAGAGAGGCGCCCAGCCCCCACGCCTGGACGGTGTCCCGCAGAACCAGACGCCTCAGGGCATCGCGAGCGACAGCGCGAAGTCACCGGGCTCGTCGGTCCACCAGTGCACCAGCCGCAGCCCGGCCGCGCGAGCTCGGCGGAGACCCTCTCCTCGCGGAACTTCGCGGAGATCTCGGTGCGCATCTCCTCACCCGCGGCGAAGTCGACGCGCAGGTCCAGGGCCGGTACGTCGACCGTCTGGTCGCGCACCGACCGCAGCCGCATCTCGATCCACTCGTGGTCCGCGTCCCACACCGCGACGTGCTCGAACGCGTCCACGTCGAAGGTGCCGCCGAGCTCACGGTTGATCACCCGCAGCACGTTGAGGTCGAAGTCCGCGGTCACCCCGGCGGCGTCGTCGTAGGCGCGCACGAGGCGGGCGGGGTCCTTGACCAGGTCGGTGCCGAGCAGCAGCGCGTCGCCGGGATGCAAGGTCGCGCCGAGGTCGGCGAGGAACCGCGGCGCGCTGCTCCGGCTCGAAGTTGCCGATCGTGCCGCCGAGGAACGCCACCAGCCGCGGCCCGTCGGCCGGCAGCAGGTCGAGGTGCCGCTCGAAGTCGGCCACCACGCCGTGCACGTCCAGCCCGGGGTAGCTCTCGACCAGCCCCGGCAGCGCCCACTCGATCGCGTCCGCGCTGACGTCGACCGGGACGTAGCTCGCCAGCGACCCCACGTCGCGCAGCGCGTGCAGCAGCAGGTGGGTCTTCTCCGAGGAGCCGGAGCCGAGCTCGACCAGCGAGCGCGCCTTGGTCAGGTCGGCGATCTCCGCCGCACGAGCGGTCAGGATGCTCGCCTCGGCCCGGGTCTGGTAGTACTCCGGCAGCTGGGTGATCGCCTCGAAGAGCTCACTCCCGCGCCCGTCGTAGAAGTACTTCGGGGGCAGCACCTTGGGGCTCGCGGCGAGACCGGCCCGCACGTCGGTGCGCAGCGACGCGGCCAGGTCCGCGGGGGTGAGGTGGCGGTCGATGGCGGTCATCCAGTCTCCTCCAGGGTGGTCTCGGCGATGCCGTGCGCAGTGACGTGCAGGACGGTGCCGTCCGGCACCTCCTGCCAGGGTGCGTCGTCGTCCGGCTCGGAGGCGACCACCGTCCCGGTGTCAGCGACGCGCACGTGCACCGGCTCGCCGACGACGACCGCGGCGGTCGACGCACCGTCCGAGGCGAGCATCGTCAGCCGGCCGCCGCCGTGGGCGAGCACGTCCCGGGCGGCGCCGGCCAGTCCGGCGGGCAGGGACTCGCCGGCCTGCCAGCGGGCCAGGGCGAGCCCGAACAGGAGCGCCGAGTCGACGCCAACGCGGGTGTCCGGGACGTCCGCAGCCCGCCCGGACAGGGCCTTGCGGGCGGTCGCCCAGTCCTCGAGCCGGCCGTTGTGGCTGAACAGCCAGCGGTCGTGGGTGAACGGTGCGGCGGCCGACTCGTCAGCGGACGTGCCGGCGGTCGCGGAGCGGACCGCGGCCACCGCGCAGGTGGTGGTGACGGTCGGTGCCAGGGAGGCGAAGGACGCGTCGGTCCAGATCGGCTGGGCCCGCCGGTAGCGGACCGGCGCCGCCCGGTCGACGTACCAGCCGACGCCGAAGCCGTCCACGTTGACGGTGCCGTGCCGCTGCCGTCGCGGCGCCCAGGACTGCTCGTAGAGCGAGTGCGGCGCGGCGAGGACCAGCGACTCCAGGGAGCGCGGGGCGCCGAGGTAGGCCAGGTGCCGGCACACCTCAGGCGTCCCGGGCGGTGCGGAAGCCGGCGAAGATCTGCCGCCGGATCGGGTGGTCCCAGTTGCGGAAGGTGGTCCGGCAGGCCAGCGGGTCGGTGGCCCAGCAGCCGCCGCGCAGCACCTTGTAGCCGTCGTCGAAGAAGACCTCGGAGTACTCCTTGTAGGGGAACGAGCGGAAGCCGGGGTAGCCGGTGAACTCGGTGGAGGTCCACTCCCACACGTCGCCGACCATCTGCAGCGCGCCGCTGGGCGCGGCGCCCGCGGGGAACGAGCCGGCGGCGGCCGGCCGGTAGCGGGTCTGCCCCAGGTTGGCGTGCTCGGCGGTCGGGGCGTCCTCACCCCAGGGGTAGCGGTGCTTGGTGCGCGTGTCCGCGTCCCAGGAGGCCGCCTTCTCCCACTCCGCCTCGGTCGGCAGCCGCCGGCCCGCCCAGCGCGCGTACGCGTCCGCCTCGAACCAGCACACGTGCTGCACCGGCTCGTCGTCGGGCAGCGCCTCGACGTGCGCGAAGCGACGGCGCAGCCAGCTGCCGGCCTCGCGGAACCAGAACGCCGGCGCCCGCTTGCCCGAGGCGCAGCGCCACCGCCAGCCGGCCGGGCTCCACAGCCGCTCGTCGTCGTAGCCGCCCGCCTCGACGAACGCCCGGTAGGCCGCGTTGGAGACCGGCACCGTGTCGATGAGGTACGACGGCAGGTCGACCTGGTGCGCGGGACGCTCGTTGTCCAGGGCCCAGGAGTCGGTCGAGGTGCCCATCGTGAACGGGCCGGCCGGGACCAGCACCTCCGCGGAGCGGATCAGCGCCGAGGGGGCCGGCAGCGCGTCGGTGGCCGGGAAGACCGGGTCGCCCCGGCGCAGCTGGTGGGTGGCCAGCATCGTCTCGTCGTGCTGGTGCTCGTGCTGGAGCACCATGCCGAACACGAAGCCGGTCTCCAGCAGCGCCGGCCCGGTGGCCGGTCCCGGGTCGGAGCTGAGCCGCAGACGGTCCAGCGAGTCGAGCACCTTGCGCCGCACCAGGCCGAGGTAGTCGTGGGCCTCGGCGGGCATCAGCAGGGGCAGCGTGGGACGGGTGTGGCGCGGGTGCTCGAAGGCGTCGTAGATGTCATCGAGCTCGGGGCGCATCGCCTCGACGCCGGCCGCCTCCCGCAGCAGCCAGAGCTCCTCGTAGTTCCCGACGTGCGCGAGGTCCCACACCAGCGGCGACATCAGCCGTGAGTGCTGCGCGAGCAGCTCCTGCTCGTCGAGGACGGCGGTGGTGAGACCGACCGAGCGGTCGCGGCTGCGCTCGAGCTCGTCGGCGACGTACTGCTTCAGGTCGGGCTCGGGCAGCGAGTCGGGGGACGTGCCGGGCAGCACGCTCATCGAACCTCCTGGGGGTCGTCGGCCGGGGACCGGCCGCGGGAGACGTAGCGGTCACGGAAGGCGAGCACCCGCTCGACGAGCTCGGGATGCTCGCCACTGCGGACGAGTGCGGGCAGGGCGGCGTCGAAGCAGGCGAGGGCGGCCTCCTGCAGCCCGGGGGCGGCCAGGCCGTCCCGTGCGGCCAGCTCCCAGTCGCCGACCCCGGAGCAGGCCGCGGAGGCCGTCGCGGAGGCGACCGGGTCGTCGAGGACCGCGGCAAGCACCGCCACCGGGACGGGCCACCACGGCCAGGGCTGGGCGTCGAGGTAGCGGACCTCGAACCAGCCGCGGGGACGCACCGGCGGGAACAGCGTGGTCATGTGCACGGTGAGGTCGTCCAGGTCGGGCCCGTGCGGGGCGCCCTCAACCCAGTCGCGGAAGGTCCGCCCGGGGCGCACCACCCAGTCCTCGCCCTCCCGTTGCTGGAGCATCACCCGGGCGTCGAGCAGGTAGTCGGCCCAGGCGGCCACCGGGTCGGGGCCGACCGGGATCGCGGTGCGCTCCCGGTCCAGCCGCTGCCAGACCCGCTGCCGCGCGGACTTCCAGCCGGTGTCGACGCCGGCGTGGACCGGCGAGTTGGCGAAGGCAGCCACCATCGCGGGACCGACGTCGTGCAGCAGCCGCCAGCGGCGCAGCGAGTCGTCGGCGTCCACGCCGATGTCCAGGTTGACCTGCACCGAGGCGGTGCTGGTCATCATCACCGGGCCCATCTCGTCGCCGATCGCGGCGAAGTAGGCCTCCATCGCGTCGTACCGCGGATGGGAGAGCTGGCGGCGCGGGGACCGGACGGGGTCGATCGCGGTCGGCAGCAGCTCGACCCCGGCCCTCTCCAGGGTGCCCCGGACATGCTCTGCGTCCTCGGCGAGCGCCTGCCAGCAGGCGGTGGGACCGCGGAAGGCCGGCGAGCTGAGCTCGAGCTGGCCTCCGGGCTCGTAGGTGACCGAGCTGCCGCGCGGCGGCGGGCCGGCGGCGTCGATCAGGGTGCGAAGCAGGGGGATCGGCACCGGCGCGGAGGGAGAGTCGGCGAACGCGACCAGCCACTCCAGCTCGGCACCCACGAGCCCGGGGGGCCCGTTCTTGAAGCACACCCGCTCGACGAACCCCTGGACGGCGGCGCAGTCACGCAGCCGCTCCGAGGTGTCGCGGCCCAGGACAGTCATGGGGCCGAGCATAGGCACGCGCTCCGACGCATCAACCCCCAGGACCGCCCGATGTCCCCGTCGTCGTCGATGGGCGTCGGCGGGCGCCAGTACGGTTGCACCCGATGGGGTCGATGACGATGTACGACGAGCACGCGCGCGCACGCTGGGTGGACGAGCCGCCCAAGCGTCCCGAGCGCACCTCGTTCGAGCGGGACCGGGCGCGGCTGGTGCACTCCGCGGCGCTGCGGCGGCTGGCCGCCAAGACCCAGGTGGTCGGCCCGCAGACCGACGACTTCGTGCGCAACCGGCTCACGCACACCCTCGAGGTGGCCCAGGTGGCCCGGGACCTGGGGCGCACGCTCGGCTGCGACCCGGACCTGGTGGAGACCGCCGCGCTCGCGCACGACCTGGGTCATCCGCCGTTCGGGCACAACGGCGAGCGGGCGCTCGACGAGCTCAGCGGCGCGTGCGGCGGGTTCGAGGGCAACGCCCAGACCCTGCGGCTGCTGACCCGGCTGGAGGCGAAGACCCTGGACGCCGACGGCCGGTCGGTGGGGCTGAACCTGACCCGGGCCACGCTGGACGCCTGCACGAAGTACCCGTGGACCCGGCGGGACGCGCCGTCGGCCTCGGTGACCGCCGACGACGCCGGGGGAGCCGGGGTCAAGTTCGGGGTCTACGCCGACGACCTGGCGGTGTTCGGCTGGCTGCGCGAGGGCGTGGGTGACCGCCCCGGTCACCGCCCCCGCTGCGTCGAGGCGCAGGTGATGGATCTCGCCGACGACGTCGCCTACTCGGTGCACGACCTCGAGGACGGCATCGTGGCCGGCAAGGTCGACCTCGGCTGGCTGGCGGACCCGCCGGCGCGCAAGGAGGTCTGGCAGACCGTCCGGGAGTGGTACCTGCCCGACGTCGAGGATGCCGAGCTCGACGACGCGCTCGCGCTGCTGCGGGGGGTGGGCTCCTGGCCCGAAGCGTCGTACGACGGCAGCCGGCGCGCCCAGGCGGCCCTCAAGGACCTCACCAGCGACCTGATCGGGCTGTTCTGCACCCAGGTCGAGCGCGGCCTCGCGGGAGCCTCGCGGGGGCCGCCCGCTGGTCCGCTACGCCGGCGACCTCGTGGTCCCGCGTCGCACCGGCCTGGCGATCGCAGCGCTCAAGGGAGTGGCCGCCCACTACGTGATGCGGGCCGACGAGCGGGTGCTGGTGCTGGCCCGCCAGCGCGAAGTGGTGGGCGAGCTGGTGGGTCAGCTGTGGCGGCACGGCCCGGCGGTCCTCTCCGCGCCGCTGCGGGCCGACTTCGAGCAGGCCGGCTCCGAGGCGGAGCGGCTGCGGGTGCTCGTCGACCAGGTCGCGTCGCTCACCGACGCCTCGGCGCTGGCCTGGCACGCCCGGCTGCGCTGAGCACCCGCACGGCCAGCCCCTCGTCAGTGCCGCCCGGCGTGGTCCCGGTGCTCGGCGACCCGCGCCAGCGCCTTCGCGAGCACCCGCTGGCCGGCCAGCGTCGGGTGCACGTCGCAGCCGCCCTGCGGCAGGGCGACGAGGAGGCCGGCGGCGCAGGCGTCGCCACCGGCCGGAGCGGCGGCGCGCTGCATCGCCCCGAAGCCGTCGGCGACCACGGCCCTCGACCGGCCGGCGGCCCGCACCAGCGCCGCGTTGAACGCGGCGATGCCGGCGGTCTGCACCGGGTCGCGGTAGTCGAGGGAGTAGTAGGTCACCAGCGCGATGCGGTGCCGGTAGTGCGCCCGGTGGCGCAGCGCCGTCAGGATCGTCCGGGTGTTGGCCTCCACCTGGGCGGTCAGGGCCGCGAAGTCCTGGCCGGTGCACTGGTCGGCGGTGGTCTTCTGGCACAGGAACAGGTCGTTGGCGCCGATGGTGAGGCTGACCAGCCGGGTGCGGCGGTGCGAGCGCAGGTAGTCGACCGCGTAGTCGAGCTGGGAGCCGGCGTACGCCGTGTGCAGCGGGAACATCGTCCGGTAGCCGACCGGCGAGCCCAGCGAGCTCTCGCAGCCGTTGCTCTGCGCGGTGGCGTCGATCAGGCTCGCCGTGGTCTCGCCGGGGCAGGAGGCGTTCGTGACGCGCAGGTGACGGCGCTTGCCCAGCACCTCGGGGTAGCCGACGAAGTTGCCGGCGTCGGCGTACTGCAGCGGCGTGGTGACCGCGGCGGGTCGGTAGCCGAACGGCACCGAGTCACCGAGCGCGAGGTAGCCGTGCCGAGCGCCGTGCCGGCTCCCGGGATGGTCGCCAGGATGACGGTCGGGCCCGTCGTGCGCGGAGGCGGCGGGCGCGACGAGCACGCTCGCGGCGAGGGCCGCGGCGCCGACCAGGGCGGCGAGCGTGCGCCGGCTGCGCGATGAGGTGGGTGCGGGCATCGAGGTCTCCTCCGTGGCTCCCGCCGGGGCGGCGGTAGACCATCGGTGACTGTCGCCTGCGTGCCGGTCCTTGTCAACACCTCCTGACCGAGCGGCGCGGGCGTCGACCGGCGGCCCGTAGACTCGGGCGAGTGGCAGGGCTGATCCGGGACGACGACATCGCGCTGGTGCGCGAGCGGGCGCGGATCGACGAGGTGGTCTCCTCCTACGTCACCCTCAAGCACGCCGGCGGTGGCTCCCAGAAGGGGCTGTGTCCCTTCCACGACGAGAAGTCTCCGTCGTTCAACGTCAACCCGAGCCGGGGCTTCTTCCACTGCTTCGGCTGCGGCGAGGGCGGCGACGTGATCGCCTTCCTGATGAAGATCGACGGGCTCGCGTTCTCCGAGGCCGTCGAGCGGCTCGCCGACAAGTACGGCGTCCAGCTCCGCTACCAGGAGGGCACCGACCGGCCCGCGCGCCGGGACACGAACCTGCGGCCGCGGATGCTGGAGGCGCACAAGGTCGCCCAGGCCTACTACGTCGAGCAGCTCGCGACCCCGGCCGCGCAGCAGGCCCGTGAGTTCCTCACCGGTCGCGGCTTCGACCGGGACGCCGCCGAGACCTTCGGTGTCGGGTTCGCGCCGCGGGGAGGGGACGACCTCTACAAGCACCTGCGCCAGAAGGGCTTCCAGGACGCGGAGATCGTCACCGGCGGCCTGATCGGGGAGGGGCAGCGGGGCCACTACGACCGGTTCCGCGGACGCCTGCTGTGGCCGATCCGGGAGACCAACGGGGACGTGATCGGCTTCGGCGCCCGGCGGATCTTCGACGACGACCGCATCGACGCGAAGTACCTCAACACGCCCGAGACCCCGATCTACAAGAAGAGCCAGGTCCTCTACGGCATCGACCTGGCTCGGCGCGACATCGCCCGGGCCTCCCAGGCGGTCGTCGTGGAGGGCTACACCGACGTGATGGCCTGCCACCTGGCCGGGGTCGCCACCGCGGTCGCCACCTGTGGCACCGCGTTCGGCGAGGACCACAGCCGGCTGATCCGCCGGCTGCTCACCGACCACGACGACTTCCGCGGCGAGGTGATCTTCACCTTCGACGGCGACGCGGCCGGCCAGAAGGCCGCGCTGCGGGCGTTCGAGGGCGACCAGAACTTCGCCGGCCAGACCTACGTCGCGGTCGAGCCGACCGGGCTCGACCCCTGCGACCTGCGGCTGAAGGAGGGCGACGCCGCGGTCCGCGAGCTGGTCGCGCGCCGGGTGCCGCTGTACCGCTTCGTGCTCGGCAACGTGGTCGGCCGCTACGACCTCGAGCGCGCCGACGGCCGGGTGGACGCGCTGCGGGAGGCCGCCAAGCTGGTGTCCGCGATCAGGGACCGCTCCAAGGTGGAGGCGTTCGCCCGCGAGCTCGCCGGGATGGTCGGCGTCGACGTGGAGCAGGCCCGCTCGGAGGTCCGGCGGGCGGCCGCGCGGCGGCCCGGGGAGCGGTCCTCCCGGTCCGGTCCGGCGTCCGCGCAGCCGGCCCCGGAGCGCCCGGCCGCCCCGCCGCTGCCCGACCTGCGCGACCCACGCTTCTCCCTCGAGCGCGAGACCCTCAAGCTGGTGGTGCAGCACCCGCAGGCCGTCGGACGGATGGCCAAGGACGTCGACGGTGACGACTTCACGCATCCGACCTACCGGGCGGTCTGGGCGGCGGTCACCGCCCGTGGGGGTCCGGCCGACGCCCCGGGCGGTGAGGCGTGGGTGGCGCTGCTGCGCGACGGTGTCACCGACCCGGCCGAGGCGCAGGCGCTGTCGGCGCTGGCCGTCGAGCCGCTGCTCTCCAGCAAGGAGCCGAGCACGGCGTACGTCGCGGCGCACGTGTTCCGGCTCCAGGAGGTCACCGCGATGCGGCGGATCGCGGACCTCAAGTCCCGGCTGCAGCGGACCAACCCGGTCGAGCACCCGACCGAGTACAACCGGATGTTCGGCGAGCTGGTCGCCCTCGAGCAGCACCGCCGGGCGCTGCGCGAGAAGGCGATCGGCGGCGAGGCGTGAGACGGCTCACCGGGCGGGGCAGTCCCGCGCCGGCCGCGGTCGTCGCCCGAGCCGGGCTCCGACCGGGGGAGCGGGCGCTGGCCTCCGCGAGCACCCGGGACGGCACCTGGCTGATCGGCACCCGCGAGGCACTGCTGCTCGTGCCTCCGGCCGACGACCTGCGGTCCCCGGCCGTCGCCCGCCTTCCGTGGGAGCGGGTCGAGTCGGCCGACTGGGACCGCGACCAGGAGCGGCTGCGGGTCACCGAGGTGGCGGAGTTCGGCCAGGTCCGGCCGGTCCACGAGCTGTCCGTCGCCGAGCCGCGCCGGCTGCTCCAGCTGGTCCGCGAGCGGGTCACCGCGAGCGTGCTGCTCCAGCGCCGGGTCCTGGTCGACGGCGCACGCGGCCTGCGGGTGATCGCCCGGCGCGCACCCGCCGGCCGGGACGAGGTCATCTGGGCCTGCGAGCTCGATCCCGGGCTCGACCCGGACGACCCGGTGGTGCGGCTCGAGGTGGAGGCCGCGCTGCGGGCGGCCCAGGACGAGCTCGGCCCCGGGGCCGACCCGGTGTGAGGGCGATTTAGCGCCGACGCGCGGTCCTTGCTAACCTAGTCGCTGCACGATCCCCTGTAGCTCAATTGGCAGAGCATTCGGCTGTTAACCGGAGGGTTATTGGTTCGAGTCCAATCGGGGGAGCGGCGAAGCCCCGTCTGACCTGTGGAGACAGGTCAGACGGGGTTCTTCGTTCCGGACCTGCGGTGATCCGCAGCCTCCCGGAGGACCTGGGCGCGACCGCCTCGTAGGCGGGCGAGGATGGAGACAGGGACAGCGAGCCCCCGCAGCGGTTGCTGGTCGGCGTGGCCCTGACCGCCCGCCGGCCGACCCCCGGTCGGCTCTCGACGCGCTGTCGAGGGGGTGATGATGCCGGCGCTCGATGCACCGGTGGGCTATGCGCGACTGGACGTCCTTCGTGCCCGCGGCCTCCGGGTGGCCGCTCGAAGCGGCCACCTCGCTGGGAGCGGGGTCCGGCTTCGTCACGCTCGACGTCGTGGACGCGGTGCAGCCCGCCAGCGCGTGGGAGGTCGCCGCGCAGGCCGCACCGGCCGACCGGGACTTCGGCCGGTGCGTGTGGGGATGCGGCTGGGGCTCGCTGCTCTCGGCTGCCCACGTCGACGCGGTCGGCGGCCGGGACAGCCTGCGGAAGGTGACGGCAGCCGCGTTGCTGGAGGTGCCGGGCGGCTACCTGTGGGTGCGTCTCGGCGACGATCCCGCCGCCGTCCCGCCCGACTCCGTGGCGGCTCTGCGGCGCGCCCTCGCGCCTGTGCTGCCGCCCGGGAGACGGGCCGTCGAGGAGTACGTCGCGCCGCGCAGCGACCCCTACGAGTCGTCGCCGCTACCGCACGTCGTCTAGCGGACCAGGCTCGAGTCCCGGTCCCGACGGCCCGCCTCGCTCAGGAGATGACGGCGTCGATCGTCTTCTTCAAGGCGCTCGGCTGCGAAGGCCGGGTGGGCGCCTTCTTGCGCACCTCGATCATGTCCGCGCCGATGGCCTGCAGGACCGCACGGCTCAGCCCGGCCCGCACCTGGGGGAACCAGTCCTGCTCCTCCTCGGCGATGTGATGGCGAACGCTCTCGATGAGGACCGTCGTCTTCGCGGTGAAGCGCTCGTCCTCGGGCCTCATCGAGGACAGCTCGACGACGATCACGTCCGCCACGTGGTGCTCCTCGTAGGACTCCAGGACGTCGTCCTCGAGGTCCGGCAACAGCTCGCGGACCCGGGGGTACATCACCTCGTTCTCGATGTAGGTGTGCACGGTGAGGAGCTCGATCATCCGGTCCACCAGCTTGCCCTTGGTGGCGTGGGCGTTCTTGCCGGCCTTCTCGAAGTCGGAGAACGTCTTGAGGATCTTCTTGTGCTCGTCCTTGAGCAGGACGATGGCATCGGTCGACATCTGGCTCCTTGGTTGGTCGGTGGCTCCGCGTCGGACCCGCGTCAGCGGTGAGCGAGTCGCTTGCGCAGCTGCTGGGAGGGTCGCTGCTGCTCACCCTGCTGTGCCGCCATCACGACGAGGACGCCGGTGACCGCAGGGATCGCCCACTGGGTGATCTTCAGCTGGCGCTGGGCCGCGGCGAGCTCGTCCGAGACGGCTGCTGCCGGCTCCGTCGCCCCGTGACCGCCCTGTCCGCTGTGCTCCTCCACCTTCCGGCCCAGGACGCCGCTGTAGGCGGTGAGGCCGGCGGCCGCCACCGTCAGCGCCGCCTTGACCGTGGTGTTGGCCATCGCCCCGTCCTGCTGCTGCACGCGACGACGGTTCGAGACGATCAGGCCGGCACCACCGATGGCGTGCGCGGCGATGGCGGCGGCGTTGACCGGCGACCACCGCTTCCAGCCGAGGGACGAGAGGCGGAGCCGCTCGGTGGAGTCGTGGGCCTGGCCGGTGGCGCCGTTGAGGCCGACCGCGCCCATCAGGGCGCCTCCGAACCAGGCGGAGAGACCGACGTCGTGCAGGCTGCGGATGACCGTGTTGCGTTTCGACATGGTGGTTCCTCTTCTTTGGGAGATCCGGTGTGGTGCGCAGGTGGGGGGCCGGTCAGGCTCGGGCCGCGGTCCGTCCGGAGCCCTTGGGTGCCAGGACGAACCCGAGGGCGACCATCGCCACGCCCAGAACGAGGTGCAGCCAGTTGTCGGCGTGGTTGACCGGCACGAAGTTCGCGGCCGAGTCCATCCCGATGACCAGGCCGTAGATCCACAGCACGAGGTAGATCACGCCGCCGCCGACGAGGTAGCTGCGCGAGCCGGCCACGGTGCGTGCCATCAGCACGCCGGCGACCCCGAACAGCAGGTGCACGATGTTGTGCAGGATCGAGACCTGGAAGATGCCGAGCAGCTTGGCGTCGGACATGTGCCCGGCGAACTGCAGGTCGCCGTACGAGGTGGTGATGCCGGGGACGAACCCGAGCACGCCCACCAGCAGGAAGACGGCACCGACGACGAGTGCCGCGAGCTGGATGGTGGTGCGGGACGTCCGAGAAGTGTTGGTAGTCATGTTGTCTCTCTGCTCGCTGGGTCCAGGGGTGGCTGGCCCGGATGAAGGTCTGGGTTGGACGATGTGGCGACCCTGGCCCGGCCAGGTGCAACCCTGTGTCGGGCACCTGGCCAGGCCGTGACCCGGGGGTCCGAGGTCGATTCGCGGTGGTGGTGCGCTGGGCCGGTCGCTCGGGCGACACGCCTGATGAGGCCTGCCTACGTGTCTGGGGTGCCCAGCGATGCTCTCGGTAATCGTGTGACGTGGACGATAATCTCGCGTCGCGCCGGGTCGTCCGGCGTGGACGTTGCCGCGGGCTACTCGCCCCAGCCCATCGGGAACACCTCGAACGCCGACCGCGTGCGCGACGCCGAGCCGCTGACCGGTCGCCGCGGGACATGCCCTCGAGGAACTCCGCCGGGTCGAAGTCCTCCCACCCGAGGCCGTCGATGTAGGCCTGGTGCGCGCGCAGCGACGCCACGCCCGCGGTCGAAGGTGTCGGTGATGTCGACGCCGTGCGTGGACTCCGGCGAGCCGGCGGCCCAGACCTGCGGACCCCGCCCCACGGCTCGAGGCCGCTCGACCGAGCTGCTCGTGGAAGACCCAGCGGTTGCCGGCGTCGCGGACGGCGTCGAGCGTCGCCTTGCCGGTGGCGATGTGGTCGGCCTGGTTGAGGTTCCGGCCGCCCCAGGTGTCGCGGAAGTTGTTGGTGATCACGATCTCCGGGCGGTGCCGGCGCACCGCCTCGGCGATCGCCCGGCGCAGCGGCGACGCCGTACTCCAGGACGCCGTCGGGCAGCCCGAGGAAGTCGACCTGGTCGACGCCGACGATCCGCGCGGACTCGACCTGCTCGGCCTCGCGGACCCGGCGGCACTCGTCGGGCGTCCATCCCGTCGATCCCGGCCTCGCCGCTGGTGACCATGCAGTAGACGACGTGCTTGCCCTGGGCGGTCCAGCGGGCCACCGCGGCGGCGCCGCCGAACTCCAGGTCGTCGGGGTGGGCGACCACGCACAGGGCGCGCTCCCAGTCCTCGGTGAGCACGGTGAGCGGGGGCGGCGGGGTCTCGGTCATGGCTCGAGCATGGCACTGCGAACCGTCCGCGTCAGCCCTCGCCGGGCGGGTCACCCCGGGCAGCCAGGAGACCTGGCCGGCGAGCAGGGCGTAGCCGACGAACGCGAACACGTCGAGCACGGTGTGCGCGACCACCAGCGGCGCTCACCCGGCCCCAGCGCGGTGTAGAGCCAGCCGAACAGCACGCCCATCACGGCGTTGCCGACGAAGCCGCCGAGCCCCTGGTAGAGGTGGTAGCTGCCGCGGACCAGGGCGCTGGTGCCGATCGCCGCGGCGGCCGGTCGCACGCCCAGCTGCCGCAGCCGCATCATGAGGTAGCCGAGGACCACGAACTCCTCGAGCAGGGCGTTCTGCAGCGCGGAGAGCAGCAGCACCGGGTAGCGCCACCAGATCGAGGGCAGGTCCTCGGCGACCACCGTCAGGTCCACGCCGAGCGCGTGGGTGACCAGGTAGAAGGCCAGGCCGGTGCCGCCGACGACCGCGGCGACCACCAGCCCGCGCAGCGACGTCGAGGCGGTGCTCGGCGGCGCCGCGCGACCACAGGCTGCGCGGGGTCGGTCCTCGGAGCGGGCCAGCAGGTAGCCGACCAGCAGCACCGGCACGACGCCGAAGCAGAGCGCCAGCAGCTGGTAGGTCAGGTCGAGCCACGGCCGGCCCGGGGCGAGGCTGCCGTTGAGGACGGCCTTCTGGCTGGGCGAGCGCGCCCGGGCGCGGTGGCCGACGCGAGCAGGTTCACCAGCGCGTAGACGCCGGAGCGACCGAGCGAGAGCGCCAGCACCAGCACGACCTCGACCAGCAGCAGCCGCCGGGCGAGCGGCAGTTCCCGGACGGCGTCGATCCGCCGTTGGAGGAGAAGTGCTGGTAGTCCGGGTGGCTCCAGCGGGCGCCCCACGGCCAGCCGTTGCGCCGCATCGAGGTCGGCGATGACGCCGCCGCGGGTGATCATCCCGGTGCGGACGTGCGAGCGGTCCAGGTAGGTGCGGGCCGAACGAGGGGTAGACGCGTCGGCCCGACGACGTACGGGTTGCGCACGGTGTTGATGTCGATCGCGTTGCCGTAGGAGTGCTGCGAGACGCGGTAGGGGTTGCCGGTGACCGGGCGGCAGTTGAACGCCGAGGTGTTGTCGGCCTTCATCGCGGCGACGTCGGACTGCGTGGGCGTACGGCGCCCGCCGGCGTAGAACACGTCGGTCGGCCGCATGGAGCGCACCGGGAAGCGGGACGCGAAGGACGCCCGTGAACACCCGCACCAGGTCGGGGACGGCGCCGGCGCGCACGACCAGGGAGCCGCGGGCGACCATGTGGCCGTAGGTGAACCGGTTGATGGTGATCCGGCGCAGCCCGCTCGGGCGCGACCGGGCAGCCGGCCCGGTAGGAGTAGGGGACCGCCTTGCGGGTCAGCGGCCCGGACACCTTCACGTCCGGTCGGGCGACGACGGTGCGGGTCGACCGCGGGACTGGTCGCGTGGCGGCCGTCGGGCCAGGTCGCGACGGTGCGGAACACGTAGCGCTGTGCGCGGTCGGTGCTGAACGCCACCGCGTACCTGCCCTTCGCGTCGGCCCGGTCGGAGGCGAGTGGCCTCCACCGTCCGCCGACGAGCCGTTGGACGGTGGCCCTCCCGGGGCGGACGGGGACCGGGCTCAGCGCACCGTGCAGGGTGACCCTGTGCAGGGCGACGACCTCGCGCGGGGCGTACAACGTGACCCTGGGCGGGGCCGGTGGCCGAGGTGCCGCGGCAACGGTCACGGTGACCGTCGCGGGCGCCGAGGTCAGCTCGCCGTCGGTGGCCGTGTACGTGAGGGTCAGCGTGCTGCCGGCGTCCGCGGCGCGGGTGGCCAGGACGAGGGTGCGCTTCGTGCTGTCGACGCTCACCCGGCCGTCGAGAGTGTCGAACCCGGCGACCTCCAGGTGCGGCCGCTCGCCGTCGGGTCGCCCGAGGCCGTCGTCGCTGTCGTTGGCGAGCACGGGCAGGGTGACCGATGACGCCGCCCCAACCGAGCCGGTGTCGTCCACGGCGACCGGTGCGGTGTTCGTCGACGAGGTCGCGGCCGCGGGCGACCTGGTGGGGGTTCCGGCGACGGCCGGACCCGTCGCCGGGGTGCTCGCGGTGCTGTCGGGGTCCGGGAAGCCGTCGCCGTCGCTGGGGGTCCCCGAAGTCCCGGTGCTGCCGGAGGTCCCGCCGGCAGTCTCGGGGCTGCCGGCGGTCTCGGTGCCGCGGTCTCGGTGCCGGCGGTCTCGGTGCCGGCGGTCTCGGGGCTGCCGGTGGTCGCGGAGACCGCGGCGGTGGCGACGCCGGTGTGACCCAGGACGGCCGCCAGCACGGTGGCGGTGGCCAGGAGTCGGGTGCGCTTCACGAAGACGAGGTCCTCCGGTCGGGATAGGCGGTCAGGAGCGGAACAGCGAGACGAGGTGCCGGGTCTGGGCGCCGGTGAGTGGACGGGTGCCCTGCGCGGCGAGCAGCGCCACCCGGTCCCCGGCCAGCACCGCCACCTCCCGCCACGGGTCCGAGTCGGGGGTGCGGTCGGAGAGCAGCGCGCCGGGAGCCGGCGTGGTGAGCCGGGCGACGAGGCGTCCGATCGCCGGGCTGCCGACGCGTCCGGCACAGGCCCGCAGGTTGCTCGCGCGCCCGGCGAAGAACGACTCCGCGGCCGCGGCGTCGGCGAACGCGACCTGGACCGCGATGACGCTGGCGCCCCGGAGCGTGTAGTCGACCTCCAGCGCGTGCCGGGGCGACGGCATCGGGATGCGCCGTTCGCAGCCGAGCGGGACGGCGGTCGCGACGATCTCCGCGGGCCGGCGCGCCAGGGCCGGGGTGCCGTTGCCGGCGTAGCCCTCCTCGGCGTCGCCGGGGTCCACGGCGTACCGCCACCCCGCGCCGAGACGAGCCGGGGTCGGGAAGGACCGCCGGGTCAGCGGCCCGGAGGAGGCAGCCGGCCGGTCCATCGACCCGGGAGCCGGGGCGGCAGTCGAGGTGGCGGGTCGCGACGGGCGCGCGACCGTGGCGTCAGCCGCGTGGCTGCCGGCGGCCGTCGGCGTCGTCGGGGCGGCGCTCGACGGCCCGTCGGGCGCGACGCTGCAGCCGGCGACGCAGAGCAGGGCCACGAGGAGCGTCGTGGCGGCCGCTCGTCGTCGCTGGTCCCAGGTCACCGGCACAGAGTAAAGGAGCGCGACGTCGAGCCGAGGCAGTTGTGGCAGATCGTCCCCTTGCCGTCGTGCGGGCACGGGGGGAGACTCGAGACCGGGGACCGGCCGGGGGCGTGGTGTCCCCGGCGAGGTGAGGCCATGGCACGCGTGCCGCACGCCTTCGCCGTGTCGCTGGCCATGTCGGGGGTGCTGGTCGGCACCGCGGGGTGCGCCCAGACCGGCCAGCCGTCGGGCTGGCCCAGCGTCGGGGTCGGCGCGCTGGACCGGGGCTTCGTGGCCCGCGTGGAGACCGTGTGCCGCGCCCATGCCGCCGCCCATCGGGACGGCCCCGCCCTCGAGGTGCTCGAGCACGACCTGCGGGCGCTGGGCACCCCGCTCTCCGGCTCGACCGGATGGTGGGCGTGGTTGGCCGACGTGCACGCGCAGGGGCGGCTCAGCGGAGCGCAGATGGTGCCGGCCGCCGACGAGCCGGCGGGGCGACCCGTGACGGCGCGAGGGGAGCGCGACCTGGAGGAGCGGATGACGGTCGGTCTGGTCGACCTCGGACTGGGCGCCGCGTCGACCTGCGCACGGGTCCTGGTGCGCCGGGAGGTGCCGGGGATGACGCCGGTCACCGCCTCCGGAGCGACTCAGCCATCTGCGCGACGCCCTGCTCCACGACCGGCCGCGGCGTCGCGAGGGTGAAGCGCGCGAAGCCGGCCCCGACCTCCCCGCAGGCCGGGCCATCGGTCATCGCGACCCCGGCCCGCTCGCGGAAGAAGTCGGCCGGGTGGTCGCCCAGCCCCAACGCGCGGCAGTCCAGCCACGCCAGGTAGGTGCCCTCGGGCGGCACGTACCCGAACCCGGGAGGTCCGGTCGGCGAGGAGGTCGGCGAGCAGCCTGCGCGTGCCGTCGAGGTGCGCGACCACCTCGGCCAGCCACGGCCCGCCGGCCTCGTAGGCGGCGATGCTGGCCGACCACGCCGAGGTTCGAGGCGCCGTGCTCGGCCATGAAGCCCACCTCGGCCCAGGTCTCCGCGTCGGTGTCGTTGCTGAGCACCAGCTGCGCGCACTTGGTGCCCGGGAGGTTCCACGCCTTCGACGCCGAGGTCGCGGTCACCGTGTGGCCGGCGGCGACCTCGGACACGCTGGCGTAGGGGACGTGCCGGTGGCCGTCGTACACCAGCGGCGCGTGGATCTCGTCGGAGAAGACCCGCCCGCCGTGCCGGTCGACGACCGCTGCGACCTCCGCCATCTCCTCGCGCTCCAGCACCCGGCCGAGCGGGTTGTGCGGGTTGCACAGGACCAGCAGGTTGCCGCCCGCCTCGAAGGCCGCCTCGATCGCTGCCAGGTCGAGCACCGGTCGCCCTCGGTCGGTCGCCATCGGCACCTGGATGACCTTGCGCCCGAGGGCGGGCGGCACCACCAGGAAGGGCATGTACGCCGGCGTCGGCAGGATCACCGCGGAGTCCGGGACCGAGAAGTGCTCGATGGCCGCGACCAGCCCGGAGATCACGTCCGCGAGCGGCCGCACCCGCTCCGGTGGGACCTCCCAGCCGTAGTGCTCGCGCGCGTAGCCGGCCCAGGCGCGCGACATCCGGGCCAGCAGCCCGTCGGGGAGGTAGCCGAGCAGCCCCTCGTCGATCAGCCCGTGCATCGCTGCGGCGACCGGGGGCGCGGTGCCGAAGTCCATCTCGGCGACGAAGGCGCCGATCGCCTCGGGGTGCTGGGACCACTTCACGCTGCCGGCCCTGCGGAGCTGCTCGGGACTGGCGTCGAAGCGGGGGGACTGGCTCATGCGACCTCCTCCGGGGTGCGACACCGCGAGAGTACGACGGTGGCCCCACCGGTCCCGTCGCCCGACCGCGTCCAGGGGTGCCGGGGGCCGGGTCGGGCCGGGATAGGCTCCCCTCGCGCGGCCACGCGGTGGCGCGGGGCGGTAGCTCAGCCGGTTAGAGCAGAGGACTCATAATCCTTGGGTCGTGGGTTCGAGCCCCACCCGCCCCACATCGGTCTTCCCAGGTCAGACGGCATGTCGGTCGTTCCGGGCGAGTTCGCGGAGTCCGCTGTTGTGGCCCGGACCACGAGCCTGTCGGTCACGCTTTCGACGTACGCCGCGCCATCAGCGCGCGCAGCCCGTCGGCGTCCAGGGTGTCACCGGTGGCGACCTCGACGTCGGCCTGGGCCAGGTCTCGCATCGTGCCCTCGTCGCGCAGGATCGCCAACGTCTCCTCCAGCGACTCCAGGTCTTCGACCGCCATCACGACCACGGCAGGTCACCGTTCCTCTTGACCACCACGCGCTCGTGGGTGTCGTGCACGCTGCGAGCCCGTCGCCAGGACCTCGAACCGGCTCGATCCGTGGTGGGCATGGATTCATGGTGAGCCTGGCGCTCGAGCCGCAGTGGGCGGTCCGACCGAGGCGTCAGGTCAGGTTGGACAGGGCCGCCGCCACGGCGAAGCCCAGCGTGGTGATCAGCCCTGCCCTGTTGCCGACCTTCTCTTTGGCTTCCGGGATCATCGAGTCGGTCAGCATGACCAGGAGGGCACCAGCGGCAAACCCGTCGACCGCGGCCTTCACGCCTCCCCCGACCAGCTGCGCGATCAGGTACCCACCGAGCGTAGCGACGGCGCACAGCACCGTGACCGCCGTCCACAGTGCCAATACGTCTTGTCGAGACTTCCCGGAGCGGCGCATGTCGCTGGCTGACCCGACGGCTTCGGGAAGGTTGGAGATGAAGATCGCTACCAGCAACGCGACGCTGACGCCCTTGCCGGTGGCGAGGCCGATGCCGAGAACAGCCTGCTCAGGGATACCGTCGAGGAGGGCGCCGAGCGCAAGCGGAAGCCCCGCGGAGCCGCCGCCGGCCCGACCCCCGATGTGGCTGACGGCCCGGTCCGCGAAGAAGAACGCGCCGGCCCCGACCGCGAGACCGATAGCCACCGAAACCGGGCCTCCGATGCGCAGTCCCTCCTCGGCGAGCTCGAAAGCCACGCTCGAGACCAGCGCTCCGGCCCCGAAAGCGAGCACCGCCCCGATGAAGCCGGTGCGCCACTCACGCACGAGGGCCAAGAACGCTCCAACGAGCAGGGACACCGCCGCCAGAGATCCCCACGCCAATGCACTCAGCATGGGCGCTAGGTTCCCAACCCGGGTTGCGTCAATCGTGCAGTCATCGACTCGGTCGCAGACACCTGCGCCCGCGAGGTCAGGGACGCCGGTCTGAAGCCGAAGGTCGCCCAGGCCCACGTCGAGAACTACGGCGCCCACGGAGCCCGGAAGGTCCGGCGTACTCCCGACCGGGAGCGCCCTGCTGGTGCGCCTCCCGAGCGGTCGCGACCGCAGGGATCGAGCCCCCGACCGTTGCTGTCGGGTCCCCGTATGACTGCGGGCGCTGTCGGACGCCACCTGGCGGCCTGATTCTTGCTACGACTGACCCCGTGGTTTGGGTGTCCTGGCTGTTGATCTGTCGTCCGCCTGGAGGTGCACCACATCTGGTCCTGGCCGGGCGGCCGCGACGTCGGCCCTGCGGGCCAGCATGGTACGACGCGCAAGAGCCAGCCAACAGGAGATGGCAATCGCCGATAGCAGCGCCGGGATCCAGTGGCCCAGCAGCAGTGAGGCGGCGGTAGCACACCCGAAGGCCGTCAGGTTCGCGGCGACATCGTAGACGGGGGCGATGAAACGCCGGTTGAGGACGTGCGCGGTCGCGATTAGGAGTCCGCAGGCGAAGGTGACGGACAGGAGGAGACTCACCACGGATCCCAGTCTCCCCAAGACCCCAAATGGCACACGATCGAAAGTCTCCGGCGTGATGCGCCGGGGGACAGCGGACCGCGAGGCGGGCGCGAATGTGTGCGCGCAATGTACGGCCGACATGGCCGGTCGTGGCTGCGAGCCCCACCCGCCGTACCAGACGTCTCCCCAGGTCGAGGGGCTTGGTCGCAGCCGACGAGCTGCTACCCGAGCGGTGCGGACTGGTCGTACTGCGTGCCCTTGCGCCACGCCAGCTCCTGCAGCTCGAGCGTGTTGCCGTCGGGGTCGGAGAAGTCCACCCCCCTGACGCCGCCCCCGAAGTCCTGGATCTCGCCGATCTCGACACCTCGGCGGGCGAGCTCGGCCCGCGCCTGGGTGATGTCCTCCACGACCAGGTGCAAACCACGGACGCTCCCCGGTTCTCCCGCGTAGGCGTCCAGCCCTGTCCCGAAACCGACCGAGCAACCCGATCCCTCGGGTGTCAGCTGGACGACCCGGACGCCCTCGCTGACCTGCACGTCGAAGTCCTTCGTGAAGCCGAGCTTGTCGGTGTAGAAGGCGATGGCCCGGTCCACGTCCGAGACCGGGAGCGGGATCAGCTCCAGCTTCATCTGCATCGGAGTCGAGCCCCCTTGGTCTGTTCTCGCCGCGCGATCCTTCCACAGGGCCGCCGACGTCCGCCAGTGTCGCGTCGCGCGCCCGACGGGCCTTCCTGTGTCGGCCGGTGCAGGGCGAGTCCACTCTAGGCTCGGGCCATGCGTGTCGACGACGTCGCGAGGATCGAGCTGGGGACCTTCGTCCGGCCCCCGCAGGAGACCGGAGTGGCCCGTGGCCGGATCGAGCCCGTGCTCGGCTACGTGGCTCGAACGACCGCGGGCGTCCTGGTGCTGGACACGGGGCTCGGACAGGCGGACCAGGAGACCGAGGACTGGTACCGACCGAGACGGGTCGGGATCGAACGCGCCCTCGGCACGGTAGGTCTCGCCGTGGAGGATGTCGATCTCGTCGTCAACTGCCACCTGCACTTCGACCACATCGGCGGGAACCCGTCGTTCGTCGGTCCGCCGATCCTCGTCCAGCGGCGCGAGCTGGAGACCGCCCGCGGCACGGAGTACACCGTGCCCGCGCTGGTCGACTTCCCCGGCGCGCGGTACGAGCCTCTCGACGGCGAGGCGGAGGTCGCGCCGGGCGTTCACCTCATCCCGACCCCGGGCCACGTCGATGGACACCAGTCGGTCGTCCTGGAGTGCGAGGACGGCTCCATCGTGCTGGCGGGACAGGCCTACGACGTCGCCTCGCAATGGTCCGCCGACGTCCTGGCGGCCCGGGCCGAGAGCCTCGGTCACGAGCCACCACTCCCACGTCCGAGCCCGTGGATGGAACGGCTGCTCGAGTTCGACCCCAGGCGGGTCGTCTTCGCGCACGACCATGCCGTGTGGACCCCGTGAACGAACGCCCGGCAGCTCATCGAGGACGCGCCCTCGCTGGGGCTGGTGCGGCTGCCAGACCATGTGGCCCCGACAGCCTGCATCGCGAAGAATGCTGGACATGACCGACCTGGGGCTCGTCCTGCTCGTCGCGCTGGTGGCCGGCATCGGCGCGACCGCCGTACGGCTGCCGCCACTCGTGGGGTTCCTCGCGGCAGGGTTCGCTCTGTACGCCGCAGGGGTCCCCGAGCTCGCCGCGCTGGAGCGGTTGGCCGACCTCGGCGTGGCGTTGCTGCTCTTCGGGATCGGGCTCAAGCTCGACGTACGGGTGCTGGGCCGGCGGGAGGTCTGGCTGACGACCGTCGTGCACATGGGGCTCACCACCGCTCTGGCCGTGGGCTACCTCGGGGTCCTGGCCGTGGTCGGCCTCGGGTTCCTGGCCGACCAGGACTGGCGCGCCCTGATGGTGGTCGGCTTCGCGCTGTCGTTCTCCAGCACCGTGCTGGTGGTGACGGTGCTGGAGGACCAGAGCTCCACGCAGGCCCGGTTCGGGCGGACCGCGGTGGGCGTCCTGGTCCTCCAGGACGCGGCCGCCGTGGTGTTCCTGGTGCTCGCCAAGGGGGCCACCCCCAGCCCCTGGGCGCTGCTGCTCGTCCTGCTCGTGCCCGCTGCCTGGCCGGTGCGCAGGCTGCTGCGCCGCCTGGACCACGGCGAGCTGCTGCCCCTGTTCGGGCTGGCGATGGCGCTCGGTCCCGGCTACGCGCTCTTCGAGGCGGTGGGCCTCAAGGGGGACCTCGGGGCGCTGGTGATGGGCCTGCTGCTCGCCGGCGAGCCGCGTGCGGAGGAGGTCTCGAAGGCGCTGTTCTCGGTCAAGGAGCTGCTCCTGGTCGGCTTCTTCCTGTCCATCGGGTTCGCCGGCCTGCCATCGGCCGCGGACCTGCTCCTCGCCGGGTTGCTGCTCCTGCTGATCCCGCTCAAGGCGCTGGGGTTCGTCGCGCTGCTGTGGGCGCAGGGCATGCGTCACCGGACGTCGGTGCTGGCGGGGACGGTGCTGGGCAACTACTCCGAGTTCGGTCTCATCGTCGTCGTCGTGGGCTCGGCCGCGGACCTGATCGACGACGCCTGGCTGGTGGTCCTCGCCACCGCGGTCGCTGCGAGCTTCGTCGTCTCGGCCGCCCTGAGCAGGCGCACCGAGCATCTGGTGTCCTTCGCCGAGCGGGTGCTGCCGGACCAGGACGGCTCCCGGCTGCACCCGGACGACCGACCGATCGACGTGGGTCACGCGGACGCGGTGGTCTTCGGGATGGGTCGCGTCGGGCAGGCGGCGTACCGCCGGCTCACCGAGGAGTACGGCCTGCGGGTCGTCGGCATCGAGAGCCGGGAGGAGCGTGCGGCGTCCCTGCGCGAGCGGGGGCTCGACGTCATCGAGGGGGACGCGACCGACCCCGACCTCTGGCATCGGCTGACCCAGGCGGGCGCGGTCGACATCGCCGTGCTGGCGATGCCCTTCCACGGCAGCAACCTCGCCGCGGTGGGGCAGCTCGAACGCAGCGACTTCACCGGCACGGTGGCGGCGATCGCGCAGTACGACGACGACGCGACCGAGCTCCGCCGGCGCGTCCACTCGGTGTTCGGCCTGTACGACCGCGCCGGGACCGCGCTGGCCGACGGGGCGGCAGAGCAGGCCGGTCGTGACCGCGGCCACTCCCAGGAGTGAGCACGGCCGGTCCGACGGACGCCTGACCACCCCGTCCTAGACTGGTGGCGATGCTCAGGACGACTCGGGACACGCCCACGGCCGGATCGGGTGCGCCCGCGTGCCGGTGGTGGGTTGCGGCACTGTTCCTGGTGCTGGCCGGTCTGTTCGGGATGCACGGCCTCGCCGGGCACGGGACGGGTGACCCGGCGGCGATGCCGGGCATGGCGATCGCGTCCGGCCCGACCGGCCCTTCGGCCGCCGGCGGGACCGACGCTGGCGCAGGGCGGCACGCCGCTCAGCCCACGGTGCCGCCGGGTGCGGCCGCCACCCGCGCGGACGGCGGGGGCGTGGGGCCGGTGGCGGAGATGGGTCTGTGCCTGGCCGTGCTGGCGGCGGGATCTGCTGCTGGTCCTCCTGCTCGCGCGTCGGGCCGACCGGTCGGCTGTGCGGGTGCGGCTGCGTCCGCTGCCCGCTCTGGGTCTCGGCCGCCGCCGCGACCGCGCCCCCCGGATGTGGCTGTCGGTCTGCCGCTGCTGAGGAGGACTCTGCCGCCGCACCGCACACCGCTCGGTGGTACGGCGCCCCGCCAGATCCTCATCGACCCAGGCCAGATCCTTCCCGACCAGACAGGACAGCATCCCCATGAACAGGTCCCACACACTCGCCGCGGTGCTCGCCACGGCCGCCCTCGGCCTCACCGCCTGCGGCTCCGACGGCAGCGGCAGCGCCCCGAGCTCGAGCCCGAGCTCGAGCTCGACGACCGTCACGGTGCACAACCAGCAGGACGTCGCGTTCGCCAGCGACATGATCCCGCACCACCAGCAGGCCGTGCGGATGGCCCGGATGGCGGAGGCAGGCCTCGCGTCCGCCGAGGTGCGCAAGCTCGCCGCCGACATCGAGGCCGCCCAGGGGCCGGAGATCGAGCAGATGTCCGGCTGGCTGCGGGCCTGGGGCCAGGACGTCCCCTCTGGCTCCATGAGTGGCATGGACGGCATGGGGGAGGGTGACGAGCCGATGGCCGGGATGATGTCGGAGGGCGATCTCGCCAGGCTCGACGACGCCCGGGGCGCCGCCTTCGACCGGATGTGGCTGCGTGGCATGATCGGGCACCACGAGGGCGCCGTGGCCATGGCTGAGACCGAGATCGCGCAGGGCAGGAACGGTGACGCGGTGGCGTTGGCGCGGGACATCAGGGCCTCCCAGTCCCGCGAGCTGCGCACCATGGAGGCGCTGCTGGCGCCGTGACGCGCCGTCGTCACCTCCGCCAGCGGTAGGGCGTGGTCGTCGTGACGCGGAGGAGGCCGGCCCGCTCGAGGATCGGCCGGGAGTACTCGGTGGAGTCGCTGTGTGTCAGCCGCTTGCCGAGGGACAGGGCCGACCTGGCCCGCGCGGCCGTGAGCGCCCGGTAGATCCCTCGACCGCGCCACTCCTCCCGGGTGGCCCCGCCCCAGATCCCGGCGAAGTCGGTGCCGGGCACGGGCTCCATCCGGCCGGCGCTGACGACCGCGCCCTCCGCCTCGGCGACCCACAGCTCCATCCCGTCGCTGCGCGAGACCCGGCGCAGGATGGCGTCCGCCATCTCGTCGGAGACCGGGTCCCCGAAGACCTCGTCCTGCATCGCGCACATCGCGCGGACGTCCGCCTCCGCGCGCACCCGGCGCAGGCTGACCCCCTCGGGCAGCGGAACCTGCCCGGCCAGCAGGCGGGTCTCCCCGACCATCACGGACTCCTGGTCGTCCGGCTCGAACCCGTGGGCCACCAGCGCCTCGTGCAGGCCGGGTGCCCGGTCGTGGCCGCGGGTCTTCCACTCCACGGCGGAGATGGTCGGGTCGGTCCGGAAGTGCGTGAGCGCCTCGCGCACCAGGTGCCCGATCTCCGCCGCGTCCGCGTCGTCGAGGCTCTGGTAGGTCACGAAGCCGCGGCCGTGGGCGAACGTCACCAGGCGCAGCGGACCGAGCCGCGTCACCTCCACCGCGCTCGGGGTCTCGGCGTCCGTGCGGAGCTGGCGGTCGTAGGCCTCGAGGAGCTGCTGTCGGTCGGTCACGAGGAGAGTGTGGTCGCCGCGAGCCCGGTCCGCCATCGACTTCTCCGCGACCGCGCGGGAAGTGCTCCAGGGGGTGCCGGTCCCGGCTTCCCCGACCCCGACGTGCAGGTCACCCAGATCCCGGTGGTCAGCGACCTCACCCGGTCGACGGCCTGGTGGGTCGACGTGCTCGGCGCCGGGCTCTACCGCGAGTACGGCGGCACCAGCGCCGTCCTCGACCTGGCCGGGAGCTGGGTCCTGCTGGTCACCGGCGGCCCGCCCACCGACGCGTGGAGATCTCCGAGGCGACCGGATGACGGGTGGGGGCGGCCCGAGCCAATCGTGGCCGATCGCGACAGGTCTGAAGCCTGCTCGGCTGCCACCTGAGGCCACTCACGCGTTCAGGGCGGGGAAACAGTGCCGGCAAATTGCGGCATTCGCCCATAAGTGAGCCCGGCGTCGGGGATGATGGTGGGTCGAGACATCCTGGCGCGACGGCGTACGCCGGTCGCGCGCAGGGGCTCAGGCACGCGGACCGGCTGGTCGCTGTGCACATCGGCAGGTGGGCAGGGGGCAGGCGTGACAGCCACTCGGATCGAGGGGGTGCCGGCCGGTCCGGAGCCGACGCTCGTCGCGGTCACGTCACCGGTCATCCCGCCGGTCATCCCGCCGGTCATCCCGCCGGGCACATCGGACGCCCTCGAGGGACGACTGCGGCTGAGGCGCCGACAGATCGCAGCTCTCCGCCGGCTGGTGGTGCAGGGCGACCTCGCGATCACGCTGTGCGTCGTGGGCGCCTGGCTCGGTCTGGGACGTCCGGTGGCGGCTGCGCTCTCCCTGGCCACCGTGCTGGCCGTGACGGCGCAGGTCAGCGCCGCGGACCGGCCTCGCTCCATCGTCGCGCTGCGCCCGCTGGCCAGGCCGGCGGTCACCCTCAGCGGTCTGGCCTGCGTCCTGGTCGCGATCGCGGGCTCCGGCTCCGTCGGGCGCCAGGTGCTGCTGGGCGTCGGGTCGACCATCCTGGCGCTGGTCGCGGTCCGGATGGTGGTCCGGCTGCCGCGCTTCGCCGCCCGGCTCGGGCTCGGGCGGAGCCGACGTCTGGTCGTGGGGGACCCCCGGTCCCTGGACCGGGCGTCCGCGCGCCGTGCGCCCGGGGTCGAGGACGGACGGGTGATCCTGGTGGTCACCCGGGCCGACCCCGGGGACCGCGGACCCGGCGCAGTCGCCGACCGGCGCGATGGGCGACCAGCGCACGGTCAACGACGAGCGGAGCGGTCCGAGCGGGGTCGTGCAGCGGGTGGTGCGGACCGCGCTGGACAACGGCGTGGAGCGGGTGACCGTGATCCCGGGCGACAGCTGGCAGCAGCGCCAGCTGCGCGAGCTGTCCTGGCTGCTGGAGGGCACCGGGATCGACATGGTGATCGGCACGAACCTGGACGGGATCGCTCCGCACCGGGTGGACGTGGAGCAGCAGGACGGCCGGCTGATGATCAAGGTCGGTTCGGGAGCCCGCGCGGCACGCAGGTGCTCGTCAAGGGCCTGCTCGACCGGTTCGCGGCCGCGGTGCTGCTGCTGCTGTCGGCGCCCGTGCTCGCCGTGATCGGCCTCGCCATCCGGCTGGAGTCGCGCGGGCCGGCGATCTTCCGCGCAGGCCCGGGTCCGTGAGGGCGGCGCGACGTTCACGATGTACAAGTTCCGGACCATGACGCGTGGACGCCGAGCAGCGGCTCAGCGGCGCTCCAGGACCTCAGCATCCACGACCCGTCCAAGCCGCTGTTCAAGATCAAGGACGACCCGCGGATCACCCGGGTCGGTCACGCTGCTGCGCAAGACCTCCCTGGACGAGCTGCCGCAGCTGGTGAACGTCCTGAAGGGGCAGATGTCGCTGATCGGGCCCCGACCGGCGCTGCCGGTCGAGGTGGAGATGTACGACTACGCGGCCCGCCGCCGGCTCGCGGTCAAGCCGGGGATGACCGGCCTGTGGCAGGTCAGCGGACGCTCCCGGCTGACCTGGGACGAGTCCATCGGCTTCGACCTGGACTACGTCGACAACTGGTCGCCGGGCGTCGAGGCCTCGATCGTGGTGCGGACCTTCCGGGCGGTCTTCACCCGCGACGGCGCCTTCTGACCGGTCGCGTCACGCGGGAGCCGGGAAGTCGTAGTCGACGTCCCCGATCCCGTCCGCGCCCAGCACGTAGTAGAAGCGGAGCAGCGAGGTCCCGACGTTGCGGATGCCGTGCCAGACCCGGCTCGGGATGAACACCGAGGACTCGGCGGTGACCAGGTGGTCCCGTCCGTTGAGAGTCATCAGGCCTTCGCCGGCCAGCAGGTAGTAGACCTCGGGCGGGGTGTGCCGGTGGACGTGGAAGCGCTTGCCCGGCGCCAGGTCGGCGACCCCCGTGGTCATCGAGGTCGTGCGGGTCCGCTCCCGGCTGAAGAGCGTGCGGAAGGCGACGTCGCCCCGGCTCGCGTCCACCCAGCTCTCGTGCAGACCGTCCCCCAGGTCCAGCACCAGCCCGTTCTCCGCATCCAGCACCATGTGTCCCGACCTCCGACTGTCACCATCCCCGGTCGGCGATCCACCGGGGTACCCGGTCACGGTAGCCGAGCCTCAGCCGGCGTCGAGGAAGGTGCCGAGCTGCCGGAACCGGTCGGCGATCGTCGCCGGGAAGGCCAGCGCCTGCTCGAGTGCCGGCACCGAGGGGCCGGCCGAGGCGCCGGACGCCGAGGCACCGGACACCGAGGCACCGGACACCGAGGCACCGGACACCGAGGCACCGGACACCGAGGCACTGGGCACCGAGGCACTGGGCACCGAGACCTCTGACATCACCGGGACCTGCCCCAGTCGACCGATGCTGCTCTGCTCCAGTGGCCCCGCGGCCACGCCGACGAGCGCCGGCACCAGCAGCAGGGCCAGGACGGCCCCCACGACGACCAGGACGCACACCCGGCACACCGCGAAGGTCAGCCCGCACACCGCTTGCATCACAAACATGATCCCCCCGAACCGACGCATTCTCCGCGTGTCCCAGACGCGGGTGTCAGTCAAGGCCATCATGTCGCGGTGCGCAAGCCCCCCGTCCACCGCGCAGCGGTCGGGGGACGTGACTGAGCGCCCCTCATCGGCCGAGAAGTGCGGTCAGGGGCGCCCAGATGGACGGTGCACTGCGTAAGGCATCGCCTACGAAGTCTTTACCCCAGTTCGGGGTCGACATGCAAGGGGTCGCGGGCCAGCGGGCGCTCAGGCGCCGAGCGCCTTCCAGCACGCCCGGCGGACGACGCCGTCCGTGGGCAGGTGGCGAGCCTTCTTGAACCGGTTGACCGCGGCGCGGGTCTGACGGCCGTAGTGCCCGTCGACGACGATCCGGAGACGACTCTGCAGGGCGCGGACGGCGGGTCCGTGCGAGCCCTGACGCAGCACCGTGCCGAGGTACCGGTGCAGCGGGTTGACCGCCGGCGCCGAGGCCGCGCTGCCCGGCTGCGGCGTCGCTCCCGGGGTGTTCGCACGCAGCAGGGCGCGCCAGGTCGCCGCGTCCACCAGGCCCGTGATCGGCACCCCGTGCGTCGACTGCCAGGTCGCGACCGCGGTCTCCGTCAGCGGCCCGAAGCTGCCGTCGACGCCGGTGCCGACGGCCTGCTGCACGGCGCGCACCACCGGTCCGCTGGAGCCGCGGGCGACGTACATGCCCGCATAGGTGGTCAGCGTGCGCCGCAGCGCGGAGGCGTTGGCCGGCGCGCCCACCCGCGGGTAGGCCGGGCAGGGGGTCGTGCGCGGTCCGGTGTAGGGGGCGGCCCAGTTCAGGTCCGCGGCCCGGCAGGGACCGTAGTCGACCGCGGCGGGCGCACCGCTCCAGAAGGAGCTGCGGGCCATCGCGCCCTCCCACGAGAACGAGAAGTGCACGTGGTCGCGGTGGCAGGTGGTGTCGTAGGCGCGCTCAGGGTGCGAGGCACAGGAGGCGTAGGGCCGCCAGCCCTCGGCGGCCCGGTAGGAGCCCCAGATCCGGTTGTTCCAGATCATGTACATCACGCCGGTCCGGCGGGCGTTGGCGTAGGCGTTGCCGCTCGCGTCCTTGCCCAGCAGCCAGCCGACCACGGCCTCGGCGTTCGCCCGCTGCGCCGGGACCCGGACCGAGGTCATCCAGTCGACCGCGCGACCGTCGTAGTGCTCGCTGGTGGGCAGCGGGTCGGTGCCACAGGTGCGTGAGATGCCGAAGCTGCTGCCCGGGTAGGTCGCGGTCAGCAGCTCGCCGAAGCGCTGGGCGCCCGGCTTCGGGGTCGGGTCGCAGGAGTTGGCGGGCACGTAGGCGGCCAGGGACTCCAGCCCGGAGGACAGCGTCGAGGGTGTGGGGGGAACGACCTGCGCGTGGCGGGGTGCTGCCGACGCGGGGGCGACGACGCTCAACGATGCCGAGGCGACCACGACCACGGAGGTGAGCAGCCGGCGGACGCCGAGACGGCGGGTGGGCCAGAGGGGCGTGGACAACGGGGGTCTCCGAGGGGGTCGCGGGCTGGAGCGGACGCGAGACCCGACCGGGTGCGTGGACCTGGCGGACTCGGTGTCCCCAGTGTGCCGCCCGCTGTCCGGTTTGGGGCGGTTATCGAAACATCGTGGCGGTCAGGCCCGGAGCCGGTCGATCAGCCGCATCGCGTCGTACGGCGCGAACCCCTTGACGTCGTTGTCGAAGTAGACGAACACGTCGAGCCCGTCACGCAGCCATCCGCGACACCGGTCCGCCCAGCCGTCGAGCGCCCGGTCGGTGTACCCGCTGGCATAGAGCTCGCGGTCGCCGTGCAGCCGCACGTACATCAGGTCGGCGGTGGCCTGCTCGACGACCGGCCACCGCCCCGCGGTGTCGGCGAGCACGCACGCCACCCGATGCCGGCGCAGCACCTCGAGGGCGTCGCCGGTCGCGAAGTCGGCGCTGCGGAACTCCAGCGCGTGCCGGAGCGGGAGGTCCGACTCGGTGCTGGTCAGCGACCGGTCCGTGGGCACCTTGTCGTCGTGGCTGCCAGCCAGCGCGGCCGCGGCGGCGGTGCTGCGGGGGAGCAGGGCGAGGAAGCCGTCGAGCACCTCGGCGTCGAAGCGCAGCGTCTCCGGCAGCTGCCACAGCACCGGTCCGAGCTTCGGTCCGAGCCCCAGCACGCCTGAGGCGAAGAAGTTCGCCAGCGCCGTCTCGACGCCCACCAGCCGCTTGAGATGGGTCACGTAGCGGGGTCCCTTGACCGAGAACACGAAGTCGTCCGGGGTCTGCGCCCGCCAGGCGGCGTACGACGTGGGCCGCTGCAGCGAGTAGAACGACCCGTTGATCTCGATCGAGGTCAGCCGGGACGCCGCGTACTCCAACTCGCGACGCTGGACGAGCCCGGACGGGTAGAAGTCGCCGCGCCAGCCGGGGTAGCGCCACCCCGAGATGCCGACCCGGGCGGTCATCCGAGCTCGGGACCCGGCGAGCTGCTCGAGGGTGACGTCCTCGTCGCGGAGCCGGTCGGCCGGCACCGCACGGCCGACGAGGCCGCGGATGTGCTCGGTGGCGTCCCAGTCGTTGACCTGCATGCCCGCGAGGACCTGGCCGTCCTTGAGCCAGAACGCGGTGAAGACCCGGCCGGCGGTGTCCCCGCGGAGCACCACCTCGTCGTAGCCGTCGGGGCCGACACTGCCGACGTACTCCATGCCCAGGTCGTACTGGTCGGTGAAGAAGTACGGCAGCCGGTCGTAGCTGGTCGCGTGCCCCAGCATGCTGTGCGCGACCGCCTTGCCCTGCTCGGCGGCGGTGTCCCAGTGCTCGACGCGGATCCTGCGTCCGAGGACCGGGTGCATCGCCTGCGCGATGTCGCCGATGGCGAAGACGTCCGGGTCGGAGGTCGCCAGATGCTCGTCGACGAGGACCCCGTCGTCGGTCGCCAGGCCGGCCCTCTCGGCGAGCGCGACGTTCGGGGTGACCCCGACACCGACCACCACCAGGTCTGCGGTCAGCGACTCGCCGCCCTCGAGGTGGACCACGGCGCGCTCCCCGTCCCTGTCCATGCCGGAGACCTGGACGCCCGTGCGGAGGTCGACACCGTGCTCGCGGTGCAGGTCGGCGAAGACCTTGGCGACCTCCGGGCCGAGCACCCGCAGCAGCGGCAGGTCCAAGGACTCCAGCACGGTCACGCCGGCGCCGGCGGTGCGGGCCGCCGCCGCGGTCTCCAGGCCGATCCACCCGCCGCCGATGACCAGCACCGAGCTGCCCTCCACGAACGCGCCCTTCAGCCGCTGGCTGTCCTCGATGGTGCGCAGATAGGCGACCGGGGCGCCGGAGGCGTCGGCGAAGGGCAGCCGTCGCGGCGTCGAGCCGGTGGCCAGGAGCAGCCGGTCGTAGGGCTGCTCGCCGGCCCCGGTGCGCACCATGTGCGCGCCCGGGTCGATCGCGGTCACGGCCGTGCCCAGGCGCAGGTCGACCTCGTTCTCGTCGTACCAGTCCGGGTCGTGCACGAAGACCGTCTCGAGCTCGGCGTCCCCGAGCAGGAAGCCCTTGGACAGCGGCGGCCGCTCGTAGGGGAGGTGGTGCTCGTCGCCGAACATCACCAGGGGCCCGGCGAACCCGGCCGCCCTGAGCTCCTCGACCGCCTTGGCGGCCGCGAGCCCTGCACCAACCACGACGAACCTCTGGCTCATCTCGCCTCCCGGCGCTCGACGCTACGTCCTGCCGAGCGTACGACGTGCGGGGCGTCAGGCGGGGTGCCGCAGCCCGTCCTCCGCGCCCGGGACCAGCAGGACGTCGATCTGGACCAGACCGTCGTCCTCCGAGACGACCCCGACCAGGCCGGCGCGGCGTACGGTGCGCTGCACCGCCTCGTCGTCGGCGGCGACCACGCAGACCATCGAGCGGTAGCCGCGCCGGGTCGCGGAGGAGGCCAGGTCCCGCATCAGCCGAGTGCCGACCCCGGTGCCCTGGAAGGCGTCGTCGACCAGCAGGCCGATCTCGACCCGGGTCGGCGACAGGGGCGCCGCGCAGGCGTGGCCGACCACCTCGCCCCGCTGCTGCTCGACCACGATGCTCCAGCCCGCGGCGGGCGCGATCAGCTCGCGCACGCGCCGCTCACCGACCCGGCGCAACGGCACGTGGAAGCGGCGCTCGATCGTGTCGGGGGAGCAGCTGTCGTACAGAGCGTGGAGGGCCCCGACGTCGCCGGTGGTGGCTTCTCTCGTCCTGACCAGTGAGGTCGTCATGGCCTCCGGCCCTTCCTTCGGTGGGTGCGTGCCCAGCGTCCCGGGTCGAGGTCTCCGCCCGGCTCCGGTCTGGTGACGGGGACATGAGGATTCTGACACCGGCAGACGTCGTACCGCGGCACGACAGTCAGTGCCAGACTGTGGTGGTGAGCACGTTCGAGGGTGTGCACGAGCCGCTGGCGGCCAGGGACGTGCTGCTGGGCCGGACCACCCACGTGCGCCGGATCGTGCCGAACAAGACCCGCCGGATGATCGGGGCGTGGTGCTTCCTGGACCACTACGGGCCCGACGACATCAAGCTCACCGGCGGGATGTGGGTGCCACCGCACCCGCACACCGGACTGCAGACGGTGACCTGGCTCTTCGAGGGGCTGGGGCTGCACACCGACAGCCTCGGCTCGCACCAGCTAATCCGCCCGGGCCAGCTGAACGTGATGACCGCCGGTCACGGGATCTGCCACGCGGAGGTCTCCCCGCCCGAGGCGCCGGCCGTCCTGCACGGGGTCCAGCTCTGGGTCTGCCTGCCCGACGGCGTCCGGGACAGCACGCCGCCGGCCTTCGCCCACGTCGCCGATCCGCCGACGCTGCGCGAGGGAAGGACCACCCTGACCGTGCTGACCGGGTCGATGGCGGGGCTGACCTCGCCGGCGCCCACGCACACCCCGCTGGTGGGCGCCGAGCTGACCCTGCCGGACGGCGAGGCGGCGGTGCTGCCGCTGGACCCGGCGTTCGAGTACGGCGTCCTGGTGGCCCAGGGGACCGCCACCGTCGACGGCATCCGGATCGACCGGCACGCGATGAGCTACCTCGGCTCCGGCCGCAGCCACCTGACCGTCGTCGGCGCGAGTGAGCGGTCCGGTGAGCGGCCCGATGAGCGGCCCGATGAGCGGCCCGGTGAGCGCCAGGACACCGTCGTGATGATCCTGGGCGGGGAGCCGTTCGAGGAGGAGATCGTGATGTGGTGGAACTTCGTCGGCCGCAGCCACGAGGAGATCGTGGAGCAGCGGGACGCGTGGAACGGCACCGGCATCGCGCACCGCCCGGAGCGGTTCGGAGTGGTCAGCGACTTCGCCGGCGACCGGCTGCTCGCCCCACCGATGCCGAACCTGCGGCTGCGCCCGCGCCCCCGGACCGGGTGACCACGCGGCCCGCACAGACCAGAGGACGCTCAGCCCGTCAGGATCTCCAGGGACTGAGGAGGCGGACGGTAAAATTGATGCAAATGTGGCGCGCACGCCCACGGGTGCGTCACACTGGGAGTCACAACTGCACACGCACCACCAGATTCGTGAGGCCACGTCCTCGAGGATCCGCAGAGACCGCTGGGGAAGGCGTATCTCAACGCCGGATCTAGGAGGCCACGGTGACCACACGTTCTGCGACACGGGCTCTGACCCGGGGCGTGCTCTACGTCCACTCGGCGCCGTCTGCGCTGTGCCCGCACATCGAGTGGGCCGCCGGCGGCGTGCTCGGCAATGCCGTCAGCCTCGAGTGGACGCCGCAGCCTGCCCAGGTGGGGACGTACCGGGCGGAGTTCTCCTGGAGCGGCCAGACCGGCACCGCTGCCTCGATCGCGTCCGGGCTACGCGGGTGGAACCAGCTGCGCTTCGAGGTCACCGAGGAGCCCACCGCGTCCGGCCAGGGCGGCACCGAGGGAGCGCGGTTCTCCTACACGCCCTCGCTGGGCGTCTACCACGCCGTCACCGGCCTGCACGGCGACATCATGATCCCCGAGGACCGGCTCAAGGCGGCGGTGGTGAAGGCCGCGCTCGGCGACACCACGCTGAACCTGGAGATCGACAAGCTGCTGGGCAAGCCCTGGGACGACGAGCTCGAGACGTTCCGGCACGCCGGGGACGGTGCCCCGGTGCGCTGGCTGCATCAGGTGGTCTGAGGCCCCAGGGCTGCCCGCTCAGCGAGAGCCGAAGGCCACGGCCACGTTGGCGCCGCCGAAGCCGAAGGAGTTGTTCATCGCGGCGATGTCGCCCTGCGGCAGGTCGCGCGGCTTGGTCGCGATGTCCAGGTCGACCTTGGGGTCCCGGTCGTCGAGGTTGATCGTCGGGGGGACGACCCGGTCCCGGAGCGCGAGCACGGTCGCGATCGACTCCAGGGCCCCGGCGCCGCCGAGCAGGTGGCCGGTCATCGACTTGGTGCTGGTGACGACGACGCGGTCGGCCGCCGATCCCAGAACCGCGTGGATCATCAGACCCTCCGCGATGTCACCCAGCGGCGTGGACGTGGCGTGCGCGTTGATGTGCACGATGTCCGCCGGGGTGATCGAGGACTCCCGCAGGGCGATGCTCATCGCCCGCGAGCCGCCCTGGCCGGAGGGGTCCGGCTGGGCGATGTCATGGGCGTCGGCGGTGATCCCGGCGCCGAGCACCTCGGCGTAGATCCTGGCGCCGCGGGCGAGAGCGTGCTCCTCGGACTCCAGCACCAGCACGCCGGCGCCCTCGCCGAGCACGAAGCCGTCCCGCGCCAGGTCCCAGGGCCGGGACACGGTGGTGGGGTCGCCGTCGTTCTTCGACAGCGCCATCATCTGGGCGAACGCGGCCATCGGCAGCGGGTGGATGGCCGCCTCGGTGCCCCCGGCGAGGACCACGTCGGCGCGGCCGAGTCGGATCTGGTCCACGGCGAGGGCGATGCCCTCGTTGCCGGAGGCGCAGGCCGAGACCGGGGTGTTCACCGCGGCGCGGGCACCCACGTACAGGCTGATGTTCGCCGCGGCGGCGTTGGGCATCAGCATCGGCACCGAGAGCGGGGAGACGCGGCGCGGGCCCTTCTCCTCGAGGATCGTGTGCTGGTCCAGCAGCGTCTGCACGCCGCCGATGCCGGTGGCCATCGCGACGCCGAGCCGCTCCGGCTCCACGCCGCCCTGGTCCAGCCCGGAGTCGGCCCAGGCCTCCATCGCAGCGACCAGGGCGAGCTGGGCGGTCCGGTCCAGACGCCGGGCCTTGACGCGCTCCAGGACCTCGGTGGGCTCGACCGCGACCCGGGCTGCGATCTTGACCGGGAGCTGCTCGGCCCACGCCTCGGTGAGCGGACGGATCCCGGACTTGCCGGCGAGCAGGGCGGCCCAGGTGGTGGGCACGTCACCCCCGACGGGGGAGGTCGTGCCGAGTCCGGTCACGACGACTCGAGTGGCGCTCATGTTTCACCTCGTGGCTTTGTCGCGGCAGGGAGGGCGCCGCGGGCTGGTGTGCTGGTGCGCTGTGTGCGGGGCTGCTGACGAAGCGGCGTACGCCGCCGGCAGGACGGCCGGCCGGAGCCGGGTGGGCGACGCTGGGCCGCCCACCCGGCGCGGGACGGGTGGGGCGTTCAGCCGTTCTGGGCGCGCTCGATGAAGGCCACGGCGTCGCCGACGGTCTTGAGGTTCTTGACCTCGTCGTCGGGGATCTTGACGTCGAACTTCTCCTCGGCGGCCACGACGACCTCGACCATCGACAGCGAGTCGACGTCGAGGTCGTCGACGAAGGACTTGTCGAGCTGGACGTCGTCGGCGGACACGCCGGCGACCTCGTTGACGATCTCGGCGAGGTCGGCGCGGATCTCCTCGGTGGAAGCCATACGGGGAACTCCTTCAGGGTGGGGTACGGGTGGATGGTGCGGGTGCTGCCGGACCGGGCGCGGGTGCGCCCGGGGACTAGGGGACCTTCACGACCTGCGCCGCGTAGGCGAGACCGGCGCCGAAGGCGATCAGCAGGGCGGTGTCGCCGCTCTTCGCGGTGCCCTCCTCGATCATCCGGCCCAGCGCCAGCGGGATCGAGGCGGCGGAGGTGTTGCCCTGCTGGGCGATGTCGCGGGCGATCTGGACGTGCGCCGGCAGCTTGATGGAGCGGGCCATCGCGTCGATGATCCTCATGTTCGCCTGGTGCGGCACGAAGACGTCCAGGTCGTCGACGGTGATGCCGGCCCGGTCGAGGGCCTGCTGGGCGACCTTGGCCATCTCGAAGGAAGCCCACCGGAACACGGCCGCGCCCTGCATGACCAGGTGCGGCATCGTGGGGCTGTCCTGGACCAGCACGTCGCGCCAGTCCTCGTCCTGCCGGATCAGGTCGAACTGCTCGCCGTCGGAGCCCCACACCACCGGGCCGATGCCGACCTCGTCCGAGGGGCCGATCACCGCGGCGCCGGCGCCGTCGGCGAAGATGAAGGCGGTGCCGCGGTCGTTGAGGCTGGTGATGTCGGTCAGCCGCTCGACGCCGATGACCAGCACGTGCTTGGCGCTGCCGCTGCGGACCATGTCCGCGCCCATCGCGACGCCGTGGCAGAAGCCGGCGCACGCCGCGGAGATGTCGAACGCCGGTGCCTTGTCGGTGCCCAGGTCGTGGGCGATCATCGTGGCCACCGCCGGGGTCTGCAGCATGTGGGAGACGGTCGCGACGATCACGCAGTCGATCTGGGCGGCCTCCAGGCCGGCGCGGTCGAGTGCCTGCCGGGACGCCGCGACCGACATCATCGTGATGGTCTCCTCCGGCCCGGCGAAGCGCCGCTCCTTGATGCCCGAGCGCTGCTGGATCCACTCGTCGCTGGAGTCGATCGCCTCGACGAGCTCGGCGTTGGGCACGACACGGGACGGGCGGTAGGTGCCGATCCCGAGCAGCGTGGCCTCGGGCGAGCCCACCTGCGGGTTCAGGGTGGTCATGACGAAGCTCCCTCGGAGTGCTGACGGATGGGCGACTCGCCGTCGGCGGCGCCCCGATGCTTGTCGACGAACGCGCGGGCGTCGTCGACCTGGTCCGGCGTCTTGAGCGCGAAGGTCTCCACGCCCTTCATCGCCCGCCGCGCGATGCCGGTCAGCGTGCCGGCCGGCGGCAGCTCCAGCAGGCCGGTGACCCCGAGGGCGAGCAGGGTCTGCATGCACAGGTCCCAGCGGACCGGGCTGCTGATCTGGTTGACGATCCTCTCGAGCACCTCGCGACCGGTGGGGACCACCTGGCCGTCGCGGTTGGAGAGCACCGGGACCCGCGGGTCGTGCGTCGACACCGAGCGGGCGAGGGTGCCGAGCACCTCGACGGCTGCGCCCATGTGCTCGGTGTGGAAGGCGCCGGCGACCGAGAGCGGCACCAGCCGGGCCTTGGCGGGCGCGTCGTCGGCGAAGCCGGCCAGCTGCTCCACGGTCCCGGCGGCGACGATCTGGCCCGGACCGTTGTCGTTGGCGGCGGTGAGCCCGTGCCGCGCGATGGCTGCCAGGACCTCGTCCCGGTCGCCCCCGAGCACGGCGGTCATGCTGGTCGCGGTCTCGCGGGCCGCGGCGGCCATCGCGCTGCCGCGCTCGCGGACCAGCACCATCGCCTGCTCGGCCGTGAGTGCTCCGGCACCCGCAGCCGCGGTCAGCTCGCCGACGCTGTGGCCGGCCACGGCCCCCACGGCCGCGAACCCGTCCCCCGGGCTGGGGAAGACCTCGAGGGCGGCGAGCAGGCCCGCGGCGACCAGTAGCGGCTGGGCGACCGCGGTGTCGCGGATGACGTCGGCGTCGGCGTCGGTGCCGTAGTGCACCAGGTCGAGCCCGGCGACCGCCGACAGCCAGCCCAGCCGGTCACGGAAGCGCGGGGACTCGACCCAGGGGGTCAGGAAGCCGGGGGTCTGGGCACCCTGTCCGGGAGCGACGATGGCGAGCACAGGTCCATGCTGTCTCGGAAGGCGCCGTCACCGCGCCCTCGGGCCTCACGAAGATTCCGGGTCGTTCTTTGTGGGAACTCTACAAATTGGCTACTGCAAAGGGGCGGTGGAGGCCGCATCCGGCGAGGTCAGCCGACCCAGGGTCAGCGCGACCCGGTAGGTGTAGGCGTGCCGCGGGTCGGAGGGGGTCAGGCCGGTGACCTCGGTGGCCCGGCGCAGCCGGTACCGGACCGTGTTCGGGTGCACGAACATGGCCCGGGCGGTGCCCTCGATGGACCCGCCGTGGTCGAAGAGCTGGGACAGCGTGTCCAGGGTCGGGGCACCCGCCTCGGTCAGGGGCAGGTAGACCTCCTGCACCAGCTGCCGGCGGGCGTGCCCGTCGCCGGACAGCGCCCGCTCGGGCAGCAGGTCGTCGCTGGTCACCGGCCGGGGCGCCTCCGGCCAGCCGGGCGCGGCGCGCAGACCGGCGGTGGCGGCCCGGGCGGACACGCTGGCCCGGACCAGGTCCGGCACGACGGGCCCCACCACCACCGGACCCTCGCCGAAGTGGGCGACGACCGCTGCGCCCGCCTTGTCGGCGTTGTCCACCCCGCCCAGGACGACCACCATCCGGTCGCCCTGGACCGCGCACAGCGCGTCCAGTCCGACCAGCCGCGCGGACCGGCGTACGTCGTCGATGATCGACTCGCGCGCGCTCCCGCCGCCCTCGGGCACGTGCCCCAGCACCACCACCACGTCGCCGGTCGACGCCCAGCCCAGCGCGCTGGCCCGGGAGCGGACGGTCTCGTCGGCCTCGGCCCGCAGCACGTTGTCGACGACCAGGGCCTCGAGCCGGGCGTCCCAGGCGCCGCGCATCTCCGCGGCGCGCGCGTAGACCTCGGCCGTGGCGAACGCCACCTCCCGGGCGTAGCGCACGATCGAGTTCCGCACCGAGGGCGCGTCGCGCTCGCCGACGGCCTCCACGATGTTCTCCTCGACGATCTCGATGGTCAGCCGTACCATCTCCACGGTTTGGTGGAGGCTCACAACACCGGTGAGCGCGCGGGGGGCGGCGCCGAACACCTCGGCGGTGATCGGGGAGGAGCCCTCCGGCTCCTGGTACCAGACCACGAACGCCTGGATGCCGGCCTGCACGATGGTGCCGATCCACGAGCGGTCCTCCGCCGACAGGCCGCGGAACCACGGCATGTCCCGCTCCATGCGGGTGACCGTCGAGGTGGTCAGGGCACCGACCGAGCGCTGCAGCTGACGCGCGATCTCCTCGCGGTCCGACCGGTCGGCTGCCGTCATGACAGCACCCTATTTCACCGCCGGGACGGGTGCTGGGTCCCGAGGCGTCCGTGAGGCGGAATCGCGGGCCCCGGGCGTGGCACATGTGCTGTTTGCCCCGTATTCTGGCTGGACTGCCCACGCGCCGTGAGGAAGACCATGCCGAAGCCCGAGGTCCAGTACCTCACCATCCACGGTCACCGGCGTGCGTTCGTGAAGGTCGGCAGCGGCCCAGCGGTGCTGCTGCTGCACGGACTCGGCTGTGACCACACCACTTGGCTGCCGGTGGTCGCCGCGCTGTCCCGCAGCTACACGGTCATCGCGCCGGACCTGCTCGGGCACGGGCTGTCCGCCAAGCCGCGTGCGGACTACAGCGTGGGCGGCTACGCGAACGGCATGCGCGACCTGCTCACGGTCCTCGGGATCGACAAGGTGACCGTGGTGGGGCACAGCTTCGGCGGCGGCGTGGCCATGCAGTTCGCCTACCAGTTCCCCGAGCGCACCGAGCGGATGGTGCTGGTCGCCCCCGGCGGGATCGGCCCCGAGGTGAGCCCGGCGATCCGGGCGATCACGCTCCCGGGGTTCCACCAGGTGATGGGGCTGGTGACCCTGCCCGGCGTACGCCACCTGACCACGCTGGGCCTGCGCACGCTGGCCGCCTCCGGCGTCTCCCAGGTCCGTGACCTCGACGAGGTCGCCGCGATGGTGGACTCCTTCAAGGACCCGCAGACCCGCCGGGCGATCCGGCAGGTGGTCTCCGCGGTGGTCGACTGGCGCGGGCAGATCGTCACGATGGTGGACCGCGCCTATCTCACCGAGGCGATGCCGATGTGCGTGATCTGGGGCAGCGACGACGCGGTCGTCCCGGTCCGGCATGCCGATCTCGCCTACCGGTTCGCGCCCGGCGCCACCGTGGAGGTCGTCGAGGACGCCGGTCACTTCCCCCACAAGGACCATCCGCAGCGGTTCGCTCGGCTGCTCGACGAGTTCATCCGGACCCGCCCGCCCGCGGTCTACCACCGCGGACGTTGGCGGGCCCTGCTCAAGAACGGGCCCCGGGTCCCGGCCTCGGCAGCGGTGACAGCGGTGCCGCGGGCCGAGAGCGCCTGACCCGGCGGCGCGGCCCCCGCCCGCGTCGGCGACCGGGAAGGCGACGACCCGGCGACCCCGGCGCACGTGCGCGCCCTGAGGTCACCGGGTCGTCGAGGTGACGCTCAGGCGTCGCCGCCCTCCTGCTTGACCCCGCGCACGGCGGTCGGGTCGTCGATGCGGTACTTGTCGAAGGCCTCCTGCACCACCTCGGGCTTGACCTCGCCGCGCTGGGCGAGCGCCTGCAGCGCCTGCACCACCACGGACTGGGCGTCGATGTGGAAGAACCGCCGGGCCGCCGGGCGGGTGTCGGCGAACCCGAAGCCGTCGGCGCCGAGGGCGTGGTAGTCGCCCGGCACCCACTTGGCGATCTGGTTCGGCACGGCGCGCATGTAGTCGCTGACCGCCACGAACGGTCCCTCGGCCTCCTTGAGCTTGTCCGTCACGTACGGCACCCGAGCCGGCTCGGAGGGGTGCAGCAGGTTCCACTCCTCGGCCGCGACGCCGTCGCGGGCCAGCTCGTTCCACGAGGTGACGGACCAGGTGTCGGCGGCCACCCCCCAGTCCTCGGCCAGCATCTGCGCCGCGTGCGTGATCCACGGGAAGCCGACCCCGGACGCCAGCAGCTGGACCCGGGGCACGGTGCCGTTGCTGCTGACCTCGGGCGGGGTGGCCACGTGGTACAGGCCGCGGAGCAGCCCTGCCACGTCGAGGTCGTCCGGCTCCTTGGGCTGCACGGTCGGCTCGTTGTAGACGGTCAGGTAGTAGATGACGTCCTCGCCGGTCGGGTGGCCCTCGGTCTCGCCGTACATCCGGCGCAGCCCGTCCTGCACGATGTAGCTCATCTCGTAGGCCATCGCCGGGTCGTAGTGCACGATCGCCGGGTTGGTCGCGGCGATCAGCGGCGAGTGCCCGTCGGCGTGCTGGAGGCCCTCACCGGTCAGCGTGGTGCGGCCGGCGGTCGCCCCGACCAGGAACCCGCGGGCCAACTGGTCGGCCATCGCCCAGATCGAGTCGCCGGTGCGCTGGAACCCGAACATCGAGTAGAAGAGGTAGAACGGGATCATGTGCTCGCTGTGCGTGGAGTACGACGACCCGGCGGCCGTCGCGGACGCCATCGCACCGGCCTCGGAGATGCCCTCGTGCAGCATCTGGCCCTGCGCGGACTCCTTGTAGGCGAGCAGCATGTTCCGGTCGACCGACTCGTACCGCTGACCCATCGGGTTGTAGACCTTGGCGGTCGGGAACATGCCGTCCATGCCGAACGTGCGGTACTCGTCGGGGGCGATCGGCACGATGCGGGGACCGATCTCCTTGTCCCGCATCAGGTCGCGCAGCAGCCGGACCAGCGCCATCGTGGTGGCGATCGACTGCTTGCCCGAGCCCTGCTTGAGCTCGGCGTACACCTTGTCGCCGGGCAGCTTCAGCAGCTTCGAGCGGTTCTCCCGCTTCGGCAGCGAGCCGCCGAGCTGGCGCCGCCGCTCCATCATGTACTCGATCTCGGGGGCGTCCTTGCCGGGGTGGAAGAACGGCGCCACCGCCGACTCGTCGATCTCCTTGTCGGTGATCGGCAGGTAGAGCCGGTCGCGGAAGACCTTGAGGTCGGCGTTGGTGAGCTTCTTCATCTGGTGGGTGGCGTTCTTGCCCTCGAGGGCGTCGATGGTCCAGCCCTTGACGGTGTGCGCCAGGATCACCGTCGGCTGGCCCACGTGCTTGCTGGCCGCGTCGAACGCCGAGTAGACCTTGCGGTAGTCGTGACCGCCGCGCGGCAGCTTGACGATCTGCTCGTCGGTCATGTGCTCGACCATCTTGCGCAGCCGCGGGTCGCCGCCGAAGAAGTTCTCGCGGATGTAGTCGCCGCTCTCGACCGAGTAGGTCTGGAACTGGCCGTCGGGGGTGGAGTTCATCTGGTTGACGAGCACGCCGTCGACGTCGCGGGCCAGCAGGTCGTCCCACTCGCGGCCCCAGACCACCTTGATCACGTTCCAGCCGGCGCCGCGGAAGGTGGCCTCCAGCTCCTGGATGATCTTGCCGTTGCCGCGCACCGGGCCGTCGAGCTGCTGCAGGTTGCAGTTGACCACGAAGGTGAGGTTGTCCAGCTCCTCGCGGGCCGCGACGCCGATGGCGCCCAGCGACTCCACCTCGCCCATCTCGCCGTCGCCCAGGAAGGCCCAGACGTGCTGGCCGCTGGTGTCCTTGATGCCGCGGTTCTGCAGGTAGCGGTTGAAGCGGGCCTGGTAGATCGAGTTGATCGCGGTCAGGCCCATCGACACCGTCGGGAACTCCCAGAAGTCCGGCATCAGGCGCGGGTGCGGGTAGGACGAGAGGCCCTTGCCGACGCCGTGCTGCACCTCCTGGCGGAACCGGGACAGCTGGGTCTCGGTGAGGCGTCCCTCGAGGAAGGCGCGCGCGTAGATGCCCGGGGAGGCGTGCCCCTGGATGTAGACCTGGTCGCCGCCGCCCTCATGGTCCCGGCCGCGGAAGAAGTGGTTGAAGCCGACCTCGTACAGCGACGCGGATGACTGGTACGTCGCGATGTGGCCGCCGACCTCGAGGCCCTTGCGGTTCGCCGTCGAGACGATGACCGCGGCGTTCCAGCGCAGGAACGCGCGGATCCGGCGCTCGATGTGCTCGTCGCCGGGGAACCACGGCTCGCGCTCGGGGGCGATGGTGTTGATGTAGTCGGTGCTGCGCAGCGCCGGGACGCCGACGTTCTGCTCACGGGCGCGCTCCAGCAGCCGGAGCATCAGGTAGCGGGCGCGGCCGCGACCTCGGTCGCCGACCATCGCGTCGAAGGAGTCCAGCCACTCGCGGGTCTCGTCGGGGTCGATGTCGGGCAGCTGCGTGGGCAGCCCCTCGTGGATGACCTGGGGACGGCCGACGTGCTTGCTGGGGGACTGCTCAGAACCTGTTGCCACGATTCCTCTGCTCTCGTGCTCGGTGTGCCCGGTAGGGGCCCGGTGGGGGCCCGGTGGCGGACTTCTCGTCCGGAGAGGGGGCCCGGGTCACGGGTCCGCCTCTCGTTCATCGTGTCACGCTCGCGGCGCGGGCGGAATCTACCCATCGGTAGCCGGCCCGGCCGGTGCCACCATGGGAAGGTGCCGATCACGCAGTACTACACCGCGACGACGCTCGACGGCTTCATCGCCGACGAGCACAACTCGCTGCAGTGGCTCTTCGACGTGCCGCGCGACGAGGTCGGCGAAGCGGCGGGGGAGACCTTCGTCGCCGGGGTGGGAGCGATGGCGATGGGGTCGACGACCTACACCTGGGTCGTCGAGCACGAGCGGCTGCTGGAGCGTCCCGAGGGGTGGAACGACTCCTTCGGCGGCATTCCCTGCTGGGTCTTCACGCACCGGGAGCTGCCGCCGGTGCCGGGAGCCGACCTGCGGTTCGTGCGCGACGACGTGGTGGGAGCGCACGCCGACATGGTCGCGGCCGCGGGGGACCGGAACGTGTGGCTGGTCGGCGGGGGCGACCTGGTCGGCCAGTTCCACGACGCGGGCCTGCTCGACCAGGTGATCGTGAGCGTGGCACCGGTGACCCTGGGCGCCGGGTCGCCGCTGCTGCCGCGCCGGATCGAGGGCATGCGGCTGGTCGACGTACGGCGGGACGGCCAGCTGGCCAGCCTGACCTACGACGTGCCGCGCCCCGGGCGGCCCGGCCCTGCCTAGGCCCGATCCCGCTCCGGCGGCGTCCCCGGCGGGTGGGGGCACTAGCCTGGCACCCGTCTGACGGCCTTGCGCGCCGGGTCGACATCCGGTGGACTACGCGCAAGCATGCAGGTGACCGGCCACAGCACACGGGGTCGGACCCACCAGAACTGGAGGAGTGACGTGAGCGCGACCGCGGGTGGCCACGAGGGCACCGCCACCCAGAACGCCGGCGAGCGGCTGGGACTGAAGACCGGAATGGTCGTCCAGGAGCTCGGCTGGGACGAGGACGTGGACGACGGTCTCCGGGTGGAGATCGAGAACACGATCGACGCCGACATGGTCGACGGTGACTACGGCAACGTGGTGGACTCCGTCCTGCTGTGGTGGCGCGACGACGACGGTGACCTGGTGGACACGCTGGTCGACTCCCTGACCGACCTCGTCGCAGGCGGCGTGATCTGGCTGCTCACCCCGAAGGTCGGCCGGCCGCTGGCCGTCGACCCGGCCGACATCGCCGAGGCGGCCCCGATCGCCGGCCTGGCCACGACCACCACCGCGGCGGTGAGCCAGGACTGGTCCGCCACCCGGCTGGTCGCGCCCAAGGCAGCACACTGACCGCGCTTCCCCACGCCCGGCGCGCCGCGGAGCTGATGGTCTCGGCGCCCACGATGCTGCGGGTGCTGATCCGGGCCGGCGTGGTCCGGCCCTACCCCCCGCACCGGCTGGCCCGGGTCGCGCGCACGCTGCTCAGCTGGGGGGCGGGACCCGCGGGTGGCTTCGCGGCCATGGCGGTCCTGGTGCCCGGGCGTCCCGCACTGGTCGACGACCTCGGCACGCTGACCTTCGAAGAGCTGCACGAGCGGAGCAACCGGCTCGCCGACGCGCTGCGCCGCCGCGGCGTCGGTCCGGGCACCGGTGTCGCGATCCTGTGCCGCAACCACCGCGGCTTCGTGGACGCCAGCCTGGCCGCGGCCAAGCTCGGCGCCACCATCCTCTACCTGAACACCGCCTTCGCCGGCCCGCAGCTCGCCGACGTGCTCGAGCGCGAGGACCCGGCGGTGGTTGTCCACGACGAGGAGTTCACCGGGCTGCTGGAGCAGGCCGGGGTGGCCGACCGGATCCTGGCCTGGGTGGACGGCGACGGCAGCGGGAACACCCTGGAGTCGCTGATCGCCGAGGGCTCACCCCGGGACCATCCCGCCCCGCCCCGGCCCAGCCGGGTGGTCATCCTGACCTCGGGCACCACCGGCACGCCCAAGGGGGCGCCCCGCGGCGACGCCGGTCTCGAGGCTGCCGCCGCGCTGCTGTCCCGGCTGCCGCTGCGCGCCGGGTGGCGCACCCACGTGGCCGCGCCGCTGTTCCACACCTGGGGCTGGGCGAACTTCGCGCTCTCGCTGCTGCTCGGGTCCACCGTCGTGCTGCACCGCCGGTTCGACCCGGAGCAGTGCCTGGCGACCCTGGTCCAGCAGGACTGCGAGTCGCTGGTGGTCATCCCGGTGATGCTGCAGCGGATCCTGGCGCTGCCGCAGGACGTGCTCGAGGGCTACGACCTGTCCCGGGTCCAGGTGGTGGCCGCCTCGGGGTCGGCGCTGCCCGGTGACCTCGGGACCGACTGGATGGACCGGTTCGGCGACCACCTGTTCAACGTCTACGGGTCGACCGAGGTCGCCTACGCGACCGTGGCCACCCCCGCCGACCTGCGCGCGTCCCCCGGTACGGCGGGCCGCCCCCCGTTCGCCACCGTGGTGCGGATCCTGGACCCGGACGGCCGCGAGCTTCCGCGGGGGAGGTCCGGCCGCATCTTCGTCGGCAACAGCGTGCTGTTCGAGGGCTACACCGGAGGCGGCAGCAAGGACGTCGTCGACGGACTGATGGCCACCGGGGACGTCGGTCGCCTCGACGACGGCGGGCGGCTGGTCGTCGAGGGCCGTGACGACGAGATGATCGTCTCCGGCGGTGAGAACGTCTTCCCCCGCGAGGTCGAGGACTGCCTGTGCCGGCATCCGGCCGTCGACGACGCGGCCGCCATCGGCGTCGACGACGAGGACTACGGCCAGCGGCTGCGTGCCTTCGTGGTGCTCGCTGACGGTGCCGGCGCGACCGAGGCCGACCTCAAGGAGTTCGTGCGCGGCGCCCTGGCGCGCTACAAGGTGCCCCGCGAGGTGGTCTTCGTGGACCGGCTGCCGCGCAACGCCACCGGCAAGGTGCTCAAGCGGCTGCTCGCCGACGACCCTCCGACCCCAACCCGACCCGAGGAGACCCGATGACCCCAGAGCTCGGCCAGCCCGCCCCGGACTTCGCGCTGCGCGACCAGCACGGCGCGGACGTGCGGCTCTCGTCGTACCGCGGCCGGAAGGCGGTCGTGGTGATGTTCTACCCGTTCGCGTTCAGCCGCGTGTGCAGCGGCGAGCTGTGCGCGGTGCGCGACAGCCTGCCGACGTTCGAGTCCGACGGCGTCCAGCTGCTCGCGGTCTCCTGCGACCCGGTGTACGCGCTGCGCGCGTTCGCCGAGCAGGACGGGCTCGCCTTCCCGCTGCTGTCCGACTTCTGGCCGCACGGCGAGGTGGCGAGGGCCTACGGGGTCTTCAACGAGCAGCGCGGCTGCTCGGACCGGTCCAGCTTCATCGTCGACCCGGACGGGGTGCTGCGCTGGAGCGTGCACAACGCGATGCCCGACGCGCGGGACCTCGAGGAGCACGCCCGGGTCCTCAGGACCGTCCAGGGCTGAGCGGGAGTCGCCGGGAGAGTGGGCGCAGCAGGGATCGAACCTGCGACCACCTCCTTGTAAGGGAGGTGCTCTACCGCTGAGCTATGCGCCCTCGGCCCCTGCCACGGACCTGGCCCGAGCGGCGGAGCGCGGCACAGCCTACGTGAGCGCCCGGCCGGGAGCCGGGCCCGCCCGGAGAGAAAGGCAACGACCGCCGGCGTCTCGGGTCACCAGCGGTCGTTGCAGTGACTATTCAACAACCTGCGGACCGGGAATGTCACATGATCTCGACGAATTCAGCAAACCTTTACCTGCGGGAGCCCGACGTGACCGCGTGGCCGGGGACGAAGGTCAAGTCTCCGGTACGGACCTGTCTGCACCGGGAGGCATCCCACTAGGCTGCGCCGCATGAGCCTGACCCTCGCCGAGGTGACCGCCCTGCTCGACGGCTGGTACGACCCGCGCTGGGCGGAGGACTGGGACGCGGTCGGCCTGGTCTGCGGCGACCCGCAGCAGCCAGTGGCCAAGGTCCTGCTCGCCGTCGACCCGGCCCCGGCTGTCGTGGAGGAGGCGGCGACCTGGGGGGCGGACCTGCTGGTGTGCCACCACCCGCTGCTGCTCACGCCGGTGCACGGAGTCGCGGCGACCACGCCGAAGGGTCGTGCGGTGCACCGGCTGCTGGCCTCCGGCACCGCGCTGCTGACCGCGCACACCAACGCCGACGTGCCGGCCGACGGCGTCAACGACGCGCTGGCCCGGACGCTCGGGGTGCTGGACCCCCGGGTGGTGGTCTCCAGCGACGACGACCTCGGCGCGCTCGACAAGCTCGTGGTCTACGTCCCGGCCGAGCACGCCGAGGCCGTCCGCGAGGCGATGGCCGCTGCCGGAGCAGGTGCGGTCGGGAACTACGACCGGGCGTCCTTCAGCTCCGTGGGGGAGGGCCGGTTCCGCCCGCTCTCCGGTGCCCGCCCGGCCCTCGGCCGGGTCGACCGGGTCGAGGTGGTTCCGGAGGTGCGCGTCGAGGCCGTGCTGCCCCGGGGCCGTCGCCGGGAGGCCGTCGAGGCGGTCCGCGCCGCGCACCCCTACGAGGAGGTCGCCTACGACCTCGTCGAGCTCGCCGCCGTGCCCGGGACGCGGGCGCCGACCCGCGGGCACGGCCGGATCGGCAGGCTCGCGGAGCCGACCACGCTGCGGGCGTTCGCGGCGCGGGTCGGCGCCGCGCTGCCCGCCACCGCGCACGGGGTGCGGGTCGGCGGCGACCCGGACCGACCCGTGGAGACCGTCGTGGTCGCCAGCGGCGCGGGGGACTTCCTGCTGGACACCGTGCTCGGCACCGACGCGGACGTGTACGTGACCTCGGACCTGCGGCACCACCGGGCCGCGGAGTTCCTCGAGCACGGGGGCGCCGCCCTCGTCGACGTCGCGCACTGGGCGGCGGAGTGGACCTGGCTGCCGGTGGTCGAGACCAAGTTGCGTGACGCGGTCCGTCGGCGGGGGGCTACGGTGGAGACCCGGGTGAGTGCCCTCGTGACGGATCCGTGGTCCTTCCGGATCGACCGGTGACCCGGTGGCACCCGCCAGCCACCCATACCTGAGGAGCACCCGCTGAAAGCCGACGCCTTCTCGCAGCTGAAGCTGCTGGACGTCCAGGAGCTCGACTCCAAGCTCGACCTGTACCGGCACCGGCTCGCCGGCCTGCCCGAGACCAAGGAGCTCCGGGCCCTGGCCGCGGAGCGGGCCGAGGTGGACGGGCAGTCCCGGGACGCTCAGATCGTCGTCGACGACCTGGTCCGCGAGCAGCGCAAGGCCGACGCCGACGTGGAGCAGGTCAAGACCCGCCGCACGCGCGACCAGGACCGGATGGACCGAGGGCTGGTGACCAGCCCCAAGGACCTCGCGCACATGCAGCAGGAGCTGGTCTCGCTGGCCCGGCGGATCTCCGAGCTCGAGGACACCGAGCTGGAGGTGATGGAGCAGCTGGAGTCGGCGCAGGCCGACAAGGCCAGGCTCGACACCCGGCTGTCCGAGATCGACACCCGGATCGCCGAGCTGGAGAGCAGCCGCGACCGGCAGGCCGGGGAGATCACCGAGCTCGCCGCCGCCGCGACCGCTGAGCGGAAGGTCACCGTCGAGGGGGTGCCAGCCGACCTGCTGGCCCTCTACGAGCGGATCCGGACCCAGAAGAGCGGGGTCGGGGCCGCCGTCCTGCGCCAGCGCAGGTGCAGTGGCTGCAGCCTGGAGCTGACCGCCGCCGACCTCGGCGCGATCGCCAGGACGTCGTACGACGAGGTGGTCCGGTGCGTCGAGTGCGACCGGATCCTGGTGCGCACCGCGGAGTCCGGGATCTGATGGACGCTGCGGCCGACCCGCAGCCGCAGCAGGACCGGGGCTGGTCCGGGCAGGGTGCCGCCACCACGCTGGTGCTGGTGCGGCACGGCGTCACCGCGCACACCGTCGACAAGCGCTTCTCCGGCGGCCTCGCGGGCAGCAACCCCGCGCTGGCCGAGGAGGGCCGGGCCCAGATCCGCGCCACCGCCGACTGGCTCGCGCCGCTGGCCCGGGACGTCGACCGGGTGGTCACCTCGCCGGTACGACGCACCTACGAGTCCGCCGAGATCATCGGCGCCCGGCTGGGTCGTCCCCTCGTCGTCGAGGACGGGCTGGCGGAGATGGAGTTCGGGGTCTGGGACGGCCTGACCTTCGCCGAGATCGCGCAGCGGCATCCTGGCGACCTGGAGGCGTGGCTGGGCTCGCTGGACCACCCGCCCGGCGGGGGCGAGTCCTTCCGCGGCGTCGAGGCCCGGGTGCTCGCCAGCCTCGACCGGCTGCTGGCCGAGCACCCGGGCCGGACCGTGCTGGCGGTGAGCCACGTGACCCCGATCAAGGTACTGGTGGCCCGCGCCCTCGGGGCGCCGCTGGACGCCGTCTACCGGATGGAGCTGGCTCCCGCCTCGGTCTCGGTGCTGTCCTTCTTCGACGACGGCGCGGCGACCCTGCGGATGTTCAACGCCGGGCCCCGCGAGGGCCTCACAGCTCGCTGACCACCACGTCGAGCCGGGTGCCGTGCCGGTCGGCCGGTCCCTGCTCCACCTGCCAGCCGAGGCTCCGCAGGTGGTCGGCGAAGCGGGCCGGGGTGGCCGGTGCGGCACCGTCCTCCAGCAGTGCGCGCACCAGCCGGCCCTTGGTGGCCTTGTTGAAGTGCGAGACCACCTTGCGGGCGCCGGCCACCTCGTGCAGCACCCGGACGGTGACCACCCGTCCCGCGAGCTCGGGACCCGGACGCCAGAAGGAGGCGTAGGTCGACGAGCGCAGGTCGACGACCAGTCCGCGGCCCGCCGCGGACCGGACGCTCGCGTCGAGCCGGCGGCTCCAGTACGTCGACACCGTCCCGGTCCCGGGCAGCGCGACGTCCCCCGACAGCCGGTAGGCGGGGATCCGGTCGGTGGGCCGCAGCAGCCCGAACAGCCCGGAGGTGACCGCGAGCCACGACGTGGCCCGCCGCCGCGCGGGCCCGGTCAGGCCGGCCAGGTCCAGCGCCTCGTAGAGCACGCCGTCGTAGACCCGGTCGGCTCGCGCGGTGGGAGCCGTCGCCAGCCGGGCGTTCGCGGCGACCGCGCCGGTCTGGGTGCTGCCCAGGCCGAGCACCCCGGCCGCGACGGTCGGGTCGTCCGTCGTACACAGGCCGACCAGGGCGGTCAGCACCTCCGCGCGGTGCGGCTCGAGCTCGGGGAAGGCCAGCGCGTCGAGCGCCAGCGGACGGCCGCGCGCCGGTGACGTCTTCCCCTCGGACGGGGGCAGCAGGATCAGCACGCGGTCACCCTATGCCGGTCCGCGGGGGCTCCCGAGGGCCTACACTCGGTCGTGGATGAGTCGGCCGGGCGGCCGCGGCGAGCACGCCTCGTCGAGGAAGGTCCGGGCTCCACAGGGCAAGGTGGTGGGCAACACCCACCCGGGGCGACCCGCGGGACAGTGCCACAGAGAACAAACCGCCTTCCCGCTCCGGCGGGACGGTAAGGGTGAAACGGTGGTGTAAGAGACCACCAGCGTCCCGGGTGACCGGGACGGCTAGGTAAACCCCACCTGGAGCAAGGCCAAGAAGGGGACCCGGCGCAGGCCGGGCCTCCGCGTGAGCGTTCGAGGGCGGCCCGCCCGAGCTCACGGGTAGGCCGCACGAGGCTGTCGGCAACGGCAGCCCTAGATGGATGGCCGCACACCGTGCCGCCGCGAGGCGCACGGGGACAGAACCCGGCCTACAGGCCGGCTCATCCCTCGCCCGCACCGACCGGTGGTGCGGGAATCCCGGGCTGCCGGCTCTCGTTGTGACGGTGGGAGCCGCGACGGCGATGGGAGACGTGACCGAGATGACCTTCGACGAACCCGCCTTCGAGCAGCATCCTGCGGAGGCCTACCGCCGCGCCTGGTTGCTGCTCCAGGACGGCGACCCGCGGGCCGCGATCGCCCTGCTCGACCCGGCCCTGGAGGCGGAGCCCGGCTCGACCGCGCTGCGCACGCTGCGGGCCTGGGCCTACTTCCAGACCGCGCAGCTCGACCGCGCCGAGCGCGAGCTCGCCGGGCTGGTGGAGGAGTGCCCGACCGACGTGTGGGCACGGTTCGCGCTCGGCCGGGTGCTGGAGCGCCGCGCCCGGTACGCCGACGCGCTGCCGCACCTGAGGCTGGCCGCGGTGATGTCGGGGGACGCCGAGCACGAGGTCGGCGTGCTGCGGGTGGAGCGCCGGCTCGCCGAGCGCGACGGCGGCCTCGAGGGCCTGGTCTAGCCCGGTCAGAAGGTGTGCTCGGGGCCGGGAAAGGTGCCGGCCGCCACGTCGGCGGCGTACTCCCGGGCCGCGGTGCGCAGCACCGAGCGGACGTCGGCGTACTGCTTGACGAACCGGGGCAGCCGCCCGGTGCGCAGCCCGGCCATGTCCTGCCACACCAGCACCTGGGCGTCGCAGTCCACCCCCGCGCCGATGCCGATCGTGGGGATCGACAGCGTCTTGGTGATCTCGCCCGCCACGTCGCCGGGCACCATCTCCATCACGCAGGCGAACGCCCCCGCGGCCTCCAGCGCCTGCGCGTCGGCGAGCAGCCGCCGGCCCGCATCCCCGCGTCCCTGGACCCGGTAGCCGCCGAGGGTGTGCTCGGACTGCGGGGTGAAGCCGATGTGCGCCATCACCGGCACGCCGACCGAGGTGAGCAGCCGCACCTGGCCGGCCATCTCGGCGCCACCCTCGAGCTTCACGGCGTGCGCCTCGGCCTCCTTCATGAACCGCACGGCGGTGTGGAACGCCTGCTCCGGCGAAGCCTGGTAGGAGCCGAAGGGCAGGTCCGCGACGACCAGCGCAGTGCGCGCGGCGCCGGCGACCGCGCGCACCAGCGGCACCAGCTCGTCGACGGTGACCGGCAGCGACGTCTCGTGTCCGTAGACGTTGTTCGACGCGGAGTCGCCGACGAGCAGCACCGGGATCCCGGCCTCGTCGAACACCGCGGCGGTGTACATGTCGTAGGCGGTGAGCATCGCCCACTTCTCGCCGCGCTCCTTCATCTCGCGCAGGTGGTGCGTGCGGATCCGACGGGTGCGCCGGGGGGCCTCGCCGGCGACGCCCTCGCCGTACGGCGCGGTGGTCTCGCTCATGCCGTCCTCCTGGGTGTTCTCGAGGCTCCGCTCCTGGAGTCCCCGGACCGCCTCCCAGGCTAGTCCGCGGGCCTGGGCCCGAGCGGCCGGCCACCTTTGGCACACTCGCACCGTGGACTTCGACTCCGTGTACGACCAGGGCTTCGCGCGGGTGGCCGCGTGCACGGTGCCGACCGTGATAGCCGACCCGAGGGCCAACGCCGCCGCCGTCCTCCGGCAGTGGCGGGACTGCGACGAGGAGGGGGTCGCGGTCGCGCTGTTCCCCGAGCTCGCGCTGACCGGCTACGCCATCGACGACCTGCTGCTCCAGGAGGTGCTGCTCGACGAGGTCGAGGCGGCGCTCGCGGAGCTGGTGACCGCCTCGGGACAGCTGCGCACGCTGCTGGTGGTCGGCGCCCCGCTGCGGCACGGCAACCGGCTGCTGAACGCCGCAGTCGTCATCCATGGCGGCCGGGTGCTCGGGGTGGCGCCCAAGTCCTACCTTCCGACGTACCGGGAGTTCTACGAGCGGCGGCACTTCGCGCCCGGCGACGACCGGCGCGACGCGACCATCGTCCTGGGCGGTGTCCCGGTGCCGCTCGGCCCCGACCTGCTGTTCTCGGCCACCGACGTACCGGGGCTGGTGCTGCACGCCGAGGTGTGCGAGGACATGTGGGTCCCGGTGCCGCCCAGCGCGGAGGCCGCGCTGGCGGGCGCGACGGTGCTGCTGAACCTGTCCGGCAGCCCGATCACGGTGGCCCGGGCCGAGGACCGCCGGCTGCTGGTGCGGGCCGCCTCCACGCGGTGCCTGTCGGCGTACCTGTACGCGGCGGCCGGCCAGGGCGAGTCCAGCACCGATCTCTCGTGGGACGGCCAGACGATGGTCTACGAGCTCGGCGAGCTGCTCGCCGAGACCGAGCGGTTCCCGGACGGCCCGCGCCGGGCGGTGGCGGACGTGGACCTGATGCGGATCAGGCAGGACCGGCTGCGCCAGGGCACCTTCGACGACAACCGCCGGACCCGTGCCGACCGGGGCCCCGACGGCTTCCGCACCGTCGAGTTCGAGCTGTCGACCCGCCGCCGGGGACATCGGCCTGCGCCGCCACGTCGACCGCTTCCCGTTCGTCCCCGACGACGCCGAGCGGCTGGCCCTCGACTGCTACGAGGCCTACAACATCCAGGTGTCCGCGCTCGCGCAGCGGCTGCGCGCGATCGGCGGACCCGAAGCTGGTGATCGGCGTGTCCGGGGGGCTGGACTCCACGCACGCGCTCATCGTGGCCGCGGACGCGATGGACCGGCTGGGCCGGCCGCGCAGCGACATCCACGCGTTCACGATGCCCGGCTTCGCGACCAGCGCCGCGACCAAGGACTCCGCAACCCGGCTCTCGCTCGCCCTGGGCGCCACGTTCGCCGAGATCGACATCCGGCCCGCGGCCCGGCAGCTGCTCGCCGACCTCGACCACCCGTACGCCGGCGGCGAGCCGGTGCACGACGTGACCTTCGAGAACGTGCAGGCCGGGCTGCGCACCGACTACCTGTTCCGGCTGGCCAACCACCGCGGCGGGATCGTGCTCGGCACCGGCGACCTCTCCGAGCTGGCGCTGGGCTGGTGCACGTACGGCGTCGGGCGACCAGATGTCGCACTACGCGGTGAACGCCGGGGTCCCCAAGACGCTGATCCAGCACCTGATCCGATGGGTGATCTCCACCGGCCGCTTCGAGGCCGAGGCGACCGCGGTGCTGGAGCTGATCCTGGGCCAGGAGATCTCCCCGGAGCTGGTCCCGGTGGCCGAGGGGGAGCGCCCGCAGAGCACCGAGGACATGATCGGCCCCTACGCGCTCCAGGACTTCACGCTCTTCCACGTGCTGCGGCACGGGTTCCCGCCGAGCCGGATCGCGTTCCTGGCCCGGCACGCCTGGGGCGACGTGGACGCCGGGGCCTGGCCGCCGGGCTTCGACGCGGACCGTCGTACGTCGTACGACCTCGCCACGATCCGGCACTGGCTCGAGGTCTTCGTGCAGCGGTTCTTCGGGTTCAGCCAGTTCAAGCGGTCGGCGATCCCGAACGGGCCGAAGGTCTCGGCCGGGGGCTCTCTCTCGCCGCGCGGCGACTGGCGCGCCCCGTCGGACGGCAACGCCCGGGTCTGGCTCGACGAGCTGCACCGCAACGTCCCCGACACCACCCCCCACCCCCCCTCTCGCTGAGGCGTCTGGTTCTGCCCTCCCCGAGCGCCGAGGCGTCTGGTTCTGCGCTCCCCGAGCGGCCGAGGCGTCTGCTTCTGCGGCTCGTGGGTACGGCCCGGCCGCAGAAGCAGACGCCTCGGCGGGGGTATGGCCGCAGAAGCAGACGCCTCGGCGGGGGATGCGGGCGCAGAAGGAGACGCCTCGGCGGGGGGCGGCGGGGGGCGGCGGGGGGTGCGGGTTTACAGGCGCGAAACATCCGAGAGTCAGACTTGCCGCGGCTCGCAGGTGGCGGGGCGGACGGCAGAGAGGGAGGCGCCCGGATGGGCAAGCAGGAGGACTTCGTGCTCCGCGCACTCGAGGAGCGCGAGGTCAGGTTCGTGCGGCTGTGGTTCACCGACGTGCTCGGCTACCTGAAGTCGGTCGCGATCGCGCCGGCCGAGCTCGAGGGCGCCTTCGCGCGAGGGCATCGGCTTCGACGGGTCCGCGATCGAGGGCTTCGCCCGGGTCTACGAGGCGGACATGCTCGCCAAGCCGGACCCCTCGACGTTCCAGATCCTGCCGTGGCGCGGGGAGGGCCCCAGCACCGCGCGGATGTTCTGCGACATCGTGATGCCCGACGGCTCCCCGTCGTACGCCGACCCGCGGTTCGTGCTCAAGCGCACCCTGTCCAAGGCCGCGGAGAACGGGTTCACCTTCTACACCCACCCCGAGATCGAGTTCTACCTCTTCAAGGACACCCCGACCCCCGGCGGCGAGCCGGTGCCGGTGGACCGCAGCGGCTACTTCGACCACACCGCGCAGAGCATGGGCTCGGACTTCCGCCGCGAGGCGATCACGATGCTCGAGGCGATGGGCATCTCCGTGGAGTTCTCCCACCACGAGGGCGGTCCAGGGCAGCAGGAGATCGACCTGCGCTACGCCGACGCGCTGACCACCGCGGACAACATCATGACCTTCCGGACCGTGGTCCGCGAGGTCGCGCTCAGCCAGGGGATCTGGGCGACCTTCATGCCCAAGCCCTTCACCACGCACCCGGGCTCGGGCATGCACACCCACGTGTCGCTGTTCGAGGGGGACCGCAACGCCTTCTTCGAGGCCGGCGCCGAGTACCAGCTGTCCAAGACCGGCCGGTCGTTCATCGCGGGCATCCTCAAGCACGCCGCCGAGATCGCGGTCGTCACCAACCAGTGGGTGAACTCCTACAAGCGGCTGATGTGGGGCGGCGAGGCGCCGTCGTACATCTGCTGGGGTCACAACAACCGCTCGGCGATGATCCGGGTGCCGATGTACAAGCCCAACAAGGGGCAGTCCACCCGCATGGAGCTGCGGACCATCGACTCCGCGTGCAACCCCTACCTGGCGTTCGCGGTGATCCTGGCCGCCGGCATGAAGGGCATCGAGGAGGGCTACGAGCTGCCCCGCGAGGCCGAGGACGACGTGTGGTCGCTCAACGAGCGCGAGCGCAAGTTGCTGGGCATCGACCCGCTGCCGAAGAACCTCGCCGAGGCGATCGCGGTCGCGGAGCGCTCGGAGCTGCTGGCCGAGACGCTGGGCGAGCACGTCTTCGACTTCTTCCTGCGCAACAAGCGGGCCGAGTGGGACGAGTACCGGGTGCAGGTCTCCGCCTTCGAGCGGGACCGGATGCTGCCGCTGCTGTGATCGCCGGCGGACGCGTGCCGTCGGCGTCGGGCGGTAGGTTCGGCTGCGTGGACACCGAACCGCTGCTGGTCGTCGAGCACGAGGCGCAGTGCCCTCCCGGCTGGATGGGTGAGTGGCTGGCCGAGGCCGGGGTGCCGCTCGACGTCCGCCGCCCGTACGCCGGTGACGAGCTGCCCGAGGACCTGCGCGGGCACCGCGGGATGATGGTGCTGGGCGGCGAGATGGGCGCGCACGACGGGCCGACGGTTCCGCTGGCTCGAGGACGTCCAGCGGCTGGTCCGCGTGCGGCCGACGAGGAGGCATCCCGGTGCTCGGCATCTGCCTGGGTCACCAGCTGGTGGCGCTGGCCCTCGGCGGCGACGTCGAGCCGAACCCGCGCGGTCAGCAGATCGGCGTCCTGGACGTCGGCTGGACTGCCCGCGGCGTACGACGACCCGCTGCTCGGCGCGCTCGCGGCCGGCGACGGCGACCTGCCGACCGCGGTGCAGTGGAACAACGACGTGGTGACGCGGCTGCCCGACGGGGCCGTCGCGCTGGCGCGCACCGCCGGCGGGGAGGTGCAGGCGGTGCGCTTCGCCCGCCGGGTCTGGGGCGTGCAGTGGCACCCGGAGGCCGGCGAGGAGATCATCGGTCCCTGGGCCGAGCACGACCGGGATGCCGCCCTCGAGCGCGGCGTGGACCTGGACGCCTACGTCGGCGACGTGGCGGCCGCACGGGACCGGCTGCGCGCTGACGTGGCGGGTGCTGGCGGACCGCTTCGCCGCGGTCTGCCACGAGCGGGGGGCGCTCGGCGTGGGACCGACGTGATCCCGGGCCGGATCACCACCGAGACCGGGCGCCTGACCCGGCTGGGCTTCGAGGATGCCGACGGGTCCGCCCGCGCCCTGGAGCGGCTCGGTCCCGCCGGCGCCGTGCTGGTGCACCTGCTGGCCGCGACCGCGGACCCCGACCGCGCGGCCGTCACGCTCGCGGACCTGGCCGACCGGGTGGACGACCGCGCCGCACTCCTGGAGGAGGTGGTCGACGACGAGGGCACCGCGATGCGGCTGCTGACCGTGCTCGGCGCGAGCCCGGCGCTCGGCGACCACCTGCTGCGGCACCCCGGCCAGTGGCGGGACCTGACCGACCCGCTGCTCGGCTCCACCCGCCCCACCGCCCGGGCGATGCGCGAGGAGCTGCTGCGCGCCGTGCGACGCGGACCCGTCCGCGCCGGACCCGGTCTCCACCGGGCCCGACGCGGCGTGCGTGGACGCCCTCCGGGTGACCTACCGCCGGCTGCTGCTCCGACTGGCCGCGCGGGACCTCTCGCACGCCGTCGGGGTCGACGACGTGGCCGCCGAGCTCTCCGACCTGGCCGCCGGCACCCTCGACGCCGCCCTGGCCGTCGCGCGGGCCCGGGTCGGGACCCGACGCCGACGTGGCCCGGCTCGCGGTGGTGGCGATGGGCAAGTGCGGCGGCCACGAGCTCAACTACGTCAGCGACGTGGACGTGATCTTCGTCGCCGAGGCCGTCGACGGCTGTGACGAGTCGCTCGCGCTGAAGACCGCCACCCAGCTGGCCGCGCATCTGATGCGGATCTGCGGGGACCCGACCGGCGAGGGCACGATCTGGCCCGTCGACGCGGCACTGCGGCCGGAGGGCAAGTCCGGCCCGCTGGTGCGCACCCTGGCCAGCCACGAGGGCTACTACCGCAAGTGGGCCAAGACCTGGGAGTTCCAGGCGCTGCTCAAGGCGCGGCCGGTGGCCGGTGACGCGGCGCTGGGCGCGGCGTACATGGAGCGCATCACGCCGATGGTGTGGTCCGCCTCGCAGCGGGAGGGCTTCGTCACCGACGTCCAGGCCATGCGCCGGCGGGTCCTGGACCACATCCCCACCGCCCAGGCCGACCGGCAGATCAAGCTCGGGGCCGGCGGCCTGCGTGACGTGGAGTTCGCCGTCCAGCTGTTGCAGATGGTGCACGGTCGCACCGACGAGGCCGTCCGGGCGCCCACCACCCTCTCCGCGCTGGCCTACCTCACCCGCGCGGGGTACGTCGGACGCGACGACGGCGCCGCGCTGGACCAGGCGTACCGGTTCCTGCGCACCCTGGAGCACCGCCTGCAGCTCACGAACCTGACCCGCACGCACCTCCTGCCGCAGGACGACCCGTCGCTGCGGCGACTGGGCCGGTCGATGGGGATGACCAGGGCGCCGGCGGACGAGCTCAGCGAGGAGCTGCGCCGGCACAGCCGCGAGGTCCGGCGCCTGCACGAGAAGCTGTTCTACCGGCCACTGCTGTCCGCGGTCGCCCGGCTGCACCCGGACCAGGCACGGCTCTCCCCGGAGTCGGCGCAGGAGCGGCTGTCCGCCCTGGGCTACCAGGACCCGGTGGCCGCGCTGCGCCACCTGGAGGCGCTGACCAGCGGGGTGTCGCGCAGCGCGAACATCCAGCGGGCCTTGCTGCCCGCGATGCTCGGCTGGTTCGCGGACGGCCCCAACCCGGACGCCGGCCTGTTCGGGTTCCGCCGGATCTCCGAGGCGCTCGGCTCCTCGCACTGGTACCTGCAGACGCTGCGGGACGAGGGCTCGGTCGCGCAGCGCCTGGCCACGCTGCTGTCCTCGAGCCGCTACGCCACCGACCTGCTGCTGCGCGAGCCGGAGGGGGTCCGGATGCTCGGCTCCGACGAGGAGCTGCGGCCCTGGGATCGTGCCGCGCTCCAGAAGGAGATGACGGCCGCGGCTCGCCGGCACCCCGACCCGGTGGCGGCGGTGACCGCGGTGCGCGCGATCAGGCGCCGGGAGCTGTTCCGGATCGCGGTCGCCGACCTGCTCGGTCTGGTCGACGTGGACACGGTCGGCTACGGCCTGACCGACGTGATGGCCGCGACCCTGGAGGGGGCGCTGACCGCGGCCCGGCTGGCCATCGAGGCCGAGCGGCGTGCGCCCCTGCCGACCCGGGTGGCGATCGTGGCGATGGGCCGGTTCGGCGGCGACGAGCTCGGCTTCGGCAGCGACGCCGACGTGATGTTCGTGCACGACCCGCTCCCGGACGCCGAGGGCGCGGACGCGAACCGGGCGGCGCTCGACGTGGTCAGCGAGTTCAGGCGGCTGCTGGCGCTGCCCGGCTCGGACCCCGCGATCAGCATCGACGCGGACCTGCGCCCCGAGGGCAGGCAGGGACCGCTGGTGCGCACGCTGGCGGCCTACGCGCGCTACTACGAGACCTGGTCGGCGGTGTGGGAGTCGCAGGCGCTGCTGCGCGCCGACGCGATCGTCGGGGACCCCGACCTGTGCCGGCGCTTCACCGAGCTCATCGACCCGCTGCGGTTCCGGGCCGGCGGCCTGTCCGAGGACGACGCCCGGGAGGTACGCCGGATCAAGGCACGCATCGACGACGAGCGGCTGCCGCGAGGCGCAGACCCGGCCACCCACCTCAAGCTCGGACGGGGCGGGCTCGCCGACGTGGAGTGGACCGTGCAGCTGTTGCAGATGCAGCACGCCGGGGCCGTTCCCGGGCTGCGCACCACCCGCACCCTGGACGCGCTGGCCGCCGCGGGCGCGGCCGAACTGCTGGACGCGGAGGACGTGGACGCGCTCGCGACCGCGTGGCGGACCGCCAGCGGGCTGCGCAACGCGATCACCCAGGTGCGCGGGAAGCCGGCCGACTCGCTGCCGCGCGACACCCGCGAGCGGGCCGCGGTCGCGCACATCCGCGGCTACGCGCCGGGTGAGTCCGACCAGCTGCTCAATGACTACCTGCGGGTCAGCCGGCGTGCCCGGCAGGTGGTCGAGCGGGTCTTCTGGGGCTGAGCCGGAGCACCTCCCGGTAGGTGGTGCAGCCGGGGACGTCGCCCTCCGCGATCCGGCCGCGCATGGTCATCGTGAAGACGATCGGCAGCATCGAGAACACGGTCTTGACCTGGTCGCCGCCGGCGATGGAGACGAGGTAGGGCAGGAAGCCCAGCAGCCGGCCGCGCAGGGTCGTGGACTGCAGGTCCTGCTGGCAGGACGCCAGAGCACCCGGGTCAGCTGAGTGACGCTCAGCACGGGCAGACGCTGACGGACCGCCCCCGCCGAAGCGGGGACGGTCCGTGGCGTGGCGGGTGAGGCTCAGAGGTCGTAGTACAGCTCGAACTCGTGCGGGTGCGGCCGCAGCTGCACGGGCAGGATCTCCTGGGTCCGCTTGTACTCGATCCAGGTCTCGATCAGGTCCGAGGTGAACACCCCGCCCTCGAGCAGGAAGTCGTGGTCCCGCTCCAGGTTGTCCAGCACCGCACCAAGCGAGGTCGGCACCTGGTCGATCTCGGCCATCTCGTCCGGCGGCAGCTCGTAGATGTCCTTGTCGACCGGCTGGGGCGGCTCGATCTTGTTCTTGATGCCGTCCAGCCCGGCCAGCAGCAGCGCCGCGAAGGCGAGGTACGGGTTGGCAGACGGGTCGGGGCAACGGAACTCGATGCGCTTGGCCTTGGGGTTCGGGCCGGTGATCGGGATCCGCACGCAGGCGGACCGGTTGCGCTGGCTGTAGACCAGGCTGATCGGGGCCTCGAAGCCGGGCACCAGGCGGTGGTAGGAGTTCACTGTCGGGTTCGTGAACGCCAGCAGCGACGGTGCGTGCTTGAGCAGGCCGCCGATGTACCAGCGCGCCATGTCCGAGAGGCCGGCGTACCCGGACTCGTCGAAGAACAGCGGCTCGCCGGCGTTCCAGATGGACTGGTGGACGTGCATCCCGGAGCCGTTGTCGCCGAAGATCGGCTTGGGCATGAACGTCGCGGTCTTGCCGTTGCGGGCGGCCACGTTGCGCACGATGTACTTGAACTTCATCACGCTGTCCGCGCTGGCCAGCAGCTCGTCGAAGCGCCAGTTGATCTCGGCCTGGCCGGCGGTGCCCACCTCGTGGTGGCCGCGCTCGACGATCAGGCCGGACTTCTCCAGCTCGATGGCGATCTCGTCGCGGATGTCGCCGAAGTGGTCGGTGGGGGCGACGGGGAAGTACCCGCCCTTGTACTTGACCTTGTAGCCCTTGTTGCCGCGGGTGCCCTCCTCGTCGCGGCCGGTGTTCCAGGCGCCGGCGACCGAGTCGATCTCGTACATCCCGATGTTCTGCTTGGTCTCGAACTTGACCCAGTCGAAGACGTAGAACTCGGCCTCGGGGGCGAAGTACGCCGTGTCACCGACACCGGTGCTCTTCAGGTAGGCGATCGCCTTGCGCGCGATGTTGCGAGGGTCCCGGCTGTAGGGCTCACCGGTGATCGGGTCGTGGATGAAGAAGTTGACGATCAGGGTCTTGGCCTTGCGGAACGGGTCGATCCACGCCGTCGTCGGGTCCGGGAACAGCTGCATGTCGGACTCGTGGATGGCCTGGAACCCGCGGATCGAGGACCCGTCGAAGCCCAGGCCGTCGTCGAAGACCGACTGGTCGAACGACGAGACGGGCACGGTGAAGTGCTGCATGACACCGGGCAGGTCGCAGAACCGTACGTCGACCATCTCGACGCCCTCGTCCTCGATGTACTTCAGCAGCTCGTCGCTGTTTGCGAACATTCGTCCTCCTTGGCCGCGAAGGCCCTGTGGCTGGCAGGTGTAGCGGGCTGGCTCGGCTGTGACAAGGGTCGGGCAAGCACGGGCGATGCGGCTCTGCACCACTGTTCCCGCAACCTATGCACCGGCAGTTTCTCCGGAGTATCTCCTTTGTTTCGTCCATGTAACAGCATCCGGGCGACAGCATCCGGCCCGGTCGACACGCACCCGCTAGCGTGGGGGCGTGAGCACCTCCTCGGCCGGAGCGTCCCGGCAGCCCGCCGCCTCGACCTATCCGGGGGAGCGGCTCGGCCGTCCCGCCCAGGGACCCGGCGCGCTGGCCGGGTGGGGCAGCCGGATCCTCGCACTCGGCATCGACTGGGCGGCCTCGATGGCGGTGGCCGCGGCGTTCGTCGGCACCCGGGTGTGGTCCTCGCAGGGCTGGGAGGCCTGGCTGCCGCTGCTGGTGTTCTGGCTCGAGGCCGGGGCGCTCACCGCGCTCCTGGGCGGCTCCTTCGGGCAGGTGGTGACCCGGGTGGCGGTCGTGCACGTCGACGGCCGCCCGGTCAGCCTGCTAGTCGCGCTCCTGCGCACCCTGCTGATCTGCCTGGTGATCCCACCGGTGATCTACAATCGGGACCGGCGGGGGCTGCACGACCTGGCCACCACCACGATGACCGTCCGCCGCTAGCCACGGTCGCCTCTCGGCGACGCCGGCGACCGGTCAGCGCTCGATGCGGATCTGCGCCACGTCGAGGTAGCCGGTGCGGAAGCCCGCCTCGCAGTAGGCGAGGTAGAACTCCCACATCCGGAAGAACCGGTCGTCGAAGCCGAGCTCCTGGACGTGCTGCCAGTTGGCCACGAACTGCTCGCGCCACAGCCGCAGCGTGTGCGCGTAGTGCAGGCCCATCGGGCGGATGTTGGAGATGTGCAGCGAGGTGTGCCGCCGCAGCACCCGGCCCAGGGCGTCGGTGGAGGGCAGCGTGCCGCCCGGGAAGATGTACTTGTGGATCCAGGTGTAGGTGTTGCGGGTCGCCTCGAGCCGGTGGTCCGGCAGCAGGATCGCCTGGATCGCGGCCTTGCCTCCGGGCGCGAGCAGCGCGTCGATGCACTCGAAGTACGTCGGCCAGTACTCCTCGCCGACGGCCTCGATCATCTCCACCGAGACCACGGCGTCGAACTCGCCCTGCTGGTCCCGGTAGTCGCGCACGGCGACCTCCACGCGGTCGCCGACCCCGGCGGCGTCGACCCGCTCCTGGGCGAGCGCGGCCTGCTCGACCGAGAGGGTCACCGTGGTCACGACCGCGCCGCGCTCGGCGGCGCGGATGGCCAGGGTGCCCCAGCCGGTGCCGATCTCCAGGACCCGCGAGCCGCGGGTGACGTCGGCCGCGTCGAGGACGGCGTCGACCTTCCGCAGCTGCGCCTCCTCCAGCGAGGCCAGCGACGGCGGCGGGTCCAGGGCCGGGAACAGCGCGGCCGAGTACGACAGGGACGGGTCCAGGAACTGCTGGAACATCTCGTTGGACAGGTCGTAGTGCGCCTCGATGTTCTTGCGGGCGCCGTCCTTGGTGTTGGCCGGGTTCAGCCCGCGGGGCAGGACCGCGTGCCGCATCTTGTAGAAGACCGGCTTGATCAGGTCGGTCAGCCGGGAGGCGAACGGTGAGAGCGCGTCGGCGAGGTCGGTGCCGTCGGCGGCGCTCCACTCCCGGGCCATGTAGGACTCGCCCAGGCCGATCATCGGGCTGTGCGCCAGCCGCGCGAAGAAGGCGGCCGGCTGGTCGACCCGCAGGGTGGGCCGGAGCTCGGACAGCGGGGCGCCGTACGACTCGCCGCCGGCCAGCCGGACGGAGACCGGGAGGTCGCGCAGGATCCGCTTGACCACGCCCCGCGCGACCGTCGCGCGCACGCCGTGGGCGGGGGCGGCCGGCAGGAGGGCGGAGGTCGCGGTCACCCGCGGCTGGGTGCCGGTGACGTCGGTGGTGGTCATGCCATTCCTTTCGGGGCCTGGTGCGGCCGTCGCGGGACCACGGGCAGGCGGCGCAGCCACAGGCGGACGCCGTGCCAGCGGATCAGCGCGGACACGCGCTGGGAGGGAAGCGGGTTGCGGGCCACGGCGCGCAGAACGCGCCCACGGGTGGCGGGGCGGAGGTCACCGTGCACCGAGGCGGTGAACACGACCTCCTCGGCCTGGGTCAGGGTGATCGCCACGGCGACCGCGCTGCCGGTCAGCCGGGTCCGGATGTCGTAGCGGCCCTGGACGGTGAAGAAGGGGGAGACGTAGAACTCCTTGTCCACCGTGGCCGCGACGGTGCCCGCGTCGGGGCGGCCGGCGGTGTCGGCGGGCCGCTCGGTGACCGCGAGCGGGTAGCAGTGCCGCTCGCCGTAGGTGTTGTGCACCTCGGCCAGCACGCCCTCGAGCCGGCCCGCGGCATCGAGACAGAAGTACGTCGTCAGCGGGTCGAAGACGTAGCCGAGCGAGCGGGCGTTGGCCAGCATCAGCACCCGGTCGGCGCTCCAGCCCAGGTGCTGGGCGTCGAGGAAGGCTCGCACCTTCTCCGGCAGCGGACGGCGGTCCTCGCGCCCGAAGTGGTCCTCGGATCGGATCGAGGCCAGCCCCCGGACCCAGCGCGGGAACGCCGCGTCCGGGTCGTCCACGTCGACCAGCCACATCGGGGTACCGGCCTCGAACGCGTAGGTGAACGGTCGGGTACGGCGATGCACCACGTGCGCGCGGACCAGCGCGGGGGCCGAGCCGACGGCGGGCGCCGTCACCAGGTCGCTCCCAGGGACGCCGCGGCCTCGACGCCAGAGCGACAGCCGTCCTCGTGGAAGCCCCAGCCGTGGTAGGCGCCGGCGAACGCGACCCGGTCGCGGTTGAGACCGGGCAGATCGCGCTGCGCCGCGACCGACGCGGCGGTGTAGGTGGGGTGCAGGTAGGTCATCCGCGCGATCGGGTCGGCCGGGGCGGAGCCGTCGTCGGGGTTGAGGGTGACCACCAGCGGGTCGGACTCGTCGTGTCCCTGCAGCCGGTTCATCCAGTAGGAGACCTTGCTCCGGTCGGTGAGCGTGTCGCAGCCCTCGAGCCGGTAGTTCCACGCGGCCCGCCCGTTGCGCCGAGCCGGGAGCACCGACTCGTCGCGGTGCAGCCACGCGATGTTCGTCGAGTAGCCGAACGCATCGAGCGCCGCCTGCTCGGCCTCGTCGGCGTCGGTGAGCAGGCGCAGCGCGTCGTCCGCGTGCGTGGCCACCACGACCTTGTCGAAGCTGTGGTGGCCACCGTTCTCGTCGTCGAGCTCGACCGAGTCCGGCTTGCGGCTCAGCGCGGTGATCCGGGTGGCGCTGCGCACCACGTCCAGCCGGCTGGTGACCGCCTCGACGTAGCTGCGCGAGCCACCGACGACCGTGTGCCAGGTGGGGGCGTCGCCGAGCACCAGGAAGCCGTGGTGGCGCAGGAACGCGAACAGGTACGCCGCAGGGTAGGCCAGCGCCTCCTGGTGGCCCATCGACCACACGCAGGACACGATGGGAAGGGCGTAGTGCGTGACGAAGTGCCGGTCGAAGCGGTGCCGGTCGAGGAACTCGCCGTAGGTCATCGCCGCGTCCGGCTCCTCCTCGAGCAGGCGGACGGCTGCGTTCTGGAAGCGGCGGATGCTCAGCAGCATCCGCCAGAACGTCGGGTCGAGGGCCCGCCGGCGCTGCGCGAAGATGCCGTTGGCCTTGCGGCCGCCCACGTAGTTCAGCCCGCACTCGTCGCAGCTGATGCTCATGCTCATCTCGGTCGGCCTGGTCTCCACGCCCAGCTCGGCGAAGAGCCGGCGCAGCAGCGGGTAGGTCCGGTCGTTGAGCACGATGAAGCCCGAGTCGACGGCGGCTGTCCGGCCGGTGGCCAGGGTCACGTCGTGGGTGTGCGCGTGACCGCCGATCCGCTCGTCGGCCTCGAACAGGGTCACGTGGTGGGTCTTGGCCAGCAGGTACGCGGCCGTCAGGCCCGAGACGCCGCCGCCGACCACGGCGGCAGTGGGGCGTGCCTGGGGGGAGTCCGTCATGTCCGTAGTTCGTCCTCGCCGGTGCGGTGGATGGGTTCGCCAAGTGACGAGGCAACCACCCTCACCCGCCGGTCGGCGCCGTCCCCGCAGAGTGTGACCGTTCTGGGGGCGCCACAAACCCGCCTGCCGCGCGAACGACGCGGTGCCGGCGTCGCAGCCGGGTCAGCGACCCCGCATGTTCTGTCGCGAGCCCTTCATGCTGGTCGGCACCGGTCCCTTGGGGATGGGGAGGGCGGAGCGGTTCGCGTCGAGCGCCTGGAGCCGCTGGAGCACGTCGGTCATCTCCGCCGGGCGGATGCTGCGGCCGAGCTTGGTGACGTGGCGGGTCAGCCTCGGCACCGGCACCGCGCCGTCGCCGTCCCCGACCACGATCTCGTGGATCGGCGTCTCGGAGGCGACCCTCTCGTGCTTGCGGCGCTCGTTGGCGAGCAGCGAGCGGACCCGGCCCGGGTTGCCCTCGCCGACCAGCACGATGCCGGGCGGCCCCACCACGCGGTGCACGAGGTCCTGCTGACGGTTGAAGGCGATGCCCGGCTCGACCTTCCAGCCCTTGCGCAGCTGCCCCAGGGCGGCGGCCGCGGCGCCGGGCTGGCCCTCGATCTGGGCGTACTGGGCGCGCTGGGCGCGGCGACCGAAGACGATCAGGGCGGCCAGCAGGCCGACCATCAGCGAGGTGACCACGTCGAGGACCCAGCCACCGGGGACCAGGAAGAAGAACAGCGCGAAGGCCGCCGCGGCGGCCAGCAGGAAGACCCCCAGCAGGATCAGCCCGACCCGGGTGTCGGTCTCCTTCGTCATCTTGTAGACGGTGAAGATCTGCTTGAGCCGACCCGGCTTCTTCTCCGACTTGTCCTTCTTGGCCATCAGGCGGTGCCTCTGCTGTTCTCGTCGGTGCCGACAGGTCGGTTCATTCTCGCAGACCGCACTCAGGCGGGCTGCTGGACCGGCTGGTCCGCCTCCCGACCGCGGCGCGCGTCCATCGCCTGGCCGTAGAGCCGCCCGGCCCGGTAGGAGGAGCGGACCAGCGGCCCGGACATCACCCCGGCGAAGCCGATCTCGTCGGCCTCGTCCTTGAGCTCGACGAACTCCTCGGGCTTGACCCACCGCTCGATCGGGTGGTGCCGCAGCGAGGGCCGCAGGTACTGGGTGATCGTGATCAGCTCGCAGCCCGCGTCGTGCAGGTCGCGCAGCGCCTGGGAGACCTCCTCGCGGGTCTCGCCCATGCCCAGGATCAGGTTGGACTTGGTGACCAGGCCGAACGCCCGGGCCGCGGTGATCACCCCCAGCGAGCGGTCGTAGCGGAACGCCGGGCGGATCCGCTTGAAGATGCGCGGCACGGTCTCGACGTTGTGGGCCAGCACCTCGGGCCGTGACTCGAAGACCTCGCGCAGCAGGTCGGGCTTCCCGTTGAAGTCGGGGATGAGGTTCTCCACCCCGGTGTCGGGGTTGAGCTCGTGGATCTGCCTGACGGTCTCGGCGTACAGCCACGCGCCGCCGTCGGGCAGGTCGTCGCGGGCGACGCCGGTGATGGTGGCGTAGCGCAGGCCCATGGTCTGGACGCTCTGGGCGACCCGCCGCGGCTCGTCCCGGTCCAGCGGCTGGGGCTTGCCGGTGTCGATCTGGCAGAAGTCGCAGCGCCGGGTGCACTGGTCGCCGCCGATCAGGAAGGTGGCCTCGCGGTCCTCCCAGCACTCGAAGATGTTGGGGCACCCGGCCTCCTGGCACACCGTGTGCAGCCCCTCGGACTTCACCAGGCCCTGCAGCTCGCGGTACTGCGGACCCATCTTCGCCCGGGTCTTGATCCAGTCGGGCTTCCTCTCGATCGGGGTCTGCGCGTTGCGGACCTCGAGCCGGAGCAGCTTGCGACCGTCCGGCGCGGGAGTCCCTGGCGCGCTCGACGAGGGCGGGGTAAGGGCTTGAGTCACGCCCGTCACTGTACGCCGCGCCTCGTCGCCGCCCCAACAACGGCTACCGGGCGATCAGGGGATGTCGCGACGCCGGAACGCGAGCGCCGACAGCAGCAGTGCGGCCACGAGCAGGACCCCCAGATAGGCGGCGCCGTGCAGCAGGCTGACGGTGTACGTCTGGTCGCAGACGGCGCCTCCCGGCGGACAGCCGACGTCCTGGTCGAAGACTCGGACGCCGTCCTGGACCCAGGCGAACACGTTGGTGCTGCGGGCTCCAGCGACCGGGGCGCTCCACCGGCAGCACCGCCAGCAGCGCCTCGCCCCCCACCGCGTAGGCGAACAGCAGCGCCAGGGTCGCGACCGTGCTGCGCAGCAGCATGCTCAGCGCGTAGCCGCCGAGACCGGCGGCCCCGGCCAGCAGCGTCCCGCGCAGCACCAGCCAGCGGATCTGCTCCTGGACGTCGGCTCCGGTGGAGATGCCGCGCGCATCGCGCCACCAGGAAGAGCGTCACCCAGAACGCCGCCAGCACCACGCCGGCCACCAGCGTGCAGCCGACCAGGGCCGCCACCGCCTTGGCTGCGCCACACGCGCCACCGGCGCGGCTCGAAGAGCAGCTGGTTGCTCATCGACCCGGTGGCCCAGTCGGCGCCCGCGAACGTCGCCCCGGCGATGATCATCAGCGCGAGCACGATCACCACCACGCCCTGGCCGCTGCCGTCCAGCTCCCGCTCCAGGGACAGCGCCGACCGGCTCAGGTACATGTCGGGTCGCGGACTGAGCCGCGCCCGGCACTGGGCCGCGTCGCCGCCGGGGCCGAGGAACTGCTCGGGGTCGGTGGCGCAGCTGCGCAGGTCCTGGGTGAAGCCGGGGCTGGCGACCTGCGCCGCCACCTGCGCCCGCGCCGACGCGAGCTCGGCGGGGGAGACGGCACGTGTGCTCCACAGCGTGCTCGCGGCCACCAGCGCCGTGAGCAGGGCGGCCGCGACCAGCAACAGGCGACGGCGCGGCGGGAGCGGAACCGGGACAGCTCGACGGTGACGAGCCTCATGCCGGGTCCTTCCGGGGCCGGCCGAGGGGGTCGTCGCCCTGGGTCAGCCGCAGGAACACCGACTCGAGGTCGGCGCGCACCGGGGATCAGCTCGCGGACGTAGATGCCCTGCTCGGCGAGCACCCGGCTGATCGTCCTCGCGGGCGCGGCGGCCCCGGCTGGTCGGAAGGTGCACCGCAGCCGCTCGCCCTCGGGGACGACGCGGTAGCGGGCCCGGTCCAGGACCTCGATCGCGGCGGCGGGGTCGGCGACGCCGACCCGGAAGGTGTCCAGCGTGTCGTCGCCGACGAGGTCGTCGACCGGGCCGCGAGGCGAGCAGCCGGCCCTGGCCGATGATCGAGACCGAGTGGCAGACCTGCTGCACCTCGGCGAGGATGTGCGAGCTGAGCAGGACCGTGACGCCGCTCTCGCCGAGCGCGCGGACCATGTCGCGGATGTCGCGGATGCCGGCCGGGTCGAGACCGTTGGTGGGCTCGTCGAGGATCAGCAGGTCGGGTGACTTCAGCAGCGTCGCGGCGATCGCCAGCCGCTGCTTCATGCCGAGCGAGTAGCCCTTGTAGCGCTCCCGGTCGCGGCCGTCGAGGCCGACCTGCGCGAGCGCGGCGTCGACGGCGGCCTGCGGCGCGCCGACGGTGCGGGCGAGCAGCGTGAGGTTCTTGCGGCCGGTGAAGCGACGGCACGAACTTCGGCTGCTCGACCACCGCGCCGATCCGGCCCATCACCTCGGGCAGCCGGCGGGGGACCGGCTCGCCGAACAGCCGCATCTCGCCGGCGGCTGGCGCCGCGCCAGGCCGAGCAGCATCCGGATCGTGGTGGTCTTGCCGGAGCCGTTGGGTCCGAGGAAGCCGTGCACCCCGCCGGCGGGCACCGCGAGGTCGAGGTCGTCGACCGCGACGACCCGCTCCCCGGCGCGGGTGCGGAACTCCTTGCGCAGACCGGTGGTCTCGATGACCAGGCTCTCCCGAGGACAGACACGGGGCGATCCCTGCGGTGCACGGCCGCGGCCGCGGCGCGCCGGACACGCCGCAGCGCTCAGAGCGCAGGGCGGTCGATCAGGCTGATCCGGCGACCGGGCTCGGGCTTGGCCGGGTAGTCCGGGGTCGGCGTCGTACGGCGCCCAGGCGAGCAGCTCGCGCAGGTGCCGCTCGACGACCGGGGCCACCTCGGCGACCGTCACGTCGCGGCCCAGCTCCGCGCTCAGGCTGGTGACGCCGGCGTCGCGATCCCGCACGGCACGAACGGTCGTACCACGCGAGGTCGACGTCGCAGTTGAGCGCGAACCCGTGCATGGTCACGCCGCGGCTGACCCGGATGCCGAGGCGCCGATCTTGCGCTCGGGGCCGCGGTCGTCCTGCGGCGAGCCAGACGCCGCTGCGCCCGGGCACCCGCGCGGTGGTGACGCCGAGCTCGGCGCAGGCGTGGATCAGCGCCTCCTCGACCCGGCGGACGTAGTCGACGACGAGCACGTGGTCGGGCAGCCGCACGATCGGGTAGCCGACCAGCTGGCCCGGGCCGTGGAAGGTGATCTTGCCGCCGCGGTCGACGTCGATGCACCGGCACGTCGTCGCCGAGCGGCCGCTCGTGCGGGCTCGGTGCGCTTGCCTGCGGTGAAGACCGGCGGGTGCTCGAGCAGCAGCACGGTGCCCGGGCCGCCGGCGACGACGCCGGCGTGCACCTCGCGCTGGAGGTCCCAGGCGGCGACGTACTCGACGGCGTCGTCGCCGAAGCCGACGCGTCGCGGAAGACGCAGGTCTGCCACGGCGACGAGCCTACGCCCGGCCAGCGGTGCGGCAGCGACCTGCGGCTGGCGGGCCGTACGGCAAGGATGTCGGACGCCCGGAGTCCGGTCATCGAGGTGGCCGGTCCCGCACCGAGGAGATCCGCCGATGTCGCACCCAGCCGGCCCGCCGACGACGTCGAGCTCCGCGGGCGCGGCGTCCCGCCTGGGTGCTGCCGCTCGTCGTGGTGCTGCTGTGGCTGTTCGTGGGCGGCCCGCTGGGCTCCTTCGCGGGCACGGCTCTCCGAGGTGCAGAAGAACGACAACGCCTCGTTCCTGCCGCAGAGCGCCGAGTCGACGCAGGTGCTCGAGGAGTTCTCGAAGTTCACCGGCAGCGAGTCGCTGCCCGCCACGGTCGTCTTCGAGCGCGACGGCGGGCTGACCGCCGATCGGACAAGGCCGCGATCGCGGGCTACGCCGGCCGCTCGCCGAGGTCGACGACGTCGACGCGCAGGCGGTCGGCGCGCCGACGTACTCCGAGGACGGCTACGGCGGCCCAGGTGGTCGTGCCGATCGCCGCCACCGACGGCGACAGATCACCGGCCGCGGTCGCCGACATCCGCGACGTGGTGGCCGACCCACCGGCCGGGCTGACGCGCGCTGGTCGGCGGCCAGGGCGGCGTGCTGGGCGACTTCATCAAGGCGTTCGGCGCCATCGACGGCATCCTGCTGCTCGTCGCGCTGCATGGTGGTGCTGGTGATCCTGCTGGTGGTCTACCGCTCGCCGGTCCTGCCGCTGCGTGGTGCTGATCTCTGCGCGTGCTCGCGCTCGGGCGTCGCCTCGGCGCGCGATCTACGCGCTGGCCAAGCAACGACGTGCTCGACCTCAACGGCCAGAGCCAGGGCATCTTGTTCATCCTCGCCATCGGTGCGGCCACCGACTACTCGCTGCTGATCGTGGCCCGCTTCCGCGAGGAGCTGCGCGACACCGAGTCGAAGTACGTCGCGATGCGCCGCGCCTACCGCGCGGTCGTTGGAGCCGATCGCTGGCCTCCGGGGTGACGGTCATCCTCGGGCTGCTGTGCCTGCTGCTCTCCGACCTCTCCAGCCTGCGCGGGCTCGGACCCGGTCGGCGCGATCGGCATCGCCGGCGCGATGCTCGTCCTCGCTGACGCTGCTGCCGTGGCGCTGGTGCTGCTCGGCCGCTGGGCGTACTGGCCGTTCCGCCCGACGTACGGCTCGGAGCACCACGACGCCAAGGGCGATCTGGGGCGCGGGTCGCCCGGCTCGTCGGGCGGCGGGCCCGCGCGGTGTGGGTGCTGACGTTCGTGGTGCTGGCCGCGCTTCGCCGCGTTCGTGCCCACGCTCAACGAGGACCCGGTGCCGCAGACCGACTCTTCCTGACCGAGGTCGACTCGGTGCGGGCCCAGGAGGTCCTCGACGAGCACTTCACCGCCGACCAGGCCAGCCCGGCGATCCTGCATCGTGCCCGCAGGCCGACCTCGCAGGCGACCGTGCGAGCTGGTCGCGCGCGCACGACGGGGTCGCCCCGGACGGGGTCACCTACCTGCCCGACGGTCCGCCGACCGGTGGACGCGCCCGCCGCCGCCGAAGGTGGTCGACGGCGAGGTCGTCGTGCTGGCCACGCTGACCGACCCGTCTGACTCGGCGGCGGCCACCGAGACGGTCCGCTCGCCTGCGCGCCGACCTCGACGAGGTCAGCCCCGACATCCAGGTCGGCGGCAACACCGCGATCCAGCTCGACACCCGCGACACCACCGACTCCGACCGGGCCAAGGTGATCCCGGCGATCCTGCTGGTGATCTTCGTGGTGCTCGCGCTGCTGCTGCGGTCGCTGGCGGCGCCGCTGCTGCTGCTGCTGGCCAACGTGCTGTCGTTCGGCGCGACGATCGGGATCAGCGCGCTGCTGTTCAACCACGTCTTCGGCTTCCCGGCCTCCGACCCGTCGACCGTCGCTGATCGGCTTCGTCTTCCTGGTGGCGCTGGGGATCGACTACTCGATCTTCCTGATGACCCGGGTCCGCGAGGAGTCGCTCCGGCAGGGCACCCACCCGGGGGTGCTGAAGGGGCTCTCGGTGACCGGCGGGGTGATCACCTCGGCCGGGGTCGTGCTGGCCGCGACGTTCGCCGCGCTCGGCGTGGTGCCCGATCCTGTTCCTGGCCCAGATCGCGTTCATCGTCGCGTTCGGCGTGCTGCTCGACACCCTCGTCGTGCGCTCGCTGCTGGTGCCGGCGCTCGTCTACGACCTCGGGCCGCGGATCTGGTGGCCCTCCAGGCTGTGGCACACCCCCGACCACGCCGACGACGCGACGGCCGAGCTGCTGCACGTGGGCCGGGACGACGGCGTCACGCTGAGCGGCCGACCGGCGCCGCTGCCCGCCGAGACGGGGCCTCGGCACCGCGCCTGAGCCCGGCACCGCGGTGCCTGTGGACGGCGCGCCGACGCGGCCGGGCGCGATGTCGGCCACAGTGGAGCGCGTGACCCGCCCCGGCTGCTGCTCCTCGCGCTGTCTCGGCGCTGGTGGCGGCTCGCTGCTGGCCCGTCGGCCGGCCGGTGGGCGCCGGACCGGTGCCGGGCCGGCGCGCACCGCCGGCCGCACCACGGCCGCGCCCGGCCGCTCCCCGGCGGCTGGAGCAGCGCGCCGACCGCCGCGTGCCGCGCGGCCGCGGCTGCTGCGGGCGTGGGACCGGCGGCGCGCCGCCGCCTACGCGGCGGGGTCCGCTGCCGCGCTGCGCGGCCTGTACGTCCGCGGGTCGGCCGCCGGTGCCGCCGACGTGCGACTGCTCGCGGGACTACCGCGTCCCGCGGCCTCCGGGTCGTCGGGGATGCGCACGCAGGTGCTCGCCGTGCGGGTCCTCGAGCGGCGCGCCGGCCGGCTGCGCCTCGCGGTCACCGACCGGCTGGTCGGCGCGGTCGCGGTCGGCCGGCGGCGCCGGCGTCCTGCTGCCGCGGGACGCGCCGACCAGCCCGCGCTCACGCTGGTGCGGGGCGCCGGACGGGCAGGTGGCGGGTCGCGGCGGTGCGGCGCCGAGCTCAGGTGAGCGCGGCCGCGAGCCGCGTCGTTGAGGGTGGGGTGCTCGAACTCGAAGCCCTCGCGCGAGCAGCCGGGCGGCTCCACCCGGGTGGAGGTCGAGCAGCAGGTCGCGCAGGATGTCGCCGGCCGAGCCGCGGATCGGCCAGGCCGGCGCGCGGCACCAGCGACGGGCCGGTGCAGCATCCGGCCGAGCTCCGGCCGAACTCCGCGTTCGTGGTCGGGGCCGGCCCGGAGACGTTGTAGGCGCCCCGCGCGTCTCGTCGCGCTGGCCAGGAGGTCGCGGCGCGCACCCAGTCCGCCATCGAGATGGTGGGGAAGTACTGCGTCGCCGCCGCCGACCGGTCCGCCGAGCCCGGCCTTGAACAGCAGCAGCAGCGGCTTGAGCGCGCCGCCGCGCTTGTCGAGGACCACCCCCGACCGCATCACCGCGACCCGGGCGCCGGCCTCCGCGGCGGGCTCGGTGGCCGCCTGCCAGGCCCGGGTGACCCGGCCCATGAAGGTGTCGGCGTCGAAGGGCGAGTCCTCGGTCAGCCGGTGTCGCCCCGGTCGCCGTACCCGGTGATGCCGTTCTGCGCGACGAGCGCGGGCTTGCGGTCGGAGGCGGCGACCGCCTCCGCCAGCGTGCGGGTCGTCGCGACCCGGCTGTCGAGGAAGGTGCGCTTGTAGGACTCGGTCAGCGGCCAGCTGCTCCAGCGGCGCGCCGGACAGGGTGGCCACCACGTCGGCGGACTCGATGACCGACGCGGTCCACCGTGACCGGCGTACGGGTCCCACCGGGACTCCTGCGCGGAGAGCGGCTCGCCGCGCACCAGCCGGACCACCTCGTGGCCCTCGCGGGCCAGGTGGTCGCGCCAGGCGGTGCCGAGGAAGCCGGACGCGCCGGCGAGCACGAGCTTCATGTCCCGAACCTACGTGACCGCGGCTAACCCCCGGACGGTAGTCCGTGACGTCTCGCCGCCTACCGGCGGGAGACCGCCGGACGTCACGGACTATCGTGCGGCGATCAGACCTCGAACGCGCGGCCTCCAGGCGCTGCTTGACGTCGGTGAGGAAGCGCGCCGCGTCCGCACCGTCCACGATCCGGTGGTCGTAGGTCAGCGCGAGGTAGACCATCCGGCGCACCGCGATCGTCTCGCCGAGGTTCGCGTCGTCGATGACGACCGCGCGCTTGACGACCGAGCCGGTGCCCAGGATGGCCACCTGCGGCTGGTTGATGATCGGGGTGTCGAAGAGCGCGCCGCGGCTGCCGGTGTTGGTCAGCGTGAAGGTGCCGCCGGACAGCTCGTCGGGGCCGATCTTGTTGGTGCGGGTCCGGTCGGCGACGTCGGCGATCTTGCGGGCCAGCCCGGCGATCGACAGGTCGCCGGCGTCCTTGATGACCGGCGTGAGCAGCCCCTTCTCGGTGTCCACCGCGATCGAGAGGTTCTCGTGGTCGAAGTAGGTGACCTCGCCCTTCTCGGTGTCGATGGAGGCGTTGAGCGACGGGTACTCCTTGAGGGCGTCGACGCGGCCTTGGCGAAGAACGGCAGGAACGAGAGCTTGACACCCTCCCGGGCCGGCGAACTCGGCCTTGACCGAGTCCCGGAGCCGGGCGATGGACGTGACGTCGACCTCGACGACGGTGGTGAGCTGGGCCGAGACCTGCAGCGACTCGACCATCCGCTTGGCGATCACCTTGCGCAGCCGGGTCATCGGCTCGGTCTTGCCGCGCAGCGGGCTCGGCGACACCGCGGACGCGGCGGGCCTCTGCTCCTGCGCCGCCGGCTGCCCGGAGGCCGGCTGTCCGGCGGCTGCTGTCCGGACGGCTGCTGCTGGGCCGCCTCCTTCTGGGCGGCGCCGCATCGAGGACGTCCTGCTTGCGGATCCGGCCGCCGACGCCGCTGCCGGTCGAGGCGGGCCAGGTCGACGCCGTGCTCGGCGGCCATCTTGCGCACCAGCGGGGTGACGTAGGGGCCGCTGTCCGAGGCGGACTCGGCGCCCTGCTCTGGCGCCGGCTGGCCGGACGGCTCCGTCGCCTTGGTGGGCGGCGGGCGTCTGCTGCCGCTGCTCGGCGGGCTGCTTCTGCTCGGGCTCGGGCTCGGCGTGCTTCGGCTCGGGACTCGGGCTTGCGCTCCGGCTCCGGCTGCTTCTCGTCCTCGGGCTCGGGCTGGTCCTCGACCGGCTCGGGGCGCCGGACCCTGCCGGAGCCTCGCGGCGTCGCCGGAGCCGACGACGGCCAGCTCGGCGCCGACCTCGACGGTCTCGTCCTCGTGGACCTTGATCTCCAGCAGGGTGCCGGCGACCGGGGAGGGGATCTCGGTGTCGACCTTGTCGGTGGACACCTCCAGCAGCGGCTCGTCGACGGCGACCTCGTCGCCGACCTGCTTGAGCCAGCGGGTGACGGTGCCCTCGGTCACCGACTCACCGAGCGCGGGCAGCGTCACCGGCGTGCCCGAGCCGCCGGCGCCGCCCTTCTCGGCGGCGGGCTCCTCGGCGGCGGGCTGTTCCTCCTGGGCGGGCTCCTCGGCGGCGGGCTGCTCCTCCTGGGCGGGCTCCTCGGCGGCTGGCTGCTCCTCCTGGGCGGGCTCCTCGGCGCTGTCCTCGGCCTGGTCGGGCGACTCGTCGGAGCCACCGGACTCGCCCTCGTCGCCGATGGTGCACAGCTCGGCGCCGACCTCGACGGTCTCGTCCTCGTCGGCCTTGATCTCCAGCAGCGTGCCGGCCACCGGGGAGGGGATCTCGGTGTCGACCTTGTCGGTGGACACCTCGAGCAGCGGCTCGTCGACGGCCACCTGGTCGCCGGGCTGCTTGAGCCAGCGGGTGACGGTGCCTTCGGTGACGGACTCGCCGAGTGCGGGAAGGGTGACTGAGGTCGCCATGGCGTTCCTTCGCTCCTAGGATTGCTGGCTCTGGTCTGGCTCTGGTCTGGTCTGGGGTGGAGTCTATGAGTGGGCGTGCAGCGGCTTCCCGGCCAGCGCGAGGTGCGCCTCGCCGAGGGCCTCGTTCTGGGTCGGGTGGGCGTGGACCAGCGGGGCGACGTCCTCGGGGTGCGCCTCCCAGTTGTAGATCAGCTGGGCCTCGCCGACCAGCTCGCCGGCGCGGGCGCCGACGATGTGCACGCCGACCACGGGGCCGTCCGCCTGCGCGGACCAGCTTGACGAACCCCTGGGTCCGCAGGATCTGGCTCTTGCCGTTGCCGCCGAGGTCGTAGGTGAGCGTCTCGACCGCGTCCTCGCCGTACGTCGCCCGGGCGGCCGCCTCGGTGAGGCCGACCGAGGCGACCTCGGGGTCGCAGTAGGTGACCCGCGGGATCCCGGTCTCGTCGATGGGCGCGGGGTCGAGGCCGGCGATCTCCTCGGCGACGAAGATGCCCTGCTGGAAGCCACGGTGCGCCAGCTGCAGGCCCGGGACGATGTCGCCGACGGCGTAGACGCCCGTCGAGGTTGGTGCGCAGCCGCTCGTCGGTGAGCACGAAGCCCGCGGTCCATGCGCGACGCCCTGCTCGTCGTACCCGAGCCCGGTGGTCGAGGGGCCCCGGCCGACGGCGACCAGCAGCAGCTCGGCCTCGATGACCTCGCCGCCGCGGACCGTCACCCGGACGCCGTCGTCGGTGGTCTCCACCGACTCGAACGGGGTGCCGACCCGCACCTGGATGCCGCGCTTGGTGAAGGCGCGCTGCAGCGCCGTCGAGGACGCCTCGTCCTCGGCCGCCACCAGCCGCGGCAGCGCCTCCAGGATCGTCACGTCGGCGCCGAAGGAGCGCCAGACGCTCGCGAACTCGCAGCCGATCACCCCGCCGCCGAGCACGACCACCGAGCCCGGCACGTGGTCCAGGGAGAGGGCGTGCTCGGAGGTGAGCACCCGGTCGCCGTCGACGTCCAGGCCGGGCAGCGAGCGGGAGTAGGACCCGGAGGCCAGCACCAGCGCGCGACCCTCGTAGCGGTGGCCGTTGACCTCGACGGTCCGCGGCCCGACCAGCCGTCCCTCACCCTCGACGAGGGTGATGCCACGGGACCGCACCAGGCCGGTGAGGCCCTTGTGGAGCCGGGAGACGACGCCGTCCTTGTACTTGTTGACCCCGCCCATGTCGATGCCCTCGAGGGTGGCGTTCACGCCGAACCTCTCCGAGTCGCGCGCCGCGTCGGCCACCTCGGCCGCGTGCAGCAGCGCCTTGGTGGGGATGCAGCCGGAGTGCAGGCAGGTGCCGCCGAGCTTGCCCTTCTCGACCAGCGCCACCGAGAGGCCCAGCTGCGCCGCCCGCAGGGCACAGGCGTAGCCGCCGCTCCCCGCGCCGAGCACCACTACGTCGAAGCCGTCTGCCACCCGAGCCTCCCGGTCCTGCGTCCCGTGTCCGGCCGGCCAGGTCGGCCGGTCCGCCGGTCAGCCATCCTTGCACCACAGCGCCGGGTGTCCACCCCGGGCCCGGCTCAAACGGGCGGCCGGGTCGTTCAGCGAAACCTCAGACCTTCCGGGCACACTGGTCCCCATGGGTTGGATGGACCGGGTCCGCAGGGGCGGCCGCACCAGGATGCGTCGCCCGGGGCGGACGGGGGCGGCGACGACCGTCCGCGCCTCGGACGCGGCCGACGCGACGCATCTGCACGAGTTCGCGACGACCAGGCGCGGCGTCGAGGGGTTCGTCGAGCCCCGGACCGCGGTCAGCGACGTGACGATGATCCTGGTCGCGCACGACGGGGAGTGGACCCGGCGACGGGTGCCGTCGGTGGAGTGGGCGCACCGGTTCGCCAACGACCACAGCGTCCCGTCGTACGACGCCGCGGTCGTCGGCTACCCGGCCCGGATGCGCGAGTACAACCAGCGCCAGAAGGAGACCGGCCTGTAGGTCGCGCTCAGGCCCCCAGGTCGGCGGCGAGCTCGACCAGCGTCGCCACCGCGAAGCCGGTGCCGCCGCTGGGCACGTGGCCGTACGGCGAGCGGGTGTTGAAGCCGGGCCCGGCGATGTCCAGGTGCGCCCAGCGGTGCTCGCCGACGAACTCCTGCAGGAAGGCGGCGGCGTAGAGCGTCCCGCCGAAGGCGTCCGTGTTGTGCTGCGGCGAGGTCCGCGACCTTGCTCTGGGTGCGGACCTTGTGCGTCATCTCCGCGGTGATGGGCAGCGGCCACAGCATCTCCCCGGCCCTCGCGCCGGCCGCCACCGTCTGCGCGACCAGGGCGTCGTCGTTGCCGAGGATGCCGGCGACCCGGTCGCCGAGCGCCGTCATGCACGCGCCGGTCAGGGTGGCCACGTCGACGATCAGGTCCGGCGTGGACTCCGAGGCGAGCACCAGGGCGTCGCCGAGCACCAGCCGGCCCTCGGCGTCGGTGTTCAGCACCTCGACGGTGGTGCCGCCGTACATGGTCAGCACGTCGCCGGGGCGCGTGGACTCGCCGGAGACCATGTTCTCGGCCATCGGCGCCAGCGTGGTGACCTGCACCGGGAGCTCGAGGGCGGCGATCGCGAAGGTGGCGGCGACCACGGCCGCGGCCCCGGCCATATCGCACTTCATCGTGGTCATCGCACCGCTGGGCTTGATCGAGAGGCCGCCCGAGTCGAAGGTGATGCCCTTTCCGACGAGGGCGAGGTGCGCCTTCGGGTTCTTCGGGGTGTAGCTGAGCTGGACCAGCCGCGGCGGGTTGGCCGACCCCTGGCCGACGCCGACGATGCCGCCGAAGCCGCGGGCGCGCAGCTGCGCCTCGTCGGTCACGCTGACCTTGACCCGGCCGGCCTTGCGGGTGCGGTGCTCGCGGACCACGGCGTCCGCGAAGAGCGCGGGGGTGAGGTCACCGGCGGGGGTGTTCACCCAGTCGCGGGCCAGCGCCGTGGCCTCGCTGACGGCGGCGGCGACCTCGAGGGCGTGCTGCGAGGCCTTGGTCCGTGCGGTGTCGGTGAGCACCACCACCTCACCGGGGCCGTCCGGGGCAGGGGCGGTCTTGTAGGCGGAGAAGGCGTAGCCGCCGAGCAGCCCGCCCTCGACCACCGCCCGCACCTGGTGCTCGTCCCGGGCGGGCAGCGCCAGCGCCACCGAGGCCGCGTTGGACACGGTGCGCAGAGCCAGGCCGGCGGCGCGTCGGCAGGCCGCGGCGTCGAGGTCGCCCGCCTCGCCCATGCCCACCAGGACCAGCATCGGCGACTTCAGCACGCCGCCGGTGGGGACCTTGGCGACCTCGTCGACCCGGCCGGTGAACCCGAGCGTCGAGAGCAGCGGCGCCAACCGCCGGCCGTAGGCGGCAGCGACGCTCTCGCCGCCGGGAGCGGCCTCCAGGCCCTTCGGGGTCCGGACCACACCGATCGCGACCACGTCGGCGCGGGTCTTGTCGGCGGCACCCTTGCGCAGCGTGTAGCTGGTCACCTTGCTCCTCGTGTCAGGCGTCGCCGCGGACCTGCGGCTCGGTCAGTGACGAACTGTAGCCCGCGTCCGCGGCGCCGGCCGCTGCGGTAGGTTCGGCGCCATGGACGCCCCAGTCGACGACCAGCACGGCAACGGCCCGGACTCACTGACCTCGCCCCTGCACGAGCGGCACCTGGCCCTCGGCGCCAAGCTCGCCCCGTTCGGCGGCTGGTCGATGCCGCTGGAGTACGCCGGCTCCGGGGTGGTCAAGGAGCACACGGCGGTGCGGGAGGCGGTCGGGATCTTCGACGTCAGCCACCTCGGCAAGGCGGCCGTCCTGGGACCCGGCGCGGCGGCGCTCGTCAACGCCACGCTCAGCAACGACCTGGGCCGGATCACCCCGGGCCAGGCGCAGTACACGCTGTGCTGCGACGACGCGACCGGCGGCGTGGTGGACGACCTGATCGCCTACCTGCACGGCGACGACCACGTCTTCCTGGTCCCGAACGCCGCCAACACCTCCGAGGTCGTCGCCGGCTCGCCGCGCAGGCTCCCGGCACGGTCGAGGTGGTCGACCACCACACGGACCCACGCGGTGCTCGCCGTCCAGGGTCCGCGGGTCCGACGAGGTGCTCGCCGGCGGTCGGGCTGCCGGCCGGGCACGACTACATGTCCTTCGTCGAGGCCGCCTTCGAGGGCGCGGACGTGGTGGTCTGCCGGACCGGCTACACCGGGGAGCGGGGCTACGAGATGGTCTGCGAGAACGTGCTGGCCGTGCGCGCTGTGGGACGCCCTGCTCCGCGCGGGCGAGCCGCTGGGGATGCTGCCGTGCGGGCTCGGGGCCCGCGACACCCTGCGCACCGAGATGGGCTACCCCCTGCACGGGCAGGACATCAGCCTCGACGGTCACCCCGGTGCAGGCCCGGCTCGGCTGGGCGGTCGGCTGGTCCAAGGACGCGTTCTGGGGCAAGGCGAGGCTGAGCGCCGAGAAGCAGCGTGGCCCGGTCCGGGTGCTCCGCGGCCTGGTCGCCACCGGTCGCGGCATCCCGCGTCCGGGCATGCAGGTGGTCGCGGACGGCCGGCCCGTGGGGGAGGTGACCTCGGGGACGTTCTCCCCGACCCGGCGCGTCGGGGTCGCGCTGGCGCTGCTCGCCGCGGACGTCCGGGACGGCGACGAGGTGGCGGTCGACGTACGCGGGCGACCGCAGGGGTTCACCGTGACCCGTCCGCCGTTCGTCGAGGCGGGAGTCCGCGGGGACTGAGACCGGGCGGTCAGAGGATCGCGAGCACGACCAGGCACACCGCGAGCGAGAGCTCGACACCCGCCCCGAGGACGTCACCGGTGACGCCCCCGAGCCGTCGTACGCAGCGGCGGGCGAGCCCGGCGGCCACCGCCAGCGGCAGCAGCACGGCACAGAGCGAGACGACCAGGCCGGCGCCCGGCCCGCGCTGCCACCCGAGCAGCGCCCAGGCCACCAGGGTGACGGCCCCGGCGACCGCGAGCAGCCGTCCACGGGGGACCGAGCCGGCGACCGTGCTGCCCAGCCCGTCGGCCCGGGCCGACGGGACTCCGCGCGCGCAGAGCAGCGGCAGGGTCAGGCGGCTGACGGTCAGCGCGACCAGCAGCCCCGCGGCTCCCTGGCCGCGGGCGACCAGCGTCTGCAGGGCCGCGACCTGCACCAGCAGCACCAGCACCACCGTGGCCACGCCGAACGGGCCGACGTCCCCGCGGCGCATCACCGCGAGAGCGTCCGTGTGCCGGCCGGCCGGAGCCGAGCCCGTCGGCGGTGTCCGCGAGCCCGTCGAGATGCAGCCCTCGAGTGAGCAGCGCCAGGGCCGCCACCGCGAGCACCGCGTCGAGCAGCGGCGCCGGGGAGCCGCGGCCGAGCAGCCACAGCGCGAGCGCGACCGGCACACCCAGGAGCAGGCCGACCGCCGGGGCGAGCAGCATCGCCCGGCCCGCGGTCCGCCCCCCGACCTGCCGGGGCGGCGGCACCCGGAACACGGTGAGCGTCCCGAGCGCCAGGCGCAGCGCGTCCCTCACAGCGGCAGCACCCGGCCCGCGACGACCCACCGGACGTCCTCGCTCTCCGCGGCCAGGCGGGCGTTCAGGTGACCCAAGACGTCCCGGAACCGACGGCCCGCCGGCGTCCCCGGCACCACGCCCTGGCCGACCTCGTTGCTGACGGCCACCACCCGTCTGGTGGTCGTGCGCCAGGCGGCGACCAGGGCGTCGAGCTCCGCACCGACCGCTTCCTGCCCGGTCAGGGCCCACGTCTCGTCGTCCCAGGCGCCGTGCCGGTCCATCACCCGGGTCAGCCACAGGGTCAGGCAGTCGAGCAGCAGCGGTCCGCCGGTGCCGGCCAGCAGCGGGAGCAGCTCGAAGGTCTCGAGGGTGCCCCAGTGCGGGGGGCGCCGGTCGCGGTGCGCCCGCACCCGCGCGGTCCACTCGGAGTCGTGGTCGGCTGGGTACGCGGTGGCGACGTAGCTGACGTCGCTGCGGTCCGCCAGCAGCCGCTCGGCCTCGCGGGACTTCCCGGACCGGGCGCCGCCGAGCACCAGCGTGCGCAGCGGCGCGGGCGGGACGGGGCGGCGCGTCCAGGGCGGTGCCGTCGTCGACGACGCGCGCGCCCCAGTCGGCCAGCCGGCGGCCCAGCTCGGCGGACGGCGGGTTGTGGTGCGAGAGGTGGACGGCGACCACGTCCGTGCGTCCGGTGACCGCGCCGACCTCGCGCAGCCTGCGCAGCTGCTCGGGGAAGGTCACCAGGTCGAGGTGGTCGGTGCCGTGGGTGGTCAGGTCACCGAACGTCTCCTCGAGCAGCACCACGTCGTACGACGCGTCACGGGTCGCGGCCACGGTCGCCTGCGGCAGCGGACCGGTGTCGGTGGCGTAGAGCAGCCGGCCGCTCGGACCGGCCACGTCGTACAGCACGCACGACCCCTCGGTGCCGTGCCGCGCGGCGAGCACTCGCACGTCGTGGTCCCCGACCCGGAGCCGGTCCCCGGCCGCGACGGTGCGGAACCGGACCGGGGAGTCAGGGGCGACCCACATCCGGGCCTGGGCGACCACCTCGGCGGGACCGACCACGTCCAGCGGCGCCCGCTGGTCGTCGACCACCCACGACCGGAACAGCAGGAAGGCGGGCGCGCAGTGGTCCGGGTGCGCGTGGGTCAGCAGCACGTGCCGCAGCCCGGTGAGGTCCAGCCCGGCACGCTGCGCGGCGTGCGGGGCCTCCGGACCGCAGTCGAGCAGCAGCGTCCCGTCGAGCAGCGCGGCGGTCTGCGAGCGCAGCGCGCCGGTGCGACGGAGCTGTCCGCACGACGAGCAGCCGCAGTGCGGGTTGGGCCAGCCGTCGGCGGAGCCGCTGCCGAGCAGGGTGAGGTTCACTCCGCCCTCGTGAACACCGCGACCGCGTCGAAGGCGGCCCGGCGCGACGCCCGGCGCAGGGCCCGCAGCAGCGCGGTGCCGGCCAGCAGCAGCACCAGCCCGGACAGGACGGAGCGGCCGAGGTCCCACGGCAGCGACGTGGTCAGGTAGAAGAGCAGGTAGCGCGAGAGGTTCGCGGCGAACGCGTCACCGGCGACGAACGACGTCTCCGGCCCGTAGGCGCCGAACGGCCAGAACCACAGGTTCATCACCATCCCGAAGGCCAGCCCGACCAGCACGGCGTACGCCGTCAGCCAGGCGATCTCCGGGCGGCCCCGGGCCGGGGGCAGGCACCCGGCGAAGAAGCCGACCCAGCCGGCCGCGATCATCTGGAACGGCAGCCAGGGCCCCACCCCGCCGGTGATCAGCGCGCCGGTGAACAGCGTGATCGCGCCGAGCACGAACCCGAAGCCGCGGCCGAAGACCCGCCCGCCCAGGATGATCACGGCGAAGCTCGGCTCGAGCCCGGCGGTGCCCGGGCCCAGCGCCCGCAGCGCGCCGCCGACCGCGGACAGCATGCCCAGCATCGCCACCGCCTTGGCGTCCATGCCACCGGCGGTGAGCTCGGCGAGCACCACGGCGGCGAGCAGCGGCAGGACCAGCACGAACACCATCGGGGCGTCGCCCGAGTGCGAGGCTGTCCAGTGCCGACCCGGGCTGGGTGAGGAAGGGCCAGCCGAACGCGACGATGCCCACGGCGAAGGACGCGGTCAGCGCGAGACCGGAGCGGAGCCGCACCGGCACCACCGCGCGGGAGCGGACGACACCGCCGCTCACGGGGTCACCGCCCGGGTGGCCGCCAGCGCGACCGCCACCTCGGTCGGGGTGAGCCAGCCCTGCGGGGCGAGCACCTTGGCCACCTGCGGCGCGAACGCGGGCGAGGACACCACCACCTCGACGGTCGGGCCGTCCGCGACCAGCTCGCCGTCGGCGATGACCAGCACCCGGCCGGCCACCTCGGCGACCAGCTCGACGTCGTGGGTGGCCAGCAGCACCGCGTGGCCGTCGGCGGCCAGGTCCCGCAGGATCTCCACCAGCCGGTGCTTGGCGGTGTAGTCCAGACCGCGGGTGGGCTCGTCGAGGAGCAGCAGCGGGGGCCGGGCCGCGAGCACGATGGCCAGCGCGAGGGTGAGCCGCTGTCCCTCGGAGAGGTCGCGAGGGTGCCGCTCCAGCGGCACGCCGGGGGAGAGCCGGCCGAACAGTCCGAGGGTGGTGCCGCCCGGCACCCGCGCGTCCCGGTCGGCCTGCTCGCACTCGGCGCCGACCGACGACGCGTAGAGCAGGTCACCGGGCACCTGCGGCACCATGCCCGACGTGCCGCAGCAGCGCCGCGGGCCGCAGGTCGGCCGGGTCGAGCCCGTCCACCTCGACTGTCCCGCCGGTCGCGCGGCGCATCCCGACCAGTGCCTTGAGGAGGGTCGACTTGCCGGCTCCGTTGCGGCCCATCAGCGCGACCACCTGTCCGGCCTCCAGCCGGGTGGAGACGCCGTGCAGGGCGGGCACGCGGCCGTAGGAGACGACCAGGTCCCGGGTGCCGGCGACCAGCGCCCCCGACGCCGTACGTCGCGCCGGTGGCTCGACGTCGGCGAGCCGGTCCCGCAGCGGTCCCGCGAGGCGACGGGCGTCGCGGACCGAGAGCGGCAGCGGGTCCCAGCCGGCGACCCGGCCGAGCTCGACCACCGGGGGCGCGACCGGAGAGTCCCGCAGCACCTGCCCCGGGGTGCCGTGCACCACCGGCCGGCCGCCCCCGGGCACGAGCACCACCCGGTCGGCGTACTGCACCACCCGCTCGAGACGGTGCTCGGCGAGGACCACGGTCAGGCCCAGGTCGTGCACCAGCCGTTGCAGGGTGGAGAGCACCTCCTCGGCGGCCAGCGGGTCCAGCGCGGAGGTCGGCTCGTCGAGGACCAGGAGCCGGGGGTGCGTGGTCAGGACCGAGCCGATCGCGGCCCGCTGCTGCTGGCCGCCGGAGAGGTCGGCCACCGCCCGGTGCCGCACCTCGGCGAGCCCCAGCAGGTCCAGGGTCTCCTCGACGCGCTTGCGCATCACCTCGGCGGACAGCCCGAGGGACTCCATCCCGTAGGCGAGCTCGTCCTCGACGGTGTCGGTGACGAACCCGGCGAGCGGGTCCTGGCCGACGTACCCGACGACGTCGGCGAGGTCCCGGGGCCGGTGGGTGCGGGTGTCGCGCCCGTCGACCCGGACCCGGCCGTGCAGGGTCCCGCCGGAGAAGTGCGGGACCAGGCCGTTGAGGACCCGCAGCAGCGTGGTCTTGCCGGACCCGGTCCGACCCACCACCAGGACGAGCTCGCCCTCGGGGATGCTCAGGTCCACCCCGGACAGCACCGGGGCGTCCTCGTCGGCGAAGGTCACCCCGACCTGCTCCAGCTCGATCATGCGGCCACCTCGACCGGGCTGGGGGCCACCGGCCGCGACGGGGCCGACGCCGCCGGCAGCGGCGGGGCGAGCACCGCCGGGAGCAGCCCGACCAGCAGGCCGGCGCAGGCCAGCAGCGGCACGGCCGGCACGTCGGTGGCGCTGGCCAGGAAGAACTGGGCGGGGGACAGGCGCACGTCCACGAAGACCGCCGTCGCGGCGACCACCCCCGAGCCGGTGACCAGCCACTCGGGCAGCGCCCAGGGGTCCGGGCGGTACCGGGTTCGACCGGTCCGGCGGCCGCCGACGTGCAGGCCGGTCGCCGCGACCGCCAGGCCGGCCAGCAGCATCGGGGTGCCCAGCCAGCCCGAGGCGGTGGCGTCCAGCAGGCCGTAGACACCGACGCAGACGCCGAGCAGCCCTCCGAAGACCAGCAGCCCGGTGACCCGGCGGGAGACCCGGCCGGTGTCCGTCGTCCGCCCGTAGCCGCGGGCGTCCATCGCGGCCGCCAGGTCCACCGAGCGCTCCAGGGCCCCCTCCAGGACCGGCATCGCGAGGCGCGCGAGGCTGCGCAGCCCCGACCCGCTGCGCCCGCGCAGCCGGTACGCGGCCCGCACCCGCGCGGCGTCGGTGACCAGCTGGGGGGCGAAGGTCAGCGCGATCACGCACGCGACGCCGATCTCGTAGAGCGCGCCGGGGACGTAGCGCAGCAGCCGCCTGGCGCTGCCCAGGGCGTTCGCGGCCCCGACGCAGCACAGGATGGTCGCCAGCTGGAGCCCCTCGTACAGGGCGCGCAGCACCGCCTCCAGGCTGACGACGCCCCCCAGCTTGAGCCCGCTGCCCGACGGCAGCGGCAGCGACGGCAGCGTGAACAGCACCGTCGGTCCCTGCGCCCCGGAGGACAGCAGCGCCTGGAAGGCGATCCGCACCACGATCACCAGCAGCGACAGCTTGAGGAACGCCACGTACGAGCGCGCCCAGGGGGCGTTGCTGCGTCGGGCGGCCACCACGAAGCCGGTCACGACCAGGATCAGCAGCAGCGGCACCGGGTTCTGGGTCCGGCTGGCGGCAGCGGCCATCATGATCGCCCACAGCCACCAGGCCCCCGGATGCAGGCTCCGGGGGAAGGTGAGCAGGTGCTGGGGGCGCATCGGGCGGCCGGTCAGGAGCGCCGGTGGCGGCGGCCGAGTGCGAGAGCGCCCCCGCCGATCACCACAACCGCGGCCAGCACGCCGACCAGCGGCCAGGCGATGCCGCCGCCGTCGGTCGCCGGGGAGGCACCCTGGTCGCCGCTCGGGGAGGCAGCCCCGCTCGCCGCGGCCGGGAGCGCGAACGACACGTCCTGCTCGGCGGTGTCCGCGGGCGGGTTCTTGACGGTCACCGAGCAGGTCGAGACCGGGTAGCCGTCGACCCCGCAGACCACTCCCTTGTCGACCCGCAGGTCGGCGACGGCGTCCAGCACCTGCTGGCCGTTGGCGCCCTCCGGGACGACGGCGCAAGCGGCCCGGGGAGCGGGCGGCGTCTGGCCGTCCGAAGCGGCCGCGGCGGTGCCGTAGTCGATGAGCACCCCCACCTTCTTCTGGCCCGAGGCAGCCTCGGCGTCGGCGCAGATCTGGTCGGCGGTGTAGGTCGTCGCATCGGTCCGGGGCTGCAGGCCGTCCGCGGCCGAGGACAGGCCGTAGCGCCACGCCTCGACGGTGCCGTCCTTCGGCGCGTAGTCGGCGGGGCCGGTCTGGGCGAAGGCGTACTTCCCGCTCTCGACGTGGAAGTAGTTCCAGTACTTGTAGCCGTCGGCGGCGTTGGCCGCACCGACGCCGAGCAGCATCGCCAGCCCGGTCAGCAGGCCGGTCAGCAGGCCGGTCAGCAGAAGGGGGAGCAGCGCGTCACCGGCCCGGTGGTGGGAGCGGTGGTGGGAGCGGGTCGTGGCAGTGCTGGGCATCAGGGCCCTTTCGTGGCGGCGGTGCAGTGACGAGCGCCGGACCACTGCCCCGTCTCCGGAAGCCGATCCGGCTCCGTCCCGTAGACCTCGACGGATGATGTGGAGCCGCTGCCCGCTCGGTGTTCCGGCTCGCCGGGTGCGACCTCGAGAGGCCTCACCCGGCCCACGGCTGCGGGTCAGCGCCGGATTCGCACCGGCTTCCCCGAGCAGGGCAGTACGGCAGACTTTTCCACGCCCACCCGAGGGCGTCAAAGCGGCGGTGCCCGGTGTCCAGCTGCTCCGGCGGCTAGGCTCGCCGCATGACGAACTCCCTCGAGCCCTCCTCGTCCTTCGGCGGTGCCGAGTCCGCGCCGGTCGCCAGCTGGCGGTGGCGCTTCGAGGACCGCGCGGGCACCGAGGTCCAGGGGCCCGCCGGCGGCACCGCCGCGACGGCCGGTGCCTTCTCGTCGCAGAGCGACGCCGAGTCCTGGATCGGCGAGACCTGGCAGGACCTGCTCGACGAGGGCGTCGACCAGGTCAGCCTGTTCGAGGCCGACCGCCTGGTGTACGCGGCGATGGGCCTGCACCCGGCCCCGTGACCCGGGGCCGGGTCGGTCGCTCAGCCGAAGTCGCGGGTCTTCGGTGACTGCGTCTTCGCCGGGTCGCTCTCCACGACTCCGTCGAGGACCTCGTCGATCTTCTTGAGCGCGTCGGCGTCCAGCGTCACACCGGCCGCCTTCACGTTCTCGGTGACCTGCTCGGGACGGGAGGCGCCGATGATGGCGGCCGAGACGTTGTCGTTCTGCAGCACCCAGGCGACCGCGAGCTGCGCCAGCGACAGGCCGGCCTCGTCGGCGATCGGCTGGAGCCGCTGGACCCGCTCGAGCACGTCGTCGTTGAGCCAGCGCGAGATCATGTCCGCACCGCCCTTGGCGTCCGTGGCGCGTGAGCCCGCCGGGTGCTCCTGACCCGGCTTGTACTTGCCGGTGAGCGCCCCCTGCGCGATCGGCGACCAGACGATCTGGCCCATGCCGAGCTCCTCGCAGGTGGGGACCACCTCGGGCTCGATGACCCGCCAGAGCATGTTGTACTGCGGCTGGTTCGAGACCAGCGGGATCCGGAGCTCGCGCGCGAGCTCGTGCGCCGCCCGGATCTCCTCGGCCCGCCACTCCGAGACGCCGATGTAGTGCGCCTTGCCGGCGTGCACGACGTCGGCGAACGCGGACATCGTCTCCTCGAGCGGCGTCTCGTAGTCGTAGCGGTGCGCCTGGTAGAGGTCGACGTGGTCGGTGCCGAGCCGCTCCAGGGAGCCGTCGATCGACTCCATGATGTGCTTGCGGGAGAGGCCGTGGTCGTTGTGCTTGCCCGGGCCCGTCGGCCAGTAGACCTTGGTGAAGATCTCCAGGCTCTCCCGCCGCTCGCCCTTCAGGGCCTTGCCGAGCACCGTCTCGGCCTTGGTGTTGGCGTAGACGTCGGCGGTGTCGAAGGTCGTGATGCCCTCGTCCAGGGCCTGCCGCACGCACGCGAGCGCGGCGTCCTCCTCGACCTGTGAGCCGTGCGTCAGCCAGTTGCCGTAGGCGATGGCCGAGACCTTCAGGCCACTCTTGCCAAGGTTGCGAATCTCCATGCCGCCGACCCTAGACCCGCCACCGAAACCTCGGCAGGGCGGTCGGCGGGCCGGGCCAGGACCAGTTCAGTTGCAGCGGGAGGGGGTCAGTACCGCTCGGGGAGCTTCTCGCCGAGCTTGACCTGGCGCTTGGGCAGCCGGATCCAGCGCAGCTGGAGGGAGCGCAGCATGCCGTAGCCGACGGCGCCCTTGGTGCTCTGGTCCGGGAACCGGCGGCGCAGCTCGACGCTTGAGCCGGAACACCACGAGCAGCGGTGTCGAGCGCGACCAGCAGGATGGTGGCGCTCCACAGCCCGTTGGCCAGCGAGCGGGAGACCGCCTGGCCGATCATGATCACGACCAGCAGCGGCAGCAGGAGCTCGGCCATGCAGAGCCGCGAGTCGACCCAGTCGCGGACGAAGCGGCGCACCGGGCCCTTGTCCCGCGCCGGCAGGTAGCGCTCGTCGCCGGTCCGCATCCCCTCCCGGGCCCGTGCGTTGTTCTCGGTGCGGCGCTGCCGCGCACAGCTTGGCCGCGGCCTTCTTGTCCTGCGGGGCCCCGGCGCGCGCCCGGGCGGCGGCCTGGCCTCCTTGCGGCTCGGGGTCGGGCGGCCCTTGCCGCCCTCCTTGCCGGGTCGTGGCGGGTGCGGCGGGGGCGGTCTTGCTGCGACGGAACAACGGGCTGACTTCCTCGGGGAGCAGACGTGGTGGTCACGCGCACCTGGCATCGGTGTGTGCCCACGATAACCGGGTCGGGACCGGGGAGCAGACCGGGAACCTCCTACTCCGGCCGTCCGTTGGCCCGTAGGGTGGAGAGTCCACCCGCCGCATCACCGAGCAAAGAAAAGGGGGCCCGCTCTCCATGAGTCTCATGAAGCGCATGAGCCTGATCTTCCGGGCCAAGGCAGACAAGGCGCTCGACCGCGCCGAGGACCCGCGGGAGACGCTCGACTACAGCTACAAGCGCCAGCTGGAGCTGCTCACCAAGGTACGACGCGGCGTGGCCGACGTGGCCACCAGCCGCAAGCGCGTGGAGCTCCAGGTCGGCCAGCTGGAGCAGCAGGCGGACAAGCTCACCCAGCAGGCCCAGAAGGCGCTGTCGATGGGCCGCGAGGACCTGGCCCGGGAGGCGCTGACCCGCAAGTCGGCGCTCGGCGGCCAGCTGGCGAACCTCGAGCAGCAGCGGGCCCAGCTCCAGGGCGAGGAGGAGAAGCTGACCCTCGCCTCGCAGCGGCTGCAGGCCAAGGTGGAGTCCTTCCGCACCCAGAAGGAGACCATCAAGGCGCAGTACACCGCGGCCGAGGCGCAGACCCGCATCAACGAGGCGTTCTCCGGGATCTCCGAGGAGATGGGCGACGTCGGGATGGCGGTCCAGCGCGCCGAGGACAAGACCGCCCAGATGCAGGCGCGGGCCGGAGCCATCGACGAGCTGATCGCCTCGGGCGCGCTCGACGACGCCAGCTCCATGAACCGCGGCGACGACATCTCGCGCGAGCTGGACGCGATGTCCTCGCAGTCCGACGTCGAGTCCGAGCTGGCCGCGCTGAAGGCCGGCAGCGCCCCACAGGCGCTCGGGGGGCGCCGACGCCTCGTCACCGGCGCAGGTCGAGGCGGCACCTGTCAGCGAGTCCCGAGCGGAGGAGGACAAAGCATGATCGTGCGCATCCTCAACGAGGGCCAGTGGGAGGTCGAGGACGGCGGTCTGGACCGGCTCAACGCCCTCGACTCGGCAGTGGAGCGGTCCGTCGAGTCGGGGGACACCGTGACGTTCGCCGGCCAGCCTGGACGGCTGCTCGCCGCCGTGCGCGAGCTGGCCGCGCCCTCCCCGACGAGTACCTGCACGACTCCGACCTGATCCTGCCCCCGTCCGACGCGACGCTCGAGGAGGTGCGGGAGCTGCTCGGCGACGACGGGCTGATCCCGGGTATGGCTGCCACCCGCTTCATCAACGACCGCGGTCTCACCGCGCGGATGACCCTGGTCCTGTTCCTGCTCGGCGGGCTGTTCGTCGCGCTGATCGTCGGGCTGATGTACGCCTTCCCGGCGTACGCGGTGATCATCGGGATCGCCGGGCTCGGCATCGCCTGGTTCCAGTGGTACAACTCCGACACGCTGGCGCTCAAGGCGATGCGCGCCCGCGAGGTCAGCGAGCCGATGC